>CANLQE010000001.1 GCA_947493215.1 uncultured Sphingomonadaceae bacterium | reverse complement strand
TCATCGTGCGGAGCACCTATCACAATGGTGTCGCCTGAGAATGCTATACTCTGACCGAACGCATCGCCCTCCGCGCCATCTGTGGTCAAGAGTTTGGCCTGCTGACTCCAGGTGATCCCAGTGCGAGTGAACACATAAGCAGCACCCGCACCATTCCCGTTCTCGTCATGGCCAATTGCGCCGACTACAGCCGTCTCTCCGGATAGCGCTACATTGCCTCCAAATGTGTCATTGGCTTCACCATCAGCAGCAATGAGTTTCGCCTGTTGCCGCCAGATGGTTCCAGACCGTACAAAAACATAGGCTGAACCAGCATCAAATCCCATGGTTTCATCATCAGATCTATAAGATCCGACTATTGCAATATCGCCCGAAGTCGCGACGCTGAAACCGAAATAATCTTCCGACGCCCCATCATGGGCGAACAGCTTTTGCTCATATAGCGGCTGCGCAGCATGTGCCGGGCTCTCAGACAAAAGAGGTAACATCGCCAAGAAAACCGCGCTGCAGATTGCAATCATATGGGGAGAAATATCATCGTTATCTCATTCTCAGCAATTGTGTTTAAATGGAAATACGTTCTCTCGAAACGAACTGGTGGAATTTAATTTCGGTCGACCGAAGCCAAAATACCTTAAATAGTATGAGGTTACACCATGTGAACTTCGGAAACGCTATGGTTATGTTGTTCGATAAAGATCATTTTTTCTTCGACGAACAACATAGTTAGCGAGCCAATTGCTCAGTCCAGTCATATGATTTCCTAGTGTCCGCTTTTGCGCCCATAGCGGACATTAGCTTTATGTTCGCAATATCCCGAAAGCGGGCTTTATCGGATGCGGGATGTTTTCAGTAATGTGTCACGTTTTTGACTGGTAGATGCAATCCTGCGCGATTGGGGTTCAAGCGGTCATAATTGTATAGAGAGGAGAACCGGGAAGGCGGCACATCCTCTTCGACACCTTTGTTTCTTCTCCTTCAATAATCACGATATCGAACATCGTTAAACATGAAGTCCCGTTGGCAAGTTGGCTTTTTGCCGAAACGGTTGTACTTCCCGATACGTTCTCCCGCACCGTGCTTTTCCATTCCACTTTTTTGCCAATTTCTGCGCTACGTGTTGCCTCCTGCGTAGCCTCTGTCGCTTGTTTTTGTTCCTCGGGATAGAGCCTGCAAGCAATGGATTGGGAGAGGCTGTTCGCGCTATCCACCATGAAGTCACCAACCAACGGAATTTTCCGCGTTAAAACACTCATTTTGTCAGCTATCCCGAATATTCCGCGTCGCTTTTTAACATCGGTTCCATCCGATTTTCCCTGACCATTTTTACATAAGGTAGCAAATGAAGTAGCACCTTCTTTGTCAGAAACCCCGGGTTCTTGGGTGTCGGTAGAGGGCTGAATCTCTTCAGATCCCGCGCTATCTGCAGAAGCTTCCGGCGGCGCTGAAGTTTCTGTTTTATCGTCCTTGGATTTACTGCCAAACAACCCGCCAAATTGCGCAAACGCAGGCATTGGTGACATCAATCCTATGATAGCGGAAGCACAAATTGTCAGTTTGAGGATCCTGGTAATACCCTGTCCCATACTATGGCTTAATCCTCATTAGGTTGGGTTGGCCCGATAGCCCTTAGGTGTAAATCATGCAAGATAAGCTACTACGGTCCGCTTCTGCGCGCCTAGCGGACGATGGCGAAATACTATCTTTGCGCTAACCAAATCATATGTCTGGCACCTTTGCCATTGGCGCGGGCGGAGACGGTGTTTTCTTCTGTGGCAAAGCCGCATTGTTGCAGGCGTCTGGTGAACGCTGCGTCGCTCGCGCTTGACCAGATTGCCAATATCCCGCCTTTGCGCAGTGCGGCCTTGGCTGCTGATAGTCCAGCCATGCTGTATAGCCGGTCATTATCCCCCTGCGTCAGACCATCGGGACCATTGTCGACATCTAGCAATATCGCATCATATTGATCACGCGCATCGGCGATAATTGCGCTGACATCGCCGACCACGGTTTTTACCCGCGGATCATCGAGGCAGTTATCGGTCAATTGCGCCATCGGACCGCGTGCCCATTCCAATATTGCGGGGATGAGTTCGGCAACTTCAATTTCTGCTGTTTCGGGTAATACTGCCTGTGCCGCACGAAGGGTGAAGCCCATGCCATAACCACCGATCAGGATGCGCGGAGCTGGTGTGCGTAGCCGTTCGCAACTCAGTGTCGCAAGCGCCTCTTCCGATCCGCTCAAACGGCTGTTCATTAATTCAATCCGGCCCAGCATGATCGAGAATTCGTCGCCATGTTTCAGCTCGCGGCGGAAGAGGCGGAGTTCACCGCCATGCTCATTGCCGCCGGGAATTTTGGCAGTCCCCAAAAGCTCCCGGGCTATCAACGTACAAAACTCGCGCCATTAGCGTCCAGCACCGCACCCGTCATGGATGGTGGCGCATCCAGTGCGCAATATTTAGCCATGGAAGCAATTTCCTCCGGTTGAGCGACGCGGCCAAGAGGAATGTCTTTTAGCAGTTTGTCGCCGCCGCGGCTTTCCAGATAATCTTCGGCCATGCCGGTCATCGTGAAACCGGGACAGATGGCAAAGGCAAGGATTTCCTCGCTGGCGTAGCTGCGCGCTATGGTTTTGGTCATTGCGACCATTCCGCCCTTCGATGCGGCATAATGCCAATGATCTGGGCTGTCTCCGCGATAGGCCGCGCGGCTGGCAATGTTGATCACCCGACCGCCGTTTCCGCGCGCCTGAAAGTGGCGCACAGCCAAGCGGCAAAGCTGCGCCGATGCGGTAAGATTGATTTGCATGGTCCGGTTCCAGCTGTCCAGCCAGTCCGCATCACTGCCTGCAATGGGATTGGGGTCAAAAATCCCGGCATTGTTGATCAGGACATCAACCCGGCCATCCAGCCGTTCCAAAGCATCCTTCCACAGCCGCGCTACCTCGTCGGCGTTTGCAAAATCCGACTTTAGCAGGCCTGTCTTACCAGCAGTGCTCTGGCCGACGGCGGTGATATCCTGCACATCAAACCCGTCCAATATTGCCTTGCCAATGCCTCTGCTAGCGCCCGTTACCAATATATGTGTTTTTCTGTCTGTCATGCTGCGCACGAATAGTGCGAGTGGCGCCAAAGGTCCAACAACAGATGTTGAGAGGCTGATATTTTTAGTAAGGCTTTGTCAATTTGCACAGGCCGCGCAGCAATTTGCATCCAGAAATTGGACATGCAGCGCAGAAAAACCCCGCTATCCTGTTTGCATGCTGCCATGTTTTCGCTAAAGCACTGGTTCGTTTACAAAGACTCCAGCGCGAAGCGGAGTCTCTGATCAGGGGACAAAAATTGGTTAAGCCAACGAACCGGCCATTATCGCCGCATTTGGGAATCTATAAATGGGGACCGGCTATGCTGGTTTCTATCCTTCACCGCGCCACGGGCGATGCGCTCGCCCTGCTGGGTGCACCGATATTGGTGTGGTGGCTGTACAGTATTTCTGCTGGACCAGAGGCTTATGATTTTTTTGCTGGCATCATGACCAGTATCCCGGGTTTCATTGTGATGATCGGTATGACCTTCGCCCTGTTCGAACATACATATTCCGGCCTGCGCCATTTCGTGCTTGATGCCGGCGCAGGTTATGAGCTCCAGACGAACAAGCTTTGGTCGGCTGCTGTGCCAATATTGGCATTGCTTTCAACTGCTGCGCTCTGGCTTTTCATCTCTTTTAAGCTGATTGGATAAGACGATGGGATCAGGAACAAATATCGGTAAGGTTCGCGGTCTTGGCTCTGCCAAGCACGGCTCGCATCACTGGATCCTTCAGCGGGTTACCGCTGTAGGCAACCTTGCGCTAATCGCATGGCTTTTAATCTCTTTGCTGAGATTGCCCACTTACGAACATGAACTGCTCATCGGCTGGCTGTCCTCGCCGCTGGTTGCGGTTCCGATGATGTTGATACTGGTTAGCATCTTCTGGCATCTGCGGCTTGGTTTGCAGGTATTGATTGAGGATTATATTCCCGATCACGGCCTGAAATTCGGCATCATCATCTTGCTTAACTTTTTCGCCATCGGCGGAGCAGCGCTCGGAATTTTCGCTGTCGCCAAGGTCGCCTTTACCGGAGTGGTCGCTTAATGACTGACACAGATTCAAAACCCGCATATAAAATTATTGACCATACGTTCGACACAGTCGTCGTGGGTGCCGGTGGGTCCGGTTTGCGCGCAACCATGGGTTCCGCCGAAGCTGGCCTGAAAACCGCCTGTATCACCAAAGTTTTCCCAACCCGCTCGCATACGGTTGCAGCGCAGGGCGGCATTGCGGCCTCGCTGGGTAACAACACGCCGGATCACTGGTCGTGGCATATGTATGATACCGTAAAGGGGTCTGACTGGCTCGGCGATCAAGACGCGATTGAATATCTCGTCCGTGAAGCGCCTCAGGCGGTTTATGAACTCGAGCATGCGGGCGTGCCTTTCTCACGGAATGAAGATGGCACCATCTATCAACGCCCCTTTGGCGGCCATATGCAGAATATGGGCGATGGTCCTCCAGTACAGCGGACTTGTGCAGCAGCTGACCGGACCGGTCACGCAATGCTTCACGCCCTCTATCAGCAGAGCCTGAAATATGATGCGGATTTCTTCATAGAATATTTCGCGATCGACCTGATCATGGAAGACGGCGAATGCCGTGGCGTGATTGCTATTTGTCTGGAAGACGGTTCTATCCACCGCTTCCGCGCGCATGCGGTTGTGCTGGCAACTGGCGGCTCTGGCCGTTGCTACTATAGCGCGACATCTGCTCATGCCTGTACCGGTGACGGCGGCGGCATGGCGCTACGGGCTGGTCTGCCCTTGCAGGATATGGAATTTGTTCAGTTCCACCCGACCGGCATTTATGGCGCGGGCGTGCTGATTACCGAAGGCGCACGCGGGGAGGGCGGTTATCTTACCAACTCCGAAGGCGAGCGGTTCATGGAACGCTATGCACCTAGCGCAAAAGATCTCGCGTCTCGGGACGTGGTCTCTCGCTGTATGGCGACCGAAATTCGCGAAGGCCGCGGCGTTGGCCCAGAGAAAGATCATATCTATCTCCACCTTGATCATATCGCTCCGGAAGTTCTGGCCGAACGACTTCCAGGCATTACCGAAACCGGTAAAATTTTCGCTGGTATAGACCTGACGCGTCAGGCGCTGCCTGTGGTGCCAACAGTCCATTATAACATGGGCGGCATACCCTGTAACTATCATGGCGAAGTGGTGAACCCGACTAAGGATGATCCGGACGCCGTTGTGCCGGGCCTTTATTCCGTTGGCGAAGCGGCCTGTGTTTCTGTTCATGGTGCTAACCGTCTCGGTTCCAACTCGTTGATCGATCTTGTGGTCTTTGGCCGCGCCACTGGCCTAAGGCTCAAAGAGAAGCTGAAACCCGGTACGTCGCATAAGCCATTGCCGAAAGATTCAGCCGATCTGTCGCTGGCTCGCTTGGACCATTTCCGTTATGCGAAAGGCGGCACAACCACTGCCGCGCTGCGCACCGAAATGCAGAAGACGATGCAGAAAAATTGTGCTGTGTTCCGCGATGATGAATTGCTGGCCCAAGGTGTCAAAGAGATGCGGGCTGTGAATGAAAAAATGGGCGATGTCAGTGTTACTGACCGGTCGCTCATTTGGAACACCGATCTAATCGAAACGCTGGAGCTCGACAATCTGATGGCGCAAGCCGTCGTTACGATGGAGAGTGCTGCAAACCGCAAGGAAAGCCGCGGCGCGCATATGCAGGAAGATTATGAAGACCGGAACGATAAGGAATGGATGAAGCACACCGTTGCGACATTTGACGGTTGGGGCGGCCCTGATAAGACGCGCGGCACCGGCAAGGTCGATATCAGCTATCGTCCGGTTCATGATTATACGCTGACCGACGAAGCGGAATATGTGAAGCCGAAGAAGCGGGTCTATTAAACAGCTTTCCAGATCTGTTCTGGCTGGTTGCCGCTTCCGTCGTTATTAACGGAGGTTACTACCAGCACATGTCCAATGAAGATCAGATAGAATATTGGAACGATAATGCCGGCCTTAAATGGGCGGAACAACAAGCCGCATTGGATGCTTTTTTAGCGCCCGTAACGTCTCTGTTGATGGATGCCGCGGCCATCGCTCCCGGCGAACGGGTTTTGGATATCGGCTGCGGCACTGGTGAAACCACTTTGATCGCTACCGACGCAGGCGCCGATGTGACAGGTGTGGATGTGTCCGAACCGATGTTAGAGCTGGCCCGATCACGGTCCAACGGCAGCGCGCAGTTGGTGCTGGCGGATGCATCAGAATATCGTGCAGATGAAGGTTTTGACCTTATCATGTCGCGCTTTGGCGTGATGTTTTTTGAAGACCCTGTTGCCGCCTTCACCAATATCAAGGCTAACTTGAAACCGGGTGGCCGGATGGTTTTCGCCTGTTGGCAAAGCCCAAAAGTGAACCATTGGGTGATGGTTCCGATGCAGGCGATTAAACCATTATTGCCAGAAGCCCCAGAGACAGACCCCCATGCACCGGGGCCTTTTGCGTTCGCGGATGATGATAGGTTGAAAAAGATACTGGCCGAAGCGGGTTTTGGCGATGTTGCGATGACGCCTCATTCCGTCGATATTTGCATGTCGCAATCCGGAGGTGTTGACGGGGCCGTCTATTTTTCATCACAAATCGGCCCTGCATCCCGAGCGTTGGGAGAGGTTGATGAGGCGCTAAAACCCCAGCTTTTGGCTGCTTTGAAAGAGGCTCTATCGCCATATGACGACAACGGACGCGTTGCAGTGCCTGGCGGTATCTGGATTGTGCAAGCAAGCTAAATATCGTTGCCTTTAAGGCATCAATTTTCCTCAAAAGCCTTTTAAATCATAGGCCAACGCTATCTTAAACGGTCGAGGAGAGGCGAGGCAGCCTTTTGTCACAGCCACGCCTTTCAAAAAACTCCGCCGCGCGTTGCCTGCCGCTATTGCCGTTAGAAAGCGGCGCTTTGCTGCATTGGATCCACTTAACTCGCGAACAACTCCTCGAAACGGGATGAGCCCTCCGATCAAGGAACCGGCAACCCGGCTGACACCCTCTTCACGTCTTTCCGCTAGGCTTTCTTCCTGTATCTGATTGATATCGGGGCCAAGCACATCATCAAGCTGCGCAATCTCAATCGCCAGTGCACGGCAACCGCGCATGTTTTCCAGATCATAAGGATGGCCCTGAACAGCAATGAGCTTGGCGGGTATTGGGTCTTTCCGTAGATTGACATCTTTTGCCGGCTGCATCACTGCGTTTGCAGCATGCTGCTGTATCGGAAGATTTTTTTGCGGCATTGCGGCATGTGCGCTCGTCGCAAGACAGAGGATGCCAGCAGTAAAAGCGCTGACCGTGGCTTTGTTGACGGACATGAGTCCTTTCCTAGCTGCCCCCTAGGTTTTGCCCCGCTTTGTTAGTTTAGGGACGGGCAGGGGCCTTGCAACCCCGTTCTAGGCCAACGCCTTTCAGGAACCCGCGGCGGACCACACCAGCATAAACGGCCCTGTTATATTTGCGTTCGTCCCCGGCTGCGCCGGATACTTCGCGTACAATACCTCGGAATGGGATCAATCCTCCCAACAATCCACCGCCGACGCGGCCGGCAGTTTCTTCGCGTTTTTCAGCTTTGGATTTATCGACGTCCTCATTTACATCGGCCGCCAGAACTACATTCAGTTCCTTGACTTCCTTGATGATCGCAGAGCAGCGGCGCAGGCCGTTGAGTGAATAGGGATCATCTTGAATGGCGATAAGTTTTGCGGGGATTTTGGTTTTTTTCAAGCCAACATCTTTGGCTGGGGTGGTCGCTGCATCCTCTGCATGTTTTTCCATCGACTGATCAGGATCGGCTTTTTGAGCCTGTGCTGGGGTAACTAGAAAAAGTGCCGCTGCTGTTGAGGCCGTTGCCAATGTCATCAAGTGTCGCATCATTTATTCCCTGTTTGTCTTCAAGATCTATAGCGCAAGTTATTGCGGTTCAATTGATCAACGGACGTAACACCCATTAGTTTCATGTCGCGTTCAATCTCAGCTTGCAGCAAGGCAAGGCTGCGTTCAACCCCCTTTTGACCGGCCGCTGCCAACGCATAGAGATAGAGTCGCCCGCCGGAACATGCCTTGGCCCCAACGCTGAGCGCTTTGAGCACGTGGCTGCCCCGGGTAATGCCGCCGTCGCAAATGACGTCAATTTTGTCACCCACCGCGTCGCAAATTTCGGCGAGTTGATCAAAAGGTGCACGGGAACCGTCCAGTTGCCGGCCTCCGTGATTGGACACCATGATAGCGGTCGCGCCAATATCGACCGCTCGTTTCGCATCCTCAACCGACATGATGCCTTTGAGGCAAAATTCGCCACCCCAGTCCTTGCGGATATTCTCTGCCATGCCCCAATCGAGTGATTGGTCGAGCATGGTCGAGAAATATTCTGCGACCGACAGGGCGACATTGGTTCCTTCAGCAACGTGATCTTTAAGGTTGGACAGCTCAAAATTCTCGCGCAGCATATAGTTTAACGCCCAGGCCGGTTTGGTCGCGTAACTCAGGAAGCTGGCAGGTGTGATCTTTGGCGGGCTGGTAAAGCCTGAACGCAGGCAGCGCTCACGATTGCCGCCGACAATCGTGTCGACGGTCAAAGTGATCGCATCAAATTTTGCGGCCTTGCAGCGTTCGACCATTGATGTGTTGAGGCCCTTGTCCTTGTGAACGTAGAGCTGGAACATTTTTGGCGTGCTTATGCTCTCGCCAATTTCCTCGATACTGACGGTTGCAAGCGACGAGATACCGAAAAACGTCCCGAATTTTTCCGCGGCCCGCGCGACGCCGCGTTCGCCTTGCCAGTGGAACAAGCGTTGCAGGGCGGTGGGGGAGAGGAACAAGGGCATGTCGAGTTTTTGGCCCATGACAGTCGTGCTCATGTCGATAGTCTCGACCCCGGCAAGGACATTGGGTATTAGATCGCACGCTTCATAGGCGGATGTGTTGCGGCGGCGGGTGACTTCATCGTCCGCAGCGCCATCAATATAATCAAAAATCGGAAAGGGCAGCCGTTTTTTGGCCAGTAAACGAAAGTCGTTCACATTGTAGCAATCGGTCAATGTGTTAATTCGTCGCACGTAAGCCTCGATTCGTCGCTCAGGTGGAAGAGCATGAGGTTTATGATTAGAGCAATGGCCGCGGCTTGCAAGAGCAGCAGTCATACAAATACAGGGATTTAGAGGGAGATTTCAAAATGACTGAAACCGCCGAAACTATCCAACCGCCGGAACAACCGGCCAAAGCGGAACGATCGCCCGGTGCCAAATTCCTATTGGTGCTGCTCACCGGCTTCCTGCTTGCTATCCCGTTATTCGCAAGCTGGCTGTTGATTTATGACCGCCAGAACCAGAGCGAGCAAGCCGAGCAGTCCATTGTAACCGGTTGGGGCGGCCAGCAGGTGTTCGCCGGACCCAAGATCGTGCTGCCGTACAAGGCAAAAGTGCAGGAATCGGTTGAGCAGGATGGCAAAACCGTTACCCGCACCAATATTGTGACGAGGGAGCTTTATATTTCGCCAGAAGTTATGACCTTCGATAGTGATATAAAGACCGAAGTTAAAAGCCGGTCTATTTATGAAGTCGTGATTTACAATACCAACGTCACAGGTTCCGCTTCGTTCAAATTGCCGGAGGATTTTAATCGTTCCGGGATTGATCCAGCGGATATTGATTTTGCCCGCGCTGAAATTCGCTTCGGCCTTTCTGATGCGAGAGGCTTGTCGGCGGACAATAAGCTGACCGTCGATGGTCAGTCTCTGGTCTTGCAACCAGGCAAAGGCCTTGGCGAAACCGGCAATACAGGCTTCTTTTCATGGTTGGATGCTACTGCTCTGGCAGATGGCGAGATGGCGGTAAAATTCGACGTGAAATTCCGTGGAACGGAAAGTCTGACAATGGTGCCAGACGCTGGTCAGACCAACTGGTCCGTCACATCGAAATGGCCACATCCGAGCTTCACCGGCGGCTTTTTGCCCGACAATGAAGTGACGGAAAAGGGCTTTACCGCGAAATATGGTATCTCCAATCTGGCGCTTGGCAGCTCGTTGACCTCTACGCAGGCTGGACAGCAGGTTTATCCGCAGAATAGTAACCGGTCTTTCGACTCCTATAGCGGCGGCGCGGACAACGCGTCCAGCGTAACGGTTAATCTGATCCAGCCGGTCGATCTCTATGACCAGGTAAGCCGGGCGACCAAATATGGTTTCCTGTTCATCGGATTTACCTTTGTAGCATTTTTGTTGTTCGACCTGATTGGCGGCGTTCGTATCTCGTCTGTCCAATATATATTGGTTGGCGTAGCATTGGTACTGTTCTTCATCCTGCTGCTCGCCTTTGCCGAGATTATCGGTTTTGCGCTGGCCTATATTGTTGCGTCGGTGGCAACGATCGGGTTGATCACCGCCTATGCCGCATCGGTATTGTCCAGTTGGCGACGGGCATCGATAATCGGTGGATTATTGGCCGCGCTTTACGGCGTGATCTATATCCTGCTGAGCTTGGAGGCTTACTCTCTGCTCATCGGATCATTGTTGATCTTTGCCGCTCTGGCCGGTGTGATGTTTGTCACCCGTCGGCTAGACTGGTCGCGTAGCTTGCAGAAAGATCCTGCAACCTAAGCCAATAAACTAGCGAACCGCGCCGCGTGCGAATGTATCGCATGCGGCCGGATCGCCGGTTTGCATACCTTTTTTGAGCCACGCCATGCGCTGCTCGGAACTACCATGGGTAAACATGCTTTCTACCGGACGCTGTCCAGCCCCGCGCATTAAAGTATCATCGCCAATAGCGTGTGCGGCGGTCAGGCCTTCTTCGACATCGCCGGGCTCCATACGACTGGCATTTTGAGCCGCCCAGACACCGGCATAGCAATCCGCCTGCAATTCCATGCGGACCTGAAGGGCATTGCCTTCTGCCTTGCTGGCTCGACCTTGCTGCTGGCGGACCTGTTTAGAAACACCGCTTAATGTCTGGATATGGTGACCGACTTCATGGGCAATGACATAGGCTTTCGCGAAATCACCTTTTGCTCCCATTTTTGTTTCAAGCTCATTGAAAAAAGAGGTGTCGAGGTAAATGCCCTGATCGGCAGGACAATAGAAAGGGCCAGCGGCAGAACTGGCCGAACCACAGCCATTGGAACTGACACCGCCTTGATAGAAATTGATCGTCGTAGGTTGGTACTGGGATCCGTTCGCCTGAAACAATTTCGACCATGTCTGCTCGGTTGAAGCGAGTACCCGGCCAGCAAAAACTTCTTCCTGCGTGTCATAAGCAACCGCATCGCCAGAACCGCCTGCTTGGCTTCCGCCCGTCAACATGCTCGCGCCACCGCCAAAATACATAAAGGCCAGTGCTGCGCCGCCAATTAGGAGAATGGTCCCGCAGCCCATTTTGCGGCCAAGCAGCATCGGTAGAAAACTCAGGAGCAGTCCAAGACCGCCACCGCCACCGCCGCCACCAAATCCTCTGCGACCGCCGCCACTTCCGTGGTCGCGGGCATTTTTGCTGGGATCCAGATCATCTAAACGCATGGGCTTCTTCTCCTGTTGAAACCCAATTTGCCTGAATCGGCTAAAAGCGCAAGCATCGCGCATTTCTTTTACAAAAAGCCATTGCAGTCACTCGCGACTGTTTTAAGGTCGCGGAAAGGAGAATATGAATGTTTCTGAAGGGTAAGACCGCATTAATTACAGGATCAACGTCCGGCATCGGGGGCGGCTATGCCAAAGCGTTGGCGGCCGAAGGCGCTGCTGTGATGATCAACGGTTTCGGTGAAGAAGGCGAAATCGAAACCTTGCGGCAAGAGCTGGAAAGGCTCAGTGGAACCAAGGCCGCTTACAGCAATGCCGATATGACCAAGCCCGAAGAAATCCGGCAGATGGCCGCAAATTGTGCCGAGCAACTGGGCGCAGTTGATATTCTCATCAACAATGCCGGTATCCAGCATGTCGCGCCGGTGGACGAATTTCCCGAAGACAAATGGTATGCGATCATGGAAATCATCTGCAACAGCGCTTTTCACACAGTCAAAGCGGTTCTGCCGGGCATGAAAGAGCGTGGATGGGGCCGGATCATCAACACCGGTTCGATGCACAGCAAGGTCGCTAGCCCCTATAAATCGGCCTATAATGCCGCCAAACATGCGATTGCGGGGTTTGGCAAAACAGTGGCGCTGGAAGTCGCACAACAAGGGATCACGGTGAATACAATCTCACCCGGCTATACTTGGACACCGCTGATCGAAGGGCAAATTCCAGATACCATGGAGGTGAGGGGTCTTTCACGCGAAGAGGTGATCAATGATGTTTTACTGGCGGGACAGCCCAGCAAGGAATTTGTCCAGATTGACCAGATTGCGGCTTTGGCGGTTTTTCTATGCAAGGATGAAGCGAGCGCGATGACCGGCGCGAATATTTCGATTGATGGTGGCTGGACGGCGCAGTGATTAAAATTGGAATTGGAGCTGTCTTGGTATTTGCGCTCGCCGCACCAACGCCGACATTTGCCGCGTCAGATGCCTCGCATCCGGAATCGCAATGGCGTGATCTGGCGACGGCTGCAGATCAAAAGCGACTGGACGATTGGCAGAACGCTTTAAAGGTTGGCCGCGATGGCGCGGTTCAGGGCGGCGAGGGCGACAAGCTCGCTGCAAGAAACCCGCTGTTCGAAGAGGCTGCGGCTCTGCCTGACAGTAATATTCCGGCTGGCCTCTATGCTTGCTCCGTCACAAAACTTGACGGCGATGCGACCGGCGGCTTGCCCTATATTGCTTATCCAGCCTTTCGATGCCGCGTAACGGTGGATGGCGATCGCCGCCATTTCACCAAATTGACGGGGTCTCAGCGCACGATCGGGTGGGTCTATGAAGCGGGCACACGCCATTCTATCTATCTCGGCTCGCTTATATATGGATATGAGGACAAGCTGATCTCTTATGGGAAAACGGCCGAACGCGATCAGGCGGCGGTGGTCCAGCGGATCGGACCAAAACGCTGGCGCATGGTCTTTCCATATCCTTACTATGAGTCAAAAATCGATGTGATGGAACTCGTGCCGGTCACTGAATAAATTTATACCTGACAAGCAGTTGGTTAAAGGTTAGGCTCAACGCAATCACATAATAGCTCGGGGATAGTGATGCGTAGATTTTCAAAAGTCGCTTTGGCGGCTGCCACGTCTGTTTTGTTCTGTACACCGGCGCAAGCCGATCCATTGAAGGATGCGATTCAAGCTGATTTGCCATCCTTGATGGAAATATATCGTGACCTGCATGCCAATCCTGAACTCAGTGGTGAAGAAGTTCAAACCGCGGCTAAGCTGGCTGTTGAAGCGCGGCGCCTTGGTTTTGATGTCACGGAAAAAGTGGGCGGCACAGGCGTTGTAGCGGTGATGAAAAACGGCGAAGGCCCGACGGTAATGATCCGCGCGGATATGGACGGCCTTCCGCTTATAGAAAAAACCGGATTGCCGTTTGCATCCAAAGTGATGGCAAAAACCCGCCAAGGCGTTGCCACGGGCGTGATGCATGCCTGTGGTCACGACACCCATATGACTGGCTGGGTCGGCACGGCGCGGCAACTTGCTGCGCGCAAGGCTGAATGGTCAGGCACGTTGGTGATGATATTGCAACCGGCGGAAGAAACCGGTGAGGGCGCTAAGGCGATGCTGGACGACGGGCTCTATACCCGTTTCCCGAAGCCCGAATATGTGTTGGCCTTTCATGATGCAGCGGGCGCGCCTGCTGGCTTTATCGGTTATGCGCCGGGCTATGCGCTGGCGAATGTCGATAGTGTCGACATTGAAGTCAAAGGTGTGGGCGGCCATGGTGCCTATCCGCACACAACCAAAGATCCTATTGTGCTCGCGTCGCGTATCGTTGGGGCGCTGCAAACATTGGTCAGCCGTGAAATTGATCCGCAAGATCCAGCTGTTGTAACAGTCGGCAGCTTTCAGGCGGGCTTCAAACATAATATCATTCCGGACAAGGCGAACCTGTTGCTGACCGTGCGCAGCTATTCAGATGAAACACGGGCCAAGCTGCTTGATGGGATCAAGCGTATTGCAAAAGGAGAGGCGGTGACCGCTGGTCTTCCTGAGGACAAAATGCCGGTCATTCGCGTTCGCGATGATGAGTTTACCCCGTCCACTTACAACAGTCCCGAATTCAGTATGGAAATGGCAAAGCTATTTGAAACGCGCTTTGGCAAAGAACGGGTCGTACAATCCAAGCCAGTCATGGGTGGCGAGGATTTTAGCCGCTTTCGCCGGGCCGATGAATCCATCAACAGCATGATCTTCTGGGTCGGCGGTGTGCCGTTGGATGAATATCAGGCCGCAAAGAAAGCAGGCACAAAATTGCCGTCGCTCCATAGTCCGCTATGGGCGCCCGATGCTGAAAAGGTTATCGCAACGGGTGCCGAAGCGCTCACGGCTGCTGCGCTTAGCATTATGGAAAAGGGTAGTTAAACCCTGTGCCGCTGGCAAAGTCGATCAGCTTGGGGGTTTTTGCAGCTGTTATGTTGGCCGGCGGTGTTGAGCCTTCTGGTGCTGGCGACACGGTAGATGCATCCTATTTCGAAGGGCGCTGGGCGTTCGATGAAGAAACCTGCGACAAATCAACCAACTGGACGTTACTTGCTGGCGGGAATTTTGTTTCAGAAGATCTAACCGGAATCTGGACCTGGGATGAGAGGCGGCTTACGCTTAATCTGACTGACTTGGCGATTGATGAAGAGACAGGAGAAGCTGGGGGGCGTTTCCAGATCGATGGGCCCGTTACGATATCCGGGCGGGATCAATTTACTCTTGAGATCGAGCCCGATGATTACATCATGAAGCGCTGTGAATAGCGGAAACGCTTTGTCGCTATGGCGAAACGTATAGTAGCTAAAATCCGCTATCGGTAGCGGGCATAACAACCGGGTTCTCACGGCTGCCAGGCTCTCCCGGGGCGGGTGAATTTTCAAGCACCTGCCGCTCTTGGTAGACGTTTCCAATTGCTGATTGAACAGATTGTCCCGACCCTGATGGTTCGACAACTAGTTGTTCATTATCTTCATCATATTTGACAGGTTCGCCGAAAACAAACCCGTCCTGCTCATCATCTTCATCGTCGCCCCAATATTCGGGTTCTTGATTCGCACTGGCATTCACCGTTTTTACAGCTTCGACGACAACCGGCTTTGGTTTAGGTTCTTCTTCCTTCGTCGAAATAAAATAGACCAAAGCCCCTGCTGAAATGATAAAAAGGCCCGCTTCTTTAATCATGATTTGCACCAATAGTTACAGATAATATCTCGATTAGGGCTACCGCTTTTAGGTTAAGATACCCTTACAACCTATTGGCTCACGAATATGGAAATAGCACAAAAAAATCCGTCGGAGCGGCAAGGCTCCGACGGATAAATTTTCCTCCCCAGGAAACTATTTGTGAATCAGTCGCTTCTAAATCGATATGATATTCTGGTAGTGCATGAACGGGATTGAAGGCTAAGAGAATTTACAAATTATGCTGTAAATATTCGGACTAATCCTTTATTTTGTTGTAATTGTGTAAATTAATTTACAAAAGCGAATTATGGCAGATAGAAAACTTTTTGCGGGCGCAGCGATCAAGCGGCTCCGCCGCGCGGCGAATATGACTCAGGTGGCGTTGGCGGATGCGCTTGATATTTCTCCGAGTTATCTGAACCTAGTTGAACGAAACCAACGCCCGCTCAGCGCGCGGCTGATGTTGTTGCTTGCTGATCGTTTTGATTTTGACCCGCGGCAACTGGTGGCCGACGAACCGGGTGGCGGAGTTAGCGGAATATCTAGACGCTTGGCGGATCCGATGTTTGACGACTTGTCGATCGACCGGACGGAGCTAGAGGAATGGCTGACCGCTGCGCCTAATACTGCGGAAGCTTTCGTAAGGTTATTTGACAATCGATCAATAGGGCAGCGTGATCGCGCTCCTGAAATCCCCGACCCCATTCAGTCAGTGCGCAGAGAAATCGAACGCTGGCGCAACCATTTCGCAGATCTCGATATCATGGCGGAAACGCTGGCTGACGAATTGCGTTTGGGTGCTGCCGACTTATATGGTGCGATTATTGAGAGACTTCGCGTTAAGCATCAACTTGCCATAAGAATACTTCCAGAGGCGGTATTGCCGGGAACATTAAGGCGACTGGACTTGCACGCGCGTCAATTGCAGCTTTCAGAAATGCTGGATCCTGCATCCCGCACTTTTCAGGCTGCAGCATTGCTCGGGGAAATTGAAGCTCAGGCTGAAATTGACAGCTTGATATCAGGCGCAGGCTTTCAGGACAAAACGGCCCAGCGGCTCTTCCATCGTCATCTAACAAGTTACTTCGCTGCAGCTATGATGATGCCCTATGGCCGATTTTTAAGAGCATGCGAACAAACCGGATATCACATACAAATCTTGCAAAGGCGCTTCGGCGCTAGTTTCGAGCAGGTTGCTCATCGGTTAACGACTCTGCAGCGCGTGGGTGCCCGAGGTTTGCCGTTTTTTATGATACGGGTCGATCGATCAGGATTGGTTTCCAAACGCTTCGCTGGGGCGAGCAATGCTTCAATGGTTGAAAGCGTTCACCGCTGCCCCTTGTGGACGATTCATCGCGTGTTTGACCAGCCTCTGGTGATACAAAAACAATTGGTAGGTCTGGAAGATGGGTCGACTTGGTTTACACTGGCGAGTGCGGTCCAAGGAATTGGCACAGGTGCGGGCGGCTATGCGCCCGAATTCGCTATTGGCTTGGGGCTATCGGCCGATATGGCTAGCACTATGTACCATGCGCGCGGCATTGACTTATCTGCTGATACTGCAGCACCGATTGGCCTTGGCTGCCCGGCCTGCACGAGGGTTCAATGTTCACAAAGATCAGCGCCTCCAAAAAACCGGATTTTGAAATTTGATGAACGAGAAACGGGTCTAACGCCTTATAACTTCGTCAGTGATTGATGATAAACTGTCGGAAAATTGAACAATTTCGATGGAATTGTGGGAATCACCCTAAAAAAAGAGTGTAAAATTAACCGACAGCTTACGAATTTTGGCTATCAGATAAGCGCCCTACCAAAAGAGTGCGCGCTTAATGATCAGATTGTTCAAACATTATATCCCTTATCCCATCCTTTTTTTGGGACTTTTGGATCTATTGCTGCTGGTTGTCGCGGCCGAGATCAGTTGGGTTTTTCGGGCTAGCCAAATTGGAATGAGCGCTGGTTCAATTTATGATCGTCCTGCGCCGATTATCAGTTTCGCTGTGGCACTTGAATTTGCGTTGATCGCAGTCGGTGTTTACGGGACAGAATCGCTCCAATCGCTCAGATTTGCGGCAGCTCGCATATTGGTAGCAATTTCTCTGGGCGTTATTTTCCTGTCCATCATGGCGTTCGTACTACCAGGCATCACGCTTTGGCGGTCAAACTCTCTATATGCGATGGTTTTGTCCATCTTCTTTCTTATGGCTGCGCGCGCAATGTTGGGTACTATGCTCGACAGCAGGGTGTTCAAACGACGGTTATTGATACTGGGCGCCGGACCTAGAGCCAGTCGTATCGCCGAGCTTTCGAGCAAGCAGGAAAGCGGTTTTATCGTTGGCGGCTATGTGAATATGAACGAAGGCCCGGCGGTTGTGAAAACAGCCATTAAGCGCTCTGATATAGACGATTTGCCGCAGCATGTGATTGACTTGGGCGTCAGTGAAGTCGTTTTGGCTTTGGAAGAACGCAGAAATTCATTGCCTGTTGCTGATTTGCTGACGATCAAAACAACGGGCGTCCACGTTAATGATATGTCCAGTTTTTTGGAGCGGGAAACTGGGCGTGTTGACCTAGATAGCGTCAATCCAAGCTGGTTTATCTTTTCAGATGGTTTCTCTTCCGGCCGCCGGATATCAACTGCGTTCAAGCGTAGTTTTGATATTGTTCTGAGTTTGCTTTTGCTGCTTTTCACCGGCCCTATAATTCTGGTTTTTGCGGCATTGGTGAAGCTCGAGAGTCGCGGCGGTGCTTTTTTTAAACAAGAACGGGTCGGCCTTTACGGCCAAAAATTCAATATCCTCAAGCTGCGTTCGATGCGTGCCGATGCAGAGGTTGGCGGCAAAGCCGTTTGGGCCAGTGAAAATGATCCGCGGATCACCAGAGTCGGGAATTTCATTCGGAAGGTTCGTATTGACGAACTTCCGCAGGCTTGGAGCGTCCTGAAAGGGGAGATGAGTTTTGTTGGCCCGCGTCCTGAACGACCGCAATTTGTTGATGATCTTCAAACCAAAATGCCGTTTTATGCGGAACGACATATGGTCAAACCAGGCATTACCGGTTGGGCGCAAATTAATTACCCATACGGCGCATCGATTGAAGACAGCCGGCACAAGCTGGAATATGATCTATATTACGCCAAAAATTATACACCGTTTCTGGACATCCTCATATTGCTGCAAACCATTCGTGTAGTGCTTTGGCCGGAAGGGGCACGCTGATATGACTGGTGTTCTGGCTCAAATCAGCATATTTGGACATGGTTTGGCGGCGGCGCTTTTTGCAGCGCTTACGATCTGGCAGTTCCAGCGGAAAACAGAGCGCAACAAGGCACAGATATCGCTTGTCTTAGCTCTAGCTTTCACGAGTTTTTGGGCTTTGAGCATTGCCGTTGAGGGCGCCTTCTCGCCGATCTCTAATTTTGCAGAATCTTTACGGAACCTCGGATGGCTGATCTTTATGTTCGTCCTGCTGAGGGTGGGTGAAGGGCGCGATGAACCGACTGCGGTCAACATCATATATTTTGCGTTGGTGCTGGTTTTGATCGGTCAGGTTATCGTAGATTCCCTCATCCCGATCTTTGCCGGAAGTCCGCGCTTGGGAGGTATGGCTGCCTATACGTCCTTGGTGCTGCGCATGTTGTTTTCCATTGGCGGATTAGTGCTGGTGCATAATCTTTATTCCATCTCGGCGCACGAAACCCGGTGGGGGATCAGGTTGCCGATGGCTTCATTGGCCGCGATATGGACCTACGACCTCAACCTGTTCACGATTACATATTTGACGCAGCAACTTTCGGTTGAACTCGTCGCGATGCGCGGACCGGCAATGGTTTTTATTGCGCCTATTCTTGCCTTGGCGTCGATCCGCAACACCGAATGGCAATTGAAACTTTCGCGCAGCGTTGCATTTCGATCTTTGTCGCTCGTTGCGATTGGTGGATATCTGTTGATGATGATCGTCATAGCGACCGCATTGCAGATTATTGGCGGCGACTATGCCCGGCTGGCACAGATTAGTTTTCTGTTCGGCGCTTCGGTTGCTGCTTTGGTGCTTCTGCCCTCCGGCAAATTCCGGGCTTGGTTCAAAGTGAAACTGGCAAAAAACTTCTTCCAACATCGTTACGACTATCGCGCGGAATGGATCAGATTTACCGATACAATCGGACGGCCTGGCAATGACAGCGCGCCATTTCATGAACGAGTTGTCAAAGCGATTGCAGATATTACTGACTCTCCTGCAGGCATATTGCTAATGCCTGATGATGCAGGCCGGCTGGCGTTACAATCCCGGTGGAATTGGCCAACCATACAGGTGCCCGCGCGCGCTTGTACTTCGCGTACCGTGTCGTTTTTCGAAGAGACCGGACATATTGTTGAATTCGATGCTCTGCGGGCAGACAAAGTAGATCAGATAACAGATGCCGGCGCTATTCCAGAATGGATGACCAACGATCCGCAGACTTGGGCTGCGGTTCCACTGGTGCATTTTGACCGGCTCGCCGGTATCATTTTATTGGCACGGCCGCGGGTCAACCGAACATTGGATTGGGAAGATCTCGATATGCTTCGCGTGGTTGGTCGCCAAGTCGCGAGTTATCTGGCCGAAGCACGCAGTCAAGAATCCCTATCAGAATCGCAACGCTTTGATGAATTTAACCGCCGCATGGCGTTCATCATGCACGATATTAAAAATCTGGTCAGTCAGCTTAGTTTGCTCGCCCGCAACGCGAAAAAACATGCGGATAACCCTGAATTTCAGACTGACATGATATCAACTTTGCAGGATTCTGCGGACAAGATGAATGGTCTGCTTGAGCGCTTGTCCCAGCATAACAAAGCGAAGCCCGAAGAACCAAAACCCGTCAAGGTCGCAGCTTTGTTGCAATCTATCATTGAGAAAAAACGTTTATTGCACGCGATTGAGAGCACACAGATAGACGACCTCACGGCATTGGCCGATCCAGCGCGGGTCGATCAAATATTGGGGCACCTGATCCAAAATGCGATTGATGCCAGCCCAGAGGGCCAGCCAATTTTGCTCAATGCGCGTCGCCGGGATTTAAGCGTCGCGATTGAAGTTTTGGATCGCGGAGAAGGGATGTCGAGTGAATTCATCCGCAGCCAGCTATTTAAACCTTTCGCATCGAGTAAAGATGGGGGCTTTGGCATCGGCGCTTTTGAAGCACGGTCCTTGGCTGTTGCGATGAATGGAAGGCTAGAAGTTGAGAGTAAAGAAGGGGCGGGCAGCCGCTTCACCTTGATATTGCCGCTGGCCAGCCAGCTGACGGATCACGAAATTGTAGATGAAAGGGTCGCTTAACATGTCTGAGAAAGACAAAAAACCGCTGGAGAAGTTGCTCATTGTGGAAGATGATCCAGGGCTTCAGAAGCAGCTGAAATGGGCCTATGAGGATTTCGAAGTTATCGTTGCTGGCGATCGTGAGACAGCGATTAATATGCTCCGTGCAGAAGAGCCTGATGTTGTCACATTGGATCTCGGATTGCCGCCAGACTCGGATGGCACGACCGAAGGGTTCGCGACAATGGATGCCATACTCAGCCTGAAACCTGACACCAAAATCATTGTCGCGTCCGGTCATGGTGAAAAAGAAAGTGCCCTTCGCGCGATTGCTGCTGGCGCGTGGGATTTTTATCAAAAGCCCGTGGACATTGACGAGCTAGGTCTGATCGTGCGGCGTGCTTTTCATGTGCGCAAGCTGGAGTTGGAAAATTCCAACTTGGCGGCAAAACATGACGGTAGTCATCAGGTTTTAGGGCGGATAATTACCGGTGCTCCTGAAATGCTAAAAGTCGCCCAAATGATCGAACGGGTTGCCAACACCAATGCTTCGGTCATGCTCTTGGGTGCTAGCGGTACGGGCAAAGAGTTGCTGGCCCGCGGTCTGCATGACGCCAGCGATCGACGGGATCGCGCTTTTGTCGCCATAAACTGTGCCGCAATCCCTGAAAACCTGCTCGAATCTGAATTATTCGGTCATGAGAAGGGGGCGTTTACGGGCGCCGTTAAAATGACGGAAGGCAAGATTGAACAAGCCAATGGCGGCACGCTATTTTTGGACGAGGTCGGTGATATTCCGCTGCCATTGCAGGTAAAGCTGCTGCGCTTCATTCAAGAACGGATGATCGAACGGATTGGTGGTCGCAAAGCGATTGCCGTAGACACTAGAATTGTTTGCGCCACTCATCAAAATCTTGAGGAAATGATTGCTGACAACAGCTTTCGGGAAGACTTATATTATCGCCTTGCCGAGATAGTGATCAAGATTCCGGCACTATCGGAGCGATCGGGGGATGCGAGTCTATTGGCGCGGCATTTCCAGAAGAAATTTGCCGAAGAGATTAATCCGGCGGTCAAGGGTATCGCCCCCGATGCACTCGCGGCTTTGGAAGCATGGCAATGGCCCGGTAATGTTCGTGAATTGGAAAACCGTATCAAGCGTGCGGTGATTATGGCGGATGGGAAGATGATCGTTGCGAAGGATCTGGACCTTCAGGCCAACGAGGATGAGCCGGTTGACCTTTTAAATCTCAAGGCAGCACGGGAGGCGGCAGATCGAGCGGCCATCATTCGAGCAATTTCGCAAACAGATGGCAATATCTCTAACGCAGCCAAATTGTTAGGGATTAGCAGGCCAACATTATATGACCTGTTGAAGCAATATCAGTTGCAGCAGGCGAGCTAAGACGGTGCGGTTTCCCTTTCAAGATTTCTCCACCCGCAACGCTAGGCCTATGGTTCTGACGGCGCTGATGGTGTTGTCTTTGACCGGGTTGGCATCGACAGTTCGCGCCGCCAGTGATGGCAATGCAGATGCCATGGAGGCCTTTGCCAAAGCACAAGAACATCGCTCTCGCGGCGACGTTCGGTCTGCCCGTATTGAATTGATGAATGCGATTAAGGCTGACCCGCGATGGATCGATGCGCGGATATTGCAGGCCGAAATGCTGTTGAAGCTATTTGACGGAATTGGCGCGGAAGCCGAATTGGAACGCGCCTTTTCATTGGGGCTTGATCCGTCCGAGGTTCGCCATCTCTATGGCCATGCATTACAACTGCAGGGGAAGTGGGACAAAGCCAAGGAACAGCTTTTCGCTGATGATATTCCAGAAGAAAATCAGGCCTATGCTGCGCGGATAGTGGGTCGCTTGGCGGTGCAAACTGGCGACGATGCTTTGGCGACAAGAGCCTTTGACAGGTCTATTCAGTTGGATGCGGCCAACCCCGATCTCTGGGTCGACATAGCGCGTTTCCGGGCTGGGTCCGGTGATCAGGCCGGGGCGATCGCCGCCGTCGATGAAGCTGTAAAATTGGAACCTAATAATGTCCGCGCGTTGCAATATCGTGGAGAGCTATTGCGTTTTCAATTCGGTCTCGGAGCCGCCTTGCCATGGTTCGAACGGGCCTTGCAAATCGATCCCAATGATGTGGCGCTATTGACCGAATATGCCGCGACGCTTGGTGATATGGGCCGGATGACAGATATGCTGACGGTCGCCCGGAAAATTATTTCACTTGATGGACGGAACCCTAGAGCCTTTTTCATGCAGGCCGTATTGGCAGCCCGCGCTGGCAAATATCCCCTTGCGCGAACGCTTATGCAAAAGACACAGGGGCGCTTGGACGATGTGCCGGCGGTTCTATTGGTGCAGGGTATCATCGAACATGGCGAAACAAACTATAACGCTGCGATCGACAAGTTCAGGCGACTGGTTTCTCTCCAACCCCATAACCGGCAAGCGCAAAATCTTTTGGCGAGATCACTCTATCTGGCTGGTGATGCCAGTGATGCGGTTGAAGTTCTGAAGGCTCAAGTGAACAATAGCGGCGCTGACCCTTACGCGCTTTGGCTCGCTGGACAGGGGCTTGAGGCAATGAATGACCGGCAACAGGCCGTTGGCGTGCTGAATCGCGCTGCCCGCCATGATGTCGGTAAGAAAACAGCCTTCGCGCCGGCGGCCCCATTGGGAGTTTTGCAAGCCGAAGCTAATCGCTCGCCCAATAATGCGGGGACGGTCATACCCTATATTCGCGCATTATATGATCGCGGTGACTTTGCGAGGGCTTTTGCCGAAGCCAAACGATTGCAGCGGGGCAATCCCGGCGCCAGCGATGCACATATTCTGGTAGCAGATACGGCAATGGCCCGCGGCGACTATGACGAGGCGCTAAGAGCACTTGAAAATGCTCGGAAAATTCGCTTCTCCGAATCGGTCATGCTGCGCATAGTCGAAGCACTGCGGGCCAAAGGAGCGATGCAGCAATCCGGCGAAGTACTAGCGGAATATTTAAACTATAACCCCAGCAATATAGCCGGCTTGCGTTGGCTAGCATATGAACATCTCGAGACTGAAAACTGGGATATCGCGCGGCGGATATTGGAGAATTTACGCCGCCGTATCGGGGATAATGATGCTTTGATTATGGCGGGTCTGTCCCAGGCTTATACCGGATTGGGACAGATAGAAGAAGCAATCAGGGCAGGGCGCATTGCCTATGCTGTACAGCCATCAAGTCCGGTTGTTTCTCATCTATATGGATTGGCGCTTTTGGAAGATAGTGCGCGCACCAAAGATGCGCATGATCTCATCAAAAAGGCTGTTGCGATTATGCCGCAAAATGCCATTTATCGAACCAGCCTTGCAAGAGCTTCTGCGGCCCTTAGGCAACAAACAAAGTCGGCCAGCAGCTAGTTTGAAGTCAGGCCTCGTTTTCGAGCAATTCATCCAATTCGATATTGAGCCGCTTCATTTGACGTTCTACCGGCGGCCAGACATTTTTGATGAAATCCGCACGCTGGGCATCGCGCAATTTGATCTTGGCTCCGCTTGCTACAAACATACCGACACCGCGCTTTACTGTAACTAGACCATCTTCCTGAAACCCTTGATAGGCTTTTGCCACTGTTAGTGGATTTGCACCTTGCTCGACTGCAAAGGCGCGGACAGAGGGCAACATATCGCCTTCAGAATATTCACCATCAAGAATCGATTCGGAGATGATATCCCGCAATTTCAAATAGACAGGCTTGCTTGTATTGTTCATGCTGCTTCACTGCCATAATACAGCGATGCAGGCAAGGGTTAAGTGTTGTTTTTCTGCTATTTAGTATAAGTTGAAACCAGTTAACCTCGGTCTGCACCGTCCCATCGTGAAAAGATGTCGGTAAGGTCAGGGCGTGGACGTTCGGCAAGTTCGCAATCCGAAGTGCCTGCGAATATGAATCCGGCGATGCGCTGGGGCGATGTTCCAAACAGGTCACGAACATCATCGTTATAAGTTGGCCAACCCGTAATCCAGCCACCGACAAAACCTTGCGCATGAATGGCATGGATGATGTTCATGCAAAATGCGCCGCAACTAAGCTCTTGTTCCCACAGTGGTATCTTGCTGGATGTGACAGGTGAGGACAAGATGACCAAGAGGGTCGGGGCCTGATGCGCCATGGTAGTCAGGGCTTCCAATTCCAGGCGTCCGGCGTCCGGTTTTTCGGTTTGATAGGCCTTGGTAAGTCCAGCTGCCAAAAGGGGACGCTGATCACTATCCACCTGAACAATGCGCCAAGGAGCCAATTTGCCATGATCGGGCGTGCGGAGCGCCGTCGCCACAATATCCTTAATCTGTCCGTCGCTTGGCCCGGGAGCAATCATGTTCCGCGGGCGCCCGGAACGGCGGGAAGATAGGTAGCCATCAAGGCTTGCAAGCTTATTGAACATGATTCTCATTTTGTACCAGTGGCGGACGATTGCAACCCGCTTTTGTTCACAAACTGGTCACAAGCGCAACAATATGCTTCACACGCGACATTTTTTGATTAGGGTAGCGCGCAATTGAGCTGCGATAGATGGCTCGCATAACTATTAGGGAGGCCAAGTAATGGCTAGTGGGTATCAAGAATCTGGAGATGCAAGAGGAACATTCCTCGGCCATCCCAAAGGTCTGTTTGTTCTGTTTTTTGCCGAGATGTGGGAGCGTTTTTCCTATTATGGCATGCGGGCTTTGCTTATTTTTTACCTCGTTCAGCACTGGATGTTCTCTGACAGCGAAGCATCGGTAATCTACGGAGCCTATACGGCCCTTGTTTACATTACCCCTGTTGTCGGCGGCTATCTTGCCGATCGCTATCTGGGACAACGCAAGGCCGTCGCCTTCGGTGCCTTGCTGCTGACTTTTGGCCATTTTCTGATGGCTTTCGAAGGGAGTGGTGGACAAGACGACGCGGCTCTTAACATTTTCTGGCTAGCCTTGGCGTTTATCATCGTTGGTTCGGGCTTTCTGAAAGCCAATATTTCCGTCATCGTCGGCCAACTATACTCACGGACCGATATTCGCCGGGACCCTGCTTATACAATTTTCTATATGGGCATTAATCTCGGTGCTGCTCTGGGTGCGATTATCGCCGGTTGGCTAGGTCAAACTTATGGCTGGTCCTATGGTTTTGGTGCCGCAGGCATCGGCATGTTGCTCGGACTGGTAGTATTTGTTTGGGGTAAGCCATTGCTGGTTGGTCGCGGTGAAGCTTCCGATCCGGCCCGTCTGGAACGAAAAGTTGGCGGCATTAAATTTGAATGGGTACTCTACATTTTGAGCTTCGCGACTGTTGGTTTGGTCTGGGTTTTGATCCAGTATCAGGCTCTGGTTGGTTCCTTGCTGGGAATAGCAGGCGCGATATTGGTCCTATATGTCCTCTACACGGCGGTTGCCAAACTCGCGCCGGAAGACCGTGATCGCATTTTTGCCGCCATGTTCCTGATCTTTGGTTCGATACTTTTCTGGGCCTTGTTCGAGCAAGCCGGGTCTTCGCTGAACCTGTTTACTGATCGCAGTGTTGACCGGAATCTCTTCGGCATTGATGTTCCGGCATCCGTGTTTCAGTCGATTAACGCGATTTACATTGTGTTGCTGGCCCCGCTATTTGCCATTCTTTGGACTACCTTGGGGCGGCGCGGTCTAGAGCCTTCGGCGCCAGCTAAATTTGGCTTGGGCTTGATCCAGCTGGGTGCTGGCTTCCTGGTATTGGTCGCTGGTGCGTTGGCTGCCGGTTCCGGTAATCTGACACCGGTTATTTTCATTTTCCTGATTTACCTGCTGCATACGACCGGTGAGCTATGCTTGTCGCCAGTAGGGCTCAGTGCCATGAATCGCTTGGCACCGTCGCATATGGCGAGCCTGATCATGGGTACGTGGTTCTTTGCTTCGGCCACCGGTAACTTTGCGGCTGGCTTGATTGCTTCTGCCGTTGGCGCAGAAGGTGCTGGACCGGACCGGGTTCTCGAAGTCTATTCGTCGGTAGGTTGGCTGGCCGTCGGTGTCGGTGTCGGCGTGATCGTTATTTCGCCACTGATCAAGAAACTCATGCATCTCGATACATTGGCTGACGATAACATCGATGATGGTTTGGAAGGCCAAAGCGAAATTGGCGAACCATCGGCTGCGGGTATTCACCCGACGACGAAATCTTAAATGGGTCAAACATAGCTTAGAGGTTGATTATGGATTTGAAGAATTTGCTGGCAGTGGTTGCTGCCGGAGCGCTTGCTACGGGTTGTGCAGCTACCGCTGCTGAAACTGAAACAGCTAGTGCATCGGCCAGCAGCGCGAGCAAAAGTTCGGCAAAGACAGCATTTCCTTCAACCTATAAGTCCTATTCCTATGATAATACTGTCATCACGGGCGTCACCATATTTGATGGAGAGGGACAGCGGTTCGACAATGGCGTTATCTTTATGTCGGCTGGCAAAATCGTATCGGTTGGCGGGCCTGAAACCGTCGTTCCGACCGACAGTAGGATCATTGATGGGACCGGCAAATATGTGACGCCGGGCATCATCGATATACACAGCCATTTGGGCGACTATCCCACGCCAAGTGTGGCGGCCCATAGTGACGGCAATGAAGCGACTTCTCCGGTCACTCCCGAAGTCTGGGCAGAGCATAGCGTGTGGCCGCAGGATCCTGGCTTTTCGCGGGCGTTGACCAATGGCGGGATTACTTCACTGCAAATTCTTCCCGGCTCAGCCAACTTATTTGGCGGTCGGGCGGTCACCCTTAAAAATGTGCCAGCGCGAACGGTGCAAGCGATGAAGTTTCCTGGTGCACCCTATGGCATGAAAATGGCCTGTGGTGAGAATCCGAAGCGGGTCTATGGCAATCGCAACCGCAAGCCTGCGACCCGGATGGGCAGCATTTCCCTGACTCGCCAGACATGGATAAATGCTCAGGAATATAAGAAGAAACGTAAAGGCGCGAAGCCGCCGAAACGGGATATAGGGATGGAAACGCTGGTCGGCGTTCTGGATGGCGATATCCTCGTCCACAACCATTGCTACCGCGCGGACGAGCTTAATCAGATTATCGATATGTCCAAGGAATTCGGTTATAAAGTGACCGCATTTCATCATGCGGTCGAAAGCTATAAAATTGCTGATATCTTGGCTAAGGAAGAAATCTGCTCGGCTATCTGGGCGGATTGGTGGGGCTTCAAGATGGAAGCTTATGATGCGATCCCGGAAAATGCGGCGCTGCTGCAACAAGCCGGGGCCTGCGTGATTATCCATTCCGATGATGAAAACCAGATCCAGCGGCTCAATCAAGAGGCTTCCAAGGCACTGGCGGACGGGCGCGCGATGGGCATTGAGATTACAGACGCGCAGGCCATTCAGTGGATCACCTATAATCCTGCAAAGGCCATGGGCATATCCGACCAAACCGGCAGTTTGAAGCCCGGCAAGATGGCCGATGTGGTGCTGTGGAACGATAATCCATTGAGCGTTTATGCGCGCCCTGAGAAAGTCTGGATTGATGGCGCGATGCTTTACGATGCGAATGATCCGAACCGCAGGCCGGTGAGCGACTTTGAGCTGGGTCAGCCCGGTGAAGGAGATGTGAAATGAAGCATTTTGCAACAATTCTCGTATCGTCCCTCGCTCTTATGGCGGCACCAGCTGTCGCTGAAACTGTCGCTATTACCGGCGGCAAGGTTGTGGTCGGAGACGGCAGCGTGCCTATGGACGGCGCTACCGTCGTCATTCGTGATAGCCGTGTGGTTGCCGTTGGAACCAACGTCACCGTACCTGCCAATGCACGCCGTATCGATGCGTCGGGTAAATGGGTAACGCCGGGTATATTCGCAGGTTTTAGCCGGGTTGGTTTGGTTGAAGTCGGGGCGGTTAGCGGAACCAATGATTCCAGCGCCACTGACTCGGTTTTTTCTGCCGCTCTTGATGTTCAATATGCCGTTAATCCCTTCGCAGCACCAGTTGCGGTGAACCGGGCTGCCGGTGTCACCCGCGCTGTTGTATCTCCGAGCACTGGCAAATCGATCTTCGGTGGTTATGGCGCGATTGTAGATTTGGGCGCGGATAATAATCCGATCACGAAAGCGCGCGCTTTCCAATTTGTCGAACTGGGCGAAACCGGTCACCGCCGGGCAGGGGGCAGCCGGACGGCGGCCCATATCCTGTTCCGCGCGATGCTGGAAGAAGCGCGGACCTATTCCCGCAACCCAGCTTTGTTAGACAGCGATATGCTTAAGGCATCTGACGCCAAGGCACTACTGCCGGTCATCAGCGGGAAAACACGGCTTTTGATCCATGCCAACAGCGCTAATGACATTTTGAAAGTACTCGGCCTGCGCAAAGATTTTCCGTCTCTGAAATTGGTGCTGGTCGGTGCGAATGAGGGGTGGCGTGTCGCCAATGATATAGCGGCGGCGAAAGTGCCCGTGCTGGCATCAGCGCTGAGTGATTTGCCCTATAGTTTTGAAGACCTGTCCGCTACCCAGTCCAATATTGGCCGAATGAAACAGGCCGGCGTGCAGGTGGCCATTGGTATGATCAATGACCGTGATGCGCATCAGCTGCGCTATTCGATGCAATATGCCGGTAATCTGGTGGCACTGAACAAAGTCCCACGCGCAACCGGTCTAAGCTGGGACGAGGCTTTTGCGGCGATTAGTTCTGGACCTGCCGAGATTATGGGCATGGGTGCGCAACTCGGCTCTCTAAAAGCGGGGCGTCAGGGTGATGTAGTCATATGGACCGGTGATCCGCTGGAACTTTCCACACAGGTGGAAACGGTGTTTATCGATGGCGTTGAGCAGTCGCTTTCCAACCGGCAGGAACGGTTGCGGGAACGCTATCGCAATCCTACGCCGGGCGCGCTGCCAAAGGCATATGATCGATAGCATCGGCAGTGATTCAAAGTCCGATTTCTGCATCGAAAGCGCTACCGCAAAATCCTTAACTTCACTAACTTCACACCAAGGAAGCCTGCTTCTCCGACCAATTCTCCAAATTACTACCCTGATCCAGCATGTGAAACATCCACCGCCTGTGGGGCAGTGATTGATTATTCAAAACTGAGAAAGAGCATCGCTGTTATTACCATGGAGCCAAGCCTGTAGGAAAACGTCTGTCCTATTCTGTCAAAGTCGAACCATAGACATCATCGCTTCGCCATAGCGGGGGCCGGATGTCCCGCCCACAGGCGCTGCTTTTTCGAGTTCATCCAAATCGGCGTCTGTTAAAGCGACGTCGACCGCCGCCATGCTGTCTTCCAGCGTCGCCCGGCGTTTGGAACCGGGTATCGGAACAATGAAGTCTCCTTGCGCTAATAGCCACGCCAGCGCAATTTGGGCGGGCGAGCAATCGTGACGGCCTGCGACCTGCTTGACCACGTCCACCATCTTCAGGTTCTGGTCGAAGTTTTCTTCCGAATAGCGCGGATCACGGAGACGGTAATCGTCTGCGTCCAGATCATCGCGGCTGGTAATCTGTCCGGTCAGGAAGCCGCGACCCAAGGGGCTATAAGGCACAAAGCCGATATTCAAATCTTGGCAGAGCGGCAGGATTTCCTCTTCAATGCTGCGTTCCCAAAGCGAATATTCTGATTGCAGCGCGGCAATCGGGTGGACCTCGTGCGCGCGTCTTATCGTGTCGGCTCCGGCTTCAGACAAGCCCAGATAACGAACCTTGCCCGCTTGAACGAGTTCTGCCATCGCGCCGACCGTATCCTCAATCGGAACATCGGGGTCGACGCGGTGCTGGTAGAACAGATCAATAACATCAACGCCCAGGCGTTGCAGCGAAGCATCGCAAGCGCGGCGAACATTTTCCGGCGATGAATCAGTGCCGATTTTCGCTGGGTTGGTAAGGTCAAAGCCAAATTTGGTCGCGATGACCAACCGTTCGCGACGCCCTCTAATCGCCTGCCCGAGAAGCTCTTCATTCTTGTAAGGGCCATAGACTTCTGCGGTATCAAAAAAGGTCACGCCCAATTCCATCGCCCGATCGAGCGTCGCGAGACTCTCCGTCATGTTCGCTTTGCCGTACATACCGCTGCCAATGCCGAACATCGGCATACAGCCAAGGCCGAGCGCTGATACTTCGAGCTCTTTACCGAGTTTGCGATATTTCATTGCTTGGCTCCTTTGATGGCAGCTTCTGTCTATCCAGATAACCGAAAATCTCTCGTTTAATCTCCGGCGCGAAAACATAGAGCGCGATTATATTGGGAATGGCCATCAGGAAAAAGGCGCTATCAACCAGTTTTATGACCTGCCCCAGTTCGAGCATCGCACCAATGGGCAGACATATAACATAGACGAACTTGTAAGACCAAATCGCCGTCTTGCTATGCCCGAACAAATAGCACCATGCCTGCTGGCCGTAAAAGCCCCAGGCGCAGAGGGTGGAGAATCCGAACAGGAAAACCGCAACCGCGAGCAGGTAAGGGAACCAGTCCGCAACCGTTGCAAAAGCGGCAGAGGTGATTTCGATACCCTCGACATCACCAACATAAGTCCCGGCAACGACCATGGCTATGGCGCCGAGAGAGCAGATGACCACCGTGTCGATAAAAGGTTCGAGCAGCGCTACGAGGCCTTCTGATGCCGGTTCACTGGCACGGGCTTGGGTATGAGCGATAACCGCAGAGCCAATGCCGGCTTCGGATGAATAAACCGCGCGGCGCATGCCCACGACAAAGGCGCCAATGGCTCCGCCCGCGGCGGCTTCTCCGGTAAACGCGTCCGACACGATGAGCGCGATCGCAGCGGGGATCTGCTCAAAGTTCATCGCGAGGATGGCAAAGACACCGCCAAGATAAACGAGGCCCATCGCAGGGACGACCGATGCTGTCACACGCGCCAACCAGCCTACACCATTGATCACGACCAATCCGACGAGCGCGGCCATGATAATTCCGTAGGCAAGCGGATAAGTGAAACCCGTAACGTCTGCGACCTGCGCATAGCTTTGGTTTACCTGAATCAACGGAATCGCACCGAACAAGGCCAGAAACGCATAAATGCCGCCGATGATCAGTCCGACCTTCGCAAAGCCCTTTGCAGCTAATCCGTTTTTGAGTGTATACATCGGGCCACCGCGGACATCGCCATTGGGCTGAATCTCCCGATATTTCATACCCAGCGTCACTTCTGCACATTTAACGGTCATGGCGACCCAGCCGATGATGAACATCCAGAAGGCTGCACCCGGTCCGCCGGTCGATAACGCAATCGCGACCCCGGCAATGTTGCCGAGACCCACCGTACCCGACAGCGCGGTGGTGAGTGCTGCAAAAGGCGACATATTACCCGGTTGATCAGGACTGGAGAATTTGCCCCGTAACACACGGAAACCCGCGCCCATGCCGCGAACATTGATGAAGCCCAGATAGGCGGTGAAAAACAGCATCGGGAAAGCCAGCCACAGCACCACTAGCTCAATATCTATGCCGAACAGGTTGGTCTTATAGAAAACCAGATCGGACAAGCGGTCGATAAGGCCATTGAGAATTTCGATCATTTTACGTGTGTGCCCCTGTTTCGGCTTTATCCCATTGGGGCCAGACGCTAAGGCTTAAGGGAACGCAATGCCAATGCTAATTTGGCCCGAATCCGGAATGCGTACCAATTGGAGAGTGCGGCCTGTTATGACGAAGAAATTTTTTGGAACGGACGGCATCCGCGGACTGACTAATCAAAGCCCGATGACGGCCGAAATTGCGATGAAAGTCGGACAGGCGGCGGGTCGGCATTTTTTGCGCGGTGACCATCGTCACCGGGTCGTGATCGGCAAGGATACACGGCTTTCCGGCTATATGATGGAAAATGCGCTGGTCGCCGGTTTTACCAGCGTCGGGATGGATGTTGTACAGGTGGGACCGATGCCAACGCCCGCTGTTGCGTTGTTAACCCGATCGATGCGCGCGGATTTGGGAGTGATGATCTCTGCCAGCCATAACCCCTATTATGATAACGGCATCAAGTTATTCGGTCCCGACGGTTTCAAGCTGTCGGATGAAGATGAGCTGAAAATCGAAGGGTATCTCTCGGAAGATGCCAAGCTGGCTCCGGCTGAGGATATAGGCCGAGCAAAACGCTTTGAAGATGCCCGTGGGCGCTACATCCATGCGATAAAAATGTCGCTGCCCGATCATATCCGGCTCGACGGTTTGAAGATGGTGGTCGATTGCGCCAATGGCGCGGCTTATCAGGTTGCACCATCTGCTTTCTGGGAATTAGGCGCTGAAGTCATCACCATTGGCGTTGATCCCAATGGTAAAAACATCAACCATCAATGCGGATCCACCGATGTTGCTGCCTTGCAAGAAAGCGTTGTCGCCAGCGGCGCCCATGTCGGGATAGCTCTGGACGGTGATGCGGATCGCCTGATCGTGGTTGATGAGAAAGGCAAGATTGTCGACGGCGACCAGTTAATGGCGCTGATCGGATCCAGCTGGAGCCGTAACGGCTTGCTGCGTGGCGATGGTATTGTTGCAACGGTCATGTCCAATCTCGGGTTGGAGCGCTTTTTGACATCACAAAAACTCGATTTGGTCCGTTCTAAAGTCGGCGATCGCTATGTGCTGGAAGAGATGAAAAAGGGCGGCTTCAACGTAGGTGGCGAGCAATCGGGACATATGATCCTGCTCGATCATGGCACAACCGGCGATGGCACGATCGCAGCGTTGCAGGTTTTGCGGGAATTGATCGAGAGCGGCAAGCCGGCCAGCGAGCTGCTCCATCTTTTTGATCCAGTGCCGCAATTGCTGAAAAACGTGCGCTACTCCAGCGGTGCGCCGCTCGATGATGACAGTGTGAAAGCGGTCATTGCCGAGGCTGAGAAAGAGCTGAACGGCACGGGACGGCTTGTCATTCGGGCGTCTGGGACAGAGCCACTCATCCGGGTGATGGCGGAAGGTGATAACTCCGATCAAGTCAACCAAGTCGTCGACCGCATCTGCAATGTGGTTGAAGAGGTCGCGGCCTGATGCTCGATATGCGCCCGGATTGCGAAAGCTGCGGCAAGGATTTACCTGCAGAGCAACCCGGCGCGCATATCTGCTCGTTCGAATGTACCTTTTGTGATGATTGCAATGCTGCCCTGCACAAAGGCACATGCCCGAATTGCGGTGGTATCTTGCTGCCCAGGCCGACACGGTCTACAGCTCTTTTAGAGAAATTTCCGGCCTCTACCGAGAGGAAATATAAAGGGTGACTAGTATGATATTTCTGGCGATCATTGTCATGTTGCTCTTCATACCAATCGCGGTCGGTCTGGCCTTGTTCATCATTGTGCCTGACTGGTTTCAGCAAAACCGGAAAGCAATCATCATCAGCATCGGAATATTTGATTTCCTTCTGTTTGCGGCAGTTGTCTTGCTGTTATTCGGGATATGAAGGCAAATTGTCCGCGGGTCCTGTCTATCGCTGGTTCTGACAGCGGCGGCGGGGCAGGGATACAGGCCGATATTCGAACGATTACCAATTTAGGCGGCCATGCTATGACCGCGATTACGGCAGTTACTGCACAAAATAGTGCTGGGGTTACGGCGGTTGAACTCATGACGCCAGATATGGTTCTTGCACAAATTTGGGCAGTCATGGATGATTTTGATGCCGATGCGATCAAGGTCGGGATGCTGGGATCACCGGAAATTGCGTTGGCGGTCGCCGGTTTCCTGAAATCCGTGCGCAAAAAACCGGTTATCTTTGACCCTGTCATGGTGGCTACCAGCGGCGCGACCCTGGCGGATAGTCGTACTATTGCAGCATTTCAGAAGATTATCCCACTGTGCACCTTGGTTACGCCCAATTTGGACGAGATGGAGCGCTTGGGCGGAGAGGATAGTATTTCCGGCTTTGCTGTGCCGTTTCTGGTCAAAGGTGGGCATGGCGATGCTGATGTGCTGACCGATAGGCTGCTTAATGCTGATGGTGAAATTGAACGGTGGGAAGGCAATCGGATTGATACGCGGCACAGCCATGGCACGGGTTGCACTTTGTCAGCGGCAATAGCGACCCATCTCGCCAGCGGAGACAGCTTGAGCGCCGCGATTGGCAAGGCGCGGGACTATGTCAGGGCAAGCCTGGAGACCGCGCCCGGCTTTGGGTCTGGCCATGGTCCGATGGGTGTGCCGAAGATATGACTGTGAAAGCTGTCGCGGGTATTGATGAAGCGGGCAGGGGGCCGCTCGCTGGGCCAGTGGTCGCAGCAGCGGTGATATTGCCGTACGGACATGGCATTATGGGGTTGGACGATAGTAAGAAACTCACGGCTAAAAGGCGCGCGGCTCTTGAAGCCGAGATACTAGAAAAAACCATATATTATATTGCATTATGCGATCAATCTGAGATTGATTCTATCAATATATTGCAGGCGACAATGCTCGCTATGACGCGCTCCGCTGAGGGGCTATCGCAGCGGCCGGAATATATATTGGTCGACGGCAATCGCTTACCCAAATGGGACTTTCAGGCCGAAGCGGTGATCGGCGGGGATGCCATCCATCCCTGCATTTCCGCAGCGTCCATCTTGGCCAAAGAATATCGCGACCGGATGATGATCGCGGCGGCCGAGGAATATCCCGAATATGGCTGGGAACGGAACAAGGGCTATGGAACGGCGGAGCATATGGCGGCGCTTAAGAAATATGGGCCTACACCGCTACACCGCAAAAGCTTTGCGCCGGTGGCCCAGCTTGAATTGCTATAGCGGATTTGAACTACGCGGCTTGTTTGGCAGCAGCCTTTGATTTTTCCTGCACCCATTCGCCCTTGTCATCTTTGATATAGCGCGGCGCCCATTTGACGTTCCAGACCAGGCCCATTTTCTCCCACAAACGGATGATGTTCGCGCAAGGATCAAATTCCCACCACACGACACCCGAGGTGGCGGAGCGGGGATGTTGGTGGTGGTTGTTATGCCAGCCATCGCCCATCGTCAGGATATTGACTATCAGATTGTTTTTGGCTGTATCATGACCCTTAAACCGTTGTGATCCAAAGAGATGGCAGATGCTGTTCACGCTTTGAAGCACGGTTAGAACTGCGAAAATCCGAAGAAGTCCAGCAATCAATATAGTTCCGATAATCGCTTCTGGACCAGCAAAGGCCAAGGCCCATAGGGTGGGAAAGACGACCGCAGAAACAAAATACCAGAACCAGCGTGTGCGATGCGCGTACATCACGATTTCGTCATCGACCAGGCCTTTGCCATAGATTTCAAGGTCTGTGGTGGTCCGGTCAAACAACCAGCCAACATGGCTATGATGAAATTTCGCAAAGCCCTTAAGCGGTTTGCCATAGCCATCAAAATGTGGACTATGCGCGTCGCCGACCTTGTCGGTCATCGCGTGGTGACGGCGGTGATTGGCGGCCCAGTGCAGCGCGGAACCTTGCGCCGCCGATTGCGTCAGTATTGCAATGAAAATGCCCATTGGCTTGGACGTTTCAAAAGCGCGGTGCGAGAAATAGCGGTGATAGCCGACGATACAACCGACCATGGAAATGAAATAGCCGACGAGAAAGGCGGACCATTCGACCCAACCGGAGCCATAAGCGAACATCCAATAGACTGCTGCTATGGAGCCGCCGATCTTGGTTGTGGAGAGAATGGCATGTTCGCGCAACTTGGCGCGCGCTGCCCTGCCGCCATATTTTGCGCCAAAAGGCACGGTTTTTGTAGCTGTATCTGATTGCAGCAGCGCCTGTTCGGTGTCGCTGGTCTTTGCTTTGAAAAGATCGTCTTTGGACGCTGTTTTCACAGTATCGCCCGTGTTTTTTACATTCGTCTCGACTGTCATTACGCGCCCCGTATGATCAAATGCCAGCTTCTGCTGAAATACTGGGAAGACATAACCATATTTCGGGAAGTCCGGCAAATAAGTTAACCAATGCGTAACCAAAATTTGCGGTTAGTCGTTGTGAAATACGATAATTTTATTTTTTCTGATTTGTATCCGTTAGCGAGTCCTTTGGGACACACCACTAGGGATTGAGTCTGACATGCGGCCCAAGACTCCATATCTGGTGGGGGACTCGTTTCGTTCTCCTTTTGAATTATTTGTTAACCATAAAGATACGGCTTTAACCTAAGTTAACGGCCTTGACCGATGGCCGCTGAGGACTCACCCTGAGGGTCAATTCAGTCAAAAAGGCGAAAAATTCATGGGTATAATTGAGCGTATCGACACGCCCAAAACAAAGGCGAAGGCCAAGGCCAAGAGCGCGAAAAAGCCAGCGGTCGAATTGCCACTTAATCAGATTTTGAAGATGGATTGTGTCGAAGCGATGAAATCCTTGCCCGATGAATCGGTCGATATGGTGTTCGCTGATCCGCCCTATAATCTGCAACTGGGTGGTGATTTATACCGGCCCGAAGGCGGGCAGGTGGATGCCGTCGATGATGCCTGGGACCAGTTTGACAGCTTTGCCGTCTATGACGCTTTTACAAAGGCGTGGCTGAAAGAAGCGCGACGCATCTTGAAGCCCAATGGGTCTTTATGGGTCATTGGCAGCTATCATAATATTTTCCGGGTCGGCGCGTCTTTGCAGGATCTGGGCTATTGGATACTCAACGATATTATCTGGCGCAAAGCCAACCCGATGCCCAATTTCAAGGGCACGCGGTTTACCAATGCTCATGAAACGCTCATCTGGGCGTCGAAAAGCGAGAAGGCGAAATATACGTTCAACTATCGCGCGATGAAAAACCTCAATGACGAGCTGCAAATGCGTAGCGACTGGGTCATGCCGATTTGTGGCGGACAGGAGCGTCTGAAACGCAATGGCGTCAAGGCGCATCCAACTCAGAAGCCAGAAGCTTTGCTATACCGAGTGATGCTGGCGACCACCAACAAGGGTGATGTTGTCCTCGATCCATTTTTTGGAACGGGAACCACGGGTGCTGTGGCCAAACGCCTTGGCCGCAACTGGATCGGTTGTGAGAAGGAAGATAATTACTGCGAAGTAGCCGAAGAACGCATCGAAGCGGCGCTGCCATTGGATGAGAGCGATCTCAAAACCATGCAGTCGCCCAAATCCAAGCCGCGGGTGGCATTCGGCACATTGGTCGAAACCGGCTATCTGAAACCCGGCACGGAATTGTGCAGCAAGAACCGCAAATTCAAAGCCAAGGTGAGGGCGGATGGCTCGTTGCTTTGGAATGGTCAGGAAGGCTCGATCCACAAAATCGGTGCGACGGTGCAGGATGCACCAAGCTGCAACGGTTGGACCTATTGGTATTATGATGATGGCGAGCGATTGAAACCGGTGGATGATCTGCGCCAGACCTATTTGCTGGCCACAGAGCCTTAGGACGAATTTCATGGTGGATGTTGGACCGGATGCAAAACTCTATCTGAAACCCGTTGGGTTTCTTGACAGCCCACAATATTTTGATGATCAAAATATACGGTTAAACAATGGTTTGCTGTGGTTTTCTCAAGTTGAATATTCGATATTTGAAGAGGGCAAGCCCGCCATTAGAAGCCTGGTTCCGGTGGAGCTATGGGACAAGATCGCATCGCGATTGCCAGAACCATTGCAAGAGCGCGCTGCTGCGCTGTTTGCGAACCTGACCAAGACCCATGCGCCGCTGCAATGCGGAGAACGGGTGCTGCGCTTTGATCAGCCGCACGTCATGGGCATACTTAATATGACACCGGATAGTTTTTCCGATGGCGGCAAACATGACGGCGATCCGCAAATTGCGGCGGACGCCGGTTTTGATATGGCGACCGCAGGCGCATCCATCCTCGACATCGGCGGCGAGTCCACGCGGCCCGGAGCGGAAACGGTTTGGGAAGGCGATGAGATTAAACGCGTCGTGCCGGTGATCGAAAAGCTCACCCAATGCGGCGCGGCCTTATCCATCGACACGCGCAAGGCAGCGGTGATGGAAGCAGCGATTGCCGCGGGCGCGCATATCATCAACGATGTATCGGCTTTGTTGCATGACAAAAGATCGCTGGAAGTTGCCGGTGTTTCTGGCAGACCAGTAGTCCTGATGCACGCCCCATCGAGCGGCAAAGATCCGCACAAGGGTGATGGCTATGGGAATGTCGTAACCGACACTTTTAACTGGCTGGAACAGCGCATCGCGGATGTCGTCGAAGCCGGTTTTGAGCGCGAAAAAATCATCGTTGATCCCGGCCTCGGGTTCGGCAAATCGCTATCCGACAACCTTGCCCTGATGAACAATATAGCGGCCTTTCATGCTCTGGGTCAGCCCCTGCTCATCGGTGCGAGCCGCAAACGCATGATCGGCGCATTGTCCAAGGAAGCACCGGTCGATCAGCGCTTAGGCGGTTCGATAGCCTTCGCCCATCACGCAATTCAACAAGGCGCGCAGATCGTGCGGGTGCACGATGTGCCGGAAACCGTACAGGCGGTGCAAGTGTGGCGCGGGATGCGCGACGCTGGCGTGACTGCGCGGGTTTAGCGGTTAAAGGATCGCTTTATCCCGAAAGCGGCCGTCCAATAAATCAAGCCTTAACGACGTTAGGTTAATGTGTCTCCGGAACAGGGAGAGGCATTATGGGGGTATGGGGCACTGGGAATTTCAGCAACGATACGGCGGTAGATTTTTTCGACAGTATCGCGTCGATGGATGATCTGATGCGTCCGATACATTCTGTTACCGCCGAACCGCTAGACTCTGTCGATGCCGACCTTGCGAGCGAGGCACTTGCTGCAGCTGATCTTTTGGCCGGTATATTAGGGCGACCGGCGACGGATTTACCCAAAGAAGCGCAAACTCTGATCACCAAGTTCGACCAACCATCCATCGCTTTGTTGACGCAGGCTCGAGATGCAACCGTCCGAGTGCTGGAGTCCTCTGAGTTGGCTCAACTTTGGGGCGAAGAAGATGGTCCGGCTTGGCAGGACGTGATCGGAGATCTACTCGAACGTCTTGATCCAAACACTGAATATAAATCCAAAGATCATGCGATCCCGCTTGAGGGTGGATTTGTTTGTTCGATTTGCGAGACGTTTATACCAGACCATGAACTAACAAATGTCGAAATAGATATCGCAAACATGCCAGGCATCACCTCGGGGTGGTATTTCCACCGCAGCTGCATCGAAGATAACTTCGAACCACCCCATTTCAACAAACATGGGGCAGTGGAGGATCCATTGAAAGAGCAGATCGAGCAATTCCTGCATGACAAGAACAACGATAGTGCCGACCCCTAGTTCAAATCGCGCTGACAGGCTCGCCTCTGGCTTCGATACTTTCCGGTGATCAATATCAAATATCAGTGTTGATAGAAGTCCGGATTCATGTCCGCAATATCCCGAAAGCGGACATTGAAACTTCTTTCCATAGTAAACTGACCCAAATCAAACTTATGAGCAGTTGTTATCTTTGGAAATCAATCTGACCAAGTGCATTATGTGCACCGGAAGCAAAACCGGTATTCAAAGAAAAGCCGGTATTCCGCAAATCCCAAACAGTCCTGTAGGCAACTTTGCGTTTGGATTTCTTGTCTTTGCCATCGAACAGGAATGTCAGGCGATTGCCTCTTCTGTTTCCTGTGATATTCATAGAACCCATGCCTTTTGGGTTGACCCATCGGCCAGTCAGTTTTTTGGAGCCTGGATATTCTGCAATATGGCCCAGCAGAGAATATGTCCCGCTGGTTGCTGCGCATTTGCCACTGAGAGTCAATTTTCGTGTTTTTACACTATACTTTGCCTTTAACCGGCACCTTACTCTCTCTTTTGAAGCACCCTTGGCCCGCGAAGCCCAACCGTCACCAGTCCACTGACCTGCCATCTTTGCCAGCGGAACAGGTTTTGCTGCAGTTGCCGATGTGCTTCCTAAAACAAGCAAGCCCATGACAGCGGCAAAGGCGAATGATTGGCAAATGTACCTTCGCGCAAAAGTGTAAATATCGTACATTTTCTTCTGATGTCCCGAACGATTGGCCCCGATATCGCCGATGCGACCACATCAAGCATTCTTAGCTTGACCGGTTTTAGGGAATAAGACAATTGGATACCTCAATTTATAAGGTTTTTAACCGTTTGTTCAAAGTTTCCAACAAGCACATTGGACCTTTGTTACGTCCGAGGAAAGACACACACCATCTGCGCACAGGTTGAACATGATTGAGAGGGTCACGAACGTCCTACTGCACAGGAAAAAGTCTTTCGCGATACTCATTCTTGTGCTTGCGGCATTCTCGATATTCGGCGCTACGCAGATCCGTTTCGATGACGGTGCACGCGATATATTCTCCTCTTCTTATCCGGAATATACCAAGTTTTTAGACCATAAGGCTGAATTTCCACAGGCTGACACCGAAATTGTCATAGTCGCCCGCTCGCAACAATCTTTTGATCAACAGCAACTAGAGATGCTTCGCGACCTTGTTCTCGATGGTCAATTGATAGACGGCGTCGAATTTGCGCATTCGATCTTCTCCATTCAGGAATATGATTCCGCGTCGGGACAGTTTCAGAATTTGATCGCGGACGATCTGTCCGACTATCCAAATATGTCGGTTCCGCTGAACATGGTTGATCAGTCAGACTGGAAAATACTGCCGCTGGTAAACCGCGAGCAAAATGAGATGGTCATTGTCTATTCGGTGGAGGAAGAGCGCGTTGACGAGAAAAATGTTCAACCGCTTATCGATGAACTTGGAATTCTAATTGGAGAAACATCGCAGAACTCGGGCCTAGAACTACATATGACGGGCACATTGCCGATACTGAACTTGATCGTCAGCCGTATTATTGAAGAGCAGGCTCTGCTGAATGCCATTGGAGGGATATTGGGAGCCCTTGTCTCTCTTTTGCTGTTCCGTAGTCTGGCTGTTGGGTTGCTCAACGGCATCGCTCCGATTTTTGCGGTTATACTTACGCTTGGAGCAATGGGGCTGCTCGGGTTGGAAATGAACGTGATCACCAATTCGATTTCTATCCTGATTCTTGTGATCACAATGGCCAATTGCATTCACATGACCTTTGAACTGCGAAAAAATGCAGCTGCCAACAAAGGGCGAGATGAATCTGTTCGCTGCATGATGCGGGCGATAGCCGCGCCGTGCATACTAACCGGACTGACAACGATGATTGCGATGGCCGGCCTATTCTATTCTGAATCAGCGCTGATCAAAATGTTCGCCGTTGCCGCTATCGTTGGATTGATGTTGTCGATGTTCGCCGCAATCGTCATTCATCCATTGGTATATGCCATTGGCTGGCGCTTTGGATGGATTGAAAAGGCGCTGACAAAGCCAATGCAGGCAAAAGATCATGGCAGTCTTGGCTTTGCAAAAACGACAAAATGGTTGGTGGACAGAAAATACCAGGTGGTGCTTTTGAGCGGGATGTTTGCCGCGCTACTATTAGCCACTTTTCTGCCAGTGGAATCAACGCATCGCTTCAATGAATATCTGTATGATGATGAGCCTATAATATTGGCGTTGAAACGAGCCGAGGCGATCAGCAGCCCCACTCAGTCGCTGAACATTGTCCTAAGTCGATCCGGCAATGACCAGCGGTTGATATCTGGTCCCAATATTGAAACGCTAAGCAGGGTGCATGAAGATTTAGAAAAAGCCTATCCGAACAATCATATTTATTCACTACATAGTCTGACCCGGATTTTACTGAATTCCGGGGAGCCGGCGCGCCCGGATGACATCAAAGCGCTGCTCGACAAGCTACCTGACCGGATGAAGGCGGAACTGATCGGTTTGCACGAAAATGCATTCAAGCTTTCATTTCGTGTCCAGGATCAACCATCCCCCGCCGTCCGACAGCTTATTTCGGATGTTGAGACCCGGTTGGAAACGATGGACACTGGACAGTTGTCTACAGAGTCCATTACCGGCCTGACCGCGCTTGCCGCCCATTTGTCCGATCAGATGATCAAGGAGTTGACAATCAGTTTCCTGCTTGCTGCATTTGCCTGTCCGCTGTTGATCGGGCTATGGTTTCGTGAATGGCGCTATGGTGTTGCGGCCATTCTGCCCAACGTGATCCCTGTTCTGGCGGTTGGTGCCTGGCTGATGGCCAGTGGCTGGAAGCTCCAGTTTACCGGAGCGATTGCTCTTTCGATTGCTTTTGGAGTGGCGGTTGATGATACTATCCATGTGCTCAATCGCCTGCATATCGATCGACGCAATAAGGCAGATGCCTTTACAATGGCAGATCTTTCAGGCGTGATGCAGCATGTCGCACCGGCATTAATCACAACAACGCTGGTTCTTTCGGTCGGTTTGTCGTCTGCTTTTTTCAGTCAGATGCCCACGGTTCTTTATTTTGGCTCAATTTGCATTGCGATTTTCTTGCTGGCTCTTCTTGCCGATCTGTTCGTTCTACTGCCAATGATTGCCGCCTTGGGAACACATCGCCGTATGCTCCAATAGCCGGCCGCACCCGCTTCAAGTGTAACAAATAAGGCACGCGAAACATGAGTTTCGGAATCGGGGAAATCGGATATTTTCCTCCGTTCGACGGCAACGGGAAGGCTGAAATTGGAATGTCCGCTTTTGCGCCCATAGCGGCCCCTTTTGCAATTTATGCAAATTCCCACTGGCAAAGACCGCGTGACGCCCATAGGTTCTGTCGGAACCAAGGGGAATATGATGAAAACACGCCATTTGCTTGCTGCTTGCTCGTTTCTTTCGATTGCCGGCGCAGGGTTAGCGGAAACGCCCGATGATGCAGGCAAATTTACATCAGATCGTGTTTTCGATCTGGAATATGCCGATGATCCCCAGATTTCGCCAGATGGTGCGACGATTGTTTATGCGCGTAAGTCGATGGACAAAGCCAGCGACCGGGTGGTTGGCGATCTGTGGACGATTAACACGCGCAATGGCAATCACAGGCCGTTGGTTTCGGGCAAGGGTTCTAGCTCGTCGGTGCGCTGGTCGCCCAATGGGGACCGGTTGGTGTATCTAACCACCACAGATGGCAAGCCAGATTTGCGTGTACGCTATATGGATAGCGGCGACAGCTTTTCCCTCGCGCAATTGAGCACCAACCCGAGCGCGCCAACATGGTCTCCCGATGGCCAGTCGATCGCCTTTTCGATGTTTATCCCGGATGAGCCTGCGACCTTTGCCAAACCGCCTAAAAGCCCGGAAGGGGCCGAATGGGCAAAGCCGGTGCGGGTATTTGATGATCTGGTTTTTCGTTTTGATGGTGCTGGTTATCTTCCGAAAGGGAAAAGCCATGTCTTTGTTTTGAACGCCGAGGGCGGAACACCGCGTCAGGTGACCAAAGGCAAAAATGGGTTCATCTCACCCGAATGGCTGGGCAATGGTTCGCTGTTGGTGACGGGCAATGATGTGGAAGACGCGGATCTCGATCCGATTGAAAGCGAGATTTATCGGGTGAACCTGTCCGATCTGTCGATGACCGCTTTGACACAGCGCGATGGTCCTGATTTTGCACCAAGCGTTTCCCCCAGGGGCTCGCAAATTGCCTATCTGGGTTATGATGATAAGCTGAAATCCTATCAGCATACCGAGCTTTATGTGATGGGCGCCAATGGCACCAATTCGCGCAACCTGACGGTTAATTTTGATCGGTCTATTGATGCGGCCCACTGGCGCGCCGATGGCAAAGCCTTGATCGCGCAGACGGAGGTTGATGGTTTGCTTACGCTTGTGTCGATTGACCTGTCCGGCAATGTCAAAACATTGGTACGGGACATTGGCGGGACTGCCATCGGTCGTCCCTATGCGTCGGGCAGTTTCTCGGTCGCCAAGAGAGCAGGGGGAAGCGCGCCGATCATCGCTTACACTAAAGCCAGCACCGACCGTCCTGCTGAGGTTGCGCTGTCTCGCGGCGGCAAGGCGGGCCGTGTTCTTACCAATCTCAACGATGATGCTTTGGGCCATCTGCAACTGGCCAAGGTGGAAGAAATCGTCACCAAATCAACCCATGATGGCCGCGACATTCAAGCTTGGGTCGCACTGCCTCCCGGTTTTCAGGCGGATGGTTCCTATCCGATGATCCTTGAAATTCACGGCGGGCCTTATGCGATGTATGGTCCATTTTTCGCTGCGGAAATTCAGCGATTTGCAGCAGAAGGCTATGTCACCGTCTATGTGAACCCGCGCGGCTCTACTGGCTATGGGGAAGAATTCGCGCAGCTTATTGATCTTGATTATCCCGGGAAAGACCATGATGATCTGATGTCTGTGGTCGATGCGCTGGTGGCCAAAAATTATGTCAGCAAGGATCGGTTGTTCATTACCGGCGGCTCTGGCGGCGGTATATTGACCGCATGGGCGGTCGGGAAAACCGACCGGTTCGCGGCTGCAGCCTCGATCAAACCCGTGATCAACTGGACGACCATGGCGCTGGCGGCGGATATTTCGCGGTTTGTCAGCCGGCATTGGTTCCGCGCCCAGCCGTGGGAGCAGCCAGAGGAATATTGGCGGCGGTCTCCCTTGTCTATTGTCAACAACGCAAAGACGCCGACGATGTTAATGGTCGGAGAAGCGGACTGGCGCACGCCGGCTTGGGAGGCGGAGCAATTTTATACCGCGCTGAAAGTTCAGAATGTCGATACCGTGCTGGTCAAGGTTCCCGGTGCCCCGCATCTGATTGCTGGCAGGCCCAGTAATCTGATCGCCAAGGTAGACAATATCATGGGCTGGTTCGCCAAATATGATCCGGCAAAGGCGAAGAAGCAGGATTAGTCCGCTAATTCCACCTGCCGGACATCATAGCCGACTTTGTTGAGATCAGCGATCAAACCGTCCAGTTGCGCCTTATCTTTTGCCTCGCACTCGATATCGGTAATGAGACCTTTTGCGGGCAGGTTGGTGAACACGCGCTGGTGATAGACTTCGATGATATTGACTTCATGATCGGCAAATTGCTTCACAACATTATAGAGCGCGCCGGGCTGGTCGCGTAGATGGAGACGCAAGCGAGCGAGGCGGCCGGAGCGCGCCAGATCGCGCAGCAGCACATTGGCCAAGAGCCGCGTATCGATGTTACCGCCACACAGGACCAGACCGATTTTTTCGCCAGCAAATTTTTCCTTGTTGCCCAAGAGAGCAGCGAGACCGGCGGCGCCAGCGCCTTCAACGACGGTTTTCTCTATCTGGAGTAACAGGCTGACCGCCCCTTCCAGTTGGGCTTCGCCGACCAGTAGGATCTCATCCACATATTTCTGGATGATGGCAGCGGTAAATTCTGACGGATTGCGCACGGCAATGCCTTCGGCCAGCGTGTCGCCGCCCGCTGTAACATCCTTACCGTTCAGCTTGCCATACATGCTGGGATAGAGTGCGGCTTGCACGCCAGTCATCTTGATATCCGGTTTCATCGCATGAGCCGCGGTTGCCATGCCGGAGAAAAGCCCGCCGCCGCCAATTGGAATGATCAGGCGGTTGAGGTCGGGAACGGCTTCAAGCATTTCGATGGCCACGGTCCCTTGGCCAGCGGCAACGCGCGGATCATCAAAGGCGTGAATATAAGTGAGGCCGCGGTCTTTGGCGAGTTCCAATGCGTGCGAATAGGCCTCGTCATAACTGCCGCCTTTCATTACGATTTCTGCGCCATGGCCACGTGTTTGCTCGACTTTTACCATCGGTGTGGTGGTTGGCATGACGATAGTGGCGGGAATGTTCAGGTTCTTCGCATTATAGGCAAGACCCTGGGCATGGTTGCCCGCTGAAGCTGCAATGACGCCAGCCGAGCGTTTGTCCTCATCCATCAGCAGCAGGGCGTTCAATGCACCGCGCTCCTTATAGGCCGCAGTAAACTGAAGGTTTTCGAATTTCAGAAAGACTTCCGCGCCCGCCATTTCCGACAAGGTAATGCTTTTTAGCGTCGGCGTTTGCACGACGCGGTCGCGAATACGGGCATGGGCAGCCCGGACATCGGCATAGGTGAAGGAGGGAAGCGAGCTGGTATCTTGATCGGTCATAATGTCACAGGCCCTAACCCATCTGGTCTTTCAGGGAAACAATGATTATGCGTGTAAGCCATGGCAAAAATTGCATTTATCGGAATTGGCGTGATGGGTGGTCCTATCGCAGCACATTTGGCCCGGACAGGGCATGACCTGACGGTTTATAATCGTACCAAATCAAAGGCGGAAAAATGGGTGGCAGAATATGGTGGCGCCTTTGCGGGCAGCCCAGCTGACGCCGCCAAAGAAGCGCAAATTGTTATCAGCTGCGTTGGCAATGATGATGATTTAAGTGCGATTACGATGGGGCGCGATGGTGCTTTTGGAGCGATGCAGAGCGGCAGTCTGTTCATCGATCACACCACCGTATCAGCGCAAATCGCGCGGCAATTGTCGGTCGAGGCACAGGGACGGGGCATCCATGTGGTCGATGCACCAGTATCTGGCGGGCAGGCAGGCGCTGAAAATGGCAAATTGTCAATCATGTGTGGCGGCAGCAAAGAAGCTTTTGTCGCAGCTGAAATTATTATGGCGGTTTATGCGGCGCGTATCGTCCATGTTGGCGGCCCGGGGGCCGGGCAAACGACCAAGATGTGCAATCAAGTTGCGATTGCCGGTGTTTTAGAAGGGCTGTCAGAAGCTTTGCGTTTTGCTCAAGCCAGCAAACTTGACCTCGACAAAGTCTATGAAGCCATTTCAGGCGGTGCGGCACAAAGCTGGCAGATGGACAATCGTTGGACCACCATGGCCAAGGATGAATTTGACTTTGGTTTTGCGGTGGATTGGATGCGCAAGGATCTTGGGCTGGCACTCGCAGAAGCACGGACCAATGGGTCAACTTTGCCGGTTGCCGCATTGGTCGATCAATTTTATGCCGAAGTGCAAGCCGCTGGCGGCGGTCGGAATGACACGAGTTCGCTGGTGTCCAGAATAGCGAAAAGCAGGGTGTAGTTTTTGGGGGCCGTTTTCAGTGGCCGTTTTCAGGGGATAGTGATGCGTATTTTTTCGATATTGAAGGCGGGTACAGTTTTATGTGCGACGGCAATGCTTGTAGCAGGGCCTGCACAGGCCGATAGCCTGATAGAGAACGTCAATGGCATGACGCTCAATGAGGATGGGAAAGTCCTGCGCTTTGCAGCGATGGTCATTGATGATGATGGCCGCGTGAAAGAGCTGTTGGATCAGAAAGACAAGCGGCCGAAGGACGTTGACTTCCGATTTGATGGCAAAGGGAAAACGCTGATCCCGGGTTTTGTTGATGCACATGGCCATGTGATGGGATTGGGCTTTGCGGCGCTAACGTTGGACCTGTCTGGCACAAAATCACTGGCGGAGGCGCAAGAGGCGTTGCGGGAACATGCAGCAAAAAACCCGAATCGCCGATGGATTATCGGCGGTGGTTGGAATCAGGAATCCTGGGGGTTAGGGCGCTTTCCCACAGCTGCGGAGCTGGACGCTATAATTCCCGACCGCCCGGTCTATCTCGAGCGTGTGGACGGCCACGCGGCCTGGGTGAATAGCGCTGGTATGAAAGCGGCGGGCGTTACCAGCTCTACCAAAGCACCATTGGGCGGCGCGATCGAAAAGGCGGGCGGGAAGCCAAGTGGTATCTTCGTCGATAAAGCGCAGAATCTTTTTGCAAAAGTCATTCCCCAACCGCGTCCGGTAGAAAATGATCTTGCCCTGATGAAGGCGCAGGAAATATTACTGTCCCAAGGGGTCACCACCATTGCTGATATGGGGACGACCATGGAGCATTGGCAGAGCTTTCGACGGGCAGGGGACAAGGGCCAATTGAAAGTCCGGATTATTTCTTACGCCGGTGAAATTGATAACATGATTGCCATTGGTGGCCCGGGACCATCGCCTTGGCTCTACGAAGATCGCCTCAAGTTGGCAGGGGTAAAGTTGTACATTGATGGCGCATTGGGTTCGAGAGGTGCTCTGTTAAAGCAGCCCTATGCAGATAAGCCAGGCGAGTCAGGTTTGACTTTGTTGACTTCGGCGCAGCTCAAGAACAAGATGAGCCGCGCATCGATGGATGGCTTTCAAACCGCCGTGCATGCGATTGGCGACAAAGCCAATGACGAGATTTTGTCTGCAATTGAAGAGCTTCAATATACGTTTAAGGGCGATCGTCGTTGGCGGATTGAACATACCCAGATTGTTGATCCTGTCGATTTACCAAGAATAGCTCAAACAGGAAGCATCGCGTCAATGCAGCCGGTCCATCAGACTTCTGATCGGCTGATGGCGGAAGCGCGTTTGGGGCCGGACCGTTTAACCGGCGCTTATGCTTGGAATTCGATTCTCGAATCGGGGGCGAAATTGGCATTTGGAACCGACGTTCCAGTCGAATCCGCAAACCCATTCCCTGGACTGGCTGCGGCGATCACCCGGGAAGATGCCAGTGGGCAACCTTTCGGAGGATGGCTGCCGCAAGAAAGGTTGATGCGCGAGCAGGCTTGGAAGGCCTATACGATTGGCGCTGCCTATGCTTCTTTTGCAGAGGATAGAATTGGAAGCCTAATCAAAGGAAAACGAGCCGATTTCCTAATCATTGGGGAAGATATTATGTTGGCAGCGCCGCAAGTTATCCGCAATATTGTGGTAGAACAAACGTGGGTAGGAGGGCGCCCCGTATATGTGCAGAAAAAGCAATAACACTCAGAATATCGCACTATTCAATTCGTTGGCCTATTTTTTCGGTTTAGACCTTGCGTTGATGGGTCTCTCCCAGTAACAAAGCGGTTAATAGCGGACGCAACCAATAAAGAGTCGCGCGGCGTTATTGTACTATCAGGGGGTTCAAGAGTCGAAGTTCGGCTTTTCCTTTGGTAATTTAGAATATTCTGATTGGAGTATATAATGAAGTTTAACAAATTGGCCGCCTCCGTAGCTGCCGTATCCCTTATGACTGCACCAGCAATGGCACAGTCTGTCCAGAGCACGGCTCCAGTTGCAGAACGCATTGGCGCGACCTCTGAAGCTCAAGCTGAGAAGCTTGAAGGCAACACCGGCATTCTTATTGGTGTTTTGGCTGCTTCTGCGGTTATCGCTGGTATCGTAATCATTTCTAATGACGACGACGACGACGATGCACCAACAAGCCCTTGAGGTTTGACTAATATATTCAAAAAAAGCGGGGCGATTATCGTCCCGTTTTTTTTTGTCCTGATGTTGCTGAGCTTGTCGTTATTTACCGTCTAGTTTTCTAACATGGTAAATTGCCTTTTCATAAGTGTCGGCACAAGGCATATTGATGATATTGATTCTTAAATTTGTAAAATAAGGCCCTCATCTGTGACTGCTCCCGTTCGCTTTCCGCGATTCTTTGTTACAAACCCTAGCCCGTGCCCCTATTTGCCCGGTAAGAGCGAGCGGAAAGTTTTTACAGAGCTGAGCGGTCCGCATACCGATGAGTTAAATGATGCGTTGGGCCGCATCGGTTTCCGCCGTAGCCAAAATGTCGCTTACCGGCCGAGCTGCCTTGATTGTAAGGCCTGCGTGTCGGTTCGCGTTTTAGTTGATGAATTTAGACCTAATGCCACCCAACGCAAACTGCTAAGGCGCAATCAGGACCTGGTTGTCGAAGCCTGTGAACCTTGGGCGACAGAAGAGCAGTTTTCCTTGCTACAAAAATATCTGTCCAAACGGCATCCCGGCGGCGGCATGACGGAAATGGACGAGATGGACTATTCTGACATGATCGAGCAATCGCCGGTCAAAAGCTATGTGATTGAGTATCGGGAACCATCTGTGGATGGCATCAGAGGTCGATTGGTTGGTGCTTGCCTGACGGATCAACAAGGCGATGGCCTATCAATGATTTACAGTTTTTTTGATGCTGATCACCCCAATCGGGCCGGTCTTGGGAACTTCATCATTATGGACCATATTTTGCGGGCGCGTAAAGCAGGGCTGCCATATGTCTATCTTGGCTATTGGGTCAATGGATCGAGCCGGATGGAATATAAGGTCCGCTTTCAGCCGCTAGAACAACTTGGCCCTGACGGATGGCTACGATTTGACCGGAATCAGGTTGTAAGCAACGTCTCTTGATTTTGATGATCCGCTTTGGATTTTCTTAGCCCACTATATATTCCGACTTTATTATATCTCAGGCACAAAAAACCCGCCGACTTTTAAGGTCAGCGGGCTTTTTTAACTGGCTTGGTTGCCTAGTCGCAGTAGAGGCAACATTCCTGTTGGCAGCCTTTAACCGGTGCCGGTGCATGCTGTTTCGGCTTGGGTTTCCAAACTCTTTTCGGAGCAGGTTTCCAACGCTTCTTGGCAGCCTTCGCTTTGGTATAGATGACTTCCTCTTCGATATAAGTCGTTGTGGTTGTCGTCGTTACCGGAGCCGATTGGATCACCACCGTTGTAACAGCCGGCTGTGCCTGCGGGTAATAATATGCGGGATAATAATATCCGCCCTGCCAACCGCTGGGATAGGCCTGTTGCGTCCGATATTGTGATTGCTGAACCGGTGCGCGATATTGGGGAGCCCGATAGTCCGTTCCCGGGGCGCGCGAATATTGCGGCCGCACTTGGTTTTCTTGGCCGTATTTCTTCAGCAACTTGCGGCACCGATCGGTACCCTGATCAATAGCTGCCCCTGCCAAAGCGCCAACGCCGCCGCCAATTAGAGAGCCGCCAAGGCGGTTGCCCCGTCCAGCGATCCGGTTGCCAGCCAAAGCGCCTATAGCGCCGCCGACCACCGCGCCGCCAATACCACTGCTTTTCTTGCAGCGTTCGAGATAGGCAAGTTCTTCATCACGGCCGCCAGCACGCTGTTCTTCATAGCGAGAGGTTTCACGGACGGTGCCTTCGCTGCTCCAGTGAGGACCATTTGCATAGCTGGCACCAACCTGAGACGCATCGCCGTCTCCGATAAAGGTACCGGAATACTGACCTTCATATACCTTGCCCTCGGCATCACGATAAGTGCCCTGCCAATCGCCTTGATAGCTGCCATCTTCGCGATAGGCACCGTTCCAGTCGCCTTGATAGGTTGTGGATCCACCATGGGCGCCCGATGGCGTAGCGATCACCCGGTCATCATTCATGAAGACGCTGGTATCATAGGTGGCCTGACCAGCACGATAGCCGTCGTTATAGCCTTGATTATAACGATCCCAATCGAGATTATTCACGCTTTGCTGAACCACACCGCGCCGATCAGTGAGTACGGCATCATCATAATAGCGCGACCAACCATAGCCAGCGGTAGGCCGGCTCAGTCCATAGTTGCCATAGTTGGCAATGAAGAAGCTGGGTTGAATGAATGTTCTTGGGAGACGGAAACCCCGATGCGGACGTTGATAGCCGCGCCGGTGACCAATACGGCCCGTGCGAACTCTTGACCCGTCGCGGAATTTACGTCCGCTGTGGAAGCCATGGCGCATCTGCTTGCCGCCCATTCTCCTAGTCATTTTCCCGCCCATATTATGTCCGCCCATGCGGTTCATCATCTTTTTCGCGCCTTGCGCGCCAGAGGCAAGCGCCATGGCAGAGGTGAAAGACATATTCACTGGTGTCTGGGCTGCGGTGCTGCTTGGCACCGAGTCGATGGCTGCTGATGCGGCTGTCGGCATCATCGCCATAGCGCCAGCCAGGCCAGCAAATAAAAGGGTCTTCATGGTTAAACTCCCTGTTCAGGAACATGCGATAAGCGCGCCCCACTTCGTAATGATTAACGAATAGTTAACATTTTCAGGGGTGTTTGGCCATTAGCAGCTTGTAAAATAGGGTAGATTTTGAAGACTGTCTCGAATTGGGTCAATATGGTTACGAAGCTCTTAACCAAGGTTGTTAGCGATTGCCCCGATCAATGCCGTCATGCCGTTTTGATCTGCCAACGAAAACCTGTCGGGCAGGGGGCTGTCCAGATCGAGCACAGCGATCACACTGCCGTCTTTACAAACCGGGACGACCAGCTCGCTGCGGCTATCCGCATCACAGGCAATATGACCAGGAAAGGCATGGACATCGGCCACGCGTTGGACGGAATTAGTCTCAGCGGCTGTGCCGCAAACGCCCTGACCCATGGCGATCCGAATACAAGCACTTTTCCCCTGAAACGGACCGAGCACTAGCTGATCGCCCAGCACACGGTAGAAGCCCGCCCAATTGAGGTCCGGAATATATTGCCAAATCAAGGCGGCGATATTTGCCATATTGGCAATGGCATCGGGCTCTCCATCTGTCACCGCGCGTGCGGCAGATGTCAGGTCGCTGTACAGTATGTCCGGAGACTGATCTTGGGAAATCGTAAAATCATGCATGACAAGGCCGCTATCAGTTTATGGGGCAGGCGTTCAAGTCCATATGTTGCGATAAACCGCTAGTGACCAATAATATTCTGTTTGTTGCAAAACGACGGTGCTTTTATGCGCCGGCGTCAGTCTAATGTCGGCTTACCACGCATTTTTTTGACCCCAGCTTTCTTCTTCTTGGAATCCACCCGTCTTGCTTTGGCGGCTCGGCTTGGGCGGGTCTTTATTCTCCTAGCATCGCGTTGATGGGCTTCGGAGATCATATCTTCAACCCGCTTGCGAGCCTCCGCGCGATTGGCCTCTCGTGTTCGATGTTCGCGAACCGTGATGATCAGTTCGCCGCCGCTGGTCATCTTGCGGCCAGCCAGTTCGCGAAGCTTCCGAAAGGCAAAAGGGGGCAGGCGAAGCGCGTAAACATTAACGCGCATCTGTACGGCGGTTTCGACCTTATTAACATTTTGCCCGCCTGGGCCAGATGCTGCGAGAAATGTTTCGCTAATCGCGCTTTCGGAAATGGTGAACGTCATTGGACTGCTTTAGTCGATTAGCCATGGGTGGCATAGAGGTTGATATTAGCCATGGATTCCTGAGCAATTATCCATGAAAACAGATAAATACGGATCAAATTTGCGCAAAAGCACTCCGATTTTTCGATTTTTATGGGTTTCACAGAGAAAAAGTTAACTTTTTTTCGAGTGCATCGCAGAGTCCTGAAACGACTCATTTCTGCGGCTTACAGAGTCATTCGCCTGCCTGCGACTCGTGCTTAATCCTACATTAATCTAAAATTAACCTTTTACGTTCATCTGTCTTATGGTTAATAAATGATCCAGGGGCTTCGGGAATGTACCTGTTGCCGGTGCGTAAATTAAGAAAAGGGGCTGCCCAATGCGTGTGCTGCTGATTGAAGATGAGCCAACGACTGCAAAAGCAATTGAGCTGATGCTGACGACTGAAGGCTTTAATGTATACACAACGGATTTGGGCGAAGAAGGCCTCGATCTTGGGAAGCTCTATGATTACGACATCATATGTCTCGATCTCAACCTGCCAGACATGCATGGTTATGATGTTCTGAAAAAATTGCGTGTCGCCAAGGTGCAGACACCTGTTCTTATTCTTTCCGGTATCAGCGAAATGGACAGCAAAGTGCGGTCCTTTGGTTTTGGTGCCGATGATTATGTGACCAAGCCGTTCCATCGCGAAGAGCTGGTTGCTCGCATTCACGCTGTTGTGCGCCGTTCTAAAGGTCACTCACAATCGGTTATCCGTACCGGCAAGCTTGCTGTGAACCTTGATGCCAAGACTGTGGAAGTTGATGGCAACCGTGTTCACTTGACCGGCAAAGAATATGCGATGCTTGAGCTGCTCTCCCTGCGTAAGGGCACGACGCTCACCAAGGAAATGTTCCTCAACCACCTCTATGGCGGAATGGATGAACCGGAACTCAAAATTATCGACGTGTTTATTTGTAAGTTGCGTAAAAAGCTGGCTCTGGCCTGCGGCGGCGAAAATTACATCGAAACCGTATGGGGCCGCGGCTATGTTCTTCGTGATATGGAAGAAGAAGTCGGACCCGAGGTACAAGTCGCTTAAGGCTTTGGCCGCTTAAGACTTTTAACTCACTACCCTAAAACCGACGGCGGGACCTGAAAAGGTTCCGCCGTTTTTTGTCATTGGGGGACGGATGTATCCAGATACCAGCGTTGATCACCTTCCAGCGCTAAGGCGGTTAGCTTGTTGGTATAATAAGCACCGGTATCAATGCCGATCCGGTTGCCATTTTCGACAACATCTTCATTGATCGTGTGGCCGTAGACAATTACTTTTTCATGTGGTTCTTTAACGGAGAGAAATTCTTCCCTGATCCACCGCAGATCTTTTGGTTTTTGTTCGTCGAGTGACACGCCGGGGCGAATGCCAGCATGGACAAAAGCATAGTCGCCGACAACAATCTGGTTCTCGAAACCTTTGACAAAATCGATATGGTTCGTGGGGAATAAGTCGGGCAAGCGTTCCGCCAGTGCGGCACTGTCGAGGTTCATATAGTCCCGCATGCTGATCTCATAGCTGAGGATGGTTTCCTTGCCGCCGATGCGGTTGAAGAAGCGGGTCGCTTTTTCGTCTCCTGTTGCAGCTTTCAGATAAACTTCTTCATGGTTGCCCATCAGGAAGCGAACATCGCCCAATTCCCGTTTAAGCTGCATCGCTGTTTCAATGACGCCAGCACTGTCTGGGCCACGGTCCACCAAGTCCCCGAGAAAAATTATCTCGCTTTTTATATCGCCGCGTTTGGCGTCATCATCGACAATTGTTTCGATCAGTTGCTGCAGCAAATCGTTGCGACCATGAATATCACCAATGGCATAGACGCGCCGACCCTCTGGGATAGTAGCTGTATCCATCGGGCTTTTTGGAGCTTTTTTGCTAAACAAGCGCTTCAACATAGTGGCGACGAACTTCGTTTCATTTGCTCAAAATTCAAGAGGCAGACGCTAATTTTTTGCGCCCGCCTCTTGTTCTATATAGTCTTTTACATGAATAGGTAATTTAGAAAATTAGCTTTCCACTGTAAAGCTTAGACCAGCGTTGGCTTCGAGCCGCTTGGTTAGTTTTTTGCCCATCAATGCGCCGGGTGTCCAAATTCCGCCGCCATGCTTATTGCCATCTTGAGCGATACATAGAGCCGCTTCGGCAATCATCTTAGATGTGGAGCCATAGCCTGGATCCTTGTCACCCTTGACGCACAGGCTCGCGGTTTCACCATCAGCGGTTTCACCGAGGAACAATAGATCATAATAGCCGTTTTCGCGTTCTTCGGGGGTCGGACCTTCGCCTGGCTTGGGTGCATCATCGCCGCCGAGCGGGTTTGCTTTGGCGATCATTTCTGCCGCCTGTTTGCCCATTTCACCGGGGCTGGTGACAACCATTTCATCATATTTGAAATCTTCCCCATAAGGAAATTCAAGCAGGAAATTGGTGCGATGGACATTTTTGGTGTTGATCGCGGCCATGATGAAGGGCGCGACCCAACTATCCAGCGTCTTATCCTTTTTTGGGATCATCATATTGGGCTGATCCGGTCCTTCGAAACCAGGTGTCAGGCCAAAGCTACTGGCTAGAATTTTGACCAGACCGGGGTTTTTGGCAATCGCCTTCATCGTTTCTTTCAGGCTGGCCGCTGTTCCGCCTGAGAATGTGCCTTCCATAGCACGAACCCGTCCTTTGACGCGCGTGGCTGGCTTGCCAAAGCGCTTTTGCATGTCTTTCTGCAGCGCCAACACGCCCAGATCGAACGGGATGGAGTCAAAACCACAGGAGAAACAAATCTGTGCACCGGATTTTTCGGCCGCTTCCTGATGCTCGTCAATCTTCTCGCGCATCCAGCCTGGCTCTCCGCAAAGATCGACATAATGGGTGCCGTGTTTGACACATGCGCTAACCAATTCATTGCCATAGAGTTGATAAGGGCCAACGGTTGTCAGTATGACGGTGGCGCGGCTTGCCATCATGTCGATAGATGCGGCGTCATCGGAATCCGCAACAACCAAAGGTGTATCCTTTGGCGCATTGATCAGGTCACGTACCTGCTCAAGTTTTTCCATCGAACGTCCGGCCATCGCCCATTTTGGAGCATCGCCGCCGACACCATATTGTTTCGCCATATATTCAGCTACCAGTCGGCCGGTATAGCCAGTAGATCCGTAGATTATGACATCAAATTCGCGTGCGTCGGACATTGCGCCCCTCCTGATTATCGGTTGTGTTTCGAAACGTGCTTATGACTTAGAGTTTTGGCAGAGTCACGCCTCTTTGCCCCATATATTTGCCCGAGCGCTCAGCATAGCTGGTCTCGCATGGTTCATTGCCTTTCAGGAATAGAAATTGGCAAGCGCCCTCATTGGCATAGATTTTCGCGGGCAGGGGCGTGGTGTTGGAAAACTCCAGCGTTACATGACCTTCCCAACCGGGCTCGAGCGGTGTGACATTTACTATGATCCCGCAGCGCGCATAGGTCGATTTGCCAAGGCATATGACCAGAACGTCGCGAGGGATGCGAAAATATTCGACCGTGCGGGCCAGCGCAAAGCTGTTGGGTGGAATGATGCAGCAATCGGTCTTGCGGTCGACAAGGCTGCCAGCATCGAAATTTTTGGGATCAACAACGGCACTATTCACATTGGTGAAAATCTTAAACTCGTCAGCGACGCGCGCATCATAGCCGTATGAAGACAGGCCATAGCTGATACAACCATCGCGTTTCTGTCCTTCCACAAAGGGTTCGATCATATTGCTATGTTTCGCTTCCTGGCGGATCCATCTGTCGGAAAGTATGCTCATATCTTTTTACTCCGGAGGTTTGGCTTTGGACCTTTTGCGCTTCATGCCAGCAAGCTCATGGTCGCACAACATTCCAGTTTACAGGACCTTTAATGCCGCTGACGCGCCGCATGTCTGACGCGCGCCACATTACCCAAGGCTTGGTGGCATAATCAGGCGGGAAAAAATTACCCTCCAGCCAAAATGTCCGGCTAATTCCGCTGCTGATAGCATAATCTTCCTCAAATTCTTTTGAGACAATGATGATCGCCGGTTTACCGCTATGCCCTTCAATCTGGTTGAGGAATGTGTTGAGCTCGCTCAAAACCAAGGCGCGTCCGGGCCGATCCTTGCAACTATTGTCATATGCCAGTCGCACCGCGGGCGGCAGGATGTTTTCTTCCCGGGGCACAGTAGTCACAAAGATAGTCGCCTGATCACTGGCCAGTCGGCACAAGCTATATTGATGTGACGCTCCATAGCGGATGCCCGCATCGCGCGCGCCTTTTATATTGGCTGCAAAAGCCGGGTCTCGCTCCTCGGCACCATTTGTTGCGCGGACATATGCGAAATCTACACCGGTAGCACCGGCCACATGCCAGGTGATTTTGCCATGGCTGGCATCAACCGAAATGCCCTGGACTGGATATTGATCGCGCGGAGGGGCCCATCCCACCGCAAGATTGCGCAGCACAAAGGCTATAATCAGCAACGCAATGATGATGAGGCCGCCGTGCAGCATCGTTTTTTTTCTGCTTGGGTTGGACACTCTATTTCCCTGACGCACTAATCAACGCAACGATTGGTCAACTGCACCAACGAGCAGAGAATCGCTTAGTTCTTGATATGCAATACACAGATCAAAGTGAAGAGGCGACGGGCGGTTTTAAAATCGACGTCGATTTTTCCTTCAAGTCGTTCGGTTAGCAATTCCGCGCCATGATCATGGACCCCGCGGCGCGCCATATCGATCGTTTCGATTTCCTGCGCCGTCGCTTTGCGAATGGCCTGATAATAGCTATCGCAAATGGCGAAATAGTCCCGGATTGGACGACGAAAACGCCCTAGTGCGAGGATCAGGGTTTCGAGCGGTTCGTTATTTTCGCGGGCAATGGAAATAACCAATCGGCCCTCTTGCACGCTAAGGTGCAAATTATAGGGCCCGGCATAGCCATCTTCATGCTCTCGCAAGGGCTTAAAGTGGTTTTCTTCGATCAGATCGAAGATTGCAATACGCCGTTCCTGCTCGATATCGGCATTGCGCCACAAGATGGTCGCTTCGTCGAGTTCAACATTTATGATGCGCGGATCAGACATTCTGGCTCTGTTGCCGCAGCGCTGGGGTTAGGACAAGTTTTTTTGCAGTGCGGTACAAAAACAAAAGCATTTATCCACAAGACTGTCCCCGCCTGATTTGAATATTTGCCGGAACAGACTTGCCCTGAATCACCTGAGCGTCAATGATAAGCGCATGGCCGAATTAGTTCGTTTTGATGCAGTAGAAGAAGATTCCCAGCGCCTGCCGCGCAATGTTGAGGCAGAGGCGACGTTTCTGGGCGCCTTGTTAATTGATAACCGCGTCGCTGAGGATGTGCAGATCAAGCTGCGCCCCGAACATTTTTACGAACCGCTCCATGGGCGTATCTACGAACAGGCGTTGAAATTGCTTGATCGCAATATGGTGGTGACACCGGTTACGTTGAAACCCTATTTTGAAGCCGATGAAGCCATGAAGGTGCTGGGCGGACCGTCTTATCTTGCCAAACTCACTGGTGACGGCGCGGGGTTGATCGGTGCTCGAGACTTTGCCGACCAGATTTACGATTTGGCGCTGCTGCGCGAACTGGTCAGCGTTGGCCGGACATTGGTGGATAGCGCGCTTGATACCAGCGAAACGGTTGATCCTAAAACCCAGATTGAAGAAGCGGAATCGGCACTCTATCGGGTGTCCGAAGGCGAAGCGCAGGAAGGCGGCGTGAAATCTTTCGTCGCGGCGTCTACCGAAGCCCTTGCCAATGTCGAACGCGCCTTCAACAGCGGTGGTAAGGTGTCCGGTATCACCACCGGTCTGACCGACCTCAACGCCAAAATGGGCGGCCTGCATAAAAGCGATCTGCTGATATTGGCGGGACGCCCCGGCATGGGGAAAACCTCGCTTGCAACCAATATCGCGTTCAACGCAGCCAACCGTTATCGCCGAGACGTGCAGGACGGCATTGAGCCTGTAGATTCGCTCGGCGCCAAAACCGTGTTTTTCAGTCTCGAGATGTCCGCTGATCAGCTGGCAACCAGGATATTGTCCGAGCAGGCGGAGATTAGTTCAGAGAAACTGCGCATGGGCGCGATTAGCCGCGACGAGATGCATCGCCTCGCACTGGCTTCGCGAGAGCTGCAGGATTTGCCGCTTTTCATTGATGATACACCGGCTCTGACCATTGCGGCGCTGCGGACCCGTGCACGGCGATTGCAACGGCGTAGCGGTATCAACCTGATTGTCGTCGATTATCTTCAGCTTTTGCAGGGGTCCGGCCGCGCAAACGATAACCGCGTCAATGAAATTTCAGAGATTAGCCGGGGCCTCAAAACTCTCGCGAAAGAGTTGAATTGCCCGGTGATCGCGCTGTCTCAGCTCAGTCGGCAAGTCGAAAGCCGGGAAGATAAACGCCCGCAACTTTCCGATTTGCGTGAATCCGGTTCGATCGAGCAAGACGCTGATATCGTGATGTTCATTTTTCGCGATGAATATTATCACCTTGCTGTGAAACCCGACGACCCGGACGCCAATTCGACCGAGGAACAAAAGGCCAAATATGCCGCATGGGAAACCGACCATCAAAGCAAGGTCGGCAAAGCGACCGTTATTGTCGCGAAAAACCGTCAGGGTTCGACAGGCAATATCCAGCTGAGTTTCTTGAGCGAGTTTACCAAATTTGGCGATCTGGCTTATGGCGATGGGCCAGAGGAATATTGATCGCAATGGCCGCTTAGAGCGCAAAAGCGGACTCAAACCATCAGTTGTTAAATTGATATTCTGGAAGGCCAGATCAACTTAAAACGCTCGCAAACACAGGTCATCTCATCGGAATATACAAAGCCGTCTCGTTCCGCTTGACGCCTATAGTATGCGTCATGAGCCTCTTTCCAGAAAGTAAGCGATCGGTCACCTTCGCCCTCATCCCAAGCAAAGGCTTCGTCTACCTGCCTTACAGAGCACAGGTCCACTTGTGTGGTCTCTATGATACATTTCTCTGCGCCTGAACCATCCGTAACAATCCACTGATCGCCTGTTGTCGGTAGATCATGCCCGTGGTTATCGAACCATCTTTTAAGTTCACAGGTTGCCTTTTTTTGTCCCTTCAGCACCAACTCAAGCAACTCGTCTGCCAGCTCTGGCGTGTCTCCAAATTGATCTGAAGGCGGTCGAGGTGCACTGATCCCTTTGTCGGCACAATATTCTTCCCAAAGAGAGCGATGAGGCGGAATTTTCATGGGCATAACATAAACAGAAATCGCATTTTTGAACAACCAAGATCGTTTTCCACGGCTTTATCATCGGTAGTCGATGAGAATCCAAACCACAGTGTCCGCTTTCGGATAAAGCTGCGACATGGCTAATGTCCGCTTTGGGCGCAAAAGCGGACACTAGCTCTGCAAGGGAGAATCTCCACTGGCTTTGTACGATAATCCGGTTCGGAAACGTCTGTTTTTCCACTGCCGCCAACCAATGATCAGTGCGACAAGCAGAATGATCGCGCAACCGGCCAGTATCCAAAGGAACATGCTCTCCAGCACCATCGCAAATGCAAGGTTATCGACATTGCCCGTCTTCCAAAACACCCATTCACTGGCAATTTCGGTTGCAAGCAATGAACTGCCCGTCTCCAGCACCACAATGCCATCGCCAGTAGTCGGATCAAAACGAACAGCCGTATTGATGGCGGGTTCATTATTCCCGTCATGGCCGATGATGAAGCCGTCCTGATTATTAGGCGCGTATAGCATCACGCCCAATCCCCAGACATCGGCGCCCATCGATGTGGCGTAAGATGATGCCATTGCGGTCAGCGTTTCTTGTGACAACACCGATTGGGAACCACTGGGTGATTGAACTGCGACAAATCTTGCCATGTCGGCCGGTGATGTGAACAGTGAAGTCGCGCCTAGGGCGGTATACCAGCGAAACGGCTCGGTCTTGCTGGTCGTGGTGAAGTTTTCCGCGAGTCCCCATGCGATCGCCTCGTCATGGTCGAATGTTGTTCGCGTCATGCCCAGCGGTTCGAATATGCGCTGTTTCATGTGATCTGAGAATGACAGGCCTGAGACTTCTTCGATGACGAGTTGCAGCATAGTATATCCGCCGCCGGAATATTTCCACTCCGCCCCCGGTTCACCGCCGACTTTGACGATACCGCTCTTGCCTAGTGAGGCATCTTCGGCGCGGGTGAGCGACGCTTCGAGCGTCTGCACGTCCTCGGGAGTATCGAATCCGTTATAGCCCAGGCTGTCATCAAGACCCGCGGTATGACTAAGCAGTCGGCCGATCGTGACGCCCGAATGATCAAAATCGCTGTCGGGTAAATTCCAGCGTGTCAGATATTTCGAAACGGGTGCATCGAGCTCAACCAGACCATCCTCGACCAGCACCATCACGCCCCAAGCCGTCAGCCACTTGCCCAGTGAAGCGACCTGGTAAATCGAGTTTTCATCGACAGGTTCGCCAGATGAGACTGAGAATTGATCGACCACCTTTCCTTTTTCGATCAGAGCGAACCCTAGATTGCCGCGATGTTCGGCAGCGACTTTATCGCGAACAGGTCCAACGAATTCTTTGGAAGCTGCAGAATCCGTGATCGGTGTCTTCCACCATCCTTCGCTGGTGCCGATAAAGACAGTTCCCGTCCACAAGGCCATAGCCAGGACTGTGGCTAAAATAGTGATCAGAATTCTGGTCATTGGCGTTGTTCCTTTCATTTTCATATATATTTTGGGATGTGTTTTCAGACTTGGCCACTGGTGATCAGGGTTACCGCTGCAATGATGTAGAGACCGGCGGTCAATATGCTGCCGAGCGAGCGAAAATGATTGAGCCTGGTCCAAACCCGTCCATATTCTTGCCAATAGGCGAGCGACTCCGCAGCCCTGTGATCCAGACTATCGAGTTTGTTGTTCATCGGCACATTGCCAAACATCGTCATCAGCAAGACCGACGGAACAAAGACTACAGGCGCCAAAATCGTCACCACCAATGCGGGACCCGAGAACATAAATACTGCATAAATACCGAACGCGATGGAAAAGACCGGAATGGATAATATTCCGGCGACAAATTGGGTTTTGATCACCGTATGATTGATCTGCTGCATCGCTTCAATTCCGCCAGCTGGCTCCGCGCGGAGTAGTCCCGACATGATGAATTCCGAAAAGGCAGAAAACACACCGCCAACAATTGCGCTCCAAAGTGCCAGGAATAGGCAGAAGTATAAAGGCCATTCGTAGGTCATTCCATTTTCCTATTGCTCAGAGATTGGGTGGGCAGGACGATGTCCGGTTCACGCTGCGCTTCTCCATGTACCAGATGCGGCAACCTCTTGCGCATAATCGGCAAAATCCTTGGGTGGGCGGCCAAGTGCGCGCTCTACGCCTTCTGTCAGATGCGCATTTCGTCCGTCGAGAATGGTCGAGAAGAGATAATCCAGTATCCAGACCACATCTTTCGGCGCGCCGGAATTGGCGATCTCTGAAATAAAAGCCTCATGCGGAATATTGATATGATTAATCTCGCGCCCGGTCGCCCTGGACAGATCAGCGGCCACATCCGCCATTGTCATAAGCCTTGGCCCAGTGACCTCATAGATTTGCCCACTATGACCCGCTTCAGTCAGCGCCGCAACAGCGACATCGGCGATATCATCGGCGTCGATATAGGGTTCAGGCGTGTCGCCTCCAGGCAAGGCGATCGTGCCGTCCAGCACCATGTCGACAAAGGCGCCCTCGGAGAAGTTCTGACTAAACCAGGCAGCCCTGATGACTGTCCATTCAAGCTCTGCTTCCTGGACTATGCGCTCACAGGCTTGCGCTTCCGGTTCCCGGCGACCCGACAAGAGCACAAGCCGTTTGATACCCTGCCGTTTGGCCTGATTGACGAAAGCCTGTATTGCATCGGTCGCACCGGGCATGGCCAGATCAGGCACATAGGTGATATACACGGCGGTCACATCTTTGAGGCTGGCCTCCCAGTTCCTTTCATTGTCCCAATCGAATGGCGGGTGGGCCGATCGGGATCCGATCCGGACAGCATGACCTTTCACTTTCAGGCGTTCAGCAACGCGCCGGCCTGTTTTTCCTGTACCGCCCAGAACAAGGGTGATGTTTTTGTTAAGGCTTTGATCCTGCATTGACTTGCTCCTTGTTTGATTTGTGCAAGTCGATGAATAAGGAGCGACCGATTGGGATTCTTGCCCAATGATGCCAGTCTTTTGGCACTTCGCGCCAAAAATGTCAGTTGGCAGCCACGTCCAAACGATAGGAGCGCGGTGTTTGCCCGGCCCAACGCTTGAAGGCCCGCGTGAATCCGCTTTGCTCGGCGAAGCCAGTCAAAAATGCGACCTCCGCAAGGCTGTAATTGGTATCGCGAAGGAGCTGCTGGGCGAGTTCCTGTCTCGCCAGATCAACTAGCTTCTGAAAGGATTGCCCTTGATCTGATAGCCGCCTTTGTAGGGTTCGAGCGCTCATACCCAGCTTTGAGGCGATGAGTGAAAGTGTCGGTACGCCTTCACTGAGCAACTGCGCCACCGCGAGCCGAACGCGTTTCTCAAGGCTGTTCACGTCTGCAAGCCTTGCTAGTTCTTGCTCCAGATGGTGGTCAAAGAACTTCGCGATGGTTTCGTCACCCAACTTGTTGGGCGCGGCCAGACTCTCTTCGCTAACCAGCAGAGCGTCACGACCCGATTCAAAATGTACCGGACATCCAAAATGGGCGGCGTATACCGAAGGATCGCCTCTTGGGCTGTGTTTAAAGAAGACCGCTTGCGGGATGAACGGGGCTGTGCTGACTTCCTGACTGATAGCGACAACAGCTGAAAGACTTGCCTCATTAGAGAGCAGCATACCAAGATTGCCATCGCCAGCTTTCTGAAGTCTGTAAAACACACCCTCTGCGCTCTGTTCAAGCGAATAGCTCTCTGCGTTGCCCAATACCCGGCCATAGCGCTCTGATCTAACGTATGAACCGTACAGGTCGGGCGCGGATTTCCATGCCAATCCGAACGCCCCAAATTCGTCACAGCGCATGGCCGCGCCGATGCGCAAGGGCAATTGAAGGCCGCCCGGATCCCGTTCAGCCAGTGCGGCAAAGAATTCATAATAGTGGGTTGACGATACCATCTGAGCGGGATCGATCGGACCATCGGGCGCCAGGCCCAATCCTTCAACCAAATCCCGTGTCTCGACTCCATCGCTTGCCTGCCCGACGACCTTGTAAACATATAGCGACGTAATCTGGCTCATAGGGCCGACTATATAATATCTTTCCAGTTCGCGGGAAGGACAATCTCGAACAGAAAAGGCCCATCAATGCGGTCCGCTAGTGTCCGCTTTCGGGATAAAGCTGCCACAACGCTAGTGTCCGCTATGGGCGCAAAAGCGGACATTAGCATTCGGTGTTCTTTGTTATAACAACTAAAAAGGTATCGATTATACCCGGTTAGGTTTCTGTGGGTGCTTGACTTAATTGACTATGAGAATGCATGTTGTGTGCTCATATTTTTAAAGGTTGTTTAGTGTATAAATTGAAATACTTCCTGCTAGCATTATTTCTAACAGTAACGTTGAAAAGTCCATTGTTGGCAGCAGATCTTCAAGCTGGTTCCGATTTAATCGACGCCGCCGAAGCCGATCTCATTGATAACAATGATTGCGCATCGGCGATGAACCGATTGACGCCGTTGATCGAAGCGGTGGAATATGATTCACTGCCTGACCGACAGAAGATTAAGGCTTTGGATGTAGCGGTTTGGTGCGCGCAAAAATTACGGCAATCTGGACGTGCCTATTCTTATGCCAAGAAGGCTACTTTACTTCCAAACAGTTCATCGAGTTTCTGGAACACAAGGCTGGCATTAGAACTCGATCAAAAACGAACCGCAGAGGGGCTAGCTACATTCGAGATGCTTGCGTCAAGAAGCCGAAGCCAATTGAACGAAATTCCAATCCGAACAGTTCGAACACTACATTGGCAACTTCAAGAATTAAATGAAAGCGCCCCAAGTATCAGGTTTCTAAGAATTGTTACCGCACCAACTTACGCGCCTGCAAATCCGTTCTTCTCAAAAGATAATTTCTTCTCCGATTTTGCGTCCCTACTTCTCGCAGACGGGAAGCAATCGGAAGCAACGGAAGCCTTGCTTAAATTACGTGATCCATCAGCAATGCTGAGAGTAATTTTGGACCCTGCTTTGAACAAAGTTCTCCCTAAAAAAAAATTGCGCGACGCAGCTGAGAGCGACTTGCTACGAACGCAGTCAATGCTTGAACAGCATCCCAATTGGCTAGCAGGACACATAGAGGTCGCGCGTCTGCAACGAATGCTGGGACGACCGGAAATGGCAATTAAGATTTTCGAGGAAGTTCTTGAAAAGATAGAACAACCTGGAGTGTTTATTGACCTTAGTTTGCGCCAAAACTGGTTTTGGAATGATTTGGGCAAAACTTTCGTAAGCCTCGGCCGTTATGAAGAAGCCCTGCTTGCATATCAGGAAGGTTCAACGAAGTTCGAAAATGGTCGGCCTAACGTCAGTCAGTTAATAAATTTGGCCCATTTGCAATTCGTGTTTGGGCGCTTTGACGATTCTTTAAAAACACTTGATACCATCAGCTCCACTAAGTTGGACATTAGCCCATTCGGAGAAATGGTAGTTCGATACAATAAGGGATGCATCTTCTATCGCCAAGGCAAGTTAAAAGAGGCGGAAGATATTTTTGCGTATGTATCAACGCATCAAGGCGATAACCCACTAGTCCATTTTGGTCTGTCAGTGTGCATGGATCGAATTGATGAAGCGGCAGCCTCGCTCGTTCAGCAATTGAATTCACCCAAAAACCGTCAATCAGCGTTGCTGCTGCTAATGGACTATGATGACCCACCGGCGAAAGCTCCGAGTGATGAGTATCTGAATCAACGCTATGATAAGGTCGCTAAACACGATGATGTTCGCGCTGCTCTTGCTCGCTATGGAGGCGCAAAGCGCATAAATTTGCAAGAAAGTGAGTTAAACTGATAGACCAAATTTTAGAAAACCAGTACGTTAAACTGCTTCATTCCCCCAAAGCAGCTATCCTCAATTCACGGGCAGGCCTATCCGCCTTCGGGATGTTGCACAGTAACTCTAGTGTCCGCTATGGGCGCAAAAACGGACGATAGGATTGCAGCTGAGGTAACAGGCCGTTAAGTTGAGGCTTATGATTGAATTTTTGATATCTCGATTTTCAGTAACTTCTTTGGAAATTTTATAGTGAAACCAGAGAAGCTCGAACTGTGGGTTGCTGACGAAGTGCTTGATGATAGGCACTCTTTCACAGAGTTATTCGACTATTTTACGTTTGAGACTTGCAACGAAAATGAACTTTTTGAGGCTGTGAGCAGCCTATACGCAAAAAGGTATGTTGAAGTAGAGTTCCTCACCGACGGTGAAACGTTTCAAGATTGCGAGTTTCAGAGCATCAGCCAAAACAAACAAAATCAGGCAATCGATCAATTTCTTAAGATTGCCAATGATGAGCGCAACAACATGATTTATCATTGGCTTAGCATTACCGATACTGGGATAGAGTATCTGAAAAAGCACGGTATTTATTTAAAGTAACTAATCTTATGTCCGCTTTCGGGATATTGCGGACTCAAGGCTAGTATCTGCTAAGGGCGCAAAATCGGACGTTGATATGGCTTGATCTGAACAAGTGCCAAGCAATCCGCCCCACAGCAAAATTCTCGGGTTGCAACGCCCTTAGAATGGTGTGATCACACCAGTTCATTGTAAAACAACGCGCAGTACAATGAATCCCTTCTGATTTGGCTGCAGGAAACAGAAAATGAGGATATTAAAACGGATATTTCAGACGGCATTTGCAGGGCCATCGTGATGACTGTACTGGTCTACCCGAGATCATTCCAAGTCGTCGACAGTGCTCCCGTTGTCTCCAGTCCGTGTGTGATCGACGATTTCCAAAAGCCCGTCACGAGCTGCCAATGTCATGAGTTCTGCTAGTGAGTGCACATCCAATTTTTGCATCAGGCTGGTGCGATGATTGTTAACCGTGTTTATGCTAATCCCAAGACGGGCGGCCAGCGTTCCGTTGCTACCGCCCTGTATCAGACCGATGAGTATCTGGCGTTCTCGCCTTGTCAGGCTATCGTGAATGGAGGGTTCTTCCAGAACAGCTTTTACACTTTTCGAAACCCGCATTTCACCGTTGGCGATATCGCAAAGAAGCTGAGGCCATCGGTCAATTTCATCCCCCTTCAGAAGAAGACCGTGAGCCCCACTTGCCATGGCACATTTCATTATGGTCGGGTTTTGCAAACCGGTCATAAGAACGATTTTTGTGTCAGGGCACCAGCGGCAGATCTCTTCAACCACTTCCAGACCGGTGATTACCGGCATGGCAATATCGACAATCAAAATATCCGGACGATGTTGTTTGGTTGCTGCAATGGTTTTGAGACCGTCCTGGGCATCGGCAAGGATGGTAAAGCGACCATCACGTTCCAGCACACCCCGCAGCCCCGCACGCACAACCGCATGATCATCTCCGAGAACGATCCGCAGTGGATTTTGCGAGTGAATAATGTCCATTGTCCCCCAACCACATATTTTTCCAACGGATTGCCAGCAAAACCCAGATCGGCAGGCACAATATGAACAGGGTGTCCGATATTATCAACCAACTTGTACCGCGCCTTCAAAACCGGTCATTTGGCGGAGTGACACTGCTGCTGTTTTCCTTCCTGGCACTGGTATTGATGAGTTATGAAGCCCAAGCGAAGCAGGACGTGATTGATCTCGCATATGTTTCAACAATCGAGGATATTCAGGCAATTTCAGAACCGGTTTTGCAGAAACAAACCGGCCCTCTCGAATTGCTCCGATATAGTGTTCAACTTGAAAACAGCGGAGAAAAACCTCTGCTCTTCAGGGTAGTAACCGAAGAAGCTGCTCGGGCAGAGGTGTTGATAAGTGTGGTTGATCAAAGCCAGAAAGAGATTCTTCTCCAATCCCGCCAACGGTTCAAGGATGCAGAAACGTTCAGCAGTCAAAACCTCCAACTGGCATCTCGACCGGTTGTTATAACCAAAAGAGGATCGGTACGGCTTGAGATTGATATCCGTGTTGCCATCAACGACCGTGCGTTTCCGATCAGTCTGGTTCCCGAAGACCAGTTTATCGCAAAACGTCAATTGGTTACCGCAGTTCATGGCCTGTATTTCGGTTCAACCCTGTTTGCAGTCGTGCTGGCCACCGGCTTTGCGATATTGTTGCGGTCGCATGTAATCGCACTATTCTCGCTTTACACTTTCACGCTAATCTTGCTGAACGTTCATACCTATGGCTATGCAACACCCTATTTGCCGGAATTTTTCTCGATCCATCATGACGGAATAAAGCGTATCTTGCGACTGTCCTGGTGCGTTTTCTATTTCTTCTTTGCAACCAGCTTCACCAATGCATCCCGCAATGCTCCGCGCATGTTCCGGATTGCCCTTTTTGTGGTTGGAGCAACCGTCATCAACTCCCTAGTTGGTGCGGTTTTTCAACTGCCGGTCACGACAATCATAATGATCGCCACTGGCACAGGTTTCTTTGCATTCGTTGGTTATTTTGTATGGATGGCACTTCGTGAAAAGGTTAAAGGCGCAGGATTGTTCGCGTTAGGCTTCTGTATCCTGCTGGCTTACATCATGCTCACAATACGTGCCGGATTTCCGGATGTAGCCAGATTCAATGATCAGTTCGACACTGCCGCACTTTTTCTTCTGGTGCTGGATTGCCTCGTCTTCGGTGCTGCGATCATCAGCCAGGTGCGAGGCATCATTCAAGAACGGGACGCATCAAAGGAGCAACGGCTCGCGGCGGCCGTGCAAAGCAGCGAGATCGCCAACCGGCTGGCACAAGCGCATATTGATCGCAATATCGCCCTTGCAGAGATTAGTCGCGCGCGGCGCAGTCTTTCGGAAACGCGGCACGATTTGCGACAACCGCTTGTTTCGCTGCAGAGCGCACTGTCTGGCGTTGACCCTAAAAACCGGGAACTTCACCGAGCACTGGAATGGAGTATTGATTATATAGACCAGTTGCTTTCGGCTACAACTCTGGACGAGGAAGGCGCTGTGACCACGGTGAAGAGAAAAACCGAGGATGTCCAAAGTCGTCAGGAGACGGCGCTGAATGAGCATTTGCTAACGCTGGAGCAGATGTTTGTCGAAGAGGCGCGCGCCAATGGTTGTACCCTCGAAATCGGGAAGAGCGATCTAGTTCTGGCGGTACCGTCGGTGGCCATTCACCGCATTTTGTCGAACCTGATCGACAATGCGATCAAGCATTCTGGCGCAACTTGCATTGGTGTGGAAACCGGACTGCACGATGGGCAAGCCTGGATAGAAGTGACCGATAATGGCTCGGGGTTACCGCCAGACATCCTAGCAAAATTCGATAATATGCACCATGAACGGCAGCGCGATCAGAATCACGGACCACATGGATTGGGTCTTGGGATCGCGCGTTCGATATCCGCCGGTGAAGGCCTGAAACTTGAACATTGCCCGACAGATTCCGGGACTCGCTGGAGGCTATCCGACATTCCCCTTGCAGCAACCCGATGAATTTCTGCAAAATTTAAACCGGACGGAGACTATCTGACCTAGTTAAAGTTAACGTAATTCTCGCCAGCCGGTACCAACAGAATTGCCAGAACAGGTCTCTTTTTCAACGCTGCCTAAAGCCTGCTTTTGGCTTAGTGTGGTCACGAGGCTAGTGACCGCTATGTGGGCAAAAGCGAAAGGCAGCCTTTCTGGATATGGGCCATCATCTATTTTGCCATAGCCTAATCAAATGTACTGCAATTCAGAAAGCGAACCTCATCGGAGAGCGCGGTCTCTACCGATATAAAAGCTGCCCGGCCGCCTTTTATGTGGAAACTGGCAAGGTCAGTCGCATAGCGCATACCGCTTCCACTCTGGGATCGGGGGAGGAGCAGTATCCGGTTTTTTGTTTGGCTTCGACTGGACGGATGCGTGATGGAAATCAACGAGTTGCCATCAATGGACATCCATGCGACCTGGAGACGGAAAGTACCGTCACACACATAAGTCGTGGGGTTCCGGTCCGTGCGGAAGACCGGAGCTAGGCCGTCATTCGATTGGGCGAGTAAAGGTGCAGCGAAACAGGCCGGTAGGAGCACTAATCCTCCGATAATCTGCTTCAAAAGTCGCATCTGATCACTCCTCTGATGGACGAAACGCCCGTATTAGTGCCTCTAATCTATCCGATTGCCGGTTGCTACCAAATGGTGTGATTGCACTATTCCGAGCCGGTTTAATGCGTCCTAGAACCAGCGGCACATTCATTCAGGAGACCCGATATGCGACCGCAAACCGCGTTGTTAATTGCCGCCACAAGTTTGACCCTTTCCGCCTGTCTGGGCGGCAGCGGGCCGGTTAAAAGCAATCTCTCGCAATTTCACACACTGGATTCCGTTCCGGCTTCCGCCACTTTTTCGGTAGTCTCTTGGCGGCCGGAACTAGACAATTCGCTCGAGTTTCGCAGCTATGCGCAGCGTTTGACTGCGATCATGCGGGAAGCCGGACTAAGGGTTGTCGCACCTGGTCAGCCGGCAGACTATATCGCCTATCTCGATTATGGTATCGATGATGGCCGTCCTGTTACATATACTTATAACGTGCCGCAATGGGGTGTGACCTATAACGCCCAGACAACTTCAACCGTAGTGGATGACACCAATCCTGGGCAACAGGTCATCAACAGCACGGTGCGGGGAGCGGATCCGACATATGGGGTTACCGGATATCAGCAGGAAGTACGGAACAGGACCGTCTATGTCCGGTTTGTGCATATCGATATCCTGCCAAAGAACGCGAGCGCCCAAACCACTCCGGTATATGAGTTGCGTTTGAAGAGCAGCGGATCGTGCGGCAGCATTCCATCATTGATGCCCCGTTTCATGCGGGCCATCGAGAAACGGTTTGACCGTAAGTCCGGATATTCGGGCAAGGTCAAAACCGGCGGTGTGGACTGCTGAACATCTGCACGATGAACTCTGGAAGATAGCAGGAAAAAGCCTCTGAATGGCCGTGGTTTTTGAAAATCCAATGAACTTCAGATGAACGGTTTTCTGCCAAATATAGTGTGATTCCACTATGGGCTTCCAGGCCAGTTTTCGACATAATTTTTTCACCGCTAGACACGGGGAGAAAGACCATGAAAAAGATCAGATTACATTCCGGATTGTCGCTTGCAACAATGGCATTGGCGGTGACTATCATTGCAGGAGCGCAGCCGGCGCTGGCACAGTCCAAAGATTTCCATTCCTTTTTCCCAAAGAACAGCAGCGAAACAAGCGAGTTGGAACAGCGCGGCAATCAGGCGCGAGACCAGAGACGAAATGCTCGGCGGACAGCGGATCCCGATTTCAATGGCCCGGATTATCGCCGGCATGTCGGCGATCTGGCGGCCAATAGCGACCTGCAGGCGCTCGAACAGCGCGGCTATGATGCGCGTCGGGGTCGGCCAGGACAGCAGGTTGATGGCGTGAATGACCTCACACCCACCGAGCGACAGCAGCTAGATCGCCGGGGCCGCAATGCGCAAGTCGCGCGCGGTGCACGACAAGGGTATCAGAATAACGGTCATCCCTCTGCACAACGCAGCACCACTCGCCACCAGCGTGGTCAGGTGAACACGCCGCGCGGCACGGAATTTCAGGGCGCGGCTTATCGCGAACACGCTGGCCGGCTCGGCGGGACTGGCAATCTGCAGGACCTGGAACAGCGCGGTTACGACGCCCGACGGGCACGGCCAGGACAGCAGATACGCGATGAATATGACTTAACACCGAACGAGCGCCGGGATTTGCAGCAGCGTGGTCGGCAGGCGCAAATCACCCGCGGACAGCGTAACGGTTTTCGCCCTATGGCGACGGGAACAACCGCTAGCACTCGGCAATATCAACCTCGTGCGGGATATCGTAACAACGGATATCCGGGCGCTGGTAGAGCGCCGGTCCGCGGCCAGGGTGCGCGCAATATGAGCAGGACTAGCCGTATAAAAAGTACCGCAAGGACGGGCTTCACCGGGACATCCCTTTCGAACAAGGTTTCGGCGGTTGATCTGGGCACAGAAGCATTTGGAGGTCGCAGTACCGGAATCGGTGAATATGGTGTCGACATGACTTTCGGCCAGGCGCAAACCTTTGCGAACGGGAATGATCCCGTCATCGCTGCAGGCCGGGCGACACACCGATTTGGTCAGAATCTTTATGGCGCCGCAAACGGTGTTGGCGAGTCCATCCGCGACCCGCGAAGGATTCCGGGAAATGTCGGTCGCGCTGCGACAGGCGTTGCCCGCACGGGTGTCGGCGCTGTCCAATATGTCGGAAAAACGGCAATCAAGACAACACGAGACGGGGCCCGGTTCATGACCGACCCCAAATATGCCACCAAGCAGGTAAACTACGGCGCGAAACAAGTCGGAAAAACTGTGAATAATATCAGCAAATCGACTTGCAAAGGTTTTTCCACGCTCCTCGGGCTCAACAAGAAGAAGTGCAGGTAGAAACACGGATCCTGACCAATTCATTCAGGGAGAATGAACATGACCATAGTTTCGAAATTGGTTTCCGCGGCTGCCTGTCTGATCGCACCCATGACAGCATCGCTCTGGAGTGCACCGACACAAGCCAGTGGAACTACTCCTCAGTACCGCGCTTATTGCGAAAACAAATACCGAACCGGGGTCTTGAAAGGGGTCAAGCCGCGATGGAGTTATGGCTATAATCGTAGCACAAAGCGGATGGAGTGCCGAGAAGCGGACTCAATGGGGCTCAATACATCGGTAAAAGGCCGAACTTTCTGGATCAACTTGAATGACCTCTGTCAATTCACGACAGGCCAGTCGGATTTTCACTGGCATGGAGAAGGTCGTGTTGCCTGCGGCCGGAATGATCACAAATGATGAGCGCAATAACCCGCCAGACCGCGCTGGGTACGTTGATGTTTTCGGTTTGCCTTGCAATGTCGGGAATTCTGCTTCCAAAGCCCGTCAAAGCCGGTGGATCATCGATCAATCTGTCGAAATTCTGTGACGGCAGATATCGTACCGGTCTGCTGCGAGGCTTGCAGGGCAAAATTCGCGCAAAGTGGAACCCCAAACGCAAGAAATGGGGCTGCTACATTCCCCAGAAAATCGGCTATGGCATTGTCACTCCGGCTGGTTTCAAACCTCTCGGCTATGCTGAAGCGTGTCGCAAGATGCGCGGGACTTCGCTGTACCATGTTCATGGCCGGACGTTGCACTGCGGGCGGGACAATGCACAGCGCAAACAGCCGCCCCGCCAGCCGCAGCCCGCTCCGCCATCGACGGGGAACGGAAGAGGTGAAGCCCAGTATACTGCGCTCAGCATGTGCAATCGATCGCGTACCGATACCATCTACGCTGCGTGGGTATGGCACGACTGGGGTGAACGGAAGCGCCCGAAAAACTGGCGTGCCCAAGGCTGGATCAGATTGGCCCGCGGACAGTGTGAACGGATAGAGTTTCCGCACTACCGTAACGGTGATCCTTATGAAGATACGGTCTATCTGCACGCCACTTCGGACAGCATAAACTGGGGAAAAGGCGACTACGCCTTCTGTCTGCACCCATCTAACTTTGATCATCTTGGTGCCGACAAAATGGCGTGTACCGGCAGGGATCAGTGGCTTGCAGAGACGTTTGAATTCCAGTTAAATCCGGGTGCTGAGAATAGGTTCAATTTCAACTAGCCGCTGATAGTGCCAGTTTTCAGATCAAAGTTTTAGGAGGTGTAACATGCCTATATTTGCAAGAAAATTGGGGGCAATTATCAGTGCCGCTTTCCTGTTCGCATCGGTTCCTACATCGGCCCAACGCCTTCCGACTACGGAAAATGGCTTCTACATGATGCGCACGAATGCAGATGACCTTTCCCAGTATCGGTCGGTAGACAGCATGTGTATCGGTGAGAATCACGATGCTCTGATCGCCTTCAAAAGTACCGGTGATGGCACGGTTGACTTTTTTGATCTGAAACAGAGTGAAAAGGTTGCTCCAGCCAAATTGAAATTGAGCGAACCGGATGCCGGGGTCAGTCAGATACGTCACAAGTTGATTGAACCGGGAAGCGACGAGGTTGTTTTGGAACTGCATTTCATAAATCCTGGCGCATTGGGCAATTCAACCAAAATACCCATGGCGACGCTATCCCACGTCAATGTAGGGCAGATGAACTTCACAAATCTCGACTGCATGATGGGCAAGCATATATTATACGCCGGTATCGATCAGGACCACAGAGTAACGGTGATGGCCGACGCAGAAGGTAATCTTTCTTTTCTGCTGAGCTCGATAAAAGAACCCGGAGTGGCGATGAATTTGACCGACGGGTTCTGGTCCTCTGGCAAGCGGGAAGAAATCATCTTTACCTTTATTGAAGGTAGCGCGGTGACAAGCATCAAGGCTGCGCCTCACGAGCGCATTGAATATCCGGCATGGCGGACCGCCAACCCGGACGGGCGTCAATATTCGGCAAGCCCTAATGGGTTTTTCGTAGCCGATATGGCAAAGCTGGGCAGCAAGTCCAGCCGACTGCCCTATGGGCTCGTCCTGCATTTTGAACGGCTTGAAATTTGCCGTCATCTTGCTGGTGAAACCAGCGGTAATCCGGAACGCGACAGCCAGGTGGCGAGTAGTTGGCAAAAGGCGGGATGTGATGAAGCGAAGACGCAACATGCTGGATATGTTATGCAATTTGCGAACAACAAGCCGGTTTCCGAAATACTGAAAACACATGGTTTTGAATTCTAGGATTATAGTCGCAGGTGCTAGTAACAGGGGAAAAAGCAACATGGGCAGCAAAAGCTATATCGCAGGCGGGCTTTTTACGGCCGTGCTTTTCATTATTTCTATCCTCTTGCCAGTATCATCAAGCAACCACGTAAAGGCATCACCCGTAATTCCCGCCATGCTGCTCCAAACCATCGGAGAGGCCGAAAACCAGTGCCGCATCACTCAGGATAGTTGCATGATCAATTCGGATCGTTGCAAAGCCGATCATGACAATGCAATCAGGCGGCAAAATCAGTGCAAAGCCCGGCAGGACAAGAAATATCGTGCATGTTACGACAAGGTCTATCAAACAGTGAGGCCCGCCATCAGTTTGGGAAATCGTCAGCGGGTTGTGGAATGGAAGCAACAGCAAGCTCAACGTCAATGCCAGTATCTGAAAGACACAAGACGAAACTGTCCCAAACCACAAGACAGATGCTATTCCCGCGGCTACTGCATCCAGCAATATCAGCGATGTTCATCAAACGCCTATCTGGAAGACCAGTCAAATAATCTGCGCCAGAGTCCGGAACCCCTGGAATCCACAGAGCCTCCGCAGCCTACAGAAAGATATCAGCCAGCACCTCCAGTCAGGGCCATTCCGCAAGGAAAGCCCAGGCCTGTCCGGAGTAAATATCAATATAGAATTACCAACACCTGCACTTCTCCCGTCAGAGCCGTGTTTGCAAGAACGAGCAGAAACAGGAATTCCGGTATTACGGTATGGGGTTGGCATGATATCTCTGCGCGAGCCGACATGATTGTTGAACTACACGGTTACGACCTAAAAGATTTCTACGCATATGTAGACAATGGAACGATATCAGGCTGGAAACAGAAATCGGACATTTACCTGTCGGACAAACCGCAGTTCCGCTGGTTATTCACTCCGGGAAGACCTCCCTCAAGTTTCGACGTGAAAAGCGGAAAGCTAAGAAAGGTGCCTTTCACCTTTATCGGAAACAGGCGATATATCGATAGCAAGACAGGCCCCAGCGTCCCTGAAATCAAGATCAAAAACTGCAGGAAAAAGAGATAGGCACACGCCCGGACATGGTCGCTTTTGACCAGAGTGTTGCCATCAGGCGGCACTCCCGTGCCGCCAATGAAACTGTAGCCCCGACATAATTTAAATCGGCCATTTGCGATGGCGCACAAGCCAGAATGCCGCGCCCGCCACAGCGCCAATTGGGCCAATCGTAACGTAATCCTCAATGGCACGCATCACCGTTATCTGGTCGCCGCGGAACAGGACTGGGATCCCGGCTGCAGCTCCGGCAAGGAGGAAAAACCAAAGCCTGGTGATCTTGCGGAATTCGGAAACAACTATCGTGACCAGAGCGACGGGAGCCGCAAGTATCCCTGCCATGGCAGCGAACAGAGGCAGATAGTCCGCATGGTTCGCGATATCCTCGCCCCAGGTCACGCCTTCCGAGAGCGGCTGACCAATCGTCATAAGGCTGCCGACCAAAAATATACCGAGCGAAGCCGCGAAGCAGGCGGTAACATAGGCGAGTGCAATGCGGATGAGTGCCTTCATGCTTGTCATGATGGTGACCAAAGCAGGTTCCTCTCTTCAGGGAGTTATTTAGCGACAATATAGTCCGGCCTGACCAACCACGAATGGTCTAAAGACACTATTCTCGGCTAACGAAAGAAGACCGCGAGCAGTTCACCGCCATCCCAATGCGCAATGTCCGTTAGCTATATGGCCTGACAGATAACCGGTATTGGGACTTGTTTTCGACAATATCTAATGTCCGCTTTCGGGATATTGCGGACATTGCAATCGGAACGCATAGCGTCATATTGAAATTATGAAATATAGCTCAGAGCAATCGTCCATGTCCTTGTTGGAGCATGGCGCACAGCATTGTTCCAAAGTCGATAGCGGTCATTTGAGAATGATTTCAGATGCCACCGAAAGTTTGCCTCAGAACAAGCCGGGCATACGTCTGCATGGGATTGACGCAATACGAGGTTCACTGTCGCACGATGGAACCATTGGTAAGGTTGTGGCAGATGCCGTTGGTGATCAATTTCGTCCAGTGCGGGCTATTTTCTTCGATAAAAGTCAGGATACAAATTGGAATCTGGGCTGGCATCAGGATCGGACGATTTGCGTGAAAGAGAAGCGGGAAGTCGAAGGCTTCGGGCCATGGACAATTAAGGCGGGAATGCCACACGTTGCGCCACCGTTTGAATTGCTGTCACGAATGGTGACTATACGTGTTCACCTCGACGACGTTTCAGCAAGCAACGCCCCGCTTTTGATCGCACCTCGATCCCATAAAAAAGGACTTGTTCCAGTCGATCAAATAGATTCCATTGTTTCGGAATGTGGTGTTTTTGCCTGCTTTGCTCAAGCTGGTGATATTTGGATTTATTCTACTCCAATTCTGCATGCATCAGACAAAGCAATCGATCCCAATCGTCGGCGAGTATTGCAAGTTGATTTTTCACCTGACAGTTTGCCGGAGGGATTGAACTGGATGGGTGTTTGAATTTACACTGCAATAATAGGTGCAAGTTGAAACCGCAGTCCTGATGTCCGCTTTCGGGATGTAGCGGACATTAGAGTCGTCAGCCGGCTTATTTACTCTACACTGGAAGCAACTCAAAAATTGTTTAAAGTGTCCGAATGGAAACGCTCGTTGGTAAGATCAGACTACTCGTCGTAATTGTTTGTGCCCCATTGAGCATTTTGCTGCTGATTTTGATGATTGGTTTTGCTGGATCACCTTGGACGAACATTTTTCAGCTTCCCAGCGAGACCGACGGGATTGTTCTCTTTTTCATCTACTGGACGATCATCATCAGCCCTTGGATAATCTTGTCGATGTGGCTTCTGAAAACTGTTCGGAAAAAGAAAACCGACTAGAATAAATCAGACAAATAGTGGATCTGCTAATGTCCGCTTTCGGGATAAAGCAGACATCTTGTACACTTCTGAATTTGCGCACTGGACCTAAATATAGTGGATAGGCTCAGGGTCGCTAAACTATAATAGTTCTCTTAGCATTCCGACTAAGCAATGGTTCTAGGTTTACCCTTTTTCATCCAAACGACCGGCCCTAAGCTCATTGGCCACAGACCATGCTGATCATATCGATTCGAATCCATGCATATTGGATGTCTGGAAGATGAACAAAAACCCCCGGTTCATAAGCGATTAACCCAAATGTTCAGGTGGCTTTCATCAACATGAAGATCGTGTGAATCCGAAATGAAGGCGCGCTTAAATGGTGCCTCATCCGGTTTACATTCGACCCTCTTTGAAGCGATCTGGCGTTGGGGCAGTTATCGAGCGGCGATCGCAGGAGGGTCAAAGCGGACTGTATCACTGAAAGGGTTATTAAGATGAAATTCGAGAATATGGACACACTGAACTTCAAGGCTGTGAAACGGGCTTTTGTTACCCGCAACGTTAGAATAGAGGATGCGAAAGGATTTCGGAGTGATTTGAAACCACGCAATGGCGACCTTTGTATCGCTGGCGTCAAACAGCTTGGCCACCATCAGAAAATAGAGCAAACCGATGGGCGTCGTGCGCGGATGTTCCCCGGTGATATGATCATCGTGGCCTATTCCAACCGCTATGCCACCGATCAGTTTGAAGGGAAAGTCCCTGAGGCCGTTGAGCCATGTTCGCTGGTAGCAGCGGGTGGCATCGCCGCGACTTTGTTGTCGCGCCACAGCAGCACAAGAAAACCGACAGAGCTTGAGCCACTCGGCATTTTGTGCCGCGAAGATGGGAGTGCGATGAACGTCATGGACTATGCGCTGCCAACAGCTGCCATCGACCGTACCGTGCGGCCGCATATGGCATTGGTGGTCGGGTCTGGTATGAACGCTGGTAAGACGACGACGGTATCGGCCATTGTCCGGGTCGCCAAACGCGCCGGCCTGAAAGTGGGCGCGATTAAGATAACCGGAACGGGTGCCGGTGGTGACCTCTGGTTCTATAAAGACTCAGGCGCGAAAGTTACGATCGACTTTACCGATGCTGGCTATGCCGCCACGGTTGGCTTGAATCTGTCGCAATTGGAAACGATCGCTGACACTCTTTATGCCGAAGCGGCGAAATCTTGCGATATCATCATCGCGGAAATTGCAGATGGATTGTTTCAGACCGAAACCGATCTGCTGATGAAGTCGCCCAAGTTTCAAGACATGGTTGATAGCGTATTATTCGCTAGCGGCGACCCCATGGGTGCGCTTGCCGGTGTCCGTCACCTGCGGGCTTTAGGTCTAGTTCCAAGCGCGGTCTCTGGTGCGCTCACAGCATCGAATCTAGCAGCCAAAGAAGCGTCGGCGGCTACTGGCTTACCGGCATTGACACTTTCTGAGTTTGAGAAAAACGAGAAAGTTCTCAGCCTGATCATGAAGCCAGCCAAGCCGGCCAAAACTACAACGCCTGTTGGAATTGCGACTGGTCTTGGACTTGCAAAGGATTGTTCCGATGAGCAGTTTACCGCAGTTATTTAACCGCACGCGCGGAACTATTCTCTCTCAGTTGGTTTTGAATGGTTTCGCGCAAGCGGTTGCTATTGGCGGCATCGGCCTAGCATTAAAATCGCAATTTGATGCGATGCAAAATGCCGCCAATAGCAGCCTTATCACTCTGGTTTCCCCCGCGATCATCATGGCTGGACTGGCCATGATGATCGCATCCCTGAAATGGCGCGAGCGCATTGATATGGAGCGACTGGGTCAGGACTATGTGTTTGAAACACGTATGCTGATTTTCAGCCATATTAACGGCATGTCCGCGAACGGGATTGAAGAGCTGCGCAAAGGCGTCGTCATGCTGCGCTTTGTGAATGACCTCACTGCGCTGCGCCAGTGGATAAGCATGGGCATTGCCAGCGCTATTGTTGCAGCGATCATATTGTTGGGTGCTTTGATTTTTCTAACAGTCATAAATCCGATGATTGGTCTGGTGTCATTTGCTGTCATGCTTGCAGGCGTCATGGCGATCCTATTGATGGGCAAGCGGGTTGATCGAACCATTCGTGAAGCCAGACGGCGGCGCGGTAATATTGCCAGTAATATTGCCGAAAAACTTGGTAACATGGTCATGATCCAGGCCTTTGGCCAACGTCAGACGGAGCGAAAAAAACTGCGCCGTCAGTCCAAAAGCCTGCAAAATGCGATGATCGAACGCGCATCTGCCACCGGGCTTGTTCGGGCGCTCGCCTATCTTGTGACCAGTATGACATTGGTCGCCGCCATGGGCATGGGTGCCTATGCGATCTACAATGGTGCTGCCACTATGGGAGAGATTGTCGCTGCTTTCGGCATCGTGTCTCTTGCGGCTCCGGCGTTAAACGGTTTCGGTCGTTTGTTTGAATATTGGAAAGATGCAACGGTTGCGCGCGAAAAAATTGGATCGATCTTCACAAAAGGACCAGCAATTTCAACCTCGACCAGCCGGGAACCCCTTGGCAAGCTGCGCGGAGAATTGCGCTTTGATAATATCAGCTCGGGCACCGTTATCGAAAATTTCAGCGCTCGCGCTCCAGCGGGATCTGTTGTTGCAGTCAAGGGTCGCAGCGGCAGCGGAAAGACAACGTTGCTGCGATTGGCCCAGCGCCTGATCGATCCGGATGAAGGTGCGATATACTTGGACGACCGCAATATATTGTCGGTCCGGACGGGCGAGTTGCGTCGGGCGATTTCGATCGCCTCTTCCCTCATGCCGCTGATGCGGGGCACGATATGGTCCAATATTGCCTATGGATGTGCCAAAGCGTCCAATAGCGATATTCAGGATGCGGCGCGGATTGCCGGGATCATGATCAACAATCCTGATGCGGCTCTGCATGGGGATCGCGTGGTTCACGAACTCGGTACCAATTTGAGCGCCGGTGAGCGGGCACGGGTCATTTTGGCTCGCGCTCTAGCCAGCAAGCCAAAAGTCCTGTTGCTCGATGAACCGGAGCAAAATCTTGATGAGCTTGGCATTGCCGCGTTGCGCCGGATCATCAAAACCTTTTCTGGCACCGTCATTATGGCCACGCATGATGCACAATTTCTGGCCATGGCTGATGACATCTGGACTCTTGGGGCCGGTCATCAGCCGGACCTTTCTTTAATTGAAAATCACCACCGCCATGACCGCATTGGTCCCGTATGGTTCAGTAAATATTGAGGATATAGAATGACTTATTCAGATCATCTCGCTTTCAAGGAAGACGAAACTCTCCATTTTGAAATGGAAAAACCCCTGCATGTCCGAGGGCGTATCGCATCGGCGGTTACCCATGGCCCTAGCCAGCTGTCCTATTTCATCTATCGGCCACAAAAGCCTAGACATAGAGAACAGGTCATATTGTCCATCCATGGCTATACTCGCAACGCGTTGCAGCACATCATTGTCCTGCAGGAACTTGCCGAAGAAAAAGGCGTCACGATCGTAGTGCCGCATTTTACCAAGCAAGATTTTCGGCGCTACCAGCAGGTCTACCCGCACGGTGATGGCGCTAGTCCGGACACTGCCTTGATGGAATTGGTGGCAGAGTTGCAAGCTGTTGATGATCTTGATCTGTCGACGATACGGGCGGTTGGCTATTCCGGCGGCGGACAGTTTCTGCACCGGCTGAACATGTTGCACCCTCATTTTATTGATCGGATGGTCCTGTTTGCGCCGGGCTGGTACACCATGCCGGACAGGGCATATCCCTATCCGCTGGGCCTTGGTGCATCGGAAATATTGGCAGACCGGTCGCTGTCGCTCGAAGGATTTCGAAAAGCAGATGTCCTGGTGCTGGTGGGCGACAATGATGTCAGTCGCAACGGTTCGCTGAATCAGGACGAACAGATTGATCTGGCGCAAGGCCGGACCCGGGTGGCACGGGCGCAGAACTGGACCCGGACAATGAACGCCAATCTGCCGACCGAAAACCAGATCAAATTGCAGCTTCTCAAAGGTCTGCGACATGGCTTCCGACGGAACTTTGAGACGAAAGGCTATGGTCGCCTCGTCTTTGATCATCTGCTGGCTGATCTGATTAAACCATCAAACCTTCAGGAAAGTTAGATTTTGGCAAAATATCTCTCGTTGTTGAGCGCCGGACTATTGCTCGGTGTTCCCGGCACAGCTCTGGCGCAGGATATCAGCGCCGGATCGGATGGTATCGTCGTGGAAACCGGTGACGTCCGTTTGACCTTGGGTGGGCGCATCCACCTTGACGCAGTGGCATCTGATGATGATGTCACCGCAATCAGGGATGAAATTAATATACGGCGGTTGCGCGTCGATGCGACAGTCGATGTCGGAGATGATTGGACCGCCAAATTTGACGCTGATATTGGAGGTATTTCGACCGGCCTACGTAACGTGTGGCTGGCCTACAGAGGCTTTGACAATGTCACTTTGCGCGCTGGAAACCTCACCACACCTTTTCTGGGTGAGCGACAGAAAAGTTCCAATGATCTAAAGTTTTTGGAACGATCTCTCTCCGCTGCACTGGCCCCTGGTTTTCGTGCTGGCGGTGCGGTCACTTATAGCGGTGAGAATGTCGCGTTGACTGCCGCCTATGTCGAAAACCCTATTGATGCCGATGATGATAGACAACCGCGCGAAGACGGTAACAGCATTGTCGGTAAGATTGTTTGGGCGCCGATAAGAGAAAGAGAGCAAAGCCTGTTTGTTGCCGCTGCGATCGATTGGCGCGATCTCAATACCGGCGCAGAAACCCGTGTGCGATCCGCGCCCGAATTTGGTTTGAGTTTCACGCGTCTGGTGGACACTGGCAATCTCGATGATGTCGATAGCTATGTTAATCTCGCCGCAGAGGCTGGATATGCCAAAGGACCATTTGTCATAACCGGCCAATATTTGCGCCGTTTCAACGACGCTCCGGCTTTGGACAATCCCCAATTTTCGGGTGGATCGATTGAGGCGGCTTACGTAATCACTGGGGAAAGACAGCGGTTTAGCTTGTCTTCCGGCAGTTTCGGGGCGGTCCGACCAACCGGAAAATGGGGCGCCGTGGAGATTGCTGCACGGGTCAGTTTTCTGGATTTGGAGGATGGCCCAGTGACGGGCGGTAAAGAGAAAAATTTCACGGTTGGCGCCAATTGGTATATTGGAAGAAATATCAAAATCGCGCTGAACTATGTTCGTGCGGAGGCGGATCCGGGCCGTTTTGGTTTTTCCGAATCCGTCAATGCTGTGGCCACTCGCCTGCAACTGGCCTTCTAGATATGGCCAAGGAGATTTTATGATCAGGTCGTCGAGTAAGAAAATCTGGCACATGATGTTCGGACCCAGCCCGCGCACCATATCCTTTCGTACCCGGCTGTTCACCACATTAGGGGCGCTGCTGATATTGGCGATCTGCGCCAGCGTGGCCAATTTTTATGGCACCACCCGGTCCAACGTGTTGTTCGAACGCAACCAGCTCGCCAATGATGTTGTCCACAGCTATAGTGAAGCTGCGATGCTGACCGAACGGTTAGTGAAAAAGATGAACGTGGCGGTCAATCAGCCACCGAACAGCTCCATTACCCCTATCACCGAAGTTAAGATGCAGATTCAGAATCAGCTTAATACCGCGCGTCAAAGCATCGCGAAAGAAGTCGAACTGGTCGGTAAAATCGAGGATGAGGCCGCAGAACTTGAGGAATTGGCGGCGTTGGAACGGTTGATCGGGCGAGCGATCAACCAGTTTGACGAGGTGTTACTATTGCGGGATGCAGGGCAGGTTGAAATGGCACGCGAACGATTTCTTGCAGTGGTCTCAGAGCAGATTGAGGGTCAGTTTTCGGAATCAATCAATGCACTGCTCGCAGAAGAACGGTCCGAGATCGAAGAAGCGCAGCGTAATATCCGATTTCTTGGTCGCCAGCTAACCGTCTTTGCGGGCGTGATTATTTTTCTGGCGCTATTGTTCATCGTACCGGCCGTGCTGCGCCTGTCGCATATTTTCAACCGTTCGATGACCGAGCTGCAAGACGGCCTTGATCATTATGGACAGAATAAGTTTGACTACAGCATCCCGAAATTACCGGCGCGCGAATTCAACTATCTGGGGCACCGGTTCAATCATATGGCGGAACAAATTGGTTCCGCCCAGAAAAGCCTGATGTCGGCCAATGCCGGGCTGGAAGAAACCGTATCGTCGCGAACGCAAGAGCTGGAGGAGGCGAACAAAGCGCTGGTTGAAAAAGATGAAGGTCGCAAAAGGCTGTTCGCGGATATCAGTCATGAACTGCGGACACCGCTGACGGTGATCCGCGGAGAGGCGGAGATCAGCTTGCGCGGCAAAAAGAAAAATCCGGAAGAATATGAAGCGAGTCTGAAACTGATCGCGGATCAGGCCATTCATACCGCGCGCCTGATCGACGATCTGTTGTTTGTTGCCCGCTCTCAGGCTGGCGAGTTGAAACTGGTCAAAAAACCCGTCGACATCGCGGCGCTGGTTGAAGAGAAACAAGCTGCTTTTGAAGCGTTGGCAACCAAGAAGAATATCCAGATCGTTACCGAAAAGAATGTCTCGGATCTGATTGTTGTCGGTGATCGCGGTCGCTTGGGACAGGTGTTCGCGATCCTGTTCGACAACGCGATCCGCTATGCCCCAGCGGACAGCAAAATATCCGTCTATTTGAATAGCGCTCCAGGCGGTGTTGCCGTGACTGTCGATAATATTTCCGAAGCGGTTAGCGACGACGATCTGCGTCACATATTCAACCGCTTCTATCGCGGGGACAATGCCGGGCAACAGGATGATGGTACGGGGCTCGGCCTTCCCGTCGCCAAAGCCATTGTCCAAGCCCATGACGGCACTATCGGAATCACTCGAAAAGAAGACAACATCATTTCGGCGACGGTCATATTGACCGCCGAACAACAGATGAGGATCGTATCATGAGGGTTTTGATTGTCGAAGATGATCCTCGTGTGGGCGACTTTATCAGCCGGGGCCTGCGTTCGGAGGGCTATGCGGTGACCCTGATCGACAATGGCATGGCCGGGTATAAGGAGGCACAGGCTAATGATTATAATGTCGTGATTTTAGATCTGATGCTGCCGGACATGTCGGGAACCCAGATTTGTCAGGCACTGCGCAGTGAGGGCAATGCGACACCCATCATGATGCTGACCGCAATGGATTCGATGAACGACAAGATTACCGGTCTGCGCATGGGCGCGGATGACTATATGACCAAGCCCTTTTCATTTGACGAGTTGGTCGCCCGAATAGAGGCGCTGGGGCGACGTTCGATCGGCTATAGTGAAGGGGACAGCATGCTTGAGGTCGCTGATCTGAAATTTGACCTGAAAGCGGTGCGCGTATGGTGCTGTGGCGACGAGCTGACATTAACCGACAAAGAGCTAGCGATTTTGGAATTGTTGATGCGAGAGCCCGGCGATCTATTTAGCCGTGAACGCATATTAAGCAATGTCTGGGGGATGCATACCGATCCGCTGACCAATGTTGTCGATGTCTATATCGCCAAACTACGCAAGAAAATCGATTGCGGTCGAGGGCAGCCGCTCATTGAGACGGTGCGCGGCCGGGGGTACCGGCTTTCCAATCCAAGCACCTGAAATATTCTAAATGTAATTCGACGAAAATTGCGAGGGAAGACTCATGTCCAAAATCCTATCTCGACGCCATTATTTGCCCCGCATCTGCGCATCGCTCGGCCTTATCGGTTCAATCGCTCTTGTCCCGCAACAAGCGGTTGCATCAGAACCAGAAGACGAATTTGAAGGGCAGGAAATTCTTTTCCTTTTGGAGGAAGCCTATACGCAGGAAAAGGGCGAATGGCAGATTGGAACTTCGCTTAGCCAAAGCCTCGAAGGCCCGGATGAAAGGGGATGGGAGCTGGAGGTTGAATATGGTTTTACCGACCGCTTGCAGCTATTTGTCGAACTGCCAATGGTCGATGGCCCCTTTAACAGCGGCGGCATTGGCGATCCTGAAATCGGGTTAGACTATGCGATTTTGAAAGATACCGGCGGAAGCATGCCGGAATTCACCGTCGGGGCTGCCCTCACTTTGCCGGTCGGTGACAATGAAAACGGTCCCGGCAACGGCGGTGTCGGCTATCAACTAAGCGCCCGGATCAGCAAAGCGCTCACGACCGATATATTCATTCATGGCTTGACAGAATATGAAGCGGTTCCCAATGCCCGGCAGGATGGTGCAGACCTATCTCTGCGCGAATATAGTTTCGGCGCCGGCTTTGCCTATGCGCCGATTGATAATCTGTTTCTCGTGACCGAATATCTCTGGGAAAATGAGTGGGAAAAACAGGGCGGGATTGCCGAGACTGAAATCGGACAGTATCTGTCCTTTGGGGCTACCTATGAATTTGAAAACAATATCTCCATTGGTCTTGGTGCAGCTGCCGGTGTAAATAGAAATAGCCTTTCCCAGTTGTTCTTGCTTGCACAGTGGGAATTCTAAACTCGTCAACTGAATGCAAAAAACAGTATAAAAATTAAATAAACCCCGCCATCAAAAGGTGATAAATTGTCCGACGGCCATCACGGTACTGGCCTGTTTTGGATTCATTTTTTGGGGATATTATTGGGGCTGTAATTATGTCCGCTTTGGGCGCAAAAGCGGACATTAGGTTCATTCTAACCGCATTTTGACGAGCGTTAGAATGCCTCCCAAGAGATTGGTTCCTTTCCAATCGGAAGGGTTATGCACTCTGGGATCATCTATTCCTCTTCCTGTACCCCAAACCCAATCACGGACATTGGCTTCCACGAGCATAGCTTTATCGGTATTTTTTAATCGCCTCGCAGCGCCGTTGTTCTGGCTGAATTTCGCAAAATTCCCACGATAGACAATATCGACCTTCCATTCGTCCCAGTGCGCTTGGTCAAAATCTGCAACAAGTGCGCCTAGGCGCTTTTGAACGGATGGGTCGTCCGTTTGGAGTATCTGAGCCGCTCGATCATCATCTCCAAAGAGTTTGGCTTTTGAAAACATCATCCATTGTTCTGCGGTAACGAATTGGTGATTATCTAACTCAAACGCGGTTTGATGCCACTGACTAAATACCCCTTTTATAAACGGATGAAAGGAAGTGAAATCTGAAGGTGCAGGCAAATCGTTCAAAACGATCATCGGGTTTTTAGCAGGCATTGTCATATCAGTTTCAATGCCTGACTGATGTGTTCAGTGCCACAGAAAACTAAACAGTTCTTTATGTTCTCCTAGTGTCCGCTTTCGGGATTTAGCGGCCACGGGGTCAGCATGTGCTAAGGACTCAAAAAGCAGAAGTTTCATGGAAAAGATGACTTGCAGCCTTCGACCGGCGACAGCTTCACATTGCATACATATTTGAAGGTTAATCCATAGGATGGGAATACGTTCCCTGCTTGCGGAAAGGATCCAGCCGTTGGAAATGTCCAGTTTGTCTACCCCGTTAAGGTTTGTGCTTTTGGTAATGGGCGCGCTTCTGACTTTGTCGCCTGTACATGCCAAAGATGCAAATGCCACAGCCGACGATCCCGAGCGATGGTCGATATTGGTCACCTTTGGCGACGACATTTGCCCGGAGTCGACCGATAGTGAAATTATTGTTTGCGCGCGTCAGCCTGAGGAAGAACGGTACCGGATTCCAAAAGACATCCGTGAAAAAGAGAAGGAAGAAGAAGCGCAATATGCCATGTCCTGGACGGCTCAATTCCAAAATCATGAGGACGAAGCTCGTCTTGGACGGCCCAATAGCTGTTCAGTTGCCGGTACCAATGGTTTCACTGGTTGTCAGGCCGCGGCCTTGAGGCAATGGTTTGCCGAACGCAATCTGGACAGTTCTGAATAGAGAGTTTCACGAAAATTGGATTGTCGCGCAAACCCCATAGCGGCTGTCAAAAATCGTACTAAAGTCGGCTTTCGGGATATTGCGGTCTGGCGGGTTGGCGCTGGTCTGAAGCCATCGACCGAAGTGGATAAAGACGTCCGTGCGCGGCTGAGGGGGATCGGCGTGGAGGTTCGTGACGGGTTGATAGGCGGCGAATAGGCGGCGGTTAACCCGCCGGGCGCGCTATCCTCTTGCCTTTGGTCCGGCTCGTTAAATGGAATTTTTGACAGCGATCGCAGCGATAGGGCCTGAGCGGAAAATCTGCGCGTTGTGCAGCGGCAAGCGCGTCCTCTTCGGACTGGTAGCGTTTTTTCTTGGCACAAATGCTCAGCCTTGTGCGCACCTATCGCTCTCCGATAGCTGAATTCTGAGTCAGTCTAGAAAATCGGATCGTTTGCACCATCGGCGTCGCTATCGGCAACCGGTAGGGGGGTAACATCCTCATGGATACCGCATTCGGTCTTGTCCCAACCGCGCCAACGGCCCGCGCGCGGGTCTTCGCCGGGCTTGACTTTGGAGGTGCAGGGCGCGCAACCCACTGAGAGATAACCTTGCTCTTCCAAGGGATGGCGAGGCAGATCATGCTCTGCAAAATAGGCTTCGAGATCATCCTTGACCCAATCGCCCAGCGGGTTGATTTTCAAGCGGCCGTCTTCAACTTCAAAGCGGGGCAGGTTCTGGCGGGTGACGGATTGAAAGGCTTTGCGGCCGGAAATCCAGCTATTCAGGCCGGATTTGGCGCGGGCCAATGGTTCGACTTTGCGGATGTCGCAGCAGCCATCGGGATCGAAAGACCAGCGCAGTCCGTTCTCATCTTTTGCCGCAAGAACGGTTGGATCTGGTTGGACAATATTGGCGTTTTTGATGCCAAATGTGCGGACCAATGTGTCGCGATATTCCAATGTTTCGGGAAACATTTTCAGGGTGTCGACAAATGTTACTGGAATGGTGGGGTCGGCTTTCGCTACAAGATGCAAAAGCACTGCGCTTTCGGTACCGAAAGACGACACAACAGCGATTTCACCAAGATTGCCTTCTTCAAACAAAGCCTTGAGCATCGCCGAAGCATGGACGCCTTCAAATCGTGCATTCAGCGCATCAGCGTCCGCCTGCGTGAAATCAGGCCGGGCATCGATGATATCGATTTTGCGGGCTGGTTCACCCATGACGCAACTTCCATATCGGTGCGCGATCGTCGGTGGTAGCTTGGTAGACCTCGTCATAGCGTCCAAGGGCTTCGTCCATCACCTTCGCGTCAATAGGTGCATCGGGCGCGAACGCATCAAAGCCGCAACGGCGCATATAGGCGATCTGGTCGACCAGAACATCGCCGCTGGCACGCAATTCGCCGTTATAGCCTGCTTCGCGCAAAATTTGCGCCGCAGAATAACCGCGACCGTCGCCAAAGGCAGGAAAGTCGATCTCTACCAAGGCCAAACGATCAAGCAGCGGGAGCAACAGCCGAGCATCTTCACCCGCTTCGATCCGCACCGCTGTGGCATTGGATTGATCCAGGAAAGCCTCGATAGAAACCGCTGGTTCTTCATGGGTATCATCATCGCGAAAACGGATTGCTTCAACCATAAATAGCCTCCTTGAACGCTGCCATGCCGACACGGCGATAGGTGTCGATAAATCGCTCATCCTCTTGCCGTTCTTTGAGATACAGGTCTGTCACTGTTTCAATCGCGTCAATCACGCCATCTTCATCAAAGCCCGGACCGGTGATTTTGGCGAGGCTGGTATCTTCGGCAGCAGAACCACCGAGCAGCAATTGATAATTTTCCGTGCCTTTACGGTCGACTCCCAAAATACCGATATGACCAGCATGATGGTGACCGCAAGCATTGATACAGCCGGAAATCTTGAGCTTTAACTCGCCCAATTCGCGTTGACGACCGAGATCGGCAAACCGTTCACTGATCTTCTGTGCCAGCGGGATGGACCGGGCATTGGCGAGGCTGCAATAATCCAGGCCAGGACAAGCGATGCTGTCCGTAATCAGATCGAGATTAGCTGGCGCCAGGCCAGCCTCGTCCAGTTTTTGCCAGAGCGCATAGAGATCGCTCTTTTTGACGTGGGGCAGGACGATATTCTGGCTGTGCGTAACGCGCAGTTCATCAAAGCTATATTGCTCTGCGAGATCGGCCATCAGATCAATTTGTGCGGATGACGCGTCACCTGGAATACCACTTGTCGGCTTCAGGCTGATAACGGCAATCGCATAGCCTGCTTGTTTATGTTCCTCTGTATTCTGATCTACCCACAGGTTGAAATCTGGGTCAGACAAATCAAGATCATCGCTGGCATTGGTATCGAATGCCGGATCAGCAAAATATTCCGAAATCCGTGCCAATTCTTCCACCGGTGGATTAAGACCTAGCGTCTTCATATGGGCGAATTCTTCTTCGACCTGACGGGTGTATTCTTCCTTGCCCAGTTCATGGACAAGAATTTTGATCCGCGCTTTATATTTGTTATCACGCCGCCCGTAACGGTTGTAAACACGCAGACAAGCCTCGGCATAGCTGATCAATTCATCGGCTGGCACAAAGTCCCGGATTTCCGGTGCAATCATCGGCGTTCGGCCCATGCCGCCGCCAACGAAGAATTTTGCGCCCAATTCGCCGTCTTTGTGGACGAGTTGGATGCCAATATCATGCAAGCGCATAGCCGCGCGATCTTCATCGCTAGCAATCACCGCAATTTTGAACTTGCGGGGTAAGTACGAGAATTCCGGGTGGAAACTGGACCATTGACGCAGGATTTCTGCCCAAGGGCGCGGATCTGCAATTTCATCGGCAGCCGCACCGGCATATTGGTCAGAGGAGATGTTGCGGATGCAATTTCCACTGGTCTGGATCGCGTGCATCTCAACCGAAGCAAGGTCGGCGAGGATATCTGGCGCATCTTCCAGCTTGATCCAGTTATACTGAATATTCTGGCGCGTTGTGAAATGCCCGTAATCGCGGTCATATTTACGCGCGATATGGCCTAGCATGCGCATTTGCTTGCCGTTTAACGTGCCATAGGGAATAGCGACGCGCAGCATATAGGCGTGCAGTTGCAGATACAGACCGTTCATCAGCCGGAGCGGTTTGAATTGGTCTTCGGTCAAATTCCCAGCAAGGCGGCGCTCGACTTGATCGCGAAATTCCGCAACCCGCGTGTCGACCATTTGCTGGTCATATTTGTCATATTGATACATGTTTATATCACCCAGTTTCCAGCATCGGGGTCGGCTGGCTTTAATGTTAAATCCGGTCTTACTGTTGGTCCCAGCGCTCTTACGCGGTCCTTAATATGGGCAGGACGAGGGCCATCATCGGTCATCTCGGCTTCGATGGCATAGGGGACGTTGACCCGGCGCGTGGCTTCTTCTTCTTGCATAACTGCTTCGAAATTTTCGCCTACGTCCACAGCATCTTCGACATGGCGAGACCAGTCGCTGCCGGTCCACCAAGTCACATCGCCTGTTTTCAGGTCATTTCCCGTTATTATCTTCAAAATTCAACTCCTGCCATTTGGGCATATTCAAGAAATTTATTTTCAGCATCGCCATAGCGAGCGACTTCACCGACCACCAAAAGCGCAGGGCTTTTCACATTCTCACGTCGCACGAGATCACCAAGATCGGTCAGCAGCGTCTGGAGGGCGCGGAAATTATTGCGCGTCCCGTTTTCCAAAACAGCCACCGGGATATCTGGTGATGCGCCATCCGCGATCAGTTTTTCGACAATCGCTTCGGCATTGGCGACACCCATATAGATAACCAATGTCCGCCCTTTGCCGGCCAATCCTGACCAGTTTTGGTCAGATAAACCTTTGCATTGTCCTGCCACAAAAGAAACAGCGCTGGATGCATCACGGTGGGTCAGCGGCATTTTTGCTTGGGCAGCACAACCAAGGGCTGCGCTAATGCCGGGGACGACTTCTACTTGAACACCAGCTTTTATACAGTCACCGGCTTCTTCGCCGCCACGACCGAAAATAAAGGGATCACCGCCTTTTAGTCGAACGACCTTATGGCCTTTTTGCGCTTCGGCGATCAGCAGCGCATTTATCGCGTCTTGTGCCATGCTATGGCGTGAGCGTTGCTTTGCGACGGATACTCTTTTGGTCGTTTCCGGTGCCATCGCCAGGATATCTGCGCTTACCAGTCCATCATGCACGATTATGTCGGCTTCCGACAAAAGACGTGCCGCGCGCAGTGTGAGTAGCTCTGGATCACCCGGCCCGGCGCCTACAAGATAGACTATGCCGCTGCTAGATGAAGAAGGTGTCAATGATGGCTCAGGTTTTTCCATGAGATTGATATGCGCCGGGAAACCGGGATTATCAAAGCAGAAGTTTTTTTAGCGACCTAAGTTATACTATTGACTGGATAAAGGTGTCGCCGCTTCGGCTTTGGCCTTATCTTCATCTTTCAGGCCAATACCAATGGAGGCACGCGTTTGTTCAGCTTCCATGGAGACAACCGGGTAAGCGCAATAATCAGCCGCATAATAGGCGCTGGCGCGATGATTACCCGATAAACCAATGCCGCCAAAGGGGGCTTCTGAGGAGGCTCCAACGGTCATCTTGTTCCAGTTAACGATTCCGGCCCGGCTATTGGACCAGAATTGATCATATTGGGTTGCGGTTCCGCCAATGAGTGCCGCGGACAAACCGTACCGCGTATTATTGGCTTCCGCGATGGCTTGTTCGAAATCAGCGACGCGGATAACCTGTAATATTGGACCAAATAGCTCGATGTCCAATCGCTCTTCCATAGCCGTAACATCTATGATTCCGGGGGTCAGGAACGGGCGATCATCGACGGGGCGCGCCATATGTTTGATTGGGCGGCCGCCATGGCTCATCAACGTCAAGAAGCTCTCAGTCAGGCCATCAGCCACATCATTGTCGATCACTGGACCCATAAAAGGTGCAGGCTTGCTGAATGGTTCATCGATTATCAAGCGATCTGCAATTCGCTTCACTTCTTTGACCACGCGATCATAGAGTTCGTCTTTGACGATCATGCGGCTTGCCGCCGAGCAGCGTTGCCCCGCGGACAGGAAAGCGGATTGCACAACCAATACCGCGGCACTGTGAATATCGTCCGTGTCCCAAACAATGATCGGATTATTTCCGCCCATTTCCAGCGCGAGAATTTTATTCGGTCGATTGGCAAATTGTCGGTTAAGTGCAACACCGGTTTGCGCGGAGCCAGTAAACAAAAGACCATCGATATCGTCGTTGGCGGTCAATGTTTTTCCGACATCGGGTCCACCTTGTACTATGTTGACGACACCGCTTGGCAGACCCGCTTTTTCAAAAGCATCGAACAAATATTGTCCGACGGCAGGGGTTTTCTCGGATGGTTTGAAGACGACTGTGTTGCCGGCGATCAAGGCTGGAATAATATGGCCATTGGGCAGATGCGCAGGGAAATTATAGGGGCCTAGAACCGCCAAGACACCATGCGGCTTGTGCCTCAGGGCTGCGCGCATGTTGGCAGGGCTGGATAGCTGGCGTTGGGGTGTGCGATCGGCATAGGCCGTGACCGAGATATCGATCTTTTTGATGACCGACTCTACCTCGGTTCTGGACTCCCAGATGGGTTTTCCGGTTTCGCGGGAGATAAGCTCCGCCAGTTCTTCCGCTTGTCCGCGAATACGGTTTGCATAACGGCGTACGGCTTCAATCCGTTTTGTAACCGGCAGCGCCGCCCAGGTCGGCCAAGCGGTCCTGGCTTTTGCGACCGCTGCATCGGGGTCGCCGCTCTGACCTTTCCACAAAATTGCGCCGGTGGCTGGTTCTATTGATGTAAGTTCAGTCACAATTGTTCCGATACTATATTCAAACAAACAAGCGGAGTGTCGCTTCCCCTGTGTGATATTCAACTAGCTGATACAGTTTAAAAATCTAGTAGCTATTGCTTTCTGCGTGTTGCCGCCGTCCTAAAAACATCGCGCTTCATCATAGGCACCTTAGTGCCTGACCCATATTCCGGATTGCTTCAACTTTTCTGGTTAACGGTTGCCAATCGTCATTCTTATCAATCGCATCCCAAATTGCTTCAACTTCTTCAATATGCATGGAGCAAGGTGTATCCAATTGCCAATATGCATGATCTGATGATCGTGCGCGTTTGCGTTTCGTCATTTCCTGCTGAAAAAGCGCAAATTTTTCTGTTTCATAACCCTTGGTCGAGGGCGTGGAATCCTGCCCCCAATCAAAGAAGAACTGGTCAATGGTCAAGGTTTTCTCAGCCAGCGCCTGTTCTGCGGCGACAACGAGTGGTTTGTCTTTATCAAAGCCTTCGCTTTCGACGCCTAGGCGCCAGCAGAAATGCTGCGTGAACGCTTCGCCATAGGATTTTGGAAAGCCTTCCAATGTTGCCACCAACGGGTCGCTGTCACAGATCAGGCGTAGCGCGCTTGCCAATTGTGCGAGATTCCAATGCAAGGCCTCTGGCTGCCGGGCAAAGCAATAAAGTCCTTCTTGATCAAAATAGGCGGCGGTGAAGCCCGGCTCCCAATAAGGTGTGAAGCGCCATGGACCGTAGTCGAAACTTTCCCCGGTAATATTGATGTTGTCTGTATTGAGAACGCCGTGGACAAAACCAGCCGTCATGTAGCTCGCCGCCAATTGCGCGGCTTTGGCAGCGACATGTTGGAATAGTTCTACCGCCGGGTTGTCGGTTTTTGCGCCGCCATAGAAATGGGCGAGGCAATAATCCACCAGCGCGTGCATCAGACCTTCATTCTGCTCGACGGCAATCCTTTGAAATGTGCCGAAACGAATATGACTATGGCTAAGCCGCGTCATGACTGCCGATCGTGTGGGGGAGGGCTCATCACCGCGATGAAGGTCCTCTCCGGTTTCCACCAACGAGAATGTTTTAGATGTTTCGACACCCAATGCTTCCAGCATTTCGGTCGCCAATATTTCGCGGACGCCGCCCTTCAATGTCAACTTGCCGTCACCAGAACGGCTCCACGGTGTTGTACCGGACCCTTTGGTCGCAAGGTCCATCAGCCGGTCCTCATGATCGCGCATTTGTGCAAATAGAAACCCGCGACCGTCCCCAATATCAGGATTATAGTTACGGAACTGATGGCCGTGGTAACGCAAGGCCAGAGGCGGGTTCAAGTTATCGGAAAGCGTCTGAAACCGCCCAAAATGATTGATCCATTCCTCTTCGTTCATGTCTGAAAGACCAACGGTCTGATCCCAACGATCATTACGGAACCGCAATATATGGCTTGGAAATTCAGCGGCTTGAACTGGGTCGCCAATTTTCTCGCCCAGTTGGGTTATCCTGACATCAGGGCGATAGGGCGCTTTCGCGGGTTCAGCTTGCGGTTTATAAGGCATTGCTCAATAGTGGGGATTAATAGGGGGCGCGGCAAGTGAGAACCGCGGGGGGACGCACAAATTATATGACTGACCAGCAAAGTTATGAAGACCGTTATTGGGAATCCGATGATGGATTGAAATTGCATTATCGGGACTATCCGGGCGACGCGGCTAAGATGCCGATTATTTGTGTGCCTGGGCTGACGCGAAATGTCCGGGATTTTGCGCATCTTGGGAATTGGCTAGACGGAAAACGTCGCATCGTGATGGTCAACCTTCGCGGTCGCGGTGACAGCGAATATGCAAAGGATAGCGCTAGCTATCACCCTAAAACCTATGTCACCGATATCGTCAAACTGATGGATGAGATCGGATTGCCCAAAGCAGTGTTTTTCGGAACTTCGTTAGGGGGCATCGTCACCATGGTTATGGCGAGCCAGCACCCCAGGCGGGTTGCCGGCGTTTTGCTGAACGATATCGGCCCCGAGATCGATCAAAGGGGCTTGAACCGAATTGCCGAATATGTTGGGCAGGGTCGTAGCTTTGATACTTGGGCTCATACGGCACGGGACATTGCGGGCGAAAGTGCTGATATTTTTCCAGACTATAGTCTGAAAGATTGGATAGCCTTTGCCAAGAAACTCTATCGGATGAACAGCTCTGGTCGAATAAAATTGGATTACGATATGAAGATATCGGAACCTTTTGAAAGTAAGGGTGGCGGTGAGGATGCATTGTGGCGGGCCCTAGGATACCTTCAAGATGTACCGACACTGATCTTGCGGGGTGCGTTGTCCGACTTGTTTAGCGCGGCGACTGCCCGGAAGATGGCGAGTAAATTGAAAGATGCGGAATTGGTCACGATCCCGCGCGTTGGCCATGCGCCTACTTTGGAGGAGCCCGCATCGCTTGACGCAATTGCTGCGTTGCTTCAACGGATCGATTGATTTTTTCCGACATTAGCGATAGCCGACATACCCAATGAAAACTTCCCGAATTTTGCATTTGCACAGCACGTTCAATCTTGGCGGCAAGGAAGCGCGCGCGGTGCGGTTGATGAATCATTTCGGCAAGCAAGCCGAACATACAGTCTTGTCGGCAGAAACCGATAGCCTGTCGGCGCGCGATGCGATTGATAGCAAGGTCAGGGTTAACTTTCCCAAAGATGCGCCGGCTCTGGCAGGCAAACCGTCGTTGAAACGCTATCGGGAATTGGTTGATTATTATCGGCAATTTGATTTGATCTTGTCCTATAATTGGGGATCGATGGATGGGGTGATGGCCCGCACGTTATTCGCTCGTGTTGAAGGGCTGCCGCCGCTGATCCATCATGAAGATGGTTTCAACGAAGACGAGCGCAAGAAGCTGAATTGGAAGCGTAATCTGTTCCGCAAATTCGCGCTGGGAGGCAGTCAGGCTCTTGTGGTCCCGTCCGATCGTTTGCAAAATATTGCGCAGTCAGTCTGGAAACAGCCTGAAGAAAAAGTGCATCGCATCCCCAACGGCATAGACGTGAAGCATTTTGACAAAAAGCCACAACGCGGCGCGCTGCCAGGTTTCAAAAAAGGAAAAGGCGAAGTCGTTGTTGGAACATTAGCTGGTCTGCGGGCAATTAAAAATTTGCCGAGATTGGTGCGGGCCTGTGCCGCAGCTGGAGACAATGTCCGTTTGGTGATTGTCGGTGAAGGGTCTGAAAAAGAAGTGATCCTAGCTGAAGCGCAACGCTGCGGCATGGCTGATCGCCTTTTAATGCCAGGGTTTCTGGCAGACCCCGCGCGTTATGTGGGATTGTTCGACATTTTTGCATTGTCGTCGGATAGTGAACAATTTCCGATATCTCTTATCGAAGCGATGGCGGCGGGCCTGCCGGTTGCCGCAACCGATGTCGGGGACGTCAAATCCATGGTATGTCAGGCCAATCAGGGTTTTATCAAGCCAGTGGATGACGAAAACCAATTGGCTGGAGCGCTGACGACGCTGGTCCAACATGAACAGTTACGGCAGGATATTGGCGCGCAAAACCGGATGAAGGCGCAAGCAGAATATAATGAAAGCAAGATGTTGGCGCGCTACGCGCTGCTCTATGGCCATGCGCTCGGGCGACCGGGTTTTGCTTAGGACTAGATAATTGAAAATAGTTTGAGAATTTGGTTGTTTTTTTCGCACATTTTGGGGTGCGGTGTCTATAAGGTGGGCATGGGGTAAATAGGAGAGTATATTGTTTAAAGGGGTCAAGCCTATCCAGTATAACGGCCGTGAAGTATGGCCGTTGATTGAGGGTGGCAAAGGGGTTGCTGCAACCAATCATGCCAGTTCCGGTGCCTGGGCTGCGGCTGGCGGTATCGGAACTGTTTCTGCTGTCAACGCAGACAGCTATGATGCAGATGGCAATGTGGTCCCGCAAATCTACCATGGCAAAACCCGTGGTGCCCGGCATGAAGAACTTGTCAAATATGCGATCGACGGCGCTGTTGCCCAGGTGACAAAGGCCTTTGAGATGTCCAATGGCAAGGGTGCGGTCAACATTAACGTATTGTGGGAAATGGGTGGCGCTCAGCAAGTGCTCCACGGTGTGCTAGAACAGACCAAAGGCATGGTGGCTGGCGTCACATGTGGTGCTGGCATGCCCTACAAACTCTCCGAGATTGCCCAGCAATATAATGTAAACTATCTGCCAATTATCAGTTCCGCCCGGGCGTTTCGCGCCTTGTGGAAGCGGGCCTATCATAAAGTTTCTGATCTGATGGGCGCGGTGGTCTATGAAGATCCATGGCTAGCGGGCGGACATAACGGCCTTAGCAATGCGGAAGATCCCCGGAAACCGGAAGACCCTTATCCACGCGTCAAGGCGCTGCGTGATGTTATGCGTGGCGAGGGTATAGCCGATAATGTGCCGATCATCATGGCCGGCGGCGTATGGGCGCTTAAAGATTGGAACGACTGGATAGACAATGATGAATTGGGGCAGATTGCCTTTCAATTCGGTACGCGGCCGCTTTTGACTCAGGAAAGCCCGATCCCGGATAGCTGGAAGAACGAGCTCATCAAGATCAAGGAAGGCGACGTGCTGCTGCACAAATTCTCGCCCACCGGATTTTATTCGTCAGCTGTGCGCAATGAATTTTTGCGCAGTCTGGAAGCGCGCTCAGAACGCCAGATTCCCTATTCGAGGGAAAAAGCGGGAGAGCATACGCATCAACTGGATGTTGGCGTGAAGGGTAAAAATTTCTGGGTTACCCGCAACGATCTGTTGCGGGCGCGCGAATGGGACGGCCTTGGTTTCACGATGGCGCTTAAGACGCCGGATAACACCATCGTATTCACGACGCCCGATGAAGCCAAGATGATCCGCAAAGATCAGGCGGATTGCATGGGGTGCCTATCGCATTGTGGTTTCTCGGCTTGGAAAGATCATGATAATTTCAGCACCGGTCGGCTGGCAGACCCGCGCAGCTTTTGCATTCAAAAGTCTCTGCAGGAAATTGTTCACGGATCACCGATCGAAGAGCATTTAATGTTTGCCGGACATGGTGCCTATAATTTCGGTAAAGATCCGTTTTATTCCAATGGTTTTGTGCCGACGGTCAAGCAATTGGTCGATCGTATTCTGACCGGGGAATAGACATGCTTTAGCGCCGTTAACCTTTTGATACCTTTTTCCGTTTACGTGTCGATACAGGTGGGTGGATAAAGCAGGAGGGTAGGCGTGGCGTTAAAGTCGACAAGATACCGTAAAGTTGAGCCAGCAGCATTGAATAGGCGCTCTGTGCCGCGTCATGAAGTGACAGTTTCCAGCGCGTCGCTGAAACGCAAAGGCAACTTGTCAATTGCTGCGACCTTGCTGGATATATCGATCTACGGATGCCGTTTTGAGGCTGATGCTGTGTTCAAGGAAGGCGAGAAGGTAACCGTCACCGTGAACACGCATGCGCCGATGAAAGCCACCTTGGTATGGCAAAAGACAAAACAGGCCGGATGCCGCTTTGCCGATGCACTGGACACCGAAATTTTGCGGACGTTGACGCTGGCTTCTTGAGTCTGGCGGCGGTTAATCGCTTTCCCAAGTTCAAACTCGTTACGCCTCATCTTCTTGGATAAGGGCGCAATATTTCCTGCAAAATTCACGGCCTAACAATATGAAAGAGTTGGTTTAGACTATTAAAGAGTCCGGCTATTATATATTGTTTTCCAGCATTCTAGGAAAGAACGAGATTGATGGAAATCCGGCCGGATAATTTGGCGGGGCAGGCAGTGCAGGATCTGCTCGCTGTGCATCTCTTGGGTATGCAAAGCAATTCTCCGCCCGGCAGCGTCTATGCTCTCGATCTATCTGGCCTTAAGACGCCCGATGTCTCTGTATGGACCGCCTGGGATGGCGACATATTAATGGGTATCGGGGCGCTGAAAGAGCTTTCCGATACGGCCGGAGAAATCAAATCAATGCGCACCGACTCAAAGCACGTGAGAAAAGGTGTCGGGATGTCAATTCTCAACCACATAATTGATGAAGCAAGACGTCGAGGATATAAACGCCTAAGCCTTGAAACAGGGTCAGGGGACGAGTTTGAACCAGCGCTGCATCTCTATCGTAAACGCGGTTTCGAAAATGGCCCCGCTTTTGGTTGTTATAAGGCCAGCGCATTTAATCAGTTTTTACATCTGCAACTATAGCAATCAGGAGTCGTAAAATGGTGGAACGGGGCTTTTGGTTTATTCTGGGCCTGATCCATCTGCCGCCCTTCGTTGCATTTTTCATGCCGTCACTCATTACGCGTCTATATGGCGTCGCGGGTGATGACGCGGATTTCGCCTTGTTGCAACATCGCGCAGCCTTGTTCGGACTGGTGGTAATCGCTTGCACCTGGGCCGCCGTAGATCCTAGCTCTCGTAAACTGGCCTTCGTCATGACAGCTGTGTCGATGGTCAGTTTTTTGGCAATTTACGCCATTCATGGTCAGCCGATTTCCCTCCGAGCCATTGCTATAGCCGACCTGATAGGTCTTCCATTTTTGGCTTATGTCGGCTGGAAGGCATTTCTACCTAGTTAGGACAGATTTTTAATCCAGATCCCACGCGCGTTCGCCATGGCTGGCAATGTCCAGGCCATCGCGTTCGTCGTCTTCATTAACCCGCATGGGCAGAATGAAGCTGATGCCATAGCCGAGGATCGCCGTGGCGACCGCGGACCAGATAGCAACAACGCTAACGCCGATAAGTTGCGCGACGAACTGGCTACCAAAGGCCATGTCATCGGCATAGCCAACACCGCCTAGACCTTCGCTGATGAAAAGCGCCAGCAGAAGCGAGCCCAACATACCGCCGACACCGTGAACCGCGAAAACATCGAGGCTGTCGTCGATCTTGAAGCTATTTTTGACTAGTCCGACGGCAAAGAAGCACACAAAACCAGCGGCAGCGCCAATAACGATGGATGCGCCAGGACCGACAAAACCAGCTGCCGGTGTAATGGTTGCAAGGCCAGCAATAGCACCGGTTGCAACACCGACGGCGGTCGATTTGCCAACCTTGATCCGTTCGATCAATATCCAGACGAGCGCTGCCGTAGAGGCTGCGACATGGGTGTTGATGATTGCCGACGAAGCGTCGTCGGTTGCCGTTAAAGCTGAACCGCCGTTAAAGCCGAACCAACCAACCCAGAGCAATCCAGCACCAGCGACCGTTAAAGCAGGACTATGCGGCAACATCAGCGTCTTGGGCCAGCCAATACGTTTGCCCATCATGATGGCAACAACCAGCGCAGATACGCCTGCGGTCGTATGCACAACAATGCCGCCAGCAAAGTCGAGAACGCCTAGCCCCGAAAGCCAGCCACCGCCCCAAACCCAATGGGTTACCGGCGCATAAACAACGAGCAGCCAGAGTGAGCAAAAAGCGACGACCCAGCCAAAGCGAGCCCGATCGACCCAGGCGCCAACCATCAGCGCTGGGGTGATGACCGCAAAAGTCATCTGGAACATTGCAAAGGCGGATTCAGGAATGGCGGTTCCTTCACGTACATTGCCAAGATTACCAAACATCCAGTTGATACCATTACCTAAAACGCCGTTGGTTACTTGGCCAAAAGCCAAAGTATAACCGACCACGACCCACAAAACGGACGCGATCCCGGCGATAGCCATGCACTGTACGAGTACAGACAGGAAATTTTTCGACCGCACTAAGCCGCCATAAAATAATGCCAGCCCGGGGAGGGTCATCAGAAGCACTAGCGCAGTTGACGTCAAGACCCAGGCGGTGTCCCCGCTATTGGCAACATCTGCAGCAGGATCTACAATTTCTTGCGCCGCCGCTGGAACAGTTGCCAAGATGGCTGCCAAGCTGCCGGCAACAAGCTTACTCAGATGTTTCATGGAATCCCCCGAAAATAATATTTTATTACGCAAACCCGCTCACGCGAATCATAATTAGCCGGTTGTCTAGTCGAGAGCGGGGAGGGACTCAACTGAGAACTAACGCAAACCCGTGGGTAGAACTTCAGGCCCAGCCTTCCAGCACCTGATCGGGCGGGCGGTGACCGTCGGCCCAAATGCGGATGTTGGCAATGACCCGTTCGCCGGAAGCCTCACGCCCTTCAAAAGTGGCGCTGCCCATGTGAGGCAAAAGAACCACATTTTTGAGTGACAATAAGCGTTCGTCAACGGCTGGCTCTCGCGTGTACACATCAAGGCCCGCGCCGCTGATCTTCTCTTGTTGAAGCGCCTCTATAAGGGCGTTTTCATCAATCAGATCACCGCGTGCAGTGTTTATTAAATAGGTGGAAGGCTTCATCATTGCAATCCGATCCGCGTTGATAAGCTCATGTGTCTCGGGCGTGCTGGGGCAATGGATGGTGATTATGTCACAAGTGCGGATCAGTTCATCCAGATCGTCGATATAGCTGGCGTTCAAAGACTCTTCGACTGCCGGGGGTAATTGGCGGCGGTTATGATAGACAATCGACATTCCAAAACCTGATGCACGCCGCGCAACGGCCTGACCAATCCGGCCCATGCCAATAATACCTAGTTTCTTGCCACCGATACAATGACCAAGCATGCCCGATGGCTTCCATCCCTCCCATTCACCGGACCGCATCAGCTTTTCGCCTTCTGCCAGACGGCGCGGAACGGAGAGGATCAGGGCCATGGTCATGTCCGCGGTATCTTCGGTAAAGACACCTGGCGTATTGGTAACCAATATTTTGCGCGCGCGCGCAGCTGCCAGATCAATATGGTCCACCCCGGCGCCAAAACTGGCAATCATCTTCAGGCGCTCCGGCGCGCCTGCGATCATCTCTGCATCGATTTGATCGGTGACTGTGGGAACCAGAACGTCGCAGTCCCCCATGGCGGCAATCAAGTCATCGCGGGTAAAGGCACGATCATCTAAATTGGGAACCACATCGAATAGTTCGCCCATTCTATCGTGGATCGCATCGGCCAGTTCGCGGGTAACAATGACGCGCGGTTTTGCGGGTCGGTTTTTCTCAGATTGGGATGATTCAGCCATAGGGCGATTGCTATGCCTGAATTTTACATCAGGTCAAGCAGGTGGCGCTTGATGCGCGCTTGGCTTTCAGTTTATGGCCTTTGCTATCGGGGGTATAAATAAGTTTGAAATATGCGTAATTCTGGTTTGAGAATATTATCCGTTTTTTGTCTGGTGGGTTTGACGTTGGCGGTGGCATCGCCGGCCATGGCGCAACAGGAGCCGCCTTATTGGGCGTCGATTGATGAACCAGAGGCGCGCATGCGTACCGGCCCCAGTACCGAATATCCGACTATGTGGATTTATAGGCGGGAGCGCTTACCGATTAAAATACTCGCGCGCTATAAGGCATGGCGTAAGGTGGAAGACCCGGACGGCGCCCAAGGCTGGATGCATGCACGGCTTTTGAGCGCCGCCAGAACGGCCGTGGTGCTCGGCGAAAAAGGGCAGGCTCAACCGTTGCGCGCTAACCCTCGGGCAGATGCTAAGACTATCTGGCGGGTTGAGCCAGGTGTGGTGGGGAAGATCACCCAATGCGAAAATGGATGGTGTTTGTTCGATGTCACCGGCCGGCGCGGTTATATCAGTAAGGAACTGATCTGGGGCGATGAGCCGTTGAAATAGCACCGATCGACACAGCAGGCTCAAAAAGGGCGGGAAAGCGATGCTTCCCGCCCTTTTTGTTGGTTGGGATAGCGGTTAGTCAGCGATCTCAATTGCAACAGCGGTTGCTTCGCCGCCGCCAATACACAAAGCAGCCACGCCCTTTTTTAGGCCGTGCTTTTTCATTGCTGCAATCAACGTGACCATAATCCGTGCGCCGCTGGCACCGATCGGATGGCCAAGCGCGGTCGCGCCGCCGTTGATATTCAGCTTGTCGCGCGAGATGCCGATATCCTGCATCGCGAACATCGCGACGCAGGCAAAGGCTTCGTTCACTTCCCACAGATCAACATCGCCAACTTCCCAACCTGCTTTTGCCAAGACTTTTTGAATGGCGGAAACGGGCGCGGTGGTGAATTTGGCGGGTGCATGAGCATGGGCCGCATGAGCAATGATGTGGGCTTCGGGTTTCAGGCCTTTGGCTGCCGCGACGCTCGCCCGAGAAAGCACCATGGCCGCGGCTCCGTCGGAGATGGACGATGCATTGGCGGCTGTGATCGTGCCGTCCTTTGCGAATGCAGGGCGCAGGGCGGGGATTTTATCCGGATTACCTTTTAGGGGCTGTTCGTCCTTATCAACCGTAAAGCTGCCTTTGCGGGTTTTAATCTCAACGGCCACGACTTCATCATCAAAGGCATCGCCTTCGACCGCCGCTTTGGCACGGGCGAGAGATTCTATCGCATATTCATCCTGTGCTTCGCGGGTCAGTTGGTATTCACCAGCGGTTTCTTCAGCAAAGCTGCCCATTGCCCGGCCTTTGTCATAGGCATCTTCTAGCCCATCAAGGAACATATGGTCCATAGCCTGAGCATGTCCCAATCTTGCGCCGCCACGCATTTTGGGAAGCAGATAGGGCGCATTGGTCATGCTTTCCATTCCGCCGGTGACGATAATGTCAACCGAACCGGCCGCGAGCGCTTCGGCGCCCATGATTGCAGTCTGCATGCCTGAGCCGCACATTTTGTTGACGGTCGTGGCTTCTACTGATTCCGGTAAGCCACCCAATATGGCTGCCTGACGCGCGGGCGCCTGTCCTTGGCCAGCGGAGAGGACATTACCCATATAAATACGCTCGACATCCACGCCCTGAATACCAGCCCGTTCGACAGCTGCGCGAACAGCCACAGCTCCGAGATCCGGGGCGCTTACTTCGCCCAAGGCGCCTTGCATGCCACCCATGGGGGTTCGGGCGTAGGACAGAATGACAATAGGATCAGATTGAGACATATGGCTTACCTTTCAAAGGATATTTGGGCCACAAGGCCACTGTTGTTCATTGCCTTTTCACATAGGCGGAGCATTTGGGTTTTTCAATCGCAGCATTGAACATCTATTCATGCCATGCCAATCGGCAGTGTCGCGATTTTCCGGAGCTTATGTTGCCAGACTTTGTCTACCCTATTGCCGGAACGATTCTCGGCTTCATAATCGGAAGTTTTTTGGCAACGATTGTCATTCGCTGGCCGCAGCGGCAATCTGTCATTTCCGGGCGTTCTCGTTGCGACAGTTGTAATGAGCCGTTGCGCGCCATCGATCTAATTCCGGTGTTTAGCTATGTGTTGCGATCAGGAAAATGCGCCAACTGCGGTGCTGTGATAAATTCTGATCACCTTTCGATCGAGCTTGGCGCAGGCCTGATTGGCGGTTTGGCTTTGTTCGCAGCGCCGGGAGTTGAAGGCTTGATGGGCGCCATATTTGGTTGGGTTTTGATCACATTAGCAGCACTGGATGCGCAGCATCACTGGCTGCCGGATAAATTGACCTTGTTATTGGCCGTTTGTGGTTTGGTTGCATCCTTATGGGTGGATGACCCTGATCTGGCGAACCGCGCTATTGGCGGTCTGGCCGGTTTTGTAGCTTTGTTTCTCGTAAGCTGGTCCTACCGCTTGCTGCGTGGCCGGGAAGGTTTGGGCGGCGGTGATCCTAAGTTGCTAGGAGCTGTTGGATGCTGGCTGGGGTGGTCAGCCCTGCCATTTGTTATCTTAGGAGCTGCGTTTGTTGGATTAGCTGCTGTGGCGATGATGCATATTCGAGGGCAGGCGGTGAATGCAGACAGCGCTTTGCCGCTCGGTACTTTTATAGCAATCACCGCCTTTCCGCTATGGATTGTCCAGACGATGACAGGTGGCAATCTGCTTTAGGACGAAACGCACACACAGAGGGTTGCCAGCAAAAATATACTCCGCTAACAGGGCGTCGATTTTGCAAATGCCAGTCTGCGGCAACGCAAATCAGCCCCTGTGGTGGAATTGGTAGACGCGCTGCACTCAAAATGCAGTTCCGCAAGGAGTGCCCGTTCGAGTCGGGCCAGGGGCACCATTACAGACATTTTCGACACATCTGTTGCTTTACAGCAACGTTTTGGACTGCTTGTTCGCAATAATAATACTTACTGGGCTGTAAACCGTGAGAAGCTGTGGACTATTGCCGCTATTTCTATCTATGCAATCTTCGGGTGGAGGACTTTCGAGAAATAAGTCCCCGGAGAATGGGTTTTTAGGAGTTTATAATGAATATTACCAAGTTTTTGACCGCCACTGCTGTTGGTGGCCTGATGTCTGCGGTTCCTGCATATGCACAGGAAATACAGGAAGAAGAAGCTGTTGATGACAATGTGATCATCGTTACGGCTACGAAGCGCGAGCAGACGTTGCAACAGACTCCGATTTCTGTCTCTGTGACGACCGGGGAAACACTCGAGAACGCTCAGATCCGTGACGTGCTTGATCTACAGACAGTCGCCCCGTCATTGCGCGTTAGCCAGCTGCAAACATCGTCAGCGTCTACGTTCATCATTCGTGGCTTCGGTAATGGCGATAACAACTTTGGCATTGAGCCCTCGGTCGGTGTGTTCATCGACGGCGTGTTCCGTTCGCGCTCTGCCGCCGCTTTGAGTGATCTTCCCAATGTTCAGCGGATTGAGGTTTTGAACGGACCGCAATCGACGCTATTCGGTAAGAACGCATCGGCAGGCGTCATCTCGGTGATCACACGTGAACCACAATTTGAATTCGGCGGCGCGGTTGAGGCCAGCTACGGTAATTTCAATTCGGTCGTTATCAAGGGCGACATTACGGGCCCAATTACTGAGAGTATCGCATTTTCGGTCGACGGCAGCTATAACCGCCGTGACGGTTACTCCAACATCGTTAATCTTGATGAAGAGCAGAATGATCGCAACCGTTGGTCCGCACGTGGTCAGCTGTTGATCGAGGCAACCCCAGATTTGCGTATTCGCGCAATCGCAGATTATTCGCGCATCGACGAGGTCTGCTGTCAGGTTGCCACCGTTGTTTCCGGGCCGGTTACCGGCGCGATCAACGCAGTAGGCGGACAGCTAAACACTGATTTCTTTAGTGACGAAGCGTTCCTGAACTTTGTTCCGACCAATGAAGTCGACAATTATGGCGGCTCGATACAAGTCGATTGGGACACCGGCCCGATCTCCGTTACCTCGATCACCTCATATCGTGAGTTGAAGAACTTCTTCCTATCAGACATTGACTACACCAGCGCTTCCCTTGCGACAGAAACACGCGAACAAGATGTAGAATCCTTCACCCAGGAAATTCGGATTGCTTCGGATTTTGATGGTCCGATTAACTTCTTGCTTGGTGGTTACTATTTTGACGAGTCTATCGCACAGGAAAGCGCGATCCAGAACGGCAGTGATATCCGCGACGTGTTCGAACTTCTCGCTGGCGGCAACCCTGCCGATGTGCTGGCCGGCCTGCCATCAGTGTTCAACGCAGTAGAAGCTGGTCTCGGCTTGCCGCAAGAAAGCATCTTCAACACGCCCCTGCTGACGTCTGAGCAGTTCAGCATGGACAACACATCGTGGTCGATCTTTGGTACGGTTGATTTCGAACCACTTGACGGGCTCGTGTTCACCGGTGGGTTCAACTATACGGACGATTCAAAGGACTTCGAGCTTGCGCAACAGTCTTTCGATCCACTCGGTCAGGTCAATCTGGTTGATGCCTTCATTGTAGGCGCAACCGGCGGAACGGTTACCACTCGTGACCAATTCCAGGCACTGCCAGCTGCGAATCAGGCGGCTCTGCTTGCGGCAGCCACCGATCCAACCGTGAACACGTTGATCCCTCTTGCGGGGTTCCAGTTCCAGCCACCATTCTTGAGCATTCCAAATGCGGTCGAAGATGGCCGGACGCGGGATGACAAGTTCACCTATTTGCTGCGCGCTTCCTACGAAATTTCTCCAGAATTTAACGTCTATGCGAGCTATGCGACCGGCTTTAAAGCGAGCTCAATCAACCTCTCGCGCGATAGTCGTCCGTCGAATGATGACTTTGCCGCAGGCCCGGGAGGTTCAACCTTCGCCGCACCGTCATCGCCAATTCTGGATGCCGGTTTGGCTCTGCCAAATTTGGTCACTGGTTCGCGTTTCGCTGGCCCAGAGGAAGCTGAAGTCTATGAAGTCGGCATTAAAGCGAAATGGCCAGGAATTGGCGTTAACCTCGCTCTGTTCGACCAGACGATTGAAGGCTTCCAAAGCTTTGCTTTCACTGGGACCGGTTTTGCGTTGCGCAATGCAGGTGAGCAGTCAGTCCGTGGTTTTGAGCTGGATGTTAACGTCCAGCCGACCGATGGACTGGTTCTGACATTCGCGGCGACCCACCTCGATCCGCTGTTTGATGATTTTCCAGGCAGTGTGTTGGGTGACCTTACCGGTGTCCGTCCAGGTGGGATCCCGGCGTGGAGCATCGCAACCTCAGCGACTTATACGCATGAATTCGGTGCATCGGGTAATCGTCTGATTACCCGCGTGGATTACAACCATGAGAGCAACACCGATATCAATAACGGACTGCCAGAGTTTAATACGGCGGTCGGGAATACCCAGATTTTCCGCCGCGAAGTTAATCTCGTGAATGCTTCCATGACGCTTGCTCTCGACAATGGTCTCGAAGTTGGCTTGTATGGCCGCAATCTGTTCGATGATCGCTATATTGCGACTGTATTCGATGGTGTTGCTCAGTCCGGCACTGTCTCGGGGTACCCAAGCGCACCACGCACTTATGGCGGCGTAGTCCGCTTTAAATTCTAAGCGAAGCTTAATTCGCTTAAATAAGAGCCCCGCCGGGAAACTGGCGGGGCTTTTTTTGTTCTTAATTTCCGCTGATTCCAGCAACAAAGGTGCAAAAATGTAATGTGCTGGTGCATTTTTATCATTTCCGTCTGGACTTAATCGATCGATTAGTTGAAGATTAGGTCATCTGGGGGGATGAGCAAAAGCTACACTCTCCAGAAAAATGGTATGGGATTGGGAGAGAATGATGCGTAAATCGTTACTACTAGCAGCCACAGCGATAACTGCAGTGGCTTCACCGGCATTGGCACAAGCAGACAATGATCTCGATGATAATGTCATCATCGTGACCGCACAGCGTCAAGCACAAAGCCTGCAGGAAGTGCCGATTGCTGTTTCGGCCTTTGATTCAAAGGCACTGGAAGCGCAGCAGATTGAGAACGCCTCGGATCTGCAACTCACCCTTCCGAATGTGTCTTTTACGAAAAGTAACTTTACCGCGTCGAGCTTTACCATCCGCGGTATCGGCGATCTGTGTGTTGGCGTGACTTGCGATACCGCTACTGCCATTCACTTGAACGACTCGCCGTTGTTCAATACCCGCCTGTTTGAAACAGAATATTTTGATTTGGAACGCGTTGAGGTTCTTCGTGGCCCACAAGGCACCCTATTTGGTCGAAATGCGACCTCTGGTGTTGTCAACGTTGTAACAGCTAAGCCGGAATTGGGTGAATTCGCGGCTTCGCTGGAAGGCGAATACGGCAATTTTCAGTCGGTGAAACTAAAAGGCATGATCAACGTGCCACTTGGCGATACATTGGCCTTCCGTGTTGCGGGTTTTTATCTGAATCGCGATGGTTATACGACGAACCTGTTCGACGGCTCTGATATTGATGGCCGTGACATGTATGCGGTCCGTGGTTCGATCAAATGGGAGCCGACACCCGACACGACCGTTAACCTGATGGGCTATTATTTCCGCGAGGATGATGATCGTCTGCGTATCCAGAAACAAAAATGTCAGACTGATCCGACGGGTGTTTTGGGCTGCCTCAACAATCGCCTAGACTTCGGCAAGGTTAACACCAATGCGACTTTCACAGGCACTTTGAGTTCACGGGAGTTTCTAGCTTCACAGGGCGGTGCCGGATTCGCAACATTGGGCCTTGGCAGCATCTATGACGCCAATTCCAATGGGCATGTCAACTTTACTGAGCCAAATGACGTTCGTACGGTCAATACTGATTTTAATCCCGAATATTTTACTGATGAATTACAACTCCAAGCGCATATTGAACATGATTTTGGACCAATCCAAGTATCTGTAACCGGTCTGTACCAGGAAACGGAAGTTGATTCTCGTCAGGATTATAACCTGTCGGTCCTGTCCCGTGCGACCCTTGATCCGACATTGGCGACCTTGGGCGCTCTTTCTGGAGCTGGAGGGCCGTTCGAAGCTTTCGCACCGGTTCTCAGCGCAGTGACATCAGGGAACCAGCTATGTACCTCGGATACGGACACTATTGGGCTCGGTTCTTATGGCGGTAACCGCATTTGTGCTGACACACCAATCTCTCTTGATCGCTCCAATCAGGACAATACCAGTTGGTCTATCGAAGGTATCATAAGCAGCGATCTGGATGGGCCATTTAACTTCCTTCTGGGCGGTATTTATGCGGAGAATAGCCTCGGCCAGAATAGCTATTATGTGAACACTTTCGCTATCGATTATATCGCCGGTATATTGGGCGCTTCCAATGGTGGTTTCCTTGGAACACCATATTTCCGCAACAATACGCGGGAATTTGAGCTCGAATCCTATGGCATTTTTGGTGAGGTTTATTTCGACGTCACCGATAATTTGAAGCTCACAGGCGGTCTACGCTATAACAATGACAAGAAATTTGTTGAAGCACGATCAACATTGGCAAGTTTCCTGGTTCCCTTCGGACAGACGACGGATGCGTTTGAATCACCATTTGTTGGCGGATTTGATGCTGATCCGGGCACTGACGGTAATCAAATCGTTCAGCAACGAAGTGTTGCATTTGATGAGATTACGGGTCGTTTCGTGGTTGATTGGCAGTTTTCCGATGATAATCTGATCTATGCTTCTTACTCGCGCGGTTATAAGTCCGGTGGTATCAATCCGCCTTTGCAGCCGATTTTTGAGGTTCCGGAATCATTCGCGCCAGAGCAGATTGACTCTTTTGAAATCGGTTCAAAAAACACATTTGCTAATGGTGCTCTCCAACTCAATTTAACAGCCTTCTATTATAAATATAAAGACCTTCAGTTGAGTCGGATCATCGCCCGAACGGCGGTTAACGATACAATCGATGCTGATATTTATGGCGTTGAAATTGAAGGCTTTCTAAGACCTGATCCGGATTGGGTGGTTAATTTGGGCTTCAGTTATCTGAAAACCGAAGTTAAGGGCGATCAACTCTTCAGTAATCCACGGGATCCAGGTGGTGGACGCTCGGACGCCGTTATTATTAAGGATATTTCCAACGGCGCTAATTGTGCAGTTGTTCCAACCACGGCAGGCGATGCCGCTACCGCAAACGGTTTCGTCAATACGGTGAATACGTTGATCAACGGTGGCCTTGATCTTGATCCTACAAGCCCTGGTCTGGAAATACAGCCCGGCGCTAATCTTCAGGGGACAACGCCTTTCCCGTCTGACGGTGGCATTGCGTCAACCGGCGCGTTCAGTTTCTGTGGTATATTAGATGCTCTTGCCCCATCCGTTGGCGGTGGGGCCGTTCAAGTGCTGAGCCCGGGCGTTCAGGTGAACTTGAAAGGCAATGCTCTACCACAGGCACCTAATGTAAAGGTATCAGCCGGCGTGCAGTATACGCATAATTTTGACAGCGGGTGGTCTTTGGTACCTCGCGTTGATGTTGCCTATACTGGTGATCAAACGGCGAGCATCTTCAACGGTAATGTGAATAAAATTGAAGGTTTCACCCAAGCCAATGCTTCGCTGCAGTTAAACGGCACCGAAGACAAATGGTTCGCAAGGCTATTTGTTCAAAATATCTTTGATAGCAACTCAATCACCGGTCAATATCTGACCGATGCATCTTCGGGGCTATTCACCAATATCTTCACGCTGGACCCACGCCGTTATGGTATTGCAGCCGGCATCAAGTTCTAAAGAGATCGTCACGTGGAAAAGGAGCCCTGCCAGGAGACTGGCGGGGCTTTTTTGTGGGGTTGCTAACGTGAAACAATAGGCCGCTTATTTTGAGTTTGTCGAAGGAATTGGTTGGCGCGGCTCGCGAGATCATTGGTGGCTGTTGCTTGTAGCCACCCTCCTTTGCATTCGGGATTTTTGCAGGAAAACATCCCCAGGATGTTTTCTGAATCTGCAAAAATGGTGCCGAATATCCGACTCGAACGGATGACCTACCGCTTACAAGGCGGTTGCTCTACCAGCTGAGCTAATTCGGCGCTGGTTTAGTGGCGTTAGCCAATAACGAGCGCTCTTTGCTTCAAAAAACACCAAAGGTCCAGCCCTCTTTTTGCGCTATTGCATCTGTCAGCTTTGGCGGGTGCCACAGCCGTGTATCTTCGCTCGCGTTCTTCATCCAAGCCGCGGTAACCAAGGCATCCGTGCTGTGATCGTCATAATGTCGCAGTTTCGCCGGTGGGGCAGCACCCAACGTCCGTAGTGCCGTTTCCAGTCCGCTGCGGTCCCGTATCTTGCTTTTACCTTTGGGCAGTCCAGCGGCGAGGGCGGCAACGGTCGTATATATCTCGACGATCATCGGCCCGCTGTCCGGAACGGGGTCAAAAGGCCAGATGGGGATCACACCGTTTAACTGATGCAACATCCGCATCCCGGTGAGGCTGGATTTACCAACCTGAGCGGCGCCGACGAGATTGAAGCAGCTGGCGCTATTCGCCTGACCGGTTTCACGCTGATATTGTTCGACAACCCGCAACCGGCCAGTACCGCCGGTAAACAAATCGCCGACATAGTCACGGCTATGGCGAAAATGGCGCGCGGCCTGCGAGTGATCGAGAAAGGACAGGACGTTTAAATAAGGATCGGCGGCGGATAGGCGGTCGACCAATTTCCACAAATCGGTCGCGCGGGATGGGCTGTCCTCCCACTCTGGAAAATAGCATCCGGCATCATCAAAGGGCAGGGCCATGGATAGATCAAAGCCGATCAGCATATCCTGCTTTGCTGCGGCTACCCGAAGCAACCAGTCGCGTACATCCTCGCGGGACCATCTGGGATCCGGAGAGAGCAGGGCGGGAGGCCCGTCGGGGCCTATCGTGGCTGCCGCAATCCCTTTAGGGCGTTCAGTCTTGGCACCAGACCAGTCTACGCAAGTGAAATGAGTGAAGCGGCGCATAGCAGCGCTCTACCTGATGAGGCTGGAAAATGGAAAGGTCTAGAAATAGCGGCAAAGAAAAGGGCCAAAAGAAAAGGGCAGGCCCAACGGACCCGCCCTCAATCTTTCAAATGCTTGTCCGCTTATTTTTTGGCAGCCGGCTTGCGTGCGGCGGGTTTACGCGCCGCTGGTTTGGCAGCTGGCTTAGCTGCTGGTGCTTTCGGTGGATTGGCACGCAGGTCTTCCAAAACCTTGCCAGCCACATTGCGTCCGCCCCAGCCAAAGGCCAGTGCTGCAGCTGCTGCGCCACCCACGACGAGCGCCATGAAGGCCATCTCGACTATTTCTTCGCCAACACCCATGAACTGAAGACCCATGAACGTGAACAATACAATCGCAGCATAACGAACGATTGTTGCCGCCATTGGGCTTTCGCCTGTACCGCTGATAACCCGCGCCAGCAGATTAGCGATCAGGAAGCCAACACCGATAACAACGCCGCCAAAGATTACCCGGCCACCCAGTTCCAGTATCTGGTCCAAAATGGTGGTCAGCTCTGCAAAGCCCAACATCCGTGTTGCAGCGATAGCGAAGAACAGCATGATTGCGATCTGGGCTACACGAGCAAGGATAGATGTAAGTGATGTTCCGCTCGGCAATATATCCATGGCCGCAACCGATTGATCGACACCAAGTCCCGGAAGGACTTCTGTAATGATCTGAACCACGAATCTGCTAATCAGATAACCGATTCCCAGGATGATCGCCGCACCGATGATGTTCGGAATAGCCGCCAAAATCATACGCAGCATATCGCTGGCTGGGCCGGATACTGATTCCAGTTGCAGCGCATCAAGCGACAGGATTGCGATCGGAATAATGATCAACACATAGACAATTGTACCTAGTGTTTTGCTGATCTGCGTATTGCCTGTAACGGTGTCAACACCGCCGCGATTGGCCCACTTGTCGAAGTCGACAGTCTGCAATGCCGTCACCAGTAGGTCACGAACAATACGTGCTACAACCAGGCCGATAAAGAATATTATCGCAGCGCCCATGAGGTTGGGAACAAATGACATGATGCTGTTCAACAATGTCTGGATGGGAGCATCTACGCCGCCGAGACCCAGCACGCGCAATATGATCAGCAGGCCAAATAACCAGATGAGAAGCGAGACGATTTTGCCGAGCGATTCTCCAACTGAAGTACCGTTTGAGGTATCCCGTTGTAGAAATTTTACGTTGTCCACCAGTTTGGCGAAAGCCCATTTGGCCGCTTTGGCTAAGACCCAAGTCGCAAAGAGAACGAGCAGCGCAAGCCCGACTTTCTCTCCCAATTGTATCATGAGCTCTGTATCGAGCGCATAATTGCCTATTCTCATTCCGTCCATTTGCTTTCCCCTATTATGAACATTGATTTAATAGGGGTGAGTTAGCACGTTCTCTGTCTGAGATATAGGGTAGAGGCGGCTTTGGGCGCGTTTAACCTGTAATAAGATGCAAACTTTTGCCCTTTACTGCGTCTTGATCACAACGCGTCCGATAACAGCGCGCTGTTCTAGAATGCGAAGGGCGTCCGCCGCATCTCCTAGCGCGAAGCTGTGTGAAATGTGAGGCCGCATAACACCATGTGCTGCTAGCTCGCGGAGCATCTGTTCGCTCTTCGCCGCTAGTGCAGGATCGCGCCGCGCGCTTTCTCCTGCACGCAGACCGATCAAACTATAGCCTTTGATCAGCGCGTGATTGGCGGGGAAGGATGGAATATCGCCGCTGGCGAAACCAACGATCAGATAGCGGCCGCCCCAGCCGATTGCGCGCGTGCCGGTAATGGCCAGATCACCGCCAACAGGATCAAATACGACATCGACACCTTTGCCTCCGGTCAAGTCTTTCACTTTTGCAGCAAGATTTGGATCGGCAGGATCAAGACTATGATCTGCCCCAGCTCGTGCCAAAGTCTGGCGTTTCTCATCATTCGAGCCGGTGGCAATTACCACTGCACCTTTGTGTTTTGCGAGTTTAACAGCGGCCATACCGACACCGCCACTGGCACCGAGAATGAGGATCGTTTCCTCAACTTGCAATGCGGCCTTATCATTTAGAGCATGCCAAGCAGTAATTGCCGCGCCATGCCAGCAGGCCCCTTCGGCAAAGGACAGGGCTTCAGGCAATGGTCGCGCTGCTTTTGCAGGCAGGACAATTTGCTCCGCAAAGCCATTTCCTTTGCTGCCGCCCATGACCCGATCCCCGGCCGAGAAAGCTGTTACGTCCGGTGCAACTTCGATTACCTCTCCCGCGACTTCAAGACCGGGAATGAAAGGCGGATCTGGGCGAAACTGATATTTGCCATATGTCATCAGCAAGTCGGGAAAGTTGAGTCCTGCCGCTTTTACAGCGATCCGGATATCTCCGGCTTGCAGCGGCTTTGGTTTCAATTCTTCGATGCGGATGGAGTTCGGTCCGGTCAAAGCAGTGCAGACAGCGGCGCTGTAGGTTTCGCTCATGTACCCATGGCTTTCAAGGCGTCCCGCGTGAAGGTAGCAATATCAAAACGGTTATCCCGCGTATCATAGCCGCGCCTTACGATGACGAGATCGCGCGAAGGGACAATGACCAGATATTGCCCCCGATTGCCAAAAGCAGCAAATGTGTCTTTCGGAACGCCGTCCGTGTTGTTCATCAGCCAGAAGGTTGCACCATAGCCAAATTCGCGATCGGGTTGCGGCCCGGATGGCGTGCTTACATATTCGCGCCAATCTTCGGGGAGTAGACGCTCTCCATTCCACATCCCATTGTTCAGATAGAGCATGCCCAGCCGGCCAAGGTCGCGAGCCGTCGTCCAAACCTGGCTGGAAAGAATGTAATTTTCCTGCCAATCGGTTTCCGCATAAGTGCGTGTCATGCCAATTTTCTGGAAAAATTCATAAGGCTCGAACGAGCCCGAGCGCGCGGCGTGAACGGCGAGTAGCGTATCATTATTAGCATATCGAAACTGGCTACCGGGCGGGTAGAGTAGGGGCCAGTTCACTGCTCTTTGTGTAACCGTGGCACCGCCCATATAGATCGGATCGGTCCGGTTGCCGGCGGTGTCGCTTGTTAGACCACTGGACATCCGCATCAATTGATCAAGAGTGATTTTCTGACGCGGATCAAAAACGCTCATCCATTCGATTATTTTTGCTGGCGCAGTGACGTCTGAAAAACCTTGCTGAACGCTATGCCCGATGAGGGTCCCGGCAATGGACTTAGCAACCGACCATGTGCGCTGCGCGGTATGCAGATCATGACCGTCTTTATAGCGTTCTGTCAAAATCTTACCGCCCTTGATGGCAAGGAAAGCACTGGTTTTTCCGCCATATATGCTGCTGTTGAAAGCTGCTGACGTAATTTTCTGCACGTCCTTGGACTTTTCAACCTTGTTGGTCGTTGCGCCGCGATCGCCCATCGGCCACGCTAGTTCATCGCTAAACTCCCGCAATTTAGGTGCCTCGATAAAGTTCATACCTTTGGAACCAATCGGCCATCCAGTGCAGCCGGTGCGAGGATTCCAGAAGGCAGTGCGCGGCGGCATGGTATCACTATAGGTCACACGAACCTGCCGCGTCTTTTCATCAATATCAGTCCTTAACGTTGGAACGATTTTTGCGATATGGTCATAAATTCCCGTTAGCTCATCTGCCTCGATATCCGCGAGTGTCTTGCCGCCGTTCCACAAGCCGGAACAAATGAACTGGGCTTTATATCCGGCAGCTAGCGCCTTGTCATATTCGCTCGGTTCTTTTGAGCTTTGGGCCAAGCCTATTGATGAAGCTGTCATCAAGGATAAGAAAAGCCCAGCGGAAAAGCTAAGTCGGATGCGTGCCATTCAATTTCTCCAATCGGCTTTCAAGTAGGCCATGACCGACGCCAGCGGCTGTATCTCAGCGGGAAATTTCTGGGATCCAAATTCAATGTCCGGCTCGCAGGCAAAGCGGAAAACACTAACATAGCCGGAATTGGCGAAGGGTAGCTCCCACTCTGCTGTTTCCAGGGGTATTGTTTTAGAAGTGATCAGTTTGTTATCTTGGTTAAATTCAGAAACTTCCATCGTTGCGTAAATATGTTCGTTGCAGTCGATCGTAATGCGCGAACGCAAATCTCTGATTACACTATCCGATGGTTCATCCCCTTGCGACATTATGATCTGTGAAATGGAGATGGAAGTATATCCATTTTCCTGCTTGATGCTCGCCTTGTCGGCGAAGAAGACATCACTGCGGTAATCTGGCGCTTTATCTTCGATAATTTCATCAACAAGATACCAGTTCGGGGCTACTGCCTTTTCCTCTGCATGAGATGTTTGAGGGGCGAGCAATATTGCGCTCAACGCCAGTAAAGTAAGAGAGAACCTAAACACTGTCATCACCTCGCAACTTTTTCCAATAATCCAACCGTTGCCGGATCTTATGCTCAAATCCGCGGTCAACCGGCTGATAGAACTGCTCTGGCTCCATCTCTTCTGGCCAATAGTCGTCACCCGAAAAGCCCTCCTCATTCTCATGGTCATAGTTATAGCCTTCACCATAACCGATTTCCTTCATCAGCTTAGTGGGCGCGTTGAGAATGTTTTGGGGAGGCATCAGCGACCCGGTTTGTTTTGCCGATTTCCAAGCGGATTTTTGTGCCTTGTAGGTTGCATTGGATTTGGGGGCGGTTGCGCAATAGAGACAGGCCTGCGCGATGGCGACTTCACCCTCTGGGCTACCCAGAAAATCATATGCATCTTTTGCGGCAAGCGCCTGAATTAGTGCATTCGGATCCGCTAATCCGATATCTTCGCTGGCAAAGCGAACAATGCGCCTCAAAACATATAGAGGTTCCTCGCCCGCTACGAGCATGCGCGCCAAATAGTAGAGCGCGGCCTGTGGATCAGAACCGCGTAGCGACTTATGCAGGGCAGAGATTAGGTTGTAATGTCCTTCGCGGTCCTTGTCATAGACGGCCATCCGGCGGTGGAGCAGTTTTGCCAACGCAGCGGGATCAAGTGGTTCCATGATATCCAGCGAAAATAGCGTTTCGGCCTGATTGAGCAGGAAGCGTCCGTCTCCATCAGCGCTGGCGACCAAGGCCTCACGCGCGCTGGCTGTTAAAGGCAGGGCGCTCTCGGTCAATGCCTCCGATTTGGCCAAAAGTTCTCCCAATGCAATGCTATCCAGTCGATTGAGGATTAATACTTGCGTTCGACTGAGCAGGGCAGCGTTGAGTTCAAACGACGGGTTTTCCGTGGTCGCACCAACCAGTATCACCGTGCCCTTCTCAACATAGGGCAGAAAACTATCCTGCTGAGAGCGGTTGAAGCGATGGATTTCATCTACAAACAGCAAAGTTTGCTTGCCAATTCGCTGTCGCTGCTCTGCCGCTGCAAAAACTTTCTTTAGGTCTGCGACGCCAGAAAAAACAGCCGATATGGCATGGAAATGCAAGTCTGTTTCATTGGCGAGCAATCGCGCGAGGCTGGTCTTTCCGGTCCCCGGCGGTCCCCAGAATATGATTGAAGACAACTTGCCCGCCACGATCATGCGTTTTAGCGCGCCTTCGTCGCCGACCAGGTGATCCTGACCGACCACTTCGCTGAGCTTCCTAGGACGAAGCTTTTCCGCAAGCGGAGCATTGGCAGGAATCTCTTCCTGTCCTTGTGGCTCATCATCAGTGGTGAAGAAATCATCCATGAGCGTTTGTTATGGCATTTTTTGGTCTGAAAACCAGCATGTTCCTGCGCTCGCGCTTAAATTTTGTGGCCAGCACGGTTCGTGATAAGATGGTGATGAGAAATAGGGAGGAAAAAATATGTCGGATACAGTCGAAACTGTAACGGAAACGCGAGGCAGGCCAAAGACGCCTTGGCACCTTTGGGTCGTTGGCATAATTGCGACAGTCTGGAATTCGGGCGGAGCGCTGGACTACACAATGACGCAAACACGCAATGAAAGCTATATGAGCAGCTTCACGCAAGAGCAGTTGGATTATTTTTACGCATTTCCAGCTTGGGCCGATGCAGCGTGGGCGTTAGGGGTTTGGGGCGCATTTATCGGTTCATTGCTATTGTTACTGCGCAGCCGTCACGCGGTTATCGCATTTGGGATATCCTTGGCAGGTTTATTGGGTTCGTCCATCTACCAGATGACAACCGATGTACCAGATAGCCTCAATACGACCGGCATTTGGATTTTTACCGCTGTTATCTGGCTGTCCATCATTTTCCTGATTTTATATGCCTGGAAGATGAAAGCAGGGAGTGTTTTGCGTTAGACTTGGAGACTATCGAATAGCGGCCTGCTTGATTGGGCTCTGGCCTGACTGCCGTTGCCGGATCAGTCGGATATAGGTTTGGGCGACCGCGTTGTTAATCTGGTCCCAGCTAAATTCGTCTGCGCGTTTTTCGCCCGCCGTGCCATGCGTCTTTCGAATAGTTTCATCCTGACAATAGAGCTGCAGAACGTCGGCAAAATCGCGAATAGCGCCCGGTGTGACCAAACGTCCAGATTCTTTGTCTCTAACCAGACTCTGGCTGCCCGTCGCTTTGGCCGCGACAACGGGAAGGCCGCAGGCCATGGCTTCAAGCGTCACGTTGCCGAATGTCTCGGTGACGGATGGATTGAACAGCATATCCATGCTGGCCACCGCGCGACCCAGATCATGACCCTGCTGGAATCCGGCAAAAATGGCATCATCAACTCGCTCTTGGAACCATTGCTTGGCAGGGCCTTCGCCGATAATGAGAACCCGATGCTTAATGCGCCGCCGTTTCAACTCGTCAATCGCGTCGGAAAATACGTCCAGTCCTTTTTCCATGACAAGCCTGCCTAGGAAACCGATAACCGGCTCATCATCGGCAATGCCAAAGGATTGTCGCCACGCCAGATCGCGTTTCGATGGATTAAACACGTCTTTGTCGACGCCGCGTGACCATATGCCGACATCATAGTTCATCCGTTGTTGCCGCAACACTTGTGCCATCGACTCAGATGGAGCCACCAGCGCGTCGCAGCGTCTGTAAAGCCGCCGTAACATTGCTTCGATAACAGGTTCCAAAAAAGCTAAATTATAATAGCGTGGATAGGTTTCGAACCTGGTGTGCACGGATGCGAGTACTGGGATTTCATTTTTCCGTGCCCAACTGACCATCCGGTGGCCCACGCGGTCAGGGCTGGATATCTGTATGATATTGGGATTAAATGCCGCAAGATCACGTTTCGCACTGCCCGAAATATGAGTCGGAAAACGGTATTCACCGCGCCCGGGGAAAGCAAAAGAGGGGACGCTGATCAAATCGCCAGTAGGTTCAAAGGCCGGAGTATCGGTAGTTGGTGAATAGACCCGAACCGCTGCTCCTTTGCGCAAAAGATACTCTGCTAGCCGGTTTAGCGCTTGATTTGCACCGTCGCGTACGAAATTATAGTTGCCGCTATACAGGGCAATGCGAAGGTCACTGATTTCCATTTTCGCCTTGAAGCATAATAAATGGGAAATTGCCAATATGAACTTGGGTCGATACATCATTCTAAATGATTGAAACGACGCTTGATAAACTTCTGATCGGTACGCCAAAACCGTTTCGCGACGATGGGGAGATGAGCGCTATCGTCAAACAGCCGGCGTCCGGGGCAATAGAGCTTGGGCTATTGGGATTATCCGGTAACCAAGTGGCTGATCCGCTGCATCATGGCGGACGGGACAAGGCGATACATCTTTATCCGATCGAACATTATGCGTTTTGGCAGGAAAAATATGCCGGACTGGATATCCTGAACCGCCCGGGTGCTTTTGGGGAGAATATTAGTTGCGCTGGATTGACCGAAGATAAGCTACATCTTGGCGACATATTCCGGGTGGGAGAGGCTTTGATCGAATGTAGCCATGCGCGTCAACCTTGCTGGAAACTCAATCACCATTTTGGATATTCAGATGTTTTGAAAACCGTGGTGAAGACTTCTAAATCTGGCAGCTATTTCAGAGTTTTAGAGTCAGGCAGAGTGCGGGCCAGCGATACGATCGTTCAGCAAGAGCGGACCCAACCCGACTGGCCGTTGGAGCGGCTGTTTGGGATGATAATTGCTGGCAGGCACAAAGGCCATGAGGCGGAGCTGCGAAGGCTGTCCAATTTGTCCGTACTAGCCGAAACTTGGCGTAAACGTGCAGCGCAACTCGCGGACGCTTAACTCACTTTATTCGCTGCTGTCATATCCAGATCGGGCGGTAACAGACGCAGCTTCGTTACACGGCGGTCATCGGCCTCTAAGATTTTGAGCTGCCAGCCGCTAGGATGCTCGAGTATTTCTCCCTTTTTCGGGATATGACCGGCCAAGACAAAAGATAGGCCGCCAATGGTATCTACATCTTCGTCAATCTCAGCCAGTGCCGGATCAATTTCTTCTCCGACATCTTCCAATTCAGCCCGCGCGTCCGCTTCCCATATGCCGCCATCAAGCGGTTTCAGCATCGGAACGGGTTCATCATCATGCTCGTCTTCGATATCGCCGACAATTTCTTCGACAATATCTTCAATCGTAACGAGGCCTTCGGTGCCGTTATATTCGTCAAATATAATGGCCAGGTGTGTCCTTGTTGCGCGCATTTCGGCCAGTAAGTCCAACACGCCCATAGATTCAGGGACAAATCGCGGTTGACGCAGATAGGGCGCAATGTCGGTCGGCAGTTCTCCGCCTTTTGCAACAAGCGCAAAAATATCTTTGATATGGATCATACCAATGATCGTATCGAGATTATCGCGAAATACCGGAATGCGGCTATGTCCATGTTCGGAGAATATTTCGACATATTCATGAAAAGGCGCGCTTTCTTCTATCGCAATGATATCAGCGCGTGGGACCGCTATGTCGTCTACGCGGTGGTCGCTAAAATGCAGAAGATTACGAAGCATTTCCAGTTCAACTGGGGAAATATCGGGATCACCTTTTTTGTCGGTGTCGCCTTCATTTTCGTGTTCATCAATGACTTCTTCGAGTTGTGCGCGCAGCGAGTTATCTTCCGTTTCACCAAAAACCATAGCTTTTAGGCTGCGCCATATTCGCCCCGGTTCATCATCCTCGTTACGAGATGCAGACGCAGATCGACTGCCGGTCCCGTTCGACTTACTTGCTGTATCGTCTGGCATATTTTTGTTTTTGGTCACTCTTTATATATGTTGATCGGCATAGGGATTAGCAATGCCCAATTTTTGTAGCGCTTTGACTTCTAAGGCCTCCATAATCAAGGCCTCAGCTTCAGTTTCATGATCATAGCCTAATAGATGTAAAACACCATGCACCAGTAAGTGCGATGCGTGGTCCGCCATTGGTATAGACTTTTCCTTCGCCTCGTCGGCGCAAACACCATGCGCCATGACGATATCGCCGAGCAGTATTTCGCCGTCATCGCTGTTGGATAAGGATTCAAACAAATCGCGTGGGACCAAAGGAAACGACAGCACGTTGGTCGGCTTGTCTTTTTCGCGATAGGCTGAGTTAAGCTTCTGCACTTCATCATTGTCAGAGAATTTTATGCTAATCTCTAACGCAAAGTTCCGCTCTGCCAAGTCGCCATAAGAAGATGCAGAAAGCGCTGCGCTTGCTGCTTTTTCGGTTCTTTTTTGCCAGTCAGTCCCGTCTTGCCAATCCGGACCGGTGTTGATCTCAATCTGCAGCATCTTTGCCTTCATAGGCTTCGACGATTTTGCCCACCAATGGATGGCGGACGACATCGGCGGCCCCGAATTTTACTGTACTTACACTGTCCACACCGTCCAGCTTTTGCACTGCATCGGAAAGACCAGAGGTTGCTCCGCTCGGTAAATCGACTTGTTTTGGGTCGCCGCAAATGACCATCCGGCTGTTCATACCGAACCGGGTGAGAAACATCTTCATTTGTGCTGTTGTTGTGTTCTGGGCTTCGTCTAATATTACGAAAGCATCAGCCAATGTACGGCCACGCATAAAGGCGATGGGAGCAATTTCAATCTCGCCACTTTCAATCCGACGTTCTACCTGTTCGGCAGGCAGCGTATCATAAAGCGCGTCATAGAGAGGGCGTAGGAATGGGTCGACTTTTTCCTTCATATCACCGGGTAGAAAGCCGATTTTTTCACCTGCCTCGACCGCTGGACGCGACAAGATAAGGCGATCGACTGATCCAGTGATCAACTGCGATACGGCCTGCGCAACCGCGAGATAGGTTTTGCCGGTACCGGCCGGGCCCAGTGCAAATATCATGTCGTCCCGAGCCAGCTTTTCCATATAATCAGCTTGACGAACAGAGCGCGGGAAAATTGTTTTCTTGCGCGTCTTGATCATGACTTTAGGCGGCGCTGAGACATCCGCCTTTAGATGTTTTGCAGCATTACCGGGTTTTGCGGTTTTCGATACACGGGGGTCCGCGACCATCCCGATAATGGCTTCAACAACCGCTCCGTCAATTTCCTGACCTTCTTCCAATCGACTGTAGATACCGGTGAGGACGTCACGGGCTTGGGTTGCGGATTCTTCTTCGCCTTCAATCTTCAATTTTGTCCCGCGAGCAGCGATATAGACACCCAACCGGTTTTCAATCGCCACGATATTACGGTCATATTCGCCAAACAACTCGCCCAATATCTGTGGGTCATCAAATTCTACATCCAGTGTAACCAGTTTGATCTTGTCCTCGGCGATGCTCTTTTTGACCATTAAGCAGCTTCTCTCTGTGTCATTTTTCCTTGCAAGCTGTTGGGGCCTGCACTTTCTATCGTCACATCGACCATATCGCCAATTACCAGTTCGGGAGCGATGATATGGACGGATTGTAGCCAGGGTGTTTTGCCAACGAGTTGCCCGTCGAGCTTGCCATTGCGTTCCAGCAAAATGTCGGTGCGGCGGCCAAGCGCCTGTTTATTGAAGTCATGTTGCTGTTCGTTCAGCAAAGCTTGGAGCCGCTGGAGTCGCTCATTCATGATTTCTGGCGCTATTTGGTTGTCCATCCCGGCTGCTGGGGTACCGGGACGGGGTGAATATTTAAATGAATAAGCCTGCGCGTAGTTGGCTTCGCGCACGACCGCCAGAGTCGCTTCAAAATCCGCATCTGTTTCTCCGGGGAAACCGACGATGAAATCGCCCGAAATGGCGATGTCCGGTCTAACTTCTCTCATCCGCGCTAGGATATTGAGGTAGCTTTCGGTCGTGTGCGAACGGTTCATAGCCTTGAGGATACGGTCGCTACCGGATTGGACCGGAAGGTGTAGGTAAGGCATAAGCGCTGGTATCTCGCCATGAGCCGCGATCAACGCCTCGGTCATGTCATTGGGGTGGCTGGTCGTATATCTGATACGTTCCAGACCGCTGATGCCGTCCAGGGCTCGTATCAAACCGTCGAGACCTTGCATCTTGCCCTTATCGTCTTTGCTGGTCCACGCGTTTACGTTTTGACCCAGCAGCGTGATTTCCTTCGCGCCGCCATCGACCAGTGCTTGCGCTTCGCTGACCAGATCCGACCAAGGGCGAGAGATTTCTGCACCGCGCGTATAAGGCACTACACAATAGGTGCAAAATTTGTCGCAGCCTTCCTGTACCGTCAAAAAAGCAGTGGGCCGAGCCTGTTTTTTACGTGTTGGCAGGGCATCGAATTTTGATGCTGCCGGCATATCGGTGTCGAGAGCCTTCTTACCGGTTTTGGCGCGTTCGATCAACTCGGGTAGCCGGTGATAAGCTTGCGGACCAACCACAATATCCACGCTTGGCGCGCGCCGTGAAATTTCTTTGCCTTCCGCTTGTGCTACACAGCCAGCGACAGCAATCATCGGGCTCTTGCCATCTTTGCCTCGTAAGCGACCAATGTCGGAATACACCTTTTCCGCGGCTTTTTCGCGAATGTGGCAGGTGTTCAGGACAACCAGATCAGCATCTTCGCCATCGGCAGCGCTGGACATGCCCTGATCGACAAGCATCTCGGACATACGCTCGCCATCATAGACGTTCATTTGGCAGCCAAAGGATTTGACGCGAAATTTCTTAGGATTGGTTCGATTCATAGCCGCTGCCTATACAACGGGCTCTCCGGACAGGGAAGCGGAAAGCGCCTTGGCAATTCGTCGCTCTGCCTCTGCACAAATGGCCTTACGGTCGCCAAAATCAGCCGGATCAAAAGGTTCGAGAAAATGGAGGGTTGTGGGGATCGTGCCTAGGCGCGCAAACAACCGTTTCGCATTATCTACTGCAGGTTCTTCACCAACCCAGGCAATATCTTTGCTGACGTTGCCATAATCGAGCAACATCGGCTGTACCATAGTCGGTTTTGGCGGTGGCGCCATGGCTTCAAAAAGTGAGGGTTTGAAAGGTAGCAAACTATGCCCGTCGGTTGTCGTTCCTTCCGGAAACACCGTGATCGGGTATTTTTCTTCAATGGCTTCACGAATTATATCAATCTGACTACCAACCTGCATTCGGTCGGTTCTAGAGACAAAAATTGTCTTATTGATGCGGCACAGCCACCCGATGACCGGCCAGCTTGCGATGCCGTCTTGCGCCACAAATGTGCAACCGGTTACGCCGGATATAACCGGAATATCGAACCAACTGATATGGTTGGCGACATAGAAAACATCTTGTTTAAGTCGATTACCTCTAGTTTTTACAATTGCGCCGCAATTAGCGGTAACAAGCCAAAGGAAAAAGCGAGGCCAAGGGGAGGGGAGCCGAAAAAGTCTCCATAAATAGTGGATTGGAAGGCAGATTATAAGACTCAGCAGGATGCATATAGCCCGTAATCCTATGAGTAATGTCCCAACCATTGAAATCGAAAACTGATCGCTGTCAGGTTTTTCGGTCAGAGGATACGCCATAAAGTTCCATGCGATGGTCGACCAGCCGGTAGCCGAGCTTCTCGGCGATTTGTTTTTGCAGAGCCTCCAGTTCGGGATCGACAAATTCAATCACCTTGCCAGTTTCCACATCAATCAGATGGTCATGATGCGCCTCTGGAACCGCCTCATAGCGTGCGCGTCCGTCACCAAAGTCGTGGCGATCAAGAATGCCTGCTTCTTCAAACAGGCGAACGGTTCGATAGACTGTGGCAATAGAAATGCGCGAATCAACGGCCGAAGACCGTTCATGCAAGGTTTCGACATCAGGATGATCGTCTGCGTCTGATATGACACGAGCAATGACCCGACGCTGGTCGGTTATCCGCAGGCCTTTTTCCGCACATAGCTTTTCAAGATCAATTTTGTCCGGCATTTGCTCCATCCCGATAGTTACATATTACCCTATTCTCGGTGGACAATAAAGCAAAGGGAAAATTGCGAACCTGTCCGCAATTTTCCCATAGATTATTTCGATTGAAAAGCGGTGGTTAGCCCTTTTTCTTCTTTTTCCCCAAGCCAATGGCCTTTGCCAGTTGGCGCCGCTGTTCGGCATAGTTGGGAGCAACCATCGGATAGCTGTTCGGCAATCCCCATTTTACCCGATATTCATCCGGTGTCATGCCATAGTGAGTCATTAAATGACGTTTCAGCATTTTCAGTTTTTTACCATCTTCCAGGCAAACAACATAATCTGGTTTTATTGACGATTTAATCGGTACTGCCGGTTCTGGGCGCGCTTGCTCTGCGGCTTTTCCGGACAATCCTGACAGCGCTCCATGAACATTGTTAATAATCAGCGGTAAGTCTGAGACAGCAACGCTGTTATGACTGACATGCGCGGCAACTATATCCGAAGTAAGCGCTATCAGCGTCTCCTTCAGAGCATTATCTTCCTCTGTCATATATTCCCTATCGTGCGACCATTTTATGGTTTTGAGCAATTTTTTGCTGCGCGATTAGTTGCACGGACAAGATGGGTTATCAACGATCAACCTGTGTACTGTGTTGATTCTGCGTTGCTTTCCCGATCACAGAGATTTTTTGTAGGTAATCGCATCAAACTTCTCTTTATCGGCGCCTGTATAATATCCCCGTCGCAGTCCTATCTTTTGGAACCCAAGTTTTCGATACAATTTTTGGGCGGGGTTATTAGACCGCACCTCCAAGAAGACTGCAGCCACCTCATTTTCTATTGCGTCAGCAACAAGCCGTTTAAGTAGAGCGATGCCAATACCCTTATTCTGATATTGCGGATCGACCGCGATCATCAGCAATTCTTCCTCCCCGGCCACATTTCTGCTGATAGCAAAACCGCAGGATTCCATATTATGATTGGCGATCATCAATTGCGTCCCCGGTAACGACAGCATTGACCGGCATTGGTGCTCGTTCCATGATTCTCCGTACAAGTCTGAAAAGGCTGAATGCATGATCCGCATCACCGTTTTTAGCTTTTCGAAACTGCCATATTCCAGTTCTATGGCAGTGTTCAGGTCAGCCGGGCTGCCGTCATCTTCAGTAAAAGGGACGGCGTCGGACATAGGTTATGCCTGACGAGCCGGTTGTGCATCAGGCGCGCGTCCATAGATTGGGGCCACGTCCAAATATTCATTATGTTCGGATAGTAAAATGGATTTGGCCGCATCGGGCAAGATGGTCGAATGGGCTGCGTCACCAGCAAGGCTAGCTAGAGGTTCCGCAGCTGAGCCGGCAAAATAATCCGCTTTTCTTTCAAGCAGGGCGGCTTCGGGCGATAGCGAAAGAAGCGCATCCAGAGCGCTGCCGTCTGCGGCAAAATTCTGAACAAAATACTCTCCATGTCCGCCAACCATGGCGATAAAGACGGGAACGGGATGTTTCATTTCAGCGAGCGCCTGTGCAGCAACAAGATGCAGACATTGATATCCCGAAATTCCGGCATGCCAAGCCATTGCCAAAGCCTTTGCGGCGGACAGGCCGATACGTACGCCGGTAAAACTTCCTGGCCCGCAATTGACCAAGATTCGGTCTGCGCGCCCTTTATCAGGAAGTTGCGCAATCATGGGGACCAGTTTTTCGGCATGGCCGCGTCCAATTTCTTCAAAGCTGTTTGCTATGAGGTGCTTGTCTTCAAACAAAGAAACCGAACAAGCCGTTGTTGCAGTGTCTATCGTGAGAACACGGTTGCCCATTTGTCTCGCGCAGACCGTCAGATAATCGCGTTGAATTTATCAAAATCAGGGCGCGGGCTGCGGTCAAAAATTGTCGCTGGATCGCCATAGCCAAGGGTCGAAATAAAATTCGATTTTACGCTCGGTTGATCGCCGAAAAAAGCCTTGTCCACAGCAGCATTGTCAAAGCCTGACATCGGACCGGTATCCAGGCCCAATGCCCGGGCCGCCAGAATAAGGTAAGCCCCTTGCAAGGAGCTATTGCGCATTGCCCCCACAGCGCGTCCTTCCGGGTCGCCGTCGAACCAGCTTTTGGCATCGGTATGCGGGAAAAGCTCTGGCAGATATTCATGAAAATCTTGGTCCATGCCGATGATGACCGCAGCGGGGGCCTTTGTGATCTTGTCTTTATTTCCTTCGCCAGCACAGTCGGCAAGGCGTTGCTTTGCATCTTGGCTGTGGCACCAAATCATCCGCGCAGGCAGCATATTTGCACTGGTCGGACCCATTTTCATAAGGTCCCAGATGGCGTGCAGCTGCTCAGTGGTCACAGGTTTCTCATGGTAACCGTTATACGTGCGCGCTTCACGAAAAAGCTGATCCAGTGCCGCATCATCAAGTGGTTGAGTCATATTCCCCGTGGTCCCTTGTCGTTCGATAGGTAGGTTAGGCCGCTCTGACTTCTACGACTTCCGGTACATAATGTTTAAGCAGAGATTCTATGCCGTGCTTCAAGGTCGCCGTTGATGATGGGCATCCTGCGCAAGCGCCTTGCATTTTAAGGAATACAATGCCCTGATTGAATCCGCGATAGACGATATCACCGCCATCATTGGCAACAGCAGGCCGCACGCGGGTTTCTATTAATTCCTTAATCTGTGCGACGATATCTGCGTCCTCCGGATCGTCATGTACTTCTTCTTCTGCTGGAATATGAATTTCGCCAGCTGACCCGGGTTTAAAAAGAGGCAAGCCTGCGGAAAAATGGTCGAGCAAAATGCTCAACACCTGGGGTTTTACATCGGTCCATTCCGATCCAGGGCCGGCGGTGACAGATACAAAATCTGAACCAAAAAAGACGCCGGTCACGTCGCCCAGAGTGAACAAGGCCTCTGCCAATGGTGAAATATCTGCATCCTCCGGAGATGCAAAATCCCGGGTTCCGTCTGTCATGACCGTTTGGCCCATCAGGAATTTGAGTGTGGATGGATTCGGTGTTTTTTCGGTTTCTATTAACATATTCGATATGTGGGAGTTTTTGACCAGGCTATCAAGGTCAAATTGCCATCATGGGATCAAAAGATTGAATGCCGCTCATTCATATTTTGCATCATCAAGGGGACTTTTATTCACTGGCCAGTAAGATTGCCCCTGCTTATAATCACATTATGTATAAAAATTTCAGCGCAACGGGTCGCTTTCTCACATCATTGGCCATTTTTACGGGACTCGTCTTACCGATTCTGGCACCGCCAGTTCAGGCTCAGAGTGCCCAATCTGAAATCAGCGCAGAACAGCCTTGGTTGTATGAAGGCAGCGATGTTCCGGTTGATAAAAGCTGGACCTTTGGCACGTTAGATAATGGCCTGCGCTATGCGGTCAAAAATAACGGTGTTCCGCCGGGCCAAGTATCCATTCGAGTGCGGGTTGATGTTGGCTCGTTGATGGAGAAAGACAACGAACAAGGCTTTGCCCATTTTATGGAGCATCTGTCTTTCCGTGGTTCCGAATATGTTCCTGACGGTGAGGCGAAACGGGTGTGGCAACGCCTGGGCGCAACTTTTGGCAGCGATAGCAATGCGGAAACAACGCCGACTCAAACGGTTTACAAACTTGATCTGCCCAACGCCAATCCGACAAGTCTGGATGAGAGCATCAAGATTATATCCGGTATGGTTAGCGCGCCTGGTTTGAACGCAACAGCGGTCTCCGCCGAGCGTCCTGTGGTCTTGGCCGAGTTGCGGGAGCGTCAGGGACCGCAGACGAAAGTGCAGGATGCCACGCGCGAGTTATTCTTCGCAAATCAGCGACTAGCCAGCCGGGCCCCGATAGGAACACCTGAATCGTTAACCGCGGCGACGCCCCAAATGCTGCAACTTTTTCATCAACGTTGGTATCGACCAGAGAATACAGTGATTGTGGTTGCCGGAGATGGCGATCCGGCTGAATTCGAAGCTCTTTTGAAAAAGCATTTCTCTGATTGGAAAGGCAAAGGCGAGGCAGGTATTGCCCCTGAATTTGGAGACCCCGATGCCGATGCGGACAAAAGTCGGGTTCTGATTCAACCTAGTTTACCGCGCTTCATATCCTTGGCGACCATGCGGCCGTGGCGACAAGTTGATGATACCATTGCTTATAACCAGCAATTGCTGATTGATTTGCTGGCGCTGCAAATGATCAACCGCCGATTAGAGGCGCGGGCCAGGGCAGGGGGAAGCTATCTTCAGGCAAATGTGAACCAGGAAGACGTCAGTCGGTCTGTTGATGGGACATTTGTCAATATCGTCCCGCTAAGCGATGATTGGGCTGCGGCTTTGAGAGACGTTAGGGCGGTGATCGCGGACGCCACAACACAGGCGCCATCGGAAGAAGATATTGCGCGAGAAATAGCGGAGTTCGATGCGGCGCTGGCCATCGGCGCTGAAGGTTACCCGACAGAGGCCGCGCGCAAACAAGCGGACGATATTGTCAACGCGGTCGATATTAGAGAAACCGTTGCAACACCGCAAACGGCATTGGATGTATTTCGCGAGATGCGGAACCTTTACACGCCGCAACGGCTGCTTGAATCGACTCAAAAGCTGTTTGACGGCGTTGCCACAAGAGCGTTGCTGACTTCTCCAACAGTAGTGGCTGATGGCAACAGTAAATTGGCGGCGGTTCTTAATGAAAAGGTGAAGGCGGCGACAAACGCACGTGTAGAACAAGCAAAGCTTGGTTTTGACGCGTTGCCGCGCATCGGACGGAAGGGCAAGGTTGCTTCAACAGAGCAGGTTTCCCGGTTTGAAATCGAAAAACTGATTCTGTCCAATGGTGTTCGGGTGCTGCTGTTCCCCAATACAGCGGAACGCAACAAAATCATGGTCAATGCGCGCTTTGGCAAGGGATATAGCGGGCTGAACGCAGATGAAGACGGGCTTGCCTGGACCGGTGCTATGGCCTTGATGGCCAGCGGCATCGGCGACCTTGGGCAGGAAGAATTGGATAAGATAACCACTGGTAGAAGGATCGGACTGGGGTTTGAAATTGATAATGATGCCTTTGAAATCAAAGCGGATACCAGGGCCGCTGACCTCGAGGATCAGCTGCACTTAATTGCCGCCAAGCTACAATATCCGCGCTGGGACGAGGCACCGGTTATTCGTGGTCGTGCAGCTTCTTTGATTGGCTATGACAGTTTTGCTGCCTCACCTCAGGCTGTTCTGCAACGGGACTTGGAATGGCTGGTGCGCGGCAAGGATCCTCGCTGGAAAACACCCGATAAAGAGGATTTTGACGCTCTGACGCCAAAGGATTTTAAAAAATTCTGGAAGCCAATTTTGACAAGTGGCCCGATTGAATTGATGCTGTTCGGCGATTTCGATCGGGATGAAGCGGTTAAAGCGGTGCTGAAAACATTTGGCGCGCTGCGCAAGCGTAAGGTGGAGGCTATTCCCAACGGCGGAACGTCACCCATGTTCCCAATGCCTAGGGCTGGCCCCGAAATTCTTGTACACAAAGGGGATTCTGAGCGGGCTGCGGCGTTGGTTGCTTGGCCAACGGGCGGAGGAATCGAAAATATCAAAGAAAGCCGTCAGCTGGAAGTATTGGTGTCGATTTTCAATGATCGTATGTTTGAAATTTTACGCTCTAAGGAAGGCGCCAGCTATAGTCCGCAGGTCGTTAACAGTTGGCCCGTCGCATTCCAAACCGGTGGCTATATCAGCGCATCAAGCCAGTTAACGCCAAGTAATGTCGATCGTTTTTACGGTGTCGCAGAATTGATCGCCAAAGACCTGCGCGAAAAGCCGGTTAGTCCCGATGAATTGAAACGGGTTGTTGAACCACTTCGCCAGCTGATATCGCGCGCAAGTAGCGGCAACAGTTTCTGGATGAGTCAGCTGGAAGGAGCGAGTTATAATCCCAAAAAATTCTCAGTTCTTGGGACATTGCTCAGTGATTACACGGTAATTACGCCTGAAGAAGTGCAGCAACTTGCGCAAAAATATCTGAAGGACTCAACCAGATGGAAATTGGTCGTCTTGCCGGAGAGAAACAAAAAAGCCGCGGCCATTAAAGCGATCAGTAACGACGCGGCTTCTTCAGTTTCTAGATAGTCTAGCCAGCACTGACGCTAGATGGCGTCAACTATCGCCAATAGTTGTTCATTGGTGGGGCGTTTTTTAAAGTCTCCCGATACCGATTTTCCGGTGATTTTTCCATCTTTGTCGATCACTACGACTGAAGCATAAGGAACGCCGACGGCTTTTCCTTCGGTATATTGAGGGTCACGCAGGCCAAAGGCGTCGATCGCTGCGGAGCTCTCGTCTGACAACATCGGATATTCCAGCATCTGGTTTTTTGAAAAACGATCCTGACTTTCGACCGCGTCATAGCTCACGCCATATAATTTATATCCGCGTTCCTCGAGATCGCCGGCGATCGCATTAATGCCTTTCAGCTGCGTTTGGCAGAACGGGCACCATTCGACGGACCGTGTAAAAACTAGAATCGCTGCGCCATCTTCCAAAATGGTAGCGAGGGTCTGATCACCATCACCGGTAGCGAAATTTGCTTGTAGAGGGGCCGTTTCGCCGACCGCCAGGCCAACATCGATAGTTTGAATTTCCGCAGCTTCCTCGCTTATGACCGGGCTCTCCACTTCGCTAGCTTCAGGTCCTTCGTCGGCCGGGTTTTTGGGTTCTGAACATGATGCAAAGGCCAGAGCAGGGGCGAGTGCACAAAGAGATATGATCCGTTTCAAAATAAGACTCCTAAAGTTTGTCAGAGATAATTCGTCCGAAAGCAGAATTTGGTTGCACAGGAGAAGCCACTTTTTGTGACGAGAGCGGCCTTTCCTCTCCGTCTAAGAGAAACTAGTAGCCGCTATAATACATATTTGGACAAGTCCGTATCTTTGGCAACATCGGACAACTGACCGTCAACATAGGCGGCATCAACCACGATGGTCTCGCCCTTGCGATCCTCTGCATCAAAGCTGATTTCCTCGAGCAGTTTTTCCATCACGGTCTGTAGCCTCCGAGCTCCGATATTCTCTACCGTTTCATTTACATTAGCCGCTATCTCCGCGAGCTTCTTAATCGCATCCGCTGTGATCTCGATGGTGACTTCTTCTGTCCCCAACAAAGCAACATATTGCCTTGGAAGATTGGCTTTTGTTTCGGTTAGAATCCGAACGAAATCCTCTTCTGTTAGCGCGCGCAATTCGACGCGGATCGGCAGGCGCCCTTGCAGCTCGGGTAGCATGTCGCTGGGCTTGGAGATTGAAAAAGCACCGGATGCAATGAAGAGAATATGGTCGGTTTTCATCGGACCATATTTGGTTGCAACGGTTGTGCCCTCAATCAGCGGCAAGAGGTCGCGTTGCACCCCTTCTCGGCTAACCGAACCGCCTCGAACATCGCTGACTGCGATTTTGTCGATTTCGTCGAGGAAGACGATACCGTTCGACTCTGCATCTGTGATGGCTGAACGCGCGATGTCATCATCATCAAGGCGCTTGTCCGATTCCTCTTCGACCAATTTGTCCCAAGCATCCGCGACGCGCATCTTGCGGCGCTTTTTGGCGTTCTGGCCAAGGGCCTTGCCCATCATGTCAGACAGGTTGATCATACCAACCTGTCCCGACATTCCCGGGATGTCCATCGGTGCTGCGGGTGTATCTTCTACTTCGATCTCGATCTCGGTATCGTTCATATGATTATCGACAACCCGCTGGCGAAAGCTTTCTCGCGTGGCTTCACTGGCATTCTCGCCGCAAAGGACGTCGAGCAGGCGTTTCATTGCGGCTTCGGTCGCTGCCTCGTGGACGGCTGACCGACGACGTTCACGTTCGAGGCGAACCGCCTCTTCCGCAAGATCGCGAGCAATCTGTTCCACGTCCCGGCCAACATAACCAACTTCGGTAAATTTGGTCGCTTCAATCTTGATGAAGGGTGCATCAGCCAGTTTTGCTAGACGCCTGGAAATCTCGGTTTTGCCGCAACCGGTAGGCCCGATCATAAGGATGTTTTTTGGCGTCACTTCTTCACGCAATTCTGCGGGTAGTTTCTGGCGCCGCCAGCGGTTGCGCATAGCGACGGCGACGGCGCGTTTTGCGTCCTGCTGACCTACGATATGTTCGTCCAGCGCCTTTACAATGGCCTTGGGGGTAAGATTATCTAGCATATTAAACCTTTGATGGAATCAAATGGGAAAGTTGTCGGTTGAGTAGGCGGAGCAAGCGACTTAGGTGCCGCTATCCAACGTTTCGACGGTGACCTGATCATTTGTGTACACGCAGACTTCTCCGGCAATAGCCATGGCCTTGCGCGCAAGTTTCTCCGCATCTTTTTCATAGTCGACTAGCGCTCTGGCGGCAGCAAGGGCAAAGTTACCACCTGATCCAATCGCCGCAATACCTTTGGTCGGCTCCAGCACATCACCATTACCCGTGAGGATCAATGTCACTTCTTTGTCCGCGACGATCATCATGGCTTCGAGATTGCGTAAATATTTATCCGTACGCCAGTCTTTGGCTAGTTCCACTGCGGCCCGCATCAGCTGGCCGTTATGGCGCTCCAGTTTTGCTTCGAGGCGTTCGAACAATGTAAAAGCGTCTGCGGTGGCGCCGGCGAAACCGCCGATGACGGAGCCGTCATGGAGTTGGCGGACTTTGCGGGCGTTCGGTTTCATTACGGTTTGACCCATAGAAACCTGACCGTCTCCGGCGACGATCACTTTGCCATTTTTGCGGACGGAGAGGATGGTGGTGCCATGCCATTGTTGCATGCCATGCTGCTGATTTTCTGTCATAAAACCGATATGGGAAATCTGATGGTCAAGTGCAACCGCTGGAATGCTCCTCGTCGCTATTTGAGTCTTTCCGGGCGGTTATCGGCAAAAAAAATGGCGACCAAAAGGCCGCCATCTTAAATTCGTTTAGCGCCTGAATTCAGGGGCTTGTTGGATCGTCGTCGCTTCCGTCAGCAGCGATAATGATACCACCGATGACTGCAGCAGCGGCGAGAACAGCAATGATAATGCCAGATCCGCCAGAAAGTTTTTCTTCTTCGGCTGCAGATGCGTCAGCACGAACAGCTTGGGAAACTTTGGAAACTGGCTGAGCAGCCTGTGCGAACACAGGTGTAGCAACCAGGGATGCGGCTGCGACTGCAGCCATACTAATTTTACCGAAACGCATAATTTGCTCCTTCAGGGTTTCGCATTTCACTCAATACGAAACACCACGTGCCATAGCAATTGTTTGGAATCAACCACATTCACGGTTTCAATGCTAAATATTAAGCAATGTTGCAAAGATCACACAATAGTTAGATCACGTCCATTTGTTATTCATTTGCTCACTTCAAGCTGCGGCGACAAGTGTGTCATCTTAATACACGCTATCGGGACAGCAATTATCTCATAGATTTCATAGCTAATAATTTGTTAACCAATGGTCATGAAACAAACTCTGAGTCGCCCGCTAGTTTTGCGCAATGAAGGCGCGAAGCACCCTTTTCGTCTAAGCTTGTCATTGGATGCACTGGCGCTGACCGAGCCGCAAGTTGCGGTAGAGGAAATCGAAACACCGCCAAAAAAGTGGTTTAACGAGGACGCAAGTCTCTTTGTGCTTAGTTTTTCAGCGTTTTTCACTGCGTTTTATTTGTTCATCGTTTGAATGGGTTGATCTATCCGCTTCAACTGTAAAAGTCGTCTAATCGCAAGCAAGATGCAATTGCTGGCCTAGCCAAGCAGCGACAACGCACATACCAGCGACCAGTAACAGTTGCTCTGTTGTTGAGACGCCCAAGATACTTAATCCCAAAGCGGCCAATGCGCCCAGCACCATGCATCCCGAGTTGACGACATTGTTAGCCGCAATTGTTCTTGCCGTTTCGCTGATATCAACGGTTGTTGTCAGAAATGCATAGAGCGGAACGACGAACATACCTCCAAAAATAGAGACGCCAACCAACGTGCCGAGCAATGCCCATGCGCCATCATGCATCATGAATGTACTGAACGTATAAAGCTCACCGTTGGGGAGGCCTTCCCAACCGCGTGCGATAAAGAAGAGTATCATAACGAAAACGCCCATCCCGATGACGCTAAACGGCGCATAGCGTGCCGAGACTTCGCTTTTCAGCAGGCGGTTTATCAGAATCGACCCAACCGCAATACCAATAGAGAAGACACCGAGAAACAGGCTCGCCACAGCAGGTGTCGCGGTGAGGACATTCTCAACCAAAGGGGGAAACTGGATGATCAGAACGGACCCAATGGTCCAGAAAAAGCTAATCGCCACGATCGCTAGATATAGTCGGCGAACATGCAACGTCGCAGAAATCAGCTTGATGGATGATCGGATGAAATTGAAATCAATTTTCTCTACTTCTTTTTGTGGTGGCGCGCTCGGTAAAAATTGCGCCCCGATACGGCCGATGATCGCCACGAAAAATACCGAAATTACCGCCAGTTCAACTCCGTTGCCATCTCGATCGATTATGATTCCGCCCAATATCGTCCCGGCCAATATTGCGATGTAAGTGCCAGCCTCTACCAATCCTGTGCCAGCCAAAACTTCGTCTTTTTCCAAATGCTGTGGCAAAATTGCATATTTGATCGGGCCAAAGAAGGTCGATTGTAGGCCGAGCAGAAACAGCGCCGTCAACATGATCGGAATTGATTGAATCCACAGGCCGATCCCACCGATGATAGCAATGGCTATTTCCAGCGTTTTGACCAGCCGCGTTATTCGCGCTTTGTCATAATTATCCGCCAGTTGTCCGGCGAGCGAAGAAAACAGGAAAAAGGGTAAAATAAAAATCCCGGAAGCCAGAGCATTAAACTGAAAATCCTGCGCCGGGTCTTTGTAAATTCCATAGGTAACCAAGATGACCATCGAGAATTTGAACAGATTGTCGTTAAAGGCGCCAAGCATCTGTGTGATAAAAAGCGGCCAAAAACGACGTTTGGCCAATAATCTAAGGGCTGATGACATTTTTTTGGAAAATTCCTGTTGTTGAACATTGTCAGACAGGGGGACTGGATTGACCGACACCCTAGCGATGTTGCCTGATAGCGCAAGGCGTTGGACGCTGGAAAATTTACGCACTAATGTCAGGATCGCAAGGATAAGATTTAACTTTGCGCAAAACCTCGTTATGGCAGCCATCAATATGTTGAATTTGCCAAATATCTTGACGCTTTCCCGTATATTCACCGTGCCGTTTCTGGTCGGTTTACTTTGGTGGCCGGACTGGAAGTTAGGTTATCTACTAGCGACCGTGCTTTACGCGTTGATGGCGATTACAGACTATTTTGACGGCTATCTCGCCCGGTCTCAGGGAACGGTGTCCAAGCTGGGCATATTTCTTGATCCGATTGCTGACAAAATCATGGTCGCTTCGGTAATTCTTATCCTTTGCGCGACGGGTGATATTGAAGGTTATAACGTCATTGCGGCACTGATTATCTTGCTTCGCGAGATCGCAGTGTCGGGATTACGCGAGTTTCTGGCAGGGCTTCAGGTCAGTGTGCCGGTGTCTCAGCTGGCAAAGTGGAAAACCACCTTCCAGTTGGTCTCTCTCGGCGCGCTTATATTGGCCGGCGGTTTGCCGCAATTTGAGTATATTCAGATAATCGGTATTTGGACGCTCTGGGCTGCGGCCATATTGACGTTGATCACTGGCTGGGACTATCTTCGGGTCGGCCTGAAGCATATGGATTAACGGGCCATTACCATGACATATCAGATCGATATCGTTTATTTTTCATGGGTAAAGGAACGGCTTGGTCGCGACCAAGAGACGATTATTTGTCCGGCAAGTGTTGAGACGGTTGGCGACCTTGTTGCTCATCTTAAGGCGGTTGATTCGATCTATCAGCAGGTTTTTTCCGATCTGAAAAAGCTCCGCTTTGCGTTGGATCAGGATTTTGTTGGACTAGAAGCGTCGTTGGGTGATTCCAGGGAGCTGGCAATATTCCCGCCGGTGACGGGCGGATGATTAAGATATTAGTGCTGGATGATGATTTTGACGCTGGCGCCGAGATTGCCAATCTGTCGGCGCTCGGCGGCGGGGCCGTGGCCAGTTTTGTTGGGCAGGTGAGGGGCGATGGTCAACTAGATGCCCTGGAGCTGGAGCATTATCCGGCGATGACCGAAAAAGCCCTGCGGGAAATTGCCGAAAAAGCTGACAAACAATGGCCTTTGCATGGGGTCACCATCATTCACCGTGTTGGGCGGCTGAAAGTCGGAGAACAGATTGTTTTGGCCTGCACGTGCTCGGACCATAGGCAGGCCGCGATTGAGGCCTGCTCCTTCATCATGGATCAGCTTAAAACGGTCGCGCCATTTTGGAAAAAAGAGATAAAGCAAGATGGTAGCGAGAGCTGGGTGGAAGAACGTCAGTCGGATATTGACGCTGCCAAAAGCTGGAAGGATTAGGCTGGTTTTTCTGTAACCCAGCTTTGACTTTGCCGCATAATTTCCGCGAGAAGCTTAAACTCGTCTTTGCGCGGGCTGTTTTTGCGCCAGACGAGAGTTATGTCGCGAAAAGCGCGGTCGGATTTGATCGGGCGCGCCAATATGTCCGTATGCATTAAGATTCCGCTATCAATTGCCATTTTGGGAAGCAATGTAAGGCCCAGTCCATTGTCGACCATCTGCACCAATGTGTGAAGGGATGTGCCCATCATTCGGGCTGATGCTCTCAACTCTGGTCGATTACAGGCGGCGAGGGCATGATCCTTCAAACAATGCCCGTCTTCCAGCAATAGCAACCGGTTTTCGTCAATAAGGGCTGGATCAACAACCTTGGGTGGATCGCGTGGGTCATCTTTTGGAAAAGCGATGAAAATTTCATCATCAAACAATATTTCCGACTCTACGTCTCCGCAGGAGAAGGGTTGTGCCAGCAAAACGCAATCAACATGGCCGTGGCTTAGGGAATCGCAAGCGGCCTGGCTGGTTTCTTCCTTTAGATAGAGTTTGAGTTCCGGCCGTTCTTTTCGCAGGCGTGGGAGCAGTTTGGGCAGCAAAAATGGAGCGATCGTTGGTATCACGCTCATGCGGACATCTCCGACCAGTGGCTGCCCGGCGGAGCGCGCCATATCAGAAAGTTCCTCCGCTTCTCGCAAAATGCGGTGAGCTTTTTCGACCATCTTTTTGCCAAGTTCAGTAAAGCGGACGACGCGGCGGGTGCGTTCGACCAACATCACATCAAGAAGAGTCTCTAGTTCTTTGATACCGGCTGATAGCGTCGATTGCGTCACATAGCAGGCTTCTGCAGCCCTCCCAAAATGGCCATGTTCCTCTAGCGCAACGAGATATTGCAGCTGTTTGAGTGTAGGCAGATAGCTCGACATCATTCAGTCCTTCGATTAATAGCAGTTTATTAATTCAATATGCTAATGGAGGCTAGTGCAAAAAAGGCCTGTTTTAAGTGAGTTGCAAGAAAGGACTGGAATTATCGCAATTGGGACCTTAGCTTATGACTTGTAAATTCGCCGGAGAAAAACATGTTTCGGGACCTAGGTGCATATTTGGATTCCATAAAGGCGCGTGACCCCGCACCTCGTTCCCGTTGGGAAGTGCTGCTCTATCCGGGTGTGCTGGCTGTGGGCTTGCATCGGATATCTCACTGGTTGTTCAAGGGCGAACTGTATTTTTTTGCGCGCTTTGTGAATCATTTTTCCCGTTTGTTCACTGCGATCGATATCCATCCCGGTGCCAAAATCGGTCGGCATCTTTTCATCGATCACGGATTTTCAGTGATCGGTGAGACGGCAGAAATTGGCGACAATGTTACTATTTATCAATGCGTGACGCTGGGTGGAACCAATCCAGCCAATGGCGTTGGTGGGAAGCGACACCCGACGATCGAGGATGATGCTATTTTAGGCTCAGGCGCCCAGATATTGGGGCCTATCACAGTAGGGAAAAGAGCGCGGATCGGCGCCAACGCAGTGGTTACGCAAGATGTCCCAGAAGGGTCGACAATGGTGGGCGTTCGCGCCCGTCCGACACTCGTCAAAGTGGAGCAGTATCAGGAAGACTTCACCCCATACGGAACGCCATGCAGCGAGGTTTTCGATCCAGCAACACAGAAGCTCGAAATCTTGCAATGCGAAATGGAGCAATTGCAAAAGCGCATTGCCGCCTATGCGGACGGCCGTGACAAGACAGACGATGAATCGGAAAGCAAGCGAGATAGCGCCTGATGCGGCCTGAAAATTCCAACGTTTCGAATTTTCCCAACAAACAGTCATTTCCCGTTCAAGTTGGCTTTGACCGGAAAGAGATGGAGCGCATTTTCAACCTCTATGGACGTATGGTTGCGGCAGGGCACTGGCGTGACTACGCGATGGATATGGGCAAAGACGCTGCGATTTTTGCGGCCTTTCGTCGGACGTCGGAAAGACCACAAATGCGGATTGAGAAACGTCCGGCGGATCGGAACAAGCAAGGTATGTGGTCACTGCATGGCGAGCATGGACAGATATTAAAGCGCGGTCATGATCTCGTTGCTGTACTGGCTCCGATGGAACGCCGGTTGATGAAGCTGGTCTCAGAATAAGGCGGCTTCACCCGATATTACCGGAGACCGTTGCACCGTAAAAAAACTGCAACAAAAAAGACGTTTTTTCGAAACCTAAAAATCATAGAGCCGTCATCAATCATTCAAGATATTGGTTGGGGACTCGATAAACATGACATTGAAATCTACTCTTGTAACTGGCGCGGCCATTTTGGCATTTTTGCCCAGTCAGGCCTTCGCTGCCCAAATTTCTGACGAACAGGCCGCGGCACTGTTGGAACGACTTAACCAGCTTGAACAAGAAGTTGTGAGCCTGCGCGCGCAGCTTGGTAATGTCGAAACTGTGCAACAGCAGCAAAGTGAGCAGGTCGCTGCTGTAGAAAAAACGACCCAGAAAAAAGAGAAAACCAGCATCAAGTTCAAAGGTGCTCCGGAAATCGCAACCGATGATGGCTGGAGCTTCAAGCCGCGTGGCCGTATTCTCTATGATTTCAACAATCTTTCATCAGTGCCGTCGACGATCAGTATTCCCGGAGAAGGTTTTTCCAATGAAGCGCGCCGTGTCAGATTGGGCGTGCAGGGTAAAATCCCTGGCGGTTTCGGATATAAGCTGGAGGCAGATCTATTGGACGGCGTTGAATTGACCGACGCTTATCTTGATTATAAAAACGGCGGTCTAACCGTCACCGTTGGACAGCATAATAATTTCCAATCGCTGGAAGAAATATCCAGCAGCAACGACACCAGCTTTATTGAACGTTCCGCCTTTACAGATGCCTTTGGTTTCCAGCGTAAAGTTGGCGTTTCAGCGGTTTATAAAACAGGTGATGTGCTGTTGCAGGGCGGTGTGTTTACCGACAATATTGACGATCTGAGCGATGGCAATGACAGCATCAGTCTTGATGGGCGGGTCGTTTTCGCTCCGAAACTTGGTGATGCCCAACTTCATCTTGGCGGGTCTGTCCACTGGACTGATCTTGGCGATACCATCGACTCGGTACGCTATCGTCAACGGCCTCTGATCCACAGCGTCGGGACGCGCTTCATCAATACCGGCAATATCACCGCCGAAGAGCAACTCACCTATGGCCTTGAAGCGGCAGTAATTTCTGGTCGGTTCCATGCTGCTGCAGAAACCCATTGGGCCAAGGTCAGCCGGCCTGGGTTGGCTAATCCCACCTTCTTTGGCGGATCGATCGAAGCAGGCCTGTTCCTGACTGATGACACCCGCGAATATAAAGGTGGGGTGTTCAAAGGCGTGAAGGTCAATAATCCATTAGGGTCAGGTGGTTCAGGCGCTTGGCAGGTCAATGTCCGCTATGATCGGCTTGATCTAACCGATGCTGGCATTATTGGCGGTACCCAAGATGGCTATATGGCATCACTAATTTGGACCCCGGTTAGTTATGTGCGCTTTTTGGTGAACTATGGTCGGCTATCTTACGGAGATGCGCTGGGTATCGTGGCCGGAGCGCCAAATGATTATTCTGTCGATGTTATAGGCGCGCGGGCGCAGGTTTCTTTCTAGAAACACCGGCGCTAAGCATGAATAGAAAAGGCCGGTTTCGCCGGCCTTTTTTGTGTCGAAAATTGTCGGGGAAGAGTGAGTTAAGCAGCCTCGGTATCCAAGGCATAGCCAGCAGAACGCACGGTCCGGATGATGTCAGGGCGCTGGTTCGCGTTTAGGGCTTTGCGCAGGCGCCGAATATGAACGTCGACGGTGCGCAGTTCTATATCGCTATCTTGTCCCCAAACACTGTCGAGCAAGCGTTCGCGGGAGAAAACCCAATTAGGATGTTCTAGAAAATGGCGCAGTAACCGGAATTCGGTTGGGCCTAGCGGGATAGTATCCCCGTCGCGTTTCACTTTGTGGCCAACAGTGTCCATTTCCAAGTCACCAAAGGCCAGTTTTTCACCAGCCAGGGCAGGGCGTACTCGCCGCAGCACAGCTTTAACACGAGCGATCAATTCGCGTGGGCTAAACGGCTTGGTAATATAGTCATCAGCACCGGTTTCAAGGCCGCGAATCTTATCTTCTTCCTCTCCCCGTGCCGTTAGCATGATGATGGGGATATTGGCTGTTTCCGGTGAACGCCGTAACCGGCGGCACACTTCAATGCCTGACAGGTTTTCGATCATCCAATCGAGTAAAATGACATCGGGGCGGTTTTCTTTGACCAACAGCAAAGCTTCTTCACCGTCGGCTGTATGGATGACATCATATTCTTCTTTTTTGAAATTCCATGACAACAGCTCTGCCAGAGCTGCATCATCTTCTACCAACAGCAATTTTGCGTTGGACATATTTCTATCTCCCGGTCGTCGGTTCTTCCAACAGATCCGTGGGGTTCTCTCCACGGTCGCGCTCTGGCATGGGCTCGCCCTTGGCTGCAAAATAGACCATCTCTGCAACATTAGTTGCGTGATCACCAATCCGTTCGAGATTTTTGGCAATGAAAAGCAGATGGGCCGCTTCTCCAATGTCCTTGGGATTTTCGATCATATAAGTGATCACAGACCGAAAAATGCTGGTGTAGAAATCATCAACAATCTGATCCCGCTCGCTTACTTCCAAGGCTAGGTCAGCATCACGCCGCGCAAAAGCTTCGAGAGAGTCGCGTACCAACTGTGAAGCAATATTCGACATCGACGGCAATAGAGAGGCGGGCCCTAATTTATGGGTGCTAGCGATGACTGGCACCCGTTTCGCAATGTTTTTTGCATAGTCGCCAATACGCTCGACGACGCCTGAGATTTTGAACGTAGCGATTAACTCGCGTAAATCGTCGGCCATTGGCGCGCGCAAGGCGATTGTTTGAAACGTCAATTCATCAATGCGTTTTTCAAGCTCGTCGATTAACTTGTCTTCAGCGACCACTTCAGCGGCGAGTTCCAGATCGTGCTTTTCCAGGGCACGCATCGCTTTGGCGATCGCTTGTTCGCTACGTCCGCCAATTTCTGCGACCATGCCGCGTAGCTCATTAATATCCGTGTCAAAGGCTTTTACGGTATGTTCTGTGCCGGTATTTGCCATCTGTAGGGTTCCTTCCCTTTTGTGGGTCCGCTTAGCCGTAGCGTCCGGTAATATAATCTCGCGTTTTTTCCTGGGTGGGATTGGTGAATATATCCGATGTCACGCCATATTCGACCAATGTTCCCAAATGAAAAAAGGCGGTGCGTTGCGACACACGGGCCGCCTGTTGCATGTTATGCGTCACGATAACGATAGCATATTTGCCGCGAAGTTCGTGAATCAGCTCCTCAATTTTTGCTGTCGCGATGGGGTCAAGTGCTGAACAGGGCTCGTCCATCAAGATCACTTCGGGATCAACGGCAATCGCGCGAGCTATGCATAATCGTTGCTGTTGACCACCAGATAAAGCGGTTCCGCTGTCCTGCAACCGGTCTTGCACTTCGCGCCATAAACCCGCTCTCTGAAGCGACGTTTCAACAATATTGTCCAGATCTTCCTTGGTGCTGGCCAGTCCGTGAATGCGCGGACCATAAGCGATATTATCATAGATCGACTTGGGAAAAGGATTGGGTTTTTGAAAGACCATACCGACGCGTGCGCGGAGCTGCACGACGTCCATTTTCGGGGCGTAAATATCTTCGCCCTCCAAGGTGATCTCGCCAGTGACTTTAGCAATCGGGATTGTGTCATTCATCCGGTTTAAACAGCGCAAAAACGTCGATTTTCCGCAACCGGAAGGACCGATAAAAGCGGTAACATTATCCATCGTGACATCAATGGAAACATCATTGATCGCCTGTTTGTCACCATAGAAAACATCCACATTGCGGGTGGTCATTTTCAAAGGACCATCACCAGCAGAAATGGCAGGGACTGAGGATTCTGTCATAGTTGGACTTTCACTGGAACTGGTGCTGTCTATTAATTCCATCATATCACGATCTACCAGCGGGTTTCAAAACGATTGCGTAAGTATATCGCAAGAGCGTTCATTGTCAGAAGGAACAGGAGCAATACGATAATGGCGGCGGAGGTTTTTTCCACAAAGCCGCGATTGACTTCGTCGGACCAAAGGAAAATCTGGACCGGAAGAACGGTGGCCGGTTCAACAATGCCACTTGGCGGCGTTGCGATAAATGCGCGCATACCAATCATCAACAAAGGCGCGGTTTCGCCCAATGCCCGCGCCATGCCGATAATCGTTCCTGTCAAAATGCCGGGCAGGGCGAGCGGAAGGACGTGATGGAATACAACCTGCATCTGGCTTGCACCAATGCCCAATGCCGCTTCGCGAATGGACGGCGGAACGGCTTTTACAGCGTTGCGGCCTGATATGACAATCACTGGCATGGTCATTAGAGCCAGCGTTAGACCACCGACCAATGCTGCAGATCGTGGTAAGCCGAAGAGGTTTAAGAACACCGCCAGGCCAAGCAGACCGAAGATGATTGAGGGCACCGCTGCAAGGTTATTGATGGAAACTTCGATCAAGTCGGTGAAACGGTTTTTGGGTGCATATTCTTCAAGATAGAGGGCCGAGAGAACACCGATAGGAAAGGCGATGATCAATGTGATGAACATGGTGATCAGCGAGCCTTTCAGCGCGCCCCATATGCCAACCTGCATCGGGTCAGTTGCATCAGAGTTAAACAGGAAGTTCTTGTTAAAACCGGTGCTCAGCTTGTCGCCGAGTTCTGTAACTTTCTGTTCTGCAGAAGCGCTGCCGTCGCTTTTATAAGCCACATCAATTTCTGACTCGGCCGGTAAATAGAGTGTTGTTTTAGTTTCTACGATTTTTGGATTGTTCAATATTGCGGCACTAACAGCTTGCCATCCGCCAGCTGAGAAAAGCTCAGTGCCTTCCTCCCCATATTGAATCTGCACGCTCGTGTTCACAATATCCCGAACGCCCAACGTCCGCAGATTTGCTTGACCATTGGCGCCTTCAAATTGACTCGCTGCTGCGCCGCCGGTCATCGCCGGGAAATCAATCTCAACGGGAAGTTCTGTCTGCGTAAAGCCGCGTAAACCATTGCCAACCATCACGATGAGCAAAAAAGCCAGAAAACCAGCGGATAATATAATTGCGCCGAGCCCTAATGCCTTGAACCGCCGTTCGGCGGCATAGCGTTTGCGGATGCGTTTCTGCATCGCATCGCCTTGCCAATCGGTGGGATTGCGCTCTTCGGCAAATGTTGCGGTGCTATTCATAAGCTTCCCGATATTTTTTGACGACCCTGAGCGCAATAAGATTGAGCAATAGGGTGACGATGAACAACACCAGTCCAAGAGCAAAGGCCGCCAGAGTTTTGGGGCTGTCAAATTCCTGGTCACCGGTGAGCAGCTGAACGATTTGAGTGGTTACAGTGGTAACACTGGAAAACGGATTGGCGGTCATATTTGCCGCCAGACCAGCAGCCATAACAACAATCATCGTTTCACCGATCGCGCGACTTACCGCTAGCAAAACGCCGCCAACAACGCCGGGCAGAGCCGCCGGGATCAAGACTTTTTTGATGGTTTCGCTCTTGGTTGCGCCCATGGCGAGTGAACCATCGCGCATTGCGCTTGGAACAGCGGCAATACTGTCATCGGCCATGGATGATACAAATGGGATGATCATAATGCCCATGACGACACCAGCGGCCAAGGCTGACTCTGAGGAGGCTCCCGAAATTCCGATGGATACCGCAAAATCCCGCAAGGCAGGTGCGACCGTCAGTGCTGCAAAATAGCCGTAAACAACCGTGGGAACGCCGGCGAGAACTTCTAATATTGGCTTCATCCAGGCCCGGAACCTAGGGGCTGCATATTGGGTCAGATAAATCGCGCTCATCAAGCCCAACGGAATAGCCACGATCATCGCAATGATTGCGCCGATAAATACTGTGCCCCAGAACAAGGGAATGGCGCCAAACCCCGTTTCGCCGCGCGGTCCTGCGACTGCTTTCGGATTCCATTCGGTTCCGAATAAAAAGTCGATCGGTGATACCATCGAAAAGAATCGGGCGGATTCGAAAATTAGTGACGCGAATATGCCGACGGTTGTAATAGTTGCGATCAGTGATGCCAGAAGCAGCGCCATCATGGTGATCCGCTCAATCTTCGTTCTCGCTCTAAGTTCTGGTTTCAATCTCAGCCAGGAATAGACGCCGCCCGCAAATGCCAGCAGAATGGCGGCGATCGCGCCCAATGTTTGGTAATAAGATATCGCCGTTTTATAGGGCTCAACCATGGACTGTGAGAGCGGATTAAACGCTCTGACCTGTTGGCCAGAGGCAATCGAACGTGCCTCAGCCAATATCGATCCCTTTGCAAAGGCGTCCTGTGGCAATTGTTCGGCAGCTGGGCTAGCAAGTGCCGCATCAGTGATTAGGGCCGGGCTCGCGAAGTTCCAGACCACCAGAAACAAAAGGGCAGGGCCAACCGCCCAAAGGGCAACATACCAGCCATGATAATTGGGGAGCGAATGCACAGCTCCCCGTTTTGTATGCGTTATTGAAAATCGACTCGCTTTAACGCGGCCAAAAAACCACGATATGCCTCCGAGAACGATGATCAGCAGGAAGAGAATAGAGCCTGTCACGGTAAAATAACTGATCCTCGATTAGGAATATGTATAGCAAGGTGAGGGCTGCATAGAATAGCAGCCCCCATTTCCATAGATAATTATTTCAGTTCAGCGCCGGTCAAAACGGTGAGGTTTTTTGCAGTTTCTGCCATTTGCGTACGGACATCATCAGGCGATGCAATTAGGCCAGCTTTAATGAGGTAGCCATCTTTTCCGCCAGCACCCACGAATTCAGCAAGATATTCTTGAAGACCGGGAATAACGCCAACATGCTGCTTTTTAGCGTAAATATAAAGTGGACGCGCACCGGGATATTCGCCTGATGCAATTGCGTCATAAGTGGGTTCGATGTCGGAAACGGCGACGCCGCGAACGGAATCGGTATTTTCTTCCAAGAAGCTATAGCCAAAAATTCCGAGGCTGTTTGGATTGGCTTTTAGCTTCTGAACGATCAGATTATCATTCTCACCGGCGTCGATATAGGCGCCGTCCGCGCGGACATCATGACAGATGGCGTCATATTCATCTTCATTGGTGTCTTTCAAGGCCTTGGTCGCGGCATCGGTCTTGCAGCCAACTTCCATGATTAACTCCGTTAGTGCGTCACGGGTACCCGATGTAGACGGAGGACCGTAAACGCTAATGGCGATATTTGGCAGCGAAGCATCAATGTCAGACCAGTTTTTCGTTTCATTCTTTTTACCAAATGGCCGTTCGGCAATGGCTTCGTAAACCTGTGTCGGCGTCAATTTAATGGCTGGGCCTTCGTTGGCCTGTGCAATTGCGATGCCGTCAATGCCGATCTGTACTTCTACGACGTCAGTAACGCCGTTTTCTTTGCACATTTCAAACTCGGTTGCCTTCATCCGCCGTGAGGCGTTCGCAATGTCTGGAGTGTTTGCGCCGACGCCTGCACAAAATAGCTTCATTCCACCACCTGTGCCGGTGGATTCCAATATGGGTGAAGTATTTGTGCCGTCTGAACTAAATTGTTCAGCCACTGCCTTGGCAAAAGGGAAGACAGTCGATGAGCCGACGATCCGAACTTCGCCGCGTGTTCCGCCTTGTCCGCCAGATGCCTGATCTTGGCAGGCTGCCAAAGCGAGTGTGGATACCGCCAAAAGCGCAATTTTCTTAAACATTATGCTATCCTCGTTTTCTGTCGAGTGTTGAAATATTGGTCAAGAATCGGCTGTGATTTTCGACCGGTTGAGCGCGGTTTAAAAGTCAGCGGTGTCCTAATGGTTACATATTTATTACAGTTATATTACAGTCGGGGCGCGATGGTCGTTGCGCTAGGATCTGATCACCGGAAGGAATATGGTAACGGTGGTGCCTACCCCTTGCTCACTGGTGACTTCCAGCCTGCCTCCGTGGCGTTCGGTAATGTGCTTTACGATCGCAAGCCCCAATCCGGTCCCGCCAATTGATTTGCTGCGCCCCTTGTCGACGCGGTAAAACCGCTCCGTCAGTCGAGGAATATGCTCTGCTGCGATTCCATCGCCCTGATCGATAACCGATAGACGCAGCATCGATTCGTTCCGGTTGGGTTCAACGGTGACGGAGATAGGACTCCCTCGCCGTCCATATTTATAGGCATTGCTTACCAAATTATGCAGCAATTGAGAGAGTTGGGCATAATCGCCTTGGATCATCGGTAAATTGTCGGGCAACGAAACGACAAAATGATCATCTTTCTTGTTGCGGCCATTTAAGAAAACCGCCTTCACCTCTGCTATCAAGTCAGCGAGATTAATCGGTTCCGAGGGCAGCTGATATTTTTCCGCTTCAATGCGAGATAGAGACATCAGGTCTTCAACCAGGCGCTGCATGCGATCGGCTTCTTGGTACATGATTTTCAAAAATCGGGCGCGTGTCTCTTCATCTTTACCGGCTTCCGGGTTTTCCAAAGTCTCGATGAAGCCTTTTATGGCGGCTAGCGGGGTTCTTAACTCATGACTTGCATTGGCCACGAAATCGGTGCGCATTCTCTCTGCAGCGTAACGGCTGCTTTGATCCGACAATTGCACCAGCTTCAATCCGTCATTGAGAGCGTGAATACGCAATTCCCATCTTTGCCCCGCACTGCCGACACCAACCAGTAATATCGGTTCTCCGCTATGCTCAGCATTGGGGTTAGCAAGTCGATCAGCGGCGGCGGGGTGACGAATGGCGACGCGCACGTCTTCGCCGATAATATGGTTGCCGAGGAAATTCTTAGCCGCCGGATTGGCAACCGCTACTTTTGCATTGCGGATGAGCAGAATGGGATCGGTAATTGGGTCGATTACATCCTGATAAGCTTCTGCTCTTCCTTGATATAATAGACGTTTCTTTTGGCGTTCAAGCGCGCTGAGATCAGGTTGTGGCGGCGCGCGATCTTCCAAGGCGATTATGCCCAGGGCAACGACGCCGAAGGCAGACATGATGATAATTTTCATCAAGGCTGCGGAGGTTTGTGCGGCCAGAACCGATCCTCCGACTATGAGAAGGATTGCAAAAATCAGCCGAAAAGGAGAAATTATATTCATATTTGCCGATGCAGTGAAAAATCTTGCGTAATGTTTAGGCGGATTTTGGTTGAAACAACAATGGCTATATCATGTTACGGGTCAGTGACATCGAGCCAGATGTATTTTTAAACAGTCAGATTTGTTAAGCTTTTCAGCCAATTTGTCCCGTTTATGGACGCCCATTTTCTGATGCCAGTGTTTACTCGCATTTAATCATTTTTCCTTTTAAGGGCGATGTTCAGAGGAATTTTAAAAGCCATGACGGACAAACCAAACGAAGACCATCAATCTTCAGAATCGAACGCTGCTTCCAAGAATGCAGCTGTCGTGACACGCCGCCGTGCGCTGATGATGGGTGCCGTTACAGCCTCCGCCATCGTCAGTATCAAGCCCGCTTTGGCGCAGACTGCCGGTTCAGTGCTTAACTGTGAAATTCCAGTGCCGGGTAATCATGCCGCTGGCGGCTATATCGGGCCCGATGGCAAAATTGTATCACCCGATACACCGGGAGCATTTCCGCCAGCAGGCCGTAATTTTACCGGTGAAGAAGTGAAGCGCGCGATGAATGGTCGGTCCCTTCCCGGCACATCCTATGATCAATCGAAAGCTTATGTGAATTACATTCGCAGACTGCAGTCCGGACAGAGTGGCTTTACCTGCTACGCATCTCTGCAAATGCCGCGATAGCCAGCGCGCTGATTTTTGGCTTCAAAGCCAACGGTTATTAACATATTCATGCTAACGGCTTGTTTTAAATGACTTGCCTTGATCAGGAATAGTATAATCGCCAATGAGCCAGCTTTACCGCACCGCAGCCCTTGATGGGATAATCCAGCATCCACTGGATAGTATGACCCTGATTTTTCAAAAATCATCGGGTGTCACGCATATGGTCGCGGATCCGGTGCCGGCGATATTAGAGGTTATGGCTGAAGATTCGTTGACCGCTAGTGATGTTGCGCAACGGCTCTCGGCTAGCTATGATCTTGAAGACAATACGGATGTCGCTGACATCGTTCTGGCAAGGCTCGCTGAGCTGTGCACGCTCGGTCTTGTGGAGCAGGTCTAGATTTCAGATGGCGGGGCTTCATCATCTTTATCTGACCGTTGGACCCGCCCGTTTCCGGGTCGCCTCGACTTGGCAACGGCCTTTAGATCAATTGGCCGCGCTGTATGGGGACTATCCCGCATCGCAAGACAGTTACGCAGATTTTACCGTCCGGTTGGAGCCCGAAAAGCCATGGCGACGCTATATCCGGCCATCGGTTCACATTTCCGGCGACTTTTGGTTGCCCGACGCAGCTCCGTTGCCGTTGAACCAAAGCCTATTAGCGGCTGAAATGGGCATGAACTTGCAAATGGCGCTGGGTTGGCGACGACATCTTTTACTACACGCCAGCAGTGTGGAGAAAGACGGTAAGGCGTTGCTGATGACCGGTTTGTCCGGCTCGGGCAAATCTACGCTTTCCGCGATGCTGGCTGAAAAAGGTTGGCGGTTCATGGGCGATGAATTTGCCTTGCTCAATCCTGACACCGGCATGATGCATAGCTTTCCACGCCTGATCAGTCTGAAGAATGAGGCGATCGCCGCCATGCAGGCGATTTTGCCGGAGAGCCGCTTTGGCCCCCTGATGACCGGGACGCCCAAAGGCGATATTCGCCATATTATCCCGCCAGCCGATGCGGTGCAAAAGATGGCGGATACCGCCCGACCCGCGTTGCTTCTGTTTCCGCGCTTTGGTTATGATCCTATTCTGCGCCACATGGGGAAGAGCGAGATTTTCGTACGACTGACCCAGGCCTCCACCAACTATGTTGCGCTTGGCGAGACAGGTTTTCGGACATTGACCAAATTTGTCGATACGGTTCCAACCAAAGCAATGGATTATCAATCGGGTGAGCAAGCGGAAGAACTGATCGATAGCTTGTGGAACAAGCTGTCATGATGCGTAACGCTCAATCTCTGGTCGATGCATTGCGCGAGCCTGGGATGGTTCTTTCGCTCGATGGGGCGTGCTGGACAGACTTGATCAGTATCGCTCGCGCAGAGTCCTTGATCGGCAGCTTGGCGCATCGTTTGACGGGTATTGAGGTGCCTGAACAAGTTCAGCCTGTTCTGAAGGACGCGATTCAAGCCACTGATCTTGCTCGGAGACAAGCGCTTTGGGAAGCAGATTGCGCGCGCCGTGCTCTTACGTCACTAAACTGCAAAACTGTGTTGATGAAGGGCACTGCTTATGTCGCGGCGGATCTTGATGCCGGCGTTGGCCGGAGCATCGGAGATCTCGACATCATGGTCGCGCGGGATGAGCTTTCCGCTGTAGAAGAGCTATTATTGGATGCTGGTTGGGAGTGGGTGAAACCCGATCCTTATGACGACCAATATTATCGCGATCATATGCACGAGCTACCACCGCTGATTCACCGTGAGCGCGACCGGATGATTGATGTGCATCACACCACCTTGCCACTGACCGCCGGCCCGACACCCAATGCCGGTGCGATGCTCGAGAATGCGGTTCGGCTGGATTCGGGGCTTTATGTCATGGCACCGGCCGATATGCTGCTCCATTCGATAGCGCATCTTTTTGCAGATGGTGATCTAGCAGGAGGATTGCGCAACTTGTGGGATATCGATCAGCTGATCCGTCAATTTGCCCAAGTGGATGATAATTTCTGGATGGAACTGGGCGCACGCGCCAAACTTCACCAGCTAGAACCGCATCTCGCGCGATCTCTTCGACTGACTGCCCTTCTATATGGCACGCCTGTTTGTGAAAATCTCGCTGGTCCAGCCAAAGTTACCGACAATCTCTATATTCATCGCCTGTTGGCGCGTGACGGCTGGGGCCGGGAAAACCGAAAGTTCACACGGCAAGCCTTCTATATTCGATCCCATTGGCTCAGAATGCCACCTCTCATGCTCGCTCGCCATTTATGGACAAAATGGCGTAAAGCTTGAAGTTTAGGGCCTAAGCGTGGCCAAAGCTGGGATAAGCTCGTCATAATGATCGATAATCGCGTCCGCGCCTAATTCTTCCACCGGCTGATGCAAAAAGCCGAAACTCACCGCGACATTGGCGATGCCGGCATTTTGTGCCGCTTTGATGTCAAAGATGCTGTCGCCAATAAAGGCCGCGGGCGTATGGTCCACCACGCCACCACAGCGCCGGATCATTTCATCAATCGGGTCACGCTTGGGCTTGCTGCGGCCTTTGCCCATGGTATCTCCGCCGATGACGGTGACAAAGCGATCGCCCATGCCGACATTGGTAAGTAGCTTGATCGCAAGGCTTTCAAATTTATTGGTGACGACCGCCAACTTCATACCCTGATCCTGCAGCGCGTCCATTGTATCGATCAGGCCCGGAAAGGCGGGCGCATTATTCCCTAGATTGGCCTCATAATGGTCGATCAACACCGGCATTAGGCCCTTGACCATCTCTTTGTCACTGCCGCCAGACTGTTCCAGCGCCATCTCCAGCATATGCCGCGCGCCCATGCCGACCAGCGAGCGCACCGATTTTGCGTCTACCTGCGGCCGACCAGCGCTATCTAGTGCATGATTGAGGGAAGCGGCGAGTTCCATGCTGGTGTCCAGCAAGGTGCCATCCAGATCAAAGCCAATGATTTCGAAAGATATTTCTGTCATAAACATGCATAGAACCGATCTGGCTGGCATAAGCAACCGCATCATGGCATGGGGCGCAAATTCAGCGTAGTGAATATATATTCGGAGTTTTGTGGCATGAGTGATCGTCCTTTAGCAGCCATTATATTAGCCGCCGGACAAGGCACACGGATGAAGTCGGAGACGCACAAGGTGCTGCACCCGATTGCTGGAAAGCCCATGCTTCACCATTTACTAGATACAGTCGATTCCATCGGCGTAGAGCGCACAGTTGTGGTGGTTGGCGCGCGCCGGGAGCAGATTGAGGCGAGTGTCGAAGGGCGCAATATCGCTGTTGCCGTGCAGGAAGACCAGTTGGGTACCGGCCATGCTGTCGCGCAAGCCCATGATGCGCTCAAAGGCTTCGCGGGTGATGTGCTGATCCTTTATGGTGATGTCCCGATGGTTAGCGCTCAAACGATGCAGGAAATGATCTTTCGCCTGAACAATGGCACCGACCCACGAGCAGTTGTACTGGGTTTCCGCCCTGATGATGCCGGTGCTTATGGCCGGATTATCGCCGATGATCAGGGCGAGATCGAGAAAATGGTCGAATTTAAGGACGCCAATGATCAGGAGCGTGGCGTAAACCTGTGTAATAGTGGCCTCATGGCGGCACGCTCGACCGATTTGTTCATTTTGCTCGACCAGATCAGCAACGATAACGCAGCGGGCGAATATTATCTGCCGGACATTGTCATGTTGCCGGGCCAGAAAAGCGCGGTGATCGAAGTGGATGATCCAGCAGAGGTCGCCGGGGTGAATAGCCGGGCCGAACTCGCTGCTGTCGAAGGCGAATGGCAAAGCCGTCGCCGCGCAAAAGCGATGGCGGATGGTGTTAGTTTGATTGCACCAGAAACTGTTTGGTTTTCATATGATACAGATATCTCTTCAGATGTAGTGATAGAACCTAATGTGATTTTCGGCCCCAATGTATCAGTGGCATCCGGCGCGACCATCTATGGTCACAGCCATATCGAAGGCGCACAAATCGGGGCCAATGCAAAAGTCGGCCCATTCGCGCGTCTGCGTCCCGGTGCGGTGATGGAAGAAGGTTCCAAGGTCGGTAATTTTGTCGAGATGAAAAAAACTACGCTCGGTAAAGGCGCCAAAGCCAATCACCTGACCTATCTCGGTGACGCCGAAGTGGGTGAGGGCGCCAATATCGGCGCGGGCACGATTACCTGCAATTATGACGGGTTCTTCAAATATAAGACGGTGATCGGTAAGGGCGCGTTTATTGGCTCAAACAGCGCGTTGGTCGCACCCGTGACGATTGGTGAGGGCGCTATTATTGGGGCAGGGGCAACGTTGACCAAGGATGTCGCGGCTGATGATTTGGCGTTGGTGCGAGCTGAACAAACTGGGAAAGCCGGCTGGGCGAGGAAATTTCGGGACGTGATGACCAAGAAGAAGGCAGGGAAGTAACTTGAGAAAAGAAGCTGTTGAAATTTACTCAGACACCACAAATGCTGCGATATTGCGCCACCCTGAGCGCCGATTTCCAGAGGTTCTGATTCAGGGTGATACGCTTTATTCGTTTTATGTCTCAGCTAAAGAATCGCTTAAGAATTTCGACAAAGAATCGGATGCATGTTATGATCAGCTTGAAATATGCGAACGACTTGAGGGGCTCGTTGAGCATTATAAAAAAGTTCTGAAAGATCATAGGATCGAGCTACCGTTCTAAGAAGTTGATTGACATGATATCATGATATGATATCAATATATCATGACTCGTATCCTTGCTGATCTCCCTGAAGAAGATGTTGAATGGCTCGATGCACTTGCGGCGGAGCAGGGCAAGTCGCGTGCGGCCTTGCTGCGCGAGGCGGTGGTGGATTACCGGGCGCGGGAAAGCCAGGATGGGATCGCTAAATATTTCGGTCTTTGGGCGCGTCATGGTTCGCAAGGTGATGACCGGAGCTATGAACGTAAATTCGGCAGCGACTGGGATGGCGGGTTGGAATGATCGAAGCATTTTTTGATACCGGAATCGTGGTGGATGCACTCCAAAACGAACCGCGCGCAGGTGTAGAGTTACAACGAACCAGTCGCCCGTGGATCAGCCGGATAAGCTGGATCGAAATCATGGCCAGCGCGCCTGAATCGGCCCTAACGGATACCGAGGCGTTTCTGCGGCTGTTTGCGATAAGCGAGCTGGATGAAGAAATATCTCGCCGTGCCGCATTGATGCGCCAACAGCGCCCATCGCTTGGTTCACCTCATGCGATTATCTGGGCCTCGGCCCAAGTATCTGGTCGCATTCTCGTCACGCGCAATATAAAGGATTTTCCGTCAGAGATGCCGGGTATCCGAATTCCCTATACCCTTTAGAAGAAAGCCCAAACACGATGTGCGGAATTATTGGAATTGTTGGCAAGGAAGCTGTCTCGGATCGTCTCGTCGATGGTCTGAAACGTATGGAATATCGCGGTTATGATAGCGCCGGCGTCTGCACGATTGATGGCGGTCAACTAATCCGTCGCCGCGCTGAGGGAAAGCTGGCCAATCTGGTAACCGTGCTGAAGACCGATGATGCCGCTGGTAATATCGGCATAGCGCATACCCGCTGGGCGACACACGGCGCGCCGACAACCAACAATGCACACCCGCACGCTACCGGTGAAGTAGCGCTGGTGCACAATGGCATTATCGAAAATTTCAAAACCCTGCGCGAAGAACTGAGCGGCCGTGGACGTTCGTTCGAGAGCGAGACCGATACCGAAGTGGTTGCGCATCTGGTGAGCGAGCAGATCGAAGATGGAAAATCACCGGAAGAAGCCGTCAAAACTATGTTGCCGACATTGCGCGGGGCTTTCGCTCTAGCAATTGCCTTCCGCTCGCAGCCAGACCTTTTAATCGGCGCACGCCTTGGGTCGCCATTGGTGGTTGGCTATGGCGAAGGCGAGACTTATCTTGGTTCTGACGCATTAGCCCTTGCACCTTTGACTCAGAAAATTGCCTATCTTGAAGAAGGTGACTGGGTCGTCATTACCCGCGATGGCGCGGCGATTTATGATAAAGATAACAATGCCGTAGAGCGCGAAATTACAACATCCGGTGTATCGGCTGCGACCATCGAAAAAGGCAATTATCGCCATTTCATGCAGAAGGAAATTTTTGAGCAACCAACCGTGGTTGCCCAAACCTTGCAGAGCTATATCCGTCCGCTGGAGCAGCAAGTCGCGCTGCCGCAAATGGATTTTGATCTGAAAGATATCAAACGGATTACAATAGTGGCCTGTGGTACGAGCTATTATGCCGGAATGGTGGCGAAATACTGGTTTGAGACTTTTGCCCGTGTGCCCGTTGATCTCGATGTTGCATCGGAATTCCGTTACCGCGATCCTGTGTTGGAACCGGGGGGTCTGGCGCTGTTTATCTCTCAGTCCGGCGAGACTGCCGATACATTGGCCGCGCTGCGCCACTCCAAGGAAAATGGACAGAAAATCGCCGTGGTGGTCAATGTGCCAACCAGCAGCATGGCGCGCGAGGCCGATCTGTTGTTGCCGACCCATGCAGGACCGGAAATTGGTGTTGCATCCACCAAGGCGTTTTCTTGTCAGCTAGCCGTGTTGGCGGCGCTGGCCGCGCATTTGGCGGTTGTTAAAGGAAAAATGACTCGGGACGAAGAGCGAGACGTGGTCAAACATCTCACCGAAGCACCGGCTGCGCTGAATGCCGCGCTCGCCCATGACGAGGATATTGCTGACATGGCGCATCTTATCGCTCCGGCGCGCGACGTGCTTTATCTGGGCCGTGGCCCTGATTATCCGCTGGCGCTGGAAGGGGCACTCAAACTCAAGGAAATCAGCTATATTCATGCAGAGGGCTATGCTTCGGGTGAGATGAAACACGGCCCGATTGCGCTGATTGATGAAGCCGTGCCGGTTATAGTACTGGCGCCAAGCGGCCCGTTATTCGAGAAAACGGTTAGCAACATGCAGGAAGTAATGGCGCGCGGCGGCAAGGTCGTGCTGATTTCGGATGCTGCCGGCCTGGCCGAAGCAGGGGATGGTTGTATGGCAACAATCGAAATGCCGAAAGTCCATCCGTTGATCGCACCGCTCGTCTATGCTGTGCCGGTCCAGTTGCTCGCCTATCATGTAGCCGTTGCAAAAGGTACGGATGTTGATCAGCCTCGCAATCTCGCGAAATCGGTAACTGTGGAGTAGAATATGGCCGACAATCCTTCGATCTTAACGGTAGAGACCGCTAGCGGAAAGTTTCAACAGACGGTTCGGATAGGGAAACATGTCTTTCAAGCCGATGAACCGGAATCCTTTGGTGGACAGGATAGTGGCCCGTCCCCTTATGATTTGTTGCTGGCCGCTTTGGGCACGTGCACGTCAATGACTATAAAAATGTATGCTGACCGCAAAGGCATTCCGCTAGAGGGCGTGCATATCGAACTGGAGCATAGCCGCGATCACGTGGAAGATTGCGCGACCTGCAACAATGATGATAACCGGATCGATGTTATTGACCGCTCAATTAGTTTGCACGGCGACTTATCGGAAGAACAGCGTCAGAAGCTTCTGGAAATGGCCGAAAAATGCCCAGTGCACCGGACGCTAGAAAACCGGATTGATATTCATACGACCGAAGTCCAACTATGATGGAAGTGACTGGGGGCTGCCATTGCGGAGCCGTTCGTTTCAACGCCAAGGCCGACGAACGTCCGGAGATGCTGGATTGCAATTGTTCGATCTGCGCGCGCACTGGCTTTTTGCATCTGTTCATACCGCATGGTCGGTTTGAACTGCTTCAAGGCACGGATGATCTGACCAGCTACAAATTTGGCAGCAAGCAAGCTGATCATCTTTTCTGCAAGCATTGCGGAGTGAAAAGCTTCTACCAGCCGCGGTCTCATCCCGAGAGCTGGAGCGTCAACTATAACTGTTTGGACGCAGGGCATGATCTGCAGCCGAACATCACGAAATTTGATGGACAGAATTGGGAAGCATCAAAAGCAAAGCTGTAAATCAAAACGGCTCACCAGTTTCCCAGCGAGCCGTCTTTGAATTTAAGACTTTCCAGTCTGTTTACGCGAGATCGAAGCGATCGGCGTTCATAACCTTGGTCCATGCCGCAACGAAGTCTTTGATGAACTTCTCTTCATGGCCGCTTTCCGCATAAACTTCGGCGACTGCGCGAAGTTGGGAGTTCGAACCGAAGACCAAATCAGCCCGGGTGCCGGTCCAGCGCTGTGCGCCGCTGCTCCGGTCCTTGCCGACAAATTCTTCTTCGTCGCTGCCAGCAACAGCTTCCCAAACGGTGTTCATGTCCAGCATGTTGACAAAAAAGTCGTTGGTCAATTGACCTGGACGATCCGTCAAAACACCGTGCGTGCTATTGCCACTATTGGCACCCAGCGCCCGCAAGCCGCCGACAAGCACGGTCATTTCTGGAACACTCAGTTTCAGCAATGAAGCGCGATCCAGCATTAGCTCTTCGGTTGGAACGCTATGTTTGGCCGAGAGATAGTTACGGAAACCATCGGCTTTTGGTTCTAGTGGCTCAAAGCTTTCGGCGTCCGTCATCTCGTCGGTTGCATCTCCGCGCCCGCTTGCAAACGGTACTTCGATGTCAAAACCGGCATCTTTTGCTGCTTTTTCAACGGCAGCGGTTCCGCCCAGAACGATTAAATCGGCGATGCTGACATTATGATCACCTTTAATCTCTTCCAACTTGGCAATCACTTTGCCCAGTTCAGCAGGGTCATTAGCTGCCCAATCTTTCTGTGGAGCAAGACGGACACGCGCGCCATTGGCACCGCCGCGATGGTCCGATGAACGATAGGTAGACGCCGAAGCCCATGCTGCTTTGACCAATTCACTGACGGTAAGCCCGCTATCCAAAATCGCCTGTTTTAACGCAGCGACATCGCCAGCACCAATGGTGCTACCGGCAGGAATGGGATCTTGCCAGATCAAGTCTTCTGCAGGGACTTCTGGACCTTGATAACGGATCTTCGGACCCATATCGCGGTGGCATAGTTTGAACCATGCGCGTGCGAACGCATCATCCAGCGCCGCCTGGTCATTGCGGAAACGCTCTGAAACCTTGCGATATTCGGGATCGACTTTCAGCGCCATGTCGGCGGTTGTCATCATAGTTGGCACCTTCTTGGAGGGGTCAGCCGCATGCGGCGCCATGTCTTCTTCCTTCTGGTCAATCGGCTGCCATTGCTGCGCGCCAGCGGGGCTTTTCACCAACTCATATTCATAGTCGAGCAGGAGGCGGAAGTAATTGCCGTTCCATTGCGTCGGAGTGGAAGACCATGAGCCTTCGAGTCCGGACGTGATGGCGTCGCCACCCACGCCGGAAGCATGAGTGCTCAACCAGCCCAATCCTTGATCGGTGATATCGCCATTTTCTGGGGCGACGCCAACGAGGTTTGCATCACCAGCACCATGGGCTTTACCAAAGGCGTGACCGCCCGCTGTTAGCGCTACTGTTTCTTCGTCATTCATCGCCATACGGGCAAAGGTTTCGCGCATATCACGAGCCGAGAGGGCCGGGTCGGGGTTTCCGCCGGGGCCTTCTGGATTGACGTAAATCAGTCCCATCTGAATGGCTGCGAGTGGGTTTTCGAGCGTCAGGTCCTTATCCGGGTCGATACGAGTCTGAACGCCTTCGTTGACCATCTTGTCTTCGTTGCCCCAATAGATGTCCCGCTGAGGTTCAAATGTATCAGCACGACCGCCGCCGAAACCGAATACAGGTCCGCCCATAGATTCAATTGCGACATTGCCGGTCAATATGAACAAGTCAGCCCAGCTGATTTTCTCACCATATTTTTGTTTGATCGGCCATAGCAAACGGCGTGCTTTGTCAAGATTGCCGTTATCGGGCCATGAGTTAAGAGGCGCAAAGCGTTGCTGTCCTTCACCAGCGCCGCCGCGGCCATCTGCGGTCCGGTAGGTGCCAGCAGCATGCCATGCCATCCGAATGAAAAATGGGCCATAATGACCATAATCGGCGGGCCACCAAGACTGGTTATCGGTCATCAAGGCGGTCAGATCATCTTTGAGGCCTTGATAGTCGATAGACTTGAAAGCTTCGGCATAGTTAAAATCGTCGCCCATTGGGTCAGGGGAGGTTCCGCCTTGGCTAAGAATATTGAGCTGTAACTGGTTTGGCCACCAATCTTGGTTCTGGCGTCCCAGAAGGGAACGAACACCGCCATCAAAGCCCATTGGGCATCCTTCGATTTTGGCTCCGGGTGTTTTCATATCCATGCGAATCTCTCCTTGTTAATTTGGGGTATATGAGCTGAAATTATGACCTTCATAATACAAAATCACCCTGCTGCTAAATCAATTAAAACATTCTGTTTGATTGGCTCAATCGATCAAGCAGTGTTTCCATAGATGATCGCAGACTGTACTCTGCAAAGATTGACCCTCATCTTTTTCAGGCATATAAGGCAAGAGCTTGAAAGAGGCGGCCAGTCCGGTCGCCTTTTCTGTTTTGTCTACGACCATTTTTGGAAGGAAAGTAAAATGACGATTACCCCGCTCATGCCCGTATATCCTCGGTGTGGTTTTCGTCCCGTGCGAGGCGAGGGCGCCTGGTTGATTTCCGAAGATGGCAGCCGCGCGCTCGATTTTGCCACTGGTATTGCGGTGAACCTTTTGGGCCATGGTCATCCGCATTTGACCAAGGCGATACAAGAGCAGGCAGCCACGTTGATGCATGTGTCCAATCTTTACGGCAGTCCGCAGGGTGAAAAACTGGCCCAAAGGATGGTTGATACGACGTTTGCTGACACAGTATTTTTTACCAATAGCGGCGCTGAGGCGGTCGAATGTGCGATCAAAGCGGCGCGGGTTTATCATCAGTCACAAGGCAGTGACCGGTTTGAAATCATCACGTTCAAAAATGCCTTTCATGGTCGGACGATGGCGACCATCTCCGCTTCCAACCAAGAGAAAATGCATCACGGCTTTTCTCCGCTTCTCAATGGTTTCAAATATGTCGATTTTGACGATCTGGAAGGCGCAGAAGCTGCGATAGGACCAAAAACAGCTGCGTTTCTTGTCGAGCCGATACAGGGCGAGGGCGGCGTCCGTCCGGCATCCGAAGCCTTTATGAAAGGTCTTCGTGCCTTAGCCGACAAACATGGCATATTGCTGGTTCTCGACGAAGTGCAGTGCGGTGTTGCGCGGACCGGCGCTCTTTATGCGCATGAGCTTTACGGAATAACCCCCGACATCATGGCAAGCGCCAAGGGTATCGGCGGCGGTTTCCCATTTGGCGCTTGTTTGGCGACCGAAGAAGCAGCACGCGGTATGGTGCCCGGCACCCACGGGTCAACCTATGGCGGTAATCCAATGGCGATGGCTGCAGGCAATGCGGTTTGGGATGTTGTCGCGAATGATGAGTTTCTCGAACATGTGCGCGACATTGGCGGAAAACTGCGTGCGGCGATTGAGCAGTTCATCGGCAATTATCCTTCATTGTTTACGGGCGTGCGGGGACATGGTTTGATGCTTGGCATTACCATGACCCAGGAAACTCGCTCTTTTGTCGCACATTTGCGCGATCATCATGGATTGCTGACGGTTGCAGCTGGAGATAACACCCTAAGAATATTACCGCCGCTGAATATCGACGAAAGCCACATTGCGACCTTTATCGAGAAATTGTCTGCAGGTGCTGCCGACTATAGAGCGCCGGAATCATGACCCGGCATTTTCTGAATCTTGCCGATGCAGGTGGTGATGCCATAGCCGCGATGCTTAACGATGCAATGGATCGTAAGGAAGCGCGTAAGAGCTGGCCCAAGGGTAAGACGGATGCCGATGCGCCGTTGGCGGGTCATGTGTTGGCAATGATCTTTGAAAAGAGCAGCACAAGAACGCGTGTGTCCTTCGATATTGCGATCCGCCAGTTAGGCGGGACCAGTATTGTAATGGACAGTGGATCGATGCAATTAGGGCGGGGCGAAACTGTTGCGGATACGGCTAAAGTTCTGTCGCGTATGTGCGATGCAATTATGATCCGTACTGATGACCATGCGAAAATCGAGGAGCTCGCGGCCAATGCTACTGTGCCAGTGATTAACGGCCTGACGGATCTATCGCATCCGTGTCAGATTGTGGCCGATCTGCTGACCTTGATCGAGCATGATAAGGCGCTACCCGGGCTGGAAGTCGCATGGTTGGGTGATGTCAACAATGTCCTCAACTCTATTGTAGAGGCTGCAGGTTTAATGAAGTTCAACGTAAGGATCGGTTGCCCGGAAAGCTATGATCCGGACCAGAGCTTTATCACAGCGGCGCAAGCGGCAGGGGCCAATGTCACCGTCTATCGCGATGCTATGGAAGCTGCAGCCGGTGCTGACGTGATAATCGCCGATACATGGGTATCGATGGGGCAGGCGCATGCCGACGCCAAAATGGAAGCGATGATGCCCTTTCAGGTCAATGATGTGATTATGGAAACGGCTAAAGCCGATGCGGTGTTCCTACACTGCCTTCCTGCCCATCGCGGCGAAGAGGTTATGCCTTCAGTCATTGATGGACCACAGTCGCTGGTTTGGGATGAAGCGGGAAACCGAATTCATGCACAGAAATCGGTTCTGCGTTGGGCATTTGATCAAATCTGATGTCCGAAAACCCTGATATACCGACGCTGATCGATAAAAACTTGTCCTTTTCGATTCCTGCAAAACATTGCCGGGGCCGGGCCGTGCGGCTTGGTCCTGTACTCGATGACATATTGTCCGCGCACAACTATCCGTTGCAGATCAAATCTTTACTGGCTGAAGCGGTGTGTTTGACATCTTTGTTAGGCGCCTTGCTCAAAGAGGAAGACGCTCAGTTGACTTTGCAAGCACAGACGGAAAACGGTGTCATCAGTTTGCTAGCTTGCGACTATAAAGACGGCGATGTGCGCGGTTATGTCCAGTTTGATGCGGAGCGTCTGGCCAGCCAGCCGCTGGAACCAAGTCTCATGGCTCTATTTGGTAAAGGCTATCTCGCGATAACCTTTGATCATCCCAAACCGCGTGGGCGCTCGCAAGGCATTGTGCCGTTGGAGGGCGCTAGCCTAGCGGAAGCCGTTCAAAATTATTTCATGCAGTCCGAACAGATACCGACAGTGATCCGTGTCGGGCTTCAGATCGATAGCAATCATACCATTGCAGGTGGCTTGCTGGTGCAACATCTTCCTGATGGCGAAGAAGGCAAGGAACGTTTGCACGTCCGGATGAATCACCCGGAATGGGAGCATGTCGCGATCATGGGCGGCAGCGTTCAAGAGAAAGAGCTGGTTGATCGCGGACTGCCGATGGAAGATTTGCTGTGGCGCCTGTTTAGTGAGAGCGACGAAGTGAGGGTTTTGAGCGGTAAACCGCTCGTTAAGGGTTGCCGCTGTAATGAAGACCATATCAGGGACGTGATCGCACGGTTCCCGAAAGAGGATAAGGAGGATATGGTAGGCGAAGACGGCGCAATCTCGATTGATTGTGCATTTTGCAGCAAGAAGTTTAGCATTTCGAGTGCAAGCCTAAATAACTGATTTTATTAGGCAATAAATTGATTATTCGCAAAATTTGTCTGAAACATACTATAAATAGCCGTAATTGGGCGCATATTGGCCATATTCTATCGCCAGTAAATCACAGCGCGGTTTTTCCGTTTTATCATCAGCAATAACGAAGGATGCAGGGAATGAAGGCTATTACAATGATAAAGGCGATCAGCGCGTCAACAGCCGCCTTTTTCGCGTTTTCTGTTTCTGCACCCGCACAAGCTCCGGATTTGGCACTGCTGAACGGGCTACAAAAGGGTGAATGGACGCTGAAATCGCGCGGTTCTAACGATGGCGGCCAGAAAGTCTGCCTAGGAGATCCTGCAATATTACTGCAAATTCAGCATAGCGGAACCTCATGTTCGCGCTATGTGATCCAGGATATGCCCGATAGCGTCCGGGTTAGCTATAAGTGCGGCAGTTCTGATCATGGTGTTACCACAATTAAACGCGAATCCAGCGGGTTAGTTCAAATCCAATCGCAGGGCATCAAAGGCAATGCGCCATTTTCTTTCAATGTGGAGGGCCGCCGGACGGGCACCTGTTAAGTTCAGGCCCGAGGATCAGGTTGTTAACTAAATATTTACTATGTTTGGGTTAAAGAGAGATCATCATGTTTCGGCATGACTTTCTCCCTTCCGGTTTCGACTAGAAACCCAACTAGGCCGCATTCCAATGGAACAGCGGCCTATTTTTTTGATATCTTCCCGCAAATGCTTCCGGTCATGCCTGTCTGAACACTTGATTGTCACCGCGAAGGGGATTAGCGGAGCGAGCATGTCTCAAAATCATAAAAAGGCCATTGTCCTGCTGTCCGGAGGACTCGACTCCATGGTATCTGCCGCGATGGCGCGGGAAGAGGGCTATGATATTGTTGCGCTGACAATTGACTATAATCAGCGGCATAAAATTGAGCTGCAATCCGCGGTCCAGATCGCCGCGAAACTGGACGTTAGCGAGCATATAATCCTGCCGCTGGACCTAAGCCGCTTTGGCGGGTCTGCTTTGACTGATGATATTGATGTACCCAAATCTGGTGTGACCAATGATATTCCAGTGACCTATGTGCCGGCGCGTAACTTAATTTTCCTGTCACTGACCCTTGGTTTGGCCGAAGCACGTGATGCTCGGGATATTTTTATTGGCGTCAACGCATTGGACTATTCCGGTTATCCCGATTGCCGTCCGGAATTTATTCAGGGGTTTGAGCGACTGGCGGATCTTGCGACAAAGGCAGGGGATGAAGGTAGCGGATTTACGATCCAGACACCATTGCAGTATATGACCAAAGCAGACATCGCCAAAGAAGCAAGGCGGCTTGATATCGATCCGGCGTTGAGCTGGTCCTGCTATGATCCGGCGGAAGGCAATTTGCATTGCGGCTATTGTGACAGCTGTCGACTCCGTCAAAAAGGTTTTGAAGAAGCAGGTATAGCGGACCCCACTCGCTATGCGCTTTCGCCATGAGCTACGCCGTCAAAGAAATGTTTCTGACCTTGCAAGGGGAGGGTATTCAGGCTGGACGTCGGGCTGTGTTCGCCCGTTTTGCCGGTTGCAATCTCTGGTCGGGGCTTGAAAAAGATCGCGCGACCGCTGTGTGCCAGTTTTGCGATACCGATTTTGTAGGAATGGATGGCGAAGGCGGTGGGCGCTTTCAAAATGCCGCAGCTTTTGCAACTGCAGTTGCCGCCAAATGGGGTGAGGGCGATGACGCTCGTTTTGTTGTGCTCACTGGCGGCGAACCTATGTTGCAAGTGGATGATGCGCTCATCGACGCGCTCCATGAAGCTGGATTTGAAATCGCGATTGAATCGAACGGGACGCTGGCCGTACCACGCTCAATTGACTGGATTTGCATCAGTCCAAAAGCAGGTAGTGAGACCGTGCAGCGATCCGGCGATGAGCTGAAACTCGTCTGGCCGCAATCGGGCAGTGATTGGAAAGCCATGCAGGATTGGGATTTTGCCAATCATTTACTGCAGCCGATGGATGCGCGTCTGGATCAGGCCGCCAATGACGAAAACCTGGCCGAAGCGATCGCCTTTGTGCAGACCCATCCCAAATGGCGTCTATCGCTGCAAACCCATAAGATTTTAGGGTTGGCCTAGACTTTATTCTTCAGCTTCGGATGTTTCGTCGCTACTTTTTTTGTCACTATCTTCGCCTTCGGCTAGTTCATCATCCGTGTTCTGAGTATCGACATCCACCATGTCGTCGCTGATTGTACCATCAATAACATCAACCTCGTCCATGCGAGTCTCGGTAACTATATCAGCTTCCGGTGCTTCTGTTTCGCCAGAACAAGCGACAACAGAAAGCGCGAAAATGCCTGTTGCGGTAGCTTTGATCAATTTCATCGTTATTTTTCCTAATCGATTGTGGACGACAGCATATCGTGTCAGCTTTTTTTATCAATTGCCGCAAGAAAATCGGGAAGGGTTTTTTTCAATGCCTTATCAAAATCATCCAATGATGCTTGGATTCCCAATTGTTTCAAACTGGTCACGGGATATTCGCTGATCCCGCAAGGAATGATCCCGCCAAAGTGGCTCAGGTCAGGATCAATATTCACGGCAAAACCGTGCATGGTCACCCATTTGCGTATGCGGATACCGATGGCGCCGATCTTTGCTTCCTCCCCTTGGGGTGTATCGCACCAGATACCAACTCTGCCTTCTACAGCTCGGGCTTCAACTCCGAATTCGTGCAAAGCTCTGATGACCCAGTCTTCCAGCGCGTGCACAAAATTGCGAACATCCGCCTGGCGTTTTTTTAGGTTCAGCATCACATAGCCAACCCGTTGGCCCGGTCCATGATAGGTATGGCGGCCCCCGCGACCGGTTTCAAAAACGGGAAATTCATGGCTGAGCAACTCGGCGGGATCAGCACTTGTTCCGGCGGTGTAAAGCGGTGGATGTTCGAGCAGCCAGACGAGTTCGGGCTGTTTGCCGCCGTAAATCGCTGCATTGCGCCGTTCCATTTCAGCCAAGGCATCGGGATAGGCGATTTTGCCCTCGCTGGTGCGCCATTCAATGTCAGATAAGTCATCCATAAAATTTCCGTGCACAATTGACGCGTCGGTGGCAAGGGGGCGGTGAATGAAATCCAAAGCCGAGGGTTAAGCCAATGAAGCTCAATTATATGCAATGCTGGAACGGCGCTATGACAATTTTGCGGGATCATAAGGAAGCGATTCTGGCAATAGCGGGTGTTTTCGTGTTTCTACCAACGTTGCTGATGGCCCAGTTTGTTGGCCAACCCGCTTTGACCGGAACAGAGGATTTAAATGCGATTACGGCAGCCTATTCGGCTTTTTTCAAGGAAAATGCGACGGCAGTTATTGTGTCGAATCTCTTGCTGAGCTTTGGTGGATTCGTGATCTTTTTTACGGTTGCTCCTTCGCATAGCGGCACAGTGGCGGACGATTTGAGCAAAGCGTTGCGGCTCTTTCTGATCTTTCTGCTCGCGAATATTTTAACAGGGCTTGCAACATTTGCCGGTTTTATGTTGCTTATCATTCCCGGACTGTACGTTGCATGTCGCCTCATTCTGGTGCCGATGATCATCGCTGATCAGGGCGAGAGAAACCCTATCGAAGTCCTAAGAAAAAGCTGGCAGAATACCAAGGACAACGGATTTTCCATATTGTTACTAATTCTTATGATCGCGATTATCGCCGCGATCACGATTGGCGTCATTCAGATGATTGTCGGGGTCATCACCGGCCTTGCCACGAGCGGTGCAGGTTGGCCGTTTATTGAAAATCTGGTGACTGCTATTGGCGGAGCTGCGACGCAAATTTTGTTCACGGTCATCATCGCATCAATTTACCATCAACTCTCCGGACAAAGCTCCAAAGTCGGAGAAGTGTTCGATTGATGTTACGAGCTGCTCGGCCGAATGATGGGAACATGTGGCCCGGCGTCCATGGGCAGGTGTCCAGTCAAACGAGGGTCGGGGTTAATCTCGATCTCGCGTTTGTAGGGGGTGAAACCTGATTTCATATAAAATGGAATGGCCCGGGGAGAGTCCTCGGTACAGGTATGAAGCCAAACCCTAGAAATCTCGGGACGCCAGGCGCGGTTTAGAGCTTCAGCCATTAGCCACCGGCCATATCCCTGACCATTCATATCAGGAACCATTCCAAAAAAGCCGATTTCACATTGTTTGGCTTCCCGAAAATCGAGCTCTAGCAAGCCTATTTTCGCATCATCTTTTTCAATCAGATAGACCTCAACAGCATCATGATGGAGAGTGCTGCGCAGTGTATTTTCGTCCATCAAAAGCCGAGAGGTCCACATCCATCGATTACCTACGGCACGAAACAGTGATAAATATTCAGAGGGTTCAGGCGCGTTCCATTTGACGAGTTTGAGAAGCCCGTCTTGCCGTTGTATCACAGGACGGTCAGTCATCTCAAAATAGGTCGTGATCGTTGGGATTTGGCCTTCCGGCACATCTATGGTCAATACCGTTCCTCTCGTCAGCTCCACTTTGCCTCTGGCGGTAGGCTCATCAATATAGCATCGACATTACCGCCGGTTTTCAAACCAAATGTGGTGCCGCGATCATAGACTAGGTTAAACTCAGCGTAGCGCCCCCGCCATATGAGTTGTTGCTCTTTTTCTTCCTCCGTCCAAGGCAATCCCATACGCCTTCGCACCAGTTTTGGGAAAATATCCAGAAAAGCACGGCCAACATCCTGCGTGAAAACAAAATGCTTGCCGAAATCGTCTTCTGCCTCGAGCTCTAGATGATCATAAAATATGCCACCGACGCCGCGATGAACTTGCCTATGCGGGATATAGAAATAGTCGTCCGCCCACTTCTTATATTTCGCATGATAGTCCGGATCATGGGCATCACATGCTTGTTTCATGCGGGCATGAAAGTCGGAAGTATCCTCTTCATAAGGAATGGGCGGGTTGAGATCGGCACCGCCGCCGAACCATCGTTTTGTGGTGCACAAGAAACGGGTGTTCATATGTACGGCCGGAACGTGCGGGTTTGCCATATGAGCGACCAAACTGATGCCGGTCGCAAAGAAATGTGGGTTTTCCGCGGCGCCATGGATCGACTTGGCAAATTCCTCGCTGAACGTGCCATCGACAGTAGAAATGTTGACGCCCGCTTTTTCAAATATCTTGCCGTTGATGACACCGCGCACACCGCCGCCGCCAGGACTGCCATCAGGATTTTCACGATCCCAAGGAAGATAATCAAACTTTGCATCACTGCCTGCTTCGGCTTCGATGGCCTCGAATTCGGCGCAAATGTCATCGCGCAATGTGGCAAACCAAGTTTGGGCCCGAGATTGTTGGTCATCCAGTGGCTTGCCATTTTGTCGAATTGGCCGTTGTATCGTCATTTGGAGAATTGTCCCGTTTGTTTAAGCGCTTCGCCGAGCGCCATGCCTGCAGAAACGGCAAGGTTCAATGAACGCATGCCGTTTTTCATCTTTATGGTGATTCGTTCGTCTGCGCGTTGATTAACATCAATAGGTACACCCGAACTTTCTGAGCCGAACAATAAAATATCGTCCGACTGAAACATGAATTCATGGTAAGCGGCCTGTGCCTTGCTTGTCAGCAGGACGAGCCGGGCCGATTGTGAATCGACACTGGCCAGAAATGCATTCCAATCTGTGTGCCGTGTGAAATCGACATGATCAAAATAGTCCATTCCTGCGCGTTTCAGGCTGCGATCGCTAAATGGAAACCCACAGGGTTCGATGATATCGACAGCGACATCAAAACACGCGCATGTTCTTAAAATCGTTCCTAAATTTCCAGCAATATCGGGTTGGTAAAGGGCTACTCTCATGACATGTCCTGCATGGGGTTATTTATAATGTTCGGTCAATCAAAAATTGACTGTTGGCAAACCATGGTCTTCGCGGCTATCAGGCGCGCAAATACCTGCCGATTAACGTATTGAGGCTTTTGCTTTGATCTGGCAGATAGGGGTACTAACAAACGTAAGGGCATGTTTGCATGGCTAGTATTGATACCGCGGTTGAATCTGGTGACCCGGCTGTTTCGGAACCAGAAATTGGCGGCGTTCGTCGCCGGGATTTCATCAATATTGCGGCAGTGAGCTTCGCTGGCGTTGGGGTCGTGGCCACAGTCTTTCCATTGGTGAATCAGATGAACCCAAGCGCTGACGTTCTGGCGTTGTCATCGATCGAAGTCGATATTTCGGCCATCGAATCAGGCCAAGCGATCAAAACCAGCTGGCGCAAACAGCCAATTTTTATTCGCAATCTGACAGCTCCCGAGATTGAGGCTGCTAACAAAGTCGACATATCAGGCCTTCGTGACCCGGAAACACTCGCTGACCGGACACAGCCAGGCAAAGAGAATTGGCTTATTACATTGGGCGTTTGTACTCACCTTGGGTGTGTGCCGCTTGGTGCTGCGCAGGGTGAAGTCAAAGGCGAATATGATGGCTACTTCTGCCCATGTCATGGTTCGCACTATGATACGGCAGGCCGGACCCGCAAAGGGCCTGCGCCGACCAATTTGGAAGTACCGGAATATAGTTTCCTAACAGATACCGTCGTGAAAATCGGCTAGGGGCAAGAAAAATGAGTTTTCCTTGGGCACAGCAATATAAACCAACCACTGAATTTGGTCAGTGGATGGACGACAGACTGCCAGTCGGTCGGTTGATTTATAACAGTCTTGGTGCTGGTTATCCAACGCCGCGCAACTTGAATTACATGTGGAACTTCGGCTCACTTGCCGGACTTTTCCTAGTCATTCAGATTGTTACAGGTATCATTTTGGCGATGCACTATGCCGCCAATGCGAATATTGCGTTCGATTCCGTTGAGCATATCATGCGTGACGTCAACAGCGGCTGGATGATCCGCTATGCTCATGCCAATGGTGCTAGCTTCTTCTTCATCGCTATTTATCTGCATATTGGTCGCGGCCTCTACTATGGCTCTTACAAGGCACCACGGGAGATGATCTGGCTGCTGGGTGTCGTGATTTACCTGCTCGCTATGGCAACCGCTTTCATGGGCTATGTGCTTCCTTGGGGACAAATGAGCTTCTGGGGCGCGAAAGTTATTACCGGCCTGTTTGAGGCTATACCGCTGGTCGGTAAGCCGATCCAAGAACTGCTGCTGGGCGGCTTTGCGCCTGATAATGCGGCGCTGAACCGGTTCTTCTCGCTGCACTATCTGTTGCCGTTTGTCATCGCAGGCGTGATTATCATGCACATTTGGGCATTGCATATTCCCGGCTCCAACAACCCCACAGGCGTAAGCGTAAAAGGCAAACAGGACACTGTTCCTTTCCATCCGTTCTATACGGCCAAAGATGGCTGGTTCGTGGGCCTCGCACTTATCGTCTTTACTGCCATGCTGTTTTTCATGCCAAACGCCTTGGGCCACGCGGACAATTATATTCCGGCAAACCCGCTGTCGACGCCAGCCCATATCGTTCCTGAATGGTATTTCTGGCCTTGGTACGCTATTTTGCGCGCTTTTACTTTTGACTTCTTCTTCATTCCAGCAAAACTGCTAGGTGTGTTGGCAATGTTCTCCGCCATATTGGTATGGTTTTTCCTGCCTTGGCTCGATCGGTCACCGGTACGATCCGGCGACTATCGTCCCCGGTTCAAGAAGTTCTTCTGGTTCGGTTTGATCCCATGCATCGCCATACTTGGCTATTGTGGCGGCGCGCCAGCGGAAGAGCCATTTGTGATGTTGAGCCAGCTAGCGAGTGCCTATTATTTCGCGCACTTCCTGATCGTATTGCCGTTGCTCTCTCGGATCGAGAAACCGACACCGTTGCCAAATTCGATAACCGAAGCGGTGACCGGCAAACCAATACAACAAGCCAGCTAAGAAACAGGGATCTGAGTAATGGTAAGATTTTTCGGAATATTGATCGGTTTGTTCTTTGCTGGAATGATGGTCTATTCGTTCGGGCGCGGCGCGGTTGAATATGTCAGCAATCCACCGGTTAAAGCTGTTGAATATCAATTTCATGAGAAACCCAAAGAGGTTTCTTTCACAAGCGATGGTCCGTTCGGAAAGTTTGACAATCAGCAGTTGCAACGCGGATTTCAAGTTTACAAAGAAGTTTGCGCGGCTTGCCATGGCCTCCGTTTAGTTGCTTTCCGTAACCTCGCAGAACTTGGTTACAATGAAGATGAAGTGAAAGCGATCGCCGCAAACTGGCCGATCGAAACGGCTGATATTGATCCGAACACTGGTGAAGCGTCAACCCGTCCATCGATTCCAGCCGATAAGTTTCCTAAACCTTTCGCGAACAATGTTGCGGCGGCTGCGGCTAACAACAACGCAATTCCACCAGACCTTTCGCTCATTACCAAGGCGCGTGGAGGCGGAGCCGCTTATATTTATTCGCTGCTGACAGGCTATACTCAGCCGCCAGCGGACCTTCCGGAAGCCAACCGTCCTGGCACGGGCCTGCATTACAATCCGTATTTTGCGAACCTCAATCTAGCAATGGCGCAACCGATTGTGGCTGAAGATCAAGTGACTTATTCCGATGGGACCAAAGCGACGATGTCGCAGATGGCTCAGGATGTTTCGGCTTTTCTGATTTGGACAGCAGAACCATCGCTGATTAAGCAGAAGCAAACTGGTTGGGCCGTTTTAGCGTTCTTGCTGATTGCAACGATTCTTGCTTTCTTGTCTTATAAGTCCATCTGGGCTGACGTGAAGTCAGAGAAGAAGAAAAAAGACGCTTAAACGTACGTCAAAATGAACAAAAAGGGCTCGCCGATTGGCGGGCCTTTTTTGATTGTGCGTGATTGGCCAGTGCGCGATTGTCACCAGACGCTCTCCGCACAACAGAGTCCACTTCGTCATCATGGAGTGAAGATGGGTCGCTGCGCCGCAATGCTGACGATGGTGCTCATAGTTAAAATTTACTTTTTTTGCTCGGCATCCTTAATTTTTTCAAAAATTGCCGTTCTCATCAACGAGCCCATAATATTGGATCGTAAGGATGGTTAAGGCATTCGAAAATAAGGATAGCAGCACTCAGCATGCAGTTTTTCGCGAGCCGAGGATTCGGAAACTCGTAAAAATCGAGCTGTTTGCCGATGGTTCAGGGCCGCATGCATCCTTTGTCCGCAACCTTTCGACATTTGGTATTCGTGCGACCTCGCCGATCAAATTACAGCCTGGACAATCCATCATGATAAAAAAGCCAGGCTATGGAAAAGTCTCTGGCACTGTGCGCTGGGTAGAAGGGCGCGAGTTTGGTATGCAATTTGATCAGACTATTGATATCGATCTTTTCAATTTCAAATCTGACAACGACCAAGGGCATTTTGTGAAGAAAATTGACAATGGCCATGTTTGGAACGGTTTTCAGACAACTACGTCAAACAGGCGGCCCGGTTTTAGCACAAAATAAGCACATTCGAGCTAGTCGCGCAAAACCCCTTCCGTTGCTTTCTTCCATCCCGCTATCCGCATGTCACGTTGCGGTTCTTCTATCGATGATTGATATGTCTCCAGGCCTGTTATCATCACAGAAGCATCCTGCAATGATGCGTAAATTCCGGCGCCAACCGCTGCAAGCATGGCTGCCCCAAGCGCCGTTGTTTCGAAAAACTCGGGTCGTTCGACCGGGATATCCAAGATATTGGCAAGATCCTGAACCATCCAGTCATTGGCCACCATACCGCCATCGATGCGCAGGCTTTGCCAGTCGGTTCCGTCGGCGGAAAACGCGGTTTTTAAGTCGTGACATTGATAGGCCATCGCCTCAAGGGCGGCTCTCACGATATGGGCTTTTGTGGACGAAAAACTAAGACCGGAAATTGTAGCTGTGGCATCCGCCTTCCAATAAGGCGCTCCTAGTCCAGATAGGGCGGGGACCAAATATACACCGCCATTATCGTCAACGGAACGTGCCAGTTCTTCACTTTCGCCGGCATAGGTGATCAAACCGATCTCATCGCGCAGCCACTGCATCAGGCTACCCGCGACAAATACGGATCCCTCCAAAGCGTATGTTCGCTGGCCGTTTAATTGATACAGCACGGTGGACAGCAACCGGTTCTCTGATTGTGCTGGGGTTTCACCGCTGTTCGTCAGAACGAACGCGCCCGTTCCAAAAGTCGCTTTGGTTTGACCCACATTTAGGCACGCTTGCCCGATGGTCGCTGCCTGTTGGTCTCCAGCAGAACCGCATATTGCGACGGGTGCGCCGAACAGCTGCGTTGATGTCTGTCCCAAATCTCCAGCGCAGTCGACGATGGCTGGTAATGTTTTTCGGGGAATAGCGAATAGTTCCAGCAACTCATCATCCCAATCCGTCCCGTCTAAAGCCATTAACATGGTGCGGCTAGCATTACTGGCATCGGTGATATGGAGACCGCCGGTTAGGCGAAAGATGAGATAGGATTCAATGGTTCCGAACGCCAAATTATCACCCGCCGACAAAAGCTCCGGATGATTTTGTAACATCCAGCTAATTTTACTGCCGGAGAAATAAGGATCGAGCAGCAATCCGGTTTTGGCCTGAACCATAGGTTCCAGCCCTTTGGCTTTCAGTGCATTGCAGATGTCGGCGGTACGGCGGTCTTGCCAAACAATTGCCTTGCACAAAGGTTCACCGGTGCGTTTGTCCCAAGCGACAATGGTTTCGCGCTGATTTGTGATGCCAATAGCTGCAATTTTTTCTGCGCCACCTGCCTGGTCAATCATCTTTTGGCAGCAACGCAGTGTCTTATCCCATATCTCGGTGGCATCATGTTCTACCAAACCGGTGGCTGGATAATATTGCTGCAGTTCTTCTTGTTGTGATCCGTGGAGCTTTCCGTCGATACCGAAAAGCATGGCACGCGTAGATGTCGTTCCTTCGTCAATCACCAAAATGTCTTGCGCTGCCATATCGTTCCGCTCCTATATAGCGGATTACGCTAATTTATCGCTTTCAAAAGGCAAGTAAAAGCAGGCATCTATTCCCCTGATTGACATAGAAAACCCCCGGCGCCGGTTGTGGGAACTGACAAGCGCCGGGGGTCGCATAATCCATTAAGCAGGACCAGATGCTTAACGGATCAAACTGAGAACGCCTTGTTGAGACTGATTGGCCTGGGCAAGCATCGCGGTCGATGCCTGACTCAAGATTTGTGCCTTAGCGAGAGCGGTGGTTTCTCCAGAGAAATCGACATCTTCAATGCGAGAGCGTGATTCCGTGATATTCGCAACACGGCTCGTCAGATTGGAAACTGTCGCAATCAATCGGTTTTGCGATGCACCAAGAGAAGCTTGCGCGGTCGTTACCGTATCCATAGCGGTGTCGAGAGCTGCGAGAGCTGCGTTTGCTCCTGCCTCAGTACTAATATCAAGCGCATCGACGCCCAGAGTTGCTGCCGTAACGTCGGCCAGGTTAACGACGACGGTTTCGTTAGCCGCGGAACCGGTTTGGATATTGATGGCTGGGGAACTACCATCCAATAAGGCAACATTGTTAAACTCGGTCCGGGTTGCAACATCACCAATTTGCAATATCAGAGCAGCAACCTCTGTTTGCAGGTTGGTGCGATCACCAGCAGATAGGGTGCCGTTGGCAGATTGAACGGACAGTTCACGCATACGCTGCAGCATGTTGTTGATCTCGCTCATACCGCTTTCTGCCGTCTGAGCCAGAGAGATGCCGTCATTGGCATTGCGGGTCGCCATGTTGAGGCCGCGAATTTCCGAAGTCATCCGGGTGGCAATGGCTAGGCCAGCAGCATCATCGCTGGCGCTGTTGATGCGGCGACCGGTCGACAGTCGTTCAATAGATTTGGCGAGGCTCATTTCAGCATTATTCGCCGCGTGATTGGTGCGCATGGCTGCAACATTGGTTCCGATAATCGTCATGTGAATTTCCTTTCAAAAGCAGATGGATCGCGAAAATGGATTGACAGCGACCTCAGCCACAAAAACGGATCGGGCTTGAATAGGTTTAGCGGAGAGAATGGGGCGCCAATAAAATGGCGGTGCGTCAGTAATTTGGCGTGCAGCAGTCAGAAAATTGGCTTGGCGCTTAACGGTGATCCGTAACCATCTCAAAAAAAGGAATAATATTCTCATATCGAAATTGGCACAGCGCTTGCGAACCAATTTTTCAAGCCGTGTTCAACTAATGCAGACGCGGTTTTCTAGGACCAGAAATTGGGAAAGATGATGACTGAAATAATGAAATGTGGTGTCGAGCGGATGCTCGCAAAGCCACCTAAAAGTTGGTTGAATCGGTTGCATCAGACCATGTGTCTTATGGGACTGCATGTGCGAAAGCTTGTTCCCACTCGAACGCTCATTTTTTCCATCAGATCATGGCGACACCATCATGTATCGGCATCTTCGATCCCAATATCCGCTCCCCCGAACTGGTCCGGGCGAGCCATGGCCTACCGCTGCGTATTAATCCGGGTTTGCCAAAATGCCCCTTGGTACCGGAATGATGCGCAGCGGAATTGGTCGCTGGAGGGATATCATGAAGATGATTGATAGCGCCCAACTCATGTCCATGCGTCAGGATATTATTGCGCAAAATGACGTTTTGCAGAAGGCCGCCTCCGCTTCTCTTGGCGGTATTGCGATTTCTCCGGAACCCGTATTTGGTGAGGCCATGGCGTCTGCCATTAAAAATGTGAGCGGGCTTCAACGCGCCGCTGGCGATATCACTCAGGATTATACCATGGGGAAGACTAACGATATTGCGGGCGTGATGATGGCGAAGCAGAAATCTTCACTGGGTTTTGAACTGACATTGCAAGTTCGCAACAAGCTGATCAAAGCCTATCAAGATATTATGACCATGCCGGTGTGATATGAATGAACTCAGCCTCACATCAGCCGATCAGGTGACAGAATCCACAAATGATCTTACGCCAACTCCGCCAATGCCGAGCTTTGCAAAGGCCGCTAATTGGCGTGAACGTCTGCGCGGCCTTTTGGAACAGCCAGCGATTAGCCGTTCGTTGCCACTGTTAGGATTGCTGGCCGTTGTCGTTGTTGCCGGTGCCTTGTGGCTCGCTCTACGCGAACCACCGCAACGTGATTTGTTCAGAGGTTTGCCCGAGACAGATAAGGCCGCGGTTGCTGAAGCATTGCAGCAATCGAACATCGGTTTTAACATTGATGATGAAACCGGCGCGCTGAGGGTATCGGAAAACGACTATCATCAGGCCAAACTTTCTTTGGCGTCGCAGGGGCTGCCCCAATCGGCACCCGACGGTAACAGCCTGATTTCAGCGATGCCCATGGGCGCTAGCCGAGCTGTGGAAAATGATAAGCTCCGCAGCGCCCGAGAATTGGATTTAGCCCGTACGATCGAGGCGATGGACACTGTGGTTTCCGCGCGGGTCCTGTTAGCCGTTGAACCGCCTAGTATATTTGTCCGTGATCGATCAGAACCATCGGCCTCGGTCATGCTCAAGCTTATCGGTGGCAATCGTTTGAGTGGACCCCAAGTACAATCGATCATACATTTGATAGCCAGTTCTGTTCCCGGACTGTCTTCCGAAGCGGTGAGCGTGGTCGATCAAAACGGGAGGTTGATGTCGCGTCAAGGGACCATGGGGTCGTCCGCACAGGCGGAGCGACACCTGATGGTCCAGTCTCAGGTGGAGGAGCGGTATCGGCGGACTATCACTTCATTGCTAACCCCTATGATAGGGGCCGACAATTTTACTGCTGAAGTGAATGCTGAGATGGATTTTTCCGAAAATCAGGCAACCCGTGAGAGTTTTCCAAAAGAAGGTGCCCGCGTTCGGTCGGAACAAGGCAGTTGGTCGAATGAACCGGGGGAAAGAGCAAGCTATGGTATCCCCGGTGCACTTTCTAATCGCCCGCCCGAAGCCTTTGAATTGACTGACGATTTTCAGGGTGAGGACGATCGAGAAGATAAAGAGGAGACGAGCCGAACCTCGGAGAAATTTGCGCGTCAGTTTGAATTGGGTCGTGAAGTATCTGTTAGCAAACAGGCAGTCGGTTCGCTTAGTCGATTATCTGTGGCCGTCGCATTGCGCTCACCTGTTGGTAAGAACCAGCGTTCTGCGGAAGAATTGGCGGCAGTCGAGGCTCTTGTGAAAGGAGCTATCGGTTTTCAGGCTGCGCGCGGTGATGTCGTTGCGATAGAGGCGCGCGCATTTCTTTCAGTCGAACAACCCGCCGAAAACTGGTGGGAAGCCAGTTGGGTTTCCATGCTTGTCCGCAATGTTTCGGCGTTGATGGTGGCCCTTGCCCTAATCTTTGGAATCGGTCGTCCATTGATAAAGAAATATCGATCGAAAAGCGCGTCATTATTTGGTCCCGATAAAATGCAATTGATATCTGACATTGACGCCGAACTGGGGCGTACCGGCAACCCGCTGGCAAGATCCGTGAAACCAGTATCTCTCGATATGATTAGTTCAGCCGATGGCTATTCAGAGCGGGCAGCCCTTATCCAGAATTTCGTACGCCAAAATCCTGATCGCGCAGCGTTGACGGTGCAGGACCTTCTATCGGAAGTGAAGCTAGAAAATGAGACTGCCCATGGCTGAGGTGATTACCAATGCGGCAACCAATGAAAGCGCTTTTCCTTCGGATATTACTGATCCAGAGGACCATCTATCGGGCCGCGAAACTGCCGCAATTTTATTGATGATTTTCGGCGAAGATGAAGCGGCCGATATATTATCGCGCTTACAGCCGTCCGAGGTTCAGAGCCTTGGTGAAGCGATGTTCAAAATTAGCAATGTCAGCGAAGACGAGGTCAACGTGGTGTTTGATCGTTTCGTTGAACAAGCGCGTAGTCGCACATCTATCGGCTACCGCGCAGACAAGCAGATAAAGAGCATGTTAGATAAAGCTCTGGGCAACAGTCGGGCCGCTAACATGCTATCGCGGATAACGCCGCCGCAGGATCATCCAGAACTCCAACAACTAAAGTGGATGTCAGTTGATGAGATTACCGAAATGATAGTGGGTGACCATCCTCAGATGATGGCAGTCGTTCTATCGTTTCTTGATCCGGAAATAGCAGGTTGTGTGCTGCAGACATTGCCCGCTGAGATTCAGAACGATGTTGTGTACCGCGTGGCAACCATGGGCTCCGTCAGCGCCAATGCGTTGACCGATATTGAGACTTTGTTGTCAAGGCAGGTTCAAAAACCCGATGTCGTAATCGGTCCACGATCTAGCGGTACCAGTGAAGCCGCTGCGATCATGAACAATGTAGCTAAGCCGACAGAAAATCGCATTATCAAAGCGCTCCTAAAGCGGGATAAAGCAGTAGCGCGCGCCATCGAGGAAGAGATGTTTGTTTTTGCCGATCTTATCGCGCTGGAAGACAAGAGCCTTGGGACTTTGATCCGTTCGGTCGAAAATGCACGACTTCTTTTTGCACTGAAAGGCGCCGATAGCGATCTGGTCAAAAAGATGTTCAGCTGTATGTCCAAGCGTGCTGCCCAATCGATCCAGGATGAAATTGCGGACATGGGACCTGTATCCAAAGATGATGTGATTGCGGCCCAAAAACAGATCGTTACGCAGGCGCGCCTGTTAGCTGAAGATGGAAAAATAATATTGGGAGGGCAGAGCGATGAATTTGTCTGACAATGTTTTTTCGGCCGCCGATTGTCATAGAAATATGTTTGTCACCGGCCCTCTGGAAATGGAAGAAACCGGCTTTAATCCTAAGTATGAACAGTCTGGACAAGCTCAAAAACATGATGCCAAAGATACTGATTTGGAACATGATCCAACACCAGTAAGCGATGCGCTCAATGAGAAAATAGCTGAGGCTTACGCGCAGGGATATGTCGCCGGACAGCAAGCAGCGCTGGTCGCCTCTGATGAACAGCAAGAATGCCAAGATCGTTTAACCGCAGCGATAAACCAGTTGAGAATGGTCGATGACGGGCAGCTGTCCAAACAGCTTTTTGAAGCGGTTCTATCGCTATTTCATCAAGCCGTAGGCGACGCAAAAATTAACAAGCAACTGATGCAAGAACGGTGCGATGCGGTGGTAGAAATGATCAACGCGGACGTCGAAGAAGCTTGTTTATATGTTGCACCAAGTGATGCAAAAGCTCTGCAACATTATAAGGGTTCCTTTCCGCTTGAAGCGGATCCTGAGCTGTCACCGGGTTCGGTGCGGTTGGTCTATGGATCGGGCCAGATCATATCTGGAACAGCGGCGGTTGCGGAGGAAGTTCGGACCAGAATGAGTGTGGCTGGTGATGTGGCATGTTGAGTATAAATTATGACCGCCTGTCTCGGCTTTTAATCGACACGGGTACGATTTCACCCGCGCCGGTAAAGTGGGGAAAGGTGAAAGCCTGTTCCGCGGGTTTGTTGCACGCAACAGGTTTTGACTATCCTATTGGAACGGGAGCGGTGGTCCTATCAGAAGACGGTCAAGAAGTTAATGCCGAGGTGATCGGATTTGATGGTGCGATGACTATGCTCGCGCCATTTGATCCAGATACAGCGATCAGCATGGACGCAGTCATAAAACCAATGAACAATGTGATGCAGGTCGATGTCGGGCCGTCGTTGATGTGCCGCATCGTTGATCCTCTTGGCCAACCGCTTGATCATGGCGGACCGATCATGGCTGATGCCAAATGGCCTCTGATGGGCAAGAAATCAAATATCCTAAATCGGGGCCGCATTACCCAGGCATTGGACGTGGGTGTACAGGCGATTAACGCGCTGCTCCCTATTGGATGTGGTCAGCGTGTTGCACTGATTGCTGGCTCTGGGGTCGGTAAAACCGTATTGGTGCGGCAACTTGCATCTGGCACACGAGTTGATGTCGTGGTGGTCGGCCTTATCGGGGAGCGGGCCCGCGAGGTCAGCGATTTCGTGGCAGCAACCGCAATTGCGATACCAACTTCACCAATCCCAGTGACCAACATCACGTCTTCAGCAAAAACCCTCGCTAGGTCGATACCGGTCTTAAATGTCGACATCGTAGATCAGTGGGTGGCGAAATTAAGTCAGGACATCAAGGGGTTATCTACCGAAAAATCCACTTTGAGCTTCCAGCTAAAACCCAATCATCTTGGGAAACTGCATGTTGCAATAGCGACAGATGTCGTCGGCGAGATCGTCCGACTGGAAACCGATAATGAAAATGCCAAGGCGCTGATCTTGGCATCGCAAGGACGGTTAGAACAGGATATCCGGCTGTCCGGAATGAAATTGGCCCGTGTCGACGTGACGATGCAAGACCAGTTCGGATCGCAGTTGGAGCAACAAGGTTCAGGCTCACGAGGCGGAGAAGCACAATTGGTAAGAGATGGGGACAGTCAGGCTAGACAGTCGACGGATCAAATACCGGCTTCGCAAAAACAAGCTGCCCCCAACGCATCCCATCGTGGCGCGCGGTACGCCTAAACCAATCAGATGATATCGGAGAATAAAATGGCGGAAGCTATTGGAGTTAAAATAGGAGGTGCCAACCGGTTGCGTTGGGTCAAAAAAAAGATTGTGATTATGTTGCTGATCACGCTGATGGGTAGCGGGTTGGTTGCTGGTTATTTGACCTCTGACATTATTGATGCTGATCCGTCCGCACGGAAGGCAGCGAACAAACCGAGACTTGTTTCAAGAAACAGCGGTTTAATTGCAGAAACTTTGGCCGATTTAAAAGACGACAAACGCAAACCAAAATTTGATGAAAGCGCTTATAAAGCAACCTATTATCCGATTGTCAGCCCGTTTACTTCCAATCTGAACGGAAGCAATAGTTTTGCACAACTATCCATTTCCGTGGCCACTTATTATGACGGAAGAGTATTGGATAATATGGCAGAACATGAAACCGCTATTCGCTCCGCCATCCTAATGTCTCTCGCCGAACAGGAATTAGCGACGCTGAGTACACAGCGCGGTAAACAGATGTTGCAACAGATTTTGACTCGCGAGATTAACAGGGTGTTGAAAGAAAAGACCGGTTTCGGCGGCGTCAACAATGTCTATTTCACAAGCTTTGTGGTGCAATAATGACAAAGATCGTTCCTCATGTCTTTGCCGAAAAATCAGCGCAACGTCGTACCAATTTAATACCCTTCCAAAGAGTATCAGATCGTTATGCAGGCGGGGTCGCCAATGCCATAGAACAGTTAGTCAGCAAAAGTATCGAGGTTGTTCCGGAGGAAGTCCAGTTTATCGACTACGGGCGCTGGTCAGCTGATCTGGGGCCATTATCAAGCTTGTCTGTTTTCCGGCTTTTCCCGTTGCGCGGACAAGTGATACTTCACCTGCAAGCGTCGATGGTTGATAACTTGATCAACGTCTATTTTGGCGGTGCTCTTGGTCCAGAAGTATCGCGAAAAAAGGACGAATTTCGGGATACGGAATTGCAGTTAATAGAGAGGTTGGCCCAATCTTTGATGGAGCAGCTGTGCCACTATTATGCCGAATATGACCCTATGGAATCTGCGCTTCAGCGGCATGAAACGAACTCAACTTACATCACCGGCTTTGGGAAGAATGAGCAAGTTATGTCCCAACCGTTCCAGATTATAATGAGCGAGGACATATCGTGGAAAATCGAATTGCTTTATTCTAAAGAGGCCACCGAAAGCGCCGTCGAATTTGTCCTCAAAAAGAGTGGTGAAACGCCTGCGGAATCCGATCCGGTTTGGCAACAGCAATGGTCTCATAATCTGCAACAAATTCATCTACCGCTTCGCACAATTCTGGCGCAGCCGACGATGCGTTTGCCCGAGCTTTTCGATTTGAAGCAAGGTGATATTATCCCAATCACGCCAAGGCCAAAACCGCCTCTATTCGTCGCCAATCATAAATTTGCGACAGGCACTGTGGGCGAAAAAAACGGCTGCGCGGCTTTCAAGATTGAACATATAGGACATGGGGATGCACGATGAGTAATCCGAAAGAAGCGCCGACGGCGAAGGAAATTAAGGCTGCCAAACAGGCGGCAGACAGCGGCAGTAATTTTCGATTATTATCCGATATTCCTGTGCGGCTATCTGTTGAAGTCGGATCGATATCGAAACGGCTCGCAGAGATTATGGCGTTTCAAGAAGGAGAAGTTGTCGAGCTGGATCGGCAATCGGACGATTTACTAGATATCAAGGTCAACGGCACTTTGGTTGCCAAGGGAGAGGTTGTAACAATTGATGGCCGCTTCGGTGTACGCATCGCGGAACTGGCCGATGAAGGCGTCGGTTTCCCTGGCGTGGAACGGCGCTGATGATGATCGCCTACACCATCAAGTTATTGATCCTGTTACCGATTATGGGAGCACTGATCTTTGCGGCGCTATGGCTTTATCGGAAATATCAACCGGCTCTATTGGGCGCACAAAAAAAGCGCAGCACAAAGGTACTCGAAACACTGCCTCTGGGAAATTTTGCGAAGCTGGTTGTTATAGAGTTTGAGGAGCAGAAAATCCTTCTGTCCGTCACGCGGGGCCGAGTGGAAGGGATTGCTACAAAAGACGGTGCGTCATGATCCGGCTGCTGACTCTGTGCATCATTGTCGCGATATTGAGCTTGGGTTTTCCAGAACCGGCAGTTGCGCAGGATGGCAGCTCGGAAGCACTGGGTAGGGCGCTGGATGATATTTCGGGCGATGGCAGGTCGTTGACTTTATCGCTGCAGATATTGTTGTTGATGAGCTTGCTGACAGTGTTGCCGTCTGTTGTTTTGATGATGAGTAGCTTTACCCGGATCATCATCGTCCTTTCTATCCTAAGGCAGGCCTTGGGGTTGCAACAGACACCGCCCAACCAGGTGCTGGTCGGGATGGCGTTGTTCTTGTCGCTGTTCGTCATGCGACCTGTGATCGACACGATCAGCGTCGATGCGTATTCGCCGTACGGGGAAGGCGAGATACCGATTGAGGAAGCTATCAGCCGGTCGGGAAACGCCCTTCACGGTTTCATGATAAAACAGACACGCCAATCCGATTTGAAACTATTCATGGAACTGGCCGATGCGCCGCCCATAGCAGAGCCCGAGGATATTCCGTTCTCTATCCTGTTGCCGTCCTTTGTGACAAGCGAGTTGAAAACCGCTTTTCAAATTGGTTTCCTGATATTTTTGCCGTTTCTGATCATTGATCTGGTGGTTGCGTCTACTCTCATGGCGCTCGGTATGATGATGTTATCGCCGACGATTATCTCAATGCCGTTTAAGCTGTTGCTGTTCGTTCTGGTCGATGGCTGGGCCCTGACAATGGGAACATTGGCTGGATCTTTTGCAGTGTAATGAAGGAATGAGATTATGACGGACAGCAGTGATTTCTTCATCGGCATGGCGCAACAAACGCTTTGGATAACGGCGCTTTCTGCGGCACCGATATTGGTACCTGCTTTGCTTGGTGGTTTGATACTGGGTATGGTTCAGGCGGCGACTTCGATCAATGAAGCGACGTTGAGCTTTGTTCCCAAATTATTGATCGTGGCCGCAATGTTGGGAATTTTCGGCGGATCGATTATGTATCTAATCGTGGATTTTACCCGCGATGTTTACGACCGGATACCGGCATTGTTAGTGTGAACAAGTGAAATGATTGCTCCCGGATTTGCTGGATTGGAAGAACAGCTTTGGTTGTGGCTTTTTGCTATGGTTCGGCCCGGTGCTACTTTTTTTGCGGCGCCGGTTACGGGGGCAAAAGTCTTACCCGTACAGCTGCGCTTGATCATTTCATTGGCGATCGGGATAGCGGCTATTGGCGGGTCCAATACCGAGCTTCCTGACGATGGCTTTATTAGCGTGTCCGGTTTTGCGACGATTGCCGGTGAGGTTGTTATCGGCTTGGCCATCGGCTTCGCTATTCAGATCGGATATGCTGCTGCTTTTGTTGCGGGAGAGACAATCAGCAACGCCATGGGTCTTGGCTTCGCGTCGATGTCAGATCCACAAACCGGGCAATCCACGCCGGTCATTGGCCAATTTCTATCGATCATCGCGACACTCATTTTTCTGGCGATGGATGGCCATTTGATTGTCGCCTCCATCATCGTTCGCAGTTATGAATCTGTGCCGCCGGGCAGCGGTCTGATGTCCCCGGACGCGGCGCTCAGGTTAGCCCATTTCGGCGGTTCATTATTCTTGGCGGGTCTGGCGATTGCCCTACCAGTCGGGTCGGCCCTACTGCTTGTGCAGATCATTATGGGCTTACTGGCGAAGTCGGCTCCGTCGATGAATTTGTTCGCAGTAGGCTTGCCCGCAACACTGACATTGGGGTTGGTGATGTTGGCGATGGCCGCGCCCTTGATGATAGACGGCATCGCGCAGACGCTGACCCAATCGCTCGAATATAGCGACACTGTCGCTAGGGGGCGTTAGTGTCAGATAACCCGCCTGGCGGCGGAGAAAAGACAGAAACCCCGACACCCAAACGCCTTCAGGAAAGCGCCAAAAAAGGCAACGTTCTGCAATCTAAAGAACTCGGCGGTGCGATGGTGGTGGTGGCCGGCGCGATAGGGTTGGCTACGCTGGGTAATCTGTTGATGGATGCGCTTGGGCAGATGGTCGCCAGCGGCTTGACCATAGAACGCAATGACATTCAAAATTTCAATCCGAGCGAACGGACCTATCGCCATCTCGGCAAGATTATTGTGCCTTTTCTCGGTCTGTTTGGGATGACGATGTTAGCTGCTGTCGCGACACCCTTATTATTGGGGGCAATGGATTTTCGCTGGTCGGCGATGAAACCAAAAGGGGAGAAACTAAACCCGTTGAATGGACTTAAGCGCATGTTCGGAACTCGCGGCCTGATTGAGTTAGCCAAGTCTTTGGCGAAGGTTGTCTTACTAGGCTTTATTGGACTTTGGCTGATCTATGCAAACTTGCCTTATATGTTTGCGTTGGGAGGCCAAGACATGCGGTCCGCTATCGGACAATTTGGTGATCTTCTAACCCTTATCATGATGATCATGGCCGTCGGATTTTTCGCTATTGCGGGCATAGATGTGCCAGCCCAAATGTTTCAGCGTCAACAACGATTGCGGATGACCAAGCAAGAAGTGAAGGACGAGCATAAAGATATTGAAGGATCGCCTGAACTGAAAGCCGCTCTGCGGAAAAAGCAACAAGAGACGCTGTCCCGATCTGCGCGTAAGGCGGTGGAAGAGGCAACGGTTGTAATAAACAATCCGACTCATTTTTCTGTGGTGCTGCGCTATCGCCCGGGAATAGATCCGGTTCCAGTGGTGTTGGCGCGGGGTAGGGGAGCGACAGCCTTAGCTATACGAGAGCTAGCCGAGGAAAAGGCGGTACCGATGTTGCAATATCCCGTTCTTACGCGCGCGATCTATTTTACGACGCCGGTGGGCGGTATGATTGATGAACGACTCTATGTTGCAGTTGCCACGGTGCTCGCGTTTCTGTTCCGCCTCGATGCGCAAATTGCTGATGGGCTGGACAGGCCGCATGTTGATCTGCCGGAGGAGTTGCGTTTCGACAGTGATGGGAATTGCGAGAGCTAATCTAAAATCTTTGCATGATTGGTCGTTTTGATGATCATGTTTGATTCCATATCCAATCTTATCGACTCGGGTACAGGTGTGAACAGCGGACAGTTGGTCGTTGATCTGTTGGCCGCATCGCGTGAACCCAAAGAAGCAATATTGCAACGCCGCGAGCAAACCAACAGTTTGAAAATTTCAGCCTTGGCATCCGCCTCCTCATCGCTCGATATATTCGCTGCCGCTTTGACTGACCTTTTAGATGGTCGCGCCTTTGCCGGTGATTTGGTCTCTAGCCAGCCTTCTCTCGCGAGTGTGAATTTTATCGACGGCGCCCGCCCGCAAGGGCTGCCGGCCACAGTGGAGATATCACAAATTGCTACCGCACGCCGACTGGTGTCGGACGTTGTCGTGGATAGCAATGCGGCTCTAGGTGCTGGCACAATGACCATTACCAATGATGGCGGCAGTTTTGATGTCACACTGGTAAATGGCACGGATAGCCTTGCAGACCTTGCCAATGCGATCATGGGATCGGGGACCGGCCTTTCAGCAACTATCGTCACCGACAATGATGGTGCGCGCCTTGTTTTGGAAGGACAGGAGGGCGCAGATAATACTTTCACGGTGACCGGTGATTTCGGCGATTTTAACTATCCGCCCGGCGGCGCGGGAATGGCTTTGGTGAGCGAGGCGGCGAACGCCATGATCACTGTGGACGGCGTGAATTTAAACTATGGCAGTAATGTCATCGATAGTGCGATTCCCGGTGTATCAATTGTTTTGAACGCAGCATCGCCAGGCACGCAAATCATCATCAATGGGGACCAACCAACAAGCACTGTTGCAGACGTCGTTACTGAGTTTGTTGATGCCTATAGTAAACTGCGTAGAGCTCTGAACGAGGCTACCGCATTTGACGGTGGTAGCAATGCTGCTGGTCCTTTGGCCGGTGATGCCGGGGTTAGGGAGATGGTCCGGTCGCTTGGGCAAATCGGTGCAGCAACGCTGGTCGATAGCGGAGCGTATCGCGCTTTATCCGACATAGGTGTGAAAACGAACCGGGATGGGACGCTGTCGATTGATAGGGACAGGCTTGACGCTGTGCTGGCGAATGATGTCGAGGCGGTATCCAACATGCTTGATCCCTTGGTGGTAGATGACAACAACCTCGGTATTGCTGGCGTTTTGCAGGCAATTAGAGATCGTTTGCAAGACGAAAATGGCGCACTGGAAAGCTCGCAGAAGCGTTTGGATCAGATCCGGAAAATTCTGATCCAGGACCGGGAAAAACTGGATCAAGACAGTGATCGTTATGCCGCGCAGTTGCAGCAAAGCTTTGCGAACATGGATCGTCAGTTGGTCGTCCTGCAAGCGACGCAAAGTTATTTGACGCAGCAAATCGCGGTCTGGAATGGCAACAATGATTAAGCCTCCAACAGAGGAGAGATGATGTGCCGAATTTAAGCCCAGCCCAATCCGGTTATGCCGCGGCGGGAAAAGAAGCTAGGGTTTTGAACGCCAATGGTCATGAATTGATCACCATATTGTTCGAAGAATTGCTCAACCTGCTAGATGAAATTTATATCATCCATACCCGCGATCAGCGTCGGGAAGTGACGGATCAGCAAGTCATGGCCTTGATGATATTGGACTCGCTTATGGTTAGTTTGGATATGGAGAAGGGCGGTGGTCTTGCAAAAAACTTACATCAACTATACGGCCAAGTCCGTGAGTTAATTGCCGTAAAGGACCGGAAAAATCACCTTAAAAATAACCGCGCTGCTCATCAGATTATCTCGGAAATCTATGCGGCTTGGTGCGAGATAGGGTAGCAACTAATTGCCACTCGACACTATTTTGCGCCACAATCGATAGCCCTTATAGACGAGGAACAGGCATAGGATGAGCAGCACGGACGCGATTATCAGTGCCGCCACCGGATTGGCAAATGCAAGGATCAACAACCCGCCTGTTGCAATATCTTCGCCAGTGGATACGACAGCGTTGCTGACCGGTTCTGGGCTGGTGTTTACGATTGCGCGCGCCCCGGCTTTCGCGCCGTGACTCATTAATGCAGCGCCGCCGCCCAATAGGAAGATGACGACCTGCCAAACCGGATCACCGGAATCGACGACCGCGAGGGCAAGCAGCGCGCCGCCTAGCGGTCGGATCAGCGTATGGATCGTATCCCAAATACTATCGAGCCATAATATCTTATCGGCAAAAAATTCGGCCAACGCGCCGACCGCGCTGATCCCCAATACCCATGGATTGGCAAGCGCATCGAGCATTTGTAAATTTTCAGGCAAGCTGATCCATTGTAAACGCATGGCTAGTCCCGTTACAAAGACAGTAAGATATAGTCGCCAGCCCGACAAAAGGCTTACGCTGCCGGCCAATCCCAAGATTTCAACAATGCCCATGTGGTGATGATTGCCACGAACTGTCGCTGTTGGCAAATCGCGGCATTTGCGGCCCACGTTGCGCTATGGCTTTACATTGCACAGTCATGCTGTTCATATGATGGAATGACAGAAAATAATAAGCCGAACGTCATCGATGCGCTGACCGGAAAACCGATGCCAAAGCCAATCCCCGCATCCACATTAGTAATTTTTCGTGATCAGCCGGGCAGTAATGCGCCGGACCTGTTGATGGTCGAACGATCCGCAAAAATGGCTTTTGCCGCCGGTGCTGCGGTTTTTCCAGGTGGCCGGGTTGATGATGCTGACTATGATTTCGCCAAGGCACTTGGTCATGATGATGTTGACGAATATGGCGCGCGTATCGCGGCTATTCGGGAATCGATCGAAGAAACGGGTATCGCCGTGGGGGTCGAGGGTGATCTTGGCGCACGCCGCGTGATAGAGGCCCGTGCGGCGTTGCATGAAGGAACAATATTGTCCGAGATATGTAGCCAGTTTGATTGGCAATTGAGTCTGGAAAAGCTGATTCCCTTTACTCGCTGGTGCCCACCCTTTGCCGAGAAGCGTGTTTTCGATACGCGCTTCTATATGATTGCACATGATGATCATGAGGCAGAAGCCACTGTTGATGAAACTGAAAATTACAATCTGTTTTGGAGTAGCGCGCAAGGGGTTCTTGAGAAAGCAGACGCTGGGGAGGTTAAAATCATTTTTCCGACCAAGCGCAATCTAGAACGGTTAGCTCAATTTGGTTCCTTTGCAGAAGCCGCTGTGCATAGCAGCCAGCATCCCGTGACAATGGTATCGCCGACAATCGAGAAGCGCGATGATGGCGTCCATCTCTGCATACCGGAAGGGATCGGCTATCCGATCACGTCTGAGTCAATGGACGCGGTTCAACGCGGTTTCAACAAATAGCATTGCAGCACATAGGAAAAATTGGCGCGCCCGACAGGAGTCGAACCTGTGGCCTCAAGATTAGAAGTCTCGCGCTCTATCCAGCTGAGCTACGGGCGCGCGCCTTGCAGAACCCTGCTTAGTCCCAGAAATCTGCGGCTTAGCGGCTAGACAGGATCGTGCAGAATGTCAACCATGAGATACGTGTGCAATGCGTCCCGCGGTTGGGCAGTAGCTGTTCGGCTATTCAACTCGGTTTGCGGACGCTAAACGTGCCGCCCATCAGCGCGCAAAGCTTGCCATCAGCATAGACCTGGCCTTGGGCCATATCGATGGAATTTCCAGATTTGATCGCGCTTGTGATAAATTCAAGCCATTCGCCCTTTCGTGCCGCCAGCGCAAAATCCAAATGCAGACTGATGGTAACCAGGCCGGAGACATTTTCGTGTCTCAATGCGCAGGATAAGCCCATGGCATTGTCCGCAATTGCAGAAATCAAACCTCCGTGAACAAAACCGCGGCTATTGCAATGCTGGCTATCAGCCACGAGTCCGATAATTGCCACATCATCAGTTACCCGTGAATAAAGCGGTTCCCAAGGAGCCGTGAGTGGACTTTTGCGAAAATGCGGTTTGAAGCCGTCTTTGATCATCCCTCGTCTCGCACAAAAACCATCTTGCTGTCTGGATCAGCAATCACCTCTGCTGCCATCGAAAACGGCACATTTGTAGTGATCACGTCCTGATGAGAAATCTGTCCGCAGCTAGCGCAGTCGAGTACAGCTTCAATCTCTGCCCTCGCGTGAACACGGCTGATGTTATAGGTTATCCCCTTCATATACATTTCAAACAGAGGTAGTCCGTTCATCATTTGCACGCCTGCAGAAACTCCTGTGCAAGTACCGCAGGGCGCGGTGGATTTGAGAGCGTGAATTAGTCCGTCAGGTAAGTTGGACGCATCGACCGTGACAAGGAACTGCTCATCGACCGGCATATTGGCTCCATAGCGCGTCATCACCGCCTCCGCCCCAAGCGCCTTGGCCTGTGATAGGCGGTCGGCGTCAAAGTCTAGGTAAACCACACGCTTTGCGCCGAGAGCTCTCGCCGCCTGGACGGCGAACAGACCGACGCTCTGGGCAAGACCGCCAACTACCAGAACGTCGGCGCCCGGGTGCTCTTTAAGTGGCTTTGCTACCGTGCGATAGCCGTCGCTAGCATTGTCAGAGATCGCTGCTGCCACTGGCAGGGAAACATTGTCCGGAATTTTGACCAACATGGCATCGGCAAAGGGAACCATTATATAGTCGCTCAATCCGCCACCCCATTCCCGTCCACTGGATTGAGCTAATCCATAAGCGGAATAGGCTGGAACGCTTGTGCACGCGTTGGTTAAGCCTCGCCTGCAATTTTCACAGGATCCGCAACTGATCTGGAAGGGAACAACGACCCGATCTCCTGGGCGTACACCCTTAACCTCATCGCCGAGGTCGATGACTTCCCCGGCAATTTCATGTCCAAAAGCAAATGGCTTATCCTTCATTTTTATCACGCCATTGGCGATGTAAAGATCGAGATCGCAGCGGGTGACCGCAAGCGGGCGAACGATAGCTTGCCCGCCATTTTCGATTCGAGGGCTGGGAACCTCATGCCACTCAAATTTGTGAGGGCCTAAAAATGTGAACTGCTGCATCGTTCCGGTATCCACTGGCATAGCGCGAAGACTCCAAATTACTTTAGTAGTAAAGCATATTGGACAAGACATTAATTTGCAACCCGGTTACTAAACCTCATGTCAGCATCGAAACTCAGGCTATATTGGCGATTGCAACTTGCTGCGCATTTTTTAAAAAAGCGGGCTGACAATGAACTGCTTGCCGAAGCCAAAATTACGACGGCTCAGATTGGCGTCCTGACTGTCATTGCCAACGGTTCTGATGTGACCCAAAAAAATGTCGCTGTCGCGCTAGGGCTGAACGAGTCAGCAGTTACAGCGATGGTCAAGCGGTTGACGGGAATGAATCTTATTGTGCGCCGCCAAAGTGAGAAGGATGCACGCGCGAAGATATTGCAGCTGACCGATGCCGGGCGACATGTGATGCAGACCATCCGTCCACCGTTTGCCGAGATTAACGAACGGATAGAGAGCGTGTTAACCGATCAAGAAATTGACAATCTTGCAGAATATCTGACGAAGTTAACGGACGCATTCAAGTAGCAAAACATAGCGTCTCGATATCCGCTGCTCAATCGCGACCATAGTGTTCACATTCGGGATAATCTCTATCGCTACCAGTTAAATGATTGAAACTTGAGAGCGATTGGCTAATCATCGATGGATGAGCACCGACCCCATTAAACGCAGCAGCGCCGCCAGTCAGGCTGGTCATCATTTTCGTTATTTTGATTTTGTGATGGCAGCTTTTGTAGCGGTGTTGTTGCTTTCCAACATCATTGGAGCGGCAAAGCTAACCTATATTGATGTGCCGTGGTGGCCAGATGGCTGGTGGCCAGCACCCGACGGCCTGTTCATTTATGGTGCTGGAATTCTTTTCTTTCCGCTCGGTTATGTCATCGGAGACGTACTGACAGAGGTATATGGCTATGCGCGAGCCCGGCGTGTGATCTGGGCGGGTTTTGGCGCTATGCTATTCATGGCCTTCATGAGCTGGGTTGTTGTGTCGTTGCCGCCCGCAGGGGGGTGGGAAGGGCAGGCCGCTTACGAAAGCGTCTTCGGTCAGGTACCGCGTATTGTGGCGGCCTCTATAGTGGCTTTTTGGGCCGGAGAGTTTGTGAACAGCTATGTGATGGCGCGGATGAAGGTCTGGACGCAGGGTAAGGCGCTGTGGTCTCGGACCATAGGGTCTACAGTTGTAGGGCAGGGGGTTGATAGCCTGATCTTCTATCCACTGGCCTTCTGGGGCGTGTGGGAGACATCGGCAGTCTTGACGGTCATGATCACGAACTGGTTGCTCAAAGTCTTGTGGGAAGCGGTGTTAACGCCGGTTACCTATGCGATTGTCGGATGGCTGAAGCGGCGCGAGGGCGTTGATATTTATGATGAAAAAACGAATTTTACGCCGTTTAGCACATCAACCTGATTACCTGAGGATATGGTTATTCTCTGCCCAGCGGGCGAATAGGAAAAAACCGGCGGCGAGCGCTGGAATGGATATGGGCATGAACCAACCGGTTTGGCTGATATAATCGACATAACCATCGAGAATGAAAAAGCTGCTGAATTGGATCGACACCGCGATAAGCGATAGCAGAAACAGACGCACAGCAATGGGGCGGCGCAGTAACAGCATCACAGAGCCCAGAAATCCGGAAATGACGGCCACAGCAAAGGCTGCGCTCGCCCAATAGGGCCGGCTTGCATATAGATTCTGTTCCATTTCGGTGAGCAGTGCAAAATCTGCTGCTGTCATCATCGTCTCACCAGCGTATTTACCGACTCCCAATCCGTTCCATAGCAGTGCAAATATCGCGGCAATCCAGAACCAGACCGCTGGTTTCCTTTCCTGTACCATATCATCTCCCTCTCGTTATCATGACCCATGATATCATAAATCACGCTCTTGATATGTCGATATGATCACGGCTGGTGACACTGTCGAGCAGACACGGGTTCATGCTAAAATTGAAGGCGGCCTTGTTGCAATAAATACATGTGCTGATGCTCTATTTGCATCCCGGTAAAATACGCCTCAGTTACTGAAAACTTGATCCATGAAAAGATTATAAAAATGCCATATAAACAATGCTTTATGTTCTATTTCTGAAGATAAAAACCGTATCGAATATCCACTTTTTTGTCTGATTGAAAAACCAGATATCAAAGATCAAGTTTATCGACTTTCATAATCGAAAATCGCTCCTATATGACGGCCATCAACCTGATGGAGAAAATAATGATTGGTAGAAATATTCCGGAAGTAACCCTGCGTACGCGCGTTCGTGATGAAAGCGCCGAAGGTCCTAATCCCTTCCGCTGGCAAGACGTGGGTACAAAGGATTTGTTCAGTGGCAAGCGCATCGCTGTCTTCTCTTTGCCCGGCGCTTTCACGCCCACTTGCTCGAACGAGCAATGCCCTGCTTTTGAGCGGCTTTATGACGAGTTTAAAGCCAAGGGTGTCGATGAAGTCTATTGTATCTCCGTCAATGATGCGTTTGTGATGTATCAGTGGGGCCAGTCGCTGGGTCTGAAAAATGTCAAATTGCTGCCAGACGGGTCCGGTGATTTTACCCGGCGCATGGGCATGTTGATCAAGAAAAACCATCTCGGGTTTGGTGATCGCAGCTGGCGTTATGCGATGATTGCTGATGATGGCGTGGTAACCGGTTGGTTTGAAGAGCCCGGCATTAACGATGATGGCGTTGATAGCGATCCTTATGGCGAGACTTCGCCTGAAAATATCCTGTCTTGGCTGAACGAAGAAGGTGCTGCGCAGAAAGCGGCCTAAACACCCATATTCGGGTATTTGAAAAGACCGCGTGCGATTATTCGTTCGCGGTCTTTTTGTTTTGGCGATAGTCTACGCCGATGACCGCGCGCAACAAACCGATCATCATGACCGCCATGATGGGTAAGCAAGATCTGGCCTGGGCCGATGCTTTGCGGCGTGAACATTATCCGCCGGAACGCAATGTCCTGCCGGCACATATCACGCTGTTTCATCATCTGCCGCCGCAAGCACTGAGTGAAATCAAACAGGCGATGAAAGACATCACCCAATATAGCGCGCCGCCGGTGACATCATTGCAGCGCCTGGTCCATCTGGGCACCGGTGTCGCTTATCTGCTCTATTCGCCTGACCTTCTGGCGATGCGGATGGAGCTGGCAGACCGGTTTCATGGGCTTTTGGTCGCGCAGGATCAACAGACACCGCGGCTGCATATCACGGTGCAGAACAAGGTTTCCGCGAAAGAGGCTAAAGAGCTGCTGACTCGATTATCGCTGGATTTCGAACCAAGCCCGTTTCAGATTAAAGGCCTGGCGCTTCATCATTATATGGATGGACCTTGGCAAAATATCGGCGAATGGCCGTTTCGCGGTTAGAGGCGTTCTACTTCCTTGATCGGTATCTCGGTGTCGGCCAATTGTGTCTTGTCTAGCGACAGGCCCGCCTCGACAACTTTGCGGCCTTGCACATAATCTTTAGTGGCGTTGACGCAATCGAGCGCGATGACTTTGCCGTCTTTCAAATAGACGGTTGAGAATGACCTACTCGCCGGATCACCACGTACGATATATTCGTCATGACCGGTGGACAGCCCAACGGTCTGCAATTTTAGATCATATTGGTTCGACCAGAACCATGGCACGGCATCATATTCACAATCCTCGCCCATGATATCGAGCGCCGCTACCTTGGCTTGATCATTGGCGTTTTGCACGGATTCCAGACGTATATGCGCGCCATCGGCAAAGCGATTACTATGCGCCGCACAATCACCAATCGCGTAGATATCTTCGAGGCTGGTGCGGCAATGCTGATCCACATCAACGCCATTACCGGCTGCGGCTCCGGCAGCGACCAGCGGGCCGGTCTCGGGAATGATCCCGATACCGACAATGATCATATCGGCTTCCAAAATCCGCCCGTCAGATAGCTTCGCGCCGGTTGCCATGCCATCGTCGTCAGTCTCAAAGGCTTCAACCATAGCTTCAAGCTCAACCGTCACGCCATGTTGACGATGCTCACCTTCATAAAAGCGCGATAAAGTCTCGCCCGCGACCCGTGACAACACACGGTCGAGCGATTCAAGTATCGTTACCTTTTTACCGAGCTTTGTCAGTACCGCGGCGGCCTCTAATCCGATGTAACCGCCTCCGACAACCACAACATTTTGGGTGGTGGGCAGGGCGGCTATCATCTTGTCAACATCGGCACGTGATCGCACACCGTGAATATTGCGCGCTTGGCTGCCCGGGCAATCCAGCATTCGTGGGGAACCGCCAGTGGCCCAGATTAACTTGTTAAAACCGACTTCATCGTCAGTGCTTAACGTCACAGTCTTGCCCACCGGGTCGACCTTCGAAACGCGGCATCCGGTCAGCAAATCGATATTACGTTCACCCCAAAAACTCTCAGGGCGCAGCATGATGCGTTCAAACGGCTTATCTCCAGCGAGATATTCTTTGGACAACGGCGGACGTTCATAAGGTGGATATTTCTCATTACCCATCAGGCCGATCGTGCCTTCAAATTTCTGCTGACGCAGCGCAATTGCGGCTTGCGCGCCGGCATGACCCGCGCCGACGATCAATATATCATAGGATTTGTTCATATTCGGCCCCGTTGCGCCGCCCAGCGGCAAGGGCATGACTGTTAGCGCGGATAGCAGGGGGCTTGCAAGCATAAGCAGAAAATGGGTCGCAACTTGTTGACCGATAAGAATGCTATGACTATAGCGCCGCGATCCAAGGATTTTCGGACGGGCCTCAGGTCGCGACGAATAACCGTATGGCGGAGTAGCTCAGGTGGTTAGAGCAGTGGAATCATAATCCATGTGTCGGGGGTTCGAGTCCCTCCTCCGCTACCAGAAAACTGCGGTTTTTTGGTAGCAGCATTTAGGAGGTTTACAGTTGAACTGTAAACCATTTGAGATTTTGCACCATTTTAGAGTTTCTGCCTGCTATTTTTCCGCAATTTTGCGTGAGAAAAATAGAGCAGTGGATGGTCTATCCACTGCTCTATGGAGTAAGGAATCGGAAATTTGAAGGAATTTGGGTTGGAGATGTACCATTCGTTATTCATAATTCCAGTATTCGCTTTCGAGATGACGAAATCGTAACACTGGTGTCTGCTATTGGCGCAAAGGCGGACATTGGGAAAATGACATCAGCAAAGCCAAATTTCGAGCTGCCGCTCACCCAATATAGAAAACAAAATGTCAGCATCTGCAATTTAGAACATCGGCTACGGCACTTAATTGATTTCTTCTACTGTTATCCCCCATTTTACTCTATCGCGAAATTGATGCCGATTAGTAAACAGGGATACATCATGCACTTTTTCGGATGGTTGCGACCTAAGCTTGGCCCTAAACTGCCAGAAACTACAAGATCAAATTTGTTGATGAAAATTGACGACGAGTTTGACAAGTCAAAAAGAAACCTACTTTGGTATTCTACTTTGGCAGTTCTGATAGCTTCAGCAACGTGGTCAAACCAATCCAGCGAATGCTTGGCATTCACAATGGCAGGAAATTTCAGGCTTTCTCCTGCGTTTTTATCAACGCTGTTGCTGTTATATGGATTATATCTCTGGTGGATGTTTGATTATCGATTAAAACGCGTCGCTGCGATAAATACTCCGGAATTTCATAAGTTAGAAGAAGACCGCTTTCATTTGCAAATCCGGGCAATGGCAAGTGACTTTGCAAAACATCGAAAAGAGATGGACGCATATGGTAAGTTAAATGTGGCTGAGACTGAGAAGAAACTCAATTTGATCCTCGGAAAAATCGATCATTTCAAGTTTGAGAAGCAAAATAACAAACTGTCTGAGGAACGACTTGATGACCTTAGCAAAAAGATTTTGTCGATCGTTGATGATTTTATAAGAGAGCATAGATTAAAATCTCCAAGTGCCTCTCAAGAGGCAGATAATGCTGTCAATAGGGTGAGCGCAGAAATTAACTCAGCAATCAGTTCAATTGAAATGCATATAAAAAATAGTGCAGTTTCACTGGACAAACAAATTCGATCGACGCTACGTTCGACCAACGAAAGTGAGGGAGTTGCAAAGTACTCCGCAGCCAGTCTTGGCGATATATCAGAAAGCGTTAACAAGCTTGAAAAATCGGTTGGAGATTTGAGCAGTGATATCAGACAAGCGGATGTACAAAAATTTAATTTTTCCGATACATTTGTTCCACATTCAATGGCCGGATTGGCATCGCTTTTGATGGTATTTACAAGCTTCAGCCCACTATTTTCCAAAATACCATATTGGTCATGCGTTAACGCTGCTGCTGCTTGAAATGTTGGAAGTAATCTTTTTCATATGATCCGTGTCGGGGGTCTCAACAGGGAGGCCCGACTATGAGATGACTAGCAAATGACTATTTTGAAACCATTGTCACAGTGGTGATCAAAACCGCCGAATTGCGATCGAAACGGTTTACACTGGATGTGTAACCAATTGATATTAAAATGGTTGCTGGCAGGGTGGTTTACAAAAAAGTCCCAGAATACAGCCATACCGGCTTGAATCATAATCCATGTGTCGGGGGTTCGAGTCCCTCCTCCGCTACCAACTAAAATCGTTTTAAATCAAACAGATAGAAATAATTTTCGGCGATGCATCAGCCGGATAGGCTATTTTGTCTGAATCCTTGGAGTTTCGTCGATTTTCATCTATTTCCAGAGAGTAACGGCACGTCCATGCAATTTGGATGCAGCATCGCAGTGCGATCCGGGCCGTGACCCAATCGCCGCGATTATCGCTGGCAGTGTCGCAATATTCGCGCTGCTCTGAAATGCTGAAACGACCGGTTAAGTGGACTTCGGCACGGGTGCTTGCCCCGTAGTTGATCATGGCGATGCCCAGTAAGACCAGTTATCATCTCCGCGCCACTACTGTTGCAAAAAGGCTACAAATGTAAAATATATTGTGCGCAGATGTTTCCGTTTTCTTGCCTCGAGACATCATTCCAGTTAACTAACGTCCACCAACGAAGCTGTAAGGGCAGCTTTCATAACGGACCTCCGATGCGGCTGAGCAGCCGGTCATCGAGGTCTTGCTTGAAAGGCTAGACCCATGAAAAATACACGCTTTTTTACACTAAAATCCACCGCCGCTCCACTGGCACTTTGCCTCGCACTGGCTGCAACTCCGGCATTTGCACAGGTCACCGATACCGAAAATCAGGACGTCGGTACGGCCGACGCGACAGCGCAAGATGATGATACTCTGATTGTTGTTACCGGGTCACGTATTGCGCGTCCGGGGGTTGAATCGCCATCGCCTGTTACCGTGGTGGGGAGCGAAGACATTAAGCTGCAGGGCACAACCCGCATCGAGGACATCCTCAACTCGCTACCTGCTGTTGCAGCGAGTCAGGCATCGGGACTCGCCAATGGCGCGGACGGCACCGCAACGGTCGATCTTCGTGGCCTTGGTTCTACCCGGACACTCGCCCTAATCAACGGGCGTCGGATTGTACCTGGTGACCCCTCACCCGCAAGCGGGTCGGCAGCGGACATCAACATCATTCCCGCTGCCATGCTGAAACGGGTTGAAGTTCTGACCGGTGGCGCGTCTTCGGTTTACGGCGCAGACGCTGTGGCCGGTGTCGTCAATTTCATCATCGATGACGAATTTGAAGGATTTCGGGTCGATGCCCAATATGGCCTCTACCAACATAATAATAACAACCAATTCATCCGGCCGTTCCTAGACGCCCGAGGTTTCCCTTTCCCGGACGGCAATACCGTTGACGGGGGATCAATTGATGCCACAGTCGCCTTCGGTTCAAAATTCGATGATGATCGCGGCCATTTCATGGTCTATGGTGGCTATCGCAGAATCAAAGCCGTCACTCAGGCCGAGCGCGACTTCAGCGCCTGCGTTCTGCAAAATGTCGCTGGCGGTGCCAATCGCTGTGGTGGTTCGGCAACAACCCCGAATGGTAATATTCTGGTGTTCGATACAGCCGTTACCACCGGGACATCGACATTCTATACTTTCGCACCAAATCGCGGTTTGGTGCCCGGCGCCGGCGTCTTCAACTTTGCGCCTTTCAACAACTTCCAACGGCCCGATGAGCGTTTCACTGGCGGCGCTTTTGTGAAATATGAAGTTAGCGATTCATTCCGACCATATATGGAATTCCAGTTCATGGATAATCAGACGGTAGCTCAAATCGCTCCGTCGGGTAATTTTGGCAATACCTTGACTTTGAACTGCGACAATCCGCTGATGTCGGCTGAGCAATTTGCGGTGATCTGCGACGCGGATAATCTGATCAGCGGTTTTGTCGGCACATTCCCGGCCGCGACCACGGCTCCGTTTAATCCTGATCCGACCGCTGCCCCCATCGACTTTCAGGATGGCCAGGGAGGAACTTATAATCAGGGTTATGCGCTTACCCTTCGTCGCAATACTGAAGGAGGTCCGCGTCGTTCAAATCTCGGTCACACGACATATCGCGGCGTCATCGGCGCGAATGGCGATATTTCCGACGTGTGGAGCTACGACGCTTACTACCAATATGGTAAGGTGGAATATTCGCAAGTCTATGACAATGAGTTCTCAATAGCTCGTTTGACCCGTGCGCTTGATGCGGTGACCGATAACCGTCCGGGAAGCGCGACATTCGGGCAGGTTGTCTGTCGTTCGCTGATCACTGCCGGTGATACGAACTGTGTCCCCTATGACCTGTTTGCCGGTGAAGGCGGAGCGAGTCAGGCAGCTGTAAACTATCTGAATGTATCCGGCTTCCAGACTGGTGAAACGACTGAGCAAGTTGCCAACGTCTCGTTCACAGGCGACCTTACCAACTATGGTGTCATTCTTCCATGGGCTGAAAATGGAGTGCGGCTTAACGTCGGAGGTGAGTGGCGCAAGGAGACGCTTGACCTTGAGGTAGACACCGCGTTTGCTACCGGGGATTTGAGTGGTCAGGGCGGTGCAACCTTGCCTATTTCGGGCAGCTTTGACGTTCTGGAGTTTTTCGCCGAGACGCAGATACCGATTATCGAGAACGGGTTCATAGACTTGTTTGAGATCAATGCTGGCTATCGTCGATCACATTATGAAACAAGTGCGGATCGGACATACAATACCGACACGTTCAAGATTGGGGCTGAGCTGGCACCGGTTCCCGACATTCGCTTTCGCGCAGTCTACAATCAGGCGGTCCGGGCGCCGAATATTCAAGAACTGTTCCGGACGCCAGCTGTCGGCCTGAGTGGTTCCAATGATCCGTGCGCCGGGATCACCATCTCCGCCACTAACTTCGGCTGTCTCGCGCAGGGTCTGGTCGTCGGCCAGGGCGTAACGCCAAACCCGGCCGGACAATATAACGGACTGCTTGGCGGCAATGCCGATCTCCAACCCGAAACAGCCAAGACCTGGACGGCTGGCGTGGTCATTCAGCCGAGTTTCGTTCCGAGATTGTCGCTGACCATCGACTATTTCAATATCAAAGTGGACGATGCGATCCGTACCTTCGGTGTCGATGCGGTCCTCAATAACTGCGTTACCAATGCTTCGGCGACGTTCACACCTGAATCATGCGCGTTGGTCAATCGCGATGCGGCAGGTTCGCTCTGGCTGACGCCCGGCGGGTTCACCACCGACCTTCCGAACAATGTCGGCAGTCTGCAAACCTCGGGTATTGAAGTTGCGGGTAGCTACTCCGTACCCGTCAGCTTTGGTGCGATCGCCTTTTCGATGAACGGCACTTATCTCGACTCGTACGAGATCGAGAATGGTCTCACCAATGCCGACGGCAGCCGTGTTTCCTTCGACTGTGCAGGTCTGTACGGACCTACTTGCAGCGTTGGCGGAACATCGAATGCGGGCGCTCCACTTCCACGCTGGCGCCACAAGGCCCGTGTGTCGCTGAACATGGACTCCGGTATCGGTATCTCTGCTCAATGGCGATATGTCGGCAAGGTGACGGCCGAAACGGTTTCGTCTTTTGCTGCCCTGAACCCCGGTGGCCTAACGGACCAGGCTGGACCTGGCGCCCGGATTTCAGCGGTAAACTATATCGACGCGACGCTCACGTTTAATCTTGAGGAGACCTTCCAGTTCCGTCTCGGCGTAAATAACGTGTTTGACAAGGAACCGCCGTTGGTAACCTCGGGCGGAGGTGGAACCCCGAATCTGTGCCCAACAGGGCCTTGTAACGGTAACACCTACCCAGCAACATATGATGCACTTGGGCGCTACCTTTTTGCTGGCGTTACGCTCGACTTCTAAAGCCGAGTTGATCTATGATATCGGAGGGCTTCTGGACGGGAGCCCTCCATTTTTTTACGGCTGGCACGCCTGCCGTCGGTCCAATATTAGGCAGAGCGAGAGTAAGATATGGCCGGACAATCCTCCAACCCATCAGACGGCAACGATCTGTTGAACCATGCTGTGCAAGCAGCGAGGCAGGGCAATTTTGCACAGGCAAGGACAATTGCGGAAGAGGCTCTCAAAGACGGGTTGGGCGATGCTGCTGCATTTCACGGCTTTCTCGGCATGGTCTGCGCTCGCGCAGGCGATTTACCGTCGGCCACAGAGCATCTTTCGCAAGGATACACGCTTCGACCGCAAGATATCACGATCGCTTGCAACTTGATCTCGATCCTCATGGATCAGGAACGCGACGCTGAAGCTCTAGAGGCGGCGAGTGCTTCGCTGATGCAGAAAGATGACAGCTTAAGGGTTGCTCGCTTTCGTGGGTTTCTCGCACAGAAACTGGAAGACTTTGCCTCGGCAGTTGACGCTTATGAGTTTGTCATCGCGAAACAACCCGATGATTTCGAATGCTGGAATAACCTTGGCAACGCCCGCTCTGCAATGGGCGACCATGAAGGTGCGGTGACCGCATTACAGCGGGCGATCGAAATTGATTCCACGGCAGCGCCGACCAGGCTCAATCTCGTTTCTGCGTTGGAGGCGCTTGATCTGCCAGAAGAAGCCGAAGCGGAACTGATCAAGGCGATTGACGAATTTCCAGAAGACACCCGTCTACCTTATCAACTCTACATATTTTATAAAACGCAGCTCAGGCAGGAAGAGGCCGTTGCGGCATTGATAACGGCAGCTGACCGCGATCCGGATTCTGCCGATATCCAGTTGAAGCTGGGAATCGAATATGGCGTGTTGCGGCGTACGGAGGAGGCCGAGCACGCCTACAAGCGGACGATTGCACTCGATCCCAAAGAGCTCGACGCCTATCTTGGCCTCGCCATTCAATATGAGCATACCAATCGCGAGGAAGAGTTCGCGCCCCTCATCGCGCTGGCTCGTAAGAATGGGATAGCGTCAGAGCCATTATCCTATATCGAGGCACTGGGGTTGCGGCGGGCGAAGCAGTTTGAAGAAGCACTGGTCAAGCTTGATGCGGTGCCAGCTGATGTGGAACCGATCCGTACCATACACACACGGGCTACGCTGCTAGACCGGTTGGACCGGCCAAACGAGGCTTTTTCGGTTTATACTCAGGCCAATAGGCTGGCTTATGAGGACAACCCGACCGAACCACTGAATCGTGCCAGGGAATTGCGTAAACAGCTGGCAGAAGAGATCGCCTTGCTCACCCCGCAGTGGCGCGATTCCTGGCACAAGATAGAAATCACTGACGACCGGCCCGATCCAGTTTTTTTGGTCGGCTTCCCTCGGTCAGGAACCACCTTGCTCGACACAATCCTTATGGGACATCCGGGTACTATAGTCATGGAAGAGCAGCCGCCGCTCAATCATGTAGAGGATGCTCTGGGTGGCCTTGCGGCACTACCCGGTATGGACAGCGATGCGATCGCGAAGGCCCGTGACCACTATTTCACTGAGGTCAACAAGATCCAGCCGGTAGCACCGGGCCAGTTGTTGGTGGATAAGTCGCCATTGTTTCTCTACCGACTTCCTCTGATTCAGCGTCTGTTCCCAAAGTCAAAGATCATTCTTGCTTTGCGCCATCCATGCGACGTGGTTCTCAGCTGTTTCATGGCCAATTTTCGGCTCAATTCAGCCATGGCCAATTTTCTCCGTCTGGCAGATGCAGCTGAACTGTATGATCTGGTCTTCCGGCACTGGGAGGCTTCGCTCGCGCTATTCCCATCAAGCGTCCATCCGGTTGTCTACGAACGCCTTGTCAAGGACGTCGCCGCCGAAATACGCCCATTGTTCGATTTCCTTGATCTGGAATGGGACGACGCCGTGCTAGATCACAGCCGGACCGCCAAGTCGCGAGGACTGATAACCACGGCCAGCTATTCGCAAGTGACTGAACCAATCTACCAGCGTGCCAGCGGTCGATGGACACGCTACCGGGACAAGCTGCATCCCATTTTGCCAACCCTCACTCCATGGATTGAGCGTTACGGCTATGCATCATAGCCAGCGTTGCAGAAGCGAGATTATTTTCCTGAACGCAACACTGATGCAACACGGACTTCGAAAACCGCCGATAAAGCTGATATTATAGTGGGCATCATAATCCATGTGTCGGGGGTTATAGTCTTTCCTGCGCTACCAAGGTCAGACCTTGGTAAACTGCTGAAACCCGCACCATTCATGCAATGCCTAGCTGTGGTTTCGCGTCAAGCTAACCCTCGAAACCGACAAATATAGCTGCCTCGTCAACAGATTTTCGCGTTGAAATCACTTCGTTGGCGGGAAAACTTTCGTCCGGCCAGCCGAGCGCGATGCTTTTCATTATCACTTGGTCATCGGCGATTCCGGCATGCTCACGCACCACTGGTGATTGCATAATGCCCTGGCTGTTGATGACGGTGCCGAGCCCGCGCGACCAGGCCGCGTTAACAAGCGCAGTCGCCACGGCACCACAGTCAAACGGTGTGTCGTCACTGCCGTCGAGAACGCGATCATAGGTGATAATGACGCACACCGGCGCGTCGAATTGTCGGAACCCACGCATAACCCAGTCCTGCCGTGCGTCCTTGTCATCACGCTCGATTTTCATCGCTGAAAATAGTTGCTTAGCAACACCGATTTGTCTGTCGCGATGATGGCCTGCAAAGGCTTCACCCGTTCTGAATTCGCGAGATTGCGGTACGCCGGCGAGCATTCGTTCGGTATTGCCGTTTCGAATCTTTTCCAGTGGTTCGCCGGTAATCACGTAGAAACTCCATGGTTGCGTATTCATCGACGATGGAGCACGCATTGCCAATCCGATAATCTCTTCGATCAGTTCCCGTGCAACGGGGTCAGGTTTATATCCGCGTATACTGCGGCGGCCGAGGACGACTTCATCAAATTGCATTCATAGCTCCGTAAAAATAATCGTCGTCGGCTAGCGTATAAACAAGGATATGAAAACCCCGTTGCCAATGATCTCTTTGACCTTGGCAACAAGAACGGGTCGGCTCATCAGATATCTTTGAATGTTGCTGCAGCCGTTTTGCCGCAGTAGTTGCTTGAATAATGGCCACCGTTCTCTTGTCAGAAAGTCGTCAGTGGCTCATATTGCCGCCGGAACGCCCTTCGTTCAAAAGCGATTCAGCGAGGAAGATAAGATAATCAGTATCAAACGGCTTTTTAATGTAAGCGTCCGCGCCGGCATAGGCCGCTAAGTCGACGTCTCTTTGGCTGTTGCGCGCGGTGAGCATCAATACTGGTGTATCGTAGAAATCACGATTCAGGCGAATGGACCTCAAGACTTCTATCCCTGATAACTCAGGGATAGAGCAATCAAGAATCACAAGCGCAGGCAGCTTTATGCTGATAGCCTGCAAGGCGGACTTACCATCTTCGACAACGCCCACGACATGCCCCGCGCTGGCCAACGCATCGCGTACAACTTCGCCCATGATGTCATCATCTTCTGCATAGATTATCCGGGCCATTAGATAGATCCTTCTTGTTCCGTCCCGGTCAGTTTATGCAAATGATCCAAGGCCTCCTGTAACGCGTGAACACGAAATATTCCGATCCGAACGGGACTTCTCAGACGGCACAATAGCCGTTCCCGTTGCTGCGCATATCGGACGTTTAATACATCGGAAAACTCACCGGCTTTTATAGGCGCTATGTGCACGTGTTGCTCGTCCTCATGTTTGAGATATTCTCTATGGTTAACGAGCATTGGCCGGTATTGTTAAGGGCTGCATTTCCAAACAAAAGCGTTGAATGGCCATCAACTTTAAGTTTGGCGGTAAGTGACCGTAACAAATTAGACCTGCTTCTGTTGCTTAACCCGAAAAGGAAATGCTCGATGGCTCAAATCTTAATCGCCGATGACGATGCTCTTATCGGAGAGGTGGTGTCCCACCGATTGCAAGAAAACGGTCACGTTGTTGCTGTTGTCGACAATGGGGCGAAGGTTTTGGAGATGGTTCAACGTGAACGACCGGATATCGTAATTCTCGATATTCTGATGCCAGGGCTTAGAGGAATAGAGGTATTGGCCCAACTACAGAAAGAAGCAATTACGGCATCTATCCCCGTGTTGATGCTGACCGGTCAAACCGGTCGGAACCACATGGTGGAGGCTTACGATGCTGGTGCAACCGATTTCATGACCAAACCATTTAAGCCAGAATCTCTCGTCGAGCGCATAGACAGCATCATCAGCAGCGCGGGTGACCGGCCCATGCAGGTCGGACAGTTTTTGTGAGCCCCAATTTTCAAAATATGATGCTGTGTAGTTAGGCACAAGAAAATCGTACGGCGACAGCCCTGTAGCTATTTTGGGTTATAGGGCTGCCCGCGATACGATTGAGGATGTGAAACATCGCCGCGACCACAGACTATAGGGCTAATCTGGCGCGCAGTTATGCAGACGGACACCCGCGCTCAGCGCTTGAGGTAAATAAAAACACAAAAGCGCGATTATCAGCGCCAACAGCGATTCTTCTCGCGTCGCCCCTTGCCGAGTGGCGCCCTGCATCCTTATGTGGAGCGTAACAAACGAATCTGACGAATCTAGGATAGAAATATGACCGAAACACATCGTACGAAAATGTTGATATTGGGCTCTGGTCCTGCGGGCCTTAGTGCTGCCATTTATGGCGCGCGCGCCGGAATGGAACCGATTGTCGTTCAAGGCCTGCAGCCGGGTGGTCAGTTGACTATTACCACTGATGTGGAAAACTATCCGGGTTACCGCGATGTGGTTCAGGGGCCATGGCTCATGGAAGAAATGCAAGCGCAGGCGGACAAGGTCGGCACGCGGACGATGTTCGACACGATTGTCGATGTTGATATCTCACAGCGACCGTTCCGCATGACCGGCGACGGCGGCACAATTTATGAAGGCGATACGCTCGTGATTGCTACGGGCGCGCAAGCCAAATGGTTGGGTGTTGAAGGCGAAGAAGCGCTTGGCGGCAAGGGTGTCTCTGCCTGTGCGACATGCGATGGTTTCTTTTATCGGGGCAAAAAAGTCGTCGTTATCGGCGGCGGCAATACGGCGGTTGAAGAAGCGCTATACATGACCAATCACAGCGATGATGTGACATTGATCCATCGCCGTGACAGCTTGCGTTCCGAGAAAATCTTGCAGGATCGATTGTTTGCCAACCCGAAAATTACTGTGTTGTGGAACAAGACGGTCGAAAAGTTCGTCGGCGGCGGTGATCCTATGGGTCTGGTTGGTGTCGATCTGGTCGATACACAGACTGGTGAGAAGAGCCATATGGAGACGGACGGCGCATTTGTGGCCATTGGCCATGCGCCAGCGACCGAGATTTTCAAAGACCATCTCGATCTCATCGACGGTGGTTACATTGAAGTCGAGCCGGGTACCCCGAAAACCAAAATTCCCGGCCTGTTTGCTTGCGGCGATGTGATGGATCATGTTTATCGGCAGGCTGTCACAGCGGCAGGGACAGGTTGTATGGCAGCTTTGGATGCCGAGCGTTTCTTGGCGGAAGAAGAGTTTGAGCTTTTGGCTGCTGAATAAGCTAGGCGGATAGCTTAGGCGTTGTTGAGAGCATTCAGCAGCTGGGTTTCCAGCCAGACTTTCGAATGTTCATCGGCAAAGCTGTGGGACGCGCTGTCCAGTGTTTCGGTCGTGATATTCGGCAAGGCTTGGGCATCGGCAAAGTCTTTGCTGTTCCATGCCGCCAGAAAAGCGCGGGCGGTGGTATCGCGGCTCGCGAGTATTATTTTACAAGGCTTGTTCAATCGGATCAATCCGTCTTTGATTCGGATGGAAAGTTCGGTGTTTTCTTGTTTTTGAGTTGCTTGCTTCAAACCATTAGCAAGCTTTCTTAAGTTAATCTTGCCGGTAAGAAGATCGATAATCGATTGCGGGTTTTTCAGTCGTTCCCAATAGCGAGACCTTATCGCAGACGGCGGCGGAACCGTAGGAGTATCGGAAGAGATATCCGTGTCTTCGATCACCCAAGGATTGGCTAGAACGAAGCCATCGAAGGCTTTCGCATCGCCAAAAAGGGCCAAAGCGGAAGCCGCGTCGCAATTGCCAAAGGCTACTATTCTGGTAATTTTGGGGTTTGTCTGGCGGAAGTAGTCCGTCGCTGCGTTGATATCCGCTCCGGATTCCAGAAAACCTCCGTTTGTGCCACTACTCTCACCAATGCCTCTACGGTCGTAGCGGAAAACGGGAAAGCCCTGCGCTGCGACGTTTTGAGCGATTCTGGCCATTCCCGCATGCGCCCCAGACCTGATTTCATTGCCGCCGCTCACGATCATCAGGCCAATCGGTTTTTGCCCCGCATCCAGCGTTCCAGCGAGCAGTGCATCCTCGCAAGGAAATTGATGAAACGACCGCGTCATGACAATATCCACGAAGCGAGATCCGTCGCTATCGCGCCTGACAATAGCAGGTCTTCATCCGGTTCTGCGCGAAGCCACAAAGCGGAGCCGGGCAGTTTTATATCACCCTTGTGCGCGCTTGTTTCCAATTGAGCGGTTCGTACATCGTCGGATAGAGCGGGCACCGCATCCTGAAGCTCAGAGAACATTGACGCCGAGATTCTGTTACCAGCCAGATTGACGGCGCCTTGCTGTGCCTCATCGGTCAATTGCACCATATTTGTCGACAGCCCAGCCTCTTTGTCCGATGCCATGCGCGTGCGCATCATGGTTCTGAGCAAGGCGTTACCTTTGGCTGGCGAAAGTCGCCATTTTGGTAAGTCATCAGCAAAATCATCGATCAGGCATCCGCCGCGAAATGAAGCGATGTGCTTGCATTCCGGCAATATGTGGGAGCATTCAGTCAAAGCTTGTCGCCAGACCGCCAAACTGGCGTGCTCCTGGCGGAAGAGGCTTTCGTTGGTGCCTGGAAGGTCTGGTAAGGCGCTGCCAATCCCATTGGTATCCAGTAACCGCATTACATCAACCAACATCCGCCGCATGCGGTTCATTTCGTCAAATAGGGGAGGGATGAGAAGAATGGACTTGGCGTGATGGCCGCCAACCCTCAGGCAAAGCTCATCATTTCCTTGAAATTCGTACCTCGAATATTCAAGCGTCGCCGTCACTCAACTGCTTTCATTTCAGCAAAGGCAACCAGATTGCCGAATGTTTCGAACAGCTCCCCATCGACCTCATCGTCCTCGATCATGATGTCGAGGCGATCTTCCAACTCGGTCAGAAGTCCGGCCACTGCCATGCTGTCTAACTCAGGCAAAGCGCCAAAAAGCTCGGTATCTGGCGTAAACGCGGCAACCTGCTCGGCGTCCAGTCCCAATATGTCCTGCATAACGGCACGAACCGCCGCCTCTGGCGTCAAATCAAGATTTTCCGACATCAATAAACCCCCGATTCCCGGACAACGGCGCTTCCCTAAAGCGATCAACGCTTTCCTACAAGGGCTGAGATCGTGTACCGCAGTATAGATAGCCAAGAAAGAGGGTTGTTTGGCCAATACATGTCCAAACGATATCTGGTGCGCACGTCTTCCATCCATTCCCGTTTATAGGGATCATTGCCGGTGCCAAAATCTACCAGATTGACGCCATCCACATCGATGGCGTGCTGAAACATGGCGACCGAAAGCAATGTACCGGGGGACGATTTGGTAGCATCTTCAACATGCGCCAATTTGTGAATGAGCGCTTCGCCGTTTTCAACGGTCCAAAATTGTGCGGCGACCGGAATGCCATCAATATAGGCCAACCCAAGCCGCAAACACCCGGCTGCAGCTTCCTGTTGTGCCAAGTTCTTCAGGAAATCGGGATTGCCTTCCTCGGGCTTCCAGCTTTTGTCGTAGACATCGAGATAGTCATTCCAATGCTCGTCGGAAAATTCTGTCTCAACGCGGATGGAAACGATGTTTTTCTTGGCCTTGCGGCGGACGGTATTTTTCAGCCGTCCGGGACGTTCTGCCCAATATTGATCAAACGTGCGACCATTGACCGATAAAATATGATTGTCATCGGCTTTGGATTTGAAAACGACCCATCCCGCCTGCTCAAAGGCACGCTCTGTCAGGCTGGCCGCATTATCTTCCTCTGGAACTGGTGATATTTCAACATGATGCGAATGAGATTTGATTTTCTTTGCCACACTAGCCAGGAGCGCCAATTTGGTAACTTCATCAAGGTCCCCGGTAAAAATTGGTCGGTAGGTGAAATTATACCAATTGGCCAGGGCCGCATAGCTACCGAGACCCTTTTTCATCAGGAACATCCAAGCTTGTGCCTCATTTTCGGTACTGTGAACAATCAGCGGCTGATTCCCGGACAGGCAAAGTGCATGCAGCTGACTCAGCCAATCCAAGCGATCAAAAAGCGACTTTTGACCAGCCCTGCCGAGTTTTTCGCCAGCTGATGCTTGCGCCGACTGGAAATTATCGTGATATTCACTGTTCATGGTTACCGTCATGTCTGTCACAATTTTCTACTTTTTCCCATAGGCTCAAGCATTTGAACATTCTATCTACAAAAGCTGCGTTCCCATTGGATCATCTTGCCGTGGGCAAAGACCCTATGGCACCGGCATTGGTAACGCGTTCTGGGTCTCTTACCTACAAGATGTTAAATCATCGTGTTGGCATGTTAGCGCGTTGGTTACTGGTGCAAGATTTCGATCACGGTGACCGGATAGCGACATGGCTACCAAAAACTGAACTGGCCTGTGTCATGCCTCTCGCTGCGGTTAGGGCGGGGCTTGTTCATGTGCCAATCAATCCGGTTTTGAAACCTGCACAAGTGGATCATATTATCGCGGATAGCGGCGCTAAACTGCTGATTACCAACGCTGGGCGGATTAAGTCACTGGAAGATAATCCTCTGGACTCAGGCTGTGTGGTTTGGAACGATGCTACCGTATCGACTGACATTGAAGATATTGATGACCCTTTGGACCCTAGCGACACCTCGGCAGATACTGAGACTCTAGCAGCAATCCTATATACCAGCGGGTCAACTGGGCGGCCCAAAGGGGTTATGCTCAGCAATGCCAATCTCAGCCTTGGCGCGATTAGTGTCGCGCAATATTTGAATCTGGGACAGGATGATCGCACATTATGTGTGCTGCCTTTGAGTTTCGACTATGGTCAGAACCAGTTGCTGTCGACTTGGTATGCGGACGGCTGCGCTTATCCGTTGGATTATCTCACGCCGCGTGATGTCATCAAAGCCTGTGCCCGCGACCAGATCACGACCTTGGCAGCTGTGCCGCCGCTTTGGGTACAATTGGTTGATCAGCGTTGGTCACAGGATGCCGCGGTTTCCATGCGGCGACTAACTAATAGTGGCGGCGCGTTGACGCCATCTTTGGTAAGACAGTTACGCGCTATTTTTGACGGAAAGACAGATATTTATGCAATGTACGGGCTGACCGAGGCATTTCGATCTACCTATCTCGACCCGTCGTTGATTGATGACAATCCTACTAGTATGGGAACCGCCATCCCTTTTGCCGAGATCATGGTGGTGGGCGCCGACGGCGAAATTGCTGCCGCCGGTGAAGAGGGGGAATTGGTCCATGCAGGACCGCTCGTGGCCAAAGGATATTGGCAAGATCCGAAAAGGACTGCGGAACGTTTTAAGCCGGCGCCAGCGGCGTCTGAATATGGGGGATTAGCAGTTTGGTCAGGTGATACCGTTCGTCGCGACGATGATGGACTGCTCTATTTTGTCGGGCGCACCGATAATATGATAAAGAGCTCTGGCAATCGGATCAGCCCCACGGAAGTTGAAGAAGTTGCGATAGAATCGGGATTGGTGGCAGAGGCAGTAGCTATTGGTGTGGCCGATGAGCGATTGGGGCACGCGATTTGCCTATATGTTCGGCCGACGTATGCTCCAGAGGCGCAGGATATGGAAAAGGAGTTACGGAAATATTTGAAGCGTAATTTACCGAATTTTATGTATCCTCGGGATATTGTAATGCTTAAAGAATTTCCGAAGAATCCAAATGGAAAACTGGACCGTAACGCTTTGACAAAGAATGAAATCTCATGAGTAAAGTCAAGCCTATCGGGCCCATACCAGCAGATTATGAAAGCCTAGATGGAGAGTTAGCGGTTAGCGGCGTAAAAGCGAGTGCATTGGTCGCAGATCATGGTTCGCCGCTTTTTGTGTATTCCCAAAAGCATCTTAGCTCGCGGATCAAGACTTTGCGGGATGCGATGCCGGCGCAATTGCATATTCACTACGCCATGAAAGCGAATCCCTATGCACCAGTGTTGTCGCATATGGTTGGGCTTGTCGATGGGATTGATATTGCATCTGGTGGTGAATTGACGATGGCCATAAAGGCTGGTGCAGCAGCAAAGAAGATCAGCTTTGCCGGGCCGGGTAAGCGTGATGATGAATTGCTGGCCGCTATTCAAGCCGGCGTCACGATAAACATCGAATCGCCCACAGAATGTGACCGCGCTTTGGCCATTGGCGCAAAAGAAGGCTTGCGGCCGCGGCTTGCCGTTCGCGTCAATCCTGACTTTGATCTTAAAGGATCGGGTATGAAAATGGGCGGCGGGGCCAAGCAATTTGGCATGGATGTCGATCTGGTGGCTGAGAATGTCCAAAAGATTGTGGGCGCCGGAGCGCATTGGCGGGGTTTTCATATATTCGCTGGCTCCCAAGCGTTGAAAGCCGATGCTATCATTGAAACGCAGGCGCAGACGATCGCACTGGCGGCGCGTTTGGCAGAAGAAATCGGCGCTAGCCCAGAACATGTCAATTTGGGTGGGGGCTTTGGCATACCTTATTTCCCCGGTGACGAACCCGTTGATGTCACGCAAATCGGAAAGGCTCTGAAGAAGCAGTTATCCGCATTGCCGGAAATACTAGCGAATACCCAATTTGCCTTGGAATTGGGCCGATATCTTGTTGGCGAGGCTGGGGTTTACTTGACGATGATCGTTGACCGTAAAGAGAGCCAGGGCGAAACATTTCTCGTGACTGACGGTGGCTTGCATCACCAACTTGCGGCCAGCGGAAATTTCGGAACGGTGATCCGTCGGAACTATCCTGCGGCAATTGCCACGCAATATGACAAGACTTCTGATGAGGTCGTATCCATTGTGGGCTGTCTCTGCACACCGCTCGACCTGTTAAGCGACAGAGCAGAAATGCCGACAGCGCAGGTTGGCGATATTGTCGCGATTTTCTGTGCCGGTGCTTATGGTGCCAGCGCAAGCCCCGCAAACTTTCTGGGGCAGGGGCCGGCGAAGGAAATCTTGCTCAGTTGATTCGATTAGCTGCTATAATCCCATGAAAACAGCCGAATATTAACACTAATTTCAGTCAATCCTAACGCTATCTTCACTATTTTCTCGCATAGCTTCCGCCTGACTATGTGCGATTGGCCCTTTTCCTTGTGGAATCGGTCGGTCGCTAACGGCTGTTTGCAAGGAAAAGAAAATGACTGCTGCGTTCAAAAAGAAGAGCTTACCGAAATACATGCTGGGTGCCGGTTTGGCGTCTCTGGCAGTTGCGGGATGTTCAGGCGTTTCTTCGGGACCGCAATTGCCACCGGCATCTTTTGTTTCGATGCAGGAAGGTCCAGGTGAAGAATATGTTATCGGTCCGCTCGATGAGTTGACGATCTTTGTTTGGCGGAACCCAGAGCTGGGCGCCAAGGTTCAGGTCCGACCGGATGGCCGGATCACCACACCGTTGATTACCGACATGCCTGCGGTGGGCAAAACGCCCGCGATGCTAGCTCAAGACCTGAAGCTGCAATTGTCGCAATATATCAACGAGCCGCTGGTGTCGGTCATCGTCAACAACTTCTCTGGTACATTTTCGCAGCAAATACGGGTTGTCGGCGCGACCGAGAAACCGGCTTCGATTCCTTATCGCGCCAATATGACTTTGCTGGATGCGATGATCGCGGTTGGTGGCCTGTCTGAATTTGCGTCAGGCAATAAAGCCCGGCTGGTCCGTTACAACCGCGGGACCGGCAAGCAGCAGGAATACGCACTGCGCATCGGTGATCTGCTTGATCGCGGCCAAACCAAAGCCAATGTGATGCTGCGTCCCGGTGATGTGATCATTATTCCGAAGAGCATGTTTTAATCTGCTTCCGCGCAGAATTTACAGGGATCGAAAAGACCAATGAACGGCCTTTATGATGAGTTTAGAGTAGCTTTGCATAGCGTCTGGAATAGGCGCTGGCTTGCATTGGCAGTCGCATGGGGCATTTGCCTTTTGGGCTGGCTTGTGGTCGCGTTGATCCCGAATAGCTACGAGTCCAAAGCGCGCGTCTTTGTCGAGATGCAGTCTATCTTGTCTGACAAGGTTGGTATTGAATCGCGGGACCGTAAAAAGAGTATGGACCGCGTTCAGGAAACGCTGGCATCCACAATTAACTTGGAAAAAGTTGTTCGCGGGACGGACTTAAACCTGTCGGTAGCCAGCGATCGTGAGTTGGCCGGTAAGGTCGAGATGTTGCGTAAAAATATCGAGATAAAATCAGAAAAAGACAATCTGTTCGAAATTACCGCAAAGGCATCTGCAAGCAATTTATCTGATGCAGAGAACGCTATTTTATCCCGAGAAATCGTCCAAAAGATGATCGATATCTTCGTCGAAGAGAATCTTTCCGGTGATCGCGATGAGACAACCCAAACATTGAAATTTTTGGACGCGCAACTCGCGACGCGGGAAAAAACTTTGCAAGAAGCGGAGCAAAAACGTGTTCAGTTTGAGACTGAAAACCTTGGCCTATTACCAGGCGTTGGTTCGATCAGCCAGCGTATCGAGGCTTCTCGTGCAGAACTCAGCCAGATTGAATCGCAATTGGGTTCGGCTTCTGGCTCGCTAGCCGCTTTGAACGGTCAACTGTCTGGCACACCGGCGACAATCGCGACACCTGGTTTTTCTGCCGGTAACTCGGGTGGTGCGCGTGGACAGTTAGCACAGGCTCAGGGGCGATTGGCTTCGGCTCGCGCCCGCGGATGGACAGACAGCCATCCTGATATCATCGCCATGAAGAGCGAAATCACGGCACTGCGGGCACAGGTTGCAGCGCAGCCAAAGGGGTCTGGTTCGTCGGGATACAGAACGCCCAATCCGGCCTATAGTTCACTGCAAAGCATGCGCGCAGAGCGTCAGGCTTCGGTCGCTGCCCTTCAGGCACGGAAAAATGCCATTCAAGCGGATATGGCGCAACTGGCGTCCAAACAGTCTCTGGAACCCGGTGTCGCTGCGGAAATGGCACGGATTAATCGCGACTATGATGTTCTAAAAAACCAGTACGACAAAATGCTGCAGGACCGCGAGCAAATCAAACTGCGCGGCCAGGTTGAATCGGAAACCGATTCGATAAAATTCAAGGTCATCGATCCGCCATCTAGCCCGCGTTCTCCTGCGGCTCCAAACCGGCCCTTGTTGCTTGCGATGGTATTATTTGTGGGTCTTGGCGGCGGTATTGGCGCGGCCTTTGCCATGGGGCAGTTGCAGACCAGTTATCCGACGTCTGCGAAACTCGAAAAGGCTAGCGGATTGCCTGTTATCGGGTCTGTATCGCAAATATTGACGAGTGGTGAACGTGTCATACGGCAAAAGAAAATGCGTCTGTTTTACAGCGCTGGCGGAGCCCTTGTCGGGGTGTTCGCATTGCTGATGGTCGTTGAATTTATCCAACGCGGCATGGTGGCTTGAGGAAAGAACATGAACAAATATAATCCTCTTAAAAAGTCCAGCTCGCTGCTTGAACGTGCGGGTCAAGTCTATGATTATGTCCCGTCAAAAACTGGCGGACCGACACAAAATTATGGTCCAGAAATATTGCCGCCCGAAATAAAGGCCCAGCAAATCGTGCCAGCCGCGCCGAGACGGGCTGCTGCTTATGATGGGCCTCGTGTTATTGTTGACCGGGACAAGCTCAGAGAATCCGGTTTTGTGGTCCCTGATGGTCCAGTCACTGGCATTTCAGAGGAATTTCGTATCATCAAGCGCCAGTTGCTGCTGGCTGCCAAAGGCAATAGCAAACAAGCGCGTGTTTCTCATGGCGAACGAATCTTGATTTGTTCTGCACATCCGAATGAAGGAAAGACATTTTGTGCCTTGAATCTGGCGCTGTCTATCGCGGCTGAAAAAGACAATGAAGTGCTGTTGGTGGATGCTGATTTTGCAAAACCAAGCATTTTGTCGAGCCTTGGTTTGGAAGGCAGCAAAGGGCTGATGGATGCTCTTGCTGATCCCGACTTATTGGTCGAGGATTGCATCATCCATACCGATATTGCTGGACTGGCGATCTTGCCAGCCGGTGATCAGACCAACGCCGACACTGAATATCTTGCTTCGTCGCGAACCGAAGAAGTGCTCAATCGGTTGACCCAACATAATCCCAATCGGATTGTTATTTTTGACTCGCCACCTGCGTTGTCGGCGTCGCCAGCTTCGGTGCTCGCGACCCATGTCGGGCAAGTGGTGATGATCGTCAAAGCCGATGAAACTACTGAAACAGCATTAAAAGACGCGCTGAGCCTGATGGCTGGCTGCGACAATATCCAATTGCTCCTCAATGGCACAAAATTTTCGCCAACCGGACGGAGCTTTGGATCTTATTATGGATATGGAGAGTAACCGTGACCAGCCGTAAAATCACGCGTATCTTGAAAATTGGAGCGGTCATGTCACCGTTGCTGATGGTTGCCGTGCAGCCAGCGCAGGCCCGCGACCGCAATGTCGAAGTAACGCCCTATCTGGAAGTGCAGCAAGTGTTGGTTGCTGACCTGAAAGACGGTTCGGACGTACTAACCTATACGACGGTTGCCGCTGGCATTGAAACATCGATCCAGACACGTCAGGCAGAAGCGCAAGTGAACCTGCGCTATGAGCGCCGTTTTTTCTATCAAGATGATATTGGCGACGATGACATCCTTAGCGGATTGGCGCGCGCCAGTGTTCAGATCGTGCCAAATGCTCTCGCGATTGAAGCGGGCGGTATTGCAACGCGCAGTCGTGTTGATCTTCGCGGGGAGGCGCCAACCAACACCGTTGGCAATATCGACAATGTCACACAGGTGTATTCGATATATGCAGGACCATCTTTATCGACAAATATCGGTGCGCTGGATGTAAACGCTAATTATCGCGTCGGTTATACAAAGGTTGAGAGCGAAGATACCGGCATATTGCCTCCAGGCCAGTTACCTATTGATATTTTTGATGACAGCGTCAGCCATTCGGCAAGTGCAAGTGTGGGCATGCAACCAGGTGAACTGCCCTTCGGTTGGTCTGTGGGTGGAGGTTACGAGCGGGAAGATTCAGGTCAGCTCGATCAACGGTTCGAAGGTAAATATGTTCGCGCTGATGTTACGGTTCCCGTTACACCAACTGTCGCGCTTGTCGGCGGTGTCGGATATGAAGACATAGAAATTTCCGAGCGTGATGCTTTGCGGGATATCAACGGCGATCCGGTCATTGATAATGACGGCCGTTTGGTCACTGATGATGCATCGCCCCGCCTGTTATCTTATGATCAGGATGGTTTGATTTGGGATGCTGGCGTATTGTGGCGACCGAGCCGCCGCACTTCTCTAGAAGCGCGCATCGGACGCCGTTACGGCAGCACCACCTATGCGGGTAGTCTTGGGTATCAACCCAATGAGAATACGTCGCTGAACGTGTCAGTCTATGACACAGTATCGGGCTTCGGCAATTTGTTGAATGACAATCTCGACTCCTTGGGAACGAGCTTCACAAGCAACCGCAATCCTTTGAGCGGCGAGCTTAATGGTTGCGCCTTTGGACAGTCTAGCAGTCTCTGCCTCAACGATGCCCTGCAATCCGCCGCGTCATCCTCTTTCCGGGCGCGTGGGGTGAATGCCCAGCTGACTTACGGCTATAATGGCTGGAATGCATCTGTCGCTGCAGGCTATTCGCGTCGCCGTTTCATTGCATCGCAATTGGGCGGTTTGGCCGGTGTCGATGGTCTGGTGGATCAGAACTATTACGCCAACCTTTCAATCGGTCGCCAGCTTGACGCACGGTCAAGTTTTGACACCAATGTCTATGCCAACCTGCTGGACAGCGGTTTTGCAGGGGCGCCTAAAGTGCTCGCTGTGGGTGCAAATGCGGCTTACTACCGTCAGATTATCCCAGGACTTAGCGGTACTGCGGCGGTCGGCCTAGATAGTTTTCGGCAAGATGGTTTTGATAGCGAACTTACAGCGTCGGCATTGCTCGGCTTGCAATATGAATTTTAGTAATATCACCAAATGTGTGGGTGGGAGATACCAGTATGTATGAAGCATTTTATGGACTAAAAAGTCGGCCATTCCAACTGACGCCGGATCCGCACTATTATTTTGAAAGTCTTACCCATCGTAAGGCACTGTCCTATCTCGGCTATGGATTGGCACAGGGCGAAGGCTTTATCGTGATTACGGGCGACGTCGGTGCCGGTAAAACAACGCTAGTCAGTCACCTGATGGCAACTATTGATCGGGAACGATTGACGGCTGCTAACATCGTTACGACCGCACTTGATAGCAAAGACATTGTCCGGATCGTTTCAGAAAATTTTGATATCGATACTGATGGCATGGACAAGGCGCAGCTATTGAGCGCTTTCGAGGAGTTTTTGCATAGCGAAGCTCGGGCGGGACGGCGATGCTTGTTGATTGTTGATGAGTCACAGAATCTGCCTACCGGTGCTTTGGAAGAGCTACGGATGCTCTCCAACTTTCAGCTTGGCGGTCAGGCGTTGCTGCAGATATTCCTTCTCGGTCAGCCAGAATTTCGCGACACATTACAAAAATCTGATCGGTTGGAGCAATTGCGGCAGCGGGTGATTGCAAATCACCATCTCGAGCCAATGGAACCTCACGAAATTGAGCCTTACATTACTCACCGACTGTCTAAAAGCGGTTGGTCGGGACGCCCGAAGATCACTTCTGATGTCTTCGCTCTCCTGTACAGTGAAACCGGCGGTGTCCCGCGCAAGATCAACACATTGATGAGCCGCGTGATGCTGATGGGAGCCGTTGAGCATGCGGAGTTAATCGATCAACCGTTGATCGGCCGCGTCTTGGCTGATTTGAACGGTGAAGAAATCGATATTGCCGAACCGGAAATAGAAGTCGATCCGGCAACAGTAAAAAGCCCCTTGTGGGAGAAACCGGCGCGAGCAGCGGAGACACAGACGGAAGTTGAGCCAGTCGTGCCATCTTTCGCTGCCGTAGCTCCAGAAAGTGCTGTTGAAGCAGTATCCCCCGAGCATGAGTTAGTGTCTCTCAGAAGCGTAGATGAAGATGCTGAGCCAGCACTCGTCGAACCGATGCCAATGGACCGGACACCGATTGTGGAGCCAGCGTCTTCCGATATCGTTTCTGCCCAAGTGGATATGATTTCCAAACAGCTTGCTGCGATGGAATCCCGCATGGATAGTCAGGAAGAAAATCTGCACCGCGTCTTGACGATGCTTGTGGATTGGGTCGAAAGCGATGTCCGGAGCAAGGAAAGCTATGTCAATGCAGGACGCGCGGCCTGAACCTATCAACAAGGCGAGAGAAGCTAATGCTTTGCTCAACGCCATGTCAGTGGATATCGAGGACTGGTTTCAGGTTGGCGCCTTTGAAACAGTAATCGATCGCGCCGACTGGGATAGTTTGGAGCATCGGTTTGAAAGCAACACGGATAACGTTCTTGAGTTGTTTGACGAGGCTGGAATCAAAGCCACCTTCTTTACGCTAGGCTGGGTTGCCGAACGCTGCCCTAAGCTGATGCAGCGCATTGTGTCGGCGGGGCACGAGGTTGCCAGCCATGGCTATGATCATGCAAGAGTTTTTACATTGACCCCCGATCAGTTTCGCAAAGATTTGGAACATAGTCGGAAGATTTTGGAAGATAGCTCGGGGCAGGCCATTACCGGTTATCGCGCACCAAGTTTTTCTATCGATCAACGCACCCCCTGGGCGCATGAAATACTGGCCGAACAAGGCTATCGCTATTCGTCCAGTGTGGCGCCGATCAAGCATGACCATTATGGTTGGGAAGGGTCACCGCGCTTTGCGTGGAAACCTGTTACAGGTTCAGATTTGATCGAGCTACCAGTGACCACTGTTAAGATGGGAGGCAGGACATTGGCGGCAGGCGGCGGCGGATTTTTCCGTCTGCTGCCTTATGCGTTTTATGATCATGCGATCCGGAAAATGCAGAAGGATGATGGCCGTGGCGCAATATTTTATTTCCACCCTTGGGAAATAGATCCAACGCAACCGCGTGTTGATAATGCGCCGCTTAAATCCAAACTGCGTCACTACACAAAGTTGGATGTCATGCGCTCAAAGCTCGTTCGCGTCAGCAAAGACTATGTTTGGGGCAGGGTGGATGAACTGGCTGCATTGGAAGGCGAGTTAGCGCAATGAATATGCCCTTCTCACCGCAGGCGATCACCGTTCGTATATTGGCTCAAGATGACCAAAATGAACTGAAGCGGATAGATAAATTTGTTTGCGATCATGCAGAAGGCACTGCCTTTCATCGGCCAGCTTGGACAATGGCTGTATCAAAAGCCTGTGGTCATGAATGGCGCTACATGCTTGCGGAAAATGATGACGGAGAGCTGCAAGCGGTCTTGCCTCTGACCCTTGTTCATTCCGCTCTGTTTGGCCGGGCACTGGTTTCATCGGGTTTTGCCGTTGGTGGCGGGATATTGAGTTTGAGTGATCATGCGACTGAAATGCTGGCGGATACGGCGTGGGGTTTTGCAGAGGTTCATAGTTTTTCAACGGTTGAGTTGAGAGGCGGGCCGACACCTTGCGACAAATGGCAAAATAAAGACGGCGTCTATGCAGGCTTTGTAACGGACTTAGCAGATAGCGATGAAAATCAACTATTGGCCATTCCGCGGAAACAAAGAGCCGAAGTCCGTAAGGGATTGAAAAATGAACTGGTCGTTCGGATCGGGTCAGACGAAGTGGATCGGTCAGATCACTATCGTGTCTATGCCGAAAGTGTTCGAAACCTCGGTACGCCAGTATTCCCAAAGGCATTATTTGATGCAGTTATGGATGCTTTTGGAGAAGATGTAGACATACTGACCGTTTTAAATGATGGCGAGCCTGTGGCCAGCGTATTGAGTCTTTATCACAACGGTACTGTGATGCCCTATTGGGGTGGAGGTACCTATGAGGCGCGTCGTTTAAGGGCCAATGATGTTATGTATTACGCGCTGATGAACCATGCGCGTGAACGTGGTTGTCAGCGGTTTGATTTTGGTCGCTCGAAAGTTGGTACAGGCGCTTATTCCTTCAAGAAAAATTGGGGCTTTGAACCACAGGCTTTGTTCTATGCCATTCGCACTGGCGATGGTGAAGAAGTCCGTGATGTTAATCCGATGAGCCCTAAATACCGGCTCCAGGTTGCCCTGTGGCAGAAACTGCCGCTCTCCGTTGCTAATCGTTTGGGACCGATCATCGCCAAAGGCTTGGGCTAATGGGCGAGATATTATTTCTGACCCACAGGGTGCCTTGGCCTCCTAATCGAGGGGACAAAATCCGGTCGCATCATATTTTGCGCAAGTTGATGGAATACCGGTCAGTGCATTTGGCTTGCTTTGCCGAGGATGAAGCAGAAGCGAATGAAGACAGCGATATCAAATCATCACTAGCCTCTGTTCAGATCGCCCGGCGTAATAAAGCCAACTGGCAAGCAGGGATAGAAGCGCTTGTTTCCGGAAGGCCCGTATCGCTGACGTCCTTTGAGAGCACTCAAATTAGGGACTATGTTCGTACCATATTGAAGACGCGACCGATTGATTGCATCTTTGTGTTTTCCGGTCAGATGGCGCAATTTGTTCCTGCGAATTTTTCTGGTCGGCTGATCATGGATTTTGTCGATGTCGATAGCGCAAAATTTGAAAGCTATGCAGAGGAAGGTTCCGGCCCGATGGCCTGGATCAATCGGCGTGAAGGAAAATTGCTGCGGGCCTTTGAGAAGAAGGTCGGCGCGATCGCAGACTATTCGCTTTTAGTCAGTGAAGCCGAAGCGCAATTGTTCCGGGGACGCTCTGGGCTTGGCGACGGGAAAATCAAAGCCGTCGGTAACGGGATCGATCTTGATTTCTATGATCCCACTAAGGTAACCACTATTGAACGCCGCGATAAAGGGCCGTTGATCCTGTTTACGGGACAGATGGATTATCGGCCAAATGTAGAGGCGGTTATCAGTTTCGCGACTGATGCTATGCCCAAAATCCGTGAACAACATCCGGATGCACAGTTTGCGATTGTGGGACGCGCGCCAACGGCACCTGTCTTAAAGCTTGATGGTGTAAACGGAACCATAGTTATCGGAAGCGTTGACGATATTCGAAGCTGGTTGAAGACTGCCGATATTGTGGCCGCTCCTCTGCGCATTGCGCGGGGTATCCAGAATAAGGTTCTGGAAGCGATGGCAATGGGCAAACCTGTGGTGGCTTCTGCTGCCGCTACGCAGGGTATCGATGCTATCGATGGTCAACATCTTTGTGTGGCCGATGATGTGCAGCATGAGGCGCGGCTGGTTAGCAATCTTCTGGCCAATTCGGATAAAGCAAAGGCGCTCGGGGAAAATGCCAGCGCGCTTATCCGATCAGCTTATAGCTGGGAGAGCCAGCTCGCCGCTATTGCCGGCCTATGCTGCATTGATGAACCCGAATTCGTCGAGGCGGCAGAATGAGTAGCGCGGCCATCGATCAAATATTGGATGTGCCTGAAAGCAAACCCGAGACCAGTTCTTGGCGGCAACATCTGAGTATGCTGTGCTTGGCCGTCGCGGCTATCGTCATCCTGTTTTGGCGAGATGGCCTGGCGATGCTCGACGCCTGGTGGAATGTTTCAACCTACAATCACTGTCTGCTGATCGCTCCGATCATTATTTGGCTGGTGCAGCAGCGGCGGGAAGAGTTAGTAAAAATAACGCCGACGATATGGGCTCCCGGATTATTGTGGATAGCTATCGCGTCCGGCGGCTGGTTGCTCGGGGAAGCGGCGGGCGTTTCCTTTGCCCGCCAACTGGGCTTAGTTATGATGCTACAAGGCGCTGTCATCACGTTGCTTGGTCCCAAGGTCATGCGCGGGCTGATTTTTCCATTATTTTACAGCTTCTTCCTCGTACCTTTTGGCGAAGAATTTGTGCCTTTCCTGCAGACGATCACCGCGGAAATGTCGATGGTTTTTCTGGGTTGGGCTAATATTCCCGCCTTTATAGATGGTGTTTTTATTTCGACGCCAACCGGTTATTTTGAAGTGGCCGAGGCTTGCTCCGGGGTAAAATTCCTGATCGCCATGGTCGCCTATGGGGCATTGGTCACCAATCTATGTTTCCAAAGCTGGCAGCGGCGGACGATGTTCCTGATCGCTGCGGTGGTCGTGCCGATAATTGCCAATGGTATCCGAGCTTTTGGTACAATTTATATAGCCCATCATACGACGACAGATTTTGCGACTGGCTTTGACCATATCTTTTACGGCTGGTTCTTCTTTGCGTTTGTCCTTGCGCTAGTAATGGCCATTGGTTGGCCGTTTTTTGATCGCAAAATTGAGGAGCCGATGATCGATGGCGATGCGATTGAACAGCGTGCATCAGTGCCATCTAAGCTGACACCCAAAGCCGCGATGATCGCGATGGCTGCTATGATCTTAACGCCGGTGCTGTGGACTTCCGCTCTTGCCTCGCAAAGTTCACCGGTGCCGGATAAGATTACATTGCCGACGGTCGCTGGTTGGGAACGGATCGACTATCAGCCACTATTTGACTGGCAACCACGTTTTGATGGGGCCAATCATCAATTGCTCGGTCGATACCGCAATGTGTCCAGCGGCGCTGAGGTTGATCTCGCCATTGCCGTTTATGATCGTCAGGAAGATGGTCGTGAGATTGTCGGATATGGGCAGGGCGCTTTTGACCCGGGCAGCGAATGGTCATGGAGCCGCAATCTTCCAGCTCCCGGTTCTGGCAAGGCCATTCAGATAACGGCCCCGGGTCCGGTGGTCCGTGATGTACAGTCCTTCTATCGCGTCGGTGATAAATTGACCGGAAGCGGATCGACGGTGAAAATCGAAACGCTGAAATCCAAATTGCTCGGCGGGAACCAACAAGCGGTTGCAGTCCTGATATCGGCTGAGAAAATCGATGAGGACGGACCCGCGGGAGCCATCGCAGCTTTTCGCAAGGCGCTCGGTCCGATTGATAAATTGGCTGACGAAATGGCAGGTCTGCGCTAGGGCGCACATCATGTGCGGCATTGCAGGAATATTTCATCTGGAGACGGCCAAGCCGGTTGATCCTGTGCGGCTGCGCAAGATGACTGACAGCCTGACTCACCGGGGACCGGATGGTTCGGGTATCTGGACCGCGCCAGGCGTAGGTCTCGGTCATCGTCGCCTGTCGATCATCGATCTGGAAGGCGGCGCGCAACCGATGCTGACCGCCGACGAAGCGCAGGTGATCAGCTATAATGGCGAGATCTACAATTTTCAGGATGTCCGGGTGGAGCTTGAATCGCTTGGTCACAAATTCATGACCAGCGGTGATACAGAAGTCATTCTCTATGCGTGGCGGCAATGGGGAGTCGATTGTCTCAAACGACTCAACGGCATGTTCGCCTTTGCAATCTTTGACCAGCGCACCAAACAGCTTTTTCTGGCGCGCGATAGATTGGGTGTGAAGCCGCTTTTCCATGCGCGGGTATCGGACGGCAGTATATTGTTCGGGTCCGAACTGAAGGCGCTGCTCGCTAATCCCTTGCTCCGTCGCGAACCGGAAATTCGGGCCGTCGATGACTATCTCGCATTCGGATATGTACCGGATCAAACCTCGCTGTTGAAGGGTGTCAAGAAGCTGCCTGCTGGTCACTATTTGCTGCTCGAGCAAGGTAAGCCTGAACCTGTGCCGATCCAATATTGGGATATGGATTTTAGCCAGCGGAGCAAAGCATCCGCTGCAACGCTGGAAGAAGAACTGGTTGCCCTGATGAAGGACGCTGTTGGCTCTCGCATGATTGCGGATGTGCCGCTCGGTGCCTTTCTGTCTGGCGGTGTGGATAGCAGTGCGGTTGTCGCGCTTATGTCCGAAAAGAGCAGGCAACCCGTCAAGACTTGCTCGATTGGTTTCGATCAGGCATCCCTTGATGAGACCAACTATGCCGAGCGTGTGGCAGAGCGGTTCAAAACCGACCATCGCTCGCGCACTGTCGCTGCAGATGATTTCGGGTTGATCGATACGCTGGTCGATCATTTTGATGAGCCTTTTGCTGATGCTTCCGCGCTACCGACCTATCGCGTAGCAGAACTTGCGCGCGAAAATGTGACCGTGGCTCTGTCTGGCGATGGGGCGGATGAAGCGCTGGCTGGCTATCGCCGCCATGTCTTTCACCATGCTGAGGAACGGGTGAGGGGGCTTCTGCCGCAATCTATCCGTGGCCCTGCTTTGGGCTGGCTTGGCAGGATGTATCCCAAAGCGGATTGGGCGCCTCGACCTCTGCGAGCCAAATCGACTTTGCTGTCGCTCGCCCGCACAGGACCGGAGGGTTATGCCGAGGCCGTCGGAGTGACCACGCCAGCGGGGCGTCATGCAATCTATTCCGATGCGATGACTAAGCAACTGGACGGCTATCAGGGTGAATCACGGATGATCGACCTGATGGAGCAAGCGCCCGCACGCAATGGTCTCGATCAGGCGCAATATGCCGATATGAAAATGTGGCTGCCGGGGGATATCTTGACCAAGGTGGACCGGACTAGCATGGCAGTGAGTCTTGAGGCACGGGAACCGTTGCTCGATTATAAGCTAATGGAGTTTGCCGCTCAGCTTCCTACCAATCTGCGGGTTCGCCGCGGAACCGGCAAATATCTGTTGAAAAAATCGATGGAACGCTATTTGCCGCAGGATATCCTCTATCGTCCAAAAATGGGTTTTGTGACGCCGATAGTGCAATGGTTTCGCGGACCGCTGGCAGAGGAAGCGCGGAATATCTCCGAGGCTGGCGCACTTGCCCGCATGGGCTGGTTTGACGAGCTGGCGCTCCGCAAAGTTGCTGATGATCATATCGCAGGTAAATCAGATAACAGCCGCTTGCTCTGGCAATTGCTGATGCTCGATAAATCACTGCAACGTTTATTTGGCCTCTGATTTTTCGTCCGGTTTCGGATAAATCGCATCGACAAAATATAACCCATCAGGCGGCGCGTTAAACCCCAGTGCATCGCGGTCTTTGGCCTCCAGCGCCCTGCGCAAATCATCGCGCGTCCATTTGCCATCACCTACGAGTTTTAAACAACCGACCATTGAACGCACCTGATGATGGAGGAAGGACCGTGCGGCCACCTCTACCTCAATCTCTTCGCCAAAGCGGGTGATCGTGACGCTATCCAACGTTTTCACCGGACTTTGTGCCTGACAGTGGGCAGAGCGAAAGGTGGTAAAATCATGCTCGCCGACCAGTTCTTGAGCTGCGGCATGCATGAGTCCGGCGTCGAGCGGTCGTGCGACTTGCCAGCTTTGCCCCTTGTCCAAAGTCAACGGCGCGCGACGATTGGTAATCTTGTAGACATAGCGCCGACCAATACAGGCAAAGCGCGCATGCCATTCGTCGTCAACAATATCGATAGCGAGCACAGCAACCGGATGGGGCCTTAGTCCGGCATTAAGTCCCTCCATCAACCGAAAAGGTGTTAGCTTTGTCTCCAGATCAAAATGCGCCCGCATACCAAGCGCGTGGACGCCAGCATCGGTCCGGCCAGCGGCGAAGACGCGGATATCTTGCTGGGTTATCCTTTTGATCGCCTCTTCAACGGCTTGCTGGACGCTGGGGCCATGGTCCTGATGCTGCCAGCCCATGAACGGACGACCATCATATTCAAGGGTAAGCGCGAAGCGGGTCATCGTAAAACGGTGCCCACTGGAATTTTGGTACCATTGAGAAACTTTGAAAGGGGTAATTTAGGGCGCCCCGCCTTTTGAAGAAGATTGGGCTTGATCGCGCCAGCGCCGCAAGCAATTGTCATTTGATCATCAATCAGCGTACCGGCTTCACCGGAAGCGTTGACAATTTCGGCAGAATGGATGCGATAGCGGTCGCCATCATATTCAAAAAACGCGCCCGGTACAGGGTTGAACGCTCGAATTTGAAGAAGCGCGTTCGCTGCAGACTGGCTGAAATCCAAACGCGCCTCTTCCTTTGTGATTTTCTTGGCATAGGTCGCCAACACATCGTCCTGTACTTCCGGCGGATAGTTTTCGGTTGAAGCCAGATATTGCACCATCAACTTTGCTCCGGTCTGGGCCAACTCGTCGGTCAGTTCGCCAGCTGTCTTCTCTCCCACAGGCGTTTGAGATTTAAGCAACATTGGGCCGGTATCTAGACCCGCTTCCATCTGCATGATCGTGATGCCAGTTGCCTCATCGCCTGCCAAAATGGCGCGCTGGACAGGTGCGGCCCCTCGCCAGCGCGGTAGCAGTGAGCCATGGATGTTCAGACAACCTATTTTGGGTGCGTCCAATATCGCTTGCGGCAGAATAAGACCATAGGCAGCAACAACAGCTACATCGAGATCGAGCGCCGTGAACTCCGTCTGTGCCTCTTCCGTCTTCAAAGAAACCGGAACGCGTACATCTATTCCCAACTCCTCCGCAACCTGCTGAACAGGCGAAGGAGTGAATTTCTTTCCGCGTCCCGCCCGACGTGGCGGTTGCGAATAGACGGCCTCAATATCGTGACCCGCCGCGTGCAGCGCCCGCAGGGCTGGAACTGCAAATTCCGGTGTACCCATGAAGGCAATGCGCAGTTTTTTTGAGTTTTCAAAAGTCATGAGCCAGCCTGCTGTAGTATATCAGTGGTTCCAAAGTTCACACAGTTCACAAATCCTAAAACCCGAGCTTTGGGTCTACGAGAATGCATCTGTAACGCTTTGAATGTTCTAAATTTTGCACAGGATTGAATCATGCTGCCGTCTTAACGAAACAGGCCCTTGTAGGACAGCATGATTTTGTCTTGATATTCGGTACGGGCATTTTCTGTTGTCAGCGCGCGCGCCAACGTCCTAAAGGTTCCGTCATGGCATCACAAGAGATTGAAAATCTGGTTCAAGCCCTATCTAAACTTCCGGGGCTCGGCCCGCGTTCGGCGCGGCGCGCGGTGTTGCATCTGCTCAAACGACCCGAAACCACCATGAAGCCTATATTGGCGGCTATGGAGAGAGTGGAAGCCAATCTCGTGACCTGCGGGATTTGCGGCAATGTTGATACACAGGATCCTTGCCAGATTTGCAACGACCCTCGACGGGACGAAAAATCACTCTGTGTGGTCGAGGAAGTATCGGACCTGTGGGCGCTCGATAAGTCGCGTCTATTCCCGGGAAAATTCCATGTTCTGGGAGGACGGCTCTCCGCGCTGGATGGTGTGCGGCCAGAAGATATTGCGATCGACAAGCTGATAAAGCGAGTAGAGCGGGGCGGTATTGATGAGGTCGTGCTGGCGATGAATGCGACGCTAGAGGGACAGACAACAGCGCATTATATTGCCGAACGGCTTGAAGAATACCCGTTGCGTCTCAGTCAGTTGTCACATGGGATTCCGGTGGGCGGTGAACTGGATTATCTCGATGAAGGCACGTTAGCACAGGCGTTGCGCTCACGAAGGCCGATCAATAGCGATTGATCTCGCTTTAAATCCGAGTCTCGTGAATGCTATTTGAGCAGAATTTCGGAATTATCTTGTGTCTTGCTGGCAACAATTAGACGCTTCAATGATGATTTGTTTTGATTAATCATGTGGAAAAGCAAGCATTCACGGCGATTATTGCATAATAATTAAACGGCTAATTAAACGCCCTTGACGTAGCGACAGTCTTAGGAGCACATTACACAACATAATAATAATAAGTCGGTCCTCCCCATAATATAAAAAGAGACTGACAACCAGGAGAGAGCATGATGAGGAAATCCATTTTACGCAATAAATGCGCCCTAGGCGCCTTGACGCTGGCAATGACTATGACCCCCGGTCTGGTTCATGCACAAGATGTACAGGAAGAAACAGACGCTGAAAATGTCATCGTTGTGACCGGTTCTTATATTCGCGGTACGCCCGAAGATGCAGCGGTTCCTGTGGATGTCTATACCAGCGCGGATCTCGCCCAAAATGGTGTGTCATCGCCGCTTGAGTTTATTAAGGACCTTCCCGAGGTTGGAAGCGTTCTTGGTGATTCCAACCAGTTTTCTGCCGACGCGCAGGCCAATCAAGGCTTTGGTTCGATCAATTTACGGAACCTTGGGCCGACCCGCACATTGGTATTGTTCAATGGTCGACGGACGCTGACCGCACCTGGCGCAGTTGGTGGTGGTTTTGGTGATACAAATTCCATTCCCCTTTTCGCTCTGGACCGCGTCGAAATTCTGAAAGACGGTGCAGCGGCGACCTATGGTTCCGATGCTATTGCCGGTGTGGCTAATTTTGTTACCAAAACTGGTTTTGAAGGCGTTGAGCTGCAGGGCGACTATGACTTTATCAAAGGGTCAGATGGAAATTATACAGCTTCCATATTGGTTGGGCAAAATTTCGGCGATCTGAACATCATGGCCGGCTTTGGCTGGCAGCATCGCTCTGAACTGGAGTCGACGGACCGTTCCTATGGGTTCCAGCCTTATGATGTAAACCCCGCCGCTTGGTCTGCATTGGCTACACCCGGCACATTTTTTGTAAACGAACCTAATGGAATTCCTGTCCCCAATGCACCGGGCTTATTTTTTCAACCTGATCGCGGTTGCAATGACCTCGGTGGTGTTCAAGATGGAATTATTTGTCGTTTCAGCTTTATACCGAACGATAATCTGGTGGAGGAAGAAGACCGCTATCAAGGCTATATCCAGGCCGACATAGATTTATCCGATACGTTCCGGTTCCACGGCGAATTTACTTACGCCCAAACTGATCTAGATCGCATTGGCACGTCACCGGGTTATCCGCCGCTTCAGGGACCAGGTGGTGCCCGTTTAGGTGGTGGCTTTTCTGTTTCACCCAACAATCCTGGCGTTGCACCGTTTGTCGATCAGACGGGCCTAGCGAACACTCCTGGGTTTATTGGTGTATTTTTATGGCGTCCTTTTGGCTTTCTTGGCAATCCGACAGACCCTGGTAGGGGGTCCGGAAGGCAGACGGCGAACAACAAGGCATACCGTTTGTCAGGTACACTTGAAAAAGATTTTTCCGATACACTGCGCGGTCAATTGTCTGTGACTTGGGCTAATTATGAACGTCGCCGCAGTTCTCCAGGTATTGTCGGTTCTCGCTTGCAAGATGCGCTTAATGGCTTGGGCGGTGCTGACTGTGACACGGTTAACGGAACTCCGGGAGTAGGTGGATGTCAGTGGTTTAATCCCTTTGCAAATGCTGGACCTGGAAACCCTTCACTGGGGTTGACTAATCCCTTCTACGTCCCGGGTAATGAGAATTCGCCTGATCTGGTCGAATTTTTGCAGATCGATAACGGTGTTGAGGAAACCGAAGATTCTCTTGTTGTTGACCTTATCTTCTCCGGTGAAATGGGCATCGATCTTGGTGGCGGCAATATTGGTTGGGCCGCTGGCGCACAGTATCGCAAGCTTGATTTTCTCTCGCGGCCCTTGCGCTCTGAGTCTAATTTGGATCTTAATCCTTGCGTAATTTTGGGTGATCAAAGCTGTATTGGCGGAGGTCTTGACGGAGCCGGGTCCTTCATCTTCTTGGGCGGTTCACGACCCGAACGATTGGATCAAGATGTCAAAGCCATTTTTGCTGAAGTTGCTGTTCCAATCAGTGATACTTTGGAAATCACAGCAGCCGCCCGGTTTGAAGATTATGGTGGTTCGATTGGTTCAACATTTAATCCCAAGGGTGCAGTTCGCTGGGAACCAACGGATTGGCTAGTATTGCGCGGGTCGGTTGGTACGACCTTCCGTGGACCATTGGCCGCCCAGGTCTCCAATAATGCGGTGACATCGCTCGCAGCAATTAGTGCCGCAAACGGAAATTTTAAGGCCGTAGATATCGCTGGTAACCCGACTAATCTGGGGCCGGAAAAAGCGTTCAGCTATAACATTGGTGCGGTTGTCGACTTTAGCGGCTTTACCTTCTCGGTTGACTATTGGAGCTTCGATTTCAAAGACGAAATCACCAGAACCGATGCGCAAGCTATCGCGAATAACGCGGTCACTGACGCTAACGGAGATATTGTCCCCGGCGGCTTAGTCAATTGCTCCAATCCATTCTCGTCTCTCATCACATTTGATGGCGGTGCCTGTGTTCAGGGCACCACAAACGGCACCAATATCTCGCGCATTTTGACGCAGTGGGTCAATGGTCCGAAAACTAAGACATCTGGTTTGGATTTCGCCGCTAGCTATACCACCGATATTGGACCGGGTGTCTATTCGATCGGCGTCAATGCAAGCCATATCTTGAAATATGATATTGGTGACTTTAATTTGGATGGGAACCTTTTGCGACCCGGTTTCGGTGCTGTTGGACTGGCCAATCTGGACAGGGCGCCAGGCACCATCTCGCCATGGCGGGCCAATGCCTATATCAACTATAATGTAGCTGGCCTGAACCTGCGTTATGGAGCGACTTATATCGCAGGCGTTGTCGACGAGCGGTGCCCGGCATTGCCTGACCCGTGCGCCAGTACAAGTTTTGGCGATACCAACTTTGGTCGGAATATCTCGAACTATACCCAGCATGACTTTCATGCAGCCTATGAACTTCCGATCAGTGCCTTTGAGGCGCAACTGCAATTTTCGATCGAAAACTTTACGAACGAAGAAGCCTCGGCGGCGCGGTTGCCGCTGGGTTACAACCCGTTTGTCGGTAACCCATTGGGCCGTGTCTTCCGCCTAGGTGCCAAAGTCGGGTTCTAAGTTCCGTAAACAGCAAAATTTAAAGGGCTCGCCAGTATCTGGTGGGCCCTTTTTCTTTGTTCGCGAAGCAGCGCGGTCACTAGTTGACGAATCTCGGTACAATCCCTAAATTTGACCCATGTCCATTTTACCGATCCTTGAAGTACCCGACCCGCGTCTGAAAACTGTTTCAGAGCCAGTTACAGAGTTTGACGATGCGCTCAAAACGTTAATCGCAGATATGTTTGAAACCATGTATGACGCGCCGGGCATCGGCCTTGCTGCGATCCAGGTTGGTGTACCCAAACGGATATTGGTGATTGATCTCCAGGAACCGGAGGAACATGATCACGAACATGGTGAGCATTGCGACCATGATCACGACGTAGTGCGTGATCCTAAGGTGTTCATTAATCCAGAGATTCTTGATCCTTCAGAGGACTTAAACGTCTACAGCGAAGGCTGTCTCTCGGTACCGGAGCAATATGCCGACGTCGAACGCCCCGCCGCGATTACCGCACGCTGGCAGGATGAAACCGGCAAACAATATGAAGAACAGATGGATGGCCTGCTCGCCACCTGTTTGCAGCATGAGATGGATCATCTCGAAGGCATATTGTTTATCGACCATCTTTCCCGCCTGAAACGGCAGATGGTTCTCAAGAAGCTTGCGAAGCAGCGCAAAGAAGCCGCTTAAACCCGTCTTACAGGCTTGCTTATAATGGCTGACCGGCCTAGGTTCTTGTTTCGTTCCAACTGAAAGGGCCTGTTTTGGACGCCATTGTCGCTCTCCTTATAGCTATTGTAACCCTCATCATTGGATTGGGAGCAGGCTGGTTTGTCGGTGGACGTGCAGCGGCTGCATCTAGCAAGGCTGCAGACGAAACAGCAGCTTCTCTGCGATCTATGCTGGATGGTGTCCAGGGAGAGCGAGACTTGGCAAGGACTGAACGTGACTCTATCCGCAATGACCGGGATCAGGCGCGGCAATCTCTGGCATCTCTCGAAGCCGACGCGCGCAACCATGAAAAGCAGTTAAAACAATTGGCTGAAGCGAAAGAATCGCTCTCCGCACAATTTTCCGAAGTCGGTGCGAAAATGCTGGAAACAGCGCAGCGCCAGTTTCTTGAACGCGCTGATCAGCGTTTTGACCAAGCCAATGAAAAAGGCGGCGAGAAAATCGCAAAATTGCTCCAGCCGGTGCACCAACGGCTGGCGACATATGAAGAGTCGATCAAGAAGATCGAAAAGGAGCGAACCGAATCCTATGCCGGGATTACCGCTACCATTGAACAGGTGCGTCAGGGGCAGGACAGGGTACAGCAGGAAGCCGCCCGGCTCGTTAACAGCTTGCGGAATGCGCCAAAATCACGCGGCCGCTGGGGTGAGCAACAGCTTAAAAATGTCCTCGAAACCTGCGGCCTGTCGGAACATACGGATTTCGTGACGGAACAGAGCATCGACACCGATGAAGGGCGCCTGCGCCCCGATGCTGTGATCAGTGTACCGGGCGGGCGCAAGCTGGTCATCGATGCCAAAGTCTCGCTCAATGACTATCAGGATGCTTTTGAAGCCGAGGATGATGATGCGCGCAGCTTTGCAATGGCGCGCCATTGTAACTCGATGAAAGCGCATATCGATGGCTTGTCGAAAAAGGCTTATTGGGATCAATTTGAAGACGCGCCCGATTATGTGATCATGTTTGTGCCCGGAGAGCATTTTCTCTCCGCCGCGTTGGAGCATGAGCCTACACTGTGGGATCATGCCTTTGAGAAAAAGGTATTGCTTGCCACCCCGACTAATCTGGTCGCGATTGCGCGCACGGTGGCAGGTGTCTGGCGGCAAGAGAAAATGGCAGCGGAAGCGAAGCAGATTGGGCAGCTGGGCAAGGAAATGTATGACCGCCTCGCGGTAGCTGGAGAGCATCTCAAGCGCATGGGTTCAGGTCTCGGTAGCGCGGTCGGCAATTACAACAAATTTGTTGGCAGTTTCGAGCGGAATGTCATGGCTACAGGGCGAAAATTTGCGGAACTTAACGTGGAGACGGGCAAGAAAGATCTGGAGCCCGTTGCAGAGATTGAAGCTCTGCCGCGCTATTCCAATGAAGTCGAAGCCGCACTGATCGAAGATGATCGGGACGTTAAGAATGAGGCGGCCGAATAGCCGTTTCTATCTAGGTCGGTTCCGGACCAGACAGTATGTCGCCACCACAACCTTCTCTATGACCGGCCTCACTGACAGAAATTTTGACAGTGTCGGCATATTCACGATCGCTCATGCCATCATCGCATTTTTCGCCAGACGTGATGGTGACGGTAATATTATGTTGATCGCTAAAGCCCTTAATTTCCCAACCCGTTGCCGTTTTCTTTGAGCGCTGCACCGGAAGGCTGAAATCATTTGTGGCTTCCATCGAGCTATAGGCGATGATGTCGTCTTTGATCTCCACGGACCAACCCGGCTCTGTGCCATAAGCCTTATATTCAGTGAGTTGTTCTTCTTCTGCGGCCGTTTTTTCAGGCGCTTCGCCACAAGCCATAAATAACAGCGGCAATATTGGTAAAATATATATTGTTTTCTTCATATTTCTCTCTCCCGAAAACAGGATAGCATATTACGAAATATTACCTAACATTAGTTAATTTCGGCGTTGGTTCAGCACTTCATATCCCATAACAGCAGTTGCAACGGCTGCGTTCAGGCTGTCCGCTTTGCCCATCATCGGCATTTTTACCAATATGTCGCAAGCACTTTCATACTCTTCTGGCAGGCCTCGCGCTTCGTTACCGACCAGCAGAAAAGTTGGGGACGCATATTGGATGGACTGATAATCCTTGTCCGTGTTGAGACTGGTTCCGACCAACTGGCCGTCGCCGTGACGCAACCATCCGACAAAATCGTCCCAGGGTGCCTGCGCGATTTTCTGAGTGAATATGGCCCCCATGCTGGCGCGGACAGCTTCTACCGAAAAAGGATCAACGCAGTCGTCAATCAAGATCAATCCGCCGGCGCCAATTGCATCGCCGGTGCGCAATATCGTGCCCAGATTGCCGGGATCGCGCAGCGCCTGCGCGACCAGCCAGATGTCGGCCTCGCTGCGGTCGAGATCAGCCAGTGGGGTGGGGTGGTCTTCATAAATACCGATAATCGATTGCGGATTGGATTTTCCGGATAGCTTGGCGATGATTGCTTCGCTCGTTTCAATCACTTCGCCGCCGGCATCGAAGGTTGCCTGTTCGATCTTTTGAGCTAGCGGATGGAGCTCGGTGTCCTCGACCACGACCAGCAGCTTTGGTGTTTTTCCAGAGTCAAATGCCTCCGCAAGAATACGTAAACCTTCGGCGAGAAAATGCCCCTCGCGCTTGCGATGCTTTTTTTCACGCAGACTTTTTAGCCGCTTAATTGTCGGATTGGAAAATCCGGTAATTTGTCGCCGTTCAAAGGAGGACACAGATGTTAATCCTCACCAAAGCCGTCAACCACCAGTCCGGTAAGCTTCTCTAGTGCACTTTCGGCCTGCTCGCCCATGACGATAATCTCAACGCTATCACCCTTGGCCGCGCCTAGCATCATCAGGCCCATGATGGACGTACCGGTCACTTCCGTACCGTCCTTGCTTACCTTGACCGATAGGCCTTCCGGTAACTTGCTTACATAAGTAACAAATTTTGCGCTGGCTCTGGCATGGAGTCCGCGATTGTTGGTGATGGCGACGGTTTTGCGAAACTCGCTCACGCATCGCTTCCCAATATTTCAGAGGCCACACTGATGTATTTTTTACCAGCCTCTTTGGCTGCCGCGACAGCGTCAGCCACATCCATGCATTTGCGTGCGCCGTCGAGGCGGATAAGCATGGGCAAGTTAACGCCAGCGATAACCTCGATATTGCCTTTGTCCATAAGAGAAATCGCCAGATTAGAGGGCGTCCCACCGAATAAATCGGTCAGTACGATAACGCCTTTTCCTGCCTGAACTTTTTGGATGGAGTCAGCGATTTCTTCACGTCGCTGTTCCATGTCGTCATGCGGGCCGATGCAAACCGATAAAATTGCTTTTTGCGGGCCAACGACATGTTCCATGGCGGTTACAAATTCGACAGCCAAACGGCCGTGGGTAACAAGAACCAAACCGATCATTGCGACTAATTACCCTTATTCTTGTTCAGATCTTGCATGGCTTCCAGCGCGTCCATTGGCCTTGATGCCAAATTGCGATGCAGGACATTGGGCGAAAAACCAGCGGCATGCAAGTTTTTGCTCAGCATCTCTGCAACATGTACCGATCTGTGACGACCTCCGGTGCAACCTATCCCGATATTGACATAAGCCTTGCCCGCTTTGACATATTTGGGAAGCAGAAATTCGAGCATTTCTGAGAATTTTTCTAAGGCCTCAGCATAAGCTGGGTCTTGTGAAATATAGTTGGCTACGGGCTCGTCCAGCCCTGTCATCAGTTTTAAATCTGGATCCCAAAAGGGATTGGATAGAAAACGTACATCGAAAAGCAGGTCAATATTATTGGGAAGCCCTCGTGAAAAACCAAAGCTGGTAATGGTCACTGTGGTGATATCCGTATCCTGCAGGCTGAATTCGTCGCGAATCCGTCCTTGCAGATCGTTAGCGGAAAGGTCGCTGGTATCGATGACGTGGTCTGCCCAGCGGCGGATCGATTCAAATTGATTGCGTTCTAGCGCAATTCCTTCTTTTGCCGGGCGATCTAGCGCCAATGGATGCCGCCGCCGCGTCTCTCCATAGCGACGTTCGAGTTCGCCGCCGGCACAATCAAGATAAAGCGTAGAGATATGATAGTTTTCATTCTCTTGCAGTTTTTTGATGCTCTTTATTAGGCTTTCTGGATCGAAACCGCGCGTTCGGCTATCAAAACCGAGCGCCAGTGGCGGGTCTGCGTCCCCGCGCGAGCTTGACGGCGGGGTTTTGAGTAAACCCTCTACAAGCCGGATAGGGAAATTATCGACGGTTTCCCAGCCAATATCCTCTAAAGTCTTCAGCGCGGTGGTTTTTCCGGCACCTGAAAGGCCAGTGATCAATAAGACATGTTTGATGCTAACCGCAGTCATATCTGCTCCGATTGTTGTAACAGTCGGTTTAGCGCCATCTCTACTTTAATAGGGGCACTGGCTTCCGCTGGGTTCAAGGTGATGGTCGCAATGGGCACGCTCATGATCGTTTCTGTTTGGCTGTCTAGTGGAAAGCGTTCGGGTTTTGGTTTCAATATCACTTGCAGCTGTAGCGGAATATTCGAAACATAGTCACAGTCAAAAATACCCAGTGATCGGATTTCGATCTTTCCCGATATTTTTCCAGGCGCGGCCAATAATATCTCGCTATCACCGCGCGAAAGATCAACATAATCATCACTGACCAATAGGGCACCTCGGTCGATAAGCCGCAAAGCGAGATCGGACTTTCCCGACCCAGAAGGTCCTGCAATCATGACACCGGCACCGTTTATGGAGACACAGCTGGCATGGCGAGTTTCTGTATTCATACTGGGGCCTTGGGTAACCGAATTTCAAAGCAAGCGCCTTGCTCGTGATCTGGTCTATCAATAGCTTGTATCGTGCCTTCGTGGCCTTCGATTATTGTTTTTGCGATCGCAAGGCCAAGTCCGCTGTGCCTGCCGAACGCTTCCCCCTCAGGGCGATCGGAATGAAAGCGGTTGAAGATATTCTTCCTTTGTTCCTCTGCGACGCCTGGCCCTTGGTCAGAAACCTGAATGACAACTTCATCTGCATCTGGTGTCGCTAGAATTTCGATCAATCCGTCGGTTGGAGAGAAGGACACCGCATTATCGAGGATATTGCTGAAAACCCTTTCGAGACGGTCGTCATCGCCCATCACCGTGGCGACGCCGCGCCCCGGACGCGCAAAAGCGATTCTCACGCTTTCATTGGTATCGCGTTGTTCGCGGGCAGAGAGCAATTGGTCCAGCATCTTACCGATATCGACTTTTTCGAATTTAGTGCGCGCGAGTTCTGCATCGACGCGAGAGGCCTCAGAAATATCGTTGATCAATCGGTCGATCCGGCGGACATCGTCATTGGCAACGTCCAGCAGCTGTCTGCGGAGGTCCGGATCGTCGACGCGATCCAAGCCTTCCAATGCGGAACGCAGCGACGCCAGAGGGTTTTTAATTTCATGGCTGACATCGGCGGCAAAGGCCTCGGTCGCATCTATCCGATAGCGTAGTGCCCCGCTCATGTCAGCCAGTGCGCGGGCGAGTTGGCCGATTTCATCACGCCGACCCGGCATCCGAGGAACGGTGATTTCCGGTGCCCGTCCAAGACGGACACGAATGGCGGCACGGGCGAGTTTTCTAATCGGCCGTACAATGGTACGGGCCAAAAACAGTGACAATAAAACCGAAACAATCGCGGTGAGAAAGATCACCAGGACAACATTGGATCGCTCTGCGCGCACGATCCGGGTAATGTCACGAGCGTTGCTGGTGAGTAGCAAGGCATGATTGCTGCTGGGTACATGAGACGCAGCGATGATTACCGGTGTGCGGTCGGGAGCGTAGCGCACGGCGCCATTAGGCGCTTGATCGGTCGATAGTAACTTAATTTCTGGCCACGAAGAGGCTATATCATTGTCCGGTTCTGCAAATGCCGTGACGGGTTTGCTAAGGACTATAAATTCAATCGAGCGATCCAGCGTTCGAGCAACGTCTTTCTGCCAGCTTTGGGTTTTTGGATCCCTGAACCGATAGGTGGGTTCAGTCAGTTCAAAGCTGTCGACTATTTTTCTGCCATTTTTATTATAGAGTCGCAATCGGCTCTCGAGATGTTGTGCAAAGTCGACGATTAAGTCTTTGCGGTTTTCCGGCGTCTGCAGGTCTAGGGCGGCACTGATGATCTGGGTTTGTAGTTGGGCTTGATTAAGCCGTTCGTCGGTCAACTCATCCCGGTAGTTATCGAGATAGAATAAACTGCCAGCAAGCAGTGCAATTGCCAGAATATTCACTGCCAATATACGTGTGGTTAGCGACAGTCGCGCGGACCAGCGCAACGAAAGCTCGGGATCGTCGATACCAGCCGCTGATCTACTCGTTGTAGCGATAACCGGCTCCATAGAGCGTATCAATGGCGTCAAATTCGGGATCGATTTCACGAAATTTTCGGCGCAGGCGTTTTATATGGCTGTCGATCGTTCGGTCATCAACATAAACGTCATCTTGATAAGCTGCGTCCATTAACTGATTGCGGCTTTTGACTACGCCTGGGCGGTTGGCCAGCGTTTCCAATATCATGAATTCGGTGACGGTCAGGGTCACATTGTCACCGTTCCATTTGACCAGATGTCGGGCCGGATCCATTTCAAGAGCACCTCGCACCAATGGCTCCAAACCCTCGGTATCAGCCTCGTCATCTGTCAATTTGACGAGCTCGGCGCGCCGTAGAATCGATTTGACCCTGGCAATTAACAACCGTTGCGAGAAAGGTTTTTTGATATAATCATCCGCGCCCATGGCAAGTCCAAGCGCTTCGTCGAGCTCCTCGTCCTTCGACGTCAGGAATATAACCGGTAGATTGCTTTTCTCTCTGACCCGGCGGAGTAGTTCAAGCCCGTCCATTTTTGGCATTTTAATGTCAAAAATACCAAGATCAGGGGGATGATCGATAATTGCTTGCAGCGCCGCTTCGCTGTCCGAATAGACGCGTGTGACGAACCCTTCTGCCTGCATCGCAATTGATACAGACGTCAGTATGTTCCGGTCATCATCCACTAAAGCAATATTTGCGGTCATTAAATGCGTCTATCCTGTCATCACTGCCAAAGTTCAACTTTAATATGACCTAATTGAAGCGCTGCGCTGGCACAAGGACGCATGTATCGCCCGAGCAATCCGTAGCGACAACGGCTGCTCCTATTGTCGCGATACCCAATCACAGCACCGGGTTAGTCAATCTGCCAATTTGACCGACTCGTGATGGTAAGATAAGCGCCTCATCAAAGATGCCGAATCCGGCGATCGCCCATTCCTAGTTCAAGCCTTAGGGGAATAATCGTGCCAAAAGTTTCGTCTGTAACATTAAATGATCAGGGCTTTGCCACTTCGGCAGAGCAACACTGGAATCTTGGCGCTCCCGCGTTGGTTGAAGCAGCTGTATCTCGCGGCGAAGGGCATTTAGCGAAGGACGGACCATTGGTCGTCGAAACCGGAAAACACACCGGTCGTTCTGCCAATGACAAGTTCATTGTCCGTGATGGTGAGACCGAAGACAGCGTTTGGTGGGGCAAGACCAACGTGTCTATGACACCAGACCATTTTGCGGCTCTGAAGGAAGACTTCCTGAAAGCTGTTGCCGATAAAGAAACACTGTTTGTGCAAGACCTGTTCGGCGGTTCTCAACCGGAACATCGGGTCAATGTTCGTGTGATCAACGAATTGGCGTGGCATAATTTGTTTATCCGCACGATGTTGGTTCGTCCGACCGCAGAGGAACTGCCCGGATTTGAGCCCGAATATACAATTATCGATTTGCCAAGCTTCAAGGCTGATCCAGAACGCCATGGTACGCGCAGCGAAACGGTTATTGCTGTGAACCTGACCGAAAAACTGATTCTGATCGGTGGAACGGCTTATGCGGGCGAGATGAAAAAATCGGTCTTTGGCTTGCTCAACTATCTGCTGCCGCTCGATTCCGTTATGCCGATGCATTGTTCGTCGAACATGGGGCCAGAAGGCGATACGGCGATTTTCTTTGGTCTCTCGGGTACCGGCAAGACAACCTTGTCCGCTGATGCCAGTCGGACACTGATCGGAGATGATGAGCATGGTTGGTCCGATACCGCTGTGTTTAATTTTGAGGGCGGTTGTTACGCTAAAATGATCCGTCTGTCAGAAGAGGCAGAACCTGAGATTTACGCAACTACGCGCCGTTTTGGAACGGTGTTGGAAAATGTTGTGATGGACCCGGAAACCCGGGAACTTGATCTCGACGACGGTACCAAAGCGGAAAATACCCGCGGGGCTTATCCGATCGATTATATTCCCAATACCTCTGAAAAGAACATGGGGCCGGTTCCAAAGAACATCATCATGTTGACGGCAGATGCTTTTGGCGTGTTGCCTCCAATTTCTCGCCTGACACCAGAACAAGCCATGTATCACTTCCTGTCGGGCTATACGGCGAAAGTGGCGGGAACGGAAATTGGTGTGACGGAACCAGAAGCGACATTCTCCACCTGTTTTGGTGCGCCTTTCATGCCGCGTCACCCCTCGGTGTACGGTAATCTTTTGAAAGAGCGTATCGCCAAAGGCGGCGTACGGTGCTGGCTGGTCAATACCGGTTGGACCGGCGGCAAATATGGTGAAGGCAATCGGATGCCGATCAAAGCAACACGTGCATTGTTGAATGCGGCGCTGGACGGCAGCTTGAACGACGGCGAATTCCGTTTGGACGATAACTTCGGCTTTGAAGTGCCGGTATCGGTACCGGGCGTGGATAGCGGCATTCTTGATCCGCGCTCTACTTGGTCAGATGCGGCGGCTTATGATGAAACAGCCCAGAAGCTGGTCAAATTATTCATCGATAACTTTGAACAATTTGCTGAACATGTTGATCAGAATGTTCGGGAAGCGGCGCCAACGGCAGCCTAGGTAATGCGATCGATCTAGTGTAACTGTCGCGCCTGATTCGGGACAATTACAATCTCAACGACCTGACCGTCTTCGCGGGGGATGAGGGACAGGATCTCGCCTGGAATAAAGCCGTCTGTTTCGATCGATTTCTCAACTTTCCCGTTTGTGGCTATGTCATGCGCAATGCGCACCAGCCGTTTTATGACCTGATTCGGCGCATAGCCCGTGGGCGTGTTTATCGTTGCTTCCTGTCCGGAGAAGTAGGACAGACCTGATGTAAGGAAACTGCCTTCGGTAGTTTTAGATACGGCGATTTGCGCTAGCACTGGAAACGGGCCGCCTTTGAGATAATGGTCGGTTGCCCCGGCAAAATAATCAAATCCGATCTGAAGCTGCGCAGGCCGCCAAATGATAGCAGTGGCTTTGATCGATTGTCCGACATAGCTAGTCAATTGCAAAAGAGCCCGATTAATCGTCTCACTATGTTTTGCGGATTTTATATTTTCGCCAAGCGCTATGCCAATGCCGGATAGTTTTAGTTCGGTCGGTTCGCAAAAAATATGCTCTAAATCTGTAGTCGGGAGACTCTGATCGATTTCCTCTGTGCTATAATGGATCAAGGAAAAGGTCATGCCGCTGATCACGGCTTCCATCTGATTATGATATTGTGACGGGTTGAGACCGATAATCTCCATCGCCTGTTCCGACAAAATGAGATCGGTCAGGCAGAATGACTGCGGAATGTCCGCCATGATCAACAATGGTAGATCGGTTTGCACTCTGAGTCCTTATCTCTTTCGATCGAGGTTATGTTCTTTCTATGTTCTGCCTCGCCATTGTCCATAGCACAATCATGCCGCTTGTCGATATTCAACCATGGCAGACGAACATCGATCATGGCTTGATATCGCTCTATTATGACTGCATTGTTTCTAAGAAGGAGCGGGATGTTGGCTGATTGGATACTGTCTGTTTTGATGCTGGCAGGCGCAGGACTACTCGCCGGCGGTGTTTATTTAATCCGTACGGGCAAAAACAAGAAGCAGGGCGCGCTGATGTTGGTCGCCTCTGTGGTTATGTTTGCCAACGTCGCCATTTGGACCGTGCCGACTCCTGATTCTGAAGCACGAGTAGGCGGTCAAATTCAGGATAAACAGAACTAAGAACCTATTTAATCGGCGAATCCGGTGCCAGACGCATGTCGAGGTAATTATCGACTGAGCCCATCAGCAATTCCATCTCATTTTCATAAAAATGGTTGGCGCGAGGAATCTCGTCATGATGGATGGTGATATGTTTCTGCGTGCGCAGCTTGTCGACAAGCTTCTGAACGGCGCTCGGCGTCACGACTTCGTCATTCACACCCTGAATGATAATTCCAGATGATGGGCAGGGCGCGAGGAAGTTGAAATCATACATGTTTGCTGGCGGCGATACCGATATAAAACCTCGCACTTCCGGGCGGCGCATTAGTAGCTGCATGCCGATCCAAGCGCCAAAGCTATAGCCGGCAATCCATGTGGTCTGTGCTTCAGGATGAATGCTCTGTACCCAATCCAGCGCAGAAGCGGCATCAGAAAGCTCGCCAATGCCATTGTCAAAAACACCTTGAGATCGGCCAACACCGCGAAAATTAAACCGCAGAGTAGCAAAGCCACGTTTCACGAAGGTCTTATACATGGCCTGTGTAATGCGATCATTCATCGTGCCGCCCGCTTGTGGGTGGGGATGGAGGATCATTGCAACCGGCGCACGGTCGCGCGGTCCTGGGCTAAAACGGCCTTCGAGGCGGCCTTCGGGTCCGGTAAAAATTACGTCAGGCATGGCTTTTTCGATTCTATGATCAAGATTACGATTTCTATGGCGGCAAAAGGCAGATTAGCTTTTGCGCTAAATGAAGCGTCTATATAGAGAGAGTCTAATAATCCGCAACTCTATCCCGCAACTGTCAAATGGTCTTGCCCATATTATGTCTGAACAGAAACGCATCTATCTCGACTATGCGGCGACTACCCCGATGCTCGACGTCGCTCGGCGGGCCTGTCTGGAGGGGTTTGCGCATTGGGCAAACCCGTCTTCACCCCATGCGGATGGGCGCGCAGCTGGCTCTATGCTTGAAAATGCACGGAAGCGATTGAAAGCGGCCCTGGATTGGGACGGTGAGGTTATTTTTACCAGTGGGGCCAGTGAAGCCATTGCGATGGCGCTCAAACAAACCAAACCGACGCGCCAACTGGTTTCTCCGATTGAGCATGATGTGGTCCTCCGTTTCTCGGAAGGCGCGACTGCCCTTCCGGTCGATCTGAACGGTCTGGTCGTGCCGATGCGGCTTAATCATATGCTGAAAGGCGAAAAAGAGCAGGCCTTAGTTGTTGTCCAGTCCGTGAACAACGAAACTGGCGTGATGCAGGACATGGATGCGCTATCCAAGGTAATACGCGACAGAGGCGCGATATTGTTGGCGGATTGTTCACAATCTGCTGGAAAAATGCCGCTGCCTGATGCGGACATGATTATCATTGCTGGGCATAAATTCGGTGGTCCTCCTGGTGTCGGAGCGCTGTTGATCAAGGACTTGAACCTATTGCACGCTCATGGTGGACAAGAACAGGGCTACCGCTCTGGCACGCAGAACCTGCCCTATATCATGGCGATGGTCGCCGCGCTCGAGGCACCGGCAAACTGGGCAGGGCGGGCAACTGAGCTGCGTGCGCATCTCGACAACGCGATAAAAACCGAAGGCGGGGCTGTTATTGCCGAAAACGCACCACGTATCGCAACTATTGGCAGTTATCATATGCCCGGTGTCGCGGCGAACACGCAACTGATCAAATTTGATATGGCCGGATTTTCGGTGTCGGCGGGGAGTGCCTGTTCGTCTGGTACCTTAAAACCGAGTCACGTTCTGGAAGCCATGGGTCTTGATGAGGGGCTTGCGCGTGAGGTGATTCGGGTCAGTATTGGCCGCGACACCACCCGCGCGGATATCTATGATTTTATCGAGCAGTGGAAATCAATTTTCGGCGCAGCGCGTCCGGCGTAATGTGATGGCCAAAGACCCGATCTATCTCGATAATCAGGCGACGACGCCGCTTGCGCCTGAAGTTTTTGACGTCATGGTTCCCTGGCTGCGCGACAATTTTGGCAATCCGCATAGCGCCCATATATTGGGGCGCAAAGCGGCTGCTGCCGTTGAGGTTGCTCGCGAGCAAGTTGCTGGGTTGCTACCAAAAGGCGGAAAGACACTGTTCATGGGCAGCGCCACGGAAGCCATTAACTTGGGTTTTGGGGCTGTGCATGCCCTGCAAGCTGCAGGGCGCAACAAGATTATCGTTTTGGACAGCGAACATGCCGCCGTTCGTGATACCGCTATATCTTATAAAAAACATGGCTTCATGGTCGAGAGGCATGCGGTTGGCCCTGATGGCATTGCGTCACTGGAACAATTGCGCGCGGCAATTGATAATAGCACGGCGCTGGTCGCCGCAATGCTGGTCAATAATGAAATTGGTGTTATCCAGCCTGTCGAGGCGATTGCGGACCTGGCCCATGAAAAGGGCGCATTGATGCTCTGCGATGTTGTGCAAGGTTATGGTCGGGTGCTGATACCAAGTAATATCGATATGGCCGCGATATCAGCCCACAAAATATATGGCCCCAAGGGTGTCGGCGCATTGTGGGTGCGGGATGGCATCAACCTGCCGCCGTTGATCTATGGAGGCGGACAAGAGCAAGGTATCCGATCAGGTACTCTGTCGCCCGCCTTGTGCGTAGGGTTTGGGCAAGCCGCAGCGCTGTGTATCGAGCGCAATGACAGCGATGCAGCCCATATTCAGACTTTGTCCGATAAAGCGCGCAGCAGTTTTACGGACTGGACGGTCAATGGCTCCTGCAATCTACGTTATTTGGGCAATCTTAATATACGCCGCCAAGGCGTCGATGTGGGGCGTCTGATGTCCGATGTTCGCGGGGTTGCTTTTTCAGCCGGATCAGCCTGTGCTAGCGGTTCGGGCCGCCCGAGCCATGTACTGGGAGCTCTGGGGTTGGAGCCAGCGCAAATTAAATCCTCGATTCGTTTAGGATTTGGTCGCTACAATAGCCTTGAAGATATTGAAATGGCATCGAAATTTATCAACGAAGCGGTCGAGGTACAGCTTACATGAGTGACATTAGTGTGAATTTTATCAGTGCCGATGGCGAACAGAAAGTAACGGCAACAGCGGCTGATGGAGATGACCTTCTGACCATCGCACAGGTTAACGATCAGCCGCTGGAAGGCACATGCGAAGGGCAGATGGCTTGTTCCACCTGCCATGTCGTCGTTGCCGCTGAAGATTTCGAAAAATTGCCCGAAGCGACAGAGATGGAAGAGGATATGCTTGATCTTGCCGCAGGTGCACGGCGGACCAGTCGGTTGGCCTGTCAGATTACACTGACGCCGGAATTGGATGGGTTGACTGTGCATATCCCTTCCGAAAGCCGCAACATGCAGGGCGTTTGACGATGCTTGATCGTCGAACGTTCGTGTTGTCATCTAGTTTTCTGTTGATTAGCGGTTGTATGGCTCAACCTACTGTTAGCGGCGAAAGCGGCTCAAAGTCGTCAATTTTGAATAGCCCGGCAATCGCGGCCATTGAACAACGGATCGGCGGACGACTGGGTGTTGCGCTTGTCGACAATGACGGGAGTCTGATCCTCTCCCATAGGGGCAGCGAGCGTTTTGCAATGTGCTCGACTTTCAAGGCACCTTTAGCATCTGTGCTCTTCGCGGCTCATGAAGCGGGTACGGTCGATATGTTTGCCAAATTTGCACTAAAATCGGAAGACAGCGTGCCTTACATGCCGTTCGTGGAGGAAAAACTCAAAACCAAAGAATTGGTATCGCTCCATGAATTGGCCGGTGCGGCAGTGATGACAAGCGATAACGCGGCGGCAAACCTGATCCTCAATGCTGTTGGCGGCCCACAGGCTTTCACAGCATTTACTCGGGCGCAAGGTGATGACGTCACCCGCCTTGATCGCATGGAGCCTGAACTAAACGAAAATGTACCTGGCGATCCACGCGACACTACCAGTCCTGAAGCTATGGCTAAGTTGATGCACAAGCTTGCCATAGAGGATGCCTCGCTGAATATTGACAAGCTGACTCTGCAAAAGTGGATGAAGGAGAGCAAGACCGGCGCATCGCGTATAAGAGCGGGGCTGCCCAAAGGATGGCCGGTTGGCAATAAAACAGGCACGGCAATGTGCGGTATTGCCCGCAATGATATGGCAATTATCTGGCCTTCGACCGCAAAATTTGCTGCTGGGCCAGTATTTCTTACGGTCTATGTTGATCGTCCGACTGCTCCGGCCAAAGAAGTTGATGCGGCGATGGCGGATGTCGCGCGACTCGGTATAAAGTTAATTGGTCTCCCTGATTAGGCACGCGGCAGAAAAGGCCACTTGAAATGTGCGCGACTCCCCGCCATATGCGCAGCGGGAGTCGGGTGGACGTAGTGTTCGCCAACCCGGTCAGATCCGGAAGGAAGCAGCCGTAACGATTTTTCTACGGGTCGCCCGGCTCCTACTCACAAAATTTACACAATCTTTTATGCTTGATCATGGTTTAGCCTTCGACAAGCTGACGGCGAGCGCCTAAACTCGACCCATGTCCGATTCACCCGACATATTTGCCGCTGGCGGCGTTGAAGCGCCCGTTGATCCGGCGCCTGCTGCCGCGCAGCCTTATCGCGTGCTAGCGCGCAAATATCGACCGTCCAGCTTTGCCGAGTTGATCGGTCAGGATGCGATGGTTCAGACACTGGGCAACGCGATCAAGCGCGATCGTTTGGCCCATGCCTTCCTGATGACGGGTGTGCGCGGCGTCGGTAAAACATCGACCGCACGGTTGATTGCCAAAGCGCTCAATTGCATTGGTAAAGACGGGCAGGGCGGTCCGACCATTGACCCTTGCGGAAAATGTGAACCATGTCGCTCTATTGCTGAGGGCAGCTTCATCGACGTTATTGAGATGGATGCGGCGAGTCATACCGGTGTCGATGATGTTCGCGAGATTATTGAGGCCGTGCGCTATTCCTCTGTTTCTGCACGCTACAAAATTTATATTATCGACGAAGTCCACATGTTGTCGAAAAACGCCTTTAATGCGCTGTTGAAAACGCTGGAAGAGCCACCGGCCCATGTGAAATTCATCTTTGCGACAACTGAAGTGAACAAGGTGCCAATTACGGTACTGTCCCGCTGTCAGCGTTTTGATCTGAAACGGATCAAAGCCGAGCAATTGTCCAACCATTTTGCCCATATTGTTGAGAAAGAGGGCGTTCAGGCTGAGCAAGAAGCGCTTGACCTGATTGCGCAAGCGGCTGAAGGGTCGGTTCGCGATGGCCTGTCTATTCTCGATCAGGCGATAGCGCATGCGGATATGGAAGGCGGCGGAGACGTCAAAGCGTCACAGATACGCGAAATGCTGGGATTGTCGGATCGCAGCGCGGTTCGGCGGCTGTTTGGATTGTTGTTGGATGCCAATTCTCAGGCGCTTTTGGACGCGATTGACGAGCAATACCGCGTCGGTGTTGAGCCTTTGTCGCTGATGAACGGTCTCTTATCACTGTCCCATCAGGTGACTTTGTACAAAGTGGGCCGCGCCAATGACCCGACCCTTTCGGACGAGGCAAGGGCACAGCTTGGTGCATGGTCAGAGAAAATATCTTACCCTGTTCTCCATCGGTTATGGCAGCTTCTTCTGAAAGGTTTTGAGGAAGTGCAGCAAGCCCATATGCCGCGAGAAGCGTGTGATATGGCGCTTTTGCGGGTGCTGTGTGCCGCCGATATGCCCGATCCCGGTGAGCTGGCAAAAATATTGCAACAAGGCGCTAACCCCGCCGCGCCAGCTCCGGTTGAAACCATTTCAACGCCTATAGCTGCGCCAGTTCACGAAGCGCAGCCTGCGCCCGTGGCTGATATTTCCTCTCAAACTGCCGAGCTGGAGCAGATCGAACCCGAGCAAGAGGTGTCGACCAGCCGCCTACCGCAGGATTTTCAGGGCGTTATCGATGTTATTGGCAGTGTTTCCCCGGTATTGGAAAGCATATTAATAGCTGATATGCGTATCATAAGCTTTGCTGCGCCGGTCATCGAATATCAATCGGCGCGACAAATTGCCGCGTCGGACCTCAGGAAAATCACCGATGCCTTGAAAGATGCAACAGGCACCATTTGGACAATTCAGGAGGGGCAGGGCGAAGCTAAGCCGAGTATATCGGAACAAGCCCAGCTGGATCAGGATGCTGCGACGCAAGCGATATTGGACACACCATTGGTGAAAGCGGCTTTTGAGGCTTTTCCTGATGCGGAATTACTGGAAAATGATAAAAATCAGGCGCAAGCTGATTCAGGGCCTGAATCAAGGAGTTCACAAGCATGAAATCTATGGAAGAGATGATCCAAGCGGCACAGGAAGCGGCCCAAACGGTGCAAACCCAGATGGAAGAAGCCCAGGCAAAGCTGGACACCATCGAGGTAGAAGGCAAATCCGGTGGTGGATTAGTGGCAGTTAAGGCGACTGCAAAGGGCCGGATCTTGGGTGTCAGCATTGATGACAGCCTGATGAAAACAGAAGAAAAAGGCATTTTGGAAGACTTGGTCGCTGCTGCTTTTAACGATGCTCGCGACAAGGCGGATGCAGTGAGCAACGAAGAAATGGGCAAGATGACCGGCGGCATGGGTTTGCCTGCGGGCTTTAAGCTGCCCTTTTAGCCGCATTGTCCATTTTACACGTCGCGGTTTATAGTGGTTGAAGTCATCCTAGAGCGCCCCATATAAGCTAATAGGCGCTGAATTTAGCGCGATAGTTTGGAGTATTAATGTCCCAGTCCGAGTCCGCACCTTCTGCTAACCCTGCAGCTAAAAAGCTACCATTATTGCCGCTACGCGATATTGTGGTGTTCCCGAATATGATCGTGCCGCTCTTTGTGGGGCGCGATAAGTCGGTTGTGGCTTTGGAAAAAGCAATGGACAGCGACAAGGAAATTTTCCTGGTGGCGCAATTAGATCCGGCTGAAGATGATCCGGGACAAGACCAGCTCTATGATCTGGGTGTCGTCGCGTCGGTATTGCAGCTCTTGAAATTGCCCGACGGAACTGTCCGGGTTCTGGTGGAAGGGAAGCAACGCGCCAAACACACGTCCCTAGCGGAGCAAAGCGAAGGCTTTGTGTTGGCTAATGTTGATCTCATCGCGGAAGAAGCTGTGGATGGACCAGAGGCAACCGCATTGATGCGCTCTGTGGTTGAGCAATTTGAGAATTATTCTAAGCTCAATAAGAAAATGCCGGCAGAAACTGTCGTGCAATTGGGCGAGATTGAAGAGGCATCGCGCTTGGCCGACGCGGTAGCAGCCAACATCAATGTCAAAGTCGCGGATAAACAGAGCCTGTTGATCGAGAGCGACCCGATTAAGCGCCTTGAAATGGCCTTTGCCTTCATGGAAGGCGAACTCGGTGTTCTGCAGGTTGAAAAGAAAATTCGCGGCCGCGTAAAACGTCAGATGGAGAAAACCCAGCGCGAATATTATCTCAACGAGCAGATGAAGGCGATCCAGCGCGAATTGGGAGATGGTGAAGACGGCGAAGGCGACGAAATGTCGGCGCTAGGCAAGAAAATCGAAGAGATAAAGCTCTCCAAAGAAGCCAAAGCTAAGGCTACTGCTGAATATAAAAAGCTTAAAGGCATGCAGCCAATGTCTGCAGAAGCGACCGTTGTGCGCAACTATCTGGACGTGTTGTTGGGATTGCCATGGGGCAAGAAATCACGGCTGAAGAAAGATATCAAACAGGCTGAAAAAACGCTGGATGATGACCATTTTGCTCTAGAAAAAGTGAAAGAGCGGATTGTCGAATATCTGGCGGTACAAGCTCGAACCAACAAACTGAAAGGTCCAATTTTGTGCCTTGTTGGTCCTCCTGGTGTTGGTAAAACATCGCTTGGCCGCTCGATTGCGCGAGCAACAGGTCGTGAATTCGTCCGTCAATCACTAGGCGGGGTTCGGGACGAAGCAGAAATTCGCGGGCATCGCCGCACCTACATTGGTTCGCTACCCGGTAAAATCGTATCGAATTTGAAAAAAGCTGGAACATCCAATCCGTTGTTCCTGCTCGATGAAATTGATAAACTTGGTCAGGATTTCCGGGGCGATCCCGCTTCGGCCTTGCTAGAAGTGCTCGATCCGGAACAGAATGACAAATTTCAGGATCATTATCTGGAAATTGACATCGATTTGTCTGATATCATGTTTGTTACCACTGCCAACTCGCTTAACTTGCCACAGCCCCTGCTCGACCGGATGGAGATCATCAGGCTTGAAGGCTATACGGAAGACGAGAAGGTCGAGATCGCTAAGCGACATCTGGTTGAGAAACAAGTGGATGCACACGGTTTGAAAAAGGGCGAATTTGCACTGCATGACGATGCCCTGCGTGATCTTATTCGCTATTATACTCGGGAAGCCGGAGTGCGAACCTTGGAACGCGAAATTGCCAAGCTTGCCCGTAAAGCGCTGCGCCGGATTTTGGAAGGCGAGTATAAGAGCGTTGAAATCACGCCGGATACCCTCTCCGAATATGCCGGAGTCCGCAAATTTCGTCACGGCGTTGGTGAAGAAGAAAATCAGGTTGGCGCTGTTACCGGCCTTGCCTGGACCGAGGTGGGCGGTGAACTGCTGACCATCGAATCTGTGACCGTCTCGGGTAAGGGACAGATTAAGACGACTGGTAAGCTTGGCGAGGTGATGACCGAGTCGGTTCAGGCCGCTTTGTCGTTCGTAAAGGCCCGGGCCCCATCTTATGGTATAAAACCGAGCATTTTTGGCCGCAAAGATATCCATATCCACTTGCCAGAAGGCGCTGTACCAAAAGATGGTCCGTCTGCTGGTGTTGGCATTGTGACGGCAATCGTTTCAACATTGACAGGCATCCAGGTGCGCCGCGATGTTGCGATGACGGGTGAGGTGACATTGCGCGGCCGTGTTTTGCCGATTGGCGGTTTGAAAGAGAAATTGCTCGCTGCGTTACGCGGAGGCATCACAACTGTGCTAATCCCAGCGGAGAATGAGAAGGATTTGGTCGAAATTCCCGATAACATTACATCATCGTTGAAAATCATTCCGGTCAAACATGTTGATGAAGTCCTGGCTGAGGCTTTGGCGGAAAAGGTGGAGCCGATAGAATGGAGCGATGCGGACGAATTGGCGAGCCATGCAACGGCGCCTATTCCCGACGATGCAGGGACCGCATCACGGCATTAACCGCCGATCACCGCGAGTCGCAGAGCCTGAGATAAGTGATGGTTGGACGGTAAAATTGGCTAAAAATGTCCGAAATGGTGCATTTTTAAACGATTTGACATAAATATTACAACTTTGACCCAGAAATCCGCGGTTTTCCTTTGACTCAAGGGGTGTTCTTGTAGTTACTGACGCCAGACAAAGTTGCGATTCAATCAAGAATTGCTTTTAGAGAAGGGGGGATACCCATTATGAATAAACAGGATCTTATCAGTAGCGTAGCAGATCACAGTGGTCTCAGCAAAAGCGATGCGGGCAAAGCCGTTGACGCAGTTTTCGACTCTATTACAGGTTCACTGAAGAGCGGCAATGAAGTCCGTCTCGTTGGTTTTGGAACATTTTCTACATCGAAGCGTAAAGCTTCTACAGGCCGTAACCCACGCACGGGTGAGCCAATGCAGATTCCTGCATCTACACAAGCGAAATTCAAAGCCGGCAAGGGCTTGAAAGACGCCGTTAACAAATAAGTAAATCGGGAGAGTGCCTGGGCGCTCTCCCTTTTTTTTCGCACTTTGTTCTGAAAAATTCAGGCGGGTTCCTTAGGGGCCCGCCTTTTTTCATGCGAGATATGGGTTTCCGGGCATAGCGATTAGGTGGAGCCAAGGGCGCTGCCTCTTCTCCAACGCTATGATACGTTTTTTTGAGGTTCTTTAACGCCCGCTTTGGGCGTGAAAGCGGGCGTTAAGATTTGAAGATGGTGGCCGCCATGCTAGAAATGCTAAGACTTGTCCCGAGGACAGTTGAAGTGGAAACGAGAATCTGAACATGAAAAAGTTGCTAAAAATTTTGATACGGATTCTAGTCTTGTTTCTCGGAATCGCCATCATGGCTGGATTGCTGGTCTGGTATCTTCACACCGATATTTCCAAAGAACGCGAAAGCCGGATGCAAAATTCTGAACATTATGTTGATGGAGCATTTGTGAATGAAGAACGCCAGGCTGAAAACGACCTTGGCATGGAATATATGCGAGAGCAGTTTTTTGGAGAGCAACAAAGAGAGCCTGAGGGTCTTGTTCCTGTAGTTTCAGTAGATGCGGCTGATTTGCAAAATAAACCTAGGCTGGGCCTTCGAACGATTTGGCTGGGGCATGCCAGCGTATTGGTAGAAATTGATGGTTACCGTATTTTGACTGACCCGGTGCTCTCCCAAAGAGTATCGCCGTTTCAATTCATTGGTCCCAAGCGAACTCACAAGGCCCCGCTTGAGTTAGAACAATTGGCGGGTATAGATGCTGTTGTTATTTCCCATAATCATTACGATCATTTAGACGAGGCAACAGTTCGCCATTTAGCGGCTCAAGGAACAGAATTTTTTGTTCCACTAGGGGTAGGTCAATATTTTGAAGACTGGGATATTCCTGCTTCCCAAGTAATTGAAATGGATTGGTGGCAAAGCGAAAAAATTGGTGGATTGACGATTGTTTCCACACCCAACAGACATTATTCAAGTCGGGGGTTACTAGACTACAAAGCCACGCACTGGAGTTCCTGGTCCATATCGGGAACCACTCACAAGGTTTTTTACAGCGGCGATTCTGGTTATTCGAAGCTGTTCAGCGAGATAGGAGAGCGGTTAGGACCGTTTGACCTGAATATAGTTAAGGTTGGAGCCTACGGTCCCGGCCAAGCTTGGACTGATGTTCATATGACGCCGGAAGAAGCGATTCAGGTTCATTTGGATATTGGCGGTAAACGAATGCTCCCTGTGCACTGGATGACGTTTAACCTGGCCCTTCATGATTGGGACGAGCCGATAAAACGTGCTCTAACTGCCGCAACAAGTAAAGAAGTTGACATAGTGACTCCAAAGATTGGCGAGATCGTGACAGGGGACCAGCCTTTCGTAAACGAACTTTGGTGGGACGACTTTGAGTAAGTCGGTGAATCTGCCGCAGCTTTTAATGTCCGCTTTGGGCGCAAAAGCAGTCATTAGTGACTAGCAATAAATTCACTAATTTGAAGAAACCCCGGTTGCTGATCTACAGGGCTCGTCACGTCGGCCTCAGTTTCAATTAACAGTGCCAAGCTAGAAATATTTGGTATCTATTGGATATCCTATCAGCGATAATGTGGAAACTAATACCTGCGATTGCCCGCTCGGATTGTCACTGCCGTATGTATTTCTTCAGGGCAACTTCGCAATACTCGGAAATTAACCCGTTTCGCCCTTCCTAATCCGCACAGCGATTTTCTTCTGGATGTTCAGCAATTGCTGCTCGGTCATCGAAAAGCGGGTTGTGAAATACAATGCGATCAACATCAGCGGAACGACGCCAATTGAAATGGCCCAAAGCAAACCGTCAAGAACAGGTTGATCAATCTGACCCGGCAACATCCCTTCATTAAGCCCGATAAGGTCAAGCGCAACACCACCAAATAAGGGACCGACCGCCGTACCCAGCTTGGACGTAAACGCGAAAACCGAATAAAAACTGCCTTCCTGCCTTTTGCCCGACCGCACTTCATGCTCGTCTGTCAAGTCCGCGGTGATCGAATAGGCAGAAACGATGCGCATGATGAAGAAATACATGAACAGCATGTTTTGCAGGGTGAGAGCGAAGAAAATGAAGGGATGTCCGTTGGCCGGGATAAGGTCAAACAAGCGCAGCGGAAACAGCCACATTATGTCGATCAGCATGCATATGAGGGCGAAAGTTATGATTTTATGCTTTGGCCAGCGCCTGCCCAAAGGGCCGAGGGTCAAAAGAGCCAAAGGTACAGCCAGTACTACTGACAATCCCAGGACCAAACCCGTGTCGCTGGAATCCAGTTCCCAATAATAGGTCCAGATGATGATGTTGAGCGCCACGGTAATGCCATAGGAGGAGGATGCGGCGAGATCATAGTAGAGTAAATTGCGGAAATTGACGCTGGCAAAGGTCGCCAGAAAATCTCGCCACATTCCGCCCAACCCCTTGCTGGAGGGCATTTTTTCCGTCGCTACTTTGGTGTTGCCGATATATTTCCAGGTTCCCCAGATCGTGATGAAAGACGCAGACCAAACAAGACCAGCCGATATCCAACCATAGGTCACGTAGTTTTGGGTAACAAACCGACCATCCTGACCACCTGTTTCCGAAAAAAGAAAATACATGCTGAATGCTGGCAACAGCAGCGTCAGTAAAAACATGGACCCGGTTCGCATGCCCAGCAATCGGCTGCGTTCATGATAATTTTGTGTAATTTCGGCGACCAGTGCCAGATGCGGGATCGAGAAAACGGTTAGCGCCGTGCGGATCCAGATCGAACAGCCGAGCAGCCAGCCGGCAAGATAGCTGGTCTCGGCCGCGATAAATTGCGGTGGATTAAACAGCGTGATAAATCCCAACCCCAGGGGAATGACACTGATGATCATGAACGGATGGCGGCGTCCCCATCGGCTACGAAAACGGTCAGACCATGTCCCCATTATCGGATCGGAGATTCCGTCCCAGACCATGCTCAGAAATAGTGCAACACCGGTCGCTGCGCCACTCAAGCCCAGGACCTGGGTATAAAAAAGCAGCACAAACATGATATATGCCGCTTCTTTTACAGCATAGACGGCGCCGCCCATACCAAAAGTAATTCTATCGACGGCACGCAAGCTCAAAGGTCGACGCCAATCCAGCGATGTTGCCGGGAAACAAAAAATATCTGCCTCATCGTGCTAGCACTTCTTCGCAACCTTGAGCTTCTCCTGCTTCTCACATTTCTTGATCGACTCTTCGCTGCGGATCATCATTCTTTACAATTGCACGAAGATGGCCGGTTCGCCAGCGCTAGTATCGCGGCCAGGTTTGATTTCGTCCCGGTGATTGCATATCAATTGTACGGGGATTGCATCTAACATGGAAGATACTGAACTGAGGGCGGCACTGTCGGCATATTTTGAATTCCTCGATGATGCCGCGATTTACATTTGTTTTTGAAACTAATTGATTCATACTTCACGCATAAAAAAGGCCGGACACTACATCCGGCCTTTCTTGATTTAATAAGGCACAAGCTTATCGCTGTGGTTTGTAACCTGCATTGCCCATCTCATTCCGGCCAACCACCATATGATGGACCTCATCCGGACCGTCGGCGAGGCGCAACGTTCTTTGATTGGCATACATGCGGGAAAGCGGTGTCCATTGCGATACACCAGCTGCGCCATGAATTTGGATGGCTTCATCGATGATGCGGCATGTTATCTCAGGTACATAAGCCTTGACCATGGAAACCCAGACGCGGGCTTGTTTATTGCCCATCACGTCCATCGCCTTGGCCGCTTTGAGGACCATGAGACGCATGGCCTCAATATCGATACGAGCCCGTGAAATGACCTCCAGGTTCTTGCCAAGTAGGGCCAAAGGCTGACCAAAGGCTTCCCGGCTGCCGCCGCGATGGATCATCAGATCCAGGGCTCTTTCCGCTACACCAACGGAACGCATGCAGTGGTGAATACGTCCCGGTCCAAGGCGGAGCTGAGATATTTCGAAACCACGCCCTTCACCCAGTAAGATGTTTTCTTCGGGTACCCGAACATTGTTGAACTTAATGTGCATATGACCATGCGGCGCGTCATCGTCACCAAAGACATGCATCGGCCCGACGATCTCAACACCAGGCGTATCAATAGGCACTAGAATTTGAGATTGCTGCGAGTGCCTTGGACCATCTGGATTGGTTCGAACCATGGTGATCATGACTTTGCAACGCGGGTCGCCGGCGCCGGAAATGTAGAATTTTTCTCCGTTGATCACCCATTCGCCTTTTTCGAGAACGGCCTCTGTCCGAATGTTCCGCGCATCTGATGATGGATGGCCTGGCTCCGTCATTGCAAAAGCGGAACGGATTTTTCCTTCAAGCAAGGGAACAAGCCACTCTTGCTTCTGTGCAGGCGTGCCAACACGCTCAAGCACTTCCATATTACCGGTATCGGGCGCGCTGCAATTCATACACTCAGAGGCCAAAGGGTTTTGGCCCAACACGCCAGCGATGAACGCATAGTCCAGATTCTTCAGCCCTTCCCCTGATTCCGCATCCGGCAGAAAGAAATTCCAAAGCCCTTGCTCCCGTGCCTTGTCTTTCACGCCTTCCAGCAGTTCCAATTGCCCGGGGACATAGCTCCACCGATCTTCACGACCTTCACCCATAGCAAAATATTGCTCTGTGATCGGATCTACTTCTTCGGCAACAAAGCGCTTCACTCGGTCATAGAGAACCCGTCCGCTATCAGACATTCGCAGATCATTCATTTCAGAATCATTTGAATCTTGGGTCATTATTGTTCCTTTTCTGGGCTGTTTGGACAGTGATGTCCGATAAGGGATTGAAGAAAGCACGAGTCGTTAATTAGTTCAATATTGAACTATATCATAATCAACATAGATGGCAATATCGATGGTATAACACAAAAAATAGCAGGAACACGTTCTAGAAGCTCGTTAGTTATGAAAATTTATAATTCACATATGAACCTATAAATAGTTCACAAATGACCAGGAACGCGCTAGCATTGCGACATGCCGGCAAAAAACCTTAGATTCTATTCGCGATTGCAGATTGCTGCTCATATTCTGAAGAAACGGTCGGATCGACGGTTGCTCGAAGTTGCCGGCGTCACAACAGCCCAAATGTCTGCTCTTGCGATTATAGCATCCGAAGAAACCACTACCCAAACCAGATTGGCGACAGAACTTGGTCTCAATGATTCCGCAATCACCGCCATGGTGCGCAGATTCATTGATCTCAAAATGGTCGCAAGGCTGCGCGATGATAGCGATGGTCGTGCGTGGTTGTTGAAGCTAACCACATTCGGCTCTGAAACGGTAAAAAAAGCCACCTCGATAACGGATCAAACCAGCGCAAAAGTTGACGAGCTACTTGGCGAAAAAACAATTTCAACGGTTGTTGCTGCTATGGAGCTTATCATTAACGATTCTGATTGACGGCCGAACTTCAAGCAATTGTGATTGCGTGATCAACCTGAGACTCGGTGCCCGTGTTTCTACTTACAATTTTGATTTGGTGTTCGGATGTAACGGATGTTACTAAAGTCCTTCAGGATGTGAAGAAAGCCAATCGGACCAATCCGCTTTAAGAGTTTCCACTTGTTCAAAACTAAAAGGGAACAGGTCAAAACCGCCATCGTACGGCGCAAATAAAGCGCTCCCATTTCTAGCCATCCACACAATATAGTAAGCTCCATCACCAGCAATATCTGCCAACACTTTGTTGAACAATCCTGCTTTCCAATCAACAGATTTGACGAAATATCGCCAAACCATTCCGTGAGGATCATCTTCCTCAGGGAACTGACCAACATATTCACCAGTGCCAGTGATGTCGTCTGCACGCGCCTCAATCATCCAGCATGGCGCTCCTGGGCCAAGGAGCTTGTCACCAATTTCATTCGCGCGCGAGAGGATGACATCAAGATCGGCGTCATTTTCAGCGTATCGTTTGGAGTCCGATAATGAATGAAGACGAAGCCATGGGAGGGTCTTATCGGTTCTTAGCATTCAGCCCATTGGCTGTCTCGTCGAATGAAGCTTTGCCCATTCATGGTTAAACTTAGATAATATCGATTGTTTATTTTGGGGCATAAACGTTCTTTAGGATCAACCTTTTTATCCAATATTCCTGTGACCACCGGAGATGCCAGTGTCCGCTTTCGGGATAAAGCGGCGACACTCCAGAGCGGGCAGAGATCGGACTGCATGTTAGCATCATTTAGGATGGCCGCAATTTGAACTATTTAGGATTTGATGCCTGTTACGCTTGCATCCAGTTGCCCTTCGATTGCGTTCGGGGTTTTAGGGGAAATCAATCTACGAGATTATTTTTATATCCGCAAAAATGGTAGACGCTACAGGGTTCGAACCTGTGACCCGCTGATTAAGAGTCAGCTGCTCTACCAACTGAGCTAAGCGTCCGTATTTTCTACTTCATACATATAGGTCGATCCGTTCGATCGGCAACCGTCTGATGGGCTATCTTAACTTTAGCCGAAAGTTCCGGAGCGGCGGCCCGGATGTCGATCTATCGCCATTAAAATGCCTATACAGATCATGATGGTCATCATGGATGATCCACCGTGGCTCAAAAAGGGAAGCGGAATGCCGACCACCGGCGCCAGACCCATGACCATCATTAAATTGATCGCGACATAGAAGAATATCGTCGTGGACAGGCCAGCGGCGGCGAGTTGCGAAAAGCGGGTCTTGGCTCTCATTGAGACGCCTAGGCCCCAACGGAACAGCAGGAAGAAACCGGCCAAAACCGCAACGCCGCCCATCAGGCCCCATTCCTCGGCCATGGTGGCGAACACAAAATCGGTATGGCCTTCGGGTAGATAGTCGAGATGGCTTTGTGTTCCGTTCAAGAAGCCCTTGCCAAATATTCCGCCAGAGCCAATGGCGATTTTGGATTGGCTGATATGATAGCCTGCGCCAAGTGGATCATTTTCCGGATTGAGGAAAGTGGTGACGCGGCGTTGCTGATATTCTTCGAGTCCAAAGAAAAAGGCGATAGGTGCGATCACCGCCACGGCTGCCGCTCCTCCAATAAATAGGCGCATGGGAAGGCCGGCTAGAAATGCTACGGTCATCGCGCCAGCGACCACTGTGATAGTTGTACCGAGATCGGGTTGCAGCAAAATGAGTGCACAGGGAAATGCGATCAGCATCAACAACGGCCAAATCGCGCCCCATGTTCTGATCTGGCCTGCGGGCAAAAGGTCATAGAAACGCGCCACCGCAAGGATGATGGCCGGTTTCATAAGTTCCGATGGCTGAATCCGGATGAATCCGAGATTGAGCCATCGCTGACTGCCACCGCCCACTGCACCGATAAGCTCAACGCCGAGCAACATGATGACCACGACGATGTAGACAGGAAAGGCAATCGCTTTCCAGAAATTCTCTTTCAGTCGGGAAAAGACGATGGCCATACTCAAAAAGACAAGAAAGCGGATCATATGCAGGCCAGCCCAAGGCGTCAGGCTTCCGCCGGCAGCGGAATAGAGGACGACAAATCCAAAACTCGCCATAACCAGCAGCAGCAGGATCGTTTTCCACGGCAGCTGTGCAATGGGTGCGGGAATGAAATCGTTCAACGCTTAATGCCCCATTTTCCTACTGGCCCATTTCAGCATTCGGTGCCTCGCCGGTGGCGACTGCTCCTTCTGGCGTGATCCGCCCTTCGGCAATGGCTTTCTCAATGGCGACCTTGGCGCGATAGGCGGTCATCTGTTTGTCCATCCGTTCGGCAATGGTGCCGCCCCAGCTTTTTTCGAGATCGCTCAGGATGTTCATTGCTTTTTCTTTGTCATAAAGAAAAGTCATAACATCTCGAGCCACTGGATAAGCGGCGCCTGATCCGCCGCCATGTTCAATCACCACGGCCGCAGCATAGCGCGGATTGTCCACTGGCGCGAAGCTAACAAACAAACCATGGTCCCGAAATTTCCACGCAACGTCCTTGCCGCCGCGGCCAAAGTCGAGATTGACGACTTGCGCGGTGCCGGTTTTACCAGCCAGTTTAACGTCATCTAGTGGCAGTCGCGCCCGTCTGGCGGTTCCTGCGCCATTGACGACCTGACTCATGGCCTCATGAATGTAGGCCATATGTTCCGGGTCGATGTTAAGCGTCTCTGCTGGCTTGCGCTTTTCGTTTAGCAACAGATTTGGCATCAGTTTTTTGCCAGTCGCAATGCGTGCCGACATCACCGCCAATTGTAGGGGGTTGGTAAGCATATATCCTTGGCCGATGGTGGCATTGACCGTATCAAAAGCCTGCCACGCGCGGTCGAATTTCTTCATTTTCCATTGCGGGTCTGGAACCGTACCATAAAATTGATTGGTGACCGGTAGCGGGAATTCCTGCCCCAAGCCCAATCGATTGGCCATGAGAGCGATAGGGTTCATCCCGATTTTCTGCGCGAAATGATAAAAATAGACATCACAGCTTTGGTAGATGCCTTTGGCCATATCGACCCGGCCATGACCGCGCCGGTTCCAACAACGGAAGCGGCGATTACCGACGCGAAGGCCGCCATTGCAGTTGACGGAGTCGTCTGGGCTGAGGCCCGCCTCCAGAAAAGCCAGCCCCACCATGGGTTTGATAGTTGAGCCTGGTGGGAACAGACCTTTTAGGGATTTGTCGCGCAAGGGCACATGATCATCATCCCGCAACATCCCGTATTCGGTCTGTCCGATACCGTCCGAGAAGCTGTTTGGATCAAAGGATGGCATGGACGTCATCGCCAATATATCGCCGGTTTTGCAGTCCATCACCACTACCGAGCCGGATTCCGGCCCGAGACGGCGCGCCGCATATTCCTGCAGGTCGATATCGAGCGTCAATTGCAGCGCCTTACCGGGAATGTCAGGCCGACTATCAAGTTCTCGCACAATTTTACCGCGTGCGGTCACTTCTACTCGCTTGGCACCGGGTTTCCCTTGCAGGCGGTCCTCAAACGTCTTTTCAAGACCATCTTTACCGATTTTATATCCCGGTGTGACCAATATCGGGTCGGGGTTTGCCTTAAAGTCCTCAGCAGAGGCGATGCCGACATAGCCCACCAGATGGCCAACAGCTGCGCCGGTCGGATAGAAGCGGGAAAAGCCTTGGCGCGGCGACACGCCCGGCAAATCGGGCAAACGCACGCTAACCGCGGCAAAACTCTCCCAATCCAGCCCGGTGGCGACTTGCACGGGTTGAAAGCTGCTCGCTTGTTGCAGTTCTTTGTTTATCCGCTCAATTTCTTCCGGCTCCAGCGATAACAGCTGAGCCAATGTCGCGACGGTTTTTCCCTTGTCGCGGATCCGGTCTGGTATCAAATCGACCCGGAAATCGGTCTTGTTGTTGGCAATCGGTTTGCCATTGCGGTCAATGAGCCATCCGCGCCTTGGGGGGACGAGTGTTAGGTTGACCCGATTGCTTTCGGACAAAAGCTGATAGCGTTCGTTTTCCGCTACCGAAATATAGGCCATGCGTCCGGCCAGCAGCACGCCAATGCTGGCCTGCAGCCCGCCAATGATTGTTGCACGCCGGGAAAAGGTCAGGGCCTGAACGGCACCGCTGATCGTTTTACCGCCGGTGATGCTCATACCGCGACCCGCCAATTATCAATCGCGCCGACGAAGCGGGTGACGAAGGGATATAACAAGATAGAGAGCAAGATTTGCGGCACTAATATTTCGAGCCGGAGCAAATTGCTTTGAAAGTCGATGATCAGCATACCGCATATTAGCACAAAAATGATGGAAAGGGAGGCTATAAGCCAGTCTTGCCAATAATCCCGGCCGACGCCGCGGCGGTCGAGGGTTTCTAGCGCAATGAATATGAGCGACCATAAAAATGCAGCGCTACCAAAAGGTTGTCCGCTGAACATGTCATCTACCATACCCAAAGGAAAGCCTGCCCACACAGGCCAGTAGCCGGGACGGATGAGCCTCCATGACAATAATACCAAAAGGCCCATTGGCGGTAGGATGGGATAATCTGTTATCAACGGCAACGCCGTGATCATGGAGCCCAATATGACGGTGATGGAGGGAATAAACTTGATACGAAATTGGGAAGGTTGCCGGTTGATACGGGAACGATAAGGTTTCGCCATTATTCGCCGCCTTGCGTTTCGGTTTCCGCTTCATCAATTTTTTCTTGTTTGATAGCGGCCACGGTCTCGGCCTGAAACATTGGTTGGACGATGACATGGCTGACTCTTGCCGAATTGGCTAAAATCCGGGCGATTGCGCCGGTTTCGGTTTTGCGGATGACAACGGCCACCGGAATACCCGGGCCGTAAAGCCCGCCGCTGCCCGATGTGATTAGCAAATCACCACCCTTGAAGGGGTTCGTACCCAGATTGATGGGGCGGATCTCCACAGTGCCATCACCGCGCCCCGTCGCAAATGCGGGCAGTTCATCACTGGCGCGCTTGACGGGCGTCACATTCTGACCATCGGAAACCAGTAATATTCGAGCGGTTGTCGGGCCAGCTTCCAAAACGCGACCGACCAGGCCTTCTGGTGCCCGAACCGGTTGACCGATCAAGATGCCGTCCGTCGTTCCTAATCCCAAGGTCGCCATGCGCCGGGAGCTAGAGGACGTGGAGCTAATTAACCGCGCCATGCCTATGGCATCTGGCACTTCCTTATCGAGGTCGAGCAACCGCTTTAGCCGCTCGTTCTCCTGTTTAAGTGCGCGGGCTTCCAATATTTCGATGCGACTTTTCTCAAGTTCGCGTTTCATTTCCGCATTTTTGGATGCCGCGTTAAAATAGGCAGAGATATTTTGTCCGGCATTGCCGGTTGCACCGCTTACCTCGGAAAGTGTTTTGCTGACTGGAGCAGTTGCCTCGGCGCCGATGGTGCGCAGAACGGAAAATCCGTGGGGATCAAAAATTGAAATAAGCAGCAGGAGGAGCCCGACGACTGCTCCCAATATGCCCAGTAAATAGCTGGCGAATATGCTATATTGCGCCCGCTTGGAAAATCCTGGGCGCCGGTTCTTTGGCGGCGCCATTCCTGCTTATCCTTCCGCTTTTTTCATTCCAGTTTTATGTTCCATCAAGCTGTGGTCAGCACGCCGCGGAACATTTCATCTTCCATCGCGCGGCCCGTTCCGATCGCAACACAGGCCAATGGATCTTCAGCAACCGTGACTGGCAGTCCGGTTTCATCGCTCAACGCTTCATCAAGGCCAGAAATCAATGCGCCGCCGCCGGTCAGGACAATGCCCTGATCGACAATATCAGCAGCCAGTTCTGGCGCGGTATTTTCGAGCGCGATTCTCACACCCTCGATAATTGTACCAATCGGCTCGCTCAGTGCTTCGGCAATTTGACCCTGATTGATTGAAATTTCTTTCGGTACACCGTTTACAAGGTCACGGCCTTTGATGTGGATGGTGTGACCAACTCCATCAGCCGGTGCTTGTGCGACGCCGAAATCTTTCTTGATCCGCTCGGCCGTGGTTTCACCGATCAGCAGATTATGATGACGGCGAACATAAGAAACAATCGCCTCATCCATCTTGTCGCCGCCAGTGCGGACGGATGTCGTGTAAGCCAAACCGCGCAGAGACAAGACAGCGACTTCCGTGGTTCCGCCGCCTACATCGACAACCATCGAACCAATTGGCTCGGTCACTGGCATGTCAGCACCAATAGCCGCTGCCATCGGTTCTTCGATCAGGAAAACTTGGCTGGCTCCAGCATTGGAAGCGGCATCGCGAATGGCGCGGCGCTCGACCGAAGTGGAGCCGCTAGGCACACAGATAACAATTTCAGGATAACTGAACAGCTTGCTCTTGCCGTTCACTTTCTGAATGAAATGTTTGATCATTTGCTCGGCAACATCAATGTCGGCAATCACACCATCGCGCAGAGGGCGAATCGCTTCGATGCTGTCGGGTGTTTTACCCATCATCATCTTGGCGTCGTTACCGACAGCTTTGACTTTCTTGATGCCATTGATGGTTTCGATCGCGACAACCGAAGGTTCGTTGAGAACGATTCCCTGACCGCGTACATAAACAACCGTGTTGGCTGTCCCTAGATCGATTGCCATGTCCTGAGACCTGAACTTGAACAGATTTCCAAATACCATGTTTTTACCCGTGTTTTCTTATATTTACGGCGCAAGCCGATCCCTAAAACTATAGCGACAGTTTCGCTGAACGGGGGATGAAGTTAACCATTCGGATCGTCCAGCAAAACACCCCGAAAAACTAAGTCACAATCAGGGGTCGCTTGGCATGATCGCTTGGGCTAGGAATGCTGATATGTCAATAAGAAGACTCCCAAATAGCCTGATCAATCGGATCGCCGCCGGTGAAGTGGTCGAGCGTCCGGCCAGTGCGCTAAAAGAGCTAGTCGAAAATGCGATTGATGCTGGATCGAGCCAGATTAATATCCGTTTGGAACAAGGCGGCCTCGATCTGATTGAAGTGGCTGATAATGGTTGCGGCATGATCCGCGATGACATCGCTTTGGCTCTGGAGAGGCATGCCACGTCGAAGCTGCCGAATGAAGCAATTGAAATGGTCTCGACTCTGGGCTTTCGAGGTGAAGCACTGCCGTCGATTGCGAGCGTGGCCCGGCTATCCATTGAAAGCCGCGTCGCGGGCGAAGATGGCTGGACGCGAATCGTTAATCATGGCGAAGTGGAAAACGATGGTCCCGCTGCGATTCCGCCCGGCACCAAAGTTCGGGTTGAGCAACTGTTCGCCAAAGTCCCGGCAAGGCGCAAATTTCTGCGCACACCGCGCAGCGAATATGCGGCTTGTGTCGATATCGTCCGCCGGCTTGCCATGGCGCGACCTGATATTGGCTTCACGCTCACGCATGAAAATCGCAAGGCGATTGCCGTGCAGGGCGGGGAAAGCGGTCCTGACCGGGTGGCGGCTCTGACCAACAAGGAATTGCGCGTCAATAGTGTTGCTGTGGATTTGGTGCGCGAAGATGTTCGGCTTTCTGGCGTCGCTGGTCTGCCCACTTATAACCGCGGTGTGGCCGATCATCAATTTCTGTTCGTCAACGGACGGCCTGTCAAAGACCGCCTGTTAGTTGGAGCCGTTCGCGGGGCCTATGCGGAAATGCTGGCTCGTGATCGTCATCCTATTGTGGCCCTGTTTATTGACATGCCGCCCGAGCTTGTGGACGTGAACGTGCATCCGGCCAAAACCGAGGTTCGTTTCCGCGAACCTGCGATGATCCGTGGGATGATTGTCAGCGGTTTACGGCGTGCTTTGGACGAAGGCGGTTTTCGAGCGGTGCAGCGTCCTGCTGAATCGGCACTGGCAAATTGGCAGACAGAACCGCAGGCACCAGATCCGCAAACGAATATTTTTACCGCTCAAGGTCCAATTGGGGGCAGGGCAACATTTCAATCCCAACCCTATCCATCTTCGGTGCAAGATAATGCTGGCGCTTTTAACGCACTGGACGTTGACGAACTGGCTCCTCTCATGGGTCGCGCCGAAGAAGCAGCGCAGCCTGTCCCTGAAGCCGTGATTCATCCACTGGGCGTTGCGCGCGGGCAAGTGGCAAAAACCTATATCGTTGCCGAAGCAGAAGACGGATTGGTTATTGTTGACCAACACGCAGCCCATGAACGTTTAGTACTCGAACGGATGCGCAAAGCCGTTGAGGGTGGCACAGTCGCTTCGCAAGCCTTGCTCATGGCCGAAGTTGTCGAACTGGATGAAAATGCCTGCGACCGATTAGAAGCGCGGGTTGCTGAACTGTCCGAATTTGGTTTGGAGCTTGAGCGTTTTGGTGCGTCGGCGATGCTGGTGAGAGCGACTCCCGCGATGCTTGGGTCCGGTGACGTCAAAGGGCTGATCACCGATTTGGCTGATGAATTGGGCGCTTATGACGAGGCCTTGTCTTTGAAAGAACGCATTGACCATGTCGCCTCGACTATGGCCTGCCATGGATCGGTCAGGGCAGGGCGCGTGCTGAACGTCGCTGAAATGAATGCTTTGCTTCGCGAGATGGAAGTGACCCCGCATTCAGGACAATGCAATCATGGCCGGCCTACCTGGGTGAAATTAGCCCATGGCGATATTGAAAAACTCTTTGGGAGGAAATGATGCGGTTTTTTGCTCTGACGATCGCGATTGTAATGGCTGTCGGCTGTTCTCCGGTTGAGAGTAATGATCCCGTTGTTCCCGTTGACAGTCAAGCCATGCCTGTCGAACCTGATGGCAGCATTGGCGATGGTATCAGTCGCCCGATGTTAAGCCCCATGACCTATGACGAGTTTAGCAAAGCCATAGAATCGGGCGCGGGATGCGCTTTTGTGGCTCAAGGAAACACGGACCCTCTATTTGCTGCTTCCGCACCGGATAGCGATAAAATTGCAGGCAAAGGAGCTATCAAGATCAATAATACGGTCGTTGTGCTAACCCATAATGGTGTTGGTTTGGCGCAGGTAGAGGCTGGTGGTGTATTTTCTAGTGAAGCGATTGAAGTAACAATTGAGCATCCCGGCGGCGAACCGAGCAGCGAAAAGGAAGGCACGTATTCCTGGCCTGCAGTGCTCAAAATTGGTCAGGATGAAGCCGGTTCCAATATGTATGAAGGAACCTATGAATGCGGTGCGTAGCCGTTTGATTAATCGCCGCGGACCTGGATGAGCCCCGTGCTTTCCATGGTCATGACTTTCTCGTCATGTTGGTTAAACACCGTCACTACGCCTTTCATGATACCCATTTCCGGACGGCTTTCGGATCGGCGCTTTTCGACCGTAACGTGCTCACAGTGCAACGTGTCGCCGGGATAGACGGGTTTTATCCAGCGGAGGTTTTCAACACCCGGTGAGCCCAATCCGGCTTGCTTATTCGCGTTCATATGGTCCACCATCATCCGCATCATCATCGCCGCGCTGTGCCAACCACTGGCAGACAAGCGGCCGAAATGGGTTTTTGCTGCTGCCTCTTCATCGAGATGAAAAGCTTGCGGATCATATTTGGACGCGAAGTCGATCACCTCTTCTCGGGTAACTTCATAGGATCCGTATTTTTGGACCACATTGATTTGGATATCTTCATAATAGAGCATGGATGGTCTTTCAGATGAAACCATAGTTCTATGGCAAGGTATTAAGGTTTCAGCGCCTGTTTAAATGGTGAAAGATCGCCATCGCTGTCATTGGGTTTGACGCCAGTCAGATGAGCAACAAGCGAATAAATATCGACATTATCGAACGTCGCAATCTTGCCGCTGCCTGTAATATCAGGACCGCTAGCCAGAAAAACCGCGACCATGTCCGGATGTAGATGATCATAACCATGGCCGCCGCCAATCCCGGTCATCCATTCGGGTTTGTCCTGATAGACCACCCAGCCGGTTGTCGGTAGACAGATGATGGATGGCACACGTGAGTTTTTGCCATATTTTAGGCGGGCGGGAATATTTGCCCGATCCCAGCATTCCATATTGTCATGCGGCCTGAGGAAGGCGGCCTTGATGGCGCTCATATCATCTGCAAGCGGTTCTATGCCTGCATAATTACCATCAACCACCAGACGATATTGATCGCGCGGCAGGATTTTATCGAGATAGATAACCCGCTCCGGCGAGGTTTCTGCCATTCCGTGATCGGAGGTGATAACCAAGTTTACAGGTTGGCCGAGCGTGTTGAGCTGGTCTGTCAGGCTACCGATATTCTGATCGATCGCACGGATCGCGGCGTGGAGCTTTTCACTCGGTGCCGGGCCGTAAAAATGACCAGCGGTATCCACCGTGTCGAAATATAAGGTGACCAGCTTGGGCCTCATAGCCGCAGGTCGCCGCATCCAGTCGATCACCGCATTGACGCGACGGTCGTTGGACAGGGCTTGTGAGAAAGGCCACCAGTCGCTTGGGCGTGTTCCATCTAACTCGACTTCCGATCCCGGCCAGAACATGGTCGCGGAGCGAATTCCTTGTTTTTCTGCGGTTGTCCAAATCGGCTCAGCTGTATTCCACCAGAACGGGTCCTTGTTTGCCATGGAGAATTTTTCGCCGGGCCGGGCGATGTCTTCCATGCTGTTGCCCACGATACCATGATTATCGGGTGTTTTTCCCGTGACTAACGTCCAGTGGTTGGGAAAAGTCTTGGTCGGAAAGCTCGGCCGCATATCGGCAAGTATGCCAGATGCAGCTAGCGCGCTCAAATTAGGTGTAATCCCTCGCTCCAGATAGTCAGGGCTGAATCCGTCGATGGATATCAATATCGTAACGGGCTCACGGGTTTCGCGCGCCGTTTCGGCAGTAGCGGGCGCTAATGTCGCCTGCGAAGCGGCGCATCCCGCAAGCAAGGCACACGCAATAACAGCCTTTAATATATTCCGAATCATCACTTTCCCCTAGACTGGCATCTGTCTACCGGGCTTTTATGACAAGTCAGACATTGAATTTGAAATTCATGATATCGCCGTCCTGCGCGACATAGTCTTTGCCTTCCTGGCGGAGCTTGCCGGCATCCCGTGCTGCGCTCTCACCACCCAACGAGACAAAATCATCAAAAGCGATGGTTTCTGCGCGAATGAAGCCGCGTTCGAAGTCGGTGTGGATTTCGCCGGCGGCTTGCGGAGCTTTGGCCCCTTTATGCACAGTCCACGCACGGGCTTCTTTGGGGCCGGCGGTAAAGAAAGTTTGCAGGTCGAGTAATTGGTAGCCGGCACGGATAACGCGGGCGAGGCCGGATTCTTCCAAACCTAGTTCTGCCAGATATTCGGTGCGCTCGTCGGCTTCCATGCCAACCAGTTCGGATTCGATGGCTGCGGAAACAATCACGGCTTCGGCGCCTTCGGCCTTTGCTTTTTCAAAAACAGTGGCGCTCATCGCATTGCCGTTTGCGGCATCCCCTTCATCGACATTGCATACATATAGTACAGGCTTGGCTGTAATTAGCTGTGACTGATCAAAAATGCGCTGTTCTTCATCATCTTTGGGTTCGGTCAGACGCGCTGGCTTACCCTCGCGGAGCAATTCCAACGTCTGACCGAGCACGCTAGCAGCGATCTTGGCTTCCTTATCGCCACTGGTGGCCTTTTTCTCGAAAGCGGGGACGCGTTTTTCCAGGCTTTCCAGATCGGACAACAGCAATTCGGTTTCGACCACTTCAGCGTCAGAAAGTGGATCGATTTTATTTGAGACATGCTGGATATCGTCATCTTCAAAGCAGCGCAGAACATGCACAATCGCATCAACCTCGCGAATGTTCCCGAGGAATTGATTCCCCAGACCTTCGCCCTGAGATGCGCCTTTGACTAGGCCAGCAATGTCAACAAAGGCCAGTTGCGTTTCAATAATCTTCGCGCTGCCAGCAATTTCGGCAATCCGGTTGAGCCGCGGGTCAGGAACAGCGACCTGACCAACATTGGGTTCAATCGTGCAAAACGGATAATTGGCCGCCTGCGCTGCCTGCGTCTCGGTGAGCGCGTTAAACAGCGTTGATTTTCCGACGTTGGGCAGGCCAACGATACCGCATTTAAAACCCATTATTCAGTCCTTTTGCATCCTAAGAGCCAATTCGCTCATAAATCTTGGATTGTCGCCTTTGGCTAACCAATCTGCTTCTGCTGCAATACCGCCCAGCATTTCTGCCAGATCATCAATTTCTGCTTTGGCATAATTGCCTAACACATGCCCGTGGACACGTGATTTGTGGCCGGGATGACCAATGCCGATACGTACCCGGCGAAAATCGGGCCCGATATGCGCGTCTACCGACCGCAAACCGTTATGTCCTGCATGTCCGCCGCCCACTTTCACCTTCACCTTAAACGGTTCCAGATCCAGTTCATCATGAAATACGGTCACGTCCGATGGCTCTAATTTATAAAAATCCATCGCGGCCCGCACGGCACGCCCGCTTTCGTTCATAAAGGTAGCGGGCTTCAGCAATAGTAATTTCTCAGAACCCAATCGCCCTTCAACGGCCCAGCCTTGAAATTTCTTCTTCGGTTCAGGAAAGCCATGCACTTCTTCCAATGCATCAAGCACCATGAATCCGACATTATGGCGGTGGAGCGCATATTGCGCGCCCGGATTGCCAAGGCCGACCCATAGTTGCATTTCTCGTTTTCCTTAAAGTCCAGATACAAAAAACCGCTCATACATCGGCAAGCGCAGTATGAACGGTTTTTCGTTACATCTTTTTATGCGGTAAGGTCTAGTCGTCTGACTTGTCACCTTCAGCGTCGCCGCCTTCGCCTTCAGCTGCTTCGCCTTCTGCGCCTTCTTCACCCTCTTCGCCTTCAGCATCTTCTGCTTCATCGTCGGAAGATTTGAGTGCGGATGGAGCGGTCACACCAGCGATGGTAAAGTCACGATCGGTGATCGAGCTTTCAGAACCATCAGGCAGCGTAATATCGGAAATATGAACGGAGTCACCAATTTCCAAGCCAGTCACATCGACTTCAATTTGATCAGGAATTTTGTCGGCGTCACACATCAGATCCAGTTCAAAGCGAACAACGTTCAATACCCCGCCACGTTTTAGACCAGGTGACCCTTCTTCGTTCACGAATACAACAGGAATGTTGACCTGTACCTTCGCGCCTTTGGCAAGGCGGAAAAAGTCAACATGCAGAGCGCGGTCAGAAACGGGATCAAAAGCAACATCTTTTGGCAGGGTACGGGTTATTTCACCGTTCACATCTACCATGACCAGTGAGTTCATGAATACACCGGTACCGAGCAGCTTGTTCAGCGCACGTTCGTCCAGGTGAATCGTCACAGGTTCTTTTTTATCGCCATAAATAACGGCGGGGATGCGGCCTTCGCGACGTAGTGCACGGGAGACTCCCTTGCCAGCCCGTTCGCGAGGCTCGGCTGATAGTGTCAGCTGATCACTCATAATGTTGCTCCAAAAATATAGTTTTTACGATATTTCCGCCACGCCTCCAGGGTGCTCATGGTCGGAAAGAGGGCGCTATAATCAGGGAGCCGTGGAAAAGCAAGGCAAATTGCGGGTTGACGCAGGACGGTTTCCGTTAGCGGAAAAAACCGATCTGGTTGCTGGTTGCGAGTAGGGTTCCATTGCCTGACCAAAGTTCCACGCGGGAATCACTCTTGCTGTTTCTGACGACGGCGCCTGTGACACGCATGATCATATAGTCGGATCCTGCCGCCGCAATATCTTCTTCGCTGGCATATATATATGTGGACATCGCCACGGTTGATCCCGGATGAAATTCGTCACTCAGAAAAAACGTCCGTGGCATGGGTACGTCGCAAATGGAGATAATGCTGATCCGGTCTAGCGGCCTGCCATCTTCTTCTTTGATCCAGACGATCGTTTCCGGCGTGTCGTTAACCTGAAAGGGAACGCCTTTCGCGATATGTTGGTCATAGGTTCTGATCCATTCCGGCGCCTGGCCTGGCACCGGTTCCAACCTGGGATTGTCTTCAGGCGGAGAGATTTCAGGCATTGCTATCTGATAGTTTAGCTCAACAGGCCGTCTGTTGCTGGTGACAATATCCCCAACTATGGCGAGATTTCCCGCTTGAGAGAGTTCGACTCTCCAAAACTGTGTAGAAGCACCCGATTTGAGCAGCTTTGATTCCACGCTGACCTCGCCCGGCCCGACGCCTGCGATATAGGTGGCTTGCAGGGAAACAATGGGACTGGTGCGATCGGGATGGTTTTCGACGGCTCTCGCCATGATCGCGGCGACCCAGCCGCCAAAGGCCGCACCGGTCGGATTGCGATACACGTCGCTGGCCTCGATAGTATATTGCCCGTCGCCGCACGGGATAAGCGCGGTCTCGCGATCAAACAGAAATGTCATGAAGGTGCCCTGAAATCTAGATTATTGAATTTTCTCGATCTTATACCCGCGCTGCTCTAGCATCGCTTGAACAGCATCCGAACCTACCAAATGTGCAGCGCCGACAGCAACGAAAGACGTACCAGGGTTTTGTAGTTTTCTATCCAATTGCTCCGCCCAATCCTGATTGCGGGCAATTAGTAGTTTTTCACGCGTTTTTGGATCTTCCAATATCCCGCCGTTGGAAAGCTCTGCAATTGTGTCTGTATCTCCTGAAATCCAGGCATTAAAGAGCTTTTCAAAAGAGTTTTTGGTGTCTCTAGCGTCCTCAACGACACTCACCAACATGTCCCGTTGTTGTGCCTCTGGTAAAGTGTCAAAATAACCCAACTGCTGTTCGATGGTTTCTAGGCCTTCGACAGGCTTTTTAAACTCACCAAATTGGGCAACCAGTTTTTTCTCAACGCCTTCGCTTGAATCTAGACCCAAATTGTTGGTTTGCGCTGACGCCAAGGATAAGGCTGCAGCCCAGCTTTCCATGCGGTTCAAAGCAAATTCGGGGATATTGCTTTTGTCGATAACCGCGTCGAGATCATCGCGCAGCGATGGCTTTACGCGCGTCTCAATCTTCGGCTGATTAGGAGAGATGGCCAATTTGGTAAATATCTTGGCGGCATTTTGAGTGTCTTCAAGCCCGAGTACCTCTATTATAAGCCGGTCGGACTCTTTCAGCGCCGTTTCCAGGAGAGGCGTCCGCCAGTTCACGTCTTTTGGCAAAATATGAATGGTTCCAAATAAATAGCCCGAGCCTTTTTGCTCTGGTTTGGTACCAGTCAGTTTCCAGAGAGCTGGTTGGCCTTCTTTCACGGTTTCCAGTTGCACTGGTTCTGGTGTGTTGGAACAGGCCGCAAGACAGGCCGTAGCGATAAGGGCCAATAAGGCTCGGATATATGTCATAAATGCTATTTGGGCATGACAGTGCAGAAAAGAAAGGTCGGACTAACGGAAAGTCTAATATTTCACGCGTTTGACTTTGAAACCACGCTTTGCCAACTGGGCTTGCAAGCTAGCATCTCCGGCCAGGTGACCCGCGCCCACGGCCATAAAAACGGTGCCCGGTTGATCCATTCGCTTATCTACCCATTCCGCCCATTTGGCGTTGCGGTTGGAGAGCAACGTGTCGTACAAAATCTTTTCCTCCAGACCGGCGTTCATTAATTCTGCAAGCGCGCCGATATTGGCATTGGCCCAATGCGCGACCATATTTTCCATTCCGTCGGCCATATCATCAATAGAATCGACATTGAAATTCAAAAAACGGATCTGGACGTCTTCGGGAAGATTGTCGAAAAAGCCCAATTGCTGCTCTGCCGTCTCCAGCCCGACAATCTTCATGTTCTTGGCTTTTGCATATGACGTTAGCGAATCCTCGACGCCGCTATTGGTATCATAGCCGCCCTTCATCAAGGGCACGAGCGACATGCTGACACTGGCAAACCACGGTTCGAGCGGATCAAAGGCATTTAAAGGAAGTTCCAGCGATGTCATCGCTGCTTCATATTTGACTCGGTCTTCTGCGTTCAGTTTGTCGCGCAAAGAAACTCCGGTTTTGTCTATTGCCAGATCACTGACAATTTTCATCATCGCGGCGGCGTCTGGTTCGATCATTTCGATGACCAGTTCTTCGGAATCGTCAAAAGCATCTTTAACCGCCTCGTCGAACCAGCTGAGTCCAGGTTTCAAGATATGGACGGTTCCAAAGAGATAAATGTTGGTGTCATCATCCTGCAGCAGCCAGAGCGCCGGATCGGGATCATCGGGTATTGTCGCAATCTCAACTTCCGCAGCAGCTGTCTCTCCAGCCGACTGCGGCGGCTCAGCCTGGCAAGCTGCCAGTCCGAGAAGGAGTGGCGCAGAAAACAGCGGAGAAAACCAGCGACGCATCATGGGCAATTATTCCAATTTCATTAGTCTGAGTAGGATCTGATATTGAATCCCAGTCAATCGGACATTTATCCGTGAAATCCTAGTATTTTTTCTGCATGGAAACAAAAAAGGGTGCTTGCGGTGGCAAGTCCTTTCTTGTTCTGCTAATCGGTCAGTTAAATTAGGAGATATTTGATGAGCCAAGTTCATGCCCGCACCTGCCATATTTGCGAAGCCAATTGCGGCGTTTTGGTGGAGGTTGAAGGCCGTGAAATTCTCTCAATCAAAGGCAATCCCGATCATGTCCTGAGCCGCGGACATATTTGCCCAAAGGCGACGGCTATTGCGGATTTGCAGGACGATCCGGATCGGTTGCACAAGCCGCTGAAAAAAGTGGATGGTGAATGGAAGGAAATAGGTTGGGAAACCGCATTCCAGGAAATAGCGGTTAAGCTGAAAGACTTGAAACAAGCTGCCGCAAAGCCCGCCATGTATATGGGTAATCCCAGCGCGCATGATTATGGTATTTCGACTCAAGTGAGCACGTTGCGCCGCGCCATGGGGCTGAAAAATATCTATTCCGCTTCCACGCTGGATCAAATCCCGCATCATGTCGTGCAATATCATATGTATGGGCATGTCAGCCTTGCCGCGGTGCCGGATATTGACCGCTGTCAATATTTGCTGATTGTTGGCGGAAATCCAGCGGCTTCCAATGGTAGTATTTGGACCGTGCCCGACTTCAAGAAACGCGTGAAAGAAATGCAGGCGCGCGATGGCCAGTTGGTCGTCATCGATCCCCGCCGGACCGAGACGGCGAAACTCGCCGATGCCCATCATTTCGTAAAGCCGGGAACAGACACGGCATTGTTTATTGGTATTTTGAAAGCGGTCTTCGACGGCGGCCATGCTGATATTTCTCGTCTTGAGAATATCATGGATGATAGCTGGAGCAATATCGAACCCGCCATTGCCGGCTTTGATATGGCCGAACTATCCGCCCATTGCGGTATATCGGTCGAAGATATGGAGTCCATGGCCGCACAATTGGGCGCGGACCAACCAGCGGCGATTTATGGCCGAATGGGTGTGTCTGTCTGTGAATTTGGTACGCTCAACCAGTGGCTGATACAGATAATCAACATCGCGACAGGTAATTTGGACCGCGAAGGAGGAACGATGGTTCCCGAGCCTGCGCTGGATACGATAAATCTGGTGGGCAGGGGTTCTGTGCGCAAGATCGACACCATACGTGGCGAAATGCCAGTAGTTATGGGCGAGTTGCCAACAATTACTTTGGCCGACGAAATGCTGCGCGATGATGAAGAGCGGATCAGGACATTGTTCGTGATTACCGGTAATCCTGTGCTTTCCTCGCCGGATGGCGCTAGATTGGATCGGGCCCTTGAGAAGCTTGATCTGATGGTGTCGTTTGACATGTATGTCACCGAAACCAGTCGCCACGCAGATTATATATTGCCGCCTTGTGGGCCACTGGAAAAAGACCATTATCCGTTCTTTTTCGGGCCGCTCGCGATCCGCAACTATGCTAGCTATTCGCCTGCGATATTCGACATTCAGGATGGCGAGAAAGCCGACTGGGAAATTATTGCCGAACTTGCGCGGGAAATATTGGCGACCGACGGGCAGGACGTTCCCAATATTCGCGAACCGCGGGATGTGCTGAACAATATGTTGCAAAGCTCGCCTGCTGGCCTGACCTTGGCCGAGGTCGAAGCCGCACCGAACGGGATTGATCTGGGGCCATTGCGCTCTTGCATGGCGGATCGTTTGATGACGGAAGACAAGCTGATCCAGTGCGCCCACCCTGATTTTCTCGCCGAGTTGCAGCGCTTTGCTGGTTCGCTGGGTGATGAGCGATCAGATATGCTGCGCCTGATCGGACGCCGCCATGTGCGGAGCAATAATAGCTGGCTACATAACAGCAAACGGCTGCTGAAGGGCCCGGATCGCTGCACTTTGATGGTCCACCCGGACGATGCGGCGGACCGCGGTATCTCTGACGGTGACATGGCGGCGGTCGAAAGCCGCGTGAATAGCGTCGAGATAGTAGTCGAGGTCACGGATGACGTCATGCCCAGCGTGGTGTCGATACCGCATGGCTTCGGTCATGGCCGCGATGGGGTGGGGCTGTCTGTTGCCGCCTCAAAACCGGGCGTCTCGATCAATGATCTCACCGATCCGACCAGTTTCGATCCGTTGTCGGGCAACGCGGTGCTCAACGCGACGCCTGTCACGGTTGCGGCCATCCAAGAATTGGAAGCGGCGGAGTAGCGCAAAAACGCCAATCACGGCTTGACCCGTTCGGGCGCTTTCGCCAAAGCAAGCGCGAAACTTGTTGCACTCGCGAAGAAAGCTATCAAATTGACCGACCAGAAGCCGCTCAGCTTCCAGCAGATCATCCTGAAACTCCACGATTATTGGAGTGATCAGGGCTGTTCAATCCTGCAGCCTTATGACATGGAAATGGGCGCGGGTACGTTCCACACGGCGACCACCTTGCGCGCGCTTGGTCCGGACCCTTGGAATGCCGCTTTTGTGCAGCCTTGCCGCCGGCCCACAGATGGCCGCTATGGCGAAAATCCCAACCGGCTGCAGCATTATTACCAATATCAGGTGATCCTGAAACCTTCGCCGCCGGATATCCAGCAGCTCTATCTCGACAGCCTGACCGCGATCGGCATTGATCCGATGCTTCACGACATTCGTTTTGTCGAGGATGACTGGGAAAGCCCGACATTGGGCGCCTGGGGTCTGGGCTGGGAAGTCTGGTGCGACGGCATGGAGGTAACGCAGTTCACCTATTTCCAGCAAATGGGCGGATTTGACTGCAAGCCGGTAGCTGGTGAGCTGACTTACGGGCTCGAACGGCTCGCCATGTATATCCAGGGTGTCGATAGCATTTATGATCTGGATTATAACGGCAATGGAGTCAGTTACGGCGATATCTTCCTAGATAATGAGAAGCAGATGTCGGAGTGGAATTTCGAGGTCGCCAATACCGAAACCCTGTTTGACCTGTTCAATAAAGCGGTGGGCGAGTGCGAAAACTGTCTCGAGGCGAAACTGCCTATTCCGGCCTATGAACAAGCGATCAAGGCGAGCCATGTGTTCAACCTTTTGCAGGCACGCGGCGTGATCTCCGTGCAGGAACGCGCCAGCTATATGGGCCGCGTCCGCGATCTCGCGAAAGGCAGCTGTGAAGCCTATATGGCGAAGAACGGGTGGGCGGCATAATGGCTAATTTCCTGCTCGAACTGCTCTCCGAAGAAATTCCTGCCCGCATGCAGGCAAAGGCGCGTGCGGATCTCGAACGCTTGTTCGTCGCGCAATTGAGCGACGCTGGCCTGAAAGCTGCGGATATTATCGTTTTCTCGACGCCAAGGCGGCTTGCGCTGATTGCAAAGGATCTGCCGGATCAGACCGAAGCGGTGAGCGAAGAAGCCAAGGGGCCACCGGAAGGCGCGCCTGATCAGGCGGTTGACGGTTTCTGCCGCAAAAATGGCGTAACCCGCGATCAGCTGGAAGTGCGCGATGTAAAAGGGCGTCCAACCCTATTCGCCGTTATCAACAAGCCGGGCCGCGCAACGAGCGATGTGCTGTCCGAAGCGATCCCGGCGATCATCAAAGCCTTCCCATGGCCGAAATCCATGCGTTGGGGCGATGCGAGCCTCTCGACCGAAAGCCTGCGCTGGGTGCGGCCGTTGTCGGGGATTGTGGCGATATTGGGCGATAATCTGGTTGCCTGCGAAATTGACGGCGTGGCGTCAGGTTATGAAACCGTCGGCCATCGCTTCCACCATGACGGAGTGGTAACGATCGGCAATGCCGGTGATTATGCGGAAAAACTGCGCGCTTGCCATGTTCTGGTCGATCAGGCCGAACGCGAAGCAATTGTGCGCGATGGCGCAGCCAAGGCGGCATCAGGCGGCGGGCTGGAACTGGTGGCAGATGAAGGTCTGGTGATCGAAAATGCCGGCCTGACCGAATGGCCTGTGCCCTTGCTCGGCGAATTTGATCCGGCCTTTCTGGATGTACCGGAAGAGGTGATTCAGCTCACCGCCCGGGTGAACCAAAAATACTTCATTTGCCGCGATAAATCCGGTAAACTGGCCCCAAATTTCATCTGCACCGCCAATATTGACGCCAGCGATGGCGGCAAGGCAATTGTCGCGGGCAATGAAAAAGTATTGGCGGCAAGGCTGTCCGACGCCAAATTCTTCTGGGAATTGGACCAGAAGACACCGTTGGAAGATCATGCCAAGAAATTGAGCAACATTGTGTTCCATGAAAAACTGGGCACGGTTGCCGACAAGGTAGAGCGTGTGGCCAAGTTGGCCGAGTGGTTGGTTTCTTTAGAAGGGAATGGTTTTTACCAGTCCAGCCCCGGCGATACACTTCATGGTGAAGTGTCTGAGGCCGCACGTCTCTGCAAAGCCGATCTCGTCACCGAAATGGTCGGCGAGTTCCCCGACCTGCAAGGTCTGATGGGCGGCTATTATGCAGAGAAACAAGGCAAGTCAGAGGCCGTCGCGAACGCGATCCGCGACCATTACAAGCCAGTAGGGCAGGGCGATCAAGTGCCGACCGATCCGGTGACGGTGGCGGTGAGTTTGGCGGATAAGCTGGATACGTTGGTCGGTTTCTTTGCTATCGAGCAAATGCCAACTGGATCAAAAGATCCTTACGCTCTTAGAAGAGCTGCAATTGCAGTCATCAGATTGATTGAGGAACTGAATCTAAGGGTCAGTATCACGGCCGCAATTGAGCAAGCGTTTAACATATATATGGATGTTTTTGTTCAACGTGTCAGTGACATTAGCCCCGAATTCAAGGCTTTCACAGAAAGTAAATCGTTTGAAGATCCGGTATCTTTTAGGATTATTGTTGATCTTGTAGCCCCGAAGGGCAAAAATACCGGAACAGAAGCTTTGAGTTCACTAACAACCAGGCTCAAATTGCCCCCAAAGGGCCATGAGATTATTGAATTGGCCGTCGGAATGGCCGCTGACCCACTCAAACTTGCAGATCAGATACTAGGTTTCTTCGCCGACCGTCTCAAAGTCCAGCAACGCGAAGCGGGCGTCCGTCACGACCTGATCGATGCTGTATTCGCCCTCGGCGGAGAAGATGATCTGGTTCGTGTGCTCGCCCGGGTGAAGGCCTTGCAGGCATTTGTCGAGACACCGGACGGTGAAAACCTGCTCGCCGGTTACAAGCGCGCATCGAACATCCTGAAGAAAGAGATGAAGGACAGCAGTGCACCTGCGCAGGCAGGTGCCCATCTCCCGCATGACACTTCAGACGCGCCCTCTGGAGATGGCCCCCTGCCTACGCAGGGGAACAAAGGCCTTTCCTACACGCCCGAAAAAGCCGAAAAGGCGCTTATCGACGCGCTCGATGCAGCGCAGCCTGATGTGACCGCTGCCATTGAAGCGGAAGAATTTGAAAAAGCCATGACCGCACTAGCCAATTTGCGCGCGCCGATTGACCAGTTTTTCGAGGATGTGACGGTGAATGACAGCGACGCAGAGAAACGAGAGGCACGGCTTGCTCTGCTGGCCCGCTTTCGCGCGGCGGTGCATCAAGTTGCTGATTTTTCCAAGATTGAGGGATGATGTGATTGCTGATCGACACCCTGTGAATTGTGTGAACTTTGGAGCAGAGAACGCACATATATCAGGATATCCGTGCTCCGCACTTGATGCGGAACCCAGGGTAGACGAGCGTGACAGCCATCCTAGGCTCCGCATCAAGTGCGGAGCACAGGTTCTGGCAGATTTAAGCGGGAAATACCCTGTGATGTGTGTGAACTTTGGGCCGATAAATTTCGGAGATAGAACATAATATGACTCAATATGTATATCGTTTCGGTGGTGGCATGGACGCAGATGGCGCGCCAACAGATGCTACCGCAGCACGTAATCTATTGGGCGGCAAAGGCGCCAATCTGGCGGAAATGGCCAATATCGGCCTGCCGGTTCCTCCGGGTTTCACCATTTCGACCGAGATGTGTACGCGCTTCATGAACGAAGGCGGTGTCTATCCCGACAGCTTGACCGGCGAAGTGGTACAAGGCGTCGCGCATATTGAAAAAGTTACTGGCAAGACATTTGGCGATGCCGCTGATCCGCTGCTGGTCTCCGTTCGCTCTGGTGCGCGCGCGTCGATGCCCGGCATGATGGACACGGTTCTCAATCTCGGTCTGAATGACGAAACGGTGGAAGGGCTCGCCAAAACCTCTGGTGACGAGCGTTTCGCCTGGGACAGTTATCGCCGGTTCATCCAGATGTATAGCGATGTGGTGCTGCAGTTGGATCATGACAGTTTTGAAGAAGCACTAGAAATAGCTAAGGAAGATAATGGTTTCTTCACGGATACTGAGATGGAGTCTCAGCATTGGAAGGCGCTGGTGGCCGAATATAAAAGCCTTGTCGAAGAACAATGGGGCAAGCCTTTCCCACAGGATGTGAATGACCAGCTATGGGGCGCAGTCAGCGCTGTTTTCGGTAGCTGGCAAGCAGAGCGGGCCAAAGTCTATCGCCGACTAAACAACATTCCTGCTGAATGGGGCACCGCTGTCAACGTGCAGGCGATGGTATTCGGCAATATGGGCGAGACATCGGCAACCGGTGTGGCCTTTACCCGCAATCCATCCACCGGCGACAGCGCCTATTATGGCGAATGGCTGATCAACGCGCAGGGCGAGGACGTCGTTGCGGGTATCCGCACGCCGCAATATCTCTCCAAAGCCGCGCGTGAGGAGGCCAATGCCAAGCCGCTGTCGATGGAAGAGGCGATGTCGGAAACCTATGGTGAGCTGACGAATGTGTTCGATCTGCTCGAACGCCATTATCGCGATATGCAGGATATCGAATTTACCGTCGAACGCGGCAAATTGTGGATGCTGCAAACCCGTGCGGGCAAGCGGACTGCCAAGGCGGCGCTGAAAATAGCCGTCGATATGGCGAATGATGGCCTGATTACCGAGGAAGAAGCCGTTGCCCGGGTCGATCCCATGGCTTTGGACCAATTGCTCCATCCGACGCTTGATCCCGACGCCAAGCGCGATGTCCTGACCACCGGATTGCCGGCCTCTCCGGGTGCTGCTTGCGGGATTATCGTATTTGATTCCGATACCGCTGAACGCCGTACGGAAATGGGCGATGACGTAATATTGGTGCGGGTCGAAACCTCGCCGGAAGATATTCACGGCATGCACGCGGCCAAAGGCATTTTGACGGCGCGCGGTGGCATGACGTCACATGCTGCCGTGGTGGCGCGCGGCATGGGTCGCCCCTGTGTTTCTGGCGCTGGTAGCCTGAGTATCAATAACGAAACAAAACTGCTGAAAATCGGGGATCGTGAGCTGAAAGAAGGCGACATATTGACGATCGACGGCAGCAATGGTCAGGTGATGGCCGGACGCGTGAAGACGATCCAGCCCGAACTGGTCGGCGATTTTGGCGTCCTGATGGAATGGGCTGATAAAGTCCGCCGTCTCGGCGTGCGCACCAATGCCGAAACACCGCAGGATTGCCGGGTTGCCCGAGATTTTGGCGCCGAGGGCATTGGCCTGTGCCGGACCGAGCATATGTTCTTTGAAACCTCCCGGATTACAGCGGTTCGCCAGATGATTCTGGCCGCCAATGAAGCGGGCAGGCGGGAGGCTTTGGCCAAGCTGCTCCCCGAGCAACGCGAGGATTTCCGCCAGATTTTCGAAGTCATGGTCGGCTTGCCGGTGACAATCCGATTGCTCGATCCGCCCTTGCACGAATTTTTGCCGCATCATCAGTCGGAATTTGAAGAAGTCGCTGCCGCGGCGGATGTAGGCGTCGAAACGCTGAAACAGCGCGCCAATGAACTGCACGAGTTTAACCCGATGCTGGGCCATCGCGGTTGCCGGCTTGGCGTCACCTATCCGGAAATCTACGAAATGCAGGCACGTGCGATCTTTGAAGCCGCCTGTGAAATAGCGGAAGCCAGCGGAGAAGCGCCCATTCCCGAGGTCATGATACCACTGGTGGCCACAGCCCGGGAACTGGAACTGATGAAAGATGCCGTCGACCGGATGGCGGAAGAGGTTTTCGTCGAGAAAGGCCGCCGCATCGAATATTTGGTCGGCACGATGATCGAGCTGCCGCGCGCCGCCCTGATGGCCGGAAAAATCGCCGAACACGGTGAATTTTTCAGCTTCGGTACCAATGATTTGACCCAGACGACTTTGGGCGTCTCCCGCGATGACGCGGGCCGTTTCCTGACGCAATATGTCGACAAAGGCATTTTTCCGCGCGATCCGTTTGTCAGCCTCGACATCGAAGGCGTCGGACAATTGATCGAATTAGCAGCAGAACGGGGCAGGGCAACGCGGCCTGACATTAAGCTCGGTATTTGCGGGGAACATGGCGGCGATCCGGCATCCATCGCCTTCTGTGAGAAAACCGGCCTGGATTATGTCAGCGCGTCGCCTTATCGTGTTCCCATTGCCCGACTAGCAGCAGCTCAAGCTGCGTTAGCCGAGCGGAAAGACTAGGGGGTAGAGCGGCGATCCGGTACTGGCTGGCATTTTGCACAATCCTGCTTCTCACCGTTTCGGGAGCGGCGGACGCCAAAAAAGTTGCGCTTATCGTCGGCAATTCAAACTATGCTAATACAAGCGCGCTAGCCAACCCAATTAATGACGTAAAACTAGTCGCTGAATCGGCCAAACTGGCAGGTTTTGATGATGTGACAGTCGCAATTGATTTATCGACCAGTGATTTTCAACTCACGCTTCGTGATTTTCGCGCGAAAGCCAACGGGGCGGATGTTGCGATGGTCTATTATGCGGGGCATGGCATTGAGGGACAGGGCAAGAATTGGCTGATACCGGTTAACGCTGAACTTAACTCCAGTCTGGATTTGCCTTATGAAGCGCTCAATCTCGATAGGGTGATGGAATCGCTTTCCGGCGCTCAGATGCGGATGGTTGTTCTGGATGCGTGTCGCAATAACCCTTTCGCAAGGTCTTGGAAGTCGGGAACGCGCGCGGTGAGCCGCGGCTTGGCTGGTGTTGAGGCCGACGATGTTTTGATAATCTATGCCGCTGCGCCGGGTCAGACGGCTATGGATGGTGATGGGGACAATTCTCCTTTTGCCAGCTCTTTTGCCAATCGATTGCCGCAGGCAGGTCTGCCGGTGCAGCTGCTGGGTGGTATGGTAAGAGACGATGTTCTAACGGCTACTGGAGGAGCGCAGCGCCCTTTTGTTAGTGCCAGTATCACTGGAACGCCGGTTTATCTCGTAGATGCCGTTAGCGGCGACAATGGGTCGGCACCATTGCAAACCCCAGCTCTTGCCAAGCTCGACGAGGCGGCCTTGGACGCCTTGGCTTGGCAGGGGGCAATGAAAGCCAATACAACAGCATCGTATCGCGCCTATCTGGACGGATTTCCGGGCGGGAAATTTGCTAATCTGGCTAGCGAAAATATCGCCAGCCATTCAAATCCGGCGGATGCGGATGGAAATGCGAAAGAACCAGCGGGATTGATCGATGCAATGTTGCCCGATCGTTATGAAATCGTGGAAACAGAAGCCTTGCCGATCGATGGCATCTGGAAAATCTCATCGATCAAAAAACGAATGCGGATTGAAAAAGGACGGGCCTTTGCGCTCGACGGTTGGACACATGCTTTGATATTGAAAATATTGCCGGAAATGGTAGTTTTACGGGATATCAAACGCATAGCCCCCGGAAAATATGAAGCCGATGATTTACCTCTTGGTGCCAAAGCAAAAATGACGCTGCAGGCCGATGGAAATATAAAGGTTAGGAATAACATCTTTCCGATACCGGTTAAATATACTCTTATTAGAGAAACATTAGACAGCTCTGAAGCGATGAGGGATGAGCTGACTTTGCTACCATCAGAAAAATGATAAAAACGGCTTGCCAGAGGGGGAATCTCCCCCTATCTGACAGCCTTCAATGCGCGCCCATAGCTCAGCTGGATAGAGTACTTGACTACGAATCAAGGGGTCGGGAGTTCGAATCTTCCTGGGCGCGCCACTCTCCCCACATTATTGATGATACGGTCTTAGGTGCACTTGCGCTGCAGGACGGCGGAGCGTAACTTATCTGCATTATGTTTCTATTTCACGCGTAAAGGATTGCCTTTTGGCCGACTATTCTGACAGTTTCGAAGACGCCCTTGCTGCTCGTGAAGCGGCAAAAATCCCTGTACCGAGCGAAGTGCAAGAGGCGGTAAAGACATTGCTGCGCTGGTCCGGTGAAGATCCGGATCGCGAAGGCTTGCTCGACACACCCAAGCGAGTTGCCCGGGCTTGGAAAGAATATTGCGAAGGTTATCAGGAAAATCCTGCAATCCACTTGGCGCGGACGTTTGAAGAAGTTGGCGGCTATGACGAACTGGTGCTGCTCAAAGACATCCCGTTCCATTCGCATTGTGAGCACCATATGGCACCGATTATTGGTAAGGCGAGTATTGCTTATATGCCCACCGACCGGGTGGTTGGTATTTCAAAGTTGGCACGGGTGCTTCATGGCTTCGCTCGACGCCTGCAAGTCCAAGAGCGTTTGACGGCTGAGGTAGCCGAATGCATTTGGGACAATCTAAAGCCACACGGCGTGGCGGTTGTGATAGAGGCCAGCCACAGCTGTATGACCGCTCGCGGTGTTCGTACGCCAGGCGTTGGCATGACGACCAGCAGATTACTGGGTTGTTTCTTGGATGACGCGCGCAGCCGTAAGGAAGTGATGAGCCTTATGGGCTACTGATCAGCTTATTCCATCCACATACGCATGAGATTATATTGCAATGCCTGCATACGAGTATAGTTTTCATGCTTCATATTCAGGCCTTCTAGAGCCGCGACTTCATTGAGTTCATACAGCAAATTGCGTTTCATAACGTCACGTACCTTGCTTTGAATAAAAGTAATAGCAACCATTCGCTCGCCTTCAGAAATAGCTTCGACTTCATGAAGTGTATGCGAAGGATAGGCTATTGCGGTACCCGGCAACCCCTTGAAACGCATTCCGGCTTCGCCGTGAGTCACGCGCAATGCGCCACCCTTATAGTCATCTGGACCGTTCAAAAAAATCGTGCAACTGATGTCTGATCGGATAGGCCCGTCAGGCAAAGGAATAATGGCACTGTCCGCATGCAGGCCATAGTGCATGCCGGGTTGATAGCGGGTAATCAGCGGCGGTGCGACTTTCTCTGGAAAGGCAAAGTCTGTAAATTCAGGGTTGGACATCAGCGCATCATGGAGAATTTTGGATGTCTTGTTATAGGCATCGAGGTCATGCAGCTGAAGGTTGTTTTTCACTTTTGAATGCGGGTTACTGATTTTTCCGTCAACAAATTGGCCGCTATTGGCAATTTTCTTGATCTCATTGACCTGACTTTGGTCCAGTAATTTTAGTTGTTTGAACATTATTTTCCCGTTTCAATCCATTGCATCGCTTCGGCTACCAGAGGAAATTCTGCAGCTATTTTGTCGGCCCATATCATCGCCGCGTGAATGTCAGAAGCGTGGCTTTGGTTCGCTTCGTCCAGCAACTCCTGTCGTAAGTCTGGACTATAGTCATGTTCTGGTGCTTTGGAATAAGAAGACATGATCGGGCCGGTGACAAGCTCATTTGCTTTTTCGACCGTTAGGTCATGGCTGAAATGCGTTGCAGCCGTTGTTAATCGCTCTCCAGGATTGCGGAGAAATGATTCAAAATCCATCCATAGCAGGTTGGCAGAGCTGCTTGTCTTTTGGGCGATAAAAAGAGAAACAAGCTCGCACATCCAGCTCATCGCAACGCGTTGGGCCAATGACAATTCCCATAGCTGGGCAGGGGCCTTGCCCAAATGGCGGGCCAGCCTTTTCAATCTTGCACCAGCCATCATGTGGGTTTCTTGTACCGAAGCCTCGCCGGCTAAAATGGTGGGAATGTAACGATCGAGCGGGGCATATAGGATTAACGCATCACTTGGTTCTGTCATCAGTTGTGGGGCTATCTCGCTGACGAAGCTGCTTGCTTTGATTATCACCCGTTGATCGGCATGGAATGATCGTGATAACCAGCGGATCGCTTCGGAAAAGCGTTGTTTATAGAGATCAGGCGACCATGGGCTCTCAGGTTCATCGCGGATCTGCGATATTTCGCACAAGTTTCTTAGCAGTTGCGGTTCGCGGAGCGCCAGCACGGTGTCAATCTCGCCTAGGAGGCGGGACAGCAATGTCGATCCGACATGACCGATGTGGAATATATATTGAGGAGTTGCAGTCGTGGGTAACGCAATGCGCGATAATTCTGACCAAGGTACAAGCTGTCGTCTAAGTTGCGGCGTTATAATCCGTTGGTCGAGAAAGCTCGCTTTACGATAGTCTTCTTGGGTTAAATGCGACAGCAGCACTTGATCATTAGGCAAATCGACCAGATGGGGCAGGAGCCCTGCACCTTGAGTAAATTGGTTTTGCCAGTTGTTGGTCAATATACCCTCATATCCAAGAAAAAGCCCGAAGGCGGATTGTTACCATGTAACGCACCAGCTCCGGGCTTTTCAATCACGTGCTGACAAAAGCTACTCTTTGTCTTCGGCGCTTTCTGCTGTTTCTTCAGCAGCTTCCTCGGAAGCCGCTTCATCAGAAGCTTCCTCGGCGTCAGCGGTTTCGCCTTCGCCGTCATCTTCGCTTTCAGGTGCCAAAGCCGCTGCAGCCAGTTCAGCCTGCTCGTCTTCAAACATCTGCGCGATGACGTCGATTCCGTCTTTCTGCAGTTCCGCTTCGTCATCGGAACGAGCCACATTGACCTGTACGTTGACAGAAACTTCAGGGTGCAAACGGACGCGAACGTCGAAAACACCAAGCGTTTTGATTGGTTTCTCGAGGATAACCATGCTTTTCTCAACAGTGGCGCCATCGGCAGCCAAGGCTTCGACAATATCGCGAACCGAAACCGAACCATAAAGCTGGCCGCTGGCAGAAGACGCACGGATCAAAATAATCTGTTTGCCACCAATACCGCCAGAAGCTTTTTCAGCTTCTGAGCGTTTCGCTTCATTCTCGGATTCAATCTGTGCGCGATTGGCTTCGAAAACCTTCTTATTGGCTGCATTAGCGCGCAAGGCTTTTTTGTTCGGCAACAGGAAGTTACGGGCATAGCCGTTCTTCACAGTTACAACATCACCGATGCCGCCTAGTTTTTCGACTCGTTCGAGCAAAATAATATCCATGTCTCTTGCTCCTACTTAACGAGATAAGGCAGCAGGCCGAGATGGCGAGCGCGTTTAATTGCTTTGGACAATTCGCGCTGCTTCTTGGCGGAAACTGCGGTGATACGACTAGGTACGATCTTGCCACGCTCGGAAATATATCCCTGCAGCATTTTCACATCTTTATAATCGATTGGTTGTGCGTTTTTGCCGGAAAAGGGGCAGCTTTTGCGGCGACGAAAAAATGGACGTCCCATGTTTATTACTCCTTATCTAGCTTAACTATCGTCGCGGTCGCGGCGAGGGGGGCGATCACCACCACCACGGCGGGTGTCACGTTCCGGCTTGCGCATCATTACTGATGGGCCTTCTTCATGCTCGTCCACGCGGATGGTCAGAAAACGGATAACGTCTTCGTTGATGCGGGTCTGACGCTCCAATTCAGCAATCACGTTGGTTGGCGCGTCGAGACGCAGCATAACGTAATGCGCTTTGCGGTTTTTCTGAACCTTGTAGGCCAGCGTACGCAAGCCCCAGGTTTCGGTCAAAACGACTTTGCCTTCATTGGCTTCAACAATTTTTGTAGCTTCCTGAGCGAGACTATCGACTTGAGATTGGCTCAAATCCTGACGCGCGAGGAAGACATGCTCATACATTGGCATGCAGTATTTCCTTCATATTACCGATCGCTGACGCCGCACCATGCAGACACGCCCCTCCGGCCTTCTTTGTTTTTCCAGGTGATTCGAACAGTCGAATGACGCAGAAGCGGCGCTCATGGCGGATTTGCGGGATGAATGCAAGTGTTGTGGTATTGGTTTTTTTTGGACCTCAAGGGCCGGAAGGAGTTTTGTTTTACCTGAAGCGCGGGCTCGGGCAAACGCCTACCCATCGGGACGCCCCCGCAACTTATAAGCGCTCTCCCACGACAACCCGGCATAAGTCGCAGCCGCCCGCACGTTATCGGTCCGCGCTAAGGTTTCCAGAAACGTCACCTGCTTATCCGGAGACCAGCTATCATGACGCGCCTTCGAGTGAGCCAGATCATCGGCGGACGGAATGTCAGTAAATTCGGATTGGGGAGATTGCTCGGTCATATGCATTGTCTTTGTTAAGGGAGAAATGCATTGAGATAACCCATACGGTTAGTTGCAGGAAAGTAGGGATTTGGAGGCAGCTGCCTCGCCGGAAAGGCCCGCTTTATCCCGGAAGCAGACATAAGGTTCAGCGTCAGGGCGTCACGATGATCTTGAATTAAATATCAACCGTTTTCTATCTTAAAGCCAATCTGATAGTATCAGCTATCCGATAACCGCTGGTTGCAATGCGGCGTTTGGACAGCTCTTCAGTAAACCTCAATTCATGAGGTGTAACACTAGGGGCATTGACGCTGTCAGCGGTCGCTTTATTCCCAATGTCACGATAGAATATTTTAGCCAAGTGCATACTTTCATCTATCCAGTTTCCAAATTTGACCTGCGGCGTTCCAGAATAGAGAGTCAATTCCGAAATCTTTTTGCGCGGCCATGTTCGCTGTAACGAAATTGACCATCTGTTCGATGTTGCACGTTCGCTCCCAGTAACATCAAGCACTTGGTCCCAATATTCATGGAGTTCAATCGGTGTGCCACCATGTGTACGAACGACGAAGGAAAGAAGTCCAGCCTCATCTGTTGTTGGAAACTCACCAGTCAATTGATGACCTGTATGAAGCGGCTGATGCATATCTCCGATGATGTGGATCAGCCAACCGAGCGCTACTGCACGGTCACGATCAGTTGCCTGTGAACTAGACAGAGTTCGAAAATTTTCATCAAAGCCAATACTGGCGTTGCCATTGCGGAAAGGCCAAAGCCAAGTCCAGCCATAAACGACGCGGAGCTCATAGTGCAAATCGGGCTTATCCTTCGGCGTTCCACGAACATCATCAGCCCAGCGCGCAAGCCACTCAAATACAGCGCGCATTTTATCAGCACCCACTAGACCATTCGAATGCTCCTGAAATTGCTCATAGTCGGGATGCGACTCGATGATGCCATTTACCTTCTTCAGCATCTCTGGACTGGTGGCCGCGAGATCGTCATAGGCAATGGCACCCGTGGTCATATGGGATTGCTTTGACCAGGCTTCCGCCGATGCCTCAAGAAGACAGAATGCACTAACAAGACCAAATAAAAGAACAAAATGACGCACAGGGATGTTCCGTTCAATTAAATTTCAAAATTTACATTAATGTTAGTATGGGAATGGAGGTTGTTTGGCAAAACCAAAATCAACGATCCAACCATTCGAAAACTACAGAGCGATCCGCTAGGAAACTTCAAGTCTCTACAGGCTAAAAAACACTACCAATTTGCTGTGACGTTGCCGAAGATGAGAAACTGGTGTTTGGACGATAGCGGTCACATTTATGGCGATCGGAGATTAAGGGTAGGCGTTCGCGAGCAAAAAGCTCATCCTACTTTCCATCTGTAAAACTGCCACCACCACTCATGACCTGAATTGAGCTGATCATATCATTTGCGAGTCTATTGCCGCTTTTTCTAGCTTCGGTCCACTGCTCGTTGGTCATACAAACCTTACGCTTCCTCGCAAGGCTACCAACGATGGATTCATTGCGACATCTTACAAATTGACGCCTGTCTGTAATTTCCTTAGTTTCAGCTAATTCTTCGGTAGATTATGCGGCAGGTCTACCGGCTTCATTTGTCATATCCAACTGAGTTGCGCCTGCTGTGCTGGACAAAACGCCAACCACAACCAATGAGACTACCTTGTTTACAAAGCTTTTTTGACAGCGCCGAAAACTTCTTTAGCTTTCAAGTCCCCGGGTAAATCTATCTTTTGGTCTGATGATATCTATATGGCTCGGAATATATTCAAATCTGAAATTCTCGAAGTTCTTTCACTGGTATAATAGTTCGGATCTACTTGCAGTTCTTCAATGTACGCTTTTGGGCCCAAAGTGAACACTAGCAGAGTGGCTGCTATACCCCGAAAGAGGACTCTGACTTTGACCAAGTTGGAGGATACAATGGGTATTTCGCGGTCTGTCGGGAGTTTGGCTAGATCACAAAAGCAGGCACACAGTGGCAGAAGCGACGGAATCTATTCCACAAATTCCGCTAGAAAATTTGCAGCTACTGGACTTGTCTCGATCTCGGCGCGGGCAAGGCTGTTGTGCCACCATATTGCCTCGGTATTAGCTAGCAATATCAGCGTCAGGCCTTCCTCCGGCAGCTTGAGGTACATCGCCGAGTAGCGGTCTGGATCCCATCCCGAATGCCACACTAGCTTGTGCCCTTTCCAGTTCTGCACGAACCAGCCCCAGCGATAATTACCCGGACCTTCTGATACTGGAGCGCTAAAGATACGGTCGTACCAACCAACTGGTAACAACTTCCCTTCGTCAAGCGCCATATCAAACTGCGCAAGTTGTTTTACACTGGCCTTGATCCCAGCCGAGGCGCGGAAATCGTCGTCCGATATGCTGGTTCTGATCCGCTTACCATCCTTCACCATGAAAGGCAGTGCGAGTAAGCGTAGCGCCGAACCTCCTTGCGGGTCGCGCCAACCGAGCGCAATATCGTGGATACTTGCCTTTTCCATGACTCGTTCGCGTACGATGTCGCGCAGGTCGCGCCCGCCAGCGCCGGAAATCACTCGGTCGATCCGCGCAAAACTAATAGGGTTGTATATGAAGGTTGAGCCGTCACCATTGGCGCGCATATTGAGCATATCGCGCAACGTGATGTCGCGCGAACAATCCATCGCTGGCACCGACGTACCGTCAGTTTCCTCACCACCGCTTCCAAACAATATCGGACTACCCGCCAACCATTTGCAAGTTTCGTCCCAACCGGGATCGACGCGCATCGGTGTGTCCAGATCAATACCGCGCGCCATTGCTTCAGAAATGATTGCGGTCGCGACGATTGGTTTGGTTACCGACGCAATCGAATAGGTAGTATCGACGGTTGCTGCGGTCTCACCCTCATCGTCCGACCAACCAAAAGCCTTTTCCCAAAGCAGTTTACCATCGCGCAGTATCGCAACGGATAGTGAAGGAATTTGGTTTTCGCGGCGAAAAGCGGACAGATACTTGTCAAAGCTGGTTATTGCGGCGGCATTATCGGCGTCTGGCGCAGCGACCTCTTTGGCAAATGCCGACGGCGTGATCAGTATTGGAATCAGATACATAGCGGCAATAATCTGGCGTATTAGCATGTAACTTCCTTCTGTATGCGCTATCAAATACAGGTGTCGAGCGCACGGTCAAATTGACCCTGATGGGACGTTAGCTGACGAACAATGAGTGTCTGCCTAGCGTCCGCTTTTGCGCCCTTAGCGGACACTAGCGCCTTACTTGATAAACTTGAACATATGCCCGCCAATTTTGCGCATCTGGATTTCTTCCGATCCTTCGGTAATCCGGTAGCGGCGGTGGTGGCGGTAGATATGTTCGAATGGTTTGTGTCGGGAATAGCCCATGCCGCCATGGACCTGCATCGCGCGGTCGGCGGCGTCGCAGCATAGGCGGTTGGCGCGGTAGTTACACATGGAAACCTGCGCCGAGAGATATTTCGCAACGTCGACCTTGGGCATGCCGTCCATTTGCGACGCCGTCTTGTAGATAAGCTGGCGTAGCATGGCCGCTTCGGTGTGAAGTTCGACGAGAGGGAATTGGATCGCCTGATTGACCGCGAGCGGTTTGCCGAACGGTTTGCGTTCTCCGGCATATTTTACCGATTCATCGATGCAATATTGCGCGGCGCCCAAAGAGGATGCGGCTTGGCGGATACGGTTTTCATGGACGAAATGCTGGGCTGCGGCGAGGCCCATGTCTAGGTCGCCCAATATCTGGTCTGCCGGAATCCAGACATTGGTAAAGCTGCATTTCGGGTGGTCGGTGGGCATGTTGAATGTCCACATATATTCGCCGATTTCAAAGCCTTCTGCGTCTACCGGGACAATGAAACAGCCAATCCCTTGGGCGTCACCGTCCTTGCCGCGGTGGCGCGCGAAGGTCATGACATGGCTCGCGATATGCAGGCCGGTGGTCCACATTTTGTTACCGTTGATCAGCCAACCATCGACGCCATCGCGCTGTTCGGCGACAGCGGTCGTGTCCATCCATGTCGCATCAGAGCCGTGATCTTCCTCGGTCAGGCCAAAGCACCATTTCATTTCGCCCGCGAGCATGGCGGGAATGCATTCCTGTTTCTGTTGATCAGTCCCGAAGTCCCGCACCATCAGGGGCTGGACTAGATTGCCAACGATCGAATTTTCATTCTGCAAGTCATTATGGAGACCAAGGCCCTTATGCGCGAGATGCTCGCGGATCCGCGCCATGCCGAGATTGGAGCCATCCTGTCCGCCAAATTCCTTGGGCAGGGCATAGCGAAAATGGCCCGCAGCATCGGCCGTGCGGCGCATTTCGTCGAGCAGGTCTTCCCATTCTTTGGTCGGCAACCCCTGATTGTCCCAATCGGTCCGGCTGTCCTCGCGGCGGTGGTCGAAAAAGCGGATATTGTCGTCACGCCGCTCAATCGGCTTGATTTCGGCTTCGATAAAATCATCGAGGACGGTCAGATAATCTTCAATTTCCTGAGGAATATCAAAGCTCATATCATAGTCTCCATTTGTTGAGCGCGACTTTTAAGCCGGCGTATTTGGGCTGATCGATGGATAGACGTTCCAGCGCAGAGAGTCTTAGGTGGTCCCACAAACCAGGATGGTGTGCGTCAATACGCCCTTCTGAAAGCGCCGTGCAAAGCTGTCCATGGTCAAATCCAATAGCTTGGAGCCGTGCGTCCGACGCTGCCTGAAAGCCCGGTCCATGACGCGCCTGTCGCTGGGCAATGCCAAGCGCGTTGCCGGCTACGCGAGACTGGAAACGGTCATGCCCTTTGAGATCGGGTTGTACTGTTTCACTATTCCACTCGGAAAGCGCAGTCAGTAGCTCATCATAACTGGTCTCGCCTTTGACGTCCTGCGTCTCGGGCATCTTCCAATCAAGCGGCGGGCATATTTCAGGCGGCAAAATATCTTCGAACAATAGAGCCAGATCAACTTCGACTTCGGACACCCGCCGACCAATAACCGTCCGCTCCAGCGATCTATCGCCGCCTGTGCGCCATATTTCGCCCATCACCATGCAAGCCACGCCCCACCAAAGCGTTGAGTAGATCAACCAAAAGCGGAAACGGTCAGGATCAACGGTTTCACCGCTGTGTTTTGCATAAGCAGACAGGAAAGCCTCTGCCGTATCAAAGCCGCCAGCGACCTTTTCATAGTGGCCGAAGCGCCAGCTTGGCGTGCAGAGATAGGCAATATCCTGCACCGGATCGCCCAATCGCGCCAATTCCCAGTCTAGCACTGCTGACAGACCGGAGGGTTTGATCATCAAGTTGCCCATCCGAAAGTCGCCGTGAACAAGTTTTTTAGTTCCGCCGTCTGGTGCATTTTCTGTCAGCCAATGGAATGCATATTCGTAGATAGGGATCGCGCTACCGATCTCGTCATATTTATCTTTCTGCAAACCAATGAGATCCAGTGGAGAGAAATATTCCAATGCATCTTGCATGGCTTTGGGATCGATATTGTGGATATTCCATAACTCGGTAGCGCATTGATCGGTCAGCTTGCTTTCGGCCTCGGCAAAGTTCGGGTTGCCGAGGATTTTATGGGGCAGTGTTTCTCCTTCTGCCTTGTCCATGATGAACCCTTCACCAAGGCCATCATCAGGCATCAGGCGCGCCCGAACGGTCGGAGCGGTCACGCCGGATTGCACCGCCAAATCAATAACATTCGCTTGCGTCGCCAGGGGTACTCCGCGCAATCCGTCGTCATCAGGAGATATGCCAGCGGGCAGACGGCGCAGGACGAATTCTTCATTGGCGTAGGCAAAGGACCAACTTTCCATGCTGGCGCCGCCAGAAAGCCTCCGCAGACCTGAAAGCTCCCCAGTTGTGCCGAAGGTCTTACCGCAAAAAACGGCCAATTTATCTTCAGGAAGTAGATTTTCCATATCTAAAGCTTAATTGGTCAGTTAAAACATGGCAATCGTAATTGTGTTAGTGATTTACGTCGCGAACCTTGCATGGCGAGCTAATCCCTCTTACCTGCGGCTAAAGCAAATTCGCAAAATCTATAAGGGATAAGCATGAGGGCATTTATTTTTCCGGGGCAGGGCAGCCAGACTGTTGGCATGGGCAAGGCTCTCGCTGAAGCCAGCAGCACAGCCCGCGAAGTCTTTCAGGAAGTGGACCATGCGTTAGAGCAGAACCTGTTCAAGTTGATGTGCGAAGGGCCAGAAGACGAGCTTACCCTGACCGAAAATGCGCAACCCGCGATCATGGCAAATGCGATCGCAACGTTGCGGGTGATGGAGAAAGAGGGCGGGAAGTCGCTTGCCGATCTATGCTCTTATGTCGCTGGACACAGCTTGGGCGAATATACCGCGCTTTGTGCGGCGGGCGCTTTGAATCTTACAACAACAGCGGAGCTTCTGAAACTGCGCGGTCAATCGATGCAGAAAGCAGTTCCAGTGGGTGAGGGCGGCATGGCCGCTTTGCTGGGCGCAGATATCAAGAAAGCTGCTGGTCTGGCGAAGGCCGCGGCGCAAGGCGATGTTTGTACAGTTGCGAACGATAATGATCCGACGCAGGTTGTTATTTCGGGGCACATGGGCGCGATTGAACGCGCGATTGCGCTGGTGAAAGAGCATGAGATTAAGCGCGGTGTATTGCTGCCCGTATCCGCGCCTTTCCATTGCTCGCTTATGCAACCGGCTGCAGAAGCCATGGAAGAGGCGCTGGCCGAAGCTAGTATCCTTCCCCCCGCTGTTCCGGTTTTTGCCAATGTTACCGCTGATATGGTGACTGACACTGACGAAATTCGCCAGCTACTGGTCGAGCAGGTGACCGGAACCGTGCGCTGGCGCGAATCGGTTCTCAATCTCTCCGAGGCGGGCGTGGGACAGTTTGTCGAATTGGGCGGCAAAGTACTTGGCGGCATGGTCAAGCGTATCAACAAGGAAGTCGAAACGACTAGCCTGATCGGTATGGATGATATTGAAGGCTTTTTGGAGGGTATCTAGCTTGGCAGAATTGGGTGGCATCCAAATATTTGAGGTTACCGGTGACAATATCGAGCTGATGGATAGTGTCGTAGAGGATCTGTTTGACAATCCGGTCAGTCCAATGCGCCTGCGTGCCTATCTCGCAGAACCTACACATTGGTTGGTCGTCGCGGTGCTGGACGGAAAAGTGATCGGCAAGTGCACCGCCATGGTCCACAAGCGACCCGACAAGGAAGATGAGCTCTATATTGACGAAATTGACGTCATCGAAAATTTGCGCCGCAACGGAATAGCTAAGCTGATGCTCTCCAAGATACTTGAACTGGCCGATGAACACGGGTGTGAAGAATGCTGGCTTGGCACTGAACAAGACAATATAGCGGCTCGTAAACTATACGAATCCAATGGCGCCAAAGCCGAAGATTTCGTTCTTTATTATCTGGAATATTGAGGAATTTAATATGTTTGATCTGACAGGAATGACGGCACTGGTAACTGGCGCATCTGGCGGTATTGGTTCCGCCATCGCCAAATCATTGGCAGAGCGCGGCGCGACCATAGCGCTGTCGGGCACCCGTAAGCTGACATTGATAGATTTGATCCCGGAACTGAACGGTGAGGGGCATATCGTTGTACCTTGCAATCTTTCCGACGCCGAAGAAGTGAATGAGCTTGTTCCGCAAGTAATTGAGAAACTGGGCAAGCTTGACATATTGGTCAATAATGCTGGGATTACCCGTGACGGGCTGGTGATGCGCATGTCGGATGATGACTGGTCTGATGTGTTGAACGTCAATCTGGAATCCGCTTTTCGTCTGGCCCGTGCGGCTGCACGGCCGATGATGAAAGCACGCCATGGCCGGATCATTTCAATCACCTCGGTTGTCGGTGCAACCGGCAATCCCGGGCAGGTAAATTATGTCGCTTCCAAGGCCGGTCTTGTGGGTATGTCCAAGGCGCTTGCGCAAGAACTTGCTTCTCGCGGGATCACGGTAAACTGTGTATCACCGGGGTTTATCGCTTCGCCGATGACGGATGCGCTGACCGATGCGCAGAAAGACGACATAAACCGCAAAATTCCCGCCGGAAAAATGGGTGCCGGCGAGGATATCGGTGCTGCTGTTGCCTATCTTGCCAGCAATGAAGCTTCTTATGTCACCGGCCAGACGTTGCACGTAAATGGCGGCATGGCGATGATCAGCTAAGGCCCACCAAAATGTTTTCAACCTTGTTACTTCTAGCGATGGCCGCAATCCCGCTACCTGCCATGCCGACGGACGGACTGCTGACTATCGAAAATCTCGATTGTATAAGTAGCAAAGTCTCGGCCGATCAGGCGCAGGCCTATTTTTCCATGGCGCGCAAAGGCAATGAAGTAGAGGCCTTTGAATCAGCAAATGCGCTCACAAAGGCCTGTCAGGCTGTACATGGATGGTCGGACATAGAAACCCGAAGTGCTTTTCGGATTTCTATGATGGACGGTTGGATGCTGGGAGAGGGCTTGATCGAGAGAATCCAGGGTCTGGGTGATTTTAAACCGTTTCTTGATCAATATTACATAGACAATGTCAGCGCCACCGGGCGACATATTTTAGAAGATGTCTTCCTGTCGGGAAAAATGGACAAGGATTTGACCGAAGCAGGCTATCCAGAAGACAAGAATATGCGTGAGTGGGTGTATAACTACTTCGAATGGCGTGGAACCCTGTGGGGTATTGAGGATGATTTTCGTAACGAGGAATTACGGCAATAGTTTGGCTCGTTTCACAAAGCTGTGCTTGCCCTCTTGCAAGCGGCGCGGCATGCCACTAGGACAAAATAGAAATTAATAAAACGAAGAAGGAACTCTCATGAGTGAGACTGCAGACCGCGTAAAAAAGATTGTTGTTGAGCATCTTGGCGTAGAAGCCGACAAAGTGACCGAAGAAGCGGCATTCATCGATGATCTTGGCGCAGACAGCCTCGATATTGTTGAGCTTGTGATGGCCTTTGAAGAAGAATTCAGCGTTGAAATTCCTGACGATGCAGCCGAAAAAATCGGAACCGTCAAAGACGCGATTGATTTCATCGACAAAAATAAGGGCTAATTGATTTTGGAGTGCGGCCGACATGAAAGGCTAGCATTCCGGGGCCAATGATCGCTAGATTATTACAAAGCGGCTCACCGGCCTGGGAAGCATTTCCTAAACCGGTGGCCGCTTTTGAATTGGGGCTTAGGCAAGCCTGATATAAGGAGCATAGCATGCGTCGTGTTGTAGTGACCGGACTGGGTTTGGTAACGCCTCTTGGTGGAGATGTAGAAACGACTTGGAGCAATATATTGGCTTCAAAATCCGGTGCCGGAAAGATTACGCGCTTTGATGCTTCTGATCAGAAATGCCACATCGCCTGTGAAGTCAAACCCGCCGATCATGAATATGGTTTTGATCCCAGTAAGCGCGTAGACCACAAGGTACAACGTCAGGTTGATCCGTTCATCGTATACGGCATTGATGCTGCCGGACAGGCACTTGAAGATGCTGGTCTGACGGAAATGAGCGATGAAGAAAAGCTGCGTGTGGGTTGTTCCATTGGTTCTGGCATCGGTGGATTGCCCGGGATTGAGAAAGAATCTCTGGTTCTTCACGAACGTGGCCCGACACGGGTTAGCCCGCATTTTGTCCATGGCCGGTTGATCAACCTGATCTCGGGTCAGGTTTCAATCAAATATGGCCTGATGGGCCCTAATCACGCGGTTGTTACCGCCTGTTCGACCGGTGCGCACAGCATTGGTGATGCCGCGCGGATGATTGCCTTGGATGATGCAGATGTCATGTTGGCCGGCGGTGCAGAAGCAACCATTTGCCCGATCGGTATTGCTGGCTTTGCACAAGCCAAAGCACTTTCTACAAATAACGACAATCCAGAAGGCGCATCACGCCCATATGATAAAAACCGTGATGGTTTCGTCATGGGTGAAGGTGCTGGTGTTGTGGTTCTCGAAGAATATGAGCGTGCGAAAGCACGCGGCGCCAATATCTATGCCGAAGTCGTCGGCTATGGCCTGTCCGGCGACGCACACCACGTAACTGCTCCGCATCCTGATGGGGTAGGCGCTTATCGTTCGATGGAAATGGCACTCAAACGCTCTGGCTTGACCACTGCGGACATTGATTATGTCAACGCCCATGGCACGTCCACCATGGCGGATGTTCTGGAATTGGCAGCGGTTCGCCGTCTGTTTGGTGAAGACATAAAGACGATGTCGATGAGTTCAACCAAATCGGCTATCGGCCATTTGCTTGGCGGGGCAGGGGCTGTCGAAGCGATTTTCTGTATATTAGCGCTGCGCGATCAGATTGTGCCGCCGACATTGAATCTGGATGATCCGGAGGACAGCTGTGAAGGTGTTGATCTGGTGCCGCATGTCGCCAAAAAGCGGGAAGTTAAGGCGGTCCTCAGTAACAGCTTCGGCTTTGGCGGGACCAACGCCAGCATCATCATGAAGGCGGTATAGCTCTATCATGCGGCGCTTCGGTTGCCTGATCCTTGTCATCGCGGCGGTCATCATCGGTCTAGTAGCGGGCAATTTCATCTATGGATGGAATGCTAGCGGGCCGTCGGCAAATGAACGGCAGATTGTCATCAAGTCAGGATCAAGTCTTGGTATGGCGGCCAACGCTCTTGAAGACGCTGGTGTTATCAAATCCGCTGATGCGTTTCTTAATCGAGCGAAGATTTTTGGCGGATCAGAGCCAATTAAAGCCGGTGAATTCATCATTCCCGCCGGCGCAAGCAATGCGACGATCCTGAACATCTTGCAGGGCGGAAAGACGGTTCTCCGCCTGATGACGATACCTGAAGGTACACCGTCAATCATTGTCCATGAAAAACTGATGGCTGAAAAACTGCTGACTGGAGAGATTCCAGTACCAACCGAGGGCTCGATACTGCCTGATAGTTATAGTTTTGAGCGCGGTGAAGCGCGTTCTGCGGTGGTCGCGCGCATGCAAAAAGCGATGACGAATACCATCGCTGAACTATGGCCGAAGAAAACCGCCGCCAGTGTAGTAAAAACACCTGAAGAGGCCATTATATTGGCGGCGATTGTTGAGAAAGAAACAGCTTTGGCGAGCGAGCGTCGGACGGTTGCCGCGGTCTACAGCAACCGGGTCACTCGCAATATGATGCTGCAGGCTGATCCAACGATCATTTATCCGATCACCAAGGGTAAGCCATTGGGCCGCCGTATTCGCCAATCCGAAATTGCTGCGGTGAACGATTATAATACCTATTCGATGGTTGGTTTGCCGAAGGGGCCGATTGCAAATCCCGGTCGTGCTTCCATTGAAGCGGTGCTCAATCCGGCCAAGAGCGATTATCTGTTCTTTGTTGCAGACGGCAAAGGCGGGCATGTTTTTGCAAAGACGCTGGCCGAGCATAATGCCAATGTTGAAAAATGGTTCGCCATCCGCCGCGAACGCGGTGAGATGTAGGAAGCATTGTGACAGGTCTTTTGGTCAATAGCCTGATGACATCGATGCTTGTTTTGGCGGTATCGCAACCCGCAAAAGGGTCGGAAGAAACGGCACAAGCTGCTCCGGTTGAGCAAGGCATGGAAGCACGAACAAAGCTGTTAGGGCGTTATAATCTACGGGGTGTGATGGAAACCGCATCCGGCCTTGAATTGTTCGAAGACGGCAGCTTTCGCTGGTTTCTAATGGTTGGCGGCCTCGACGCTTTTTCCGGAGGGAGTTGGAGCCTTCAGGATGACGAGGTTGTGATGGTATATGATCCGCCGGAAGAAGGCGCGAGATATGATCCCCTCGGCACGGTTGTTATGAAAATCGATGGAGAGAATCTCTTGCCGCCTCAAAATTTTGGTGGCGGTGCTTATATCAAGATAAAGCCTCGATCAGAGAGCGACTAACGTCGCTCAGTCTTCCTCGCTATAAGGTTCGGCGGCGACGATGATGAGCCCCGCGTCGACCATTTCCCGATCTTCTGAACTGTCAATGGGCATTACCGCAATTCGGAGTCCAAGATTGCCATCCAGGTCGGGCTCGCGCCATGATGTGGCATGCAGCGGTGAAAAAGTTTCAGGCAAGTCGTTTTCGGTCATGCCTACCGCATCACCAGCGGCTCGTTAATTTCGATTGTCTGTGGCTCGGATGCTATCGCCGGAGAATTCGACAGAACAGATCCGATTAGCGCGATGCCGATCCACTGCGATTTCTGCATATCGACTTCACTCCGCGCTTGTTGCCAAGCATAGGATAACCCTGATCAGTAGTTAAACCGTGTTGCCAGACTGTCCCGCGCTTCCTGATATTCAGAAATCAGGATATCGACCATGTCTTGTACTGAGCGCACTTCATCGATGGCACCAATGCCCTGACCGCTGCCCCAGATATCTTTCCAGGCTTTCTTGTCTGTATTGCCGCCTGAACCGAAGTTCATGGTCTTATAATCGCCCTCGGGCAGGTTTTCAGGATCAAGGCCGGCACTTTCAATAGAACCGCGCAGATAGTTTCCACTCACGCCTGTAAACAGGTCAGAATAGACAATATCCTTGGCACGACCTTCGACGATGCCGTCTTTATAACCTTGGTCTGCATTAGCTTCCTTGGTCGCGATAAAGGCAGAACCCATATAGCCAAAGTCAGCACCCATGGCCTGAGCACCTAAAATAGATGCGCCGCAACCGATGGAGCCGGACAAAGCAACAGGGCCATCAAACCATTGACGGATTTCCTGCATCAGCGCGAAGGGAGAGATAACGCCTGCATGGCCGCCAGCGCCAGCAGCCACCGGGATGAGGCCGTCCGCTCCCTTTTCGATCGCCTTATGAGCGAAACGGTCGTTGATTATGTCATGCATGGTGATCCCGCCCCAGCTATGAACAGCGGTGTTGAGATCTTCGATCGCGCCCAAAGACGTGATGATCAGCGGCACTTTCCATTTCTCACAGGTCGCCATATCCTGATCAAGGCGATCATTGGACTTGTGGACAATCTGGTTCACGGCAAACGGGGCAGCAGGCTTATCGGGATTGTCCCGGTTCCAAGCGGACAGTTCTTCGGTAATCTGGTGCATCCACTCATCAAGCAAAGTCTGTGGCCGTGCATTCAGGGCGGGGAAGGAACCGACGATGCCAGCCTTACATTGCGCGATGACTAATTCAGGGCCTGATACAATGAAAAGCGGCGAACCGATAAGCGGCAGGCGAAGATTGTCGAACAAGGCAGGTAAAGTCATAAATTCCCCATTTGAAAACTGTGATAACCCGCCATAGCCTAAGCACAGGTGGATTCCACTGTTATTTTAATCGATTGCTTAATATCTGCGCTAAATCCGGTTTACGGCGCTCAGAAGAGCTTCGACAGAGGCTCTGGCGACATCGCTATTGATGCCAACTCCGTAAAACTCCTGTCCATCGCTGGTTTTGCATTCAACATAGGCAGCAGCCTTTGCATCTTTACCAGAACCAAGCGCATGCTCCTGATAATCCATGATCTCCAGCGTGATTCCAAGCGATGAAGCGAGGGCGTCAACGACGCTCGATATTAAACCATTGCCGCGGCCGCTGACCGATGTTTCGCCGTCAGGACCTTTCACTTTACCAACGAAGATACGCTCTCCGCCAGTCTGGCTTTCTTGATAGTCGATCAGGCTATATTGGCCGCCACCATCAAGATGATAGCGTTTTTTAAAAGCGCCCCAGATATCTTCGGAAGACAGTTCCCGGCTTGTCTCATCCGCCAGTTCCTGAACGGTACGGCTAAAATTGGCTTGCAGGCGTTTGGGCAGCTTCAGTCCTTGATCCTGCTCTAATATCCAGGCGATACCACCTTTGCCTGACTGGCTGTTAACGCGGATGACCGCTTCATAGTCGCGGCCAATATCGCGCGGATCAATTGGCAGATAGGGGACATTCCAAAGCTCATCATTGCGCTGTTCTTGGGCGGTGAAGCCCTTCTTGATGGCGTCCTGATGGGATCCGGAAAAAGCAGTGAAGACGAGCTCACCGGCATAAGGATGACGCGCTGGTACGGGCAATTGATTGCAATATTCCACCGTTTTGACAATTTCATCCATGTTGGAAAAATCAATCTCCGGATCAACGCCCTGCGTGTACATATTGAGACCCAATGTCACCAAATCAACATTGCCGGTCCGCTCGCCATTACCAAACAGACAACCCTCAACCCTATCCGCGCCCGCCATCAAACCGAGTTCCGATGCCGCGATTCCGGAGCCGCGATCATTATGCGTGTGCAGGCTGATCACGACATGCTCCCGCTTGCTGATATGCTTGCACATCCATTCGACCTGGTCTGCATAGATATTCGGTGTAGACGCTTCGACGGTGGCCGGCAGGTTGAGGATCAACGGCTTTTCCGCAGTCGGTTCAATAATATCCATGACCGTTTCACAAACTTCCAAGCTAAATTCTATTTCAGCTGTGGAAAAGGTTTCCGGTGAATATTCGAAGTGCCAGTCGGTATCGGGATATTTTTCCGCCTGCTCGCGCAGGATGGTTGCGCCTTCCTTGGCAATGTCCTTCACGCCCTCCTTGCCCAGTTTAAAGACCACATCGCGCCATGCCGGGGATACCGCGTTATAGAGGTGAACGATGGCTTGCTTGACGCCTTCAAGGCTTGCAAAGCTGGTTTCGATCAGATCGCGACGTGACTGGGTCAGCACTTGCACCATGACGTCATCAGGAATGCTTCCTGATTTCACCAGGCCGCTAATGAAATCAAAGTCGGTGGCACCGGCAGACGGGAAGCCGACTTCTATTTCTTTGATCCCTATTTTGATGAGCAGGTCAAAAAACCGCTGTTTCTTTTGCGCATCCATCGGATCGATGAGCGCCTGATTGCCATCGCGCAGGTCAGTCGAGAGCCAGCGAGGCGCCTTTTCAATCACACGGGTAGGCCATTGGCGGTCAGGTAAATCGATCTGGCCAAAGGGGCGATATTTTTGAGATGGGTTCGGATGCATGGTTCATACTCTTATGCTGCAAGCCATTTCGCGCAAGGCAGAAATTGCTAGTTAATTTCAATTTTTGGAAAAAACATCCCTTAGGCGGGTGCGGCCGCTTCGCGCAGCAGCATCGGTGCGCCTAAGGGCGCATAAGTCGTAGTAGCTCTAAGTTTGAGACGCATACCATGACGACGGTCATATCTGTTGCGGTGCAAAAATCAACCATGCTGGTGAAATTATTTTGCGATGGGTGAAACCTTTTGGCTCGAGCCTGCGAAACAATCAACGAGCACATCGTCTCAAACAGATTTTTAGTTTCCCTCAAACAAAGACCAATTCAAATCTTACCAAGGAAAAGAAAATGAAAAACTTTATGATGCCATTAGCACTTGCATTGGTTGCAAGTTCGGCAAGCTTTGCCTTACCGATTGACGCGGCCATTGCCGGGCCAACATATACCGGTGTCGAAGGCGGCAACATCGCCGTTGGTGGATATGACGTTACGTCTTACTTCACAGGTGCCGGCACACCAGTCAAAGGCAGCAACGCGCACCGGATCAAATATAAAGGTGTCGATTATCATTTCAGCACTGCCGCGAATGCCGCTAAGTTTAAGAAGAACCCAGCCAGCTTTGCGCCACAATATGGCGGCCACTGTGCATGGGCATTGTCTCGCGGCTCTCTGGCTCCCGGTGATCCAACGATCTACAAAGTGGTCGATGGAAAACTCTATCTGAACTTCAACAGAAACGTACAGAAAACATGGTTGGGCGACATTGCAGGTTTCATCACCAAAGCAGATGTCAAATGGCCTTCATTTCCAGATAACGCCAAATTTGGCGGTTAATCTGCCCCTAATTCGTCACGCGCTTTTCTGGCTTAAACACCAAAATCAAAGGAAAATATTATGAATAACCAACGCAAACTCTCCGCAATGCTCGCTGTCATGGGCGGTCTCTCTCTTGCAACTCCATCTGCCGCACTAGCGACCTGTACTGCTGCGGGTCCGACAGCACAGGCTGCTTGTAGTGCTTGCGCTGCCTCCGCCTGCGCTGCTGCTTGTGGTGCCTGTGCTGCCGCTTGTGGTGCCTGTGCCGCAGCCTGCGGAGCTTGTGCCGCTGATGCCGGAGCTTGCGCTGCTCAACCCGCTGCTTGTGGAGCTTGTGCTGCCACCTGCGCTCCTCAATAATAATTTCATGGTTTGAGGGAGTTAGGTTGTGCTATGGCATGCCGCTCCCTCAACCAGAATTGCTAAAAGGACTACCTCATGAACAAGACTTTTTTTGCGGCAATCATGATGGCGACGTTGCCAATCGCGTGCTCAGCGCCCTCTTCTGAAACGACAGAAACAACCGAATCGGTCGAGGCTGCGATTGCCGAAGTTTCTGATGAAATGAAACTTCCCGTTTTCACAGGTCCGTCAGGATCAGAAAATGTCGCAGTAAGCGGCTATGACACGGTCAGCTATTTTGAAGGCGACGGAACACCAGTGGAAGGCAGCAAAGACCATCGTGTCAAATATAATGGCGTTGAATATCATTTCGCTTCTGCAGAAAATGCAGAGAAATTCCAGGCTGAGCCAGCCAAGTTTGCCCCCCAATATGGCGGTCACTGTGCATGGGCAGCATCTCGCGGCAAGCTCGCTTCCGGCGATCCGACCCTTTATAAGATTGTTGACGGTAAATTATATCTGAACTTCAACGAGAAGGTTCAGGATACCTGGAACGGAGACATTCCTGGCTTTATCGAAAAAGCCGACAAGGCATTTCCGGAAATTCCAGCGGATGCTCGTTACGACGACGCATAAATGCTAAAATATGAATAGTGAAAAGGCGGCGGAACGGGGTTCTGTCGCCTTTTTTGCAGACATAGCTGAAAATTAACCGATACCAGTTACTGCCATGACAATTGAGTGGTTGTGGGGTAAAATGTGTACAGGCTTGTCTATATCAGCACACCGAAGCCGGATATCGCCCGAGCCGAATTGGCCAGTATTCTGCGGGCGGGGCGCAAGAATAATATCAAAAATGGAATAACTGGTTTGTTGATCCAAGACAGGCGACGCTTTCTTCAATATCTTGAGGGTGAAGCCAGTCAGGTGGATGAAACATTTGCGCGAATATCAAACGACAGACGCCATTCAGCCATAATTTTATTGAAGACTGGTTACATCGGACGTCGTCAATTTCCGAAATGGGAAATGGCTTCGAAATATGTCGATGCTGATGCCAGCCTGTTGTCAGCCGTCAAAGATCTGGTGAAAGACTGCGACCGTGATGTGGCGGGCGAGTTAATGAGTTTCGCCGAAGCACGAGACCGCGCTGCGTAGCTCTTGAAAAGCTGACGCAGGCGCAGTCCCGAATTGCTGGCTTAGTTCTTGGCTTTGTCAACTAACTGGTTTGCACCAATCCACGGCATCATCGCGCGAAGCTCGGCACCAGTTTTTTCGATAGGGTGCGCTTCGGCCTGTTTTCTAGCGGCTTTGAGTTCCGGCTGACCAGCACGGTTGTCGAGTACGAAATCTTTGACGAACCGACCGGATTGGATGTCGGCCAATACGCGCTTCATTTCCGCTTTCGTTTCCTCGGTAATGATCCGTGGTCCGGTAGTGATATCGCCGTATTCCGCCGTGTTGGAGATGGAATAACGCATGTTGGCTATGCCGCCTTCATAGAGCAGGTCAACGATCAGCTTGGTTTCGTGCAGACACTCAAAATAAGCCATTTCAGGCGCGTAACCAGCTTCGGTCAGCGTTTCAAAACCCGCTTGGATCAAATGGGTAATCCCGCCGCACAATACCGCTTGCTCACCAAAGAGATCGGTTTCGCACTCTTCACGGAAATTGGTTTCGATAATGCCGGAACGACCGCCACCAACGCCAGAAGCATAGGCAAGGGCAACGTCATGGGCATTGCCGCTCTTGTCGGCATGAATGGCTACAAGGCAAGGGACACCGCCGCCGCGCTGATACTCGCTGCGTACCGTATGACCAGGACCTTTTGGAGCGATCATGATGACATCTAGATCTTCGCGTGGCTCAATCAGGCCAAAGTGAACATTGAGACCATGTGCGAAGGCAAGGGCGGCACCCGGCTTCATATTTTCATGGTAATCTGCGGCATAGATGGCGGCTTGGTGCTCATCCGGCGCAAGGACCATAACAATATCTGCCCAAGCAGCTGCTTCCGCATTGCTTAGGACCTTGAAATCCGCACCTTCGGCTTTTTGGGCGGTGGCAGAACCGGCACGCAGCGCGATGGCTACGTCTTTAACACCGCTATCGCGCAGGTTTTGCGCATGGGCATGGCCTTGGCTGCCATAGCCAACAATGGCGATCTTCTTATCTTTGATGAGGCCGAGATCGGCGTCCGCGTCATAATAGACTTTCATTATTCTTCCTTATATTCCGATAATTAAAGCAGTAACTGTGATTAGGTGCGGCGAGCCGGTCATGCCGAATCCGGTCCACGACCAATGGCAACAACGCCGGTACGACCGACTTCGACCAAGCCAACTTCACGCATCAGGCCGACGAAGGTCTGAATTTTTTCTGGCGCGCCGGTAATTTCGAAAACGAAGCTTTCGGTTGTCGCATCGACCACGCGTGCGCGATAAACATCGGCGAGCCGCATTGCTTCGATGCGATTCTCGCCCTTGCCGGCGACTTTGACCAGAGCCAGTTCGCGCTGAACGTGCGGGCCTGCTTCGGTCAAATCGCGCACACTGTGGACTGGTACTAACCGGTCGAGCTGGGCAATAATCTGTTCGATGACATAGGGTGGGCCGTTGGTGGCAATAGTGATCCGGCTAATCGCATGATCGGCGCTGATATCAGCCACTGTCAGGCTTTCGATATTATAGCCGCGCGCAGTGAACATACCCGCGATCCGCGCTAAAATGCCGGCTTCGTTATCAACCAATACCGCGAGAACGTGGCGTTCGACTTGTTCTTCTTTGATATGCATTAAACAAGCGCCTTTGCGTTATCGTCCATCGTACCTTTGACATCTTCTGGGGTCAGCAGCATTTCCGTATGGGCTGCACCGGACGGGATCATTGGGAAGCAGTTGGCGAGTTTGGCCACGCGGCAATCCACCAATACCGGACCATCAGTTTCGATCATTTTTGCAATACCCGCTTCCAGATCTGCCGGGTCGTCTATCAATATTCCTGTCCAGCCATAGCTTTCGGCAAGCTTAATAAAATCTGGCAAACTATCGCTATAACTATTTGAATAACGACTTTCATAGGTCAGTTCCTGCCATTGCCGGACCATGCCCATATATTCATTGTTGACGATGAATATCTTGACGGGCAGCCGATATTGGCTGGCCGTCGCCAGTTCCTGAATATTCATCTGGATAGATGCTTCGCCAGCAATGTCGATAACCAGCGCGTCGGGATCACCCAGTTGCGCGCCAATGGCGGCAGGTAGGCCATAACCCATAGTCCCAAGGCCACCGCTAGTCAGCCATTTGTTCGGTTTTTCAAAATCAAAATGCTGTGCTGCCCACATCTGGTGCTGGCCGACTTCGGTGGTAATGATCGGGTCGCGTTCATGCGTCGCCTCCCAAAGCTTGCGAATGGCCAGTTGTGGCATGATCTCGGTCTTGTTTTCAGGGAATGCAAGACAATCGGTTGCGCGCCAGCCTTTGATGCGTGACCACCATTCTTCATAGTCAGGAGCATTGAACTTGCGGCCTTTTAATACAGCAAGCAGCTGTTCCATTACGCGGCCCACATCACCTATAACGGGCAAATCGACGCGGACGGTTTTATTGACCGATGACCGATCAATATCGACATGAATTTTCTTGCTGTTGGGCGAAAAGGCATCAAGCCGGCCTGTAATCCGGTCGTCAAAGCGCGCGCCAAGGCAGACGACTAAATCTGCCCGGTTCATGGCCATATTGGCCTCATAGGTGCCGTGCATGCCCAACATACCCAGCCATTGGTCAGAAGAAGCCGGAAAGGCGCCCAAACCCATGAGAGTCGATGTAACCGGCGCACCCAGTAATTCGGCTAGTTGGCATAACGTTTCACTGGCCTTCGGGCCGCTATTGATAATGCCGCCACCCGTATAGAGAATAGGAGCCTTAGCCTGCATGATCATCTCAGCGGCTTCGTTAATGGCTTTGAAGTCACCGTCAACTTGCGGCTGATAGCGTGAGTTTTTTAAACCGTTATGTGAACTAAACTCGGCCGCAGCGACCTGAACATTTTTAGGAATATCCACGACAACCGGTCCCGGACGACCTTGTGTTGCGATATGGAAAGCTTCGGTCAGAACGCCAGCAAGCTCAGATGGCTGCTTCACCAGATAATTATGCTTGGTGCAGTGGCGGGTAATACCGACCGTATCGGCTTCCTGAAAAGCGTCAGATCCGATCAAATTTGTAGCAACCTGTCCGGTGATAACAACCATTGGAATAGAATCCATCAGCGCATCGGTAATCCCGGTAACGGCGTTGGTCGCGCCCGGGCCGGATGTCACCAGCACAACACCAGGCTTGCCAGTGGAACGCGCATAGCCTTCGGCTGCATGAGTGGCCGCCTGTTCATGGCGGACGAGAATATGTTTTATCTTAGGATGATCATAAAGGGCATCGTAAATGGGCAGCACGGCGCCGCCAGGATAGCCGAATACGGTGTCGACACCCAGATCAAGCAGGGTTTGAACCAATATTTCTGCACCGCTTTTTTCGGCCACTTTAAGCTCCATCATCATAGTTAAACCCGCGAAGGGCGGGCGTTTGATAGGCGATGCTGCACTGCAAGGCAATGCGTAAGACCGGCCTGAACTGGGCGGCGCTACATATTTTAATATATTGTGTCAAGCTATATTATTGTAATAATCTAACAATATATCTAAGATTATCGTTATTTATAGTCTCTTCATGACGAGCCCACTCATCGGGACACTGATTGCGGAACCAGGTATATTGGCGTTTAGCATATTGGCGAGTAGCCGCCGATGCATGCGCCTGCGCGTCCTCCAGTGTCTTCTCTCCCTGTATCCATGCGCTTATTTCCCGGACACCTATTGCCCGCATAACGGGACAATCTGCTGGTAATTTTCTTTCCAAAAGCCGTGAAACCTCATCACTTGCACCGTTGTCGAGCATGATCTGGAATCGACGATCACATCGCTCGTAAAGCCAGTCACGGGGTGGCAGCAAAACTAATGGATGCAGGACAATGTCCTCAGCGATACCGCCCGCCATATGAGCATGCCAGTGATCCAATGGTTTGCCAGACGACCGGACAACTTCCAGAGCGCGCTTGATCCGGGTCGAATCTCTTGCATTTAATCGCTCTGCAGAAGCCTGATCTTCTTTGCGCAGGGCCTCATAAGCATCATCGACATCCATATCTCGAATCTCTGCACGTATCGCGGGTTCGATCTCGGGTATCGGGGCAATACCGTCGAGCAGCGTACGGACATAAAGGCCGGTTCCACCGACTAATATCGGCAAGATATCATTGTCATGGGCTGCGGTAATTTCCGCCTTGGCGTCGCTGGCCCAACGTGCGGCAGAACAGACCTCCGCGCCGTCTATGTAACCATAGAGACGATGGCTTATGCCCTCCATTTCTATCTCGCTGGGTCGGGCGCTCAGGATTTGTAGATCTGCATAAACCTGCGCGCTGTCTGCATTGATGACAACAGAGGGTTGCTTTTTGGCGAGCTCCAATGCCAATGCGGACTTTCCGCTGGCCGTCGGACCGACGATCAGCGCCACATCTTTACTATCTCTCGGAGAATATATGCTCATCGCCACGCTAATAGCAGCAGATCAATTAGAAAAGGGAGAGCTAAGTTCGGCTGCCGATCGATTGGCGGATGCAGGCGGGAAGATTGATCGCTGTGACGAGATTGTCGATGGTAAAGCGGCGGATATCTTCTTCGATGGAGACCTGACAGCGGCGCGAGAGGCTTTGCCGACAGACAGTCCAGCGATTGATTTCGTGGTGCAATCTACTGAAAACCGAGAAAAAAAACTCATGATATCTGATATGGATAGCACCATGATCACGGTGGAATGTATTGATGAGCTGGCCGGATATGCCGGTATCAAAGATCAGATTGCCGAGATTACCGAGCGGGCGATGCTGGGCGAATTGGATTTTGAAGAAGCGCTGCGGGGCAGGGTGGCACTGCTTGATGGTCTAGAGCTGTCAGCGATTGACCGTTGCCTGGATGAAAAAGTTAAAATCATGCCTGGTGCCAAATTATTGGTGCGGACGATGGCGGCGCGCGGAGCGAAAACCATATTGGTATCTGGCGGCTTTACCCGATTTGCTGATCCTGTGGCTCGCGATATTGGTTTCGCCAGCGCAGAAGCAAATATCTTGGCAGAAGCTGACGGGAATCTGACCGGGAAATTAGCTGGAGCGATCGTTGATGCACAGCGAAAAGCAGAATTGCTGAAGCAAAGCGCTCAATCATTCGGGCTTTCACTGGACCAATGCATGGCTGTGGGTGATGGTGCCAATGATATTCCGATGATAGCGCTAGCGGGAATGGGCGTCGCTTATCATGCCAAACCAAAAGCCGCTGATGCCGCCGATGCCGTGATCAAGCATAATGACCTGAGTGCCTTGTTGTATATTCAAGGCATCAAGTCTTGCGATTGGATTACAAGCTAAATTGCTAAAATACCTTAGTTTATCGTGACTTTACAATACAGTCATTGCCTGATGCTTTGACCGTGTTGCACATCTTGCTGGCCTGCGCCTTGGTTGCAAAAGGACCAGCTTGCAGCCGGGTAATCGAACCGGCATCGACGAGATAAGGCTGTAGCCCATTGAGCGCAGAAATCCGTTTTTCGAGATTATTCCAAAGGGCTTTGGCTTTGTTCTGATTACCAAAAGCTCCCAATTGTACGCGCCAATTTCCATTTGCCGCCGTTTGAACGGGTGCAGGTGCAGGCCTTGCGACCGGTGGTGCTGCCACTGGCGCAGGCGCTGGTTTCACTACCGCTGGCGTTATCGGTTTTGGCGTTGGTGCGGGAGGAACGGCTTGGGATGCTGGTAATTGCGCGGTTTGTATGGCTCCGCTGGATGGTGCGGCCCGCAAACCGCCAACTTGTGCTGTACGAACGCGTTTTTCATTTTCTTCCATCTGACCGGCTAGCTCAATGGCGCGGCGGCGTTGATCCAGCGGAATATATTTGTCCATCTGCGCCATATTGGATGTTGCTTGCGGCAAACCGGCGGCCGAAGCGCGCGTTACAAGGGCATAAGCCTTGATCCAATCCTTTTCGACAAAATCACCGTTAAAGTGACCCGTGCCCAGTACATATTGCGCGCGCGGTTCACCCCGATCGGCGGAAGCTTGGAGATAGGGCACGGCTTCTTTGCGGCGCTGATTCTGGAAAAGAATCAAGCCATAATTGTCGTTAGCTTGCAAATGACCTTGGTCGGCGGCTCGTTTATAAAATTGTTCCGCCTTCATCATATCCATTGGCACGCCGCGGCCCAGTTTGTAGGCTTGGCCCATATTAAACTGTGCGTCAGCATCACCGGCATTAGCAGGTCCGCGCCATTCGGAAATCGCCGTCTTATAGTCACCACGTCCCCATGCATCGACGCCGTCTTTGACGTCCGCCAAGGCTGTTGCGGAAAACCCAAAAACGGCAGAAGCCATTAATATGTTCCGAGCAATTTTGGTATTTTTCATATGATTTGGCCCTTGGTCTGCGAATTTCTGACGATCATCTTATGCGTAATTTGATCTTAACGCCAATTTGCAAATTTTTCGTAACCCTAATCAAAAAATATGAGCCGCGACTGAATTGAAATCTAACACCGTGTAAAATATTTTTGGCCGTCTGAAAAACATCACGATCTTGTTAACTCTATTTTAGCCCTGTTCTGTCAGAGATGTCGCTGAGTGTAATTCAGACGTCCTGATCAACCCGTGAAGAGACTAAGGGGAATAGAGTGCGAGTTCTAGCAATGGCATCCCAAAAAGGTGGCTCCGGCAAAACAACTTTGTCGGGTCATTTGGCCGTACAGGCGCAACTGGCCGGAGCCGGTCCGGTTGTCCTTATCGATATTGATCCGCAGGGTTCTTTGGCCGATTGGTGGAATGAACGAGAGGCGGAATTGCCCGCATTCGCTCAGACTACTGTATCTCGGCTCGCCGCTGACCTAGCGATTTTGCGGCAGCAAGGTTTTAAACTGGCCGTCATTGATACGCCGCCAGCCATTACCATGGCGATCCAGTCTGTCATCTCGGTTGCCGAACTAATTGTTATTCCAACACGCCCCAGTCCGCATGATCTGCGTGCTGTTGGTGCGACTGTTGATCTTTGTGAACGCGCAGGCAAGCCGTTGCTGTTTGTTGTTAATGGCGCGACACCCAAAGCCAAAATCACTTCCGAAGCTGCCGTTGCCTTGTCTCAGCATGGCACCGTTGCCCCGATCACTGTCCATCATCGCACAGACTTTGCGGGATCCATGATTGACGGCCGCACCGTTATGGAAGTGGATCCGCAAGGCCGTTCTTCTCAGGAAATTCAGCAACTATGGGGCTATATTTCCGATCGATTAGAGAAAAATTTCCGTCGTACCGTATTTTCATCACCTGCCATGGCACCAGTTACGAATTCTGGCGTTCAGCGTCCCGGAGGCAATTTTGGCCGCCGGGTCATCGGGTCCTAATGGGAGGAGCAGAGAATATGAGCGAACCTAAACCATTAGCATCGCTGTCATCATCCTTATTAGCGCGCAAAGGCGGCGCAAAGCCAGCCATGCGGCGTCAAGGAATGGCGTTTCCCACCGAATCTGATCATGAAACAGAAGATCTCGGTTGGAATGACATGGGATATGACACAAATCCCGACCATGCGGCCGCACAAGCAGAAGCAGATAATGCAGGCGAGGCCGATCAATATCATTACAATCCATTGGCCGGTGCTATTCCAGAAGTCGTTCCTGCGGTTCGTAAGCAGCAGGAAGAAATTGCCGAGAAGTTGAGCCAGCATCCGGTGCGTCAAGAAGAAGTCGCACCTGCTCCTGAACCAAATCCTGTGCAAGCAGAGTCAGCCGTTCCGGTTCCGCTGTCAATTTCCCGTGAAGTGGCTCCCGTCGCAGAAAATTCTAGCATCGGTGTGGCACCACCGCGACGCACAAGAGCCGCTGCAGAAAAACAACCAGCTAAGGTCCGCCGTCCGGCAACTAAGTCACGGACACGGAAAGCCAAGGCTGCGTTTACCTTACGTTTGGATGCTGACAGGCACTTAAAACTGCGGTTGGCGACGGCTGTGAAGAATGTTTCAGCGCAGCAGTTGGTAACCAAAGCTGTGGATGAATATTTGAGGTCTATCCCCGAACTTGAAGACCTAGCAGAGCGCATTCCGTCACGCGGCGCTGCTTAACCTGACGATATTGAATTTAATTGCGAGGGCATTGATATGAAACGCGATACGATACTGAAACTGGCCGCTTCGACCATGGTTATTTCCACAACCCTTACTGGCTGTGGTCCTTTTGGAGGCGGTTCAGTCGCTTCTTCATCGAGCAAACCAGCCACGTTTAAAGACGGTGCAAAATTTGCTAAAAAGGCAGAAAAAGCATTGGCCAAAGGTCAAGTTGAGAACGCGATCGTTTATGCTGAGCGTTCCGTCGCGGGCGTTGGTACCGACCCGGATACACGGGCGCTTCTCGGTCAGTCTTATATGGCCGCAGGTCGTTTCCATTCCGCCGAACGCAGTTTCTTGGACGCGATGGAATTGGGTAAGAATGATGCACGCACAATTCTGAGCCTTAGCCTGTCGCAATTGGCACAGGGCAAAGCTAACAAAGCGAAACAGCTGATCGAGAATAACCGTCAGTTTATTCCGACCGCCGATTATGGTCTGGCGCTGGCTTTGGCTGGCGATCCAAAAGCCGCTATTGATGGCCTAGAGGCAGCGATTCGCAACTCCAATGTTTCTGGCCGCACCCGCCAGAATTTGGGCCTAGCATATGCGCTAGACGGACGCTGGAAAGAAGCCAAATTGATGGCGATGCAGGACATGACACCTGCGACCTTAGACTCGCGTATGATGCAGTGGGCACAAATGGCCCGTCCAGGTGCTTATGAGGTGCGCGTCGCTTCGTTGTTGAACGTTGAACCAGTTGCTAACGACCCAGGTCAGCCCGTGCGTCTGGCACTGAACGCAGCGCCAGCCATGCCAGCTGTTGCTGCAAATCCTGCAGAAGATTACAGCCGCGAAGTAGCCAGCTTTGATCGGGATGCGCCGCTACCAGCGGTTGGTCCGGCGCCTGTAGCCGAATCCGAAGTCGACTTCATGGCCAAGGAAAATAACGTTAAAGTGACCAAGGTTGCGGTCCCTGCGAGCGAGCCTGCTGCTAAAAAGCCAGTTGTAAAACCTGCGCCGGCTGAACCGGAAAAAACATTCATCGTAGAAGGTCCAGAGGCTCCAACACCGGTTGCGCAGCCAGCACCGGTGACAGCGGCAGCGACACAAGTCATCGCTGCGGTGAAACCAGTTATGCAAAAAGTGGCGTTCACGCCGCGCGCTCGATCCATTTCAAATGGTAAGCATCTTGTGCAACTGGGCGTTTTTTCTTCGCCTGAAAACGTGAAACGTGCTTGGGGCATATTGTCATCGCAGAACAAAGATCTGGCCTCGTTCCAATATGCTAGTTCCACGATACAGCGGAATGGAAAGACTCTTTATCGTCTGGCCGCAATGGGCTTTGGTAACGAGCAATCCGCGAAAGATATGTGTAGCGGTATCAAGTCCAAAGGCGGCGCTTGCATCGTGCGTAACGTTCAGAAAATCCGTCCAACGCAGATGGCCGCTCGCTAAGACAACACAATATTACGAAACAATTGAGGGCGGGAAAGCTAAAGGGCTTTTCCGCCCTTATATATGGCACGAACGCGGCCTTGCGCTGGCAGTTTGTCAAATGGGGTATTGCCCGTCGATGCAGCCATTTTGCGGGTATCCACTTGCCACGGTGCATCTTGATCGATCACGATCAAGTCGGCCTCATAGCCTTCTGCAATCTGCCCAGCATCCACGCCTAGAATTTTGGCTGGGGTAGCCGATAGCAGCTCAAACAAGCGACTTAGGCTGATAAGCCCATCGCGTACGAGATTGAGGGACAGCGCCAGTAATGTCTCCGCGCCGGCCATACCGGATTCTGCCTCTGCAAAGGGCAGGCGTTTGTCTTCTGGTCCGCGCGGGTCGTGGCCAGAGGAAATCACGTCGATCGTTCCGTCTTCAATGGCCTCCAAGCAAGCCTGTCGGTCTTCTTCACTCCGCAGGGGCGGGGACATTTTCGCGAAGGTTCTGAAATCACTGATCGCAATGTCGGACAGAAACAGGTGAGCGGGGGTGATGCCGCAAGTAACCGGCAAGCCTTCGGCTTTTGCGGCGCGGATCAAGTCCAAGCCGTTAGCGGTGGTAACTTGTCGGAAATGAACATGTGCGCCGCTTTCGCGCACCAAAGCGATATCGCGGGCGATTGATAAAGCTTCGGCACTGGCCGGGGCGCTTGACAGCCCGAGCCGCGTGGCGGTTTCACCTGCCGTCGCCACAGCTCCAGCCGTTAGGCCACTATCTTCGCTATGCACAATCACTGGCATATCAAGTGACCGGCAATAATGGAGGAGTTTCAGCATGATACCGCTGTTGGCGACCCAATTTCTCCCAGTCGCCACGGCGCGGGCGCCCGCTTGTTTCATCAAACCAATTTCGGCCAATTCAGCGCCATTCAACCCTTTTGTCGCCGCTGCGAGGGGATGGGACCAGAGGTCTGGTTTGCCCTCAGAGGCATTATGCTTGATCATTGCCGGTAGATCGAGAACCGGTGACTGATCGGGCATCAGCGCAGCCCGTGTGATGCCACCGTAGTGGAAAGCAGGCTTGTCGATCGCAAAGACACCCAGATCGATGATACCAGGAGCCAATAGGGCGCCTTGGCAATCAATGGCCTGCTGGTCCTTTGATGGAGCGGCCTCGCTGACATGGGCAATGCGATCGCCATCCGTGGCAACGTTAACGGATTGCGGCGCCTGCGCACCGGGAATCAAAACTTGCGCATTGGTGAATAGTTGTTTCATGACCAACCCTCCACGTTACGCGATCGGCGGGTTAGCACATCCAGACAGGCCATTCGAACCGCAACGCCCATTTCAACCTGTTCGGTTATGGCGGAACGTTCGAGATCATCGGCCACATCACTGCTAATCTCGATGCCGCGATTCATCGGGCCGGGATGCATGACGAGGGCATCGGGCTTCGCCAGCGCTAGCCGCGCTCTGGTTAATCCATAAAGATGATGAAATTCTCTTGGACTGGGAATGAAATCGCCGTTCATGCGTTCATTCTGTAGCCGGAGCATCATCACAACATCCGCGCCATCTAGCGCTTTGTCGAAATCGGAAAAAGCCTCGACATTCATGCGGTCTAGAGCCGCGGGCAACAAGGAAGTCGGCGCACAAACCCGTACCTTTGCGCCCAATGTTGTCAGGCAATAGATGTTGGACCGGGCAACCCGGCTGTGCATGACATCGCCGCAAATCGTCACGGTCAGGCCGCTTATGTCGCCTTTTCGGCGCTGGATCGTCAACGCGTCGAGCAAGGCTTGTGTGGGATGTTCATGACTGCCGTCACCAGCGTTTAGAACGGGGCAATCAACCTTGCCGGCAATTAACTGCACCGCGCCGGAGCTGCTATGCCGAATGACAATTGCATCGGCGCGCATGGCATTGAGTGTGACCGCTGTATCGATCAAGGTTTCACCCTTTTTTACGCTGGATTGCGCGGCATGCATATTGACGACATCTGCTCCCATGCGTTTGCCCGCAATTTCAAAAGACAGCAGCGTACGCGTGCTATTTTCAAAAAAGGCATTGATGACCGTCAATCCATCTAGCCTGTTCGTATGTTTGCTGGACTGACGGTTCAGATCGACCCATTGCTCCGCCTCTTTCAGGAGAAATAATATCTCCCAGGGCTGCAATCCTGCGATACCCAATAGATGGCGATGGGGAAAAGCGTCCGACCCTGCTGGAAACTGATGTCCGGCAGTCGAAGGTGAACCTGTTTGATCAATTGTCATTAAAGCCAGCCCTATAGAGCCATCACTCTGTGGCGGCAAGCCCGTCAATCGCTCCTTGCAAAATATAGGCGGCAGCCATTTGATCAACGACCTCGCTGCGGCGTTTGCGGCTTACGTCTGCGGCGATCAAGTCGCGCGTGACCGCTTGTGTGCTCCAGCGTTCGTCCCAGAGAAGAATAGGCAATCCCACGGGGCGTAAATTCTGGGCAAAGGATTTGGCCGCCTGAGTCTGTTTACTCTGGCTACCGTCAAGGTTGAGGGGCAGGCCAACAACAAAACCGGATACGAACTGATCGGCAATGACTGTCTTGATTCGTTCCAGGTCCTTAGAAAACTTGCGCCGTTCTATCGTCTCGGCGGCGGTCGCAATCATCCACTGCGCATCACAGAGCGCCATACCCACAGTTTTAGTGCCGACATCAAGACCTAGCAAACGCCCTCCATCGGGCAAGGCTGCGCGAAAGGCCATCCGGTCATCTGTCATTAGCGCGAGAGAAATTCGGTCATCCTTTTCATCACATCGGCACGAACATTACGCCAGAACAGGCTGTAATCATAGACGTGATAATTATTGCCGGGCAGGGTGTAGGGACCCAAATCCGGTGGATCGCCAATAAGCAAAAATCCACGATCATCGCAGCGCGCGGGTACGGCACCAGCGACCAGCGTTGCATCACTTAATTCATCATTGGGTACCAATGTCCCCAGATTGAGTTCAGCAGCCGATTCGGAATTGATATTGCCGTTAATCGGGTTGGTGCAAAGCAATTGCGTCCCCTTGCGCGGTTCACCGTTAAATCCAATCGTTGTGTCATAAACCTCAACAATCCGCCCATAGTCAGCAGGTTCGGCAAAGCTCTCCCAACTGAGCAGGCAATTGGTCTGTTCGGCCGCTTCGCAGACATCGAGGCCCAGCGCAGGGACATCCGCTTCGATTGAAACGGGCCAGCCGACAACATAGGCAGCTACAATCCGATTGGCCAACGGCGTGCCGGCAACCCGATCTTTCAGTAAATTGGTTAGATGCAAGCTGCCTTGGCTATGACCTGCCAAGATGAGCGGTCGATCATCCGGAACTTCGCTGACGAAATAGTCGAAGGCGATCAAAACATCTTGATAAGCAGCGTCCAAAGCTTGCTGACCTTCTTTTTTCTCGGTCAAAAAGGCGCCGAGCGTGGCCTGACGATAGCGTGGGGCCCAGACGTCACCGGCCTGATTGAAGGCACTGGCCTGTCCGCGCAGAAAAATTTTGGTCCGGTCCTCGGTTTCTTTGTGGCCCAGAGGAGCATTCCATTTGTCTTTGTCGATGAAAGATGTTGGGTGAACAAAGAATATCGCCGCGCGCTGGTCTTCTTTGGGGCCGTTTCCGTCGGGCTCATAGCCCTGCGGCAACCATAGGGCCGGATTACCTTTTTTGATCTCGGGCCGCGCGTACCACATGGAAACATCGGCATAAATGCTGTCTTCCAGCACTTCCTGCGCCTGAAATTCGGTGTCCGGAACAAACACGACTTCGGCCAATTCTTCTCCGTAGACGTTCAGGACAAATGCGCCCGCAATGAACAATACGATCATGGCTGCAACGAAATAGAGAAACTTACGCGCCAATTATTTTGCTCCAATTTGGGTTATAGCCGCTCATTCAACTTGAAGCGGCCTCGCGCCAATGCTAGCGGCGCGGAGTACACAATATCATGTGCTATTACCCGAAAAAAGATGAACCGATAAAGAATGAAACATGTCAGTCGATAAAGAAACCGTCAAAAAGATCGCAAACCTGTCTCGGATCGCCGTAACTGAGGCAGAAGCCGACGCATTGGTGCCAGAGCTCAACAACATCCTTGGATGGGTGGAACAATTGAGCGAAGTGGACTGTTCCAAGGTTGAGCCGATGACCGCTGTTATCCCGAACAAATTGCGTTTGCGTGATGATGTGGTGACCGATGGCAATATCCGCGACAAGGTGATTGCAAATGCTCCAGCGGCCGAACACGGCTTCTTTGGCGTGCCGAAGGTGATTGAATAATGGCTGAGATTTTTGAAATGGGCATCGCGGATATTCGCAGTGGCGTGGCTTCCGGCGATTTTACCGCCAAGGAAGTGGCTGAGACGTTTATCGCTCGAGTTAGCGCGGCAAAATCATTAAACGCGGTTTTGGTGGAAACGCCGGATCACGCATTGGCAGCCGCCGAAGCGACCGACAAAGCGAAAGCGGCGGGCGAGACACTTGGCAAAATGGCGGGTGTGCCGATTGGCATGAAAGATCTTTTCTGCACCGAAGGTGTAGCGACAACAGCGGGTAGCCTGATTCTCGAAGGCTTCACCCCACAATATGAGTCCACCGTGTCATCCAATTTGTTCAAGGCGGGCGCAGGCATGCTCGGCAAGCTGAACATGGATCAATTTGCTATGGGCTCGTCGAACGAAACCAGCGCTTTTGGCAATGTAATTTCGCCATGGCGGCGCAATGATGGTGGCAATACTGACCTCGCGCCCGGTGGCTCATCTGGGGGCAGTGCGGCGGTTGTTTCTGGCCGTATCTGTCCCGCAGCAACAGGTACAGATACCGGTGGTTCGATCCGTCAGCCAGCGGCCTTTGTCGGCATTACCGGTTTCAAGCCAACCTACGGTCGTTGTTCGCGTTGGGGCACGATTGCCTTTGCCAGTTCACTCGATCAGGCAGGCCCGATGGCCCATGATGTGCGCGATTGCGCGATCATGCTGGAAGCCATGGCGGGTTTCGATCCCAAAGATTCAACATCGCTTGAACTGCCGGTTCCCGAATGGGAGGCAGGCCTGAAAAGCGATCTCGCTGGCAAACGCATTGGTATTCCTAAAGAATATCGTGTCGACAACATGCCATCAGAGATCGACGCTTTGTGGCAACAGGGCATAGAATGGCTCAAAGACGCGGGCGCAAAAATCGTCGATGTGTCGCTACCGCATACCAAATATGCGTTGCCCGCTTATTATATTATCGCGCCAGCAGAGGCGTCCTCCAATCTCGCACGCTATGATGGCGTGCGTTACGGGATGCGCGATCTGCCGGATGGGGCGGGGCTGCAGGATATGTATGCCGCAACCCGTGAAGCCGGCTTTGGACCAGAGGTGAAGCGCCGCATCATGATCGGCACTTATGTGCTGTCAGCTGGCTATTACGACGCTTATTACACGCAGGCGCAGAAAGTCCGGACGCTGATCTCGCAGAATTTCGACAAGACTTGGGAAAGTTGTGACTTGCTGTTGACGCCCACGGCACCCAGTGCAGCCTTTGGACTAGGCGAGAAAAGCGATGATCCGCTGGCCATGTATTTGAACGATGTGTTCACCGTGCCGAGCAGCTTGGCAGGATTGCCAGCCATATCCGTACCAGCAGGACTGGACGGGCAGGGGCTTCCCTTGGGATTGCAGATCATTGGTAAGGCGCTGGACGAACAGAGTGTGTTTAACGCTGGTCTGGCTTTGGAAGAACGGGCCGGCTTTGTCGCGAAGCCGGAGCAGTGGTGGTGAGCATGACAGAATCAACATATCGTATTCAAGGCGGAACCGGCGAATGGGAGGTTGTAATCGGCCTCGAGGTCCATGCGCAGATCACCACCAACGCGAAGCTCTTTTCCGGAGCCTCTACAGAATTTGGCGCGGAGCCGAATACACAGGTTAGTCTTGTGGACGCGGCTATGCCCGGAATGCTGCCGGTCTTGAACAAGGAATGTGTCCGCCAAGCTGTGCGCACCGGCCTTGCGATTGATGCGCAGATCAACAAATATTCGCGTTTCGACCGCAAAAATTATTTCTATGCCGATTTGCCGCAGGGATATCAGATTTCCCAGCTTTATCATCCGATTGTGGGTGAGGGAAAAATTGAGATCTCGCTGGATGAGAAAGATCCTGACGCCCATGGCAAGACCATTGGTGTGGAGCGTATCCATATTGAACAGGATGCGGGCAAGCTGATGCATGATCAGCATCCGACGATGAGCTATGTTGATCTCAATCGTTGCGGCGTTGCCTTGATGGAAATTGTATCCATGCCGGATATGGCATCTCCAAAAGAAGCAGCCGCTTATGTTCGTAAGCTAAGATCGATTCTTCGTTATGTAGGTAGCTGTGACGGTAATATGGAGCAGGGCTCCATGCGCGCCGACGTGAATGTTTCGGTTCGGAAGCCGGGCGACGAATTGGGCACGCGGACGGAAACCAAAAACGTCAATAGCTTGCGCTATATTCAGCAAGTGATTGAATATGAAGCCCAGCGTCAGGTTGATGTAATCGAAAGCGGTGACGAGATTGTTCAGGAAACCCGACTTTTTGATCCGGACAAGAACGAAACCCGGTCGATGCGGTCTAAAGAAGATGCGCATGATTACCGCTATTTCCCCGATCCGGATCTGCTGCCGCTGGAACTTGAAGATGATTTTATCTTTGATTGCAAAGCGAGCCTGCCGGAACTTCCCGATGAAAAACGGGCGCGATATAAAAACGTTCTAGGTCTCAGCGCTTATAATGCCGCCGTTCTTACGGCAGAGCATGAGACTGCTATCTGGTTCGAAGAATTGCTCGAAACCACCGATGAACCGGAGAAAATAGCCAGTTCTGCAGCCAATTGGCTGACGTCAGAGCTATTTGGCGCACTCAACAAAATGGGATTGTCCATCGAAAAAAGTCCCGTCTCTCCGCAACAGGCGGCTGAGCTTCTGGGCTTGATCGCAGATGGTACGATTTCGGGTAAAATCGCCAAGCAAGTGTTCGAAATTATGCTCGAAACCGGCGATGGTGCGGCTAAAATCGTTGAAGAAAAGGGACTGAAGCAAGAATCTGACACCGGCGCGATTGAGAAAGTGATCGCTGACGTCATGGCGGCAAACAAAGATAAGGTCGCCCAATATCGCGGTGGTAAGGACAAATTGTTCGGTTTCTTCGTTGGTCAGACGATGAAAGCCATGCAGGGCAAAGCCAATCCACAAGTTGTCAATGAGTTGCTCAAGAAGACGCTGGGTCCAGCGGGGTAATCGGGCACGGTAAATTAGCGGCGTGAACGCGCAAAGCAGGCTTGCCCTTTGGGCATTGATCCGCTAGGCGCACGCGTCAATCAAAATTCGATATTGTTTGACGGTGGAACTCGTGCGGGCGTGGCGGAATTGGTAGACGCGCCAGATTTAGGTTCTGGTATCTTAGGGTGTGGGGGTTCGAGTCCCTTCGCCCGCACCAAATTCACCGAAAAACAGGTCGAAACAGAAATTATGAAGGCATTAAAGGATAATCATGCAGATTGTTGAAACGCTGAACGAAGGTCTTAAACGGGCCTATGACATCAAAATCTCCGCGAAGGACATTGAAACCCGCGTGGATAATGAGGTCAAGAAAATGACCCCGCAAGTCAACATGCCCGGTTTCCGCAAAGGTAAAGTGCCCGCGAATCTGGTTCGCAAGATGCACAATGATGCTTTGTTGCAGGACGCATTGAGCAGCACCGTTCAGGAAAGCGTTGAAAAAACAATCACTGATAACAAGCTGCGTCCGGCTATGCAGCCTAGCGTAACGCTAGCTGACGGCTATGAAGCTGGCAAAGATGCCGAAGTTAAGGTTGAACTAGAAATTCTTCCTGACGTTCCGACACCATCGGTCGACGGGATCAAACTTGAACGTCTGCAGGTAGAGGCGGATGAGAAAACCGTTCAAGAATCGCTCGACAAATTTGCCGAGAGTCAGAAACAGTTTGAAACTGCTGCAAAAAGCCACAAAGCCAAGATCGGCGACCAGTGCCTGATCGACTTTGAAGGCAAAGTAGATGGCGTGCCATTTGATGGCGGCAAAGGTGAAGGCATGGCGATTGAGCTTGGCTCTGGCCGCTTGATCCCTGGCTTCGAAGACCAGTTGGTTGGCAAGAAAGCCAATGACGAAGTTCTCGTAAAAGTCACTTTTCCAGAAGATTACAACGTCGAAACCCTCAAGGGTAAAGATGCGACCTTTGATGTTGTCATCGGCGAAGTCCAGACTGCCAAAGAAGCAAAAGCCGACGATGAAATGGCGAAAGCTATGGGCCTTGAAGGTCTCGAGCAACTTACAGAGTTGCTGAAAGGCCAGATTGAACAAGAGCTCAACGGCCTGACCCGCACGCACATGAAGCGCAAATTGCTCGATCAATTGGCCGCTTCGCATGATTTTGACGTGCCGCCAACCATGGTGGAAGCTGAATTTAACCAGATCTGGCAACAGCTGGAGCAGGAAGCGGCTCAGGAAGAAGATCCTGAAAAAGCCAAGAAGGAAATGGAAGACGAGAAAGACGAGTATCGCGACATCGCTGTTCGTCGCGTTCGCCTTGGATTGCTCCTCTCTGAAATTGGCCAAGCCAATGGTGTCGAAGTCAGCCAGCAAGAAATGTCCATGCTGATCCAGCAGGCGGCCCAACAATATCGCGAAGAAGATCGTCAGCGGTTCGTTGAATATATTCAGCAGGACGCAATGGCTGCCGCCCAGCTTCGTGCGCCGATGTATGAAGACAAGGTCGTCGACTTCCTGTTCGAAAAAGCTGAGGTTACCGACAAAAAGGTAACGCGCGAACAGCTCGAAGCCGCGATTGAGGAAGAAGACGAAGCAGAAACCAAGCCAGCCAAGAAAAAGGCTCCGGCCAAGAAAGCTGCTGCGAAAAAGCCTGCGGCCAAAAAACCTGCAGCGAAGAAACCAGCTGAGAAAAAGCCGACCGCAAAAGCCGCACCAGCGAAAAAAGCAGCTGCGAAAAAGGCCCCGGCTAAAAAGCCAGCAGCCAAGAAACCCGCTGCGAAAAAACCTGCTGCGAAAAAATAATACTCAACTTATAAAACTAGCCGGACATGCTTGGCATGTTCCGGCTAGTGACATTTGCAACTGGCGTTAAAAGCTAACTTCGCTCGCCTTGTTGATGACGGTCCCGAGTATGCCATATTCTTTGGCTTCATCAGTGGACATCCAGTAATCGCGGTCAATATCTGTGCGCACGCGGTCAATTTTTTGGCCTGTCGCCTCGGCTATTTTCTGGGCGATTCGTTCCCGCATTTTAACGATTTCTTCGGCCTGAATTGCAATGTCGGATGCCTTGCCGCCCGCCCCGCCAGAGGGTTGGTGGATAAGAAAGCGCGTATTAGGTAAGCAAAACCGTTGTTTTGCAGGGACGCCGAGGAAAATATGAGTCGCTATGCTCGCCACCCAACCCGTGCCGATCACGGCCACTGGCGCGCTAATATACTCGATAAGGTCATGAATAGTATCACCGGATTCTACATGTCCGCCCGGCGAATTGATAAGCAAGCGGATAGGCTCGTCGCTGATATGATCCAGATAGAGCATTTGCGCAGAAACCCGCTCCGCCAGTTTTTGATCGACACCGCCAAAAATCATAACCGTGCGCGTTTCCAGCAGCCGTTTCATCATAAAGGCCATCGGATCCGCCGTTCCATTGTCCTCTTCTGCAACAAATGTCGGGATGGACGGTGAATATGAGCTCATGAATATCTCCTAAAAAGCTTGGTTCGTTTCTATTCTCTTATGCTCATAGCCGGGGGTTATTTGATGCGCAACGGCACCAAATTCACAATATGGTCTGGAAAAAATCCTTAACCGACTTGAACATTGCAGAAGATACACCGATGTAGGGCTCAACGGATGGGGACTCCGATTGGCGGGGCCCTCATTTTCATATCCTGATTCTTCACAGAAGGCGCTAAATTACCATGCATGATCCGATCGTCGACGCTCTTGTTCCCGTCGTTATTGAGCAATCCAACCGCGGAGAGCGTAGCTTTGACATTTTCTCACGGCTGTTGCGTGAACGCATTGTCTTCGTAACCGGGCAGGTCGAAGACGGCATGGCCTCTATCATTACCGCCCAACTCTTGTTTCTGGAGTCGGAAAACCCGAAAAAAGATATCTATCTCTACATCAACTCCCCCGGTGGCGTTGTCACTGCCGGCATGGCGATTCATGACACGATGCAATATATCCGCCCTCGCGTTGGTACCGTCTGTGTTGGCCAAGCCGCTTCCATGGGCAGCTTTCTGCTGGCTTCGGGTGAGCCGGGCATGCGCATGGCGACAACCAATGCTCGCATCATGGTGCATCAACCTTCTGGCGGCGCACAGGGCATGGCTTCTGATATTGAGATCCAAGCCAAGGAAATCTTGCGGATTCGCAGCCGGATGAACGAGCTTTATGCTAAATATACCGGTAAGCCGATCAAAGAGATCGAAAAAGCCATGGACCGCGATACCTTCCTTGAGGCGGATGAAGCCAAAGCCTTTGGTCTTGTCGATGAAGTCTATGACAAACGGCCAAAGCCCGCTGAAGATGATAAATAAGGGGTTATCACGACCCTAAATGAAAATTAAGCCGCTTTTGATAGACTTATGTCTCGGTACCGATGACGCAAAAAAAAGCGGTAGCATTTTGTATTTTGACGGTTAGATTAGAATTTCTAGCCTGTTTTTAAGGACTTTTTATGACGAAATTGACGGGATCTGATTCGAAGAGCACCCTCTACTGCTCTTTCTGCGGAAAATCCCAGCATGAAGTCCGCAAGCTTATTGCCGGACCAACTGTGTTTATTTGCGACGAATGTGTCGAGCTTTGCAACGATATAATCCGCGAAGAAACCAAAGGCGCAATCACTGGCAAAAAAGATGGTGAAGTGCCTACGCCACAGGAAATCTGTGATGTCCTCAACGATTATGTGATCGGACAGGACCGGGCGAAGCGCGTCTTGTCTGTGGCGGTTCATAACCACTATAAGCGCCTCAACCATGCCGCAAAATCCGGTGACATAGAACTTGCCAAGTCGAACATTTTGCTGGTTGGACCAACGGGTTGCGGCAAGACGCTGTTGGCGCAAACTTTGGCGAAAACCTTCGACGTACCGTTTACGATGGCTGATGCGACGACATTGACCGAAGCCGGTTATGTTGGTGAAGATGTCGAAAACATCATCCTCAAGCTGCTGCAATCCTCCGATTATAATGTCGAAAAGGCTCAGCGCGGCATCGTTTACATCGATGAAATCGACAAGATTAGCCGTAAGGCAGAAAATCCATCTATTACGCGTGATGTATCGGGTGAGGGCGTTCAACAGGCCTTGTTGAAGCTTATGGAGGGCACAACAGCAAGCGTTCCGCCACAAGGCGGCCGTAAGCATCCACAGCAGGAATTTTTGCAAGTCGATACCACCAATATCCTATTCATCTGTGGCGGCGCATTTGCTGGCCTTGAAAAGATTATTGGCGACCGTCTCGAGGCGAAATCCATTGGTTTTGGTGCCCATGTATCCGCGCCGGAAGAACGCAGAATTGGTAAAACGCTTCAACAGGGCGAACCGGAAGATTTGCTGAAATTCGGTCTTATCCCTGAATTTGTCGGTCGTTTGCCGGTTATAGCGACGCTCGAAGATCTTGATATTGACGCGTTGGTTACGATTTTGCAGGAACCGAAAAATGCGTTGGTCAAACAATATGCCAAATTGTTCGAACTGGAAGATGTCGCTCTGACTTTCACAGACGACGCTTTGATTGCTATTGGTAAGAAAGCGATCGAACGGAAAACCGGCGCCCGTGGTTTGCGGTCTATCGTTGAAAATATCTTGCTCGACACCATGTTCGACCTCCCTGATCTGGAAGGCGTTGACGAAATTGTCATCGACAAGGATGTGGTTGCCGGAACCAAAGAGCCCGTCAAGGTGATTGCGAAAAGCAGCAAAGCCAAGAAAGAAGACGCGGCTTAAGCCATTTTCTGAAATTGCGATGCTTGGCTGGATGTTGTCCGGCGACCGAACGCCTGTTCGGATTATCCCGAAAACGGGCTTTAGCCCTGATCGTTACGACAAGCAAAGTTGCTCAAAGTCTGCTAGGATAAATTTCCGATATATTACCTGACGTTACTCCCCAGTTGGTTCCACCAATTTTGATTAAGCCCCTTGAAGTTTTGGCACCCTAATATCTCGGTAGGAATGTGCTGGCTTGTCACTTTTCTGTCCTATGCAGCGGTTCGTCCACGCCGACTTTGGCCAGCAGGCAAAGGGCAAGTGCGGCCAGGGATATTGCGGCCACCACATAATAGGCCGCGGCAAATCCGCTGCCTTCGACAATCCAGCCTAAGCTTCCCGACATGAGCGAGCGCGCGAGGTTTGGGACTGCCATAAACAGCGCAAACAGGCTCGCGGCTATCGCAGGATCACAAAGGCGCATGGCCCAGACGATGAGGGTGATGCTCAGAAAAAGGGAGCTGACATACTGGACCGCGAAGATGGTTGCAAAGATCGTGCTGCTTTCCCAATTTTCGAAAGTAGCGCCCGCAATCATTGCTGCAATTGCAAGGATAAGAAAAAGTGTCGACATGGTCATGCGCAGGCCCGCCCAGCGGACAAGGAATGTTGGCATCGTGGCACCCGCAATCGCCGCAACGAGCCCGACAACACTCGCATAATTGCTATAGTCGTCACTTCCCCAGCCCAATTGCTGAACCGCCAGTGTGGGTGCGACGGAATCTGTGAGAGAAAAAGTCGCTGTGGCCAATCCAAATCCTATCAGGAACAGCAGGATGCTCGGAGAACGTAAGGACTGAAAAATCCCCCTTAATATCGGAAGCCACGCCGCATGTTGACGCGCGGTGCATTCTGGCGACGCTTCACCGCTGGTCCATGGAAAAAGCCGTTCACCGGGGCGTTCCCGGAACAGGGATATGAACAGGGACGCAATGCCAACAAAAGCGCCAAACAGAACCGCCATTGTCGAAATTTTGTCATCGACCAACAGCTGCCCGGCAATGAAGCCCGCCGCAGAAACGCCCAATGTCTGAGAACCAAACATAAATCCGTTAATGGTGGTTCGGTCTTCCTCTGGCACCAGATCTACCGTCATGCCATCGACCGCCACATCGTTGAAGGCGGCGCAAATATTGAGCGTGAAGCAAAAGCCTGCGAGCAAGACAATCTGACTGGCCGAAGGCGCAACGATCGCAAAGAGAAACAGGGTGAGCATCATCAACGCCTGAGCGACCAATATCCAGGACCGACGCCTGCCCATTGGTCGATAGGTAAACCGGTCCATCAACAGGCCGTTAAAAAGCTTCAGGGACCAGGGCAGCATCGCCGTTCCAACAAAACCGCCAACTTCGATGGGGGAGGCGCCCCCCGCTGCAAGCCATGCAGGAATGGCGATCAGACTAAGACCGGCAACGATACCCTGCATGAAATAAAGCAATATGATGGCGGTAGAGCGCAAATATATGTTTTCGGACATTGCCGGGATTGCAGTTTCGGCGATATCTTGGATCGCAATTTCGGGTGCATAGTGAGTCAATAGTTCGCCTCCTGGCCATGACTGAAAGCGCCCAAGGCGTTTCGATCAGCCGTAAAAATATCGCTCTTCAATGATTTTCCCGTCGCGGACGGTGTAAATGGCGATCTCGGAAAAGGGCTCTCGCTCTCCGGTTGCGCGGCGTTTGATCAGCATGTCGATAAACAAGGCAAAGCGGTTGCCCGTGATGAACGGGCCATCAATGCTGAGTTCCTCCATCGCGCTGTGACTCAGCCAACGGTTTAACTTGTCGCGGGCAGCATCAAATCCCGTCACAATGACTGGAATATGTTCGGTACTATCCTCAGGCTCAATGCTGACGATATCGATGGCCCAATATTTTTCCGCTGCCGCGACCGCTTGACCGGACTGGATAAGGGACAAAAAATCGTCTGCGAGTTCTTCGATATCGGCCATATCATCTGGCTCATATTTGCTAGAATGAAGAGGAAATCCGGCGGATGGAGGGTCGCAAGTCCATCCACCGGACGCATCGCTTGCGCGTGCTTTTCAACAGACCTAAGGGCGGCCTATCGAACTTTATATTCGCGAAGCAGCATGCTGCTCTGCACGGTCCGGTACTCCGCCCGGTTGCCGGATTCTGCTATTTGCTGCTCGGCAGATGATTTCATGTAAGCATCATATTCTTTGTTGCGTCTTTCACCTTCCGCTGCGTCGGCCATGCGCGAAAAAGTGGTCATCAGATAGATTGTTGGTTCGCCATCACGGGGATATTCGTTGATGAGTATTTTGTAATCGCTGATCCAGCCTTTGGATTTGGCAAATTCCTGCACGTCGACCCATTTGGTAGCCAGATGGGTCGCATATTTGAACGCTCCGCCGTCTTTGACAAAAATTCCGCTAACTTGCGAATAGTCACCGGCCACCATCGGGAATTCCTGTGCCGCTGCGACCGTTGGCAAAGCCATCGGGGTTGTCACCAGCATCGCGGTTGCGATCATCAATTTTTTTGTCAATTTCATCATCATTCTCCTGTTTTGGTTTGCTTGAAACTATAGGCAAAGCTCTCCCGTTGGCGGTAACCGGGGTTTTCCGGACCAACCAAAATGGTCTAACTTATCTGTAATTTCAGTGCGTTGTTGATGGGCGCAAATGTAACATTCCGTCAACGGCGCTACCGTCAAAAAAGCGTCAATAATGATCTAGTTCATAGTGGAAGGCTTGGGGAGCAGATCCGGCCAGCCATATTTTTCCCATGCCGCAACCATTCCAATTCGTTCGGCGAAATCCATGAAGTCCGGATGCAGTCGAACCTGGTTTATCGGCTCTGCGTCGGTCCAGAGCGACATGAAAGAGAAGAAATTGGCCGTTGTTATCTGCTGGCCGAGGGTTTTGAAAACCATCTGTGCCTGACCCATCCAGATCGCCGGTAGTGTGATCGTACTATCATAGGGATCGTGCAGTGTCGCGTTGAGCATCTCCACCACCATGCAATAATTTTTGCGGTCCTGATCTTCACCGCTCCAAAGCCCCTTTGCAGCCATCAGCCAATAGGCATCCATCGCATCCGGGTCGAGCGGTGCACTGCCAGCCGGCGGAAATATCACGGTGTTCATCAGCTTCTTTGTCAGCTGATAGGCTTCCACCGCAGCATCATTGTCGCCCGATACTGCCAATGCGGCTGCGAGCCACAGAGATGGAAAACCAAGATCGACCATTCTCTGCCCCGCCTCAATAGCGGCATCAACATTACCAAGGTTGAGATACACTCCAGAAAGTATAGCGTAACTACGGCCATTTACCGGATCTTGATCTATGCTGGCTTCAATATAGGGCAAGGCGTCCCGAGAACGCCCACAATAGAGCAGGAAAGAACCGACACGGTTTAGAACATCGGGGTTATTGGGTTCCAGCCGGTAAGCCTCGAAAGCCAGGTCAAGCGCACCGACAATATCATTTTGCGTCCACGCATAAAAGGCAAGTACGATACGGGCATGCGCCTGCTGCGGCGAAAGGCTGAGCGCTTTCTTTGCATATCCGGCAGCTTTTTCGCATCGCTCCAATCTGTCCAGACAGGGCGTGTAAACCGTCATATTGATTTCGGCTTCGGCCAGTGCCGTCCAGCATTCCGCAAATTCGGGATCGATTTCCAGCGCCTTCTCGAGCAGTTCGATGGCTGTTGGCAGCACGCCATCTCCGATTGCCCTGATGGTTAGCGCCCGGCCTTGCAGATAAAGCCCGTAAGCTTCCCTATTACTCGTCAGCTTGCGGGGTTTGGTGTCATGCTCCTTCAATTTGAGCGCATCACTCAGCCCATTTGTTACTGCCTGTACAACTTCTGCCCGCGCAGCAAACATATCGTCGAGGCTACCGTCATAGCTATAGGTCCATGATTCAAAGCCGCTATCCGGGTCAACCAGGCCGACAGCAACGCGAACCTGTTCACCTTGCCGATGAACCGAGCCTTCCAAAAGATGCGATACGTTAAGGGTCTCGGCAATCTCCGATAGCGTTTTGTCCGAATCTTTGAACTGGAAGGATGACGTTCGGCCAGCAACAAGAAGTTGCGGCACTTGCCCCAGACTGGTGATCAGTTCATCAGCAACACCATCGGCAAAAAAACCATGATCGTCCGGATCGGCCATTGATTTAAATGGCAGCACGGCAATCCGGGCCTTGCCTTGCTTCCGGTCCGATATCGTTTTGCCGGCGGGAGATCGCACCGACCAGGCGTTGAGCAATCTGGCATGCTCAGCAAGGTTATCACGTTCCTCCAAAGCTGATAATGCAGTTGTGATCGCGCTTTGCAAACGCTGTTCTTCTTGATGGCGATGCGCAGAGAGCCAATCGTCAAACGCTTCGCCAAAATTCATCTGATCCAGTAAAGGTTTGGCACCGATGGAAGTCAGCTTTTCGGTTGTTTCAAAAAAGTTACCTTCAGCCAGAAAATCGTGCAGATCAGACAGGTCAGTTCTAACGGCATCTGCTTTCAGCCTGATCCGGGACCGTGAAATATCCAAAAGGTCGCAATCCGCCGACGCCAGTACTTTGCCCAAATCCGACAAACATTGCCGCAAGCTTGCCCGCGCCTGTGCTTCAAACCGACCCGGCCACAAAAGCTTGCTCAAATGATCGCGGTCAATCGGTTCATCCGGCGCCAAGCATAGCATTGCCAGCAAAGCGCGCGCACGGCGATTAGAAATAAGGACTTCTGCGCCATTCTGCGCAGTGAGTTGAAATGGCCCAAAAAGCGCCGCCTGTGCATGCCCATCAATTTCAGCAAGATTATCTTGCCGCTCTAAAGAATCCAAAAGGCAGTCCCCCAACCAACACATTGTAACATAATGAAAATTGGGTTCGGCACAATCGATAAATCAGCACTGACCTTGATCCGAGGTGGTGATTGCTTTTTCTATTGTCCCCTTTTGCGCCAATAGCGAACATTAGTCCAAAGCAGACAATCTACTTATAAACGCAATCATCCAGACCTTCTCGCTTCACCACGTTAATCCGCGCTGCAATTATATTGCCATAGCGCCTTGTGAAGCCGCTGGCGCCATTTACGGCGCGTTTCTTTGGTAGGGGCAGGGCAGCGGCGATGCGGGCAGCCTCGATCTTGGTGAGTTCCGACGCATCTTTTTTGAAATAGCGCTGGGCGCCGGCCTGCGCGCCATAGGTCCCGATGCCTGTTTCCGCGACATTGAGATAAACCTCCATGATCCGCTTCTTGCCCCAGATTTTCTCGATCAGGAATGTGAAATAGGCCTCCAGTCCCTTGCGGAAATAGCCCCCGCCTTGCCACAGGAAGACGTTCTTGGCCGTTTGCTGAGAAATGGTAGAGCCACCTCTTATGCGGCCACCTTGGGCATTGCGTTTGATAGCCGAGCGAATCGCTTCCCGGTCAAAACCGTCATGACTGCAGAATTTACTGTCTTCGGCAGCGATTACAGCGCGCGCGAGGTTAGGGGAGATTGATTCGAGCGGTTCCCAATCCTTGGTAATGCTGTTTTCGTCCATGATCATCGTCGCAGTGATCGGTGGCGGCAGGAATGCAAGCAGACCTACCCAAGCAATCGTAATCAACAGGAAGTAGATTATCAGCCTGAAAAAAAGCTTGATGAAGCGCACTGGCAGAGCCAGTGCTTTTCGGCGGGATTTTGCAACCATCACCAACAGATAATGAAAAAGCGCCCCGAAAACAAATGAAGTTTCGGAGCGCTAAAATCTTTAGAATGTTTGAGAGGTTAGAGAATCAACTGGCTGTAAGCAGTTGCTTTTCTCCAGCAATGCGAAGCATCGCTTTTTGCAACTTCTCAAACGCCCGAACTTCAATCTGTCTGATCCGCTCACGGCTGACTTCATAAACCTTGCTCAGGTCTTCTAGCGTCTTGGGATCTTCTGACAAACGCCGTTCAGCAAGAATATGCTGTTCTCGTTCGTTGAGTGATCCCATTGCTTCGGTCAGCATATCGTGCCGGAAATCGGCTTCCTGTGCATCAGCAATTTGCTGGTCATGCAGTGGGCCGTCGTCTTCCAACGTGTCCTGCCATTGACCGCCATCGCCATCTTCTGACAATGGCACGTTCAGCGATGCATCTCCGCCCATCGACATGCGGCGGTTCATATTGACCACTTCATGCTCGGCAACGCCCAGATCGGTTGATATCTTGTTCACGTCTTCGGGTGACAAATCGCCATCTTCAAAAGCTTCAAGATTGTTTTTCATCCGGCGCAGGTTGAAGAACAGCTTCTTCTGCGCGGCGGTTGTTCCCATTTTGACGAGGCTCCAGCTGCGCAATACATATTCCTGTATCGACGCGCGGATCCACCACATGGCATAAGTCGCCAGGCGGAAACCTCTATCGGGTTCAAATTTCTTCACGCCCTGCATCAGGCCAACATTGCCTTCGGAAATAAGATCCGAGACGGGCAGGCCGTAGCCGCGAAAGCCCATGGCAATTTTTGCCACAAGTCGCAGGTGAGACGTTACTAACTGGGCCGCTGCTTCCTGATCCTTATGTTCAGAATAGCGTTTCGCCAGCATATATTCTTGTTCGGGTTTTAATAACGGAAATTTACGCACTTCCGATAGGTATCGATTCAGGCTCGCGTCCCCCCCTAAGGCAGGGATTTTTGCCGGAACATTGCTTCCATTAGCCATTTTAGTTCCTTCTCTGGTTTGCCGCCGGGCCTCATCAAGCACCCGTTGGTCTATTTCCATATAGTGTCTATATTCTATACACGCAACTTACTGAATAGTTCCTGCATATCGGGTGGAAAGTTACAGTTAAATAACAATTTTTCTCCCGTTATGGGGTGAACAAATCCAAGACTAGCAGCATGCAAGGCCTGCCGGCAAAATCGAATATCTTTTCTGCCGGAAAGCAATGATTTTCTGCGAACACCATAAAGCGGGTCTCCGATAAGACTATACCCGATATGGGACATATGGACCCGCACCTGATGGGTGCGTCCTGTTTCCAGCGTGCATTCGACCAAAGTGGCACCATTGAGCGCTTCTTTGGTCGTATAATGGGTCATCGCCGGCTTGCCCTTGTCGTCACCGACCACCGCCATTTTTTTACGATCTGTGTTGCTGCGCCCGATATTGCCTTCAATGGTGGCGGAATGCGGATTCGGGCGGCCGTTGCAAATCGCGAGATAGCGTCTGTCTATGTCATGAGCGGCAAATAGCGCGCTTAAACCCTGATGCGCTTCATCTGTTTTGGCAGCGACCATCAATCCGGAAGTATCTTTGTCGATTCGGTGGACAATCCCCGGGCGTGTTACGCCGCCAATGCCGGATAACTCGCCTTTGCAATGATGCAGCAGAGCGTTGACCAAAGTGCCATCCGGATGGCCAGCGGCGGGATGCACTACCAAGCCGGCGGGTTTATTGATGACGATCAGGTGATGATCTTCGTAAACTATATCCAGCGGGATATCCTGCGCCTGTGCGGGGCCTTCTATGGGAGCGGGCACGGTCAAAGCAAAAGTCTTGCCTGCGCATTTTTTCGATGCGGGATCGGTGCAAGTCACGCCTTCGATCAGCAGATTGCCTCCCGTGATCAAGTTTTTAATCCGCTCTCGGGACAAGTCCTCGAGAAGGCCAGATAAAGCGGCGTCGAGTCGCTGCTTTTTGTCGGTTTCGGGCACTATGCCGGATTTTATGGATTGCCCTGCTGTCATGGCGTAGATGTGGGCCATGACACTGGTCTTATCAAGCGCGATGTTGGATGATTTGCAGCAACTGGCCCATCAATCGGAGCCCGAGGAAACTTGTGGACTGTTATTTGGCGATAATGGGGCAGTTTCTGGATTTTTGGCGACGAAGAATGTTGCGAAACAACCGCTGCGGCACTTTGAGATTGATCCGGTTGATCTGATAGCTGCCGAACGCGCGATGCGGAATGGTGGACCAAAAATAACTGGCTATTTTCATTCCCATCCTTCCGGAAGCGTATCGCCGTCGAAAACAGATGCCGAAATGGCCGCGGCTGATGGCCGAATATGGCTAATCATCAACGGTCAGGATGCCGCGGTTTGGCAAGCTGTGCAAAATGGTGAAATATATGGACGGTTTGATCCAATCGCTCTTGATTGCCAAAGCACAAAAGGCCAAACAGCGGGCAGTTAATTTTTCACAAGTTAAGGGCCCATTTTCATGTCTCAATCCGGTGTCGACCTCGCTGCCTTGCTGTGTTCGAAATTATGTCACGACCTGCTGAGCCCGGTAGGTGCGATAAACAATGGGCTTGAGCTGCTTGAAGATGAAACTGATCCAGAAATGCGGGATCGCTGCATGGACTTATTAGCCGACAGCGCCAGGGCGTCCGCAGACAAGCTGAAATATTTCCGCTTGGCCTTTGGCGCGGCGGGTGGATTCGGTGATGAAGTTGACCCCGCAGAAGCCAAACAGCTGGTGGAAAGCCTCGTCGGGGATCAAGGGAAAATTACTTTGGGTTGGGCCGTGCAAACCGGAGCAGTACCCAAAAAGGCCATTAAAATATTGCTCAACCTCGCGTTGATTGCCCGAGAAGCCCTGGTGCGCGGCGGAAAACTAGACGTGGGCGCAGAGCAGGGTGATAATGGAGTGGAAGTGGTTATCCGCGCCGAAGGACCTAAAATCGCTTTGGATGATGGCATTCGCGCGGCCCTCGAGGGGACATTGCCGCAGTCCGAGCTTACGGCCCGTACCGCTGCAGCATGGATGTCGCGTGAATTATCTTGCGCAGATGGCGGCGATTTGCGGGTTTCACCATCATCCGGCACAGAGCTTTTGCTCGGCGCAATTGTTACCTGAGGCGAGATAGTCAAGGAGGGTATTGACCATGGATATGATCTGGACGCCTTCTCCGAATTTTGACGAGCGCAAGCTGCCGGTCAGTATCTTGGTCATGCATTATACCGGTATGAAAGATGCCGCATCGGCGATTAACTGGCTTGCCAACCCGGAAGCCAAGGTTTCCGCCCATTATGTTGTGACCGAAGATGGCCAAATTGTCAGCATGGTCAAAGAAGAAGATCGTGCGTGGCACGCGGGACGCGGCTATTGGCGCGGCATTGACGATGTGAATAGCGCCAGTATCGGCATTGAGATTGTCAATCCGGGGCACGAATGGGGCTATGTCCCATTTCCCGAAGAGCAGATGGATGCGGTGACGCGCCTTGCACATGCAATAGTCAAACGGCACGATATCGTGCCGTCCAACGTGATTGGACATAGCGACCTTGCGCCAGCGCGAAAGCAGGACCCGGGCGAATTGTTTGATTGGGACAGACTGGCCAAGCTTGGCATCGCGCTCAAGAAACCACCGCTAAATCTCGGTGATCCGCCTTGGACAGATGGTGGCTTCATGCTGGCACTAGAGCGCTTTGGCTATGATATCACCGCAGAGAAAGATGCCGTGGTTTCCTTTCAACGACGGTTTCGTCCGAAAAACATAGATGGTGTAATAGATGGCGAATGCCGCGCAATATTATTGTCGTTAATGCTCGACAGAGAGCGGGGAATCTCTAAATAGAACGAACCAGAGGGCCGGCCAGTCGCGGGAATATGTAAATATTCACGAGGAAAGTCCGGGCTCCACGATTTAAAGGTGCCGGATAACGTCCGGCGGGCAGGGGAGCGATCGTCTGTTCAGGGACAGTGCAACAGAAAGTAGGTCACGACGCCTTCGGGCACGTGATAATGAAAGGGTGCGGTAAGAGCGCACCGCGGGTCTGGTAACAGATCTGGCACGGTAAACCCCACCTGGAGCAAAACCAAATAGGGGCGGCATATGGCTATTTCGGCCTGCAGCCCGGGTTGGTTGCTAGAGCGGCGCAGCAATGCATCGCCGAGATGAATGACTGGCTATTTCTCGCAAGAGGATGGACAGAACCCGGCTTACAGGCCCTCTGGTATTTAAATATGGCTGGAACTCGCGCAGCCGCTTTGTTAGAGAGCCCTATGCCAAAAGCAAAACGATCCGACAATTGGGGCTTTCCTCGCTGGGGTAGCTATGAAAGCTCGCGTGAGACGCAGCAATTAAAGCTATGCGACCGACATGGCTGTGACGAAGCCGGCATTTGCCCCGCACCCAAATCCCCCAATAGCCCGGAAAAGTGGTTTTTCTGCCAAACCCACGCGGCGGAATACAACCGGGGCTGGGACTATTTCGAAGGTCTGGACAAAGAAGAACGGAAAAAACGCGAAGCCGATGAGCAGCGCGATGCCAATGCCTACCAGGAATCTGCGCATTATAGCTGGATGGGTAGTGGCGATGGCAGCCGATCACGCGACGAGATGACCGCGCTAGAGATTTTTGACCTTCCACCCGATGTGGATTTCGAGGCTGTGAAGAAAGCCTGGCGCGCAATGGCCAAGGAACATCATCCAGATGTTAATCCCGGCGATAAAGAAGCGGCCAAGATGTTTCAGGCGGCTCAGGCGGCTTTTGATGTATTGAAAATCGCTGAAGAACGGCGGGTCTGGAAACCGGTTTAGAGGATTCTCTTTGCCGGTTTATGGTTCAATTATATCTGTGGTCAATTCTGATTGAAGCGCATTTGCTTCTTCGAGGGTAAAGCCGCCGCTAATTTGCACCTAACCATCAAAAATATATTCGTTGAGAATGGGCTCGGCTACGAGACGATCACCAATGTAAAGCGCAATGGCTTTTCCAAGCCGTCCATTTTGCAAGATCATAAACCGCCTGCTTCCACTCGGCGAAAATGCAATATTTATAACAGGTTGATTGGTATATTGATCAAAGTCTACCCGTGCTGTCTCGATATCATTAGGTGTTAGCCGGAGCTCTGGTCTATTTTTGGATTCTATTAGCTGTTCCTCAGCGGTCAGTGGTGGCGCGGGATCAGGCGCTATCGCTAACAACAAGATAGCGATCATCATCCTTGATATCTCTGCGCGGTTTCATTGATCAGAGCAATCATATTGGGAATACCTTGAGTGCGATTGGAACTTAGCTGATTTTTGAGATCAAACGGCGCAAGTCGTTCGGCGATGTCAGTTTTCAGCACAGCATCAATCTGCTGATCCTGGACAGTTTCCAAAACCAATGCAATGATACCCTTGGTTATTGCGGCGTTACTGTCCGCCAGAAAATGCAGGCGGCCATCATCTTGTTTTGTGGGATAAACCCAAACAGAGGCGGAGCAACCGCGTACTAAAGTAGCATCTGTTTTGAGGGCATCTGGCATTTCTTCCAGCTCTTTGCCCAAATCAATCAGAAGCCGGTATCGGTCATCAGCTTCAAGAAATTCATATTCTTCTATTAGATCGTCTATTTTGCTCATCTCCGCCCGCTAGCAGGGCAGGAGATTCGCGTCATCCTTTTTTGAATTTGCCTGTGCAGGAACGTTAAAGCTCTACGCCCGCAGCGATTGCTTCCAACTTGCGAATACGCTCTTTCAGGTCCGCTACTTCGATTCTTGAAGAAGCGGTCGGCGGGTTTTCCTCGCGATGCCGGTCCAATTCCTTGGTCTTCAATGCAATCCAGTCGCGCCAACCGCGCAAGGCGATCAATGATACGGCGGTCAGACCAATCAAGGTAAAGGCCGCAGTCATCAGGTAAAAACTAGGGTCTGGCATGATGCTATCCTTCTTCTCTTCCTGCTTTTGAGGAACCGTCCTAACGGTCCCGCAATTTTTCAATTTCATTTTCGAGGTCGCGGGCACCGCGATCATCAGTGGCGATTTTTTCCAGAACGGCGACGCGTTCTTTTAGAAATTTGACTTCTTCGCGGAGCTTGTCGGCATCTGGATCCACGGATGGCTTCATGTTCATCATCAAGGCATTGCCATCCTTGTCAGAAGTTATGCCATGTCTGGCCTGAATGCGGGTGTTGACCACCTTCCCAATAGTGACGACGATAATGATGGCCACAACCATTTCAAACGGGTTCATCTATTCTATTCCCTCCAACAATCTATCGCTCAGCTGTCTCTCAGCTTTGCTATTTCACTTTCAAGCTCCCGCGCACCGCGTTCATCGGTGACTATTTTCTCCAACACAGCCACGCGATCTTTGAGATATTTCATATCTTCGTTCATGCGTCGGCTATCGTCGCTTTCTGGCGCGTTTTTGCCTAGCAACATGAGCTCTTTTTGTTTGTCTACCATCTTGCTTTGGTGGCGGGTCCAGATCCAAAGGCCGCCAAGGCCAAACGGGGCGAGCGGAATTAATAGTGCTAGCCAATCCATCAATTTAACTCCTTTGTATCCGCTTGATCGCGCAGGTCTTCAATTTGCCCCGCCAGATCAACGCCTTTATCTGTGACGATCCGCTCCAACACCCGGACGCGTTTCTCCAACCGCTCTGTATGCGCCCCATATTGGGCAGCTTTTTCGGCGGTCATTTGGGTCTGAACTTTCAGTGCTTCCTGCTTATATTTTATCCATGGTTTAACAAAAACGCCGCCGATGATCGCGAGTAGGCCACATGATATTCCCAATATCGGGAGTAATATCGGTAAGACTTCCATATCTATATCTCCGATCAGTTGGCGCGCTTGTCGCGCAAGGCTTCTATTTCACCGGTCAGCCGGTGGCTGTCATCGGTGACAATGCGCTCCACATTGGCCAGACGGTCTTTCACTGAACCAATTTCGGCGCGCAATTCAGCGTTCTCATTGGTTAGAAGTTTAACCCGCTCGACAGCTTCTTGGTCTGTTTTGGGATGAAGCGCATTGCCCCAGGTGCCTTCTAGCGGATATCCGTTTTTAATCCGCATCCAGGTCGTTACAACCCAGCCGCCAACAGCGACCGCCGTGATCAGCGCAGCGTATGGTAGAATTTCCAATATGAATGCTGCTTTATCCGGTTCCATCTTTGAACTCCCTCAGTCCAGTATTAATTATTCTCTCAATGCTTCGATTTCGTCGGCGGTTCGCTTGGCGGGATCTGTTGCGATCCGTTCGAGGACAGCTAAGCGCTCCTGCAGGCGGTCGATCTTACCAACCAGATCAGAATTTTCGCTAGAAAGCAGTTCGATCTTGCGTTCGGCATCCGGAGTGCCCTTGTCAGTCGTTCCGCCCCACTCATTCTCGAGCGGATAGCCATGTTTGGCCCTGATCCAATTATTTATTATATAACCAGCATAGCAAACTGCGATGATAGCGATAACAAATCCCGGTCCACCCCAATTCATAACTTTTCTCCTTTAAACTCTAACTGTGTTTAGCGCAGTTGCTCAATTTCATTGGATAGAGCGCTATTATTGCTTGTATAATATAATTCCATATCAGCGAGACGACGGTCAATTTCACGGAACCGTGATTTAACGTCGCGTGCCGTGCGGCGAGGGGATTGGCGGACGCCCTGCCAGAATTGTCGGTCCTCTGCGTCACCGTATAGCTCAGTCGGTTTGGGATCGAATGACTTTGCAGCAACAAAATAGGCTATAAATGTTATCGGGAAGGGGATTGCAAAGGTTGCAACGACAGCCAATACTCTGACCCAAAATACCTTTATTCCAGTATAGTCGGCTATCCCTGCGCAAACGCCGCTCCATTTGGCCCGTTGTTTATCGAGATAAAATTTGGTGCGAGTGGAAGACATGATTAGCGCCTTTCTTTCAGAAGATTGTCAAAATTTTCGAGCGTCGGTTTCGGATCGCTGGTCGCATCGGTCAATGTCGATTGACGCCAGTTAGGATTATCGGCGGCCATGATACGTTCGATAGTTTCCATCCGATCATCCAATTTTCGCGCCATCCGGTGCAACTCATCGAGCAGTTGCTCATCTTCATTGGTGATGGTGGCCGAAGTTTTCCATTTGGTGACATAGTGAAAGATGATCCACGGTAGGCCGATAAACAGCATGCCAACCACAAAAATAGGTACGAGTATGTTTTCCATTATTTGTCACCTTTCTTCATGGCCGCCTTCATGGCTTCCAATTCATCATCAACCTTGTCATTGCTTTCCAGCGCAGCAATCTGGTTTTCCAGTGTTTCTGGTTCACCACCCATAGTCAGGGCATCGGCGCGGCCTTCTGCATGATCAACCTGACGTTCGAGATATTCAAATTTCGAAAAGGCATCATGGACTTTATCGCCATTATACATTTCGCGAATTTTATAGCGGTTTTCGGCGCTTTCTAGGCGATTGATCAAACCGCTTTGGCGGGATCGCGCTTCCTGCAATTTCTTTTGCAGCTTCGCAATGTCGCCTTCTGAAGCGCGAAGCGCGTCGTCGAGCACCTGAATTTCAACGGTCAGTTGCTCGGCCATATCAGATGCTTTGCGTTTTTCGATCAAAGCGGCCTTTGCAAGATCTTCGCGATCTTTGGACAGGGCCAGCTGAGCTTTTTCGTTCCAATCTTCCGTAAGCTGCTCCAGCTTGTCTATATGCCGGCGCATTTCCTTTTGGTCGGCAATGGTGCGGGCAGCAGAAGCACGAACTTCGACAAGGGTCTCTTCCATTTCTAGGATGATCATCCGGATCAACTTGGAAGGATCCTCCGCTTTATCCAACATGTCTGTGACGTTGGCAGCGATGATATCGCGCGTTCTTGAAAAAATACCCATGGTTAAACTCCGGTAGTTGCTAGCGTTGCGCCTGGAATGGTTCGAACGTTCAGGCTGGTCTTCGTAAAATTGTGCGTCTTCAATAAATTCTATGTCTTCAATCTGAAAAGGTGGCCGGGACCGAACTTCGGCAAGGGGGAATGAAGGGGTCCCGGCCATTTCGCCTGTCACGCTTTATAGCTGACAGATGGGGAAATTACACCATCTTCGGAGATGGTAGGGCCTTGCGCCTCTGCAGGCCCAACGGCGCTGATCAAAATGGTCAGGCTGAACAGCAGGACGGAAATGACGGCAGAAACATCGGTTCTGCTCAAATTTGCGAGTTTGCCTGTTTTTGTGGTTGCTGACATTTTGTCCTCCGATTGGTCGTTTTGTAGTCCCTTGCGGGTTCGAGACTAACATTGCAGGAGGCGTGCCAGTTTTATAAGTTACTGATATATAGCATTAATATAAAATTTTGACAAAATGAATATGGTATTAATTGCTATTTAATAGGAATTGACACTATATGTTGGGCATGGATCGCGAAAATCAGTTTATCGGAGAGTCCGGGGCCTTTCTGGATGCCGTAGAAAAGGCTAGCCGGGCCGCGGCATTAAACCGTCCTGTCCTTGTTATAGGCGAGCGCGGCACAGGTAAAGAGTTGATCGCAGAACGGCTCCACCGCCTCAGTACGCGTTGGGATGGTCCTTTGGTGACACTCAACTGTGCAGCCATGCCGGAAACGCTGATCGAGGCGGAGCTATTCGGTCATGAAGCGGGCGCCTTTACCGGGGCCACCAAAAACAGGGTTGGGCGATTTGAAGAAGCCGATGGCGGGACATTGTTCCTCGATGAGCTTGGAACGCTGTCTTCGGCTGCACAGGAACGGTTGCTCCGCGCAGTGGAATATGGTGAGATTACCCGAATAGGATCTTCGCGACCGCAGCGGGTGGACGTACGGATCGTTGCGGCAACCAATGCCGATCTTCCCAAAATGGCCGATGAAGGTACATTTCGAGCGGATTTGCTTGATCGCTTGTCTTTTGAGGTCGTTACTTTGCCGCCGCTGCGCTACCGCGAAGGCGACGTGCCGGTGCTGGCCGACTATTTCGGACGACGCATGGCGGCTGAGCTGGAATGGGAGCAATGGCCAGGTTTTGGCCAGCTAGCCGCGGAAGCGCTGGCTCGTCATCAATGGCCAGGCAATGTCCGTGAACTGCGTAATGTTATCGAGCGCGCTGTCTATCAATGGAGCGATTATTCACGACCAGTCGATCATATCGTCTTTGACCCTTTTGAATCTCCTTGGAAGCCGCAAGTAACTGCAACGCGGGAACCCGAGCCCGTCAAGTCCAACCAGGCATCTGAGCAAGCTGATGTCGCACCGACACCCGCTTCAGTGGAACCGGCTTATTCGGCGGTCGATGACATGAAAGAGGCTGTCGAAGCCTTTGAAAAACGCATCTTGGAAGCGGCTCTGGCGAAATCACGTTATAACCAGCGACAAACGGCAAAGGCACTCAATCTGACCTATGATCAGTTGCGCCATTCGCTGAAACGTCACGATCTTCTGGGATAGCTTTCCTTGGCATTATCACCTTACCATCAACTACCGCTTGCCTTGAATAGGCTGGCCCTGTGATTACCTAAATATGTGAAACAATCGGGATGTGAGGGGACTATATGATTGAGCGCGGGGAGACGACGGCGAAACGGACTCTATGGTCTCGCGCCGAAGAAATGGCGCTTAAAGCCCCGCCAGGACGCAATCGCTATGTCGATTTCCTCCGGGCCTTTTCTATTCTTGCTGTCGTTATTGGCCATTGGCTGGTTGCCGCGCCTTACATTGAAAATGGCGCAGTGCAGGGCGGACATCTATTGGGTATTCTGCCATGGACACAATGGCTGACTTGGGGGTTCCAGGTTATGCCGATATTCTTCCTGGTCGGCGGATTTTCCCACGCGCTGTCCTGGTCCGCAAACCGCAGGAATGAAGGTAGTTATGCGGGCTGGTTCACTGGCCGCTTGCGCCGCTTGATCAATCCGGTGTTGCCGCTTTTCCTGATCTGGACACTCTTTGCTTTGTTTGGCACAGCCATGGGCGTAGATCGCAAAATTGTTGAACTAGCCACACAATTGGCTTTGATCCCGGTCTGGTTTCTGGCGGTCTATCTTATGGTTGGTGCAGTAGTGCCATTTACCCATGCCGCGTGGAAACGCTTTGGCATGGCGTCCTTTTGGGGGCTGGTCGCCGGCGCAATTGCCATAGATGCCATGACCTTTGCGTTGAATGTGCCTTATGTGAATTTTGTGAACTTTGTCTTCATCTGGCTAGCGGTGCATCAACTGGGTTACGCTTGGAGTGAAGGTTATTTCTCTAACCCCAAACGGGCGTTTTTATGGGGCATAGGCGGATTGACAGCTTTAGGGCTTTTAGTTGGTTTTGGTCCTTATCCGGTCGCGATGATCGGTGTTCCCGGCGAAGCGGTCAGCAACAGTATGCCGCCTACCATAGCCTTGCTCGCGTTGGGGATAGCACAAACCGGCTTTGCTTTGGTGCTCGAACCAAAGGCACGGCGCATGCTGGACAATATTCGGATATGGACAGGGGTGGTGCTGATGAACGGCATGATCATGACCACCTATCTCTGGCATTTGACGGCATTCGTAATGGTAATGGTAGCTGCTTGGCTGTTGGGTGGCATCGGTCTTGATGTCGCTCCCGGAAGCGCAAGCTGGTGGCTTTCCCGGCCAATCTGGTTCGTGCTCTATATTGCAGCTTTATTGCCGCTTATCATGATTTTTGCTAAATACGAGCAAGCGGGAACTGGCAACGGACAGGAAGATAAAGCTGACCTTCCTCATTGGAGGCTGATTGTCGGTTTGCTGTTCGTTTGCGCTGGTCTAGCTGCGACGGCAGCGATCAGTATTGCAAGCCCGTTGGGCGTCACTGGCGTCCGCCTATGGGTCGTCGCGATGCCGTTTGTTGGCGCCGCCTTTATCGGATTTGGCCCCGCCCATAAACTGGCACGACGACTTCGCTAGCCTCTACCTTGCGCGCAAAAAAAAGAGGGCCTTGAAGCCCTCTTTCCGTTTGCTTTGTCAGCGCATCTAGCCGCCCAAATTAGCATTCACCATGCAATAGAGCATCGGCAAGGACAACAAGGTGTTGGTCCGGGATGCCATGAGAGCGATTTTACCCGCTGACGCCTTTGCATCGGCATCTGCTTCGACAATGCCCAATACCTTTTTCTGATTAGGCCAGATTAGGAACCAGACGTTAAACGCCATGATCAGTGCCATCCACATACCAACCCCAATCAGCAAATAACCTTCCTGCAATAGCAAAGCCTGCTGCAGATAGCCGGTCAAATACGCGACAATCAGACCGGTAATCACCGTAAACAAGGCGGACCAGCGGAAGTAGTACAGAGCGCTAGGTGCAATATGTTTGGACACGGCCGGTTTGGCTTCGTCAGGAATATTCGGCATTTGCGGGACTTGCACAAAGTTGAAATAATAGAGCAGGCCGATCCACAGAACACCGAAAAATGTATGAAGCCAGCGGAAAATACCATTAATTGGATCGCCGAGCGGCCCGATGCCAACAATAACCAATATGGCAAGCAACAGGCCCACCAACATCACCAAATTCAAATTACCAAAGAGCTTCGCCATTTTTATCTTCCCCCAAAAACAATGTGTAACGTGTCGTAATATTATGCCTTCAAGCCGTTTTTGTCACGGAAAAACGCTGATCCTATCAGATACGCTCTAATGGGCAGTTGCCGATGGAACCTTTTGTCACCATATGCGCTAACTGAAAGTTATTCTAACCATGGAGAAAATTCTTAATGTCCTTTGAACTTCCCCCGCTTCCTTATGCAAAAACCGCTTTCGGTGAATTAATCTCTGAAGCAACGTTTAATTTCCATCACGGCAAACATCATAATGCTTATGTGACCAAAACCAACGACGCGATCGCTGGTACAGATCATGCGGGCAAAAAATTGTCCGAGATCATCAAAGCATCTGAAGGTGGTCTCTTCAACAACGCTGCACAAGTCTGGAACCACAGCTTTTACTGGTTGTGCCTAAGCCCTGAAAAGAAAGAGATGCCAGCAGAATTGAAGAGCCGCATTGAAGCGGACTTTGGCTCAGTCGAAGATTTCAAAGAAAAATTCAAAGCCGAAGCAGTTGGCCACTTTGCCAGCGGTTGGGCATGGTTGGTGCTGAACGGTGACAAGCTGGAAATCACATCTTTGCATGATGCAGACAGTCCGGTCGCGCATGGCATGAAACCATTGCTGACGATCGACGTGTGGGAGCATGCTTATTATCTGGATTACCAGAACGCGCGCCCAGATTATGTGTCTGCATTGCTTGACAGCGCCATTGATTGGGACTTTGTCGCGCAAAACCTTGATGGCGAAGGCGTGAGCCGAGCTGATCAAGGCTAACCGCCTTATCCCAAGAACTTCAAAACCGCGCTCCGCTAAACCGGCGCGCGGTTTTTATTTGGACTCGGCTTCTTCAACCTCTTCATCTTGCCCAAGGTCAAGACCGTGTCGCATCAACATCGGGACGTTGGCAATCGCGAAAATAAACGACAATATCGTGATGCCCCATACTTTGAGCGTTAACCAGAGATCGAAGGTCAAAGTCAGTCGCATGGCCTCATTGAGAACAGCCATTGCGACAAAGAATATAGCCCAGTTGCGCGATAATTTCAGCCAACCCTCATCGGACAACCCTTCATAGGCGGCTTGCAGCAGATATTTCAACATGGCCTTACCCCTCAGCAATCCGACACCCAATATGATAGCAAAACCAAGATAGATGATTGTCGGTTTGATCTGAATAAAGCGGGGATCGTTGAAATAGATGGTCAGCGCGCCAAAGCCAATAACCAGCACGGCGGACAGCCATAGCATCGGGGATATTTTGCCCATTTTCCATTTGGATATGATCACGGCGACCAGAATGGCTGCCATGAAGGCAGCGGTTCCCGCGATTATACCGACGAATTTATAGGCCAGGAAAAATACGAGCAGCGGGCCGAAATCAAGTGCGAAACCCAGTCCCTTATTTTCTTTCTTCGGCTCTATATTGATGACGTCATCACTCATTCTTCAATTCCTGCTATGGCTCCGGCGAGGTCGTTGGCGTCAAACGGCCGTAAATCTTCCATGGTCTCTCCGACACCAATCGCGTGGATTGGCATTTTAAATTGTTTCGCTGCTGCAACAAGCACACCGCCGCGCGCTGTTCCATCCAACTTCGTCATGATTAGGCCGGTTACCTTTGCCACTTCCTTAAACACTTCAATTTGTGACAGAGCATTTTGTCCCGTTGTTGCGTCCAGCACCAAAACGACATTATGCGGAGCTTCCGGATTGAGCCGGCCAAGCACGCGACGAATCTTGTCCAGCTCATCCATCAATTCCGTGCGGTTTTGCAGCCGTCCGGCTGTATCGACGATTAATACATCAATGCCGGTGGCAGTGGCCTGTTTAACCCCTTCGTAGACGATACTGGCACTATCTCCGCCTTCTTTGCCGCTGATGATCGGAACACCAAGTCGTTCGGCCCAGACTTTGAGCTGTCCAATCGCCGCTGCACGAAATGTATCGCCGGCGGCCAGCATCACGCCGTAATCCTGCTCGAGGAACAGGTGGGCCATTTTGGCTATGGTTGTGGTTTTTCCGGAACCATTGACTCCAATGACCAGGATCACTTGCGGTCGAGGGAAGGCGTCAATTTCGAGCGGTATAGCTACAGGTTCCAATATACCTGCTATTTCCGACTGGATAATTTCGCGGACTGCATGCTCGCTAAGGCCCTTCTCAAATCGCTCGTTTGAGAGTTTTTCTCGGATAGAGGCTGCTGTAGCAGGACCAAGGTCTGAAATGATGAGCGCATCTTCGATTTCGTCGAGAGTCGCATCGTCGAGCTTGGCCTTGGTCACTAGTCCTGTCAGATTTTCGGTCAGTTTCCCTGATGTCTTGCTGAAGCCGCCGAACAAGCGATCCTTCCACCCCGGTTTTTCACTCATACTCTTTTTCTTCCGATCAGGTTTCGGCCATCGGATGCAATGACGTCTACAGGGATGATCTGGCCTTCTGGCATGGTTTCTTCAAAACTAATATGGGCAAAATTTTCCGCATATCCAGCTTTGCCATTTAACTCACACAACACATTTTGCTGTGTTCCGACGAGATTGTCGCGCCAGGCTTGCGCCTTTGTAGCAATCTTCTGCCGCAAAATCTTGGCGCGTTCCTTGATAACAACGCCGTTAACCTGCGGCATGTTGGCAGCCGGGGTACCTTGGCGCGGTGAATAAGGGAATATGTGACCGTGAATGATATCGCATTGATCGATAATATCCAGACTGCCCGAAAACATCCGCTCTGTTTCGGTCGGAAATCCCGCGATAATGTCAGCACCAATGGCTATTTCCGGGCGTGTTTCTTTCAATCGTGCGACCAATTCTATGGCTTGTTCGCGGCTGTGGCGACGTTTCATCCGCTTTAGGATCATATTGTCGCCGGATTGCAGAGACAGATGCACGTGCGGCATCATTCGGCTTTCGCCAGTTAGGATATCAAACAGGCGTTCATCAATCTCTACTCCATCCACCGACGACAATCGCAGTCGTTTCAGGTCGGGAACATGCTTTAAAACCCGTTCGACGAGCAGTCCGAGACTGGGATTTCCCGGTAGATCAGGACCATAGCTGGTCACATCAACACCGGTCAGGACAACTTCGTTAAAGCCCTTGTCCACCAACGCTTTGACTTGGTCGACAACTTGCCCCGCCGGCACCGATCTGCTGTTACCACGGCCATAAGGAATGATACAAAAGGTACAGCGATGGTCGCAGCCATTTTGAACTTCTACAAAGGCACGTGACCGCTCGGCAAAGGCGCTGACCATATGTGGCGCCGTTTCTTTCACCTGCATGATATCCGAAACGCGAATATCCGGCTTGTTGGTTTCCATGCCAAATTTGAAATTGTCGGCATCATATTTGTCGAAATTGCCAACCACCCCGGAAATTTCCGGCATAGCATCAAACATGGCCGGATCGACCTGAGCAGCGCAGCCCGTGACGACTACGGCCTTGTCGGGATTGGCCCGCTTGGCGCGCCTGATAGCTTGGCGGGTTTGCCGCACGGCTTCATTGGTCACGGCACAGCTGTTGACGATGACGAGATTGTCAGCGTTCACCTTTGAGGCACTAATGCTCTGCTTGATCGCTTCGCTTTCCGCGATATTCAAACGGCAGCCCATGCTGATGATGTCGGGGCCGCTCATTCAAAATCGCTCCAGTCCGTTTCACCGGAAAAAACATAGGTGGTTGGCCCTTGCATCATGATGGCACCGCCTTGTTGCCATGACAGGGTCAGAGTGCCTCCCGGCAGGTGCACCTTTACCGGACTTTGCACCAACCCCCGTTTGATCGCGGCAACCGCCGTCGCACATGCTCCAGTGCCGCAGGCGCGCGTTAAACCGACGCCTCGTTCCCAGACGCGTAAATATATGTCGCCATCTTTTATATGGGCGACATTAACGTTGACCCGCTCGGGAAATAACGGGTCGACTTCGATCATCGGTCCCAATCGATCTAGCTCAACGGCGTCGCTGTCTTCCAAGAAAAAAATGGCATGTGGATTGCCGACATTGACCGCCGCGGGATCCTGTAAATCTTCCCAGCCCACCGGCATGTGCAATGTATCCATGGCATAGGAGAGGGGGATTGCATCCCACTCAAAGCGCGGTTGGCCCATATCGACGATCGCGCCTTCATCGGTCACTTGACCAGAAAGCAGGCCGCCTTCGGTTTCGATAGAAGTCCCGTCGCCGAGCAATTTTACCACGCACCGCGTCGCATTACCGCAAGCTTCGACTTCGCCGCCATCGGCGTTATAGATTTGCATCCGGACATCGGCTTTGTTTGACGGCCTGAGAATGATAAGTTGGTCGCAACCAATGCCGCTATGGCGATTGGCAATTGCAGATGCCTTGGCCAAGGACATGGTCAGACTTTCGGAAAGTTCCGGCCCACGCGCATCGATAATGACAAAGTCATTGCCCAGTCCATGCATCTTGTGAAATTGCCCGCGTGTCATGAAGGGCGATTTAGGGGTGCGGGCTTTGCAAGTCCAGTATTTCAAGCGGCGATCATTAGGTACCACCGCCTGGTTTTGCTATTATGGACGGTTTAACCTGCTTTTCGCTCCGTTCCGGCGGATGGACTGATTGCTTCTTCAACGATTTCTTCAGCGATAGCTTTCCCGGCTTCTGGCTGTGCCGGCAGCAAATTGCGTTCGGCCAGTACTTTTCCAATTTGCTCTATCGATAGCGGCCGACCGTAGTGCCAACCTTGCCCCTTGGCACAACCGATGTTGCGCAGTTCATCCTCTATGGCTTTGTCTTCGATGCCTTCGGCAGTGATCGGCATGCCCAAACTCTCACCGAGACCCGTAATGGCTTTGACAATCGCAGCGCTTTCTGAATTTTCCAGAATCGATGTCACGAAGCTTCGGTCAATTTTGATCCGGTCAAAGGGCAGGGCGCGCAAGTGAGCGAGCGAGCTATAGCCTGTACCAAAATCATCCAGAGCAATTTGAATATTCTGGTTCTTAAGGCTTCCGACAATGGATTGTGCAAGGCTGAGATTTTCGAACAACGAGCTCTCGGTAATTTCAATTTCTAGCCGGTTCGGCGGGAACCCGGTTTCAACCAGCAATTTAACGATCTTCTGAGCCAACCAAGGGTCGAGCAATTGTACCGGTGAAATATTCACTGAAACGGTCAGGCTTGGGTCCCAATGTTTCGCATGCTCGAAGGTCTTCCGCATGATGTTTAGTGATAGATCGCCAATCATCCCGGTTTCTTCGGCGATTGGAATAAATACTTCGGGTGAGACCAATCCCTGCGTTGGAGATTCCCAACGGGCCAGCATTTCGAAGCCTGTCAGTTTTCCGGTCGCAAGATCAATTTGTTTCTCAAAATAAGGAACAAACTCTCCAGCTGGAATGCCGCTGCGCATGCCCGATTCAAGTGTATTTCGGGTTTGCAGTTCTTGCTCCATGGACACGTCGAACCAGCAGAAACGGTTTCTGCCCTGTTTTTTGGCGCAATACATCGCGATATCGGCGCGGCGCATTAGAACTTCGACGCCTTCAGACTCAAAGTCGAAACGCGACAGACCAATAGAGGTGGTAACCACCAAGTGATTGCCATTTTCAACAATTGGCATGGAGATACTATCAATCAAATCGCCGGCAATCCGGTCGACCATCTCTGGCTGATCGGGATCAAAAATAAATGCGCAGGCAAATTCGTCACCGCCAAGTCGCGCCAAAAGGTTATTGGGCGGAATAGCTTTGGAAATTCGTGCAGCAACTTCTTTGAGCACAATATCCCCCGCGCCATGCCCGTGGACATCATTGACAGTTTTGAAATTGTCGAGATCAAGCATCAGAAACGCAGTACTCTTATTCTTGCGTTCGGCGGTCGCGATCATTTCCGCGGTTTCTTCGGCCAAAGTTCGCCGATTAAGGAAACCGGTTAGGGGATCAGTGACGGCTAGGGAATGGGCGAGCTCTTCTGCAGCTGCACGCTCGGTTACTTCCGCCGCCAGATCGCGGTAGCGCCGCCAACCAAATAATATCAGGGCAATGTTCAATAAAAATGCTGAAACCAGCATTTTGTCCGAACCGCCGCCATAGCCGGATAGCGCAGAGATAGCCTCGCTTAAAACTGTACCGCCGGTCCCTACAAACATCAGGATAGCGAAGATAACAATCAAGCTGGTCAACACATCCCGGCGTGCCGTAATAGCGTATTTGTTATTTTTCTCTGCGGTCTTTGACTCGGTCAATTTTTGCCCCATGACATTAGTCCCACTTTTTTGCAGCCTGCCTAATGCCTTAATAAACCTCAATTTCTGGTTAACTTTGCCTAAATTTGGGGATTTCGGGGGTTGCGGGTGTCGCGCAGATCGCCTAGGGAGCGTCTCACATCACGGCTCATATTGGGTCGCGGTTTCAGTTTCGAGTTAAAAAACTCACACGTCGGTTAGCGAGGTTTCGCCCACCGGCGTTTTTTGCGTTGCTCGGTTTTTGGCCTGTTTTAGGCCGATTTAAGGGTTTGCTAGAAAGGAAGACGCCATGTTTGATAAGTTAAGCGATCGGCTCGGCGGCGTCTTTGACAAACTGCGTGGTCGCGGTGCGCTTAAAGAAGAAGATGTGCGTGGCGCAATGCGAGAAGTACGTATTGCGTTGCTGGAAGCGGATGTTGCGCTTCCTGTTGTGCGTGATTTTGTCGAAAAAGTAACGGAACAGGCCGTTGGTCAATCGGTTCTCAAGTCGATTACGCCAGGCCAGCAGGTCGTAAAGATCGTCAATGACGGTCTGGCAGACATGTTGGGTGCCGAAGTTAGTGGTCTTGATCTGGCCGCAGCACCGCCGGCCATCATCATGATGGTTGGCCTGCAAGGTTCCGGTAAAACGACAACCACGGCCAAAATTGCCAAACGGCTAAAAGACAAAGAGAATAAGAAGGTCATGATGGCCTCACTCGATGTTAATCGTCCGGCGGCACAAGAACAGCTTGCGGTGCTCGGCGAACAGATTGACGCTGCGACCCTACCAATTGTTGAAGGCCAACAACCTGTAGAGATTGCCAAGCGCGCGCTGCAATCCGCGAAATTGCAGGGCTTTGATGTCCTCATGCTGGATACAGCGGGCCGCTTGCATGTTGATCAACAGTTGATGGAAGAGATGAAGGCTGTTGCCGATGTCTCTAAGCCTCAGGAAACATTGCTTGTTGTAGATGCGCTGACTGGTCAGGATGCCGTCAACGTTGCCTCCAACTTCTCCGAACAGGTTGAGCTAAGCGGTGTTGTCCTCACACGGATGGATGGTGATGCCCGCGGCGGTGCAGCGCTCTCCATGCGGGCGGTTACCGGCAAGCCGATTAAATTTGTCGGCGTTGGCGAGAAAATTGACGCGCTGGAAGAATTCCACCCCGAACGCGTTGCAGGCCGTATTCTTGGCATGGGCGATGTGGTCAGCTTGGTCGAAAAAGCGGCGCAAGTTGTTGACAAGGAAGAGTCCGAAGCGCTGGCCGAGAAAATGGCCAAGGGTCAGTTTGACCTGAATGATTTGCGCTCTCAACTGCGTCAGATGACCAAAATGGGTGGTTTGGGCGCGCTTGCCGCAATGATGCCCGGCATGAAAAAAGCGAAAGCAGCCATGGCTGGTGGCGCGATGGACGACAAAGTTTTGTTGCGGATGGATGCCATTATCGGTTCGATGACCAAGCAAGAACGGGTTCGCCCCGGTTTGCTAAATGCCAAACGCAAGGTGCGGGTCGCCAAAGGCTCTGGCACCACGGTTCAGGACGTCAATAAACTCCTGAAAATGCATCAGGAAATGTCCAAGGCGATGAAGAAGATCAAGAAGATGGGCGGCCTGAAAGGACTGGCTTCCATGTTTGGCGGAGGTGGCGGTGCTGCTGGTGCGGGCATGGGCGGTCAAGATGGCGGAATGGCAGGAATCCCGGGTCTACCGGATATGTCTCCGGGTGGATTACCACCGGATTTGGCAAATTTATTGAATAAGAAGAAATAGTTTTAGAAATTACGTTTATTATATTGTTTAGAAAGGTTTATTTATGTCAGTAGCAATGAGAATGGCCCGTGGTGGTTCCAAGAAACGTCCTTATTATAAAATCGTGATCGCGGACATCCGCGCACCACGGGACGGTAAATTTATTGAGCGTATCGGCAGCTACAACCCGCTGCTCGCGAAAGATGACGAAAAGCGCGTCATATTGGATCTTGACCGCGCGAAACATTGGTTGAGCGTTGGTGCACAGCCTTCTGACCGTGTTGCTCGTTTTTTGGATGCAGCAGGCGTTTTGAAGCGCGAAGCACGCAACAACCCGAACAAAGCCAAGCCCGGTGAAAAAGCCACCGAGCGTTTGGAAGAAAAAGCTGAAAAAGCTGCTGCTGCAGAAGAAGCTGCCAAAGAAGCGGCTGCCGCTCCTGTAGAAGAAGCGCCAGCGCAAGAAGCTGTTGCGGAAACACCTGCAGAAGAAACACCGGCCGCTGAAGAAGCTGCTCCTGAAGCGCCAGCTGAGGAAGTTAAAGCCGAAGAAGCACCTGCAGAAGAAGCAAAAGCTGAAGAAGCGCCTGCTGAAGACAAGGCTACCGAAGAAAAGTCCGAGGGTTAATCCTTGGCCGAGGTTGAACCGGACACGTCAGTCCCCCTGGCCGTCATTATTGGCGCGCATGGGGTGACTGGCGAGGTCCGGCTCAAACTATTCTGCGAGACTCTCGATAGTCTCAAGCAGCACAAGAATTTCAACGACGGGAAACTGACGCTGAAATCCGTGAAGCCCCATAAAATTGGCGCAATTGCGAGGATTGCCGAAATTACGGACCGCAATGGCGCAGAAGCCGCTCGCGGCACTGAACTGACCGTTCCGCGCTCCGCCTTGCCGCCGCTGGACGAGGATGAATTTTACCATATCGATATTGTTGGTCTACGCTGTGTCTCTGACGATGGCGAAGAACTAGGCAAAATATTCGCGATCTACGAATTTGGCGCCGGCGATGTCATCGAGATTGAACGCGCCAGCGGCAAAAAATTCATGGTGCCGGTAGGAGCGATTGATATGCGCAATGACCCGGCCATTGTTTTGGCGGACTTTGTCGAACCGTGACCGGACCGATATTCTTTATTATCCTGCTCTTTGCTTTGGTTGCGTTCCCCGCCATTGCGGGTTGGAAGCTCAGCCAAAAACAGGATCAATTTGTCCGCATGGCTAGTACGATTCTCGCCGGCCAACTGATCCTGACACCTGGGATCATATTAATCGCCTTTTCCGAGGACCGGGCTGGTGATGAAAATCCCATACAAACGATGATAATTTACGCGGCGATGGCGCTGGTAATCTCCATCATGACCTTCGCGATTCTTGAGATCAGAAAAACGCGGCAGGACAAATCTTGAGAGATTATTAGGAAATCTTATTACGGAATGTTCTGACAATTACTAATGTGGAGTTTGCGGAATGGGTTTATTTTTAAGCAGCTTAATTCCAATCGTAGTGATGTTTTTTTTGGGCACTGCGGGGGCGAATTTTCTTGTACAAACAATACGACCTAACTGGAGCCGTAGAAAGCATATATTATGGTCGAGTATGTTGCCGCCCTTGGGGTTGTGGCTTTTGGTCAATTTTGTTGTTGTGATCTCTGGTTCAGCTGACGGCATTGATGGATTTGAGGTTCTTATCCCCTTGATCGCTTCGGCGATAATGTTTCCGTTTGTCGGAGCATTAATTGGAATACCCACAAGTTGGTTGATTTTGAAACAAATGAACTGGAAAAAATCGGATCCATTAGACGATATTTTTGAATGACCTTCACTGCCCAAATTTTGACTCTCTACCCGGACATGTTCCCCGGACCGCTTGGCGCGTCACTGGCGGGCAGGGCGCTGGAAGAGGGCAAATGGTCGTGCAATCCTATCCAGATGCGCGACTTCGCAACCGACAAGCATAAATCCGTTGATGACACACCAGCCGGCGGCGGCGCGGGCATGGTATTGCGGGCTGACGTCATGGCGTCAGCGGTCGATCATGCGCTAGAACAACAACCCGACGCCCCCATCCTAGCTATGACACCGCGCGGAAAACCCCTGACACAGGCGCGTGTGCGGGATATTTCTGCGGGCCCTGGTGTCACCATCCTCTGCGGTCGTTTCGAAGGATTTGACGAGCGAATTTTTGACGCCCGCCCGATTGAACAAGTCTCAATTGGCGATTATATACTCTCTGGCGGAGAAATGGGCGCTTTGGTGCTTTTAGACGCTTGCATTCGCCTGCTTCCCGGGGTAATGGGCGCGTCTTCTAGCGGAGATGACGAGAGTTTCGAAACCGGACTTTTGGAATATCCGCAGTTTACCCGACCTCAGAAATGGGAAGGGCGTATTATCCCTGAAGTCTTGCGATCGGGGGATCATGCGAAAATAGCTGCTTGGCGGAAACAAAGGGCAGAGGAAGATACACGGCTAAGGCGGCCGGATTTATGGGAGCATCACAGGGATGCTCCGGATCAGTCGCCCTCTGGTGCGCGAGGACAGAAAAAGGAAGATCGGTCATGAACCTGATCCAGACACTTGAGAAAGAAGCTGTAGAAGCATTTGCAGCCTCTAAAGAAATACCGGAATTTCGCGCAGGCGATACTCTGAAAATTGGTGTACGCGTCGTCGAAGGCGAACGCGTTCGTACCCAGAATTTTGAAGGTGTGTGCATCGCGCGTACCAATCGCGGCATGGGCTCCAACTTTACCGTACGGAAAATTTCCTTCGGTGAAGGCGTTGAGCGTGTGTTTCCGCTTTACTCCCCCAATATTGAATCGATTACAGTGGTTCGCCGCGGTGTCGTTCGTCGCGCGAAACTTTACTATCTGCGCGGACGTACAGGTAAACGGGCTCGTATTGCGGAACGCCGCATGAACCAGCCTAAAGATGCTGTAGCGACAACCAAACCGGTAGAAAAGCCAGCTGCAAAGGAAGCAGAAGCGAAATAAGACACGCTTCACAACCAATTCTAAACAGCCGGTTTTCCTAGAAGGATCACCGGCTGTTTTCATATTCAGCACAGGAAAAGTTTCATGGGTTACAAAGTTGCAGTTGTTGGCGCGACCGGGAATGTCGGGCGCGAAATGCTGACCATCCTTGCCGAGCGCGAATTTCCAATTGATGAAATTGCGGCTGTGGCCTCATCGCGGTCCCATGGTACCGAAGTGGAACTGGGCGAGACCGGCAAGATGCTCAAGGTTCAGAATATCGAGCATTTCGACTTTGCAGGCTGGGATATGGCTTTATTTGCCGCCGGCTCCGGTCCGACCAAGGAATATGCGCCAAAAGCTGCTGCTGCGGGTTGCGTGGTGATAGACAATAGCTCGCTCTATCGGATGGATCCCGATGTGCCTTTGATCGTGCCAGAGGTGAACCCGGATGCGATTGCCGGCTATAAAGCGCGTAATATCATCGCCAATCCCAATTGTTCGACGGCACAGCTGGTAGTCGCCCTTAAGCCGCTTCACGATGCTGCGAAGATTAAGCGGGTTGTTGTTTCGACCTATCAGTCCGTATCTGGTGCCGGTAAAAGCGGTATGGATGAACTGTTCGAACAGTCACGTGCGATTTTCGTTGGTGATCCTAAGACAAACGAGGTCTTCACCAAGCAGATTGCCTTTAACGTAATCCCGCATATCGATGTGTTCCTCGACGATGGTTCGACCAAGGAAGAATGGAAAATGGTCGTCGAAACCAAGAAAATTCTCGACCCCAAAATCAAGCTCACTGCCACCTGCGTCCGCGTGCCAGTCTTTGTTGGCCATAGTGAAGCCATTCACATTGAGTTCGAGAACGAAATCTCCGCTAAGAAAGCACAGGAAATTCTTCGCGAAGCACCGGGCATCATGCTGGTCGATAAGCGCGAAGATGGAGGTTACACAACCCCTGTTGAAAGCGCTGGCGATAGCGCCACTTATGTTAGCCGCGTCCGCGAAGATCCGACCGTGGACAACGGCCTGATCATCTGGTGCGTGTCCGATAATTTGCGCAAAGGCGCTGCGCTCAACGCGGTGCAGATAGCGGAACTATTGGGACGCAAGCATTTGCAAAAGGGTTAGTCGGATAAATAAGCGGATCGATTTATGTGTCCGCTTAATGCCGAAACTGGGCATTATATTCCCGAAAATACATGCGTAACTGGGATGAATATATCCGAACCCTTTGCCATCATCCGGTCAATGGTGGTATAAAGCGAGAATCCAAACGAAAGAATAAGTCATGAGAACCTCCACAAAATTATTTCTCGCTACCGCCGCACTGGCAACAATCACGGCCTGTTCCTCCGAAATGAGTGAGGACGAACAAGCGGTATATGATGCCCGCCTGGCAGAAGAAGATAAAAAACCAACAAATCTTACCGCCATTGTTCAGGGTAACCCTGACCTGTCCACAGCCAGCACCATGGTCGCTATATCGGGCATTGCCGTTGATCTGAAAGATGATGGTCCGTTCACGGTATTTATCGCGACAAACGCCGCGTTCGATAAAATGGGGTCGGACGAAGTCAACGAACTGATGGCAGCCGAAGACAAGACCGAGCTTGCCAGCATGGCCAGATATGGTTTGGTCAAAGGTGACATGAAGTCCGCCGATATCGCAAAAGCAATCGCCGATGGTGGTGGCACGGCTAGCCTGACCACTTTGGAAGGCGGAGCCCTTAAAGTGACGATGGATGGTGACAAAATTGTGCTTGAGGACGGCGCTGGTAATAAGATCAACGTGATCGAAGCGGATATTGATTCAAGCAACGGTACCGTCCACATTATCGATACGGTGTTGATGCCGAAATAATCGCTGCCGTTTTAGCGCAAATTTGATGCAGATGAGAATCAGGAGGGTATGATTGTTGCAATCATACCCTTTTTTGCACCCTTCGCGGTCATTGGAACTTGCCTTCGCTGTTAAAAGCGGTGCAGTGTTGCCAGATGACATTACAAGCAGACGTTTATTGGTCTTTCCGCTCTCCCTATAGTTATCTTGCAACGCGCCGCTATGTCGCACTTTGCCAAGAATATGATCTCAGGATCAACCAACGCTTTGTCTATCCGCTCGCGATCCGGGAGCCCGATTTTTTTGAAAAAAATCACCCCAATTGGCTCGGCTATGTGTTCAAGGATATTTTCCGGGTCGCGCAGTTTATGGACATCCCGATGGCACCGCCCAATCCCGATCCGATTGTGCAGGATATAGCGACTCGCAAAATTGCAGATGATCAACCGCATATTTTTCTGCTTACCCGTATGGGGCAGGCTGCATCCCGGCGCGGAAAGGGACTGGAATTTGCCGATGAAGTTTCTCGCTTGATCTGGGGCGGTGTTCAGGGATGGAATGAAGGCGATCATCTGGGGCAGGCCGCGGCGCGCGCGGGGCTTGATTTGTCGGAGATAAAGGCAGAGGCGGAAGCCAATTCCGAAGAGTTAGACGGCGAAATAGCTGGCAACCAGAAAGCTTTGGAAGCTGCTGGTCATTGGGGCGTGCCAACATTGGTGTTTGATGGCGAACCGTTTTTTGGACAGGACCGGATCGATCTCGCTGTATGGCGGATGCAGCGAAAGGGCTTGGTTAAGCGCTAGAATATTGAGCTTTCCTACATTTGATGTAGGCGTTAGGCTGTCGCTATGTTTATCGTTGAATCTCTCACACTTTATAACAGCCCGCCAAATCCAACAGCTGAGGCAGAAAACGGTAGAATAATCGGCTTCCTTGGTGTGAAGTTAGTGAAGTTAGGCTTTTGTTAGATCGAGGGCTGCATGAGTGAAACTTTTACAGGCAGCTGCCAATGCGGCGCGGTGCGCTATATATCTAGCAATCCGATCCCTGCTGCTTATGCCTGCCATTGCGGAGAGTGTAAGAAACAGAGCGCCAGCGCGTTTTCGATGTCTATACCCTTTAGGTACGCCGATTTAACGGTGACCGGCACGCCATCAACCTTTGAAACTGTGGCCCATAGTGGAAAGCGGAAATATAACTTTTTTTGTGCTGATTGCGGCACTCGGCTTTGGCATAGCAACAGTAACCCGCCCGATGCGATCACTCTGAAAGTGGGAACATTGGATCACTCATCGGATATCGCGCCGGCTGGACATTTGTGGGTATCGAAAAAACAAGCCGGTATCACCCTTGACCAGACGAGCGATCAACATCAGACACAGCCGGAAGATGTGGCCGCTTGGCGCAACAATTTGGGGCAGTGACAATGGAAATGACGTCTTGGGATTTTGCATCATTTGATGGCGTGAAGCTGAAAATTCACGAAATGGATGCGACTGGGGATGACAAGCGCGCGATCATCTTGCTGCACGGGCTGTTTTCTAATGCCGAAACCAATTGGATAAAATTCGGTCACGCGGCGCGACTGGCCGATGCCGGACATCGGGTGATCATGCCGGACCTGCGCGCGCATGGGCAGAGTGAAGCGCCCCATGATGCGGATGTTTATCCGCGGGATGTATTAATCAAGGACGCTCTGGCTTTGATCGAGCATTTGGCACTGCCGGCCTATGATCTTGGCGGTTTCTCGTTGGGTGCGCGAACAACCGCAAAACTGCTCAACACCGATATCAGCCCTGAAAAGGCGATTCTGGCGGGCATGGGGCTGGAAGGTCTGGCCGGTTGGGATCGGCGTCAAGGCTTCTTCCTAGAGGCGATAGCGCTGCGCGACACAGCTAAGCGCGGAGATCCGCATTGGATTGCCATTCAGTTCATGAAAAGCCAGAAAGTCGATACGGTCGCGGCAGCCCATTTGCTCAAGACATTTTCGGATATGGAACCAGATAATATCCAAGCGATCACAACGCCAACATTGGTGCTGTGCGGATCGGAAGATCGCGATAATGGTGATCCCGAGGCGCTGGCGCAGTTGCTGCCGGAAGGAAGCCATATAGCGGTTCCGGGCACACATATGAGCAGTGTAACCAAGTCGGAAATGGGACAAGAAATGGTTCGATTTCTAGATGAATAAATACAGGGAGAGGAACAGCTAATGCCGAAATATATGAATTGGCGCAATTTCTGGATATTCTGGCTTTGCGGTCTTGCACTCTTCCTGTTCAACGTCGGAACCAGTGCGCCTCTGATGACTGAAGTCGCCCCGACCGGCATATTGGATCACCAAAGCGCCGGAACCGCTGCACGGGTTGATGCCATTCAGCAAAGCTGGGCCGCGGCGGGGCAGATGAACTATGCCAAATGGTCGATGATCACTGACCTTGTTTTCATCGGACTCTATTCGATAGGGGGCATTTTGGGCGGACGGCTGATCTGGCAGGAGGCGCAGTCGCCTTCACTAAAGAAACTCGGCCTTTTCATGGTCCTCGTATATTTTCTGTTTGGGCTGTTCGACTATGTTGAAACGATCAGCCAGATTACGCAAGTGTTGCAGAACAAGGGCAGCGATACGCTGGCCGGCATCGCCGCTTTTGCAAGGCCGCCTAAAATAGTGACCTGGATCATTGGAACCTTCGGAATTATCATCGCGCTGATTTGGCGCCACCGGGAAAGGCGCGCTTGACGGTCAAGCCATAAAGTTTCAATCCATACTAAAATAAAGACAACAGAGGATCGCCCCATGAAAACAGCCACTTCGATTATAGCTATAGGCGCAATTGCACTGAGCGCCCCCGTTCACGCCAAGCATCACGCAGAAGGCGAGATGGCGGAAAAGGCAAACCCCACAGCTGAAGATGCCAAGACATTTATCGATGAGACCGAACAAACGATGTTTGATTTCTCGGTTGATGCGGGTCGAATTTACTGGATCAACGCGACCTACATAACCGATGATACCGATGCCTTGGCGGCCAAAGTTGGCGCTGAAGGTACGACCATGTCTGTCCAGGCGGCGATTGATGCGGCGAAGTATAAGGACGTTCAGGGGCTGGATGCCGTGACCACGCGTAAGCTTGATAAGCTACGCGGCGGCATTGTTCTTCCTGCTCCGACGACTGAAGGCGCATCGACGGAATTGAATACCATCGCGACGAAGCTCAACTCGGCCTATGGTAAAGGCAAAGGGATGCTCAACGGCAAAGAGATTAACGGCTCCGATATCGAAGCGGCCATGGGCACCAACCGCAATCCTGATGAACTCTCTGAAATGTGGGCAAGCTGGCACAGCAATGTCGGAGCGCCGATGAAAAATGATTATGCGCGCATGGTCGAGATCGCCAATGAAGGCGCGAAAGAATTGGGTTTTGCCGATGTCGGCGCGATGTGGCGCTCTGGCTATGATATGCCTGCCGATGACTTTGCCAAGCTGACCGACAAGCTCTGGGGACAAGTGAAGCCGCTTTATGACGAGCTGCATTGCTATACGCGGGACAAGCTCAACGAAAAATATGGTGATGAGGTCCAGGCAAAAACCGGCCCGATCCGCGCTGATCTGCTCGGGAACATGTGGGCACAGGAATGGGGCAATATCTATGATGTCGTCGCACCTGAAGGCGCCGGTGACATTGGTTTCGATACAACTGAGTTACTGACGTCCAAGGGCTATGATGCCATGAAAATGGTGAAAGCGGGCGAGGGGTTCTTCTCATCTCTCGGCTTCGATCCGCTGCCGGACACGTTCTACGCAAGGTCACAATTTACCAAGCCAGCGGACCGCGAAGTCGTTTGTCATGCCAGCGCTTGGGATATCGATAATGTGGACGATATCCGCATCAAGATGTGCATCAAGGTCAATGGCGATGATTTTGTAACGATCCATCACGAACTCGGCCACAACTACTATCAACGCGCCTATAACAAGCAGAGCTATTTGCATTTGGATGGCGCTAATGACGGTTTTCACGAAGCCATTGGCGATATGATCGCGCTGTCGATCACACCGGAATATCTGGTGCAGGTCGGACTGTTGGATGCCGACAAAGTACCAAGCGAAGACAAGGATGTTGGTTTGCTCTTGCGTCAGGCGATGGACAAGGTGGCGTTCCTCCCATTCGGCCTGTTGGTCGACAAGTGGCGGTGGCAGGTGTTCTCAGGGGATATCGCTCCAGATCAATATACGCCCGCTTGGCATAATCTAAAATTACAATATCAAGGGATAACGCCGCCGGTCGAACGGCCTGCTGATGCCTTTGATCCGGGCGCGAAATATCACATTCCCGGCAACACGCCTTACTCGCGCTATTTCCTTGCGCGCATTTTGCAGTTTCAATTCTACAAGGCTGCCTGCGACGCCGCCGGATGGGAAGGGCCGCTTCACCGCTGTTCTTTCTATGGCAACAAAGACGTGGGCACGAAGTTGAACGCGATGCTGGAGCTCGGCGCGTCAAAACCGTGGCCGGATGCACTGGAAGCCTTTACCGGCACGCGCGAAATGGATGGGTCAGCGATGATCAGCTATTTTGAACCACTGATGGATTGGCTTAAAGAAGAGAATAGAGGCAAATCCTGCGGTTGGTAGACACAAAAAAGCCGGCGGAAATATTCTTCCGCCGGCTTTTGTAAACTGCTGCAATAGGCTTAAAGCTGGTCCAACATGTAATCAGCAGCACTGACTTTGAAGTCGCCGGGGGCTTCGACGTTCAGCTCTTCCACGACGCCATCATTGATGATCATCGAGAAACGCTGACCGCGTGTACCAAGACCAAAGCCGGAGCCGTCCATTTCTAGTCCGACTGCTTTGGCGAAATCGCCATTGCCGTCAGCCAACATGGTGACATCTTCTGAGCCAGAGTCTTTGTTCCAAGCACCCAGAACGAAGGCATCATTGACAGCGGTGCAAGCGATTTCATCCACGCCTTTGGCCTTCAGGTCGGCGGCTTTTTCTACATAGCCGGGTAGATGCTTAGCGGAACAGGTTGGGGTATAAGCACCAGGTACAGAGAAGAGGGCTACTTTTTTGCCCGCAAAATATTCAGAGGAGCTGACTTGCTCAGGACCATTTTCTGTTGCCTTTACAAGGTTTACCTCGGGTATTTTATCGCCTTTGTTGATCATGTTGTCGCTCCTTTTAGGGTTTTTTGGAATATCATTGTGTCTTATCTATTTGTGGTGACCGCATCATGAAATTGCAAGCAATGTAATGATAATGCTCGTTTTATCGAATTTACGATGTGCAGCCGACAATAAGGTGCTTATGCTAGTATGATGGACGATCCTCTCTACTTTTCTGGCCAGTTCCTGCTTGCTACCCCAGGAATGGCCGATCCGCGCTTTGCGCGTTCGATAATCGCCATTTGTTCACATGATGAGCATGGCGCATTGGGAATTAATATTGGTGAGACGTCAGCAGATATTAGTTTTCACGGGATTTTGGAGCAGTTCGATATTGAGCCGGAAGAATTAAAGGACCGCAATGTTTTTGTGGGCGGTCCGGTGGAAATACATCGGGGCTTCATTCTCCACAGCCTCGATTTTAATCTGTCTGATACATTGCAAGTGGGGGACCGTTGGGGTTTGAGCAGTTCTCTTGATATTCTGGGAGCGATTGCCAAAGACCGAGGTCCAAAGAAATGGATCGCTGCATTAGGATATTCCGGTTGGGGAGCAGGACAGCTGGAACAAGAACTGACCCAGAATGGATGGTCCATTACGGCCGGCGAACCAGAATGGCTCTATGAAACTAAAGCAAAAGATAAATGGGAAATGGCTTGGAAGGCACAGGGGATCGACCCCAATATGTTATCTGGTCAATTTGGCAGTGCATAAAAAACGAGATGCTTTGCGATTGTTCTGATTTACTATCTAAACTCGACATAAAATTACAAATATAAAGACATCTTTATATTTGCTTCTAGAGGCAGAAAACGCTAGAGAATGCGCAATTGCCGCACCGGTTTTCCCGTGTGGCACTTCGTCTTTCAAGGAGAATGAATGTGGCTACTGTAGCAGAGATAAAGACTCAGGATTATGTGATCAAAGATATTTCCCTCGCCGATTTTGGCCGTAAGGAAATTGAGATTGCTGAAACAGAAATGCCCGGGCTGATGGCTTTGCGGGAAGAATTTGGCGCGGAGCAGCCTTTGAAAGGCGCACGGATTACCGGTTCATTGCATATGACCATTCAAACGGCAGTTTTGATTGAAACGCTTTTGGCGCTCGGAGCGACTGTTCGTTGGGCTTCCTGCAACATTTATTCTACCCAAGACCATGCCGCGGCCGCGATCGCTGCTGGTGGAACGCCGGTTTTTGCCATCAAGGGCGAAACACTGGAAGAATATTGGGCTTATGTTGAGCGTATTTTTGATTGGGGTCAGGACGAAACCTGTAACCTCATTCTTGATGATGGTGGCGATGCGACGATGTTCGCACTTTGGGGCGCGCGGGTTGAAGCCGGCGAAGAATTATTCACCCCAGACAATGAAGAAGAAGAAGTCTTTGTTGCAACCCTGAAGCGCTTTGTGGCTGAACGTCCTGGTTATCTGACAAAGACCGTCGCAAACATAAAGGGCGTTTCAGAAGAAACAACGACTGGCGTTCACCGTCTTTATGAATTGGCGAAACAGGGCAAGCTCCCTTTCCCTGCGATCAACGTGAATGACAGTGTCACCAAGTCCAAATTTGATAATCTCTATGGTTGTAAGGAATCATTGGTTGATGCGATCCGTCGCGCCACCGACGTTATGTTGGCTGGTAAAGTCGCCTGTGTCGCCGGTTTTGGTGATGTGGGAAAAGGTTCTGCACAATCGCTTCGCAACGGCGGTGCGCGTGTCTTGGTAACCGAAATTGATCCAATTTGTGCTTTGCAGGCATCAATGGAGGGCTTTGAAGTTGTGACCATGGAAGAGGCGACAAAACGCGCTGATATTTTTGTGACAACAACGGGCAACAAAGACGTTATCACTGTCGATCATATGCGAGAAATGAAAGACCGGGCAATTGTTTGCAACATCGGCCACTTTGATAGCGAAATCCAGATTGCTGGCTTGCAGAACATGAAATGGACCGAAATCAAACCACAAGTTGATGAAGTCGAATTTGCAGATGGCAAAAAGTTGATCGTTCTGGCGCAAGGCCGTTTGGTCAATTTAGGCTGTGCTACTGGTCACCCAAGCTTTGTGATGTCAGCGAGCTTCACCAATCAGGTTATGGCGCAGATCGAACTCTGGTTGCGGCCTGAACAGTATAAGAACGACGTTTACGTGCTGCCGAAGCATCTCGATGAAAAAGTTGCTGAGCTGCATCTGGCGAAACTGGGTGTTAAATTGACCAAGTTGACGACCGAGCAGGCGGACTACATCGGTGTCACAACAGAAGGGCCATTCAAGCCTGATCACTACCGTTACTGATCACGGCGGATATTAAAGAAAAACCGGATGGGCTATGTGGCTCATCCGGTTTTTTATGTCCTAGCGCGCGGTAAAGCGCGTTTTATTTTTACTAGGCTTCTTCGGAAAGACGGGCCATTTATTTTGCGATAATGTACGCAGGCTCGCAGATTCAATCCCGGCCTGCTTTTCATACATCCAATAATTGCGCAAAATGATCGAGACATATCCACGGGTCTCGACAAACGGAATACTCTCCATAAACAGGAGCGGATCATCATTATCTTGGATTTCGTTGTTCCAGCGCTGAACGGAGCCAGGGCCAGCATTATAAGCGGCGGCAACCTTTGGCAGCTTTCCACCAGTGATTGATGAGCCGCTGAGATATTCCAGATAGGATTGACCATATTCTAGGTTGGTAGATGGCTTGAACAGCTGAGCCTTCTCAAACTTTCGTCCATTCGCGCGTGCAATATCGCCTGCTGTTCCGGGGCGAACCTGCATTAAACCAATAGCATTGGCTGGGCTCACAGCTTTGCTGCGGAAAGCAGATTCCTGAAGCGTATGGGCATAGACCAAAGCCGGATCAACGCGCCAACCGCCATCTGGCCGCCATTTCGGCGCTGGAAAACGAGCCTGCGCATCGGGCTTAAATCCCCGCGGGGCATGATGGGCTAGCCATAGTTGCGTGCGCGGCAAGTTGAGCTCGCGGGCCAACTTCAATAGTACAATATGATCATTAGAAGCGCCGATCGTGGCCTGATGCCGCAAAACTTCGTCCGCTAGACCCTCTTCTCCGATTTCGACCAAAGCGATGGCCGCTTTTACATTGTCGTGCTGCTTCAATGCTTTCCAGTCGCCCTTGGCAAATTCGGCACTGGCTTTCATCTTCGCAATGTCCATGCCCAAAGTTTGCGCTGAGAGCAGCCCGTAAAAGCTATCACTCCGTTTGGCTGCAGTTTGCAGTTTACCTTGCGCTTTTTGCGGTTGGCCACAAACAATATCAGACCGTGCCCCCCAATAGAGGCCAGCGGCTTGCAAGTCGGTGTTGGATGCACGTCGGCCAACATTGTCGAAGGCTCCGCTGGCTGTCTGGCAATCGTTCAGCCGCCAAGAAGACAGCCCTACGACCCAATCAGCGTGAACAACCCACGCGCCGCTACCTTTTTGCGCTTTTTGCGCCATGCGTTGAGCAGACTTGTCGTCATTTTCGATGTAGTAAGACCATGCAACCCGCTGTTCGAGTTCGGTGCGGGCTTCAGAGGACAGGACATTTTCTGTTTCAAAGAGCAGTGCTTCTGCCGATTGCGGACTGTCGTTTTTGATGAAATCCAATATGCGGCCACGAATAGCGTTGGCGGCATTATCTGATTTGATCGAATTAGGCTTTTTCCGGATCGATAAGCCGGGAACATACGAAAGATTGCGTCTTTGCGGCAGATCAGGGAGAAGCTGTGCGCCGCGCTTTTTCGCCAAACGGCCCAATTGAGCAGCTTGCGGAATATGCGGCGCTTCGTTGACCAACGTCAGAAGCTGCCCCAATTCTGCTCGAGGAGAATTGGCTGCGAGTAAATATTCGGCTTGGGCAATAGATTTCAACGGTCCTTTTGGAGCATCTGCTATCAAATTTTTTGCGATGTCCCATTGATTGCCCCCCATAGCCTTGAATATGGCGCGATAATGTTCGGATTGGCTGCGCTTTAGCTGTGAAGGAATATCCTTGGCTACCGAAGAGCTTTTAAACAGCACTGCGCCCCGCTCCTGCGCGAATGTCGGAGACAGGGGCAGGGTAACCATGGCAGCGGTCAGAGCCAATTTGAACTTTAAGGAAAATTGATTTTTCATATACTCGGGATCCTCGTCAGCAACTGCAAATCCTTCCATGCTTCCGCCTTGAACTCTGGTCTTTCGTTCAAGATACGCGGATGGAAAGTCGCGATTGCCTCCGTCTTGGATGAAACATGGTTAACAAATTGCAAATTCTTGCGCGCTGTGAGCAGGTTTTCGTTAAAAAACAAGTGTGAAGCGGTATCACCGAAGATGATTATTCGTTTCGGTCTAACCAAGGTAATGAGATGGAGCGCTCGTTTCTTTAACGCGGAGTGATATTGGGCGTCTATCCGGCCATCAAAGGATCGAGCGACAGAGATAGGCGCGATATGGATTTTCTCCGAATCACAGCCGATAGCTTTCATCATATTGGCCAACAAAGCGGCGCTTTTCTCCGAAAAGAGAGAATTTTGTGACAAGCCGCTTTGTTCTGGCATTCCAGTAATAATCATAATTTCCGGATCAATGGCACCTGCTGGAAGAACATAATTTTGCGACCATTGTGACTCGATCAGATTTTCGGGAATGGCCAACCATGCTAGAAATTCATCATATTGCGCAGGATAATCTTCGCTGAAACCCTCAGGCAAGTGTCCTTCTTTGGGAGATGGCGGCTTGCTTTCCGTAGGGACAATCGTCTTTGCCGGAATGGGCACAGCACCTGCGGCTGCAGGAGCGTTCTCCGCCAACAGCGATGCTGGCTTATCGCTATAATGCAAATCTACGCCAGCCAGCTTCCACCAGTCACGCAAGCTATTTATCTGTTCAACGTTAGAGATTTCAGGGTTTCCAAGCGTAGAAAAATTCATCTATGTATAGAGTCATGAGTTGACGAATTGGTCAATTGGTGGCCAAGCATGTTTATGTCCAGAGGGTTGTGGTTTGCGGCAGAACGAATTTAAGATTTTATTATACAGACGAATACGGGAATTGTGCAATGAGTGAACGAGAATCTATGCCTTATGACGTGGTCATTGTTGGCGGTGGCCCAGCAGGACTAAGTGCGGCTATCCGGTTCAAGCAAATGGCGGACGAAGCCGGCAAAGATCTCTCGGTCTGTATATTGGAAAAAGGATCGGAAATCGGCGCCCACATCCTGTCCGGTGCGGTTGTTGACCCCAAAGCCCTTGATGAGTTGCTACCCAATTGGCGCGACGAAGACTGCCCAATGGCTGCGGTTCCGGTAACGGACAACCAACACTGGGTGCTGACCAAGAATAAAAAATTCTCGATTCCACACATATTCACGCCGCCGTTCATGCATAATAAGGGAACCTATACCGGCTCCTTGGGTAATTTATGCCGTTGGCTGGGTGAGCGCGCTGAGAATATGGGTGTTGAAATTTTCCCAGGTTTCGCAGCTGCCGAAATTCTCTATAATGATGATGGTTCCGTCAAAGGCGTCGCTACTGGCGACATGGGCGTAGCTCGCGATGGTAGTCACAAGCCTGATTATGAGCCAGGCTTGGAACTTCATGCAAAATATACATTCTTTGCAGAGGGCGTCCGTGGACATCTAACAAAGATTCTGAAGAATAAATTTGCTCTGGATACAGATAGCGAGCCGCAGATTTACGGCCTTGGTATCAAGGAGCTATGGGATATCGAGCCCGACAAACATGTCCCGGGCCGCGTCATTCATAGTCAAGGTTGGCCGTTGACTGCCGGCGCCAATGGCGGTGGTTTTCTCTATCATCAAGCCGACAACCAGGTGGCCTTGGGTTTCGTAACCTGGCTCAACTATGAAAACCCTTATCTCTCGCCATTTGAAGAGATGCAGCGCTGGAAACAGCATCCGGAAATTCGTAAGATTCTGGAAGGTGGCAAACGGATTTCCTATGGTGCCCGCGCGATTAACGACGGCGGGTTCCAATCCGTACCAAAATTATTCTTCCCTGGTGGCGCACTGATCGGCTGTTCTGCTGGCTTTGTGAATGTGCCGCGGATCAAGGGCACCCATACGGCCATGAAAACCGGTATGATGGCGGCCGAAGCGGCTTTTGAAGCCATTGTAGCGGATCGTCAAAGCGATGAACTGGCTGCTTATGGCACAGCCTATGAGAATAGCTGGGTGCGCGAAGAGTTGCGTGTTGTTCGTAACGTACTTCCAGCTGCTGAAAAATATGGTGATTTTCTGGGTTCTATTATTGCCGGAATTAATATGTGGGCAGAAAACTTCAAAATCAAAATGCCATTTACGATGAAGCATCATCCCGATCATACTCGCTTGAAACGCGCGGAACATTGCACACCGATTGAATATCCGAAACCCGATGGCGTCATCAGCTTCGACCGGTTGTCTTCGGTATTCCTGTCCAATACAAACCACGAGGAAGATCAGCCGGTCCATCTGCAACTGAAAGACGCTGCGATGCCGGTTGACGTCAATCTGCCTGTATTTGCAGGACCGTCACAGCGTTACTGCCCGGCAGGGGTTTATGAGTTTGTCGAGGACGATGCAGGCAATCCTAAATTCCAGATCAACGCGCAAAATTGTGTTCACTGCAAAACATGCGATATCAAAGACCCGAACCAGAATATCAACTGGGTCGTACCAGAAGGCGGCGGAGGTCCCAATTACCCCAATATGTAAGATCGTTTTAGGAGGCACACTCATTGCCGCATTGCTTGTTAGCCCAGCTTTTGCAAAGCGCGGCGACGGTGCTGATGCGCTGAATAAATATGTTGAAGCGAGGCTGGCTGAATCGTCCGACCAGCCCTCTGTTGCTGCCGCAATTTATGCAGAAACGCTGAAGGAGCAACCGGACAATCTTTTGCTGGCCAGCAAAGCTTATGTAAAGGCGATTGAGGCTGGCGATTTTGATTTGGCGGTCAAAGCGGTTCGGACCCTGGACTTGCGGGGCGCTGTCGATGCGGAGATGCCTTTATTGCTATTTGCTGATGCATTTGCACAGAGAGATTATAAAACCGCCCAACTGGCGTCAATTCAGCTGGAAACACTGAACAATTTCGCATTTTTATCTCCCTTGTTAGAGGCTTGGTTAGCCACAGCCGATGGCGAAAGTCCCCTGACGGACCTTGCGGTTGCGAAAAAGGACAAAACCGGAGCCTATTACCATCAGGAACAGTTGATATTGCACGCCCTGGCGCGCGGTTATGAAACCGATGTCATGCAGCTCATCGATGCTATCGTTGATAGAAATGAGGCAAGAATGGCGCCTGTGCGGATCATCATCGCGCGTCACTTTCTTGCAAAGGGAGACGAAGCGCAGGCGCTGCAAATATTGAACAAAAAACGTACTGGTCCAGAAACGAAAATGGTTCGGGATATTCAGCTAGGGCTTGGCAAAAACCTGGCGCAAAGGGTGGATGAACAGATCGGTACGGGCTTTCTTTTACAAAGACTGGCATCGGATTTGGGCTCCCAGCGCGCTCATTTTGTCGGTCTCGTCGGCGCCCAAGCGGCGGCAAGAGTTTTTCCAAGAAGTGACTATGGCCAACTGATTTTGGGCGAAGCCTATGGTAATGTAGAAAACAATGCTGCGGCCCGGGCAACACTGAAAAAAATTCCAACCGATAGCGCCTATGCGATGTTGGCTATTAGCATGGAAATAGCGCGCTATGTTGATGTCGAAGATTATACCAGTGCGAAGGAACGCCTCCGCAAAGTGATAGATCAATCCCCCGATGCGCCAGAGTTGAGAGCTTTGTCTGGTCAACTGCTGCAGCTTAGCGGGGATCATGAAGCGGCGGCCAAAGCCTTTAAACAAGCAATCAGTTTGGCGGAAAAACGCAATCTTTCCGGTTCGCAATTGGCATCATATTGGCTTTCTTTGGGAAGCGCACAAGAACAGGCGGGGCTTTGGCCAGCTGGCCTGGAATCGCTGAGAAAAGCAGATATGTTGCAACCCAATTCCGCCAGCATATTAAATTATCTCGGCTACGCGCAGCTGGAACGACGAGAAAATACCGCTTCCGCTATGGCCGCTATCCGTCAAGCGCACGAGATGCGGTCTTCCTCTGCTGCAATTACCGATTCTTTGGGTTGGGCTTATTTTATCATCGGCGAGCATGAAAAAGCCGTGGGTTATCTTGAACGAGCCCGTGCCGGAGAGCCACAGGACCCGACGATTAACGAACATCTCGGGGATGCATATTGGACCGTGGGCCGGAAATATGAAGCGCGCTACGCTTGGAAGTCAGCGAAACTATTTGCCGATGCAGCGGATATGCAGCGTCTAGCGGACAAAATTGATATGGGTCTTCGTACTGATCTTGTTTCCCCATAATGATAATGAATCAGGCGGACAATGTTGATAGCGAGATTGCGTGCGCGAAGATTAATCTCGCGCTGCATGTTCGGCGGCGACTTCCCGATGGTTATCATGATATCGAGACAATATTCGCTTTTCTGGATCAGGGTGACATCGTTTCGGTCCGAGAGGGAGAGGGGATTAATCTTTCGATCACCGGACCATTTGGCGACGGACTAAGCGCCACCGACAATTTGATACTAGATGCGGCGTGCCTATTGGCGACGAAGGTCAACATGCGGCCTGAAGCACATATTATTCTGGATAAGCGTTTGCCGATAGCATCCGGTATTGGTGGCGGCTCTGCGGATGCCGCTGCGGCGTTACGTCTGCTTAATCGGTTTTGGGATATCGGTCTGGCTGTCGAAGAACTGGCGGAGCTTTCGGCACCGCTTGGTGCGGACGTACCGGCATGTGTGCTCAGTCAAACCTGTCGAGGTGAAGGGATCGGACAGAATCTGATACCTTTGAACAATGGTGAACTGTCTGGCTATTTTGCGCTTTTGGTAAATCCATTGATACCGCTTTCGACGGCTGCCATTTTTAAGGATTGGGACGGCGTTGATCGCGGTGCTTTGCCAAGCGGCGGCCCGATGGACGTTGCTCTTAACGGCCGGAATGATTTGCAGGTACCGGCAGAACGCTTAGCTCCGGAGATCAGTAAAATTTTAGCGAGATTGGCTGAAACATTCCCGATTATGGCAAAAATGTCAGGCTCTGGCGCAACTTGTTTCGCATTGTATAAAACAATAGATGAGGCCCGCGCTGCTAGAATGAAGGTCACTGCTGTGGTGCAAAATGCCTCGCCAAACACGTGGACAATGATTGGAGGATTGAAATGATCGAACCATTCGAAATTCTGGGTGTACCGCAAAAACGCGGCGTATTGATCGTTGTTGATCATGCATCCAATCACGTTCCGGCGGATATAGACCTTGGTATCGATCCTCAATTTCTCGAGGATCATATCGCTTATGATATCGGAGTCGCCAATATTGCGCGCTATATGGCCGAGAAAACCGGCCATATAGCCATTTTGGCAACCGTTTCCCGGCTTGTAGTAGACCTCAATCGTTTTCCCGACGAAGCGAATGTCATTCCGCCTCGTAGCGATGGCGTTGAAATAACCGGGAATGCAGTCGATGATGAGGAAAGAGCCGCTCGCCTTGACCGGTTTTTCCGTCCTTATCATGATCGTCTAGCTAGGCTGATCCAAGACCTAGATCCCGTGCTAATACTGTTTCTGCATAGCTTCACACCAAAGCTGCGGTCCGGTATGATGGAAATGCGGCCTTGGGAAATTGGTGTTCTGTACAACGAACAAGAGACAGCCTCGCGCCTTGCTATTCAGTTTCTCGAACAAGAGGAACTAGTGGTCGGTGATCAGCTACCTTATTCTGGCAAAGACCTTCACGCGACGATGAAACGGCAGGCTGAAGATATCGGAAAGGCCTACACGGAAATCGAGATTCGACAGGATTTAATTGCACATGAAACCGGTCAGCGCCGTTTTGCGGATATATTGCTGCGAATCAGCGATAAAATACGAACAGGGCTTGCGTGATAGGTCCAGTTTTGGAAGGAGGATTGGCAAATATAGCTCCCTTTTTTGCAGGACAAGAAAATGACCCGGACGTTCGATAAATCCAAACTTCCCAGCCGCCATGTCAGCGTCGGCCCAGAACGCGCACCCCAGCGTAGCTATTATTACGCTATGGGCATGACGGAAGAGGACATCGCAAAGCCGTTTGTTGGTATTGCTTCTGCAGGTAATGACAGTGCGCCTTGCAACACATTGCTGGATTCTCAGGCTGATATGGCGCGCCAAGGCGTCATCGAAGGGGGCGGCACTCCGCGTCGGTTCAATACGATTACCGTGACCGACGGCATCGCGATGGGGCATCAGGGAATGAAATCTTCGCTGGTTTCCCGTGAAGTGATTGCGGACTCGGTCGAAGTCAGTGTTCGCGGCCATTGCTATGATGCCGTCGTCGCCTATGCCGGTTGTGACAAAAGTCTGCCTGGTATGATGATGGCCATGTTACGGCTCAATGTTCCGTCTATTTTTGTCTATGGCGGCTCGATATTACCGGGCCGTTTCCACGACGAAGATGTTACCGTTGTCGACGTTTTTGAAGCTGTCGGCCAGCATAGCGCCGGCAATTGTCCGTTGCAGGAATTGATTGAACTGGAAAAAGTGGCGTGCCCCGGGCATGGCGCATGCGGCGGCCAATTCACGGCCAATACCATGGCCTGTGTCGCAGAGGCGATCGGATTGTCACTGCCCAACAGCAACATGGCACCAGCGCCATATGAAACCCGCGATGCCATGGCAGTTGCGGCAGGACGGCAGGTCATGGACCTGATCGAACTTAATCTGCGTCCACGCGACATTTGTACCAGAGAAGCCTTTGTCAATGCAGCCCGGATCGTTGCCGCGACAGGCGGTTCAACCAATGCTGCGCTCCATCTGCCAGCTATGGCCAGCGAGGCAGGTATTGATTTTGATCTGTTTGATGTTGCGGAAGCTTTTAAATCGACACCTTATCTAGCTGATTTGAAGCCTGGGGGAAAATATGTCGCGAGAGACATGCACGACGCAGGCGGTGTGTACATGCTGATGAAAACCATGATGGAAAATGATTTGCTTAACGGCGATTGCATCACGGTCACTGGCAAGACGCTAGGTGAAAATATCGAAGAGATTACATGGAATAGCGACCAGAAGGTCATTTATGATGTGAAGAATGCTATTACAGAAACTGGGGGCGTGGTCGGCCTGAAAGGCTCGCTAGCTCCAGAAGGAGCCATTGTAAAAGTTGCAGGTATGGCGCGCCTACAATTTCGCGGTCCTGCGCAGATATTTGAATGTGAAGAAGATGCTTTTGCAGCGGTAGAGCAACGTCAGATCAAAGAAGGCTCAGTTGTCGTCATTCGCAATGAAGGACCAAAAGGCGGTCCTGGTATGCGCGAAATGCTCGCGACAACAGCGGCGCTTTACGGCCAAGGCATGGGGGAGAAAGTCGCTCTTATCACCGATGGTCGTTTCTCTGGCGCTACGCGCGGTTTCTGTATCGGTCACGTGGGGCCTGAGGCAGCCGACGGCGGCCCGATTGGTTTGGTGGAAGAGGGCGATATTATCAATATTGATGCTAAATCCGGCGTGATTGATCTGGAAGTTGATGAAAAAACTCTGGAAGAACGGCGTTCACATTTCAAGCCACATGTGAATGATTATGGGTCAGGCGCATTATGGCGCTATGCGCAAAATGTCGGTCCGGCATATAAAGGTGCTGTGACTCATCCTGGAGCGAAAGCGGAAAAGCATGTCTATGCGGATATTTAGTGCCTGCGCAGCTTTATTGCTGGTTACTGCATGCGGCATGCCGGACAATGGCGTCTTAGCTGAGGCCGAAAAAGAGGCCGCCGCTCAAGCGGCCGATGACGGCAGAATCGAATGCGCAATCAATGGCGACAGCGATTTTACCGGTGGCTGCCAAACCGAAAGACTATCCGGTGAAAACGGTGTAACTATGGTTGTTCGACATCCTGATGGTGGTTTTCGCCGGTTCAATATTCTCACGGACGGTCGCGGTCTGGAAGCTGCTGATGGGTCTGAGAAAGCCAAAATTGAAATTGTCGAAGGCGATAAAATATTGGTCAGCGTTGGAGCAGATAAATATATTCTGCCAGCACGGATGAAAATGGCGGAAGAGCCAGCACCACAAGCCGGGAACTAGGGGTTGCGATGCTCAACAATGGGCATATCCTCACCGCGGCGCTCATGCGATCCGCCGAACAGCATTTAATAGACAGCGGAATTTCGGTAATTGAGCTGATGCACCGCGCCGGCTCGGGGGCTGCAGATTATATCTGGCGGTCAGCGCCTCACGCAACAACACTCGTGCTCTGCGGACCCGGCAATAATGGCGGCGATGGTTATGTCATTGCTCAAGCACTTTTGGAAAAAGGTGCCGTGGTCAAAATCGCAGCCAGTGCAGAACCAGCAACGGATGCAGCAAAAAATGCAAAGTCCCTATGGCATGGCGAGACACTCGCATTGGCCGACGCTCAACCAGAGATGCAGTTTATCGATTGTCTGTTTGGGACAGGTTTGACGAGGCCAGTTACTGGCGATTTATTGGCCCATCATCAGCGATTGTTCGATGGAGCGCAAAGACGGGTCGCGGTTGATCTGCCCAGTGGTATAGAAACCGATAGCGGCGCGATGCTCAATGTCATTTCAGCATATGATCTAACCATTGCTCTTGGAGCTTATAAACCTGCGCATTATCTGGCACCGGCCTGCGCGCTAATGGGTGATCTGGTTGGGGTGGATATTGGCGTTGATGCCAATTCAGAAATACAATTGCTTGAAAAACCCTTCATAGATTCTCCCGGTCGTGCGGATCACAAATATAGTCGAGGATTGGTAGCCGTCGTGGCCGGTCAAATGTCTGGAGCAGCCCAATTGGCAGCGTTGGCAGCGCAGCGATCAGGCGCGGGCTATGTGAAAATATTTGCCGAATCGGGTTTTCCGTCACCCAATCATAGTATCGTAGTCGAATCTCATAGGGATTTTGATCAGTTGCATATGCAATTGTCCGATGAACGAATTGGGGTGATTATTATCGGACCGGGATTAGGTCGCGATACCAATGCCGGAAAATTGCTGGATTTGGTTATGGACGTTGGCAAACCCGTTTTGCTTGATGCCGACGCTTTGGTAGTGTTGAGCAAGACGGCTGCCAGTCGCTTGAAAGGTCACTCGTCGCCCGTGATACTAACGCCCCATGGAGCAGAATTTAGCGCCATATCTGAGCAAACCGGAGGGTCAAAAATCGATCGGACCGGGAAATTCGCTGAAGATAGCGGAGCGGTGGTGGTACATAAAGGCAGCGACAGTGTGATAGCGAGCCCTACTGGTAGCCAGGTACTAACCCCGCCCTCATCCAGTTGGCTTTCAACTGCGGGAACAGGAGATGTCCTTGCGGGCGTTATAGCGGCGCGTTTTGCGAGCGAAAAAGACGCTTTTCTGGCCGCCAAACAAGGGCAGTGGCTCCATAGTCGAGCCGCAAAATTAGCCGGACCTGCCTTTTCGCCAGAGATACTGATTGAACATATACCCAAAGCACTACAAGAGTGCCTATGACCACTGAAACCGATATCAATGTAATATTGCGTGTGGCCGCAAAAGGCGATGGCGTCACCGCCGATGGCCGTCATGTGGCTTTCTCCGCGCCGCTTGATCGATTGAGCGAAGATGGCGGACTGATCAAAGGTCCGCATCATGTTGAACCGCCTTGTCAGCATTTCAAAGAATGTGGTGGTTGCAGTCTTCAGCAATTGGATGAGGATAGTTACGCGCAATTTGTCATTGATCGTGTGGCTTATGCGTTGGAGGGGCAGGGGATAAGTGCCGGAACATTGCACCGGCCACAAATTTCGAAACCGAAAAGTCGCATCCGGGCAAGTCTGCGCGCTGCTATGATGGGTAAGTATTTCAAACTGGGGTTTAGTGGTGCGGGCAGTCATCGGATTGTCGATTTAAAACAATGCGAAATCATGCGACCTGAACTTTTTGATGTGATCGCCCCGCTGCGTAGTTTTCTGAAATCCGTGGCGCGGCGTAAACATGACATGAATGTTGAGATGAGTTTGGCGGATCAAGGCGTCGACCTTTGCATCAAAAACTATGAACCAGAAAACTTGGAACAGCGAGAAGCGCTGGCGGCTTTTGCTAAAACCAATGGTTTGGCGCGCCTGTCTGTTGACAATGGCTTTGGGCCGGAGACGCAGTGGGAACCGGATCCAGTCACGGTCACCTTTGGTGGATTGGCTGTCGCCTTGCCGCATAATAGTTTTTTGCAGCCCACGAGTGACGGAAAAGCGGCACTGGTTGCAGCAATGCTCGAGACTGTTGGTGATGCCAAATTGGTCGCCGATCTATTCGCTGGCCTTGGCACCTTCACTTTTGCTCTTGGTGAACAATGCAAAGTTTATGCAGCCGAAGGCTCTCGTGATGCGATAGGTGCCTTAAAAATGGCAGCGAACCTGTCTGGCCGCCAGATATTTACGGAACATCGTGATTTGTTCCGACGTGCGCTTAGTCCAGAAGAGTTAAATCGTTTCGGGGCGGTTATATTGGATCCACCGCGTGCGGGGGCCCGTGATCAAATTGCTCAAATCGCCCAATCGAACGTGCCAAAAGTCTGTTACATTAGCTGCAACCCAGCGAGTTTTGCGAGAGATGCAAAACAGTTATGTGACGCTGGCTACAAGCTCGATACATTATGGCCGGTGGGTCAGTTTCTATGGTCGACCCATGTGGAGTTGGTTTCGAGTTTTTCCAAGAAATAGCGCGTAGACGTTATTCTTCGGACCAATTCACGCCTGCCTTTGAACGGGTATCTACCGTCAGATCGAACACATCCGCTCTGGAATAATGACCGTCAACATCGAGTGCAGCTTTTGCCTCTTTACCGGCATCCAGATTTATCTCGGCAGTCAGGATGGTGTCGCGATCGCCCGCTTCGGCTAGGATAGAAGCATCTGGGCCGACAATGATACTCTGTCCAAATTGCAGCTGCGCATCGGGAATTTCCTTAAACAGTGCCAGCGCGTCGGCATTGCCGCCGACTAATTTCAAGCCCTCCAGCAAATCGCTGCGGTGCAACAGAGTACCTGCGGCAAGAACATGACACCCGCCTTCAAAGGCGTAATGCCGCGATGCGATCTGATAGGCTTCGCGCACCGTAGGCCAAGCGGCGACATGCACATCTTCCCGCAAATTATGCATGGCTGCGCGTGCAAGTGGCATCCAATGTTCCCAGCAGATTAGGTTGCCTGTGCGCCCCCAATCAGCCTGGTGAACGTCGATGGTAGAGCCATCGCCGCGGTTCCAGATCAGGCGCTCTCCATGCGTCGGAACCAGCTTGCGATGGTTTAGCACCGGCATATCCGGGCGGAACACCATCTGGTTATTATAGAGACTAGAGCGAAGCCGTTCATGCGCACCGATCGAAATGCAAAGCTTCCTCGTATCCGCCAATTCCTGCAACGGCGCCAACCGCGGATCGTTCTCAACAATCGCCTGATCCATCAATATACGATGCAGTGCTTTGCTCCCTGGGTGATCCCACAACGCCGCACCAGGCGCTTCATCGAGCCAGACCGGGTAACCGCCCAAAAATGTCTCACCAAAGCCAACAAGCTTTGCACCTTCATCGCTGGCTTGGCTAGCGAGCGCAGTGGCCTGTTCTATCCCTTTGTCGATGCACAGCGGAACAGGTGCCGCTTGGACTATGGCGACATTCAGAAGGTTAGGCATGGGAGAGACCGTTTCTGGTTAGTGGAACACCGCAATCGCAGCATGGATGGCCAGAGCGATAATACACAGGCTGGACAATGCAAACACCAAAAAGCGATACATGATCTTGTTTACGGTCGCTTGGATCAAGCTGTGTAGAACCCGCAAGGCAACGTAAGCCCATGCGATGGTTAGGTTGAGACCATCGCCTTGCCCTACGAGCGCCAGGACGAAGCACACCGCATAGAATAGCGTTGGTTCAGTTAGCAGGTGATTATAGTTGTGCGCCTTCCATTGTATTTCCGGCGGCAACAACGCATCAAGTCCTCCAGCAGTTGACTCTCGGCTCAGTTTGTCGGGATCGACTTTCGCCTTGTTCATGGCCGGAATGCGGGTGACATACATCCACAACCACATCAGCATCGTCCACAAAATAAGTGCTACAATAGGTTGTAATATAGGACTATTTTCCATTTTCTTTCCCCCAGATAAATTTAGATTAAGGTCGTGAATAGCGCGTTGACCGCCATGACCAACAAGCAGAGCGTTGAAGCCACAAATAACATGAAACGGACGTTCACAAGATTAACCGTGGCCTGCCAGATACTGTGGATGATGCGCAGGGCGACATAACCCCATGCCAGCCATAGATTGATGCCTGTTCCGGCCTCGGCAATCGCCAATATAACGACGATGGCATAAAATAGCGTCGGCTGTTCCATCAAATGAGTGTAATTGTGGGACTTCCAAGCAACCTTGTCCGGCATGCCTGGATCAATATCCGGCCCGCGCCCTCCGGGCTTTGCAGCGATGTCTATACCCAGTTTCTTTGCGGCCGGAAGCCGCGTTCCCGCCATCCAGAAAAGCATGACAATCGACCAGATAACCAGCAGAGCCGCTGGTGCTAATATTGCAGTGCTCATGATATCCTCCCAAATATTGGGTGGGAACCTGCGTTACATATTGTAAATTGTCAATTGCAACTGAATTGAACCGCTAAACGCCGGGGAAGGACACCACATTTTCGCGATCCGTGCGATCAAGATTATCGCCAACATAGACGCTAGCCATCGGTTCATCGGCCACGTCATAATCATCAATCGAACCATAGCCGTTAAACTTGGTTCGCATCGCCGATCCATAGGCGCCCAGCATACCAATTTCTATGTAATCGCCCGCTTTCACATCTTCCGGCAGCAGAAATGGTCCCGCCATATGATCTATGTCGTCGCATGTAGGGCCGTAGAAACTATATTCCATCGTCGCACCCTCGGATCCTTTCCCGAGCAATTGCACAGGAAAACGCCAACCGATATGGGCCGCGTCGAACAACGTGCCGTAGGCGCCATCGTTGATATAAAGCTCGTTCCCGCGGCGTTGCTCAACTTTCACGATCAACGAATTATATTCGGCTGACAATGCCCGGCCCGGCTCACACCAAAGCTCCGCGGAATAGCTGATCGGCAAATCTTCAAACGTCCGGTCAATTGCGCTAAAATAATGGTTCAGCGACGGCGGCGTCATATCTGGATAAATGGACGGAAATCCCCCGCCAACATTAACAATATCAACGGTAACCGAAGCTTCTACAATGGCGGTACGAACCCGCTCAAGCGCATGAACATAAGCAAGCGGCGTCATTGCTTGACTGCCAACATGAAAACAAATGCCGAGCTCATCAGCAGCCTGCCGCGCACGTTGTAAGAGCGCTGCAGAATCAGCTACATCTATGCCAAATTTGGAAGCCAGACTGATCTGCGCAAATTCTGACGCAACCTTGATCCGCACGCAAAGCGTCAAATCATCTGCATTGTCAGTTGCCCGTTCAATCTTCTCAAGCTCTTCCATAGTGTCGAGCGAAAACACGCGAACACCGTGTTCGGCATAAGCCTCCCGAATGACCCCTTCCGACTTAATAGGATGCATGAAGCAAACTACTGCGTCAGGCAAAGTGCTGCGAACAAGGCGCACTTCGTCAATCGACGCAACGTCATAATGCGTCACACCTTCACTGAACAACAGTTTCAAAAGGGCAGGTGAGGGGTTTGCCTTAACCGCGTAAAGCGACTTGCCGGGAAATTGCTCGACAAAGTAGCGCGCTGCGCGCCGGGCTGCGTGCGGGCGGTTCAGTAAAACTGGAATGTCGGGGCAAAGAGCCTTCGTCAGCTCCTGCGCATCATGGAAATTGTGCAACTCAAGGGACCCCCTAGATTTTAAGATCGATTGAGCTGCCTTGCGGAATCACAAGTGGCCATGGGGCAGCGAGGGCGGCTATATGGCCGCTTTTGCAATCTGTAAAGTCTCTATAGCGGATAATTATGGCACAATTGCGGAATAATATTGCGACGCAGCAATTTATCCAGAACTTTAACTGAGCCGGTCGCGAAATTCCGTCCAGTCAAACTGCTTCACGCAGCGTAGTTCATCAGTGTCGCTGTTCCATAGCCAGATCGAGGGCAGCGGGACGCCGTTAAATGTATTGGTTTTGACCATCGAATAATGGGCCTGATCGAGAAAGGCGATCCGCTGGCCAATATGCGCCGGTTCCGGCAGTCGGTAATCGCCGATAATATCACCTGCCAGACAGCTTGGTCCGCCCAGCCTGATCTCTTCCCCATCGCTGGATTCGCCCAGCATCGCGGGACGATAAGGTGCTTCAATAACATCAGGCATGTGACAAGTAGCCGATATATCGGTGATGCCAATCGGCATGCTGTTCTCGAAAACATCCAGTATCTCGCCGACCAATATTCCGGCATCAAGCGCGACCGCTTCGCCGGGTTCGAGATAAATCTCGCAACCGGACTTGGCTTTCAGATTGGTTAGAAACTCAACCAGCGCTTCGCGATCATAATCATCACGGGTGATATGGTGACCGCCGCCCAGATTGATCCATTTGAGCGCATCATAATAGGGCGCGACAAGCGGTTCAATTTTCGCCCATGTCTGTTCCAGTGCATCAAAATTCTGTTCACACAGATTGTGGAAATGGATGCCAGAAATATCATCAAAGTGATCGGCCTGCAGTTGCGACACCGGAAAACCCAAACGACTGTGCTGCTGGCTGGGATCATATTTTGGCGTTTCACCCAGCGCAATTTCAGGATTCAGGCGAAGACCAATATCGCAATCATCCAGACCGGCAATGGACCGGCTTTTCCACTGACCAATTTGTGCAGGATTGTTGAAAGTGACATGATGGGAAAGAGCCGCAATCTCGACAAGATCATCAGTCTTGTAAGCAGGAGAATAGGTGCTTATGGGACCGTTGAAATGCTTATTGGCCAACTTTGCTTCCCAAAGCCCTGATGCACAAAAGCCGTCCAGATAGTGATCGATGAGGGGTGCCAAGGACCACATTGAAAAAGCTTTGAGCGCGAGCAGTATTTTTGCACCGGACCGCGCTTTCACATCCGCCAATATTTCCAGATTTTTGCGAATAGCGGCTTCGTCCACGACGAAGGCAGGCGAGGGTACCCGCGCCAGATCAAAATGCGCAAACGCGCCGGGATCGCCAGCCTTGGTCTCCATCTAAAAAGCTAGTGGCCCATCAAGCTCTTCCAGCGTCCACGGCAAGCCATGTTCATTGAGCATATCCATAAACGGATCGGGATCAAATTCTTCCATATTGAAAACGCCTTTGCCGGCCCATTGCCCGGACAGCATCAGGGCTGATCCAATCATCGCCGGCACGCCGGTGGTATAACTGACACCCTGATTGCCGGTTTCCTCAAAAGCGGCCTCGTGGCTGCAGATATTTTTGACATAGAGTGTCTTCTGGACACCGTTTTTTTCACCGGTCGCAATGACACCGATATTGGTGTTGCCCTTGGTCGTCTCGCCAAGGCTCGCTGGTTCGGGCAATACGGCTTTCAGGAATTGCAGCGGAACAATCTCGCGCCCTTCATACATGACCGGATCAATCCGGGTCATGCCGACATTTTGCAACACTTCGAGATGGGTCAGATAGGCATCACCAAAGGTCATCCAGAACCGGATGCGTTTGATCTCCGGGATATGGGTTTTGAGCGATTCAATTTCCTCATGATACATGAGATACATGTTTTTCGGACCCACAGCCTCGAAGTCAAATTGCTGTTTGTGGGACAGGGCAGGGGTCTCGATCCATTCGCCATTTTCCCAATGGCGCGCCGGGGCCGTCACTTCGCGGATATTGATTTCCGGATTAAAATTGGTGACGAAATGCTGGCCATGATCACCGCCATTGCAATCCAGAATGTCGACCGTGTCGATCCGGTCAAAATGATGCTTTTTCAGCCATGACGTAAAAATGGAAGTTACTCCGGGATCAAAGCCGGACCCGAGCAACGCCATGATACCAGCGTCCTTGAACCGGTCCTGATAATCCCATTGCCACTTATATTCGAATTTGGCTTCGTCGCGCGGTTCGTAATTGGCGGTATCCAGATAATCAGTCTTGGTCGCCAGGCAGGCATCCATGATCGGTAAGTCCTGATAAGGCAGGGCCAGATTGACAACCAGCGCAGGCTGTACCTGTTCGATCAGCGCGGTCATGGCGGGCACGTCATCTGCGTCAATTTGAGCGGTTTCGATCACGACGCCGGTGCGGGCCTTGACGGACTCGGCAATGGCTTCACATTTGGAAACCGTACGACTGGCCAACATGATCTTAGAAAACGGCCCCGTTTCTGTGGCTATCAGCTGCGCCATCTTGTGCACGGCGACCGAACTGACACCGCCTGCACCAATCACCAGAAGCTTGCTCATAATGTGCACTCATTTCGCTAGAGGAATCATCTAACCGCATATAGAAGGACGCCATGACAGAGCAATTACTTTTGGACCCGAACCGAAAACCAAGTGCAGCAGGTGTGGAGCGCGCCGCGGACAAGGTAGCGGAGATATTGCCTCGCACGCCGCTATTGCCGCTAACGGTGGATGGCAAAACGATCTGGTGTAAGGCGGAATGCTTACAGCCAATTGGCGCCTTCAAGATACGTGGTGGATGGCACCGCTTGACCGATCTTGATAATGATCAGCGTAAACGCGGCGTGGTGGCGTTTTCCAGCGGCAATCATGCTCAGGGCGTGGCTTGGGCGGCTAAGCGTTTGGGCGTTCCGGCGATTATCATTATGCCGGCGGATGCCCCTTTGGCAAAACTGGAGAACACCAAAAAGCTTGGTGCTGAGGTTATTACCTACGATCGGCTTGCCGATTCACGCGAAGATCTTGCGGCAGAAATTGCGGGCAAAAGCGGCGCGGTCGTCGTACCGAGTTTTGACGACCCTTGGATCATAGAAGGGCAGGGCAGTACAGGCATAGAAATCCGAGAACAGATGATCTCACAGGTAGGTGCGGCTCCCGATCATTTGGTTGCTTGTTGCGGTGGCGGTGGTTTGGCGTCAGGTATGTCCTTGGTCAATCCCGATGCGGATATCACCGTCGTGGAACCAGAAGGTTGGGATGATATGAAGCGATCGCTGGAAGGCGGTAGCATCGTTCCGGTGCAAGATAATCCGCCTGCGACCGAATGCGATGCGCTGCAGACACTCATCGTTTCGCCGTTGACTTTTGACATATTAAAGGCACGCAAGGCCAATGCGGTAGCAGTGTCGCAGACCGAGGTTCATCATGCCATGCGGGTTGCTTTTAAAAAGTTACGCATTGTTGTGGAACCGGGCGGAGCCGTTGCTTTGGCGGCGGTACTGTCCGGCAAAGTAAAGGTCACAGACAATACAGCCATTACTATTTCGGGCGGTAACGTCGATCCTGAAAGGTTCGCGGGGATAATAGGCGTTTGAATATCCAGCAAATTGCCGTAATCTGGACGGTATAGAAAATGTCTCAGGAAAGCCAAACAGATCGCGCACGCGCGCAACTCTCCAACCTTCTTGGCCAGGCAGCCAATGGAGATCGACAAGCTTTTCAAGATATATATAATTTGACCGCGGCGAAACTTTTTGGGGTTTGCCTCCGTATCTTAAGTGACCGGCAAGCCTCCGAAGATGCACTGCAAGATGCCTATGTAAAAATCTGGCGCAATGCGGGGCGGTTTGATGCTCGACGGGCCAGTCCGATAACATGGCTGGCCACTATTGCCCGTAACACGGCGATTGATCGCAAGCGATCTGGCGGCAACCGAGTGATGGTTTCGGATGATGCCATCACGGAGATGGCAACTGAGGAACGGAGCGCTTTGGAAAAGCTCGAAGCGCGGGAAGATAGGAATATTTTGAACAAATGTCTGGATAATTTGGAGGCGAAACAGCGAAATGTCATTCGCACGGCTTTCTTTGAAGGGCATAGCTATAATGAATTGGCGCAGAAACTGAATACGCCGCTGGGAACCGTAAAAAGCTGGGTCCGCCGGGGACTGAAACGGTTGAAGGATTGTATGGACGATGGTTGAAGATACAAAGCTGTTGAAGGATGACGAAGCGCTGGCTGCTGAACTGGTACTTGGGCTGCTTGATGGTGATGAAAAAGCTGTCGCGCTTCGTAAGCAACTATCCGATCCTACATTTGCCCAATATGTGGATGACTGGAATCGGCGGATCGATCCACTGTTTCATGAGTTTCAGGAAGCCGAACCCGCAGCATCCATCTGGGATGGAATTGAAAACCGACTAGATAACGGATCGTCGGATGACAGTGTTGTCCGGATGAAACGTTGGCGTACGGGTGCTATTGTCTCAGGCGCTTTGGCGGCGTGTTTGGCATTGGCGCTGATTGTCGATCCAACGCCGAATGTAGCACCTTCGGAGGTGTCGACCGTCGCTGTTGCGCAACTAACTGGAGACATCGAGGGGCTCGTCCTTGCCGTTTCCTACAACCCGGACACAGCCGAAATGCGGGTAGACGTGAACGGCATGCCAGAAACCGAAACCGCCCCGGAACTCTGGATTGTTGGAGGTGATGGCGTACCCCGTTCGTTAGGGCAAATCGGCCGCAACGGGATCAGTGCGATGACTGTCCCCAGCGACCATCGTGAATTAATCAATTCCGCGGCAACTTTGGAACTTTCCATGGAACCGCCATCCGAAACACCCCATGCAAAACCCACAGGAAAACCAGTCGCTAGCGGCAAAATAACATTTATCTAAACTATTTTGCATCCGTTAGAAAAACCATCTCGTAACTCCTCACATATCCAGCTTCGGATATGAATTTTTAGGAGTTACCCCCATGAAGAATATTCGTTTTTCCAAAGTCGCTGTTGCCCTTGTCGGTTCCCTAGCTCTGGTTAGCGGCGGAAGCGCTTATGCCATGAAGCATCACGGTGAAATGTCGTCACAGAACATTGTTGAAAAAGCAGCCAGCACAGATGACTTTTCAACTCTGGTGGCCGCTGTAACAGCTGCTGATCTTGCAGGTACACTCTCGAGCGATGGTCCATTCACCGTGTTCGCACCGCTTAACTCTGCTTTTGCAAAGCTTCCAGCTGGTACAGTGGAAACGCTGGTGAAGCCCGAGAATAAAGGCACCTTGACCTCAATTCTAACTTATCACGTGGTCGCTGGCCGTTTCAAAGCAAAGGACGTCATGGGCTTAATTAAGCAAGCACCGGATGGTGTTGCCTCCATAGCAACGGTCCAAGGTGGCGTATTGAAAGCATCCATGGGTAACGATGGATCACTTATGTTGACCGATACCAAAGGCGGCACATCCAAAGTTGTAATGGCTGACGTAAATCAGTCCAACGGCGTGATTCACGCAATTGATACGGTTGTAATGCCCTAATTACCTGGCACTCCAATCCCCTGGGCCTGCAGCGCTTCGGCTCTGCAGGCCTTTTTTAGGTAATCATCTTTTTAAGTGTTTCGACACGGTCTGCCTCATCGGCTGGCTTGTCGGATCTAATTCGAGATATTCTTGGGAAACGCATAGCTAAACCCGATTTGTGCCGTTTGCTTTGATGAATTGAATCAAACGCAACCTCCAAAACCATTGTTTTTTCAACTTCTCGAACAGGTCCAAAACGATTTAAAGTGTTTTGTCGCACAAACCGATCGAGCATCTTGAGCTCTTCGTCCGTAAAGCCGGAATAAGCCTTGCCGACAGGGTACAGTTCCCCATCTTCTGTCCAACAACCAAAGGTATAATCGGAGTAAAAGGATGATCTTTTTCCCGATCCGCGCTGGGCATACATCATGACGCAATCTGCTACCAAGGGGTCGCGCTTCCATTTGTACCAAAGGCCAATTTTCCGGCCGGATATATAGCGACTATCTCTCCGTTTTAGCATGACGCCCTCAATCGCGGCGTTTCTTGCTCCATCTCTAATCTCGCCTAGGTGATTAAAGTCGCGTGCTTCCAAAACCGTCGAGATGTCGAATCGTTCGGCATCCAGTTGAGGTACGAATTTTTCCAATTTTTCACGACGATTGGTCCAACTCTGTTCTCGCAAGTCTGCTGCACCATGAAACAAAATATCGTAGAGGCGAACGAATGCAGGATATTCCGCCTGCATTTTTGCCGACACCTTTTTGCGGCCTAGTCTTTGCTGGAGCGCGTTGAAACTCGCCGCTTCGCCGCCTTGATATTCCCCTCGAACCAACAATTCACCGTCTAAGACAGCTTCAGAATCGAAAGCCTTCGCTACATCTGGAAAGGCCATTGTAATATCATCTCCGCCGCGACTAAACAGTTTCGTTTCCTCTCCGGTTCCAACAATCTGAACACGTATGCCATCCCATTTCCACTCTGCAGCATAGTCTGTCAGATCAATCGCTTTGTCTTCCAACGGATGCGCGAGCATGAATGGCCGGAAAAACGCAACGCCAGTTAAATCGGGACGATCGGCTCTGCCTTCCCCCCAAGCAAATAATTCGGAATAGGGAGGCGCCAAAGCATGCCAAACCTCTTCGATATCTTCGACTGCAATCTCGAAGGCCTGAGCAAGGGCGGCTTTCGCCAACCGTGCGGAAACGCCAACACGCATCCCTCCAGTTGCTAGTTTGAGCAGTGCATAGCGTTCGTTTGCCCCCATATGATCCATAAAATTTGCGAGCAATTTGGGGGCATCAGAACGGCTGACGGCCGTGAGTTCATCCACCACCTCACCAACAGAAGGTATCTCTGAAGCCGATATCTCGCTCCGCTCAGGCCAGATTAGCGCCACAGTCTCTGCTGTGTCGCCTACAAAATCCCTACTTAACCGAAACAGTGTTTCATCGACCCGTTCCATCGCCATGTTGCGGACGGCAGAAACTTTGACATTGGGAAAATCGAGTTCACCGGTCAGCGCCGCCAATATCCATCCACGATCCGGGTCGGGCGTGCTTTTAAGAAAATCACTAATCAGGCCAAGTTTGGCATTGCGCGACCGGGTGTAGATAAGGCGGTCAAGAAGGTCCGAAAATGCCTGCATGATTTAATCATCTTCCTCTTCGCGACCAACCAGCTCCAATGCTTTCGCCTTCATCTGATTCAGGGAACACCAATGAACCAACGCTTCTTCACGGCCATGGGTAACCCATGTTTCAGAAGGAGAAATATCCCTGATAGTCTGCGTCAATTCATCCCAATCCGCATGATCCGAGATGATAAGAGGTAGCTCAACATTGCGTTGGCGCGCCCTTTGTCGGACGCTCATCCAACCCGATGCCATAGCGGTAACTGGGTCTGGCAACCGGCGGCTCCAGCGATCGTTGAGAGCAGAGGGTGGGGCCAATATAATTTGCCCGCGCATGGCTTCCTTCTCACTATCCATAACTGATCGGATATCACCGAGATCAACGCCTAAATCCTGATACAAGCGACACATTTTTTTCAGAGCCCCATGCAAATAGATGGGTTCACGATACCCTGCTATTCTGAGTTCGCCAATCACCCGCTGAGCTTTGCCCAAAGCATAAGCGCCTACCAGAATGGAACGATCCGGGTTACCTTCTCGAGCACATAGCAATTTACCGATTTCGACGGTGGTATCAGGATGTTTGAATACCGGCAGTCCGAATGTAGCTTCGGTTATGAAAATATCACAAGATATGACTTCAAAAGGAGCGCAGGTCGGATCACTCCGCCTTTTATAGTCACCGGTAGCAACAACGCGTTCTCCTTGATATTCCATCAATATCTGTGCCGAACCCAAAACATGGCCGGCAGAATGATAGCTGATTTTGACATCGCCTAGTTCAAAACCATCGCCATAGGGTACTGCTTGTCCAACATTAGTGCCGTAGCGCAAACCCATGATCGCCAGAGTTTCAGGAGTTGCCCAAACCTTTTCATGGCCGCCTCGCGCATGGTCTGCATGTCCATGCGTAACCAATGCCCGTGAAACTGGCCTAGAAGGATCTATCCAAGCATCTGCAGGCTTAACATATATTCCGTGAGGATGAGGCTCTATCCAATGGGCTTCTTTAGTCATGCCCATCTATAGCTATCAAATTCCAAAAAACTCCAGAGAAACGCGCTCAGGCCGCTAGTTGCAATTCCATCCGGCTCCAAATTTCTACCAAAGCCTTGGTAAGATCAACCATCATTTGCTCGGTATGAACCGGCCCAGGTGTAAATCGCAGTCGCTCCAAACCGCGCGGTACAGTTGGGTAGTTGATCGGTTGCACATAAACGCCATATTCTGCCAACAGGATATCACTGATCTTTTTGGCTTTTACAGGATCACCCACCAATAACGGGACGATGTGAGTGGTAGAGTCCATCACAGGCAGGCCAGCATCAGAGAACATATCTTTTAAAGATTGAGCCGCCGCTTGTTGGCCATCACGTTCGCTGTTTGACTTTTTAAGATGTCTGACGCTTGCCAGAGCTCCGGCAACAAGGACCGGAGAAAGGCTGGTAGTGAAAATAAAGCCTGGAGCATAAGATCTTATAACATCGATAATTTTTTGATCAGCCGTAATATAACCGCCCATGACGCCAACCGCTTTTGCCAAGGTGCCTTCAATGATTGTGATACGGTCTGCCGCATCATCCCGTTCCGAAATACCGCCGCCATGTTTCCCATACATGCCCACCGCATGCACTTCGTCGCAATAGGTAAGAGCATTGTATTTATCAGCGAGGTCGCAGATCGCATGTAGGGGAGCGACATCGCCATCCATTGAATAGATGCTTTCGAAAGCGATCAACTTTGGCGTGTCAGAGTCTTCAGCAGCCAACAACTCCTCAAGATGTCCCAGATCATTGTGACGGAAAACGCGCTTTTCACAGCCGCTATTTTTTATGCCTGCAATCATTGAAGCATGGTTCAATTCATCGGAGAAGATAATGCAACCAGGTAATATTTTGGTCAACGTCGACAGTGTCGCTTCGTTCGAAACATAACCGGACGTGAATAGCAAAGCGCCTGATTTCCGATGTAAATCAGCAAGCTCGCTTTCAAGTTGAACATGGTAATGGGTGTTGCCACCAATATTGCGGGTGCCACCAGAGCCAGCGCCGACGTCATGCAAAGCCTCTTCCATCGCAGCAATAACATCCGGATGCTGACCCATTGCCAGATAGTCGTTGGAGCACCATACGGTTACTGGCTTTGGCCCATTATGATGAGCGAAACATCGAGCATTCGGAAAAGTTCCCTTGTTCCGCAATATGTCGATAAAAACCCTATAACGGCCTTCACTGTGAAGACGGTCAATCGCCTGAGAAAAAACTTTATCGTAGTCCACTTTACACCATTCCCTGTGTCATTCTCTTAACAAGCGATCCCATGAAAAGGCCACTAACGTCCTTTTTGTGGAATTTCCAGCGCGAACCATTCGCAATAAGCCAATATGCTAAAGCGCTTCCAATCTGGTCAATCCAAATTGCTCAAGTATTTTCTGATACGGTTCCAATTGGATAAGGTCGCCAGTCGTTACAAAAACCCCGCTTTTGGGGACTTCTGGCCATATGACTTCACGGGTTAGATAGGCAATTCGCCTCGCAATTCCCTGGGAACCATCGATAAATTGAATAGCTCTCACAAAAGATTTTTGTAACTCGTCTTGCACTAGGGGAAAGTGCGTGCAGGCTAATATTATCGTATCAATCTCATCGCCGCGCTGTTGGCAAAGCAAACCGGCAACCGCTGCATCAATAAGTTCGGGATCAGGCAATTCTCCACGGAGTTTGGCTTCCGCGGCATTGACCAAGTCTGGGGCGCCGAAGCGTAAGATTATTTTATCAGCGGCAAATTCAGCCGCCAAACGGTCCACGTAGGGTTGCCGTATTGTCGCTTGTGTTCCGAGCAAACCTATAACACCCGTTTTAGACATTTGGCTGGCGGGTTTGATCGCTGGCACTGTTCCTACGACAGGTATGTCTAAGACGGACCGAACCACATCGAGCGCAATCGTAGACGCAGTGTTGCACGCTATTGTTACCAACTGCGGCTTGTAGCGCTCTACAAGCCGACCTAAGAGCAAGGGAATGCGCGTGGAGAGTTCCTCCTCCGATTTTATTCCGTAAGGCATGCCTGCATAATCAGCAGCGTAAACTATCGGGGCGTTGGGCAATAATTTCTGCGCTTCGCGCAAAATGGAAAGCCCTCCTACACCAGTGTCGAAGAATAAAATTGGGCTAGAGGCATCTACTGGTTTGCTTATCATTGCTGCACCTTTAACGCCGGTGGGCGGGTTCATCAACCGCTTCGACTGACCCCACAACCAGTTGATCTTACCTGTTTTTACAACGCAAAACCCTTGCCGAAACGCGCTGATGCAGATAGCTCCCCGAAATTGGAAGGGATTTGGTATTATGCAATCCATGTGGATTGAACCAATATTGGCGGTTTTCTTCGGCTATCTGCTGGGGTCAATACCCTTTGGGCTGCTATTAACGCGGTTAACCGGGGGCGGTGATCTTCGAGACGTCGGTTCAGGTAATATTGGCGCAACCAATGTTTTGCGAACCGGTAATAAAGCGACCGCAGCGCTGACGCTTTTGTTGGATGTTGGCAAAGGTGCCGTAGCAGTCCTTATTGCTGCGCATTTTGAAGATGGATTTGGCGTACTGGCTGGACTCGGGGCTTTTTTAGGACATCTTTATCCGATTTGGTTGAAATTTAAGGGTGGTAAAGGCGTTGCGACTTTGCTCGGTATTGTCGCCGCATTGGATCCTATATTGGGCATAGTATTCGCAGTTACGTGGCTTTGCGGCCTGCTGATCTTGCGCTATTCTTCGGTGAGCGGAATGTTGGCTTCTATTTCCGTACCCATAACGGCGGTAATATTGGGTCATTACTCGTGGACACCTATGTTTATAGGGTTTGCCTTGCTTGTAATTTGGAAGCATCGCGCTAATGTCGAACGACTTATGGCAGGCGAAGAACCCAAAGTCGGAGCCTCCTGACATCCCCTATCGGTGACACGGTTAGCAGCATGAGAGACAATTTTGATCGGCTGAGGCTGATTCGATCCGCAAATATCGGCCCGGTAAGCTACATTCAGCTCATCAAACGCTATGGCAGTGCCGCTAGAGCCTTGGACATACTTCCAGAACTGGCCGCTAGGGGCGGGGGGAGGGCGCCGCGCCTCTCGGACCAAGATGCGATTGAGCAGGAAATGGACAAAGTTCAAAAGCTGGGTGCCCACTATCTTTTCTTAGGGGATCCGGATTACCCATCGCTGCTGGCAGAGCTTAGCAACGCGCCGCCCGCCATTATCTATCGCGGCAACCTGTCTCTGCTGAGCCATCCCACAGTTGCGATAGTCGGCGCCCGCAATGCTTCCGCCGCGGCTTGCCGCTTCGCCAGAGACCTGGCCAACAGCCTGACGATCGAAGATATATCGATTGTGTCTGGTCTGGCGCGGGGTATTGATACCGCCGCCCATCAGGGATCGGTCAACAAATCCGCTGTTGCCGTTATCGCTGGCGGAATAGACATTAACTACCCGCCGGAAAATGAAGGTCTGCAGGAGCAAATAGCGCGCGATGGATTGCTATTAGCAGAGCAACCACCCGGCACGGAGCCAAAGGCCCGCCACTTCCCCTATCGGAATCGTATCATAGCTGGTCTTGTTCGCGGCACAGTGGTCGTCGAAGCCGCCCCAAAGTCAGGCTCTCTAATTACCGCCAGACTGGCAGCAGAAGCAGGGCGCGATGTAATGGCCGTACCCGGTTCGCCGCAAGATCCGCGCTCCAGAGGATGCAACGGATTGATTCGAGAGGGCGCAACCCTGATCCAGTCGGCCGACGATGTTCTGGAACTCATCCGTCATTTTGATGACCGGGCCGAAGGGGCTAATACCCCATCCGATTTGTTCGATACACAAGGTGACCCATCAAAACTACGGGAAACGCGAGCTGAGGAAATCAAGGCAGCTGACCGCCATTCGCTGACCGACTTGCTCAGCATGGCACCGGTTTCCATCGATGAACTCATCCGGCAATCCCACCTTTCCGCGGCATCGGTGCAAATGATACTGTTGGAACTGGAATTGGCAGGGCGACTGACACGCCACGCGGGAGCCCGCGTAAGTTTGCCCAGTTGAATTCCTATAAAATTAAGCTAAACGGCAATTTCGTTTATCAAGTGCTTGACGAACGTCCAATCTGTGTTCCAGCCTCGCGTGTGTACGTGAGACAAATGAAAATCGGAAATTATGCAATTAGTAATCGTTGAGTCACCCGCCAAAGCGAAAACAATCGAAAATTATCTCGGATCGGACTTCAAGGTGCTGGCCTCTTACGGCCATATCCGCGATCTCCCCCCCAAAGATGGCTCGGTTGATCCGGACGATGGTTTTGCCATGCTGTGGCAACCCTATGCGGACAAGACCAAGCAGCTCAAGGCGATTACGGATCTGTCCAAAAAGGCCACCCGCCTCATTCTCGCGACCGACCCTGACCGGGAAGGGGAAGCGATTAGCTGGCATGTGCAGGAAGTTTTGCGTAAAAAGAAAGCCTTGCCTGAGAAAGTCGACCGCGTAACTTTTAACGCTATCACAAAGTCCGCCGTCACCGAAGCTATGGCCAATCCGCGCGCACTGGATGATGACTTGATCGATGCCTATCGTGCTCGTCGTGCGCTTGATTACCTTGTGGGCTTCACACTTTCACCCGTATTGTGGCGCAAGCTACCCGGTGCGAAATCCGCTGGCCGTGTCCAATCCGTGTCTTTGCGTTTGATTGTAGAGCGTGAGCGCGAAATTGAAGTGTTCAACCCACAAGAATATTGGTCAGTTACATCGCAGATGGAGCAGGGCGGTCAGGCGTTTGAAGCGCGGCTAACCATCCACCAAGGCAAGAAGCTTGGTAAAATGGACCTATCAAATGAAGCCGAAGCCACTGTTGCGAAAACAGCGGTGGAAAATGGCCTTTTTACGATTGACACGGTTGAAACCAAACCGCTTACACGCAATCCACCGCCACCATTTACAACCTCTACCTTGCAACAGGAAGCGGCTCGTAAACTCGGCTATTCCGCCAGTCACACCATGCGGATTGCCCAGCAATTATATGAAGATGGCGGAATTACCTATATGCGTACCGACGGCGTACAGATGGATGGAAGCGCCATTTCCGCCGCGCGCAAGGCGATTTCCGATCGTTATGACGCGAGCTATGTGCCAGACAGTCCGCGGATATATAAATCCAAAGCCAAAAATGCGCAGGAGGCCCATGAGGCGATCCGGCCCACCAGCTTTACCCGCGACACCATGGGCAGCGGAGATCATGCCAAGCTTTACAGCCTGATCCTGAAACGCGCCATGGCCAGCCAGATGGCGGCCGCGCGACTGGAACGCACGACCGTTGAAATGCTCGACGGCACGGGTCAAACCGGTCTGCGTGCAACCGGTCAGGTCGTGAAATTCGCCGGCTTTATGGCACTGTACGAAGAAGGGCGCGATGACAGCAAAGACGAAAATGGCGGCTTGCTGCCGGCTATGTCCAAAGGTGACAGCCCGGCGAAGAAGTCCGTCGAAGCCAACCAGCATTTCACGCAGCCGCCACCGCGTTACAGCGAAGCGAGCCTGGTCAAGAAGATGGAAGAACTCGGCATTGGCCGTCCTTCCACCTATGCCTCAATCATCAAGACGCTCAAAGACCGTGCCTATGTCCGCACCGAAGGAAACCGTTTTTTTGCAGAGGAAAGTGGACGGCTCTTAACAGGTTTTCTCGAAAGATTTTTCGAGCGCTATGTCGCTTATGAATATACGGCAGGCCTTGAGGACGAGCTGGATGAAGTCAGTGGTGGACGTGCGGAATGGCAGAAAATCCTCGAAGCCTTTTGGCATGATTTCAAGCCAAAAACGGTCGAGGTCATGGAGAAACTGCCGTCAGAAGTTACCGCGGAGCTGGACAAGTTTCTCGAACCTTATCTGTTCCCGGAAAAAGAAGACGGTACCGATCCGCGCCTCTGTCCGCGTTGTAACGAAGGCAAATTAGCGCTGCGCGGCGGCCGGTTTGGTGCCTTTGTCGCTTGTTCCAATTATCCCGAATGTAAGTTCACCCGGCGTTTTGCCCAAGGCGGTGGTGCCAATGCCGATGCGGATGAAGGACCAGAAGATTTGGGTGTTGATCCGGACACGGATGAAAAAGTCACCAAAATGGTCGGCCGCTTTGGTCCCTATGTTCAGCGTGGCGAGGGAAAGGAAGCCAAACGCTCGTCTATTCCTAAAGATGTTCCGGCAGAAGATTTTGGTCTCGAATGGGCGCTAAAACTGCTTTCGTTGCCACGTGAAGTTGGCAAGCATCCGGAATCGGGCAAGGAAGTTAACGCGCTAATCGGCCGTTATGGGCCCTATTTGAGCCATGACGGCAAATCTGCGCGCCTGGAAAACACGGCGGAAGTATTTGAAATCGGCATGAACGCCGCTGTAGCCAAGCTGGCCGATGCGGCGAAAAATGGCAAAGGTGGCCGGAGAGGCGCTGAACCGCTAAAGATCATGGGCAAACACCCGCGCACCGAGGAAGAAATCAAGCTGATGGATGGCCGTTATGGCCCTTATGTCACCGATGGTACGACCAATGCGTCTTTGCCAAAGACGGTAGACAAGGATCAGCTGACACTGGAAGAAGCAGCGCAATTGATCGATGACCGCGCAGCCAAAGGTCCGGCTAAGAAGCGCAAGAAAAAGGCGGCTCCTAAGAAAAAAGCTGCAGCGAAGAAAAAACCAGCGGCTAAGAAGAAACCCGCAGCTAAGAAGAAGCCGGCGAAGGTCAAAGCCGAATAGGTTTGTAACGCGGCAAGGCTTTCGTACGAACACCATGCTACACGGCTTCAAATTTGGGGCCGCGTAATATGTTGGGATGATGTGGTTGATCATAATATGGCCAGTAAGCGGCCAAAGCACTGATGTTTATCGGCGGTTTTTTAAAGCCTTTACGGTTTTGCTGATTGCAGCGGAACTGTTACTTTATGCCGCCGTTCGGGTTCAGCATCAGATTGGATCTTTCGTACTAATTGCGAAATAGAGTCAGTGGCTGCAGATGCGATTGTGGCTTTGACAAATGGCACAATGAACGTCGCCTTCTTTATACCGACGGTGCGCGACCAACAGAATATGTGCATCCCTAAAATCCTATTTGGGGCGGCTTCGTCAAAAATCAGACAAACACACGGTATTAGCGTAAGGAAACATAATGGAAAAAATCGGATTTGGCGGTGGATGCCACTGGTGTACCGAAGCCGTATTCCAATCCCTATGCGGGGTCGAAAAGGTAGAGCAAGGGTTTATCAAAGCCGATCCGCCACACGATAGTTTTTCCGAAGCGGTGTTGATCGAATTTGATGCCGCAACCATTCCGCTTGAGACATTGATTGAGATACACCTAAGGACACATGCCAGCACATCCCATCACAAGATGAGAGGAAAATATCGAAGTGCAGTATATGTTTTTGATTCCCGACAAGCATCCGAAAGTCAGCGCGCGCTAAAGATACTGGAACAGGGTTTTGACCAACCACTGGTTACTCAGATATTAGAACATAAAGAATTCAAATTGTCAGATCAGCGTTTTCAAAACTATTATGTCAGCAATCCAGATCGCCCTTTCTGCAAAAGTTATATCGATCCAAAACTTAAATTATTGACCGCGCATTTTTCCTCAAATTTCAAAATCATCTAATGTCCGTTTTGTAGGCAAAAGCGGACATTAGCGTTAGGTGATCTAAAAAATCGATCCCGATAACTACTTGAGAGGATCGCCGTTGGCATCCAGCATTCTAGAATAAACAAAGGATACTGGTTTGCTCATTTCAACTGTGCAATTTACCACATCAACTGTTCTATCTCCTCTAAAACCTGAGAGGACTGTATCATCATCCTGCAATGTAAGACCAAATCCTACCCACAAATATGGCGAGCAGTTATCGAGCAGGTGTGACGGTAATCGTATTAGGTGCGCGCCGTGCACAAGATTTCCTCAGACGGTCGCTGTAAAATCGACTTTCGCTGCGTCATAGGTAAGCCCTGATGCTTTGTTCGTTTGGTGCGAGACTAAGCTGACACCTTTGTGTGTAAAATACAAAATTTGATTGTCACCGCGCTTCCAATAACCCATAAAATCCTTTTGGTCTTCGATGGATTGATTTGGAGCGACATCCAGCGGTTTAGTATCTGATGAGGATGGTTGAGCTGCGGCATTTTGACCACCAATGAGAAGCAAATTGCAAAGTACAAATACACTTAACAACATTCTGATTTCTTCTTTCAGCAAAGACTCCAGATTATACCTTTTATCGTTTCAGCAATGGTTTAGGTCACATCACCTTATTCAAGTGCGAGAAGTTTTAGAGATCAATCGTAATGCCCACTTTCGGGATTTAGCAGTCATAAACAAGCTAGCGGCCTCCACCGCATTTAATTCAGATCGTAGCTGAGTAAGCGCTTCCATCCCAGTCCCGAGCTTTGCTGACTTCAGCGGGAACACTTAGAAGCTTCTGTCCATTTACCGCAATTGCGGCAACGCACACCCAAAAACTAGACTTTGGTCGTGGGACAGGTCATATTGCCTCTTAATCGATGGCGGACGACCGAAATAAGAAGGAAATTGTGACATGGCTTCTCAAGCAACCTTTACCAAAATGCAGGATGGTACACTCGAAGAGTGGAAGATTATCGGCGCCGCGCATAAAGAAGAATTTAAAAATACCGCTGACCGTTTCATCGGCATGTTAAAGTCCTTAGAGCAGCATACTCTTGGTTTTGCCTGCGATCAGCTGCAGCATTCATTGATGGCAGGGACGCTTGCGCGCAGGGATGGCGCCAGTGATGAGGAAATCGTTGTGGCGCTGTGTCACGACATCGGGAAAGCTATTAATATTCCCAATCACGGACCGATTGCCGCAGAAATGATGCGGCCCTATATCAGCGATGACAGCTATCATGTGTTGTATAACCATCAAGCTTTTCAGGGTGAGCATTATTATCATTACATGGGCGCCCCGACCGATCTTCGAAAGAAATGGGTGGATGAACCTTGGTATGACCTTGCCGTCAAAGTTGTCGATGTTTGGGATGCGCCGGCGTTTGATCCTGATTTCGAAGTAGACTCCCTAGAAAGCTTTGAGCCACTCATGCGGAAAATATTTCACGATAATCCGGTAGCTACTGGATAGCATCGCTTCTGGCTTAGTCGGCTTGAGGTTAGGGCGCTGCAGTTACTTGTTATGCGTCGGGCTGGCTGACCGAACGGCGATATAAATGCCATGTCGCGTGTCCGAGGACTGGAAGTACGACAAGCAACCCCAAGAAAAGCGGGAGCATCGCGACAAACAGAGCAATTGCAATCATAACGGCCCAGGCGAGTAAAACGAACTTGTTCGATCGCACTGTTGCCAAGCTAACGATAATGGCCGTGATAAAGTCAACTTCGCGGTCAACCAGCATAGGCAGGCTGACGACTGTTATCGCGTAAAAGGCCAGCGCCATTAGTGCGCCAACGAAACTGCCGACCAGCAACATCATGATGCCAGCGCCTGTCCGAAATAGCGCAAGTGATTCTGAACCAATGCCGGACTCAGCCAGGAAAATGGCAAAAATGCCATGGGCAGCCATCAGCCAAAATGCAAATGCAACAAACAGGATGACGCCCATACTCAATATTTGTTCATCGCCGCGCCCGCGCAATGCCCCAAGGACCGCGCGCCAACTCATCGGCATGCCCGCTTCGCGGCGGCGGCTGACTTCATAAAGTCCTACAGCCACAAAGGGGGCAAGCAGCGGAAACCCCGCTGCGGCTGGAATTAACCAAGCAATTTCTCCACGAACAAACAGGGCGAAATAGAGGAACATGCCCGCACTCACATAAATGGCTCCGAAAAACAGTCCGAATATCGGATGTGCTCTGAAATCTCTCCAACCTGCTTCTAACGCAGAGCGAAGGTCCTTGAACGTAAGATCACTGGCGACTGTTGCCGGCGCGATCTGCGCTTTTGGGCGATAGCCATGACATTCCCTCCTGTGGAAACATCTGCATATACTGCAACAAATCGGTCGTCACATCAAGTTTTGCCCGGAAGATTGCCCGTACGCGGGCACCGTGAGTTCTATTTGACCCAATCCAACCCCATGTCTTGATACAGGCTTTTATCCTCATCCCAATTGGCACTGACTTTGACGTGGAGATAGAGATGGACGGTCTTGCCCAATATCTCGGATAGCTCCGCACGGGCTTTGGCACCGATGTCCTTGATCTGATGTCCACCTTTGCCGAGGATAATGGCTCGTTGGCTGCTCTTTTCCACCAATATTTGCTGGTGAATTTCCACCGATCCGTCTTCCCGTTCCTTATACTGCTCCATCGCAATGGCAATCGCATAGGGCAGTTCAGCATGGAGCTGGCGAAAAACCTGTTCTCGCGTGATTTCTGCGGCTAAAATGCGTTCGCTGGCGTCGGAAACCTGATCTTCCGGGAAATGCCACGGGCCTTCGGGCATCGCGGCTACCAGATAGGTTTTGAGTTCTTCCAGCCCATCGCCGGTTTTCGCGCTGACGAAAAATGTTTCATCAAAGACGGAAAGGTCATTCAGCTTTGACGCGTGATTGAGCAATTTATCCTTGGCCGCGATATCGACCTTGTTGAGCACGAGGATTATTTTCTCTTTCCGGTGCTTGATCCGCTCGACAATCGAAGTGACTTTGGGGCCAAGACCTGCACGCGAATCCACCAGAAAAACGATGATGTCTGCGTCCTCTGCGCCATCCCAGGCAGCGGAAACCATCGCTCGGTCCAATCGGCGGTGCGGCTCAAAAATGCCGGGTGTGTCGACCAGCAACAGCTGAGTATTCTCTTCCATCGCAATGCCCAGCAGACGCGTCCGCGTAGTTTGCGGTTTAGAGCTGGTAATCGCGACCTTCTGACCAACGAGCGCATTGATCAATGTAGATTTACCTGCATTGGGTGCGCCGATAAGCGCTACTACACCACATTTCTGTGAGGTGGGTTGTTCGGTCATGTATATTTTTCCAAAAAGAGTTTGGCGGCGGTTGTTTCCGCAGTTTGGATAGATGAGGCTGTTGCCTCAACTTCTCCAACCTTGCTAATGACCGCTTTGACCGTGAACCGCAGGTCATGATGCGGGCCGACTTTTTCCACCAGCTCGTAAACCGGCATTTTGCGATTATGTGCCGCGGCCCATTCCTGCAGCGCGGATTTGGGGTGCCGGATATCCTTCGCCATACCTGAAATTCGGTCCCCCCAATATTTCAGGATAAACCGTTTCGCCGCGTCCATCCCGTGATCGAGATATACAGCACCGATGAGTGACTCCATGACGTCACCAAGAACCTTTGCGCTTTGGCGAGCCCCATCATCCCGCGCCTGTTTGCCGAGCAAAAGATGATCGGAAATTCCAAGAGTGCGAGCAATCTCTCCACAGACCTTGCCCGAAACGAGTCCGTTGAGCCTCTGTGACAATTGTCCTTCAGGTTCATTGGGGAACTGCTCATAAAGCCGAGCAGCAATCGTCAAACCGAGCACGCGATCACCAAGGAATTCAAGCCGCTGATAGTCATCATCGCCAAAACTGCCATGGGTGACCGCACGGATGTAAAGCGTTTCGTCGCCCGGCTTTTCCCCAGTCAGATCGGCAAGCCATTCTAGAAGCACCGATTTATTCAAAGCTCTCTCCAATACGCTCCCACCGCGCCGCGCTAAACCAGGTCCACGGTTTTATCCATTCGGCAGATCCATCGGTCGAAAATACCGACACGAGCGCCCGGCCTACCAGATTTTCTTGCGGAACCATACCGATGGCTTGTCCCTCAACCGCCGGGAAACGGCTGTCCGCGCTGCGATCCCGATTGTCGCCCATCAGGAACATATGACCATCCGGTACGATAAAACTATCGGTATTGTCGCCTTCAGACGCTTCGTTCACATCTAATATCTTGTAAGTCCGGCCATTCGGCAGAGTCTCTTGAAACTGCGGATAGCGGCAAATCCGTTCGCCATCTGCATTGGTTGTTTCGAAATAGGCCGCATAACAGAGGCTGTTGGGGGACACTAAGTGAACATAGTCGTCAATTTTCTTGCGCTCGACCGGCGTGCCATTGATCGAGACAACGCCATTTGTGACCTGTATAATATCGCCCGACAGGCCAATAACTCGCTTGATATAATCATCCGTAGCACTGGGCGGGGCTTTGAACACAACCACGTCGCCAGGCTCTGGTTTGTTGGCCAAAATTCGTCCTGGAATAACCGGCGCGCTGAACGGCATGCTATACTCGGAATATCCATAAGGCCATTTTGCAACCAGCAGATAATCACCAACCATTAGGCGCGGCTGCATGGATTCTGACGGGATATTGAACGGCGACACGATAAAACTGCGTAAGATAATGACGAACACCGCCAGTTTTACGAGGAAAATCATGAAATCTGCGGTTTCGGATCGCTCAGCGGTTTTATCTCTCATCGCGTCCCTTTGCTGATAATGGCGCGTGCGGTCAAGAGACAGTATTTATCGACAATTTCCGGTGATTGACCTTGTCCATCAGATCGACGCAGGATAGAGCGGTGATCGAAAATTTGGGGCGTGTAGGTCATTGTAAATAACAAGAAAGAATGTGCTTTGGATCATTGGAACGCGATAGAGACCCAGCCTAAATCAACCTTAAAAGCTTTGTTTGACGCCGCTTCCGATCGTGTTGCGCAGTTGAGTTTCGACCAATCCGGCATTTATTTCGATTTTTCCAAGACACATATGGATAGCGCTTTACTGGAAAATTTCCAAAAGCTTGCCGCTGACAAAGGCTTGTCCGATCAGATTGAAGCCCTGACCAACGGCTCGGTCATTAACATCAGTGAAGGTCGCGCAGCGGAGCATACGGCAGAACGTGGCATGGGCGCGAAGACAAGCGTTGAAAATGCACACTTGCTGAGAAACCGGATGCAAGGGCTCGTTCAGGCTATTGATGCCGGCGCGCTCGGCGATATTGAATATATCATTCACCTCGGTATCGGTGGTTCCGCACTAGGTCCTGAACTGTTGCTGGAATCGTTGAAACTAGGCGATGAAAAATATGAAACAGCGGTTATTTCCAATATAGATGGCTCTGCATTGGAACCTGTACTGGAACGCTTTGATGCCCATAAAACGTTGATTGTGATTGCATCCAAAAGCTTCACGACGGCAGAAACCTTTCTCAACGCACGCTCTGTAACCGATTGGATGGCCGAACAGGGGGTCTCGGATCCCTTTGGCAAGATCGTCTCATTGACGGCCATGCCGGAAACAGCGGTCGAATGGGGCGTTGATGAGAGTAGAATTCTGCCCTTTTCCGAGACAGTTGGAGGGCGCTATTCGCTTTGGTCCTCGATTGGATTTAGCGTTGCCCTCACTCTCGGTATGGACGTTTTTGATGATCTGCTGGCCGGAGCTGCCACAATGGATCAACATTTCAAAGATGCCCCGTTTAATCAAAATATTCCGGTTATCGCGGCTTTTTGTGACCAATATTATAGCCAGATCCGAGGCTGTGAGACACGAGCCGTCTTCGCCTATGACGAACGACTGAAACTATTGCCCGACTACCTACAACAACTTGAAATGGAGAGTAATGGCAAATCGGTAACGGCAGATGGCAAACCGCTCGACCGCCATAGCAGCCCGATCGTCTGGGGCGGGGTAGGAACCGATGTACAGCATGCCGTTTTTCAGTTGCTCCATCAAGGGACACACTTGGTACCGGTTGAGCTTCTTGCCGTCATCGAACCGGGGCACTCGCTGGCGGCAGAACATCATCACGGCCTGCTGCTAAACTGTTTTGCCCAAGGAGCGGCGTTAATGACCGGCAAGAAATCCGATGACCCTAATCGAAATTATCCAGGCGACAGGCCGAGCGTGACACTGTTACTGGATGATCTTAATGGGAAAACTTTGGGGGCTCTTATAGCCTTTTACGAGCATCGTACCTTCGTGAATGCAATGCTTTTGGGCATCAATCCCTTTGACCAGTTTGGTGTCGAGCTGGGCAAGGAAATGGCCAACGCACTCATGGCGGGTGACGGTAACCAAATGGACCCTTCGACCGAAACACTAAAAAACCGGGCATTTCCTGCCTGAGTGATCAAGGAATTTAAAATGTCGAAATATGATTATGACCTGTTTGTCATTGGCGCAGGATCAGGTGGAACAAGAGCCGCGCGCGTGTCGGCTTCCTATGGCGCCAAAGTGGCGGTTGCCGAAGAATATCGCGTTGGCGGTACCTGTGTCATTCGCGGCTGTGTGCCGAAAAAGATGCTGGTTTATGGTTCACATTTTTCTGAAGATCTCGAAGATGGCAAAAATTTTGGCTGGACCTGGCAGAACGCCAAATTTGACTGGACCAAGCTGCGCGATCACATTCTGTCAGACGTTGATAGGCTTAACAACGCTTACACCGAAACGCTGAAAAACCATGATGTTGAAATCATTTTGGAACGTGCAGAGATTGTCGGTCCACATGAAGTGAAGCTCGCCAGCGGCAAGACCGTCACCGCCAAATACATATTGATCGCCGTGGGTGCGTGGCCGGTTAAACCTGATTTTCCTGGCAGTGAACTAGCGCAAACATCCAATGAAATGTTCCATCTGGAAAAATTACCCAAGAAAGTCATTATCGCAGGTGGTGGCTATATTGCCAATGAATTTGCCGGTATCTTTAACGGATTGGGCAGCGAAGTTACCGTGGTCAATCGCTCGGACGTTATATTACGCGGCTATGATGAAAGCCTGCGTGATAGGTTGCTGCAAATCTCTCTGGCTAAAGGCATAAGTTATAAATTCAACTGCACGTTCGACAAAATCGAACAGCGCGATGATAGTGGCTTTGATGTTTATATGGATGGCAAAGATCCAGTGCAGGCTGATGTCGTTCTGATTGCCACTGGCCGAAGCCCGAAGATTCAAGGCCTTGGCCTGGAAAATGCTGGTGTTGAAACCAATGAAAAGGGCGCGATCAAGGTCGATGAATATAGCCGGACCAATGTCGACAGCATCTATGCTGTTGGCGATGTCACCGACCGTGTGCAGCTGACGCCGGTTGCCATTCGTGAAGGACAGGCGTTTGCTGATACAGTATTTAACAATGATCCCAAAACTGTGGATTATAGCTGCATCCCATCGGCTGTTTTCTCACAGCCACCTATTGCTTCGGTGGGCTTGACCGAAGGAGAAGCGCGGACGCAATATGGCAATATCAAGGTCTATTCGTCGGATTTCCGAGCGATGCGCAATGCCTTCGCCGATCGCCCCGAGCGCAGCCTGTATAAAATGATTGTTGAAGCCACCAGTGAGAAGATACTGGGCCTGCATATGATTGGACCGGATGCACCGGAGATTTTGCAAGCCGCCGCAATCGCAGTCAAAGCAGGACTAACCAAGCAAGCATTTGACGACACTGTGGCATTACACCCAAGCATGGCCGAGGAATTGGTATTGTTTAAATAGGATGACGCTACGGAACGGGACGTTTCAAAAGTAACTTAATTGATCGATTAATTTCACATTGACGATTGCCTAACCGGCTGTGCATTGACTAGGGCATATCGCACCTAGTGATTCACAGTCGGGGGATGAATGTCAGACATTATCGCACAATTGGAAGTCAAGCGCGCCGAAGCAATGCTCGGCGGCGGACAAAAACGGATTGATAGTCAGCATGCCAAAGGCAAGCTGACGGCACGCGAACGGATTGAGATACTTCTCGATGAAGGTTCGTTTGAAGAAATCGATATGTATGTCGAACATAATTGCGTCGATTTCGGCATGGAAGAAACCAAGATTGCTGGTGACGGCGTTGTAACCGGTTCCGGTACGATCAATGGCCGTTTGATATTTGTCTTCTCTCAGGATTTTACTGTTTTTGGTGGCTCGCTCAGTGAACGCCATGCCGAGAAGATCTGCAAAATTCTCGAAAATGCTATGAAAGTAGGTGCTCCAGTCATTGGCATTAACGACAGTGGTGGCGCGCGTATTCAGGAAGGTGTCGCCTCGCTTGGCGGTTATGCGGATGTGTTCCAACGCAATGTCTTGGCCAGCGGCGTTGTTCCGCAACTGAGCCTGATCATGGGACCATGTGCTGGCGGCGCAGTTTATTCACCGGCGATGACGGATTTCATCTTCATGGTGAAAGACAGCAGCTATATGTTTGTGACCGGTCCAGACGTTGTGAAGACGGTGACCAACGAGATTGTCACGCAGGAAGAATTGGGCGGTGCCGTAACCCACACAACAAAAACCAGTGTGGCCGACGTTGCTTATGAAAACGATATCGAAGCGTTGCTCGCTGCGCGTGATTTCATAGATTATATGCCGCTGAGCAACCGTGAAGAAGTGCCGGAGCGGCCAACTGCTGATCCATGGGACCGGTTGGAAGAAAGCCTCGATACGCTGATCCCCGCCAATGCGAACCAGCCTTATGATATGCATGAGGTCATCCGGAAAATGGTTGATGAAGGCGAATTTTTTGAAATTCAGCCAGCCCATGCCGATAATATCATTTGCGGTTTTGGCCGGATGGAAGGGTCTACCGTCGGCGTGGTTGCGAACCAGCCTATGGTGCTCGCTGGCTGCCTCGATATCAACGCTTCCAAAAAAGCGGCGCGCTTTGTCCGCTATTGCGATGCGTTCAATATTCCTATCGTGACCTTGGTCGATGTTCCCGGTTTTCTACCCGGCACGTCGCAAGAGCATAATGGTATTATCAAGCATGGTGCAAAACTGCTCTTCGCTTATGCAGAGGCGACGGTGCCGAAAATCACTATCATCACCCGCAAAGCCTATGGCGGCGCATATGACGTCATGGCATCGAAGCATTTGCGCGGTGATTTAAACTACGCCTGGCCAACGGCTGAAATCGCTGTGATGGGCGCGAAAGGGGCAGTTGAGATTATCTTCCGTGGCAAGACAACCGAAGAGATTGCCGAGCACACTGCGGAATATGAAGCGCGTTTTGCCAATCCGTTTATCGCCGCACAAAAGGGCTTTATAGATGAAGTAATCATGCCACATTCGACGCGGCGACGGGTAGCGCTGGGATTGCGGAAGCTGCGCAATAAGCAGCTCGAGAATCCTTGGAAAAAGCATGACAATATCCCATTGTAGAGGATAAAAAATGCCAACAGGATTAGTAGCCCTCCTCGACGACGTAGCGGCGATTGCCAAAGTCGCCGCCGCGTCCATTGACGATATCAGTGTCGCCGCAGCACGCGCAGGCACGAAATCTGCAGGTGTGGTCATCGACGACGCCGCTGTCACACCTCAATATGTGACCGGTTTCGATCCATCCCGCGAACTGCCGATGATCTGGAAGATCGCCAAAGGGTCAATCAAGAACAAGCTGGTGTTTCTGCTCCCTGCGGCAGTTCTGCTCGGCCAGTTCGCGCCGTTTCTGATTCCGATCATCCTGATTCTCGGCGGCCTTTTCCTTTGCTACGAGGCGGCTGAGAAGGTGCTTGAATGGCTCCACGTAGACGAGACCACCAAGCATGATAAACCAGCCATTGTCGAAGGTCCTGGCCGAGAGAAGGAAATGGTATCCGGCGCAATCCGCACCGATTTCATTCTTTCTGCGGAAATAATGGCCATCGCCCTATCCGAAGTAACCGATGAAGTCTGGTGGCAACAGGGTATCATCCTCGCGCTTATCGGCATCGTGATAACGGTTGGCGTATATGGCGCTGTCGCTCTGATCGTGAAGATGGACGATGTCGGCCTGCATCTCGCCAAGGAAAATAAAGGAGCGATAGCTTCATTCGGACGCGGCTTGGTGGCCTTTATGCCCAAACTGCTTGCTACCATCTCGATCATCGGGACGCTGGCGATGGCTTGGGTCGGCGGGGGCTTGCTAGTGCATAATATCGCAGCCGTTGGCTGGCATGGACCCGAGCATATTATCGACTTGATATCGCATCCGTTGGTCGGCCTGTTTCCTGAAACAGCTCAGCAATTTGCCAGCGGGATTAGTTTCGCGATATTGTCGGGCTTATTCGGCGTTGCCATTGGAGCCGTGATTGCGCCTTTAGTCCATAAATTCATCCCGCACGGAGAAGCACATTGAAATTAGGTCGCCTCAATCACATCGGCGTAGTCACCCCCTCCATCCCCGAAAGCATCGCCCATTGGCGCGATGTCATGGGGGCTACCTCTATAGGCGAACCTTTCGATCTTCCGGCGCAAGGCGTGAAGGTTTGCTTTGTTGATACGCCTGCTGACGGACCAACCAATGGCACCCAGATAGAATTGATTGAACCATTGGTTGAAGATAGTCCCATCCATGGTTTTCTTGCTAAAAATCCGCTCGGCGGACAGCATCATATCTGTTTTGAGGTACCCGATATCCATGCCGCTAAGGCGGAATTTGAAGCGATGGGTAAGCGCGTCTTGGGGGAACCGCGTATCGGCGCCCACGGAACACTTATCTTTTTTGTGCATCCCAAGGATATGGGCGGGATGCTAACCGAGATTATGGAAACACCAAAAGATCATTGATCCGGCGATTCTCAATATAAAAATAACGTCAAGCCGGAGCAAATTCGGGCTGACTAAATTCAGAGGGACAGACTATGGAATTCGAGAATATCAAATTGGAAATCGCCGATCAGGTAGCGACAATCACGCTGAACCAGCCAACGCGCCTGAACGCTTGTTCTTTGGACATGGCGGATGAGATAAATCTGGCGCTGGACAAACTGGACGATGCGCGCGCCGTTATCATTACCGGTGAAGGCCGCGCTTTTTGTGCCGGGGCCGATCTGCAAGCCAAGGGCGGCGATAGCGCCTTGTCCGGCGGGCAGGGTTCTTACGCCGCATTGAACCAGCATTATAACCCATTGATGCTGAAACTCGCCAAGCTTGATATCCCGACTGTAACGGCCGTTAATGGCCCAGCGGCTGGTGTCGGTTGCTCGATCGCACTGGCGAGTGATTTTGCCATTGCCGGGAAATCCGCCTACTTCTTGCAGGCCTTCGTGAATATCGGTCTGGTCCCTGATGGCGGCGCTAGCTGGATGCTCACGCGTTTGGTCGGCAAGGCACGAGCCACCGAAATGATGATGCTTGGCGAAAAAATCTCCGGCGAAAAAGCCGCAGATTGGGGATTAGTATATAAGTGTGTCGACGATGCGGCGTTGATGGATGAAGCCAATGCGCTAGCCAAGCGTCTGGCCGACGGCCCAACCGTAGCTTTAGGCGTCATGCGTCAGAATCTGGCGACAGCACTGGAAAGCGACTATGCTTCGGCTCTGGTGAAAGAAGCAGAGGGCCAACGATTAGCCGGTAACAGCAAAGATGCGCGCGAGGGTGCCATATCCTTCCTGCAGAAACGGAAAGCCGAATTTAAGGGCGAATAATGACTGAAAAACCGACGATAGAAGACTGGAACGCGCTCGCTGACAAAGAGGTTAAAGGGCGTGATCTGACTTGGGAAACGCCGGAAGGCATAGCCGTTAAACCGCTATACACAGCGGAAGACGCCGGTGATCCGGGGCTCCCTGGTTTTGGTCCGTTCACCCGCGGTGTCAAGGCCAGCATGTATGCGGGGCGCCCTTGGACAATCCGTCAATATGCTGGTTTCTCAACGGCTGAAGAATCCAACGCCTTCTATCGTCGCAATCTAGCTGCTGGTCAGAAAGGCCTGTCCGTGGCCTTCGATCTCGCAACCCATCGCGGCTATGATAGCGATCATCCGCGAGTTGTCGGTGATGTTGGTAAGGCCGGCGTTGCGATTGACAGTATCGAGGACATGAAAATCCTGTTCGACGGGATCCCGCTCGATACCATGTCGGTGTCCATGACAATGAACGGCGCGGTTATCCCCTGTCTGGCTTTCTACATTGTTGCCGCGGAAGAGCAGGGAGTCTCTCAGGATCAACTTGCTGGCACGATCCAGAACGATATTCTCAAAGAGTTTATGGTCCGCAACACCTATATCTACCCGCCTGCGCCATCTATGCGGATCATCTCCGATATTATCGGTTACACATCCGAACATATGCCGAAGTTCAACAGCATTTCGATCAGCGGCTATCATATGCACGAGGCGGGCGCGACGGCGGTTCAAGAACTGGCCTTCACCATCGCCGATGGCCGTGAATATGCAAAGCAAGCCATGGCGACGGGCCTTGATATCGATGCTTTTGCCGGACGACTGAGTTTCTTTTTCGGCATTGGCATGAACTTCTTCATGGAAGTTGCCAAATTACGAGCGGCGCGGACCTTGTGGCATCGGGTCATGACTGGTCTAGGCGCGCAATCCGAGCGATCAAAAATGTTGCGCACCCACTGCCAGACATCTGGTGTGTCTCTGACCGAACAAGATCCGTATAATAACGTTATCCGGACAACCATTGAGGCTATGGCGGCAACATTAGGTGGTACGCAATCGCTCCACACTAACGCGCTTGATGAAGCCATCGCGCTACCGACCGACTTTTCAGCCCGTATCGCCCGCAACACCCAGATTGTTTTGCAGGAAGAAGCAGGCATCACCAAGGTCGTTGATCCTCTAGGTGGTAGCTATTATGTAGAAGCACTGACCGATGAATTGGTCGAAAAAACGTGGGAGATTATCGAACGGGTCGAAGCCGAAGGTGGCATGGCCAAAGCGGTTGCCGATGGTTGGCCCAAAGGTATGATCGAAGAAGCCGCTGCCGGACGCCAAGCGCGGGTCGACAAAGGCGATGATGTCATTGTTGGCGTGAACAAATATACGCTCGAAGATGAAGACCAACTCGAAACGCTCGACATCGACAATGACAAAGTGCGCCATGGTCAGATTACTCGTCTTGATAAGATGCGCAAAGAACGCGACGAAGACGCCTGTCAGGCTGCCCTGAAAGCGATTACCGCAGGTGCCAAGGGTGACGGCAATATGCTCGCCCTCGCTGTCGATGCAGCCCGCAAGCGCGCTTCTCTCGGTGAAATATCCGACGCGATGGAAGCGGCGTTCGGTCGTTACGCAACAAAACCAACACCGGTGAAGGGCATTTACGGCGCGGCCTATGAAGGCGATCCGCAATATGCTTTAGTCGTGGATGGCGTCGATGCCGTTTCGCAACGTCTGGGCCGTAAACCCAAAATCCTCGTCGCAAAAATGGGGCAGGACGGGCATGATCGCGGCGCGAATGTTGTGTCGAGCGCCTTTACCGATATGGGTTTCGATGTCATCTCCGGTCCACTGTTCCAAACACCAGGTGAGACACGTGATCTGGCTCTGTCGGAAAATGTTGATGCCGTAGGCGCATCCAGTCTGGCCGCTGGTCACAAAACCCTCATCCCGGAGCTGATCCAAATGCTGCGGGATTCCGGGCGCAGCGATATCAAGGTTTTTGCAGGCGGCGTTATCCCGCCACAAGACTATGAATTCCTCCGTAAATCGGGTGTTGTCGGAATCTATGGACCGGGGAGCAATATTGTGGAATGTGCCGCGGATATATTGCGCCTATTGGGCCATAATATGCCACCAGAGACAGAGGAAGCCGCTGAATGAACGAACCCGAGACCATATCCCCCGAAAACGAAAATATTGTAAGACAAGACTGGTCGCGTGAAGAAATTACGGACCTGTTCAACCTGTCCTTTGACGAACTGGTTTTCCAGGCCGCCACTGTCCATCGGCAGCATCACACACCCGGACAGGTTCAACTATCTACATTGCTGTCGATCAAAACCGGCGGCTGTCCAGAAGATTGCGGCTATTGTAACCAGTCCGCCCTAGCTGAAAGCGGACTGAAGGCGGAAAAACTACTCGACGTGCGTTCCGTTCTGCAGACAGCGGCACAGGCCAAAGATCGCGGCTCATCCCGCTTTTGCATGGGTGCTGCTTGGCGTAATCCCAAAGACCGTGACATGCCGGCGATTATCGAAATGGTCAAAGGCGTCCGGCAGATGGGCATGGAAACCTGCATGACGCTGGGTATGCTGACCAAGAAGCAATCCGAGATGTTGTCGGAAGCCGGTTTGGATTATTATAATCATAACATCGATACATCGCCTGAATATTATGAAAAGGTGATTACCACTCGCGTCTTTGGTGATCGTTTGGAAACATTAGAAAATGTGCGTGAGAGCGGCATCAATGTCTGCTCTGGCGGCATTGTCGGAATGGGCGAGACCCGCGAAGACCGGGTTGGTTTCATTCACGCATTGGCGACATTACCCAAGCATCCGGAAAGTGTGCCTGTAAATGCGCTCGTTCCTGTGAAGGGCACGGTGCTTGGTGATATGCTTGCCGACACGCCTTTGGCTAAAATCGACGATATCGAGTTTGTCCGTACAATCGCCGTGGCACGGATCACTATGCCCGCATCAATGGTGCGCTTGTCCGCTGGACGAGAATCCATGTCGGAAAGCACACAGGCGCTTTGCTTTATGGCAGGGGCGAACAGCATATTTACCGGTGATAAATTGCTGACGACTGGCAATGCTGGCGATGATGCAGATGAAGCGATGTTCGAGAAATTGGGGCTGGTTCCGATGGAAGCGGAACCGAGAGATGTTGAGTTAGAGGCAGCTGAGTGAATTGGCTCAAATACTTGAGTGGGCTTGCGATAATCAACTTCGGGTTCTTGTCATTATTGGGAATTGGAGCAATTTTGATTTTAGCGATGACAGTAGGATTTTTGGGTTTTCCTCAAGAAGGTGCCGAACAAAGAGCATACTCTTATCTATCTTTATATTTTGTTGTATTATTAATTGGTTACATCTGGTCGACGATCAGATTCATTCGGAGCGTAAAGACCTAAAATGTTCAAAAAAATCCTGATCGCAAACCGCGGTGAAATCGCTTGCCGGGTCATCCGGACTGCTCAGAAAATGGGCATCAAGACGGTGGCGGTCTATTCCGATGCCGATGCCCGCGCGCCGCATGTGCGGATGGCTGACGAGGCTGTGCATATCGGTCCATCACCGGCGGCCGAATCCTATCTGATCGCGGACAAAATTATCGCGGCCTGCAAGGAAACCGGAGCAGAAGCTGTGCATCCCGGTTATGGATTTCTGTCCGAACGCACCAGTTTTCCTGAGCAACTTGCAGAACATGGCATCGCCTTTATCGGACCGCCACCCAACGCTATTGCCGCAATGGGTGACAAGATTGAATCCAAGAAACTGGCGGAGAAGGCCGGCGTCAGCGTTGTTCCGGGCCATATTGGCGAAATCGACGACACCGATCATGCGGTGAAAATTTCCGGCGAGATCGGTTATCCCGTGATGATGAAAGCCAGTGCTGGCGGCGGCGGCAAGGGTATGCGTCTCGCGTGGAATGAAAAGGATGTCCGCGAAGGCTTTGAAGCGACCAAGCGTGAAGGCCTTGCGAGCTTTGGTGATGACCGTGTGTTTATCGAGAAATTCATTGAACAACCACGCCATATTGAAATTCAGATACTCGGCGATAAACATGGCAATGTCATCTATCTGGGAGAGCGCGAATGTTCGATCCAGCGGCGCCATCAGAAAGTAGTGGAAGAAGCACCATCGCCTTTTGTTGACCCCGAGATGCGCAAGAAAATGGGTGAACAGGCTGTCGCTCTGTCCAAAGCGGTCGATTATCACAGCGCCGGTACGGTTGAACTCATCGTTGGCGCGGACAAGAGCTTCTATTTCCTCGAAATGAACACCCGGCTTCAGGTCGAGCATCCGGTGACGGAATATATTACCGGCCTTGATCTGGTGGAGCAGATGATCCGTGTTGCTTATGGCGAAAAACTGCCGCTGACGCAGGATGAGGTCACTCTGACAGGTTGGGCCGTTGAAAACCGGGTCTATGCGGAAGACCCTTATCGCAACTTCCTTCCATCAACAGGGCGTTTGGTGAAATATAATCCGCCGGAAGCCGAAGAGGGTATCCGCGTGGACGATGGCGTGGCCGAGGGCGGGGAAGTTTCAATCTTCTACGACCCGATGATTGCTAAGCTGATCACCTATGGCGAGACCCGGATCGAAGCGATTGATCGCCAGATTGATGCATTGAACCGGTTCGAGATTACTGGACCCGGTCACAATATCGATTTTCTATCTGCCCTGATGCAGCATGAACGTTTCCGCGAAGGTAATATAACGACTAACTTTATTGCTGAGGAGTATCCTGAGGGTTTCCAAGGCGCACCGGCATCGGAAGAGTTGCTCTGCAATCTAGCCGCCATCGCGGCTTTTGCAGCTACCGCTCATGCGGATCGTGCGCGCCGGATTGACAATCAATTGGGCCAGAGGTTGCAGCCGCCATCCGAGTGGGAAGTCCAAATTGGCGATAGCGTGCAACAGGTTTTCGTGTCCGAAGATGGTATTTTGGTGGGTGACAAGCAAGTCGACCTGTCAGTCGCTTATACACCGGGCGATAGCCTAATATTGGCGAGCATCGACGAGGAACCATTTTCCGTCAAGATCGCTAAAACAGCCAATGGTTTTGCACTCAATACGCACGGCGCGACCCATAAGGTTCAGGTCTTACCGAGCCATATTGCACAGCATGCCGTTCATATGATCGAGAAGATTCCACCAGATCTTTCAAAATATCTACTCTGCCCAATGCCTGGCCTGCTTGTCGCATTGCATGTGAAAGAAGGCGATAAGGTTGAAGAGGGGCAACCTTTGGCCGTTGTTGAAGCAATGAAGATGGAAAATATCCTGCGCGCGCAAAAGAATGCTGTTGTGAAATCTGTTTCTGCTGAGCAAGGTGACAGTCTAGCCGTCGACGCGATTATATTAGAGCTGGAATAGCCACTATAAACGCGATTTGCTTAAGGGAGAGGGGATGCGATGACAAGTGAGACTGCAACAATGGATTCCGGCGCGATCGCGATGCGGGAGCCAAGCCAAAAGGAAATCCGTCTTGTTATTGCCGCCTCGTCGGCTGGCACAATTTTCGAATGGTATGATTTCTTCATTTACGGAACTTTAGCAACGCTGATTGGCGCCGCCTTTTTCCCTTCTGGAAATGAAACTTTGCAGACATTATTGGTCTGGGCCGGTTTTGCAGTGGGGTTTGGTTTTCGCCCGCTCGGCGCTGTGTTGTTCGGTTATCTTGGCGACAAGCTGGGTCGGAAATATACATTTCTGGTGACGGTAACGTTGATGGGCGTCGCTACCGCAGGGGTTGGCCTTACGCCTTCGGCGGCGACAATTGGCATAGCTGCGCCAATTATCGTGATATTGTTACGTATCCTACAAGGCCTCGCGCTCGGCGGAGAATATGGCGGAGCGGCTATCTATGTCGCCGAACATGCACCAAAAGAAAAACGTGGGTTTTATACCAGTTTCATCCAAGCCAGCGTAGCGGGCGGTTTTGTTTTGAGCATCGCTGTGGTGCTAACCTGTCGCTATCTCATTCCTCCCGAAGAATTTGCTGCTTGGGGATGGCGCGTTCCGTTCCTTCTGTCGCTCATCCTGTTGGGGATTTCACTGTGGATGCGTTTAAAACTTTCAGAAAGTCCAGTATTCCAGGCTATGAAAGAGGCCGGGAAAATTGCAAAAAATCCCATTAAAGAAAGCCTCACATATCCCGGCAATTTAAAGCGCATCTTCGTGGCGTTGTTCGGAATCACAGCGGGCTTGACGACGATTTGGTACACTGCATTTTTCTCAAGTCTTTCCATGCTGAAAGGTCCGTTGCGAGTGGACCATACGACCGTAGAAATAATGATCGGAATCGCGGGATTCCTGTCCATGGCCATATATTTGATGGTCGGAAAATGGTCCGACCGCGTTGGCCGGAAAAAACCGATTATCTATGGTAATATATTGATATTGATCACACTCTTTCCAGCATTTTGGATGATTGGCAATTTGGCCAACCCGTCGCTTTCAGAGTCTGCAGAAACGTCACCGGTGACCGTTTCCGGACCCGATTGCGACTATGATCCTCTCGCGGATCAACAACTCACTCAATGCGGTCGATTAATATCGGATTTGACGGCGAACGGGATTCCTTATGATCTGCAAAAGTCCGATACACTTGGATTGAAAGCCGGAGCAGACGTGTTGCCGCTCACAGACTATAGTTGGGACCAAGCACCAGAGCGGCAAGCGCAATTGCAATCCATGCTTTCAACTGTTGGATATGACTTTTCGGAACAGTTTCCACCTGTGTGGAACATGATCGGCATAACAGCAATTTTACTCTTTTTAGGTCTGTTATCGGCGATGAACTATGGTTCTGTCGCCGCTCTGCTCTCGGAAATGTTCCCGGCCAAAATTCGATATAGCTCCATGTCTATTCCATATCATTTCGGAGCCGGTTTTATCGGTGGTTTCTTACCGCTGATCGCTGGATATATTATCGCTAAGACTGGGGATCTGTTCTCTGGCCTTTGGTACACATGGGCCTTCGTGTTGGTCGCCTTGATAGTCGGTTGGTGGGGGATCCCTGATGATCCGGAAGCGGCACTCGACGAAGGCTAGCAAACGGACTATCGCGACAGTATGAGTGATAAACTGATCGATATTCCATCCGCAGCAAGGCTACGGTTAGATGGCACGGCCTTGGTACATAATTGGCGGACCCTCGATGCTATGAGCGGCAATGCCAGTGCGGGGGCCGCGATCAAGGCCAACGGTTATGGCTTGGGCGCGGCAGAAGTTGTTCAGCAACTGCAGTCTGCTGGATGCCGCGATTTCTATGTCGCCAACTGGCAGGAAGCCAAAGAGATCGAGACCTATATTGGCACAGATAGCTCTGTCTCAGTTCTCAATGGCGTGCGAGCTGAGGATATGCCGTTTGCCATAACATCATCAGCCAAGCCCGTGCTCAATAGCATGGAACAGGTCCAGCGATGGCGGAACATCGGACGGTCGTGCGATATCATGATAAATAGTGGTATGAACCGGTTGGGGATCAACGCGGAGGATCTTCCGGCGTTTGATTGGAATACACTAGATATCGATATCGTGATGAGCCATTTGGCCTCCGCAGACCAAGATGGGCCGCAAAACATCGATCAACTGGATCAATTTGTCGGCGCCCTCCAACATGTTTCGGGAAAGCGTGTCAGCTTAAGCAACAGTGCCGGCATTGCCTTGGGACAAGCCTACCATTTTGACTGCACCCGGCCCGGTTTATCGCTGTATGGAGGGAAGCAGCGGCCCGAATTTTCCCAATCTATCAGGCAGGTGGCATTTCCTGAGGCGCAGATATTGCAAGTCCGCGCGCTTAGGGCAGGGGATAAGGTAGGGTACAACGCAAAATACGTTGCAACCCGGGATCACTCGATTGCGATTTTAGCTTTAGGCTATGCCGATGGATACTTGCGGGGCTTCTCTGGCAAAGGTATATTTTTAAAAGATCAGCGGGCACTGCCTGTGCTGGGACGTGTGTCTATGGATCTGATCGCAATTGATATTTCCAATGCTCCCGATCTTCTTGAATCTGACTGGGTAACGGCAGAATATGATTTGCCCACCGCATCGGGCCAATCTGGCCTTTCCCAATATGAATTGATCACTGGTCTCGGCAACCGCTATACCCGTTGCTGGGCATAAATTGTGCGACTGCTATATCGCAGGCGCACATAGCATAAACCCTCAAATTCCGCGCTGGTCGCTATATACATAGCTTGCCGAATAGCTTTAGTTGCGGCGATGCACAATTTTGGCTAATGCGGAGAGAATAGTAAATGGTTTTGAAGGCATATCGTCGTAAAACTACAAAATAACTCGATATGGTTCACAGGAGATAACATGGCGAAGACGAAAAAGGGCGATCCGGACGGTCCAATCACGATCAAAAAATATGCCAATCGGCGACTCTACAACACGCAGACTTCGAATTATATTACGCTCGATTTTCTAGCTGAAATGACCCGCAATGATATAGATTTTGTTGTGGTTGATGCAAAAACCGGTGATGATATTACGCACAATGTTCTAACCCAGATTATTGTCGACGAAGAAAGCAGCGGGCAGAACATGCTGCCCGTTAATTTCCTGCGGCAACTGATTTCCATGTATGGGAATAGTATGCAATCGCTAATGCCGTCCTATCTCGAAGCTTCGATGGACAATTTTCGTAAAAACCAGAAGCAGTTTCAAGAAGCCGTTGAAGGCGCTCTCAACAAAAATCCACTCGGCCAAATGGCGGTAAAAAACCAGAAGCAATTTCAGGAAGCTGTTGAAAACGCGCTGAAATCAAGCCCTCTAGCCGGTGTTGTTGAAAAAGCTCTCAATCCTTTGGGGCTCGGTGACAAAGCCGCTTCTCATGAAGAACCGGAAGAGGAAGAACTCTCCGCAAAAGATATTGAGATTATGGAACTCAAGAAACAGCTTGCCGACATTCAATCGAAGATCGACAATCTCGACGACTAATTTGTCTTTTTGGTTATCTGCCATTGTAACACTCTAAACCCTTAGAATTTTTCCGACAGGAACCCAATACGTGAAGAAAAACGCTCTATCCGTGACCCGTGAAGCTGACTTTTCCGCTTGGTACCAACAACTGGTTTCGGAAGCAGATCTCGCCGAAGAATCTGGTGTGCGCGGCTGTATGATCATGCGGCCGTGGGGCTATGGCATATGGGAACGGGTGCAGCTTCTAATGGATCAACGGATCAAGGCGACGGGGCATGAAAACTGCTATTTTCCGTTGTTTATTCCGCTGAGTTATTTTGCGAAAGAGGCTGAGCATGTCGACGGTTTTGCCAAAGAGATGGCGGTCGTTACCCATCATCGATTGATGAAAAATGACAAGGATGGCCTTGTTGTTGATCCCGAAGCAAAGCTGGAAGAACCTTTGATTGTTAGGCCGACGTCTGAAACCGTCATCGGCACATCTTTTGCAAAGTGGGTCCAAAGCTGGCGCGATTTGCCGGTGATGATCAACCAGTGGGCCAATGTCGTACGTTGGGAGATGCGCACGCGCATGTTCCTGCGGACGAGTGAGTTTCTATGGCAAGAAGGGCATACAGCCCATGCCACTCGCGACGAGGCAATGGAAGAAACTCTCGATATTTTGGAATTGTATCGCAGTTTTTCGGAAGAGGTGCTCGCGATGCCCGTTGTCGCTGGCGAAAAACCGGAAAACGAACGTTTTCCAGGCGCAGATGCAACCTATTCAATTGAAGCGATGATGCAGGACGGCAAAGCACTTCAAGCTGGCACGTCGCATTTTCTAGGCCAAACATTCTCCAAGGCGCAGAACATCCGATATCAGGATAAAGAAGGTCAGTTCCAGTTCGCTTACACGACAAGCTGGGGAACCTCTACGCGGCTGATCGGCGGCGTGATCATGACCCATGGTGATGATGACGGTCTACGTGTGCCGCCACTGATTGCACCTTATCAGGTCGTGATAATACCGATGTTGCGCGATAAGCCGGAAGACGAAGAAGTTTTAAACTTCTGTAAAGCGCTCACAAAACAGATTGCAGGGTTGCGGGCTTTTGATGAAAATGTTCGTGTCAAACTAGACAAAGGCGGGGCCAAGGCTTCCAACAAGCGCTGGGCCTGGGTGAAAAAAGGTGCACCGCTTATTTTGGAAATTGGTCCTCGCGATGTCGCGGAAGGCAATGTGTCTGCGCTTCGTCGCGATGCGCTTTACAAGGATAACGGCAAGCTCGATTCCCAAATTCTTGCGAAAGATGCATTTGCAGAGCAAGTTCCCGCCTTGCTGGAGGAAATCCAAGCCAAATTGCACGGTGAAGCCAAGCAGCGATTGGATTCCAATATTACGCGCGGACTGACAGATTTTGCTGACGTTCAAAAATTCTACAAAGAGAATAAGAAATATCCCGGTTGGCTCGAAGTTCAGTGGTGCAGAGCCACGGGCGAGGAACTGGACCAGATTGAAGAGCGTCTGAAAAAACTAAAACTGACGTTCCGCAATGTCCCGCAAGAGGCCGCTGCAGTTGATGGCAGTTGTATTTTTACCGGGAAACCTGCGGTCGAACGGATTCTCATCGGCAAAGCCTATTAATGGCCAAACCGTATAAAGCTCACAAACCGAAACAAGTTCCTTCGCGCGCGAAGATATTGGAATTTATTGAAAAATCAGAGCAACCCGCTGGCAAACGGGAGATCGCGAAGGCCTTTCAGCTGCGCGGGTCGGATAAAATTGCGCTTAAAGCTTTGCTGAAAGACATGGCCGATGAGGGCCTGATCGATAGCACACCGGGGCGCGCCTTTCATAAAATGGGCGGCGTTCCAAAGGTTACTGTGCTCAAAATCGTTGAAATAGATGGCAATGAAGCGATCGGAATGCCCGAGCGTTGGGAAGCGGGTACTCCAGCGCCACGCCTTCGTATCAAGGAACGGGGCCGCCGTGCCGCTTTGGCTGTTGGGGATCGGATATTAGCCCGAACAGAAGAGCGCGGGCAGGGGCATATCGCCTATATGATGAAGAAAATCGCCCAGAGCAGTGAAATGTTGCTGGGTGTAGTCGAGAAAGATGAGCGGGATCGGTTCTGGCTCAAACCCGTCGATCGGAAGATTAGACGCAGTACTGCCATTTCCGATCTTGGTGAAGCCGAAGTCGGAAATTTGGTGCTCGCAGAACCGGTTGGTCGCGGCACGCAGGTTAAGGCGCAGATAAAAGAGGTTCTCGGCGATCCTTTTGCGCCGAAATCTTTCAGCCTTATCGCAATTCACAAGTTTGAGATTCCGCTAGAATTTCCATCTGACGTCGTATCAGAAGCAGAGCAGGCGACGAAACTAAAGCTCAGCACGCAGGACCGGGAAGATCTTACCGATTTACCGATTGTCGCAATCGATCCTGCCGATGCCCGCGATCATGATGATGCCATTTGGGCCGCTCCGGATGATGATGCAGATAATATTGGCGGGTTCAAAGCCATAATCGCGATTGCCGATGTGTCATTCTATGTACGCAGCGGCAGCAAACTGGACCGTGAAGCTTATAAGCGCGGCAATAGCGTCTATTTCCCGGATCGGGTGGTTCCTATGCTACCCGAAGCGCTATCTACGGATGTCTGTTCGCTCAAACAGGATGTCGACCGCGCGGCACTGGCTTGCCATCTGAAAATCGATGCCAAGGGCAACGTTATTTCCTCGCGCTTCACCCGTGCGATTGTTCGGCTTACCGGTAATATCGCTTATGAGGATGCACAGGCAGCGATAAATGGAGACATGGATCACCCGATGAAGGCCTCAGCTCTGGAGCCGCTTTGGGCTTGCTGGAAGCTGCTTGCAAAGGCCCGTGATGGAAGAGAGCCGCTGAGCCTCGATTTGCCTGAAAAACGGGTTGTTCTCGATGATCAGGGGCGAATTGCCGAAATAGCGATACGGGAAAGGCTGGATGCACACCGGTTAGTCGAAGATTATATGATCGCGGCCAATGTGGCAGCAGCAAAGATGCTCGAGTCCAAGAAATCGCCATTAATATACCGCGTCCATGAAACGCCTTCTCGCGAAAAACTGATCGCGCTGAAAGACTATCTGAAGAGCTTTGATGTCAGCTTTGCCATGGGTCAGGTGATCAAGCCTTCGGTATTCAACCGTCTTATCGAACAAGTTGGCGAAGCAGAAATTTTGCCGCTTGTAATGGAACAAATTTTGCGTAGCCAGACACAGGCTTATTATGGTGCCACCAATATGGGGCACTTTGGCCTGTCTCTTGGCAGCTATGCCCATTTTACCAGTCCTATCCGTCGTTATGCCGATCTTATCGTTCATCGCGCTTTGGTTAGTGGCTGCAAACTCGAGCAGCCTAAGCCAGAGAACGACAATATTTCCCCGCTAAGCGGGTTGAGCAAGGATATGGCCGACAAGCTCGACATGATTTCCGAGAAAATCAGTCAGTTGGAGCGCCGCGCCATGAAGGCCGAGTGGGAAACAGTGGATCGTTATATCTCTGCCCATTTGTCCGATCAAGTTGGTCAGGTGCTAAAATGCCGGATTACTGGTGTTCAGAATTTCGGGTTTTTCGCGACGGTCGAAGAATTGGGTGGAGACGGCCTTGTTCCGGTGCGCACCTTGGGCGCCGAACGGTTTGATTATGATGAGCAGAAACAACAGCTTGAAGGTATGGATAGTGGTATCGTCTATAATATCGGTCAAAAGCTGGATCTGCGTTTAGTAGAAGCTAATGCAGCGACGGGCAGCCTAGTCTTTGAATTGGCCGAGTGCGCAAACCATATGAAAGGCAGCTATGAACCGAGGCGCGGCAGGAGCGGCGCGAAGGGTAAGCCGCATCGCAAAGGAAAACGCGGCCGTCCAGCGAATATTAAGCACCGCAGAAGATGATGTAACCCGATTGATGCTAGGCGCGAATAAGGCGGATATACTCAAAAAAGGATGTTATCATGCCCACCTTAATTCCGACAAAGCCGGTTCCTGATTTCACCGTCCCGATGACTGATGGCGGCCAGTTTCAGTTGAACCAACGCGCCGGTGATAATTTTACGCTACTACTTTTCTATCGCGGCCTGCATTGCCCAATCTGCAAAGGGCAACTACGAGACTTGCAAAGCAAATTGAGTGATTTTTCTGAACGCGGTGTTGCCGTAGTAGCAATCAGCATGGATGATCAAGAACGCGCCCAAAAGTCGGCTGAAGATTGGGGTATTGACGAACTCATGCTCGGTTACGGTCTAAGCGAAGAGATGGCACGGCAACTGGGCCTCTATGTTTCTGTCGGACGGCCAGACAGCCCGGAACCTGCGATATTCTCTGAACCGGCCTTGTTTCTGGTTCGCCCTGATCAGACACTCTATTTCGCCAGCGTTCAAAGCATGCCGTTTACACGGCCGCCGTTGGATCAACTAATGATGGGTATCGATTACGCGCTTGCAAATGACTATCCGGCCCGTGGAGAGCTGGGCTAGGTTCCTAGCTTAATCGATCAATCTCTTCCTTGCTCAATGATCCAGGTACGACCATCACTGGGCAAGGAAGATTACCGACTTCCGTAGCAGCAAAATGGGTTACCAATGGCCCAGGGGCACCATTTCCGGCGGCTCCCAGCACAAGAGCGGCGAGACCGTCGATTTCATCCATCAGTCGGCGAACATCTTTAGCGCCTTTGCCTTCTTTGACAGTGATCGACGGGCGAATACCTGTTTCCTCGAACAAAGTGCCAGCGGCGCTGGATACCAGTGCCTCTGCGCGGTTTTTTGCTTCCTCCTCAAGCGTGGCCTGAACACCGCCCCAAGCCACAAATCCCTCGCTCTCGACCAAAGCCAGAATATGAAGGGCGCCGTTGGTCTTCATCGCACGGCGCGAGGCGAAGCGAAGCGCGATACTCGCTTCATCAGTTTCGTCGATAACCACCAGGTAAGTACGCATGAAAACTCCCCAACTAACTGCGCATTTTAACTATTAAAATCATGCTTGCGATAAAAGCCTGTGATATGCAAGGTTTACGCAGCTTGCGCTTTCCTGTCTTTTGCGCATAAACGCTTCAACGCTGATATAGAATAAGGGTTTTCTCTCCATGCCGATTAACCTTCAAATGCCCGCCTTGTCCCCGACAATGGAAGAGGGGACGCTAGCCAAATGGCTGGTAAAAGAAGGAGATGAGGTCGTTTCAGGTGATTTACTGGCGGAGATTGAGACCGACAAGGCGACGATGGAATTTGAGGCCGTTGATGAAGGCACGATTGCGAAAATCGTCGTTGCGGAAGGGACTGATAACGTCAAAGTCGGAGAAGTGATCGCGATTATTGCTGAAGAGGGTGAGGATGTTTCCGCCGCTTCAAAAGGTGGCGAAAGTTCCGCGGAGACGCCTAAAGCGGAACCGGTGGCTGAGAAAGCCGCGGCAAAAGCGGCGCCTGCGCCGAAAAAGGCCGCGGAACCGGCTCCAAAGGTTACGCCGTCCGCATCGGATGATGGTCGAATTAAAGTCAGCCCGCTGGCGCGCCGTTTGGCCGAACAGAAAGGCGTTGATCTCGGCGCCCTAAGCGGCTCTGGCCCCGGTGGACGGATTATCAAAGCCGACATTGATGCGGCCGAAGGTGGCAGTGCGCCGGTTAAAAGCGAAGCCGCAGCTCCTGCGCCAACGCCTGCCACTGCTCCGGCACCACAGCCTGCCGCCAACGATTTCGATATTCCGCATACAACCCAAAAATTGTCCGGCATGCGCAAGACCATTGCCCGCCGCCTGACCGAGGCGAAGCAAACCATTCCGCATATCTATCTCACCGTGGATATCCAGCTCGACAAGCTGCTCAAATTGCGCAGCGAACTGAACGCAACGCTGGAACCACGCGACGTCAAACTGTCGGTCAATGATCTGCTGATCAAGGCGCTGGCGGTCTCGTTGATGCAGGTGCCGAAATGCAATGTTTCAATCGACGGCGATCAGCTCAAAACATTTGAACGCGCAGATATCTCGGTGGCCGTGAGCATTCCCGGCGGCCTGATCACGCCGATCATTACCAGCGCCGACACCAAATCGCTCAGCGCGATCTCCACCGAGATGAAAGATCTCGCTGGCCGCGCCAAAGACGGCAAGCTCAAGATGCATGAATATCAAGGCGGCACCGCCAGCATTTCCAATATGGGCATGTTCGGCATCAAGAATTTCGATGCGGTCATCAACCCGCCGCAAGCGATGATCATGGCCATCGGGGCAGGGCAGAAGCGCCCGCATGTCATCGATGACAGCCTGCAAATCGCAACGATCATGAGCGCCACTGGCAGCTTTGATCACCGTGCGATTGATGGCGCAGACGGTGCGCAATTGATGCAGGTGTTTAAAGAGCTGGTGGAGAACCCACTGGGGATGTTGGCTTAGTAATGATCAGACTGTTAATAATTGCTGTTCTGCTAATTTTTGTCGCGGTCACCGTGCTAGTGTACTTTGTAGGTGACGATAAGTTTCTCCAAGATCATTGGAAACGAATATTTTATTCGGTCGGCGCCTATGTGTTGATGCAAATTTTTTCAATGCTTCAAGCACAATTTACCGGAACCGGTGGTGCACCGGGAACACCTCTATACATGCATGCAGTTGGATGGCTGTTTATTCTGGTATTGACACTTTTGCCTGTGGGAATTTTCGAGCGAATGTCTAAAGTTTTCGATGCGTCACATGTTTTAAATTGGCTGGTGATAGCTATTGTTTTCTGGGTGACCTGGTCGATTTTTATTGATGTTCTTACAAGCTTGGCGGCTCAAAGATCGCTATGGTCATTTAACGTAAAAATTGTGACATTTGATATCGCACTTCCAGCCTGTGTGGCGGCTTTTGTCTGGTGGAAACACCTGCCAGCTTCTCGAATTTCGGATTTGGGACGTGTATTTTAAAGGAATGATATGACTAACAGTTCGTACGACCTCGTCATCCTCGGTTCCGGCCCCGGCGGTTATGTCGCGGCGATCCGCGCCTCCCAACTCGGGCTAAAAACCGCCATTGTTGAACGCGAAAACCTCGGCGGCATCTGCCTCAACTGGGGCTGCATACCGACCAAGGCGCTGCTGCGCTCGGCCGAAGTGTTTCACAATATGAAACGGGCGGCAGACTATGGTCTGACGGCAGAGAATATCAGCGCCGACATCGATGCAGTGGTAAAACGCTCCCGCGGCGTGGCTAGCCAGCTTAACAAAGGCGTCACCGGCCTGATGAAGAAGAATAAGATCGACGTCATCATGGGCGACGGCAAGATTGTGGAAAAGGGCAAGGTCTTGGTTAAGACTGAAAAGAGCGAGGAAGAGCTCACCGCCAAGAATATCATTATTGCGACCGGCGCGCGGGCCCGTGATCTGCCCTTTGCCAAGGCCGATGGCAAGCGCATCTGGACCTATCGCCACGCCATGACGCCGCCGGAAATGCCCAAGAAACTGCTGGTTATCGGCTCCGGCGCGATCGGGATCGAGTTTGCCAGCTTCTATAACGACATGGGCGCGGACGTGACCGTGGTCGAGATGATGGATCGCGTCGTTCCGGTTGAAGATGAGGAAATCTCGAAATTCCTCGAAAAGTCACTGAAAAAACAGGGCATGACCATCATGACCGGAGCTGGCGTCAAAAGCATCGAGACATCGGCCAAGGGCGTCAAGGCGGAGATTGAGGACAGCAAGGGCAAGAAAGCCAGCCATGACTTCAGTCACGTCATTGTTGCGGTCGGCATCCAGCCCAATGTCGAAACGGTTGGTCTGGACGAGCTTGGTATCGAACCGGACGAACGCTTTCATATCAAGACCGACGCTATGTGCCGGACCAATGTTGAAGGCATTTATGCCATTGGTGACGTCACCGGCGGACCGTGGCTGGCGCACAAGGCCAGTCATGAAGGCGTCATCGCGGTGGAAGCGATAGCAGGCGGCCACCCGCATGCCATGGATGTAAACAATATCCCCGGCTGTACCTATTGCCATCCCCAGATTGCCAGCGTCGGCCTGACCGAGGCCAAGGCCAAAGAAGCGGGTCATGACGTCAAAGTCGGTAATTTCCCGTTTATCGGCAATGGTAAGGCGATTGCTCTGGGCGAGACCGAAGGTTTTGTGAAAACCGTATTTGACGCGAAAACTGGAGAATTACTGGGCGCGCATATGATCGGGGCTGAAGTTACCGAGCTGATCCAAGGCTATACCGTCGGCAAGACACTGGAAACGACCGAAGCGGAACTGATGAACACGGTCTTCCCACATCCGACGCTCAGCGAAATGATGCACGAAAGCGTGCTCGACGCCTATGAGCGCGTCTTGCATATGTGATCAGACGTTACCCCTCACCAACGTCGCCTAACCGCCTACGGCGCTAAGGCTTTGGTTTCCTCTCCCTCAAGGGGAGAGGAGGGTTGTTCTTTGCAGTTTCGGCCACTTTTCCTCTCCCCTTGAGGGAGAGGACAGATTTGCTTACGAACTTGTTCGTTAGAAAATCTTGGTGAGGGGTAGAAGGCGCGCAGAAGGTTATGACTGGATATGAGCCAATCACACTCAAACGCGCCAAACATCTACGCCGCGAAATGACGCCACAAGAAAACATTCTGTGGAATCGCATCCGCAACCGACAGTTGAGTAATTTCAAATTCCGCAAGCAGCAGCCACTTGGCCCGTATATCGCTGATTTTGTTTGTCAGGAAATGAAACTGGTTGTTGAAGCAGATGGATCGCAGCATAGTGATAGTGGACATGATGCAAGGCGCGATAAATGGATGGAGGAACGTGGCTATACGGTACTACGTTTCTGGAATAATGAGATAAACGAGAATTTAGAGGGAGTTTTGACTGCGATATTGGATGCGCTTTCTCAGCACCCCTCACCAACGTCGCCTAAGCAATAAATTGCTAAGGCTTTGGTTTCCTCTCCCTCAGGGGGAGAGGAAAATAGAATAATATCGTAAATCCGATCATATGAGCGCAGATTGAGGGATGTAGATTTTACTTCTCTCCCCCTGAGGGAGAGAAAAGACTTGGCTTGGCAATTTATTGCCTTAGCAAGTCTTAGAGAGGGGTGGGCAACATGCACTGGCTTTGTGTTCAGACGCTGCCCCCTCTCCGACTGCGACTAAGCACCGGCGGCGCTAAGTCTTCGTTGTCCTCTCCCTCAAAGGGGAGAGGAATGAAAGAGGGGAACAATCGATGAATCCGATCAAAGGCTTACTGGCACTATCTCTCACCTTCTCTGCGACTGCCAATGCAGAAAGCATCGTCTATACGGCCGACCGGATGCTGGATGTCGATAGCGGCAAATATATCGAATATCCCGTCATTATCGTCACCGATGGCAAAATCGCTCGCGTTACGGATCAAAATGACCCGGTTGAACCAGCGGAGTCGCGCACCATAGCGCTCGGTGACGTCACAATCCTGCCTGGCCTGATCGACATGCACGTCCATCTCGACGCTAATCCGCTTTATGGCGGCTATAGCAGTCTGCAATTCACTGATCAGTTTTTCACCGTGCAGGGTGTCGCCAATGCGCGCGCTATGCTGGAGGCAGGATTTACCAGCGTTCGGAACATCGGTTCCGATAACTATTCGGATATTGCCTATAAGCAGGCGATTGACGAAGGCCTGATTGCTGGACCGCGGATCACGCCGGCAGGTTATTCCTTGGGCGCAACCGGGGGCCATTGCGATCAGACGTTCCTGCCGCCTTCGTTCAAGGCCAAATCGCCTGCAGTGGGGGATGGGCCCAGGGAACTGCGCAAAAAGGTCCGCGAACAACGCAAATATGGCGCTCAAGTCATTAAAGTCTGTGCCACAGGGGGCGTGTTTTCTCGCAATACCGAGCCAGGGCAACAGCAATTGTCGCTGGAGGAGCTCAGCGCTATTGTTGATGAAGCGAAGCTATGGGGTCTGAAGACCGCCGCTCATGCCCATGGCGCTGCCGGGATTAAAACGGCTATCCGCGCCGGTTTTACGACAATCGAGCATGCCAGCCTGGTCGACAAAGAAGGTATTGATCTAGCGAAAAAGAACGGCACCTATTTCGGGATGGATATTTTCAACACCGAATATACCCAGTCAGAAGGTAAGAAAAACGGGGTGTTGGAGGAAAATCTTCTCAAAGATCGGCAGATTGCGCAGCTGCAACGCGATAACTTCCGCGCTGCACATCAGGCGGGCGTGAAGATGGTATTCAGTTCTGACGCCGGCGTCATGCCGCATGGCATAGCGGGCGGGCAGTTTAAGATCATGGTCGACTACGGCATGACGCCGCTGGAAGCCATTCGCTCAGCCACAATTAATGCCGCCGATGCGCTTGGCAAAGCCGATCAGGTCGGGCGGATAAAGGCCGGATATCACGCTGATTTTATCGCCGTTGACGGTGATCCACTGGCCGATGTGCGCGAATTGGAAGATGTCGATATCGTCGTCAAAGGCGGAACAGTTATAAAAGGACAATAGGATGGCAAAAGGCACTCATGATTATGTCGAGGACCCTCGTAACGAAACCATCCTGATTAACGTCAATGGCACGATAACGCCGCGGGCCGAGGCCATGGTGTCGGTGTTTGACAGCGGTTTCATGCTTGGTGACGGGGTTTGGGAAGGGCTGCGTGTGCATAAGGGGCAGATTGCCTTTCTGGATGCGCATATGGACCGCCTGTTCGAGGGCGCAAAAGCGATTGCGATGGATATCGGCATTAGCCGGGACGATTTGATTGCGCGCCTTTACGAGACGATTGAAGCCAATGGTATGACGGGCTGTCACATTCGCCTGATGGTGACGCGGGGCATCCGTTCCACGCCTTATCAGGATCCCCGGGTGATCGTTTCGCCGGCAACCATCGTGATCATTCCGGAATATAAAGAAGCGCTTCCCAGTACGGTGGAAAATGGCATCCGCCTGTTTACCGTGCATGTCCGGCGCGGCGATCCGGCAGTACAGGACCCGAAATTAAACTCACATAGCAAATTAAACTGCATAACCGCCTGTATTCAGGCGACACAGGCGGGGGCGGATGAAGCGCTGATGCTTGATCCGCAGGGCTTTGTTGCGACCTGCAACAGCACCCATTTTTTCATCGTTCGCAAAGGTGAAGTTTGGACCAGTAGCGGTGATTATTGCCTCGGCGGGATTACGCGGAGCAATGTTATCAAGCTATGCCGCGAGAATGATATTCCTGTGTTTGAGAAGAATTTCTCTCTCACTGATGTTTACGGCGCGGACGAAGCCTTTGTAACGGGAACTTTCGCCGGAGTGGTGCCTGCGATCGAGGTTGATGGACGGATATTGAGCAAGGGCAGGGGACCGGTGGTGGAGCGATTGCAGACGCTTTACAAAGGCCTGATCGAAAGCGACACGGCGGCATGACGTCACATCCTGTTCGCATCGCTATGTGGTCCGGACCGCGCAATATCTCAACCGCGATGATGCGCAGCTTTGGCAGTCGCGGCGACTGCGCGGTGACCGATGAACCTTTTTATGGGGCTTTTCTGAAAACGACCGGCATGCGCCAGCCTATGGCTGACGATATTATCGCGTCGATGGATATAAACTGGTCCTCTGTGACAAAGGCGATGAATGGATCAGTTCCTGAAGGAAAGACGCTCTGGTATCAGAAACATATGCCGCACCACATGGTCGACAAGGTTTCTATCGCGGACTTTCCGGATCATCGCCACGCCTTCCTGATCCGCGATCCTGGCCATGTTGTTGCCAGCTATGCTGCCAAGCGGGTAGAAGTGACTCCCGATGATCTGGGCTATGAGCGGCAGTTAAATTATCTGGATCAAGCCGCGCAGATGACCGGAGTGGCGCCTATCGTGCTGGATAGCGCCGACATATTGCAAAATCCGGAAGGCTATTTGAAAGCATTATGTCAAGCGCTTGGCATTGCTTGGGATGCCGCGATGTTAGCTTGGCAAACGGGCACGCGGGATACGGATGGAATTTGGGCATCTCATTGGTATAACCGGGTGGTGGACACAACCACATTTGCTCCCCCCAAAGAAACGACGCCGACGCTGTCCGATCCACAACAGCGAGTCGCGGATGCGTGCAGAGAATTTTACAACCAGTTATCAGCCTATCGGCTCAAGATTCTCTAATATTTGGATAAAAATGCTGATTTTCCGTCAGTTGTTAGCGGGTGTTTTCAATCGCTATCCTCTGCAGTTTTCATAGCGTCAAACCAGCAGAATATGATATATTGCGATATAAATTTTAGGAGGATTTTATGTTTATTTTATCAACTGTCGCCCTCTTAACTGCTGCCACCGCCGGTATGGCCGATGCAGAAACGAGCCGGGTTAACTATTCCAATTGTGTTACCGATTTCACGATCACTCATTTGGACAAGAAGACTGCACGCGGCGCTTTCAGAAAAGCGGTTGTCGACGCTTGCCCGGATGAACGCAGCGCGATGATTGCTGCGATGAAAAAGGATGAGATGGAATTTGGCAGCACCGAACAAGAGGCGATGGCCTATGCAACGGAAGAAGCGGACGGTGTCTTGACTGCTTTTACCGAGGGTTATGCAGGATATCTGAGTTCCAGCACGAGGCCGGTTCGAGAAGAATAGCGCAATTCTCGGCTTTTTCGTTATTATTTGGGCGATTGCAAGATTGTTACAAGTCTCAGCTATTGCTCATAACATCGCATAATATTCGCGCGACTCATTGGCTATTGTAGCTGTGGCATTCCTTAAAGCAGGCGGGACCGGCAAGAAGGAAATCCATCATGTATAAGCTAGCCCTGTCCGGCGCCGCACTTTTGTTGTTGAGCGCCTGTGTATCGGCCAATGACGATGTCGAGTCATCATCCGATGAATATATTCCGGAAGGATATGATCCTGACGCAGGCCCTGTGGAGCCCAGTGAATCGGAGGACGAGCCCTATGTCCCTGAAAGAAGTGAGGAAGGGCCGGAGCCAGGTACCGCTAACGGTTAAGAACCGATCAAGGTTTAGAGATATTGCTGGCCGAAAAGATAGTGGAGGTGCGGGAGGGATTCGAACCCTCGGGACCATTGCTGGCCCGCCAGTTTTCAAGACTGGAGCAATCGACCACTCTGCCACCGCACCTCACTGGGCGCCGCATTACATAGCGAACCGCGACAACGCAAGCCCTGTAATTCAGTCTGTGAGCCGCTCACAGCGATCTTGAATCATGCACAACCAATTTGGAGGAAACTTTGGGGGAAAAGGCTGTTATAAATGCGCTTATCCGGCAAGCTGTTGTTCATCTGCGATATTTAGGGATTCCCCTCGGAGTCAGATTGTGCGACAACATATTGAAGAAGGGAAGTTTTTCATGCGTTTAACCACTGCGATTGCCTGTAGCGCTCTTGCATTTTTTAGCCTGCCGTCCGCCCATAGTGACAATGCTGCGGTTGCGCAGTCGACAAGCGGCTTTAACAGCTATCTACAAGAGGTACGCCAAAAGGCCCTGCAACAGGGCGTCAGCCAACGCACGCTGGACAGAGTGCTTCCCGGTCTGACGTACAACCCCCGTGTCATCCAGCTTGATCAATCCCAACCTGGCGGCCGGCCAAATAGCGCAATTCCTCCATTCGCGCCCTATAAGCGCCGGCATGTCGACGCTGCACGGATTAATGGTGGGAAGGCGAAATATCGCCAACTCATCTCTACCCTGGCCGACGTAGAGCGGCAAACAGGCGTGCCCGGCCCGATGATCATGGCCATTTATGGCCACGAAACCAATTACGGCCGGATCACTGGTAATTTCGATATTCCCAGAGCGTTGGCCACCCTGGCCTATGAAGGTCGGCGGCGATCCTTGTTTGAAGCAGAATTTCTCGCAGTGCTGAAAATGATCGACAATGGTGTCCCGCAATCCGCGATGAAGGGTAGCTGGGCAGGGGCGATGGGCAAGCCGCAGTTTCTGCCCTCTGTTTATCTCCGTCTAGCCAAAGATGGCAGCGGTGACGGCTATGCCGATATCTGGAATAGTGAAGCTGATGCGGTAGCCTCGATCGCTAATTATTTCGTCAATGCGGGTTGGCGGCGTGGCGTGCCATGGGGCGTCGCAGTTCGCGTTCCAGCGTCTCTCAATCGGGACAGTATCAAAAATAAGACTAAAGCTGTGCGATGCCCAAGGGTTCACGAACGCCATAGTCAATGGAAGAACATGGCCGAATGGCGCGCGCTGGGTATCGCTCCGGTTACCGGTCGTCGTTTGAAGGACGACGTGTTGGCAACCTTGCTCGAGCCCGATGGTCCGGGCAAAACAGCCTATCTACTCACCGGCAATTACCGCGTGATATTGGATTATAATTGTTCAAATTTTTACGGACTATCAGTGGGGTTATTGGCAGATGAAATTCGCAGTTAAACTATTAGGCGTTAGCGCGTTTTCCGCTCTGCTTGCCGGTTGCGGCACCCTTGATGGGGTTAACGACAATGCCGATGTCCGTGTACCGTCAACAGCGCCCGGCTCCGCCTATGGCGCCGTATCCGACTATCCGGTGAAAATCGGCGAACCTTATAAAGTTCGCGGCAAAACCTATACGCCAGAAGATGTCGCAAGCTATGATGATGTCGGTTATGCCAGCTGGTATGGTCAGGAACTGGCGGGCAATCCAACAGCCAATGGCGAACGGTTTAATCCTGAGGGGATTAGCGCTGCCCATAAAACTCTGCCGCTACCCAGCTATGTAGAAGTTACGGCGCTCGACACGGGGCGTACAATTTTGGTTCGGATCAACGATCGTGGGCCCTTTGCTAATGATCGTCTGATTGATCTGTCCCATGGCGCGGCTAAGCAGCTGGGTATTGATCAACAAGGCGTTGCTGGCGTCCGGGTGCGCAAAGTCAATCCCAATGAACAGGAACGCGCCGTATTGCGCAACGGCAGCGTCGCGACAGAGCGGATAGGAACACCGGATTCTCTGCTGTCCATCCTTCGCAAAAACCTCGCAAAACTGCCGACACCAAAAGCCCCGGTTCAACAAGCCGCCGCTCCAGCAGGAGCAACACCCGTCAATAAGAGCGGTGTCGGCGCATCCTATGTGCCTTCCACCGGCCCAGCGCCTCGCCAAGCTGGATCAACAGACGGTAAATTTATCATCGAAGGACCGGGCCGCGCAAGCAACCCGCCCAAACGCGCCGTAGAAAGCAAGGCGGCTACAGCATCGGGAAACTATGTTGTTCAAGTTGCTGCCTTTGGTGACAAAAACCGAGCAAACACGATGGCGCGCAAAATTGGCGCAAAGGTAATGTCCGATGGCAGCGGCCGGATTTGGCGGGTCCGCTATGGACCCTATGCAAGCGAAAATGATGCCAAAGCTGGACTCGCGCAAGCGCAAAAGCGCGGCTATAACAATGCTAGAATCCTGCGCGTCGGAAAGTAACTCCGCGCAAAAAGGGCCTCATGCTAACATCTGATCTGAAACCGGGAAATTAATGAACAAGATTTTTTTGGCTTCGCTGCCACTTATTGCCATTTCTTCTGCTGTTATGGCGGCACCGAAATTTGAGACGGACGCCCCCATCGCCTATATGACGGATCTGTCATCTGGCGCGATATTGTTTGAAAAAAACGCGGACAAACAAATTCCGCCAGCCTCCATGGCCAAAATGATGACTGTTTATGTCGCTTTTGACCAGATTGAGAAAGGCAAGTTGCCGCTCGACCAAAAAGTCAAAATTCAAAGAGCGACGTGGCAAAAATGGACGGGGCAGGGGTCGACCATGTTTCTCGGCATCAATGACGAACCGACGGTTAAAGACCTTCTGCACGGAGTCATTACGCTGTCGGGCAATGACGCCAGCGTGGTTTTGGCCGAAGCTATCGGCGGTACCGAAGAAAATTTTGCAGAATTAATGACGAAAACAGCCAAGCGGATCGGCATGAAAAACAGCCGCTTTGGTAATAGCACCGGCTGGCCTGACGAAGGCAAGACGATGGTAACTGCCCGCGATCTTGGTCTCTTGGGCGCCAGACTGTCGGATGATTTTCCTAAGCTCTACAACGACTTTTTTGGATTAACGGAGTTTACCTGGGGAAAAACCAACAGCGGCCAACCGATCACACAGCCAAATCGTAATCCACTATTGGGCAAGATTGACGGGGCCGACGGCCTGAAAACCGGACATACCGAAGAGGCGGGCTTTGGTTTTACCGGTTCTGCTGAACAAAAGGGCCGCCGCATCGTTTCCGTGCTCGCGGGCTTGAACAGCTATGGCGGCCGCAGCAGCGAGTCCGTCAAATTTATGAATTGGGGTTTTAATGCTTGGGAACCCAAGTCCTTGTTTAAAAAGGGTGCAAAGGTTCAAACAGCCGAAGTTCAATTGGGCGATAGCTCCTCTGTGGATCTCGTTGCCCCAAAAGATATGTTTGCTACGCTTCCAAAGGGTTCCGATGACAAGCTTTCCATGTCTGTTCGCTATAACGGCCCTATCAAAGCGCCGATTGTCGCAGGCCAACCAATTGCGACATTAATCGTGTCCACTGGTGATGGCGGGACGCAAACCATGCCACTGGTGGCTGCCGAAGCCGTTGGAGAAGCCGGTTTCTTTGACCGGGTCTGGGCAGGCCTTAAATCACTGCTTGGCATGGCGTGACCGGACGCTTCATCAGTCTGGAAGGCGGCGAAGGCACGGGCAAATCGACGCAAGCCAAAGCTTTGGCCGCGGCTCTGGAGGCCAAAGGGCATAAAGTTCATCTCACGCGCGAACCGGGAGGCACACCGGGCGCAGAAGTCATTCGCGAACTGCTGTTAAGTGGCCATGATGAGAAATGGAACATGCGCACCGAGGCTTTGTTGTTCGCCGCCGCGCGATCTGAACATTGTCAGTCGCTCATTAAACCGGCGCTCGACCGCGGTGAATGGATTATCAGCGATCGATTTATCGACAGCAGCCGCGCTTACCAAAGCGTTGGCGGTCTGTTGAGCGATGAGAATATCATGGCGCTGCATCATGTGGGCAGTGAGGGCCTGATGCCACATCGTACGTTTATCCTCGATTTACCCGAAGACGTGGCCGCACGCCGTGCTGAGGCACGGGATCGGGGCGACAGCGACAGGATCGGTGGCCGTGATAGTGACTATCACCGTGCGGTAATGGCTAAATTCCGGCAATATGCCGATGAAGAACCGGATCGCGTGCGACTCATCGACGCTGCACAGTCACCCGACGATGTGACCGCGAATTTGATGCATAATCTGAGCGATCTGATAGGTTGACGGCATGACGTCATATTTGGGACATGAGAAAGCACAGCATATATTCCGGCAGTCTTTTGACAAAGGGACATTGCATCACGCGTGGATATTGGCCGGCCCAAAAGGCATAGGGAAAGCCGGCTTTGCCAAACAAGCGGCGCAATTTTTGTTGGATTCGGACGGCGAGCGGCACACCGCCGATACAGGTTTTGACCTGAATGATCACAGTCAGGGCGCCAAGCTTTTGGCCGCCCGTTCCCATCCCGACTTCAGGCTCGTTCAACGCGGCGGCAAAACCGATAAGGAAGAGAAAAGGGCGCGGGAAGAGGGCATCGACACACTGGAAGAGCATGAATTAAAGCGGAATATTTCGATCGCGCAAATCCGAAGCTTGCAATCCCTATTTGCGACACAATCATCTATCTCAAACTACCGCGTCGTCGTCATCGATGCGATTGACGATTTGGAGCGCGGCGGCGCCAACGCATTGCTCAAAAATCTTGAAGAACCGCCCAAAAAAACGGTTTTCCTGCTTGTGAGCCACGCTCCGGAGCGGTTGTTGCCGACAATTCGGTCCCGCTGCCAAATCCTGCGCTTTGATCCGCTGAACGATGATCAGATGCGTCAGGCACTTGCCAGTGCCGCGCCGAAATTAGACGAAGTGGAACTCACAGCATTGATTGCCGCGGGTGAGGGATCACCCGGGCGATCGTTACAATATGTGGACGCGGGATTGGCTGAGCTCGAAAGTCTGGCCCGTGACATCATGCGGACCGGTGATAAGAGCAATCAGATCAAAAGCGATCTTGCGCGCAAATTATCGCTAAAAGCCGCAACACCGCGATATCAGGCCTTTTTGTCGAGAGCGCCGAGTTTGATGGCACAGCATATAAAATCTTCTGATAGCATCAATAGCGGCAAAGCGATTGAGCTCTGGCGCGAAGCCTCTGATCTTGCCTCTATGGCTTCTCCAAAGGCGCTCGATAACCAAGCCGTTATATTTCGCCTTGGAAGCTTGATGGGATCGCTTGCTCAACGGGATGAGCGCGCATAAAGAGAACCGGTAAACGGCAGGTCTTGACGGGATTCGGACCGAGATTCAGACCAAGATTCGGGAAAGTAATTCATGTCCAAGCCTTTTTATATCACGACAGCGATCAGCTATCCCAACGGCCCCCCGCATATTGGCCATGCCTATGAAGCCATTGCAACCGATGCTATTGCGCGGTTTCAGCGGTTATCTGGCCGTGATGTCCGTTTCCAGACGGGTACCGACGAACATGGCCTGAAAATGGCCCAGGCCGCCTTAACAAAGGGCATCACGCCGCAGGAGCTTGCCGACGAAATGGCGAGTCAATTCATAGTGATGTGCGATACACTTAATGTTTCTTATGATCGCTTCATTCGCACGACAGAGGCGGAGCACCACAAAGCCAGTCAGGCCATTTGGCAAGCGATGGAAGCAAAGGGCGATCTCTACCTCGACAAATATGAAGGTTGGTACTCGGTTCGCGACGAAGCTTATTATGATGAAAGCGAGTTGATCGAGGCTGAAGGCGATGGCGGCGCGAAGGAAAAGCTGTCTCCGCAGGGTACACCGGTGGAATGGACGGTTGAGGAAAGCTGGTTTTTCCGGCTGTCCAAATATCAAGAACCATTGCTGAAACTCTTCAAGGATAATCCGGAATTTCTAAAACCGGATAGCCGCCGCAACGAGATGATCAAATTTGTCGAAGGCGGCCTCAATGATCTGTCCATATCCCGGACAAGCTTCGACTGGGGAGTGAAAGTCCCGGGCAGCGAAAATCATGTAATGTATGTCTGGGTCGATGCTTTGACCAATTATCTAACCGGACTGGGCTATCCGCAAGAAACCGATCTTTATCCGAAATATTGGTCTGAAGGCGGCGACATTGCGCATATCATCGGCAAGGATATCGTGCGCTTCCACAGCATCTATTGGCCCGCATTTCTGATGAGCGCGGACTTGCCCTTGCCCAAACAGGTATTTGGCCACGGTTTTCTGCTCAATCGCGGCGAGAAAATGTCAAAATCGGTGGGCAATGTCGTTGACCCGATCGCATTGGCGGACACTTTTGGCGTGGATCAACTGCGCTATTTTCTGCTGTCCGAAGTGATTTTCGGCAAGGATGGCAGCTATTCAGCGGAGATGATCGTCACCAAGACAAATGCGGACCTGGCCAATAATTTTGGCAACTTGGCGCAGCGCAGCCTTTCCATGATTGCGAAAAATTGTGACGGGAAAATTCCGGCTGCCGGTCCGAAAACCGAAGCCGAAGATCAGCTTTTCAATGACTTGGAAGCCTGTTTTACCAATATTACTGCATTGCTTGAAAATGGTGAATTTCCGATACATGCAGCCATTGATCTGCTGCGCGAGCGGCTCAGCGCGACCAATCAATATTTTGCCGATCAGGCGCCTTGGGCTTTGCGCAAAACCGACCCTGAGCGCGCTGATACTGTGCTATATTATACCGCAGAATCCATTCGCCAGCTGGCCATCATGCTGCGCTGGGTCATTCCCGAAAGCTGTGACAAAATGCTCGATCTGCTGGCGCAAGATGCAAATAGTCGGGATTTTGGCTATTTGGCCAAAGCCATTGAACCGGGCCTGACATTGCCAGCGCCAACCGGGATATTCCCACGCCTGGAAATGCCAGCAGCCGTAGGGGAGGGCTAGCTCCTATGCTTGTCGATAGCCACTGCCATCTCAACTACAAGGGCTTGATCGAAGATCAGAGCGCTGTTCTGGAACGTGCGCGCGAAAGCGGTGTCACGGCGATGCTCAACATCTCAACCCGCGAGAGTGAGTGGCGCGATATTGTTGCTACTGCAGAACGCGAAAGTGACGTTTGGTCAAGCATCGGAATTCATCCCCATGAAGCCGACGCGCATCCTGACATTGATCTTGCGAAACTGGTTGACGAAGCAAAGCATGAGCGGGTTGTCGCCATCGGCGAAACGGGCCTTGATTATTATTACGACCACAGCGATCGCGATCGCCAAAGGCAAAGCTTTCGTACCCACATCCACGCCGCCCGGGAAACCGGTTTGCCGATCATTGTCCATACCCGTGATGCGGAGGATGATACCGCCGCTATCATGGCCGAAGAAATGGAGCAGGGCGCCTATACGGGCGTGATCCATTGCTTCACTGCGAGCGAAGAATTTGCGCATAAAGCATTGGATTTAGGGCTTTATATATCGATCTCGGGCATTGTGACCTTTAAAAATGCCAAGGATTTGCAGGAAACGGCCGCGAAACTCCCTATAGATCGTTTGCTGGTCGAAACCGATGCCCCGTTCCTCGCTCCTGTACCGCATCGCGGCAAGACCGGTGAGCCGGCTTTCGTCGCCGATACGGCCAGATTTCTGGCCGAACTGCGCGGTGAGGAATATACGGCGCTTTGTGAAGCGACAGCCGAAAATTTCTATCGGCTGTTTAACAAGGCGCGTCCTTAACCTTGGCCATGAAGCTCACCATATTGGGCTGCGGAACATCTTCTGGCGTGCCGCGGATAGGCAATGACTGGGGTGATTGCGACCCGGATGAACCGAAAAACCGGCGGAGCAGGGTGTCGATCATCGTAGAAAGCCCAACAACCAGCATATTGGTGGATACATCACCGGATTTACGCGCGCAATTTCTGGCTTGTGATATAGATGCGGTTGATAATGTCATATGGACGCATGATCATGCCGATCATTGCCATGGTATCGATGACTTACGGCAGGTTTTTCATAAAAAACGCGAACCGATACCGTCCTATGCGCGGCCATTTGCGCTGGAAAGTTTACAACAGCGATTTGCTTATGCTTTTGATGGGCACAAATATTATCCGTCGATTTGCGACGGCCGCGCGCTGGAAAGTGAAATGCAAATTGGCGATATAGTCGTAAAAACGGTTGATCAACCGCACGGCGGGATAACCTCTGCCGGACTGCGGTTTGAACATGCCGATAAGTCGATATGCTATGCAACAGACTTTGGTGAAGTGACCGAAGACATGCTGATAAACTACAAGGATAGCGATATATTCGTCGTCGATGCCTTGCGTGAGAAACCGCATCCAACCCATGCGCATCTGGATATGACGTTGAACCTCATAAAAACCGTAAACCCGCGATTAAGCCTGCTGACCCATATGGATAAGTCGATGGATTATAAGCGGCTATGTTCCACGTTACCGAAAGATATCCAGCCCGCTTTTGATGGATTTGTGATAGAGATTTAGCCGTGACCGAAGATCAGAATATCAACCTCGTTTTTGCAATTGGCGCTTTGGTGCTGGTTGCGAGCGCATTATTCTCCCGGCGCATCGGTTTTGGCGAAATCGTCCGCTCGGTGCTTGGCTGGGTTGCCATTTTTGCCGTGTTTATCGTCATATTCTCCTACCAACACGAACTTACCGGCGTGTGGAACCGTGTAACTGGCGAGTTAACGGGATCAAATGAGCAGCAAGTTGTCGGCAGCACATTGAAAATACGCCAATCACCAGATGGCCACTATTGGGCCGATGCCGAAGTAAATGGCATGGCGGTTCGATTCTTGATCGATAGCGGCGCTACGACAACGGCAATGACATTGAAAACAGCACAAGCGGCCAATGTTGATATTAATGAAGGCGGTTTTCCAACATATCTCAGCACCGCTAATGGAACAGTCGAAGCCCAACGCGGCACGATAGGAACATTGAAAGTCGGACCAATGACGGCCGTCGATCTGCCCGTGGTTGTTGCCGAAGCCTTTGGCGATTCCAATGTGTTAGGCATGAACTTTCTGTCGCAAATGAAAAGCTGGCGGGTAGAGGGACGAGAGATGATCTTAGAACCGCAAGGTTCCATCCCGTAATAATAATTTAACATAATATATATTATCAACCTAATTGATGTAAGGATAGAGTATCAGTGATTGAGCCCCTTCTCGATGTCATGCGACGTTTACGCGACCCAAAAACCGGCTGCGAATGGGACACGGTCCAGACTTTTGAAACCATCGCGCCCTATACCATCGAGGAAGCTTATGAAGTGGCCGATGCCATTGAGCGTAAGGATATGGACGGCCTGAAAGATGAGCTTGGCGATCTCTTGCTTCAAGTCGTCTTTCACAGCCAGATTGCGACAGATGACGGTCATTTCTCGTTTGATGATGTCGTCGATGCGATATGCAAAAAGATGATACGACGCCATCCGCATATTTTCGGCGAAGCCAAAGATACGCCTGGTTGGGAGCAGATTAAGGCGGAAGAACGCGCTGACACTGGAAAATCTAGTGCTTTGGATGGCGTTGCGATGGCCCTGCCCGCATTATTACGCGCCCAAAAAATTCAAAAACGCGCGTCTCGGGTGGGTTTTGATTGGCCTGATAAATCACCAGTAAAGGCGAAGTTGCTCGAAGAATTGGAAGAAGTCGAACAAGCCGAAACCGAAGAACATATCCATGAAGAAATTGGTGATCTGCTTTTTTCAGCGGTGAATCTATCACGCCATTACGGCGTCGATGCGGAACAAGCGCTGGCTGACGCTACGCGGAAATTCTCTAAACGGTTCAATAAGGTAGAAGAGACTGTTGCGCGTGACATGAAAGAAATGTCAATCGATGAGCTGGAGGAAGAATGGCAAAAGGCTAAACGCACTCCTTAGAGCGCGTGAAAACGCCCCCAGTTCCGATTAGACATTTGTACAGCCAGTATAAGATCGTTATTTTCTTGCTCTGATTCCAGAACGCGGCCATTTTCATGCAGCCAAGCCAAACGCTTTCCGTCTGATACCGGCAATGTCACGGTCTCAATATCGTGGTGCCGTGATAGATTCTCCGTAACCATCTCAATCAGCGCATCGACACCCTCCCCAGTTACGGCGGATATCGGGCAAACATTTTCAGGTATGCTCTGCGGCAATTTCACGCCATCTGGATCATCGGGGTTGATCAAGTCTATCTTATTCCACGCTTCAATTATCGGCGCGCCCTCCCCGTCGTTTAACTCCATGCCCAGCTCTAACAGGATTTGTTCGACATCATGGGCCTGCCCGTCGCTGGAGGCATGGGATATATCTCTGACATGGATAACAACATCTGCTGCCGTAACTTCTTCAAGCGTCGCGCGAAACGCAGCGACCAGCTGCGTCGGCAGATCGGACACGAAACCCACAGTGTCGGAGATAATGGCTTTGTCATATCCCGGTAATGGGAATTGCCGCATTGTCGGATCAAGCGTGGCGAAAAGCAAGTCTTCCGCAAACACTTCGGCGCCCGTTAAACGATTGAAAAGCGTGGATTTACCAGCGTTTGTATAGCCGACCAAAGCAATGACGGGCCACGGCGCTTTTTGACGCCGGGATCGGTGAAGGGTTCTGGTCTTGCGCAGATGTGACAGATCTTTGCGCAATTTCGCCATCCGGTCACGAATCATCCGGCGATCAGATTCAATCTGGGTTTCGCCCGGACCGCCAAGGAAACCAAAACCGCCACGCTGCCGTTCCAAGTGGGTCCAGCTACGCACTAGGCGGCCCGCTTGATAGTCAAGATGGGCCAATTCCACTTGAAGCCGTCCCTCGGCCGTTGCCGCTCTGGCACCAAAAATCTCTAGAATCAGGCCCGTTCGATCAATAACTTTGACCTTTAATTCTTCTTCCAAATTTCGCTGCTGGATGGCACTCAGCGTGCCATCAACGATCAATATGTTCGCATCATCTTGCGCCAATATCGTTTTAATTTGCCCCACCTGACCGGAACCAAATAGCGTGCCGGGTTTGGGCGCACGCACAGTGAAATATTGTGCAGATGTCGTTTCCAACCCAATGGCCAAAGCTAGGCCCACGGCTTCTTCAAGCCGATATTCCAACGCATTCTGGCTCAATAATCCCAGATCGGGGTGAACAATGACGGCTTTATCTTCTGACCCGTCTAGCTCATTTTTTTCAAATGGAATCAATGGGAGCTTTCATCTGTGTTGTTGTAATCGGCCAGATTAATCGCACCGGTCGGCTGAATCGTCGAAATTGCATGCTTGTATACCAGCTGCGCCAAGCCTTCACGTTCCAGCAATATGCAGAACAAATCATAGGCAGCCACTTCACCTTGCAGCATCACACCGTTGACGAGAAACATGGTCACTGGATCATTGCTGTCCCGAACAGCGGTCAGGAATATTTCCTGCAACACGCCATTTTTGGCTTTAGCGCGTTCCATTAAATCAGTAAAAGCCTGCATATCAAGGCCTTGTGACGGCATGATCGTCGAGATTGCATGTTTATAGACCAACTGCGACTGACCATCGCGGCGCAACAATATCGAAAAATTGTCGAACCAAGTGACGATACCTTGCAACTTAACGCCTTTGACCAGAAACATCGTTACCGGCATTTTGGATTTGCGCAGAGAGTTTAAGAAGAGATCTTGTAAGTTATTTGATTTATCGGTCATTTTTGACATCCGGTTTTTGGCGACGCTAAAGCCGCAGATGGGGGGCTAAGTTGCGGCCAGTGATATTCGGGGGGACCGCCTTTTCGCTATATATGGACTTGATCCAAAAGCTACAACCGCAATCGGAGCAAGCTTTATTCCGCGTTCTGTTTCTTTTTCGCTGCAAGCCCCAGAATTTTTAGTTTTCTGTGTAGAGCAGAACGTTCCATCCCTATAAAATTCGCCGTTTTTGATATGTTTCCGGAAAACCGGCGAATTTGAACTTTAAGATATTCCCGTTCAAAACTTTCACGCGCTTCACGCAGCGGAGACCCCATTAAAGAGGCTACGCCTTGGTCCAGATCATCGTCATTGCCCAATATTTCCGGTGGCAACATTTCTATCTCGATTTTTGCAAAATTGTCCTTTGGCGCTAATATGATCGTCCGTTCTATAACATTACGCAATTGGCGGACATTGCCCGGCCAGTCACACGCCTGCAGCGCCGCCATGGCTTCCGCAGAAATTTCCGGAGGATTAAGACGCTGGTCAGCGGCGAAACGGGCAGAATAATGCTCAACAAGTGTCGGGATATCTTCACGGCGCTGGTTCAATGGCGGCAATTCTACAGGCACGACATTTAGCCGGTAGAACAGATCTTCGCGAAAACGCTTTTCCTGAATTTCTTCATCAAGATTGCGGGATGTAGCGGAAACCACCCGAACGTCGACCTTAACGCGTTGGGTCCCGCCCAATCTGGTGAAGCTTTGCTCGGTCAAGACACGCAATATCTTGCCTTGAGTATCCAGCGGCATATCCGCCACTTCATCGATAAACAGCGTCCCGCTATGCGCTTCTTCCATTAAACCGATTTTTTCGACAGCACCGTTTTTCTCGGTTCCAAAAAGTTCTTCTTCCACGCTTTCCGGTGACAAACGGGCAGCACTTATCGTCACAAATGGCGCATTGGCCCTTGTGCTCCAATTATGCATGAGACGCGCGGCGACTTCTTTACCAACGCCGGCTGGGCCGGAAATAAGCAGACGGCTGCCAGTACCAGCGACGCGCTTTAACGTAGCGCGGACAGCATTTACCGCCGCGCTATTGCCCGTTAGCTCATCGGCAAAACCAACCCGGGCTTTCAGGTCTTCATTTTCCCTGCGGAGACTCTCCGTTTCCGTCGCCCGCGCAACGAGATGCATCAAATGTTCGGCTTCAAAAGGCTTCTCTATGAAATCAACCGCGCCTTGAGAGATAGCAGCGACAGCTGTATCGATATTGCCATGACCAGAAATTACAATAACCGGCAATTTGGGGTCGATATTCTTGATCTCGGTCAGCAATTCCAGACCGTCCAAGCGCGACCCCCTCAACCATACGTCCAGCAAGACCAAAGACGGCTTGCGTTCCTTGACGGCCGCCAGGGCTGAATCACTGTCCGCAGCAACTCTCGTGTCATAACCATCATCTTCTAATACGCCGGAAATTAATTCCCGGATATCTGGTTCATCGTCAACAATCAGGATGTCTAATGCCATTTTCTTGACCTCTTACTTTGGGGGTAATTTATCTGTGTTTTGGATATGTCGAAAGTCTGTCTTGCCGACTTCGTTGTCGGCAATATCGCTCGTTTCGGTCGCTGTATTTCGAGCAGTGAAACTGTCGCCTAACCGGGCAAGTTTTGTGGGGTTCAGGCTGATCGTCACACGCGTGCCCCCGCCCTGCTCTGCGGTGCATGAATCGGTGAAGGCAATGTTACCAAAATGCTCTTCAATGATTTTCTTAACAATCGCGAGACCTAGTCCCGTGCCCTTTTCGCGGGTAGTCATATAGGGCTCGACGATACGCTCCCGCTCCGCCGGCAGGCCAATACCATTGTCATCCAACTGTATCTCGACATCGTCGTCATTATGATGGACGCGCATAGAAATTTGTCCATCGTCCAAAGAAAACTCCCCATCGGCTTCCGCTCTTTGCTCGATCGCCTCCACCGCGTTTTTGACGATATTGGTAAGCGCTTGACCCAGCTGCCTGCGGTCGCACACTAAGGATAGCTGCGGGTCATCTGTTTCAAACCGGAACGTTATTTTGGGTTGCGCCACTTCTTGCAGGAAAACCGCCTGTTTCACGAGATCAGTCAGATTTTCGTCACGGAATACCGGCTTTGGCATGCGGGCAAAGGAGGAAAACTCGTCGACAATATTTCTGAGGTCTCCGACCTGCCGGACAATTGTGCCCGTCAGTTGCGAGAATATCGACGCGCCCTCGTCGATATTTTTACCAAAGCGCCGCTGCAATCGCTCGGCAGCCAATTGAATGGGCGTCAGTGGGTTTTTTATCTCGTGGGCGATCCTGCGCGCGACATCTGACCAAGCGGCGCGGCGTTGATCCAACAGTCGCTGGGTAATATCTTCGAAGGTAATGACGTGGCCTGACGGCCCGCTTACGATTTTCACCTCAAGCGTACGAATTTCATTACCAGAAGAAAACTGGATGATCGTATTCTCTACGCTCTCACCAATTAGTTCAGCAAATTCCGGTGCAACATCCTCTATTTGCTTGTCGAGGAGATATTCACTTTCCTTCGCGAGCAGCGCCTGCGCGCGCGAGTTGACCAATCGCACTTGCCCAGCCTCATCAAGACTGATGATACCTGCCGTTACTGATTCCAGCACTGTTTCGATAAAAACACGCCGTGTACCCAGTTGCTCATTGGCGGTCAGCAATGCTGTTGTTTGGGTTTCCAACCGCTCGGTCATGCGATTAAACGCTCTGCCTAGCGTGCCGATTTCGTCTTTCGCGATGGGCGCTGGCACCCGGGTCGCCAAGTCCCCTTCCGTGATCCGTTTCGCAGCATCTACCAATTCGCCGACTGGTCTGACCATCCTATCGGCAACTATGAGCGCCACCCATAATGCCAACCCGACGATGAACAATGACACGACAAACAGGGCTATGTTAAACTGCAGTTGGAGGCTGCGGGACCGGGTGAACAAATTATCATAATCCGCCAGAACCGATTGTGCCCTCTCCCATTGACTGAGCGCAAGCATGTCTGAATCCCGGCCTGCATAGAGGAAAACCTGTGACTCAAGATCAAGGGCCGTGACGGCCTCAATCTTATTTGCCTTTGCAGTGACCACGTAGTTTTGCCCGGCCATAAGCTGACTGATCACTTCGCTGGTAATTTTCGCGTCTTGCTCGCTATTGTCGGGGTTAACCGCGGCGGCCGTGCGGACAACACCGTCTTCGCCATATTGAATAATGGCTGATTCATTCAACTTTCGTGTAAGCACCTGAAATGAATAATTTTCAGCAAATTCAGGATGATCAATACCCTTCTCGTTAAGAAAACTTCTTAAATCACTCGCCATCGTGATGGTTTCTTCGCCAACATCCCGGCGGTTTTGATCATAATATCCCCGGGCTAAACTGTTCGCATTTTCAAGCATCCCTCGCGCGCGATCAGAAAACCAGAATTCGACACCATATTGAAAGAGCAGCGAGGCAAAAATAACGACCAATAACATCGGGACACTGGCAACAAGCGAGAATAGTGCCACAAGCCGAACGTGCAAGCGGCCACTGCTACCGACAGCTGACTTAGCCGCCCTGCCCTTGGCTATCCGGCGCCCCATCAGTACCAGTAAAATAATCGCTGGAATAAGGTTAGCGACAAGCAACGCTGCTGTGAGCGGAGGTGAAATGAAATCCGTCCGACCGGATTGAGAGTTCAGTAGAAAATAGCTCCCGCCTGCCGTCGCCAAAAGCAATAAAATGACGATCCACTCGACCCGCTTCATCGCGATATCGTTCTCGGCGACCAGCGATAAGCGGCGCAACCACTTTGGAGTCCGTTTTTCGAAAGGGGGTTGCTGGGCTCTCATTGTGCTCTTGATACAACAGTTTCGTTGTAAAAAAAGCACTAATGACACAAATATGTCACGATTTGACGCATCGAACGATCAGTTTATCGTGATTGCGTCGGATCAATCTCATATTCGGTTAACTTTTTGCGCAGCGTGTTGCGGTTAATCCCCAGCATGTTCGCAGCCTTTATCTGATTGCCATTGGCCTTCCGCAATATTTCTTCCAACATCGGCCGTTCGAATTTCTCCAATGCTCGCATATACAGCGAGCTTCCATCGGCTTCATCCAGCAGCAAATCTCCAACGATGGACTTTACCCGGTCTGAAAAATGGGATTCCGCCGCCTGCCCTTGCTCGTCACTTTGTTGAGACTGTAAAATCTGGCGTATCGCCGTTTCGGATAGCTCCTCTTCACGCGCCGTCACAACCAATCGATAAATCAGATTTTTAAGTTCCCGAACATTGCCGCGCCAACCATGGCGAGACAGCAGCTCCATCCCTTCTTTCGTCAAAACTTTCTGTGGCAGTCCCTCGGAAACCGCCAGATTGAGAAAATGATTTGCTAAGGCCGGAACATCGCTGGCACGGTCCCGCAACGGCGGTAATTCTATCGGAACGACATTGATCCGGTAATAGAGGTCTTCGCGGAACTTGCCTTCCTCGATCAAATTCACAAAGTCCTGATTGGTGGCTGCGACGATGCGAACATCCAGCTTGATCAGCCCTTTGCCGCCCACGCGATTAATTTCACCCGATTGCAAAGCACGCAGCAGACGGGTCTGCGCATGCATTGGCATATCGCCAATTTCATCGAGAAATAGCGTCCCGCCTTGTGCCTGCTCGAACTTACCGGCAGCACTATTCACAGCCCCCGTAAACGCCCCTTTCTCGTGTCCGAACAGCTCCGCTTCAATCAGATCAGTAGGAATAGCGGCCATATTGACCGCGATGAAAGGACCCGTTTTGCGATGACCCAAATTGTGGATGGCTTCAGCAACCAGCTCTTTACCGGTTCCTGATTCGCCCAAAATCAAAACAGAAAGATCATTGCGCAAAAGGCGCGCAATCATCCGATAGACTTCCTGCATTGCCGGACTGCGACCGACTAAAGGAAGATTGTCATCATCCATATCCTCGGTCGAAAAGCCCTCGCTTCGCGGCTTCATGGCTTGCTGAACGACTTCGACAAGCTCATCGAGGTCGAACGGTTTCGGAAAATATTCAAACGCGCCGGTCTCCGATGCGCGCACGGCCGTATTTAAAGTATTTTGCGCAGAAATAACGATGATGGGAAGATCAGCATCGCGGGCTTTGACCGCATCCAATGTCGCGATACCATCCTCTTCGCCCAAGCCGACATCGGTGATCAAAAGATCATATTTACCGCTAGCCAGTAGCGCATCACGGTCCGGTACCGTCTTGCAGCTATCTACCGCCATGCCTTCTGCTTTAAGAGCGGTCGATATGATATGGCTAACGGAAGGATCGTCCTCGACCAGTAGTATAGTTTGTTTAGCCATGGGCTATCCTTTGGTCGCTATCGGTAAAAACAGAACGAATTGAGTATGCTGCGCGTTGGCAGAACGTTCATATCTCACGCGGCCATTCATATCGTTTATCAATTTGCGCACCAGGGCCAGGCCAAGCCCCTGCCCTTCCCTTTTTGTCGATACAAAAGGCGAAAATATATCTCGCTCCAGTTCAGGAGGGACACCGGGCCCATTATCCCTGACAATGATTTCAACCGGCAGCCGAACCATCTGGTCGGAGCCGTGGACCGAGAGAGAGGCGCCAAAGCTATAACGTGTTATGACCTGAATATCAGGCTGTTCGACATTTTTGGTAGCATCCACGGCATTGGACAACAGGTTGGTCAATACCTGCATCAATGCGTCTGGGTCTACCAAAACATCCGGCAATGACGGATCAAACTGGTCCCCGATTTTAAGGTCACCATTTTGCGCAGTCTCAATTGATTGCCGCGCGCGATCAATTAGCGAATGGACATTCACCGCTTCCACATTGGCAGGTTGGTTCGTCGACAGGCTTTGCATCCGGTCCAACAATTTCGCGATCCGTTCGACTTCCCCCTTTATCATATGGGTCAGCGCCCGTTGATCGTCGTCTATAGAACGATCAAGCAGCTGCGCAGCGCCTTTAATGGCAGCCAGCGGGTTTTTAATTTCATGGCCCAATATATCGGGCGCGCGTACCGAAAACTGATCTTGTTCACCTTGCTGCCGTTCGACCACCGGCCCATCAGCGGGAAGCGGAGCGATGGATACGATCCGCCAGCGCTGATCTGCAGGTATGGTATGAATGTCAAAATTCACCAATCCCGCCTCACGCCCTTTCAAAGAAACAGCCACCCGCCGCGCTGCCATATTAGCGTCCCTATCGGTCAGCGCGTTGACCAGACGATCGTCCTCAAACTGTAGTTGATTGGAAATATGGTCTCCGATGAGATGCTTTGCGCTTTGCCCAAAGAAATTCTCGGCTACCGGATTGACCTTTGCGATCTGGTGCGTTTCATCAATGATCAACAAAGCGTCCGGCAGACCAGCGAAAATCTGCTCTGCCGTCGGCAAGCCCATCATCAGGCGGCCGCTTTATCGAGCCAAGGCGCATAAAAATTTTGCAACATGGAGAGTACTTTCGAAGCATCAATCTCTTTGTTCGCTTGATTGCGAAAGTCAGCAGATCCCGGCAGGCCCTTGGTATACCACCCAATATGTTTGCGCGCGACTTTGACGCCAATATCTTCACCGTAAAGATCCAACATCGCGCGATAATGTTCTTCCAAAACCGCATATTGCGCCTGCAGATCAGGGTCGGCCAGCGTGGTTCCATGTTCAAACCAGTGCATCACCTGCCCCAGCAGCCATGGCTTTCCATAAGCCCCACGCCCGATCATCAGGCCGTCAGCACCGCTTTCCGTTAACGCGCGCTCGCAATCATCAATCGTGCAGATATCACCGTTTACGATTACGGGCACTGAAACCGCATTCTTGACTTGCTTCACAAAAGTCCAGTCGGCGCTACCCTTGTACATTTGACAGCGGGTCCGGCCATGTACCGTGATCATCTTCGCGCCCAGATCTTCGGCAATATGGGCAAGTTCCGGCGCATTCAAACTATTATGATCCCAGCCCATCCGCATTTTGACGGTCACGGGAACATTGACGGCTTTGACGGTGGCTTTGATAAGCGCAGCAGCCAACGGCAAGTCCCGCATCAGCGCAGAACCAGCATCTCCGTTCACGACTTTTTTGACCGGACATCCCATATTGATATCGATAATCTGTGCGCCACGGTCCTCATTGAGTTTTGCGGCTTCTGCCATGGCGTCCGGCGAACAGCCAGCCAATTGCATCGACACCGGCTCTTCGGTCGGGTCCCATGCGCATTTTTGCAAAGACTGACGCGTTTCCCGGATCATCGCCTGGCTCGCGATCATCTCGGTTACATTTAAACCAGAACCAAAGCGCCGAACCAATTTGCGAAACGGCAAGTCGGTAACGCCCGTCATCGGCGCCAGTAATACGGGACTATTGATCGTGATTTTATCGATCGAGATGGGGTTCAGTTTCATATCATATGCCTAAAATTTAAGCAGCCTTTATCGTCAAAGCGACTGGCAGGCAAGAAGGGACTGGGCTAGATCACCCATAATGAATGATTCTGCTGCTCTTACTCAAGAAAATCACGCGCTTATTGTCGCTGCTGGACAGGGAGAACGATCGGGCCTTGATCTCCCTAAACAATATGCCATGGTTAAGGGACAAGCGATGGTGCGCCACAGCGCGGCGAGCCTCCTCAATCATCCGAATATTGCGAAACTATGGGTTGTAATCGGTGCCGGCCAAGAACAACAATTGGATCACGCGCTAGCCAAACTGCCCGGTTATGAAGTCGTTGTCGGTGGCGCGACACGACAGGAAAGTGTTCGCAACGGTTTATCCGCCATTGCCGCTGCCGGCGGCGCAAAAAATATTCTGATCCATGATGCAGCCCGACCCTTTCTGTCCTCTGCAATGATCGACAGGCTGGTTTCAGCGCTTGTTGAAGAATCCGCCGCAATACCGGTACTGCCAACAATCGATACCATGATTAACGTCAGTAATGGACGGGCCAGTGATACGGTTGATAGAAATTCACTTTGGCGCGTACAGACCCCGCAAGCTTTTGATTTTGATAAGCTAATCCAAGCCCATAGCCAATGGATGGGGGGCAATGATGCGACTGATGATGCGCAAATATTTAGGACTGCCGGACATCAGGTCGCCATAGTTGAGGGCGATGAAGCCCTCAACAAATACACCACAGCATCTGATTTTGCTGAAACATCGAAAGACAATATGACGCAAATTCGCACCGGAATGGGTTTTGATGTTCATCAATTGGTTTTTGGCGAAGAGCTTTGGTTGGGTGGATTGAAGATTGATCATGATAAGGGACTAGCCGGACATAGTGATGCAGACGTTCTGCTGCATGCGCTGACTGACGCGTTGTTAGGGGCCGCTGGTGCAGGAGATATCGGCGATCATTTCCCGCCTTCTGATCCAAAGTGGCGTGGGGCATCGTCAGATAAATTTGTCGAATTTGCCGCGTCGGTCATCAAAGAGAAAGGTGGCTGCATCAATAACGTGGATATGACCGTGATTTGCGAAGCGCCGAAAATCAAACCACATCGCGAAGCTATGCGACAAAATGTCGCTAATATGCTTGATATTTCTGTCGATCGGGTGAGCGTGAAGGCCACGACGACAGAGCGGCTTGGTTTTACCGGTCGCGGTGAAGGCATCGCAGCGCAAGCCGTTGCAACAATATCGATGGAGTTAGTGTAATGTTGAGCAAAATATCAGCCGTTTCGGCCATAATCGCCCTATTAGGTGCAACGTCTGTGCAAGCAGCTGAACCCAAGCAGTGTATTCCGGCAGAAACAGCCGAATCGCTGATTACTTATGTTTTACCGGGCGCCTTGGGCGCGGCTAGAACCAAATGCTTAAGTAGCCTGCCCGCTTCTGCCGCGTTGCTGCAAGCCGATTCTGCGCGAATGCAGCGATATAAAGCCGATTCTCAGCAAGCTTGGCCAAAGGCGAGCACTGCCATCGGATTAATGGTCGGACAGGATTTACCGGAAAACCTGAGCGTCGACGCGATACGCCCGTTTGTTGACGCAATGATCCCCACGATGTTGGCGCAGGAAATCAAGGCCAAGGACTGCCCCACAATCGACAAAGTCTATAGCTTGCTAGAACCGATGCCCACGGCGAACCTTGCTAGCTTAACTGTAATGCTGGCACAGCTGGGCAGCAACGGAGAGGAAGAAGGCAGAAAAGACCCTTTCAACATTTGCAAAGCACCAGCGGAATAGGCTAGCGGGGCTTCATGCAAAACCTATTGCCAGAAGAGCTCGTCAATTTGGCGCAACAAGTCGTTGACGCCAATCGCGAAGCGGGTCGACATATTGCGGTTGCGGAAAGCTGTACCGGCGGTCTTGTCGCCGCAGCATTGACGGAGATCGCAGGAAGCAGCGACGTTTTCGAATGCGGGTTCAACACCTATTCCAATGCCGCCAAACAGAATATGCTCGATGTCAGTGATGACATGTTGGAGACATTTGGCGCAGTATCCATCGCGGTCGCGTGGGGTATGGCGCAAGGGGCCTTGGAAAAGTCAGGTTGCGATGTTGCGGTTGCCATTACCGGCGTGGCTGGCCCCGGCGGCGGGACCGAGAAAAAACCTGTTGGAACGGTTGTTTTTGCAAAGGCTGAAAAAGGCAAAAGCATTGATGACGTGGTTGCCGATCGCCATAATTTTGGTGCTGATAAAAGCCGCGCGGATATAAGGCTTCAAGCCACACTGGTCGCGCTTGAACTGTTGTTGCCCGGCACTTCTGAATAGTTGCTGCCATAAATGTCGCTGGCGCGGTCAACAAAGGCGCTCGTCATTTTATGGAGGGCCTTGGAAAACATTTGGCCTGCCAGTTTTTCAAACATCCGGTTTTTAAAGGTAAATTCTACGTAGAAATCAACGTAGCTGCCACCACCTTCGCGTTCGCGAAACACCCATTCATTGTGAAGCTGTTTCAGCGGGCCATCAAGATAATCGACCTCAATCGTCCGATTTGCAGCATTTTTGACAACACGGGAGGCAAATTGCTCTCTCAATCCTTTGAAGCCGACGATCACATCTGCGACCATTTCGGTATCGCTGTTCGACCGAACCCTCGTTCCGACAACCCAGGGTAAAAACTCTTCATAGCGCCCAACATCTGCTACCAGAGCATACATCTGTTCGGCGCTGTGCGGCAATTCACGCGTTTCTCTATGCGCCGGCACGGGCTAGTTTTTCCTCTCGTGCCTGACGCATTTTCGCAAAATCATCGCCGGCATGGTAGCTGGACCGGGTCAATGGGCTGGATGCGACGAGCAAAAAGCCTTTGGCGCGGGCAATGGATGCATAAGCATCAAAAGCCTGCGGCTTGATAAATTCATCCACCTTTACATGTTTCGGAGTAGGCTGGAGATATTGCCCCATCGTCAAGAAATCGATATCGGCAGACCGCATATCGTCCATCACCTGATGCACCTCAAGCCGTTGCTCGCTTAGTCCTAACATAATGCCTGATTTGGTGAAGATCGATGGATCAAGCCGTTTCACTTGTTCCAAAAGCCGCAACGAGGCGTAATAGCGCGCGCCAGGCCGAATATTTGGATAAAGCCGGGGCACGGTCTCCAGATTATGATTATACACATCGGGACGTGCTTCCACGATGGCCTCGACCGCCGCATCCGCCTTGTTACGGAAATCGGGTGTCAGAATTTCAATCGTTGTATTCGGTGTCGTCCGGCGCAGCGCCTCTATGACTTTAACAAATTGGCTAGCACCACCATCGGGCAGATCATCACGATCCACTGATGTGATAACAATATGCTCCAAACCCAGCTTTGCAGCGGCATCAGCGGTATGCTGCGGCTCCAAAGCATCCACTGGCATCGGCATGCCGGTCTTCACATTGCAAAAAGCACAGGCCCTTGTGCAGACATCGCCCAGAATCATGACCGTCGCGTGTTTCTTGGTCCAGCATTCTCCGATATTCGGACAAGCGGCCTCTTCACAAACGGTATTCAGCTTATGTTCGCGCATCAGCTTGCGCGTTTCTTCAAAGCCTTTGCCCATCGGCGCTTTCACCCGAATCCAGTCCGGCTTGCGCTGACGAACAGGCTTTCCAGAAGGCGCAGGTATTTTTGTGATTTCGTTCATTTCTATTAGATAGCGATCACAACCTCGCTTGCCAACCACGATCAGGCTGCTAGTCCATTGAAACTTAAATTTGATAGTGAGCCGCCATGATCCTCGACACACTCACCTCTCCCGTCATTCTTTTCTTCATCTTGGGCTTTATTGCGGCAGTTATCAGATCCGATCTCGCGATTCCCGAGGCATTCGCCAAAGCTATGTCTATCTATTTGATGGCAGCCATTGGATTGAAAGGCGGCGTCGAAGTAGCTTCGACGGGCTTCTCCATAGACCTCGCCGCAGCCGCCGTTTCCGGTGTTCTGCTTGGCTTCACGCTTCCCATTCTTGCTTTCATATTATTGCGGTCTTTTGCAAAGCTAAGCGCGATTGATGCTGGAGCAGTGTCGGCTCATTACGGATCCGTCAGTGTCGTGACCTTCGTGACCGCTATAGAGCTACTCGCAGCAACCGGTTTGCGGCCAGATGGCTTCATGGTCGGAGTGATGGCGCTCATGGAGATACCCGCGATTATCACCGGCTTGTTGCTGGCCCGGGCCTATTCCAAAAGACTGAAAGAGAGCGAAGAGGCAGACAGCGATGGCGGCTCCAACCTGATGCATGAGGTTTTGACCAACGGCTCAGTCATATTGCTACTTGGCGCATTTATAATCGGTTTCATTGCCGGAGCCGAAGGCTTTGCGCCGATCGAACCGCTGTTCGCCGTCGGCTTTAAAGGCGTGCTCTGCCTCTTCCTGCTCGACATGGGGCTGATTGCTGCCCGCCGGCTGCTGGAAACGCGCAAAATTACGATACCACTAGCGACACTTGCCATAGTATTGCCGATCATCAACGGTACAATAGGCACCGTCGTCGGAACCCTGGTCGGTCTTGATCCTGGATCTGCAGCAATATTGGGCGTATTGTGCGCCAGCGCATCTTACATCGCGGTCCCGGCAGCTATGCGTCTTGCTTTGCCTCAAGCTGATCCCGGCATCTATTTGGCGATGTCATTAGGTATCACCTTTCCATTCAACATCCTGTTCGGTATTTCTTTATTTGCCGCAATCGCTAAACTTCTGGGGTAAGATATGGTCGCTACAGTTAGACGCAAACGGATTGAGATATTGGTCGACAATCCATTGGTCCCGAAAATTGTCAACTATGTGAAAAAAGTTGATATTTCCGGGTGGAGCGTGATTAAGATTGCGTCCGGTGGTGGGCGTGATGGTCGCTGGCAACAGGATGAGGTTAGCGGCGCGGCTGCAAAATCAATCGTATTGCTCATTGCTAATGAGGAGAAGGCGAACCAGTTGACGGATGTATTGGCGCCGTTACTGGATAGTCATAGTTTGTTGTTGACCATCGCAAATGTGGAGGTGGTCCGGGGAGATCGCTTCTAATGCCAGAATTTCATGCACTGCTAGACGGATATAAGCGCTTTCGAGAAGAGGCCTATCCCAAGCAACGGGCGCGTTATGATGCCTTGTCCAAAGAGGGTCAGGCTCCGCCAATAATGGTTATCTCATGCTGTGACAGCCGGGTTGACCCGGCAACGATCTTTGACACCGGTCCCGGGCAGATGTTCGCTCTACGCAATGTCGCCAATCTTGTTCCGCCTTATGATTCCAGTGGCGGGATGCATGGAGCATCTGCCGCAATTGAATTTGGTGTAACCGGCCTTAACGTGAAGCATATCGTGGTGCTTGGTCACGGCCAATGCGGCGGTATCAGTGCCGCTTTGAAAGGCGGGGAACTTGGGCAACCCGGTCACAGCTTCATCGACGAGTGGATGACAATCATCACCGATGCGCGAGACAATGTGGTTCGCACCGCACCGCCTGACCCGCAAAGAGAGCTTGAACTCGAAGCGATCAAAATCAGCCTGAGAAATCTACGGAGCTTTCCGTTCATCGCAGAACGCGAAGCTAGCGGGGAAATTAAACTCCATGGCGCGTGGTACGCCATTGGTGAGGCCACGCTATTCACTCTTGATGAAGCCAGCGGCGAATTTGCGGCTGTCGAATGAGCAATGCGTCTGAGAAACCTTTTTTCAACGATATTGCAGCCTCGTTAGAGGAAGCATGGCGGTTGCTCCTTGAAGGGGCAAATGACCGCAAGTCTTCACTGCATACCCCTGCCGTGGCTACCGTTCGTTCTGATGGTGCGCCAAGCCAGCGGATCATGGTGTTACGCGAAGCCGCTCGGGAGACTCGGACTGTTCGCTTTCATACGGACCATCGCGCTTCAAAGGTTGCCGACATAAATCAAAGCGGACCTGTATCAATCCTAGGCTATCATCGAGACGCCAAAATACAATTGCGTTTGTCAGGTATTGGACGGGTTGAGCACGACAGCGCCGTCTGCGAGGCGGCATGGAATGAGGCGACTCTCTACGGAAAACGATGCTATCTTGCGGACCCTGCGCCCGGTAGCACTGTTGGTGCACCGACATCGGGACTTGATCCATTGATGGAGGGGCGCAAGCCAGAAGGTTTTGAAGTCGCCCCTGCCCGCGAGAATTTTGCGATATTATTAGTAGAAATTCGCCAGATCGAATGGCTCTACCTGGCGCACACGGGCCATCGGCGCGCTTTGTTCACATGGAACACTAGCGGCAACGAATGGGAGGGCGAATGGCTGGTGCCGTGAATGGCGGCAGTCCTGATTTTCGGCTTGAAGCCTCGCCTCTTAAAGTTCATCATCTTGCTCATGACCAAATCACATGATGACAATATCGCCCTGTTGATCGACGCCGACAATATCGGAGCTTCAGGACTTGATCCCGTTCTGACTGCGCTCGCCGAGCTTGGAACAGTCAATGTCCGGCGTGCCTATGGCAATTGGACCAAATCCGCTCTTAAGGGCTGGTCTGAGATATTGCATAAATATGGTATCGAACCACAACAGCAATTCGATATTACCAAGGGCAAAAATGCGACCGATATGAAAATGACCATCGACGCAATGGATTTGCTGTTCCGCGGTAATGTAAGCGGCTTTGGGATTATGAGCAGCGACAGTGATTTCATGCCGCTAGCGATGCGGATTCGTCAGGAAGGCATTCCGGTCTATGGTTTTGGTAGCGCCAAAACACCAGAGGGGTTCAGGCAGGCATGCAGCCGGTTTATCGACGTTGATGCTTTGATGAAGGCAGAGTCGAACGATGATAGCGGTAAGGTCGACGAGGATCTGCAAAAGCTTTTGGTCGATGCCTATAAGGCTAGCAGTCGTGACGAAAAAGGTTTCGCAAGTCTCAGCGAAGTTGGCAAGTTAGCGGGAAATCGATCAAGCTTCGATGTCCGGAATTATGGTTTCACCAAATTGGTCGATATGTTCGACACTGTACCTAGTTTCGACGTCCAACGCCGCGAAGGAGGCAGTGTTTGGGTAAGGCGATTGCGCTAAAAGATCGCTATCTTCAAAATAGATACCGGCTTCAAAATAGATACCGGCAAGGTCAGGCTATTTCCATTTGACCAGCTTCAGTCCATTTAACATCCCGTTTGCTTCCCGAGCATCCCGTATTTCGGCAAAGTCCGACTTACCTTAGCAATGCTCCCATGTTGATTTTCATGGCCTAAGCTCCTTATCTAAAGAGTTTTATACCGGAATATTTTAACGCGTCAGTTTCTTGTAAGCGACGCGCGTTGGCCGATCGGCAGCATCGCCCAGACGCCGGCGCTTGTCTTCTTCATAGCTTTCGAAATTGCCCTCAAACCATTCAACATGACTATCACCTTCAAAGGCAAGAATATGTGTCGCAAGCCGATCGAGAAAGAAGCGGTCATGCGAAATAACCACGGCACAACCGGCGAAGGTTTCCAGCGCGTCTTCGAGCGCGCGCAAGGTTTCCACATCAAGATCATTGGTCGGCTCATCGAGTAGCAGCACGTTGCCGCCTTCTTTGAGCATTTTGGCAAGATGAACGCGGTTCCGTTCACCGCCAGATAGCTGACCGACTTTCTTCTGCTGATCCGTACCCTTAAAGTTGAACGCCCCGACATAGGCCCGCGTCTGAACTTCATTTTTTCCGAATGTGAAAAAGTCATGGCCGCCGGAAATTTCTTCCCAGATATTTTTCGACGCGTCGAGTGTATCACGACTTTGATCGACATATCCCAGCTTCACGGTATCGCCAAGTTCGAGAGACCCGCTATCGGGCGTTTCCTGCCCGGTGATGATCCGGAAAAGCGTTGTTTTACCGGCACCGTTGGCGCCGATAATACCCACAATTCCGCCGGGTGGCAGCGAGAATTCAAGATTTTCAAATAGCAGTTTGTCGCCATAAGCCTTGGTCAGCCCCTTGGCTTCGATCACTTTACTACCAAGACGTTCTGGAGTCTGGATTAGGATCTGCGCCTTGCCCATTTGGCGAGTTTCTTGCGCAGCGACCAGATCATCAAAGGATTTGATACGCGCCTTGGACTTGGTTTGCCGCGCTTTGGGCGATTGCCGCATCCATTGCAGCTCGCTCTCAATAGCTTTCTGGCGGCTTTTGTCTTCGCGCTCTTCTTGTGCCATCCGCTTGGCTTTCGCGTCGAGCCAGTTGGAATAATTGCCTTCAAACGGAATGCCCCGACCGCGATCAATTTCGAGCACCCAGTTCACAACATTGTCCAAGAAATAGCGGTCATGGGTTACGAGAATGACATTGCCAGCATAGTCGATCAAATGCTTCTCCAGCCACGCAACGCTTTCGGCATCAAGGTGGTTGGTTGGCTCATCGAGCATGAGGATTTCCGGTTTATCGAGCAGCAAGCGGCACAGCGCCACACGACGCTTCTCACCGCCGGATAGGTCAGTCACCGGGCTATCACCAGGAGGGCAGCGCAACGCTTCCATCGCGATTTCCAGCTGGTTGTCGAGTGTCCAGCCATCGACCGCATCAATCTTTTCCTGCAGCGTGCCCATTTCTTCCATCAACGCATCAAAATCCGCATCTTCTGGCGGATCACCCATGATGGTAGAAATCTCGTTGAACCGTTCAACCAAATCAGCCACCGGACGGACGCCGTCCATTACATTTTCTTTGACCGTCTTGGTCTCGTCTAGCTCAGGTTCCTGCGCAAGATAGCCGACGCGAATATTCTCGCCTGCCCAAGCCTCGCCCTGAAATTCATCATCTTGACCCGCCATGATTTTCATCAAGGTCGATTTACCTGCACCGTTTTTACCGATGATGGCAATTTTGGTGCCCGGCAGGAATTGCAGGTGAATATTGTCGAGCACTGGCTTTGGTGCACCGGGGAAGGTCTTGGTCAGACCCTTCATGACATAGCTATATTGGACGGCCATTTGGCGGTATCCTTTGATTTCGATGTGATTAGATTTGCGCATCGCCTAGCGAAATGAACGCGGACTCGCAAGAGAGCATTGGCAAACGACAAAAGGCAAGTTAGGCAGTGGCCTATGATAAAAACCCATAACCTGCTCGCCCCTCTTGGAACCGCCGCGACGGCCCTTCTCTTCTCTACGGCCGCCTTTGCGGATTCGCACGATCCTTTAGCGATTCAAGCCAAAGCGCTTGATGATAAGGTCGCCTATGAAATCACCGAAGGACTAACGACGGAAGTCGGGCCACGTCAGGCTGGAACCGAAGCAGAGGCCCGCGCGCGGGATTGGTCGGTTAAAAAGCTGAAAGCGCTGGGCTTTCAAAATGTTCGCAATGAACCGTTTATGATGCCAACTTGGGTGCGCGGAGACGAAACGGCAGAAGTGACAGCCCCCTACCCTCAGAAATTTCATGTGACTGCGCTCGGTAACAGTGCAAGCACCGGTGAAGCGGGAATTGAGGCTGAAGTGGCTTATTTCGATTCCCTTGCCGCAATGCAGGCAGCGCCGGATGGCAGTCTTGCAGGCAAGATCGCGTTTGTAACGCATGATATGCATCGGACACAGGACGGCTCAAGCTATGGTGCCTATGGCCCAGTGCGTTGGATAGGGCCGAGCGTCGCCTCAAAGAAAGGCGCCTTGGCTTATGTGATCAAATCCATTGGTACGGATCATCACCGCAACCCACATACCGGAAACATGAATTTTGCCGAAGGGGTGAAGCCGATACCAGCAGGCGCACTATCATTACCTGACGCCGACAATCTGGAGCGCATGGTCAAACTGGGTAAACCGGTGACCATGAAGCTGAGGATGACGCCAAAGAATATCGGCCAGCAAGAATCCGGCAATGTCATCGCAGAAGTCACAGGTAGCGACCCGTCCAAGGGCATGATCCTAATTGCCTGCCATCTGGATAGCTGGGACCTCGCAACGGGCGCTTTTGATGACGCCGCTGGCTGCGGTATTGTGACAGCTGCGGCCAAAAAAATCATGGACGATGGCAAGCCATTGCGCACGATCCGCATATTATGGGCCGGTGCAGAGGAAGTCGGACTTTGGGGCGGGAAGTCCTATGCCAAGGCGCATGCCGGAAGCGATCATGCCATTGCGATGGAATCCGATTTTGGTGCGGATAATATTTGGCGTGTCGAGTTCAACCTCCCAGAAGCTACCAAGGATCTACAAAAACAGATTGCTCAAGCCTTGTTACCGCTTGGCGTTGCCGCAAACGGCCCCACGGCGACGGGCGGAGCGGACGTACGCGATATTATTGCCAGCAACAATCTGGCCGTTATTGACCTTCAACAGGATGGCACACGCTATTTCGATCTGCACCACACGCCGGATGATACTTTGGACAAAATCGATCCTAAACAAATGCGTCAAAATGTTGCAGCGTGGAGCACGGTGCTTTCGATCATTGCTAACAGCGATGCCGATTTCACCATGCCACCTAAAAATTAGAGATGCGTAAGCTCTTGCTTCTCGCCAGTCTTTCCGGTCTCGCGGCTTGTTCTGAAACCCCACTTGAGGATGGGAGCGAGGAAGCGGCAATTGCAATCGAAAAACAGATTGAGGGTGATGCCAAATCATTGGAAGAAGCAGCCGAGGAGGCCGTCAAGGTCCTGGAAACGGAAATTGACGAAGAATTAAACGCCGATGGCTTTCCCCGTCCGGTTGCGACAACACCTAGGCCCACCGAAAATCAGCAATGACCTAACCGGGAAAGCTCGGCTTTGGCCGATATTTTAAAGTTAAATTTCCGTAGACTTTATTAACTTTATTCCGACAGTTGGCTTTAGGCTGCATCGCCTATCTCCTGATCATCGGTTAAAGCGCCGGTGCCAATTGCAAGCCCTATGGCGTTTGCGACGATCGGAGAACGAGAATGATTTACGGCGATTCATTGCATATTGATGCGCAGGTCAAGCAAAGCAACTCAGGGCATTTTCCCTGCGTCGTGAAAACGATATCGGACACGATCATCAAAATCGAATGCACGGCCCAACTCAATCCAGAAATCGGCTTGACGCTTAAAATTCCGAGCATGAACATTTTGTCGGCCAATCTTCTGTGGAAGAAGAATGACGAATATGGTTGCCAGATCGATTATACCTTCCATCCAGCGGTTATCAAAAGCATGATGGAACGTCTTGACCGCAAACGGGCAAAAGCCTTCGTTTGAGAGACCGTCTGAGGCTAGGCGCAGTGTGCCTTAGCTAACGGATAGGCCATTCATAGATTTCTCGGATCAGGGTCCGGGAGCTATATATGTTTTGATTTATCGTCACTGCGGCGTCAGGCCGCCCTATGCTTACGCTTGGGATTTTTTCGGTCGCCGATCCCCCGGATCGACTTTGATCCGAAAAATGGTCGGGGAGACAGGATTCGAACCTGCGACCCCCTGGTCCCAAACCAGGTGCGCTACCAGCCTGCGCCACTCCCCGACGCGCGCTTCCCCTAGCTGTCATTTAGGGAAAAGCAAAGAGTTTTTACGTCAAACTTTATCCTATCGTAAAAAGGACGACATGTCGCCTCACTTTACGAGAGGTTGGTGGGCCCGGAGGGATTCGAACCCCCGACCTAGCCGTTATGAGCGGCCAGCTCTAACCAACTGAGCTACAGGCCCCAGAACAACCGTATTTCTATGAAATTCGGCTCCTCAAGGTTCGCTCCGATAGCGGATGCACAGTCGATTTGGCAAGCAGCTAAACGAAATAATTGTTTATGGCCAAATCGCAGCAGAAACTCGGAAGAATTATTTGCCGTTTAACCCTGTCGCCGCGATCAATTCGTCAACGCTGATTGGCGATGCTTCACGCTCCAACAAATGATCAATAACCTCTCGCCACCAATCATAAAACTGATCCAAGTCGGAGCTGGATTGCACGTAAGGTGTATGTCCCACGGAAAGAGATGGCGAGTGAAAGGAGAATACCAGCAATTTAAGCTGATCATCAAAGGCTATATCAATGGCTTCTTTCGCCTCCCGTGCCGAAACACCCTCGGGCGTTAGCGGGATTCGTTCCAACATCCCCGACTTTGACAACAGGCCGCTCGCGGCTTTTGATCGATTGAACAAAGGTGATATCAGATCAGCCTGTTTCCGTAAAAGCCCTGAAAAAACAGTAGTTAGTGGCAATTCCACAAGATCTTGCGAGCCATCAAGCCAAAACGGTTCCGGACCAATATGGGCAAAGTTCGGGCCTGATTGATCACTATAGTCAAAGCGAGAGCGCACGCTGCTATCAATGGAAAAGCCATGCTTCTTGAGAATTTCGATGCTATTGGGCCCCACACCATAGCGCCCTGCCCGATAGATTATCGGCCGCATTGCAAGCTTAGCCTCTATCGCTCCGGTCAGCGCGACAATCTTCGCCTCCTCCAGTTCTTTGGGGAGGTTACCGGCAAAGCTATTATACGGATTAATCTCTTCTTCAAAAGGCGGATTAATCCATGGATGTAAGTGAACGCCTACGGACGCTGAGTCTTTGGACACTACCGATTTCAAAAACGCCGCGGCCTCATCATCTTCGATGATCGAATAATCGATAAAATAGGTCGGTTTGATAGCATATTTTTCGACAAAACTTTGAAATCGCAGGAGTTTTCCAACTGAAACATTGGTATGACCTGATCGTTTAAAAGGGCCGTCCCAATCAAACTCTTCTTCCGTGTCGATACTGATAAGAAAACGACGACCAAAATCAGCAGGCAGCTGAACGTGGCTGTCTTTGTCAAAATTGTCAGAGGCTTGTTTCACCTTTGAAAACATCGCGGGCCCTTTTACTCGATCGCACCTGCTTCGTTCAACTATTCGAATTCCGTTTCTCTAATACCAATTTCGCTAGTCGCGGCTGCTGGCAGGGTCAAGCCAATCCTATCGTTCGAGATGGTGAGTGTTCCATTGGCTGATTTCGCCAAGTTCCGCACCAAACGAAGCGAAAACCCAAGCCCTAACAACGGTGCATCACTGGCTTCCCCTTCGATTCCATGGGAAGGATCAAGCAGTTGCTCTTCCGAAATACCCTGAATACGCGAAGGTCGGGACAGGCTGAAATAATTAACCGGTTGTGATCCGATCCGGGTCCGTAAATCCGCTTTTAGTTTTTCGCCATTTTCACAAGCGATGATTGCCGCCGACAATAGCCGCGCGAATATGCGTTCGACCGATTCGCTATCCAATGCAAAAGGGCGGACGGGTTCGGCTTTGGTCATGTGCAGATCAACCGACTTGCTTTCCGTCAAACTCTGCAAACGTTCCGCAAGCCGTTCCATCAACCAATCGGGTTCAGTCAACCCGGATTGGCTTTCCATTTGGCCAGCGTCAATCTTCGCTGCAATGTCCAAATCCTCGAACCCCGTCAGCAATCGTTGCGCTTCATCCATGATATTGCGAGAAAGATTCCGATATTCAAACGATGCAGGTCCAAAAAGCTGCTGTTCGATAATCTCGCTAAACCCAATAATAGCATTGAGCGGCGTCCGCAGTTCATGGATAAGCTGCTGCAGCTGTTCCCGGCGTTCCACATCAAGATTATTGTGCCCCGCGTCTTCTGCGGCGTTGGGACGCCGCATGACACCACGATAGCCTTTAAAACGACCAGTCTCTTCGCCAAAATAAGGGATTGCAGACATACGCCAATCCCCTGAGACAATTGGTGCCCCACATAGGCGCATCCGCGCATTTTCAAGCGGCATTCTCTGGCGAAAGGCTGCTGCACCATAAGCATCGGGACCGGGCCCATCATCGAAGGTTGGTTCCGCTATGGTCACACCAACAATCGCGCCTTTCGGCGGGCCTTCTGCCCAAATAATTGTACCGCTATCGTCCGTTTCGAAATTAATCGCATCAATCGTTTCGACAAAATAGCTCCGGTGCTCCAGATCACTTATCGACGACTGGTCTATTTTCGCTTCGCGATTGCGTTGATAATCTGCGATTTTCGCAACTAAGGTGCTGATTTGCGACGTATCACTCGTTTCCGGTTCGGGCAAATCAACTTCCGCCGCATCATTGGCAGTTTCTAGTGGATCTTCCGCACTATCATCATTGGCCGAGACCATGGGTTTGGGAAGGTCTGTGCCGCCCCACATCGCCTGATTTAGCTGCTCTCTGGTCAGCGCCCCCAAATCTGACCGATCTCGCAAACTGTTACAGCCGCGTTGTGACAATTGCGGGATGACATCAACCCACTCTTCGTCCGGCAAATCTGCTGCTAGAATGGCGGCATCACAAACCCGGTCATTGTCCGCGCAAAGATATACAAGCAGCGGCGCGGACCTTAGGCGGCCGTTTAACGCCTGTACCGCTGCAATTCGATCCGCTTCCTCAACATGGTCATGTAAGTCACGTAATCGGGTAAGCCCGGATTGCACATCGTCATTCACCAGACGCCCTGGCTTTTGCGCCATAAGATCAGCAACCTGGCGCCATTGCAATGCAGCAGCACTACCCTCTGGCAAGGGGCCTCTAAGCACTGTTTTCAGGCGATCATCGTAGCGCAAAATTGTTCCGGTAAGAAGAGTTTCGATATGTTTGTTAATAAGTTGATAACCCCAATAGCCAGAGACAGTAAGCCCTGAATATCTCTCGTCACAATGTGGGACAAGTGAGCAGCTGTTGCTTGGCACGCTAATTATATTATAAGAAGATATTGATTCGCGAACGGAAATTGCAAAGCCATGCCCGATATAAATTTGGATGAAATTGACCTACAGATTCTGGAGCGACTCCAGAGTGAGGGGCGTGTGACCAATGTCGAGCTGGCCAACAGCGTCGGACTGACCGCCCCGCCCTGTTTACGGCGGATGCGGGCGCTGGAAGACAATGGGATCATAACAGCATATCATGCTGCAATCGATCCCACGAAAATGGGTTTCACTATCACGGTGTTCGCAATGGTTAGTCTTAAAAGTCAGGCAGAATCGGACCTCAAAGCCTTCGAGGAGCATGTTGAACAGCTTCCCGAAGTACGGGAATGCTATATGCTCAATGGCGAAATTGATTTCATGCTGAAAGTCGTTGCGAAAGACCTGCAGGAATTCCAAAGCTTCTTGACCAGCAAATTAACGGCTGCTCCTAATGTAGCCAGCGTTAAAACTTCGCTGACGATTAGATCGGCCAAAAACCTGCCCGGTGTGCCGATCGAAAAATAGTCTTGGCACTCCGCCATAAAAAAGGGCGCCGGAAGCGCCCTTTTTCTCAATTCGAAAGCGAAGTTTAGCTAGCCGTTGGAGCGGGAGCGGGTACTTCGGCAGCTGTTCCAGCAGCTTGCTGATCAATCCACAGTGACCAGAAATTGGCAATGTCCTTACGGGTACCGGTAACGCTTGAAAACGCTTGTTTTGCGCCATTCCAATTGCTCTGGCCGACATTGGCAATACCAAGACCAATCTGCGCGCGCGCTACGTCGACATTACCTTTGGTGATTGCTGTCTGATAAAGCGATGCGGCTTTGCTATAATCTGCATAGCCCAGCAGAGCATCCGCCGTAGCAAGGGCGATTTTGCCGTTGGCAGAGCGATTGGCGTCCCGTTCAGAAGCAGCCAAGCTTGCTTTATCGGCGGCAACAGAACTTCGCGCGGCCGCCAATGTCTCTTTAACATAGGAGCTTGAAGACGGCACATCGCCCTTTGCAAGGCCTTCTTCCAACAAAGACACAACTTCACCGGGCAATCTGCGTGGATCGGCGGCGTCAGCATATTCGAAATAATCCCGCTCGCTTTCCATCGCGTCGGCTTTTCGCATCAGACGCATCAGTTCAAGATTTTCTTGATTTGAGAGCTTTGGAGTAGCTGAGTCGCGATAAACTGACAAAGCAGCACGCCAGTTTTCGCCCGTGGGATAAGCTTCCACCAATTTATAGGTCCACTTTCCAGCAGCCCCATTTGTATTATTTTTCATCGCAATACCTGCGCCGCGGCGGTACCAATCTTCTGGTGCTTTACCAGCTGTGGATTGTTCCGCTGCAATCGCGCGCTCCAGCGCTGCCAAGCCCTCAGCAAATTTATTCTGCTTGAAATTAGCTTCCGCAATCAGAGCTGCGACGTTGTTCTGTGTGTAACCCGCGTCATATGCCTGCTGCAATTTTTGCACAGCTTCAGGATAGCGTCCCGCGCCGTAAGCGAAGTTGCCTGAGAAGAACAAGAACGATGGCTGCTGCTCCGCAGAAGTTTTTCCGCTGGCAAGCGAAGCATTAATGCCTTTTTCTTGAAGGCCGATGTCTTTCAAGGTTGAACCAAGTTGGATCGCCAATTGCCCCGCGACAAATTGATCGTCTCCGGTCAACGGTTCCGCCAACAGTGATTCAACAAGAGGCTTTGCTGTCGCAGGAGTCTCACTCGCCATCGCTGTCTGAATAGCAGCTACTTTGGGTTTGATCTCGTCGCTCATTTTAATTTTGGCAGCTTTATCTTTTTTCTTTTTCTGAGCTTGCGCTTCCTGCGGCACGGCCGAAACAGCTAATGTCCCAGCGGCCGCTAGAGCAACAGCCATAGAAAAATGAGATAGAAAACGCATAAAATTCCTCCGAATAAAAACTTTGTGGTTACCCGACCATCGTTGATGGCCCGAATATGGTTGCACCATAAACTGTCTTGGCATTATTACCAAGTTTCACATGCTTTTATATAGTGAATCCGCTGAATAGTGGTTGAACAGAGATGTCTCAAGCCGCAGTGCAGCGTCAATAAATTGTATAAAGGTGTAAATTCCTGAAGCCATGAGGTCAGTTTAACGTGATTGCTATTATTTCTCCCGCCAAGTCGCTTGATTTTGACAGTCCCCTTCCCGGCCATAAGCTAACAGATAGTCGTTTTCAGGAAGAAACGTCGCGTTTGGCAGGAGCGATTTCCAATCTATCGAAAAAAAAGCTGAAATCGATCATGCCGGTTTCAGACAATCTGATTGACCTCAACCACGGGCGCTATGGCCGGTTTTTCGATCAACCCGAACGAGCGGCGATTTTTGCCTATAGCGGCGATGTCTATACTGGCTTTGAAGCCAAGAGCTTGAGCAAAGAAGGATTGAATTTCGCACAAAGCCATTTGCGGATATTATCGGGGCTCTATGGCCTGCTGCGCCCATTCGATCCAATTCGCCCTCATCGCCTTGAAATGGGCACCAGATGGGCTCCGCGATATAAGAAACTGACTGATTTCTGGAAAGACAAAATAGCCAACGAGCTGGCCAACGATCTCAAAGAGACGAATGAACAGGTCATCGTCAACCTGGCCAGCAATGAATATTGGGCGGCGGTCAAACCTCATACCGAAAAGCTGAATGCCCGGATTATCGAAGTCGATTTCCGCAAAGATGGTCCCGATGGACCAAAATTTATCAGCTTTGAAGCCAAGCGCGCTCGCGGCATGATGGCCCGCTATATCTGCGAAAATCATCTGCAAGATGCCGAAGCGCTGCAAGGCTTCGACAGCGATGGCTATAAATTTGACGCCGAAAGCAGCACTGAGAATAGCCTGCGCTTTATCCGTTCATGAGCAACAAAACTGCGGTTATCATTGGCGCTTCCGGCGGCATAGGCGGCGCAATGGCGGATGTGCTGGAGCAAGAAGACCAATATAGCCGCATCATCAGACTGTCCCGCGGCGCCAAAAGCCCGATCAAACTGGAGCTGTCATCAGAAGATTCCATCACCCTGGCCGCTAAGTGGCTTCAAGACCAGGGCATCAAACCGAATCTGGTCTTTGTAGCCACAGGGTTGCTCCACAATGGCCAGCAGGGGCCCGAGAAGAGTATGAGCGACCTAAATGCAGACTGGATGCAGGAAAATTATCGGGTCAACGCCGTTGGCCCTGCCCTGATCGCCAAGCATTTCCTGCCGCTGATGCCAAAAAATGAGGTCACAATATTTGCCGCCATGTCGGCGCGGGTCGGCAGTATTTCGGATAATCGACTTGGCGGATGGTATGGCTATCGCGCGGCCAAGGCTGCGCTCAACATGATTATTCGCAACCTTTCGATCGAGTGGGCGCGTAAGAATAAACGTAGTATCATTGTTGCCCTACATCCCGGCACAGTAGACACCGGGCTCAGCAAGCCGTTTCAGAGCAATGTTCCGCCCGGAAAACTGTTTGATTCCGAACGCGCCGCGCTGCAATTGCTCGACGTTCTCGACGGCCTGAAACCGGTTGATACCGGCAAGATTTTTGCGTGGGATGGCGAAGAAATCAAACCCTGAAATCCAGGACTGATTATTAATGTAAATTGAGCCTGAAAAGCTGGCTTTTGCTTGCCGCCTGCCCTAGAAGAACGGCAACCAAAAAACCTATGAAAAAGGCCCGTTTGTGAACGAACAAACCACAGCACCAGAACCGTCTGATATTGAACCGATTGATATCGTCGATGAAATGAAATCGAGCTACATGGATTATGCCATGTCGGTCATTGTCAGCCGCGCATTACCAGATGTTCGCGACGGTTTGAAACCCGTCCATCGCCGGATCTTATTCTCCTCCCAAGAAGGCGGTTTTGTCGCCGGACGCCCTTACCGCAAATGCGCCAAAATTGTCGGCGACGTGATGGGCAATTATCACCCCCATGGCGACAGCGCGATCTACATGGCTTTGGCCCGGATGACGCAAGACTGGTCTATGCGCGTTCCGCTGATTGATGGTCAGGGTAATTTTGGATCGATGGACCCGGATATGCCGGCCTCTATGCGTTATACAGAGGCCCGGCTGAACAAGGTAGCCAACAGCCTCCTGAACGATCTCGACAAGGATACAGTCGATTTTGTCGACAATTATGATGGTAGCCGGCGGGAGCCTTCGGTTTTACCCGCGCGCTTCCCCAATCTGCTGGTTAATGGAGCTGGCGGAATCGCCGTCGGCATGGCGACCAACATCCCGCCGCATAATCTTGGCGAAGTGATCACGGCCTGCCTTGCTTATATGGATAATTCGGCGATTACCGTCGATGAGCTGATCGAGATTATTCCCGGTCCTGATTTTCCAACCGCACCTCTGATACTGGGGCAATCTGGCGCTAAATCGGCCTATAAAGAGGGGCGCGGCTCCATCATGATGCGCGCGCGCCATGAAATTGAAGAGGGACGCGGCGATAAACGCTCGATTGTTTTGACCTCCATTCCGTTCCAAGTCGGCAAGTCCGGTCTGGTCGAGAAGATAGCGGAAGCGGCCAAAGACAAACGAATTGAAGGCGTTTCCGACATTCGTGACGAATCCAGTCGTGCCGGTGTTAGGGTCGTTATCGAACTCAAACGCGATGCCACAACAGATGTTGTGCTGAACCAGCTCTGGCGCTTCACCCCTGCCCAATCCAGTTTTCCAGCCAATATGCTGGCGATTATGGGCGGGCGGCCCGAAGTACTCAACTTGCGTGCTATTATTGAAGCCTTTGTTAAGTTTCGCGAAGAAGTCATTACGCGTCGGACTAAATTTGAACTGAATAAAGCCCGCGAACGCGCGCACATATTGCTCGGGCTCGTTGTAGCCGTGACCAATATGGATGAAGTGGTGCGCATCATTCGCGGATCATCAACCCCGGTTGAAGCGCGCGAATCTTTGCTGGCTCGCGAATGGCCGATTGCAGAAATTGCCGGCTATATCAAACTGGTTGAAGCCATTGAAACTGAGGTCGAGGGCGATATTTACAAGCTTTCTGCCATTCAGGTGAAGGCGATTCTGGATCTGCGCCTGCAGAAGCTTACCGCTCTTGGCCGTGAAGAAATTGGCGATGAGTTAAAAGAACTTGCAACCGCTATTGAAGAATATCTCTCAATATTGGCCGACCGCGTCAAACTCTATGCGGTGATGCGTGAAGAACTGGAAACAGTGCGTGATGAATTTGCGACGCCGCGTGTCAGTGAAATTACTGCGGCATGGGACGGCCTGGAAGACGAAGACCTGATGGAACGGTCTGAAATGGTCGTGACGGTCACCCATGGCGGCTACATTAAGCGAACACCGCTGGATACCTTCCGCTCACAACGCCGCGGCGGCAAAGGCCGGGCAGGTATGGCGACCAAAGATGAGGATGCGATCACTGAATTGTTCGTTACCTCCACGCATACACCCGTTCTGTTTTTCTCCACTCATGGCAAAGTTTACCGTCTGAAAGTTTGGAAACTGCCGGAAGGCGGGCCGCAGACCAAGGGGCGCCCCATGGTGAACCTCTTGCCTTTGGCCGAAGGTGAAGCCATTTCAACAGTATTGCCGTTGCCAGAAGACGAAGCAGAATGGGCGAAGCTCCACGTGATGTTTGCGACCGCTAAGGGCGGTGTGCGGCGGAACAGCATGGACAGCTTCACCAATGTCCCATCCAACGGCAAATTCGCGATGAAATTTGACGAGGATAGCGATGATCGCTTGATCGGTGTCGAATTGCTGACCGATAATGATGACGTCTTGCTAGCGACCAAAAATGGCAAGGCAATCCGCTTTGCCGGCGATGCCGTGCGATCATTCCAAAGCCGGACATCAACCGGTGTGCGCGGGATCGCGCTGAAAGGCGATGATGAAGTTATCTCGCTGTCGGTTCTACGCGGGTTTGACGCCTCGACCGAGGAACGCGATGCATATCTGAAAGCCGCACCTTGGAAAGATAACGAAAATACTTCGGAACTCTCACCGGAACGACTAGCCGAATTTGCAGAGACCGAAGACTTCATCCTTACCGTTTGCGCCAATGGCTATGGTAAGCGTTCCAGCGCTTACGAATATCGCCAATCCGGTCGCGGTGGTCAGGGCATTTTGAATATCGACAATATTGAGCGCAACGGCACGGTTGTCGGCAGCTTTGAGGCCAAAAATGAAGAGCAGATCATGCTCGTCACCGATCAGGCCAAGTTGATCCGCATGAAAGTGGCCGATATGCGGGTGATTGGGCGTAACAGCTCAGGCGTAAAGCTGTTTGACGTGTCACCTGGCGAAACGGTCGTTGGAGCAGCGAAGATAGACGAAGAAGACGAGCCGGAAAATGAAGCGGAAGAGCTGGTTGCTGAGGAATTGGCCGCAGATGCGCCCGCAGAAAGTTCCGCTGCGCCAGAAACCGGGGATGATCCTGAAACATGACCGTCAGCGCGCCAGTCTTTTTGGTTAAAGACGGCGCGTTGAGCTGGCCTGAAATAGCGCCGATGCGGGAAAAAATTTACCCGCCTGAAAAGCTCATAAATACGCCGATGCACGGGATAGAATGGGCGCATGCCGAGCGCCGTGTGTTGCTCTATATTGATAATGCGATCCGTGCGGTGGCCGGAATCTATGAACGTCAGATACTGCGTGACGGCCAACCCGTCCATGTCGCTGGCATTGGTGGTGTAATGACCGAACCCGAATTTCAGGGAAAAGGCTATGGCAAACAGGTCATGCTCTATCTTATGGAGCTTTTGCGGGCTGAAAACCGGTGCGCATTCGGGTTGTTATTTTGTGAAGATCATAATGTCGCATTCTACAGCAAACTCGGATGGACGATGTTTGAAGGTGAAATGCTTGTCGAACAGCACGGCAAAACGGGTCCCTTTGCATTCCGCAACGTAATGGTGTTACCGTTAGCCGAGCCAGCCATATTAAACGGAAAACTGGACTTATGCGGTTTACCATGGTGAAAAACACCAACATATCTGGTATTTAGAGGAATAGCTTTATGTCGATTATTGTTACCCCCTCAGGACAAGCTTGTGGAGCCACAGTGACCGGGATCGATTTATCGCATCCATTAAGCGGAGAACAGGTTACCGAAATCAGAGCGGCTTGGCTGGAACACCACGTGCTTGCATTTCCAGGACAGGATATTTCTGACGACGATCTGGAGCGCTTCACGCTGTCGTTTGGCGGTTTTGGCCACGACCCGTTCTTCGATCCGATTGAAGGCCGCACGCATATAGCGGCGATCCGGCGCGATGCGGATGAGACATCACCACTTTTCGCTGAAAATTGGCATAGCGACTGGAGCTTTCAGGAACATCCTCCTGCCGGCACTTGCTTGCGCGGCATCACGATACCTCCAATGGGCGGCGACACTCTGTTTTCTAACCAACATGCTGCGCTTGACGTCATGCCGTCAGACATGCGTGAAAAATTTGAAGGCAAGATCGCTATTCATAGCGCCCAGATGGCTTATGCGCCCGATGGTGCCTATGGCGAAAAGGACGAAGGGCGCAGCATGGCCATCCGACCCGATGAATCGGCGCGGGAAACGCAATTACATCCCCTTATCCGCGCCCATCCTGAGACCGGTAAGCTCGGCCTTTTTAGCTGCATGGGCTATATCATCGGTTTCGAGGACATGTCGCAGACAGAAGCTCTGCCCCTACTCACGGAACTTTACGCTTGGCAAAGCCGCGACCAATTCGTCTATCGCCACAAATGGGAAACCGGCATGTTGGTAATGTGGGACAACCGTTCTGTGCTGCACTGCGCCACCGGCGGCTATGAAGGACATGACCGATTGCTGCACCGGACCACAATTGCGGCCAGCGCCTGATATTCAAGGATTTGGTATCGACATCTCTTTACGTAATGTCCGCACCACGCCGGTCACAATCAGGAACTGCCCAACATAGTAAAGAGGCCAAATCGTCCAGCCTGGAATGATTGAGTTTTCCAGAAAACCCATTTGCGCAAATATGAACAGATCAGAGATCACGAACAGCAGCGCGCCGATACCGACACGATAACGCGGAAAACTGCTGGTCCAGGCCATTGCCGCCATGACCGCTAGAAACAGGCTGTAAACCGCAAGGCCCAGCGCTTCTGACCGGTCAAACGGCAGCGACCAAGCAATGAACATTGTGATCGGCACTAATAAAATGGCGAAGGCCTTCTGACTAAAGGACGTCTGAGCCCGACGATGCCGCCAATAGAGGGCAATCGCGATGCAATGTCCGACAACAAACGCCCCCGCCCCCGCCATGAGGTCAAATTCGATCAACATATCGCCCAAAGCGCCAAATGCCATAACGGCAGCGATCAGCTTGCCCTCAAAATTATGTGCGCGCCGCATGGCGTAAACGGCCAGAAAACCGACGCCTGCCCCTTTCCAGAACATCAGGTACATGCCCGGTATATTGCTGTCTTTTACAAAGAAATAGCTGATCCCGAACAGCAAGCTGAGCAGTAAATAGGGTCGAGACTCGATAATCGCGCGTTTCATTCCACCGGCCTATCATGCTCTCTCCCTCTCTGCCAGATTGACTTTTACTCCATCCCGCAACACAGAGACGCCATGACACAGGTACATATCATTGGTGGCGGACTCGCCGGATCAGAAGCAGCATGGCAATTGGCAGAGGCAGGTATAAAAGTGCGCCTTTCCGAAATGCGCGGCAGCGGCGAAATGACGCCGGCCCACCAGACCGACGGGCTGGCGGAGTTGGTTTGTTCCAACAGTTTTCGATCCGATGATGCGGAGAAAAACGCGGTTGGTTTGCTCCACGCCGAAATGCGCGACTTAGACTCGATTATTATGAGTGAAGGCGACAAACATCGTTTGCCGGCTGGCTCGGCATTGGCTGTCGATCGCGATCATTTCTCAAATGGGGTAACCAAACTACTGAGCGAACACCCAAATATCGAACTTGTTCGTGAAAGAGTTGATCAATTGCCCGATAGCGGCCTGACCATTGTCGCTACTGGCCCCCTGACCGCCATGACGCTGGCGGAAAGCATCGGTGCGGCGACTGGCGAAGACTCCCTCGCCTTTTTTGACGCCATTGCGCCGATTGCCCACAAAGACAGCATCAATATGGATATCGCCTGGATGCAGTCACGCTGGGACAAGGTCGGGCCCGAAGGCGATGGCAAAGACTATATCAATTGTCCTATGGACCGCGAGCAATATGAAGCGTTTATTCAGGGACTACTCGAAGGCGAAAAGACAGATTTCAAGGAGTGGGAGAAAAATACACCCTATTTTGAGGGCTGTATGCCCATTGAAGTCATGGCGTCACGTGGCCCCGAGACACTCCGTTTTGGTCCGATGAAACCGGTAGGTCTGACCAACGCGCATACGGGCGAGAGCGCTTATGCAGTGGTCCAGCTGCGTCAAGACAATGCGCTGGGTACATTGTGGAACATGGTCGGCTTTCAGACGAAATTGAAATATGGCGCGCAGGCTGACTTGTTGCGGTCCATACCTGGGTTGGAGAATGCTGAATTTGCACGGATGGGTGGATTGCACCGGAACACGTTCATCAATGCACCCAAGCTGCTCGATCAAGAAATGCGCCTTAAAAAAGCGCCACATATTCGCTTTGCGGGCCAGATTACTGGCTGTGAAGGCTATGTCGAAAGCGCAGCGGTTGGTCTTATGGTTGGCCGGATGGTAGCAGCGGAGATTAAAGGCGAGACATTTGCTTATCCCCCACAAACCACCGCATTTGGTGCATTACTATCACATATCACCGGCGGCGCGGACGCACGGGATTATCAACCCATGAACGTCAATTTTGGCCTATTTCCACCTTTTGAACAGCGCATCAAAAAGAAAGAACGGAAAGAAGCTTACACCGTTCGTGCGCGCAAGGATTTCGCCGATTGGCAACAATCTTTGATAGGTGAGTCACAGGCCGCATAATATTTTCCTTAACATTTACAACGCGATGCCTTGCGTTTTGGCCGCGTTGTTCGAAACTCGGTTCGAGTTAGCTTGCCGTCGATATCGGCGTCTGCACTCACAAAACGATCACTGGTTGCGACAGCCCATTCTTCAAAGGTTAGCAGGTTGTTTCCGTCCTTATCGAGCGCCTTGAACGCTTTGGTGCGGCTGCTCATGAGTTCAAGGCGTGTAATCGCCTCATCACGATTACGGTCATAGCGATTGAACCGCCTTTCCTCGCGAGATGCTTTATAAGCTTTAGGCGGAGTCGGTGGCGGTAAACCTACAGCTGGAGCGGCCTCATCGGCTTTGGGCAGCTCTTCTGGTTCCAACAATTCCGGCGGCGGCGGTGCGTCTGGAATGACCACTTCTTGTCCATTCGCACCGATCCAGAAGAACAAGCCTGCAGCCATTAACAACATCATACTTCCAGCACCGGCAACATATCTTTTCATGTGCCACCCCTTCCTGATGTCGGAATTTTTGGTGTTAACAGCCGGTTACGCCGTGCCAAACAATCTTACTTGCGATCCCTGGACGATACAAGTCGGCTGTTAACGTTCCTCTTGTTACATCGCCTTGCATCAATTTACAGAAAATTGAGAGTGGGCGTCCGCTTCTGTCAAAAGCTACGGGCTTTATAGCGTTCATCAGATTGCCGCATTTTTGAAATGCCTTTTTGCGGATATTTTCATCCGAACAGTGGCGTGCAAAATCCCAAAGCGCCCATGCTTGGGCGCCACGTTTTTGATCCTCGGTCAACAGTCCATCTCCGCCAAGGGCAAAGGAGAAAAGGCCTTCTCCGCGTTTCACAGCATATTGATCAAACTGCCCATCATCCCAGGGAAAATCATCGAACAAAAATTCCCAGCCTTCCAAAAGATTCAATAGCGGCGCGAGATCACTGCCTTGCTCTTCCGCTTCATTGATCAAAGCTATCAGCGGTTCGCCAGTCGGTCGTGCCTCCAAGGGCTTGGTTAAATTATCCCGCCACCATGTTAACCGCATTTGTCCAATCAATGTTTCCGACGTGGAGCGGATAACCCCAGCAAATCTCGAATCTAGAGCAAAAGCAAGAGCATATCGCGGACGATCTGTCCGTTTCGCATAGGCCAAAATCAGTCGCTGTAAGGGATCATGCTGTAAAATTGCGTCACTCATGACGATGCCGTCCACAGTTTTCTGCCAGAAATCAAGGTAAAGATCGCTTTAACCAAAGCCTTTGGTCAGCCGCTAACCCTTTTCTCTCTATCAGACACCCTGAATTGAAATCCACCTGCGTGAAATACTTACGCACAGATCAGAGGCCAGGGGCATGGTTGACAAGAATAAAGCGAAATCTGCAAAATCTTTTTTGCAAAAGCTACGCTCGAATACAGCGGGTAATACCCTTGCCATGGCAGGAATGGCACTGTTCCCTATGGCCGCCATGATTGGTGGTGGCGTCGATGTCAGTCGAATCTATCTCGTGCAAACACGGTTGCAACAAGCATGTGATGCGGGCGCACTTGCTGGCCGGCGTCAGATGGCGAACGGCAGTTGGACGGCCGACAGCAATGCAGCCCAAACGGCAGCGAACAATATGTTCAATGCCAATTTTGATACCGACGCATACGGGTCTTTCGATGGATCCCAAACATTTTCCGAAAATGCTGGAACAGTAACGGGCACAGCCTCGGTCAAACTGGATATGGCAGTGATGCAGATGTTCGGCTACGGAACCAAAACTATCAGCGTGGATTGCGATGCCTCAATGAGCATCCCTAACACAGATGTAATGTTTGTTCTTGATACCACTGGCTCAATGAACTGCCCTGATGATGGGTCAAGTTGCCCAAGCGGCAATAATGGCAATGTAGAAGCTTCAAATGCCAGGATTATAGGACTGCGATCTGCCGTAAAATGCTTTTATGAGACATTGGCAAAAAGAGATAGCGCTGAGGATTGCGGATCAACACCCGCATCCGGCAGCGAGAATAATGCTCATCTTCGCTTTGGGTTTGTGCCGTACAGCACAAATGTCAACATAGGAAAGCTTCTACCGAATGACTTTTTGGCAGATAACTGGACATATCAGTCACGCGAAGCTGTTACCGAGCTAAGGAATGTGGTCGTCGATTATGATGAGGGTACGCCATATCTCTTCGGCAGCACTTTCTCCTTTCAAGGCAGCTGGAGCAGCAGAACAACTGTCGAAACGCACTTTAATATCAATAACCAGAACGATTGTAATGCACTTCGGCCCGCCGATTATGATGACATGTCAGGTAATGAAGGCTCGCCATTTAACGAGTCGACATGGAACTCCGGAGGAAATCAGATTACCCGGTGGTATACAGATGAATCCGGAACCAGATATGACTACAGCACCAGTTACAATAGTAATCGGGACCGCTGCCGCATCAGACTCCGGACACGGACCCTTATTGAAAGACGTGAATATCGGAGAGAAGACACGCCGATATTTGAACAACAAGAGGTCTTTTCTCGGTATGATTATAAACCCGTTACTTTCGATGTCAGTGCCCTGAAAGCAGGCGGATCGACTTGGAACGATTCGCTTGACCTTCCGGTAGGAAATCAAGGCCTGGATACCGGAATCTCTTGGGATGGCTGTATCGAGGAACGTCAAACCGTAAGAACCACCAATTTCGATCCCATACCAACGGCCGCATTCGATCTCGATATAGATCGCATGCCAACCACCGGTGATCCGAACACGCAATGGGGACCGCTGCTGGATGAGGCCGTCTGGGGAAGATATGACAGTGATGGCTGGCGGCAATATGGTACCGTTTCTACTGCCAACAACCTAGGCAGAGCTTTTAGCTATTCATGTGCCACCGAAGGACGCAGGTTGCAAAGATGGGACACTCCTTCTGATCTTGATAGTTACCTCGATTCGCTTGACGCCTACGGCAGGACTTATCACGATATTGGGTTAATCTGGGGTGCTCGCTTTCTCTCTCCCACTGGGATTTTCGCAGCAGATAATGCTGCAACGGCGAATGGAGGAACTATTGATCGTCACATGATTTTCATGACGGATGGCGACACGGTTACTAGCAGTACGGAATATACAGCCTATGGTGTCGAATGGTATGATCGCCGCAGAACTTCTACCGGCAGCGCACCATCAGGCAACGACCTGACAACTCAAGTGAATGAACGTTTCCTGGCGATGTGTGAAGCCATCAAGAATCAGAATATCACGCTGTGGGTTGTCTCATACGGTACCGGCGTCAGCAGCACTTCGCGTACCAATTTGCAAACTTGCGCTACATCCGGAAAATTCTTCAACGCAAGTAACGGTGCTCAGTTGCTGGATGACTTCCGGACCATCGCCAACGATATCTCCCAACTAAGGTTGACGAACTGATGTCAAGTTTCCGCAAAAAAATCGCGAGCCTTAAAAAGAATGAGACCGGCGCGGCACTTGTCGAATTCGCATTCGTCGCACCGGTCCTGATCCTCTTGATTATGGGTATTTTGGATCTGGGACATCGCATTTATGCGACAGCCATTCTGCAAGGTGCTGTACAGAAGGCTGCTCGCGATGCCAGTTTGGATGATGGAGCGGCAATTGCCAGTGCTCTTGACGACCGTGTAAAAGAGCTGATGTTGCCGATTCTACCGCCAGAAGTGCTTCAGGATCCTGACGCTCTTGGCTACGAGCCTTTCGACTTTGATCGGCGTAACTACAGCAGTTTTTCTGATGTTTCGCAACCAGAGGATTTTACCGACACCGACAGCGACGGCATCTGTAACAATGGCGAACCTTATGACGATCTCAACGGCAACGATACCTGGGATGCTGACCGAGGTGCGGTCGGACAAGGTAATGCGCGTGATGCTGTTTTGTACACGGCTAGAGTTACATATCCTCGGTTATTTCCGATGGCGGGATTAATCGGGCTGCCGCAACGCGAAACTATTGAAGCCAGCACAGTCGTTCGGAACCAACCGTTTGGCGAACAGGCTGCACGTGGAGGGGTAAAAAATTGTACTTAAGAAAAAAACTCACCGGTCTAAAACCCCTCTTGTTTGTCAAGCGGACATTATCCGCTTTGGCAGCCAATACGAGCGGCCTTGCGCTTATTGAACTTGCATATTCCCTGCCGTTTGTGATGGGCATTGGCATGTATGGCGCCGAAGTTGCAAACGTCGCTATGGTAAGAATGCGGGTAAATCAGGTTTCCATGCATGCAGCTGATAACGCGGCCCGTATTGGTGAAGGGGCGCTATTGGCTGAGAAAATGATATATGAAAGCGACATTAATGACCTGTTCGTAGGTGCAAACCTTCAGGCTGGTCAATATATCGATATATATGAAAACGGTCGTGTCATTATAAGCAGTCTTCAAGAGCATAGCGATGGCGATCAGGTGATCAGTTGGCAGAGATGCAAAGGCCGAAAGGCACACGTATCGACCTTTGGAACTGAAGGCGAAGATGCGGCTGACCGTCCCGTCAATGGTATGGGTCCCACAGGGAAAAAAGTAACCGCTCCAAGTGGGCAAGCAGTTATCTTCGTTGAAGTAGTCTATGACTATCAACCTTTGATATCGGGAACTTTCACAAACACTCAAACCATAACAACCCGAAGTGCTTTTAATGTCCGCGATCGCCGTGATTTGACGCAGATTTATGATCGCACAGGAAGCGATCCGGTGTCTGATTGTGACACTTACGATGGTGTAAGCTGAACTGCTTAGACGTCCGCGATTTTACAGATAACAAACCTTCTTCGCCGCTGCGATAATCCGGTCACTGTCTATTAGAGCCGCTTTCTCAAGGTTTGCGGCATATGGCAACGGCACATCTTCATTCGTCACCCGAACAACTGGTGCGTCCAGATCATCAAAGCCTTCTTCCATGCACACAGCGATAATTTCGCTAGCGATGGAACAAGTCGGCCAGCCTTCTTCAGCGACCACGAGACGGTTGGTTTTCGCCAAACTCTTTAGGACGGTTTCCGTATCCAGCGGACGCAGCGTGCGTAGATCAATGACCTCCGCATCAATGCCCTCACCTGCCAAGGTATCGGCTGCCTCCAACGCCAAACCAACGCCTATCGAATAGCTCACGATTGTGACATCCGCGCCTTCACGCATGATCCGCGCTTTGCCAATCGGAAGCACATAATTGTCCATCTCAGGGACATCGAAAGAGCGCCCATAAATTAATTCATTTTCGAGAAATACAACTGGATCAGGACAACGGATCGCTGCCTTCAATAGACCCTTCGCATCAGCGGCATCATAAGGGGCGATTACGATCAGACCTGGAACACTGGCATACCAGGGTCCATAATTCTGACTATGCTGTGCGCCAACACGCGATGCCGCGCCATTGGGCCCACGGAAAACAATCGGACAACGCATCTGACCGCCGGACATGTAGTTGGTCTTGGCTGCAGAATTGATAATATGATCAATTGCCTGCATCGCGAAGTTGAAAGTCATGAACTCCACAATGGGTTTTAGTCCACCCATCGCCGCACCAGCACCAATACCGGCAAAACCGTGCTCGGTAATGGGTGTGTCGATAACTCGCTTGCCGCCAAACTCATCGAGCAACCCTTGCGTAACCTTGTAAGCGCCCTGATATTCAGCGACTTCTTCGCCCATTATAAAGACAGTTTCATCCGCCCGCATTTCCTCTGCCATCGCATCCCGTAATGCTTCGCGAACGGTAACGGTCACCATCGCTGTACCTTCAGGAATAGCCGGATCATCTGCACGAGACACAGGCGCTGCTGGCGCTTCCTCGATTGTTTCCGGTTTTGTCTCTTGTTCCATTTCAGCCGCTACTGTGGGCGAGGCAACAGGCGCAGGTGATGCGCTCTCCTCATCGTCCTCCCCTGTCATTTCTGCAATAACCGCTCCCACTGCTACTGCATCCGTACCCTCGGCCACGATAATTTTCGATATCACGCCTTCATCCACGGCTTCAAATTCCATCGTGGCTTTGTCCGTTTCAATCTCTGCCAGAATATCACCAGAGCTGACCTCATCGCCTTCTTTGACGAACCATTTGGCCAGCGTTCCTTCTTCCATTGTTGGCGACAGCGCCGGCATTTTCAGTTCAATTGCCATCAATATTGCTCCACCAGTATATCTGTATAAAGCTCAGAAAGTTCCGGCTCTGGTGACTCTTCAGCAAAGTCCGCTGATTCCATAACCGTTTTGCGAACTTTTTTATCCAATGCCTTTAAGTCTTCTTCTTTCACGCCCTGTTTCATCAACATGGCTTTCAACCGTTCAATCGGATCGGATTTTTCGCGCACATCCTGCACTTCGTCACGACTGCGATATTTGGCCGGATCAGACATGGAGTGACCACGATAGCGATAGGTTTTAAGTTCCATCAACACCGGTCCTTTACCGGCGCGAACATATTTCAAAGCCTCTTCAACCGCACCGCGCACCGCAAGGACATCCATACCATCGACCTGCATACCCGGAATACGGAAACTTTCACCGCGCCGATAAAGCTGGTCTTCGGACGACGAACGATTGACACTGGTGCCCATCGCATATTGGTTATTCTCAATCACGAAGATCACCGGCAACTTCCAAAGCTCTGCCATGTTGAAGCTTTCGTAAACCTGTCCCTGGTTCGACGCACCATCACCAAAATAAGCAAGGCACACACCGCCATCTTCCTTATATTTGTGACCGAATGCGAGACCGGTACCAAGCGATACTTGCGCGCCGACAATGCCGTGTCCGCCATAGAAACCATGCTCGACCGAGAACATGTGCATCGAGCCGCCTTTGCCTTTGGAAATTCCGGAGGCCCGGCCCGTGAGTTCCGCCATCACGATGTTAGGATCAATGCCACAGGCGAGCATGTGACCATGATCGCGGTAACCCGTAATTACGCTGTCCTTGCCTGGCTCAATCGCTGACTGCAAACCTGTGACAACAGCTTCTTGACCGATGTACAAATGGCAAAAGCCACCGACCAGACCTAGACCGTAAAGCTGCCCAGCTTTTTCCTCAAACCTTCGGATGAGCAACATTTGTTCATAAAACTCCATCAACTCGGCTTTGTTGGCCTTGTAGATTGGTGTTTTCAAAACAGGCAAACGACTGGGCGCTCGCGCTGGCGCTTTTTTCGGGGCTGATTTTGATACCCGTTTAGCTGGGGTTTTTGCTTTTGGTGAGGCTTTCTGGGGAGACTTTGCCACGCTTGCATCTTCCTGTGTTTTTTGGTTCTGCGATACCATAAACAGATAAGATCAGATTCCAATGCCTTATACGTCGGAAAAGCCTACAAAAAGTCAGGAGATGTCAGGGATGCTATTTAAGCGGGACGATAATCTCGTCCGGGTGCACAAAATTACCTTCCTTACGAAGCAATTCGCCTACCAAGTCGGGATCCGCACCATCGGGATCGAGAAGTTTTACCCGATTTTTCAATGCATCGCGCTCAGTCTCAAGAGCGGCAAGCTGGGTGCCGCGCTCATCCAATGCCGCCCGATATTCGCCCCACGCCAATACACCGGTAGGGCCAAGCACAGCATAGCCCGCAATGGCGAGCAAAGTTAGCAGCGCAAAGCCGGGGCCAAGCGCCGCTTTGATCAAACCACCAATTTTCTCTTTGTGAGCCATAATCCTCTTGAATCAGAATATTGATTCGCTGGCAAGCGCATTAACACTTTTATTTCAAATAGCCCGTTTTAAACCGCTAAACTGCCTCTTATTCGCGCCGGGACTAAGAGAAAATGGAACGCCCTGCATAATGGGCCACACTATCTAGTTCTTCTTCTATCCGGATCAGCTGGTTATATTTTGCGAGCCGGTCCGAACGGGCAAGGCTGCCCGTTTTAATCTGACCGCAGTTAGTCGCCACGGCGAGATCAGCGATGGTTGCATCCTCTGTCTCACCAGACCTGTGCGACATCACAGCAGTGTACGAAGCATTGTGGGCCATGCGCACCGCTTCCAGCGTTTCCGACAGAGTGCCGATTTGGTTGACCTTTACCAGCAGACTGTTGGCCAGACCATCTTTGATGCCCTGTGACAAACGCGCCGGGTTGGTTACGAATAAATCGTCACCGACCAATTGGACTGTTTCACCCACCGCATCGGTCAGCAGCTTCCAGCCTTCAAAATCATCTTCGGCCATGCCATCTTCCACCGACTTGATGGGATAGTCTTTGCAAAGTTCCGCCAGATAGTCCGACATTTCGGCAGGCGACAAGACCTTACCCTCTCCCGAAATATGATATTGGCCGTCTTTGAAAAACTCGGTTGCAGCACAATCGAGCGCAAGAACAACTTCGTCGCCGGCCTTGAATCCAGCTTTCTCGATCGACGCCATAACGAAATCAAGTGCATCGCGCGTCGATCCGAGATTAGGAGCAAAACCGCCTTCGTCACCCACCGCTGTCGCAAGCCCTTTCTCAGATAGACCGGCTTTTAACGTATGGAAGATCTCAGAACCCCAACGCACTGCTTCTGCGATGCTGTCAGCACCCACTGGCATCACCATGAATTCCTGAAAATCGATCGGATTGTCGGCATGCTCGCCGCCGTTGATGATATTCATCATCGGAACCGGCAATACCCGCGCCGAAACACCACCTACATATCGATAGAGCGGCAATCCACGCGCATCCGCTGCGGCTTTGGCGGCTGCCAAACTAACGCCGAGCAGGGCATTAGCCCCCAAACGACTTTTGTTTTCAGTACCATCGCGCGCAATCATGATCGCATCAAGCTCTTCCTGATCTTCAGCATCGATGCCGAGCAACGCCTCGGTCAACTCGCCATTAACGGCTTCAATTGCTTTAAGGACGCCCTTGCCGAGATATTTGCTCTTGTCCCCATCTCGCAATTCTACTGCTTCGTAAGCACCGGTGGAGGCACCGGAGGGAACCGCTGCACGCCCGAAGCTGCCATCTTCTAAAAGGATATCGACCTCGACAGTCGGGTTGCCCCTGCTGTCCAAAATTTGGCGGGCATGAAGATCAATTATAGCGGTCATTTTTGAAAAGACTCCTGCGGAAGTTTGCGTATCGCAAAGCCCTTATCGATATGATAGGCTTGTGGCAATCATCAGCTGTATCATTGATGGCGGCAATTTGGTAATTTCCCCTTGAATCATAGGGATTAGGCACCATCTGTTTTAAAGGGAAAGACCGATTGGCAGGATTGTCAGTCAATTAGCTTGGCAAGGGTTTTGAGGAAGGAATTTTAAACATGGCCGTCGATCAGGAAAAGAAACCAACTGCTCGCAAAGCACCAGCCAAAAAGGCAGCTGCGAAAAAACCTACTGCCCGGAAACCTGCTACACGGAAACCGGCAGCGAAAAAAACGGCTGCGAAAAAAACATCAACCCCCAAACCGTCGGCTCCCCTAAAAGCCGGAGCGACACGCGCGGCCGCATCGAAATCAAACGCGGGCGCAGATATCAAAGACCGGGCAATCAACAAGGCACGATCAACCGCAAATGACGGAAAAGCCAAAGCCGGTGAAGCTATTGGCACTTTAAGCGAGATGATTGAAAATAGCGCCAAAACCATTGATGAGAATGTCGGTGAAAAATATGGCGACTATGCCCGCTCAGCCGCAGATGCCGTCTCATCCTTTGCAGAGAAGGTGAACGCCAAGGATGTCGACACTATGGTCGAAGACGCACGGGAATTTGTGCGCAAGAAACCAGCAGTAGCAATCGGCGCAGCAGCCGTGGTTGGCCTGCTTATCTCTCGCTTGATCAAGTCCGGGACGGACGATCGCAGCTAGAGCGCTTACCGCCAATCCGGGTTGATCAAGATGGGTTATGGATTTTGGACAATAAGACTGTGGCCATAGAAGATCAGTCATCATCAGGTGACAGCGAGGCCGTGCCATCTACTGTGCCCGTTGCGGAAGAAGAATCGATACCATCGCAGGTCAGCAATCTCCTCGATGATGTCCGAAATCTGGCGCAAGCGGAAATCGAATATTATCGAGTGAAATTGTCTGTCAATATGGCAGCGACCAAAACCGTATTGCTTCTATTCAGTGTGGCTATCATAGTCGGAGTGACCGGCGCGGTTGCACTGATATTGGGAATATTGTTGATATTATCGCACTATTGGGGACCGGTCGCGGCAACGGGACTGTTGACCGGAAGCGCTTTGCTTGTGACAACAGTCCTGCTGAACATGGCAATAAAACGGGCGCGTAAACTACCTTTGGATGAAAACGACCAATGAACCAGAAAAATGACGATATATTCAAACTCCGCAGCCTTGCTATTGAAAAGAACGAGGCGCGAGAGAGTTTGAAGGAAGATATTTCCCAAACGAAAGAGCGTTTGCGGCCAGCCAATCTTATTCAAGAAGCGAAAGACAAAGCCCTGGACCGGGTTCAGAAAACCAGTGAAAGTGCGTTGCAAGGGGTTAAAGATAATCCCGGAAAAGTTGCCTCCGTCGCAGCTGCTGCGGCTTTGATAGCGCTGCGCAAACCGCTGACCAACTATTTTGCCAATCGCCGGGCCGAAGATGATGGCTCTGAAAAAAATGATGCTGAGGAGTGAGCCATGAGTAAATTATCAGACAATATCGACAAGGCCCGTGCAGCGTCCCGGGAACGGCTTGAAATTGCCAAGGAAAAAGCGGGTGAAGGGACTGGCATTGCGCTGGAAAAAATATCCGAAAGCAAAGAGCGGGCAGCCGCGCTGCTGGGCGATGGCAAAGCAAAGGCTGCCGAGGGCGTTGCTGCCACCAGACAAATGGCAAAAACTGCCGCACACAAATCAGAAGAGACCATCACCAAAAGTCCATTGGCGGTTGTCGCTGGAGGTTTGGCGCTAGGCGCTTTGGTCGGAGCCTTGCTTCCCAAAAGCAAAGCGGAAACCAAATATGTTGGCGGAGCAGGCAAAAAAATCAACGAAACGGCTAAGAAAGCTTATGGCGCTGCAAAAGAGGCCGGCCAAGAACAGATTGAAAATCTCGGCTTGAGCAAGGACAGCGTTCAGGATCAGATTAAAGATCTGCTTGGCAAAGCCGCCGAAGCTGCTAAGAGCGCCGCCGAAGCCGCTGGTGATGCGGTAAAATCGGATAAATCCGGTAAGTAACCTATAGAACGGGGCACCTATGAGCGAGCGTAGCAAAATGCATCTGGTAATGGGCGGAAGAGTCAAAGATCCGCGCGGACTAGATTATGAAAACTTGAGTCAGATTGATCTTGTTGGTGTTTATCCCAGTTACGAAGAAGCCGAAGATGTCTGGCGTTCCAACGCCCAGCGCACGGTTGATGATGCCGAGATGAAATATGTCATCGTGCACATGCACAAGATACTCGAACCCGAACTGCCGGAAGAAGATTGATTCGCGCGGCTAAGCGTTTTTAAAACGCCATTGAAGCAGCGGCCGCGTCAGGACCAATCCAGCCACAAATCCGCCGATATGGGCAAAAATCGCGATGCCGTTTAGGCTGCCGCGCGTCGCTATCCCGATCATCAGCTGGATACCAATCCAAGCAAGCGTTAGCCACGCAATCCGCACGACATAACCTGGAAATGGGCCAACCGGCTTCACATCATTGCGCGCGAATAACAGTGCGTAAGCGCCCAATATTGCCGAGATTGCGCCACTTGCTCCGACAACCGGGATTACGGATTGGCTGTTAAACGCGAATTCCGTCAGCGACGCGGCATAAGCGCCAACCACGTAGAGAACAGCCATAAGCTGCGCGCCCAAAGCCTGCTCCACAAAACGACCACAAAAGATCAGCATCAGCATATTAAAACCGATATGCATCAACCCACCATGCAGAAAAGCCGAAGTCATCGGTGTCAGCCATGCTGGCACCATCCCGCTAATAGTCTCGAACTCGGGAATCCCTTCACCCAATCGGATCGGGAAAAAGCCTCCGCGCAGGATGGCATCTTGCTCCAATCCGGAAATCCAGAGCAACAGGAAGATCACAGCATTGGCGATGACCAGCCCGTTGGTTAGTTTTCCGTTCGGCAGGTTCATATCAAATCAGATAAACTCGATTTTTTCGAGGAGATAAAATTTGTCGCCTGATGGCACAGTGACTTCAATCTCTTCGCCCACGCTGCGGCCGATAAAAGCGCGGCCGATGGGGCTGTTATAACTGATCTTGCCGACCTTTGCGTCTGCTTCCGCCTGACCAACCAACTGATATTTTATCGGCTTGTCATCCTCGTCGAGCAAGGTCAACGTTGCGCCAAATACAGCTTTATCGCCCGACAAGGTCGTCGGATCGATCACCTGCGCCCGGCTCAACTTGTCTTCGATGTCAGCAAGCGTTGCTTCAACCTGGCCCTGACGCTCTTTCGCGGCGTGATATTCGGCATTTTCCGACAGATCACCATGCGCGCGTGCTTCTTCGATCGCATCGACAATAAGGGGCCGCTCTTCTTTAAGCGCCTTTAACTCGGCTTCCAACATGGCATGACCTTCGGCCAGCATCGGTACTTTTTCTACAGCCATTTTTGGCCTTTCTTCTTCGTATTCGCAGCGGTTTTCGTAAGCCGCTGTGTCAAAAATAGGTTTCCGGCGCCCCTCCCTGTGAAGGCTCGCCCGCAGTGTGACAGATTGTCGGGAATTAAGTCTGCGAAGACTTATAATAAGACTGAAGCGCACGAACTTCAAGAGTCTCGTCACGCATGGCCGCAATTGCCTCCATCGCTGCGACGCTAGCTGTGGCAGTTGTGTAGGAAGGAATCTTGCCATTCAAGGCCCCCGCCCGGATCGATTTGGAGTCTTTTAGCGACTGCCAACCCTCAGTCGTGTTGAAAATCAGATCAACGTCGCCGTCGATAATCCGGTCGACAATATGCGGACGTCCCTCAGCCACTTTATTAACCTTCGTCACCGCAATGCCCTTATCGGTCAGATAATCGGCAGTTCCGCTGGTCGCTATAATCTTGAAGCCCAGTTTCTCGGCCAAGCGCGCCGCTGGCTCGATGACCTTCTTGTCAGTTTCTTTCACAGAAACGAACAGCGTCCCGCCATCAGGCAAAATGTTATTTGCGCCCAATTGCGCCTTGCCAAAAGCAATCGCAAAGCTGTTATCGATGCCCATCACTTCGCCGGTAGACTTCATTTCCGGTGATAAAACCGGATCAATGCCCGGGAATCGATTAAACGGAAAGACCGCTTCTTTCACAGCGATATAATCGATATGCCTATCAATTGGTGGCAAGTCTTTCAGTTTCTCGCCCGCCATCACGCGTGAGGCGATTTTTGCAATCGGGACGCCAATCGCCTTGGCGACGAACGGCACGGTACGACTAGCACGCGGATTTACTTCGATGAGATAGACTTCGCCGTCTTTCACAGCGAATTGAATGTTCATCAGACCACGCACTTTCAGGCCAAATGCAAGAGCCTCGGCCTGCCGCTCCATCTCCGCAATAATTTCGTCGCTGAGATTATAGGGCGGGATAGTGCAGGCACTGTCGCCGCTATGGACGCCTGCTTCTTCAATATGTTGCAAAACGCCGCAAACGACGACTTCATCGCCATCGCAAATCGCGTCAACGTCGACTTCCACCGCATCGCGCAAATATTGGTCGACCAACACCGGACTATCGCCCGACACCTGCACCGCCGTGTTGATATAGTCTTCCAGTTGCGCCGGCCCGTCGACAATTTCCATCGCGCGGCCGCCAAGCACAAAACTCGGACGGATCAGTACCGGATAACCGATGCGTTCCGCGATTTTCACCGCTTCTTCTTCCGTCCGCGCCATGCCATTTTCAGGCTGTTTCAGCTTTAAATCATTGACCAGCTTCGCAAAACGTTCACGGTCTTCGGCAAGATCGATCGCATCCGGCGTTGTGCCCAGGATCGGAATTCCTGCCTCTTCTAGTGCAGAAGCCAATTTCAGCGGCGTTTGTCCGCCAAATTGGACAATCACCCCAACCAATTCGCCCTTGCTCTGCTCAACATGCAATATTTCCAGCACATCCTCGGCCGTCAGCGGCTCAAAATAGAGCCGGTCCGATGTATCATAATCGGTAGACACGGTTTCCGGGTTACAATTGACCATGATCGTTTCAAAACCGGCATCGGCCAACGCGAAACAGGCGTGACAGCAGCAATAATCAAACTCAATCCCCTGCCCGATTCTATTCGGACCACCACCCAAAATTACGATTTTCCGGCGATCGGAAGGCATGGCCTCATTTTCTGGTTCCCCGAAAATCGGCGCTTCATAGGTGGAGTACATATAGGGCGTCTTGGCCTCAAACTCCGCCGCGCAGGTATCAATCCGCTTGAATACGGGCCGCACGCCCAGCTTGTGACGCAATGCGCGGACCTCAGCTTCAGTCGTTGCACCAGCCATGGCGGCAACAGCGTCATGAACCAGCCCGTGTCCACCAGCCACCGCGCGCCCTGCCCCGCCAGCTACATGCACCGCATCCACAGCCAGTTTTGCTAACCGTTCGTCGGAAAAGCCCATAGATTTGAGTTTGCGAAGCGCCTCTGCGCCATTGGGCAGGCCATTGTCCAAAATATCCTGCTCGGCATCGATAATTTCTCGAATACGCGCCAGAAACCATGGGTCATATTGGGCAATGTCAAAGATTTCCGTATCACTAAAACCCTCGCGCATCGCCTGAGCGGCAACCAGCAGCCGATCCGGCGTGGCGCGGGCCAGTTCAGCAGCAATCTCATCCCGCGACGCACCGATGAGCGCGTGCACCTTGTTAAAGCCGTCTAGCCCGGTTTCCAGACCGCGCAGTGCCTTTTGCAGCGATTCGTGGATATTCCGGCCTATCGCCATGACTTCACCGACAGATTTCATCGCCGTGGAAAGCAAGGGTTCTGCACCTTTAAACTTTTCAAAGGCAAAACGCGGGATTTTGGTGACGACATAATCGATGGTCGGTTCAAATGACGCCGGTGTTGCGCCGGTAATGTCGTTATCAATCTCGTCGAGCGTATAGCCAACGGCCAGTTTTGCCGCGACCTTCGCAATCGGAAAGCCGGTTGCCTTGGACGCCAGCGCCGAACTGCGCGAAACCCGCGGGTTCATTTCGATAACAACAAGCCGCCCATCCTTCGGATTGACTGCGAACTGTACGTTAGAACCGCCTGTTTCGACTCCTATTTCTCGCAAAACTGCCAAAGAAGCATTGCGCATGATCTGATATTCTTTGTCGGTCAGCGTCAACGCCGGCGCAACGGTAATTGAGTCGCCGGTATGCACGCCCATGGGGTCAACATTTTCGATAGAACAGATGATGATGCAATTATCCGCACGATCGCGCACAACCTCCATCTCATATTCTTTCCAGCCTATCAGCGATTCGTCGATCAGCACTTCATTGGTGGGAGAGGCTTCCAGCGATGTCCGGATATAATGAATGAATTCTTCGCGGTTATACGCCACGCCGCCGCCGGTGCCGCCCATGGTAAAGCTGGGCCGCATAATCGCCGGCAATCCGATATCTTCGAGAATTTCCAGCGCCTGCTCTTCGCTATGCGCAACCGCAGAACGTGGGCTTTCCAACCCGATCTTGTCCATCGCCGCCTTGAATTTTTCCCGATCTTCGGCCTTGTCGATGGCTTCGGCATCCGCGCCGATCATCTGGACATTATATTTGTCGAGCACGCCCATTTTATTGAGCGTCAGCGCCGTGTTCAGCGCCGTCTGCCCACCCATGGTCGGCAACACCGCATCCGGGCGCTCTTTGGCGATGATCTTCTCGACAATTTCCGGCGTAATCGGCTCGACATAGGTTGCGTCCGCCATGTCCGGATCGGTCATGATCGTCGCCGGATTGGAGTTCACCAGGATGATCCGATACCCCTCCTCTTTCAGCGCCTTACACGCCTGAGTCCCCGAATAATCAAACTCGCAGGCCTGTCCGATAACAATCGGGCCGGCGCCAATGATCAGGATGGATTTTATGTCAGTTCTTTTGGGCATTATTATTGAATCCACCAGAGAATAATCATTGTTGGAATAGCTAAAATAGCGGCAACTGCGCCCCATTTTGACCAGTTTATTTTTTGTTTCCAGAACTTCCATTTCGCAACTTCAAGAGGCACAGGAAAGATATGGATAGAGTCGTCTTTAACTTTGTTTATGCCACGTATCTCAGCGGCTTTTGAGAATAGATTGCCGTTCGGACGAAAGGATTCATTTGAGGTATCTTGCCAGTCAACTCCGAACCCACGTGAATGCAATTCAGTTGGTAAGCTTTGCAGCCAACTCGAAGGGCAATCAGAGAAGCGCTGCTGATGAATTATTCTTAGGTTTATGCTCTCAATCTCCTCACCTGATTGTCGATCAGCAATCTCAACAATCATGCGCTCGAGATATTCGTTATAATCGATACTCACGCAGGATTCTCATCAGAAATCGGACCATTTTCATTGCAGGCAAAGCAACCCCAACCATCATGGTCGATGTCATATTCTGTTTCAATTTCAAGGCTTTTACGGGTGAGTTCGTGGATCGTTTCCCGCTTTGTGTCCAAATCGATTTGCAGTTCGATTTCCCACTCGCCCTCGTCTTTGGCGACAACCGCCGAGTGAAAGCCCCATTTTGCGGCGTCATTTTTCAGCTTGTTGAGATCAGCAACGGCCCCGACAAATTGCACGTTAATCTCCCGCACCACATGGTCCAGATCGCCGCCTGCTGCCATGTTTTTCAGAATTTCATCATCCGTCGCCCATTCTTCGGCCAGATGTGCGGGATCAATTGCGCTCATTACGCCAATCCTCCGACAAATTTCTCGAATAGGTAGAAGCTATCCTGCGGTCCCGGGCTGGCTTCGGGGTGATATTGGACGCCAAAGGCGGCTTTGCCGGTGATGCTGATGCCGCAATTGCTGCCGTCGAACAGGCTTTTGTGGGTTTCTACAATGGTATCGGGCAATGTATCGCCATCCACCGCAAAGCCGTGGTTCATGCTGGTAATCTCTACCAATCCTTCGCTGTCATCCCAGTCGCCGCCGACGCGCTGCACAGGGTGATTGGCGCCGCGATGACCTTGATGCATTTTGACGGTCTTCGCGCCCGCCGCTAGCGCCAGCATCTGGTGACCCAAACAAATGCCAAAAATCGGTACATCCTTCTCGAGCAGCGCCTTGATCACCGGAACCGCATAGTCCCCTGTTGCCGCCGGATCGCCGGGGCCGTTGGACAGAAATACACCGGCAGGCTCTAACGCCAATATATCTTCAAGCGAGCTTTGCGCAGGAACAACAGTGACTTTTGCGCCGACATTTACAAGGTTTCTGAAGATATTGCGCTTGGCACCAAAGTCCATCGCCACAACATGCGGACGGCTTTCTTGGCCTTCCAACGGCTCATAACCATGGCCAAGCCGCCAGATTCCGCTATCCCAGATCTTGGTCTGATGCCCGGTTACTTCGATGGCGAGGTCCATGCCCTCAAGCCCCGCCCAATCGCGCGCTTTGGCGAGCAGGTCGTCAATATCAAACTGACCATCCGGATCATGCGCAATCACCGCATTGGGCGCGCCAGCTTCTCTGATCCGCCGCGTCAGCGCCCGTGTATCCACGCCCGACAGGCCAATGCGACCCTGGTCCGCCATCCACTGGTCAAACGGCTTGTTATTCCGGAAACTGCTGGGTTCCGTAACGTCTTCGCGCACGATACAGCCCAATGCATGGGGCGAATCTGCCTCGACATCCTCGTCATTGGTACCGACATTGCCGATATGGGGGAATGTGAAGGTCACGATCTGCCCGGCATAGCTGGGGTCCGTCATCACCTCTTGATAGCCGGTCATCGCTGTATTGAAGCAGACCTCGCCAACCGCAGAACCGGTTGCGCCAAAGCCCCTGCCCCAAACTATGGTCCCATCGGCCAAAACCAATATCCCTGTGGCACCCTTTGGAGCAGCGGGAATGTTGGTATCAGCCATGGGCATTGTCCTTATAAATGGCGGGAGTCTTGTGCTCCTGCGCTTCAAGCAAATTTCGCCGTGCCTAGGGGACGAAAAATACCGCTACAATCTATGAAAATAAATAAGTTGCGGCTATGTTGGTAGCTTATTCCAAAAATATGGAGAACGCTATGATTCGCGATGACGTGAAAGCGGCACAAATTGCGGCAATGAAGGCTGGCGACAAAGATCGCACGGCTGCCACACGCGCCATATTGGCAAAGGTCAAAGACAAAGATATCGAGCTTCGCACCAAAGACAGCAAGCTAGATGATGATGTCATGGTAACCGATGTTTTGCAAAAAATGGCGAAACAACGTCGCGAATCGATTGAAATGTTTGAATCTGGCGGCCGGGACGAATTGGCCAAGGGTGAGAAAATGGAACTCGTCGTCATCGAAGAATTCCTGCCTGCCCAATTGAGCGAGGCGGATACAGCTGCGTTGATCGACGGAATCAAGTCGGAACTCGGCGCAGAATCGATGAAAGACATGGGCCGCGTGATGGCGGAACTGAAATCCCGCCACGGCACTGAAATCGATATGGGCAGGGCGAGCGGTTTGGTGAAGGCCGCACTTTCTTGATGAAGAATTCATTGTGGCAGCGCTATCTCAGATGGCGGCTGCGCAATGTTGAAATCATAGGGTGCGACGATGATGGCCTTACCCATTATTTTCGGAAGAAAGTCGTGCGCTTGCGGTGGGATGATATTCAAAAAATACATGCTTTCAAGAGAGATTTGGGGACTGTCGATTGTATATGTTTGGCTTTTATCACCGAGAATGGCATCATCGAGATATCGGAGGATGCCAGGGAATTTTCGAACGTTTTGGAAAAGCTTGAAAATCACCTTGGAATAACGCCTGAATGGATGATGACAGTCATGTTCCCTGCGTTTGAAACCAACCTGACGCAAATATATCCAGCGGTCGACGGGTCATGACCCTTTCTCCGCAATGGCTTGATGAACTGCGCAGCCGAACAACCCTGTCCACGCTGATCGGACGGACGGTTAAGGTACAAAAGGCAGGACGCGAGTTTAAAGCCTGCTGTCCGTTTCATAACGAGAAGACACCCAGCTTCACGATTAATGACGAAAAAGGCTTCTACCACTGCTTTGGTTGTGGCGCGCATGGCGATGCCATTCGCTGGATGACCGATCAACGCGGACTGGGCTTCATGGATGCGGTCAAAGACTTGGCTGCTGAAGTGCAAATGGAAGTCCCCGCCCCGGATCCCCGTGCCGCACAGAGACAGGAAGCCCGTGCCACCTTACATGACGTCATGGCGGCAGCGCAGGATTGGTTTGTTACGCAGTTCAATGGAATAGAAGGCACCGCCGCCCGGGACTATCTCAAAAACCGCGGTATTTCGGAAAAAACCGTGAAGGAATTTGGCTTTGGCTTTGCGCCAGATTCACGTGGGCGGCTGAAAGAGGCGCTGTCGGTTCATGGCGTGGATCAACTCGTTGAGGCCGGCCTGCTTATCAAAGTCGACGATCGCGATCCTTACGATCGTTTTCGCGGCAGGTTGATGATCCCAATCCGCGACCCGCGGGGGCGAGTAATAGCTTTTGGCGGCCGGATATTGGGCGATGGCGAACCAAAATATCTCAATTCGCCAGACACGCCATTGTTTGACAAAGGACGGACACTCTACAACCTCGACAAGGCCTCACCAGCCTCCCGCCAGACCGGGCGCATTTTGGTTGTCGAAGGTTATATGGACGCTATTGCATTGGCGCAGGCTGGGTTTGAAGATGTTGTAGCGCCATTAGGAACCGCACTGACAGAGCATCAAATCGAACGAATTTGGAAAATGGTCGAAGCGCCTATCCTCTGCTTTGACGGCGACAATGCTGGGCAAAAGGCCGCTATGCGTGCTGCACTCCGTGCCTTACCTATTTTACGCCCCTCCCACAGCCTGAATTTCATCTCACTGCCGGCAGGACAAGACCCGGATGATCTTATCCGCTCTGACGGTCCTCAGGCATTTGCTGAACTGATTGGTGCGCCACAAATGCTGGGGGAGAAAATCTGGCAAGTGGAATTTGAAGCGGAAGCGCTCAACACCCCAGAATCCAAGGCTGGCCTTAAAAAACGCCTGTCTGATCATGCCCGCGACATTGCGGACCATGACATTGCCCAACATTATCGACAAGACTTTCAAGAACGATATGAAAATGCTTTTTTTGCAAAGCGCGACAATTATAGCAGACAAGGTCAATTTCAACGCTCAAAGAGCGGATCCAAGTCCCAATATGTCTCGTTCAAGCCGATGGATGACACCAAATCCGTTTTGATCGATGGACATGACCTGCGTATTGCCAAAGCTATATTGGGTGGTTTGATCCGTCATCCTTCCCAGATTTCCAAGCATTTTGAAGAGCTAACAATATTGCGTCTCGCCGATTCGCAGATGCAGGCTTTGCTATCAGAGCTAATTCGTGCCGCAATGCGCAAAGAAATGCTTGATATGCAGGGCCTTCTTACCATATTGGAACAGACAGATTGTTATAATGTCGCAAAAGGGCTGTTACGGGCCGATGCGCTGAATTTCATTTTCAACCGCAAGCTGCCAGATACTGCCCCGTCGGAGTTAATCGAACGGGCGCAGAGTGATTTGGCGGAAGCGATTAAAGTGATAACAGCGCGACCGGGACTGGAAGCGGCTTTGGCGGAAGCAACACGGCGGGTACAAGATAATCTCGATGAAGAAAGCTATGCGGAGCAGCAACGTTTGCGGCAGGCGAAGCAGGAATTTCACGAAAGATTGGTTGAACTCACACAAATTGACGATGTTGTTTGACTATGTGGTTTAGTTTTTAAAGTAAGGGCCCTGAGACTTGGCAAGCAAAGCAAAAAAGACTGCGGTGACCGAAGATGCACCGCTTATTGATATGAACGAATCAGCCGTTAAAAAGCTGCTCGCAAAGGCCAAAAAGCGCGGCTACCTTACATATGATGAACTAAATGAAGCCATGCCTCAGGATCAAATGTCGACGGACCAAATCGAAGACGTGATGTCATCGATTTCTGACATGGGCGTCAAGATTGTCGAAAATGACGATGAAGCTGCCGAAGAAATGGGTGGCGATGAAGTCGAGTCCATTGACGGCTCCGAGAAAGACAAAAAACCTGCAGCAGCGGCTGCGCCGAAAAAGGCGGCTGGCGATCGCACAGATGACCCTGTGCGGATGTATCTGCGCGAGATGGGCGCTGTTGAATTGCTTAGCCGCGAAGGTGAAATTGCCATTGCCAAGCGTATCGAGGCTGGCCGTGATACAATGATCTGGGGCCTATGTGAGAGCCCGACAACTTTTAATGCGATTATCGAATGGTCCACCGCGCTCAATGACGGTGAGATGCAGCTGCGCGAGATTCTTGATCTTGACGCTATGCTGTCAAAAGACCCCGTGCCGGAAAACCTTGAAGACGAAGATGACGACGATGGTGAGATCAGCGAAAAAACAGCCGGACCGTCGTTTAAAGATGACGATGAAGTTGAAGATGAGCCGGAAAAGGCCGAGGGTGAAGGCGACGATGAAGACGAGCTGACGGAACGTCGGACCAAACGCGTGGTTGAAGAAGAGGAAGAAGATAACACACTTTCTCTCGCACAGATGGAAGAGGCGCTGAAACCGGAAGCCTTGGAAAAATTCGCAACTATCACGTCGGTGTTCAAGAAATTCTCGAAATTGCAGAATACTAGGATGGAAGCTTTTTCTGTTGGTGACGATTTCCCTGCCGCGTCTGAGAAAAGATATCACAACCTTCGCGAAGAGCTAACCGCTTTGGTTGAAAGCGTACAATTCCACGCCAATAAGATCGAATTTCTGGTCGATCAGCTTTATTCGTTTAATCGCCGTCTAACTGCTTTGGGTGGACAAATGCTGCGTTTGGCTGAACGCCATAAAGTCCCGCGCCGCTCCTTTTTGGAAGGTTATGTCGGCCATGAGTTGGACGATGGCTGGCTGGCAAGCATGGCTAAGACGGATAAAAAATGGGCCGCTTTTGCGGAAAAAGAAGCCTCATCGGTAGAACGAATTCGTGCTGAAATCTCTGACATTTCCGCCGCTACCGGGACGTCGCTCGACGAATTTCGCCGGATCGTCAACATGGTTCAAAAAGGCGAACGCGAAGCACGTATCGCAAAAAAAGAAATGGTCGAAGCGAATTTGCGCCTCGTTATTTCCATCGCCAAGAAATATACCAATCGCGGCCTGCAGTTCCTGGATTTGATTCAGGAAGGCAATATTGGCCTGATGAAAGCGGTCGATAAGTTCGAATATCGCCGCGGTTATAAATTCTCCACTTATGCAACCTGGTGGATTCGTCAGGCAATTACGCGTTCTATTGCCGATCAAGCGCGGACGATTCGTATTCCGGTCCATATGATCGAGACAATCAACAAACTTGTCCGCACCTCACGCCAATTCTTGCATGAGCAAGGTCGTGAACCAACACCGGAAGAAATGGCCGAACGCCTTTCCATGCCACTTGAAAAAGTGCGCAAGGTTATGAAAATCGCCAAAGAACCGATTAGTCTGGAAACTCCGATTGGTGACGAGGAAGATTCTCACCTGGGTGATTTTATTGAAGATAAAAATGCAATCATCCCCGTCGATGCTGCGATTCAGGCAAATCTCAAAGAGACAGTAACCCGTGTCCTTGCAAGCCTGACGCCTCGGGAAGAGCGCGTATTACGTATGCGGTTCGGTATCGGAATGAACACCGATCACACGCTGGAGGAAGTAGGTCAGCAATTTAGCGTGACCCGGGAACGTATCCGTCAGATTGAAGCGAAAGCACTTCGGAAATTGAAACATCCAAGCCGTAGCCGCAAAATGCGCAGTTTTCTGGATCAATAAAGCCCGGTTTTTCAGCATTTCAACTACTATGGTTTGTACTTAACTAACGCGCTGTAAACCCGGTCTTTAGGTTTGTGCTCTAACAACAGGTTTCAATGAGATTTGCCGGACTTTGGAACATCCGGCAGATCACAAGAAACTCTAATGTGATGTGAGCGGAATGCCAGAAACCAGTTTAATACCATCAGCGCGACCATCTGTGGTGAATCATGTAATCGAGCATGGAACCCAATCGGCTAGCTATGTGCAGGCAATCAATGATGATTTCGGTGTATTGAGCGGCGCTGACGTTGCTGATATCGCCCATTTTCTGTGCATTTTACACGGGCGTCATCCCGGCGTTGTCGATCATGCTGCCACCAAAACCGCTGATATTCTAGCCCGCGAATGGCTGGTAGAAGCTATGGATGGCTTTTCCGCGGAGCGTGCGTTTCTAACCACATTAACTGTCGCAGCGGGTCCAATTACTGGCGTCCGCACCGAAGATCAGAGCAATGCCACTGTCTTGGCGCAGCGCAAAGCGCTTGAGATGCTATCCCAGTCCGACCGCAGTGGCTGTGCTCTTGGCGCGTCGTTTGCACTGGTACTGGATTGGCAGGCCATCCGGCCATTGCTTGAAAAAATTGCCATAAAACTGGGTATTGAACCAAGAACCGGGATTTTGCCGTCAGCAGAATCCACGCATCTCCTGAATGTTGAATTGGCGAAAGCCAACGCTATCGAACGCGCCATTAATTTTGGTGTCGATCAAATATTGACCCAACATCGCGGTCTTTGGCAACTCTTAGAAGCTCGTCGAAAAGCGCGTAATGCGGATTGACTTTCGATAACGCCAAACCATCCAATTAACTAAATGATTAACTTGCCAGCATCGGCAGTATTCCTTATCGCACGTCTATTGACGTTTACGGTAAGGGAATATGAAAGATGCGTTTTGAGGGTACTAAAGACTACGTAGCAACTGATGATTTGAAGGTTGCTGTCAACGCTGCCGCTACTTTGCGGCGCCCTCTCCTCGTCAAAGGCGAACCCGGCACAGGTAAAACCGTTTTGGCATATGAGATCGCCAAAGCGATGGACATGCCGATGATAGAATGGAATGTAAAATCGACAACCAAAGCGCATCAAGGTCTCTATGAATATGACGCCGTCGCGCGCCTTCGCGATGGTCAGCTCGGTGACGAGCGGGTACATGATATCAGCAATTATATTCGTAAAGGTAAGCTTTGGGAGGCTTTCACTTCTCCCGACCTACCTGTCCTTTTGATCGATGAGATCGACAAAGCGGATATCGAATTTCCAAACGATCTATTGCAAGAACTGGATCGCATGGAGTTCCATGTTTATGAAACAAAAGAAACAATCAAGGCTGCAGAACGCCCCATTGTCATAATCACATCCAACAATGAAAAAGAGCTACCCGACGCTTTCCTGCGCCGGTGTTTCTTCCACTATATTAAATTTCCGGATCGTGAGACGATGCAGGAAATTATCAACGTCCATTTCCCTGATATTCAAGGGATTTTGGTCAAAAAAGCGATGGATATCTTTTATGACGTTCGTGACGTTCCTGGGCTCAAAAAGAAGCCGAGTACGTCCGAATTGCTCGACTGGCTAAAACTGTTGCTGTCAGAAGATATGCCGCTGGATGTGCTGCAGTCTAAGGATCCCAGCAAAGCTATCCCGCCTTTACACGGGGCATTGCTGAAAAATGAGCAAGACGTCATGCTATTTGAACGCTTGGCATTCATGGCGAAACGCGAAGCCCGCTAAACGGAGCGACACCAATGTTCTTCAACTTCATGGACGAACTTAGGGCAGCGGGAATAACCGCATCGCTTAAAGAACATCTGGTGCTTTTGGAAGCGCTGGACCAAGACGTTATCCAGCGCAGTCCCGAAGAGTTTTATTTTTTATCACGGGCAACTTTTGTTAAAGATGAAGGACTTTTGGATCGCTTTGATCAAGTGTTCTCAAAAGTTTTCAAAGGCATCGAAACCAGCTACGGCATGCAAGAAGAAGATATCCCGCTCGACTGGTTGAAAGCGGTTGCCGAGAAATATCTCTCTGAAGAAGAAATGGCAGAGATCAAAAAGCTTGGCAGCTGGGATGAAATTATGGAGACGCTAAAAGAGCGTCTCGCCGAACAGGAAAAGCGCCATGAAGGTGGCAGCAAGTGGATTGGGACCGGCGGTACGTCGCCCTATGGTAACAGCGGCTACAACCCCGAAGGTGTTCGCATCGGCGGTGAAGGCGGACAGAAAAAAGCCGTTAAAGTCTGGGACAAGCGCGAATTCCAGAATCTCGACCACACCAAGCAATTGGGTACGCGGAATATCAAAGTCGCGCTACGGCGTTTGCGCAGATTTGCTCGCGAAGGCTCCGCTGATGAACTCGATATCGATCGGACGATCAATGGAACAGCGAAACAAGGCTGGCTCGACATCCATATGCGCCCGGAACGGCACAATGCCGTCAAATTGCTTCTTTTTCTGGATGTCGGTGGGTCCATGGATCCCTTCGTCAAGATATGCGAAGAGTTATTCAGTGCCGCAAATAGTGAGTTTAAAAATCTAGAATTTTTCTATTTCCATAACTGCGTTTATGAAGGCGTTTGGAAAGATAATAGCCGGCGTTTTTCAGAACGAACAAATACATGGGATATTCTCCACAAATATGGCCATGACTATAAGCTAATTTTTGTCGGTGACGCATCGATGAGTCCTTATGAAATTACCCATCCCGGTGGTTCTGTTGAGCATTTTAATGAAGAAGCTGGCGTAACCTGGCTGCATCGGATGACCAACACCTATCCTGCAACGGCCTGGCTAAACCCGGTGCCAGAGAAGCAATGGGGCTATTCGCAGAGCGTAAAAATCGTCAAGGAATTGATGAATGACAGGATGTATCCGCTGACACTGGAAGGCTTAAGCGATGCGATGAAGGAATTGACGCGCAAACATGGGTGACAGAGGTCTAGGCCTCGATAACCATCAGCGTCGTGTCTTCATATTTCTCAGCATGCGCATCGAAAAGGTCGGAAGGCTCAAACTGCCGATCCTCAACACTCACATCTTTCAGGCCGGATAGCTTGAAAGTCCCCAATTTCAGTTCGCGCGGCGGCTGCCCTTCCCGTTCAAGGGTCACAGCATCGACATGCATTTCATCATGCCGTGTATAGAGAATATGCGGGGCAAGCAGGATTTTTGACTTGTTATAGGTCGCTGTCACGCATTTTTTCAGCGCGACGCCTTCAAAAAATTCTTTATTGGGTAACATGCCGCCAGAATATCAAAAATATAGCACGACGCAACAACTATGTTGCATTGCAACATCTCTGTGGCATTTTACCGCAACCGGCCACCTCACTTCTAGATACCCTCTAAATATGCTAGTAAACTCAGCAGGAGGTCGCCCATGCATAAGATATTCTTGCCTATAGGACTAACCTTGCTGGTCTCAGCAAATCCGGTAAATGCAGTGCCCAATCCTTCCAAATGTTTGGACCATATCGAAAGTACTGACTTCGATAAAAAGAACAAACCCAAAATGCGCACGCTCGACAAAGAGGCACCGGCAGCAATAATTGCTGCAGTTGACCGGCGAGTCGACAATTGTCCGGTACTCGTCGTGTTAAATGATCAGTTGGCTGGTGAGCCTCGTTGGACTGCTCCAAAAACCCCGCCGATCGCCAAGAGGCAGCCAGCCTCTGGGCGATAATCTCAATAGATCAGGTGATCTTTTAACATTTGTCCCCACATCCGTTCGCCTGGAGCCGTAATAGCTTCCAGATCATTGGCAATAGTTGATGGGCTCTCGATCCATTCGCGCAAACCAGTTCCTCCATTGATCACATCAAAGGCAAGCTTCCCTTCCTCATATTCATAAGGGAAATCGCGCCATAGTTCATAACCGAAATACAGCTTATTGATTGCTTTCAGCGCTAGTGCCTGCAGTCGCCAAGGACGAAAAGCCGCGTGATCATAGGATGAGCCTTCTGCGTGGATATGAACACCGTTACACAACATCCCAACATGTTTATGAAACGTCGGTTCAAACCAGCAATCTCTTAACGTGCAGCCTTTCAACCATTGTGGAGCCTTGTGTTGCATTTCAGCAATGACCGCCTTCGCGTCAATATCGGGCGCGCCAAATAGCTCTAAAGGTCGCGTGGTGCCGCGTCCTTCCGACAATGTCGTACCTTCCAGCATCACCGTACCAGCATAAGATCGCGCCATAGAAAGGTTGGGCGCATTAGGACTGGGGTTGATCCAGATGCGATCCGCCGGCCAGCCAAAACCGGGGCCCTCTGGTTGCCATCCTTGCATCTCAATAACGCGATAATCGACATCAAGATTGAAATAGCTGACAAACCAACGACCCATTTCTCCCAATGTAAGGCCATGCCGCATTGGCATGGGGGCCGCGCCCACAAAACTTTCCCATCCCTCTTCCAGCATCATCCCTTCAATGGGCCGACCTGCGGGGTTCGGGCGATCAAGCACCCAAACAATTTTGTCATGTTCAGCCGCGGCTTCCAATATGTAGCGCAGGGTGGTGATGAAGGTATAAATGCGGCAACCCAGATCTTGAAGATCAATCAATATGACATCAAAACTGTCCATCATCTTTTGGGTTGGTCGTCGCACTTCGCCATACAGACTAAAAACGGGGATACCCAAAACCGGATCGTCATAATCAGACGTCTCGATCATATTGTCCTGCTTATCACCTCGCAAACCATGTTGCGGACCAAAAGCGGCGCTTAAATTGATATCATCACACTGCGCCAATGCGTCCAGCGAATGAGTCAGGTTTTCTGTTACCGAGGCAGGATGCGCTAACAAAGCGACCCGATGACCGGCAAGCGGCGCTCGCAATTCCGGTTCGGCGAGAAGTCGGTCAATTCCAAATTTCATAAACTACCTGCTGCCTTCAGTTGATGGTTAAAGCAATCCCTGTGATGAAAATCCGGTTTCCCTGGTGGATGCGAAAGGGCCCAATAAGATTTAGAGCCATTTTTCTCCGCAATGACAGCGGAAAAAGCGGCGTTTAGAGAAGCCGCACCCAAAATATCAGGCAAAGCGAGGGTTACTTCTATTGCCGCATAAGAATCGCTGAAATCGAGATAAATATCTGGTGCTTTTGGCAATTGGAGATTTTTCATGCCGTTTCGATAATCAGAAAATTGATAGGCCGCCCAAAGGCTCGACGGCGAGAAGTTAAACTCGCAATATCTGTTAGCGGACGATTCTTGGAGAAACAGTTCAAAACAAGTTGTTTTCCACAATCCATCAGCACGCTTCGGTGCGGTGTGAACGGGCAAGTCGAGGTCATGCAGCAGCCCTTCGGCATGATATCTAAGCCATAGTGTGCCGTGCGACTTCCATTCGTACGTTAACGAAATCTCGTCCACCACAGAAACCGGCGTCAAAGGATGGCATTGCAGGCTCAAACGCATATTGCGAGTTTCCTCTGCTGCATGTAACGAACCACTCCATGACCAATTATCAATCTGATCTCCTCCGCTTACTGAATGATCGCGGCTATATCCACCAATTAACTGATGCAGACGGGCTGGATAAGCTTGCTGGTGAGACCGTTGTGCCTGGCTATATAGGTTTTGATGCAACAGCGCCGTCTCTTCATGTCGGTAGCCTTGTCCAGATCATGATGCTTCGCCGATTGCAACAGACCGGCCATAAGCCGATTGTCGTCATGGGCGGCGGCACGACTAAAGTCGGAGATCCTTCGGGCAAGGATGAAAGCCGCAAGATGCTCAGCACGGATGGCATCAATGAAAATATCGCCAGTATCAGACGGATTTTCGATAATTTTCTTACATTTGGCGACGGCCCGACAGATGCGGTGATGATCAATAATGCGGATTGGCTTGACGCCCTGCAATATGTTGATTTTCTCCGCGATATCGGGCCGCATTTCACCATCAACCGGATGCTGACATTCGATTCGGTGAAACTTCGTCTTGAGCGGGAACAGCCCCTCACCTTCCTCGAATTCAACTATATGATACTCCAGGCCTATGACTTTCTGGAATTATCTCGGCGCAATGATTGCCGACTTCAGCTTGGTGGGTCCGATCAATGGGGCAATATTATCAACGGTATTGAACTCACGCGGCGGATCGACAGTAAACAGCTATTCGGCCTGACCACACCTTTGATCACCACCGCAGATGGCGGAAAAATGGGCAAAACGGCTAGTGGAGCGGTGTGGCTAAACGGTGACCAGCTTGCTCCTTACGATTACTGGCAATTTTGGCGGAACACGCAGGACGCCGACGTCGGACGGTTTTTGAAACTCTTTACCGATATCGATATTAAGGAAATTACGCGGCTCGAAAACCTGCAGGGTTCCGACATAAACGAAGCCAAAAAAATTCTGGCCGATGCGGCAACAACAATGGCCCATGGCGAAGACGCAGCGCGAGATGCGGCAAACACGGCTCAGCAAACATTCGAACAAGGTCAAGCTGGCGGCGATCTTCCTGTTTTTGAGGTTGCCGAAGATGAAATCTCCATTCTCAATGCTCTGGTGAATATCGGCTTTTGCGCGTCAAAGGGAGAAGCAAAACGGATGGTCGCAGGCGGCGGTGCGCGCATTGATGACGAGCCGGTTAAAGACGCTGGTTCGGTTATAGTTATCGCAGGCGACGATATCAAAATCTCTGCCGGCAAAAAGAAGCACGGACTTTTACGGCGCGCAACATAGAAATACGGCATTTTGTTACGCTGGTTTACCTTTTGTTCGGAAAACTAAGTTAATGAAGGGTTTCATCAATCGACGGAGCGTCCTTAATGCCAAGCGTATCGAACAAAGAAATGCCGGAATTACGCCGCGCGACGCGTTTTCCAGTCGATTTCGAGACAATTTGCGAGACACGTAAAGACGGTGAATTTACCGTTAAACTCAGCAATGTTTCCGCTCATGGTTGCCAATTTATCCACGAGGTCGAACTGAACAAAGGCGATCGTGTAGTGGTTCGCCTCCCGGTTGCAGGCCGTATTGAAGCATTTTTGGTTTGGTCCCATAGCGGTCGTTCCGGCTTTGAGTTTGAACGGGTCATAAGGGAACCGGATTTTGTCGCTATGCTCGATAAAATCGGACATAGCGAACAAGGCTAGTCTTAACCGCTGCGGATCAGGCTCACGCCCCAATCCCGCTCGAACAAATATAGCGCGATGCGAGCCGCCTGGCCACGCGCGCTGCTCAATCCGCCGTCACGGTCCAATAGCAACCGTGCATCATCGGTGGCCGCTGCAATTAGTTGTGAAATTTGGTCCGGTGAGGCGATCCGAAAGCCAGCATCTCCAGATTGTCGTGTGCCAAGCAACTCGCCAGCGCCGCGCAACCTCAGGTCTTCTTCGGCGATTTTGAAGCCATCGTTGGTTTCTCGCAGCAATGACAATCTTGCTCGGGCCGTTTCGCTTAGCGTATCTCCGCGTAATAGAAGGCAGTTGGATTTAACGTCCCCTCTGCCGACGCGGCCACGCAATTGGTGGAGTTGAGCCAGACCGAAGCGATCCGCCGCTTCGATAATCATCAGGCTGGCATTGGGGACATCAACACCGACTTCAATCACCGTGGTCGCTACCAGCAACCGTGTCTGGCCACATTGGAATTTTTCCATCTCAGCGTCTTTCTCTGGCCCTTTCATCCGCCCGTGGACAAGGCCGACCTGATCACCGAACCGAAGTTTCAGAGCAGCAGCCCTGTCTTCCGCGGCCGCAAGATCGCTTTTTTCGCTTTCCTCTACCAGCGGACAAACCCAATAGGCCTGACCGCCACTCGCCATATGCCGACCAAGGCCATCAACGACTTCCGGCAAGCGGCCATCTGAAATCACGCGTGTCTCGATCGCTTGCCGCCCGGGCGGCAGCTCATCAATGCGTGAGACATCCATCTCACCATATTGGCTTAGCGTCAGCGTACGCGGGATTGGCGTCGCAGTCATAGCCAATAAATGTGGTGATTTCTCGGCCTTTTGGGTCAGCATCAAGCGTTGTGACACGCCGAATTTATGCTGCTCATCGATAACTGCCACGGCAAGCTTCTTATAATGCACCTTTTCCTGAAAAATTGCATGGGTACCGACCAATATATCGATCGAACCATCAGCAAGTCCCATCAGCGTCGATTCGCGAATCTTGCCCTTATCGCGGCCGGTCAGGATCGCCAGATTGACCGGCAGTCCGATCAGCAGTTTTTGTAACCCTTCAAAATGCTGCCGCGCCAATATCTCAGTCGGGGCCAAAAACGCCCCTTGATAACCGGCCTCTACAGCGCTCAGCAACGCCATCAGCGCAACCAATGTTTTCCCTGATCCTACATCGCCTTGTAGCAATCGGAGCATTGGTGACGATTGCGCCAAGTCGCCTTCAATCTCTGATATGCAGCGTTTTTGTGCGCCGGTTAGCTCAAATGGCAAACTGATCTGATCCAGCAGATGCCCATCACCTTGAATCGACACGCCCTGCTTCCCGCGATTGCTCGCTCGAACCAGCATGAAGGCCAGTTGATTGGCAAATATCTCGTCATAGGCAAGCCGGTCGCATTGCTCCGCATCCTCCCGACCATGCAGCGAGATCACGCTTTCTTGCCAACTATCCCATTTTTTGGATTCCAGTAGGCTCGGCTCGATCCATTCTGGCAGTTCTGGCGCCATAGCTACAGCCTGCTTGACCAGCTGTCCCATACGTTTGTTGCCCAAACCGTCAGACAGCGGGTAAATGGGCTCGACTAGCGCGATGTCCTTCTCTTCAGCAAGTTCAAGAACTTCAGGATGCAGCATTTGCAGCTCGTCGCCATAGCGCTCGAGCTTGCCCGATATGATCTTGCTTTCGCCCAGAGGGAGCAACTTTTTGGGCCAACCGGTGTTTCTACCGAAAAATGTCAGGCTGATAATATTGCCCTGCGAATCAGCCGCCTGCACGCGAAAGGGGCTTCGCGGACCGCCGCTGCGGTAATCTGTCGGCGTCACTTCAGCTATAATCGTCAACCCGACATCCGCCTCATCCAGCTCTTGCACCCGCTTGCGCCGCATCCAATAGCTGGGTTTGTGATAGAGCAGATCCTTAACCCGTGTCAGGCGCAGTTTCTCAAGCGGCTTGGCGAGCGCCTTGCCGATGCCTTTTAGCGACTGTGTTTCGCCAAATAATGGATTGAGTATCTCGGGCCGCATGTCTATCCGCCTTATACGCAAGCGGGATCAATATACCAGACACAGTCCCTGTGGATTTATGCAACCTCAAGACAAAGACTCAGGAGCAGATATGGAACGCGAAGTCAGGCTTAAACGGCTCCATTTTCGCAGCTGGCACCGGGGCACCCGGGAAGCGGACAATATGATTGGCGGCTTTTTCGATAAATGGGGTCAAACTTGGTCGGACACGCAAATCGACTGGTTTGAAAAATTGCTAGAGGAAGAAGATGTCGACATCATGGCCTGGGCGATTGGAAAACAACCACCACCAGAGGAATTTCAAAACGATCAAATGATCGCGATGCAGCAGCTCGATTTTTTTGATTTTACCAAGTGAAAACCTTCAAGTTGAAAATGATATAGATTCCATAAGTGTCTTATTTAGATAAATTATTATCCGCAGAAAGCGGAATGACGCTTGCCGGTGTAACGGCAGGCTATCGTCCCTATTGTCTGGCGGATATAGCCGTCCAATCTGGCAAACGCACCGTATTCATTGCCACTGACGATGCAGCGTTGAGCGCAGTGGCAGAAGCCGCGCGCTATTTTCAACCCGAGTTGGAAATCATCGAATTTCCAGCGTGGGATTGCTTGCCCTATGACCGTGCATCGCCAGCTTTGCATACCACATCCGAACGCTTGGCGGCCCTTTCGCGGCTAGCAGCACCTATTTCTGGGCCACAGCTGGTGGTAACCACTGCAAATGCCGTCACACAGCGGGTATTGACGCCTGATCGGGTAAAAGAGCTGGTCACACGATTGGCCCCTGGCACCGTAATCGAACAAGAAAAATTGATATCCTTTCTCTACGCTAATGGCTTTGTGCGGGTCGATACCGTTGCAGATAGCGGTGAGTTTGCTGCGCGTGGCGGTCTGATTGATCTATTTCCTCCGGGCGTGGCCATGCCGCTAAGGATTGACCTCTTTGGTGACGAGATCGAAACATTGCGGCAATTTGACCCCGCGGATCAGCGCACCGTTGGCAATATTGACGGATTCGACCTGCTGCCGGTGTCAGAAGTATTATTGGATGAAGCGAGCATCACCCGCTTTCGCACGCGTTACCGGGAGCTTTTTGGCGCGGTCGCGACCAGCGACCCGCTTTACCAATCGCTCTCGGAAGGGCGACGCCTCTCCGGGATGGAGCATTGGCTCCCGCTCATCGAAGAAGAATTAGCGAGCTTTTTCGACTATCTAGCTGATGATGCCCTTATTTTTCGCGACGCAGCGGTCACAGCTGCAGCGGAAGCCCAATTTTCGTCTATTCAGGATTATTATAAGAACCGCCAAGAGGCCGACAAAGCCAATTTATCGAGCTACCGCCCACTAAAGCCAGAAATGCTATATCTGGAGCCGTCAGAATGGCGCGTGCAGCAAGCTGAAGCACCGATCCACATCATCAGCGAATTTGATGAACCTGAGTCTGGGAGCGTATTATCGCTCTTGGTATCGTCCCCCCGCGATTTTTCACCGGAGCGCGCGCGCAACGAGAATATTTACAAGGCTTTGGCGGCACATCTCAATACGCTAACGAAATCCGGTACGACTGCAGTTGTCGCCAGCTATAGCAAAGGTTCCCGCGCCCGGCTTTTTGACCTGTTGAAAGACCATGATGTCAAGACGGCAATGCTCTGTGACGACTGGAAATCCTGCAGTGCAGCGGGGGCCGCCGTTGCACTCACCATATTGCCTTTAGCGGCCGGTTTTCGATCCGATAATATTGCCTTACTGACCGAGCAGGATATTTTTGGTGACCGTTTGGTCCGCAAGTCAAAGCGCCGCAAAAGCAATGATGCCTTCATCGCGGAATTATCGGCGCTCAGTCAAGGCGACCTTGTCGTCCATCTGGAACATGGCATTGGCCTGTATGAAGGGATTGTTTCTATCCCGGTCGGTGAAAGCCCGCATGACTGCGTGTCATTGAAATATGCCGGCGGAGACAAACTGTTCGTTCCAGTGGAGAATATCGATGTTCTGAGCCGCTATGGCGAAGGTAGCGATACTGTTGTGCTCGACCGGCTGGGCGGAGAAGGCTGGCAACGGCGCAAATCCAAACTCAAAGAACGAATCCGAGCTATCGCACACGAGCTCCTGAAAACCGCAGCAGCACGGATACTCCAGCCAGCGACGCCAGCGCGTATCGAAGCGAGTGACATGGCCGGGTTTGTTGATCGCTTTCCCTATCAGGAAACCGATGATCAGCAGCAAGCCATTGAAGAAGTGTTGGAGGACATGGGTTCTGGTAAAGCGATGGACCGACTGGTTTGCGGCGACGTCGGTTTTGGTAAGACCGAAGTCGCCATGCGCGCTGCCTTTGTAGCCGCCATGGCGGGGATGCAAGTTGCCATTATTGCCCCGACCACCCTGTTAGCGCGCCAGCATTTCACGAATTTCGAAGAACGCTTCCGCCCCTTCCCGCTCAATATCGGCCGGTTATCACGACTTGTTCCAGCTGCGGAGGCCAAGAAAACCCGCGAAGGACTAACCAATGGTAACATCGATATCGTCATTGGCACCCATGCGCTGCTGTCAAAATCTATTGACTTTCAGAGGCTTGGCTTGATCATCGTCGATGAGGAGCAGAGATTTGGCGTCACGCATAAAGAACGATTGAAGGCCATGAAGTCGGACGTCCATGTCCTCACCCTTACCGCAACGCCAATTCCGCGAACCCTGCAAATGGCTATGACCGGCCTGCGTGAACTATCGGTTATTCAGACGCCTCCGGTCGATCGGCTGGCCGTGCGCACGTACGTTATGCCTTGGGATCCAGTGCCACTGCGCGAAGCGCTGATGCGCGAACATTATCGGGGTGGACAGAGCTTTGTCGTCGTTCCGCGCATCGCGGATCTGCCGGAAATACAGGAGTTTCTGAAAGAATATGCGCCAGAGATCACCTATGTGGTGGCTCATGGTCAAATGCCACCGGCTCAGGTCGAAGAGCGGATGTCCGCCTTCTATGATAAGAAATATGACGTCCTATTGGCAACGACGATTGTCGAAAGTGGCCTCGACATTCCAAGCGCCAACACGCTGATCATCCATCGGGCTGATCGCTTTGGGCTGGCCCAACTTTACCAACTTCGCGGTCGGGTCGGTCGATCCAAAACGCGCGCCTATGCCTATATGGTCACACCAAAAGACAGAATCATCACCGAAAAAGCTGAAAAACGGCTGAAAATCCTCGGTGACCTCGACAGTCTTGGCGCTGGCTTTGAATTGGCCAGTCATGATCTCGACATTCGCGGCGCTGGCAATTTGCTGGGTGACGAACAATCCGGCCAAATCCGTGAGGTTGGCTTCGAACTTTATCAGTCGATGTTAGAAGATGCGATTCTGGAAGCCAAGGCAAAGGGCGCCGGGCTGGATGCAGGGACCGAGAGTTTCTCGCCACAAATTACGGTGGATGCACCGATTCTTATTCCAGAAAATTACGTGCCTGACCTTTCCCTTCGTATGGGCCTCTACCGACGTATGAACGGGTTGGGCAGCCATCAGGAAATCCAAGCTTTTGCGGCAGAAATGATCGACCGTTTCGGAGAATTGCCGGTTGAAACGGACAATCTGCTCAAGCTGATGGAAATCAAGTTAAACTGCGTCAAAGCTCATATCTCCAAAATTGAGATGGGGCCGCGCGGCGCGTTGGTCAGCTTTCACAAGGATAAGTTCCCCAATGTTCCAGGATTGCTGGCCTATGCCGAACGGCTCAAAGGAACAGCGCGGATCAGGCCCGATAATAAGCTGTTCATCGAACGACGCTGGCGCGATCCGCGATCAAGGCTTCATGGCCTGACGCAGCTCAGCGGTGGACTGTCAAAATTGGCGCAGCAGAAAACCGACTGACTAGTTGCTTCTGAGGGCGAATATCTCGAACTCTTCCGGTGATATTGGCCCAGATCGAAGAAATCCTTGGAAATATTCGCAACCTTGCTCTGCGAGTGTTTCTAGCTGCGCCTCGGTCTCTACCCCTTCAGCAATTACAGCCAGATCAAGGCTGCGCGCCATGTCGATAATTGATTTGACCACGACCTGATCTTTCACAGAACCGCTAATATCGCCCGTCAGTCCGCTGTCTATTTTCAAATAGTCCAATGGCAGGTTTTTGAGATAGGCTAGACTGCTATATCCTGTTCCAAAATCATCTATCGCGATGCGCAAACCTTGTTCTCTCAACTCTGCAAGGCGCTTTGAGGCACTGGCAAAATTTCCAATCAACTCAGATTCGGTAATCTCCAACGTGGTTCGATCCGCGGAAAAGCCGGTCTCTGTCATATTTTGAATCATATTCTGTACGAAATCACCATTGGCCAAATCACCCGCAGTGACATTGACAGAAAGCCGTAAAAACGAGAGGCTATCGGGCCATTTTGCGGCCGTTGCAAAAGCCTGCTTGTGGATATGCAATGACAGAAGCTCCATCAGACCCGCGCGCTCCGCCACCGAAAATAGAGTAGCGGCACCCAAAAAACCAAGCGTGGGGTGATTCCAACGCGCCAAAGCTTCGGCTCCAACCAATTGCCCGCCATCCACTTTAATCTGCGGCTGCAGAGCAATGGCAATTTCATCGCGCTCAAGCGCATGGGCGAGATCGCCTTCCAACTGCTGCTCTAGCAATATGTCTTTTTCAGACGAACTGCTGGTTTGGACGGGCAACGCGTCGGACGTCATGGCTTCAGCCAAAGCAAGCGTAGCGCGCCTGATCAATAGCGTTTCGTCCATTGATTCCCGCACCGTTGCAACACCCGCACGCGCGACCAAGCCTATGTTCCGGCCATCCACAGAAACCCGTTCAAAATTACGGCGGAGTAACTGTTCAGCATATGCAGTACATTTTTCGGCTCCGTCGCCAATTGGACCGTCCAATACCATAGCTACTACGAAGTTCTGACCGTCCATCCTCGCGACGATATGTTCATCCGCCGAACGATCTGCTGTCTCGACCATCAGACGTTGACCAATATGCCGCATAATTTCGTCGCCCACTGCTCTGCCATAAGCAGCATTGATTGTTCCGAAATTCTTCAGGCCAAATATAATGATACCCAGCCCGTGACCGCGTTCTAGACGCGTGCGCATCCAGCCTCTTGCCGCCGAACCATTGCGCAGCCCCGATAAGAGGTCATAGCCTACCCATCCGTGGCCACCGTCATCGGGGCGAACCCGTTCCAAACGACCATATATCCGCTCGCCGGAAACGTGCAGATGATGGATGACTTTTTCCCCATTCAGCAAATGCACCACCGCCGCCTGAGCCGCCCCCGTGCGCAGCCGACCCATAGCTCCGCGAACTCGGGATCGTTCTTCTTCCGATAATATTCGGAAAATACCCGTGACAGGGTGGCGGTCGAAATCCACGTTTTTCAGATTTTCTTTCAGCTTTTCGCTTACCCAGCTTTGGCTGGCGTCAGTCTTGGAAAATGACCATCGTTCGTCAACCTGCGATAGCAAGCGGTTGAAATTCTGAGCCGCTTCGGTCCCACCACGGATATTTTCCACATAACGATAGGCAAAATTTATTGCTTGCTGCAGATCGGCACGCGCATTGGCGACGTCGAGGAAATGTGTAGCCCCTGCATCATAGCATTTCCTTGCGATATCGTCCTCAGCCGCTTGATCGGCCAACGCAAGAATCGCGATACCACTACCCTCGACAAGGGTAGCAATATCGATAATCGCTTCCAGCCCGTCTTCAACTGCATCGCGCAAATCGACCACAGCAATCAATGCATTGGATGACAGCAATCGTGTCTGCAAACCATCACGCCGGCGAGCAGAGCTTACACGCCATCCGGTTGCAGAAATTTTAGCCGCCAAAGGATCGCGATCATGAAAGGACAGCAAAAAGAGATGCTTTGTGCCCTTTTGGCCCGATCCAGATGATGATGACTGCGTGACTGAAAATGCTCCCTGTTTCCATATTCTTGGTTCACGACGCTACGAGACCAATATCCTATTCTTTTCCATAGCGGCTAAATCTTTATAGGCCGTTGCTTGCCCCCAAACAAAACGCTAGCATTTCAGCCAACTATTGAACGGAAACACATAATGCTCGACGGATTTGGCCGGAAAATTGATTATCTGCGTATCTCGGTTACTGATCGATGCAATTTCCGTTGCCAATATTGCATGTCAGAAAATATGACCTTCATGCCTAAGAGCGAACTGCTGACGCTGGAGGAAATCACCTTGATTGCCGAGCGCTTTATCGGTCATGGCGTGAAAAAAATTCGCCTGACGGGCGGCGAACCGCTTGTAAGACGGGATATGAGTGATGTGATTCAACGCCTTGGACGCAAAGTTAAATCTGGTGAACTGGAAGAATTGACTCTCACCACCAACGGTTCGCTGCTCAGCGAATATGCTGACCATCTAGCCGCTAACAACGTCCGCCGCATTAACGTCAGCATGGACACACTTGATCCAGCAAAATTTGCGGAGATAACTCGCGGCGCCAAGGTCGAGCAGGTATTGGAAGGTATTTTGGCCGCAAGGCAGGCTGGAATTAGGGTAAAGATCAACATGGTTGCCCTGCGGGACTTCAATCAGGACGCACTGATTCCCATGGCTGAATATTGCGCAAGATATGGCCATGATCTTACCGTGATCGAAACGATGCCGCTAGGCGACGTCGGTGCAGACCGAACATTGGAGCATATTCCTGCCGAAGAATTTATCGCCCCATTGGCTGAGCAATATTCTATGAATCCTATTGCACATAAAAGCGCGGGCCCTGCCCGCTATCTGGCCGTGGAACCATTGGGATTGCGACTAGGCTTGATTACTCCGCTGAGTAATAATTTCTGCGACAATTGTAATCGCTTGCGGCTGACCACCGATGGTAAAATATTTATGTGCCTTGGCCACGACGCGCATGTTGATTTACGGGCCGCAGTGCGCAATGAGGGGATTGAGGCTGTCGATCGGTTACTTCAAAAAGCTTTGAAGCTCAAACCGTTACGGCATGATTTTAATGCGCAATTAGATGGGTCCGCAGATATATTGGAGCGTCACATGAACGTTACGGGCGGATGAGTGAAATTAAATGGGCATTAATCGTGTCCCCTACCCCGCAAGCCCAGGAAGCGGGAGAAAAGCTCAAACCATTGATGGACTGGGTGCCGATTGAAGAAGCCAATCAAGCCGTCGTGCTGGGTGGTGACGGTTTCATGCTGCAAACCCTGCACCAGATGCTCAACCGGCGAAAGATTATGCCGGTCTATGGGATGAACCTGGGTACAGTCGGGTTCCTGATGAACAACTGGCATCAAGACGACTTGGTCCGCCGCATTGAAGGCGCACGGCCATTCAAAGTGCGTCCTCTAAAAATGGAAGTCGAAACCATTTCCGGTGCGACCTTTGTCATGCCAGCGATCAATGAAGTCTCTCTTTTGAGAGAGACCCGGCAGACGGCAAAGCTGGAAATCGAGGTCAATAACCGAATCATGCTCGAAGAACTTGTGTGTGACGGCGTTTTAATCGCCACGCCAGCAGGTTCGACCGCCTATAATCTATCAGCCAATGGGCCGATATTGCCACTGGGGTCGAATTTGTTAGCACTAACCCCAATTAGTCCGTTCCGCCCGCGTCGTTGGAAGGGTGCTATTCTACCGGACAAAATGCCAATCAGTATAAAGGTGCTAAATGCCGAAAAACGGCCAGTCAGCGCGGTTGGAGACCAGCAGGAAGTGCGCGATGTGTCAAAGGTGACCGTCTCGATCGACCGCAATCAGACGCTGACGATGTTGTTTGATCCAGAGCATGCGCTTGATGACCGGATTGCCATGGAACAATTTGTTGTTTGATGGCTTGCGGCGAGCAAATGACATTGTTATAGGCGCGCTTCACAAAGAAAGTCTCGGTTAACAATCGAGCCTGTTCCCCGATAGCTCAGCGGTAGAGCGTTCGACTGTTAATCGAAATGTCGTAGGTTCGAATCCTACTCGGGGAGCCATTTTACCATTGAAAATCAACAAGATAACTTCAAGTATAAATGCCGCGCGCTTAACGGAACCGGCCTATCTAGCTGAACTGCTGCCACAGGATGCGTATAGCGACATAAAGGACTAACAGGGCAGTCAGCCGCTGTATCCATCGTTCCGGTAGCGCTTTGCTGGCCAGAAAACTTCCAATTTGCCCGCCAACAAGCACAGCTACGAAAAGCGGCCAATAGGATAATATCGCGGCGCCACCTTGCTCCCATTGCGATTTCATAAGTTGTCCGATCAGCCCACTGGCCGAGTTAACAAGGATGAATACACTCGCCGTCGCCGCTATTCTACGGCTGTCCGCCCAGTTAATCAGAAATAAAAGCGGTGCGAGAAATATGCCACCACCTATTCCGACCATTCCCGAAAGAAATCCAATCGCGCCACCCACTGTTGGCGCGAACCATATCGCTCGTGATCCCGCGGAATGAGATTCGACGTGACGATTACGGAAAAGCGGCTCGGCGAAGAGTAGAACACCAGCAACAGCCAATGAAAGACCCAATAGAATCAAAAAACTATCCCGATCAATGGCCAGACGACCCCCAGCCCAAGCGGCGGGCACCGACAGCAGTAGGATCGGCCAGATCCTTTGCCAATCGATCAACTCGCGCACCTGAAATCGCAGGGTACCGCCCATAACCACAATGATGTTGCACAGCAGAGCGATGACAGGAAGCATCCGATAATCCACATCGGCAAGCGCAAGCAGCGCGATATAAGTGGAACCGCCGCCAAAGCCGACAGACGCATAAAGCGCAGCCGTCAGAAGGAAGAGCAGCGCGAGACCGGCAGTGCCAAAAGCCATGTCAGGTCTCGCCCAGCGCGCGGATCACAGGATCAATATTTACCGTGGCAATGCTTGTATTTACGGCCCGAACCACAAGGGCACGGGGCGTTACGGCTGACACCATCAAAATTGATGTCATCCGCGGCCGCACCGCCGGATTGGCGTGGCGGCAGTGCGGAAGAAACTGTGCCCAATGTGCCACCATCGATATCAGCGCTGTTATCTTCGCCTGTAAGCGGATCAATATGCGTGGTCAGGAAATCTGGAAGCTCCGGCAATTCCGGTACTTCGATTTCTTCTTGGCGATGGAACTGACTGACCGCAATTGTCTTCGTTACGCTCTCTCGAATAACTTCCAGCATACGTTCAAAAAGGCCAAAGGCTTCTTTTTTATACTCATCAAGCGGTTTTTTCTGGGCATAAGCGCGCAGGAATACCACCTGACGCAACGCATCCAGCGTCGCGAGATGCTCTTTCCAATGGTGATCGAGCGATTCCAGCAGAATTGATTTTTCGATCTGCACCCAGATTTCCGGGTCAATCTGGTCTACTTTTGCATTAAAATCGGCATCGGCCAATTCGGCGATACGCGTTTCGATAATTTCAGGTTCAACCGCGTCTTCTTGCAGCCACGCGTCAATATCAGGGGTCAGTCCGAAAACCTCTTCGACACGGGTCTTGAGTGTTTCAATCTCCCATTGCTCTGGATAGCTTCCCGGTGGGCAGCTGTCAGCGATCATCGCGTTGACAGTCTCGAGCCGCATATCTTCAACAACGTCACCAACCGTTTCAGCATCCATAATTTCAGCGCGCTGCTCATAAATCACTTTCCGCTGGTCATTCATCACGTCATCATATTCGACGACTTGTTTCCGCGCTTCATAGTTGCGCGCTTCGACTTTTTTCTGTGCCGTTTCAATAGCTTTGGAGAGCCACTTGCCACCAATTGCTTCACCATCTTCGAGGTTTTTATTCATCATTTTGGCGAACATTGTCTCGGTTCCAAAGATACGCAGAAGGTCATCTTCCAGACAGAGATAGAAACGACTGAGGCCCGGATCACCCTGACGGCCCGAACGGCCGCGCAGCTGGTTATCGATCCGGCGGCTTTCATGCCGTTCTGTACCCAATACGAACAAACCACCCGCCGCGCGGACTTCTTCGCGCAGCGCCCGGACTTCTTCTTCAATCTTAGCAATGGCTTTGTCCCGTTCAGGGCCTTCTTCCATGTCACCCAGTTCGTGCTCGATACGGAAATCAATATTGCCGCCAAGCTGGATATCGGTACCACGGCCCGCCATGTTAGTCGCAATCGTCACCGCGCCGGGGCTGCCAGCTTGTGCAACAATTTGCGCCTCTTGCTCGTGGAAACGAGCATTAAGAACATTGTGAGTAACCTCTTCTTTTTTGAGAAAGTCTGACAAAAGTTCGGATTTTTCGATGGACACCGTTCCCACCAGAACAGGCTGTCCCTTGTCACTATGCTCTTTAATTTTCTTAGCAATCGCTGCAAATTTATCGATCGTGTTCTTATAGAACTCGTCATTTTCATCCATCCGCAGGATTGGTTTATTCGTCGGGATGGTCACAACGTTCATTTTATAAATTTCGAAAAATTCTGCCGCTTCGGTCGCTGCCGTGCCGGTCATGCCCGACAATTTGGGATACATCCGGAAATAATTCTGGAACGTGATCGAGGCCATCGTCTGGTTTTCTGGCTCAATCTGGACGCCTTCTTTAGCTTCCACAGCCTGATGCAGGCCGTTGGACCAACGCCGTCCGTCCATCATACGGCCAGTAAATTCATCAATGATGACAATCTTGCCGTCGTTGACAATATAATCCGTGTCCCGCTTGCGCATGACATTGGCCATCAAGGCCTGATTGAGGTGGTGCACAACCTGTGTATTTTCGAAATCATAGAGGTTGTTACCTTCGAGCAATCCAGCCTCTTCGAGCAAGCGCTCAGCTTTCTCTGTGCCCTCTTCGGTCAGCGAAATATTTCGGCTTTTCTCGTCCTTCTCGTAATCTTCTTCGGTAATGCCCTGAACAACCTCGTTCACCGAAACATAGAGCTCTGACTTATCGTCCGTTGGGCCAGAAATGATCAGCGGCGTTCGCGCTTCGTCAATTAAAATTGAATCGACTTCATCAACAATCGCGAAGTTAAACGGTCGCTGCACCATCTGGTCACGGTCATGTTTCATATTGTCGCGCAGATAATCAAAACCAAATTCGTTATTCGTGCCGTAGGTAATATCGGCGGCATAAGCCTCGCGCCGCTGTTCTTCGCTAATGTTGGGAATGATTGTCCCCAAGCTCATGCCAAGAAAGCTATAGACCTGGCTCATCCACTCACCGTCGCGGCGAGCGAGATAGTCGTTTACCGTGACAACATGGACGCCTTTACCCTCGATCGCATTGAGGTAACAGGCAAGTGTCGCGACGAGCGTCTTACCTTCACCCGTCCGCATTTCGGAGATTTCGCCGCGATGCAAGACGATACCGCCGACCATCTGCACATCATAGTGGCGCTGGCCCAAGGTCCGTTTTGCTGCTTCACGAACAACCGCGAAAGCCTCTGGTAAAATGTCATCCAGCGTCTCGCCATTTGCTACTCGTTCCCTGAAATAAGGCGTTTTCGCCGCCAGTTCGTCGTCGGTTAGAGGCTCGATTTCCGGTTCGAAAGCGTTGATCTTATCAACCACTTTCATAATGGTTTTCACGTAACGGTCGTTGGATGACCCGAAGAAGGATTTGGCAAAGCCGCCGATCATGATGATTTCCGATATTTTAAGGGATATTGGGCCTATCAAGAGCCCAGTTTTGTCTGAATTTAGAGATGATTAGAGACAAATCACCATAGTGATTGTCCAGAAAGCGACTACGGCGCGCCTTCTTCATACTCCAATTTATCACCGATCGTCGAACCTATCGGTGATACAGACCAGATCGGTTTGGTATCAAGTTCACCGCTAACGGAAACGATAAAAGGCGTGTCGCTTAGTATGAATGTTCGGGCCGCGTCATCCCAATCCGGAGATGTGGAAAGCTCAGCCTCGGAAGCCACCTCATTGCCGGCTGTTTCTGTCGCCATAGCAGTAGCTGGCGTATTGACGCCCACTGCATTGAAAAGCAGCAACATAAAACTTGCAATATAGACGTTCATCAATAAGCCCTGTGAGGAGATAATCGCTTTAGCAAACCAATAGATAAAGGCAAGTTAAGTGTCAGAAACTATATCGCCTCTTGCACCCGCTCAGATCGCAGAGCTGCCCGAAATTGTTGGCGTAACCTGCCGGATTGCCCGCGCGCAATATAAGCAATGGGATCGCTGCGATCTGACATATATCGAATTAGCCGCAGGAACATCGGTCGCGGGCGTCCTAACCCAAAGCAAATGCCCCTCTACCGAAGTAGAATGGTGCCGCAAAGCGCTAGCAGGCGGCAAAGCCCAGGCACTGGTGGTCAATGCGGGCAATGCCAACGCTTTCACCGGCGCGCGCGGCATGGAGGCTGTGCAGCGTATATTGGCGCTTACGAGCGATCATTTGGGCTGCCGTGAGGATGAGATATTTGTCTCCTCAACCGGTGTGATTGGCGAACCTTTGCCTAAAGACAGGGCTGAGACTGGTTTAACTGCAGCCTTTGTGGCGGACCCTTGCAGCTGGGAACAAGCCGCCGCCACGATCATGACGACAGACACTTTTCCCAAAATGGCGACTGCGAGCGCCGTTGTCAGCGGAAAAACAGTCCATCTAAATGGCATCATTAAAGGATCCGGCATGATAGCGCCGGACATGGCGACGATGCTTGGCTATGTTTTTACTGATGCGACGGTAGATGCAGGCTTGCTACAAAAAATGCTCAACGCAGCGACGGCAAAAAGCTTCAACTGCATTACTGTGGATAGTGACACATCAACTAGTGATACGGTTCTTGCTTTTGCGACAGGCCAGCATGACGCCCCTGTCCTCAATTCGTTTGACGACCCTGGCGCTGACGCGTTTCAGGCGGCGTTGAACGATTTATGTATGCAAATGGCCCATCTGGTTGTCCGTGACGGCGAAGGCGCTCGCAAATTTATCGAAATTGCGGTGACCGGCGCGCAATCCGATGACAGTGCCAAACAGATCGCTTTATCCATTGCCAATTCTCCGCTGGTTAAAACCGCAATTGCTGGCGAAGATGCCAATTGGGGTCGGGTTGTCATGGCGGTCGGCAAAGCCGGCGAACCGGCTGATCGCGACAAGCTATCTATTGGCTTTGGCGGCATTACCGTGGCGCGTGATGGATTGGTTGTTCCAGACTATGACGAAACGCCTGTCGCAGCGCACCTCAAAGGCGAGGAAATTGATATCAGCGTCGATATTGGCATAGGAGACGGCAAGTCCACCGTCTGGACCTGCGACCTGACCCACGGATATATTTCGATAAACGCCGATTACAGGAGCTGAAATGACCGAAGTCATATTGCATCACTACGAAAACTCTCCCTTTGGACATGCCATGCGGTTGGCGCTGGGCCTGAAGGGCATTGACTGGAAGTCTGTCCAGCAGCCTGACATTGCGCCGAAACCGGAACTCAGCGCTCTAACAGGCGGATATGAACGCATTCCGGTATTACAAATTGGCGCTGATATCTATTGTGATACAGCTGTGATTGTTGACGCGCTCGAGGCACTTAAGCCCGAACCGAGCCTTTATCCAAAGCCTCTTGGGTTTGCCGGTCGGATGATTGCCACATGGTCAGGCGGCCTGTGGTTTATGCCAGCGGTCGGTGTCGCATTGGGCACCAATCCCGACATTGTCAGCGAAGAATTCTGGGAAGACCGGGCCAAGCGCTTTGGTATGGACCGCCGGAAATTCTTGCCCATGGTACCGCATCTGACCGGACAATTTGAAGCCGGAGCAGCGTTGGTCGCTGAAGCCTTGGCAGATGGGCGAGACTATATCAGCGGCGACGCCGCAGGACATGCGGACTTAATGCTCTACATGAATATTCGCTTTGCTGGTTTTGCTGGTCGCAAGCCATCGGACTTTGGTTCTGCTGTCGCAGCTTGGTATGATCGCATTGATGATATTGGCTATGGAAATTTCGAGGAATGGACCGGTCAACAAGCAATAGCCTATGCCAATGCTTCGCAACCCGTCGGCAGCGGCTCAGTCGATCAAAATTTCGGCTTTTCTGAAGGTGACAGAGTTTCAGTTAAAACCGAGACGCCAGATCCCGCCACGGTCAACGGCATGTTAATTGGCCTCAATGATCGCGAAATTATTATCCAGCGAGAAGACGAACAAGCCGGAACGCTGCATATCCATTTCCCGCGCCTCGGTCAGATTTTATCACCGGCATGAGCAAGCCCGGCCTCGATCTTTCCGTGCAGAACATCCTGCGGCAGGTGGCCCAAGAGGTTGTGCTGCCGCATTATCAGAACCTCCAGGCGTCAGACATTCAGGAAAAATCCCCTGGTGATTTGGTCACTATAGCCGACAAGCTTAGCGAAGAAATGCTTGGCGAAAAACTGGGTGCTCTAATCCCTGAGGCCGCCATCGTCGGCGAGGAAGCCAGCGCTGCTGATCCAACAGTCATGAAACATCTGGCTGACAAGCAAGCATGGATTATTGATCCGATCGACGGGACCGGAAATTTCGCTGCTGGGAAACCTCCCTTCGGGATGATTGTGGCCTTATCCGAAGCGAATGAAACAGTTGCGGGCTGGCTCTACGATCCTTTGGCGGATCGCATGTGCTACGCCGCCAAACACAAAGGCGCCTTTCTTAACGGCAAAAAACTGTCGGTTTCTGCTGATCCTGAAGGAAAGCCTATCGCAGCCATGGCTACCGGCTTCATGACATCAGAGCAGCGCGACAAGCTTTTGGCCGCAGCGGACGGACATTATCAAATGGTCGATATTCCGCGCTGTGCCGCCGAACAATATCCGCGCTTGGCGCTCGGGACCAACCATATCTCGACATTCGAACGCAGTCTGCCATGGGATCATGCCGCTGGCATATTATTTCTCAATGAAGCTGGCGGGAAAGCGGCGCGCTGGAATGGCGATCTATATCGGCCTGCAGACCGCAAAACCGGATTGCTCGGGGCCTCATCGCCTAAATTATGGGATGAGGCCGCCGAGCTTCTGGGGGACGTCTTTAAGGCTTAAGCTGGCAGACTTTCTTCAAGCCATGATTTCAGCTGACTCTTTGGAGCCGCACCGACTTTTGTTTCCACTGGCGCGCCGTTGTGGAACAGGATCATAGTCGGAATACCGCGTACGCCATATTTGCCTGGCGCGTCCGGGCTGTCATCGATGTTGAGCTTGGCAATGGTCACCTGCTCGCCCAATTCGTCACTGATTTCTTCCAGCGCAGGGCCAATCATCTTACAAGGGCCGCACCATTCGGCCCAAAAATCGACAAGCACAGGGCCGTCGGCTTTCAGGACATCTTGTTCAAAACTCTCGTCAGTAATTGCTTTGGTAGCCATAGGGAATCTCCTTTGCTTGTTTAAATACTATTTAGGCGTGCATGCATCATTGCTCAAGCATTTGCCCGAAAAGGATTTTCATGGGCGCTCCAAGTCTGGCTTGTTAGGAGGAACGGTTTGGGGTTTGTGCTTCTCAATTAGATCGCTGGAAAGCTCCAGCAACACCGGAGCATGCGTGTAAAGCAAAGCTGCTTTTATAGATCGCCCGGGGAGAATTTTCTCTAAAGCGGTCACATAAGCGGCCATTTGGCGCAAATAAGATAAAGGCGCCCTTCCCGCCTCTTTCGGCACGGAACGCCCAGTTTTAAAATCGACGACGGTTATCAAATCATCCGTGATCAACAATCGGTCCACAGTTCCCGAAATAACATGCTGATCAACAACGGCGGCTATAGGCGCTTCGGCAAAGCTATCGGGGGAGAATAGCGCCGACCATGTCGGGTTGGTCAATACTGATTGCACCGTCGCGATCAGTGCCTGACGGTCCTCTGCATCTGTAACTTGTTTCTGCTTGGCAAGCCAACGATCAGCGACATCCGCGCGGTTTTCGGGCGCAATATCCGGCAGTCGTTCGAACAGACTGTGCAGTAGCTTCCCTCGTTCAGCAGCATCTCGCATCGCCTGGACCGGCGGCGGATTAGTGGCATCGTCCGGACCAAGGTCAGAGGGTGTCAAAGGACGCGGTGGCCGCGCTTCTTTAGGGGCCGGTGCAAACAACCACTCGGGTAGCGCTACAGGCGCTTCGACGTTTGCGTTTTGAACATTTGTGGCTTTCTTATCCGGCTTGGCAACCCCATCTGCACCAATGTAAGCCCGCTCGGCAATCCAGCGCACCGAATCCTCTGGCCCCGTCCCAAGAGCTTCCAGACCCTGCTCAACCGCGTGATACCAACTTCCTTCCGGTACCACACCTTTCGCCTTTGGTCCCAATGTTCCCGTTACTACGAGATGCTCCTCCGCACGGGTCATGGCTACGTAAAGCAGACGCCAATGTTCCTGCCGTTCTCGCGCATCCGCTACTGTCGCAAAGGCATCCAGCAAACCAATACGTTCTGCCTTGCGGATAGGGACAACCGGATATTCCAGATCACCTTCAGGCTGCGTCGGGTTGGTGATATCAAAGCCGCCGCTTTTCTTATTGGCCGGGTCGAATGTTGCGTTGGCAAGGATCACCAGTGGCGCTTGCAAACCCTTGGCCCCGTGCACGGTCATCAGGCGCACTTCATTACCACCCTCTAACTGGTCGCGTTTAATCTCAACATCGCCGCGATCAAACCAGTCGAGAAAGCCCTGTAACGTCGGAATATGATCCTGTTCGAAGGCGAGCGCGGTGTTGAGCAACTCTTCCAGTGGATCAAGCGCGGCGTGATTGAGCCGCGCGGTCAGTTTCTTGCGCCCCTGCATCGGGCCAGACACGATGGTTTCCAGAAATTGATAAGGCGTGTTGAAGTCCGCCATACTCAACATGGTCCGCAAAGGTTCGATATGCTGTTTTAGCCTGTCTTGCGTCCGCAAAAATTCCCACAGGCTCTTGTCCTTATGCGCGTCCCCGCGATAGCCGCGGGCTAGCAAATTGTCCTGAGACCAACCCAAAAGCGGCGAGACCAACAAAGATGCCAGATTAAGGTCATCATTTGGTTGCAGAACAAAGCGGATCGTCGCCAGTAAATCCTGCACCACCAGCGGTTGGTTCAGCCGGATGCGATCAATCCCGGCGACAGGCACATTTTCCGCAAACAAGCGCGCCACAATCAACGCGCTAAGGTCATCCCGCTTGCTAACAAGGATCATAACATCTTTAGGTTCAAGCGCACGATTTTCATGGTTCAACCAAAGCGGCGCCTCTGGTGAGAGCCATTCTTTAATCTGAATCGCAAGCCTTTGAGCAAAAACCCGCTTTTCATCGCTGAGCCAATTTTCTTCGTCATCGGCATTGCTTACCGCGCCATGGGCAACAGGCTGCCACAAGGTCACGCTTCCCGGCTCTCCGGCGAAGTGACTCTGATGCGGCGGGATGACTTTATCGAGACCGAGTTCCTTTTCGCCAACATATTCCAGAACCTTGTCGACCACCTCCAGAACTGGCGGGGTGGACCGGAAACTGCGATCCAATGGCAGGTCTTTAAAAGGCCGCTCTGATGCTGCTGCCCGCGCGAAAAAATCATCGCGTGCCTGCACGTAATTATGCGGACTGGTTCCCTGAAAGCCAAAAATCGCCTGTTTGAAGTCCCCAACCGTAAATAGTGTTCGGATTTTGTCGGCACTCGCCCCCAATCCGGCGAAAAACTCACCAGCGAGCGCCCGGACAATATCCCATTGCGCCAAATTTGTATCCTGCGCCTCGTCGACCAATATATGATCCGTGCGCTGGTCGAGCTTGTAACGAATCCATTCCGCCATATTGCCCTGATTGAGCAGTTTGGCTGTCATCCGGATCATATCATCAAAATCAACCACGCCATTGAGCTTCTTCGCGTCTCGATAGCGATGGTAAAAGGCGCGACCAGCATTCAAGGCCCCTGCGAACAGGTCCGCATAATCAAACAGTGCCTTGGTTTCGATCATTTGACGGCAATGATCATATATTGCGACGCTCAGTTCGTGATAATGCGGGGCGACTTTTTCGAGACCCTTTGGAACAGCGCGCCATTCACCATCTGCCTTGGCCCATATCTTGTGAAGATCGGGCAATGTCTCTGCCCTTTGAACAGGATCAGCGGCCATCCAAGCTTTGATGCGATCAATGTAGCCATTTGCCGTCTTGGTACCCCAACCGGCCAGGGCTTCGGCCATCTCTTCCAGCGATGCGACATCAAATTCGTCCTCGCCACATCGTTGTTCCAGCCAGTTTTGCGCATCACCATCTATCGGCAGGCCCAGCAATCCGCGCACGAAAGGCAATACGCCGCTCGGCAGGCTTTCCATCGCATCCGCCTTGGACGCGCATTTCAGAAGGTATTTTTCGGCTTCTTCTTCGCCCATCCGCACGCTCAGCGCCTGAATCGCTTGAATGATAGTAGCGTTCCCTGCGGCTTCTTCGTCCAGCAACAGATCACCTAACGCCTGTCGTGCTAATATCTTCTGATCGCGCTCTTCAATCGGTTTGAACAACGCCGGAATTTCGGCTTCTTCTGGAAAGCTTGCTAGCAATGTCTGACAAAAACTATGGATCGTCATGATCCGCAGACCGCCGCCCCGCGCATCCAGTACCCGCGCGAATAATGTCCGCGCATATTCCCTTGTCGCCGGATCAACCGGGGCACCAATGGCAGACAGATCAGTCCCCAGTTTCGCATCATCAGCCCGCACCCAGCTGGCCAGTTGCCGGTGAATACGGTCCGCCATTTCGGCAGCGCCTGCCTTGGTAAAGGTCAGGCATAATATATGCTCTGGCTTCACGTTCTCGCGCAGCAACAGCCGGAAAACCCGTGCCGTGAGCACCTGCGTCTTGCCCGTACCAGCAGACGCACTCAGCCAGATATTATCATCCGGCTGCACCGCATCGCTTTGTTTGTCCGCAAGCGCATGAAGGGTTGGCGTCTCACTCATGATCGCCCTCCCCCTCTACTACCGCGGCGCGGCCGTACCATTCCTCAAGCCGCATCAATTGGTCATAATCGGCATAAGGCGCATATTCCGGATGCAGTTTCGCGGTCATCGGTTCTTTGCCCAGAATATAGCTGGTTACAGCCTTCGTAAACTCGGCAACGGCGTGATCGACCATCTGATCCGCTTCCACTTTATCGGGGCTGCGGGGATTGGTCGGCGTGGCAATATAGCCAAAGCTATCTTTGCCGCCCTGCTTGGCCAGCGACCAATATTCAAAGCCGTTCGCCGTGCCGGACAGTCCGCCAAAGCTGCCTTTTTCCGCGATGGCTCCCAGCAAACCGAGCTGTAGCGCGAAACCTTCTTTTACAGCCTTGTTAGACGGCGGTCCGCCGGTTTTATAATCGACAATGCCAAGGGTGCCATCGGCCATGTAATCGATCCGGTCCGCTATGCCGAACAGATCGACGCCAGCTATCGTCGCGCTGCCTTGCTGCTCTGATTTGGCCGGCGTTCGTCCATCTGCGCGCTGCTGCGCCACGGTGTCAGCTACCCACAGCAAGCCCTCCATCAAGCGCGGGGCCCATAAGGTGCGCATCAACGGATGGGACGAGCGTTCGTTCAAAAAAGCGAGCGCCCGCCGTTTCAGGGCATCGGGATCATAATCATCCTCTTTCGCCCATTTATCCAAAATATCGTGGATGATCGACCCACGCCATGCGGGGCTTGGCTCTGCGTCGATCATATCGAGCGACCCGAGACCCATTATCTTTGCCGCGTAAAACGCGAAAGGATCGGCGATCAACCGGTCAACATTCGTAACGGACAATTTGACGCGGCGCTGCTCCGCACTTGGTTCCGGCGCCGGTTGCTTGATCCTGATTGGCTCTTCTGGCTTATCAATGCGTAGAGCCCAATCCTGAGCGATCGGATGTTCCTTGAGATTATCTCCGCACATGGCTTTGAGACGGAGCAAAAATCGCGATGCGATGGCGGGACCAGATCCATCGCGTCCGGCCCGCGTCAGCATGACATTTTGTGCACCCATTGCGCCAACCAGATCATGCGCGGACAGGCCAATTTGGCGCTCTTGTGCCGGCAAACCCAAAGATTTTCGGACCATCGGAGCCAGCCAAGGGTCGGGCGTAATCGCTTGCGGCCAACTGCCCTCATTGAGGCCGCAACAGATGACAAGTTCCGCCTGCTGGAGCCGCGCTTCAAGCAAACCATAAAGCGCAATGCGCGGGTGCCCGCCATAAGGAGGACGAACCGGCATATCGGCCAAAAATGTCTCAAAATAACTGGCAATTTCCGGGGACTGGATTTTCATCGGTCCCAGAGCCACGCGATCCTCCATATCGGATAGAAAGTCAGCCAATTGCCGCCCTGCCGGGCCTGCCCAAACCTGACCGTTGGTCAACATATCAGCCAGTTGCCGAATTTCGGCCAGCATAGCGCCCCAGTCGACCGCGCCGCTCAGGGCCTTTGCCGCTGGCTCAAAAATCGCTCGTACCTCTTGCCACCAAGGCATAACGTCCTGCCGCAATCCCTTACTTCTGCGATCTTCGCTCTGAAACAGACTATCAATGCCAGCCAATCCCGGCGCAGGTCGCGGACCACGTATCAACAGGTCGAGCTTACGGACCTCGGTCAGCCATTCCAGTCGCTTTTCCCCTGCCCGAACCAGCGGATGTTTCAGCAACGCCAGAAACTCGGCAGGCGGAAACCCATCCGTTGCAGCAGACAATAGAGCCAGAAAGAATATCCCTTCCGGTTTTTTCGACAAAGGCTGGCCCGCCGTATCATCCGCTGTAATGTTCCAGCGTTCAAGATGGGCTGATATGCGGCCTGCCAACGCACGATCGGGCGTGATAATCGCGACACGGCGTTCCGGTGTCTCCAGCGCTTCACGCGCCAACAAGGCAACGATCTGCGCCTCCTCAGCACTGTTGCGTGCTTCTACCGTCTGGACACCGGCCAAGCTGCGCTCGTTGGCGTCGAGCGATTGCCAGCGCGACGTCAGCTTGGGTATCGCAAACGCGTTGCTAAGCGCCCTGCTCCGTTTGGCCGCCGCGCCGCTGGTGCCCGTCCTTGGCCAGCGCAAAATCTCGCCGCGCGCTATCGACATGCGCTCGAGCAGCAACTTCATATGATATTGCGGATGGGTTTCCTGCGCGCGGCCAGTTTTGCCGGTTTCTGCGTCCGGTTCGAACGGACCCAGCATGTCCCATTCCTCGTCCTCCATCACCATATCGAGGTCTGGCAGAACAACCATGCCATCTGGCAGAAACGCAATCGCCCGCAGGAAACGCGCAATCGCAGGGGCAGAGGTGGTGATACCGGCAGCAACGACAAAATGACTGGGCGGGTTTGTTTTCCAGGCCTTCACGCTTTGATCAAAAAGGGCGTTGCGCCGAGCCGCTTCGTCGACGGCTCCCATATCCTTAAGCTTAGCCTGCCACTTCTCAGCAATGATCCGAAAGAACGCCAGAGAATCCTGCCAATGGCCAGATAGTTCGGGCTCAACATCAATATCAAAAAGGTCTTTGAGCGCTATTTCCTCAACGGTCAGTTGATCCAGCGTCCGGGCAAATTCGCGGGCTAATCGCAACGCTTCTTTTGATAAGAGCGCGGTGCCTTTGGCAGCGCTTTCCATTTCAATCAACTGCGCTAGCATCAGCAGGCGGTCCAGCGGATCAACAGAAGGGGGAATATCCAAGGCCAGCTGGCCACTATCCAGCGCCACCCCGATCGACTCGTCCAGCTCCAGATCCCCAATTACCGCCATTTGCGGCAGCAGCAAACCGTCTTCACTGAGTCTGACAAAAGCATCATGCACGGCCCGGCGGGCGCGATTATTGGGCAGGATAACCAGTCCCCGCGCCAGACCCAGCGGGTCTTTGGCGAACCGGTCAATCAATCCTTGTGCAAGCGCATCAGCAAACCCGCCATGCGCGGCGATATTGTATATGGCGGGCTGAAGCCGCTTGATCATGCGGGCCTATGCACGGCGCAAGGCTTTTTCTGTCGGAGCAATGGCGTCTGGTGAACCCACCTCAAACCAATCGCCTTCATGAACCAGACCAAATAAACGTCCTTCTTCTATAGCGCGGGTCCAAAGAATAGTGGTCGAAAACGGCCCTTGCGGGGCGTCACGCAGCAGACGTTTCGAGAGCAGCTGAATGCCGGTATAGATGAAGGGTGCTTGGCGATCCGGCAAACGCCACGATATACGCCCATGATCATCCAGTTTAAAATCCCCCGCCCCTTTGTAATTATGAGCCGATGTTTGCGGTACCAGCAGTAACAGGGCATCCATCTCATCGTCATCCCAGCGCTCTTCCAGCCTTTGCAGACTGTTGGTCGGACCATCAGTCCAGAGATTGTCGCTGTTAATCGAGAAAAAACGATCTTCGTCGATTAAAGGCTCGGCCTGTACCATGCCGCCGCCTGTTTCCATCAGTTGCGCGCGTTCGTCTGAAATACGGATATCGAAAGGATAGTTCACCGATTTTAGGTGCGCCTCCAACGCGTCGGGCAAATAATGCGCGTTAACGACGACCTTCATCACGCCGGCTTCCCACAATTTATCGAGACAATGATCAATCATCGCCTTGCCTGCCACTTTCACCAGCGGTTTAGGCCGGGTTGCGGTTAGCGGGCGCATCCTTTTGCCAAGGCCAGCCGCCATGACCATTGCGGTTTCAACCTTACTCATGCTTGCGGCGCCACAATAAGTTTGCTTCGGATATTTGCAGGGATATTGCGATCATACCACTCCGTAACTGGCGCGAGGTCTGGGTGAACCAAATCCTTTTCCAGCAATCGCCACATACGCGATAGATAGTCGAGATAACGCGCCTTGCCATCACGGACGCAAAGCCGCGTAAATATACCGATAATCTTGGTGTTTCGCTGTGCCCCCAAAATCGCATAATGGCTGCGAAACTGCGCCGCTTCGTCTGCTGATCGACCATCCAGATAGTAGGTCAACATTGCCTCTTCCAAATCGTCAGAAACATCACGGCGTGCATCCTGCAACATCGACACAAGATCATAGGCCGCGTGGCCCGCAAGCGCATCCTGAAAGTCGAGTAATCCCAAGCGATCATCCTCGAGCAACATGATATTTTCGGCATGATAGTCACGAAGGACAGTGACCGGCGATTTTTGCGCGGCAATGACAGGCTGTAAAACCGTCTGCCATGCATCCACAAAACTGGCCTTGTCCACATCCAGCGACTGGGCCGGACAATACCATTCCGGCAATAGGTTCACCTCGCGAAGATATTGCTGCCAATCATATGCGGCTATGTCGGCCGCTGGCTTTTGATGCAGCGCCTTGATCAGATCAATTGTTTGCCGATAAATCGCGTCTTCATCTTCGGGATGATGGTCGAGATGCTCCCGCATCCGGTGATCACCGAAATCTTCCAATAAGACCAAGCCATGATCGAGATCTTCGCCAAAAATTTCCGGCGCAGCAAAATCCTGCGCTTTGAGGTGGCGTGCAATATGAATGAAAGGGCGTGGGTCTTCATGCGGTGGTGGCGCATCCATCAATATCGCTTTGCGGTCCCCGGAAACGACGCGAAAATAACGACGAAACGATGCATCGCCAGCAACGGGTAAAATCTCCGCTCCGCCCCAGCCGTGATTGTCTAGAAAATCCTGCGCCGTTGCAGGCGGTGTCATGTTTTTGGCCATCTATCTTTCCAAGCGGGGCCAGCCGTCCAAGTCAACCGGCGAGTATCATCATTTTCTATTTCAAGCGTAATTTGCAGTGCATCATTCCAGAAGGAAGTTGGCATCCGGTCCGGCCATTCTGCGATCATGGCACCATCCATCAGGATATCATCCAGACCCAATTCCTGAATCTCTTCCGGCTCCTCGATACGATAAAAATCCACATGCGCGACCGGCAGCCGTACTTCGGGTGGCTCATATTGCTGGACAATCGCAAAGGTTGGGCTGGGCACATCATCGCCAAAACCAAGTCCGCGCAATATACCGCGCGCTAGGGTCGTTTTTCCTGCCCCCAATGTACCGGTCAGGGCGATCTTGTCACCGGGCTGCAAAACACCCGCAAGCTGTTTTCCCAAGGCCATTGTTGCGGCTTCATCATCTAATATTATCGGCAAAGTCACGTAATCCTCGCCTATTGCCGCGGAAGATGGATGGTGACCAACGTGCCCTGACCTGGTTCAGATGTCAGAGTCAGTTCGCCGCCATGCGCCAGTAACAATTGCCGAGCGAGCGGAAGGCCGAGCCCACCGACATTCTCGCCAGTCTTCTTGCGGGACCGTGCAAAACTGTCGAACGCCTTGGACTGCTGCCCCGCACTCATACCCGGGCCATCATCGGAAATATGGATAACTGCCTGTTTCACGTTGCCGCTACCGTTGATCAACAAACGGCCGCCTTCGCCGGTGTAGCGTATGCTATTGTCGATAACTTGCGCAATCGCCTGCGACAGACGCTTTTTATCCGCCAAGGCGGAACCAAGCGTATCATCTAACTGCAATTCCATTTCAATATTCTGTGTCAGGGCCTCATCAGCAAATTGCGCCGCTACATCCTCCACCAGCTTATTGAGATTCACTTTCTCCTTAGCAATCGGCAACGCCCCAGCCTCGCTCTGGCTTAGGTCCAGCACGTTGTCTATCTGCATGCCCAAGCGTTTGACGGATTGGAGGATCGCGCGGGCATATTCATGGCCCTGTTCGGTCAGAGGCCCTGCAACCTCATTGTCTAACAATTCTGCAAACCCACCAATGGATGTCAGTGGCGTACGGAATTCATAGCTCATATTGGACAGGAACGACGCTTTTATCGAATCTGCTTCCACCAACGCCTCGTTGCGCTCGCGCAGGGCCAGTTCGATCCGCCGACTATCGGATATGTCCAGCATGGTGAAAAGCGCATTACCATCTGGCAGCGGAATGGCAGCAAATTCGAACCGGCGCCCGTCCATAAATGAAATTTGCCCGCTTTGTTGTACCCGGTCCGATGTCGCTGTCCGCACCATGGCACGCACTTCCGATATCCGCGCAGGCTGTTTAAGCTGCATAGCCATTTTCTGCATCAGGGAATCAACGCGGGGATGCTTGCCCAAATCCTCTTCGGCCAAATCCCAGTTATTGGCGAACTGGTGGTTCCAGATGTTCAGTTTTCCATCGGCGGAGAATACCGCCACCGATTCAAACAGATTATCAAACGTAGCGGTCCGAACACGCAGCAACGTATCCCGCGCGCTTGCCAGCTGCACCTGCTCGGTGCGATCTTCAATAATCACCAACAGGCCGCCATCGGGCGTGGGATTAGCGATTACCCTTAAATGGGTGCCATCGGCGAGTAGCCAATTTTCTTCAATGGATTCGGTGGATTGGAACCATTGTGTCCGCTCTTCTCGCCATTCGGGGAAGTCGCGTACTTCAGGTATCCGGTTCATCTCACGCATCCGGTCCAGCACTCTGGGGAATTCAGGGCGCTCTGCAATCCATTGTTGCCGCATGGAGAATATCCGCTGGAACGGCAGGTTGCAAAATTGCAAAGATTTATCGGCATCAAACTGCACAACAGCGGCGGAAATCTTATCCAGCATATCGCGCTGAGATTCGTTAAACCGCCGTTGCTCTTTGCGGGAATCAATCAACTCCTGAATATCAATCGCATATCCCGCAATGCCCGACTTGCCGAGCGGCACATCAACAACTTGGGTCGTGCGCCGCTGCCCGCCAATGGTTGTTGCCACCACTCGCTCAAATGGTTCAGCATTTTTTTCCGCTTGCGCAGCCGCGTCTTTGGGACTGACACCATTGATTGTCTCAATCAATTCAATACCGTCATCAACCACCTGTGCGCCATCACTAGCATCCACTGCCTTTACATAGGCGCTATTTACCAATGTCAGATCAAGGTCCGGCGACCGATGCCACATCGGCATTGGCGCTGCCTCAATCAGTGCCGAGAGCGCATCAAATGCGGCCCGTGCCTCTTCATTTTCCGCTCGTAACCGGTTAATTTGCCCTTCGCTTTCCGTGGCATCAAATATCCATAACAGCGCGCTGCCATTGGGCGCGATTTGCTGATCCGCCAAGCCGCCGCGAATGAACAGGGCTTTGTCCGATCCGGCAACTCTAACCGCGCGGGTAAAGCTACTGCCCGATTTCTGAGCGAGATTAACGTCTTGTGTGAGCCCTTCTAGATCTTCCCGGGTCATCCCCACGTCATGGCTGTGTAGTTCGGAAATATGGGCAGGCAAATAATCAAAGCCGAGCCAGTGCATTAATCGCTGCGATGCTTCCAGCTTGCCATCGGAGCGCACCAACAACGGCAGCGCAGGTGAAGTTTCCAACAACCGGCCCAACCGGCCCGATTGCCGCAACGTCGTATCCGCCCGTTTCTTCATCGCCAGACCGGTCCACACTGCCCATGCAGACGCGGCCAGCCAGGCGGCGAGAATCAGGCCCAATATGACAGCGGTTAAATCCGGGACGTTCGACATTAATACAAGCGATTAGACGGTTACGGCAGCCGCGAAAAGCCCCTATTCTTTATGGCTTATAAAAGTCGGATAATATGGGTTATAAAGCCGCTGAAAAATTATCGGAGTCTTGCCATGCCTATCGACGAAAGCCGGACCTTCAAACCTATTAACATCGCCCTCCTGACGGTGTCCGACACGCGTTCTTTAAAAGAAGACACATCGGGTGATATTCTTGCCGAGCGCATTGCCACTAAGGGCCATATGCTCATCTACCGCAATCTGATCCGCGATGAAAAATCGAAAATTATAGCGCAGATGCATCAATGGATCGATGAAGAGGCGGTTGATGCGATCATTACCACCGGTGGCACGGGACTGACCGGGCGTGACATTACCCCAGAGGCCCTTGATGCGGTAAAGGACAAGGACATTCCCGGCTTTGGCGAATTGTTCCGCTGGTTGAGCTATGATAAAATTGGCACCTCTACCGTCCAATCGCGCGCCTGCGCTGTTGTATCCAGAGGGACTTATATTTTCGCGCTGCCTGGTTCAAACGGCGCGGTCAAAGATGGCTGGGACGGCATATTGGATACCCAGCTCGATAGTCGGCATCGCCCCTGTAACTTTGTCGAGTTGATGCCAAGGTTGCTCGAGAAATAGACATTTGTTCTATATTTGTTCTCATGCTATAAGAGGCAAATGGAACAAGATAATAGACCACCTTTGCCAGCTCGAAAAGGGCGCGGGGCGGTTACCAACACGGAAAGCAATCGTTTCAATGTACCAAGCAGGGAAACCGATGGCGATTGGCTAGATGACTGCGAGGCACTTGGTGATGCGCCGATAAAGTTGCGGACGCAGGTTACAATCGAAGCGCCCAAATCAATATTGAGCTTTAACAAGTCGCCGGATATCCCCTTTGATCGTTCCATTAACGCCTATCGCGGTTGCGAACATGGCTGCGTTTACTGCTATGCTCGCCCGACCCATGCTTATCATGACCTGTCGCCCGGCCTTGATTTCGAAACAAAGCTGTTTGCCAAACCAAATGCCGCTCAATTGCTGCGGGAAACCCTGGCCAAGCCAACATATCGTCCTGCCCCTATTGCTATCGGAACAAATACTGATCCCTATCAACCAATTGAAAAACGATATCAAATTACGCGCCAGATATTGCAGGTCATGCTGGAAACCAAGCATCCGGTTGGCATAACGACCAAATCCAATCGCGTTTTGGATGACGGAGAAATCCTGTCTCAACTGGCCGCTCTTAATCTCACCGCCATTGCGATATCTGTCACGACCCTCGACGGAAATATTGCTCGAATTTTGGAACCACGAGCCCCCGCACCGACTAAAAGATTGCAGGCCGTGAGCCAATTGCATGCCCTTGGCATTCCGGTCCACGTTAACATCGCGCCTGTCATTCCAGCGATTACCGATCACGAAATCGAAGCGATAGTGGCCGCTGCCGCTGCACACGGGGCACAAAGCGTTTCGGTCATTCCAGTGCGTCTCCCTCATGAAGTCGCGCCCTTGTTCGAACAATGGCTGGAAGCTCATTTCCCAGACCGCAAACAGAAAGTCATGGGTATCATAGCCTCTCTGCGTGATGGTAAGAAAAATGACCCTAATTTTCACAGCCGGATGAAAGGGCAAGGCCCCTGGGCTGAGTTGCTTCACCATCGCGTCGCCATAGCAGCGCGCAAGAGCAACCTAGGAAAAGCGAAATTTGCTCTGAGAACAGATTTATTCCAACGGCCAATCGTAAAAGGCAGTCAAATGGAGCTATTTTAGGATTGCGAGCGACATCATAGCTAATATCTTTCCTTTGCCCGTCGCCAAGGTTACATTCCAATATGTCCAAAAAGAAAAATGTTACCTATGCAAACTATCTCGCCCTCGACACCCTATTGTCGGCTCAGCACCCGCAGTCGGACCTTGATGACGAGATGCTATTCATCATCATCCATCAAACCAAAGAACTGTGGCTGAAACAGATCATAAGGGAGATGCATTTTGCGGTTCAGCAAATTGCCGATGATGCGCTGGTCCCAGCCTATAAAGCCTTAGCGCGAGTTAGCAGAATACAGGCGGTTATGACGCTGAGCTGGGATGTGCTCTCCACCATGACACCGAGCGACTATAGTCGGTTTCGCCATGTGCTGGGCGCGAGCTCCGGTTTTCAGTCCGATCAATTTCGAACGGTCGAATATCTGTTGGGGCTTAAAGATAAAGCTTTTCTGAAATATCAGGATGACAGACCCGACGCGCAAGCAGCGATGCAGGCGGCTTTGGACGCACCTAGCTTGTGGGACCACGCCATTGCGGCTCTGGCCCGCGCCGGTTTTGATATCGAATCCGATCTATTAGAGCGCGACTTCAGTCAGACCCACGTCCCGTCATCCCAAGTCGAGGCTGCATTCCTCTCCGTCTATCGTGACCCGGAACAATATTGGGAACTGTATCAACTGGCCGAAAAGCTGGTCGATCTTGACGATGCGATGGCAACTTGGCGGCACAAGCATGTCCTTACAGTAGAACGGATCATCGGCGGCAAAATGGGCACCGGCGGGACCGCGGGTGTTTCCTACCTACAATCAACGCTTCCTAAACGGGCCTTCCCGGAGCTTTGGTCCTTGCGCACTTCATTGTGAGCTAAACACCACCTTGTTCCAAGGACGTTGCAGCTGCGAACTCAGGCTTCGGCGAGACTTTTCAGTTTGTAATCCTTATACTCATCGCGCAGCGCTCGTTTCAGGATTTTACCGGTGGCTGTATGCGGCAATTCGTCGATGAATTTCACCTCGTCCGGCAGCCACCATTTGGCGACCTTATCACCCAGATAAGCGATTATTTCCTCGCCGGTCACCTCTGCATCCGGTTTCTTGACGACCAATAGCAAGGGTCGCTCATCCCATTTCGGGTGATAGACGCCAACGGCGGCGGCTTCCGCGACCCCGGGGCAACCCACCGCTGCATTTTCCAACTCGATAGAACTAATCCACTCGCCGCCGGATTTGATCACATCTTTCGCACGATCTGTGATTTGCATGGTTCCATCAGGATGCAGTACAGCAACGTCTCCGGTATCGAACCACAAATCCTCTTCGACCGCCTCTTCATCAGCCCGGTAGTAGCGCTGTATGATCCACGGTCCCCGAATTTCTAGCGTCCCACTGGATTCTCCATCGCGTGGCAAGACATTGCCCTCGTCATCGACGACCCGCAGTTCCACGCCAAAAGGAGGACGACCTTGTTTGCAAATGACATCGACCTGTTCGTCGAAGCTGAGGTTATCCCAATTGGCAGGTAGTGATCCGGCAGTGCCAATCGGCGACGTTTCTGTCATGCCCCAGGCATGGGCCACGCGCATACCATTTTTCATCAGTCGCTCGATCATTGAACGAGGACAGGCGGAACCGCCGATGGTGATCACCTGCAACTTGCCATAATCGCCACCATTGGCGTCCATATCAGCGAACATCGAGAGCCAGACTGTCGGCACGCCCGCGCTATGGGTCACGCCTTCTTCACGGATCAGTTTCCACAGGACTGGTGCTTCGTTGCTGGCTGAAAACACCATTTTTGCGCCAACCGCCGCACAAGCAAAAGGCAGTCCCCAAGCATTGGCATGGAACATGGGAACAACCGGCAGCATCACCGAACGGGTCGCCAAGTCCATAATGTCCGGCTGCACTTCGGTCAGGGCGTGCAATACGTTGGAGCGATGCTCATAAAGCACACCCTTGGGATTGCCAGTCGTGCCACTGGTGTAGCAAAGTCCACAGGGATCATTTTCGTCCACATCAACCCAGTCAAAATTTCCGTCTTCGGCATCAACCAGCTCACGGAAAGTTGGATAGTCACCTTTCTCTCCGTCAAACTGAATATAATGTTCTACCGTCTTCAACTGCGGTTTCAGCATTTCGATAATTGGCGTGAACATCTTATCAAACAGCAAGACCCGGTCTTCGGCATGATTGATGATGTACACCAACTGCTCTTCAAACAGGCGCGGATTGACGGTGTGGAGAATACCGCCAATCCCTGCGGAACCGTACCAACTGATCAGATGGTGAGCGTGGTTCATCGCGATAGTCGCGATCCGGTCGCCCTTTTCCATGCCAAGTCGTTGCAGCGCCTGCGAACATTTGCGCGCATCCTGGCCAACTTCACCCCAATTGCTGCGGGTTAGCGAGCCATCTGCCCAATAGCTGACAATCTCCCGCGTGGTATGTTCCCGTGCGGCGTGGTCAATCAAATTGGTGATTTTGAGCGCACTGCCCTGCATAGCTCCGGCCATTAATCTCTCCGTTTATTGTTTTGCCGTTTTTTGACTGAAATGGCTCAGCTTACAAGCCTTAAATTGGGCCTGCGGTGACGGATAGCCCGTGAGCCAGTGGCTGGCCCCAATCGGATATTCGTCAGTCCGGTCACATGGCTAAGCGTTTCGGCCACTTGTGCATCCAATTGAAAGGACCGCCCAAGGCAGACATGCGCGACCTCTCCGTCAAAACTGGGCACAGTGGCGATAAGTTCGCTCTTTCCGCCAGCCAGAGGAGCTAAGAAATTTTTCAACTCTTGAAGGCCGTCCAGATTTAACACATCCAGCTCCATCCGGGTCCGGGTGGTTTTCTCCAGGCCATCCATTGCCTGTGCCCGGCGGATCGCGACACGCGGACTCTCATCATCAGAGCGCTGGTCGAGTTCGACATTCAGCAGAGCACAGCTGCCTTCCTTGGCCATCTCTGCCAACAGCTCGCATTGCTCCTCTTCAAAGCAGCTGCCCGAAAACTGTCCACTGCTGTCGGACAGGTCCGCCAGCACAAACCGGTTCCCGCGCTTACTCTCTCGCCAGCGTACACCTTCGACTAGCGCGGCCATAACTGCCGGTTTACGCTGTCCTTCGGCAATCGGGCCCTCTTCACACAAAGCGGCATAGGTCATCGCGCCGTGGGAAGATGTGACTGCTTGAAATTGGGTCACCGGATGGGATGCGAAGTAGAAGCCATAGGCATCGCGCTCACGCACCATGATTTCGCTCAAGTTCCAATTGCTGTTGGCCGGCAAACGGATGGCCTGCATGTCACTGGCCCCGCCTTCGCCAAATAGACCGCCCTGCCCGCTGATTCGAGCTTCTGCTGCGCTGTTGGCGACGGACAGCAGCATATCTGCCCCTTCATATACGGCTGCGCGATTGGGTTCCATTTCATCAAATGCGCCCGCTGCGGCAAGGCTCTCCATCTGCCTTTTGTTCATGCCGGACGGATCCACGCGATTGGCAAAATCGTCCATCGACTGAAATGGCCCGCTCTCCGTACGCTCGGCCACCAGCGACTGCATGGCCTTCTCACCCACATTCTTTAGCCCCGCCAAGGCATAGCGCACTGCCAATAGCGCGCCCTCTTGCTCTTCGACCGCAAAAGATGGCCGGCTTTTGTTGATCGACGGTGGCAATATCGTCACGCCGAGCCGCTTCATATCGTCGACAAAGATGCTGAGCTTGTCGCTTTGGTGCATATCGAAACACATAGAGGCTGCATAAAATTCATGTGGGTAATGCGCTTTGAGCCAAGCCGTCTGATAGGCCAGCAAGGCATAAGCCGCAGCATGACTTTTGTTGAAACCATAGCCTGCAAATTTATCGATCAAATCGAACAATTCGTTAGCCTGTGGGGCTTCAACGCCATTTTTGGCCGCGCCTTCGACAAAGATACTCCGCTGGGTATCCATTTCCGACTGAATCTTTTTGCCCATGGCGCGCCGCAACATATCGGCTTCGCCGAGAGAATAGCCGGCGATAATCTGTGCCGCCTGCATCACCTGTTCCTGGTAGACGATGATGCCGTAAGTCTCTTTCAGAATGTCTTCGAGCAGTGGATGGGGATAGGCCAACTCCGCCCTGCCGTTCTTACGGTCACCAAATAGTGGAATATTGTCCATCGGGCCTGGTCGGTAAAGCGATACCAGCGCGATGATATCACCAAAATTGGTCGGCTTCACAGCCGCTAGCGTCCGTCGCATTCCCTCAGACTCGAGCTGGAACACGCCGACAGTATCGCCGCGTTGCAGCAATTCAAACACTTTCGGATCATCCCAAGCCAGCGCGTCCAGATCCACCTCGACGTTACGTTCAGCAAGTAGTTCGACCGCTTTTTTCAAGACGGAGAGCGTCTTCAAACCTAAAAAGTCAAATTTCACCAAACCGGCTTGTTCGACAAATTTCATATCGAACTGGGTTACGGGCAAATCTGATCGTGGATCGCGATAAAGTGGCACCAATTGATCCAGCGGCCTGTCGCCAATAACGACACCGGCAGCATGGGTTGAACTATGTCGCGGCAAACCTTCCAGTTTCATCGCAAGATCAAACAGCCTTTTTACGTCAGCCTGCTTATAGTCCTGCGCTAACTCAGAAATACCGTTGAGAGCCCGTTTCAAATCCCAAGGGTCCGTGGGATGATTGGGCACCAATTTGGTCAATCGATCAACCTGCCCATAGGGCATTTGCAAAACACGGCCGACGTCTCGCAGAACCGCACGCGCTTTTAGTTTACCGAACGTAATAATCTGAGCGACCTGCCCCGTGCCGTATTTTTCTTGCACATACCGGATCACCTCGCCTCGACGGGTTTCACAGAAATCGATATCAAAGTCAGGCATCGACACGCGTTCGGGGTTCAAGAAACGCTCAAAGAGCAAACCAAGTTTAATCGGGTCGAGGTCGGTGATAGTGAGCGCCCATGCAACAACAGAGCCGGCGCCAGAGCCACGCCCCGGCCCGACCGGTATATCTTGATCTTTCGCCCACTTGATAAAGTCAGCAACGATCAGGAAATAGCCGGGAAACCCCATATTGACGATCACGTTGATCTCAAAATCGAGCCGGTCGAAATATTCCTGCCGTTCTGCCCCTTCGATACCGCCAACATGGGCGAGCCGTTTTTCCAGTCCGGCAGTTGCATCACGGCGCAACTGTTCCACCTCGCCGGTTAAATCGCCTGCCAAACTCGGCAAAATCGGATCACGGCGCGGCGGCGAATAGGCGCAGCGTTTTGCGATAACCAAAGTGTTCTCGAGCGCTTCGGGCAAGTCGGAGAATAAATCCTCCATGACCATGTCACTTTTTATCCACAGATGTGGCGAGGGCTTATCGCGGTCGTCATTCTCAACATAAGCGGACTGTGCAATACATTTCATTGCGTCATGGGCTTCGTGAAAATCCGGTTCGGCAAAACAACTGGGATTGGTCGCTACCAAAGGAATATTCCGGTCCATCGCCAATGAAATCAGGCCAGCTTCTGCCGCCATTTCAATCGGATCATCGCGCCGCGAAAGTTCGATATAAAGACGATCCGGAAAATATTGTTGTAGCAATGACAAATAGGCTTCCGCCTCAGATTGCTGCTCTTCGGCAAGCAAACGCGTTACAGCGCCTTCGCCGCCACCTGTTGAAGCCAGAAGGCCGGCCCCATGTTGTTCGAACATCTCAATCGGAATATGGGCATCTTGATCTGCCGGGCGGTCGAGATGAGAGGCCGAGACCAGGCGGCAGAGGTTTTGATATCCATGCTCATTTTGAGCGAATAGCGCTATCCAGTCTAGAACCGGTTTATCACTCCCACTGCTTCCGGGTCGCGCAACCCTCAAAAAACAGCCTGTTATCGGTTGAACGCCATTGGCACGGCAACCGTCATCAAACGCCATCGAAGCGAATAGACCGATCCGGTCGGTCAAAGCCACCGCAGGAAAACCACGCTCTTTCGCTACAGCACCGATGGCCTTCGGCTCCATCGCACCGTCCAAAATCGTATAAGCGGAAAAAGAGCGCAAATGGACAAACGGAATCTGTGACATGATCAAACCCTAGCGCGAGCCAAAAGCTTTAGCCACGGTCAGATTGCGTCAACGCAACCTATCGACCAGTTTTCCACAACTAGTTGACGTTTTCAGCTAAAGTAGGGCTTCGATCTCACTCTTGAGCTGTTCTGGTTTCACCGCCGGTCCATGCCGTGCCACCACATTGCCATCGCGATCTACGATGAATTTGGTGAAATTCCACTTGATTCGCGAACCTAGCAAACCGGATTTTTCAGACTTGAGATATTTCCACAAGGGATCTGCATCATTGCCGTTCACGTCCACTTTGGCCATCAACGGAAAGCTAACCTCATAGTTGAGCGTGCAGAAATTCTTAATTTCTTCGGCATCACCTGGCTCTTGATTGCCAAATTGATTGCATGGAAATGCCAATATTTCCAGACCTTTATCTGCATATTCTTTATGCAGCTTCTCCAGTCCTTCATATTGCGGCGTGAAACCACATTTTGACGCCGTGTTTACGATAAGGAGCACTTTGCCCTTATACTTGGATAGGTCCGACATCGAACCATCTGCTTGTTTAATTTCAAATTCTGTCATTTGCATAGATGCACCCCGTTCTTTGCAATTTTATTCCCCCGTGATGTACGTCAGATCGATATTCGCCTGCGAAATGTCAAAGCCTATCTCGTTTCCTTTTGAAAACGTTAGCCTAATAATCCGTCGTGAAGCCTTACCACGCGATCCATTTTTGCGGCCAAACGCTCGTTATGAGTGGCAATTAGTGCGGCGCTGCCTTCTTCTCGGACCAACGCCATGAGTTCTGCCAACACAATATCCGCCGTTGTTTCGTCGAGATTTCCAGTCGGTTCATCTGCCAAAACCAGTTTCGGCGCATTAGCCAAGGCGCGCGCCACGGCGACACGTTGCTGCTCACCACCCGACAATTTGCTTGGTTTATGATCTAATCGCTCGGCAAGCCCTAAACTGCGCAGTAGCGATTCTGCCCGTATTTCTGCCTCAGCTTGCGATGTTCCGGCAATGAGCTGCGGCATGACAACATTTTCGGCGGCAGAAAAATCCGGTAGCAAGTGATGGAATTGATAGACGAAACCCAACAGATCCCGGCGGATGCGGGTGTGGCCGCTGGCCGACATTTGCGCTGTTTCTTCGCCGTTGAGTTTGATGGACCCTTCAAACCCACCTTCAAGCAAACCAACAGCTTGCAGCAAGGTTGATTTACCCGAACCGGAAGGACCAAGCAGTGCAACAATCTCATTGGACCGAATGTCTAGATCTACCCCTTTGAGAACGTCAATCTGCACATCGCCCTGTTTGAAACTCCGCTTTACAGCGCGAAGTTCGACAACCTTGTTTCCGATATCATTCATAGCGCAACACCTGCACTGGATCAGTGCTTGCCGCCTTGTAGGCAGGATAGAGTGTCGCCAGGAAGCTAAACAGGAACGCGAGCATTGCTATACCGAACACCTCCATCGGATCGGTTCTGGCAGGTAACTCCGTCAAAAAACGAATCGATGGATCCCAAAGGTTTTGACCGGTAATCGTCTGCACAAAGTTGATTACATTCTGCCTGAAATAAATCGCGATTAATCCCAATAATATGCCGGCGGCTATCCCTAGGGCTCCGATAGACGTGCCGACAGTGACAAATATTCGCGTCAACGAAGCCCGCGAGGCACCCATGGTTCGCAATATCGCAATGTCCCTTGTTTTGGCACGAACCAACATGATCAGCGATGAGAGGATATTGAACACCGCGACCAATATGATGATCGAGAGGATCACAAACATAACAACGCGTTCAACTTGAAGTGTTTCGAACAAGGAAGCGTTCATGGACTTCCAATCAACCATCTGTGCCCGACCATCTATTTTAGGATAGAGCGGTGCTATAATTTCAGACACATTATCAGCATCATTTGTCTTGATTTCGATCATACCAATTTGGTCACCCAGCAACATTAGCGTTTGGGCATCTTCCATAGGCATAATCACAAAGGCTTTGTCATAATCATATACACCGACTTCAAATATCGCGGCGACCTCATATGATATCTCACGTGGCACGGTACCAAAAGGCGTAGACCGACCCTGTGGATTAATCACTGTGATACGACTTCCTACCTGAGCCCCCAATGTAACCGCTAATCGACTACCGATGCCCACACGCCCTGCTCCGGGTTCTAAACGCCCGAGGTCGCCAGCAACGGTTTTCCCATCCAGTGTATCATTTTCGAGAATGTCCGGGACCAGCATGCCGCGCACCAATATTGCCTCAACCCGTCCGTTAAACGTTGTGAGAAGCGGCTGCTCAATCAACGGAGAAGCCGACACCACACCTTCGGTATTGCGCGCATCTTCTAGAAGGTCTCGCCAGTCCGGTAATCGACCACCATAGCCTTGGATTACAGCATGGCCGTTTAAACCCACAATCTTGTCAAATAGGTCCGCACGAAAACCATTCATTACGCTCATCACCACGATCAGCGCGGCAACACCGAGCATAACCGCGACCAGGCTGATGCTGGCGACCAAAAAAATAAAGCCTTCCCCTTTCCCGGGTAGAAGATAGCGCTTGGCAATGACCCATTCATAACGGGATAGAAGCATAGGGGTTTGATCTTCCTGAAAAAACTATTGTGGCTTTACGGTTGCGAGGCGGCGCAGGCAAGAGTGATACTCGCTAAAATGCTGTGGCCATTATGACACAAGCCTGAACCAATATTGCACATTTGTGAAAATTTGCATGACAATAGCGGCCATGGCGATCAGAGATAGTGACAGAATCAATTACCGCTTAATGGTCATGGTTCAGGGATCCTTTCTGGTTCCGTCGGATGTTGGGGGACAAACGGCGTTGAATAAGACAGGAAAACAGGGGGACGATATTATCGTCACCATTTTCGCCCGGAGTCAGAAATGGCTCCGGGCGTTTTTGTTTTCAGCAGATTCCATAACATAAAGAGCCTCTTGAATTCACGAAACGAGATAATATCTTGGGTAGGCGAGATGCCGGTTTGGATCTCGCAACACAGAACAGGACGCCATTTTGGGTCCACAATTTTAATTGCTCAAATGAGGATAAAGATATGAACCGTTTTGATTTTACCCCCTATCGTCGCTCAACCGTTGGTTTTGACCGACTTTTCGATCTGCTCGAGAATAATGCCCGGGCCCAACAATCGGAAAACTATCCCCCCTTCAATATCGAACGCAACGGCGATGACCATTATCGTATCACGCTGGCCGTGGCGGGTTTCAAGGACAATGAGATTGAAATTACCGCACAACAAAATTTGTTGCTGGTAGCTGGTAACAAAGGGAATGACGAAAATGAAGGGAAGCAATTCCTGCACATGGGTATTGCCAACCGCAATTTTGAACGCCGCTTTGAATTGGCCGATTTTGTCCGCGTAGATAATGCGGTATTGAGCGATGGCTTGCTCGTCATTGATTTGGTTCGCGAAATCCCCGACGCGATGAAACCCAAGAAAATCGCAATTAACGCTGGCGAAAATGTCACCAAAATTGATCATAAACCTAAGAAATCAAAGGATAAGGCTGCTTAAGCCCTGATTCAAGAAATTTTAGAAGGCAGCCAGAGAGTTTTGGCTGCCTTTTTTGATTCTCAGTCTAAAAAGAGCAAAAAAATGGGGCAGCCAGATGAGGATCCGACTGCCCCTGACACCCGCGTGGTGTCACTCTTGACGAAATTAGCCCGGGTCGCAAATGGCCAACTTCGTTCAAGAATCCGCATTGGCAATATTGGAAAGAACGGCGTGATTCAATATCCGTACTTTCCCACTTTCAACCGAAACAATGTCATCTTCTGACCAGGTTGAAAGTTGCCGATTAATATGTTCGCGCGACATGCCGGCAAAGTTGCCGAGTTCGCTTTGACTTAAATCCAGTTTTAAACGCCCTTCTTCTGCGCCGACGACTGATAATCTTAACAGGTAACGCGCTAGACGCGGCCCCGATGTATACGCCCTATCTCCCTCTATCATGGTATTGGCCGTCCGAATGCGGTTTGCCATGACTTTAAGGAGTCGTAATGCCATATTTTTATGGTTTCTCAAAATCTCTTCAAAAGCCACCCGCGTAATGGTTAATGCGCTGGTCGGTTCTATCGCCGTTACACTGGCGGTTCTTTCACCGCCATCAAGCAAAGCGATTTCTCCAATAACCTGACCGGGTTCGGCATAGTCCAGAACAATTTCATGGCCATTACTCGCAATCATGCTGGTCCGCGCATTGCCCGATAATAGTATCAGTAATGAGTTTCCAGGATCGCCCTGCATGATCAATTCATCCCCTTTTTGATATTGTACGAAATGCCCGCGCAATATCAAATCTGCTAGTTCGGCCTCATCACAATCAGCAAATAAACTATGCTCTGCTAATATGTCCGCGAGTTCTTCGGCTTTCACTAATGCTGTCCCATTTCAAATCGCTTACATTGGTTAACTGGTTGATAACCAATTCCCAATGCTTGAATGTGACAATAGTCACTTTGTGTAAAAAGGATTGGATAAATTAGACAAGTCGACTTTGTTTTACCGCTGCTGCGATAAAGGAGGCAAAGAGCGGATGCGGATCAAAGGGCTTGCTCTTAAGTTCCGGATGATATTGCACGCCGACAAACCAGCTATGATCTGGCCGCTCAACAATCTCGGGAAGCTCGCCATCGGGTGACATCCCAGAGAATATCAAACCGGTCTGCTCTAGTCTATCGACATAGCCTTTATTCACTTCATAGCGATGACGATGGCGCTCGCTAATGACTTCAGAACCATAGATTTCTGCAACTCTCGAGCCTTGCTGCAGCCGTGCTTCATAAGCGCCTAGCCGCATGGTTCCGCCCAGATCACCACCCGATTCCCGTTTTTGCAGCCCTTCTTCAGTCATCCATTCGGTAATTAATCCGACAATGGGCTCCGCGGTTTCGCCGAACTCGGTTGTCGAGGCGGCATCAATACCAGCCTGATTACGCGCCGCTTCCACACAAGCCATTTGCATGCCCAGACAAATCCCGAAAAATGGCACATCATGCTCGCGAGCGAATCGAACTGAGCCCAGCTTGCCTTCACTGCCACGCTCACCAAAGCCGCCCGGCACTAGAATTGCGTGCAATGGTTCCAGATTGGCCGCCAGATCACTTTCATCTTCGAACAATTCTGCATCAAGCCAGCGTACTTGCACTTTGACCCGATTCGCTAAGCCGCCATGGAAAAGCGCTTCTTGCAGTGACTTATAGGCGTCCTGCAGCCCCACATATTTTCCGACTACGCCTACAATGACCTCGCCTTCAGGATTTTCGATCCGCTCCATCACGTCGTTCCAACGAGTCAGATCTGGCTCCGGTGCGTTAATAATCCCGAACGCGTTCAAAACTTCGCGATCTAGGCCCTCTTCATGATATTGCAACGGCACATTGTAAATGCTGCTCGCGTCTAACGCGGGGATCACCGCTTCTTTACGAACGTTGCAGAATTGCGCTATTTTGGCGCGTTCGCCGTCCGGCAATTCATGCTCGCATCGGCAAAGCAATATATCTGGCTGTATCCCCAAAGAGGTTAGCTCGCGCACGCTATGCTGCGTCGGCTTGGTCTTCAGCTCGCCTGCAGCGGCGATATAGGGCACCAGCGTTACATGCACCGAAATCGCATTAGCCCGGCCGACCTTGTTGCGCAGCTGGCGAATCGCTTCGATAAACGGGAGGCTCTCAATATCGCCTACAGTGCCTCCAATTTCGCAGAGCACGAAGTCGATCCCGTCGAGCTTATCCTCGGCAAATTCCTGAATCGCATCGGTAACGTGCGGAATAACCTGTACAGTAGCGCCGAGATAGTCGCCGCGCCGTTCTTTCGTAATTATCGACTGATAGATTCGCCCGGACGTGACATTGTCTGACTGCAGCGACGGAACACCGGTAAAACGTTCATAATGCCCAAGATCGAGATCGGTTTCAGCGCCGTCATCGGTGACATAGACTTCGCCATGCTGGTAAGGTGACATCGTTCCTGGATCGACGTTCAGATAGGGGTCCAACTTACGGATTCGCACCGAATATCCGCGTGCTTGAAGAAGCGCGCCGAGGCTCGCTGCCATGAGACCTTTGCCAAGTGAGGAGACCACACCGCCGGTAATAAAAATATATCGCGCCATGGGAGGAAAGGCTTAAGGCGTGTCCGACCGAAATGGCAAGCGTGCGAATCCGAAAAAGCGAAATTTATTTTCAATAGGAACTAAATTTTACGTTCACGCGCAGGTCGCGGCAAACTCTTAGGCTGTTGATTGACCAGAATTACTGATCGAGGGGAACCGCACCATCGGCAGGAGCTTCTTCGCCTGCCTGTGCCGCAGCAGCAGCTAGCGGGTCGTCACCGATCAACGGAACCGCATCTGTCGGTGCAGCCGGAGCCACAGGAATGCTGGTGTCACGCTCCAATGTCTGATCAATTGTCGATGGCTGCCCCTCAGACGCCGCTAAAAAAGCTAACGAAATAGACAAAGCAACGAACAGGACCGCCAAGACGGTGGTTGTCCGGGTCAATAAATCTGCTGCGCCGCGCGCAGACATCATTCCGGAAGGACTACCGCCAACACCCAGACCGCCGCCTTCCGACCGCTGCATCAAAATAACGCCAACAAGGGCAGCTGCGACAATCGCCTGAACAACGGTGAGAAATAGAAACATATGTAGATCCGAACGTAATGGTTTATCTTTGTGCAGCGCACATAGCGATTGGACGGTGTGAGTTCAAGCAGTGAAACACCTGCGATCGGCGGTTGCCGCGAAGACAAATTAACAAGCTAAACGGTCAACCCTGAGCATCAGTTCATGAAATTGCCTCAATGACAATCTTTTGCGTAAAAAAAAAGCAGCGCCAAATCACCATCAAACAGCCAATTTAACAAAGCCTCAAAAGCACATGACGTGCCATTGGTTTGGCAGTTTCCTAGATAGATTTTGCTATCAAGCTGCGGAAGCCGCTTCGATAATCGGCCCGAACTTTTCTGCTGTCAGGCTGGCACCACCAACAAGCCCGCCATCAACATTGGGTACCGCCAAAAGTTCAGCAGCATTTCCGCCATTCATCGACCCGCCGTAAAGGATACGCACCGCATCTGCGCCCTCGCCCATTAATCCGCCAAGCGCGCTTCGAATAGCCGCGTGCATTTCTTCGACATCGGATGTTTCTGGCACCCGGCCAGTGCCAATGGCCCAAACGGGTTCATAAGCGATAGTTAGCCAGTCCGCCTCCGCACCCTCGGGAAATGCCCCTTCTAACTGACTGCAGACCACTGCTATCGCTTTACCAGCATCGCGCTCTTCTTCGGTTTCGCCAACACAAATGATTGCGCCCAATCCGGCAGCATGAACAGCTTCTGCCTTGGCTTTGACCTCAGCGTCGGTTTCATGTTGGTCCGCACGACGTTCGCTATGCCCCAAAATAGAGAGACTGGCCCCAGCCGCTTTGATCATCGCAGCGGACACGCAACCGGTATGCGCGCCTTTTTCATTATAATGACAATCCTGTGCGCCAATCGCAAAAGCTGGATTTTGTGATGATGCAGAGGCAATTAATGTCACAGGCGGACAGATCGCAGCATCCACAGACGGATTGGCCGCCGCGATTGCGGCTATGCCAGCAATGTCCGACAATTCAGATTGCAGGCCGTTCATTTTCCAATTGCCGACGATATATTTCCGATTTGCCATATTCTCTCCATCCCCAATTTAACATTGCTTCCGCGCTAACAAATATCTGACTGTCTGCCAAACGGGTTTACGCCAAACATTTTTGACCCGAAAGCTTTCGACCTAGTCCGCGCCCTTTTGCTTGAACGAAAAACGCAAGCCGCCTAAAGCATCAGGAAATCCATTTGCCCTAACAGAATTGCAGCATTTTCATGATCACATTTTTCCGCAATATCTTCTCGTCCAAAATTGGCCTGTTCTTTACCATGTGCTTTGTCGCGCTGATCGCTGTTGCCTTTGCATCTGCCGACGTTACTGGTTCTGGCGCCTTTGGTGGTGTCACAGGCTCTGGCACGGCAGCTAAAATCGGCGATTCCAAACTGACGACTTCGGAACTCAGCCAGTCGATTAACAATGCTTTTCGCGCAGAACAGCGTGAAAATACTGGACTTGATCTAAAAACCTATGTCGAGGGTGGCGGATTTGATGGTATTTTGGATCGTCTGGTCAATAGCTTTTCAATTGCTGCTTTCGGGAATAAATATGGCATGACCGCGGGCAAACGTCTGGTTGACGGTGAGATAGCGGCGATCTCTTCTTTTCAGGGAGCTGACGGTCAGTTTAGCGAGGAAAATTTCCGCCGGGCATTGCAGCAGCAGGGTATCAACGAACAGCAGCTTCGCGATGATTTTACCCGCAATCTGCTGGCTGATCAGTTGCTTCCCGTTGCGGGTTTTGGAGCGTCTGTTCCAAAAACACTGGTTACCCCTTATGCAGCTTTGCTGTTGGAAGCACGTCAGGGTCAGATCGCTATCGTGCCTTCGGCCGCTTTTGTTCAAAATATAAAGCCTGCCGATGCCGCCATTGCTGCTTTCTATAGCAAGAACGGGTCCCGTTATACGATTCCGGAACGCCGGTCGATCAGCTATGCCTTATTTTCAAAAGAGCGATTTAACGAAACCATCAAACCGACCGAGAAAGAAATAGAGGGCCAGTATAAGCTGGACCAAGCAAAATATGCGGCCAGTGAAACTCGGAATATTGATCAGGTTATCCTACCAACTGAGGCAGCTGCAAAGGCGCTTTCTGACAAAATTAGCGGCGGCGTTTCGATTGCGGCAGCGGCTGATTCCGTAGGCCTTTCTGTTGCCGAGGTCGGCTCAGTCAGTAAGACGGCTTTGGCCGGAACAGCATCGCAAGCTGTCGCCAATGCTATTTTCAGCACGCCATCAGGCGGCATATCTGCGCCAGCGCAAAGCGCCTTGGGGTGGCATCTCGCCGAGATCAAAGACGTCCGCAAAGTCCCCGCGCAAAGCCTGGAGCAAGTTCGCGCACAAATTATCGCCGAACTGAGCCGCGATAAAATCGACGAAGCATTGGCTGAATTAACCGTCAAAATGGAAGATGAATTTGCGGCCGGTTCTTCCTTGGTAGACGTTGCAAAATCAGAAGAGTTAAAGATTGAATCGACGCCGATGCTGCTTGCCAATGGACAAAATCCAGAAGATCCAACTTATCGCCCCATACCGGAAATGCAGCAAATATTACCGGTCGCCTTTTCGTTGGAGGAAGATTCCGATCCGCAGGTTGTCGAGATTATTCCCGGTCAGCAATATGCGATTATGGGTGTCGGCGAGATTGCCGATGCTGCGCCACCACCGCTAAAATCCATCCAGCAAATAGTGGCTCGCGATTATATATTGGATGAAGGCTCGAAAAAGGCCAAGGTCATCGCCGATCAAATAGCGAAACAGGTTAGTGCTGGTACAGCCCTATCCAAAGCGGTTGCCGACGCCGAAGTAAATTTGCCCCCCATCGAAACCGTCAAGAGCACGCGCGCTGAACTCGCCAGACAGAGCCAGCAGGGTCAGGTCCCGCCTCCGCTTACATTGATGTTCAGCATGGCCGAGGGCACCGCCAAAACATTGAAAGCGCCGCAAAATCAGGGTTGGTTTGTTGTTAATCTGGGTAATATTGATCGCGGTGATGCGTCCAAGCGCACCGATTTGCTCGACGCGACAAACGCTCAGTTTAAACAAGTGTTCGGAAATGAGTATACCGAGCAGTTTATCAATGCGATGAAAGCCGATGTCGGTGTTGAGCGGAATGAAGATGCGTTGAGTGCGGTAAGAAACCAGCTGCTTGGCCGTAACTAAATGATCCGTTACCAGCCTTTTCAGGACTGATTGTGCGTAGCTTTAATATGACAGCCGCTCGCAAGTCATTGGATGCTGGGAAACCAGCGCTGATATGGCGCAAGCAAGTCGCGGATACTGAAACCCCTGTTTCAGCGGCACTGAAGTTGATGGAGTCCGACCGCGGAGATTTCCTGCTTGAGTCTGTCGAAGGCGGAGAGACGCGGGGGCGACATAGTCTTATCGGCCTTGCGCCTGATCTGGTATTTCGCGCTGATGGCGAGCGAGCTTCGATCAACCCGAACTGGTTGGCCGACCGTGACGGTTTTGAACCAGAGCAAGAAGGCAGTCTTGCTGCCTTGCGAACATTAGTCAAACGTTGCCAAATGGATGTGCCAGAGGGCCTGCCGCGGGCGCTCGCGTGCCTGGTCGGCTATTTCGGCTATGAAACCATCGGCTTGGTAGAAAAGCTACCCAGAGCGCCGCAATCCGAGTTAAATCTGCCGGATATGCTGTTTGTCCGGCCTACGGTAATTGTAATCTTTGACCGGCTGGCAGACGAGATGTTTCTTGTTGCGCCGGTCTGGCCCGAAACAAGCGGTGATGCCGATAGCAAAATAGCGACCGCCGAGGAACGGTTGGACGAAGTAGAGCGGCAAATGGCTGCACCCGTTCCAGCAATGGCCTCCGTGCGCCATGACCTTGATCCGGGCGACCTTAACTTTGAGGCAAAATTAAAGCCGGAGCAATATAAGGAAATGGTGCTTAGCGCCAAAGATTATATTGAAGCGGGTGACATTTTTCAGGTCGTATTGGCGCAGCGTTTCACCGCACCTTTCGCATTACCGCCAGTGGAACTTTACAGGGCATTGCGCCGCATAAATCCGTCGCCTTTTCTATTCTTTCTGGATCTGCCGGGATTTTCCCTTATCGGATCGAGTCCTGAAATTCTGGTGCGCGCCCGCGATGGTGAAGTCACGATCCGTCCGATTGCCGGAACCCGGCCACGCGGTGCCAATGCCGCCGAAGACAAATCAAACCGGGACAGCCTGCTCGCCGATCCCAAAGAGCGTGCCGAACATTTGATGCTGCTCGACCTTGGCCGCAATGATGTGGGCCGAGTCAGCGCAGCCAATAGCGTCGAAGTTACCGACAGCTACACAGTCGAATTCTATAGCCATGTCATGCATATTGTTTCGAATGTTGTCGGTGAACTGGCACCGGACAAAGACGCGCTCGACGCCCTGTTTGCTGGCTTTCCTGCGGGCACAGTGAGCGGCGCGCCGAAAGTCCGGGCGTGTCAGATTATCGCCGAGCTAGAGCCAGAAACCCGCGGCGCTTATGCCGGCGGCGTCGGATATTTCTCGCCAGATGGCAGCATGGATAGCTGCATCGTCCTGCGGACAGGTATTGTCAAAGATGGCATGCTACACGTTCAGGCCGGCGCTGGTATCGTCGCTGACAGCGATCCCGCCTACGAACTGCGCGAATGTGAGGCTAAATCCGGGGCCTTGCTAGCAGCGGCAAAGGAAGCAGTTCGGCGTGCACAAGATATCGGATTTGGGCAGTAGGTTCGATTACCTGCCGTTTCGATACTAAGCCGCTTTCCACGAATCTGTGGTATAAAAAGCCGGTAGGGCGCCGGTCATTTGAGGCACGACCTCTCTAGGATAGAAATCGACTGGTACATTGGGAATGTTCATTCCTGCTGCAGCAATAAGATAGGGTGACACTCTATTCCTTGTGCAAAGTCCGCCATTTCCATCATCCACAAGCTGTTGATCAAACTCGATACCCTGTTGCTGTTCCATGGATCGCTTCACTGTAGAGAGCGCAATTTGACCATCTCCAAAATCAACAACAAATCGCGTCCCGACGGGCACATCGACTATACCTTCAATCAGCGCACCGGTCTTTGAAAGATTGCGTACCATGGCCTTATAGGTGCTATTTTCATGGATAATACCGACCTTCCGAAACATCGAAAACCTCTCGCTTCTCTGTTTAGCAGGGCCTTCTGGCATGATGATCCAGTCACCGCTCTCAAATTTTTCGCGTACCTGATCATTTTTCACCGGCATGCTATAAACATAACCCTGCACATGGCTGACCTGCAAATCGCGAATCCAGTCCAACTCGTCCAGTGCCTCAATGCCTTCTGCGGTTGTTTCCATATCCAGAGCTTCGGCAAGCGCCACAATAGCAGCAATAATAGCGCCATTGCGGGAACCTGGTTCATTAGCCCCACGCACAAAGCTTTGATCTATCTTGATTTTGTCAAATGGGGCGGTCTGTAAATAGCTGAGAGATGAATAACCGGTGCCGAAATCATCAAGCGCCAGGCGGACGCCGATTTTCTTCAAAGCACTAAACATTCCATCCGTTTCTTCGGATTCACCCAGAAAAACACTCTCGGTAATCTCGAGCTCCAGTCGCGCAGGCGGCAAACCCGATGTTTTTAACGCCCGCCTCACTAAAATTGGTAACTGATCGTCCGCAAATTGAATCGCCGACACATTAACCGCGACACGAATATTTCCAGGCCATTTTGCGGCATCTTTGCAAGCTTTTTGAAGAGCCCACTCTCCCATTGGGCCGATGAGATTCGTGTCTTCCGCAATCGGAATAAACAAAGCTGGAGAGATGGGTCCCCGTTCCGGATGGTTCCAACGCATCAACGCCTCAAATCCAGTGACGGTATTGTTTTTGACGTTCACGATCGGTTGATAAGATAGTGTCAGCTCATCTTTGGATAGGGCATCACGAAGATCTTCCTCAAGAATTCTGCGATCCTCGGCTGCCTGCTGCAGATCACGGGCAAAAAACTGGAAGCGGCCGCGACCGGCCCCTTTTGCTGCGTACAGCGCAAGGTCTGCGCTTCGCACCAAGTCTTCCGAGGTTAGGCCGTCAAATGGGCTAATGGCAATACCGACCGAAGCACCGATGATGCATCGACTGCCCTCAATCGTGTACGGCTGCGAAAGAGACGAAATAATTGTATTGGCAAGCTCTCCCAAGTTGCCGCGATCTTCCCAGTCTTGCAACAATATCTGAAATTCATCACCGCCAAGGCGGCTGACTTCGCCAGCGTCTCCCACAGCTCGGGTCAAACGCTTTGCCACTTGCTGCAGCAGCTTGTCACCGGCTGGATGCCCTAGCGTATCATTCACGATTTTGAACCGGTCTAAGTCCAGCAGCATGATCGAACATGTCCGCTTCTGTTGCTGAAACGCAGCAAGAGTCGCTTCAAGTTTTTTCGACATGGACGCTCTGTTGGAAAGGCCCGTTAAAGAATCAAACATCGCCATACGCGCAGTGTCTTCAACAGATCGACGCTGTGCCGTCACATTGGTGCCGTTGCCCCGAAATCCGGTAAAGTTTCTTGCTTTGTCAAATTGCGGGCTACCGGAAACAGCCCACCAGCATATTTCCTCATCTGCCGCTGCTGCCTGCAATTGCAATTGCACGAACTTGGTCTGCTTGGTGAGCAGGAAGGGTAACGTCCGCTGATTATCGCGTGCCTGTTCATCGCTAACAAAAAGCTGCGTAAACGGCGTACCGATAAGATCGTTGGCTGTTTTCCCCAGAGTTTGGGCGGCGGCCTCTGTCAAATAGGTCAGATTTCCGTCTTTATCTGTAGACCAGAACCAACCCTGACGGGTCTCCTCGTAGTTCTGTAGGAGAAGCAGGGCTTCTTTTGTTTTGATATTGGGTGGAGGCGGACTCGATGTTTCCGTAGCCGTTTGTCCCGAGATTCGGGCAGTCATCCGTTCAAAAAAATGTACTGGCTTTGAAACGGCAGATGCCGCGTCGCCATTGTTATCAAATTGAGCTTGATCTAATTTCATGTGAACTTCTTGCTCGCCTGTTGAAGCGATCTGCTATCAACAACAAGTAAGAGAATGATGAACGCTCTACATATTTTACAAGCTTATCAAAGATGTGGGCTTAAGCTCGAATCCTATTCCAGCATTTTAGGCGCTTCCTTCTGAAGCTTTTCCTTAATCTTGTTAGCGAACATTGCGAGCAAGGGCGGCAAATCGAATATGGCGTAAACTTCATCATCGCGGACCTGCATTTCGCCGCCAATTTGCTGACCCATTGCCTCTAACGTGCAGTGCATCGTGTCGCCTTCCCAATGATGATCCGTGATTGTGGCTCCTGGTACCGATTCACTTAACGTATGGACACCATTACCAATACGGCTGCGCGCCTCTGTCAGTCCTAATTTATGCGGAATGTTAACGGTTACCGGTTGGCCCATATTCTGATCTCCCCTACCCCTTCAATATCATCCCGATTGTTTCCGTCAAACGATCTGCTTGATAAGCGGCAGAAAAACTTGGCCTACCGCACTTTTACCATTAGGCAACATTCCATGATTTTGGTTATCGATAATTATGACAGTTTTACCTTCAATCTGGTCCATTACCTGATGGAACTGGGCGCTGATGTGAAGGTAGAACGCAATGACGCAATAAGCGCCGTGCAAGCCCTGGCAACGGGCGCTGATGCTTTTTTGATTTCGCCCGGCCCATGCACACCTAATGAAGCAGGAATCTCGCTCGATCTGGTGGCAGCTTGTGCAGACGCGGAAAAACCACTGCTCGGGGTTTGCCTTGGCCACCAAAGTATCGGTCAGCATTTTGGCGGAACGGTGGTCCGCGGTGGGTTGATGCATGGCAAAACATCAGCGGTAACGCACGATAATAGCGGTGTTTTTACCGATATTCCGACCCCCTATACCGCCACTCGTTATCATTCCTTGATCGTCGAAGATATTCCGGAAAGCTTAATCGTAAACGCCACCGCCGCAGACGGCTCTGTCATGGGTTTCCGGCACGAAAGACTGCCCATTCACGGCGTTCAGTTTCACCCCGAAAGCATCGCCACCGAATATGGTCATGAGTTACTGGCCAATTTCATGGCTCTCGCGGGACTGAAACCCAAGCAGATCGCATGACCCAGAAATTGATCTTTACACCCAATGAGGAAGACCTGCGCGCCGCCTATAATCTTCATATGAAGCAGATTACGGCAAAGCGATTTGGCTATTTTCTTCTTTTTGGAGCATTGGCTGGTCTTATAATTTCTGCACTGGATGGCTTTGATAATTTGAGCATGACAATCGGACTTGTCGCCGGGATGACCCTGTGGGCCGGCATCGTGGCAGGCCTCTTTGCGGTTCTTTTGCCGATATGGTGGGTGCCGCGCCTCTCCAAGAAAATCTACAAACAGCAGAAAGACTTGCGTCTCGAAACCACTAGCTGGTGGGATGATGACAAACTACATTCCAGCAATGAGCAAGGCCACGCCAATTTGACATTTTCGGACATGGTCAAATGGCGCGCAGACGAAAATGTCGTTCTGCTCTATCGTTCTGATCATATGTTTAACTTTCTTCCGACCCGGATATTCAAGGATGAAGCTCATCGCGGTGGACTGATACGGCGGCTGCAGGATGCTGGCGTACCGGGAGAGGATAAAACATAATGACCCTACCCGATCCCACAGCTCGGTTGACTGAAATCGAAGCCCGTCAGGCCTTTTCAACCATATTAGATGGAGAAGCCGACAGTGCCGAAATTTCCAGCTTTTTAATTGGTTTAGCTGATCGTGGTGAAACGGCGACCGAAATTGCTGCGGCTGCTCAAGCGATGCGGGCGCGGATGATTACCGTCAACGCGCCGGATAGCGCCATTGATGTCTGCGGCACCGGCGGCGATGGCAGCCACAGCTTGAATATTTCTACTGCGACGGCCTTGGTCGTTGCAGCCTGCGACGTTCCGATGGCCAAACATGGCAACCGCGCCGCATCGAGCAAATCGGGAGCGGCGGACACACTGGAAGCTCTGGGCGTCGATCTCGCAAAAACAGCGACCGGTGGCGAGAAATCGCTACGGGAAATCGGCATCGCCTTTTTCTTTGCGCCTAACCATCATCCCGCGCTGGGCCCGCTGGCGCCTATTCGCAAAGCCCTTGGTCGGCGAACTATATTCAACCTACTGGGCCCCCTGTGCAATCCTGCCAGGGTCAAGCGGCAGCTCATAGGTGTAGCCTCTCCCGATCTGGTCGACACTTATGCGGAGGCTGCAGCACAGCTTGGCTATGACAAGATCATGATCGTATCCGGGGAAGAAGGTCTAGATGAGCTAAGCATTTCCGGCCCCTCCAAGCTTGCCATTGTCGAAGGTCAATCCATAACGCACAGCCGGATTACACCCGAGGACCTAGGCCTCAACCGTCATACCGCGGATGCCATAAAAGGCGGTGATGCTGACTTTAACGCCGCAGCACTGCGGGCTTTACTGCACGGAGAGCCATCCGCCTATCGCGATGCGGTATTACTCAACAGCGCAGCCGCGCTCATGGTTGCGGGCGAGGCCGACAGCTGGGAGGCCGGCGTCGAGGAAGCCGCCGAAGCACTCGACAAGGGGCTAGCCAACGCCCTACTCAATTGTTGGGTCGCCAACCAATGAGGCGCGGACAATGAACAAACTCACCGAAATATGTGCTGCCAAACGCGAACATGTGAGCAAACGCAAATCCGATATCACCATATCTGCGATGCACGATCAGGTTAGGCATCAGGCGGCACCAAGAGGCTTTATTCGAGCGATTGAAGAAAAATCAGCCACCGGCTTTGCGCTCATTGCTGAAGTTAAGAAGGCGAGCCCGTCCAAAGGGTTGATCCGCCAGGATTTCGACCCGCCCGCCCATGCCCGCGCTTATGAAGCAGGAGGGGCTGCTTGTCTGTCCGTCCTTACCGATATCCCCTATTTTCAGGGAGCAGACGAATATCTGGTTGCGGCACAAGCCGCCTGCAACCTGCCCTGTTTACGGAAAGATTTCTTGGTCGATCCTTGGCAAGTGCAAGAATCACGCGCGCTGGGCGCAGATGCGATTCTGATCATCATGGCCGCGTTGGACGATGGCCTTGCGCAGGAGATTGAAGCGGCATCTTTGGAATTGGGGATGGATGCACTCATCGAGGTCCATGATGAAGTAGAGTTGGAACGCGCTCTCAAATTGAAATCGCGGCTATTGGGTATCAACAACCGTAACCTCAAAACATTCGAAACCAGCCTTGAACAAACCGAGAGGCTGTCAAAACTCGTGCCTGACGGCCGGATCATGGTTTCGGAAAGCGGCATTTTCACGCATGAAGATTGCCAGCGATTGTCGCAATCCGGCGCACGTTCTTTTCTGGTCGGAGAATCGTTGATGCGGCAAGATGATGTCGAAGCCGCTACGCGCCAAATTCTAACCGGCAACAAGGCAATGCAATGAGCAAACTCACCCATATTGATGGCGACGGCGCGGCACACATGGTCGATATTTCGGCCAAAAACGAAACTGTGCGAGAGGCGCATGCAGAAGGCTTTATCAGCATGAACCCGGATGTTCTTGAAGCCATCAAAGCCAATGCGATGAAAAAGGGTGACGTGCTAGCCACGGCCCGAATTGCTGGAATTATGGCGGCGAAAAAGACCAGTGATCTTATTCCGCTTTGCCACCCATTGGCGCTCAGCAAAGTGGCGGTGAATTTTGAGCTTTCGGATGGCGGGATCAAGGTTCAGGCAATGGCGCGTCTTACCGGAAAAACTGGTGTTGAAATGGAAGCTTTAACAGCTGCTTCAACCGCACTTTTAACAGTATATGACATGTCGAAAGCGATGCAGAAAGATATGGTGATTAGCGATATCCGCCTGTTGTCCAAATCAGGCGGAAAGTCAGGAGACTGGACTGCCGAATGAAGCCATTATTGCCCTTGGAAGAAGCGCAACGGCGGATCATTGCTATGGCCCAGCCATTGCCATCAGAAACTGTTCCCGTCGGAGAGGCGCTCGACCGCTATCTTACCGAAGACCTGATCGCTAAGCGCAACCAACCGGCAGCCGATATGTCTGCAATGGATGGTTACGCCATCCGTTTCGAAGATCGCAATGGGCCGTGGCAATTGGTTGGCGAATGCAAGGCCGGAAGCCCTCCCTGCCCGCCGATAAAGCCTGGACAGGCGGCCCGTATATTTACTGGCGCTTTGCTGCCGGATGGCGCCGATACCGTTGTCATGCAGGAAAATGTCGAGCGCGATGGCGACAAGATATTACTGACCAGCGATCCGTCCCCCGCCAAAGGGCAACATGTACGCTATCAAGGCGGCGATTTCCAAGCCGGCGACGTAGCGCTAAAGGCCGGAACACAGCTGAATGCAGCTGCTTTAGGTCACGCGGTGATTGCGGGACTTGGAAGCGTTTGCGTGGGTCAATGTCCCAAAGTTGCAGTGCTTTCCACCGGCGACGAACTGGTTGCACCCGGAAGTGATACAAAACCACATCAGATACCGGCGAGCAACGACGTCATGATTGCGGCGATGCTAGCCCAATTACCCGTTCGATCGCGCTCAATCAGCGGCATCAAGGATAATATAGACGACTTATGCACGGCGTTGGAGAGCGCCAAAGACTGCCATGTCATCGTGACAATCGGCGGCGCGTCGGTTGGCGATCACGATCTCGTTGCCCCTGCTTTCAAAAAGCTGGGCGGCGAAACCGATTTTTGGAAAATCGCGATGAAGCCCGGCAAGCCGCTCATGGCCGGAAAGCTCGGCGACAGCCTCGTTTTAGCTCTACCCGGTAATCCGGGCTCCGCCTTTGTTACCGCAACATTATTCCTGCTGCCGCTCATACGCTATCTGGCCGGTGCATTGGCCCCCATGCCTGTCATGCAAACGGCGAATACCAATACAGCATTGCCAGCAACCACCCAGCGCGCGGAATTTTTGAGAGCGCGCTTAGATGACACCGGTATTTCAACCTTTGGCAGCCAGGACAGCGCCAAGCTTTCTATACTGGCAGCGGCCAACGCACTGCTCTTTCGTCCAGCGCATAGCCCAGAGCAGCCCATTGGCGCCGCAGTTTCGTATATTGCCATCTAAAATGCTTGACTTGGCACGGTTTGTTTCATAATTGTTCCTTATTCGTTCCCGATAAGGACATGGAATATGCTGACACCGAAACAACATGAACTGCTGTGCTTCATCAACAATAGCTTGGAAGAATCAGGCGTTTCTCCCTCTTTCGAAGAGATGAAGGATGCGTTGGGCCTAAAATCCAAATCCGGCGTTCATCGGTTGATCAGTGCTTTGGAGGAACGTGGTTTCTTACGGCGACTTCCCAATCGCGCGCGGGCTTTGGAAGTAACCAAAATGCCTGAAGGTGGTAATTTGAAACCAACGGCTCCGAACGTGGTCAATATTGCCTCGGATACCCGCCCATCCGCGCCGATGAAAGAAATTCCCGTTGCGGCCAATGATGTGATCGAAATTCCACTTCACGGCAAAATTGCAGCCGGTGTTCCTATCGAAGCACTCGAGGGCCAAACTGCACTCAGCGTTCCAGCAGCCTTGCTAGGCGCAGGTGAGCATTATGCGTTGGAAGTTTCCGGTGATTCTATGATCGACGCGGGCATTCTTGATGGGGACTATGCGCTCATTCAGCGCACCGAAACCGCCCGCAATGGTGAAATTGTCGTCGCGCTGGTGCATGATGAAGAAGCAACGCTCAAATATCTGTTTAAAGAAAATGGGCAGGTTCGTCTTGATCCTGCAAATCCCTCCTTTGAGCCACAAATATTTGGTGCTGGCGAAGTACGAATTCAGGGCAAAATGGCGGGATTATTGCGGCGTTATAACTGAGCGCAGTTTTAATCCTGACCGACTTTTGATCCGTCAGATGGCTGGCGAATTATGTCCTTGGGTCTCTGACTTCTCGGTTCTGTAAAGCGCATCCAATCGTGGTCGCCGGATCGTTCCAAAACGGTCGTGATCTTTTGATTCTGCAAGTCTATCGTCATACCGCCAACCTGACCTAAAAATGTGCGATCCGCCTTTATCCAGCGCGGCTGACAGCTAGCTGGAAGGCGGCGCTCACTAATGACAATATCGGCACGGCGACACGCCGCCGATAGCGCCATGGCCGGAATGTAATGGGAACTGCGCGTAGCAACAATCACCCAGTCTCTGTCCACAACTTCAATGGTGACCGTGCAGCTATCGGTGTTGCACGCGGCATTGGGCCAATCCTCTAAAGCCATTGCTTCCCCGTCAATGCCGGCATTTTCTAATATAATGTCACGAATAAAGTCACCGCTTCCGGTGCGAAGCATCGCCAGATTACCGGCTTCGTTGCGAATGCCGACATGCCGCCCGTCTCCGGTAATATAGAGATCGGGTGCGCGGGTGGTAATTATCAGCGACATCCCAAGCAAAATTGGGATAAATCCCCAAATCCGCCAGCGCTGACTCCACAAAGACAGCCACAGTCCACCTGCAATGACCAGTCCAAAAGCGGTTAGCGGCATTGTCGGCACCATCGTAACTGATCCCGGACGACTGGACACATAATGCGCCAGCATCAAAAGACTGCTGAGTGCCTTCTCACATATCCACCAAACCGGCGCGCCGAGGCCAATCGTATCGAGCAACAGCGCCAAGGCTTCTAACGGCATAATGACAAATGTCGTCAGCGGGATCGCAACAATATTAGCCAGCGCACCATAGATACCAGCCTTGTGAAAATGAAATAAAGCAATGGGCATGAGCGCCAGTTCGACGACCAGCCCGGTTAAGAAAAGCGCTAAGGCAATCCGCCCTATTCGCTTAAAAAAATGCTCTTCCCGCCGCGCAAACAACGCCTGTATCTTAGGATGTTCATGCATGGCGATAATTGCGGTAACCGCTGCAAAACTCAGTTGAAAGCTCGGCCCCACAAGCGATTCTGGCCAAATGATAAGCACGAAAAGAGCGCCCGCTGCGACCATCCTCAATGTGATCGCGCTTCGCCCCAGGATCAACGCGGTTAACACTAGCAATGCTGCGACGCAGGCGCGGATAGTCGGCACCTGCGCGCCCGTCATCAGCGTATAGGCCAGCGCCGCAACTGCCGCGCAGCCAGCAGCAATAAGCGGCAATCGAAAACGCAGCGCCAATGGCGGGAATAGTGCAAGAACCCGCAAAACCAGTAAATAGAAGGCGCCGACAACTGCGGTCACATGCAGCCCGCTGATCGACAAGAGATGCGCCAATCCGCTGCGCCGCATCGCTTCAGCGTCCTCATCGCTAATCGCTCCGCGATCTCCCGTGGCAAGGGTCGCGCCAATCGCCCCTGCCCCACCTTCCATACGCGATTGGACATGAGCCGATAGAGTTTGCCGATATTCCGGCATGGCCGAAAACGGTTCCCATGACGGTTCTGCAGGGTGGATAATCTGAATATCTCCGAGCAATTGGCCCGTAGCGCCCAATTCCATAAACCATGCGCGCCGGGAAAAGTCATAAGCACCAGGTAAGCTCGACATGGCTGGCGGCATTAGTCGCGCGCGCAGTTGAATGACCGCGCCAGCCCGCAAATCTATCGTAGCTTTTTCCATTGGTACATTGATCCGAACCCTTGGCGGTAAATCCTGTTTTTCATGCGTCGCCAGCGTCAATCGGACAATATCACGTGCGGTGACGTTCTCCTTCTTTTCAACTTCGGCGTAGAAAGACATGACTATCGGTCGGTCCAATACCGGCGCTGCCACCGCCCAAGATCGAAGCCACATAACGGCGCAGCCGACCGCCATAAAGATTAGCAACCAAAACAGCGCATCGCTTACGCGCGTTCCCCGGTCTGTCGCTTTGACACTTAAGGCCAAACCTAAAGAGAGAGCGATAAATGCAATCCAAAGAGCCAAACTTGCCAATAGAAACCAAGCAGCGATACCCATGCCAATGCCAACCGGTACCCATAATGCCAATCGGTCACGCTCTTTTTCCAATTGGAATTCTAGCCAACTGAAAATCTGCCTATTTCTAATATATTCAAGCAATTGTCGTGCGCGAAGCCGCATGCTAAGGGCCTTGCCATCCGAACCAGAAATGGTGGTCGTACCGATATTATCGGTCGTAACACTAGGGCTGTTTGGATCAAAGCCACTCTGCATCATATTTGCTTAACACGGAGAAAAACAAAGCGTGACTCTTAATGAAACCGATCAAGTCGTCACGCGTTTTGCGCCTTCTCCAACTGGCTTTTTGCACATTGGCGGCGCCCGTACAGCGATGTTCAACTGGCTGTTCGCTCGGCATCATGGCGGTAAGGCCTTGTTACGTATTGAAGATACCGACAAGGCGCGTTCCACGCAGGAAGCCATCGATGCGATTTCGGCAGGCCTGGATTGGCTCGGCCTGGATTGGGACGACGAAACAATATTCCAATCGGAACGGGCCGCCCGTCATGCAGAGGTCGCGCACGAGCTACTCGCCGCTGGCAATGCCTATAAATGTTTTGCAACGCCAGAAGAACTGACCGCCATGCGCGAGCAGCAAAAGGCGGAAAAGAAACCCATGCGCTATGATGGCCGCTGGCGGGACCGCGATCCGTCCGAAGCCCCTGAGGGCGCGCCCTATGTAATCAGGCTCAAGACCGAAACCGGCGGCAAAATGACGGTTGTCGATGCGGTGCAAGGCGAGGTTTCTGTTCAAAACAGCGAGATTGATGATTTCATTCTTTTGCGCTCTGACGGCACGCCAACCTACATGCTAGCGGTTGTCGTGGATGACCACGATATGGGTGTAACCCATTTGATCCGCGGCGATGATCATCTCAACAACGCATTTCGACAGCTGGCCATGATCCGCGCCATGGGCTGGAAAGAACCAATTTACGCGCACATCCCGTTAATCCATGGTAATGATGGTGCCAAGCTGTCAAAACGCCATGGTGCACTCGGTGTCGAGGCTTATCGCGACATGGGCATATTACCCGATGCGATGTTCAATTATCTGCTCCGGCTTGGCTGGGGCCATGGTGATGACGAGATTATCTCGCGTGCGCAGGCGACCGAGTGGTTTGGATTATCTGGGGTTGGAAAATCCCCATCACGCTTTGATGCCAAAAAGCTCCAAAATCTCAATGGCCAGTATATTCGCGAAGCTGATGACGGCGCGCTGGTTGCCTTGACGGCACCTTGGATCGAAAAAGAACAGGGTGCAAAATTATCGTCCGCCGATCGCGATTTATTGGCCCAAGCCATGCCGGTTTTGAAAAGCCGGGCCAAAAACTTGATCGAATTGGCCAATAATAGCCTTTTTCTCTATAAAAAACGACCACTTGACCTCGACGAGAAGGCACAATCTCTGCTAGATGCTGACGCACGGCAACTGCTGGAATCGATTCATTCTACATTGGCTGACCTTGACGATTGGACGCTGGAAGCGACCGAGGACAGAGTGAAGGCCATAGCGGAAGCCGCCGAATTGGGGTTAGGAAAGCTTGCACAACCTATGCGAGCAGCCTTAACCGGAAGCACCAGTTCACCCGGAATTTTTGACGTGCTGATACTTTTGGGCAAGGAAGAGTCATTAGGGCGTCTTACAGATCAAATAAAATAACCTGAATTTTTCAGGAGCAGAAAGGACAATATTGTGGGCAACAATAGCGCATCATTCGGCCTCGGCGGCGAAAATTACGAATTTCCCGTCATGCAGGGCACCGAAGGACCGGATGTCGTAGATATTCGGAAACTTTACGGTCAAACTGGCGCCTTCACCTATGATCCGGGCTTTAAATCGACAGCCAGCTGCGAATCTGAACTGACTTTTATCGATGGCGGCGAAGGCGTCTTGCTGCATCGCGGTTATCCGATCGGTCAATTGGCTGAGAAAAGTACGTTCATGGAAGTATCCCATTTGCTGCTTCGCGGCGAACTTCCGACGGCAGACGAATATGCGGATTTCACAAATACGATCACGCGCCACACCATGCTGCATGATCAATTTTCGACCTTTTACAACGGCTTCCGCCGTGATGCCCACCCGATGGCGATCATGTGCGGTGTCGTCGGCGCTCTTTCCGCCTTTTATCATGACAGCACGGATATTAGCGATCCCGAACAACGGATGATCGCAAGTCACCGGTTGATTGCGAAGATGCCGACAATTGCGGCTATGGCCTATAAATATGCGGTGGGCCAACCGTTCATGCACCCGGACAACAGTCTGTCTTATACCGGTAATTTCCTGCGGATGACCTTTGGTGTTCCAGCGGAAGCTTATGAAGTGAACCCGGTTATCGAAAAAGCAATGGACCGGATTTTCATCCTCCATGCCGATCATGAGCAAAATGCTTCGACATCAACGGTACGCCTTGCCGGTTCTTCTGGTGCCAATCCGTTTGCTTGCATCGCGGCGGGTATCGCGTGTCTTTGGGGTCCAGCTCATGGCGGTGCTAACGAAGCAGCGCTTAACATGCTCCACGAAATCGGACATCCAGACCGCATTCCGGAATATATTGCCCGCGCAAAAGACAAAAATGATCCCTTCCGTCTCATGGGCTTTGGGCATCGTGTCTATAAAAATCATGATCCCCGCGCGACGGTCATGCAGAAAACCGTTCGCGAAGTATTTGACGCATTGAAAGTCTCTGATCCCGTCTTCGAGGTTGCGCTGCAACTGGAAGAAATGGCGCTCAACGACCCATATTTCATCGAGAAGAAACTCTTCCCGAATGTTGATTTCTATTCCGGCATCATTCTTTCGGCTATCGGCTTCCCGACCTCCATGTTTACCGCACTCTTCGCGCTCGCGCGAACAGTTGGCTGGGTTGCACAGTGGAATGAAATGATTTCCGATCCCGGCCAGGTTATCGGTCGGCCACGTCAACTTTACACAGGCCCCACACAACGTGACTATGTGGAAATTGGCGACCGGTAGTTTAAAAACCTACAAGACAAGAAAGGGAGCTTTATCGCTCCCTTTTTTGTGCCTAAACGGCGCGCGACGGAAGGCTGAGTTTGAATGCAGAACCTTTACCAACAGCGCTCTCTACAGTTAGACTGCCGTCCATCGCATTGGCTAGACGGCGAGAGATGAAAAGGCCCAATCCGCTGCCACCATCGCCAGAGCGACCCAGTCTTTCGAATTTTTCAAATATGCGCTGCTGGTCATCTTCGGCAATGCCATCACCTTGATCACGCACGATGAGTTGCGAAAATTCGCCTTCTTGCGTGACCTGCAGTTTAATGACGGAACCATCCGGTGAATAGCGGATCGCGTTACCGATCAGGTTAACCAATATCTGCAAAACCCGCCGGAACTCACCTTTCACCGGCATTTCCTTGTCTTTGTCGGGCAGATCAATTCGTATCTGATGATCGGCCGCCTTTACCGCAAGCAAGCCGGCGGCCCGGTGGGCCAGATCGACCAGATCGATATCATCTGCGGCGACCGAAAAACTGGTCCGTTGAATAGCTTCCAGGTCAGAAAGATCATTGACCAAATCCATCAAATGGCGTCCGGCAGAGGCGATGTCCTTTGCATAATCGGAATAATCGCCGCGTAAGGGGCCTTCCAACCGGCTGCCGATTGTTTCGGCATTGGCAATAATTTTACCTAAGGGCTGTCGCAATGCGGGTCCCAATTGGGAACCAAATAGCGAATCGCTGATCAATTCGCCCTTCCCTAAACCCAATCCGGTTTCGTCGTCTTTCTCTTGTTCCTTCCGATCTTGATCCAACTCCAGTGAAAAACGATAGCCTGAGAACAGTCCTTCATTGTCAATCAGTGGTTGCCCGGACAGATCATAATAGGATTTTTTCCCGTGTTTCTGACGAACATGTTGGCCGCGCACTGGTTGGCGTTCAGAAACTGATTCTATCAACACCGTTTGTTTCGACGGTGCTACAAAATCAATAACATCGAGCAACGACTGTCCGACATATTTTTCCACGGCGTCCAAATCACCCGGCAGAGACAAGGCCATGATTCGCAATGACGCATCGGTGCGAATGGATCCCCGTCCGTTCAGCCGATCAAAATCGCGTTGCCGCCCCAACGTTTCGCTCTGCGTCGATGGCGCCGGCGTTTCTTTCCAATCAATAATGCTGATTGCTATATTTCCCTCTTGATCGCCAGATTGCAGGCGAATTTCGACCCACATGTTGATCAAATTATCATCATCAGCAGCCTGCACCGGGCGGGACAAGTTCATGTCCAGCTGGCGACTCAATCGGCACAAGTTTGACAGTTGCGGGACGGCTAGCGGACCGCCTTCAAAGCCGCCACTGTGCAGGTGAAGGCGCAGTAATGGCGGATCAGCCGAAACCAAACGGCCATCACCGTCGAGTTGGCCGCGAACCGGTTCGGCTAGATTGCCGGTGACCGGCATTAGTCAGAAAAACCCGGAAGATTGATATTCAGCTGACGTTGGGCATCCTGATAAAGCGTATTGCTTGACCATTTGCTGACCAGCTCTGTCGCCTTGTCACCTTCAATCTCGTTATAAGAGGCTGGCGTTAGCAACTGCCCGCTACCTTCCAACACACCGAATATCGACAAAGCAACGTCAGTCTGTAGATCGACCGCACGCATGGTCAGAACAAACCGCATCATATTGGGCTCTGCGGTAAACAGGATCAGTTGATCGACCGACAATCCTGACCGTTTTGCCAACCGCGCCAAAAATAGGTCGAGGCCGTCATGCAGCGGGTGAAGCTGATTTTCACCGCTATCCATCTGATCAACAAGCTGCGCCAGACGTTGTGCGCGGCTTTGCGTGGCTGCACCTTCATCATGACGGCCAAGCAATTTTTCCGTGGCCTTGTGCAGGTTGGGTCCGTCATAGCCGGACAGTTTTTGAACAGCGGCCGTAATCGGCCATGCGAGTGCAAATAATATTTCCGCAGAGAGATTGCCAATATGAGCATGGATCGAACCAGGCCCAGCGTTATCGCGGCTCTGGGCCACTAGTAGTGCCATGGCTGCGTCAGCAATAGCGCCCTCTTCATTATCGAGATGACGGGTCAAAACGGATTCCAGATCAGCTTGCGATATTTTCTGCAAAAGCCGAGACCCCAGCTCCGCCCGCTGTACGCTTGTAAAAATATGCTCCAGCAGCGCCTTCGTTTCCAGCAAGCCTGCATTTTGAAGAAGTGGGAAACTATGGCCTCTATTGCTGTTGCCAATTTCGATAATCATATCATGCGTAACGCCGAAGTCTTCAGCGGCGATCATACAAATCTCTGTTTCAATTTCCTGGACGATGGCTTGCAGATATTGGCGGCCGTTGGACAACATGCGATCCGACAGCATGATATCCGATTTGGGGAATAAAGCCGCCGCAAGATCATCGGAAATATAGGCGCTCGAAGCACTCATCGCAGCAGCTTGCTGGACAAGACCAATGCCCGGATTCTGATCCATTAAAAAATCTCGCTTCACCATGGAGTTAGCCGTAAGCCAATGTGGTTAATATCTGGCTAAGTGCAATATCTTCTATTTTTGGGGATTTGGTAGAGATTCTGGCGCAAAACGGTCGCTCGACGCGGCTATCAGATACATCACGCAGAACAAGGCTGTGACACAGATAGCAATAGACAAGAACCCGAGAGCACCAGCCACTGATAATGCCAATAAAATAAGAGGCATATCAGGTCTAATCCCATTTAAACGGATGTTGTCCGATCCTACCTGAACGAGCCAAAAATTACCTATCAACAGCAGTAATATCGCCAGCTCAGCAAACATCATCGACGCCTGTGCGTTTTTTACCACTGTAACGATCAAAGCCGCCGTTACTAAAAAATAGAAAGATGGCCGCACCCAATCGGACGGACCTTCGTCCACCGACAAAATGGAAATTCGATTGTGAAGTATCAGCGCCAATGATCCGAGAAATAAGAACCCCAGCGAAACGGCCGGCCAAAGGATAAAACCAAGGCCGATGGCCACAGCTGCACAAGCGATGCTGGCCATACCAATATATTTTTTTGCGTCCGGAGCCTGCCAGAGCAAGGGTATAAGTTTCCGCATCAACGGCCAGAGGGCATATCTATCGAGAAAATTCTGTTTGGGAATCCGTATCTCGCCAAGCTGCCTGTTGGCAAAGGCCATGCTCGCGTCACGACTGAGCAATTGCGGCACAGCGTCGGCTTGCATTTCTTCGTCTGAAACAAGTTCTCGATGACATTCCGATTGCACTGCGGTGCGAAGCAGGGCTGATCCGATATCCCAATCGTCTGGAATTTGAGATATTTCTTCAAGGCGCATCGCCTTCAATAGTGCAATACCAAGCCAGCGATGGCTTAGATCAATGCGCTCAAAATCCGCATATATATCCGCATTGGCGACAACATATATCCGTTCATCCGATTGACTCGATATGTGATCTTCGATGGCTTCTCCCGGGAAGACACCATCACCGAGGAAAATCAAATCATCCTCTAGCGCAGCATATTGATTTAAATCACTAGCGCTGCGGATAATTTCAGCGTCAATATCCTGACGCTTTAGCCCATCGACATATTGCAACAACGCACCATGCATAGTGGGGCTCAGCAATATGATCTTGCTCGCCCCCATATTCTGCGCAGATCGCACCTGTTTTTCAACGATATTGCCGTCAAACAGCGGCAGCATGCCCACAGGCCCATGTCCTGCTTCATGCTCGGTTGATACGGAGATAAGCGCCAGTCTCAAAAGTACATCCCAAATAACCAGTCAAAAGACTTGAGCCTCTTATAGAATTTACCAGAGTGGCATCAAAGCAATATCTTTTGGTATTCGTATGAATATATGCGGCAATTTGGGAAGGCGGTCAGTCGCGATGTTTTTCAATCGCAATGATAGCGCGTTCCAGTTTTTTGAGCACCGTGGGTTCGCCCGGGGCGGACGTTGCCGCTTCTTGCGCCAAGTCGAGCACGTGGGTCGCACCAAAGCTTGCAGCCAATCCCTTTAACCGCAGAGCGGCATATTCCCAATTGGCGTCACAGCGGGCGCGATGGAGCAAATCCACTTGCCTTTTTGCGCTGTCCAAAAAGGCTGCACGCAGTTCTGCGATGAGTGACTGATCGTCACCAACTGCAGCCGTTAAAGCTGCGTCGAGCGCTCCATAATCGAATGACATGTGGTTCTTCTAAGACGCCATGGTTAACTTATGGTTTCTCTCAGCGATTTTTATGGTAAATACGACTCATGAAAAGTGGACCAAAAATTATCGGGATCAGACGTGACCGGGGTACAGAACCCCATATAGAGCATGTCGAGTTTGACGAAACTGACGGCGAGGAAGCCCTCGACCAGAGCGACGGCGATGATAGTGTCGTAGCGGAAAGCGAAGCGGATCAAGCGGTTGGCGAAACCAGCGGCGATGACGAGTGGAGTCATTACACCGATGAAGAGTTTATTCCTTCTTCGAAATCGCAATATATTGCGCCCGTGCTCTTGGGACTTTCCATAGCAGTTTGGACCGGCTTTTTTTGCTGGGCCAATCGCGACATTTTTACAACAATTCCTACCATGAAGGGTGGAATTGAACTGCTCTCGCAATATTGCCTGCCAATTGCGACCTTCGCGATTCTCTATCTGCTCTACATGCGCAACAGCAGTCGGGAAGCGAAACGCTTCACTGACGTTGGATCTTCATTGCGGATAGAATCAGAGCAATTGGAATTTCGGCTAAAGACCGTGAACAACGAATTGGCGATGGCGCGTGAATTTTTGGCTGGCGAGACAAGAGAACTGGAAACACTGGGCACCCAATCTTCCAAAAAACTCAACGAAGCGGCCAGCAATATCAAAACCGCTTTGAGCGACGGACTGTCCAAAATGAAAAAATTGGATGACGTTGGGGGAACGGCTTATAATAACCTCGAACAGTTACGAGAGCATCTGCCGTTCATCATCAGCACAGCGAAAGACGTAACCAACCAGATTGGTAATTCTGGCCGCGCAGCACAAACAGAGATGGCCGCGATGGTCAATACGCTGCGACGCGTTGGAGAAGTTGGCGCGGCGGCTAAAGTAAGTATTGATGCGCTAACCGAGCGATCAGAGGACTCGCTAACCAACCTGGAAACGACAGCTCAAGAGATAAAAGAGAAATTCACCAAACAACTTACTGAAGCAGAAACGGGATCGACCCGCATCGCCGGTGTTTTGAAAAATGCCTCTGCAGAAGTTATTGATGCCCTCCACAAGACGCGATCAGAACTGGCTGCGGAAACATCGGAAAGCGCGCAGGCCATCAAGGCTGATTTGATGGGATTGGAAGAAACTTTGGCACTCGTCGGCAAAACCGCTGATGATGAAGAAGTGCGGCTGAAAGAACTGGTCGCGGAGCTGCATCAGAATGTAGCGGAAATTTCGACCCAAGTCGAAACGCTCGACAATGAAAGCGGCGAGAAAACCGCCAAATTGGCCTTTGCGATGACCGCTCTGGAACAGAATAGCGACGCGCTTAAGAAATCGATCGAGGAGGGTCATGGTACGGCAGATCAGATGATCGAGCGTATGGAGACACTGCTTCTTGCGCTTGATAGCGGGGCGCGCGAACTTGACGAAACACTGCCAGCAGCTTTTGACAGGATGAACGAAAAATCCGAAGCCAGCTCGGCTCTATTCAGCCGGATGGCCGACGAAGCAGGAAAAGTTGGCACCGTGACCGACGAAGTGACCGCAAAAATCGAGAAATCTGACGAAGCCATAGAGGAACAGCGCGTCAAACTGGCGAAGCTGAGCGATGATGGTAATATTGCGACGGATAATGTTCTTGGAAAAATCGAAGGACTGGCGAAAGAATTACAAGACATCCGCGAGCAAAATGAGGCTTTGGCCGAGAGCGCTGGCGAAAAACTCATTAGTGCCCTGCTCCGCGTCAAAGAGACCGCGCGGCAAGCGTCGGAACATTCTCGTGAAGCGTTGGAAAAATCGATTTCCAGTTCTGCTGAATCTTTTGAGAAAGTGAGTGAAGCAGCGCTCAATAAGATTATTGAAGAGAAAATTTCTTCGATTGCACCAAAACTGGAAACGGCTGTTTCCAAAGCGGTTGCAACGACAGAGTCAACGGCTGGCCATCTCACCGATCAACTCACAGCGATTGAGGACATGACCAACAAATTGGAGCAACGCATCTTGTTCGCCAAGGAAAAGGCAGAGCAGAGCAGCGATGAGAATTTCACGCGCCGAGTTGCATTGCTGACCGAGTCTCTTAACTCCACGGCCATTGACGTCACCAAATTGCTGTCAAACGAAGTGACCGATACCGAATGGGCCGCTTATCTGAAAGGAGATCGCGGTATCTTTACGCGCCGCGCGGTGCGCCTGCTCGACGCCGGAGAAGTTCGAGAAATCTTGACAGAATACGACAATAATTCCGAGTTCCGCGAGCATGTGAACCGGTATATTCATGATTTCGAGACTATGTTGCGCGGTGTATTGGCAACCCGTGACGGTAGCGCAATTAGCGTGACGCTGCTGTCGTCTGATATCGGCAAGCTCTATGTTGCCCTGGCGCAAGCTATCGAACGCCTTCGTAACTAAATATTTCTCTGCGCCGATATTATCGTTGATCCAACCGTTCGCGGCTTCCAAAAAAGTCGATATCGTCGACGGTAATCCACTCATTGGTATAGTTGAAATAGAATAGAAAGAAGGCCAGCGACGCCAGCAATGTGGTGTTCCGTAACACCCGGCCAGGCCGAAAGCTTACTGGGGCACCATCGGCCTGTCCTTTGACCATTTCCATACCGGCCTCGGAATGGCTGCGTATGCCAAAAGGCAATATAACAAACGCCGATAGCACCCAAAATAGCACGTAAATCGCGATGATTGACGTCCAATCCATTATACTTATGCCTCCACGACCAGCACCGAAACGACCGGCTTCTTACCGGTCCATTCGGTTGCGCTGCGCCTGACCATCAAGCGCAATTCTTCAGAAAATCTGTCCAAGTCTCCGACCGGCTTTTTATATTTCTTCAATATCGCTTCACACATCTCGTCGAGAAAATCTTCTTCATCTTCTTCGAGTGGTACACCCAATAAGCGCAACATTGGTTGACCGGAAATTTTCCCGCGACTGTCCAGGCCGACTGCGACAGAAATACTGCCATTATAGGCAACTTTCCGGCGCTCGTTCAGCGTCTTCCCATCGGCTGGGATGATCACATCGCCATCGACAACCAAGCGACCTGTCTTCTCTTGACTAACAGTTTTGGGGCCATTGGGTGCCAAACGAACGACATCACCATTTTGCTGAAAAATATTTTTGGGAACTCCCTGCTCCGCTCCAAAACGCGCCTGTTCTTTCATATGACGGATTTCGCCGTGGACCGGGACCAATATCTCCGGCCTTATCCACTCATACATTTTGGCCAATTCCGGACGACCGGGGTGACCAGACACGTGAATATGCTCCTGCCGGTCGGTGATCATCACCACGCCTTTGGCAGCAAGCTGGTTCTGGATACGGCCAATGGCAATCTCGTTGCCGGGGATCTGTTTGGACGAGAACAGCACGTTATCGCCTTCAGTCAGCTTGATCTTGTGACTTTCACCGGCAATGCGTCCCAGTGCAGCCCGTGCCTCGCCCTGTCCACCGGTGGCGATGATCATAATTTCGTCGCGCGGGATGGTCATGGCCTCATCAAAATCCACTGTCAGCGGAAAGTCTTTCAGATAACCGTTTTCACGGGAGTTTTCGATCATCCGATCGAGCGACCGTCCCGCAACGCACAGCTGGCGTCCGCTATGTTTCGCAACTTCACCCAGCGTCTGAAGCCGCGCCGCATTGGATGCAAAAGTCGTGACCAGAACCCGGTTTTTAAGATTATCGACCACCCGTATCAAATTGCGATAGACATCGCCTTCTGAACCGGACGCCTCGTTGTTGAAGACATTGGTGGAATCACAGACCATCGCCAAAATGCCTTCATCACCCACAGCTTTCAACTGCTCTGGTGTTGATGGAACGCCCAGCATCGGTTCGTCATCCAGCTTCCAATCGCCGGTATGAAAAATCTTACCGTAAGGCGTGTCGATCAACAGCGCGTTGCCCTCTGCTATACTATGGGCAATCGGCAGATAGCGAAAACCAAACGGCCCGAGGTCAAAGCTGCCTTCATTGGGAATAATGTTGAGTTCCACGTCATGTTCGAGACCAGCTTCGGCGAGCTTCCGGCGGATCAAACCTGCGGTAAACGGTGTTGCATAGAGCGGGACATCGAGCTCCGCGGCGAAATAGGGGATCGCTCCGATATGATCTTCATGTCCGTGCGTAAGAACAATACCGAGCAGGTTCTTGGATTGTTTTTCGATAAATTCGAGATCCGGCAAAATCAGGTCAATGCCCGGATAGCCCGGATCAGCAAAAGTCATTCCGAGATCGACCATCACCCATTTGCCGTCACAGCCATATAGGTTAACGTTCATGCCAATCTCCGCTGACCCGCCAAGGGCCAGGAAGAGAAGTTCATTTTTTGGTTTTATCATTAGGTGTTGGTTGCTCTCTGATAGAGGATGAACAGTCCGCGCAATGTAAGGTCGGACTCAAGATGATCAAATACGTCTGTATGTTCATCAAATAATACAGACAATCCGCCGGTGGCGATAACTGTGGTGGGGCGGCCGATCTGTGCTTTAGTCCGTTTGACCAGCCCTTCGATCATGCCGATATAACCCCAGAAAATACCAATGAGCATCTGGCTTTCGGTGGTTCGTCCGATAACATTGTCGTCATCCGGCGCTTCCAGCGCGATGCGCGGAAGCTGAGCGGTTTTGCCAACCAGCGCGTCGAGCGATAGATTGATACCCGGCGCAATCACCCCGCCTTTATAGGCACCATCGTAATCAGCGACGTCAAAAGTCGTCGCGGTGCCAAAATCAATGATCACCACATCCTGTTTGTACTTATCATGGGCGGCAATGATGTTCAAAACCCGGTCTGCGCCAACCGTATCTGGTTGCGCGACATCCAGCGCGACACCCCATTGGGCATCCCCGCGACCAGCGACCAATGGTGTTACGCCAAAATATTTTTCCGATAATACGGTCAGGTTATGGAGCGCGCGCGGGACAACAGTGCCTATAATAACCGCATCAATCGCGTCCACACCCAGCCCGTTGAGATCAAGCAATTGCCGCAGCCAGACGACATATTCGTCCGCTGTGCGCCGCGCATCCGTCGCAATGCGCCAACGCGCCTTGACTTCGTCCCCATCGAAAAGTGCGAACACGACATTTGTATTACCGGCATCTATCGCGAGCAACATGGTGGATCCTTCCTTCTAACCGACATCAACATCACCGGCATGTATCTCGATAAGCGCTCCGTCAGCCTTTCTCAAGCATAGTGCGCCATTGGCAGACAGTCCGGCATATTCGCCTTCCAAAGCTTGCCCCTTTTCATCGCTGGTCGACAAGCGCGTTCCCAGAGGATGCGCGCGCTTTTGCCATGCTGCCAAAATTGCAGGCAAACCTGACGATCTCCACTCATCCACTGTTTCAGCAAAATATTGCGCCAGCGTCTCCAGAAAGCCGGCTGCGGTCAGATCGGTTTTGGTTCCCTCTTTATGGAGGCTGGTAACAGCGCGTCCTTCGACCTCTGGTGCAACGGCAATGTTCACACCAATCCCGACAATGACAAAGTCACCGGCCCGCTCCAGCAGGATACCGCAAATTTTCAGGCCTGATACCAAAATGTCATTGGGCCATTTCAACCAGATATCCTCATGGGGAAGATATGCGCTAATCGCCCTGTGAACCGCCAGAGCGGCTACAAAGGACAAGCTTGACGGAGCGGGATCTTCGCCGCGACACGCTACCAATGTACTGCAATAGAGATTGCCTTCGGGGCTTTCCCATTTGCGGCCCAATCGTCCAACACCACCGCTCTGCTTTTCGGCGCGAAGCCACAATCCTTCTTCAGCGCCGCTCAGGGCGCGTGCTTTCATATCCGCATTGGTCGATGCGGTTTCGGCTACCGTTTCTATATGAAAGGTCAGAATAAAGCCTGAGCCGCCGTCGCTGTTACCGGTGCCAGCAGCGGAATGGTCAGATATCCCAGCGGGGACACAGCCAGAGCCATCAATCCGATCAATCCATTCTCGGTCTTGTGACCGGTTTTGGCAATCTGACCGGCTGGATCATCGAAATAGATGATCTTGACGACCTTGATATAATAAAATGCGCCGATAACCGATGCGGCGATACCAATGACTGCCAGCGGCAACATACCGGCTGCTACCGCGGCATCAAAGACGAGAAACTTGCCCCAGAAACCGAATAAAGGCGGAATACCGGCCAGCGAGAACATGAAAATAGCGAAAGCCGCAGCCAGCCCGGGCCGGGTTTGCGACAGGCCAGCAAGACTGGACAATGATTCCAGTGGTTTGCCTTCTGAATCCCGCATTTCCATTACGCAGATGAAGCTTCCGAGCGTCATCGCGAGATAAATGACAAGATAGAATAGCATTGCCGAGATACCTTGCGCGGTTCCTGCAGCCAAACCGATCAGCAGGAAGCCAACATTGTTGATCGAGCTATAGGCGAGCAAGCGCTTGATATTCTGCTGACCAATGGCGGCAACCGCACCAAGTACGATCGAGGCCAATGCCACGAACACGATAATCTGCTGCCATGTCGATGTCTGGCCACCAAAGGCATCAATAATCACCCGAACGGTCAGCGCGATAGCAGCCACTTTCGGCGCGCTGGCAAAAAAGGCGGTAACCGGGGTCGGAGCACCTTCATACACATCCGGTGTCCACATGTGGAACGGCACGGCGCTGATCTTGAACGCGAGACCAGCAAGCACCAGCACAACACCGATTAGCGGTCCGGTAGCCAGCTGACCGGTTAATGTATCAGCGATGACGGAGAAATTGGTCGACCCGGCAAAGCCGTAAACCAGCGAAATACCGAACAGCAACATGCCGCTCGCCAATGAACCGAGCACGAAATATTTCAAGCCAGCTTCAGAGGACCGGACATCATTGCGGATGATACTCGCCAGAACATAAGCGGACAGGCTGTTAAGCTCCAGTCCGATGTAGAGCGTCATCATATCGACCGCCGATACCATCATTCCCATACCCACGGTCGCGAACAGGATCAGCACCGGATATTCCGGGCGATACGAACCAACATCCTTGAAAAAGCGCGGGGCAATGATCAGCGAAACAATCGCAGCAAAATAGATTAGCAATTTCGCAAAGCTGCCAAAGCCATCCATACGATAGAGCCCGTAAAAGGCATCACCGCCAAATTCGAACGAAGGATTGGTGAGAAATTCCAGCGCATAGGCCGAAGAGCCAAATAAAGCGACAACCGCCAATATACTGATCAATCGCGCGGATTTCAGCCCGCCCCATGCCGCAACAAGCAGCAATAGCATACCGCTGACCGACAGGATGATCTCCGGCAGCGTGAAAATCAGTGAAAGTCTATAGTCCATCAGTGCGACTCCCCGTGACCGGCTTCTGTTTCAAGGGTTGTCGGTACTGCTTTCGCTTGCCCCATTTTCAAATGTGCGTCCCCCTCTGGCGCAGCGCGGTCGATCCGCGCAACCAATGTTCCGACATCATCACGAATAGGGGCCATGAAGCTTTCCGGATAAACGCCCATCCACATGACGGCAGCTGCGATTGGTGCCAACAGCGCCATTTCGCGAGCAGACAGATCCGGCATGGCTTTGACATCTTCATGCACCAGTTCGCCAAAAGCGACCCTGCGATAAAGATAGAGCATGTAACCCGCGCCCAATATAATGCCCGTCGTCGCGACCAGCGTGACCCAGCTGTTCACCTTATAGAGGCCCACGAGCGAGAGAAATTCGCCGACAAACCCGCTTGTACCGGGAAGGCCAATAGATGCCATCGTGAACAGCATGAACAATAGTGCATATTTCGGCATATTGATCGAAAGGCCGCCATAACGGTCAATCTCTCTTGTATGCAGGCGATCATAAATCACCCCAACGCACAGGAAGAGCGCTCCGGAAACCAGACCGTGGCTGAGCATAACGATGATCGCGCCTTCAATACCCTGACGGTTGAAGGCGAACAATCCCAGCGTCACGATCGCCATATGGGCAACCGATGAATAGGCGATCAGTTTCTTCATATCCTGCTGTACCAGAGCAACAAGCGAAGTGTAGACGACCGCCACCATCGAGAGACCGAAAATCAGCCAGATAAACTGTTCTGACGCTTCCGGAAACATTGGCAGCGAGAAACGCAGGAAGCCATAGCCGCCCATTTTCAACAACACGCCTGCAAGGATCACGGAGCCGGCAGTTGGTGCCTGAACGTGTGCGTCTGGTAACCAAGTATGGACGGGCCACATCGGCATTTTGACCGCAAAGCTGGCGAAAAACGCCAGCCAGAGCCACGTCTGGGCTTCTGGAGCAAAGTCATAGTTGAGCAAGGTCGGGATGTCGCTGGTGCCCGCATCCTGCACCATCCACAGCATTGCAATCAACATCACAACCGAGCCAAGCAGCGTGTAGAGGAAAAATTTGTAACTTGCGTAAATCCGGTTCGCGCCGCCCCAGATACCAATGATCAGATACATCGGGATCAAGCCAGCTTCGAAGAGGATGTAGAAAAGGAAAATATCCTGCGCTGCAAACACGCCGATCATCAGCACTTCCATGAAGAGGAAGGCCGCCATATATTCGCCAACGCGTTTTTGGATGCTTTCCCAGCTTGCGCCGATACAGATCGGCATCAAGAAAACCGTCAGCATGATCAGCATCATCGATATGCCATCTATGCCTAGTGCCCAGGCGAAGTTACCGAATAGTTCGACCCGCTCGACATATTGCCATTGCGGTCCGCCAATCTCGTAATTCGCCCATAGGACGACGCCGAGCGCGAAAAGCACCAGCGTTGTTCCTAGCGCCAGCAACCGAGCCGCATGTGCGCCGACAAAAAGACAAATGATTGCGGCCAGCATCGGCAGACCCATCATCAATGACAGGATTGGGAAATCAAGCTGGTTCATCAGTTCGCTCCCCGCACGATAAGCCACGTCACCGCAGCCGCCAATCCGAGCAGCATGACCAGCGCATAGCTATAAAGATATCCGCTCTGGAACCGTTTCGCGACTCCCGCACCGCTGGCAACAACCGCCGCGACACCATTGGGACCAAAGCGATCAATCGTGCCCTCATCACCGGCTTTCCAGAACAACCGTCCGAACCAGAAGGCCGGACGTACGAAGATCAGGTTATACAGTTCGTCAAAATACCACTTGTTGAAGAAGAAAGTATAGAGCGGGTGGAATGTTTGCGCCAAACGTGCCGGACGATCTTTCCCTCTGAAATACATCAGATAAGCGATCATCAAACCAGTCAGCATAGCCACTGTCGAAGCCAGTTTTACCCAGAGTGGCACTTCATGAATTTCGTGCATCAAGTGGCGATCAAACGCCAGGCTGCCTGCCCAGAACCGGAAACCTTCGGTCGCGTCGATAAACTGATTGTGGAACAAATAGCCTGCCGCAACCGCACCAAAGCCCAAAACGCCCAGCGGTATCAACATTGAGAACGGGCTTTCATGGGGATGGTAGCCGCCCGTTGAATCTTCAGCTGTTTCCGGCGTTTTATGAACGCTGTGCTGAATATGTTCAGATTGAATCCAGCGCGGCGTGCCCCAGAAGGTCAGGAACATCAGACGCCAGCTGTAGAAGCTTGTCAGCAACGCCGCCAGAACACCAATGGCAAAAGCAAATTGTCCGGTGCTGGTGCCGCTAGCAAAGGCAGCCTCGATAATAGCGTCTTTTGAATAGAAACCCGCAAAGCCGCCAAGGCCAACAATACCGACGCCAGTAATTGCCAGCGTGCCTGCCATCATGGCCCAGAATGTGAACGGAATTTCTTTCCGAAGTCCGCCATAATAGCGCATGTCTTGCTCATGATGCATCGCGTGGATCACTGACCCGGCACCAAGGAACAACAGCGCCTTAAAGAAAGCGTGAGTAAACAGGTGGAACATCGCCGCGCTATAAGCGCCAACGCCCGCTGCAAAGAACATATAGCCGAGCTGTGAACAGGTCGAATAAGCGATCACACGCTTAATATCGGTTTGCACCAGACCAACGGTCGCTGCAAAAATTGCCGTAGACGCACCGACGACTGTCACGACCGCCAAAGCCACTTCACTGGTTTCAAACATCGGTGACAAACGGCAAACCATGAAGACACCGGCTGTAACCATGGTCGCAGCGTGGATGAGCGCGGATACAGGCGTTGGCCCTTCCATCGCGTCAGGCAACCACGTGTGCAGCCCCAATTGCGCCGATTTGCCCATAGCGCCGATAAACAACAACAGACAAAGGATCGTCATTGTATCAAGGCGCATGCCGGCAAAGGTGATCGTTGATCCCGCCATTGCCGGAGCCGCTTCCAAAATCTCGGGAATAGAGACCGTGCCAAAGACGAGGTAAGTACCGAAAATACCGAGCATGAAGCCAAGGTCACCCACGCGGTTGACGACGAAAGCTTTGATGGCCGCTGCGCTCGCGCTTGGTTTTTTAAACCAGAAACCGATGAGGAGATAAGAAGCCAGTCCAACCCCTTCCCAACCAAAGAACATCTGAACCAGATTATTGGCCGTCACCAGCATCAACATCGCAAAGGTAAACAGCGACAGATAAGCAAAAAACCGTGGTTGATCAGGGTCTTCGTCCATATAGCCCCAGCTATACAGGTGAACCAGAGCGGACACCGTGGTCACCACAACCAGCATGACAGCGGTCAGCGCATCGACGCGCAACGCCCATGCAAAATTGAGATCACCCGATTGGACCCATGTCAGCACTGGCACGACTTCGGCAGCACGCGACAGCATGATATAGTCGAAAAATACCGGCCAGCTGAGCGCGCATGATGCGAACAGAGCGGCTGTCGTGACAAATTTTGCCGGAACATTGCCAATCATGCGATTGCCAAAGCCTGCGACTATTGCTGCCAACAAGGGCAGGAAAACGATAAGCTGGATCGTCAAGTCCCTAACCCTTCATCCGGTTGACATCATCAACGGCAATCGTGCCGCGTTGACGGAAATAGATAACCAATATCGCAAGTCCAATCGCCGCTTCGCCCGCAGCAACCGTCAATACGAACATGGCAAAAATCTGTCCGGTCATATCGCCCAGAAACGCGCTAAATGCGACCAGGTTCAGATTGACCGAGAGCAGGATCAACTCAATCGCCATCAAAATGATGATGATGTTTTTGCGATTCAGAAAAATGCCAAGCATACCCATCACAAACAGGATGGAGCTGACCACCAGATAATGTTCAATACCGATCATAGCTCGACCCCCTTGCCGACTTCGGGCTGCTCATTGCGTGTGGCGTCTTCGGGCTGCCTTCTGACTTGGCTTTGAATATTCTGAACCCGGACACCGCCGCGTTTGCGGTTGGTCAAGACGATTGCGCCAACCATGGCGACCAGCAAGACAAGGCCAGCGGCCTCAAACAAAAATACATATTTGGTGTAAAGCAGCGTGCCAAGGGCTTCGATATTAGAAGGCCCGCCTGCTTGTGGTCCGACGACAGCGGTCGCTTCGCCCATGCCGCCGGCACTCCATGCGCCGATGCCAAAGATTATTTCAGCCATCAAAACAAGCGCCAGCAAAAGCCCAAGAGGCAGGTTTTTCATGAAACCGGCGCGCAATTCGGCAAAATCAATATCCAGCATCATCACAACGAACAGGAATAATACCGCCACCGCCCCGACATAAACAATGACCAACAAGGCCGCGATAAACTCCGCACCCACCAAAAGCATCAAGCCAGCAGCGTTGAAAAACGCCAAAATCAGCCATAAAACACTATGGACCGGGTTACGCACAAAGATACAGAAAGCCGCGCTGGCGATGACAATCGATGCGAACAGATAGAAAGCAAATATTTGCATTATAACGGTTTCCGTAACCCCCTTAGAATCCTGTCAGCGCCTTAACGGTAGGGCGCGTCGGCGGCAAGGTTGGATGCGATGGCTCGCTCCCATTTGTCACCATTTTCAAGCAATTTGGCTTTGTCGTAAATTAGTTCTTCGCGTGTCTCGGTCGAATATTCGAAATTCGGACCTTCAACGACGGCATCCACTGGACAGGCTTCCTGACAGAAGCCGCAGTAAATGCATTTTGTCATATCAATGTCATAGCGCGTGGTCCGCCGGCTGCCGTCTTCGCGCGGTTCCGCCTCAATCGTAATCGCCTGCGCCGGGCATACCGCTTCGCAAAGCTTGCACGCAATGCAGCGTTCCTCGCCATTGGGATAGCGGCGCAATACATGCTCCCCCCGGAATCGCGGAGAAATCGGGTTCTTCTCATAGGGATAGTTAATTGTTTTCTTCTTCTTGAAGAAATATTTCAACGTCAACGCATGTGCGCCGATAAATTCGTAAAGCGTGAACGCTTTGATGGTTTGTGCGATGGACATTAGCCATACCTCGTCAGCATGAGATAGCCGCTTACCAAAACGACCCAGAAAATTGAAACCGGCAGGAATATCTTCCAGCCCAGACGCATCAACTGATCATAGCGGTAACGCGGTACAGTCGCCATGACCCAGCTGAAGATGAAGAAGATCACGAACATCTTGCCGAACAGCCAGAATATACCCGGAATATCAAACCACGGGATCCAGTCCACGTTGAGCGGTGGCAGCCAGCCTCCCCAGAACAGGATCACATTGAGCGCGCACATCAAAAGAATGTTGGCATATTCACCGAGCCAGAATAGCGCGAAGGCCATGGAAGAATATTCCGTCTGATAGCCCGCTACCAGTTCAGATTCCGCCTCAGTCAGATCAAAGGGATGGCGCGCGGTTTCCGCCATTGAAGCGATAAGAAACATCACTGCCATGGGAAATAGCAGCGGGTTCAGGCCATAAGCATTGACCATGCCGAAGATATGCCCGTCTTGCGACTTGATGATATCGACCAGATTGAAGGTTCCGGCGAACAGCACCACGGAAATCAGAATGAAGCCGATGGAGACTTCATAGCTGATCATCTGAGCAGCTGCGCGCATCGCGGAGAAAAACGGATATTTGGAGTTACTGGCCCAGCCCGCAATCACGACGCCATAAACACCAAGCGAGCTGATCGCGAGAATGTAAAGAAGCCCGATATTGATATTCGCTAGCACCATGTCTTCGCTGAACGGGATCACCGCCCAAGCCAGCAAAGCGACCGTGAATGTGAGGATCGGCGCGAGCAGGAAAAGACCCTTGTTCGCACTGGACGGAATGATCGTTTCCTGAAGGAATACCTTAAGGCCATCGGCAAAGGATTGCAGCAATCCAAAAGGCCCGACCACATTGGGGCCTTTGCGCAGCGCCATCGCCGCCCAAATCTTGCGATCGGTATAGATGATCATCGCAACCGCCAGCATAAGCGGCAGAGCGATCAACAGGATCAACGCGAGCGTGCCGACGAACCAGCCCAACTCAACGCCAAGAACAGATTGCAAATATGCGGTCATTCTGCTGCCTCCAGCATATCGTCCCCGTGCAGCAATTCAGCCGAACAGCGCTGCATCGTCGCACTGGCGCGGGCGATGCTGTTGGTCAGGTAGAAATCCTTGATCGGATGAACACCCGGCCCCTTTGGCTTATCCGGCAATCCAGATGGCGGCGCCCATTTGAGCGACACAAGGCCTTCTTCAGCCATTTCCGGATGATCTTTCGCCATTTTGACGCGCAGCTCTGCGAAACTGTCAAAGGGCAACGTTTTGCCCATCACCTCGGACAGAGCCCGCAAGATGCTCCAGTCTTCGCGCGCATCACCGGGGGCAAAAATTGCTTTGCTGGACCGCTGGACACGCCCTTCCAAATTGACATAAGTCCCGTTTTTCTCAGTATAGGCAGCAGCTGGCAATATGACATCGGCCGCATGTGCGCCGGCATCACCATGATGGCCGATGTAAACCTTAAAGCTTTTTTCAAACGCGTCGTAATTCATTTCATCCGCGCCGAGCGAGAAAAGCAGTTTTGGTTTCTTCGCGGCGATCGCTTTAATGCCGCCATCATAAGCATAGCCGAGCATCAATCCGCCCGTACGCGAAGCGCCGATGTGAAGTACGTTGAAACCATTCCAGTCGTCCCGGACCAGCTTATATTTTGTTGCCAGTTTCAAGGCTGCGCCATGCGCGCCTTCAACGCTCAACGCGCCGCCACCTAATATAAGCGCCGGTCTCTCGGCATTTTTCAGCGCGTCTGCTGCGGCCTTGGGGAGCTTGGCCAGCAAGCCCATATCATCACCCAACCATTCAACCGGATAGGTTTGATCTGCCTCTGGCCCAATGCCAAAGACTTTGGCGCCACCCTTACGCACAGCCTTGCGGATACGCGTATTAACCAACGAGGCTTCCCAGCGCGGGTTAGTTGAGACCAAGACGATTACATCAGCTTCTTCGATACCCGCGATGGTCGTGTTGAAATTCACCGCCGCCAGATTGGACACATCATAAGACAGCCCAGTTTGGCGTCCTTCGAGCATATCCGATTTCATGGATTTCAGCAGCTTTTTCGTCGCGTACATGGTTTCGCAATCGACCAGGTCGCCCGCAACGGCGGCTACCGAACTGCCTGCTTTAACCGCGGCAATGGCTTCAAAAGCGTCGTTCCAGCTAGCTGGCACCAACGTACCATTCTGCCGGATATAAGGCTTGTCGAGGCGGCGCTTCATCAAGCCGTCAATGGCATGACGCGTTTTGTCGGTCGCCCATTCCTCATTCACGTCATCATTGACGCGCGGCAAGGAGCGCAGCACTTCACGGCCGCGGCTATCGATGCGGATATTGGTGCCGACGCCGTCCATGACATCAATGCCCATGGTCTTGGTCAGTTCCCAAGGCCGCGCTTCAAACGCATAAGGTTTGCTGGTGAGCGCGCCCACGGGACACAGATCAACAACATTGCCGCTCAATTCGCTGTGTACCGCGCCTTCGAGATAAGAGGTAATCTCCATCCCCTCGCCGCGTCCAATAGCGCCAATTTCTTCCACGCCAGCCACTTCTTCGGCAAAACGGACGCAACGGGTGCAATGGATGCAGCGCGTCATGATCGTCTTGACCACGGGCCCCATATATTTTTCGGTTACGGCGCGTTTGTTTTCTTCATAGCGCGATCCGCCCTTGCCATAGGCCATGGCCTGATCCTGCAAGTCGCACTCGCCGCCTTGATCGCAAATCGGGCAATCGAGCGGGTGGTTGATGAGGAGAAATTCCATCACCCCTTCGCGAGCCTTTTTGACCATTGCGCTATCGGTCCGGATTTCCTGTCCCTCGGCGGCAGGCAGCGCGCAGCTGGCTTGCGGCTTAGGCGGTCCGGGCTTCACTTCGACCAGACACATGCGGCAATTGCCAGCAATGCTCAGGCGCTCATGATAGCAGAAACGCGGAATTTCCTTACCGGCAAGCTCCGCAGCCTGCAGCACGGTTGCGCCCTGTGGAACTTCGAGTTCGATGCCATCTACGGTGACTTTAGGCATCAGCTAGACTCCCATCAGAAGAGATTTTTTTGCATGTTGTGGCGACTTTTGCATCCGCCGGAGGCACTGTATATAAGTCTCTTGGCAGCGGAACTGGACCCCATTTTTCGGTATGCCCAAAATGCTGGGTTGTTACGATATTTCGATCATTTTGGGCGACGATCGCAATATCGACTTTGAAGGGAATGATTTCCCCATCGACGTCGGCTGTAGAAGTACATAGTTCCACAACACCATCCTCGCCTGTTCCCAACGGATCAGCTTTTGCTAGCGATTTTAAAACAGCTTTATGAAGGCTTTTCCATTTCGGCATCTTAGGGGTTGGGTTTTCAGTGCTACATATCGCTAGCAAACGAAGACCCAAAGCATCCTGATTGGCCAATTTTAGAAAATTCAAATTCTGTTTTGGAATCTCCATCGACATCCAGTTCTGCGCGGAAACTGGAGCCTGCTGTGACGCGCACTGTGCTATGTTTTTCTCCAATGCTCCAGCACTTGCTGGAGCAGAAGAAAATGCAACAACGGGAAAAACCGACAAACATAAAGCAACTCTAACGAGAGCCGAAAACGATATTTTCATCACTCCGCCGCCTCCAGCACTTCTGCGCCTTTGTTCTCATTTATGCGCCGTTCCATCTCCGGACGGAAATGGCGGATTAAACCCTGAATCGGCCAAGCCGCTGCATCGCCAAGCGCGCAGATCGTATGGCCTTCAACCTGTTTGGTCACTTCATAAAGCGTATCAATATCGCCAATCTCAGCATCGCCATCGCGCATTTTTTCCATCACGCGCCACATCCAGCCTGTACCTTCGCGGCACGGCGTACATTGGCCGCAGCTTTCATGCTTGTAGAAATAGCTGAGCCGTGAAATCGCGCGGACTATGTCGGTGGACTTGTCCATCACGATCACCGCCGCCGTACCAAGACCTGAACCGACGTCCTTGAGCCCGTCAAAATCCATCGGCGCGTCCATGATTTGCTCGGCCGGTACCAAAGGCACAGACGAACCACCGGGAATAACCGCGAGCAGATTGTCCCAACCTCCGGTAATGCCGCCGCAATGCTTTTCGATCATGTCTTTGAACGGGATAGACATTGCTTCTTCAAAAACGGCTGGCTTGTCGACATGGCCGGAAACCTGAAACAATTTTGTGCCATGGTTATTTTCGCGGCCAAAGCCAGCAAACCAGCTGGCGCCGCGGCGCAGGATCGTTGGCACCACCGCAATGGACTCAACATTGTTAACAGTCGTCGGACAACCATAAAGGCCAGCGCCGGCAGGAAATGGCGGTTTCAGGCGCGGCTGCCCTTTTTTGCCTTCCAAGCTTTCGATCATCGCGGTTTCTTCACCGCAAATATAGGCGCCCGCACCGCGATGGACGAACACATCAAAATCATAGCCGGATTTTGAAGCGTTCTTGCCGATCAGGCCAGCGTCATAGGCTTCCTTGACGGCCGCCTCCATGACCTTGGCTTCCATGATATATTCGCCGCGAATATAGATATAGGCAGCGCGGGCTCGCATGGCGAAACCAGCGATCAAAGCGCCCTCGATCAGCTTATGCGGATCATTGCGCAATATTTCGCGGTCTTTGCAGGAACCGGGCTCAGATTCATCAGCGTTGATAACTAGAAAACTCGGACGTCCATCCGGCGACTCTTTTGGCATGAAGGACCATTTCAGCCCGGTTGGAAAACCAGCGCCGCCGCGACCGCGCAGGCCGCTTTCCTTCATTTCTTCGATAATCTTGTCATTACCGCGTTTGATAATATCAGCAGTCTTGTCCCAATCACCGCGCTTTTGCGCGGCCTTCAGGTCCCATGACTGAAAGCCATAGACGTTGGTAAAGATACGATCTTTGTCCTGCAGGAAATCAAAACCCATTATTTCTTACTCCTGCGGCCCCAAAGACCACCTGCAATGGCAATGGCAACAACCGCCAACGCAACCCATCCTGCATATCCGTCGAGCAGCATCTTACCACTCCTTCCGATAGTCGTGATTGGCTTTGACCATTTCTCTCAAAGTCACCGGACCACCTTTGGGTTCGCTAGTCTTGCGACCAATTTGCGAACCGACCGAAATCTCTTTGCCTTCGGCCAAGTCTTCCAAAATACGGGTCATTATATCGTAATCGAGATCTTCGTAATTATCGTCGTTAATCTGAACCATCGGCGCGTTGGAACAATTGCCCATGCACTCAACCTCGGTCAGCGTGAACAGGCCATCTGGTGTTGTTTTGCCCTTGGCCATGCCCTTGTTCTTGCAGGCAGCCATCACGTCGTCGCTGCCGCGCAGCATGCAAGGCGTGGTTCCGCAAACCTGCACATGGAAACGGCCAACCGGAGCGAGATTATACATGGTATAGAATGTCGCGACTTCATAGGTCCGCATATATGGCATATCCAAATAGGCGGAGACATATTCAATCACCGGAACCGGCAGCCAGCCCTGCGTTTTCGTATCTGCGCCAACCTGACGTTGGGCCAGATCAAGCAATGCCATGACTGCGGATTTCTGACGTCCTTCAGGATATTTCGCAATCTGCCATTTGGCGAGTTTTTCATTCGCTGGCGTGAATTTGAAATCACCCCATTTGGCGCGCACTTCAATCTCGTCTGGAATATTTGCAGCTTCAGCCATCTACATCACTTTTGTTTCGCGTATCAAAACGCGCTTCCCCAATTTCGTCCCAATGCTTTGAAAAATATATGTTCAACCAGAACCCTGCGACGATCAATCCGACTGTCAAAGTCAATAATATGATGTTCCACAGCATGTTCGCAGGCTGCCACAATTCCCAAAGCAACATGATTGCGACAATCACAAACACCGTGGCACCACCACCGAGCCTCCAGCGTTTGGAAGTTTTTGGGGCATCAGCCATGGCTCAATTTCCGTTCAAGAAAACGGCCAGCATAGAGCCCGACAACGGCCGCAAAGGCATTTGACAGTACTTCCTTTAGACTGACCTCACCATGGAACGCGGCCATATAACCGGCCACGGCCGAGGCAAACACAGCAAATGCGGCGATAAAAATGAATATCTCGCGCCCGATCAACGGTCACACTCCCCGAACACAATATCCATCGCGCCCAAGATCGCCGTAGCATCGGCAAGCATATGGCCCTTGGACATGAAATCCATCGCCTGCAGATGCGAGAAAGCAGTCGGACGTATCTTGCAGCGATAAGGCTTGTTACTGCCATCGCTGACCAGATAAACGCCGAATTCGCCTTTCGGGCTCTCGGTCGCGACATAGACTTCACCGGCGGGGACGTGGAAACCTTCGGTATAGAGTTTAAAGTGATGGATCAGCGCTTCCATCGACTGTTTCATCTCAGCGCGTTTGGGCGGGACGACTTTGCGATCGCTGCTAGCCACGGGGCCTTCCGGCATTTCGTTCAGGCACTGCCGCATGATGCGAGCCGACTGGCGCACTTCCTCGACCCGGACCATGAACCGGTCATAGCAATCGCCACGCGTACCAACTGGCACATCAAATTCCATGCGGTCGTAAACGTCATAAGGCTGCGACTTGCGCAAATCCCAAGCGATGCCGCTGCCACGGATCATCGGACCGGAAAAGCCCCACCGTACCGCATCTTCTTTAGACACGATCGCAATATCAACATTGCGCTGTTTGAATATGCGGTTGCCGGTGACGAGGCTCATTGCGTCTTCAAACAGGGTCGGAAACTCGTCGAGCCAATCCGCCATATCGGTGAGCAATTTCAACGGCACGTCCTGATGCACGCCGCCGGGGCGGAACCAGGCGCTGTGCATACGGGCGCCGCTGGCCCGCTCGAAAAACTCCAGGCATTGCTCGCGAATTTCAAACACCCAGATATTGGGCGTCATCGCGCCAACATCCATCACATGGGCGCCGATGTTCAGCATATGATTGCAGATACGGGTCAGCTCAGCGAATAACACCCGCAAATATTGACCGCGCAAAGGCACTTCGAGATCGAGCAATTTCTCAATCGCGAGCACATAGCTATGCTCCATCGCGAGCGGCGAACAATAATCCAGCCGATCAAAATAAGGCAAAGCCTGCAAATATGTTTTATGCTCAATCAGCTTTTCGGTGCCGCGGTGCAGCAGGCCAACATGCGGATCAAGACGCTCAACAATCTCACCGTCGAGCTCCATCACCAGCCGCAAGACACCGTGCGCCGCAGGATGCTGCGGGCCAAAGTTGATCGTGTAATTCTGGATTTCCAGATCACCGACCGTGGGATCAGCCTCGTCGGCCATATGATCCATCTCGTCGAGATAATCAGCCATTATTTTTGGCTCCCTTATCGTCACCATCTTCTGACTTCTCGTCACCCGGCAGGATGTAATCCGCGCCTTCCCATGGTGACATAAAATCGAAGCTACGAAAATCCTGTGCCAGTTTCACGGGTTCGTAAACCACCCGCTTGGCTTCCTCGGAATAGCGCATTTCGACATAGCCAGTAAGCGGAAAATCCTTGCGGAAAGGATGGCCCTGAAAACCATAATCGGTAAGAATGCGCCGCAAGTCGGCATTGCCATCAAATAGCACGCCGTAAAGATCAAATACTTCACGCTCCAGCCAGCCGGCAACTTCCCAGATATGAGTCACGGTTGGAACCGGCGTATCTTCGTCGGTTGTAACCTTCACACGGATGCGATGGTTTTTGGTCAGGCTGAGCAGATGATAGCAAATCTCGAACCGCTCCGGCCGTTCGGGATAATCGACACCGGCAATCTCAACGAGTTGCTGATATTCATGTTTGTCGCGCAACTTGTCCATTACGGCAGGCAGCTTTTTGCGATCAACGGTAAAGCTGATCTCATCATAGGCCTCAACTGTATCAAGCACCGCTGCGCCCAAGGATTTGGCAAGCGCGGCAGCAACGCCTTCGTTGCTGGAAATTATGGGGGCCCCGTTTGCCATATTAACGCTCTAACGTGCCGATGCGGCGGATTTTCCGCTGCAATTGCATGACACCGTAAAGCAACGCTTCAGCCGTTGGCGGGCATCCCGGGACATAAATATCAACCGGTACGATCCGGTCACATCCGCGCACCACCGAATAGCTATAGTGATAATATCCACCGCCATTCGCACATGATCCCATAGAGATCACATATTTCGGTTCTGACATCTGGTCATAAACCTTGCGCAGCGCCGGAGCCATCTTGTTGCACAAAGTACCGGCCACGATCATCACGTCCGATTGACGCGGGCTAGCGCGCGGCGCAACGCCAAAGCGCTCCATGTCGTAGCGCGGCATATTGACATGGATCATCTCGACCGCACAGCAAGCCAGGCCGAACGTCATCCACCAAAGCGAACCGGTGCGCGCCCATTGAAAAAGGTCTTCGGTGGACGTGACAAGAAAACCCTTGTCATTCACTTCCGAATTCAGGTCTTTGAAAAACGCCTCATCAGGCTGCGTGTTGGGCGCCATCGGCGTTCCATCAGCATTCAAGATAACGTTGCTGGTAGATTCTACTCCCAATCGAGCGCTCCCATTTTCCATTCGTAAATAAATCCAACCGTTAGGATTACCAAGAAGATCATCATCGACGACCAGCCAATCCACCCGATTTGCCCAAGAGAAACCGCCCACGGATACAGAAAGGCTGCCTCCAGATCAAAAATGATGAACAAGATGGCTACAAGATAGAAACGCACATCAAACTGACTGCGTGAATCTTCAAATGCAGGAAAACCACATTCATATTCGGACAGTTTCTCGGCGTCTGGACTATGGGTTCCGGTCAATCGTGACACACCCATGGGCAGGAAAACAAAAAGCGCTGACAGACCAAGGGCCACTGCTAGAAACAGCAGTATTGGCGCATATTCGGATAGATCGACCACAAAAGACTCGTTTCTCTATAATTCAGGGCCGCTTTTAGGGATAGGCTCACCAAGCTGCAAGGGCCAAATGGCTCAAATTGGCGGCAAATATGCCGTTTACGCGGTTATAGCAGCGACCGGGCCAGAATTTTGTGTAACTTACTATGAAGCGCTTCGTTCGCCGCCAGTATTTCACGCTGTCCAATCGGCTGATCACCCCCGGTATAATCGCTGACAAAACCGCCCGCTTCCCGGACCATCAATATGCCTGCTGCCACGTCCCAAACTTGCAAATCCGCTTCCCAAAAACCGTCATAACGACCGGCCGCCAACCATGCGAGGTCAAGCGAAGCCGCGCCATTGCGACGGATACCGGCCACTTGTGGCGCAATCGAGCCAAAGATGCGGGACCATTCGCTCAGATCACCATGGCCTTTAAATGGGATGCCGGTGGCGATAACCGCCTCCGACAAATCACGGCGCGCAGAAACCCGCAAGCGTTTTTCGCCCACATAGGCACCCTTGTCCATTTCCGCCCACCAAGTCTGGTCAGATACGGGTTCGTAAATCAAGCCACTGGTAATCTTGCCCCAACCCTGCCCATCATAGGAGCGTTCCTGCACAGCGATGGAAATCGCGAAATGCGGAATACCGTGAAGAAAATTGGTGGTGCCGTCGAGCGGATCGACGATCCAGCGCGGTTTGCCTTCTTCGCCCTCAATCATCCCGCCTTCTTCGAGCACGAAGCCCCAGCCCGGACGCACCTTCATGAGTTCATCATAAAGAATGCGTTCAGAGCGCATGTCCGCTTTGGATACGAAATCGGCCGGGCCTTTTTTTGACACCTGAAGATGCTCGACTTCACCAAAGTCGCGACGCAGACGTGATCCCGCCTTACGTGCGGCGCGTTCCATAACGGTGATAAGGGCGGAATGTGCTGGCATGTCTTAAGCTTTCAGTATCGGGGGACAAATGCTTACCCCTTAGTGGGGAGCCTGTCGAACCACGTTTATCTTCGAGTGCTGGACGCCCTTTGACAAGCTAAGGGCTAGCGGTCTTCTATATTGCCTTAAGAGACTTTACCGACATATTCCCGCGCATAAACGTCAACAATGATCCGCGTGCCAGCCGAAATAAATGGCGGCACCATAACGCGAACGCCATTATCGAGAACCGCAGGCTTATAGCTGGAAGATGCGGTCTGGCCCTTAACAACACCATCCGCTTCCACAATTTCCGCTTCAATCTGGTCGGGCAATTGCACTGAAATCGGCTTTTCTTCATAAAGTTCGAGCTGAACATCCATCCCGTCCTGCAAAAACTCAACCGCATCGCCCAGCAAATCGGCGGGCAATGTGATCTGCTCGTAATTTTCCTTGTCCATGAACGTAAGCATATCACCATCGGCAAAAAGATACTGAAAGGTCTTGGTATCCAGACGGACCTTTTCCACCGTATCGGCACTGCGAAAGCGGACGTTGGTTTTGCGGCCATCAACGAGGTTCTTCATTTCAACCTGCATATAAGCGCCGCCTTTGCCGGGCTGCGTGTGCTGAATCTTGGCGACCTTCCAAAGGCCTTTTTCGTAATCCAATATGTTGCCTGGACGGATATCTACGCCGCTGATTTTCATGGAACATCTCGCTTTCGGAAATCTTGTGTTGCGGCCCTCTATAACGACGGACGACGATAGGCAAGCGCAGCGAAGACTGGATATGGCGATTTCATACAATACATTCCCCTAAGCAGTATTTACGCGGCAGGTAATGGAAAATGTTCCCGATCCGGTGTCGCCCGAAGAAACAACCGCCCCTGCTGCTGGCCTATTCAGCGGGATAATTTCGCACGCCCCCGCCCCCACACCGACCTCCCATATTGGGTTTCTCAGCGAAATAGAGTCGATGCCGCATTTCGGCATCCCGTCGGAGGAAAGCTTCGTCAGGAATTTTCTGAAAGGGCGCAAAGGACTTTTTGTCATCGAGCCATGATCATTTAAAGCCTTAACATTAGCCGCTTGTCTTTTTCATACAATACGTCGCACTTACATCAGTGTAACTAAGCGCTATGGCACAAGCAGATATTCCAAAACACACCAAAAGCCGGTTTCTATCCGAACCACATTCTTGCAAAGCCGCTGCTGCCGGCTTGTTCGGCTATTCCATTAGTGGCGGCAGGATAAGGTCTTTCATCCCCATGCCCGGCTATGTCAGAGAATTGGAGCAATTACCCAATTTCTCGCCGCCTTCCGCGGATCGGTTTATAGCGCAATATGTACGGTCAAATATCGGCGTGACGAAAAGCTCTTCCTGAAAACCGTCAATTCGCTGACAATATATCCGCAAAACGCTTTACGGCATGTGCCGGCCCCTTGGGGTCTTTCCAAACCGCTCCGCTAACCGCCAGAAAATCAGCACCTGCATCGATAAGCGACTGGCAGTTTTCCGGGGTTATCCCGCCAATGGCCACACATGGTATTTCCATGATATTTGACCACCATTGCAGCACATCGACTTCGGGCCGGTGATGGGTCTCTTTGGTCTGTGTCGGGAAAAAGGCACCAAAGGCAACATAGTTCGCACCGCCCTCACCTGCCTCCATCGCCAGATGCCGGCTGTCATGGCAGGTAATGCCAATCTGGATCTGATCTCCCAATTCCGCCCGGGCGTCTTTCAGGTGACTATCGCCCTGCCCCAAATGAACACCATCGGCCCCGAGGCGTTTCGCCAGTGCGACATCATCATTCACAATGAAAGCAACATCATGCACGTCGCATATGGCCTTCAATGGTTCGGCCAGAAGCGCCGCATCGTCTTGAGCAATATCTTTAACGCGAAACTGAAAGGCAGCCACCGAACCAGCTTCCAAGGCAGATTTCAACTGTTCAGGAAAGTCACCACCAACGTCGAGCGGTGAAATAAGGTAAAGCTGGCAAGACGGTATCTTCATTGTTGTTGTCCCTTAGTCATCCCGCACGATCCCAAGCAGGAACCCATCCCATTTTTTCGAACCAACGGTTTGAATGGCCGTTGCATCAACACGCGGATGATTTTGCAACGCGCTGTAAAGTTCGCGCGTCCCCGGAACCTTAGGGTCAGAACTGGCAGGGTCAATCACCCCGCCCTCTCGCACCACATTATCAAAAACCAGCATCGCTCCAGGCCGGGACAGGCGAACGGCGTGCTCCAGATAGGTCGCGTAATTTTCTTTGTCCGCGTCTACGAAAACAAAGTCGAACTGGGGCACTTTATTCGCTTCCAGTGTAGCCAGCGAGTCCACTGCTTCACCAACCATTATTTCGACCTTATCCGTCAATCCTGCCTTTTCGATATTGGACCGTGCCACCGCCGCATATTGTGGTTCCAGTTCCAGCGAAACGAGCCGACCATCATCAGGCAAAGCCCGGGCCAACCAAATCGCCGAATAGCCGCCCAACGTGCCAATTTCCAAGATATGTTTCGCTCCAACCCCGCGCGCAAGCAATTCCAGCATCCGTCCCTGCGTTCGCGAAACATCGATCTCCGGAAGACCTTCACGTGCATTCGCATTCAAACACGCGTCTAGGACCAGATCATCGCCTATCAGGTGCTCGACGATATAATCATCCACATCTGACCAGCTTGGATCTGATTTTGCCAAGTGCCTTATTCCTATACTTTAACGGTCGAAGCTTTCTGGATTTGATCGATAGCGCCACCGAGCGACTGATCAAATTCTCCATCGGTCATCGAATGACGCAAATCCTGTAGCAGCGCCCGAGAGAAACTCGCGATCATACCGCGGTTTTTGGCAAGCTCTGCACAGGCCTCATCACGGGAGAAACCACCTGAAAGCGCTACAACGCGCGCGACCCGTGGATGATCAACCAACGGTGCGTAGAGATTGGCTTTCGTGGGAATCGACAATTTCAGCATGACTTTGCGATCTTCCGGCAGCGCGTCGAGTTGCTTTGTAAGCTCTTCAAGCAAAATCGCGTCACACTGGGCCCGTTCCGCGCTCTTGATATTCACTTCCGGCTCAATCATCGGCATCAGGCCGTGATCCAAAATCTCCCCAGCAACGTCAAACTGTTGTTTGACAATGGCCGCAATGCCGGTTGGTGAGGCAAGGTTAATGACCGAACGCATCTTGGTGCCGAAAACACCCTTTGCTTTGGCGCGTTCCAGCAATGCACCAAGACCGGGATTGGGTTTCATCATCTGAACGCCATCAGATTCGTCTTCCAGGCCTTTGTCCACTTTCAAAAAGGGCACAACGCCGCGTTCCCAGAGCAGTGTGGGCACTGGCTTGCCGCCCGCTTCGCCGTCCATGGTTTTTTCAAACAGGATCGCACCAATAACCTTGCCGTTGCCAAAACTCGGAGCCGTCACGATACGGCTGCGCATGTCATGGATCAGGGCAAACATCTCATCATCGTTCGAAAAGGCATCCGCTTCCACGCCATATCCAGCCAATGCTTTCGGCGTAGAGCCACCGCTTTGGTCCAAAGCCGCGATAAAGCCTGCGCCATTTTCGATTTTGTCCATCATCTTCGGATCATGCATGAAATTCGTCCTCGTTTAGTTAGATTGTTCGACGAGAATATTGATATCTCGCCATAAAATACGTTCATTGGGAACCATGGTTCCATAAAGGTCTTTATCTTCAATCCCGTCAGCCATGCCGCCAAGGCGGGTATATAAGCTTCTGGCGCGGTCATTACCGACAACGACATGCAACCATATCGCTTTCCGGCCATTTTCTTTGGCTGCACGGGCGGCGGCGGCAAGCAATTTGCGACCAATGCCCTGCGAACGGCAGTCGCTGCGAACATGAAGATTATCGACATAGACCATCTCGTCATCCCAGGCGGCAACAAAGCCCTGTACCTGATCATCTTCGGCCACCAGCACAATATCCTGCGGGCCAATTTCGGCATTTTTCCAGCGCTCGGCCATCAATTCGGGGATACGCTCATCCAGCAGTTCTTCGGATAAATAGTCGCGATAGTTTTCCTGCCAGCTACGCGCATGGATTTCGGCGATTATCGGCCTGTCTTTATCTTCTGCAGGCCGGATATTCATTTTTGCAAAGCCTTTACACCCGGCAGGTCTTTGCCTTCCATCCATTCGAGGAAAGCGCCGCCAGCGGTTGAAACAAAGCTGAAATCATCGGCCACACCGGCATGGTTTAGCGCAGCCACCGTGTCGCCGCCGCCAGCCACGGATAATAGCGAGCCTTCTTTGGTCAACGCTGCTGCCGTTTTTGCCAATGCGACGGTCGCCATATCAAAGGGCGGTGTCTCAAACGCACCCATCGGACCGTTCCAGACCAGCGTTTTGCAGGTTTTCAGGACATCGGACAGCGCTTCAACCGCTGCCGGTCCGACGTCCAAGATCATTTCATCAGCGGCCACCTCATGCACATTCACGGTGCGGGTTGGCGGGTTGGGCGCAAATTCTTTCGATACAACGACATCATAAGGCAGATGGACCGTACAGTCGGCTTTGTCGGCCGCTTCCAGTATTTCATTTGCTGTATCGGTCAGGTCATGCTCGCATAGCGATTTGCCGACATTGACGCCGCGTGCAGCCAGAAAGGTATTGGCCATCCCGCCGCCGATGATCAGATGATCCACTTTTTCGACCATTTGCCGCAATACGTCGAGCTTGCTTGAGACTTTTGCGCCACCTACAACCGCAACCACCGGATGTTCTGGATCACCAAGCGCCTTGTTAAGCGCGCTCAGCTCCCGCTCCATAGAACGCCCGGCATAGGCTGGCAGATGATCCGCCAATCCCACCGTCGTAACATGGGCCCGATGGGCAGCCGAGAAAGCATCGTTGACGTAAAATTCGCCAAACGAGGCGATGGCTTTGGCCATGTCCGGACTATTTTTCTCTTCACCCGGCGCAAAACGGCTGTTCTCGACAACAACGATGCTGCCATTTGGCAGAGCATCAATCGTATCGCGATCCGGCATTTGCATGAAACCAACATCGCGGCCAAGAACTTTGGCCAACGGCGCAACCACAGGCTCCAGCGAATATTGCATATCCGCCTTGCCTTTTGGCCGCCCGAAATGAGCGAGCAACAATAGTTTAGCGCCCCGATCGGCCAATTCGGTGACCGTTGGGATAACGGCCTTGAGCCGCGTATCATCGGTAACTTTGCCGTCTGCCATTGGCACATTCAGGTCGACCCGGACGAGACCGGGCTTTCCCGTTACATCACCCAAATCATCTAGCGTTTTAAAATTGTTGCCAGCCATTGCTCAGAACCTTTCTGTTTAGAGCAAGCCTGCCATTACGCCTGCAGTATCAAGCATCCGGTTGGAGAAACCCCATTCGTTGTCATACCAGCTCACCACGCGGACCAGCTTACCATCCATGACCGAGGTTTCGAGGCTGTCCACAGAAGAGCTTGCCGGTTGATGGTTGAAATCGCTGGACACCAGCGGCTTATCTTCAAAGACCAATACACCTTTCATTGGTCCGTCAGCCGCAGCTTTCAGGGCATTGTTGATTTCTTCAACGGTGGTATCGCGATTTGGTGTGAAGACCAGATCAACCAAGCTAACATTCGGCGTCGGCACCCGAACCGAAGATCCGTCGAGCTTGCCATTGAGTTCCGGCAATACGAGGCCAACCGCACGGGCAGCGCCTGTTGTGGTCGGGATCATGTTGACCGCACCAGCACGGGCGCGGCGCATGTCGCTATGCATCTGATCGAGCATACGCTGATCATTGGTATAGCTGTGAATGGTGGTCATGAAGCCGCGTTCGATGCCGACCGCGTCGTTCAACACCTTGGCAACCGGTGCAAGGCAGTTTGTGGTACAAGATGCATTAGAAACAATGACATCCGCTGACGTCAATACGTCATGGTTCACCCCATAGACGACCGTTTGGTCAACATTTTTGGCAGGAGCAGAGATTAAAACGCGTTTCGCGCCAGCATCAATATGCGGCTGCGCTGCTTCTTTCGATTGGAAGAAGCCGGTGCACTCCAATACGATATCAATGCCCATTTCACCATGTGGTAAATTGCCTGGATCGCGCTCTGACGTCACAGCAATCTTCTTACCGTTGACGGAAATGCTGTCACCATCGGCAGTTACTTCGCCAGGGAAACGACCGTGGACACTGTCATAACCGAACAAAAGCGCATTGGCATCCGCATCAGCAAGGTCGTTAATGGCAACCAGCTCGAGGCCACAGTCCGGGCGCTCCATGATGGCGCGGGCGACGAGGCGACCGATGCGACCAAATCCGTTAATTGCTACTTTTGTCATGATGTTGCTCCTTTGAATTCCAGTTTATAGCTGTTTTCAGCCTAGTTTAGCTATTATTTGCGGTGTAATTGCATCTGCGGTGAGACCAAAATGCTCGAACAGGTCGTTAATCGGAGCCGAAGCTCCGAAACTATCTATGCCGAAGCGCAGACCGTTTAACCCCGTGTAACGTTCCCAACCAAAGGTCGTTCCCGCTTCAATGGAAACCCGTAATATTCCGGACCCGCCAAGCAGTTCGGATTTATAATCGTCCGATTGTGCATCGAATAATTCAGTGCACGGCATGGAAACGACTTCGGCACCGACGCCCTTGGCCTCAAGTTGCGCTGCCACATCCATCGCTAGCGAAACTTCAGAACCGGTGGCAACTAAGACCACCCGTTTGGCGCTCTCGGCCGACTTGATAGAATAAGCGCCTTTTTCACAAAGGTTTACACTGACGTCATGGCGTAACGGCGGCAGGCCCTGACGGGTCAAAGCCAGCGTCGAAGGTCCGTCAGACCGCTTGATAGCAAGCGCCCAGCACTCGGCTGTCTCAATCGCATCGGCAGGCCGGAAGACATGCATGTTCGGCATGAGACGCAGACTTTGAACATGTTCAATCGGTTGGTGCGTCGGTCCATCTTCGCCCAATCCGATGCTGTCATGGGTCATGACATAGATAGCACGTGTGTTCTGGATCGCTGACAGCCGCATCGCACCGCGGCAATAGTCAGTAAACACCAGAAATGTGCCGCCATAAGGAATGATACCGCCGTGCAGCGCCATACCGTTCATGGCCGCAGCCATACCAAATTCACGAATACCATAATAGATATAGCGCCCGGAATAGTCATCTTTAGTCAAAGGCTTAGTAGAAGGCGTTTTGGTATTGTTTGAACCCGTCAAATCGGCGCTACCACCAACCATTTCCGGCAATGCAGCGGTAATTGCACCCAGAGCCATTTCCGAAGCCTTGCGGGTTGCCACCTTGGGAGGATCCTGCGCCAGACCTTCCAGATAGTCCTGCATCGCGCTGCTATCTGGCAAAGCGCCCGACATCCGTCGTTCGAACTCAGCCTTATCACTATGGCCGCCAAGACGCCCGTTCCAGGCTTCATGCGCCGCTGCACCCTTTTCACCCAGCGCCAACCAAGCGGCCCGCACATCATCAGGAACAACAAACGGTTCGTGATCCCAGCCCAATGCCGCCCGGGTTCCAGTGATTTCTTCATCACCCAGAGGCGCCCCGTGGGTAGCCGAAGTGCCCTGTTTTGTCGGCGCTCCGTAACCGATAACCGTCTTACACGCGACCAGCGACGGCCGCGGATCGGCTTCCGCTTCTTTGAGCGCTTTACGGATATCATCAAAATCATGCCCATCGCAGGAAACGACGTGCCAGCCAGAAGCGCGATAGCGCGCCGGAATATCTTCACTGGTGGACAATTCCGTGCCGCCATCAATGGTTATGCCGTTATCGTCCCACAGCACGTTGAGGCGGCCAAGCCCCAAATGCCCGCCCAAACCAACCGCTTCATGGTTGATCGCCTCCATGAGGCAGCCGTCGCCAGCAATGACCCAAGTCTTATGATCTACCAGATCGTCGCCAAAATGCGCGTTTAAGTGCCGTTCTGCGATCGCCATACCAACGGCCATGGCAAATCCCTGCCCCAATGGGCCTGTGGTAGCCTCTACGCCCGCCAACTTGAAGTTTTCAGGATGACCCGCACAAGGCGAGGATAATTGCCTGAAATCCTTGATATCTTGCATTGTAGGGCGCTCATATCCCGTAAGATGCAACAATGAGTAGATCAGCATGGAACCATGGCCGGCAGAGAGCACAAACCGGTCGCGGTCCGCCCATTTCGGTGCCTTGGGGTCAAATTTCAGAAAATCGCTAAACAACACGGTCGCAACATCTGCCATACCCATGGGCATGCCAGGATGGCCGCTATTGGCTGCTTGCACCGCGTCCATGGACAGCGCGCGGATGGCATTTGCCATATTTTTTTCAGAAACGGTCATGTTTTTAGGATCCCCCAGCAGTGATCAAATTTTGACAACGGTGGACTAAGGAAATCTACCGATTCGCCATTTTGACACATCCTTTGCTGGCCTACGCCCATATCGTCAAGGCTACGCTTCACCGATCTCTTGTTTACGCAGAGGCTTGAGATTGTTACCAATGAAACACAATAACTTATATGTCGGAACCAAGTCATGGAAAACGAACGTGTGATCCTCGCTATCGGCCGTATCGAGCGGGCCCTTAGCCGAATAGAAACGGCCAAAGAAACCGGAACCAATCATCAACCTGACGCTGCGTTGGAAAAACGCCATGCGGCGCTGAAAGACGAAATGAAGCGAGCCATCCACACAATCGACGGGCTAATCGCCCAGCAGGAGCGCTAATATGGCACAGGTAAAGCTGGAAATTGGCGGCCGATCATTCATGGTAACCTGTCAGGACGGGGAAGAAGGCCATCTCGCCAAACTGGGTGCAATGGTTGATGGAAAAGCTGGTGAAGCCGGTGATCCTGCTGGCTTAACGGAAAGCCGCATGTTGCTGTTTACCTCGCTCTTGCTGGCGGACGAGCTGCATGGCATGAAAACAACTAAGGGCAATGCCCCCGCTCCTCAACCCGCCATTCCAGCAACTGGTAAATCGCAGAAATCCAACGATGCTGAGGATGAACGAGTGCTGCTAGCGCTTGAAAAACTAGCTGATCGTGCAGAAGCCTTTGCCAACAGCCTTGAGCAGAGCGCCAATCATCCCTAGATAGCAAGTGACGGGTACTGCCTGATACGAGCTAGAAGCGAACATCCCTGAGGCGATATAACAACATAGGGAGCTGTCCCTGCCCGGATTGCGGATTTCTTCGGAAGTCGGGTCCGACGCATATGGCGCCCACCTGACGTAATAGGCGTCAGAGGATTTTCCGGCAAACGACCCTGGCGGTCCCGTCACCTTCTCCAAGAAAGATAGTTTTTTGAATAACTTGTCAGAAGAAAAGAAGAAGTTACGTGAAGAATATCGGCGACGGCGCGATGCTTTCCACAGCCAGCTGGATGCCGCGACGCGCGGCTTAGCTTTCCGCCGTCCGCCCTCTCCGCTCGCGAAACTGGTTGATCAAAGTGAGGTCGTCGCCCTTTACAGCGCGATGGGGTCAGAAGCACCGACCGCACGGCTGACAGAATTTCTAATCGAATCAGGAAAAATACTATGTTTTCCAGTAGTCATGGGAGATTCTCCGCTGGAATTTAGGCAGGTTGACACGATCGATCTGCTGGAATCTGGATATCAGGATATAGCGGAACCCGGTGCTAGCTGCCCTGTTGTCGTGCCGGACCTGATAATCACGCCAATGGTCGCTTTTGACCGGTCTATGGGCCGTCTCGGTCAAGGCAAAGGCCATTATGACAGAAGCTTTGAAAAACACCCTGAAGCTACCCGCGTCGGGCTCGCTTGGTCCGTGCAAGAGGCCGAAGATATCCCAATGCAGCCCCATGACGTCACTTTACATATGATCGTCACAGAATCCGAAATAATTCAAAGAGTTGATATGACGTCATGACGACAGAGCCAGACAATCAAACACCCCATAATCCCCCGGATGCACCCAACTGGCGCGCGCCTTTTGGTATGATGGTGATTCTGGTCTTTATCCTGCTCTGGTGCGGCATCGTCGTCAGTATGATGGACTGGATCAGCGATCTGAACTTCTGGCTGCAATTGCCAATCTACGTTTTCGCCGGGATTATCTGGATATACCCCATCAAACCATTGTTACGGTGGATGAGTAGCGGGAAATTCCGTTCCTAAATCGCCAATTGCCTGTTTTCAGGCAATGGCGCGAGTGACGAGACTTGAACTCGCGACCTCCGGCGTGACAGGCCGGCGCTCTAACCAACTGAGCTACACCCGCTTATGCGCCGACATATATGCCGGTTCGTGCGGTGGAGAAGCGCAAGTATAAGAGCGCTGCCTGACTGTCAACAACACTCTTGCAATCGAGCAAAGAAATTTTGCTTTGTGCAGATATGCACGCAAAAATCATACAGCCTGACCGGATGACTTGGCGTCAATTTGATCCAATCGGCCAAACTCAGGCTGATGTTTTACGAAACACCCATTTCGGATGGAATGTGACATAATTTAACGAATGTTACAAATGGTTACAGTTAAAATGCCATTAAGCAATTAGTCAATAATCTCTTAAAATATTACCTAACTAGCTGTTTTGCAAAGCTTTTATTCAAAGTGACGGCAACAGGTTTTTGACGCCATCTTTACTAAATATTTGCCTTTTTCCTGCATATCAAGCCCATGAAATATGTACGAAAAACAGATGCTAGCAGTTCCAAAGGGTCTATTGGTGCGCTTGCAACACGCGGTGTCATGACGCTGGCAATCACGCTGTCCGCGATGACCGTTGGCATCTCTGCTGCTCACGCCGCGGGTACGATTGCGGGCACGGACATTCTCAACACCGCGCAAGCGACCTATGATGGACCGGGTGGCCCCGTCGTCATTGATTCCAATACAGTTACGATCACAGTAGACGAGTTGCTTGATGTTACGGTAGCGTCCAGTGATCCCGGAGATGTTGCTGTTGACAGCGGCGCGACCCAGCAAGTTACCACTTATCAGGTTACCAACACCGGCAATGGCAACGAAACGTTCACGCTGACCGCCGATACGGCCGTAGGTGGCGACGATTTTGATACCAGCAATGCTGTTATCTATCTTGATACGGACGACAATGGTGTTTTTGATGCCGGTGTGGATACAATTTACACGCCCGGTTCAAACGATCCTGATTTAGCGCCAGATTCCAGCATCAATGTCTTTATATTGTCTGATATTCCCGTGGGAGCTACCGATGGGCAGCGCGCCGAAGTAGAATTATCAGCGGTAGCGACTACCGGCAGCGGCGCACCGGGCACAAGTTTTGCCGGACAAGGCGACGGCGGCGGGGATGCTGTTGTGGGTTCCACCGGCGCTGACGGTGAAGACAGCAGCTTCTTCCTTATCCAGGCAGCACAGGTCGCGTTGGTAAAAAGTGCAACCATTGTTGATCAATTTGGCGGAAATGAAGCGGTTCCAGGCGCGACCATTACCTATCAACTCGTCGCGACGATTACGGGTTCGGGTAGTCTGACCAACCTGAACGTCAATGACGATATACCAGCGGACACAACTTATACGGCCGAGAGCATCACTCTGGAGGGCGCAGGCCTGACCGATAGTGATGCCGATCCCGATGCCGGGTCTTTTGATGGCAGTGCGATAGCCGTCAGCCTCGGCACTGTTCCGGGCGGACAAACCCGCACGATTACCTTCCAAGTAACGATAGATTGAGGAATAATTGATGAAAATCAATATCTTGAAGCATTTGGCTATATTCGCTGCTCTTGCGATCCCCGGGATGGCGATGGCAGCCAACAATGTGACGCTCTCAAGCGACGTTTTTGTCGAGCGCACAGTTGAAAAGCCCAACGGCACGACTGCTGTCATGCTTGAAGCACCGGAAACGGTCATACCGGGCGATAATCTCGTCTTCGTTGTCAAATATAAGAATGTTGGCAGCACGCCAGCCACCGATTTCTCTGTCACCAACCCGCTCCCCAAAGCGGTCGCGTTCAATGGAACGTCTGATGGCACCGAAATTGTCTCCGTTGACGGAGGCAAGAAGTGGGGGTCGCTCTCGGCTCTGACTTACACGCGCGCAAACGGCGAGGTTCGCCCTGCCCTGATGAGCGACGTGACGCATATCAAGTGGAAATTTAATCGTTCTCTTTCTGTGGGTTCGGAAGGGAAACTTGTATTTCGCGGCACCGTGAGGTGACCGCAAACCGTATCGGATCGCCGCGGGGGTTTGGCGATTCAAATTTAAGTGAAACAGGAGATCAGTTATGACCAGTAAACTGAAACTACTCGTTGCCACAGGAGCTGTTACGGCCGCAATGCTGGGTGCAAACCCGGCTTTTGCTGCAGGAACAACCGCAGGCGACGCAATTACCAACAATGTTACCGTCAACTATCAGGTTGGCGGCGTATCTCAGACGGCGGAAACCGATTCCGACACGTTTACGGTTGACCGTAAGCTTGATCTGACCGTTTCGGAAGCCAATGGCGCGGCCCAACAGGTTACGCCAGGCCAGACCGCAGGCGCGCCTAATCCGGCCTTCCTGACCTACACGGTTACCAACGATTCAAATGACGTTGTCGACTTTGAATTGACCGCTACTCAGCAAACAACCGGAGCCGCGACACCATTTAGCGGCACCGATGACTTTGATGTCACGGGTCTGCTAATTTTCGTCGAATCCGGCGCAACTCCTGGTTATCAGCCAGCAGAAGATACAGCGACATTCATTGACGAGCTTGCTGAAGATGCAAACGCGACTGTCTATATTGTCGGTGATATCCCACTGAGTCTGGCAAGCGGTGATGCAGCAGGTATTACGCTGACTGCAGCCATTAAAGAGGGTGCTACGGGCGGAAGTCTTGGTGGTGATTATACCGTCAACGCAACCAATACCGAAGATGGTACCGTCAATGCGGCCAATATCGACAATGTAATCGTGAATGCGACGGCTTCAGACACGGATAACTTCGTGATTTCCGCCGCTAATGTTAGCGTCGTGAAGTCCAGCGCGGTTCTTTGGGATCCAGTAAACGGTAGCACCAACCCGAAATCCATTCCGGGTGCGGTTATCGAATATTGTATCGCCGTGACCAACGCGACGGGCAGTGCAACCGCCACAAGCGTTAGCATTTCGGATGACATTTCCGCTCTGGACCTGTCATTCTACGCGACGGCGCCGGTGACTGGGCCAGCCACTATTCCGGCTGCGAACGGTGTTCGTTCAGCGCTGGCATGCGATGGCACGGGTACCAACGCGGATGTCGGCACTCTTGCTGAATCGTCAGGTGTTATCACCGGTGATCTCGGCGATGTTGCCGCAGGCGTTACCGAAACGCTGCTCTTCCGCGCGACGGTAGATTAAAACTGAGGAATGTGGCGGCTTACCGGGCTTTCCGGTAGGCCGCCGCCTCCCCTTTTTTGGATGCGTTGGTTAACCAACCTTATTAAGCCAGTCAGTCTGGCGCTTGCTGCAGGGGCGATGATCGCGCCTGCCTCTATGATTCCTGCACATGCACAAAGCTTCCCTCTTATAACGAACGTCGCAGAGGCCGAGTGGGATGTGGGCAGCAGCCGCCTGCAAACCCCGTCCAATCGCGTCGATATTCAGGTCGTTGCACCCCCAACAGTGCCGCCTGAGATCACACTTTTCCATTTTGATGATCCGCCAGGCGCGGAACAGCTTCCTCTTCCCGGTACAATCTGCAGAGGCTCCGGCGGCAATGTCCCTGTTGAGCTCCGCGGCGTGTTCGCCGGAACCAATACCAGCCCGGCTTCCATCATGGAAACGGACAGAATCCGCGCTGGAGAGCCATTAATTGTCTCAGTTCTTGCCCCAAACAAGAATTTGAGTAGTGCCGCTATCGACAGTTTCGATATTGTCCTCACCACGCCATCTGGCGACCGTGAGACGATCAATATCGTCGAAACTGAAGCAAATAGCGGCCGTTTCGTTGGCATGATCAATACCGCAGCGATACCGCCTGCGCCGGTTCAGGGCGATTGCGTCCTGTCCGTGCAGCCTGGCGATCAGCTCAACGTCGGTATTGATGAAGTCAGCGGTAGTGCCATTGGCACAGTCGAAATAGGGATTTTGATCGATCCCTTTGGTGAAACCTTTGACAGCGGCGATGGCGCCCCTGTTGATGGTACACGGGTAACGCTCATAGACGTTGCCACGGGCCTGCCAGCAGAAGTTTTCGGTGATGACGGCGTTTCTGTGTTCCCCAGCACAGTGATTTCCGGCGGATCTGTAACGGACAGCGGCGGCAATGTGTATAATTTCACCGAAGGCTTCTATCGCTTCCCCTTTGCCCGTCCGGGGCAATATCGGCTGCTGATAGAGCCCCCAGCGCCCTATACAGCGCCGTCGACGGCAACACCGGAGTCGTTAGCAGGCTTTCAGCGCACTGACGGACTGCCATTCACAATCGTGGACGGTTCCTACGGCGGTATCATAACGCTGAGTGACCCGGCCCCAGTGCGCGTCGATGTTCCGCTGGACCGGCCCGGCGTTCCGATAACCATCACCAAAGAGGCATCCACCGCGATTGCCGTGCCGGGTGATGCTATTCAATATCGGGTTACCGTCCAGAATAGCGATCCCCTGCGCACCACCGGTGCGATTACGATTGAGGACCAATTGCCGAACGCGATGCGCCTGCGCATTGATACTGTTCGCTATAATGGTACTCTCGTAACGCCTGTTGTGCAGCCCAACGGACAGAATTTCTCTGTCACCGTCCCCGCTCTGCCCGCTGCGGGCAGCGGATTACTGACCTATTTGGCTGAAGTCCGTCAGGACGCTCAGCCCGGCGATGCGATTAACACGGCCCAGGCCCGCGACGATCGCGGCGCGCAAAGCCTCGTCACCAGTGCGCCCGTCCGCATCGAGCGCGACGGCATTTCCGAAAGATTTACGATTATTGGCCGCATTACCGACGGCGGATGCAGCGTCGATCCGCGTGAAGCCAACGGAATTGGTGGCATTCGGGTCATGCTGCAGGACGGAACCTACACCATTACCGACGACGACGGCCGCTATCATTTTGAAGGCATTAAGCCCGGCTTGCACGTTGTACAGGTCGATCCATCGACTTTCCCGGCGGATATGGCCCCGATTAACTGCGCGCAGAACACCCGCGCGGCCGGCAGCGACATTTCTCGCTTTGTTGAAGGCCGTGGCGGCGCTCTGAAACGCGCAGATTTCCGCGGTCACAAAGTGGCTGCACGGGAAGTACAAGCTATTGAAACCTATCAAAAACCTGAAATCCTCTCGGATCCAGAGGCTGCCGGCGCCGAGCGTAACTGGCTTGCTGGACAAGCACCCGGCATTGGATGGGTTTTCCCGGAAACCGGCTATAACCCTCGCGTTAAGTCGCTGCGGGTTGCTGTTAAGCACGGCAAGGGCCAACGGGTTGAACTCACCCTAAACGGCGAAGCGGTGAACCCGCTGTCGTTTGACGGTAAGGAAAAAAGCGCAACCGGTTCGGTTCAAGTCAGCTTGTGGCGCGGTCTGGATATCAAATCCCGTAAAAACACGCTTGTGGCCCGGGTTTTGAACAAAAATGGGAAGCTGGTCGAAGAATTGACCCGCGACGTCCATTATTCTGCCAGCCCGCTCAACGCGGAATTGCTGAAAGATCGCTCGATATTGGTCGCTGACGGCGTAACACGTCCTGTTTTGGCTGTGCGTCTGACCGATCGGGACGGCAAACCGGCCCATCACGGTGCAACCGGTGATTTCAGCGTCCCTGCCCCTTATGCGCCCGCCATTGAAGTGGATGCACAACAGGCGAACCAGCTGTCCGGTCTCGAACGCGGTGCCCCTGTGTGGCGCGTAGAAGGCGACGAAGGCATTGCTTACATCGAATTAGCACCGACAACCGCTTCAGGCTCGGTCAGCGTCACTTTCCCGTTTCGCGATGGTGAAGTATCCCGCGAACAGCGTATCGAAACATGGCTTGATCCGGGCAATCGTCCATGGACGGTTGTTGGTTTTGCCGCAGGAACCGTGGGTTTCAACACCCTCGACGAGCGTCTGGAAGATTTGACCGAGGATGATGATAATATCAATCTGGACGGCCGTGTCGCTCTTTACGCAAAAGGCCGTGTCACGGGAAAATGGTTGATGACGCTGTCCTATGACACGGACAAGGAAGAAGACGAGACCCGCTTTGCCGGAATTATCGATCCGCGCCGCTATTACACGGTTTATGCTGATCGTTCCGAGCAACGTTACGACGCGGCATCCGTACGCCGTCTATACCTGAAACTGGAACGTCCCCAGTTTTACGCGCTATTTGGCGACTATGAGACCGGCATTAATGAGCCTGAGCTCGCCCGCTATCAACGCGCATTCAACGGCGTGAAAGCGGAATATCGCAATGATCAAGTCAGCGCTCTCGCCTTTGGTGCCGACGCCGCCAATCGTTTTCGCCGCGAAGAAATTCAGGGCAACGGCCTTTCCGGTCCTTATGCTCTCTCGACCCGTGACATTATCGCAAATAGCGAGCGGATCACGCTGGAAACCCGTGATCGTCTGCGCTCTGATCGGATTGTCGAGCGCAAAGAACTAACGCGTCATATCGATTATGATATCGATTATCTCGCTGGTACATTGCATTTCCGCGAACCTATTCTCAGCCGCAGCAGCGGTCTTGATCCGCAGTTCATCATCGCTGAATATGAAGTATTGGGCGTCGGCGGCCGCGATCTGAACGCCGGTGGCCGTTTGACCTATCAGTCGAAAGATCAAAAATTCAAAATCGGCGCAACCGCCATTCATGATGAGAATGAAAGCGTGAAAAGCGACCTGTTGGGCGTGGATGTCCGCTATCGCCCTAATCTGAAGACCGAATTCCGCGCAGAAGTCGCTTCCAGCGATAGCGAAGATAAAACCGCCGATGTGCTGAACGGCGAACCGCGCGGGTCTGACAGCGCGGTCGCATGGTTGGTTGAGGCCGAACATCATGGTTCAAAATTCGACGTGCTCGCCTATGTTCGCCAGCAATCCGCTGGTTTTGGCCTCGGTCAGCTGAACGCTGCGGAAAGCGGTACACGTAAATTCGGTATCGATACGCGGGTCCGGCTCAGTGATAAATTGTCATTGGCTGCTGGCGGTTACCAGGAGAATTTCCTGACCACCAATGCGCGGCGGCGTTCTGGAACAGCGGAACTCGAATATCGCAGCGAAAATACAGCGTTGCGCGCTGGCGTGGTCCATGCCGAGGACAGATTATCCGACGGCAGCGTCAATCGCTCTACTTTGGCGCGTCTCGGTGCAACGCAGAAATTATTTGATGGCAAGTTGGAATTGGACGCGCAAACCGAATTCGCATTGGGCGGACAGGATGAGAGCATAGACTTCCCTGCGCGCCACAGCTTTACCGCGCGCTATGCGATCACCAATGATATTAAGATCGTCGGCACCTATGAAATTGCCGATGGCGAGAATATTGATGCGCGCACGGCGCGTATTGGTGTTGACGTGGCTCCATGGGACGGCGCCCGCGCCGTTGTCAGCGCCAATCAACAGGAAATCACCGAATTTGGCCCGCGCACCTTTGCGGCTTATGGCCTGACGCAAAGCATTCCGCTCGACGACAAGTGGACGATTGATTTCTCACTGGACGGCAACGAAACCTTGGGGGGTTTTGACCGCAGCGATGTGATTAATGATCAACAACCGGTCGCTTCGGGTGGTTTCCTTGGCAATGATGGCTCGTTGACGGAAGATTTCGTGGCGGTCACCGCTGGCGCAACCTTCAGAAACGATGACTGGAGCTGGGTATCCCGCGCCGAATATCGCGATGGGGACTTGAGTGAGCGTTATGGCTTTACGTCTGCTGTATTGAAACAAATCGGCGAAGGCAGTTCTTTAGGCGCGCTGGGCAGCATCTTCCACGCGGAAGATGAAACCGGCACCAGCACGCAAGTGATCGAGGCGGAAGCCAGCTGGGCGTATCGCCCGGCAGATAGCCAGTGGTCCTGGCTGGAAAAACTGGAGTTTCGGGAAGACAAAGTCCGCAATGCTGTCGCCGGCACCTCCGGACCGATTGGCGGCGCGCCACTTCTTGTCAACGGGGACGTTACTTCCCGTAGAATTATCAATAGTTTAAGTGTCAATTATACGCCGATTGACGCGGATGATGGCATCTTTACCGAAGCCGGAGAATATAGTTTCTTTTGGGGAAGCCGCTATGTTTTCGATAAATTTGGTGAAGATGATGTCGAAGGCTGGAGCAATGTGATCGGAGCGGACGTCAAGTTCGATCTTTCCGACACCATTGATATCGGCGGACAGGCGACTGCGCGAATAGGTACGGATTTTGATACGATTGCCTATAGCGGGGGACCGAGTGTCGGGATCACGCCGTTTAAAAATGGCTATATCTCGCTCGGCTATAATGTGGTGGGTTTTGAAGACCGCGACTTTGAAGAAAGCCGCTATACCAGAGATGGGCCCTTCATCACCTTCCGCCTGAAATTTGACCAGCAAACACTCGGGAATTTGGGGTTCTAGGGCGTTAGCTGTGTCGCAAGTTCGCTGCCTTTCAGGCGCGCGAATAATCAAGCTGATCGGATCAGCACCAAGTCTTAGCAGGGCCGGAACCTTTGGGGGGTGACAGCTTTACTGAGCGTGCCGCGCTATGGTTCAAAGCCTTGGAGTCCAAGACCTTGGGATCAATCAGCGAACAACAATACAGGTGTCTCAAGCAAATGCTTGAGCGCTTGCACATAACTGGCGGCATCATAGCCGTCCACGACCCTGTGATCACACGAGATCGACAGATTCATGAGCTTGCGCGCCTGAATCTCGCCGTCAATGATCATGGGGCGCTCGACGATCTTATTAGGCCCGATAATCGCGACCTGAGGGCGCTGAATAACCGGCGTCGTCGCTATGCCGCCCAAAGGCCCCAGAGACGTCAATGTCAGCGTAGATCCGGACAATTCCTCCGGTTTTGCACTGCCATCGCGCGCAGCAGCCGATAAACGGCCAATATCAGCAGCCAATTGCCATATATTCTTGTCCTGTGCGTCCCGTATAACAGGCACCATAAGACCTTGATCGGTCTGTGTGGCCATGCCCAGGTGGACAGCGCCATGACGCGTCACAAGGCCTGCCTCGTCGTCATAGGTCGCGTTTAGCATCGGATATTGCGGCAATGATTTGCAGATCGCAACGATCATCAAAGGCAACATGGTGATCTTTGGACGGTCGCCGCGATTGGCATTGAGGTCCGCGCGCATGTCTTCCACAGCCGTCATATCGATCTCATCGACATAAGAAAAATGCGGAATATGGCGTTTTGATTCTGCCATGTTCTGAGCGATCTTACGGCGCATACCGATGACCTTGATCGTCTCGTCATCACGCTTCTCGGAGGCGCCCGAGGGTCGATAGCCCTGCCCGCTGCCATAGCTGAGATAGGTATCGAGATCGCTGTGGCGAATATGCTCGCCCTGGGCTTTCACAAGGCCCAGATCGACACCCAGGTCGGCAGCGCGCTTACGCACGGCGGGGGTGGCGAGAACCTTCGTCGATGGCGCATTTTCTGCTGCCATGACGTCAGTTTCGGGGGTTACAACGTCAACTTCGAGCGTTTTCGGCGGAGGAACGGGAGAGGCCGAGGATACCGCATTATCTTCTTTTATATCAGTATCTTGGACCGACGTCACGACGTCATTATCGCTCTCAACAGTGGTTGTACCAGCCTCTGACTTTTCGCTTTCCACGGCGCTTTCGTCACCTTCAGACTCTATCTGTACCAGCATAGATCCGATCGCGATAATGTCACCCTCTTCACCCGCAACAGCAATCACCGTTCCGGTCACTGGCGCTTCCATTTCAACAGTCGCTTTGTCGGTCATCATATCAGCAATCTGATCATCTTCCTCGACCCGATCACCAACCTTCACATGCCATGCGACAATCTCTGCCTCGGCAATGCCTTCGCCAATGTCTGGCAGGTTGAAAGTGTATATGCTCATGATGTCAGCTCCCCGACTATCTTATCTAAAGCCTCACCAATCCGAACCGGCCCTGGGAAGTAAGCCCATTCCAGCGAATGAGGGTAAGGCGTATCAAATCCGGTGACCCGCTCAATCGGCGCTTCGAGATGATAGAAGCACCGCTCCTGAACCAAAGCCGAAAGCTCAGCACCAAAACCACTCGTCCGGGTTGCCTCATGAATGATCAAGCAGCGACCGGTCTTCTTGACCGACTCTTCGATCGTCTCAATGTCCAACGGCACCAGCGTTCGTAAATCGATCACTTCGGCATCCACGCCATGTTCTTCTACCACCGCTTTGGCGACATGCACCATCGTTCCGTACGTCAAAATGGTGACCGCTTCGCCAGCGCGCACGATATTCGCCTTACCGAGCGGTATCTTATAATAGTCCTCAGGGACTTCGGAGGCTTCAAACTTCGACCAGGGCTCTACCGGTTTGTCATAATAGCCGCTGAACGGTCCATTATATATCCGCTTGGGTTCAAAGAACATCACCGGATCATTATCTTCAATCGCTGAGATCAAAAGGCCCTTGGCATCATAAGGCGTAGACGGGATCACCGTTTTCAAACCGCAAACATGCGTGAACATGCTTTCAGGCGACTGACTATGTGTCTGACCGCCAAAGATGCCCCCGCCGAAGGGAGACCGCACCGTGATAGCGCTAGTAAACTCCGCAGCCGACCGATAGCGCAAACGCGCCGCTTCCGACACCAACTGATCCAGACCCGGATAGATATAATCGGCAAATTGGATCTCAGGCACGGGCCGCATACCATAGGCCGCCATGCCAACCGCCACGCCGATGATACCACATTCGCTAATCGGCGTGTCAAAGCAACGCGTCTTGCCATGCTTCTCCTGAAGGCCAGCGGTTGCTCTAAAAACCCCACCGAAATAGCCGACATCTTCGCCTAAGACGACGACATCTTCATCACGCGCCATCATATTGTCCAAGCCACTATTAATGGCATCAATCATGTTCATGACGGCCATTTGATTTCCCGTTCTTTGTTGGCTTGCTCGCTCTGCTCTTTGAGGTGCCATGGCATTTCCTCGAAGACATCCTGAAACATTGTTTCGAAAGGCTGGTGCAGACCGTGCCCCAAAATGCCATTTTTCTCAGCTTCCTTGGTCGCTATCTTCACCGCCTCGATACATTCTTTGTCGAGCACTTCATGTTGCTCCTTGCTCCACACACCGCGATGAATCAGATGCCGCTTCAGTCGCGTAATAGGATCACCCAACGGCCATTCTTCCCGTTCTTGCGCACTACGATAAGCGCCGGGATCATCGGAAGTACTGTGTGCCTCTGCACGATAGGTAAAATGCTCTATCAGTGTCGGACCATTATTGGTTCGCGCCCGCTCAGCCGCCCATTGGGTTGCAGCATAGACGGCCAACGGATCATTTCCATCAACTCGTATCCCAGCTATGCCATAGCCCGCAGCTCGCGCTGCGAATGTGGTTCTTTCTCCTCCGGCGAAACCAGAGAAAGACGAGATCGCCCATTGATTATTCACGACATTCATAATGATGGGTGCGTTATAGACAGTCGCGAAAGTCATCGCGCTGTGGAAGTCGCCCTCTGCTGTAGATCCCTCCCCACACCAAGTTGCTGCGATCCGGGTGTCACCTTTGGCCGCACTGGCCATCGCCCAACCCACTGCCTGCGGATATTGGGTTGCCAGATTGCCAGAGATGGAGAAAAAGCCAAGCTCGCGCGAACAGTACATGATTGGAAGCTGCCGCCCTTTCAGCTTGTCTTCTCGGTTCGAGAAAATCTGATTGATCATATCCACCATGGGATAGCCGCGTACAAACAATATACCCTGCTGGCGATAGCTGGGAAAACACATGTCGTCGCTATGCAGGGCCATGGCAGCCGCTACAGACGTCGCCTCTTCGCCGGTGCACTTCATATAGAAGCTGGTCTTACCTTGCCGCTGCATCCGGTGAAGCCGGTCATCAAAGGCCCTCACTTGCGCCATAGTCTTGAGCATTTTCAGCAGCGTATCATCAGGCAGTTTTGGATCCCAAGGCCCGACAGCTTTATAGTCATCATCCAAAACCCGAACCATGTCATAGACCATGTCGCGCATAGTCGCTGGATCGCTGTTAACATCGGGGCGCGATTGGTCGCCTGCCTTGGGAATATCGACATCACTATAATCAACCGGATCGCCCGGACGATACTTCGGTTCAGGTACGTGCAGGGACAATGGCGGCAAGTTGGTTTTGCTATTTTCGTCAGCCATCCAAAATCTCCAGTTTCGCCATATTATTACGGCACAATATTTATTTCAATTGGTTGTTATATTATTTCACTTTACCAAAAAGGTCAACATGGCTGTCCTATGCATCCTAATAAAAAGGGGGAGCAGACATCTGCTCCCCCTTTTTAACTTTATCTCAGAAAATATCTACATTCAGAAACGAATGGCCATATTCACGACCGCTCGATCGTCACGATAGATTTGCTGACCTATTCGGCTTTCCACCGCTGCGCCAAAACTCAGTGGTCCATTGGTAAAGCTAAACCCGCCCTTCACCTCACCATAAGACGCGTCCTGCAATCCAATTGGCAACGCAAGCGCAAGGCTTTCTGCGTCTAGGAACCGCACCTGAAAGTTCGTATCATTACCCGAAATCCGGTTCACATAATCCAGCTTCATTTCCGGTTGGAAAGACCATGCTGAGGCGTAACCCATATTTGTGCTGCCGGATATTTTCAAACCGACTTTTGCTTCTAGGCCAGAACGGCTAATCTCATCAACAGCCATTGCTAGGCTACCGGCACTATCGCGGAAGCCATCAACGCTATAGGACGAATAGCCAATGCTAGCGCGTGGCGTCAGCAGTAAACCATCCATATCTATATTGTAACCAGCTTCAATCTCACTCGCGAAGGTCAATGAGTTCGTACTCAGGTTACTAAGCGCTGTTCCACCGCTAACCCTGCTATCAGAGCCAATGCGAGAATGGGACATTGACGCTTGCCCACCGACATAAAAATTGCCGCCGAGGCGATAGTTGCCATAAACCGATGCTTGATTAGTCTCCACATTCGCTAGACTTCCGCCGACCTGCTGGGCACCATCAGCATAGCCAAAGGCTGTACCAAAAGTTGTACGGTCATTGAGGCCAAACTCCAGCCCCATCGCTATGTGCCAACTTCCTTGCCGGTCATCCGTGCCGTTACCCCCAAATGCCAATGTGGATTGATTATATCCAGCAGACATAAACCCACTCATATTCTCGGGCAATTGAACGGCATTCCAGTTTGAAGATTGATAGTTTCCAGCAAAGCTGAGCTGTGAGGCCGAGCTATTGGTAAGCTTACGACTGTTCAAAACACCGGGCGCACCGATAATTTTGATCTTGCCCTTCACGCCTTGTTTAGCGCCAAGAAGTGACAGACGATCCGACACAAGATTACGCATTGCAGAGCCCTGTTGTTGATCGAGCGTTGTTGTTCGGCCAGCTTGCGCTGCCGATAGGCTTTGGAAGGTAGTGTTCAATTCACCAGCCTCCATAACATCAATCAACCCATAGACGTTGGAGAGGTCATTGTAAGAACTTCCTCGGGCGCTATCCAATGCATTACCAAACGCCAATGAGATTGGGTTCGTCACACCATTGCTATTGAAGAAATCAGAAAAGCGGATCACCCTCATGCGCGCAGTGACATTGTCCGGACCATAAATCAGCTCGGGATACAGAACCCCAATCCGCCCAACGACCTCGTCAAAGGTATTTTCGACGCCACCTTCCGCGGTGATTATCTCAAAAGTCTGGCCAAAGCGCGCACTCTGCCGCCAGAACTTATTGATCACGGCCGCAGTGCCGCCCAATGAGATAATGCCCTCATTATCCGCATCGCCAATAACAGCCAATTTATCATTGCCAGTCCGGCCAACATCAAAAATCGACAGTGTCCCGGACGCGAGAATAACATCGCCCGCAATCGTCAGTGTACCAGTATCGCCGAAGTCGCGGCCTGGTGCTATCGAACCATTGACCGAGGTTAGAAATGTTGGATCGAAAAGGCCAGTCCCAGTTAGAAGTCCCGTTCCAAGGAAAGCTTCGCCTGTCGTAAGTGTACCCCGAAGGTCAAGCCAACCGCCGGTCTGCGTATAATCGCCCCAGACCTTTAGGTTACCGCGCCTGCGAATATCAAGTCGCGCTGCGCCTTCAATATTGAGGCGATCGATGGTCACGTCGTCACGCAATCTTGTGGCACCATTTGCAGCGAGAGTAACCTCAAAATAGCGAGCCCGAATGCCAGTTGACGGATCGGCCACGACATTATTCGGGACAAAATTACGACTGCCAGGCCCTCCTTCGATAGCGATGCTGTTGGGCGTTCCCTCATCAAATTCAACGCTCAGCGTTGAAAGATCCAGACAGTCATCAAGGAAGCAAACATTGCCAAATTTGGGGGTATCGCCAGTGACACCCGGTGCTTCAAAACCAGGTAGTGCATTTACGAGTTCACCATCAACACTAATGCCATAGTTGGGATCTATATCCTGTTGCCAATGACGCGGATTTAACCAGTTACGCGTCCCAGCGCGACTGGAGGCGTAAACATAGCTGTTATTCGCTACGATCTGATCCCAGAACAAATAAAGCGGCTGGTAGAAGCTTTGTGTTCCATAAGACGAAAACGGCTGGAATGTGAGTGGATCCGTATCATCGTTACCAAAGAAACGAGAGCCACCCGATAGCACCGATGTAATAACTGGTTTATCGAACAGTTCGTCTGCCACAAGAGCGCTACCAGAATCTCCTCCAGCGGTTGTTCCTTCGCGGGGAAGCGCTGCACCGTCATAAAGGTCGAAATCAAAACGGCCATTTTCTGAATCAAAGACCGCCTCACCATCCGGACTGTCAAAGTCTATATTATACAGCGTTTGCGGCAAGTTTGGATCGCCGGGCCCGAAGAGAAAATTGTTCCTATCGTCTAGTGAACTCGCCGATGAGATCATGTTTTCTGCAATACGGCGGCGGAAATCGATACCGAGATCGGAGCCATTGGGCCCTAGTCCTCTTGCCCCATAGCCGTTAATGATACCGTGCGTTTCTTCCCGTAGTGGAGAGAAAAGAAGGGTCCATGTCGGCACACCATCTGCATGAGTATCAAGCGTAGCCAGCGCTACATCCGCTTCCAAAAATCCAGTGGGAATAGAGCGCTCATCATACCAGACCTGCTCAACATTATAGATGTTGAAATCGACGTCCGTCTGGTTTGCAACACCATCATCAAATCCAACCCAACGGCGCACGGCAGGACGATTGTCGGCACTGAAGCCAAAGGCAATCGCCGTACCGCCCGAAGCGAAGCCATAATCTTCGGCTGCCCTGCTGTTTACGCAGTGTGCTGCAAATATAACAGTGCGAGGATTGATCAAAGTACCAGTGCAAAGCCCCAGACCGAAACTGTCTTGATCACCTCTGACGGTCATTTGCCCGACGCCAGTCACATCAACAGTATTATCAAATACGCCCACGGGTGGTGGGTCGTCCAAAGTAAGATCATCGCGGATCACAATCTTGGGAGCGTCTTCGACCATTACGGGTCGAGATTGTGCCGATTCCTCGGCAGCGGTAAACGTAGTTTGCGCTTGGGCTGGCGCAACCAATCCTGCGATACAGGCCAATGTTGATACGTTTAACAGTAAAAGACGGTTAGGTTTACGGATTTGCATTTGAAAGCTCCCTTAAAAATTGTTTGGACTAATCCTAACTACTCTTGGGACAAACTTTACTACTAATTGCATGATGTTACGCGACTCGTTGACAAATCGTTATTAGCATAGATTAACGCGAAATCACATCGCCGCTCTGCAATAAAGTTATCAGCAGGCGATATTGAATGTTAAATCACAACAATATTTCGGGAGTTAGTTGCCGCGGAAATTAAACAGCCACGGGCGCGGAAATATGAGATTGCGGAGCATAGTCCTGCACTTCAAAATCAGTAATTTGATAGTCAAAAATTGAAGCCGGTTTCCGTATTATTTTAAGTTTCGGGGCTCCAGTAGGACAGCGGGAAAGTTGCTCTTCGACCAGTTTTTCATGGTTAAGGTACAGATGCACATCCCCGCCATTCCAAACCAGTTCACCCGGCTCAAGGTCACATTGCTGCGCTATCATACGCACCAACAGAGCAGCCGAAAATACATTAAATGCAAAACCAAGCCCAAGGTCACAACTGCGCTGATACAATATGGCTGACAGCTTGCCGTTCGATACGTAGAACTGATATGTCTTATGGCAGGGCGGCAGAGCCATCTGATCAAGTTCAGCTACGTTCCATCCGGTGAAAATATGACGGCGGGAACCAGGATTGTTTTTTAGCCCATCAATCAACAACTTTATTTGGTTAATGCCTTTTTCTTCTAACCGATAAAGCCCTTCGCCTGCCGGTGTGTAGCGAGGCCAGTTTACCCATTGCTTTCCGTAAACAGGCCCCAAATCACCCCATCTCTTGGCAAAAACATCATCTTCAATTATCCGCTGCTCGAAGGCATCACGATCGATATCGTCCCTTGTTTCTGTCCGATATTTTGCCAAGGGCCAATCCGTCCAGATATGAACCTTTTGCTCCACCAGCGACTGAATATTTGTGTCGCCCGTCAAAAACCATAACATCTCCCGGGTAGCCGTTTTCCAAAATACTCGCTTGGTGGTGAGGAGCGGGATGGCATTTTCCGTTAGGTCGAAACGCATTGTGGCGCCAAAAACTGCTCTAGTTCCTACCCCGGTACGATCCACTCGCTCATCGCCTTGCGTCCATATATGGCGCATTAAATCAAGATATTGTTTTTCATAATGCTGACCGGGAATCACAAAGCTCACTCCATATCTATTGCTGATCACGCTATACCGCTGTGCAGCTATGCTCAACCGATCAAATTATTGTACGGTAATGTATATTCAGGGCGCGCCATTCTCTCCCAACCGCGAGGTGCTGAGAAACTTTCAAAGATGCAATTAAATTTTATCTAAAGACAGATCAGAAAACCGTTCGATGCGTTAAGATTGTGCTCTGGCCCAAGTCTTGAAATCACTCACAATCATCTTCCTTGAACCTTCAACGCAGTGAAAGACGCCATCTAAAATAGCGGCCAAAAACTGCCGAAGATCAAGCAGTGCATATGGCGAGCGATGTGCATCCAAACCCTCGCTGGACAGGATTTGCATTAAGTCATGGTGCGAGAGCAGCTTTACGATCTGACTCCAATCCTCCTCTTCCTTTAAGGACATTAGGTTCGATAACTCGACAATGAGAAAGCATTTGAACTCTCGGCTATCCTCTTGATTATCGCCAAGCCCGACGCTTGCCACTGCTGACAAGAAAACATCTTCAAATTTGATAATCTCGTTAACACTGCGATCGGGTGTCGACCCGATTTCCAGGCAATCCAATGCCAGACCGATCAAAAACAGCTCGCGCCAGGAGTATGCTACCCCTTTACCCTTTCCAGTATTTGCCCCTGCTGGAAAGCCAAGCCGCTGAAAATGTTGTAATCGTCCACGAAAAGCAATTTTTTTTGCACTCAAAATTTTGTGCTTATTTGATAAGATTTCTAAAATCTCGGCATAGGTGAATTCCACGGCTTCCCCCGTATGTGTAAAAGGTGACCACGCACCTCGATGGTGATGAACATCATTATTCTTGTCTTCGCTTTCCTTCGCACTGCTAAATTAAAACGGCCCCCGCAAGCAGCATCGAAACCAAAATGGTTTGATCATGAGATAAATACCGCTGAAACATCTATTTAGATGGTCAACTTTCTAAATTTTTGAGTCAATATCTGCACCAATGGCTCGGGTGAACTGCTCAAGCTACGAAAACACAATTGAGACAAAGGTATAACATCTTGTTTTTAGTCTATTTTTCTATCGGGAAGACAAAAAAATGGGCGGGAGACAATACCAATGAGACGTTAACCTTATTTTGATTATCGCCTCGTATTGCCACTATATGACCACGCGTGTTCTAATCGTCGATGACCGGCCCACAAATCTGAGGATTTATGCCCAGTTTGTGACTATGATGGGGGAGAAATACTCCTCTGTAACATTTGCTGATCCCTTAGAAGCACTGGAATGGTTGCACGATAACAACGCCGAACTGCTGGTGGTCGATTATCGGATGCCAAAAATGAACGGTGCCGAGTTCATCAAAAACGTCCGCCAGATGTCAAAATGTGGTGATGTACCAGCGATCGTTATCACTGCGCATCAGGATCGAGAATGCCGCCTATCCGCGCTAGATGCTGGTGCAACGGACTTTTTGCAAAGCCCCGTATCACATGTAGAATTTTGCCGGCGCGCTATGTCGCTTCTCACCAAGAGCGAAAAAAGCGATAATCTGAGGAAACGTGCCTCCGAAATAGAACGGAAGCATGCATCGCTTGGGGAAATATCTGATAACCGAGCGCCTGCCAACAAGAGCATGTTGGAGCAAATTATCGACACCATTCCGATCATGATCAATGCGACAGATCGTGCGGGCCGATGCTTGTTCACTAACGCCTATCAATCTGCACTTTTTGATAAAACCCCTGATGAAATGGTCGGTCACGACTTTGGCGAGATACTAGGCCCCGACCTGGCAACAAATTCTTATCGCAGAAACGAAATAGTTATTAAATCGGAACAACCGATCCCACACTATGAAGAAAAATTCACCAGCGATGGCGTCGAGCTTATCTTCCACTGTAATAAATCTCCCCTTCTGAATCACAAAGGAGAGACTATCGGCGTATTGACCACAGCTGTTGATATTACGGCCCGCAAATTTGCCGAAGAACATCGGACTCATTTGGCATTGCATGATATGCTAACCGGGCTACCGAACCGAGCCCTATTGGCTGAAAAAGTCCGCAAGACGATCGAGACATGTAAGAAGAGCGGTCAAGAGGCAGCGCTGTTACTGCTGGACCTTGATAGATTTAAGGTCATCAATGATACACGCGGCCATCATAGCGGCGACACCTTGCTACGAGAAGTCGCGGAGCGGCTGGTTGGGATCGTTGGGCCGGACGATTTTGCGGCGCGAATTGGCGGCGATGAATTTGCAATAATCCTGGGTAAAGTAGATGGTCCTGATGCGATCAATTCTCGCTGCACAAAAATATTGAAAGCGATCAACGAACCTTACTCCATTAGCGGGATTGAACAGGTCATCGGCGCTAGCATTGGCGTCAGCCTGATTCCAGCCGATGGCAATGAGTATGAAGAATTGTTGAGGCTGGCTGATCTGGCAATGTACGACGCCAAGGCTAATGGCCGTAATTGTTATCGTTTCTTCTCAGAAGGGATGAATCAGATCGCCCAGGCAGATGCTTCCTTAGAGATTGAATTACGTGATGCACTGAGCCAGCAGCAATTCGCTTTAGAATATCAACCGATTGTTGATGCAAAGACATTAGACTATGTTGGATTGGAAGCGTTGATCCGTTGGGATCATCCCACCCGTGGACGTTTATTGCCCGTACAATTTATTCGGGTTGCTGATGATACGGGGATCATGGATACCCTCGGCAAATGGGTCATCGCGGAGGTATGTCGGCAAATTCGTCAATCAGCGGATGAAGGCGTTGATCTTCCACGTGTCGCGATCAACATTTCGCCGCGCCAGTTCCAAAATCAAAATGTCTGTGACGAGGTATTGAAGAATATCGAATTGAATGGGATTGATCCTTCAAAAATCGTTGTTGAAATTACCGAAGAATTGCTGCTCAATAATAATGATCATGTTAGCCAGTCGCTGATCCGACTGCGCGAAGCCGGCGTTGGTATTTCAATAGACGATTTCGGGACCGGCTATTCCTCGCTACAATATTTGAGAGATTTACCAGCCAACTGTCTGAAAATCGATCGTACATTTATATCAAGGATTGAGCATTCTGCCGCTGATCGAGCGATCATCGGTACGATCTCGCATCTTGCTCATGCGCTTGACATGAGGGTGATCGCGGAAGGTGTCGAAAATGACGCCCAACTTGAACTCTTGCAAGCTTCTGGCTGTGACGAAATTCAAGGCTTTAAGATTGCCCGTCCACAGCACGCCAAAAACCTATCTAAGCTGTTCTTAACGCATCAGAAAAAAACCATCAATCCGGCGAAAGTATAGGTACAATGCTGTCCTTCACGCCGCGCAAACGTCATACGAAACATAGCGCCAAGAGCAAGCATCGAAATCATCACCATCACTCGCACCGCGGCGACATAGTCGAACGCGGTCGCGATCGTGAGCGTGAGATGATCATCAATCGACTCGTTTTGATCATCATCGCCCTAACGGTAACCTATTTTCTCAACGGTGCTCCCGATCTCATATTGGGGTTTCAGCTTCACCTGATCGGTAGCCTTGCACTTTTGATAGCCTATCGATTCAAACCTGGACCGAGCAACAATAGACGACTTGCCGGCTTAGTGGTTGATTTTGGCGTCTCGACTTATTTGTTCGAAATTGGCGGTGGAGCTGTTGCCGCCCTCTATCCTTTATACCTATGGGTGATATTGGGATATGGTTTCCGCTTTGGTATCAAATGGCTAGCAGTAGCGGCGGCATTAGGGACATTCTCATTCGGTTGGACCGTATATTCAGTACCTTATTGGCATCACAACTTGTCGCTATCAATCGGCCTTCTGGTCGGCCTTGTCGTGGTCCCAGCCTATTGCTCAACTTTGATCATCAAAATTTCTAAGGCGACAAAAGAGGCCGAAAACGCAAATAAAGCGAAAAGCCTGTTTCTGGCAAGTATTAGCCATGAATTGCGTACACCGCTCAATGCCATTATCGGATATGGTACGCACTTGCTGGATATGAAATTACCAGAAGCACAACAGCAAATGGTAGGAACCAGTGTATCAGCAGGGCAGCATCTGCTTCATCTGATCAATCAGCTCCTCACTTTTGCTCAATCAGATACACAAGAAGAACTTCCAGAACCGAAGGAGTTCAGCATCGTCGACGTCTTGACCGATGTACGGGATATTTTGCAATTGGCGGCCACTGAAAAGGGTCTAAAAATTCATCTTCAAGCCGAAGCGCTTAGCGATCAGCGAATCGCTGGGCAGCTGGATTACATCCGCAATATCTTGATTAATTTGACTAGCAACGCGGTCAAATTCACGGAGACCGGAACGGTCACGTTGAAATGCGGAATAGATGATGACGCAGAACTTCCACATCTATGGTGTTCCGTAACCGACACCGGACCAGGAATACCGGCAGAAGCGCACGAAAAAATATTTGGTATTTTTCAGCAAGCCGATGATAGCATCGTGGACAATTTCGGTGGCACAGGACTGGGCCTTGCCATCTGTCAACAATTAGCAATACAAATGGGCGGCGATATTTCTCTAGAAAGCAATGTGGGAGAAGGCAGCACCTTTACTCTGAGTTGTCCGATTAATCCGGTTGTTGAGGGCGGTAGCTTGAAAAGCGGAGAAAGCTACAAAATATTGTCGCTGGGATTTGGTCTAAATGGCCCGACTATCAGTCGAGAAGAGGATGGAGAGCTCCATATTGAACATATTCAATGTGCCAGAAACGACCGTTCGGAGACGATCCTCAAGCATCGCACCCTTTCCTCTTACGACATGGCTTTGTTAGATGAAGAAATAGCGGAACAGCATAAAGATGATGCAGTCTTCTGGAACTATTTTCGAGACGCCAACTTGCCGCCTGTATTGCTATCCAAAAATAGCAGCAAAAGCCTGGACGAGATAAAGCTGCGCGCGGCTTTTGCATCGGTATTGCCAGCATCACCTGACTTTGACACCATTCGAAGTGTTGTTCAAATTGGTTGTTCTTTCAATCGCATCGGCAAAGAGCTCGAGGATGATCCCAATAGAATTATCCGTAAGTCTGTTTCGCTCAATGTGTTGGTTGCCGATGATAATCGGACCAACCAATTGGTCCTAGAAACCATATTGAGCAACGCTGGTCATAGAGTTGTTGTGGCCTCTGATGGCGAAAAAGCACTGGATGAACTTGAAAAACAAACTTTCGACATCGTATTTCTCGATGTCAATATGCCGAATATTGGTGGCATAGAATGCTGTAAATTTTGGCGCCAGATCGAAGGGCCACGCGATCATACCCCAGTTATCGGCCTAACCGCGGACTCTACAGCGGAAACAGAGAAAAAATGCTTGGACGCAGGCATGGACCTACGCCTCACTAAACCTATCGAGGCCGGCTTGTTACTGGACACCGTTGCAGAACAGACAGGCAATTTCCTTAATGCAGATGAAGCGAAGGTCGCTGCTAGCGATGATCCGTTTGATGTCGTTCAATCTATCGGATCAGGATCAGCGGCTGATCCAAGCCCTCCAATTGACGTCAAACAAATGGACTATCTACGATCCATCGGCGACGAGAGCTTTGTTCAATCCATCATCGATGCATATATCGACGACACATTAGATATCATGATTGCTTTCAGTAAATCTGTTGAGAAGGGCGACGTGGAAGATTTTCGTTTTCAGGCCCATGCTTTCAAAAGCGGTGCAAACAATGTTGGCGCGACCAAACTCGCACAGATGTGCGGTCACTTTGAGGTGATCACTGAAGCGGAGTTTACCAAACGGCGTTTTGAGTATCTCGCACGTACCGAGGAGGAAGTTTCACGGATTACGAACTTTTTCAAAAATCCAAAAACATACGATGATGGCAATACGGACGACGGTTATAGTGCAGCCGGTTAGAAACGGTTATCAAACGGCTCGAAGCGAGCGAGCTATTCTGCGTTCTTGCGCCATGGCCAAGCGTTCCATTTTGCGCACATCTGCCTCTTCCAGATGAAGTGCTGTTTCCGCCCACATTTCGGTGATCTCCAACAACTCGTCTATCGTCACGGGATTGGCTAGACGCCTTGCCTTATAAACAGCGCGTTCCGCATGGAAACGCTTCCGATTTGTCTTTGTATATTCGATGATTGCTTCTTCGCCCTTACCGTCTTCAGCCAGAATATCGACCACGCCCATCTCATAAAGTTCTTCTGCCGTGAACAGCTTTCCTTCCAGAATGAACTGTTCCGTCTCTTTGCGGCCAAGGCGTTGTCTGAGATAGCTGTAGGCACCCATGCCGGGAAACAAATTGAAGAGAATTTCGGGCAAGCCTAATCTTGCGCTTCTTTCGGCAACCAGAATATCAAATGCCAAAGCATGTTCGAAACCACCACCGAGCGCATCGCCCTGCACCAAAGCCATAGTTATAATCGGAGCACCAAAACCGGTACTGTTGGCATATTGCATGTGAACACAGGTCCGCGCGTATTTTTTCAAAGCGCCCAAATCGCGGCGACGGATGCAATCCGCAAAATGTTTTAGATCACCACCGAGGTTGTAGATGCCCGGCGTATGTGATCCGCAAACAAAATAGCGAAGGGGATCTATATTGTGCGACACATCGACCGCATAATTTGCATGCACCCAATCTTGTACCAATTGGATTTCGTCACCCAATTCATAAGTATAGCTGGGACGAGACTTCTGGTTCATATAGCACCAGAAAATTTCATCAGACCTATCGAACCGCAAATCTATTTCATTGAATTTTCGTGTGAATATATCTCGGCCAAAACCACCATGTGGAGTGATCATTTCATCCGTCGCATCAAGAACCAAATCGGCCTCGATATCATTTACGGCTTGGCTTCGTAAATCCATATATACTCTCCACATTATCGGGGTTGCGTCGATACTGTGACGTAACAATTTCCGATCTGCTTGGGATATATTTTTATGGCACGCCCCAAAAAGAAGCAAGCAAAAGTAAAAAGTTTAAATTACATCCTTAACGGACCAAAAAAAATGCCTGTATTTGGTAGGACTTAATGGTAAATAACCCTTTGTAAAATATCGTAAAATAGTAGCGATATTTCGATATTTCTGGAAGCTGACCTTGCTATTATCGGCCAACCTTGAGACACTTTAATTATTGTTTCTTTTGCAACTACTCACCCAGCGTCGGCTTCAGAACCAGCAGATGCACTAATCAAACCACGATAAGCACGTGTTGCTGACCTGGTGCCTTTCGTGACCTCGAAAACATCCTCCGCAATGGGCATCGCCACGTTATATTTTTTGGCAAGTGCCATCACGGTTGGGGCGCTTTTGACACCCTCTGCTACCATCAGCATCTCTTCGATGATTTCATCAATCTTACGTCCCTTGCCGAGTTCAACGCCAACATGACGGTTCCGACTCAGCGGACTTGTACAGGTCGCGATCATATCTCCCATTCCCGTTAGGCCAGAAAAGGTTTCAGGACGCCCACCCATCGCAACACCCAAGCGGGTGATCTCCGCGAGACCACGAGTAATGAGCGCAGAGCGCGTGTTATCCCCTGCCCCCAATCCGTCGCCCATGCCGACTGCAATGGCTATGATATTTTTAAGGACGCCACCCAATTCGCATCCAAGCAGGTCGGTATTGGTATAAACGCGAAACAGTCCGGAATGGAATAGCTGCTGCAATTGTTTGACGATAATTTCGTCTTCCATGGAAATTACACTAGCCGCCGCCTGTCCCGCCATAATTTCCCGCGCCAAATTAGGTCCAGTCAACACACCTACTGGATGCCCCGGTAACACATCTTCAATAACTTCTGTCATCCTCTTGCCGGTAGACAATTCCAAGCCCTTCGTCAGGCTGATCACCGGCACCCATGGTCTTAAAAAAGGCTGTGCTTCTTCCAATACTTTACGGAAATTACTCGAGGGGATACCCATGACCAAGACATCGGCATCGGATACAGCATCTCCAATATCACTGGTGGCCTTGAGCGCCTCCGGCAATATTGCATCAGGAAGATATTTGCTGTTGCGATGGTTGTCGTTAATGTCGGCTACGGTCTCGCTGTCTCTGGCCCATATTTTTATCGGTGCATTGCGCGAAACTAAGGAAGCCACAGTCGTTCCCCAGGAACCGCCACCCAATAATCCAACGCGCAATTTCATCTTATTTTCCCCAATATTTCTCGCGACTCCCCTTTTTGAGAAGTTCTATCTTATCAAGCTGGCTGGAAATTCAGTGTTTTGCAAGAAATGCGAGATGGAAAGACGCGGTATCTTTGGGTTTTTCGATCATCGGTACATGCCCGGTTTCTTCCAATATGACGGCTTCGCTATTCTTGATGCCCTCGTCCAACACAGCAACACAGCTCACATCGATCAGCTTGTCATGACGCCCCCAGACAATCAGACTCGGCGCTGCGACTTCACCCAAGCGATCATTAAGAGGATCATTGATACCGGAACCGGCAATTTGCCAAAATATTTTATCCAAAACGTCTTTGTGGGCATGGGCCTCTGCAAAGAATAGTTTTTTGAAGTTTTTTGGCATGGGAACCGGTTCATAAGACACGAAAGCCATCAACCGGTCGACATCAGCGAGACTGTTCAACGCCAGAGCGTTTTCGCCTTTCTCAGCGGCGATCTGCAACTCACTCTTATCCGGGCCAACAACGCCTGCGTTATTGAACAAAGTGAGCGACGCTATCTTGTCGGGATATTCCAGGGCAAATTGCAAGGCGATGAAACCACCCATGCTGTTACCGCCAATATGGCATTTGGTTATGTTCATGGCATCCAGAAAGGCGTTTAACCGGTGCGCCTGTGTTAGCACGTCATAGTCGCGATTCAATGACCTGTCATTTTCACCAAAACCCGGCAGATCAGGCGCAATCAGGCGATGATGCTTGGTAATATAGGGCGCATAGATTGACCAATTATCTTTGTCTCCACCAAAGCCATGCAACAGAACGACGGGCACGCCGTCACCGCGGCCACCTTCCAGATAAGGCCAGATATCATCACCAACCTGTATAGACTTCAGCCGCATCCCTCCGCGCAGGCGGATCATGGCTGTCATCAGCCCGTACACAGTTTTCGGAAAGACAAAATATCCAACCAACGCAGCCAAGATTATCGCGCCCAAAATATATAATATGATCATCATTGCGAAATCCCTTTATCCGCATTTGTTGTCATCACAGCGCAAGGATACTCTCAAGCCAGTCGGTCATGTCCGTCAGCACTGTATCTTTTTCTGGCTCATTAAAAATCTCGTGAAACAATTCGGGATAAATTTTCAGCTGCTTTTGGATCGAGCCGGCATGTTTGTTCAAAAATACGGATCCTTCGGGGGCGGTAAGACTATCTTGCTCGCCATGAAGTAACAACAACGGCAACGTGATTTTCGCCGCCTGACTTTGTACTCGCTCCATATTAGCCATCATTTCAGCGGCCAACCGGGCACTGATCTTTGTGCCCGAGACCAGGGGGTCGGCTAAATAATCTGCAACTACTTTTGGATCACGACTAACGCCACTAGCGTCCAAAGCTAAAACGCCCATTTTTGGGGCCACCTTTGAAAGAAGCTTACTCAAACCCTTCATAAATCCGGAAGGCTCTTCCGTGGCCTTTATGGCGGGGCCAGACAGGACAGCAGCCGCAAAGTGCGACTGATTTTCAAGCAAATAGGTCGCACCGATTAGACCGCCCAAGCTATGCCCTACCAATATGAGCGGCATTGTTTTTTCATCAGACGGCAATTGTTCAATCAACGCATCCAAGCCATCATGATAGACGGAGAAGTCAGGAATGAAGCCATTTTCACCATCGGATTTTCCGTGCCCCCAATGATCAAGCGTGTGAACGGCAAAGCCATTTTTGACACAATGTTCTGCGAAATATTTATAACGGCCACTATGCTCATCATAGCCATGAACGAGGATAATAACCGCTTTAGCGGGCGCCTCAGGAGTCCAGCTTTGACAATAAAGGGCAGCTCCAGCTGCCGCTGATGTAGTAGGTAGGGTCAACTGCCCTTCTTGATGCATCAAGCGATTTTCCTCTTCATCGCAATCGTATGATCATGCGCCAATTCGGTTTCATATTCGAACAATATCCGGTCCAGCGTTTGACTAATTTTCGTTTGCGTGCGCACCATTTCTATCTTCGGCCACGTCGTCCGCTCACCGAGTTGAACAAGTTCACCAATTTCCTCAACGGAGAGGTCACTAAGGATTTTAGCGGGACTCCAGAACATTGTCGGCCGAATAATGTTGATGTCGCCAGTATAATCCTGATTGACCACAGACAGCGTCATATTGGCCATACTGTTGAGTCGTGGAAAGTAAGACAGTGGCTTCTGCATGATCTGGACATTCGCGTTGAGCCACGCCTTCATCGTAGATGTCGTCGCATTTCTAATGGCGGATATCGCCGTTTTCTGTTGCTTTACATCCGTCGCAAACGGGGTGATCAGCGGGTTAGCCTGGCTTACAATATGGTGATTGACCCCATAGAGCCGCGCGAGGCGCTTTGCAGGCAGGTCATGTGTGACCGAGCCATCAACCCATTTCCGATTAGGCAGATATGGCGTACGCTCACCTTTATGGTCTTTCGCCGCCAATGTGACGGGTGGATATACCCCAGGGACCGCGCAGGACGCCATAACGGCTTCCCGGATATATACGTTGGGCGATGCTATAGCATTTAGCAGCCTTGATGTCTGATGCTTTTCCGCTGGTGCAATGGATACGTTTAGATGTCGACCGGTCAGTTCGTAAGCTTCCTGAAACGTGAGATCTGGGATCATATTACTAATACGACTGCGTATTTCGTCGATCTTTAGTCGCTTGGTCGCGCCCAATATTCCAAAGCCTGTCTGCGCTACAATTTCGTCCGCACCTTCGGTTACCAGATTCTCTGGTTCAAAAAACGGTGAAATTTCATCATCGACATGTGTACTAACCAGCGCACCGACGACCGAACCACCGCTAGATCCAGACATGATGTGCGGCAAAAGACCTTCCGACCAAAGGGCTTTCACCACACCCATGTGAAAATAGAGAAAGGCGCCTGAGCCACTCATTAAGAAAGCCGAACGGCCATAGCAATGTTGAGCGCGACGGAAGAAATCGAGCTTCTCTTCGAAGGAAATATCATCAACCTTGTCGCTAGCTAGATACTCCAGCGAGTTAACGATCGCGTCGACATAATCTTGAATCAGTTGCTTGGTGCCAAATCTAGCTTTCTGGTGCAGGCGATCATTGCCCATACCGTCCATATTGCCATGGATGCCCTCATTCAGAGCATAAAGCAGCCCTGCATTATCTTGTGCTTTCCAGAGTTTTGACAGGCGCTTCAGGCGACGACGGATGGAAACATTATCGAAATGCTTACTCTCGTCAGATGCTTTCCACTCATCAACTCCAGTGGACCGGTCATGAGCTGCGGCGGCATCTGACCAGTCGGAATAGTTTTCCGCCTGAGCCATCGCCTTTTCCATCTTCAACGTGGTATTCAAAATCATATTTTACTCGCTTACTTTCAGCGCGACTACACGCTTTGCTGGGGAAAGACACCCGTTAACGGGAAACCCCCATAGTTATCCACTGCTATTTCTTCTGGCGCTGCTGCGCTTTTCTTGGCGTCTTGGATACCCGCCGGTACATGACCGATGCATCTTGAGGTTGCGCAGCCTTTTGGGCTGCTGGGGCCTTTGCTTTTGTTTTGCCTTTGCCTAAGACCGGCTTGGCATCGCGCAACTGAGCAAAGGCAGTTTGAATACATTCCCGGAAAAATTCAATGTCCGGCATTATCTTTCTGTCGGTGGTAATCGCAAAGGACATCGTGCCATTGTAGCTTGGCGTCGCAATAAACAGCCCCATTCCGTTACCCAGCGGTGCCATGCCATATTGATGGGTTAATTGGGCTCCATTCATATACATAGGCACTTGTGGCCCCGGCACGTTGGAAATGAAAACATTGCTCATCTTTGGCGCGAAACGTTCACTGGTAAGAATTTTGGCAACCCCAGCCATAGTCGCACCTGGGATATGCTGTGTGAGATCCGTCATGATCCGCGCACTCAGGCCGGATTTGGCTGCCTTCGTCTCCCGCGTAGTATTGCGGACAGCTTCCAACCGTTCCAGCGGGTCGGCAATATTCGTCCAGAGTTTGACCGTCATGGCAGTAATCTTGTTTCCGGGTGTATTTTCCTGACCGTCCCGCTTCCGGGCATTAACGGGAGCAACCGCAACTAGCGTTTCTTTTGGTAATTCCTTGTGCTTCATTAGATATTTACGGAGCGCACCACTGCAAACAGTCAGCACAACATCGTTGATTGTAGCACCTTCCACTTTGGTGCGCATGGCTTTGAGTTCGTTCAAATCGAAACTGACTGCATCGAACATCTTATGTGGTGAAACATTACCGTTAAACCGGGTTTCAGGAACAGTTAAGCCGCCACCCTGCCCATCACTAGCCATGTTTTTCTGTGCAGCATCCCACAAGGTAGGAGTCAGTTTCAATACAGCGTTGGCCAACTTTACGGGTGACGACAAATTGCTCGACACAGCCCGATTCATGACATCCGAAGACGATGGCACATCACCATAGTCCCAGTCCGACGGCGAAACCTTTATCAACGGATTGCCCTTATTGTCCATGTCACCAAGAGCAGTAAAAAAATATGCTGCCGATGCACCATCAATCGCGGAATGATGAACCCGCGTCAAAATCGCGTAACTGCCCTTGCCGTAGCCTTTGACTCTGTCGAGCCCTTCAACCACGTACATATCCCAAAGCGGCCTATTCATATCCATCGGCTTGCTGAAATGGCGCGCGACATGGATGCAAAATTGTCGCCAATCACCCGGTTCCGGCAATCTCCCGTGGGAAATATGCGCTTCTATGTCAAAATGCTGATCCTCCACCCAATAGGGATGATCGATATCAAATGGCAGGCGGTAGAGTTTTCGCTTGAATACCGGTGAGATGTGCAACCGGCTTCGGACATGCTCGATAATGTCTTTGAAGCGCACCTTCTTGGTGGGTGCAGTTGAAGGATCATAGACATAGACCGCCATGACATGAGTCAGGTTTTCCGCGGTTTGAATATAAAGGAACTGGGCGTCTTGGGCGCTAAGCTGATGCAACATATGCGGCTCCTCTAAATCGAATAATTTTAATCAAAAATCTTATCGGCTAGGCTCAACACTTCAAGGCGCGATTTTTCCATTCGTCGTGACAATGCACGAAATTTGCGCAGCAATGCCTTGCGCTTCACGATAGTCTCTTCTGTTGTTTCTCCGGTCAAGTCCTGACTGGCGGCCATTTTGAAGCCATTTTCAAACAAGATTTTGCCGATCGAAGCTTCACTGGTAATGCGCCGGAGCAAATAGGCTTGGCGGCCCTCTTTCAAAGCTTCCTCGACACAGCTTTGTTTATCAATTGCTTGGCCTGGCTCCAACCGTGACAATATATCTAACACAACCGTGTAGGATTCAACGAATGGCAAGAATACCGCATGACCGATCAATGGCTGGAAACGATTGGTGAGACTCTTTAACAACACCCCTCCCTTGTCCAGTTTCATCTCCCAATCCGGGCAAGCACGGGTCAATTCAGTTTTCAAGTTTTCCCGATATTCTTCTTTGGGCGGATAGAAAAATTCGAATTTAAACAAATCACGCAGCCGATCCGTTTCGGCCCAAAATACCTCTGCTGCAATCTTATCCTTATCTTCACGCGCCTTAAGCAGAGACAGCTCGATAATAGCCTTGTCGAGAAAATGATGAATGATCGAGTTACGATAATAGCTCGCGAGCGGATGTTTTTCAGGCTGGATGGCGTAAACCGTACTTGACCCTTGATCATAACGCATAAACAAACCGCTGTTGACCAATGTGTCGACAACTTTTTGAATGCCTTCGAGATTTTGCTGGGTCAAGTCATCGCTGAACCGGATTTTTCTTTCTTGCGCCCATTCAACGAAGAAATTGATCACCGCTCGCAATTCATCGGCGGTCATTGCACGAGGGGCCGTTCCCAACAAACTAAGGCACATAAGCGCCGTGAGCGTCAACGGCGTCGCGCGATTAGCCTCCACAGCTACTTCAAATGCGATTTTGGACAGCCCAATCCGGTCATCTGGCTCCGGCGCCTTTTTGACAACGACTGGCTTACCAAAATCCACGTAGACCTTGCCCATTGGTTCTCGCAAGCTGCGCAAATAGCCAATAAACCAGCTCAGAGATTCGGCTTTTTTTACTCGTCCAGTTTGCTCGCTGGCATATTCCTCTACATCGCGAATCAGATCGAAACTGGTAACGACCGGAATGATGTGGACATTCTCAATGTCATTCACATTGGCGCTGTCCATGACATATTTCAGCAAACCGTAGCGCGGCGGCATTAACTTACCCAACCGCGAGCGAGTTCCTTCAAATGCCCAGGTCATGGGGAAACGTTTTTCCAGCAGATAACTCACGTAGTGCCGCAAAACGAGCTTATAGACAGGATTATTCTCAAAACTGCGGCGAATGAAAATCGTCCCTGCCCGGCGCAGAACAAAACCCAATCCGAAGAAATCCAGATTAATCCCACCAAATACATGCACCATCGGCAAATCATTTTGATACGCTAGGTCAGTCGGTGTAACGCCATCAATATAGGTTTTATGGGTGAACAAAAGCAATGTCGGATGGTCCCGCATTGTTTTGCGCAAACGGGCCAGTTCGCTCTTTTTGAAAACCACTTCGTCTTCATAGCCTTGCGACAGCATGAAACGGTCGAGTTTTGCCTTCATATCGATAAAAAAAGCACTTGGCCGAGCGATCAACTCTTTCATATATTTGCCGGCTTCGTCGTACAGCGCCGTCTCGGGTTTTTCCAAATCGGTTGCCAATTCGGTCATCGCTGCCCGGAATTTTGGATCCGTGCGCAAGCCATCGGCAACAAAGCGAGGCACCTTGTAACGGCGTCCACGAAGACCGCGTTCTTCAATGTCGAGCACAAGACCGGCTTGACGCACAACAAATCCGGCAAATTCATGCCCATCGTCGCCTTGAACTTCAACAGCATTTTGTTGTTCAAAGCGTTGCCTCAGTTCACTGATTGTCGCCGGTTGACCCGTCAAGCAATGCGCCCGCCGTTTGTTACGGAGCAAAATCATTCGCGCCCGAAAACTACCCGGCGTTCGGGGGTCGCCAAATAGCGCATGACGTTTTTTAAGGGCTCGGCTCTTTTCAAAATTAGGAATCCGCCAAGCTATGCGCACCGGTATCACCATAGTATCCGGTTCAGCAGCCAGTTTTTGATTCAGCTCTTTCAGTCGTAAACGCGTACGTTCATCGGATATCGGCAGGCTGATCCAGTTTATTTCGCGCCCGGGGCCGCCTTCGGCAAGCGACGTGTGTAGCCAGTCCAGCAGATAGCGGCGTTCAACACGATTACGGGCATCAATGACAAATAGCTTTGGCCCCTGTGTCAGCAGAGGTACCGCTTTTGCTATTGCCTTTGACTCGTCCATCCTCGCTCCCTATTTTTTTGACACGGCCGGTTTTTTAGCCCTTGTCTTTTTAGTCACTGGCTTTTGTGCTGGCGGCTTTTTTTCGATCGACTTTTTCGCACTCACCTTGCGTGCCACCGGTTTCGGCACTGCTTTATTGGCGGTCGTTAACCGGGGGCTGGCCTTCGCCGACGCTGCGGTTTTGCGCGCGACAGTTTTCTTCCGCGGCGTTACCTTTGCTGGCGTCACTTTCGCTGCTGTCTTGCCGCCGCGCAAAACTTTGGCAGGGGTCGTCTGCTTCACCGCCACAGGCTTTGTCCGGTTAGGTCTTGTCTTCGCTGCTACAGCAATCGCGACATCGTCCTCTTCTTGGCCCAACGCCTTCAGGAACATTGCCCGCACCTCTGCGACATGATCATCCAGCGTCGATTTCTTCCATTTGCTGGTATCGACTGGCGGTAAGATATCTACCTTCACCGTAGCTGGTCGCATTACAAATTCATTTTTAGGAGCCACGTCGCCAGCATTGTGAATCACAATCGGCACCATCGGCACGCCAGCTTGCATCGCAAGATGAAAAGCACCTTTCTTGAAAGGCCCTACCTTAGGTGACAAAGTACGCGTACCTTCTGGGGCAATACAGATCGATTTGCCGTCAATCTTGATCGCGTCAACCAGCGGTTCCATTGCCTTGATGGCGTTGCGGCCATCGGCACGGTCGACGAATACAGTCCCAGCCATTTCCATGACCTTGCCAATAACGGGTGTATCTTTAACCTCTTTCTTGGCGATGCCCCCGACGTCCTTGCGAACGAGCTTGGCCATGATCATAACATCTGCCTTGCTCTGATGATTAAAGACAAAAATACACGGTCGGTTGACCCACAGGTTCTCTTCTCCGGAAACATCCAAATCTACTCCGGTCAGAGCTGTCGCGATATCGCCAAAAAGCCCCGTCGAGAAATTGGTTGCCTCGCGTTGTGAGCCGGTCAGTGCCCATATCGGCAGCCCGGCAACAAAAGATGTGACCAGGGATCCCGTTGCATAAATAGTTCGCAAATAATCAACCGGTTTACCCTGCCCACGGCTGTCAAACTTTTGTAACGGCCACCCGCGTTCCTTCGAAATTTCGGCCAACTTACCGTTGGGATTAAGCGGCCGCGGTTTGCCAACCCGTTCCAACAGCTCAAGATCATCATCACTATCCGAATAGAAATAACTTTTGGCTAGATCCAGCTTGTGCTCTTTCGCTAGCTTTTCTGCGGCGAGAACCTTACCTTCACCAAAACATAACGGGCGGATGATATTTCCCGTAAATTCACCATTTTCAACTTCATATTGCGAGCACAATACATGCTCGATATTCAGGTCTCGCGCAGTAGGCTCTATCTGATAGATGGTCGCCGAAGATACAATAGCAACGGTGTGGCCCTTGGCCATATGCGCTTCGATGAGTTCTCTGGATTCCGGATAAACTTTCCGCGCAATATGCTTTTCATAAAGCTCTTCACCAAACTCGAAATAGCTATCTTCTGTGACGCCCTTCATGAACTTGGATGCAGCCATCATCAGGCCAGAAAAACCCATGCTGCCCATACTATATTGGGCCATCACATTGGCAGTCTCAACCAGCTCTTCAGCTGTCATCTCCCGACGTTTAATCTTCTCCCACAGCATGGCTGTCGCAGAATAACCGGCAATGATAGTGCCATCGAAATCAAATAGCGCACCAATATGCGGCCCCTCAGGTGCCTTAAGTACATCCTGCAAATGGGAATCTCGATCAGCCATATTATCCCTCAAATAATCTACACCCATCCGGGCTAAAACCATCCTGCCAAAAAAACGCTGTGTTTCCCAGCCTTTATTGGACAAAATGGTTATTAGATTGCCTGACTAGCCACTATGTCCAGATATGGAGCAGCCTGAAGCATCTGTTAAACCGAATGGAATACCAACTAGTGAAACTAATATCTTTGAATATTCACCTATGGTTTGGCGGAGAGACAGGGATTCGAACCCTGGGTACGATCGCTCGCACAACGGTTTTCGAGACCGCCCCATTCGACCACTCTGGCACCTCTCCGCACTTCGGCAATAGCCTCGGGAACCATGGCCCCAGACGGCCATCTCTGTCGAACGTGCCGCGCGCTTAAACTATGAACTGCTGATTGCCAAGCGAGAAACCGCGATGACAAAACAATGGCGAATGCTTGCATCTGTCGGGTAACTGACTAAATTGCATATATGGTTCAAACCAAACATCTTGCTTCAACTAATCCGCTTCCCAAGGATACGCCATCGGTGTTGAAAGCCAATTTCACGATTGGTGATGTCGTAAAACATCGGCTATTTGATTTTCGCGGCGTAATTTATGATATCGATCCGGTTTTTGCTAATAGTGATGAATGGTATGATGCCATTCCAAAAGATCTGCAGCCATCTAAGGATCAACCATTTTATCATCTTTTGGCAGAAAATGCCGATAGCAGCTATGTTGCTTATGTCAGCCAACAAAACCTACTAGAAGATAACAGCGGCGAGCCTGTGACGCATCCCGAGGTAGGTCGAATGTTTAAAGCTGTGAATGGTGGGAAATATCAGCTGCATCAAATTCACCGGCATTGATCCGCTTCGATACGTTAGGACTTAATCTTCCAGCCTTTTTTGAGCAGAGCATAACATAATGCTGTCAACGCCACGTTGATGGCAAGTAGGACTGCAGAACCCACCATTACGGGCGAATCAGCTTCCCCCAAAAATCCGTAGCGGAAGCCGGAAATCGCATAGAAAAACGGATTGGCATGACTAATCGCCTGAAATGTCGGGGAGAGCCTATCGATAGAATAGAACGTTCCGGACAACAGCGCCGCAGGAGCAACGACAAAATTAGTGACGGCCGCTGCATGGTCGAATTTCTCAGCCCATATCGAAGTCAGCACTCCCAGAAGCGCCAGCATTGCTGACCCCATGAAGCCGAACCAGATCACGGCCCACCAATGATTAACGCTGACATCAACCCCTGGCCAGAGCGCCATAGCCAACCATACGGCAAAACCAACCAGCGCCGCTCGTGTTAAAGATGCTCCAACCAAGCCAGCTAACAATTCTCCGACGGACAACGGTGGCATCAGGTAGTCCACAATGGTCCCTTGAATTTTTCCGACCAACAGAGCAAAGCTGCTATTGGCGAACGCGTTTTGGATCATACCCATGCAAATCAGACCAGGCGCGATAAAATCGGCGAATGGCACGCCCAAAACAGTGCGGTCGCCCCTGCCCAATGCTACAGTGAAGATCACCAAAAATAGTAGGGTGGTAATCGAAGGGGCCCACACCGTCTGAAGTTGTACTTTGAAAAAGCGCCGTACTTCTTTCCAGTAGAGCGCAAAAAAACCACCCCAGTTGACACCTCGAATAACCGCTACACCAGGCTCTGCGTAGGTTTGCGCGATAAACTCGGGTTGATCTGCTGTGTTATTTTTGGGCTGGTCTAACATAAGCTTTTCGCCTATCGGCTCCCGAGAGCAATCACAACCAATATTTGCCAACCATAATATGTCCGATTGAATATCTGGTCATATGACTTATATTGAGTTCGAAATTAGAATGTTTAGGATTTTGCATGGCTTGGACTGACGAACGTATTGATCATCTTAAACAGATGTGGGAAAAAGGCCTGACAGCCAGTCAGATCGCCGAAGAACTTGGTGGCGTTAGCCGAAATGCCGTCATCGGCAAGGCCCATCGCCTTGGCTTAAAATCACGGCCTTCCCCGGTAAAAGCGAAAGCAAAGACGGCGAAAGGTGAGAAACCGGCAGCAAAACCCAAAAAGGCTGCGATTAAAGCAACCAAAAAGCCAAAGCAGAAAGAAGAACATGTCGCGCGGCGTGCAATGCCGCCGCCGACGCCCGCTGCCCGCACCCATGCTGCACAACAGTCGAAAATGCCAAAACCAGACGGACCGAAAATCGTTTCCGTTGGACCAGGCGGCTTTTTGCGTCAGGGTCCAGGCGATCAACAAGCGCCGATACCACCGGCACCGCCGCGTCGTTTGGTTCCCGCAAAGCCTAGCGAGGAAATCGCGGACAAGACAAGCTTGTTAGATTTGAATGACAGAATTTGCCGCTGGCCGATGAATCATCCTGGCGAACCCGATTTCCATTTCTGCGGCGAAGAGGTTAATCCTGGCTTCCCTTATTGTGTTGAGCATTGCGGCCGGGCGTTTCAGGCACAGTTGCCACGCGGCGCACGACGCGCACCTCCGCCACTGCCTTTTGGCGGCCCAAGAGTCCGCTAAATCAGCCAATAAGGCAATATTTTACAGACCATTTGGCAAGAGGCCCAATAAGCCTCTTGCCAGTCTGACTCTCACGCTCTTATAGGATCATTATGTCTGATGATCTTTTTGGTGCTGATCCCTCAATTGGTTCAGCGCCCGCTTCAAAGTCCGGTGAATATGATGCCTCTGCTATTGAGGTATTGGAAGGTCTGGAGCCTGTTCGTAAACGCCCTGGCATGTATATTGGAGGTGTTGACGAACGCGCGCTCCATCATCTGGCCGCAGAAGTTATTGATAACAGCATGGATGAGGCAGTCGCCGGCCATGCGAGCCGTATCGAAATCACACTCGATAGCGAAAATCGTCTAACCGTCACTGATAATGGTCGCGGCATTCCGGTCGACCCTCATCCCAAATTTCCCGGCAAATCGGCGCTGGAAGTAATCATGACCACCTTGCACTCGGGCGGTAAGTTTTCTGACAAGGCTTATGCGACATCTGGCGGTCTGCATGGCGTTGGCGTGTCTGTTGTCAACGCATTATCGTCTGATACTGTTGTAGAAGTCGCGCGTAACAAAACTATCTATCGCCAGTCTTTTTCCCAAGGCAACGCTGTGTCGAAACTGGAAGAAGTGGGCAGCACCCCAAATCGGCGCGGCACCAGCATCTCGTTCATTCCCGACACCGAAATTTTTGGTGACGGCAATAAATTCAAGCCGTCCCGTTTGTTTAAAATGGCGCGGTCCAAAGCTTATCTTTATGCTGGCGTTGAAATCCGCTGGAAATGCGATCCGGAACAGGCCAGCGATGATGTCCCTGCAGAAGCAGTCTTTCAGTTCCCTGGCGGCCTGTCCGACCATTTGCGCGAGCAGTTAAGTGGTCGCGAATGTGTCACGACAGATTTCTTTGCCGGCAATCAAGATTTTCCCGATAGCGCTGGTCGCGTCGAATGGGCCATCACATGGCCCATTTGGACGGACGGCAGCTATAGCTGGTATTGTAACACTATCCCCACACCCAATGGCGGCACTCATGAAACGGGGCTGCGCAACGCGTTGGTAAAAGGCATGCGCGCTTTTGGAGAACTGGTGCAGCTTAAAAAGGCGTCACAGCTAACTGCGGACGATATTATTTCCGGCGGCGAGATGATGCTGTCTGTCTTTATCCGTGAACCGCAATTCCAAAGCCAGACCAAAGACCGGCTGACCTCTCCGGAAGCTGCGAAATATGTAGAAAATGCAGTACGCGATCATTTCGACCACTTCCTGACCGACAATATGGATCGCGGCAAAGCCCTTCTGGGCTTTGTCATGGAGCGCATGGACGAGCGCCTGAAACGCAAGGCCGAGCGTGAAGTCAAACGCAAGACCGCAACTAGCGGACGCAAAGTTCGTTTACCTGGGAAGTTGACCGATTGCTCCGGTAACGATCCCGCCGGCACGGAAATGTTCATCGTCGAAGGCGATAGCGCTGGTGGTTCCGCCAAACAGGCGCGTAATCGTAAGACGCAGGCTATCTTGCCGATCCGCGGTAAAATCCTCAACGTTGCTTCAGCGAACAGCGCTAAGATTTTTGCCAATTCAGAGATCGCCGACCTCACACTCGCTTTGGGTTGTGGTATTCGCAAAGACTGCGACCCTGACAATTTGCGCTATGAACGCGTTATCATCATGACCGATGCTGATGTCGATGGTGCGCATATCGCGACGCTGTTAATGACCTATTTCTTTCAGGAAATGCCAGAACTCGTTCGCCAAGGGCATCTGTTCCTTGCCCGTCCGCCGCTGTATCGCCTGACCGCTGGCGGCAAGAGCCTCTACGCACAAGATGATGAGGCACGTGCGAAAATTGAAAACGGTCCGTTCAAAGGTAAAAAGGTCGATGTCAGTCGATTCAAAGGTCTGGGCGAGATGAATCCAAGCCAGTTGAAAGAAACCACAATGGATCCAGACACCCGGTCCCTATTTCGAGTCACACTGCCGCAGGAATATGAGAATCGAGCCGTCGTGAAGGATCTGGTGGACCGTCTAATGGGTAAGAATCCGGAACATCGGTTCAACTTTATCCAGCAAAATGCTGCAAGCCTTGACGAAGAAGCTATTGATGCTTGATCGGTTAAGCCGGTTTTGTATTTTTTCCTTATGCGCGTTTATGTTGGTCTTGAGCACCCCGTCTGCAGCAAGGGCTGAACAAACCGCGACGGTGTCTTCTGAATATCAAGACCGTGCGTCCGAATTGTTAGAAATTCTTCAAGGATCGGAAAAAGAAGAAGGTTTTTTCGCCAGTTCGTTTATCGACGCAATCCCGCTGACACAGTTTCGAGCGTTAGTTACGCAGCTTAAAGCCCGCTATGGTGAAGCGATAGACATAAGCCGGGTCATCCCGGCGAGTGATCAGGACGGTACGGTAGAAATTGCATATACCAATGCGATCCTGGCGATGCGCATGGTTTTGGATAGCAAGGCGCCCTATTCTGTCATTGGCCTGCAAGTCACTGGAGCGAATGTCACCAATGACACTCTGGCTGCGATCGAGCGAGAATTTACCGCACTCCCTGGCATTGCCGGTTTTGAAATCGCGGAACTGGATTCCGATCGAACCAATCTCATCGCATCATTTAATGCCGACAAGCAATTTGCCATAGGCTCTACTTTCAAACTCTATGTCCTTGCGGCACTGTCCTCCAAAATCACCAATGGCGACCGCAACTGGGACGATGTTGTTCCGCTCTACCGGAAGTCCTTACCGTCCGGCATATTGCAGGCTTGGCCGCGCAACACTCCAATGACGCTTCAAGGCTTGGCGACTCTGATGATCTCAATAAGCGACAACAGCGCAACGGACATATTGATGAGTGAGCTCGGCAGCAAAGCGACAGATGACATGGTCTATAAAAGCGGCCATAGCTCACCGGAAAAAATGCTTCCGATGCTCAATACCATCGAATTTTTTGATCTTAAGATGCCGGACAAAGCCGATGTTCGGGCGCTCTACTTGGGTGCAACAGATTCAGAACAAAGGGAATTACTGAATGCGTACAGCATTGGGCTATTGCCGGAATCCATCAAGATTGCCAATCTTGCCAATGCCCCGCTGCATATAGACACTATTGAGTGGTTCGCAGCTCCGTCTGACATTACCGGGCTGTTGAAAGTCCTAGATGAGATCCAGGACCCGGTTGTGAAAGATATACTCAACGTCAACGCGATTATCCCGCCCGGAGATGCTTTGCGTTGGAGCTATATCGGCGGCAAAGGTGGCTCAGAGCCAGGCGTGATATCCTTTGCATTTCTAACGAAATCAAAATCCGGAAAAACCTATGCTGTATCGGGCAGCTGGAACAATAGCGAAGCGCCGGTCGATAATGACAGATTCACACTGATGATGAACCGCTTGCTGAACCTGACGGCGGCGCGGTAGATTTTGGATTTACATTCCGGTTATTCAGACAATGCAGCGACTAAAGCCTTGACCTTTTTCTGCCGCCATTGCGGTAACGGCGCGACCAGCCAGTAGCCCCGCGAGGATTTGCTATCTTCCCCGATGACTTCCACGCGACCTTCCTGCAAGTCTTGCTGAACAAGCATTTTAGGAACCCATGCGTGGCCGAAACCATTGGCTGCAGCTTCAATTGCTAAACCGCCATCGGCCACCCTCATCAACGTTTCTTCGCCTTCCGAAATCGGGCAACCGGGCCAATCAATTTTCTGGCCAGCCTTGCCGCCCGGAGCGGCTACTTTGACGAACATCGTGTTGCCAATGATAACGCCTTCATTGTCGCCGGGGCCATCCGTCAGGCCGATTGCGACATCCAGATTCGCTTCGGTAAAGTCCGCCCCGCCTTCTGAAGCGACAAGGGCAAAGCTCACGTCTGGATTGTTTGTCGAGAATTGTGCCAGTTTTTCGTTTAGCCATTTTGCGGTCAAATCACGAGGGGCAGCAATAGTAAGTTTATGTGATGATTGTCCGGCCTGCATCGCCCGGACAGCATCTTCAAATTCGAGAAAGCCTGATCGCAGCGCGTCCAGACCAGCGGCGGCCTCATCCGTTAGCTCCAATCCCTTCGGTGTGCGCCGGAACATGACAACACCCAGCATATCCTCCAGCGCCCTGATCTGTTGTCCAACAGCGGCAGGCGTCACCGCCAGTTCATCCGCCGCACGCGTAAAGCTGAGATGTCGCGCTGCGGCATCGAGCACACGAAGCCCATTCAGCGGCAAATGAGTGCGCTTCATTGCTCTACAGTGGGTGCAGTGAGAGGGAAATGCGGGATGCGGACTTCAAACGCATCTGGCTCCACGCCGGCAAACACGAAATGTCCGGCCATCGCACCGCTAGGGGTGTTAAGCGGACAGCCAGAAACATAGTCATGGGACTTGCCCGGTTGGATGATCGGTTGTTCGCCGATAACGCCATCGCCATCGACCTTGTGCAATCCACCGCGCGCATCCGAAATTCGCCAATGTCGGGTCAGCAGTTGAACTGCGCTATCCCGCTCATTTTCAATGCGAATATGATAGGCCCAAAACCAGCGAAGGCCATCAATGTCGGATTGTTCCGGCAGGAATGTAACGGACACGCGCACGGTCACGCCGTCGGTGGTTTCTGAAAAAGGGAAGAACGCCTGCATCATCATTATGTGATAGCGTCAAAGACCCTGGGACGAAAGGGCTTGATCCAAATCTTCGATCAAATCGACCGGGTCTTCCAGCCCAACGTTGATCCGCAACATGTCCTCCGTAATCCCAATTTCCAATCGCGCTTCTTCACCCAGACCATGATGAGTGGTTGATGCGGGATGACACATAAGCGAACGACTATCACCAATATTATTTGAAATATCTATGAGATTCAATGCATTAAGCAGTCCATGCGCTTGTTTCCGTCCTCCGCCGACATAGAGGGAGAAGATCGGACCAGCTGCTTCCATCTGGCTCATCGCCAGATTATGTTGCGGATGACTGGGCAGGCCCGGATACAATATTTTCTCTACCCGCTGCTCTAAAAACTTGCCCACTTCTATGGCATTATTGCTCTGTTTGCGGATGCGTAGGTCAAGGGTCTCGAGTCCTTTCAATACAACCCAAGCATTGAAAGCGCTAAGCGTGGGCCCCGTGTTGCGGGTGAAGGCTAGTAAAGTTTCCTCAATAAACTCCTCTGTACCGCATACAGCACCGGCCAACACACGCCCCTGCCCGTCCATCATTTTTGTCGCGCTATAGGCGACCACATCGGCACCAAATTCCATCGGCCGTTGCAGAACATTGGTGGCAAAAGCATTATCGACAACGCTCGTAATACCCTTCGCACGTGCCAGATCGCAAACAGAACGCAGATCAATAACGTCCATGGTCGGGTTTGCTGGTGTTTCAAAGAAAAACACCTTGGTCTTGGGCGTAATCGCTTGCTCCCAATTTTCGATGTCACGACCATCGATAACTGTGGTTTCGATTCCAAATTTCGGCAACAGCGTGTCGGTTAGCCAGCGACAAGAACCAAACAGAGCGCGGCTTGCGACCACGTGATCACCCGCTTGCAACTGGCACAGCAAAGCCGCCGTCATCGCCGCCATACCGGACGCCGTGGCACGGCAAGCCTCTGAGCCTTCCATTATCGCAATTCGTTCTTCCAGCATTTGCACCGTCGGGTTTTGCAGGCGGCTATAAGTCATGCCCGGTTGCTCGCCGCTAAAACGGGCGGCGGCATCCTCGGCGCAGTCATAAGTATAACCAGAGGTCAGGAACAGGGCCTCTGATGTCTCGCCAAACTCACTGCGCATAGTGCCGCTGCGAATGGCTTTTGTCGCGGGACGCCACTTCTTCGTAATCTCTCGATTCTGGCCGGTATCTCTTTTCATATCTTTTCCTAAGCCGATCAGCGCTTAACTGGCAAGCTGCGCGACGACAGCATCGCCAATTTCCTGTGTGGAGGCACTACCACCAAGATCATGCCCCAATATGCCCTGTTGCAGAACCGTTGCCACGGCCTGCTCAATACGAACTGCTTCGCTCTCCATGCCAAAACTATGCCGCAGCATCATCGCAGCGGATAATATCATGGCCGAGGGATTGGCTATGCCCTGCCCTGCAATATCTGGCGCGCTGCCGTGGATTGGTTCAAAAAGTCCCTTGGTCCCGGTACCCACGGATGCCGATGCAAGCAGACCGATCGACCCGACACACATGCTGGCTTGGTCGGAGAGAATATCGCCAAAAATATTACCCGTCAGCATCACGTCAAACTGCCCCGGATTACGCACCAGTTGCATCGCAGCGTTGTCGACATACATATGACTCAGTTCAACATCCGGATAGTCGGACGCGACCTCATTCACAACTTCCCGCCACAATACGGAGGTTTGCAATACATTGGCCTTATCCACCGAACATAGCTTTTTCCGGCGACTCTGAGCCGCCTTAAAAGCGACGTGCGCGATGCGAGCAATTTCTTCCTCATCATAGGCCATGACATCATAGCCTTCACGCAAACCGGCATCGGTCTTCCGCTGGCCCTTCTCGCCAAAATAGATATCGCCGGTTAATTCGCGCAAGATCAACAGGTCAATCGCCCCTGCGATGTCAGGCTTCAGCGCCGAGAGATTTTCAAGTCCAGCAAAGGCTTTCGCAGGCCGCAAATTGGCAAATGTCTGCATTTCCTTGCGCAGGCCAAGTACCGCCTGTTCCGGGCGCAAATGACGATCGAGATTGTCACAATCGGGATCACCCACTGCGCCAAATAAAACCGCATCCGCCGTCTTGGCCAGATCCAGCGTTGCGGGCGGCAGCGGATGACCATGGTTCTTATACGCCACACCGCCCACATCTGCATGATCCAACCGCAAATCAGGCAAGTTCAACGCATCCAATACGCGCACGGCTTCCACCATGATTTCCTGACCAATGCCGTCCCCGGCGAGCACCGCAATATGCATTATTTTTCCTTAGAAGTTTGCGCGCATTCCTGCCGCGCTAATGGCGATTAGGCAACCACCCTTTTTAGGCGATCCACCAAAACCGAGCGTGCCGCCATGACGTCATTGCGACGATCCACGAAAAAATGGCGCTTGAGGAAGAAACCAGTGACTTTCAAACCGTCAAAAATTTCATCCCATTCGGGGCTGTCCGGCTCTTTCAGAAAAGCCGGTAGCGGAAGGAGCTTGTCCTTGTAAGTCTGCCCTGCCCCCTTACTCACCGCTGTCGCGCTTTTGGGGCTGATAAAGACCAAGTCCTCCGTGCCGCCGGTCACAGCACATTTCTCGAGCGATAGGCCAAACCCCAATTCCGATAGAAGCAGCAATTCATAGCGTACCAAAGCCACCACCCAACCCTTGGCAGAAGGCGCACCACAAATCGCGTCCAGCAAAGCTGATAGAGCGCTATGAAGCCTCGGATAGCTTTGCTCTTCTGGCAATATTGCTGAGGTCAGCGCGGTCACCCAATCCAACGCCGAACTAGCCAAAGGCTCGCCGAGATAAGCCCCCCTGCTTTCCTGCAACTCAGCCGTCATCGAAGCGAGCTGATCTTCCGTCCGAGCGCGATAGTCAGCCTGCACAATATTGGAAGGGATCAATATAGGTCGCATCGTCCGAGACCTAGCACCGCGCACATAGCCAGCCATCAATCCATTGCTCGGTGTTAGAGAACGCACAACAGCGCCATGCTCACCATGCTGACGGACGGAGCAGATAATCGCAGAGGTACGCAGATCAGCCATGAAAATAGTCGTACACTTTTTGTGCCACTGTCGCGGAAACCCCGGGAGCACCCTGAAGGTCTTCGAGCGATGCGTTCTTGACGGCTCGCGCTGTTCCAAAATGCAGCAGCATTGCCTTTTTTCGGGCGGGACCGATACCGGGCACATCATCGAGCGAGCTATGGCCGACAGTTTTGGCGCGTTTCTGACGATGGGCGCCGATAGCGAACCGGTGCGCCTCATCGCGCAAACGCTGGAGATAGAATAGTACAGGGCTGTTAATCGGCAGATTCAGTTCCCGGCCATCCATGAAGTGGAATGTCTCACGCCCAGCATTACGATCCGGTCCTTTGGAGACACCGATCATATTGACATCTTCCACCCCAATTTCCGCTAGCGCATCTTTCGCGGCACTCATCTGGCCTTTGCCGCCGTCGATCAGCACCAAGTCAGGCCATTCGCCCTTTTCCCGATCGGGATCTTCTTTCTGGGCACGTGCAAAGCGCCGCTCCAACACTTCGCGCATCATCGCGAAATCATCGCCAGGGGCGGTGTCAGGGTTTTTAATATTGAACTTGCGATATGCGTTTTTGCGAAAGCCCTCAGGCCCTGCAACGACCATACCGCCAACCATATTTGTTCCTTGAATATGACTGTTATCGTAAATTTCGATGCGATCTGGCACCGCTTCCAATTCTAGTAAATCCATCATCTCGCGCATGATTTTGGCTTGCGTAGAGGATTCCGCCAAGCGGCGATCAAGCGCCTCTTCTGCATTGCGACTCGCTTGCTTCAGCAGCTTCACGCGATCGCCACGCTGTGGCTTGGACACGCTCACTTTATAATCGGCACGCGTTCCCAGCGCCTCGGACAGCAAGGCTTGATCCGGCAGTTCGCGATCCAGTAACACCAGCTTTGGCGGCGGCATCCGATCATAAAATTGCATCAAGAAGCTGGAGAATACCTCTTCAATCTCAACATTGGTCGTATGGGCGGGGAAGAAGCTGCGATGCCCCCAATTTTGGCCGCCGCGAATGAAAAAGGCTTGTATGCAAACGGTCGAACCTTTAGCCGCCAAAGCAAATATATCAGCATCTGGCAAACCGGCTGCATTGACCGCCTGATTGCCTTGAATGAAGGTTAGAGCCTTTAATCGGTCCCGGTGGAGGGCGGCCATTTCGAAATCGAGTTCCTCAGCTGCCTTTTCCATCTGTGCACCGAGCTTTTTCTGCACCTCGGTGGATTTTCCGGAGAGAAAGTTCCGTGAATCTTCCACCAATTCAGCATATTCGTCTTTGGTGATCCGATCCACGCAAGGGGCCGAACAGCGCTTGATTTGATAGAGCAAGCAAGGGCGCGAGCGGTTGTTGAAGAAGCTGTCCGTGCAGGAACGGAGCAGGAATAGCTTTTGCAATGCGTTGAGTGTTTGATTGACGGAACCAGCGCTCGCAAAGGGTCCGAAATATTTGCCCTTGGTTTTCTGCGCTCCGCGGTGCTTCTGGATTCGTGGAAAGTCATGATCTTCGCGTAACAGGATGAACGGGAAACTCTTATCGTCACGCAGCAGCACATTATATGCGGGCCGGAATTTCTTGATTAGCTGCGCTTCGAGCAGCAGCGCCTCTGCCTCACTACCTGTGGTCACAATGGTCATAGACCGGGTTTGTGCAACCATGCGCAACAAACGATGCGGTAGCCGGTTCATCTGGACATAAGATCCGACCCGGTTTTTCAGTGATCGCGCTTTGCCAACATAAAGCACATCGCCGCGGCTATCCTGCATCCGATAGACGCCGGGCCGAGTTGGCAATGTGTTCAATGTTTCACGTATAGCTGCCATGCCTGTTTCAAGGTCAGGCGTTTCATTGCCGCGAACGGCATAGGTTGCGCTATCTTCGTTAAAACGGTCAGGAGATTGTGGGCCAGACATAGCGCATATCTAAGCGTCAGCGCTGATCATTACCAGCGCCTAATATCTCCTAAGCAGCGATAATTTAGTTAAGCTTGCTACCCAAATCGCTGATCGTTTGGTCGATCAGACCCTTGTCCGCAGCCGCATCATGCTTGGCAGCAATCAAATTCTGCGCTGCGATTGTTGCCGCGCCAGCTGCTTTTGTACGAACTTCAGCAATGGCTGAACGCTCGGCAGCGGAAATTTTATCTTCCGCCATTTTCTTGCGCCGAGCAATCAGGTCAGTTGTAGCTTTCTTCGCGTCAGCGACGACCAGCTCAGCCTCTTTCTCAGCCTGCGCCAATATCTCAGCGGCTTCATCATCGGCAGCCCGCAGACGCGATTCATATTTCGCCCGCAATTCTTCTGATTCTTCACGCAGCTTCTTGGCTTCGTCCAGTTGTTCACGAATATCAGCGATTTTCTTGTCGAGCGATGCACCGATCGCCGCAGGTACTTTCTTCCAGAGCACCAAGCCAATAACGACCAGCATCGACAAAGACACAAACACAGTCGCATTGAAAACACCGAATACAGAGGGTGTAACATGCTCATCTGCAGCGCCAGAGGCCAGCATTGCGATATCAGCGGCGGCCGCTGAGAGGTGAACCATATCAACCATGTTTCAATGCTGCCTTTGTTTCTTTCAAGGCTGCTGCCTTGGTCACTTTCGCGCCCGAGATTTTGGCGACCATGTCTTGCGCGACTTCGGCTGAGACAGTCTCAATCTCTTTCAACGCCTCGCCGGCACGTGCCTTAATATCAGCTTCAGCCGCAGCTACTTTTGCAGCAATGTCGGCATTAGACTTGGCCTTGCGCTTCTCGGCAGCGGCGTTAGCTTTCGCCTTACTTGCTTCTACCAGAGCCTGTGCATCACTACGGTCATTTTCCATTTTGACGCGATAGCTTTCTTCCAGTTCATCCGCCGTCACATTGGCAGTACGTGCCGCTTCCAGATCGTCAGCAATCCGCTTGTCCCGAGCATCAACCGTGCCCTGAATTTTCGGAAACATACCTAAACCGATGACAAAAAATGTAATCCCGAAAGTCAGCAAAAGCCAAAAAATCTGAGATCCATAGGTTGCGGCGATTTGATCAATTTGTGGCATTGAACCAGAGGCTCCAATATTTTGAAACAGCGGAGCGACCCAAAAGCCGCCCCACCCATTTCACATCAGTTATTAGGCAACGAAAATAAGGATCATTGCGACAACAAATGCCAGCAGACCCAAAAGCTCGGCTGCGGCAAAGCCGATGAACAAACGGCCCTGTTGGCCGTCAGCTGCCGATGGATTACGCAGCGCGCTTTCCAAAAAGCTTCCGAATACGTTACCCACACCTACGGCTGCTACGCCTGCACCAATTGCTGCCAGGCCTGCACCCAATAATTTTGCTGCTTCTGCGTCCATGATAGTTACTCCTGTTCAAAAATATCGTTTGGAAATTCAGTCTTGTGTCAAATCAATGCAAGTTCTCTGCATCATTGATGTAAAGCGATGTCAGCAATGCAAACACATAGGCTTGCACAACCGCCACCAGCAATTCGAGAGCGCTAATGCCGATCATCAGCGCAAAACTAGGAATTCCGACAAGCACACCATAGCCGGCGCCCGCATTGGAACTGTTTATAACAAAGCCCGCCAGAACCTTCAGCAATATGTGACCCGCCGTCATCGCTACAAATAGCCGAAGGGCAAGGCTGAAAGGACGAACCAAGAAAGACAACAGCTCAACGATGAAGATAAACGGGATCATCGGCAGCGGCGTTCCATCGGGTATAAATAGAGAGAAAAAATGCAGCTTATGCTTGGCAAAGCCGACAATCAGAACAATTGAAAAGCTCAAGATCGCCAATACGCCGGTCACCGTCAAATGACTGGTTACTGTGAAGGGATGCAACCCTAAAACGCCGACTGGCAAAAGGCCCAACACGTTAGAGAACAATATGAACATGAACAGCGAGAACACATAAGGTGCGTATTTCCGGCCCGCAGGTCCGATATTCGCGTCCATCATATTATCGATAAAGCCGGTGAAACCTTCCACCATCATCTGCCAGCGGCCCGGCACCAGCTCGCGTTTCATACCTCCCAGCATGAATGCCCATAGGGCGATGACAGAAACCATCATCCACACAGCACTATTGGTTAAAGCGATCTGCTGACCGCCTAACGAAAATCCCTCGAAAATCGTCTGTACCTCAAATTGGTACATTGGATCGATTTTACCTTCTTCAGTCGCCACGCAAGGGACCCCTGTTTTCTAAACGGTGCGCAAATGTCATTTGTGCTTCTTTGCGCTCTCGTTTGAGAGTTTAATAATATTCCTGAACGCCACGATAATCCCCAGAAACAGGAAAACCAGAAGAAGCCAAGGCGAAGTCCCGATAAAATGATCCAGCACCCAGCCGACCAATGCACCGCCACCAATGCCCGCAATCAAATCTGCCAAAACCCGATTTCCGAGCCGATAATTATCATCGACCCCTTTTTGGGTTTTGCCTGATCTGACTGCTTCTTCCGACTTAGCCTGATCGATCCGCTTTTTTAGCGCCTCTATCTTAGCATCATCGTCCATCAGATTTACCGGGCCCATTCTCTGCCGTGATTCTTTAGAAAACTAACGAAAATCAGCGGAAAAGCCGATTTACTTGGTTCTACCCACGACAGCGAGCAGTCCCGCTAACCGCGCCCGTTTAGAAAAGCGGGTGCGCCAAGTCAACAGCGATGCTGCACTGCAGAAAATTCATCTAAATATCGGCAATTTGAAACAAAAAAGGGCGCACTGACATTGTCAGCGCGCCCGATATCAAAATATTACTTTATGTCGGCGTTACGGGCAGCGCGAATCACGCACGGGATCGGCCGATGTCCGGGTCTGCCAGCTACCATCAGGCGCCTGGTATTTTTCGCCAGGAACCGTACGCTTAATAAGGTTGCAACCGGAGGTAAAAGCAAATTGCTCCACCGTCGAATTGGTTTCCTGCGCCTTGCGGGTATAGGCCGCCTTACGCTTAATGTTCAGATCCTCGACCAGTGCTTTTACCGACCCAGATGGCGCTGCCACATAGCCTAGATAGCCATCCGGTTTTTCACCAATTGCGCCAGAAGCGCGCGCCGCGGCATAAGCCGGATCGCGCTGCGCCATAACGGGCGTAGCGACAATTGCGGTCAAAGCCAATCCGCCAAGAACGGCAACCGCTTTATTTTTCCGTATAAACTCAAACATCAGAAAATCTCCGCTTCACTGTTAATCAAATCCTGTGCGTCACCATCCAGCCGATAGACGACTTCTTGTTTTATATTGATATTCAGGTTGATCACGATGGGTTTATCGGGCGCAGAAACCTGCACACATCCTGCCAGAACGGCACTTAGCCCCAAGGCGACACCCGATATCAGGCCGGTTGTCTTCCTATTCTTCATAATTGAACGAATCGCATTTCCAGACTGATCCGTCAATTGACTTATCTTATGGCTCATTATCGCTTTCCCGTGGCTGAACAGTTGATTCAGAATTGTCGTTTAAAGCTTTGGCGGCCTCTAAAGCCCGCTCTTCCTGCGCCCTTAGAAGAGCAGGTAAATTTTGACCGACCAGTATTTCCGGCTCGTAAAAGGCCTTTGCGCTGCTCATGAGCTGCATGAAAGGTGCCTGGATGCGCACGTTAAACTCAAGAGGAATCTTGGCCAGTTGTTTGGTAATGAAGTTTTTGCTGGCGTCGTCACCTTGCTGCAATCCGGAAAATTTAACTTCGGTGATGATTTCCCCGTCAATGGAGCCGTCCATACCGATGGTTAACTGCTCATATCGCAGGGATTTCAAGGCGTTAAATGCGAAGTTTGCGAAGGCTCCCATATCTTCATAGGTCAACTCGCCAATATAGGCGAGCGATCCGCCACCTTTCCGCGCGACTAGATAACCACCAGCAATCCGACCGCCATCCTGATCAAAGACCATTGGTAACTTACCGTCGAACACGCCGGTGGCCGTCAAATTCTCGAAATCAAATTGAGTCAAGAACTGTGCCGCATCGACACCGACAACGGTAAACTCCAGCCTTCTCTCCGCATCTTCCCCAAGATCGAGGATCGTCGGTTCGAGATAGAGCATACCGCCAGCAAATGGCCATTGCCCCCCCTCTACCTCCATTTTATAGTCCGGCAACAGACGGTAGAAGAGCTGTCCGTTAAATGCTGCAACGCCGGGATTAACCTCCGCCATGCGCACCAACTGGCCCGCCTCCGTTTCAAGGCCGAGCAAATCCGAGAATTTAATCTCACCAGAAAGACCGGTGACCGGGCCAAAAGCCGCAGCCAGGTTGATAGAGTCTGTGCGGAAAACGCCTGTGCTGCGAACACCGTCTCTTTGTACGTCCCAGTTAATTTTACCGGTACCGGTTACCGCGCCTTTGACGTTCGCTATCACGCCAAGCGTCAATGGTGTCAGCAATTCCGGTTGAAGCTCGTCATCAAAATTCAGTCGCGAGACATCAATAAGGGCTTCGCCAATGCTTGTATCCAAAACATGCTGCATCGTGACGGTGGCGACTGCGCGTTGGGTGGTTGGTTCTCGTAAAAGGCCATCTGCAGTAATTAACCCATCTGCAAATTTTAGTTGCACGTTATTACTGATCAAAGGCCGATAGCGTTCGACTTGTTTCTCATCCCGGACCCGCAGTTGTGCGTCCGCCAGAAAGGCCCGATCAACAAAACGCCAATCACCATTCACATCATCAAACAATAGCGGAATATCGGCAAGCTGGCCCTCTCCGCCCGCGACCTTGCCGGTAATGATCTGGCCAAATGCAGCACTGACCAAAGCCATGTCGAATTTTGTTATGCTGTCTGCCGTGCCCATGCGAACCGAGACATTTTGGGCCGTCATGCCTTCGCCCACCGCAAAGCCGAGCGGACCGCTCGACAGGGAAAGAGGCGTCCCGCCAACCGAGCCATTCAGATCAAATGACGGCGCTTTGGCCGCGATATTGACGCCCGAGCCACTGCTAAAAACTATACCTTGGCTGTTCTCAGGGCATAATTTCGTGCGCGTCGGACCCGCAATGAATGAGGCCGTCCGCAGGCTGGCAAATTGAAGATCAACGCATTGACGGTATAGAGAAAATCCGCCGCGACCGCCAACAATACCCTTAATCGGTATTTGCAGCCCAATGATCTGCCCGTCGGGCACCGGGCCTGAAAGTATGACGCGACCATCGATGCTCGTACCGCCGTCGCTAGAGGGGGAAAAATTGAGGCTAGGAATATTAAGCTTCGCCGTGCCTGCCTGATAAGCAGCCATTTGTAGGCTACCGGAGAAACCGCTCGCAAGGCTGCCGTCCTTTAGATCCATTCTGGCGTCGGGAAAGCCGCCACCGTTGAGCAGCAGATCGCCTTCAGCGAGCATTCTGACATCGTCACCCGCAAATGTGAGCAATATCCGGTCGTCGAGCTTCATTTCGCCGCCCGAACGAGATTGGGCCCGCAAAGCGCTGATAGCCAATTTGCTTCCAGATGCGCCTGTATCGAACATAATGGAGCTGGACAGATCAAGCGCGCGACCAGCCCTTTGCATAGCCGTAGACAGTTTGCGAACAATCGGTCCCACAGGCGTTCCATCGGCCGATGCCGCCAGCCCTGTCATTTTCGTCAGCATTTTCCGGGAAATCTGTGCCGACCTAAGTTCCGGCTCTCCTTCAAACCGCGCTGTGATCGGATCGTCGCCATAGCCGAGTTGAAAGGGACCACTAATCCGGCCTAAATCAGCCTGACCGTAAGGAGAATTCAGAATATTGGCGGTCATGGCAATGGTACCGCTGCTGCGTTTTACATCTCCAGTAAAGGCAATGGTCGATTTGATTTCTTTGACGCTATAGTCTGCATAACGCAGCGGCCCACCGGCAATATCAGCGTCGCCGGACCAACTGGCAAAATCCTGCGCCAGCTCAACCGCAAGCTGCACGCCCATATCCTTTGCGGTCAAATCAAGGTCGGGACAATTCACACCCGGCAAACGCAATGGTCCGTTCAAATTCGGCTTGCGTTTCTTAATAGCGATTTCACCAAAATAGCTGGGATTAGTGATGGTACAGCCTCCCAAAGAAAGCTGCTTGCTCAACGCCGCCAATTCACCTTCAAAACCGTCGTGCAAATTGCCCGCACCATTTAAAGCCAGCCCAACCGGGCCAAGGTCGCTGTCGATCCGCAGTTGCGCCTTTTCTACCGTCAGCGAAATGTCTGGTAGCGCCAAAGGGCTATCATCCGTCGGGTCAGAAAATTTGTCGAGCGCTCCGAAGGATAGCTTGCCATCCTTCAACCGACCAAAAGCTTTGACGCTGCTCGCTTTGACCCAGTTTATTCCGGCACCGTCAGTGCCCAGACTGTTTCCTATCTCAACAAGATCCGCTGTCAGATCGGGTTTGCCGGGGTCGCCGATAACCAGATTGCGGATAATCTGCTTGCGAAAACCAATATCCTCTATCTCGTAACTGGCTTCCACGCCCAGCTTGTCGAGCTCCGACCGCACAAAATTATCGGCAATAGTGATCCGGCTGAACCAAAGAATAAGAAAGCCGACCACCAATAGCAAAAATATCACATAGACAAATAGTCTTGGCCGTAGTCGGCTGCCCTCAGGGCTTGGTTCTATTTCTTCCTCCATCCCAGCTGAAATGCAGAAGTCTAGCTTAAGTTGCAATGTACAAGTGTATGGACTGCACAGTTTTTACGCTATTTATTCGGGAATGGACATATTCGGCCAATTGATAGCTTTAACGAGCTTTCTCATCCCATTTTCGAATAAACTGGTTATGGTTCAGAAATGCCTGATTTGGACCTTGATTTCGACGATGCTAAGAAATCCAATCGAAACTCCAAAGCCCACCATGGTGAAGGCCATCGTGGTCGCTTAAGAGAACGCCTACTGGACGGAGGTGGTAATGCGCTTTTGGATCACGAACTTGTGGAATTTTTACTCACCCTCGCCATCCGGCGACGGGACATGAAACCGCTCGCCAAAGAGCTGATCGATACATTTGGAAGTCTATCGGGCCTCCTGACCGCCGACGGGGAATCGATCAAGAAAGTTTCGGGCATGGGCGAAACAAGTACAGCGGCCATCAAAATCGTTCAGGTCGCCGCCCTGCGCCTGATTTCTGAACCTGTACGTGAACAACCAATCCTGACCAGTTGGCAAGCGCTGCTCGATTATCTCCGCGCGGATATGGCGCATTTGGTGCACGAACGTGTGCGGGTCCTCCACCTCAACAGCAAAAACCGGTTGATCCGCGATGAGCTGGTAAGCGAAGGATCGATCGATCAGGCAGCCATCTATACTCGCGAGGTAATTAAACGCGCATTGGAGCTGGGGTCGGCAGCGATCATACTGGTACACAATCATCCCAGCGGAGATAGTACCCCCAGCCGTCAGGATATCACCATTACCAAAGATATTTGCGATGCTGGCCGCAAACTCGGCATTGCGGTTCATGACCATATCATCATCGGCAAGGACGGTCACACGTCCTTCCGATCCCAAGGATTGCTTTGAACGCTTGATCTAAGCGCCGCTATCCTTGCCAGTGATGAGACGAATACCTAGTTGCAGCGTGAAATAGGACCATATCCAGTTCACCAACACCGATATTCGATTCCGCATGCCGGAGAGAAAACCAACATGCACTGCGCCCCAAAGCCACCAGGCAAGGGCCCCATGCAATTTCATGAAACCAAAATCAGCAACAGCACTTTTGCGGCCAATAGTCGCAAGGCTGCCCTGATGCTTATATTTGAACGGTGCTATCTGTTTATCATCCAAAAGCTGTTGCTGGATATAATTGGCCACATAGGCACCCGCCTGTTTGGCCGCGGGAGCTAGGCCAGGAACGGGATTGCCGTCCCACGCATCGCTACCCGCTGTATCACCAATGGCAAAGACATTGGCATGTCCGGAAACCCGCATATGATCATCAACTGCAACGCGACCTGCCCGATCCGTATCGGCTTCGAGCCATTTACCCGCCGGAGAAGCGACAACTCCCGCAGCCCATAGGACCGTCTCGGTTGCGATCTCGATATCCTCGCCAATTTTCACCCGGTCGGCAGCAATATCGGTGACGCGTGATTTCAGCCGAATATCGACACCCAAATTGCTCAGTGAGGCGGCTGCATGAGCGGACAGGTCTTCTGGAAAGGCGGGCAATATACGGTCGCCCGATTGCACCAGAATGATTTGCGCTTGGGCGGGATCAATACGACTGAATTCATCTTTCAATCCCTGATGCGCAAGCTCAGCAATAGCTCCAGCCAGTTCGACACCGGTCGGTCCTGCGCCAACAATGACAAATGTCAGCAGGCGTTTAACCCGTTCCAGATCATTGGATGACTCAGCCCGTTCAAAAGCGCGGAGTACATGGCCGCGAACGGACACACCGTCTTCGATGGTTTTCAGGCCGGGAGCATAGGGTGCCCATTCATCCTTGCCAAAATAGCTGTGCGAAGCGCCTGTCGCAAGCACCAGATGATCGTAATCTAGGCTGTTCTGGCCATAGGTTAGCGTTTTCTGGATGCTGTCGATGCTGCTCACTTCACCCAATAATACCCGAACATTGCCATCATTGCGGAACAATCCCCGAATCGGCGTAGCCACATCTGCTGGCGACAATGCTGCCGTTGCAATTTGATAGAGCAGCGGCTGGAACAGATGATAATTGTGCCGGTCAATCAGCGTTATCCGCACCGGAAGATTCTTAAGTTTGTTCACGCATGCCAATCCACCAAATCCAGCGCCCACAACGACAATATGAGGCCAATGATCTGGAACATCTTCATATTTCCGATCGAACAAAATATTCGACTCCAGCCAGCCGAAAATCATCCTGTCGATCGACAGATAACCTGCACCAAAAACGATCATCAATCCGAAAAGCAGCATCGGATAAAGCGTCAAATCGGGATGCAAGCCCATCACCGCCAATGTGCTGAGGACAATTATCAGCACTAGGCCAGTGATCGGAATGATGAATCCAGCAATCAGCAAGATCGCTAGACCAATTGCCAAAGCAGGACTGATGCCAACAAAGCTTTTCACAGGCAGAAGTATCTCCGGACCCGCCATAGCGATCATGCCAGCGACAGCGAGCAAAGTAACAGCCAACCATATTCGTATAACAAGCAACCACGCGGGAGCTGCCTTATCAGTCAAAAACTTGAAAAAACGCATGACAGGCCGGGCAAATGGTAAGGCACTTCCGCCCAATCCGCCAGCCACAGCGCGATCAAAGGAGAAACCCCCTGCTCCGCGCAGGACATACCAAACCAATATCGCGATCAACCAAAGATTGAGGTCAATCGGAATATATTCGATCTGACTCACCGCCAGTAGCGTCAATATCGCTAGCGCTGCTCCGCGAGTGAAAAGTCCAAATAGCAGCAATATCGGCGCAACAATTTCTATTGTCACACCAATTAGTGCGGCCGTTTCAGGTGCCATCCAGGAAACCGGATACTCAAACCGGGCAAGGCTTAAAGCCGTATCCCAATCAGACAGTTTCACCACACCCGACCGGAATATTGCCTGCGCGACCAACAGCCGGACGAGCAAATCAAAAACTGGGCTGATCAGGGAAATGATTGATCGATAGCTCTTAACCCATATCCTTAGCGTGACTCGCAAAAATGGTGACAAGCGTTCTTCTTGCAGCATGGCTTGATCGATAGTCATTTCATGTTCCCCTCATCACCCTATTCGTAGCAACTACATGTAAGTTACAGCCGCCCCTGCACAATTAATATAGAAACATCGGCATGCCCTCTATCTGCACGAGATTAGCCCGATATTCACGCGCGTCATAAAGACCCGATACGTTTACGCCCTTCGTTCCACCAAGCAACGTTCCGATAGGCACGACACCATAGTTGCCGTCTGTCAGGCAAACCATGTTGGACGTGCGGCCTTCCTCAATCAGTTGTACGGCCAGCGCGCCGAAAGCAAAGCCGACCATCCGGTCCATCGCATCCGGTTCACCAGCACGCATCAAATAGGCGAGCTCCTGAACAATCGTGCGTTCTGGCGACCGCGCTTCTATTTCTCGTGCCAATTGTGTGCCGATATTTACACCAACGCGATTGGTATTTGATTTGCTGATTTGACCGTCGTCGGTATCGCTGCCAGCCAGTTTTGCACCTTCCGAAACCAAGCAAATCGCATAGCTTTCAGGATTATTCGCTTTGTCTGCGAGCAATAGCGGTAACAGCACGTCCATATCGGCAGGCACCTCTGCAATGACAGTGCGATCAGATTGCGACAAGAAACCGGATAACAAAGCGGTTTCCCCAGACCGACGCCCAAAAAGCTCAATCACCGCGATCCGTTCATGGCTTGCCACTGTTGTCCGCAGTGCGTTTATCGCCTCTACCGACCGCGTGACGGCGGTTGAAAAGCCAATACAATAGTCCGTACCGAAAACATCATTATCCATCGTCTTGGGTATCGAAATGACGTTGCGACCGAGACTGGCCAGATGCGCAGAGAACCGCAACGTACCGTCACCGCCCATGGTGATGAGCGCATCGACCTTTAGCGCGTCCAATATGTCGAGGACCTTTTGTGTCTGGTCCCCTTCGCTGGTGTTTCGGGGGTCGCAGCGGGAACTGTGCAATATAGTTCCGCCTTGCCGGTCAATACCGCGCACGGCATCCTTATCGAGCACCATGGCACAATTTTCGAGTGACCATGGATCCGTGGGATCGGTCTCCAGCACCCCTTCCCAGCCGCGCCGCAGACCAATGACACCCCAGCCGCGTTGCCAAGCCGACATTGCGATCGAGCGGATACACGGATTAAGCCCCGGAACATCACCACCGCCGGTTAATACTGCCAGACGCATATTCTTCTCCCCAATGATCCACCCGTTGCCGACTCATAATGTAGCTGCTAGCGGGTCGGCAAATCTCTGATCATGCTATGACCAGATTAAACCAGCTTTTACAGATTCAAGGAAAGAAAAAATGGTACCTCGCTATTCTCGCCCCGAAATGGTTGCCATTTGGGAACCCGAATCCAAATTCCAGATCTGGTTTGAGATTGAGGCGCATGCCACTGATGCCTTGGCTGAATTGGGTGTTGTTCCGAAAGAAGCAGCAGCAGCCATTTGGGCTAAAGGCAAATTTGACGTCGAGCGGATTGATGAGATCGAGCGCGAAGTGAAGCATGATGTCATCGCTTTCCTGACCAATGTCGCCGAAAATGTTGGTGAAGAAGCGCGTTTCATGCATCAGGGCATGACGTCAAGCGATGTGCTCGACACCTGCGTTGCAGTCCAACTCGCCCGCGCAACAGACATATTGCTCGACGATTTGGACAAGCTACTCGCCGCGATCAAAACCCGCGCTTATGAGCACAAGATGACACCGACGATCGGTCGCAGCCATGGCATCCACGGCGAACCCGTCACCTTCGGCATGAAACTGGCGCAAGCCTATGCCGAGTTTAAACGCAATCGCGCTCGACTCGTCTTAGCCCGCGAGGAAATCGCAACCTGCGCGATATCCGGCGCAGTCGGCACATTCGCCAATATCGACCCGAAAGTCGAAGCGCATGTCGCAGAAAAAATGGGCCTCGAAATCGAGCCGGTCTCGACACAGGTAATTCCCCGCGATCGCCATGCCCAATATTTCGCCACCCTGGCCGTTATCGCTTCGTCCGTCGAACGGCTGGCGGTCGAGGTTCGCCACTTGCAGCGCACCGAAGTGTTGGAGGCTGAAGAATATTTCTCTCCCGGTCAGAAAGGCTCCAGCGCGATGCCGCACAAGCGCAACCCGATCCTGACCGAGAATCTCACGGGCCTCGCCCGCATGGTTCGCAGCTATGCGCTGCCCGCAATGGAAAATGTTGCTCTCTGGCATGAGCGGGATATCTCGCACAGTTCAGTGGAACGGATGATCGGCCCTGATGCCACGATCACTCTCGATTTTGCGTTGTCCCGTCTAACTGGCGTGATTGAAAAACTGCTTATCTACCCAGAACGCATGCAGAAAAATCTCGATCGGATGGGTGGACTTGTCCATTCGCAGCGTGTGCTGCTAGCACTAACCCAATCGGGCATCAGTCGCGAGGACAGCTACCGCATTGTTCAACGCAATGCGATGAAGGTTTGGGAGTCTGATGGCGAGATTGCGCTGCTTGATTTGCTGAAAGCGGACCCTGATGTGACTGCTAAGCTCTCACATGAAGAGCTCGAAGAGCGGTTTAACCTCGACTATCATTTCAAACATATCAATACGATTTTTGCCCGTGTTTTCGGTGATTGAGTTTCTTGTTTAACCCAAATTGGTAACAGCTCTGGTCACTGATCGTATTTACGCGTAATATGCATAAAAATACGCAAATAAAGGTGTCGAATGCAGTTTATTAAAACGCTTTTCTGGGTCATATTGGCAGTCATATTGGTGGTGTTTGCTGTCAATAACTGGTCGCCAACATCCGTGTTGATCTGGGAAGAAATCCGCATTGATACCAAGTTACCCGTTCTTGTTATCGGAGCGTTTTTGTTGGGGTTTGTTCCTTTGTGGCTGATACATCGGGCATCCAAATGGCGGCTAAGTCGTCGGATCAAAACGTTGGAAGCGGCGGCACGGCCGACCCCGACGCCCACTGCATCTTTTACACCAGCATCGACTGCTAAACCAGCTGCGGTACCTATGGATCTCGACAAAGATCAAATCGCCGAACCGGCACCAGCGGTTTCGTCCATCACAAGCGCGTCCTCAAACGACGACAAGGTTCCGGGCTCATGAGCAACCCGATATTTGTTGCGCTCGATACACCGGTGCTGGACGATGCAATCACCATCGCCAAATCCGTGAAAGGCCATGTCGGTGGTCTGAAACTCGGTCTCGAATTTTTCTGTGCCAATGGCCATCATGGGGTTCATGAAATCCAGAAAATCGGGCTACCAATTTTTCTAGATCTGAAACTCCATGACATTCCCAATACTGTAGCGAAAGCTATGCAAGCAATTAATGTTCTCCAGCCAGCTATCGTCACCATCCACGCTTCCGGTGGTCGGGCGATGATGGAGGATGCCAAGGCAGCCGCAGGCAGCCACACAAAGGTTGTAGGCGTAACATTGCTGACATCTTTGGACGAACGCGACATGGGAACTATCGGTTATAATGGCAGTCCGCATGACCAAGTTAAACGATTGGCCGATCTCGCCGCTCAGGCCGGTCTGGATGGCATTGTTTGTTCCGGCAATGAAGTTAGCGCGGCTCATAAAGCTTGGAAGGACGGTTATTTTATCGTGCCAGGCCTACGCCCCGCCAACGGTAAAGCAGGTGACCAAAAGCGCACAGTAACTCCCCGCGCAGCGCGCGACGATGGGGCCAGTGTTTTGGTAATCGGGCGTCCCATTACCGCAGCGGAAAATCCTAATGCGGCGGCACGGGCAATTGAAGCCACACTGTAACTAACCTCATGAAAACCCAAATCAAAATATGTGGCCTGTCCAATGAGGCCAGCATTGCAGCTGCCGCCCAAGCCGGAGCTGACTATATCGGATTGGTTCATTTCGAGAAAAGCCCACGTCATGTTTCTCTGGAACAAGCCGCTGCGCTTCGGGAAGCCGTTCCAGAATCGCTAAAGACGGTACTACTGCTGGTCAACGCAGATCCCAAATTGACCGGACGAGCGGTGAACATCGTCCGCCCTGATGTTATCCAGTTTCATGGCAGCGAAACAGCCGAATGGATCAAGTTAGTGCGCGATCAAAGCGAGATCGAAGTCTGGAAAGCGCTGGGTGTAAAGGATAATGCGACTCTCGCGAAGAGCAGCCGCTTTGAAGGTGCCGCTCATAGATTGCTGTTCGACGCCCCGGCCAAGGCGCTCCCCGGCGGCACCGGCGCGACCTTTGACTGGTCCGTATTGGCGGGACATAATCATCAAGTGCCATGGGGCCTTGCTGGCGGTTTAGATCCCGAAAATGTGGTGCAGGCCGTAGAAGCGACAGGTGCGCCGCTTGTTGACGTTTCCTCGGGCGTAGAATCCGCACCAGGCGTCAAAGATGTGGACAGAATCGCTGCCTTTTGCCAAGCGGTTCGCACATATGACAAAACAAGATAAACTCTCGAACAGCTTCCGCAATCAACCCGACGATCGCGGCCATTTTGGTCAATTTGGCGGGCGCTATGTGGCCGAGACTTTGATGCCGCTGATCCTCGACCTGGAAAAGCATTATCGTGCGGCGCAGGCCGATCCGACTTTTGCCGAAGAATTTGATGATTTACTCGAACATTATGTCGGACGCCCTAGCCCGCTCTATTTTGCTGAACGCCTGACCGATCACGTTCGCAAAGAGGCACCGGAAGGAAAAGGTGCGCAAATCTGGTTCAAGCGCGATGAACTGAACCATACCGGCGCGCATAAGATCAACAATTGCATTGGCCAGATTTTGCTCGCCAAACGCATGGGCAAGAAACGGATTATCGCCGAAACCGGCGCGGGACAACACGGCGTGGCAACAGCGACCGTTTGCGCTCGCTTTGGCCTGCCCTGCGTCATCTATATGGGCGCAACCGATATTGAACGGCAGAAGCCGAATATTTTCCGGATGAGGTTGCTGGGCGCAGAGGTCGTGCCAGTGACCAGTGGCTCGGCGACGCTGAAGGACGCAATGAACGACGCGCTGCGCGACTGGGTAACCAATGTACATGATACATTCTACATCATCGGCACTGCCGCTGGTCCCCATCCCTATCCCGAACTGGTTCGGGATTTCCAAAGTGTGATTGGCCGCGAAGCGCGCGAGCAGATGCTGGAGAGAACCGGCCGCCTGCCCGATATGCTGGTCGCAGCCATTGGCGGGGGATCTAACGCTATTGGCCTGTTCCATCCGTTTCTTGACGATCCTGATGTAGAAATGCTCGGCATCGAAGCGGCGGGCCATGGTCTGGAAAAAGAACATGCCGCATCGCTTGCCGGTGGCAAACCAGGCATTTTGCACGGTAACAAAACATATTTATTGCAGGACGAGGACGGCCAGATTGACGAAGCCCATTCGATCAGCGCGGGCCTCGACTATCCCGGCATTGGCCCGGAACATAGCTGGCTCAAAGAATCCGGCCGGGTGCGTTATGACAGCGTGACCGACACCGAAGCACTGGAAGCGTTCCAACTGCTCTGCGGTACGGAGGGGATTATTCCGGCGCTGGAACCTTCTCACGCTATCGCAGCGGTTGCGCGCGAAGCCGTGAAGATGGACAAGGATCAGATTATTCTAGCCAATCTCTGCGGACGCGGGGACAAGGATATTTTCACTGTCGCTGAAGCCTTGGGGACGGAGATATGATCCCCAAACTATTTGATACAATGATAGCGGCTTGGCCAATACCGGCAGTGTTATTGGCCATGTGGCTTGCAATGTGTATTTTCTATCGCGGTGAAATTAGCGTCACCCTTTCCGATGTGATAATCTTTTTCACCTTATGGATCAGTGGTCTGTGGAGCAAACAGAGCCGCCAAAATTGGAGGATCCTTCGCGACCACAAGCGAGGCCAAAAATGACCCGTCTCTCTTCATCATTTCCCACTGACCGCGCTGCCCTCATCACCTTCGTCACCGGCGGCGACCCAACCGCAGCTGACACCGGAGCCATCCTTGATGCGCTTGTCGAAGGCGGTGCAGACATTATCGAACTCGGCATGCCCTTCACCGACCCAATGGCCGATGGCCCCGCCATTCAGGCCGCGAATATCCGCAGCCTCAGCGCTGGTACAAAAACCGCTGATTTATTCAATATTGCTACCGACTTTCGCGAGCGCCATCCCACGGTTCCGCTTGTCCTGATGGGCTATGCCAATCCGATGACCATCCGCGGGGCCGACTGGTTCGCCGATGCTTGTATTGATGCGGGCGTAGATGGCGTGATCTGCGTCGATATTCCGGTTGAGGAAGATGATAGCTTGGGCGATAGTTTGCGCGCCAAAGATGTCGCCGTTATCCGCCTCGCCACACCGACGACGGACGCGGCGCGCTTGCCGGACATATTGAAAAATGCCTCTGGCTTTCTTTATTATGTATCCGTCGCGGGTATTACCGGCCTGCAACAGGCGGCACAGGCCAGCATACAAGAAGCAGTATCCCGCTTGAAAGCTGGAACGGACCTTCCCGTCGCCGTAGGCTTCGGCGTTCGCACACCCGAACAGGCCGCCGATATCGGGCGCGTTGCAGACGGTGTCGTCGTCGGGTCCGCCATTGTCGAAATCATCGCAGAACATGGTGCTGATGCGCCACCGCATGTGAAAGCCTATGTAAAATCACTTTCTGATGCTATCAGAAGCGCACGATAAAAATCTGGGGAATTGACGCATGTCTTGGCTTAGCAATGTCCGTAACAAGATCGCCTCGATCACCAAAAAGGAAACGCCGGATAACCTTTGGCACAAATGCAAGAAATGCGAAGCCATGGTGTTCCTCAAGGAATTTGAGGACAATATGCATATTTGCCCGAAATGCGAGCATCATGGCCGCATTGGGCCGATGATCCGCTTTGAACAAATCATGGATGAGAATAGCTGGAAGATAATTCCATTCACGGCCGTAAAAGAAGACCCGCTCAAATTTAAAGACCAGAAAAAATATAGCGATCGTCTGAAGGCCGCTCGCGCAAAAACCGAGGAACAGGACGCGCTGATTACCGTCACGGGCACAATTGACAGTATCCCCTGCGTGGTCGGCGTGCAGGATTTTGCCTTCATGGGCGGCTCGATGGGGCTAGCTGTGGGTCAGGCTTTTGTCGACGGAGCTAACCGCGCGTTAGATGAACAATGCCCATATGTTATTTTTACTGCTGCTGGCGGCGCGCGGATGCAGGAGGGCATTTTGTCGCTCATGCAGATGCCCAAAACCACCGTGGCCATTTCCATGCTGAGAGAGGCCGGGCTGCCCTTTATCGTTGTCCTGACCGATCCAACGACCGGTGGTGTTACCGCCAGCTATGCGATGCTCGGCGACGTCCAGATTTCTGAACCCGGCGCGATGATCGGTTTCGCCGGACAGCGTGTAATTGAAAATACCATCCGGGAAAAGCTGCCCGAAGGATTCCAGACGGCGGAATATCTGCTCGAACATGGCATGGTCGACATGGTCGTCCACCGTAAAGAGTTGCGCGCCCAATTGGCCCAAGTCATGGGCTATCTCATGGCCTGGAAAACCGCTGCATGATCCCCTTCACCCCTCCCCTTCAGGGGAGGGGCCGGGGGTGGGGCAGCGCTAGGCGCTCGCTCTGCTCGCGACCCACCCCAACCCCTCCCTTAAAAGGGAGGGGCTTTTAGTCATGGCAGACGGCGCACGCTCTGATCACCCAGCGGTACAGGAACAACTCAACCGGCTCTCGTTGCTTTCCCCCGGACGCGATGTATTGGGGCTGGAGCGCATCAGCATTGTCATGGAGCGCCTAGGTAATCCGCATCTGACACTGCCGCCCGTATTTCATGTTGCCGGCACCAACGGTAAAGGCTCGACCTGCGCCTTTTTGCGGGCGGCGATTGAGGCAGAGGGCCTAAAAGCCCATGTCTATTCCAGTCCGCATCTGGTGCGATTTAATGAACGGATCAGGCTTGCGGGATCCTTGATCGAAGACGAATATCTCGCCGAATTGCTGGCGCGCGTCCTAGATTGCAACGAGGATGTCAATCCCAGCTTTTTTGAAGCGACAACGGCGGCAGCCATGCTTGCCTTTGCCGAAACACCGGCCGATGCCTGCATATTGGAGGTCGGCTTGGGCGGCCGGTTGGATGCAACCAACATAGTGCCAAAGCCAGTAGCGACAGGGATAGCTGCCCTTGGTATTGATCATGAGGCATTTTTGCTCTCGCCGGAAGATGGTGCGCCGGATGATCCTATGGTTCGCATTGCTTGGGAAAAGGCGGGCATTGCCAAGGCCGGTGTGCCCCTAGTGACTCAGCAGTATGATGAAGCAATAATGAACATTATAGATAAGCATGCAAAGACCAAGGGCACGCAATGGTTAGCGCGCGGTGATGCTTGGAATTCCGCTATCTATAAGAAGCAGCTTCACTATCGTGATGCAATGGGGCAGCTGAGCCTTCCCTTACCAGCGCTGGCTGGTGCGCATCAAGCAGACAATGCCGCGCTTGCGATTGCCATGATGCGGCATCAGGATGCCGTGCAGATTTCGGAAGCGGCATTCCGAGCGGCAATGGGCTGGGCCAAATGGCCTGCGCGCCTGCAAAGGCTAGACCCCGGACCGTTAACGGAGTTGTTGCCCGAGGCAGAAATCTGGCTCGACGGCGGCCATAATTCCAATGCGGGCGAGGCGCTAGCCGACTACTTCCAGAACTCGGGCCGTAGCGAGATACATCTGGTCATCGGCATGCTCGCCAACAAAGACCCTGAATCGCTACTCCACTGGCTGGATGGCGATCTTGCTAGCATAACAGTCGTTCCCGTAGACGGGCATGAGCATCATGATGTTGGTGCTTTTGTAAGACCCGGGCTGGATGTCCGGAAAGCGGACAATGTTGCGGCAGCGCTTCAGCAGCTGGGTCAGGACCAACCGGAAACTGTTTTAATTGCTGGCTCCCTCTATCTTGCGGGAGGCGTGTTGGAGGCTAATCAGCAACTGCCGGATTAGGATGTTTTTCCTGCACTGAGTTACGATTAGTACGAACCCACTCAAACAAGCATAGAATAATGGCGGCAACACCAAGTGCAGCAGTGAACAGAAATATCTGATAATAGCCATTTCGCTCAATCATTTCACCAAGAGCACCTCGCCCCAATGTACCAATCAAGAAGGTCAACGACGATAATAGTGCATATTGCACGGCGCTATACTGTTTGCTCGTGATCGATGACAGATAAGCGACAAAAGCGGCGCCGGCCAAGCCTCCTGCCAAATTTTCACCAGTTATAGCGAGCATGAGTTTAGCCATCCGTTCATCAGCGCCAAACAGACCTACCAACCAAGTAAATCCTGTAACCTTTGCAAAAGTGGCAATTGCCGCACCTCCTGCAGCGAGATTAGCGTACAATAAATTGCTGGCCGCCGCCGTTGCTGCTCCAATAGTCAACGTTGCCATACGACCAAAATAAGCAAAGGATATTCCACCAAGCGCAATCCCCAACATAGTCATACCCACACCAAAAAATTTGGATGCCACCGCTACTTCGCTCTTCGTGTACTGTAATTCACCAAGATAAAACGGATAAGCAAAACTACCCCAGATGTTATCGGTTATCCGGTAGGAAAGGATCAGTGCCAGCACCAAAATCGCAGCCCAGCCAAGGCGCCCCATGATATCGGCTAGAGGCAGCACTAACGCTCGATAGCCGTGATCCAATACAGCATCAAAAGTAGTTTCGCGCTGCGTATCAGCCTGCAGCACATGCTTCCCGTTGCGACGCCAATATTCCAAAACAGCCGCGATAATGGCAGGAATTATAACCGTAGCGATAACAATTAGCGGCCCGTTAAATTGAATAAACGCAACCGAGTCGGGGCGCAATTCTGGATCAGAGCCTAGCGACTGCACCATGAATACGCCGACTCTGATAAGGGCCCACCCCCATAACAATCCTACGATAGCCAAGCCATAAGCGCGAATTTTAGGGTCGAGCTGACCCGCCATGCGCAAGGCATTGTCTCCATCGGGGCCGTCTGTGGCAAGGGTATCCGGTGCAAAGAAGGTCGCGACAGAAATCACTATCATGATTCCTCCCATAAGCGCGTAGACTAGCGGCCAGCTATAAGCATCGGCCAAAAACAATGCCAAAGCCCCGCCCACAAGCGCAGCAATTCGGTAACCTAATTGATACACTGTCGACAACATATCCAATGTTGCTACTTCATCCGCGACGTCCACACGCCACGCATCGATCACGACATCCTGTGTCGCAGAAGCAAAGGCTCCCATTCCGGCGAGCAAAGAAAACCAGCCTATAGAAGTTTGAGGGTTGAGAACTGACAGGGTCAAAAGAATAGCCCCGAGCAATAACTGGGCCGGAATCAGCCAGCTTTTACGGCGACCCAGTCTATGAAGACCAGGAATTTTCAAGCGATCGACTACCGGTGACCAAAGGAATTTGAACGCATATGCGAGACCAATGAGAGAAAATACCCCCATAGTCTCAAGATCCACTTTTGCGTCAGAAAGCCAAGCGTAGAGTGTGCCTAGCAATAGAGAATAAGGCAAACCGGCGGAAAACCCGAACACGAACATCATGCCGGTCTTTCTTTGGCCCAACGATGCAATTAACTTTCTAAATCCCGGTTTATCTTCTGCTTTGGCCGTTTCACTCACGCCATACTCTCCCTCAAACTGAGGGAAACACTAGCGGCAAACGCTTCGAATGCCAGTCAGATTTTTGCGGATAGCTTAAATATCGAGCAGCTTGGCGCCAACTATCGCGCCTGCACCGGGGCGCTGGACGATAATCGCATATTTATCGGCGCCAGCGACATTCATATCCTTGCCGGAAAGTGTGATGCGCATCGATGTGCCATCCCAGCTGCCAAGATTGCGCTCGCTTTTTACCACATTGGTATAATGTAACCGACGCCCGCCATTTTCCCCGCGGCCAACCTGCACCGTTTCCGATGAGCTGAGCGCGAGTAGCGAAACGCCGGCCATATAGCGGGATTGGCCGCTAATAGTTACGATCACGGAACCGGTCTCATCACGGCCTGCTTCGATTACCGGGCCATTTGTATTTTTTGCTAGCCTCACGAGAGAACGGACATCGCCTTCCCGCGATCCAACAGCACCGCCGCCGCCATTGACGATCATTTGCGGCGTGTAAACGCCGGAACCGGCCTTGCCTTTGCCGGCATAAGTACGCTGCAGCTGGGTATTATCTTCCCGAGCCAGCGTATCTTTCCAACCGAGGCGGTCCCAATAAGTAACAGGCCGCGAAATCACCAGCAAGGAGCTGTCTTTGGCTAACCGGGAAGCTAGCATATCTGCAGGGGGGCAGGATGAGCATCCCTGACTGGTGAAGAGTTCGACGACGATCGGATTAGGGGAAACCGTTTCATCACCAAAATTTGTCGCGGGTGTAGCTACTTGTGCGGAGGCGCCGCTCGATGACTGGGCGATTTGGGCACCCATAAAGCCTGCAAATGCTGTTGCAGCAACCATTGCTGGCAAAATTATATGACGCATCACGACACCTTCCGATTAAGTAACTATCCAGCCATTCGCTTCGCCCATCCAATCGGTTACAGATTGCAGCAAAGTTTTTTTTCCGCCATGCGAAAAACCATGACCGATAAAGAATCAGGTAAAATTTATAAAGCCAAGCCTACGCGCGGCGCAAAGCAAGAACCGCCAAGCGCCAAGCCGCCTGAAGCGCAAGTGCGCGAAGGGCAACGCATTGCAAAGTTACTGGCGCGCGCTGGTGTCGCCTCGCGCCGCGAAATTGAGCGGATGATTGGCGAAGAACGGATCGCTCTAAACGGTGTGACCGTAGATCATCCGTCCTTGCTACTGAAAAACCTCACCGGGATCACCGTCGATGGCAATCCCGTCGCAGAGCCTTCACCAGCCAAATTATACCGTTTCCACAAGCCTAATGGTTATCTGACTGCCGAGCGCGATTTTTCTGGTAAAAAAACCATTTATGATGTGCTTCCAGAAATGGAACGGGTGATGCCAATTGGCCGGTTGGATATGAATACCGAAGGCTTGTTGTTGATGACAACAGATGGCGGGTTTAAGCGCGAGATGGAGCTTCCCAAAACCGGCATTGAACGCACGTATCGCGCCCGAACTTTTGGTGACATAACCCAGAATCAGCTAGAGGAACTCTATCGTGGCATCACAATAGAAGGCATGCACTACAGCCCGATTACCGCCAATCTGGAGCGGCGCACGGGGCGCAATCAATGGATTGAAATGACGCTGACCGAAGGCAAAAACCGCGAAGTCCGCAAGGTATTGGAGCATTTTGGTTTGGAAGTATCCCGCCTCATCCGTACCCGTTATGGGCCATTTGTGCTGGGCGATTTGCAAAAGGGCGAAATTGAAGTCGTACGACAGCATGACTTAGTACAGTTTCGGAAGACGTTGAAATAATGCGGATTATCGCAGGCGACTGGCGCGGGCGGAAAATTATTGCGCCTAAAGGTGACACCACCCGTCCGACCGCAGATCGCACGCGCGAACGTTTATTCTCAATGCTTACGAGCCGGTTGGGTGATTTTTCTGACCTTCAAGTGTTGGATCTTTTTTCTGGCTCTGGTGCGCTCGGCTTAGAGGCTTTGTCACGTGGAGCGGCACATTGCACATTCGTGGAACAGGACCGCGACGCGCTCAAAGCATTGGAAAAAAACATAGAAACGCTCAATGCTGATGCCGACGTCCGTATCGGGTCTGTGCTGGCCCTCGGCCCGGCCCGAAAGCCTTATGATCTTATCCTTATGGATCCACCATATGAAACGGGAGCTGGTGCCGTAGCTTTGTCCAAATTAGGTCGCCATGGTTGGTTTGAGCCGTCATGCTGGATTGCTATAGAAACCTCTCGCAAGGAAGAGGTGGTCGTCAAAGGCTTTACTCTGGAAAGTCAGCGAGATAGCGGCAAGGCAAGGCTCCATATATTGCGGCCCGCCTAACTACCTTGCGGCATCCTGACCTCAGCTATTGACGGCTTCATAGGCGGAAGCCGTTTCGCTTTCATCATTTTGAATCTGCGTATAAAATGTGGTTGTCGCCATCAGGGCCGTCGCGAGTATCGCGCTAAACGTCAGTCGTTTGCTCATATCGGGTTCCAATCTGCAATATATCATTTTCTATGGATTACATATGGTGCAGCGCAACATGATCTACAACCTGCACCTTCGGTCATGTTAAAAATGATATTAATCTTGCCGCCGCCCAGGATGTTCCCTAACTGTTCACCCGTGACCGAACATGTCAACATACCTGCCGAAAGCGATCCACCTTATGTGCGCGGGCTCAACGCTCCACAACGCGATGCTGTCCTGACCACCGAAGGACCGGTGCTGGTGCTAGCTGGAGCTGGTACAGGCAAAACCGCCGCCCTTACCCGACGACTCGCGCATCTCGTTTATTCTCGCAAGGCATGGCCGTCCGAAATTCTCGCCGTGACCTTCACTAATAAAGCGGCGCGCGAAATGAAGGAACGGATCGGTGCGATTGTCGGTGACGCCGTCGAAGGCATGCCCTGGCTAGGAACGTTTCACAGCATTGGGGCAAAGATGCTCCGCCGCCATGCCGAACTGGTTGGGCTGCAAAGCAATTTTACGATACTCGATACGGATGATCAGCTGCGCCTGCTCAAGCAACTAATTCAGGCCGAGGAACTGGATGAAAAGCGTTGGCCCGCAAGGTCACTGGCCGGGCTGATAGATCAATGGAAAAACCGCGGCCTGAACCCCGCCGATCTCGATGCCAATGAGAATGAGCGCTATGCCAATGGCCGTGGTCAGGAATTTTACGCCGCTTATCAAGCACGGCTAAAGGTTCTCAATGCTTGCGATTTTGGCGATCTTCTGCTGCACATCCTCAACCTGCTTAAGACTGATCGCGAAATATTGAAGCTGTACCAAGAGCGGTTCAAATATATCCTCGTCGACGAGTATCAGGATACGAATAGCAGCCAATATCTCTGGCTGAGATTGCTCGCTCAGGAGCGTAAAAATATTTGCTGTGTCGGCGATGATGACCAGTCAATCTATAGTTGGCGCGGAGCGGAGGTCGCCAATATCTTGCGCTTCGAGAAAGATTTCACGGATGCCAAGGTTGTCAAGCTGGAGCAAAATTATCGCTCCACGCCCCATATCTTGGCTGCTGCATCTGAGTTGATTTCTAACAATAGCGGCCGGCTCGGCAAGACTCTGTGGACCGAAGAGCAGGAAGGCGACAAAGTTCAAGTCACCGGCGTTTGGGATGGTCCAGAAGAAGCGCGGCGCACCGGTGAAGAGATGGAGAGTCTGCAAAACAAGGGCGTCTCGCTCAATGATATGGCGATCCTCGTCCGCGCCCAATTTCAAACACGCGAGTTTGAGGACCGGTTTATCTCCATCGGCATGCCGTACAAGATTATCGGCGGCTTTCGTTTTTACGAGCGCGCGGAAATTCGCGACGCCCTCGCCTATTTGCGGGTGATTACACAGCCTGCCGATGATCTTGCCTTTGAACGGATCGTCAATGTGCCCAAACGCGGCCTTGGGGATAAAACTGTGGAAAAAATCCACCGGCTCGCAAGAGCGCAAGGCATTCCGCTGGCCGCAGCCGCGCTCAGCATTTGCGATACGGATGAATTGCCAACGCGGGCGAGAACCACGCTGTCGGAACTTATGCGCAGTTTTGCAAGATGGCGCACCCATGCCGACGAAATGTCCCATGCAGAAGTGGCGCGGATCGTGCTCGATGAATGCGGCTATACCACCATGTTGCAGGCCGACCGTACGCCGGAAGCTGCCGGAAGGCTTGAAAACCTGACCGAATTGACTCGCGCGATGGAGGAATATGAAACGCTAGGCGACTTCCTCGAGCATGTATCGCTAGTGATGGACAATGACGCCGCAAGTGATGAAGCCAAGGTTACGATCATGACCATGCACGGGGCCAAAGGTCTTGAATATGACCATGTTTTTTGCGTCGGATGGGAGGAAGGCGTCTTCCCGTCCCAGCGTAGCTTAGACGAAGGCGGGCTTGCATCCCTAGAGGAAGAACGCCGCCTCGCCTATGTTGCGATTACGCGGGCGAAGAAGAAATGCACTATCTTCCATGCGGCCAACCGACGGATTTATGGACAATGGACCAGTTCTATTCCCTCCCGCTTCATCGGTGAATTGCCGCCAGAGCATATTGAGGAAGAATCGAGCATGATGGGCGGAGAAAGCCTGTGGCGCGCAAACTGGTCGGAACGTGCTGATCCGTTCGCCGATGCCGCTCGTGGTGCGACCCGCGGACCAGGCTGGAAACGGGCGCGTAACACTGGCAGCTTTGACAGCACGCCCAAGAACATCAAGGAAGCTCGTCGCAGCGCAGTGTCGCTCGGCAATAAGGGGCGTGATGATATCACCATCGGAATGCGCGTCTTTCACACAAAATTTGGCTATGGCGAAGTGATCGAAAAAGAAGGCAATAAACTCGAAATCGAGTTTGAAAAAAGCGGGCAAAAGCGCGTGCTAGACAGTTTTGTCGACGTCGCTTGAAGCGTGATTATTTAACGATGCAAAGAAAGGCATCTCCATGAAAATTGCCATTGTCGGTGCTGGTCTATCGGGTCTGGCTTGCGCCGAACCTCTGACAACGGCGGGCCATAGCGTGCAGCTTTTCGACAAGGCGCGCGGACCGGGCGGACGGATGTCAACGCGGCGTGCACAGACACCAGCTGGCGAGTTGCGCTTTGACCATGGCGCACAGTATTTTACAGTTCGTGATTCCGCATTTCAAACAGTCGTAAGCAAATGGCAGAGCGATGGAGTCGCCGCCAAATGGTCAGCCGCCGGCGATGACGCATGGGTCGGAACGCCTTCTATGAATGCGCCGATCAAGGCGATGGCTGCGAATCTTAACGTGTCGTGGTCAAACCGCATTGATCGGCTGGAAAAGAAAAAAGACAAGTGGATGGTGCGCGGCCAAGATGACTCAATAGAAACGTTATTTGATATTGTGGTCTTGGCAATACCGGCGGAACAGGCGGCGATACTTCTTGATCCTTGGGACAAAGCCTTTGCGAAGACTGCGCGGGACACGGTTTCTGATCCTTGTTGGACCGTCATGCTCGCGTTTGTCGAACCGTTGCCAACAAATCAAACGACTTTACGCGACGGCGCAGCTATTGGGTGGGCCGCTAGAAATAATGATAAGCCGATGCGTAATGGACCGGATAGCTGGGTGATACAGGCATCCCCGATATGGTCCCGCGATCATCTGGAAGATTCGCAAGACATAGTACTTGCGGCGCTAACCAAAAATTTCGCCGCTGACCTTGGAATTTCTTTGCCAGAGCCGTTACACGCAGCTGCCCATCGCTGGCGCTATGCGCGATCAGGCAGTGCCGGCGTAGATGCGTTGTACAACGCCGAAACAAAACTCGGGGTCTGCGGCGATTGGTTGCTCGGTCCGCGGATCGAATATGCTTGGCTGTCTGGCGACGCCCTTTCGCAGCGCATCACAGACTGAAATAGAGCTCCACTTTTCGCCACTCTCCCAATTGCAGGTCTTCGAGCGTCCAGTCTCCTATGCTCCACCGGACCAACCTCAGCGTTGGAAGACCAACCGCTGCTGTCATGCGGCGCACTTGCCGATTTCGGCCTTCGCGGATGGTCAGTTTTAACCAACAGTCGGGGACGCTCTTGCGGAAACGCACGGGCGGATCGCGAGGCCATAGATCAGGTACGGCAATCCGCTCAACATCCGCTGGCCGAGTTGTCCCGTCCTTCAACCGCACGCCTTTTCGGAGCTGGTCAAGGCTATCCTCCGCCGCATCGCCTTCAACCTGCACCAGATAGGATTTTGGCGTCTTATACTTGGGATCAGCAATACGCGCTTGCAGCTTTCCATCATCGGTCAGCAGCAACAACCCTTCGCTATCACGGTCCAGCCGTCCTGCTGGATAGACGCCAGGCACATCAATATAGGCGGACAAGGTTGGTCGGGCAGTTTCCGTGCCGCTATCTGTAAATTGCGACAGCACGCCATGCGGTTTGTTAAAAAGGATCAGTTGCGACATGACCTTCCTTTGGCAGTTACACCTTGTCTCAGCAAATGGTTAGAATTTCCAAGACGCTAAACTTGGCTCCGCTATATCGAAAAAATCAGGAGAAGGTCCCGTACCAGAACCTCTTGCTAACACCGGACTCCTTGCGATCCATTGGAATAGCAAGCGCTTGGCGTGTTACGGTAGTTTGGGTGATTTCATCCCGTAACTCAATCTCGATATCTAGAATTTGGCCGTTTTCGATGCAGAACTTCCAGTGATCAAAAAAATTCTCTTTTGATTCCGATACAATGACATCATCAAAACTCGCCTTAGAAACCGCCTTAAATCCAGCATGATCATGCCAGGCCTGATTAACTTCTACGAGCTGGCCATCCTCGTCAGACACCCAAGTGATCATGGGAATGGTATCAATCCGGTTCCGTGAATGGACCAGCGTTTCTTCGTATTTCTCCTGTGCTTTGACGGTATCGGTCAAATCAATGCTTAGTCCCGCAATCCCAATACTGCCGTCCGGCAATGGTAACGGCACTTTAGTGGACCGGAAATGACGTGTGTCAGCGCCTGCAAGTGTCCATTTTTCGACCACAGTATGAGATGCAGTCGACGCGCGGACTAGAGCATCGTTTTCCTCGACAGCCTTGGCTTCAGCATCTTCTATAGCAAGACTCCCGGCTGTGTTTCCGACAATACTATCGGGTTTTTGACCGATTTTTTCGCCGGCCGCGCCGTTCGCGTAGATGAAATTACCGTCGGCATCTTTGGCATAAACAATCAGTTCGGACGCCGATCCCAGCGCTTCTAATATCTGCTCAGCCTGTGACTGAACGCTGATATGAGCGAGCAGGTCTTCGATATCTGTGCACGATCCGATCCATCGAACAATATTGTCGTTTCCATCTCGAACAGGCGCACCCCTGACCAGGTGCCAGCGATACTCCCCGTCAAATCTTCGAAAACGATATTTTGTGTCGTATTTTGTTCCATTGGTCCAGCTTTCAAGCCAGGTGGCGGCGGCACGTTCTTGATCGTCGGGATGTATAGTTTGCAGCCAGCCGTCGCCCAAAATTTCGTCCGCACTCAACCCCGTATAACGTGGAAATTGCGCGTTGCTGTATATATTGGCGCCATCAGCATCACTAACGAATACTAAGGCAGGGATAGACTCGGCCAGCGTCCTGAATTCCATACCGCCATACCAAGGGTGCTGGCTCGCGCGCGCGGTGTTTTGTGGTCGGCCATCTTCGTTGTTTTCCATATGGAAATCCAGTCCCTATTCGATATTCGAAAATCAGTTTGTCCAGGATCGACGACGCACCGAAAAACTGTGACGAAATCAAGTTAGCTGATTGGCTACTTCTGTCTATAAAACTTTTAACCAGCTTGTACAAATTTACCTGTTCAAAAATATTAGCCAGCCCTTTTTACAGAGCATTGCTTTGACCCCGATTCCTTGTATTTATGTGCATGGGCAAAAGAGAGTTTTTTGAAATGAGGAATAACGGGGCATCTAAAGGAAATACAGAAAACCTCGAAAATACTATTACAATCAGGGAATTGGCGGATTTGCTAAAAGATGAAATTCAGCTGAGGAAAAAATTCTTCAGCGGCCTCATCTCTGCCAACCACAGCTGGACCGTGCTTTTGGAACTACTCACGCATAAAAATGAAGAGCAAGATCGTTCGGTTACGGCAATTTCCACATTGGGAAACATGCAGGCCACGACAGGCCTTCGTTGGATCGAGGTTTTAAAGGACGAGGGTCTTGTCGTCGTTGCCAACGACATAAATGATGATCGTCAGCAGTCTGTGGCTTTGACCGATCAAGGCCAAAGAGACATGAAATCCTATCTCAACGCAGTCGCCGAATTGAGACAACTTCGTTTGGTTGGATAGTCGCCCTAGCTGACGTTATTCTTGATGATTATTCCAGCAAGTTCCGTATAGAGCAGCCATGCATTTTACCGATTTCGATACAGACGCTTTCCTGAGAGACTATTGGCAGCAAAAGCCGCTGCTGATCAAAAATCCGTGGCAGTCTTGGAGCGATCCGCTGGAACCGGATGAGCTTGCCGGATTGGCTTGCGAAGAGGGCGTTGAATCGCGCCTCATTACTCATGCGGGCGCTAACGATAGTTGGGTGCTAGAACACGGCCCGCTGCCAGAAGCGCGGTTCAATGCACTCGGGCAAAAAAAATGGACACTGTTGGTGCAGGCTGTTGATCATTTTGTGCCAGAGGTGGCCGCGCTCATCGAACCGTTTCGTTTCGTACCCAATTGGCGCATCGACGATATTATGGTGAGCTATGCTACCGATGGCGGCGGCGTGGGGCCACATTTTGATCAATATGATGTTTTTTTGATCCAAGGCCTTGGACAGCGCCGTTGGCAGGTTGGGCAGCCATGCGATCAGGATACCGCTTTATTGCCACATGAGGATTTGCGCCTGCTCGCCAATTTTGATGCTATTGATGAATGGATTTGCGAGCCCGGCGATATCCTGTATCTCCCGCCCGGCGTCGCGCATAATGGTGTTGCCATCAGCGATCATTGCATGACTTATTCTGTCGGCTTTCGCGCGCCTTCGCGTAGCGAGCTGATTGGCTATTGGGCCGATGATCTGCTTGCCGATATGAAAGATGACGACCGATTTGGCGACCCCGCCATGAGGCCGCAGAACAATCCGGGCGAAATAGAGTCGAACGCGATTGATCAACTGCATAAGATGATCACGGAGAAAATGGGCGACCGGGAGGCCTTTGCGCGCTGGTTCGGACAATATAACACCACGCCAAAATATCCCGACACAGATTGGTCACCACAAGCCTCGCTTGCACCGCGGCAATTGCGCGAAAATGTTGCCGTCGGCTTGTCGCTACACCGCAATCCGGCGAGCCGGTTTTCCTTTATCCGGCAACAGGCCAATATTATTTTGCTATATGTCGATGGTGTCTGTTTTCGATGCGCCGATCAGACTGCCACTTTCGCTGAGATGCTATGTGCGCAAAATCAGATTCACCTCGATCAGAATTCTATCGAGTCCAATGAAACGATCACATTGCTCGGCAGATTATACGATCAAGGCAGTGTGACCTTTACAGAGCAGGATTAAGCGCTCGGTCATCCCGCCACGATCGGATCACCCATGTCGAGCATCTTGCCATTGGTAACAATCACCCGGTCGCCCAGTTTCACCTGTTCGAACAAGCGCCGGGCAAATTCCTCAGGCACGCCAATACAACCGCGTGTGCCATAGCCCCATTTTACATCTGCTGCATGGATCGCGATACCGTCATTGGTTAGGCGTAGCATATAAGGCATCGGCACATCATAAATGTTGGAAATATGATCCTTGCTCTTCTGGGTAATCGGAAACACCCCAGTTGGTGTAGGTTTTAGTGCATCACCAAATTTGATCACGGTCGCACCAATTTCATAGCCCCCTTTGAAAACGGACATGGATTCCGCCTTCAAATCGACGGTGATGACAATTTCCCCATTGGGTACGCCTTCGTCATCCCATTTATAGTAGCCATGCACAAACGGCTCGTCGATTTGCAGGACGCGTTTGACAACAAAGGGCGACGCTGGCTTAGACTGTGATGTAGAAACCGGCTCGACAACCGGCAGCGCCACTGGAATATTCGCCGCAGGAGTTTCCGCCACCGGGTCAACCGCGACAGCCAGTTTGTCGGCAGACTGGATAACCGGCGCCTCAACGGCAATCGCCCGGGTTGCACCTAACAACACCAGCGCAACAAGCACAAAGCCCGCCAAGAATAATATCGTCTTGCTGATCCGCATTGCAATTTGGTGGGTCATTTCGCAGGCTCCATAAAATTAACATTCTGTTTACCAAACGCCAAGCGGAGCAACCATCCTGGATTTTGGGCTGTGCCGTGGAGAGACGCGCAGATAAAGAAAATTAAAAATCATCGTTAAAGGAACCGCGCGATAGAAGCGGTTGCACAAGAATACTGATCCGATATAGCCAAATCATGACCTTATCAGCAGCAGATGCCCAAGTGCTTGTACAAGATAGTGTGACAGCCTTACGGATAGGAAATGCCGCAGAGGCACGCGCCCTATTGGAGGAATTGCAACAGGCCGGTGACACTATCGATCCGCAATGGCTATTATTGTCCCATGCTTGCCGAATGATGGGCGATGACGTGGCCGAGGAAGCGGCACTTCAAAAATTACTGACGATTGACAAACGCCATTTGGCGGCTTTGCTGTTGATGGGTGAGCTTAAGGCACGCCAAGATGACGACCGCGCTGCCAACGCATTTTATAAGGCCGCGCTAAACATGGTCGGCGCCGGGGCGCGGGTCACTGATGACCTGCGGCCCAAACTAAAGCAGGCAGAAATATTTCTAGCTGGCGCGCATAGCCGCTTTGAGGATTTCCTCTTACGCAAGCTCAGCGAAACCGGGCTGCGAGGTGGTGACACACCAAAACCAGTCAGCAACGCCATCGACATGTTGATGGGGCGACGAGAGATTTTCCATCAAAAACCATCGATGTTCTATTATCCCGGTATGCCGCAACGTGAATTTTATGAACGGCATGAATTTTCCTGGCTAGAACAATTGGAAGCTGCCATTCCTGATATGCAGGATGAGTTATCGGGCGTGCTCAACACCACGCAAAAATTCTCTCCTTATGTTGAATCCAACCCGGATCGGCCGCGCCCCAACAATCCGTTACTGGATGACCCCAGTTGGGGAGCCTTTTATTTCTGGAAAAGCGGAGAAGCAATTGCAGAGAATATCGCTCAATGCCCCAAAACTATCGCTGCATTAGAAGCAGCACCAATTCCCGTCATCAAAGACCGATCCCCGATGGCGCTCTATTCGGTGCTGGAGGCTGAAACCCATATCGCACCCCATTTTGGCTTGCTCAACACACGCTTGATTTGCCACATACCGCTCATCATCCCGGGAGATTGTGCGCTGCGTGTAGGCAGCGAAACCAGGCCTTGGCAAAATGGTGAAGCGCTGATCTTTGATGACTCTTTCGAACATGAAGCGTGGAACCGCAGCAACCAGCGGCGTGTCATTTTGTTGTTTGAAGTCTGGCGGCCGGAAATCTCGGAAACCGAACGATCCGCCCTTATCACCATATTTGAAGCAATTAACGAGTACCAAAAGCCCGTGGATATCTGAGATTAGTTAAATGCTCTGCTTTATTCTTTCACACAATAAGGGGTTCGTGAAGGCGCGATCCATCGCCTACAGAAACGATACGACAGAATTTGAGTATCAGTTGCCACCTGTGTGGAGTGAAAACTACCGCCATATCGCAGCAAATAAAAATTTGCTGTCTTGTAGAGATAGACTTGCTTAGGGTTGGAGAAACTAACTGATCCTTGAAGAAAATCCAAAACCATCGAACAAAGCGCGCCCCATCCTTTTAGCATAATCAATTACCGTTATTTATGGTTCTCGCGGCTATCATCGATGTTCGCGCTCTATGCAATGATGCTTATCCTTGGCTGGCAAGCCTATAATCTGGCCCGTGAGGATATGGGGGTTAGCGCGTCGGCTGGCATTTTGGGGTTGCTGGGTCTGCTGCAGTTTGTCCCGCTATTCATCCTGACTCCCGTGGTCGGGTGGGTGGCGGATAATCTTGACCGGCGCTGGATTGCCCGTGTCGTTTTGGGCGCACAGGCTGCGATTGCTTTAGTGCTAGCCCTGTTGACGGTCAGTGGTAACATCAGCTTGTGGGCAATTTACATTATTTCCGTCCTATTGGGGGTTTGCCGAGCATTTTTGGGACCAGCTATAACTTCGCTGGCACCGAATCTCGTTCCCAAAGAATCTCTTCCCCGTGCCATCGCCCTATCCACCATAGCCTGGCAGGTGGGGGTTATCGCCGGCCCCGGCATGGCGGGGCCGCTATATAAGATCGCGCCTGCCCTGCCCTATTTTGTCTGCGCCGCCCTATATACACTGGCTATGCTGTCAATCTTCATGATCGGCCCCGTGGCCCGCAGCACGATTGACCGTACTAAAGGCCCGTTGCGGCAGGTAATGGACGGTATGTCCTATGTCTGGACCAACAAGCTGGTGCTCGGGGCGATAACGCTCGACCTGCTCGTGATGTTCCTGGCCGGGGCCACTGCAATGATCCCGGTCTTTGCCAAAGATATATTGGGTGCTGGCGAAATTGGCCTGTCATTGCTAGCCGCTTCTCCAGCCGTTGGCGCGGTGATTGTCGCAGGCATATTTTCCTTTGCACCCCTGTCGCGCAATGTTGGCAATATGATGCTGATTGCGATGGCAGTATTCGGGGTCGGGACGATCGGTTTTGGGCTCAGCACATCTCTGCCCCTATCGATGGCCTGCTTGGCCCTGTGCGGCGCAGCTGATATGTTCGGGGTCTATGTGCGTAGCTCCCTTATCCAGTTACACACGCCTGACGATCGGCGCGGACGAGTCAACGCGGTCAGCCAAATGACGATCAGTGCATCCAATGAATTGGGCGATGCCTTGTCGGGCGGATTAGCGGTATTATTTGGTCCGATCGCAGCCATTGTCGCAGGCGGCGCAGGTGCTATAGTGGTAACAGGGATATGGTCACGCCTGTTCCCGCAATTAGGCGCAGCGAAAACTTTCGATCCACCAGAAAATTTACAAGCAGATACGACGGAAACAGGTAAAGCCACAAGATAGAATTTAGGAGAGCACAAAATGATCGCCAGCACAATTCTCGAAACCATTGGAAACACACCGCATATCAAGATGCAACGCCTCTTCGGCGATGCCAATGTCTGGATCAAGTCAGAGCGTTCCAATCCGGGCGGGTCGATCAAAGACCGTATCGCTTTGGCGATGATTGAGGATGCCGAAAAATCTGGCGCACTGAAACCCGGCGGCACCATTATCGAACCGACATCGGGCAATACCGGCGTCGGACTAGCGATGGTCGCAGCGGTAAAAGGTTATAAGCTGGTGTTGGTTATGCCGGAATCGATGTCGCTGGAGCGCCGCCGCTTAATGCTCGCTTACGGAGCGAGCTTCGACCTCAGCCCCAAAGAAAAAGGCATGAAGGGTGCGATCGAACGCGCGCAAGAGTTGATTGATTCAACGCCGGGCGCATGGATGCCGCAGCAATTTGAAAATCCTGCCAATTTTGAGGTTCATAAACGCACGACAGCACAAGAGATACTCGCCGATTTTAAAGACAATCCGCTCGATGCGATTATCACCGGCGTGGGTACAGGCGGCCACATCACTGGCGTTGCCGAAGTGCTGAAACAGGAATGGAGCGATCTGAAAGTCTACGCAGTGGAGCCAGCCGGGTCACCGGTGATCAGCGGCGGTCAACCCGGCCCCCACCCGATTCAGGGTATTGGCGCAGGCTTCATTCCGGGTAACTTACACACGCAAAGCATTGATGGCGCCATTCAGGTGGAACCGGCGGATGCCAAAGCGATGGCGTTACGCGCAGCGAAAGAAGAAGGTATGTTGGTCGGTATCAGCTCTGGTGCGACCATGGCAGCCATTGCGCAAAAACTGCAAGAGCTCAGCGATGGTGCCAATATATTGGGCTTCAATTACGATACCGGCGAGCGCTATCTTTCGGTGCCAGAGTTTCTGCCCGAAGAATGAGCTCCATCGAAGTCAACACCTTTACGTATCATCATGGTGATCTGGAACTCGCGGGCTATATGGCCCAGCCGAGCCGCTATCCGCGCGCCGGTATATTGATCGTGCCAACCATTGCCGGCCCCAACAAGATTATGTTTGATCGTGCACGTTGGTTAGCTGCTCAAGGCTATTCAGCCATGGTCTGCGATCTTTATGGGCAGGGTGAAATTACCGACCACCGGATGGCTTCATCCATGGCCAATGCACTCAGAGCCGATCCCGAAAATTATCGGGAACGTTTCCGCTGCGCGCTAGATGAACTGCGCAAACGATCAAAACTCGCTAACCACCGGATTGCCGCCATTGGCTATTGCATGGGCGGCGAAATTGTTCTGGAAATGGCGCGCGGCGGAGAGGATTTGGCGCTGGTCGTCAGTTTTCACGGCCTTCTGGCCACACCGCTTCCGGCAAAGCGAGGCGCGATCAAGGCGCGCTTGTTGGTCTGCCATGGCCGTGCAGATCCTTTGGTCCCGCCAAAGCAAGTCCGCGCGTTTCTGGAAGAAATGGATATCGCCGGAGCAGATTGTCATATGCATACGTACACCGGCGTTGTGCATGGCTTTACCGATCCGGCAAGCGACGGCAAGCCTCTGGATGCGGTGGCTTATAACAAGTCTGCTGATAACCAAAGCAAGGCCGCGATGTTGAGCATGTTTGAAGAATTGTTCTAAAAAATAATGAACCGGGCAAGGTAAACTCACCCGGCGCATTTGCGACCCTATGAATCAGGGGTATTAGTCTGGTTTGCCGTCACCATCGTCATCCAGCAGATCAGGCTTGCCGTCGCCGTCTGTATCCCAAGCATCTGGCTTGCCATCGCCACTGCGATCCCAGGCATCCATTGTGCCATCGCCATCAGTATCGATCGTTGGAGCCGGAATTTCCGATTCCATTGGCTCTTCCTGGGTATCCTGAGCAGCAATTGCGCCGGTAGCCATCGAGAAACCAACGCCAACCGTTATTAGATAGGGAGTCATCCTCCGCTTCGGTTTTAAAGTTTGTTTGGAATGCATTGCATCTACTCCTAATGCAGATCATTCCCCTGTCATGCACAGCCATGTGCCGCCGCCGTCCGCAAAACAAGCGGACAGCGGCTAAACGTTACAAAAACAAGATTTTTCGGCGGTTTTTTAGTGGTTACCGTATATCAGGCACTCTCTGCCGCGGGCCAGAAACAAACTTAAGCGACCGCGAACATTTCTGGTTCCAGTGCCATAATGGCTTCGCTTCCGCCTTCTATTTTGCGGCGCAGTGATCCGGCATCAGGGAAAAAGCGCTCGGAGAAATATTGCGCCGTCACCAGTTTGGTTTCGTAAAATTTCGCATTTTCTTCGCCAGAGGCCAAGGCTTCCGAAGCCGCCTTCGCCATCCTGAGCCACATCAGGCCGAGAGCCACAATACCCATGATATGCATATAGTGATGCGCGCCTGCACCAGCATTATTCGGATTAGCCATAGCGTTTTGCATGAACCACATCGTCGCTTTTTGCAGTTCGCCATTGGCCTTTTCAAGCCCTTCAGCAAAGCTCTTCAACTTGTCGTCGGGTTTGGCTTCTTCCACCTCTTTCGCGATCACCGCAAACAGCGCCTGAACACCGCGACCACCATTTTGCGCGAGCTTCCGGCCGACCAAATCCATCGCCTGAATACCGTTGGTGCCTTCATAGATCATGGCGATCCGTGCATCGCGAACATATTGTTCCATGCCCCATTCGCCAATATAGCCATGGCCGCCATAGACTTGCTGCGCATTGGTGGCGATTTCATAGCCTTTGTCGGTGCCATAACCCTTGATGACCGGTGTCAACAGCGACAATAAATCATCCGCCAACTGGCGTTCTTCTTCGGTCGGCGCCTTGTGAATCAAGTCGGCCTGCAAAGCACCCCAGAGGCACAATGCCCGCATACCTTCGGTAAAGGCTTTCCCGTCCAGCAACATCCGGCGAACATCGGGATGAACGAATAACGTGTCTGCAGACGCTTCGAGGTCTTCCGGTCCTGTTAGCGCTCGGCCCTGACGACGATCATTCGCGTAGTGAACCGCATTTTGATAAGCGACCTCGGCAATGCCAAGACCCTGCTGACCCACGCCTAGGCGGGCGACATTCATCATAATGAACATAGCGGCCAGACCTTTGTTCTCTTCACCAACCAGATAACCGGTCGCTCCGTCATAGTTCATAACGCAGGTAGAATTGCCATGAATGCCCATTTTATGTTCGATCGAGCCACAGGATACGGCGTTCTTTTCACCCAGCGAGCCATCATCATTGACGATGGTTTTGGGCACGATGAACAGGGAAATGCCTTTAACGCTATCCGGCGCATCCGGCGTCTTCGCGAGCACCAGATGGATGATATTGTCAGCCATGTCATGTTCACCAGACGAGATGAAAATCTTAGTCCCGGTAATCGCATGCGACCCATCATCATTGGGCTCAGCCTTGGTTCTGATCAGTCCGAGGTCCGTTCCGCAATGCGGTTCGGTCAGGTTCATCGTTCCGGTCCATTCGCCGGACAGCATTTTGGGCACGAACTTGGCTTTCTGTTCCTCACTGCCTTTAGCAAGAATAGACGAGATAGCGCCGTGCGTCAGGCCCGGATACATGGCAAAGGCCATATTGCCGCTCGCCATATATTCCTCAAAAGCCATCGAAACGATATGCGGCAAGCCCTGGCCACCAAATTCCTCTGGTCCGGACAGGGTGCCCCAACCTGCTTCACGATATTGTTTATAGGCGTCCTTGAAACCGGTCGGCGTGGTCACGCTGCCATCTTCATGGCGCGTACAGCCCTCAAGGTCACCGACTTGATTGAGCGGGAACAGCACATTTTCAATAAATTTGCTGCCTTCGGTGAGGATGGCATCGATCATTTCCGACGTCGCATTTTCAAAACCGGGTAAATTGGAAAAACGTTCAACGTTCAAAACATTATTGATGATGAATTGTGTGTCCCGAACCGGGGCTTGATAATTTGGCATTATCTAAAACTTTCTTTTTAACTGGGTGCGGCCAGAAAATACTGGCGGGTTATCCTCTAAGGTTGTTGCGCTTTAGCGTCTGTTACGGCGTCCTGCACAATCTTGATAAATTCCGTCAGCTCTTTGATCGAGCTATCGATGTCGCTCCGTTGCTGTTTGAGAAGATCTACCTTCTCTTGGCATCTGTCGAGCGTCACTTCCATTTGTGTGATACGCCCGTCACCCAGATCATAGAGATCGATCATTTCGCGAATTTCCGTCAGGCTGAACCCGACATTTTTCGCGCGCATGATCCATGCAAGGCGTGCGCGATCCCGTTTCGTGTAGATACGCGACAGCCCTTTGCGATGCGGCGCAATAAGGCCTTCGTCTTCATAGAAACGAAGCGCACGAGCCGTGACACCAAATTCCTCTGATAAATCGGAAATCGTAAAGGTTTCGCGATTTTTGAGGTCAGGTGTATCAATCTCGGCATGATTGAGCGATTTTGACATGGCATCCATATAGCTTACGCTAACGTAAACGTCAATACTATCCGCCTGGACACAGATTATCGATTTCGCGACCACGTGTGGACCGCGCTACCGCGTCCCCCTCGCCGACCAAATAGAAGCTCACCCCATTTAGTCCCGCGCGCGGCGTACAATAACTTGCGCAGGATTCGGGCAAATCACCCGGCAGTCGCAAAGCAACGCCATCAAAGCTTGCCGTAAAACTGCAACGCTGTTCGCTGTCCAATGTGATCTCAATATCTTCGCCGTTCCGCTCAGCCGCTCCCAAACCCTCACATTTACTATCAGGGCCGAATACAGCGAGCAGACCAACTTGATAGCCACGTTCATCACTGCCGACCGCGCAAAAGCGGTCCTCGCCAAGGTCGCTTTGTCTTTCAAAGGCCCCTGATAGACTGACATTGCGAACATCAGGGATGACGCCTGCTTCGATCGCGGCCTTTTCGAGCGATGATATTTGTTCTGACGCAGCCTCACCGGGTTGGTCCGATTCTGTGCTGACCTGATCGCACGCCACCAGCGAAAGCGCAGCTAGTAAGGCGAGGCCGCGCTTCATTCGATGTTCTCCAACCGATCATTCTCGACGATGCGATAAAAACAGCTTGTGGCGCCGGTATGGCAAGTCGGACCAGCGGGCTTTGCTTTGATCCACAATGCATCTTGATCACAATCAATCCGCATTTCGACCACGTTTAAGATATTGCCGGACGTCTCGCCTTTTTTCCAGAGAGATTTACGACTTCGGGAGTAAAAATGGGCAACCCCGGTTTCCTGAGTCAGATGAAGCGCCTCAGCATTCATAAACGCCACCATCAAAACGTCATCTGACGAATCATCCGTGACCACCGCGGTTATCAAACCGTTCGAATCATATTTGGGATTAAGCTGAAATCCGGACTCGCGGTCGGCATTTTGATCATCTGTCATCTTTCTGAATTAGGGTCCCCGCACGCGCCGTGCAACGCAAAACCGGTCTTTCTACAAATGAGACGGTTGAGCATCGATAAATATGATATTTTTATGACCAAGGGGGAAGACAAACCGAGGAATCAAATCTATATCCCTGCCATCTCCCTACTAGCGCTGCGGCGGCGCTTATAAAATGGGCAGCAAACAAGGTGCGATATGCTTACAACCCACCCGTTTGACGATGACAAGCTTCGTGAAGAATGCGGTGTTTTTGGCGTCGCTGGTATAGAAGATGCTGCCGCGATGGTCGCTTTGGGGCTCCATGCCCTACAACATCGCGGACAGGAAGCAGCGGGAATCACTTGCCGCAACGGCCGTGAATTTTACAGCCATCGCGCTCTTGGCCCAGTCGCGGGCAATTTTGACAGCGTCGAAGTCATGGACAAGCTGCAAGGCGATTATGCCTGCGGGCATGTTCGCTATTCGACCACCGGGGCCGGAACACTCAGAAACATTCAACCGCTAGAAGCCGACCTCGCTTCTGGCGGTTTTGCTATTGCCCATAATGGTAATATATCCAATGCGCTGAAGCTGCGGCACGAACTGGTACAAAATGGATCTATCTTTCAGTCCACCAGCGATACCGAAGTCATCATTCATTTGCTGGCTACGTCAAAATATCGCACGCTTCTCGACAAATTTATTGACGCCCTTCGTAAAGTGGAAGGCGCCTATTCGCTGATCTGCATGACGCCAGATGGTATGATCGCCTGCCGTGACCCGCTTGGCATCAGACCTTTGGTCATTGGCAAGATTGGTGAGGCCTATGTCTTCGCGTCAGAAACCGTTGCCCTTGATTTGGTTGGCGCTGAATATGTACGCAGCGTCGAAGCCGGCGAACTCATCGTTGTTTCTAATGGCGAAATGCGCTCACACCGTCCCTTTGGGCAGACCAATGCGCGCCCCTGCATTTTTGAGCATGTCTATTTCTCAAGACCGGATTCCATCGTCGATGGATCGTCTGTTTACAGCGTCCGGAAAGAAATCGGCGCGCAGCTTGCCATCGAAAATCCAGTGGACGCAGATTATGTGATCCCGGTACCGGACAGCGGAACGCCAGCGGCCATCGGCTATGCCGAACAATCTGGCATTCCGTTTGAGCTGGGTATCATCCGCTCCCACTATGTCGGCCGTACCTTTATTCAACCCGGCGATGGCGTTCGCCATCTCGGAGTGAAGCTGAAACATAATGCCAATCGGCCGCTGGTCAACGGCAAGAAAATTGTGCTGATCGACGATAGTATTGTGCGCGGAACAACAAGCCTGAAAATTGTCCAAATGATGCGGGAAGCAGGCGCGGCAGAAGTGCATATGCGGATCGCTAGCCCGCCGACCATGCATAGCTGTTTCTATGGTGTGAACACACCCCGGCGTGAAAAGTTGCTGGCGGCGATGAAGTCGGTTGAGCAAATGTGCGAATATATTCAAGCGGACAGCCTGTCTTTCATCTCAATCGACGGTCTCTACCGCGCGGTTGGCGAAGAAACCCGCGAGGAAGCACAGCCACAATATTGCGACGCTTGTTTCACAGGGGCCTACCCGACATCGCTAACCGACCAAGAAGGCGAGCAACAACCAGATCAACTGACGATGTTGAATGAGCAGGTAGCGGCCAAAGAAACACCTATTTTGGTCGAGCAAGTCGGATAGATAATATATTGGCAGGCGAAATTTACCAATGAGCTTTGAGAACCAACTGGCTTTAGTTACCGGTGCCAGCCGGGGTATTGGCGCAGCAACCGCGATTGCGCTCGCCGCCAAGGGTGCGCATGTCATATTGACCGCGCGCAATGCCAAAGACCTGGAAGAAGTCGAGGAAAAAATTCACGAAGCGGGTGGAAATGCGACCATCGCGCCACTCGATCTGACCGATGGCGACAGCATTGGGCGGCTCGCCCAAGCAATTTCGGGACGTTGGGATGCGCTGGATATCATGGTGCTAAACGCAGCTATGCTCGGCACGTTGACGCCGGTTCCAGCGATTGACGGTAATGAATTTAACAGCGTTTTAACGCTCAACCTAATCGCCCAACAAGCGTTGATCGCAGGCTTTGATCCCATGATGCGCAAGAGCGGTAATGCCCGGCTGTTCGCGATTACCAGCAGTGTTGGCCGGTCTCCTAGGGCCTTTTGGGGTGCCTATGGCGCGTCCAAAGCGGCGCTCGAAACACTGGTCATCAGCTATGGCGAAGAGATGCGCAATCTGGGCAAATTACGCACTGCGATCATCAATCCGGGCCGGACGCGCACCGCCATGCGGGCGAGTGCCTATCCCGGCGAAGACCCACAGTCAGTAAAGTTACCAGAGGTCGTCGCCGACCGCATGATCGAAATTCTTGCCAGCGATTTTGAAACGGGTGAGCGTTTCGATATTAGTTAGCAGTTTCGCTGGACTCAGCGACTTCTCCTTTTTCTGAATCCAGATACGTTTTGACAGCATTGAAAAAGGCAATGCGCTGGTCTTTCTGCGCATCCGGTGTAGCACTCGGCCAATTACCATTACTCGCGATCACCAGTTTGCGCGCTGGATCAATGAATATCCCCTGCCCGAAAATTCCCTGACCGGCGAAACTGCCATCATCAAAAGTCCACCATTGATAGCCATAGCCGCGGCCCGGAACGTCGATATCGGCCTGTTTCGTGCCAGCTTTGGAAAACCATCCATCAGGGACGATCGACTCGCCCCCGATCATGCCGCCATTCATCGCGAATTGACCGAAGAGCGCATAGTCCCTGACAGTGGCAGAGATACAGCAACCGCCAATTTCCTTGCCACCCTCGTTTAGCAGCCACTCCCCATCCTGTGACATGCCATAAGGCGCCCAGACTTTCTCGGAGAGATATTCGGAAATGGTTTTGCCAGTTGCCTTGGCGACCAGCACGCCGATTAAATTGGTTTCACCGGTATTATATTGCCAGCGCGTGCCCGGCTCCGCTTCATTCTTCAGCGTCTTCATATAAACGATGATCGGATCGACACCGTCTACCGGCTTGGTGCTGTTGAACAGCGCGACATCGGATTTGGGATCAGCATAATCCTCATTCCATTGAACGCCTGATGTCATGGTCAATAGCTGTTGTACGGTAACCCCATCATATCCGCTGCCTTCAAGCTCAGGAATATAATCTGTCAGCGGATCATCGATGGATTTGATCGCACCGTCTTTAATCGCCGCTCCTACCATTGTTGATACCAGTGATTTGGCAACCGAGAAAGACGTCCAGCGATCATCCTTCCCAAAATCCATGCGATATTCTTCGAGCCGGATTTTCCCGTCCTGCAATATCACAATGCCAGCGGCGCGCTGGTCATCCATATATTGATCGACGGATAGCATATTTCCATCCACCTCGAACTCTTTAGGGAGCGCTTCGCCCTGCTCCAGAACCTTAGACTCTGTGCCAGCTGCGATGGTATTGGATGGAACAAGCGTATCCATCATCCGAAAGGCTTTGTTGCGCTGATCATCAGTCCAGAACAGGATATTTTTATCTGTCGGCAGTCCAGCAGCATCCGCCGCGACTTCTTTGACCTTCTCACAACCCGGCAATGCCAAACATAGGCCTACGCCCGTCATCGCAAGCGTCAGCTTTCGTCCTAAACCCATGATCCACTCCTGTTTTTATTCTTTTATCAAAGTCACTTGCGAGACATTAATGCCGCCACCAGTGAAACCACCTTCACAATAAGTCAGATAGTAACGCCAGAGCCGCACAAAATGCTCATCAAATCCTGCCGGTAGCTTACCTTGCTCCACAACGGCATCAAAACGTTCGCGCCAGAGCCGCAACGTCTCAGCATAGTCTGGACCAAAATCATGTTGATCCGACCAGGCTAGTCCGCGTTCTTCGGCTAGCGCGCGAAAACGGCTTTCGGAAAGCAGCATGCCACCAGGGAATATATAAGTCTGGATAAAGTCTGCACTGGCCGCATATTGTTCAAAAATATCGTCAGCGATACTGATGTACTGAATGGCGGCCCGTCCACCCGGTTTCAGATTGCGTGCGACACAATCCAGGAAATCAGGCCAATATTTTTGACCGACCGCTTCAACCATTTCTACACTGGCAATCGCATCATATTGGCCAGCAACATCACGATAGTCCTGGATAAGGAAACTTGCGTCCGGATGATGCTCCCGCGCCCAGTCGGTTTGTTCATTCGACAGGGAGATTCCGGTCACATCCAGCTCATGTCCGCGCGCCAGTGTCCCAGACAGATATCCCCAGCCGCACCCGATCTCCAAAACTTTTTGACCCGGGTTGGTGCCCAATCGCTTCGCTATGGCGGCGACCTTTTTGGCCTGCGCATCTTCCAACGTTTTGGCTTTTCCAGCAGTGTCTTCAAAAAGTGCGCTCGAATAGCTCATGCTCTCGTCGAGCCACAGCCGATAAAAGTCATTGCCTAGGTCATAGTGATATTGGATATTCTGCCGCGCGCGCACCTTGTCATTGTGCCGACGAGAATGGCGCAATTTTGCGATCATCCGGAAGATGCCGGCGGCGCGGCCGATGTCCTTGAGCCCTGCCCGATTGCGCGTGAACAGATCGAACACAGGAACCAGATCCGGACTCTCCCACTCGCCCAATTCCCATGCGCGATACCAACCAACAGAACCGCTATTGACCAGACGCAGCAATGCATTCCAGCTATGGATAGTGATTTCTGCCATCGGCCCCTCACCCCGGCCACCGACAATGCGGGTGGTGCCATCGGGCAATTTTCCTTCAAACGTGCCATGGTTCAGACCCGCGTCGATCCTGTCCAATATCCGGTGAAAGCCCGGCGCGGTTAGGCGCGCGAACAGTCCACCCCCTGTCCCGAAGCGCTTGCGCGCATCGAGCAGGTGCTTGCCTCGTTTTGGTGCCTCCGCATTCATGGTGCAAATATGGACCAGTGGTAACTGCTTGGCAATGCGGAACTATCCCTATTCATGGCCATTACTCTAAGACCCCGGAGCCGCAGCCGAACCGGCCAATATGCCGCCGTCGATGGTCATCTCCGTTCCTGTAATATAGCTCGCCTCGTCCGAAGCCAGCAGCACAGCAACCGCTGCTACTTCCTCGGTCTCACCAAATCGCCGCATTGGTGTATCCTTGACCAATGCCTCGATCGCGGCCGCACGCTGTGCACCTTCACCCAGCATGGGTTCCCACATCGGTGTCATGATCGCTGCTGGATGGATGGAATTGCAACGAATATTCCATCCCAATTGCGCGCAATAAAGCGCCACCGATTTACTGTGATTGCGGATCGCCGCCTTGGACGAAGCATAGGCTGCAGCCCCCGGAATTCCAACCATGCCGGACCGCGACGAAATGTTGATGATCGAACCCGCTCCTTTTTCTTTCATCGCGCGGATCGCATAGCGACAGCCCATGAAGGTGCCGTCGAGATTAACCCGATGTACCGCTCGCCAGTCTTCCAGCGACGCATTTTCCGGATCATGGGGCGCCACGCCCGCTTCAAATCCGGTAATCCCGGCGTTGTTAACGACAGCATCCGCCGCAGGATGCAGCTCGGCCAGATGGTCCCAATCCGCTTCTTTTTCGACATCAAGGACAAGAGTGGGACTTCCCAATTCCTGTCCGGCCTGCGCCAATGTTTCGGCATCGCTATCGGTCAGCAGGGCGGTCGCCCCCTCCTCGATAAAAGCCTTGGCAATCGCTTTGCCAATGCCGCGTGCGGCACCGGTGATAACGCAAAATTTTCCTGATAATCTGTGCATAAAAGATCCTGAATAATAGGTATCAAAATATCCAGCCCTAAAGACTGAATGGCTTTATTTTGATTTTGCCCGAAGACGACCTACTTATTCATCGACCTGATATCCTCGTTTTGAATGGTTGGATGGATAAGCAAATATCCTCACCATTTCAATCCCTTCCCTCATTTCACTTGTGCATAGGCGTCCAAGGCGCGCACGCGCGCATCTTTATGCGCTATGATCTTTGACCGATAGCTTGGTGGTTTCGCGCCGCTTTCCTCCGGGTCATGGATATAAGGATCACTGACATCCGCCAGCTCGGGCACCCATTTGCGGATATAATCGCCAGCGTTAAATTTCTCGGACTGCGACAACGGCGCCATGATCCGGACAAACATATTGCTGTCGACTCCGGTTCCCGAGGTCCACTGCCAATTGACACTGTTTGACGCGAAATCGGCATCCAGCAAAGTGTCCCAAAACCATTTCTCGCCCTCGCGCCAGTCGATCAGCAAATGCTTGATCAGGAAACTGGCCGCAATCATCCGGACGCGGTTATGCATCCAGCCCGTCGCCCACAATTCCCGCATACCGGCATCGACAATCGGATAGCCGGTCTGACCGTGACACCAGGCGTCATAATCCTTGCGAACCCTTGGATCAGCCATATCGCGCCAAGGAAAGGCGCGGAATTTCTCGCGATAGCTTTCCCCGCCATATTGCGGGAATTGCTGAATGACATTTTGCGCATAATCCCGCCAGACAATCTCTTTCAGATAGGTTTCGACTTTCGCGCCCTGCCCGGCAATCCGGTTCCAGATCGTGGCCGGACTGATTTCCCCGAAATGCAGATGCGGGGACAGGCGGGATACCAATTGTTCAGACGGCAGATTGCGGCCTTCGTCATATTGCACCGCTTTATCAACAAAGGCCTTAAGACCATCCAGTGCGCCTTCCTCACCCGGCGTCCAATGGTCGGCAAATCCCTTTGCCCAATCAGGCTTGGTTGGCAGTAAATTCCAGTCATCCAGATGATCGCTTTTCGGCCAAGCATCCGGGGCATCGAACGCCTTTCGCGGTGCAATAGCTGGCGCTGGCGGCATCCGCTCGCGCAGCGATTTCCAGAACGGCGTGTAGATTTTATAGGGGCTTCCACCGCCGGTTTTTAACGTCCCGGGCGGGAGCAGATAATTACCGTGGTGCAGGACGAGTTCGGCATTGCCATCCAATTTGGTCCGCAAGTCCTTCTCGGCATTCAGCCACCATGGTTCATAATGATGCAGCGCATGGATTTCTTTAGCGCCGTGTTCCGAAGCCAGTTCAGCTAAAATGTCAGCCGCTTTGCCGCGACGAAAGATCATCCGCGAACCGTTGGCTCGCAGATCTTTGTCCAGCGACTTCAGGCTATGATGCAGCCACCAGCGTGATGCGCCGCCCATTTTGCGATGCTTGGGTGTTTCATCGTCGAGTATGTAGATTGGAATCACCGGGCCTTGCGATGCAGCTGCAGCAATAGCGGCCTGATCAGCCAGCCGCAGGTCGCGGCGGAACCACAGGATGGTGGGCTTGGTCATTTACCACCGATAGCTGCGTTGGGCTTAATTGGCTCGTTGTCGGCAGAAACCGTTGTCTGGACTGAAAAGCGATCTTGCACGAGAGGATCACGAAAGCGCATATCCGAGATATTCAAGCGCACGGCAGACGGGTCATCAGCTTCAATGTCTTGCTGCAAGACGGGCATCCGCGCCCAGATCATAAAGGCACGCGCATTGGCATCGGTCTTTTTTGCTTGTTCGATTATATAAGGCGGCGTGTTATTTTTTACCAATTCGCCTTTCCAATAGAAAGGCTCTCCGTCAAAGAGATCAAACCGGGTCTCGCCATATTCCTTGCCATTGGCTCCAGTCATCTGCCAGATCATGTCGCGGCGCCAGAATGTGACCGGCATGGGGTTGGCCACAACCTGTTCCGGTGCGTGTCCGGTGTGCTGCTCGACGGCCAAGGCTGTATCCGCCTCCGCCTTCCCGGTAATCAATCCATTAGCGAAAATATAAGCGCAAATTGCTGCAAAACTGACCCAAGCGGGCCTCTGCCAATCATCCCCACCCTTTTTCTCGCGCCGCCGCGAAATCCAGACACCGGCAATTAGCGCCGCCCAAATCCAGATATCGATGATGAAGATGCTATCTCCGTAAAACCATTGCGATGAAAAAGGTTCCAGCAATCTTACGCCATAGCTGTTCAGCCAATCCAATGCCGGATGGCTCAAACACCCAATATAGGCGAGTGCCAGCAGCCAACCCTTGTGAATCGGCAAGCGATCTGCTGGCCGCTTGCCGCTTTTGGTCTGCCAGCGATCGAACCAGATCATGATGCCGGTCAGCAATAATGGCAATACCACCATCGCAATCGGACCGTGCGTTATCCCGCGACGGATAGCGAGATGCTGCACGCCATCAAGCAGCGTCGCAAAGGCATCTATATCGGGAATATTGGCGGCGATAATCAATGTCGCCATGCCCAGTCCGGTTTTCTTTTTCAGCCCGAGCTGGCCAAGGACGGCGCCGGCGAGACTATGAGTCAGATTATCCATATGATCGAAATATGCCTAAAATTGCTGTGCAGAGACGACATGATGGAAACGAAACCGGGAAGGTGTTCGGGGGGACTGTTTCATGCGAGTGACGAAATTTCCGTTCAAAATTCGCCGCACCCCATAGTGTGACGAACAGGATCAAGACCTTGCCGTCATGCTGGCAAAGCAACGCCTATATTGCAAGTGTCATATTCGGGAATAAGGCCGCTATAGCTCCGGCCCGTCCTCGGTCACGGTCCAGGTTTGCCCCTTGTTCAGCAGCGCCTGCAAGTCTGCTTTCTTGCCTTCTGCCGCCTGAGCATTTTGCTCAACCACAGCCGCCTCGAACGTCGGGCGCGGATCATCATAGAGCACGCCGATCGCCATCGGAAATTCCCCAAAGGGCATTTCGATCAGCATATGGGCCACGGACCGATTGGTCACGTCATGGACGATCACATTGGCCGCCTGCCAGTCGCCGTCGACCACATCGACCACTTTGAGCGACAGCGTTTCGCGGTCCATTGCGATGCCCTTTTCACCTTTTTCAAACAGCATCGGTTCACCATCAGCGAGCAACAGCTGGGTAGAGGCAGCGGTTTTCTTGGCCGCAAATTCATCGAACACGTCTTTATTATAGACGATACAGTTTTGAAAAATCTCGATAAAGGCAGCGCCCTTATGGGAATGTGCTGATTTCAAGACATTGGTCAGGTCTTTGTGAATATCGATGGCACGCGCAATAAACCGTGCGCCGGAACCCAATGCAAAAGCACAAGGGCTCGCAGGACGATCGACCGAACCATAAGGCGTCGATGGGGTATTCGTTCCCACCCGCGATGTCGGCGAATATTGCCCTTTGGTCAGACCGTAAATTTCATTGTTGAACAGCATGATCTGGCAGTCCAGATTACGGCGCAGCAAATGCATGGTGTGGTTGCCGCCGATAGACAGCGCATCGCCATCACCGGTGATGATCCAGACGTCCAGATCAGGATTGGCGAGTTTCGCGCCGGTTGCCACCGCAGGCGCACGGCCATGGATGGTATGAAAACCGTAAGTTTCCATATAATAAGGAAAGCGAGAAGAACAGCCGATCCCACTGATAAACAACGTATCTTCGGGACGCACACCCAGTTCCGGCATAGTCCGCTGCACCGCTTTCAGGATCGCATAGTCACCACAACCCGGGCACCAGCGCACTTCCTGATCGGTTTCCCAGTCTTTCAGCGTCGTGATTTTTGTCATCTCGTTCATGAGAGATTCTCCTCAATCGCCGCATCAATTTCGGCAATGGTAAAGGGCTGGCCCGATACTTTGTTAATCGGCTTCGCATCGACCAAATATTGATCGCGCAATAGGGTTTTAAGCTGCCCGGTGTTCATCTCTGGCACAATCACGCGGTCATAGCTTTTCAACAATTCGCCGAGATTTTTCGGCATCGGCCAGATGTTACGAATATGGATATGCGCCACATCTTTGCCTGCTTCTACCGCACGGCGCACCGCTTGATGGATCGGGCCATAGGTTGAACCCCAACCGACAACAGCGAGCTTGCCGCCTGCATTACCCAATGCGACATCCTGATCGGGGATGCTGTCCGCTACGCCCAGCACCTTATCGCGCCGAATTTCGGTCATTTTCTGGTGATTGGCCGAACCATAATCAATATGACCCGTATCAATGCCTTTTTCGATGCCGCCAATCCGGTGCATCAATTCGGGCGTGCCGGGCTTGATCCATGGCCGCGCGAATTTTTCATCGCGGCTATAGGGCTTCAAACCGCCTTCCGGCATTTTGTCGAGATAGGTGACTGGAAATGGCTCCAGTGACGCAACATCGGGAATCTGCCAAGGCTCTGCGGCATTCGCAATATAACCATCGGTGAGCAGCATGACCGGCGTCATATATTGCACCGCGATTCGCACCGCTTCAATCGCACACTCAAATGCGTCACTGGGTGAACGAGCCGCGATGACCGGCATGGGCGCATCGCCATTGCGGCCATAAACCGCCTGATAAAGGTCGGATTGCTCGGTCTTGGTCGGAAGGCCTGTCGAAGGTCCGCCGCGCTGTGAATTGATGATCACCAGCGGAAGCTCGGTCATGATAGCCAAGCCCATGGCTTCGCCTTTCAGCGCAATACCTGGCCCCGATGATGACGTAATGCCGAGTTTACCGGCATAGCTGGCACCAATTGCAGCCGCGATAGCCGCAATTTCATCTTCCGCCTGAAATGTCGTCACATCAAATTCTTTAAGCCGTGACAAGTGGTGCAGGATCGCAGAAGCGGGCGTAATCGGATAGCCGCCAAAGAACATCGGAACATCGGCCAACTGTGCGCCAGCCACCAGACCAAGCGACAAAGCTTCGGCGCCCGTTACGGTGCGATATTCGCCGGGTGCAGAAGGCGCGGCGCCCACTTTGCGGGTGGTCAAATGACCGCTACCCAGCCCATCACCCGAAAGCTCAGCGGTCTCGCCATAGGCATGACCGGCATTTAGCGCGGCTATATTAGCGCCCGCCACATCGGGCAGTTTCGCAAACTTCGTATTCAGCCAGTCGATAATCGGTTGCCGTTCACGCTCAAACATCCAAAGCGCCAGACCCAGCGTCCACATGTTTTTACTGCGCAAGGCTTCCTTATTGCCGAGTCCAAATGGCTTCACCGCTTCCAGCGTCAGCGCCGAAATATCCAGCTTGAGTAGCTGCCACTTGGCCAAAGACCCGTCTTCCAGGGGATTATTCTCATATTTAGCTTTGTCGAGATTGCGTTTCCCGAACTCGCCTGAGTCCGCAATTATCAAACCACCGTCACGCAAAGCATCTACATTGGTTTTCAGCGCTGCCGGGTTCATCGCAATTAAAACATCAGGTTCATCGCCTGCCGTTTCAATCGCACGGCTACCGAAATTAATCTGGAAAGCGGAGACACCGAATAATGTGCCTTGAGGCGCACGGATTTCTGCGGGAAAATCAGGAAAAGTCGCGAGATCGCTACCCGCCAACGCAGTGGACAATGTAAATTGCCCACCGGTGAGTTGCATACCATCGCCGCTATCACCAGCGAAACGAACGACGACATTTTCCGCACTTTCTGGTTGGTTGCTGCTGTTATCGTCCTGTTTAAGCGCCGTAGCCATATATAATTTCCGTACCCATCACTCTTTAGAAGATGCGGTAAAGCACTTCTCCCCTCTGTTTCAAACCACAAAAACTACTAGGGATAAAGTTTTTGTTTGAAACGAGAGTTTCAGATTACACCTTGCTTAGTGAACCCCGGCTGATCTACTCGCATCAAGTTCAGTAGCAAATCAATATGCAGAATTACGGAGATTTGAGGATGACGACGGCTTTTGTGCGACCCGATACCCAGGCGATGCTGGCCATGCTGGAGACAGCAATGGAAGTTCCCATGAATGAAATGGAGCCGGCAGCGGCGCGCGAAGTCTATGTCGGAATGCGCTTTCTCGTGGATGCAGATCCCACGGAACTGGCCGTTGTCAAAGACCTGACCTGCCCCGGCCCGGCTGGCGACATCAAGCTGCGCTATTATGACAAGCGGGAAAGCCGCGAAAAAGGGCCTGCGATAATTTTCTATCATGGCGGAGGCTTCGTCATCGGCGATTTGGAAAGCCACCATCCCTATTGCACCGAAATGGCTGCCCAGATGGACTTGCCCCTGATCGCTGTGGATTACCGGCTTGCGCCGGAAGCGCCCTTTCCAGCTGCTCCGAACGATTGTGAAGCCGCGACGCGGTGGATAGCCGAAAATGCCGCCAGTGCGCTGGGCATTGAAATCGATGGCCTGATCCCCTGCGGCGACAGCGCGGGCGGTAATCTTGCCATTGTAGTGGCACAAGACTTGGCCAAAAACCCTGCAGCGGCGCCTGTCATAGCACAGGTTCCCATCTATCCGGTCGTGGATAGCACCGCAGCGGGCGGTTCAATGGACGAATTTGCAGAGGGCTTTCTTCTGACCAAAGACTCAATGGACTATTTCAACGCACATTATGCTGGCGTTGCTGGCGATGAGCGATGTGATCCTATTCATGGCGATCTTGCTAGCAGTCCGCCAACCGTTCTCATCACCGGCGGTCTGGACCCATTACGCGACCAAGGCCGCTCCTATGCGGCAAAATTGATCGAAGCAGGCGTGCCTGTGTCCTTCACGGAGGCCAAAGGCAATATCCATGGCCTGATCTGCCTGCGCAAGGGCATTCCATCCTCACAACAAGATGTTGATGGCATTTGCAACGCGCTGAAAGCGACCTTGGCGGCTCTATGAACGATTTTAGCGACCTTCCCTACCGTCCCTGTGCAGGCATCATGCTCGCAGACAAAAATGGTAAAATTTTCGTCGGTCAGCGATTAGACGCCAAGGACAGCGCTTATCCTGATGCATGGCAAATGCCGCAAGGCGGGATTGATGATGGCGAGGATGGCGAAGCTGCGGCGATCCGCGAGCTGGAAGAGGAAACCGGCATTACAGCCGATCGCGTGCAGATAATTGCGCGCAGTGCGGAAGAACATTATTATGATCTACCGGATGAATTATTGGGTAAAATCTGGAAGGGAAAATATCGCGGCCAGCGCCAATCCTGGTTTCTGATGCGGTTTACAGGCGAAGATAGTCATGTCAATATTGCTTCTGACCACGCAGAGTTTTCGGATTGGAAGTGGGCCGACCCAACAGATTTGCCGGATATGATCGTACCGTTTAAAAAAGATTTATACCGCGCAATATTGAAGGAATTTGGACCACTAATCTGAATGTGAAACAGGATAGTCACAGGATTAGAGTATGTTGTATAAGATAGTTTGGTCATTTCCACTGACCGCGATAAGCCTTGTTTCACCGGCCCATGCGGCACTTCCCGAGCCTGTTAAAGCGATGATTGATGCTGCCATAGAATCTGGCAAAGATGCAGAGGTCCAATCAGTATTCAAGTTCGCCAAACTCACAAATCCTGATGATGTGGCGGAAATCGACGCTATGCTGGCGGTATATACCGCAAAGAAAACACAACTCGCAGCGGCCAAAAAACAAGAACAGATGGAAGCACCCTTTTTCGAAAACTGGACGGGTGAAGGCGAGCTAGGCGGCTTTCGCAATACCGGTAATTCCAGCAATGTGGGCTTAAGCGGCGGCATCAGGCTAGCCAAGGATGCGGTCAAATGGCGTCTGAATTTTCGCGCGCGTGCCGATTATCAACGCAGCAATGGCGTGACCAGCAGAGAGCAATATGCAGCGGCTCTGGAACCCGAATATAAGATCGATGATAGACTCTTCGTCTATGGCTTGGCCCAATATGATAGGGACCAGTTTCAGGGCTTTTCTTCCCGGTACACGATATCCGGCGGTATCGGCTATACCGTTATCAACGAGAAGGACGTTAAGTTGAATTTAAAAGCCGGTCCTGCGTGGCGGCTCACCGAATTTACGGATGGCGGATCGGATAGCAGTCTCGCGGGTCTGATCGGACTTGATCTGGGGTGGCAAATTGCAAAAAATCTCAAACTGACTCAGGGAGCCGGAGCGACCTTGGCATCCGATGCGCAAAGCCTGACCAGCGCCAACGTGATATTCTCTTCCGGTACAAACACGCTGACCGCCACTACGGGCCTTGATGCAAAGATATATGGCAAGCTAAAAGCCCGATTTTCTTATGTAATCGAGCATGAAACCAATCCACCAGAAGGCCGTCAAGAAACCGATACGCTTAGTCGCGCAACATTGGTCTATGATTTTTAAGCTGGATTCCAAACTTTAACCCGGATCAGTTAGGCGCGACTTCGTCGTCTTTCTCGTCGCCAACTTTGGGTTTAGGCGTCACAGCCTGCGCTGACAGAACCGGTGTTTTTTCCGACACTTTTATCACCGAGGACAATTGTGCAGTTTGCGGACACCGGGTGCGACATAATGTTTCGATACGCGAAAGATTTATTTTCGCTTTTTCAACCGCTCCGCGCTGAACCAAAGCTTCGCCTTGTCCGGCAAGCGCATCAAGATTATTGGGATCAAGAATAAGAGCTTCACGATAAAAGCGAATGGCTTTGCCCGGCAATTTTTGAACACGTGCTATTTGAGCCAGCGCGATAAAGGCCGATCCATTGCGCGGATCAACCGCTAAGGCCGTCTCATACAAATCAGTCGCCAGGTCGAGCTTGCCTTGTTTTTGGGCTGCTTCGCCCTGCGCCATATAAGCAACGGATCGCGCTTTAATTTCCACGTCCGCCGACTGACCAAAGCTCGCGCTCGAAACAGTGGCTAGAATCAAGGACATGGCAAGGGCGGCAGGTGAAAAACGCATAATTAGCTCCAATAAAGACTCAGGCTTTTTAGCAGGGTCACCTGCACGCTCGGTGAACATGCCTGTGCCTGTCATGATCTGCTATCATATTTTTTCGAGGCAGGTAAAATAAAAGCCATCCGTTCCGTCTTGATACGGGGTGAGTAGAGTTCCTTTACGATATGGCCGTCCAATCGGCAAATCAACCTCTATATCCCGCCAATCCGGGTGGTTTTTTAAGAAAGTATCGGCCTGGTCGCCACCCTCTACGTCCAAGAGCGAACAAACTGCATAAACTAATCGGCCGCCAGGCGCGACCATGGCGCTAGCCAGCTCCAGAAGACGTGCCTGCAACTGCACAGTTTGATCGAGCCTTTTAGGCGTCATCCGCCAGCGCAATTCGGGGTTCCGCCGCCATGTCCCGGTGCCTGTACAGGGAGCATCGACAAGCACCAGATCACATTGTTCCTCAAGCGGGTTAAGCGCTTCCGCCTCCTTATTGGGAGATAAAAGCATAGTTTCAACATTGCGCGTGCTTGACCGGCGCAAGCGCGGCTCAATGCGGCTCAAACGTCCGCGATCCGTATCCGCGGCGATAATCCGAGTATCATCAGGCAACTGGGCTGCCAGACCCAAGGTCTTGCCACCAGCGCCAGCACACATGTCCAAAACCAGTTTCGGCGTTCGCGGCAAACAAGCCGTAACAATGGCTTGGCTACCCAAATCCTGAATTTCGATCTGGCCACCGTTATACGCTTCGCTATTCTCAACACTGGTCCCGGTTGGCAATCGATAGCCATGGGACAAAGGCAGTGTTTCAATTTCCGGCCATGCCGCTGTGGCCTCCGTATCGGCCTTTTTCGGATTGAGTCTGATGTCTAACGGCGCGCGGGCAAACAAGGCCGCCCGTTCCTCACCATCAATAGGTTGAGCAAATCTGCTCAAGAGCCAGCCGGGTATCGTTTCGCCGCTGGCCCGTAACTCATTTTCTTGAAGTGTAGCAGGCCCATAAGCCGAACCATCGAACAAAGCCTTCAAATCCGGCTGTTCTTCTGCCAAACCGACCATAGCGGAGCGGCCATTTTCCGGCCGGTCGCCAAAACGCCGGATCGCGGAATAAACATGCTCGCGCACCGCCCGACGGTCTTTCGAACCGGCATAGCGGCGCGCCTTGAAAAATTTCTTGGCGATATTGTCACCCGATGCACCATTATCTCGTGCAGCGACAATGATTTCATCTAGCAGTTCGATGGCGGCTTGTAGGCGCGCAGATGGGGTCATTCCTTGAAGCGGCTCCCTTTGTTCAAACAATGATATTGTGTCTGAACATTCTTGCCATGCGTTTTGACCGCCTCTTCAATGGCTATTGCTGCATATTCTTGACATTCGACCACAGTCGCAAAAGGCTCACCAGTCCACAAAGGATTGCTCTGATCCTGTCCTTGAGGCCAAATTAACAATAGCAAGAAAATTTTCAATTCGACCATTAGCTTGCCCCTTTAACGCGTTGGATAATTGGGCGCTTCGCGAGTGATCGAAACATCATGCACGTGGCTTTCCTGCAAACCGGCGTTTGTGATCCGGACAAACTCAGCCCGCTCCCGCAGGTCTTTAAGCGTTGCGGAACCAGTATAACCCATGGCCGCTTTTACACCGCCAACCAATTGATGAACGACATCACCGGCCGGCCCTTTAAATGGAACTTGGCCTTCAATTCCTTCCGGCACCAGTTTTAGTTGATCTGAAATATCCTGCTGAAAATACCGGTCCGCCGAGCCGCGTGCCATCGCACCGACAGAACCCATGCCGCGATAGCTTTTATAAGCGCGGCCTTGATATAAGAATGTTTCTCCCGGCGCTTCTTCTGTGCCCGCCAATAACGAACCAACCATCACCGAGGATGCGCCGGCGGCCAATGCCTTGGCAACATCGCCTGACGTTCTTAGGCCACCGTCGGCAACGACCGGGATGCCAGATTTCGCTGCTTCTTCCGCGCAGTCCATGATTGCAGTCAATTGCGGAACGCCGACACCAGCCACTACACGGGTTGTACAAATAGAGCCCGGCCCAATACCGACTTTAATCCCGTCCGCCCCGGCATCAATTAGAGCGCGTGTCGCTGCTGCCGTTGCCACATTACCTGCAATAATCTGTGTATGGTTTGACCTTTTTTTTACCTCTTCCACCGCCTTGGAAACCATACTGCTATGGCCATGCGCGGTGTCGATTACGATGAGGTCACATTCCGCATCAATCAACGCTTCGGTACGTTCCAGCCCGGCATCGCCAACCGTCGAGGCGGCCGCAACGCGCAAACGGCCGGTGCTGTCCTTAGTCGCATGCGGATAAGTAACCGCTTTTTCAATATCCTTGACCGTGATCAGGCCAACACAATGATAACTATCATCCACCACCAGCAATTTTTCGATCCGCCGCTGATGCAGCATACGCCGCGCTTCTTCCTGGCTAACACCGATCGGCACCGTCACCAGATCATCTTTGGTCATCAGTTCGGACACCGGTTGCCGGGGGTTTTCTGCAAAACGTACATCCCGGTTGGTCAATATACCAACCAGCTTGCCGCTGGCCTCGACCACTGGAATACCGGAAATCTTGTTTTGCGCCATGGTAGCTTCTGCATCAGCCAATGTTGCATCGGGTGCGATGGTGATTGGGTTGACGACCATGCCGGATTCAAAACGCTTCACTTGCCGGACAGCGGCAATTTGCTGTTCCAGCGTCAAATTGCGATGAAGCACACCAATGCCGCCCATTTGCGCCATCACAATCGCCATATCAGACTCGGTAACGGTGTCCATCGCCGAAGATAACACAGGTATGTTAAGCGCGATTTCCTTGGTCAGCCAAGTCTGCGTATTCGCCTGACTGGGAACAATATCTGAGGCGCATGGCTGTAGCAGGACATCATCAAATGTAAGTCCGGTTCGGATTTCTCTGCTGCTCATGCTGTGCCACTTTCTGATACGCTAAGTTGATTCTGTGGCGGCCCATGTAATCAGTTCTGCAACTATTCGCCAGAACTATTAACCGCATTATTCGCCGCACTATTGGGGCTGGTTTTCTCAGGAAAACTAACAATGCTGCCAAAATGCCGTCCCAGCGCGACGTGGAAATTGGCATCTGCCGCAGCTCCGCCAAGTAACAGTTGTTCATCCAGTTCGTCGCTGACATCATGATAGCGCCCGCTCAAATAGCTATCGAGACGCTCTTGGTCGGAAAAAGCGCTGGTAATCATAAAGGCCGGAATGTCTTTTTCGAGAAATACATAGCCGTCCTGCCGTTTCAGATACGCATTGGCAGTGTCCGTTTTGTCAATCTCCCGGTCTTGAGCTGCGGCGACCTTTTCAATATCTTCATCCAGATCCGTTTCCCCGCGCCCGACCACCGCAATGCGCTTGCCCTCAGCGGATAGGGCGATTGTATCAGCGTTAAATACGGCGACCAAACGCTCGAGGGGAAAACCGGGATCTGCTGCGAACGCCTTGGCGCCTAGCAAACCGCTTTCTTCAGCGGTTGTCGCCAGGAAATAAATATCGCGATCCGGTTGTTGTTTCACCAACCTCTTGGCCGTTTCAATCAACAGCGAAATGCCGCTGGCATTGTCGACAGCACCATTGCAGATTCGGTCTGTAGCTGGCTCCCGGCGACATTCGCCAAGATGATCCCAGTGACCAAGGAAAAGGACCGCTCCGCTTTCAGGGTTCCGGCCCGCAATTTTTCCAACCACATTATGCGACTGAAAAGCGCGCACGCGCGTTTCTACAGAAAGATCGGCATGTATCCCGACTTCTATCGGGAGGAAGCCATCGCGTTCGACCTCCTCAGCCAGTTGCTTAGGATCGACACGGGCTTTCCTCAGCAATCTTTCCGCCGCCTTCCCGCTGATCACGCCTTCAACAGGAGCGTGGAGCCCTTCGCCATCGAGGCTTGTATTCACTCCGCGGAAGCGCCTTGCGGAGCGGTAAAACCGAGATTTGCTGCGTATAATTGTAATAACCCCCGAGGCACCAGCTGCGACAAGATTTGCTTTTCGTTCCCGGTATCCAACCAGTTCTTTTGATTTGTCCGGTGATTGCAGAAACAGCATAGCGAGCTTCCCCGATACCGATTTTTCCAGCTCTTCAACACTAGCGGAGGCATATCCCGAATGAACAATAGACGCGTTGGCCAGCGCACCAAATTGCATAGCCCCGCGCAAGAGCAGTTGTCCCTCTTCAATCCGAATCTCCTTTTCGCGCCTGCCGTTTGAACTTTTGCCGTTGGCGCGCGTAAATAGGATGGTTTGTTTTAACGGCGTCCGATCAACCAACGCCACAGGCGCATACCAAGACAAAGAACCAGTCGCAGGCTCCAGCCCCGCCTTCTTCCATTCTGTTGCGATATAGCGGACCGTCTTATTCTCACCCTCAGTTCCGGGTTTGCGGCCACCAAAATCATCGCTTGCCAATATTTCAATATGCTCGCGCAAATCCGCTTCGGAAATATCTTCGGCATGAACAGCCGTTGGATGCCACAATGACAAAAGAGCGGCAGTGATAGATAAGCGCATGAAACTTAATAACCTTATTCTTCAGCGAAATATTCGCTTTTTTCTTGGCATTATGCTGGGAATAATCAATGATAAACCAACTTATAGCGGGAGGCTTAGCAGATGGAACTTACGGCCGCATTTTTCTTTTTCCTTTTGGTCATCATATATCTTGGGGCGAGCATAAAAATTGTTCGTCAGGGCTATCAATATACGATTGAATATTTTGGCCGATTCACCAGCATCGCGAGGCCCGGCTTCAACTTTTTTCCGGCGTTTTTCTATCGGGTTGGCCGCAAGGTCAACATGATGGAGCAGGTGCTTGATATTCCAGGGCAGGAAATCATCACCAAAGATAACGCGATGATCTCCACCGACGGCGTGGTTTTCTTTCAGGTGCTGGACGCACCCAAGGCAGCCTATGAAGTCAACGACCTCTATAACGCAATCCTAAATCTGGTGACCACTAACTTGCGTACGGTCATGGGCTCGATGGATCTCGATGAAACCTTGTCCAAGCGCGACGAGATTAACGGGCGCCTTCTTACTGTGATTGACGACGCGACGACGCCTTGGGGGATCAAGATTACCCGCGTAGAAATCAAAGACATCCGGCCGCCACAAGATATTATCAACGCCATGGCTCGGCAGATGAAAGCAGAACGCGAAAAACGTGCTAACATCCTAGACGCAGAGGGCGCACGTGCTTCTGAAATTCTGCGCTCAGAAGGTGAGAAGCAAGGACAAATTCTGCAAGCAGAAGGTCGCAAGGAAGCCGCTTTCCGGGATGCCGAAGCGCGTGAACGCGAAGCAGAAGCAGAAGCCAAAGCGACGCAGATGGTTTCCGACGCTATTGCCGGTGGCAATGCCCAAGCCGTCAACTATTTCATCGCACAGGACTATGTCAAAGCGGTCGAAAAATTCGCTACTTCTCCCAATGCAAAAACCATCCTATTCCCTGTCGAGGCGACACAGCTTATCGGAACATTGGGCGGTATCGGGGAATTAGCCAAAGAAGCACTTGGCGAAAATGGCGGCGCGATTACTCCGCCGCCGCCACGCCGCAAAGGCCCGTTTGAACAATAAGGCGAATAGACATGGATATTATTGAACAGATCATGTCACTGGAATCGCATTATCACTGGCTGATAATAGCGCTGCTACTGGGTATCGGAGAGATATTGGTACCAGGCGTATTCCTGATCTGGCTTGCGGCTGCGGCCGCGATCACGGGTTTCGTGACGATGTTTATCGACATCACCGTTGCCGGTCAGTTCACCCTATTTGGCGTGCTGTCGCTCGCATCTGTCTTTTTGGGACGTCGGTGGTATCTGACCAATGTCGTCGAAAGTGAAGATCCGATGCTCAATGACCGCTCCGCGCGTTTGGTAGGGGAAACGGTTACTGTCGTTGAAGCGATCAGCGCGACCAGCGGTCGAGCAAAGGTTGCCGACGGCGAATGGCCGGCGAAAGGGCCTGATATGAAGAAAGGCACAATGGCAAGAGTTACAGCGGTTGAAGGCGGTGTCCTCCAACTCACTGCGCTGGAGGACTAGAACCGCATTTTTCGCTAGATAAGCTAGAGCTTACTTTTTGAAGAAGCCCTTGGCCATATCTGTAATGTCGTTAAGTGGGTTGCCATCACCGTCACGGTCCAGAAAACCGCCAACTTTCCCGAGAAGGCCATCTTCACCGCCCAGCTTTTCCATCAATCCGCCTTCGCCATCCAAGCCAGCTTTTTCAGCCATCGCAGGCATCAGGCCTTTCAGTTTTTCGGCATCAACACCCGCTTCTGCAGCCGCTTCTTTAATAGCGGTCGCCTTATCAACGCTGCCATCCTGCAACTTGCTAAACAAAGCTTCCCCACCTGATTTCAACTCTTCTGCGGACATACCTACTTTTTCGGCCAAGCTGTCCAGATTTACACTGTCGGGCAACATGCCTAGCGCGCTATCCAAAAGTCCCATTTGTCATCTCCTTATGTTGAATTCTATATTAGCGAGTCAGTTTACCAGCCATGCCGATAATATCATCAAGCGGGTTTCCGTCGCCGTCGAGATCCAGCAGTGACGCCAGCCCGCCAAGGCCACCAGATGATGTCTTTGAGCCACCGCCCAACAGGCCACCAATAAGACCGCCGATGCCGCCGCCACTGCCGGAATCATCGCCGCCTTGCTTTGCCATGTAACCGGCAACCATCATCGCAACCACAGGAAGCATCTTTTTGAGCAAATCACTGCTAATGCCGGTTTGCTGCTCTGCTCCGGCGGCCACCGTGCGACTGACTTCTTTTGATCCGAATATCTGACCGAGAATTTCGTTGCCCTGACTCACTGGTGTTGGCTGAGAACCCAGCACGCTATCGAGCAGCCCGCCGCCGCCCAATTGCCCCAAAAGACCGCCCAGCCCATCCAGACCGCTAGGTTGCGCTTGCGTAGTTTTTTTAAACCCTCCCAAAATGGAAGGAAGCAGAGCGGCTGCGCCCGCTTGTGCTACACTCTCATTCACACCCAGTTCGCGTGCCATTGTCTCAATGCCACCGGACTGCTGCAATATCTCCAAAATGCTCATCACCCGTCTCCTTTTTGCCCCCGCAGGGCTTATTGTTGATTCTATTGTTCTGGCGCTACCCTAACAGGTTTTCAGGCTCAAAACGGTCGATTCGAAAGCTTTACGATTGTTTACACTCGTGAGCGGTGTGGAATAGGTAAAAAAGGCCACCCGGCATTTGACTCCGCTCGGCGTAACACCGAAGAAAGAGAGCAAGGGCGGATTCACACGTCCCAAAGCAACAACGAGGAGCACATCATGAGTATATTTGGCAAAATCAAAAGCGCAATTTTTGGCGGCGAAGCAAAAGCGGCTGAACCGGCGGCAACCCCTGCAGCGGAAGCAGCCCCAGCGGCGCGCGCTGCCATTACCGAAGTCGACGTTACCGTGCGGCTCAATAGCATACCAGGATCAGACAAGCTAAATTGGCAATCATCCATCGTCGACCTTATGAAACTGGTCCAAATTGACGCTAGCTATGAAAACCGTAAGGCGCTGGCTCAAGAGCTGGGCAATGCCAGCTATGCTGGATCCGCAGAAGATAACATCGCTTTGCACAAGCGCGTGATGTCCGAAATCGCAGCCAATGGCGGCATCGTACCGGCAGAATTGAAAGACTGATTTTTCAGTCCTTTACTGGACGTAATGTCCAAATGATTTTAGGCGGGGGCTATGAGCGATCATAGCCCCCTTCCTTTTGCCGAAGCGCCTAAAAACTGCCGCCGCTGCCCGCGCCTGGTAACCTTGCGCAAATCGCTCCGCAAAGAACATGGTGACTGGTGGAACGCACCGGTGCCTGCCTTTGGTGATCCACACGCCTGGCTCGCCATTGTTGGTCTCGCCCCGGGCAAGGAAGGCGCAAACCGGACTGGCCGACCATTTACCGGAGATGCATCGGGTGACTTGTTGTTCGCGACTCTGGACAAGGTTGGTCTCTCCCACGGTGCTTTCCAGTCCCACCCCGACGATGGGGTGACCCTGAATGGCACCATGATACTCAACGCAGTCAAATGCCTACCACCGGAGAACAAACCGAATGGCGCAGAGATCAACAAATGCCGTCCCTATCTGATCAAGGCGCTGGATGGCTTACCCAACCTGAAGATCATCCTGGCCTTGGGCAAGATAGCGCATGACAGTGTGATAAGAATGACGGGCGGCAGGCTGGCTGACCATAAATTCGCGCATGGGGCGGAACATCGATTGCCCAATAACCGCACTCTGATCGACAGCTATCATTGCTCCCGCTACAACGTGAACACCAAAAGATTGACTGCAGAGATGTTTGAAAAGGTTTTTGAACAGGCTCTCCGCACTAGCCCCAAGTTTCCTTGAAAACACGCAGAAAATTACCACCCAGAACCTTCTCCACAGTAACCTCAGAATAGCCGTGTTTAAGCAGTTCTTCGGCAATCAGATATGCGCGTCGCGGTACATTCAATCCCTCAACAAAAGGTGGTGGCCCCTCTCCCGGCGCCGCGATGCCCGTCTCTTTCCTTTCCTTTATACTGCGGTTCCAAGACTTCATACTTTCCGGAGAAGTATCAAATTGCAGCATGAAAGCATCACTGCCAATCCCAACATGATCTTCGCCACAAACTTTTAGGGCATGAGTCAAATGCCGCATATAATCGGCCAATGTCTGCTGTCCTAGACCAGGCGTCAGATAGGCCAATTCATATAATCCAAACACACCGCCCTGGTCAGCGACAGTCTTTAAAATAATATCGCTTTTATTACGAGGATGTGGGTTTACGCCAGCGCAACCTCCATGAGAAATCATCACGGGCTTGCTGGATTCATCGATGATGGCCTGCGTCGATTTGTCGTCCGAATGACTGACATCTATTATCACCCCGGTTGCGTTCATCGTTACAACCGCAAGACGCCCAACGTCCGTTAACCCTTGCGATGGTCGCGGGGACATTACTCCGGATGCGAAGGGCGAGACGCCATTATAGGACAGCTGCATTGATCGAACACCCAGATCGCGAAAATAGTTGATCCGTTCGACCTTCCCTTCAAGCATTCCGGTATCTTCAAAGGCATAGAATATTCCGACTTTTCCAGTACGCTTGGCGACCATCAAGTCATCAATTTTCCGGACAAGCATATAGACATGGCTATGTTCTGAGATTGCTTTGTTGATATGTCCGATGTGACCGACTGTATCGGAAAAGCTTGCCTTTCCGCCTCCGACACTCAGCTTAATCCCAGTAATGCCGGTCGCCCTGACATCTGCAACAAATTTTGGATCATCTACGGGATCGGAAAAGCCGGGCAGCATATTGCCGTTAATGACCATAGAACGCTCAACGACCCGTCGCGCCTTTGCCTTCAAATCACCTTTTGTAGCAGCGAAAGCGGGAGTGATAGCTGCGGTCGCGATAACAGAACTGGTAGCAAGAAAAGATCGACGATTGAGGTGAAACTGCATAGGCTTTCCAATTGCAATAGGATATTCGGACAAGTAGGTAGGCGCCTACTTATTTGTCAAGTAAGAATATGGTGAGAGATGAAAAAGCAAGATTACACGAGCAGCCTGCACGGCGCCGCATTGGGCGCACGATTGCGCCGCTTGTCCGAGACGCTCGACCGAGATGCTAGTAAGGCTTATCGGCTGGTCGACATAGATTTTGAGCAACGCTGGTTCGGCGTTTTAAACCAAGTCATCCTGAACGGACCAATGTCGGTCAACGAAATTGCTGACGCTCTTGGCATTACCCATGTTTCGGTCAGTCAATCTCGTCAATCACTAGAGAAAGCCGGTTACGTCACATCGCGACCAGACAAGAATGATGGTCGCCGCAAGGAAATAACTCTAACCGAAAAAGGTCAAGATCTGACAGAAAAGCTCATGCCCCTCTGGCAAGCCCTAGAAAGTGCTGCCGCCGAACTTAACGAGCAAGCGGGAGATCTGGTTGCGTTGATAGACAAAGCGGAAGCAGCGCTCGAAGCAAGGACTCTAAATGAGCGGATCAAAGGTTACTTATCTTCGACCAACCGCCCGTAAAGCTCTGGCCTGCGGTCACGAAAAAAACCCATCCCAGCACGGTGTTTACGCGCTTGTTCGAGATCGAAAGTCGCGACTAAAACACCGCGTTCTTCAGCGCCATATTCCAGCACCAGATCACCCCATTCATTGGCGATAAAACTGTGGCCATAAAAAGCCTGCTCCCCTTCTTGACCGACGCGATTGCTCGCGACGACTGGCATACAGTTGCTGACAGCGTGCCCCTGCATAGCACGGCGCCACATGCGACTGGTGTCTAGGTCAGCGTCATAGGGCTCTGAACCAATGGCCGTCGGATAGAATAATATCTCGGCACCCATTAAAGCCATCGCTCGTGCAGTTTCGGGATACCATTGGTCCCAGCATATCCCGATACCAATGGTGGTGCCAAAAACATCCCAGATTTTAAAGCCGCTATTGCCAGGGCGGAAGTAGAATTTTTCTTCATAACCCGGACCGTCGGGAATATGGCTTTTGCGGTACACCCCCATGATATCACCCTGCGGGTCAATCATCGCAATGCTGTTATAATAATGCTGACCATCGCGTTCAAAGAAACTGGCTGGGATAGCCACCTTCAGCTGCCGCGCCAGTTTTTGCATTGTTTGCACGGGAGCACTCTCATTCACAGGGCTTGCCAAAGCGAATAGGGCTTCGTCTTCGGTTTTGCAAAAATACGGCCCCGCAAACAGCTCCGGCGGCAATATAACCTGCGCGCCCTGCTCTGCTGCTTTGACAATATGATCGCTGACGGCTGCAATATTGTCCGCTTCGTTGCCATCCAAAGACAGTTGCAATGCGGCAACGGTGATTTCTTTTGTCATACCGCGCTCATAGCTTGATGCCGAAACGTGCCGCAATCGGAATTGTCGCGATATACAGGATTATCGTCAACAATATCCCGGCGGACAGCGACGCCCAAAAATTTATGCCCTGTCGCAATAAGAGAGGAATCAAAAGGAACATCGGCAGACTGGGTATCACATAAAAGAATGTCGCTTGCACATGCCCAGCCAGCAATTCGGTATCGCCAGTGTCCCGCCACAACCAGATCATCGCCAAAATGGAAATCAGCGGTAGCGAAGCAATAAGTGCGCCCATGGCCGGATATCGCCGGGCGATGATCGCAACTATCGCGACGATTACCCCCGAAACTATAGCCCGGACCGCAAATTCACCCATGGCGGGCCAAGGCGGTCAAGGTAGTTTTTTAAACAGTAAGGTCATGCGATCGGATTCTCCAATGGCGGTATATTTTGCCTTGTCGATATCCCCTTCGGCATAGCGTGGTGGCAGCGTCCAAACGCCTTTAGGATAGTCTGCGGTATCTTTTGGATTGGCATTGATTTCAGACTGCTTGGTCAACTCAAAACCATGTGCTTCCATGAATTTCACGACCGTGTCGGTGCGCAAATAGCCCTTGTTGCCGTCGGCGTAGCTAAATGGCGTGCCGTCCTTGGCGCGGTGCTGGATGATGCCGATATGGCCCCCATCCTTCAGCATATTGCGCATCACCTTAATTTCGCTATCCGCCAAATTCCAGCGCATCAAGTTGTGCATCATGCGCGGGATGATAACGAAATCTGCAGTGCCGTTGACATCCTCTGGAACCTTGTCAGCGGTATAGGCTGCGAATTTTGTAGCCAGCAGACCAGTCCATCCAGCAACATCATTCGGAAATTTGGTCGGGAAATTCCGAATGCGCTCTTTTGCTTCATCATCAAATGGCAAAGGATCAGGTGCGAAGGTCAAACCAATGAACTTTCCCTTTTCCGCAACATAAGGCGCTAGGATTTTCGAATACCAACCACCACCGGGCACATATTCCACTACGATATCATCCGGCTCTATGCCAAAGAAACCGATGGTTTCAACAGGATGCCGATATTTATCGCGAGTCTGATCTTCCGCACGGCGTTCATGCGTTATGATGGTGCGTAAATTGGTTTCGCTATGGGACAGTCCATCTTTGGTATGATGTTTTGCGGCAACCGGCGCAACGGCGGCCACTCCGAGGGCGGTAAAAGCACCTATGGTAATCAGTTTCTTGTTCATCTTCTTTCCCTTCATTCATCCACTTCCTCTGGCAAAGAGGTATAGAGCCATGTTCGGTTGAGAGGTTAGGCGCGCTTTTTGAACAATAAGGTCATACGATCGGATTCGCCAATGGCTTCATATTTGGCCTTGCCTTCTTCCTTGTTGGTCAGAACAGGGGGCAGAGTCCAGACGCCCTTCTCATAATCTTTTGTATCTTTGGGATTGGCATTTATCTCAGATGCCTCAACCAGTTCAAATCCGTTCAATTCGAACAGGGCGACAACCGAGCTTTGCTTCAGATAGCCTTTGGTCCCCTTCGACATTGCATAGGGTGCATCTGCATTTGCGCGATGTTGAACCACACCGACCATGCCATCGTCGGCGAGAACATCCCGCAAAGCGCGCAATTCGGAATCCGCGCGGTTACCGTTGAGCATCCCATGCAGCGACCGAAAGATCACAATCCGGTCAATCTTTCCTTTCATCTCGTCAGGAACTTCGTCGCTTTCAAAAGCGGCAATATTGTCAGCAGCAACGCCAGTCCATTTGGATGCCGCATCCGGAAAACGTTCCGGCCAGCTTTTTGAGCGCCCTTCGCGCGCGCGGTCGGTAAAATTCGTGCTGTCGCTATTCCCGTTAACTGCGACATATTTTCCGTTGGCGCTTAAATAAGGAAGCAATATCCGCGTGTACCATCCGCCGCCTGGTCCATATTCAGCGACTGTATGTGTTGGTTTGATCTGAAAAAATGCCAGCGTTTCGGCAGGGTTCCGATAGACGTCACGCACCTTGTCATCTTTGCGCCGATCATTCTTGATTGCCGCCATCAGGCTGGCATCACTATGCACCGCTTCGTCTTCAGCGTGATGTTTTGCCACTGCGGGCACCGCCACTGTTGCTAATAGTGCAGTTGCGACACCAGCGAATATGATTTTCTTGGTCATTCAATCAGGCCTTTCAGATAGGGAAAATCTCTCTACCGACGAGGCATAAATCACCTTCGCGGTCATGCAAAGCGGTTTATCCAGAGACGGGTTCTATCGCCTTGAATTGTTTCAAAACCTCTGGTCGCGGATAGAGTTCATCCAAAGGAATAGACTTGCCACTATCTTGCACAATACGGACATGCTTGCGGCCCAGTTGTCGAGGCTCATCGACACCGCAGCTATGGGCCAGAACTTCCACCTCATGGACAAGGCTTTTACAATAGTTCGCGACCTTGACCTTCTTGTCTGATGGATCAAGCCCCCGCTGCAGGCGGGGGTCATGAGTGGTGATGCCAGTCGGGCATGTATTTTTATTGCATTTCATTGCCTGAATACAGCCCAGCGAGAACATGAAACCGCGCGCGCTGTTGACGAAATCCGCGCCGGCACAGATCGCCCAGGCGACCTCGCTCGGAGTAATTCTTTTCCCCGATGCAATGATGCGTACGCGCTGACGCAAATCATATTTGTGCAAAATGTCCGACAGGATCGGCAGGCTTTCATCCAGCTGCAAACCGACATTGTCCATCAACGGCATTGGTGCGGCGCCGGTCCCGCCGTCACCGCCGTCGAGAGTGAAAAAATCTGGTGCGCTTTCGATACCCCGACGGTGAATTTCTTCACAAAGGCTTTCGAGCCATCCATATGCGCCGACCACGGCCTTGATGCCCGTGGGCTTGCCGGTAACGTTGCGAACATGGGCAATGAAATCCAGCATGTCGTCGACGCTGTTAATTTCAGGATGACGGTTGGGAGAAATCGACGCTTCACCTTCCGGAATGCCGCGCACTTTCGCGATGGTCTCGGTCACCTTCTCTGCTGGCAGGATACCGCCCTTGCCCGGTTTTGCGCCCTGCGACATTTTAATCTCAAACATGCGAACCTGTTCGTGTTCGGCTATCGCGCGCAACTTGTCGTCACTCAGGCTGCCATCATCATTGCGGACACCATATTTGGCCGTACCGATCTGAAAGACAATGTCGCAGCCACCTTCAAGATGATAGGGTGACAAACCACCCTCCCCGGTATTCATCCAGCATCCGGCCATCTTGGCGCCATGAGACAGCGCCTGAACCGCAGGCACAGACAGCGCCCCAAAGCTCATCGCGGAAACGTTAAACAGGGATTTCGCCTCATAGGGTTTCTCGCAATAGGGCCCCAATGTGCAGCTCGCGGTTTCCGCAGCATCTTTTTCCAAAGTCGGAAACGGGCAATTAATGAAAATCGGCGTACCTGCCGGATCGAGGTTTTTCGTCGACCCAAAAGCAATGGTATTACCGGTGCCTTTGGCTGCGCGGCCAACCCATTCCCGCTCGGCCCGGTTAAACGGCAGTTCTTCGCGATCCATGGCGAAGAAATATTGCCGGAAAAATTCACCCAGACTACTGAACAAATGACGGAAACGGCCGATGACCGGATAGTTACGGCGCACCGCGTCTTGTTTCTGCGTCACGTCTATTGCGAATAGGGCGATAACAACTGCCAAACCAAGGCCCAGCAAAAATACCAAAATATAGGTGAGCGTGCTCAAAACACTCAAAATACCGTCAGCCATTACCTATCCCCAAAATTGCCAAAACAGGGATTAGCATTTTGCTTCCCTCAAACATAGTTCGCTTAAAACCCGCAGATGTTACAAACAATCAACGTCGCGGAATTTGTTGCGAGATACAGTGGAAGCTCCCGCCGCCGTGCAACAAGGCCTTGCTAGGCAATCCCATCACCTTTTGGTTCGGAAATAACTTCGCTATTGCCGCCACCGCCGCACCATCCGATTTTACTCTATACTGCGGAACGGCTACAACATTGTTGCCAATGTAGAAATTCATATAGCTTGCCGGTGCAATGCTCCCGTCAATTTCATATTTGCCGACCGAAGGAATGCGAACCACGTCTAAACCACCGGCAGTGGCGCGGCGTGCAGCGCCATCGAATATGTCGTGATTAGGATCATCAGCATCGCTAGCTTCTGGAATCGCTATCTGACCCTCCGCGACAAAACGCGCAAGATTGTCAACATGACCGTCCGTGTGATCGGCTATCAGTCCGTCACCAAGCCAACATATATTCGCGATATTAAAAGCCTGTCGCAAATATTTGCTCGCCTGATCCTTTGCCAGATCACTGTTACGATTGGGATTGAGCACGCATTGTTCCGTTGTGACGAGATTGCCAGCGCCGTCACCATCTATCGCCCCACCTTCCAACACCCAATCATGCGAGAGGATATCGATTCCCGTTAAGGCAGCAAGGCGCAGACCGATATCCTGATCGCCCGCCATTTCAAACTTGCGGCCCCAGCCATTGAAGCGGAAATCATGGGCCCGACGATCGCTGCCAGCGACCGTTATGATCGGACCGGTATCGCGTAACCAAATATCGCCAAAGGGTTCGACTAATATTTCAACGAGATCATCGGCCAGCACCGCAGCCTGATCAGCATCATGCTGATCCCGGCAAACAAGCATGACCCGCTCGCCATCGCCAGCATCGCAAATGGCATTGGCGAAAGCGGCAACTTCGCGCTGCGCCTCCGCCAATTGTTCAGGCCATTCTCGTGGATTACCGGGAAAGCCGATCCAGACCGCTTCATGCGGTTCCCATTCGGCGGGCCATCTCATCGTCAATCGAAATTACTAACGATTAACTTCCAGCGCGACTCTTATCGCGAATGTCACGGAATTCATCGCCTTCATTCCAGTTCGGCCAATCTTCCGTCATCGCCAACATCCGTGCAACGGTATAATAGACTTTCAGGTCACCCATGACGCCGTCCCAGTTCCAATCGGGATTAAATTCATCCTTTGGCCCATGATAGCGATTCTCGGTATAGTCTTGGCTGATCGCTTCGCCGGCAGCACGACCACCTTCGACCAAGTCTTCGCCACCTTCAAAATAGATCATCGGCACGCCCAATTTGGCAAAGCTGAAATGATCAGAGCGATAGTAGAAGCCTTTTTCCGGCGTTGGCTCAGCTTCCGCAATACGCCCATCGACGGTCAATGCACCTTCCAGATAGCGATCCAGTTGCGACTTGCCCTTACCAACCACCACGACATTTTTCGCAGGGCCAGCCATGCCAAAGGCATCCATATTCACGCCACCAACTGTCTTGCTGAGCGGATAGATTGGATTTTCAGCATAATATTTGGAACCCAGCAGGCCGGATTCTTCGGCCGTTACCGCCAAGAAGATGATACTGCGATCCGGTGCGCCGGCTTTGACATGCGCCTCGGCCAGAGCCACCAATGCGGCAGTTCCAGTCGCGTTATCTACTGCGCCATTGCAAATATCATCACCATCTGGTGCTGGTTTACAGCGACCCAAATGATCCCAATGCGCCGTATAGAGAACATATTCATCCGGACGGGTCTTGCCCTTGATCATCCCGATGACGTTTTTGCTGTTCATCTTGCTGATGTCATTTTCAAAGGACATCGAAGCGGTCACACCCAATGGTACCGCTTTGAAGGCTTTGTCCTTCGCAGCAGTCATCATCTTTTCCAGATCCTGACCCGCGCTGGCGAAAATCTTGGCTGCAACATCTTTTTGAACCCAGCCATTGGCTTTGGTCTGATCGGCACCGCCATTGGCAGATTGGGCATAAAATTGCGGTCCGCTCCAGCTGGATTCAACAACATTCCAACCATAAGCTGCTGGCGCTGTATCATGAATGATAAGCGCTGCGGCTGCGCCCTGACGCGCTGCTTCTTCATATTTATAGGTCCAACGGCCATAATAGGTCATCGCCCGACCACCAAATTCACCTTCAAGGCTTTCGGTACCGAAATCCGGATCGTTCACTAAGATGACGACCGTTTTGCCTTTGACATCAACACCTTCATAGTCGTTCCACTCCCGCTCGGGCGCGTTAATGCCGTAGCCGACAAAGACTAGCTCGCTATCTGCAACATCGATTTTCGGCTGTTCCTGATAGGATGTGATGACCATTTCAGGACCATATTTGAAGCTCATATCGCCAGTGCCACCTTTGATGGTGAGATCGGACACATTTTTCGCTTCAATTTCAACCAGTGGCACATCTTGGAACCAACTGTCGCCATTGCCTGGTTCTATTCCAACTTCAGCGAATTTCTTGGTGAGGAGAGCCAGCGTCTTTTCTTCGCCCGCAGTGCCAGGAGCACGGCCTTCATAGGCATCAGAAGACAATTCCTGCGTAATATCGCGCATCGTATCGAGCGATAACTCCGGTGCAGCAACCTTTGGCAGTGGGACAGCATTTTCGGCATCATCCACCTGTATTACACAAGACGCCAAAGCCAGCGCCGGTATCAGCGTGAGAGCCAACCATTTCTTTTGCATTTCAGATCCTCATATAAAACTTCGCCTTTCGGCTATGCCGGGATTAGTGACAGAGACCGGTGCCCAGCGCAAGCTATGTGCGCATCAAATAAACGTTGAAATACAGATTCACTCTTGCGTTCTGAATTAGTCTTGCTGATACTGCGAGAGACAGGCAGTTTACAGTATTCTAATATCAGGGGGCATCGTTGCTGAATATTTCCAAGCCGCTTTTTGCGGCCTCTATCCTTATATCTTCTTTTTCAATACCGGTGTCGGCCAATGATCAGGCTAAGATATTTGGATCAATGCCTACGGTGCAGAGTATCAGCCTTTCCCCCGATGGAACGAAAATAGCCTTTATCTCTCCAGGTCCAGGATTACAGACGGACTTATACTCGATTGATCTTACCAAAGGTGACAACCCCGTCCGCGTGACAACCTCTTCTGGTGACCCTGAAAGTCTATTCTGGTGCGGATGGGTTTCCAATGAACGGCTGGCTTGCAAAGTCGGAGGATTGGAAAAATACGCTGGTGATATTCTGGGATTTTCGAGCGTGTTTGCAGTCAATGCTGATGGCAGCGACCCTATGCTTCTTAGTAAACGGCCACCACGAAATGCCATTGGCTATAATTTAGGCGGTGGTAATATTATCGATTGGCTGCCTCAAGACGACAACACAATATTGATGACACGCTACCATCTAAAAACAGGTGCAGCGGGAACGCGTATCAAAAGCCTCGATGAAGGCCTGGCAGTTGAAAGAATCAACACAATCACTGGTAAGTCAAAAATGATCGAGCGACCTAAAGATGAGGCGGTCGAATATATTACAGACGGCGTCGGCAATGTCCGCGTCAAAGGCAGCCGGATCAAGAAAGGCAGCACAGAGCTTGATAGCGGCCAAATCCAATATTTTTATCAATCCGATAATGATTGGCGGTCTTTGGGAAGGCTCGACTATGCAAATCGTACAGGGTTCAACCCCTATGCGGTCGATCCAAAAACCGACCGTGTCTTTGGTTTTGCGCCGTATAAAGGGCGCAAGGCGCTGGTATCAATTGCGCTCGACGGCAGCGCCGAACAGCAGGTCGTCTTCGCACATGATGATGTTGATGTAGATGCGTTGATCCGAATCGGCCGAAGCCAGCGAGTGGTTGGCGTAAGCTATGCTACCGATAAACGGAAAGGCGTTTACTTTGATGCAGCACTCCAAAAGCTGGCGAATGCACTCGGCAAAGCTTTGGGCGAAAATTATTCAATTCAGTTCGCTGATGCGAGCCTGGATGAAAATACACTACTGATCTGGGCCGGGTCTGATATTGATCCGGGACAATATTTCCTATTTGACAAGACGACCAAGCAGTTACGGCCTTTGTTGGGTGTTCGGCCATCAGTTGAAAATAACAATTTGGCGGAAGTGAAGCCGATTTCCTACCCAGCTGCCGATGGCACAATGATCCCGGGCTATTTGACCATGCCGGTTGGCACAGCGACAAAAAACTTGCCTGCAATCGTAATGCCCCACGGCGGCCCAGGCGCACGTGACGAATGGGGGTTTGATTGGCTGGCACAATTTTATGTCAGTCAGGGCTTTGCGGTATTGCAGCCCAATTTCCGGGGTTCCGCCGGATATGGAGAGGAATGGTACAAAGAAAACGGCTTTCAATCTTGGCGTACATCTATTGGGGATGTCAACGATGCCGGTAAATGGTTGATCTCTCAGGGGATTGCCAAACCTTCTGCCCTGTCAATCGTGGGCTGGTCCTATGGTGGATATGCAGCACTGCAATCCGCAGTACTGGATCCAGATTTATTCAAAGCCATTGTTGCCATCGCACCGGTGACGGACCTCGCTACTCTTAAAAGTAACTCAAGGGCTTACTATAGCGGGGCAGTCACCCGGGGATTTGTTGGCAGCGGGCCGCATGTAAAGCAAGGCTCGCCTGCTCAGAATGTTGATAAGATAAAAGCTCCCGTTATGCTTTTCCACGGGGACTATGATCGCAACGTGGCGATAGAACATTCCAATATAATGAACAGCAAATTGAAATCGGCAGGCAAGCAGGTGACATATATCAAGTATAAAAAACTGGCACATAGCCTTAGAAATTCGGAAGCGCGCGAAGATATGCTTGAAAAATCGGCGGCTTTTCTTCCAAAGTAACACTGTTCTGAAGACACAAAAAAGGGCGGCTCCAACGGGCCGCCCTTTTTTGTATGTATCGTTGGACTAATTAGCGTGAGTAAAACTCGACGACCAGATTTGGTTCCATTGTTACGGGATAAGGTACTTCATCCAGCGTTGGTACGCGAACATAGGTGACTTTGTCGGTGCCGTCTGGCGTTACATATTCTGGAATGTCACGCTCTGGAAGGCTTTGTGCTTCGATAACCAATAGCATTTCTTTCGCTTTGTCGCTCAGCGATACGATATCACCGGGCTGCACTTTGCGCGAAGCAACATTACATTTTACGCCGTTCACGCGGATGTGACCGTGGCTTACAAGCTGACGAGCAGCAAAGATAGTTGGTGTGAATTTGGCGCGATAAACGACCATATCCAAACGCTGCTCAAGCAAACCGATCAGGTTCTGGCTGGTATCACCCTTCATGCTCGATGCTTCTTTATAAGCGCGTTTGAACTGTTTTTCGGTCACGTCGCCATAATAGCCTTTCAGCTTCTGCTTAGCGCGCAGCTGAATTCCATAGTCGGAAAGCTTACTTTTACGGCGCTGACCATGTTGGCCGGGACCATAGTCGCGACGATTGACGGGTGATTTGGGACGGCCCCAAATATTTTCACCCATACGGCGATCAAGTTTATATTTCGAGCTGGTACGTTTCGTCATATCAATGACTCCTAATTTGCTGTTTCAATTCGTCCCGGAATGCACCGAAAATCCTGTAGGATTAACGCGGCTACCGCTTCACCGGGGTGCGGAGCCAATTGCAAGACGCGGCCTATGACGATCTGACAGGTAATTGTCAAGCACCAGAAGGCTCAGAAATTGTATGAAAAACCACCAAGTTTACTCGACTTGCGCGTCTGCACAGATTAAAGGCGCTGGCATGACCAAAACGACCCCTCTTCCGCCGATGGAAACCATGCCCGATGTCCGTGCACAAGTTGACCGCATAGATAGCGAACTTATCGCCCTCATGAAACACCGCTTTGCCTGCATGGATGCCGCCGCGCGGATCAAACAGGACCGTATGGCCGTCCGCGATGAAGCCCGAAAAGCGCAGGTTCTCGAGAATGTGAAACAGCTGGCCAGCGGCGCCGGCATTCCGGTTCCGACCATGGCCGCTATTTGGGAAATGCTGATAGAAACATCGATCAGCTATGAATTCGAAAAATGGGATCAAATGAGAGACAGCTAAACGCTGGATGTTTCATTTTTTGACAAACGGCTTTTCAAGCGAACTGACCACGCCTCGCCATGTCTGAACTTCTTCATTGGTCCAGGCTGGTTTAGTGATCATGTTACGAAGCGTGACCTTAGTTGCTGGCGTGCGATCTGGTGGATAGAAATATCCCGTTCCTTCCAGCGCTCGTTCCAAATGCTCATAAAAACGATCCAGCTCAATTTGCGGTGCTGGCTCTCTTTTTTTCTTCTCGATCGTGGGTTGCACGGTTCCAGCATTATCTACTTTGGATAGCTCATACGCCACCAAAATGACGGCCTGCGCGAGATTGAGCGAACCAAACTCGGGATTAATGGGTACCGTAATAATCTTGCGGGCAAGCTCGACATCAACCACTTCAAGCCCAGAGCGTTCAGGACCAAATAATATCGCGCACTTGCCGCTGGCTGATGCCATATCATCTGCTGCTTCGGCGGGCGTGAGCACTTCTTTTGTCATCCCCCGCTTACGAACAGTTGTGGCATAGACATGTGAACAATCTGCCACAGCCTCAGCCGTGGTTTCAAAAACTTGTGCCTCTTCTAAAACGCTATCGGCGCCAGCAGCGGTCGGGCCGGCCGAAGGATTGGGCCAACCGTCACGTGGATCGACAATCCGCATTTCGGTCAAACCGAAATTCAGCATCGCCCTCGCCGCCTTGCCGATATTCTCGCCAAGTTGTGGTTTTACCAGAACAATTATTGGCTTACCTGTACTCATTTGCCGCTGGCATCGGTGATGGCAACATCCTTCACACTGCCGGCAAATTCTTCAAAATCTTTGGCCTCGGTAAAATCCTTATAGACCGATGCGAAGCGGATATAAGCCACACTATCAAGCCCTTTGAGACCATCCATAACCATCTCGCCGATGCGTTTCGAGGGTATCTCAGTTTCCCCGCTAGTTTCCAACTGACGCTGGATGCCGGAGACCAGTTGATCCATCTGCTCTTGAGCAATTCCGCGCTTTCGACAAGCTAACGATACAGACAGATCAATCTTGGATCGGTCAAATGTCTCTCGACGGTCTTCGCTTTTTACCACCGTGATTTCGCGCAACTGGATCCGCTCAAACGTCGTAAACCGGGCACCACAACCCTCACATTGGCGACGCCGTCGGATGGTTGTTCCATCCTCGGTCGGCCGGCTGTCTTTTACTTGGCTATCGTCAAAGGCGCAAAAGGGGCAACGCATAAGGGTTTCGTTCGCTTATTCTGGGTAAATGGGGAAACGAGCACAAAGCGCTTCAACACGCTCACGAACATCGGCTTCAACGGCTGGATCACCGCCCTCGCCTTTTTCGCGCAGGCCATCGAGAACATCAGCGATCATATCGCCAATCATTTGGAATTCGCCTGGACCGAAGCCACGGGTTGTGCCCGCTGGCGAACCGACACGGATACCACTCGTTTTCATTGGTGGTTGCGGATCATTAGGAATGCTATTTTTGTTGCAGGTAATGCCGGCGCGTTCGAGCGCTTCATCAGCATCGCGTCCGGTAATACCGAGCGGCGAAAGATCGATCAGAGCCAAGTGGGTATCGGTCCCACCCGCCACTAGATCGGCCCCGCGTTCTTTGAGACGGCCGGCCAAAACCTTCGCATTTTCGATAACGGCTGCGGAATAGCTTGCAAATTCAGGCCGCAACGCTTCACCAAAGGCAACCGCCTTTGCAGCGATGACATGCATCAGCGGGCCTCCTTGTAGTCCCGGAAATACCGCAGAATTGATTTTCTTCGCAATGGCCTCATCATTGGTCAGCACCATGCCGCCCCGGGGCCCACGCAAGGTTTTGTGCGTTGTTGTCGTCACGACATCGGCGTAGTCCAGCGGGCTCGGGTGATAGCCAGCGGCGACCAGTCCAGCGAAATGCGCCATATCAACCATGAAGATCGCGCCTACGGCATCAGCAATTTCGCGGAATTTGGCAAAATCAATCTGACGCGGATAGGCAGAGCCACCGGCGATGATCAGTTTTGGCTGATGCTTTTTGGCAAGCGCTTCGACTTCTCCATAATTGATCAGATGATCATCTTCGTTCACGCCATATTGAACCGCATTAAACCATTTGCCCGATTGCGCCGGTTTCGCGCCATGGGTCAAATGCCCGCCGGCGTCCAATGACATGCCCAAGATAGTATCGCCCGGCTTGGTGAGTGCCAACATCACCGCGCCATTGGCCTGAGCACCCGAATGCGGCTGCACGTTGGCGAAGCCACAGTTAAACAGTTGTTTCGCGCGCTCAATGGCCAGCGTTTCAACATCATCGGAAGGCGCGCACCCTTGATAATAGCGTCGGCCCGGATAGCCTTCCGCATATTTGTTGGTGAACACAGAACCTTGTGCCTGCAGCACCGCTTTGGACACTATATTCTCAGAGGCGATCAACTCGATCTGATTTTGCTGCCGTGACATTTCTGCGTTGATCGCACCCGCAACCGCTGGATCACCTTCATCGACCGAAAAATCGAAAAATCCGGTAGGGCGGATATCCTGTATATCTGCGACGTTACTCATAATGGTGCTCCTTCGGTGCGCTATTCAAATTTTGGGTGCGGATAATTTATCAACGCGGCGCTGATGCCGGTCTCCGCCAAATTCTGTGTTCAAGAAATTATTCAAGCAATCTTTTGCGATTTCGATCCCGACCAACCGCGCGCCCATTGCAATGACGTTCGCATCATTATGTTCACGAGACAGCTTCGCCGAGAGACCTTCAGATACCAATGCGCAGCGGCACGCTGGATTGCGGTTGACCGCCATGGAAATGCCAATGCCAGAACCGCACAGCGCTACGCCACGCTCTGCATCGCCAGATGCAACAGCATTGGCGAGTTTATATCCATAGTCTGGGTAATCCACACTATCGGTCGTCATTGGCCCCAGATCATTCACATCATGACCGGTCTCAGTAAGCCACTCAACCAGAGCGGTTTTCATTTCAATGGCAGCATGGTCAGAAGCAATGGCTACACGCATAGGCTTTGTCCTCATTATCCAGACAAGAATCGTATGCCCGCTATCTAGTGGACGATATCCGTGTGCGCCACCAAATATTGCGCTTTCTTAAGATAAATTTGCGATAGACAAATGCAAGACTTCACAAGAAAATGGCAAGCATGAAAAACAACATCATAAGCGGCACAGAAGGTTATGCGAGCCAAGCCCCGCTTCTTTTGGAACAATATGAGAGTTTCTCATTTGAAGACAGCCATGCAGCGCTAATCGACTACCTTCCTCAACAATCATCCAAAATACTCGACATTGGGTCCGGCACAGGACGAGATGCCGCATGGTTCGACGAGAAGGGGCATGATGTCGTTGCTGCAGAACCGACAAATGAGATGCGAGAGGGAGCAGCCCGTTTGCACCCCTCACCAACTATCAGATGGGTAGACGACAGCTTACCTGATTTGGAAAAAATCAAAAACTTAAACACCCAATTCGATTTCATATTTGTAAGCGCTGTGTGGATGCATCTGGACACATATCAGCGGGAGGCAGCTATGTATTCGGTCGCCAAACTGCTCAGCAAAGGCGCGCGTCTGTTTATTTCACTGAGGCACGGTTCCGTTCCCAAGGGCAGAAGGACGTTTGCAGTTTCGGCTGAAGAAACAATCAACCTGGCGTTGCGGTACAAGCTGGTACCACTTTACAACAAACGGACAGAATCCATTCTGGCGGAAAATAGAGCAACCGGCGTTTGGTGGACAAAATTGATATTTGAACTTCAGGCTTAGTTTCAGATTTCCATCTGGCTGCCGAGTTCGACGACACGGTTGCTGGGAAGTTTAAAAAATTCCATGGCGGTGGCAGCATTACGCAACATCCATGCAAATATCTTCTCTCGCCAGATCATCATCTTCGGCTTTTCGGATGGCAATAATGTTTGCCGCGAGAGGAAGAAGCTGGTCGTCATCATATCGAAATCCATACCGCATTCTTTGACCTTTTTAAGGGCGGCTGGAACATCGGTTTCTTGCATGAAGCCATAGTTGAGGATCAAGCGATAGAAACCATCGCCAAGGTCTTTGACCTCAATCCGGTCTTCCATCTCGACATAGGGCACATCTTCAATGTTCACCGTCAACACCACAACACGTTCATGGATGATCTTATTATGCTTGATATTATGCAGCAATGCAGACGGCACACCGACAGAGTTAGATGCCATGAAGATCGCGGTTCCGGGCACACGGGTCGCGCTGTTTTTGGCGGACTTGGTAAATACCTCGATCGGCATGGCCGCTTCGGCCATATTCTCGCGCATGATTTTGCGGCCCTTAGCCCAGGTTGTCAGCAGCAGAAAGGCAAAACCGCCAACCATCAACGGGAACCAGCCGCCTTGCGGAACCTTCGTTAGATTAGCTGCGAAATAGGCACCATCCACGATAAAGAATAATGCGAGTAACGGAACTGCATACCACCATTTCCACTTCCACATGGTGAAGACGAGAACAGCAAGCAAACAGGTATCGATCAGCATCGCACCGGTAACGGCGATACCATAAGCCGATGCGAGACTGCTCGAGCTCTGGAAGGTCAGAACAAGGATCAGCACGGCTATCATGATGGTCCAGTTAATTACTGGAATGTAAATCTGACCGGCTTCGGACGCGCTGGTATGCTTTACCGTCAGGCGCGGGATAAAGCCCAACTGAATGGCCTGATGGGTAACTGAAAATGCGCCCGATATCACGGCTTGGCTGGCAATAAACGTAGCCATAGTGGCCAGAATCACGAGCGGTAAACGCAACATTTCAGGGGCCAGCAAGAAGAACGGGTTTTGGATTGCTGCGGCGGCGCTGGCGTCATCCATGCCAATGATCATCGCGCCTTGACCGAAATAGTTGCAGAGCAAGGCCGGCATGACGAACCCGAACCAGGCAATCCGCATTGGTTTACGGCCAAAATGGCCCATATCGGCAAATAACGCCGCCGATCCTGTTACGGCTAATACGACCGAACCCAAGGCCAAAAAGGCCTTAAAACCATCGATCATAAAGAATTGAATCGCGTACCAAGGATTAAGCGCGAGCAGAATTTCCGGCGTCTGGAATATCTGGGTCAGTCCCAAAATCGCGATAACCACGAAATAGACGAACATGACTGGCGCAAATAACGCGCCAATTTTTGCAGTTCCGCGAGATTGGATCATGAATAAGAAGACCAGCAATCCCACCGCAATCGGAATAACCATTGGCTGTAGGCCGCTGTTCACCACAGTCAGGCCTTCAACGGCTGATAAAACCGAAATAGCCGGCGTAATCATGCTGTCACCATAAAAGAGCGAGGTGGCAAAAACGCCCAACAATATCGCGACCCAGCCGAACTTCGATCGTCGCAAAGCCCCCGACAGCAACGCAACCACGGCCAAACTGCCGCCCTGCCCTTTATTGTCAGCGCGCATTAATATGGTCACATATTGAATGGCCACGACGAGCGTCATCGACCAGAAGATCAGGCTGACGACGCCTAAGACGTGGAGTTTGTCCAGCTCTAACGGATGCGCGCCAACAAATGTCTCGCGAAACGCATAAAGCGGGCTCGTCCCAATATCGCCGAACACAATACCAATGGCGCCAGCCGCCAGCTTAGCAACGGCGCTGCCCTCTTGGCGCGAGCCATGGGGTTGGATGACGCGACTGCGTTTCCGTTTCGGTGGTGACGTCGATTCAGACATTAGTTGCCGTTTTGGCAGTCCCCTGATTGGGTCGAAGCGGTCATGCTATCGCGGCACATCCGTTTCGACAAGCGCGCGCGACTAGCATGGGCCTTTGTAGCACGCAACTAAACCCACAGATACGCTTACCAAGCCTTTGACAATAATATGTTTTAGTTAGCTGCAGAAGGGGCGTCAGGGGCCGGTAGTGATGGCCGCATTTGCTCCATCGCGGCCAAACGCGACTCGAGATCCTTGCGCCACGGGGCATCTTCCGCGCTGCGCTCTAACAGTTCTGTCCAGATCGCCCGTGCCTGATCAATCTTGCCGGATTGGGCATAAGCCATGCCCAAGAAAAACGGTGGACCGGGATGTTCGGGTGAAATATTTGCGGCTTTTTGAAAGGCAAATTGAGCCGCCGGGGTGATCACTCCATCGGCATGGACCACCAAGGCATTGCCCAAACCAACCCACAGATCGGGATTATTCGGATGCTCTTTGACGCCGTTTCGCAAATAATTCGCGGCCGAGCCATGTTTACCACTGCGGTTAAGGGCATCCGAAAACACCAACCATTCCTGAGCAGAACCAAAACGCTCGCCCATTTCCTTGCGAGATTCGATATTACGCTCATCAAAACTATTCGCTTTTTCAGTCGGTTCGACAGATACGCCGGCCATTCCGGGATTAGCCTGCCACGCATAACCAGCAACGCCAAGCAAAAGTGCTGCCCCAGTTAATTCAAAAGCAGTCCGCGGCAGCTTGCCCAGAAAGACAAGCGCGCCAAAAAGCGCAAGCACCATCACAAGCAATATGATCCAGCCCATCAGCTTGCATCCTTCTGGTTGTTTTTGCGTCGGCGGAAACGTCCGCGCGCGAGCCATATAGCCAGGATCAAAAGCACGATCGGCGCAATCCAGAGCGGGCCCGTTACAGCATTTACGGGTGGGTTGTAAGTCACCCAGTCACCATAGCGTTCAATAAGCCAGCTACGTACTTCTTCCGGTGTAGCACCAGCGGCGATGCGTTCGCGCACTTGGCTGCGCATATCGCCCGCCATCGGTGCGTCACTGTCAGCAATCGATTGGCTTTGACATTTCAAACAACGCAGCTCCTCCATCAAGGAACGTGCTTTTTCTTCTTGCACAGGATCATCCAACTGCTGATGCGCATAAGGAGCAGCTGGCAGCGCATTTTGTGCCGCAACGGGAGCCGCCAATAGCAACGCTATAAGTGCAAAAAGCTTGGTCATCCGGCGCTCTCCAGTATCTCAAGCAGCGCCGGCACATCTTCCTTGCGGATATCACCGACATGTTGGTGCACAATTTTGCCGTTGCCATCGATCACAAACGTCTCAGGAACACCAGATGACCCCAGCTCGAGCTGCACAATACTGCGCATATCGGTGCCGATCCGTACATAAGGATTACCCCAACGGTTCAGGAAGTTCGCAATGTCCTGCGGCGTGTCGCGACTGGCAATCCCGTTAATCTGTACACCGGCCCGCTCAAGCTCCAGTAATTGCGGCGCTTCAGCGATACAGGGCACGCACCAGCTTGCAAAAATATTCAGCAGTTGCGGCTTACCGGTGGCGAGATCGGCCTGTGACAAGGCAGGACGCTGTTCAATCGCAGCCGGTAAGACAAATTCCGGAATCGGTTTGCCGATCATTTTCGATTCAATGATATTATCCTTGGGCCGGATCAAGCCCGCAGCTACGACCGCGAAAAAGATACCGAACAGCACCAGAGGAACCCAGAGCAGCCAGCGATTCATATCATCGCCTCGGCATAGGCTCTTTGCTTTTTCTGATGGCTCGCACGGCGCAGACGGCCGATCATCGCCAACAGACCGCCCAAAGCAATCAGCACGCCGCCATACCAGATCAGCGTGACAAACGGCTTCCACCAGATACGTAACTGCCAGCGACCTTGCTCATCGCTGTCACCCAATACAACATAAAGCTGTCCATTCCAGCGGGTCAGCAAAGCAGCCTCACTGGTCTGCATCTGGGCAGAAGCGAACATCCGGTTTTGCGGCGCGATCTCGTGGATAGTTTCATCCGCATATTGCGCCGTCACCCGTGCCTCCAGCGCCGTCCAGTTGGGACCAGCCACTGGTTCAATCGCTTCAAACTTGATCTTCCACTTGTTTACCAGGATTTCATCGCCCGGCGTCGCAGCGACCAATCTTTCTTCGGTGAAGCTGGTTTCCGACGCCATTCCAACCAACGCAACGGCAATGCCGAAATGGGCGATAATCATACCATAAGTGTGCATCGGCGTTCGGCGTAAATTACGCTTCCACAAGGGCGCAAAGCTCGCAACCGCGATCCCCGCAGCCAGAGCCATGCCAACTAACGGCAGGACTGACATTGAGGTGGTGAACAGAACCAATGCAAACAGGGCTGCAGCAGTCAGAAAGACTGGAATCGAAATGCGGTTGAGCAACGCTTTCGCGCTATCGCGCCGCCACCGCAGCAAGGGACCAGCCGCCATGATCGCAACCAAAATCAATGCGATCGGCCCCGTCGCCAAGTTAAAATATGGCGGGCCGACCGAGATCATTTCATCGCTCATTCCCTCGACAAACAAAGGATAGAGCGTGCCGATAAAGACGATGCCCAATATGGCTGACAGAAGAAGATTATTGGCCACCAGCGCCCCTTCTCTGCTGACAGGTTCAAACTGGGAACCTTCTTTTACCGAACCGACGCGCAGCGCAAATAAAGCCATCGCACCCCCAATATAAATGGCAAGCAATGCGAGGATGAAGCTGCCACGCTCCGGATCAACAGCGAAGGCGTGAACGCTGGTGAGTACGCCGGAGCGAACCAGAAACGTACCGATCATAGACATTGAGAAAGCGACAACAGCCAGCATCAGTGTCCACGCACGCAAGCCATCACGCGTCGCCAATACGGTGACGGAATGCAGCAAGGCAGTAGCCGCCAGCCATGGCATCAAAGAGGCATTTTCAACCGGATCCCAGAACCACCAGCCGCCCCAGCCAAGCTCATAATAAGCCCAGTAGCTGCCAGCCGTAATACCCAGCGTCAGAAAAACCCATGCGCCGAGCACCCAAGGCCGCATGGCTTTGGCGAATTCCGGTCCGACGTCACGTGTGATCATAGCGCCAACGGCAAAGGAAAAGGCGATAGATAGCCCGACATAGCCAATATATAGCGTCGGTGGATGCAGTGCGAGGCCGATGTCCTGGAGGAGCGGGTTAAGCCCCTGCCCATCTGCAGGAACCGGGAATATCCGCTCGAACGGATTGGAAGCAATCAGCAGATAGGCATAAAAACCGATGCTGATAAACGCCTGCGCGCCTAACGTTGTCACCAGCGTCTTCTGTTTCAAATTGCGTTCAAAAATACCGATACAGGCACCCGCCACGCCCATGATGGCGATCCATAGCAGCATGGATCCCTCATGATTGCCCCATGCGCCGGAAATCTTGTAGATTAACGGCTTGATCGCCACGCTGTTAGCGACAACGAGCTTCACCGACATGTCGGAACGCACAAACAGCCAAACCAGCAGCAAAAAGGATATAGCCACCAGAACGCCTTGGGCTATGGCCACCGGCCGGATCGCCTTGAAAAGCTCATCCTGCCCCTTCACCAAGCCAATAGCAGATAGCGCAAATTGCAGAAATGCCATGCTGGCCGCGAGCCAGAGCGCAATAAGACCTGCTTCTGCGATCATTCGACCAGCGTATCCGTTTTCGTCATATTGCCAGTCATATCAATGCCTTCCAGTTCACGCGGAACGTAATTTTCGTCATGTTTGGCGAGCAAGCTATCGGCTATAAACGTACCATCGCTGGTCAATTTCCCATCCGCGACAACGCCGGACCCTTCAACAAACAAATCTGGTGTGATGCCGGTATACATAACCGCCTGCCGCGCTGTGCCATCTTGCACGATAAAATTAACCGTCACGCCGTCTGCCTCATGGCGTATCGAACCCTCTTCGACCATACCGCCCAAGCGGATGGCTTGTCCCGCGGCCGGTTGCTTTGCGACAATATCCGCTGGCGTATAAAAATAATTCGCGCGGTCCTGCAAGGCGAAAGCCGCGAGCACGCCTGCCCCGACCAGCGCGACCAGCGCCAGCACGGCCAATGTCAGTCTTTGATGTTTCGCTTTCATTTGCGTTTACTCAATTGCTCAACCTTGTTCTCAGCCCGCCGCATTGCGACATAGCTGCTTACTATCACAGCCATTGTACCCAAGAAAACCAGGGCAAACGATGCGATAATATACGGGGTATGGTTCACTCTGCTGCCATTCTTTTCAATCGTCCCTCAACTTTTGTTTCAGCGAGACTTGCACGCATCCGCATAAGCACAATCGCAGCGAATAGAAGAGAAAATCCTATCGCGGAAACCAATAGAGGCCATAAATACAGCGCATCAATCGTGGATTTTCCGGTGATACTGATACTCGTGCCCTGATGCTGTGTCTCCCACCATTCAACCGAAAAACGGATGATCGGCAGGTTCACGATCCCGACAACGCCAAAGATCGCAGCAATTCGGCTTTGACCTGATGTCTTGCTCGTTTCGTTCGCCAGCACGATGTAAGCGAGATAAAGGAAAAATAGCACGAGCATCGAGGTCAAACGTCCGTCCCAGACCCACCAAGTTCCCCATGCCGGACGCCCCCAAATCGCCCCCGTCACTAGACAAAGCAATGCAAATAATGCCCCGGGTACCGCGATTGCGCGCGCCGCGTGGGAAGCCAGCGGATGCCGCCAGATTAGCTCTGAAATGCTGGCAATCGCAATACCGGTCCATCCCGCCATTCCCAGCCAAGCCATCGGTACGTGGACAAAGATGATCTTGACAGACTCGCCCTGCAGACGCTCCGGCGGTGTAGATAATATGCCCCAGGCACAGGCGACCAAAACCAGAGCCATGCCACCAAATAGCAGCCAAGGCGTCAACGGCCTAGCAAGCGACAGGAAGCGGGTAGGATTTGCGTAAGCGTGCATTTAAAAAACGGTCATTGCCTCTAGCTACTGTGCGACCAGTAGAATCTGATTTTTTGATGGCAGAACTGGCGCAAGGCGACAAGTGTTTTTCTGGACAGGTTGCAATCCATGAATTCGATTAGAACAAACGGCCCCTTCAAACCAAGCTAAATGGCAGGCGTTAGCTCTATAGTAACCATAGCGCTGTTAAACCTGAACCCTCAAAATCAGAATTAATTCTTCAGTGGGGCTGAGGTTCAGAAATATCTATGGCAGTCAAAGGCTTACTCAAGGCATTTTCCAATGGTTCATCTGATGAATCAATAGCGGCCACTACATCCGCCAACCATGCAAAGCGTTTAGAAGTCCTAGATGACTTTGAGCTAGCAGGGATAAGTTGGCTGTGGGCTACCGATGCAGAAGGCCGATTTGTTTATCTTTCTGACAAAGCGGCAGAAAATTTGAATAAGCCCATTGAAGACATTATGGCACAACCGTTTACGGCGCTATTTGAAAATGACCCCGATAACCCCGATGAGAAATCAGATCGTCCGCTGCATTATCAACTCAGTAAGCGCAGTAAACTTCGCGACCTCGTCGTCCGCCGCGTGCCAGCTACATTGAATCAGGAAGACCGCCCGACTTGGTGGATGATTTCCGCCCATCCAAAATTTGATGAAGCGGGCGAGTTTAAAGGTTATCGTGGCAGTGCCAAGGATGTCACGGTAGAATATCAGCGGAAACTGGAAGATTCCCGGCTTGCAGAGTTTGACTCGCTGACTGGGCTTGCCAATCGCCATCGGATGGATAACCAACTGAACGGGATCCTCGGTGCCTTCAAGGCGGCCAGCCGTAGCTGCGCAATCATGATGTTGGATCTTGACCGGTTCAAACAGGTCAATGACACGATGGGTCATCCCGCCGGCGACGAACTGCTAAAGCAGGTAGCCAAACGCGTGCGCACTATTGTCGGGGATCGCGGGGAAATTGGCCGGCTGGGCGGTGATGAGTTTCAAATCATCCTGCCCGACCTAGATGATCGGGGAAAACTGGGTGAAATTGCCGAAAAAATAGTCAAAATTGTTTCGCAACCTTATCCCATTGATGACAAAAGCGCAGTCATCGGCACGTCTATCGGAATAGCTGTGGCGCCTTATGATGGTGTCGAGAAAGATGAACTGGTCCGTAGCTCTGACCTTGCATTATATGCTGCCAAAAATTCCGGACGAGGCCAGTTTCGTTTTTATTCTGCTGACCTAAAAGACGAAGAGGAAGAGCGCCGCTTGCTTGTCGAAGATCTGCGAGACGCGCTAGATAATGATCAACTGCAGCTGAATTATCAACCTGTCGTCCGTACAGATGATCACATGGTTGTCGGGTTTGAAGCATTGATGCGCTGGGTCCACCCTGAGCGTGGATCGGTGAGCCCAGCCGTATTCATTCCGATTGCTGAAGAACTCAATCTTATCAACCAACTAGGCGAATGGGCACTACGCAAAGCTTGTACTGACGCTCTTCAGTGGCCCAGTTCAGTCCGCATAGCAGTCAATGTATCGGCTGTGCAATTTGCCAACAGCGGTTTTCCAGAAATCGTCATGAACGCCCTTGCTGCCAGCGGCCTTGAACCCGAGCGGCTGGAGCTTGAGCTCACGGAGAGCGTGTTCATGGGCGACAGTGAAACCATCGACAATACGTTCAAGATATTGAAAGAGCTGGGCGTCCGATTGGCGCTCGATGATTTTGGTACGGGATATTCGTCACTCAGCTATTTGCGTTCAGCCCCTTTTGACAAGATCAAGGTCGATAAGAGTTTTGTCGACTCCTGCACCCAGACAGACAAGAATAGCGCCAAAATTATCGCTGCCATCGTAAGCTTGTCGGAAGCGCTGGGCATGGAAACCACAGTCGAAGGCGTCGAAGCTTTTGACCAGTTCACCTTGGTTTGTTCAAAGGGCGCACGATATATTCAAGGGTGGATTTATTCTAAGGCGCTGACGCTCGAAGAGATCGAAGAAAAGCTTGGCAGCGGAGAATTCCGGATTGAACCGGATGGTCCAGAATTATATCGACCTGACCGGCGGACCGTGTTCCGACGTATCGGCGCCATCCATGAGGATCATCGCTATGACGTTGTCATGCGCGATCTTTCGAAAACCGGAGCCAGATTTGAAGGCATGCTGGGTGTTCCACTGGGAACCAAGCTGGTTCTTGACCTTGGCGGCGGACAATTGGTGATTAGCACTGTCATACGCGTCAAAGAATCGATGCTGGCAACCGAATTTGAAACGCCATTGGTTGGCGATGGGGCTGGAGGACTATGTACACGTCACCGTGTATCGCCTTATGATCTTGCAGCTGCGGGCATGCCTCTCGCGGCCTTACCGCCTGGGAATTATCCTTTAGCGCAAAACGAATCAGGTCAGGCGAGCAAACCAAAATTCATGCAGGTCGTTGTATAGTCACATCGGTTTGGCTCGGCGTGCGACAAGCGAACGGGTCAACGTCCAATAAGGGCCTGGGCCATATTGTCGGCAACTTCAGCAGACGGCAATTGCCGGGACGCGCTTTCTTCCCAGATTTCGGTCAAGCGCGCCGGGATTTTATCAATCCGGCGATTTACCTCGTCAACATCACTGTCACCTAGATACTCAAGGCCGACATTGATGATGCCGCCAGAGTTGATCACATAGTCTGGTGCAAACAGAATATCACGATCAAAAATCCGCTGACCATCTTCTGGTGTCGCAAGCTGGTTATTCGCTCCGCCAGCAACAATTGGGACGTTAAGGTGCGCGATCGAAACCTTGTCGAGAATCGCGCCCAAAGCATTGGGACTGAACACATCTGCTTCCAGCCGCATAACGTCGTCGAGACCGACAACATTGGCGCCAATCTCGGCTGCGAGACTGGCCGCATGGTCCTTGTTGATATCCGCGATACTGAGCCGCGCGCCGTCTTTAGCAAGTAAGCGTGCCAATCCGCCGCCGACACTGCCCACACCTTGAATAGCGACATGAACATCTTCCATCCCGTCGCGGCCCAATTTATGTTTTACGGCGGCTTTCACACCAAGATAAACGCCCATCGCTGTAAATGGCCCGGGATCGCCCCCAGCATTGCTGTGGTCACTGACTGGTAGACCAGAGACGAATTTTGTTTGCTTGGACACCTCAACCATATCCGCTGTGCTGATGCCGACATCTTCGGCTGTCACATAAGCGCCGCCCAGCGAATCGATCATCCGGCCAAATGCAGCCAACATTTCAGGAGATTTCGTCCTATTTCGGTCTGCCAATATCACCGCTTTGCCACCGCCCAAAGGTAACCCAGCCATCGCATTTTTAAAACTCATGCCACGCGACAAGCGCAGCGCGTCAGTCACAGCCGTTTCGCGATTCTCATAATGCCAGAAGCGCGTGCCACCCGCTCCCGGGCCCAAATGTGTAGAATGGAGAGCAATGATCGCGCTCAGACCAGTGTCAACATCATGGAAAAAATGGACAGCTTCATGGCCGTCAAAATCTGGCATATCCCACATTACCGACATTTGGCAAAACCCTTCGCTCGCTGAGTAACATAATTTGTTTTTAACGTAATAATATTACAAAATGCTTTTGTCACCCCAAGATGTTTCGGGAACCCCTAACACTTTGAATATCCAACAGATGTGGTTTTGAAAATGGGGCGACCGAGGGGTCTCGAACCCCCGACCTCCGGTACCACAAACCGGCGCTCTAACCAACTGAGCTACGATCGCCACAATCGCGCGGCCTAAAATAGGCCTACTGCGCCGCGCTGCATAGGGACGCTTAGGGGCAGACGTCAAGTATTTAGCACAGCAAAAACGCATGAAATAATCATCCCCCAAGAATTCTATTCACAGTGCATCGCCGCGCTGACGGTGGACCAACCGCGCCGGTTGACGCGCTGCATCGACCAAGGCGCGCTCTTCAACCAAAGCACTTTGCATTTCGACGGTCATGTCGAGCCGAAACCAGCGGGTCTTCAATTTGACCTGCCCCTGCACTTGCGATGGCGCCAAGAAGCTTGCTGGAAAAGGATCTGCCCAGAAATCGTTAAGGCTCCCATAGCCTGAATCCGTTCGCCGCCCGAGAAATTGACGCGCTTGCGAAATATCCGGCTTGTTGGACAGCATCGCTAACAAGACCGCTTGTTCGGGGCGCAGCGTATTGATATTTATCGGTGACAAATCGGTCGTCGGCAACGCGCAAAGCCACGGTGCCAGCCGCGCGTAAATATCACTAGTTACACCTTTGATGGTCCGTAACTCGCTGACATCGAGCATCACAGCATTCGCCGTGCGATAAGGCTTTTCCAATTGCGCGTAATATTCATCCTCAGCGCCGCGCTGTGATGGAACGGCGTCGCTATCAATCCAATCGGCAACTGATTCCGCGATATCCGCTGCGTTCCCTTGCGGGATTTCCAGCAACGTCATCAGCCGTATAAACTGCGTTTGACCCTCCGGGCGCAGCGATAAAATCGAATCGGTCTGGCTCACCAGGCTGTTGATATTGAAACAGTTACCGCCATCGGTCAGTGCGGCGGTAATGAGGCCACGAGGAACAGGGAAGCGTCGGCTCTGCCCATTCCAGCCACCCATATTAGTGGTTCGCCCTGGCGACAGGCTTACAATTTTCTCGGCCGATTGCATGCCGATGAATTCTGCTGCGATCAGATAGGCCTTGGCCTGGCTAAGCTCGCGGGCGTTGGATGCCAATTTGGTTGCGCCGGCCAGACGGTCGATTCCGTGCGCAGCCAATACCGCGATTACGGCGACCAACAACAAGACGGTCAATAGAGCAGCGCCGCGTTCCCCGCTTCTTAAAAGTCTAACAGGCTTCATAAATAACCCGTCCCGACGAGAAAAACGTGGCGGTAATTCCGGTCATTTTGCTCGAACTGGATTTCTACCGCTCGCGGCAAGTCACTCAATCGCTCGCTCTGCCAATTGCTTATCCACTGCCCTCTCTTATCACGAAAGCGCAGACCAAGATCGCTGATACCATCGAGTAACAATGCCGGCTCACTGATCGAACCGCCATCCGTCGTCTCATATTGCAACCGTTCGAGCCGCCCATCATTCAACTGGTAAGAGACACGCTGCATATTGGAACGCGGCTTGTTATTGATATTGCTTTGTCCGCCGCGGATGAAAGATAAAAGTCCACGGCTGCTGGAACCAGTTTCACTGATAAAGGCGGCTACTCTATCCCCCTGCTCATCGCGATGCGGTCTGGGAAGCGCCTGACTGAGGTCCGCTTCCATCAGGGATACGAGCCGCTGCATCTGCGCCATATCGCTGAGCTTCGTGTCGGTTACTGCGTTACTGTTGACTGCACCGCGCAACAACATGACGCCAGCGACCGACAAGAGCGAGAAGATAAACAAAGCGACCATCATCTCGACCAGCGTGAAACCGCCTTGCCTCTTTATGCTATCGCTGCGATGGATTTTTGCGCCTGCCATTTTTGCATTTCTATATCGCCATTATGCCTAGCAGCAAAGACCGGTTGCAGCGGGCAAAATTTTATTTAATCTAAGCGCCAGTAATTAGGAGCGTTTTCGGACTATTTGATGACAGATCAAAACACCACTTCTGCCGACTATCTGGTCGCACTGGGCCAAGTGCAACGCTATCCGAACAAGTCTGTCGAGCTTTGCATGCTGAGAAACTTCCTGAAAGTCGAAGAGTGTGAACAGCTTATCCAGCGCATTGACGAAAAGCGCCGCCCGTCGACAATAGCCGACGCCAATGGCGATGATTATTTTCGCACCAGTGAAACCTGCGACTTGGATCACACTGACCCATTTGTGGCGGAGATAGATGCGAAAATATGTCGCTTTGGGAATATCGACCACAAATTCGGAGAACCGCTGCAAGGCCAGCGCTATGCTGAGGGACAGGAATTCAAGGCTCATACCGATTTTTTTGATCCGAAGGGCCAGGATTTCAAAAAATTCTGTTCCGAATCCGGTCAGCGCACTTGGACCTTCATGATCTATTTGAACGAGCCCGATGCCGGTGGTGCGACCCGCTTTGTAAAGTTGAACAAGAAATTTGTACCAAAGACCGGCAATATCTTATGCTGGAATAATATGTCCGCCGATGGCAGCGTGAACGAACTGACGCTTCATCACGGCATGAAAGTGCGCAGCGGAACCAAATATGTGATAACCAAATGGTTCCGAGAGCGTGCTTGGCCATGGACCGCGTAAGCCGTTAGGATGATCATATTGCAGCATATTTCATGAACATAGCGCGCTATCGCCCCGGTCCGGGCATGATGGTTTCGGCCGCCTTTATCGGCCCCGGCACCGTAACCGCCTGCACGCTGGCGGGCGCAAATTTTGGCTTTGCGCTGATTTGGGCGCTGGCCTTTGCGACAGTGACGACTATCATTTTGCAATCCATTGCTGTGCGGGTCGCGCTGGTGTCGCGCATGGGCTTGGCCGAGGCCATGATGCAGACGGTCGCGTCTCCACCGCTTCGATGGCTCGCCGCCTTGCTGCTCATCGCGGCTTTGGCGCTGGGCAATGCGGCCTATGAAGCTGGCAATATCTCTGGCGCGTTATTGGGACTGGAAGCGCTCAACAGCGACCTGTCGGATAATCGCACGCTTACCATTGCCGCGATCGCCGTGCTTGCCGGAGCGTTGATTTTGTTTTCCAAGCCGCGCTGGGTCGAACGGATATTGATCGCAATGGTATTGTTTATGTGTGCTTCGTTCCTGCTCACCTTCTTCCTGACCCGACCAGATATGGGCGCGATTTTGGGCGGGTTCGTGCCCACCATTCCTGAAGGCGGATTGTTAACCGCCATCGCGCTTATCGGAACCACCATCGTCCCCTATAATCTGTTCCTCCATGCCGCGAGCGTGCGGGAACGCTGGACAAAAGAGACTGATCTGGCCGAAGCGCAAACGGACAGCGCCGTTTCCATCGGTATCGGTGGTCTCGTTTCCATCACCATATTGGCAACGGCTGCGGCCAGCCTGTTCGGCAGCGGCAGAGAAATTTCCAGCGCCGTCGATATGGCACAGCAGCTCAATCCGCTATTCGGCAGTTTTGCGAGCGCGACATTAGGCGCGGGTCTATTTGCCGCCGGACTGACCTCCGCCATCACCGCGCCGCTGGCCACCGGGTATATCGTCCAAGAGATTTTCGGAAAAACCGGAAAGGACGCATCGCGCGCACCTTTCCGGATCGGCGCATTGCTTGTCATATTGTCCGGTACATTTGGCGCTTTGCTCAATTACAAACCGGTAGAGATTATCTTCGTGGCGCAGATTGCTAACGGCTTATTACTGCCGATCATCGCCTTTTTCCTGATCAAACTGGCCAATGACAGCGCGCTGCTGGGCCGCCATGTGAACGGGTGGAAGGGCAATATTGCCGGGGCGATTATATTGGCGGTAACCTCTATGCTGGGCATCCGGCTCATCGCCCGGGCCATGGGATGGTGGCCGTGACCAAAGCAATCGATCTCAATGCTGATCTCGGCGAGGACGAGAGCGCTGACGGGATAGCGCGCGACGTGGCGATTATGGATATCGTCTCGAGCTGCAACATCGCTTGCGGCGGTCATGCGGGATCGCCGGAAACCATGCGTGCCATGTTAGTCGCTGCCAAGGCAAAAGGCGTGGCTGCCGGCGCCCATCCCTCTTATCCCGACCACGCCAATTTCGGGCGAGTCAGCATGGAAATTGAGCCCGCCGCCTTGAAGGCCAGTTTGCTGGAACAAGTGAAAGCGATCAAGGCGATAGCGGCAGATGCCGAAACAGAGATCACCCATCTGAAACCGCATGGCGCGCTCTACAATGATGCGCAGGATGATGAGGCTCTAGCAGACATAGTCATGGCTATCGCGCAAGCGGAAAAACTAGCACTGGTCGGCATGGCCCATTCGACCCTTCATCGGAAAGCGAATGAAAGCGACGTACGCTTTGTTGCGGAAGCCTTTATTGATCGGCGGTATACAAAACACTCTCGCCTCGTACCACGCACGGAAGACGGTGCAGTTATCGCCAATGATGCAGATCGCGTACTGCAAGGATTGGCCTTGGCCCACGGAAACTCGATAGCTGCGGACAATCCATTACAAATCATCCCCGCTGATACGTTGTGCCTTCATTCCGATAGCGAGGGAGCGCTGACAACCGCAAAAGCCATGCGGCGCGCACTGGAGCTTGAGGGCATGTCAATCACAGCACCAGTCAGGTGAGCACTTTAGAAATTCACGCCTGTGATGACTGGCTTTCCTGTCCGTTAGATGGTGTCGACGCCGTTCATGCGGCAAGTGCTTCTATACGGGAGCAAGCGATGTGGCAGGAGGTCGTATCCGGGCTTGATAGCATCGCGGTACAATTTGATCCTGCACGAATTACGCCCGATGAAGCTATAGATTTATTCCGACAGCAGTTGCAGCAACCACAAGCAGCTACCGTGACGCAAGCAAGGCCCATCACCATTCCAGTTTGTTATGATAAAGCGTTTGCGCCCGACCGGGACTGGATAGCCCAAAAAATGGGACTGTCGGTCGAAGCCTTGCTGCGATGGCATAGCGGCCAACAGTTCACCGTAACAATGCTCGGCTTCATGCCGGGCTTTGCCTATTTGCAATGCTCTGAGGACGTTACTGAAATCGGCAGATTGCCTAAACCCAGACAGAAGGTCGTCGCTGGTTCGATAGGGATCATTGGTGACCAAAGCTGCATCTATTCCTTCAGCAGTCCGGGCGGGTGGCCGATCATTGGGCGGACACCCGATCGACTATTCGATCCCGATCAGGATCCACCTGCACTGCTATCTGCTAATCAATTGGTTTCGTTCCAACCGATCAGCAGGGCTGAATTTGATACCATCGCAAAAGAACAACCTGAATGACACTTAAGGTCATCAAGCCCGGCTTGCAAACCACTTTGCAAGGTGCTCCTTTCTCCGGCCACCGCCATTTGGGCATGCCCGCCGCTGGGGCTGCCGATTGCCTGTCCCTCGCCTTGGCCAATCATCTAGTCGGCAAGCTCGCAGGCGCAATTGCGATAGAAATCACACTGGATGACGTCAAATTCGCGGCCGAGCATCCGACTGGCATAGCCGTCACCGGTGCCGCTGCGTTTGTTCGCATAAACGGTAAAGACCGGCCCTTGCATCAACTGATCCATGCAAAATCCGGCGATGAAATTCATGTCGGTCCAGCGGATAAAGGCTGCCGGTCCTATCTGGCGGTTGCAAGAGAAATAGTGGGGCGATCTCTTTTGGGCGGCCAGTCCACTTACCTCGGCGCTGGATTAGGCGGGTTTCAGGGGCGTGCTTTGCAAGCGGGGGATAGCGTACAATGGATCGAAGGCAGTACGTCGCCAACAACCAGCAAACAAACCCCCGATGGCCTGCGCCCAGTCCTGTCTGACAAACATATCATACGAGTCACTGCTGGACCGGAGATTTCGGCCTTAACCTCTTATTCTCAAGAGATATTATTTGGGCAGAAGCGGAAGATCGGACTACGAGCCAATCGTATGGGTCTCAGCTTGCAAGGCTCTCCAATAGAGCAAGAAAACGCATTACAAATGAAAAGTGCACCCGTTTTTCCGGGCACGATGCAATGCCCCCCGGATGGCGAACCATTTCTGCTTGGTCCCGACGCTCAAACCACAGGCGGCTATCCACGAATTGCACAAGTGGTCAGGGCTGATCGCCATTTGATCGGACAATTACGGCCCGGTTCAGAAATCCAGTTTGTGAAAATTGGAAACGGACGAGCCACAGAAATTTATCGCCAGAAGCTATCGCTGCTCACGCCTTGGCTTGGAGCCATAAACCTGTGGTGAGCAGAGGCGTGAAGCCCCTGCCCGACACAGCTTAGTTTTTCTTGAGTGACAAACCGCCAAAACGCTTGTTGAAGCGTGCGACCTGACCACCAGCATCAAGAAGACGCTGGTTGCCGCCAGTCCATGCTGGGTGTGAACTCGGATCAATATCAAGCTGCAGCGTGTCGCCCTCTTTGCCCCAGGTGGAGCGGGTTTCGAACACAGTACCGTCAGTCATTTGGACCTTGATCACGTGATAGTCGGGATGCGTATCTTTTTTCATTTTCTGCTCCAAAACGGGCTGGTTTCCGACCAGATCCCTAAGCGTATATTAGTCTGCGAAGCGGCGCATTAACCGCCGCCGCTGCAAAGTGCAAGATTCTTTTACTCTCTATACTGCCAATTATGAACTGGGTGGATCAGCAATCATCGCAGTGAAACTGGCTTCGGCCGCCAATTTGTCACCAATCATCGCTTTGCCATAGAATTTGCAGACCCGTGCACGTTTCTGGACAAATTCGACGTTGAGCGACAACAAACAACCCGGCTCGACAGGATTACGGAATTTTGCCCCGTCAATCGCCATGAAGTAAACCAGCTTGCCGGAGCCGACAAGACCAAAGCTTTCCATCGCCAAAACCCCGGCGGCTTGGGCCAAGGCTTCAACAATCATGACGCCCGGCATGATCGGGCGTCCGGGGAAATGGCCCTGGAAAAACCCTTCGTTCATCGTGACGGCTTTCACCGCGCGAATGGACTCGTCCTTGACCAGTTCTTCGACACGGTCGACCAGCAACATGGGATAGCGGTGCGGTAGCACCGCCATCACTTTGGTGACGTCATAATCCAACGGTTCGAACATTATGTCTTTTACCGGCCTGATGGTTGGGCAGCAGCTGGCTGTTGTGCCTGCTGTTGCGCCTGACCAGGTTTCCAGCCTGCTGGCGGTGTAATCGAAGCGGAAGGAACCAGCTTGTTAAGCTCTAACACGATCGCATCAGTGATATCGACATAAGGCTCCCGCGCAACAATCGCTTGTGGTTGCAGAACCAGATCGACTTTTTTGGCTTTCATTGTCGCCTTGATGGCATCATTCAGTTTCATGCCGACCTGCTCTTCAACATAGGCAGTGGCCAAGGTCACACGCTGTTGCAAACGGGCCAATTCTTGCTGACCAGTTTGCCGCTTTGCCTGAAGGGCTTGCGCCTGCGGTGCAACTGTTTGTGCAGTGGCACCAGGCTTCTGAACCTCAACATTATAAGCATCGACAAGCGGCTTTAACTCAACCTGCAGAGCAGCTGCACGAGCATTTGTCTGCTCAATATCAGTTTTATAGGTAGTTTTCATCTGCGCCACAGCGGTCTGATAAGCTTGGGACTTTACCACGGCTGCTTCGTAATTGGCGACCGCGACGCTGGTTCTGGACTGAGCGACAGCGGGGGATGCGATCAATGCCGGAACCGACAAGGTTGCAAGCCCCAAGGCGGCCGATTTCAAAAGTGTCTTGGTTGAAAAGGTCATTAGAATTGTGTTCCTACGTTGAAAGTAAATAGTTTAGTATCATCACCGGGCTCTTTTAACAAAGCTCGTGCGATATCGATCCTAAACGGACCGAATGGAGAGTTCCAGTTGACCCCAAAGCCAACGGAAAGACGTGGGCTGATGCTATCGCCAAAGAACTGTTCGGTAAAGGTTGTTGCAATTGGGAACGGATTACCATTAGCATCGACCGCTTGCGGCGTAATAATAGCGTTGCCATCCGGATCTGTTCTCAAAAATCCCAGAGTATTTTCAACAAATACTGGGTCTTGGATTTGCACGCCATCCGTACCAAGGACTGGCATGCCATCAGTATCAACACGCCCTATTGTAACGCCTGCGCCGTTGGCATCCCGCTCCTGAAGGTCTCCAAAGAACTGAGGATTCTGCAAAATGGGAGTGGTAACATTGAATACTGCGCCCACATCGACAAAGATCGAAGGCCTTAGTCCTAGCTCACGAATACCGGAGCCGAGCGGAATTTCCAATTCAGCACGCGCCAGATAATAGGCACGGCCACCGATGGCATCGTCAGTCTGCCGTCCATTTTCGTTCACAATAATCTGGTTAATCGGGTTACCATCTGCATCCAGTCCTGGTATCGTAAAGTTACGAACAACTCGAGGACCAACACCGCGAATACCAAATCCGCGAATCTGCGGTTCCCCGAGGAAAAAGCGATCAGTAAGGCGAACATCGTCAATGCCATCGTCAGGACTGCCGCGATTTTCCAGCGGATAAATATAGCCCGCTTCGCCGCTGATCGAAAAAATAAATTGACCAAAAGGCCGCCAATATTTGGCCGCGTTAAGGCGCCCTTTTAGATATTTGACGCTACCACCCAAACCGGCAAAATCCAAACTGCCTACTACGGTTTGCCCACGAGTAGGCCGGACGCGATTATCGCGATCATCGTAAATTAACGATGCGCCGATAGACGATGTCGTTCGCTGACCAAGGGCATCACAAAGAAAACGGCCTGCGATCAGTGGATCACAAATATCATCAACACTGTTTCCGCGCGCACCGTCTCCGTCTAAATCGGTGAAGAACAGATTTCTGTCCAATGTCACATCATCAAAGCTGAGCCCGTAGCGCAGGGAAGCGGAGAAATATTCAGTAATCGGCACACCGGCACGGACTTGGAAACCCGTGGTCAGCTGTTCAAAAGTTGTCTCGCGATCATTGCCGACAAAGTTAAAACTATTCAAATCGCGGCGGAAAAGATCGACACCAACTGCAATGTTCCGGTCAAACAAATAAGGTTCTGTAAAACCCAGTTCGATAGATTGCGAGAAGCTGGAATAACTCACACTCGCGCGCAATTCTTGTCCTTTGCCACGGAAGTTACGCTGGCGGACAGATGCCTGCAGAATGAAATTCTCAACGCTTGAGAAACCGGCGGATAACTGCAACTCACCGGTCGCACGCTCTTCGACATTGGCTTCCAAAATGATCCGGTCAGGTGCGCTGCCCTGTTTCTGTTCAATTTCCAGTTCATCCTGGAAAAAGCCCAGAGACTTGATCCGGTTGGCGGAGCGCTTCACTTGAAAACTATTAAAAGCATCACCTTCATTCAAACGGAATTCACGGCGAACGACTTTGTCTACAGTCAGTGTATTTCCGTTAATATCGATGCGTTCGACATAAACCCGGTCACTTTCAGCAACCTTGAACGTAATTCCCATCGTCAGAGTTTCTTTATCGCGATCAAATTCCGGGCGAACATCGGCAAAAGCATAACCGAATAAACCTGCGGTTTCACTGAGGCTTTCTACTGTGTCCTCGACTTGTTTAGCGTTATAGAAATCACCTTCTTTCATCGGCAAACGCGGCGTCAACGTTTCGGCGGTAAAGTCACGAATTTCACTTTCAACAGCAACGTCACCAAATTTATAACGCTCACCCTCTTCCACCACATAGGTGATGATGAAGTCTTTTTTGTCTGGCGTCAGTTCCGCCACCGCTGAAATCACACGAAAATCGGCATAGCCTTCGGTCAGATAAAATTGACGCAGTTTCTGTTGGTCAAAGGCAAGCCGATCCGGATCATAGGTGTCGCTGGAGCTGAAGAAGCGATAGAAGCGTGCCTGTTTAGTGGCCATCTCGCCACGGAGCTTACCATCGGAGAAAACTTCATTCCCAATGATATTAATTTGCTGAACTTTGGATTTCGGGCCTTCATTGACTTCAAAAACGATATCGACACGGTTTTGATCAAGCTGAACCATTTTAGGCTCGACGCTCGCCGCGAATCGCCCCTTACGTTTGTAGAGCTCAACAATACGCGCCACATCGGCGCGCACTTTGGAACGCGTGAAAATCTGGCGCGGCGCCAAACGGATTTCCGGGCGAATTTTGTCTTCCTTGATCCGCTTGTTGCCTTCCAGCAATATGCGGTTGATCACCGGGTTTTCGATCACCTCGATGACCACAGCGCCGGCATTGTTGCGGATGCTGACATCCTTGAACAATTCCGTCTCGAACAAATCTTTCAGCGCTTGGTCAGCCGATTCCTGCGTGTAGGTCTGGCCAACCCGCAATTTCATGTAAGAGAGGACGGTGCCTGATTCCAGCCGCTGAGACCCGTTTACGACAATGGACCGGATCGTATTATCAACTGGCAGGACTGGCTGGACAGCAGGCGCTTCCTGCGCATGTCCCGGCACCGAGATGCCTGCCAAAATAGTACCACTCAACAACATGGGCAGGAGCCGTTTTTTATGCTTCACAGACAAACTCGCTTTCACGCCTTAAACTCAAAAAATAACAACCCTTGCATATAATACATCAGGTTTTGCGAACCCCCTGCCCCAACCAGAGCCATCAATCAACGGGCAATTAACCAGAGACCGCTCTGAACAATCCAAAAGAGGCCAAATCATTAAACGTCACCACCAACATGAACATCACGACAAGAGCAAAGCCTGATCGAAATGCCCATTCCTGAACCATAGGATTGGCAGGCTTTCGCCGCACCGCTTCTATAGCGTAGAACATCAAATGCCCACCATCGAGCATGGGGATTGGCAGGAGGTTGATGAACCCTAAGTTAATTGAGATTAACGCTACAAAGAATATGAACTGGCTCAGTCCCGCAACAAATTGTTCGCCCGAAACTTGCGCGATCTTAAGCGGTCCGCCGAGCTCTTTCACCGAACGCCTACCGCTGATCACCTGCCCCAATGTCGTCACGATCAGATCAACAATCTCGCCGGTCTGGCGCGTTGCGACAATGGGCGCTTCCCATAACGAAACGTCCCGGCGCTCTACCCTTTCCGGAGATATTCCCAGCAAACCGATCCGATATTCATTGCCGAAGCGGTCTTTTTCAAGACGTACGCCGATTTTCGCATCTTTCGAAATGATCGTTCCATCGCGCTCAAATGCAATCTCAACTTCTTCATCAGGAATGATCGAAATTTCGCGCGATAAATCGGTAAAGCGATCAACAGCATCGCCATCGATAGAGATGATTTTATCGCCTTCTTGCAAACCGATAGCCTCTGCCGTCGATTTTTCGGCAACCGTTCCGACAACCGGCGGCGTCACGCTCTCACCAAAAGTCAAAGCAAAACCTGCTAATATCAGGATAGCAAAAAGGAAATTGATCGCGGGACCGGCAAAAACAATCGCTGCCCGCTTCCATAGAGATTTCGACTGAAACGTCCGATTGCGCTCTTCTGGCGGCAATTCCAGCCAATCCTCGCTAGGCGTGCTGGCCGGGTCCATATCGCCGGCAAATTGCACATAGCCGCCCAGTGGCAGCGCACAGATTTTCCATCTCGTGCCGCGCTTATCATTCCAACCGACAAGCTCTTTCCCGAAACCGATCGAAAATGTGTCGGCTTTTACACCGCACCAGCGACCAACCAGATAATGACCCATTTCATGAATGAAAACGAGCACACCAATGGTGAGTAGGAAAGCAAATAATGTCAGTAATATACCTGGATTTTCAGTCAAACTCTAACATCCTCAATCATGGTCGTCGTTCGGGCTCGCGCTTCGGTATCAATGCCGAAAATGTCCTCAAGATCACGCGGTACCGGCGGGCTATAGCTGTCAATAATGCTGGATACAATCTCGGTGATTTCCAGAAACTGAACATCCCTCGTCAAGAAGGCAGCGACCGCAATTTCATTGGCCGCGTTTAATATCGCCGGAACCGCGCCACCCACTTCTATGGCGCCGCGTGCCAGCTTGATTGCCGGGAAACGATCATCGTCCGGCGCTTCAAAATCCAGCCGGGCAATCTTGGCCAAATCGAGTGGCATACAATCTGTTGTCATCCGTTCTGGCCAAGCTAGCGCGCTAGCAATCGGAATACGCATATCCGGCGATCCTAGCTGCGCCAGAGTGGAGCGGTCTTTATATTCCACCATCGAATGAATGACCGATTGGGGATGGACCAATATATCAATATTTTCCAGACCAACGGGAAACAGATGATGGGCTTCTATCAGCTCCAACCCTTTGTTCATCATGGTTGCACTATCGACCGAAATCTTGGCGCCCATGTCCCAATTGGGATGCGCCACGGCCTGCTCGGGCGTGACAGAGACCATCTGCTCTTTCGACCATGTCCGAAACGGTCCGCCACTAGCCGTCAGAGTAATTTTGCGGACCTGATCAACCCGCCCGCCCTGCAGGCTTTGGAAAATTGCATTGTGCTCGGAATCAACCGGCAACAGGGTTGCCCCTGCCGCTTTGGCTTCCGCCATCATCAGCGCGCCGGCGGATACCAAAGCTTCTTTATTGGCCAGTGCCACGGTTTTCCCGCATTTCAACGCAGCCAATGTCGGCGGCAAGCCAGCACAGCCAACAATAGCCGCCATGGTCCAATCTGGGGATCGGCTGGCGGCATCAACCAATGCGCCAGGTCCTGCAGCCACTTCGGTTTTCGTTCCCGCCAATAGACTTTTCAACGCATCATATTGGCTAGCATCCGCGATAACGGCAATCTCGGCATCAAATTCCTTGGCGAGCCTTGCCAGCTCTTTGGCGTTGCTATGCGCCGTCAAAGCAAGGAGCCGATATTTGTCGCGGTCGAGCCGGATCAAATCTAGCGTGGACGTCCCAACAGAGCCGGTGGCCCCGAATATGGAAACAGTTCTGATCGATTCATCTGTCACTGAGCACCAAATAGCATAATGACAGCAACAACGGGCGCGACCGGAATTAAGCCGTCTAGCCTATCCATGACGCCGCCATGGCCGGGGAAAATCGTACCGCTATCCTTGGCCCCTGCCCGGCGCTTCATCTGGCTTTCAAACAAATCGCCCATTTGGGCCAGCACGGCGAGCGGCAGGCTCAGCAGCACCAGCCGAAACGGTAACTGGAAATAGACATGCAAGGCAAAGCTGAACAACCCCGTGACAATCACGCCGCCGATTAAACCTGCCCATGTTTTATTAGGACTATAGGTCGGCGCGAGCTTTGGGCCACCAATCGCGCGACCCGAAAAATAGGCTCCGATATCCGTCGCCCATACCAATGCAAGCGTCCAGAATACGATCAGCAGGCCGTTATCAGTTCCTCGCAAATACAATATCGAAAGCGCTGGTAATCCAGCATAAAATATCCCCACAGACAATTTTATCGACCGGTCAAAAACTGCGATAAACATCGCCGCACCCATTATCAGCCCGAGCGCCAGGAACGATGGGCCAGCCGCCCAATAGGACATAATCGCAAGCGGAACAGACAACGCGTAAAGGGCAAGCCGTTTATTCTCCAAACGCCCGGTCAATTCGGCCCATTCTGATAATATGCCCAGTGACATCAACACCACCAGCAACCACAAGGCGTGCCGGCCAATGGCGTGATCGCCCACCACAAGGGTCGTAACCGTCACCGCAACCAGCGCAACGCCGACAACGACCCGGGTCATCAGTTCATTTGGCGGCTTTTTCGCAGGACTAACAGGGTCGGTCATAAATTAGCGGCCACCAAAGCGGCGCTCCCGTGCACCAAATGATTGCAAAGCGCGCTGCAATTCCCGTTTGTCGAAATCAGGCCATAAGACATCGGTAAAATAGAGTTCCGAATAAGCCGCCTGCCAGAGCAGGAAATTGGACAATCGCAATTCGCCAGAGGTCCGGATCAGTAAATCCAGCGGCGGTAATTCGGCCGTATCCAGCGCGCCTGACATATGGCTGATGTTAATCTGCTCCGGTTCGACATCGCCCTTTTTCACGGCCGTCGCGATGGCTTGCACCGCCCTTAGCATTTCATCTTGCGCGCCATAGTTCAGCGCGATCGCCAGCGTCATCCGGTCGTTGCTCGCTGTTCGTTCCAGAGCATTGTCAATCAATTGCACAATGTCTTTATCCAACGCTTTGTAATTGCCAATGACTTTCAGACGGATGCCGTTTTCGTCAAACTCATCAATGTCCGATTGGATATATTGGCGAAGAAGCCCCATCAGGTCGGTAATCTCGTCCGCCGGCCTGCTCCAGTTTTCTGAGGAAAAAGCATAAAGGGTCAACGCCTCTATGCCCATTTCTCCTGCCACCCGGACAATATTGCGGACGGCCTCAACACCCTTTTTATGGCCCAGCGCTCGCGGTAAATGCTTCTTTTTTGCCCAACGGCCATTGCCATCCATGATGATCGCGACATGGCGCGCGCCATGGGTAAGATCAGCCGCATGTGCCGCGTCTGCATTGGGATCAGTCGATCCTTTCTTGGTGGGCGCAAGCCTCACTGTGTCAGGATTTCCTGTTCCTTGGCAGAGGAGAGTTTGTCCGCTTCCGCGATCATATCATCGGTCAGTTTCTGAACCTCGGTCTCTAGACGCTTTTTATCATCCTCGCCGATTTCCTTCTTATTCTCGTCCGCTTTAATGTCATCCATGCCATCGCGCCGGACATTGCGAATCGCAATCCGTGCTTTTTCAGCAAACTGGCCGGTAAGCTTTGCCAAATCCTTGCGCCGTTCTTCGGTTAGATCGGGAATAGGCAAACGGATATTCGGGCCATCAATGATCGGGTTGAGGCCCAGCCCAGCGGACCGTACAGATTTTTCCACCGGCTGAATATTGCTTTTGTCCCAAACTTGAATGGACAACATGCGCGGTTCAGGCACCGACACGGTCGCGACCTGGTTAAGCGGCATTTTCGCGCCATAAACTTCCACGGTGATATTATCGAGCAGAGCCGTATTGGCGCGCCCAGTGCGCAAACCACTCAGGTCATGCTTTAACGCCTCGAGCGAAGCGTTCATGCGTTTCTCCAGGTCGCTCTTGTCATATTTCGCCATGGCTCAGTTCTCCCAAATATCTATTTCGTTGCGCCAACAATGGTCGCGGTTCCGCCGCCGCCAAGAACCGTCGCCAAATTGCCTTTTTCACGGATGGTGAATACAACAATCGGAATATTATTCTCGCGGCATAGTGCCACGGCGCTGGCATCCATAACTTTCAGATTGTCTGTCAGCACCTGATCAAAACTCAAGGCGTCATAACGCACCGCATCGGGATTGGTTTTGGGATCAGCATTATAGACCCCGTCGACACTGGTCCCTTTGAATAAAGCTTCACAGCCCATTTCCGCTGCGCGCAAGGCGGCCGCGGTATCGGTGGTAAAATAAGGATTGCCAGTTCCCGCAGCAAAAATAACGATCCGCCCCTTTTCCAAATGCCGAACGGCTTTGCGGCGGATGTAGGGCTCGCACACGCTCGCCATCGGTATGGCGGATAACACCCGCGTGTCACAACCCATTTGCTCCAGCGCGTTTTGCACGGCCAGCGCGTTCATTACGGTTGCCAGCATACCCATGTAATCGGCGCTGGTGCGGTCAAAGCCTTTCGCCGCCGCCGCTAATCCACGGAAAATATTCCCGCCGCCAACAACCAAGCACAGCTCATAACCGGCTTCTTTGGCGGACTTCACTTCGGCTGCTATCCGATTCACGGTTTCCGGATCGATTCCGAACTCACCGGAACCCATTAACGCTTCGCCGGAGAGCTTCAACAAAATGCGCTTAAAAGCTGGTCTTTTCATGCAAATCCCATCCCAATTTCCGTCACGCGAGTGCGCTTGATTAGCCCCACATATAACAATGGCGCAGACCATAGATAGTCCGCGCCATTGCGCCAAGTGTTAATGCGTCAAACCGAAATTTGCCGCAAATCTGATTTTTAGTTTCCGAGCGTTGCAGCCACTTCTGCCGCAAAATCTTCTTCTTTTTTCTCGATACCTTCACCGAGCTGGAAGCGGACATATTCGGTCAACCTGATCTCAGCGCCAGCATCTTTGCCAGCCTGCTCGACAACCTGAGCGATGGGAGTTTTGTTATCCATCACGAAAATCTGGCTCAGCAACGCGTTTTCCTTGGCAAATTTTGCCATCGCGCCATCCACCATTTTCTCAACAATATTAGCTGGCTTGCCAGACTCGGCTGCTTTTTCTACTGCAATGGCGCGTTCACGCTCCATCGTATCTTGATCCAAGCCATCTGCGTTCAAAGCCAATGGGAAGGCTGCTGCGATATGCATCGCAATCTGCTTGCCAAGTGGTTCTAGAACGTCTGCACCAGCGGTGCTTTCGAGCGCAACCAGCACGCCGATTTTACCCATTGTCGGGGTCACAGCATTATGGATGTAAGGAACGACTATGCCGCTGCTCACTGCAACAGTTTTCATCCGGCGGATCGCCTGATTTTCGCCGATGGTCGCAATGTTGTTGGTCAGTGTTTCTTGAATCGTGCCACCCGCGGGAAAATCAGCCGCAGCCAGGGCATCGATATCATCGCCGCCCAAACCAAGAGCGACATCAGTCACGCCGCTAACAAAAGCCTGAAACTGGTCGTTCTTGGCAACAAAGTCGGTTTCGCTGTTTACTTCAACAGCAACGCCTTTGGTACCCGAGACTGCCACGCCGACGAGGCCTTCTGCGGCCGTCCGGCTTGATTTTTTCTGAGCAGCGGCAAGGCCCTTGGTGCGCAGCAAGTCAATCGCGGCTTCGACGTCGCCATTTGTTTCGCTCAATGCTTTTTTGCAATCCATCATGCCAGCGCCGGTGCGCTCGCGCAGTTCTTTCACTGCTGCTGCGGTAATAGCCATTTTTTATTTCCTCAATTTTCGTGTGCGAGAATTTGGTGTTTTTAATAAAATGAAGGGGCAGCACCAATGCCGCCCCGCCATTTTCTTATGCGATCAATATATGACCGAACGAAGACGCTTCAAGTTTAAGCCTTTTCGTCGGCTTTCTTATCATCGTCTTTTTTGGCAGCGGCCTTCTTGGCGGGCGCTTTTTTCGCTGCTGCCTTTTTCGCCGGAGCTTTTTTGGCAGGCTCTTTTTTGGCAGGCGCTTCTTCAGCTGCTGGTGCTTCTGCTGGAGCCGCTTCTGCTGGAGCCGCTGGAGTTTCCGCTACTGCTGCAGCGACTGGTGCGTCTGCAACAATCGCTTCTGCTGGTGGAGCTATTTCTGCACCAAGGTCTTTGCCCGATGCGACAGCCGCTTCCTGGCCGCCCTTCGTTGCAGCAGCAGCCACGGATTCGCAGTAAAGGCGAATAGCACGCGCCGCATCATCGTTGCCCGGAACCGGGAACGCGATGTTGCTTGGATCAACGTTGGAATCGAGAATCGCAACAACCGGAATACCAAGAACATTGGCTTCTTTAATCGCGAGTTCTTCCTTGTTGGCGTCGATAACGAACATCACGTCAGGAATGCCGCCCATGTCGCGGATACCGCCAAGAGACAGTTCCAGCTTATCACGCTCACGCGTCATCTGCAGGGCTTCTTTCTTGGTGAAACCAGCCATGTCACCGGAAAGCTGCTCTTCGAGCGTCTTCATCCGGCGAATTGAATTGGAAATGGTTTTCCAGTTGGTAAGCATGCCGCCGAGCCAACGGTGGTTTACGAAATGCTGTCCGCTTGCGCGGGCTGCTTCAGCGATAGGCTCTTGCGCCTGACGCTTCGTACCAACGAAAAGAACCTTGCCGCCGGAAGACACTGCGTTTGCAATGAAATCAAGCGCACGAGCGAACAAAGGAACGCTCTGCGAAAGATCAAGAATATGGACGCCGTTACGGGCTCCAAAGATGTATGGTTTCATCTTTGGGTTCCAACGGTGAGTTTGGTGGCCGAAATGCGCTCCGGCTTCAATCAATTGCTGTAGGGTGACGACAGGGGCCGCCATAGTACTTCTCCTTATCCGGTTATGCCTCTGGAAAGCTGAGAACCTTGGACGGCCTAAAAGGACGCCTTTGGCACCGGTATGAGTGCTTTCCATGTGGAATGAGCGTGCCGTTAAAGCGGAGTGGCAGAAAATGCAAGCCTAAATCAGGGAAATGATGCAGATGGGTACGTTAAGAATTATCAAATTTAAAAAGCCTCAACTGCCCCGTTGCCTGCATTGCTCGCAAATCTGCCAAGAACTTACAATGAACTAATGAAGGATCAATTTTAAATTTGATCCTTCGCTCCCGTTAGATAACACAGGCGTCCAAGACGCGCCGCCGGCCTCATTTATATTATTGCGGTTATGGAAAACTAAAAGGATTGCTCGATGAGGAAAAGAACAATTGCAGCGATGGTGTTGGGAACCGTTCTGATTGGCGCTGCATCCGCAGCCTATATCGCTATGCCGACCGTCCATGACGGACAAGCGGGAGAAACCCCAGAACTTGGGCGACCCGGTGAAAATGATATTGGGACGCGTGTCAAAAAATTTGCGCTTGAGGGCCGTACAACAATCACAACTTGGGGTGCAATTTCAGGAAACCTGACCAATGCGAACCGAGAGCTGTCAGTTCGATTCTGGTACCCCGCTGAAACCGCTAACGGTGAAACAGCCAAATATACGCATATCATGCGACCACCAGGTAAAGACCCGGTGACAATTTCCACACAGGGTTTTGCAGTATCTGATGCCAAGGCCATTGCTGATCAGAAATATCCGCTAATCCTCATGTCCCATGGCTTTGGTGGATGGGACACGCAGTTTAGCAATCTCGCAGAACAAATCGCTTCGCATGGCTATATCGTGGCTTCGATCAATCATGCAGACAAGCCTATTCATGGTGTGACATCTTTTTTCTTGTCCTTTGGCAATGTCCTCGTGGATCGAACTTTGGATCAACGCCAGATTCTGACGCAGATATTGGAAGACGCGAAATCAGGATCGCAAGCTTATGCTGCGCAAATTGACTCGGACAGTGTGGGATTGATTGGCTATTCTATGGGTGGATATGGGGCAATCGCTTCAGCGGGTGCTCCCTATGATTTTGCAAATGATCCCATGTCCAACATTCCCGCAACAGCCAAAACGGCAATGAAAGAAGCCTCACAAAATCCACTGCCGATAAAATCATTGGTTACATTCTCTCCTTGGGGTGGTCAGCCTGACAGCAGAGCATGGACTGCAGATAGTATGGGGAAGATTGACAAGCCGGTGCTGGTCATTGCCGGAAATCAGGATGACGTGGTGAATTACGAAGAGGGTGTGAAGTGGCTATTCGAGAATATGACAGGATCAAATCGCTACATGCTGGTCTACCGTGAAGCGCGGCACAATATTATCGGAAATGAATTTAATCTAGATCCGGACGGCGATTTTACGACTGCAGAATTTCTTAAAGAGCCAGTGTGGCGAAGCGATCGGTTAAACGCCATCAACCAGCATTTTGTTACAGCTTTTCTGGATATGACACTGAAAGGTGATGCAGCCAAAGCGGACTATTTGAACGTTCCCACGGCGGACTCCAATAACAGCAAATGGCCCACTAGCTTTGGTGAACAGCTGAACGGAAAAATGGCTGGTTCCGAACAACCCGATCATTGGAAAGGCTTTCAGCGTCGCTGGGCGGTAGGTCTTGAAATGTACCGAATGGACAACAGCAATAGATAAAGGCGCGTGAGAAGACAGCGGAAATTTGCTGTGTAAAAAACAGGCCCTTTTGCGTTCCTGTTCTCTGTCGCACTGCATAATGGGTGCATTGGCTTTCGGAACCGAGCAATCAGGTAACGCTTGAACTTGAGCCAATATCCCCAATTTTGGTAAAATGAGCCAGTGAGTCCATTTCATACAATGCAGATTAAAGAAATTTGACTAAAGCGGACTCCGGAACGTATTTTGCGACCCAACGTTCCGGCGCCCCGTCTGACTCCTCAAGTCGACGGGGCATTTTTTTGGTCAAACAAAGACACGCAGCGATCTATACCAAGATCGCTTTTCCAATGTTGCCATGTTGAACCGAATCTTGCGTATTAAAACCCGATTGCAAACCCAACCCGGCCGCCGGTTGTTCCTTTGACGGAAGAGCCGGCAATGCCGCCCGAAAAGTAGATTTTGTCCGTCAGCCGTCCGATAATTGCAGTCGAAAACCCGCGTTCGCCGCCATAGGTCGACAGATTGAAGGACAAGGACATTTTGCTGTCTGGCACGATAATCGCTCCCGACATTGCCATCGCCGCCGCGATGCCGCCATTGGCCTGACGGTCGACAAGCGAGACCTGTTCTTCTAATGCCGTTGTTCGCGTTTCCAGCCCGGTGACCCGTCCCTCATAATTGATCAACCCGCTGACATCGATATCCAGAGCCCCCAGATTGCCAGCAGCATCGGTGGTGACGAGATTAAGCGCGCCTTCCTGCGCCGCCTGACTGGCCGATGAGGTGAGACCTGAAATGCGCACTGTTGCGCCTTCGCCGCCCAGCGCGATCAGATTGTCGCGGTCGGCCATAGCATTCGGACCGATGGCCACTGCGCCGTCACCTATGGCCGAAGCACCATTGCCCAAGGCAATTGCGCCATTGCCGGTTGCCACGTTCAAATTACCGATGGCGACCGCGCCTGTCCCGGTAGCGGTGTTGTCCGCGCCGAGTGCCACCGCGCCTGTGCCAGTAGCAAAGTTCGGATCACCGATGGCGACCGCACCATTGCCGGAGGCCATATTGCGCGAACCGATGGAGACGGCCTTGCCATTTATCGCTTTGGCACCAACCCCGATGGCTACAGATTCTTCGCCGCTCGCTTCGCTGCCTGTGCCTATCGCCAGGGCATCCTGACCGGTGGCGCTGGCGCCGGGCCCATTGCTGTTGCTATCGAAATAGGCCAGCTCGGCACCATTGGCCTCGGCCTGCGCCAGCGCGCGATTGGCGTCGGTCTGCGCCTGCATTGCTTCGGTCCGGGCCGTGTTGGCGTCTGCCTGCGCTTCGACGGCGGTTTCAAAAGCCTCATCCGCCTTGGCCTGCGCCTCGACCACGCCAGCCCCCGCCTGATCCGCCGCCAGCTGCGCGGCCCGCGCTTCGGCGCGCGCCGTATCGGCTGTGGTTTGTGCGGTAGCGGCATTGGCAAAAGCCTCATCCGCACGGGTTTGGGCCGTGGCCGCATTGGCCAGTGCCGTATTGGCTGTACCCTGCGCATTGGCAGCGGCGTCTGCAACCATAGTCAGCTGCCCGACATTGACCGCATCGGTGTCTTGCGTGCCCGCCGCGACATTGGTGATTTGCCGTTCAGCGCCGGTGGAACCGATCGACAGGCTGTTGTCCCGATCGGCGATAGAGCCTGCGCCGAGCGCTACTGCATTTTCCGCTGGCGCCTGGGCTTCAATGCCAATCGCAATGGCATTGACGCCCGATGCTACCGCGCCATCGGAATCCGCATCGGCCCCATCGCCACCGATCGCAATCGCACCATCGGCCTCCGCCCTGCTTCCAGCACCGACGGCAATGCTCTGTCTGCCCGATGCTGTACTGCTATTACCCATCGCTGTGCTGAAAAGCGCACTGGCTTCACTGTCATAACCTGTGGCGGTACTGGCACCTCCGCTGGCCTCACTGAAGCTACCTGTTGCCGTGCTGAAATTGCCCGAGGCTTGGCTCCGGGCACCGGTGGCTGTGCTGCTTTCACCGGAGGCGGTGCTGAGATAGCCATTGGCTGTCGCCCGGAGACCACTGGCCGTACTGAGCGTGCCAATGGCGATGCTGTCGTCACCGGTAGCGCTTGCCCTTGTTCCGAAGGCGCTGGCATTGTCACCCGAAGCCCGCGCGCTGTTACCAACCGCGCTCGCTCCGTCTCCGCTTGCTTCGCTATTGTCCCCGATGGCGGTGCTGCCAGCCGCCGAGGCCATAGCCCCGTCGCCGCATTCCAGCGTGTTGGCGGGATCGTCAGCGGTGCCGGGGATGCCGTCAGGACCGGGATTGTTGCGACAGCCGCTGGCACTGACCGTCGTGATGGAGGCGTTGAGCTGCGCAAGGTTGACCGCATCGGTATCTTCGGTGCCTGCTGCGACATTTACAATCTGCCGCTCCGCGCCCACTGCGCCGACCGATAGGGTGTCCTCACGATCAGCAACGGAACCAGCGCCCAATGCGATGGAGTTAAACGCAGTTGCCTGTGCATCATTGCCGAGGGCTACCGCATCCCCGCCAGAAGCAACTGTACCAAAAATATCATCGTCCCCGCCATCGCTGCCGATCGCTATAGATTGGTCACCGGTGGCATCGCTGTTTACACCGATGGCCGTGCTGTTTAAACCAGCCGCGATGCTGCTATTTCCAAGTGCGGTGCTACGGTCACCGGCGGCATCACTGAAAGACCCGATGGCCGTGCTGCGGTCACCGGTGGCATCACTGAAAGACCCGATGGCCGCACTGCGGTCACCGATGGCGTCACTGAATGAACCAATGGCGATGCCCTCTACACCGCTGGCCTCACTGAATGAGCCAAGGGCGATGCCCTCTTCACCACTGGCGTCACTGAATGTGCCAATGGCGATGCCCTCTTCAACGCTGGCCGTACTGGATGCGCCTATGGCGATGCCCTCTATACCGCTGGCCTCACTGGCGCGGCCCATGGCGATGCTTCTTTCACCGCTGGCCTCACTCCTTGTACCGATTGCGGTGCTATCTTCACCGGTAGCGCTTGCCCTTGTTCCGAAGGCGCTGGCATCATCACCCGAAGCCTGGGCGGCGTAACCAACCGCGCTCGCTCTTTCGCCGCTTGCCTCGCTATTGTCACCGATTGCGGTGCTGCCAGCCACCGAGGCCATTGCCCCGTCACCGCATTCGAGCGTGTCGGCAGGATCGTCGGCGGTGCCGGGGATGCCGTCAGGACCGGGATTGTTGCGACAGCCGCTGGCGCCCGCCACCGCGAGGGAATCGTTAAGCTGTGCGAGGTTGACCGCATCGGTGTCCTCTGTGCCCGCTGCGACATTGACGATCTGCCGCTCACCACCGACAAAGCCGACCGATAAACTGTTGGCGCGATTAGCAATGGATCCAGCGCCCAGCGCCACCGAATTAATCGCCGTTGCCTGTGTTTCATTACCGATCGCAACCGCGCCCCTGGCGGAGGCGGTAGCGGCAAGAGCGCCAATATTGTTGGGATCGTCGCCATCTGCACCAATAGCGATAGACTGGTCACCGCTGGCCACACTTCTTGAACCGATGGCGGTGCTGCGGTCACCGCTGGCTTCACTGAGAGAACCGAGTGCGGTGCTATATGCACTGGTTGCGTCGCTGGAAGTTCCGATGGCGGTGCTGCGTTCACCGCTGGCCACACTGGACTGCCCGTTAGCAGTGCTGCTGATACCGCTAGATTCACTGAAAGTTCCGGTAGCGGTGCCACCGACCCCGCTGGCCCGACTGTCGCGTCCGATAGCGGTGCTGTTGATACCACTGGCCTCGCTGGAAGCCCCGATGGCGGCGCTGCCCAAACCGCTGGCCACGCTGCTAAATCCGGCGGCGGTACTGTGTGCAGCACTGGCCTGGCTGGAAGCTCCAATGGCGATGCTGCCCGTCCCGCTCGCCGCACTTCCGGATCCGAACGCGCTTGCTTGGGCATTGTTGGCCAATGCATCATTGCCCACTGCCGTGCTGTCATCGCCCGTGGCCCGCGCGCCCAGAGCATCGGGGTCCCGGCCATCTTCGCCTATGGCAACAGAACGCGCACCGGTGCTTCGAGAATCTATACCGATGGCAACCGAACCAGCACCAGTGGCCTGAGCGCCGCCGCCAAGCGCCGTGGAGCCGGATGCCACCGCGCCAAGGCCAAGAGCTACCGCCCGTTCGCTGCTCGCCAGCGCATCATTGCCGATTGCAATCGCGCCATCCGCGGAAGCGATCGCGCCTTGGTCATCGGCATCCTCGCCATCTTCGCCGATCGCAATCGAATGATCTCCGGACCCTTCACTTTCCGCTCCGAGAGCGATGCTATTGAGGCCGGTGCCGGAAGAAGAGCCCCCGAGCATTGCCGCATCAAGCTGGGCCTTGTTCACCGCATCGGTATCCAGGGTCCCTGCTGCTACATTGACAATTTGTCGTTCCGCGCCGCTTGCACCGACTGAAATGCTGTTTTCGCGATCAGCCACTGATGTTGCGCCCAGGGCGACCGAATTGCGTGCGCTCGCCAAGGCCTCAGTGCCTATCGCAATGGCATCTATGCCAGAGACCAACGCGCCAACGAAACTGCCGTTAGAACCATAGCTCCCGATCGCAATCCCACCTCGCGCGTTGGCTTCACTTCTCACCCCCAAGGCCACGCTGAGGCGCCCGGTGGCTTGACTGCTATCGCCAACCGCTGTGCTGTCAGATGCACTCGCAAGAGCTGAACCTCCGATTGCAGTGGCGGAGCTGGCGCTCGCAAGAGCTGAACCTCCGATTGCGATGGCAGAACCATCGGTCGCCTTGCTGGCATTGCCAATGGCGATACTTTGGTAAGCGGTCGCTTCAGCGAACCCGCCCATTGCAGAGGCGCCGTTTGCACTCGCCACGCTGTTTACGCCGATTGTAGTGCTGCTGTTCCCGCTAGACTCGCTGGCATAACCTATTGCAGTGCTTCCTGATGCCAAGGCTTTGCTATTAGCTCCATAAGCCGTTGCAATACCGTCTGTTGCTCTACTTGCCGTGCCAGTTGCAGTGGAGAAGAGACCGGTTGCCTGGCTGTCTTGACCGATGGCCGTGGCGGCAATGCTGCTCGCCTTGCTATTTTGGCCGAAGGCGGTGCTGTTATCGCCAGTCGCAGCCGCTCCAACCCCGCAAGCTAGCTGCTCGTCCTTACCTTCGGCATTCGCTCCGCCGTCATTGTCGATGCCTGCATCCACCTCGCCATTATCATTCCGGTCGAGCAAACATGTTTCCGCCGATGCGGGGTTAGCGGTGGAAAGGGCGGCGATGCTGGTGGCGACAAGAAGGCTGCGCCGGATTGTTTGGGGGCGGATTGTTTTGGTTGATGGGGTCATGATGCAAATTCCTTGATTGGGATGATAGCCAGTGTGGCTGTGTGCCGGGCTGGGTCAGCCCGATAATGTCTGTGGGATATCTGGAGCGCCGTCAGGCACGCGCGAAACGGACGGGACACCGGGGAGCACCCCGCCCATTCCCGCGGGTGCCTACTCATGCCCCTCGACATCGAACCTTCGCGGTTCGAATTTCGGTCGCGCGAAAGCGCGTGTATAATAGTGGGTCATATGGTCCTCCCCGGTGCTTTCAAACCACCCGTGTCTGATCGATCATGGGCGTGGAAACGGAGAGCGGTGACGATGACTGGCCCCTGGGCCAAGTCCGTCCGTTTGCAATTGCCGTTGCCAGCCATTGCAGTTCCGATCCGTTTCTGAGATGGTGTAAACATCGGTAACAGTGGGTAATAAAGGGGTCGCAGCCAGATTGTCCGAAACGCGCTCAATTTTGTCCGAAATATGGTGTTGGCGGTACCAAGCGCCCGTCAAAAAAAGTTGCATGTGCATTTTTTTTGGCGAATCGCTGTGATCAGGCTTGCACAAACAGGTGTAGTTTTTTCGCTTTTGATGACGATATGCGCTTTCTTAGCGCTGTCGCCGGTCCATGCGCAGAGCGCTGACCCAAACTGCATCCATAGTGGTGACAAGACTGCTGCGACCAACAGCCTCGCTGATTTGCCGCAGGGGCAGTTAAAGCCGCTTTCCACCAGCTATTTCCTGGATCCCAAGGGACGCATCGATGCCGATGAGATAACCGCCCAGAATTTCACCTTCACGCCGTGCCAAACCCAATTTGAAGCACCGCGATCCTCAGGCGCATTGTGGTTGAGATTCACAGCCCGCAATCCCCATGCAAGTGACCAAATCTGGGGTATCTCGTTCATGGAAACCGTGCTGGATGATGTCACCTTGTTTGAAGCGCGGGGCAGTGGGCTCGTTCGGATAGCGCAAGATGGCCGGACCGTCCCGGCGGCGCAAAGCGACAATGACCGGCTGCAAACCGCTGTCTCCTTCCCCATCGCAGCGGGCCAGGAAAAAACCTATTATGTCCGGGTTTCGGGTACTTATGCGCCGACTGTGGCGCCGGTTATCGGATCGGTCAGTCTGCTGTCGAGTTGGTCCACCGGTTTTTCCGCCATATCGGCCTTACTGCTGGTCTTTTGTATCATCATGACGATATTCAGCCTGATCCTGTTCCGCCATATCGATCCGCGTTTCTATCAATATTATGCGGCCTATCTGATCGGCATGTTCTTTTTGACTTTCCTGTATGACGGGTGGCCGAACATGATATTCGGTTCGACTATATCGACACAGCAGTGGCGACCATTTATTGAACTGGCATCCGGTCTGGTGATGATCGCCAATATTCAATATTGCCGGATACTCCTGACCATTGACACCGACCCGCAGCAAAGAAAGCAGGCGGTATTTCATTGGCTAACCGGCCTTGGCGTGATTGGCACGATCTGGGCGATGATCGACCCGTTTGATATGGGAACCCCTGTTGCGATACTGCTCATCATCAACCCGTTTGTCCTGCTCTATGTATCAGGGCGAAAAATGTTCGATGGCGTAAAACACGCGGTCCCGGTTTTCGCCTCGTTGCTGGCGCTCACCATCGGCCTGTTTTCATCGCTCTATTTCTTCAAGTTTCCGACCAGTTTCACAGAAGCGAACTCGGCATTTGAGTTGATAACGATCCGACCGATAACATTAAGCTATGCCAGCTCGACCATCGTTGAAGGTATCTTCATGATGATCGCCATCTCTATCATGATCAACGCCATGCAACGTCAGAGAAATGTGGCCGTAACCGAAGCGATAAAGCTTCGTGAAGAAATGGCGCTGTCGGAACAACAACGAGAGAAGACAAAAGACGTTGCTGGATCGCGGACCGAAACACTCAGCGCCCTTCTCGCAAGCGACCCGGATAAAAAACTGCCGCTCCCGACCGAACAGGGCTTTCTCGATCGCGCAACTCAATCGGTTATTGCAAATGTCAGCCAGCGCGGATTTGGCGCGGGCGCTCTGGCCGCGGAACTGGGGGTCACGGAAAAAACTCTGGGCCGCCGCTTGAAAAAGTCACAGGGACTGGCACCTGCGGCTTTCATTCGATCCATACGCTTAAGCTATGCGCGTGATCTGATATTGCTCCGCCAGTTTGACACGGTTGCCGCGATTGCCAATGCCTCCGGATTTTCTAGCGTGGGGCACTTCGCCAAATTGTACCGCCAGGAATTCAGAACAACACCCAGCGAAGCGCTTAAATCGCTGGAAGCCGCGGGTCAGAATTTTAGAGTGACTTAGTATCCGCGAGGGAGGCGCAAGCGGGTGGAGGCCCGCGCCCGGCGCTTGACGTTAAACAAAAAATGTAACCTTTCCACTTCCCAATCCGTACCTGAACCATGTCGCAAATAATATTTGACATGAGAACATTATTAGAACATTAAAGGTTCATAGAAAGAACATATGGGATTTTGACATGCTGACCATCGCTATCGCCACCTTTTTCGCCATTGCTTTTGCGGGCGCGCTTTTGACCATTGTGATGATGTTCCATGCTTATCAGGATAAAATAAAAGCCGTGATACTGGCTGAACTTGGTGAGGTTATGTTGCAGAGCCCGGTGCCATCACCACGGTATCGCACACGCACAAGCAAGCCTCAACCAGCTACGCGTCGCCGGTCTTTTCAACCAGTTCCGCTGCGCGCTGCCGCTTGACCCTAGCATAGCCACGAATACTGAATGGGATCAGGACAATATAACCAATACTGATCGCGCTAAGGGTAATCCACGGATTGTTGATCAGCGCAACGCCCAGCAAAGCAAATCCGGCAAGCGCTTCTAAACGTATATTTTTGCGCAGCCGCAGCGATGACCAGCTGTAAGTTGCGGTGTTGGAGATCATCAAAAAGGCGATCAAGACGATCCACGGGCCGACAATAAAATATTCCCGAAAAAGCTGCTGGTCTGTAATGACCCAAAGATAGAGCGGTAGCATCGCTAGTCCAGCGGCTACCGGAGCTGGAATACCGGTTAGAAACCCTGCCGATTTATGGGGCTGATCCTCATCGTCAATTTGCGCATTGAACCGGGCCAGTCGCAAAGCACAGCCCACAGCCATGGTCAGCGAGAGTACCCAACCAAATTGCGGCATATGCTGCAACGACCAGAAAAACATGACGAGCGTTGGGGTGACGCCAAAGGCAATAACATCCGATAGCGAATCAAGCTCCGCACCAAAGCGACTTTGGGCATTTAACAGCCGGGCGATCCGACCATCCAGCCCATCCAGTATGCCCGCCAAGACCACCGCACCGGCGGCCAGCACCCAGTTCTCCATAAAAGCGAAGCGCACACCACTCAGACCAACGCATAGCGCTAAGGCAGTTACGGCATTGGGCGTAAAAGCTCGCAGCGATATGCCTTTTTCGGGGCGTTCCATGCGTTGCTTGTCTGGCATCAGTGGCAGCCGACCATGGTCGTCATTGGCCAATGCCTTCAATTTCTTTCATCTGCCCGATTTCTGCAATCACAGTCTCGCCTGCAATCGTGCGTTGCCCTAGAACAACGTTCGGGGTCGTCCCCTTGGGCAGATAAACATCCACCCGGCTACCGAAGCGAATCAAGCCGATGCGCTGTCCAACCGCAACAAAATCACCTTCTTTCACAAAGGACATAATCCGCCGCGCAACCAGGCCAGCAATTTGGGTAAACCCTACTTTCAAGCCATCATTGCGCTCGACCATGAAATGTTGACGCTCATTTTCATCACTGGCCTTGTCAAGATCAGCACTCAGGAACTTTCCTGATATATAAGCCTGTCTTTTCACCGTGCCTTCAATCGGTGTACGATTAATATGAACATCAAAGACACTCATAAAAATGGAAACGCGGATCAGTTCCTCATCGCCGAGACCGCCCTCGCCTTGCAATTCAACCGGCGGAACCACTGGCATTATCAAATTTATCAGTCCGTCTGCTGGCGCAACGATATATTTGTCGTCCAAAGGCGTTACCCGCTTCGGATCGCGAAAGAAAGCCAGCACCCAGATGGTAATACCGGCCATTGGCCATGCCAGAGTTTCCCATGCGAAAAATGCAAAAACGGCCGTGATCGCCGCGGCAATGACCGCAAACTTACGCCCTTCAGGGTGGATTGGTGGAAAGGCCCATTTAGCTTCGCCAAGGCCTTTGTTTGAATATTTTTCTATTGCCATAAGATGTTCCTTAGGAGGAGTGTCCTGCTCTGACAATACTCCCGCATCAGTTTTGCCAGATCGATCGCCAGAATGTTGAGCATGTCTTGAACATGTTGCGAACAGATGGTTGAACATATTGCGATCTTTGCTAAGAGATCATCATCTTAGATTCCTCCCACCGAATGCTTCGATACACATTGATTGCAGGAAAGAACAATTTCTATGTCTAAAATTAAGGTCAAAAACCCGGTCGTCGAACTTGATGGCGATGAGATGACACGGATCATCTGGCAGTGGATTCGCGAGAAACTGATTGAACCTTATCTAGACGTTGACCTGCACTATTATGACCTCGCGATTGAAGTACGCGACGATACCAATGACAAAATTACGGTTGATGCCGCGAATGCAATCGCCAAACATGGTGTTGGCGTCAAATGTGCCACCATCACGCCAGATGAAGACCGGGTTGAAGAATTTGGCCTCAAGCGGATGTGGAAGTCACCTAATGGCACCATCCGCAATATATTGGGCGGCGTTGTGTTCCGTGAACCGATCGTGATTGATAATGTTCCGCGTTTGGTTCCGGGCTGGACCGACCCCATCGTGGTTGGCCGTCATGCCTTTGGTGACCAATATCGCGCCACCGACTTTAAAGTCCCTGGTCCCGGCAAACTCCGTTTGGTGTTTGATGGCGATGATGGCACAAAGATTGATGAAGAAGTCTTTCAGTTTCCATCACCGGGCGTTGCCATGGCGATGTACAATCTCGATGATTCAATCCGCGATTTTGCCCGTGCTTCAATGAATTACGGCCTTAACCGCAACTGGCCTGTTTACCTCTCGACCAAGAACACCATCATGAAAGCCTATGACGGTCGCTTCAAAGATCTGTTCGAAGAAGTGTTCGAAGCCGAGTTTAAGGATAAATTCGAAAAAGCCGACATAATTTACGAACATCGCCTGATCGATGACATGGTTGCATCGGCGATGAAATGGAGCGGGAAATTTGTCTGGGCCTGCAAAAACTATGACGGCGACGTCCAATCGGATACCGTCGCTCAAGGCTTTGGCTCGCTCGGTCTGATGACATCCGTATTGATGACACCGACCGGAAACACCGTCGAAGCAGAAGCAGCTCATGGCACGGTTACGCGCCATTACCGCCAGCATCAGGAAGGCAAAGCCACCTCGACCAACCCGATTGCTTCCATCTTTGCATGGACCCGCGGTCTTATTTATCGCGGCCAATTTGACGGCACGCCGGATGTTACGCGCTTTGCTGAGACCCTTGAAAAAGTCTGTATCCAGACTGTTGAAAACGGCGATATGACAAAGGATCTCGCGATCCTGATTGGCCCTGATCAAAGCTGGATGACGACCGAGCAGTTCTTTGAAGCAGTCCGTTCCAATCTTGAGACGGAAATGGAAAACTGGAAATAATTTCCGACGCGTTTTGGTTTGCTGACAAACTGGATGTTTCGCGTATAGGTGTCTGTTATGAGTACACCTCTCGACAATCCGGCTTTTATCGATGCTATCGTCATATTGGGCGCAGCCGGAATTGTTATTCCGGCTTTCGCACGTTTTCGCATTACGCCAATTATCGGCTTTATCTTGGTTGGCGTGTTGCTTGGACCATCGGGACTTGGTTCACTATCCGGTCAATATGACTGGCTAAAATTTGTCACCATCAATGATCGAGAGGCTATCGCGCCTTTTGCCGAATTTGGTATAATCCTGCTGCTCTTTTCGATTGGCCTAGAGCTCTCGTTCAAACGACTCTGGTCTATGCGGCGGCTCGTATTCGGGGTTGGCGCTGCAGAACTAACCATTTCAGCTTTGATAATCGGCTTCGTCCTATATCTGATCGGACAAAATTCGGCTGGCGCGCTTGGCCTTGGCTTAGCCCTTGCTCTTTCATCCACGGCGCTAGTGCTACCGATGTCAGGAACCAAAAGTCCAGTAGGTCGCGCAGCATTAGCTATGCTTCTGTTCGAAGATGTTGCCATCGTGCCCATCATATTCCTTCTCGGCGCTCTCGCTCCATCTTATGCGAGTGGATCCTCATGGGAGGAAATGATCAACACGCTCGTCATCGGCGGTGCTGTAGTGATCGGTATGCTGGTGTTGGGGAGACTTCTTCTACCCCGTATTTTCGCCCAAGCCGCGCGGACAAAAAGCCCGGAACTCTTCCTTTCCGTAAGCTTGTTGGTGATCATCTTGGCAAGCCTTGCCACAGCCGCTACTGGACTTTCACCTATTGTAGGCGCGCTTCTTGCTGGTCTGCTAATCGCAGAAACAGAATATCATGGCGAAGTAGAAGTCATCACCGCACCGTTTAAGGGATTGGCGCTAGGCGTATTCTTGATCACAGTCGGTATGCAAATCGATATCCGCGTCATACTGGACAATTGGGCGAGCCTGATCACCGCTGTTGTTGGCGTGGTCTTCGTAAAGGCGGTCGTCACCGGAGGGCTTCTGCGGTTTGCTGGCGCAAGGCCTGGCACAGCCACAGAAGCCGGCGTTTTAATGGCGAGCCCGTCGGAGACCACCTTGATCGTATTGGCGGCGGCTACGCAGGCCCAGCTTATCCAACCACAGACGGCGGCCTTCTGGCAGATCGTTACAGCCATTGGACTAACCATCACCCCGCTATTGGCCAGATTCGGTCATGATATGGCACGAAGGATTGAGCTACGGGGAGAGAATATCCAAGCCACGGATGACCAAGTGATTGATGCCGAAAAAACTATCATCATCGGCTTTGGGCGAGTTGGTCGGCTGGTCGCAGATATGATGAAGGCGCATGATCAAAACTATTTGGCGATCGAATCCAATATTGACGTTGTTGCCAGCGCGCGAAGGGATGGATATCCGATTATTTTCGGCAATGTCGCTCGCAATGAAATGCTAGATCGGTTACGACTTGGCCATGCAAAAGCTTTGGTTTTGACGATGGATGAGCCGGTTCTTTCTGTCCAGATTGTGAAACGGGTACGAGCATGGGTTCCCAATTTACCCATCATCGTCAGGGCAAGAGATATCGAACATGCCGCCGAGCTTTATCAGGCAGGGGCAACCAATGCGGTTCCCGAAGCACTAGAAGGCTCCCTGCAATTGTCCGAAGCCATATTGGTTGAAAACGGCGTCGCTATGGGACCAGTGATAGCATCAATTCATGAGAAGCGAGATGAGCTTCGTCATCAGATTCAAAAAGATGGTGATCTGGAGCAGGAACCAAAGCTGAAGTCATCGGCTTTGCAAAGTGGCCCGGAACATACCGGTAAACTCAACCCGCAAGAATAGTCTTAATCGACGCGATTGCCTCATCCGCTTTCGCTCCATCAGGACCGCCGCCTTGCGCCATATCAGGTCGGCCACCGCCACCTTTTCCACCGACGGCAGCGACTGCCGATTGCACCAAATCAACCGCACTATGAGCGTCCTTCAGATCATCGGTCACGCCCACAGCTACCGTCGCCCGGCCATCATTGACTGCGATTAAGGCGCTAATGCCGCTACCCATTTTCTTCTTCGCCTCGTCGATCAAGCCGCGCAGTTCTTTCGGGTTGAGACCCTGAATTACCTGCCCGCTGAAGGATATGTCACCAATGGTCTCAACATCGCTCTTTGCCGCGCCGCCACCATCTCCCGCCAATGCCAGAGCTTTTTTGACTTCAGTCAGTTCGCGATCAAGTCTTTTGCGTTCCTCAACCAACGCCGACACACGATCGATTGCTTCATCAGGAGAGGTTTTCAGCGCAGTTGCGATGGATTTCAATTTGCTATCGCGGTCGCCAAGCCACAGCCGTGCCGCTTCACCAGTCAGCGCTTCGATACGGCGAACACCGCTCGACACTGCGGACTCTGAGGCAATCACGATCAATCCGATGTCGCCAAGAGCGTTGACATGAGTCCCGCCACAAAGTTCCACCGAATAGTCAGTATCATCTTCGACACCCATCGATAGAACGCGAACTTCATCGCCATATTTTTCACCAAACAAGGCTAACGCGCCTGCTGCGACAGCATCATCTGGGCTCATCAAACGCGTTACAACAGCGCCGTTTCCGCGGACCTGCCCATTTACATCCACTTCGACCGCTTTGATTTCCGCATCCGTCAACGCCGACGGGTGAGAAAAGTCAAACCGCAAACGATCTGCCGCCACCAAACTGCCTTTTTGTGTGACATGGTCGCCAAGATGATGGCGCAGTGCTTTATGTAATAAATGGGTTGCACTGTGATTGGCGCGCAGTTGGGTTCGCCGCGTGGAATCGACTGAAAGATGCACTGTGTCTCCAACCGAGACAGAACCGCTCTCAATAGTCACATGATGCGCATGGAGCCGGCCCAGCGGCTTACTAGTGTCGACTATGCTAGCAACCAAGTCATCTTCACCAGTCATCGAACCACTATCGCCCATCTGGCCGCCGCTTTCGCCATAAAATGGTGTTTGGTTGGTCAATAATATAACCGCATCACCGGCCTTTGCAGATTGGATTTCTTCACCATCTTTGACCAGGGCGACGACCATTCCGTCACCCGATTCGGCACTGTATCCCGTGAATTCCGTGCTGCCTTCTCGCTCGGCAATATCAAACCAGACTGTTTCAGACGCTTGGTCTCCAGACCCTTTCCACGCAGCGCGTGCGGCGGCCTTTTGTTCTGCCATAGCAGCATCAAAACCTTCACGGTCGACGCCCAGCGATTTAGCCCGCAATGCGTCTTCCGTAAGATCGTAAGGGAAGCCGAACGTGTCATAAAGTTTGAAAGCGGTCGCGCCGGGCAACGTATCGCCCTCTTCCATGTCAGAAATCTCAGCGTCGAGCAGCTTGAGACCCTTGTCGAGTGTCCGACGGAAATTCGTCTCTTCACGAAGCAGCGTTTCTTCGATCAGCGGCTTCGCCCGATTTAGTTCCGGAAAGGCATTACCCATTTCTCCGGTTAACGCGCCAACCATACGGTGCATCAACGGTTCGTGAGCGCCCAATAGATGCGCATGGCGCATGGCACGGCGCATGATCCGCCGCAGCACATAACCGCGCCCTTCGTTGGCGGGCAAGACGCCGTCGGCCACCAGAAAGGACGATGCGCGCAAATGATCTGCGATAACACGGTGGCTGGCCTGATTGTCGCCTGTCGTTTCTGTTCCTGTCAGAGAACCAGATTGCGCGATTAAGGCTTTAAACAGATCAATATCATAATTGTCATGGGTTCCCTGCATTACCGCAGCGACGCGTTCCAACCCCATGCCGGTATCGATCGATGGTTTTGGAAGGTCGACCCGATTGCCATCGGTGTGCTGCTCATATTGCATGAACACCAAATTCCATATTTCGACAAAACGGTCGCCATCTTCATCTGGACTGCCAGGAGGGCCACCAAAAATATGCTCGCCGTGATCGTAAAATATCTCGCTACACGGGCCGCAAGGCCCCGTGTCACCCATCGACCAGAAATTATCATTGGTTGCGATGCGGATAATCCGCTCTTCGGGCAGACCTGAAATCTTACGCCATAGATCAAAGGCTTCGTCATCTGTGTGGTAAACAGTCACCGTCAAACGATCGCCAGATATACCCCATGTTTTCGTAATCAAGTCCCAAGCATTGTGGATCGCCTGTTCCTTGAAATAATCCCCGAACGAAAAATTGCCGAGCATTTCGAAAAATGTATGATGTCGGGCAGTGTAGCCGACATTATCGAGGTCATTATGTTTACCGCCAGCGCGAACGCATTTCTGGCTCGATGTCGCGGTCGGATATTTGCTCTGCTCGGCGCCTGTAAAGATGTTCTTGAACGGAACCATACCCGCGTTGATGAACATCAATGTCGGATCGTTATACGGAATCAGCGGTGATGATGGGACAATTTCATGTCCCCGCGTACCGAAATATTCCAGAAAAGAACGTCTTATGTCGTTGGTTGTAATCATGGATTCGACTTAGGCGAGGCCTGTCCAGTTTACAATCCCGTCAATCGACCAATTCCTAAAATCTGAATAACCGTCAAGCATAAGCATAAGGCCCACCTTTTTCGAGAGCGGTTTTATATTGCGGCCGATCGTGAATACGTTTCAGCCATGTCTGCAAATTGGGGAAACGATCATCAAGACCAGCGCGCGCTTGGCTAGCCTCCAACGGAAAGCTCATCATAACATCGGCGGCTGTTAACTCGCTGCCAGCGAAATAGGAGCGGGATGAAAGTTCGGTTTCCAGCCATTTGAGAATATCTTCAACCATCCCCATAACCGGTTTTTTGGCCGGCCAACCCAGTGGCCCCAAACGGTTGACGAGCAATGTGCCGAACAGAGGCGGCATCATCGATCCTTCTGCAAAGTGGAGATACTGAGTATAGAGTTGCGCGCCCGTCTTATCCTCAGGCGCACCCAATGTTCCGCCTGCTTTCCGAACAAGATATTCGACAATGGCCGCAGTCTCGATAACCACCTGTCCTTCATCCTCGATCATCGGAGATTTACCAAGCGGGTGAATGGCCTTCAAACTCTCAGGCGCGCGCTGTGTTTTGGGGTCACGTTCGTAGCGCTTAATTTCATAAGGGAGCGCTAATTCTTCCAAGAGCCAGATAATCCGCTGCGACCGACTATTTTCGAGATGATGGACGATGATGGTCATAATGCCCCTTTTTCAAAAGATCGCTTGTTCACCTGCGCGTCCGAAGTTCACGTAAATCACGCGCAAAAGCCGTTATAAGATGAGAAACCAATGAGGTTTTTCCAACTTTTGCCAAAAAATCGCGGGATAGCAAACGAAAAGGGGCCGTCCTGACTATCGGGGGACAGAAGGACGGCCCGGATGCCGAGGTCCGCCTCGGGGGAAACGGACCGGCAAACTAGAAATTTTGGAGACAGATGCAGGGGAAGGCCCAGCCAGCCCTTGCGCCATTCTTATTCTTAATCGTCGTCGTCATCGGCCTTGCCAATCGGACCCGTCATCATTTCCTCGGCAACAGCTTCTTGTTCACCGCGGATTTGCTTTTCAAGCCGGTCCATAATTTCAGGGTTTTCTAGCAGATAACGTTTACTATTCTCACGCCCCTGCCCGATGCGAATGGAGTCATAAGAGAACCACGAACCGGATTTCTCGACCACACCGGCCTTAACACCAAGGTCGATAATCTCGCCGACTTTAGAAATTCCCAGCCCGTACATGATATCGAACTCGACCTGTTTAAATGGCGGGGCAACCTTGTTTTTAACAACTTTGACGCGTGTTGAGTTGCCAACAATATCGTCACGTTCTTTAATCTGACCTGTGCGTCTTATGTCGAGGCGAACCGATGCATAGAATTTCAATGCATTGCCGCCTGATGTGGTTTCGGGGCTACCGTACATGACACCAATTTTCATCCGGATCTGGTTGATGAAGATAACCATGCACTTGGAACGGCTGATTGATCCGGTCAGCTTACGCAACGCTTGGCTCATCAAACGGGCCTGCAGGCCAACATGGGTATCGCCCATCTCACCTTCAATTTCAGCACGCGGGACTAGCGCGGCAACCGAATCAACGACCAATATATCAACCGCGTTGGATCGCACCAAAGTATCGGTAATTTCGAGCGCTTGCTCACCCGTATCAGGCTGAGAGATAATCAACTCGTCCGTATTCACGCCCAGCGCCTTGGCATATACTGGATCAAGCGCATGCTCTGCATCAACAAAAGCAGCGGTCCCGCCAGCCTTTTGCGCTTCAGCAATCACATGTAAAGCCAGCGTTGTTTTACCCGAGCTTTCTGGTCCATAAACTTCGATGACGCGTCCCTTGGGTAATCCCCCGATACCAAGAGCAATATCAAGTCCCAATGAACCAGTGGAGATAGCTTCAATCTCCAGCGCCTCACGTGAACCCAGTTTCATTGCTGAGCCTTTACCAAAGGCGCGATCAATCTGCGCCAATGCGGCGTCGAGCGCCTTTTGTCTGTCTGATGAGTTCAACTGATTATCCGATTCTACGACTTTTAAATTGCCGGCCATTTGCCTGTCCCCTTCGCTAAATGCTTGTACGTTATCAATCAATGATGGATATTATGTACCGCATTTGTTCTACAAGAACAAGAGAAGAACAAAGAAAATTTTAAGTGTTATTAAATTCTTATATTACAAGGGGATATATATGAAATCTCTATCTATTTTGCATGTTCGGCCAAAACTTCACCGACCGCTTCGGCAATTTGCGCAACAGAAAAAGGCTTGGGCAGGAACGCGACGTTGTCCAGATCAATAGAATTACGCAATTGCTCCTCAGCATAGCCGGACATGAAAAGGATCGGCATATCGGGATATTGCTCTCGCGCTTGCTTCGCCATCGCTGGTCCGTCCATATTTGGCATGACAACATCAGACACGATCATATCAAAGACTTCGTCGCTGTCAGCCATTGCTGTCAGGTGTTGCAGTCCCTCTTCGCCATCGCTTGCGGTGACGACCGTATAGCCCTGCCGCGTCAAAGCTCGTTCTGCAACCGCCCGGACCATATCTTCATCTTCGACCAACAATATATGGCCACTGCCCCACAGCTCTTTCTTGGCGACGGCTTTGCTCGGTTCGGACAACTGCGGCGCCTCCTGATCCGACACGGTATGAACCGGGAAGTAGATAGAGAATGTCGCGCCCTCACCTGGCTTGGATTCGGCAAAAATATAGCCACCGGACTGTTTGACGATGCCATATACTGTCGAAAGCCCCAATCCTGTGCCCTTGCCCACTTCTTTGGTTGTGAAGAACGGTTCGAATATTTTGCCAATCACTTCAGGTGGAATGCCCTTACCAGTGTCGGTGACAAATAGGGCGGTATAATCACCCACTGGCAAAATGTCGCTTTTCAGCGCCCGGACGTCTGATGCAGCAATCATCTGGGTCGTGATCGAAATCTTACCGCTATTGGCACCACTGGAATTAATCGCGTCCCGGGCGTTCACACCAAGATTGATGATAACCTGCTCCAGCTGCCCCGGATCGGCGCGGACCAGTCCGAGATTGCGGCCATGCTTCACTTCTAATTCGATTCTATCGTCGAGCAGTCGTTTAAGAAGATTGGACACGTCTGCAACCACATCAGGAAGCTGTAAAACCTGCGGCCGCAATGTCTGTTGCCGGGAAAAGGCCAGCAACTGCCGGGTCAAACCCGCAGCACGGTTGCTGTTATTCTTGACCTGCTGAATATCATCATAGTCACTGTCACCTGGCGCATGGCGCAAGAGCATAAGATCGCAATGACCGATAATCGCGGTCAGAATATTGTTAAAGTCATGCGCTACGCCACCAGCAAGTTGCCCGACCGCCTGCATTTTGGTCGCCTGCGCGACTTGGCTTTTCAGCTTGGTCTCTTCGCTATTATCCTTAATCGATAGCAGGACCGCCGCGTCGCCCAATCCGCGAATACCAGCGATACCAAGCGCCACAGGATCTTCTCCGCCTGAGCGCAAACGCACTGCTAGGTCGCCCGACATGAAAGGACCACTGGCATAACGCCGAACCGCATCGGCTACAGCCGACTTGTCATCGCGGATCATAAGATCGCCGGGATAAAGTGGTTTTTCGCCCTCCTGAACACCGGCAACTTTGCCAAAGGCGTTGTTGAAAAACAGAAAACGGCCGTCGCGGTCAGTGAGCGCTAAACCAAGTGGGAGCAAAGAGAGCATCGATTCGACCTGCTCCAGCGCCTTACCGCGCTCTACCATACCGCCATCATCGTCAATCAACAGAATAAGCGCAGGGCCCTTTTCCTGACTGCGGTCGAGCGGAATGTGGAACAAGCGCACTGGGGTGCCATGCCGCCCATCCCGTTCAAAAAAAATCGTACCTTTATCATCGGACCGCATGAAATTGATGAAGTTCCGGCCTGATATATTGCCGTCTTCCCGGCCAGTGGCTCTCAATGCAAAGCCTTGGTTGGACGCCCTAATTCTTCCTTCGCCACCGATAACCGCTGCTAGCACACCCGCTTCTGACAACGCCCGACCAGTGGCACCGCCAACCATCCGAACGGTGTCGTCCAATATATCGCTGCGCAGTTGCGGTTTGAATTGCCACAGCAAATATTCATCGCCCTGACCAGCGCGCACGACCTTGGCATTATATTCTGCAACCCCGCGTTTCAGGCCCTCGGCATAGCCGCGGCCATCGCGCCATGCATTACGGCCTGCCGCGGCAAGCAGTTCATTCCCGCCATCCTGTAACGGCAATTGTGGAGGGATCGCCGGACCGTTAAACCATTTTGTAAACAACTCATTGGCGCAGACGAGCCTTCCGGCGCGGTCGGTTATCGCCAGCCCCATTTCAGATTGATCCGCAACCATTCGTGTCACGGCCCAATCGGCAAAGGAAGCAACTTCCTCATCTGTGGCACTTTTGTGAGGGCGCAGGAAGTAGACAATCGCACCCGTAGTCGCCGCGAGGGCCATAAAAGCCAATAACAAGGCGGTATTCGGCACCTGCCAATAAAGCAGCCCAAGCGATGCCAATATCGCAGCCACTAATATAGCACCGCGCAGCCGCGTATCATTCGCCGCCTTGCGCGTGCTGGGGTTCAACAACCCGACATTATCTCGTGCTTCACTGGCCATCAATATCGCTATCTAAGCCCATTTTTTTAATCCGTCGCTGCCATTTTCTTGCCGTCCACCAGCGCCAGCCAAACGAGCTGATCACATAGCCAAGTGCCGAGAACGTAATCGCCAATAGCAGAAAGCCAAAGGCTGTTACCCCTGCCTCGCGCACAAACCAGCTGAGCCACATGCCAAATTCGCTGCGAATCTGATTATTGATCGGCTGTCCATAGGTCATTGCGTCGATACGCAAAGCGAATTTGCCAATCTGGTTGGCCGCCGCAATCCAAAAGGGATAGGTCAACGGATTGGTGATAAATGTCGTCAACGCCGCAATTGGAACATTGGCCCGAATCGGCAGCGCCAGAAACACTGCGCCAAATATCTGTCCCACCGGGATCAGGAAGGCCGCTAGCATACCCAGCGCGACACCGCGTGGCACCGAACGGCGCGTAAAACGCCACAAGTCCGAACGCAGGAAGCGATGCGCGATAGGCCTTAGATATTTGTTATTTGCCATTCCCTTGCGGGTCGGCATTTTGTCTTCGAGCCAACGAAAGACGCGCATGATCGTGCGCGCGCCCCAGTCCTTGTCGGAAGAATCCGGGCCGGATGAATTGGGATCAGCCATGGTCGCGCATCAAACGTCCCTGTTGACGTTTCCAGTCGCGATCCTTTTCGGTGGCGCGCTTATCCGGGGCCTTCTTACCCTTCGCCAAAGCCAGTTCGATCTTAGCCCGGCCTTTGCCATTAAAATAGATGGACAGCGGAACGATGGTCATACCCTTGCGCATCACGGCACCATAGAATTTGTTGATTTGACGACGGTTAAGCAGCAATTTGCGTGGCCGTTTGGGTTCGTGATTATGACGGTTGCCGTGACTCCATTCAGGAATATTGGCGTTGATCAGCCAGACCTCGTCATCCTTTACCTCGGCATAGCTTTCGGCAATGGTTCCTGATCCGAACCGTAGAGATTTCACCTCAGTACCAGTGAGCATGATGCCCGCCTCAAACTTCTCATCAATATAATAGTCATAGCGCGCGCGCCGGTTCTCGGCGACGATCTTTTGTTTGTCATACTCAAGAGGACGCGGCTTCGCCATCAGATCAAACCGGCTCCCTCGAGCGCTGCATCGACTGCTTGTCTTGCTGCATCCGAAGGCGGTGTCATGGGCAAGCGCAAGTCAGTCGGAAAGCCATCAACCACGCGAGACAGCGCATATTTGACCGGTCCCGGCGAAGCATCAGAGAACATCGCCTTGTGAAGCGGGTAAAGCTTGTCGTTCAGTTCGCGTGCTTTCTCATAATCGCCAGCTGCGCAAGCTGCCTGAAATTCGGCGCATAGTTTCGGCGCAACATTGGCGGTCACGGAAATACATCCCGCACCACCGGATGCGTAGAAGGCAAGTGAGAGTTCGTCCACGCCAGACAACAGGCAGAAATCATCGTTGCAGGCAAGCCGGTGATCGGTGACCCGGTCGATTTCGCCGCTGGCATCCTTGATCGCAATCACGCTAGGCAATTTGGACAAAGCGGCAACCGTCTCCGGCAATATATCCGTCACTGTCCGCGCAGGTACATTATAGAGTACGAGCGGCAAGTCATTTTCCTTGGTCAGCGTCTCAAAATGCGCAAAAATGCCCTCCTGGTTTGGACGGTTATAATAAGGTGCCACAACCAACCCGGCCGTCGCGCCGCATTTCTTCGAAAAATTCAAATGGAGCAAGGCATTGGTTGTATCATTGGATCCGCAACCGGCAATGATAGGTACGCGCCCGGCAGCCTGTTCAATGCAAACTTCAATCACACGATGATGCTCGGCATTGGACAAAGTTGAGGATTCGCCCGTGGTACCGCAAGGGACCAAACCGCTGCTACCTTGCTCGATTTGCCAGTCTACCAAGGCCCGAAATTCCGCTTCCGCAAACGATCCGTCGCGAAAGGGAGTCACCAGGGCCGGAATTGAGCCGGAAAACATGGAATTACTCCTTTAAATTTGGCTAAGAAATTGCCAAGGCTTACACAAGCTTAACAATCATATAGTTCTTTGTTCAGCGCCTGATAAGGAGCCTACCCCCAAAATGTCCAGTATGGTATCAAGAATAATTCTCGCAAGCCTGCTTTTAACGCCGGTAACATGCATCGCAGCCGAACAAAGTGGCAGTGCGACCCTTTCCGATCCAACCGGTGGCAATGCTGTCCTCGGTCTGCAACGCTGGCGCGTTCTTTCCCAATCCGACAATTATTCGTTCGATGATTATGCGGGATTTCTAGTCACTTATCCTGGTTGGCCCGAAGACACCCGAATGCGCCGCAATGCTGAGCAGGCCATCAATATCAACAGTTTTTCCGCCGACCGCGTTATCGCGTTTTTTGACCGATTTGCGCCGCTCACCAATGCAGGTGCAGCAAAATACGCCGTCGCCTTACAATCCAAAGGCGAAACACTGAAAGCCAATGCCATGGCACAACAAGCCTGGCGTGGCGGAACCCTGATGACCGAGGATGAAACCGCACTACTCAACCGGTTTAGCTCTGCACTAACTGTCGACGATCATAATGCGCGGATGGATGCACTTTTGTGGGCCCGGGCAACCCGTCCGGCGGCGCGGCAATTGGGCTTCACCTCATCCTCACAACGGCCCATTTTTCAAGCGCGGTTGGCGCAGCTAACCGAAGCACCGGATGCAAACGCGAAGGCCAGCGCTGTCGCTTCGATCGCCCGTGATGATGCGGGCTATATTGCTGATCGCGCACGCTATCTGCGGAACAAGGGTCAAAGCTACAACGCCCGGCAACTCATGGCAAATCGCCCTGTCCTGCGCGTGCGGCCAACCAGTCCATCGCAAATCGCGACTTGGTATGAAGCCAATCTAATCAACGCCAAAGCAGCCGCCAATGACCGGCAATGGACCGTCGCCTATAATATCGCGTCGAAAGTGGATGACGCCTATGCTAGCCCCACCAACATTGCCGAAGAAAACAGCCGTATAAGAGACAAATATTCCGACCTGACTTGGCTCGCCGGCAATGCTGCTCTTTGGGGTCAGCGCAACCCAGCGAAAGCGGTCGCGATGTTTGATCGCTATGCGCGCTCCTATAACAGCCCCAATATTCGCTCGAAGGGCTTTTATTGGGCGGGCCGTGCGGCCGCCGAGGCGAGCCAGACCGCCGAAGCAAACGCTTATTTTGAGAAGGCAGCAGCTTTTCCGGATCATTTCTACGGTCAGTTATCGTTGGAAAGACTAGGACGCCCCCTACCAACCTTTAACCGCAAACCGGCGATTGAGATCACCGAGCAAGACCGTCGGGCCTATGATCAGGACCCTCTGGTGATCGCCGTCAAAGCTTCTACACGCACCGGACCCTGGAAAGAACAAATCCGCTTCCATCGTGCGCTTGCTTATAACGCAAATAGTGAAAAAGATTATCTATTGATTAGCGATCTATCGACGCGCATTGGCGCGCGCGATCTCGGCGTGATCAAGGGTATCAGCGCGCTGGGCGCTGGCGTCGGCCCCATTGATGAAACATCGTTTCCAACCATGCCCGTCCCGGCGAGTCGTGAAAATGACTGGACCATCATTCACGCCATCACGCGTCAAGAAAGCCAATTTGCCCAAGGCGCCATCAGTCACGCTGGCGCTCGTGGGTTGATGCAACTGATGCCCGGTACAGCCCGAGAGCAATCCGGTAAAATAGGGCTTTCTTATAACCTGTCCGCGTTAACCGGCGATCCCCAATATAATATCCGCCTTGGCAGTGGGTACATCGAAAGGATGTTGCGCTATTATGGAGGCAGCTATCCTTTGGCAGTTGCGGCTTATAATGCTGGCCCTGGCAATGTGAATAAATGGCTGCGGCGCAACGGTGATCCGCGCCAAGGCGGCATTGACTGGATTAAGTGGATTGAAGAAATTCCAATTTCCGAGACACGAAACTATGTGAAACGCGTGCTCGAAAATGCAGTCGTCTACGACACGATGAACCCGCGCGGACCAAAGCTGAAAAGCGATACACCTCTAACCCGTTACATTGGGAAGAATTATAAGGGCTGAGCTAATGTCCGCTTTCTCCCGAAAGCGGACATTAGCCAGTTTCATGAACGGTCGACGGGATGCGTGTTGTTACTGACCGTATTTCAACAGCAATGACAGTGTCCACACGAGGCCGTCCTGGCTCCATCCGGTGACGTCTTCAATCAACCACCCGCGATCTGCATCATATTTCCAATAGTAGGAAATCCGTGTTGGATCATCGAAATTGTCAAATTGAGCAACGATGATTTCTCGTTTCGGCTTGTCGGAAGAATAAGCGACTACAGCAACCCTTTTGATTTCCAAATTGGTTATACTAGCGTCTTGGCCATTGACCATCCAATCAAAATCAAGGCGTCCAATGCCAGTGCCATTGATCGATCCATAGGAGTGATCATCTGCTAAAAGATCTCCTAGTTCTGCAGTCATTGGCATTGGAATATCAACAATCTCTGCATCTTGTTCGCCAGTTTCTGACTCAGTATACAGCTGTTCAACAATTTCGATTGGAATGGCTCGGTCCTTGGCATGTGCCGGAAGAAACCAAAATCCAGAAAGCAATATGACAGATATCAGCAGTCGCATGCCCAGAGAATAGTACCCGTTCCATTTTGGTCAACCTTGTATAAACCCCCAAAATGGAACGAGGCAGAAAATTTGAATGTCTGCTTCATCCCGAAAGCGGACACTAGCACTTGTCGATTTCAATGCAGGCGGATTTTTGGTAATTGCCAGTCTATGTCCAATACATCCCAAGAAAACGCCACTTCCAGAAAAGCCGCATATGATGCGTTGATGCATTGTGTTTGCGTAGATTGGGGTTTCTGCGGCTGCGTGAAGAATGACAAGCCATTGCATGTCGATGATCTGATACCCGAAACTGGAGAGGTAACAGCCGATCAATTTGTGGAATGGGTTTTCTTGGCAGACAACATGGATCCGAACTCTGATATTGAAATTTGGCAAAAGCATAAGGATGCCATCAGGACGGCATTCGTCAAACATTTGGGAGGCGATGTGGTAGATGCCAGCCAACTAAAATGGAGTGAAGGGTAAACAACTTCAGCCTTTAACACGAATGCCCGCTATATCCCGAAAGTGGACATTAGAACTAGTATCGTTCTACATTGCAGGCAGGACATCGTCGTGGTTGATCAAAATAAGTTGGCTTGTCCTTACCAAAAAGACTGTCAAAACCACCAAACACTCGGGCCTTGCAGTTCTCACATCTGATCAAATGAATATATATTCCCATGACGCCCAATGCGCTAAAAACGTAGCCATATGCATGTTCAGGAATACCCGAGAAAACCGAGACTGCAGCCACTACGGTGCTTAATGCAGCGATTGTCCAGATTTTCACTCTCGCCAATGACTTTTTCATTCAATAATAATACCAACCTTCCAGAATATTCAAAGTCTTTCATTTATTTCTAGCGTCCGCTTTTGCGCCCAAAGCGGACATAGCGTGGTGGCAGCTATATCCCGAAAGCAGACATTAGCGAATTTCGGGTCGAATCCACGTTAGCTGAGGATTTTTCACGCACCATTCTAACAAATCCAATTGTTCAGGAGACACTATCCGTGCGGATTTGAATCTCACGACAGTTTTGTCTTCCAGCGTGTAGACAAACAGCGTCGAACCATCCTGATCCATGAACAATGAACGACCGGGGTTCGGCACTACTCGCGCAGCTCCAGCATATCTGAATTGAGAAAATATATTGCTGCGGGTGCCAGACTTCAAACAGCGCCTGACTTCTGTGAAAGTAAATTCAGATGCACGATCAAATCGTATTTGCGTTTCTATTGCAGTGTTTTCCTGCGTGATCGCTAGCCAGGACAAGACACCGAGCGCTGAAACGCTCAGACCGGTAATTATAGTGCCGATGGTCCTGCTCATGACTTCCCCATATCGAAGGTTTGCCCGAACCAACGCTTCCTGTCATTCAATTTCAATGTCCGCTTTGCGCGCAAAGCAGACACTAACGCAGTGGCTGCTATATCCCGAAAGCGGACACTAGCTTCCACTTTGTTGAGGAGCTTAAATTGTGTGGAAACAGGTCATGGATACGAACGATTTCTAATGACGGCTATCTAGTGACTCGTCATCCCTGCGTACTGGCCTTGCTCTTAACGTTGGGTCCCGTCCCCAAAAAACCCTTCAAATCCATGGGAAAAGGGAAGACAATGGTCGAGCTTCGTTCGTTCGCAATGACATTCAATGTTGAGAGATAACGCAACTGCATCGCCTCGGGCCGCTGCGCCAGTATCTCGGCGGCTTCAAATAGTTTTTGCGCTGCCTGCTGTTCACCCTCGGCATTGATAACCTTTGCCCGCCGTTCACGTTCGGCTTCGGCCTGACGGGCAATAGCGCGGACCATTGACTCGTCGATATCAACATGTTTGATCTCGACGTTGGCCACCTTGATTCCCCATGCATCGGTTTGTGTGTCCAAAATCTCCTGCAGATCCTCGTTGAGCTTGTCACGCTCCGAAAGCATCTCGTCGAGCTCGTGTTTGCCGAGCACAGAACGCAGCGTTGTTTGCGCAAGTTCGCTTGTCGCTTCCATAAATTTTTCCACCTGAATGATCGCCCGCTCAGGGTCTATCACCCGAAAATAAATGACGGCGTTCACACGAACCGAAACATTGTCACGCGAAATGACATCCTGCGTTGGAACATCAAGCACCAAGGTCCTCATATCCATGCGCACCATCTGTTGGATAAAAGGTATGAGTATAATAAGGCCGGGTCCCTTGACTCCGGTAAACCGTCCGAGCGTGAAGACGACACCGCGTTCATATTCGCGCAAAATTTTGATTGCGGCGCCAAGAAACACGAGCCCGAAACCGATTGCAGCAATGAGAAAAGCCAGATCAGTCCATGTTTGCATTTTTAGTCTCCATCGTTGGGGGTTCGTTGTAAGCTGGCATGGCAACATATTCAGGCTCAACGTCCAGCGTTAAGCCGTGTATTCCGATGACGCGGATCTGTTGACCTTTATCGAGAGAATTTGCGCTGGCAGCACGCCATCTCTCGCTATGGACGATTATATGTCCCCGGTTTCCGGTCCAATCGTCTACCGTCCCAATTTTTCCGATCATCTCCTCTCTTCCGCTGACGACGGCTCGCCGGTGCGAGGTGAACGCCAAGCGGGCAATAAGAACCACAAATGCCAAACTGATAACGGCAAGCGAGGCGAGCAAGGGCCAACTGATCTGAAATTGGGGAACGTCGGTATCGATCAAGATCGTCGCCCCGAAAATGAAGGCAATTATGCCCCCTACTCCCAATATCCCGAACGATGGCGAAAACGCCTCGCCGATCATCAGCGCAATGCCGAGTATTATGAGAGCAATTCCAGCATAGTTTACGGGCAATGCCGCCAGCGCATAGAGCCCGACGATCAGACACACGGCTCCGATCGTTCCTGGATAAAGCGCGCCGGGATTCATGAACTCGAACAGCAAGCCGTATATGCCGATCATCATGAGTATTAGCGCAATATTTGGATTGGTTATCGCCCCTAGGAGCTTGGTGCGCCAGTTGGGCATGATGTCGATACGGGACAGATTCTGCGTATCAAGTATAACATCGGAACCATTGACCGAGACCTTCCGGCCATGAAGCTTGACCATGAGTTCGTTCATGTCAAGTGCCGTCAGATCAACGACATTTTCGTTCAAGGCGGCATTTGCCGACAGGCTAGCTGAGGCTCGGACTGCCGCCTCCGCCCAATCGGCATTGCGCCCTCTTAATTCTGCGAGTGATCGGATATAGGCAACCGAATCGTTCACGGCCTTTGATGCGCTCGCGTTTTCTGCCTTGGGCTCCGCCTCATTATCCGGGCCGTCTTGGCCCGATGGCGGCGATAAGGGGCCGCCGCCGCCAATCTGGACAGGCGTTGCCGCCCCGAGATTAGTACCCGGCGCCATGGCTGCTATATGGCTCGCAAACAAGATATATGTGCCTGCGCTGGCCGCTCGCGCGCCGCTTGGGCTAACGTAAGTGATGATCGGAATCGGAGCACCCAGAATTTCCTTGATAATCTGGCGCATTGAGCTGTCCAGACCACCCGGCGTATCCATCCGGATGATGACCATGGGAGATTTTTCTTCGACGCCTTTTGCAATGCCCTTAGCAACATAGTCCGAAGACGCAGGGCCAATTGCGCCATCGACATGGAGCACCAGCGCGGCAGGGCCAAGCTGGGTTGAACCGGGAACCGCCCACAACAGTAACGCGCATAATAATAAGCCAGCTATTCCAAAGCTCTTGGTCATTTGAACAAACCTATTTGGGTCAGGTTCATGACGTCATTTCCGCAGAATAGTCAGTCAATGCTGCAAAGATACTTTTGAAATTTGCAGGCGATTGTGAGGACCCTGTAGCCGTCATGTTCGTCTCCCGCAGGTTCGGCCATTCACTGTACCGATGTTGCTACCGGAATATTTTGCACACCGGCCGAGACCTTTCCATACGCAGTGATACGTATGCCGATTGCCAACGATAACCAGCTGTGCATCGAAACCTCCCATCTTGTCACAGGAAAAAACAAGCTGGCGGGGCCATAGCGATCTTTGGTCCCGAAAGCGGACTGATTGCTCCGGGCCAAAAAAACGGTCTCCTAATCGCACGCAATTTAGACGAGGTGGTTGGCTAACTGAGTGTGCCGTAAATTGATTGAAAAGTCTTGATTTAGCGTCCGCTTTTGCGCCCATAGCGGACACTAGCGTGGTGTCCGCTTTCTCCTGAAAGCGGACATAAGAAAGACCTTTTTCAAGCCATCGGTTCAAATGGATCGAAAAAGGTCTTTCTATCGTTACGAGAGATCAAAGAGGAGAACCTCAGACGTCTCTCGGGCTAAGAACCCAAAGCCTTCGTCCGATCCTTCGAATGCGAGGCCATCACCTGTGCTGTAAGTTTTTCCGTCAATTTCCACGGCACCTTTTACGATGTGAAGGAAACCATATCTTTCTGCGTCCACCGTAACCTCAACAGTATCACCAGCAACAGGTTTGCTGATGGAAAGAACCGCATCTTGATTGAGGCTTATGGCTCCTGCGCCGCCCTCTGGCGTTGCGATAGGTGTGAATCCTTGTTGACCTGCATTCTCGATAAGGTCGACTTGCTCATAGGAAGGCGCATGTCCTGTCGCATTGGGCTCCACCCAAATCTGAAGAAAATGAACCGGTTCCTCATTGGACGCGTTCATTTCAGAATGCTGGATACCGGTTCCGGCTGACATCCGCTGGATCTCACCGGGGCGGATTATCGAACCATTACCCAAGCTATCTTTATGACCCAGTGCGCCAGAGGTTACGTAGGTTATAATCTCCATGTCTTGATGACCGTGAGGGGCAAAACCGCCACCTGGGCTAACATGATCTTCGTTGATGACGCGCAAGCTGCGGAAACCCATGCGGTCTGGATCTTGAAAACCGCCGAAGGAGAAAGTGTGCTTACTGTCCAACCAACTGTTAGTGCTGGCGCCACGTGTTTCATTTTTAAACTCTTTTGTCATGATATGTTCCTTTCTTGAAATTGATTATGCGGCTTTCAGAACCTTGATCTTGTTTGACGCACTTTTAAGTTTTTCATCTGCATCCTGGCTCATCGCGTCAGAAGCGATGATCGTCACATCGGTGATACCGATGAATGCGAGCGCCTGTTTGAGATAAGGGGTCGCAAAGTCGATTGGACTACCCACAGGGGTACCGCCCGAGGCAACCAAAACAATAGCCCGCTTTCCTTCTAGCAATCCGACCGGGCCGTTTTCGGTGTAGCGAAAAGTCAGTCCGACCCGGGCAATCATATCGACCCATGCTTTCAAAGTGGCCGGAACACCAAAATTATATATCGGTGTTGAAATAACAACCGTGTCCGCTGCTGTTAACTCCGCGACAAGACTATCCGAAAAAGCCAATTTTGCGGCGTGAGCGGCTGTACGGGTTTCGGCTGGTGTGAAATTTGCGGTGACCCAGTCTTCGTCAACAAAGGGCAATCCAGCTGCAACATCACGATTGACGATGTTGACTGCAGTTAGTTCTGCCAGACGGTCCACCGTCTCGTCGGCGAGACTGCGTGTAACAGAACCGGTTTTGCGAGCGCTGGCGTCAATGCGTAATATGCTGTTGATTGATGTCATTTTGTTTCTCCAGTTGTTCGATGGACAAGAGATAGATCACAACTGTTTGGAGAATTAGATGGCTATTTTTCAAATCACTGTTCTGATATAGAGAACAAATGAGCAAATTTGAAGAGATAGAAACCTTTGTCCGTGTGGTTGAGGCAAAATCGATAACAAGGGCGGCGGAGCAACTGCACATTGCGAAATCAGCGGTAAGCCGCCGATTAAAAGACCTGGAAACGCGGTTGGGCGTCCAGTTAATGACGCGTACGACACGCAAGCTGTCTCTTACCGATACCGGGGAAGCCCTGTATCGGCGTTCTGTTGGCCTGTTAGCCGATTGGGCAGAAACAGAAGCTACCACCACTAACGCTCAAGCCGCTCTAGCGGGAATTATACGTGTCGCAGCTCCGCTATCCTTTGGCGTCGCTCATTTAGGTTCGGCCATTCTAGATTTTTTAAAACTTCATCCCGATGTCGAATTTGACATTAATTTTAGCGATCGCAAGATCGACTTGATAGCCGACGGTATGGACCTGGCCATTCGCATTGGTGACCTTCCAGATTCAAGCCTTATCGCCCGAAAGATTGCGTCGATCAGTATAGTGGCTGCTGCAAGCCCATCCTATCTTCAGGTCCATGGAAACCCTAAAACGCCCGAAGATCTAATGAGGATGCGGGAATTGCGATACGGCTACCGAAGTTCGTCTGCCTGGCCTTATAAAGCGCCCGACCAAAGCGAAGGCCATATCGAAATTCCGTCTAGGCTGATCGCTACAAATGGAGATTTTTTGCGCGACGCCGCTGTTGCCGGAGAAGGTGTCCTGATTGAACCTCGGTTCATCCTCTACAAAAACCTGGAGGATGGCTCTCTGGTAGAAATTCTGCCGGAATATACATGGCCACAATTGGTTGCTTATGCCGTTTATCCTCCCACCCGCCACTTATCGGCCCGCGTCAGAACATTTGTCGACTTCTTGGTCGAACGCTACCACGGAACCCCCTATTGGGAATCAAAGAGATAATTCTGCGATTAGCTATGCAGGCGCATCTTTTTAGGCAATATGCGCCTAGCGTCCCCTGTCTAAAGGTCAGAATGAAAGAAGTTTTATGGCAACCAAGGCATCTTACAAGGTCGAGAACAAAGATAATTCTATGACATTAATGCCGGACGTAGATATTGTCGCACGGATTTTTGACCACATCGATAATAAAACCACCGACCTAGGCCAATCCAGCTGGCGCGAACCTGTGGCAAACTATCAATCCCCAGAGCGATTTGAGGCCGAATTGGCATTGCTCCGAAGTTGCTGGATTGTCTTTTGCCCATCCACAGCGCTTGCGGAATCTGGCGATTATATCGCTAGGGATGCGGCAGGCGTGCCTTTGGTTGTGGTCAGAGGAAATGATGGCCAGGTGCGCGCTTTTCGCAACGCATGCCGCCACCGCGGTGTGCAGGTGGCCAATGGTCAAGGATGCGCATCGGTATTTGTATGCCCCTATCACGGATGGGCCTATGAGAATGATGGATCGCTTCGCAGCGTTCCTCACAAAGAAGGTTTCCCTGGCTTAGAAAAAGAAAACCGTGGTCTCGTCGCGCTTGATTGCTTGGAAGAAAATGGACTGGTCTTTGTTAAGCAAAACACTGACACCAACAACAATGCGCCGAAACCTATTCTGCCTGAGATAGTCCCCGATGGTTATCGCGTTATCAAATCCGAAACACTGGAAATAGAAGCCAATTGGAAGTTACACCTTGAGAGCTCTCTGGAGGGCTATCACATCCGTTCTACCCATCAGAAAACTTTCTTTCCGGTCCAATATGACAATTTGACGGTGATTGAAGCTTTTGGCAAAAATACCCGAGTGGCTTTTCCGTATCAGGCGATTGAGGGGCTGCGCGACAAACCAAAATCAACTTGGTCAACCAATGGGCGCCTGACCTTTGTCTACCATCTTTTTCCCAATGTGATTATTTCCACTTTTCCAGATTGCCTGCAAGTCGTGATTTTGGAGCCCATTGGCCTTCAACGGACGCGCCAACATGTTTTCCTATTGGCTGATTGTGAGACAAACGGGGAAACCATGGAGACCATTTTGGCGGGCCAGGAATTCGCCAAACTAGGTGCTATTGAAGATCGCGAAGTGGTTCTTTCGGCACAACGCGGCTTGGCGAGCGGCGCCAATGAATATCTGGAATTTGGTTTATTCGAAAGTGCTATTGGGCGATTTCATGCGGCGCTAACTGACGCAATCAGCAGTAAAAGTGGAACATCAAATAAATGACAATTGAAATCAACGGGCAATGCGATCCCCGCTTCGAACTCGTCAAAGCAGCGTTTGAAACAAATTTTGGTGAACATGGCGATGTCGGTGCTTCGGTAGCGATCACGCTTAACGGAAAGTTTGTCGTCGATCTGTGGGGTGGGCATCTCGACGAGCAAAGAACAAGCCCGTGGCAAGAGGATACACTCGTCAATGTCTGGTCGAGTACCAAGACCATGGCCGCGATGTCCTTGCTTCTGCTTGCAGATCGCGGAGAAGTTGATCTTCATGCCCCAGCGGCCAAATATTGGCCGGAGTTTGCGCAAAGCGGCAAGGAAGCCATCGAAGTGCGCCATTTTCTGAGTCACACCGCAGGCCTGTCCGGCATGGATGAAGCGGTCGAGGGCGATGCGCTTTATGACTGGGATTGGATGACCGGCGCGCTGGCTAAGCAGGCGCCATGGTGGGAACCAGGCACGCAATCTGGATATCATGCTCTGACCCAAGGACATCTAATTGGTGAAATTGTCCGCCGTGTGACCGGCCAGTCAATTGGTAATTTCTTCCACCAAGAGATCGCAATTCCGACCGGGGCCGATTTTCATATCGGCGCGGGCGAAGAACTGGACGAACGGATTGGTAATCTTATCCCGCCAGAGGCTGGTCCAGCCCCCGACCCGGATACAATCGCTGGCCGCACGTTCGCGAATCCATTGGTGGATGCGACAGCCCCCAGGCTGCGCGCGTGGCGCGCGGCAGAAATACCCGCTGCCAATGGTCAGGGCAACGCACGCAGCATCGTCCGTGCGCAAACGGCGATGGCCAATGGTGGTGAGGCATTTGGTAAGACCATAATGTCTGAGGCCGGTACAAAGCGGGTATTTGAGAAACAATCAGAAGGGGTCGATCTTGTTTTGGGCGTGCCGCTGGTATTCGGCATGGGCTATGGATTGAATAGCGACCTGATTCCGATTAGTCCGAATAAAAATACATGCTTCTGGGGCGGATATGGCGGATCATCGGTTATTGTAGATCAAGATGCGCGGCTATGTTTTTCTTATGTGATGAACAAGATGGAAAGCGGCCTTTTAGGAGACCCACGCGGCTTTGGGCTGGCCGCTGCGATGTATGCGTCAATCGCATGACCTACGCGCAAAGGTAACTCAGTATTTATGGCTGCTTGGCACCCAACGCCGGCATCCAAACCAAGTTACTCTTCTTCATAGCCAAACGCGTCTTCGGCTAGCTTAACCAGATCGGGATCAGCTTCTGGCAAATCGTCTGGCAAGGCTGACTCCAGCGTTTCAGCGACGTAGGTCATAGCGGCAATCCGGGCGGCTTTCTTGTCGTTGCCGTCAATAACCTTCCACGGAGCCCAGCGCGTGTCGGTTTGTTTGAACATATCTTCCATAGCATCCAAATAGTCCGCGCGTTTTGACCGGTTACGGAAATCGTCCTTGGTGATTTTCCATCGCTTTTCCGGTGTGTTTAACCGATCGGTAAAGCGGCGGTCTTGTTCTTTCTGCGTGGTGTGAAAGAACAGCTTGATCAAGTTGGTACCACCGTCAATTTGCTGCGCTTCAAATTCGTTGATCTCGTCATAACCACGCTTCCAGTCGGCCTTGCTGCAGAAACCTTCCACCCGCTCGACCAGCACGCGGCCATACCAGCTGCGATCAAAAACAGCGATCTCACGGCTTCCCGGCAGGCGTTTCCAAAAACGCCAGAGAAAGTGTCTGTCCAGCTCTTCTTTTGTGGGCGCTCCAATCGGGTGAACCTGAAAATAGCGTGGGTCCCATTCGGCCGTCATCCGGCGGATACAGCCGCCCTTCCCAGCCGCGTCCCAGCCTTCAAACACCAATATGGTGCGATTGCCGTGAATGATATGCTCGAAATGGACACGGGCCAGACGCTCTTGCACGTCTTTCAGCGCATCGGAATAATCGCCGTCAAAATCCTTGCCGTCTTCATAATCCGATAGTTTGATAGTCTTGCCCATGCTTCGCCCCAAAATGTCATTTGTCCCTGTGTTAGGGAGCAATGGATATACTATATGGGGTCAAAAAGAACCAATCAGTTAACCCTGTTTCGGTTATTCCGCCTTTGCCGTAGCAACGGTTTCATTGACGTCCGCGCTGGCATAGCGAATATCCAAGTCATCCAGAGCCTGCTGACGATCTTCCACGCGACGGATGGCTAAGTCTATTTCGGTTTTTCCCCCTGCCAATTGTTCAGCCTCTGCGTATAGCGCCGACGCCTTATCCAGAGCGCCTGCTTGTTCCGCGCAAAGACCGCGGTTGAACACAATAGATCTATGCGGAGCGCTGTTGACCGCCACCTGATCCCACATACGACAAGCTTCCTGCTCATCCGTTTTCGTCATCTTAACCGCTGCTTTGAAGAATTTACCGGTAGTCTTGTCCATAGCTTTGCGGCTTTCCAACACGCGGATATTTTCGCGGCGCTCTATCGGTGCCAAATCGCGGCGCACGGAATAGGCGGCGCTGTTGATCATCCCGCGAATGACGTCTTCCCTGCTCGTAAAACTCTCTTTACGGCCACAAACCGTCTCCTCATTGCCATCGGACTTCCGCTCGGCATAGATGGTCTGACCATCGCTAAAACGGGAAAGACGGACCTGCGCCTCAAAATCGATCACGCGTTTCAGGCAGGCCACTTTGATGCTTTTGCGCTTTTCGCATTTGCCCTTGTCATCGCGCTCTACGCACCGCTCCCGATTTTCGGTTGTCTCATATTCCTCTATACCAGTTGTGGCAGTGCCCGATAGGGTTGCGTCTGGTTCGATAGCCGAGCGCCTGGCCATGATCTTGAAATAAGCGGCTCCCTCAATTTCAACATCGCTAAGCTTATCTTCGATTTCAAAAGCAAGAGCAGTGCCATCGCTGCCTCCAAAGCGATCAATAGCTATCGATTTAATCGATGCGATATTCGGAGCGCGGGCAGGATATAGCCCCTCTACTCGAAGTGTTTCCGCCTGTGCCGTCGTGATCAAACAAAGCGCGGTGAGTGTCACCGAAACCGCTTTACCAATAGATAGAATTTTAATCATATAGTCCCCCTAAGTCACTCACCAAAAGGAACTATCTCACTTCATCTGAATAGACAATTACGAGGTTGTTCATGTGCTACGATGGTCAAGTCCGGCGGCAATATATTCGGCCATCCGCTGCGGGTCCTGCATCGGCATAAAGTGCGAAAGCTCGGGCATGTGAACCTCTTGTGCGTCGGGAAACACATCTACCAGTCCGGGCCAAGTCGGACTGTTGGCAAAATCTCTCACCGACGTTACGTCATCGCTGGCCATCTGCGCCCTTAAAATCGCCACCGGCAATGTAATGCGTTTCACCAATGGATAAGGGTCCAGAGAACGAAATCCCTCATAGACAGAGGCTTCGAGATAAGGCGGACAGGCAAGAATAAAGCCTTCGCCGTCATCAACGGCCAGCAAGCCATATTGGCAATAATCCATCAGCACGTCAGGCCGCCAAAGACTAAACGGATGCCGGTCCTTGAACGCGGAAAACATAGCCTCTGGAGATTCCCAGCGGTTGCGCCGCCGCGATACGGGGTTCTGACTGGGATCAAGGTCCGCCAATTGCGTAGGGCTTTGATAGGCTTCTGGTTCGGTAATAGTAGGGTCAAGCAGCACAAGTCGTTCAAACCGCTCTGTCATGACATCGGCAATCTGCACGATCACATGGGCCCCCATACTATGGCCCACTCCGACGATATTTTGCAGACCAAGCCCTGTTACCAATGCACCGACATCTCGGCCCATCAAGCTCCAATCGACTAGGCTGTCTGGCTTGCTACTGCGGCCGTGACCGCGCTGATCGACCGCAACGATATGGTAACCGGGCGGCAATGCCGCGATGGTCTTGTCCCAGCAGCGTGCATGAAATCCGGTGGCGTGAACCATCAGAATCGTCTGATCGCTCGGATCGCCCCACTCGAAATAGCAGAGGTTGGTTTTTCCCTGTTGAAACCTTTTTTCTGTTGGCTGCCCCGCTTCGCTCATCCTTCTTTCGGCGGCTCCACGACACGGATATGCAGCTCGCGCAATTGCTTGTGCGAGACGCCGCTTGGAGCGCTCATCATCAAGTCTTCCGCTTTTTGGTTCATCGGAAAGAGAACAACTTCACGGATATTCGGTTCGTCCGCCAACAGCATCACGATCCGGTCAACACCCGGCGCAGAACCACCATGCGGCGGCGCTCCATATTTCAATGCGTTGATCATACCGGAAAACTCGCTGTCGACTGCCGCTTTGTCATAGCCGGCAATTTCAAATGCCTTGTACATGATATCGGGACGATGATTCCGGATCGCACCAGATGACAGTTCGATGCCGTTACAGACAATATCATATTGCCATGCAAGAATATCGAGCGGGTCTTTGTTTTCCAACGCATCCATCTCACCCTGCGGCATAGAGAAGGGGTTGTGCGAGAAGTCCAGCTTCTTCAATTCCTCATCATATTCATACATCGGATAATCGACGACCCAGCAGAATTTAAACTCATCATCGCTGATCAGATCAAGCTTTTCTGCCGCCCGGGTACGGGCCACGCCCGCCAGCTTCGCCGCTTCCGCTTCCTTGCCAGCAGCAAAGAAAACACCGTCGTCAGGACCGCAACCAAGGTCAGTAAGCAATTTCGCGGTGCCTTCTTCGCCATGGTTTTTGGCAATCGGGCCACCAGCTGCGCCTTCCTTCATGTTGATATAACCGAGACCCGCGAAGCCTTCGCTGCGCGCCCAGTTATTCATATCATCAAAGAATTTGCGACTGTTTTTGCCCGCGCCCGGCGCAACAAATGCGCGCACAGTGCCGCCGGATGAAGTGATCTTGTCAAACAGACCGAAGCCCGAACCTTTGAAATGATCCGACACATCCTGAATGATAATCGGGTTCCGCAAATCGGGCTTATCCGAACCATATTTCAGCATGGACTCCTTATAAGGAATGCGCGGGAATTCACCGGCTGGAGTCACGCTCTTACCATTAGCAAATTCTTCGAACACACCCGCCAGAACCGGTTCAAGCGCCTGAAACACGTCCTCCTGAGTGACAAAGCTCATCTCAAGATCGAGCTGGTAAAACTCGCCGGGGGACCGGTCCGCACGGGCGTCTTCGTCCCGGAAACAGGGGGCGATCTGGAAATAGCGATCAAAGCCAGCCACCATCAGCATCTGTTTAAACATCTGTGGTGCCTGTGGCAGCGCGTAGAATTTACCGGGGTGCACACGGCTGGGCACCAGATAATCGCGTGCGCCTTCAGGTGAAGAAGCGGTCAAAATCGGTGTTTGAAACTCGGTAAAGCCTTGTTCCGTCATACGGTTCCGCAAGGACGAAATGACCTTTGAGCGCAACATCATGTTGGCGTGAACCTTTTCCCGTCGCAGATCGAGGAAACGGTACCGCAACCGGATATCTTCTGGATATTCCTGTTCACCAAAGACCGGCATGGGCAACTCTTCGGCCGGCCCCTGCATTTCGACAGCTTCGGCAACAAGTTCGACTTCTCCAGTGGGCAGGTTCGCATTCACCGTCTCGGTCGAGCGCGCCGCAACCTTGCCGGTAACTGTGATGACCGACTCTTTGCGCGCGGCGTTGAGGACTTTGAATGCCTCGCTGCCCTCTTCACTGACAATTTGCGTCAGACCAAAATGATCACGCAGATCAACAAACATCAAATTACCATGATCACGAACATTGTGGATCCAGCCCGACAGGCGGACTTCTTCACCAACATTGGCGGCGCGAAGTTGTGAGCAGTTATGGGAGCGAAATGCGTGCATGGTGAGCCCTATCAGAAGTTCAGTAGAAATAACTAAGTGCTAGTCTTTTATATGACTGCGCGTAACACAGGCCGGAGGCTCTTTTGTCAAGGAAGAAGGTGCAATTGCAGGCCATAAATCACTTGTAGCAAAAGACAGGGGGAAGTTATTGATAATAGACAATCTCTATCGGAAATGTTTGCGACACTCGGCTCAGCTTGTATAGAACATCCATGAAAATTCATCCTTTACTGACTGATAGTCAGGATATTGCCGATATTTGCGAACGCTTTTCAACCGCCGACTTTGTCGCGGTGGACACAGAGTTCATGCGCGAAAATACCTATTGGCCGATCCTCTGCCTGATCCAGATTTCCGACGGCAAAGAAGCGGCGGCGATTGATCCCTTGGCGAAAGACGTTGATCTTAAGCCGTTACTGGACTTGCTAGTCGATAATGAAGATGTTCTGAAAATCTTCCACGCGGGCGGTCAGGATGTGGAAATCATTCACAATATGACCGGAAAGACACCGCATCCAATCTTTGACACGCAGGTCGCTGCCATGGCGTTGGGCCCCAGTGAACAGATTGGCTATGCCAATCTCGTGGATAGCTGGCTCGGCATCACACTCGACAAAGGCGCACGCTTTACCGATTGGTCACGCCGGCCGTTGAACGATCGGCAGATTGAATATGCCATCGGTGATGTAACGCATTTATCGACGATTTTTCCGATGATGCTCGAAAAACTCATCGAAACCGGTCGCGGCATCTGGATCAACGCGGAAATGGAAAAACTCGCTGATCCCGATAATTACGTCAATGATCCGCAAAAGTCTTGGCGACGGGTCAAATTCCAAGGCCGCAATCTGGAAGCCCTTGGCCGTCTTAAAGCGCTGGCTGCATGGCGGGAGAAAGAAGCCCAGTCGAAAGACATGCCACGCGGCCGGATCATGCGCGATGAAACCTTGGCTGATGTCGCGGCCCATCCGCCGAAAGATCAAAATAAACTATCGCAAGTGCGCGGCCTGTCATCGGGCTGGAAGAACAATGACATCGGTGAGCGGTTGATGAATACGCTGGCCAATGCAGAGCCCCTTACCAAAGATGAGCTTCCAGACCGTAGCGGTCGCCGGCCCAAGTTCAGTAAGGAAAACGCTTTGGTGGCGGACCTGCTGAAACTGTTGTTGAAAATTCGGTCTGCAGAGATGAATGTAGCGTCGAAACTGCTGGCGCGCGCTGATGATCTGGAACGCATTGTCGGCGGAGAGCGGGCCGGAGTGGCCTTACTCGAAGGCTGGCGTTACGAAGAATTTGGCCGCGACGCGATCGACCTCATCGAAGGGCGAATGAGCTTCACCGTCAAAGATGGCAAATTACAGATGACCCATCAACCGGAAACACAGGCTGAAGAAACAGAGTGAAATGGCAGTTTTCTTTTGTGGCTATCGCCTGCCCCACATTGCTAGCCTGTGCGACAACTGACATCGAACCGGAAATCCCGGAACGCGGCGTTACTCCTGGCTATATGTGCAAGACAAATGGCCTTGAGGCTCTGGTAGGGACCCAAGCAAATAGCGAAGTTGGCGCGGGTGCACTCAACAAATCTGGAGCTAGACACCTCCGCTGGATTGCTCCCAACACCGCAGTAACCATGGACTTTCGTGAGGATCGTCTGAACATTTCATATGATTACAAAATGGTGATCACGCGTGTGAATTGCGGCTAATCGGAAACTACTCGGTAACTAATACCGGCTCCAAATCCAGCATGTTGGCCAATTGCATATGCCGTTTAGCAACGGCATCACCGTAAAGATCGCGCAAATCGGCGGCCATGATGATTTCCAACCGGCCATCAACCTTCCTGAGTTGAGTCTGCTCCAGCGGATTGCGCGTGCCGCCACTAAGGCGTTGTCCTAATCGCATCGCGAGGCCCCAACAAATTGCGCGCTGCGTTGCCTTTTCACTCGCCAGTTTGCCACCGCCAGCAAAAATACTGTTTCCCCCGCCAAAGCTGGTGAACAGAGCCTGTCCCAATAGCTCCCGTTCCGCGCCCGTAATACCGACCCAATTGCCGTGCAGCCCCATTACCAGTCCACGCTCGGCGCGAAAATTCGGGTTAGCCCGCCAAGCAACATCCCCGAGATTACACGCCGCTTGCCTTATCCGCTGCCACTCAGGAGGGTCTTCCGCAAAAATCGGCGCGATCCATTTCCCCAGCAGCTTACTATTTGCAGGGAACCGCGCTTGGGCGGCCCCGGATTCCTCAGTGGCAAGCAGCAACGGATCACGTTTACTCTCTGCTTTGCTGACATTCTGAAAGAGTAATCCCTCCCGGACACCATAAGCAGAGACGATCATCGTGCTGCTGCCGAGATAGCGGACGATGAACGATAAAAGCCATGCAGCATCGTCTAGCGTCGGGATCCGTGATGTTGAAAGGCCGGGAACTGCTTTCAACTTCGCCTTGTTCATCCGAGCCAACTGGCTGACCAACCGGCGCGCTCGCTGTGGTTGCATCTCATAATGGTGGATCACCGGCAGCGGATAGCCGCTATCAAACATGTCAAGCCGCGCCAGCGAACGCCAGGAACCGCCAACCAGATAAAATGGCAGGCCTTGCGCGTCTTGGTCCCAACCGGTTTTTTTCAACATTTTGCGGACATGCCGCTTCAGCTTGTCTTTGCCCTTGGCCCGCAAATCAGCGACGCGCAGAACCCCGAGTGGAAAACTATAGCGTTCCAGCACTTTACCCTTGTCCACCAAAGCCAATTCAAGGCTACCGCCACCAAGATCGCCCACGATACCTTTAGCGTTGGGCATCGCTGACAGAACCCCAAGCCCGGCTAACTCCGCTTCTTCTTCTCCGTTTAAAACGCTTGTTTCAAAGCCGATTTTTGTGGCCGCTTGAAGCAGATCAGCGCCATTGGTCGCGTCACGAACCGCTGATGTTGCGAAACATTTTATCGAGTCGACGTCCATCTGGGTGCAAAGGCGATAAAACCGCCCCAAAGCCTTAACCGCGAGGGCCATCGAGTCAGCGGCAATAGCGCCGGTGCTCGCCAGCTCTTTGCCTAACCCAGCCATGACTTTTTCATTGAATAATATCGCCGGAACCCGCGCCGCGCCCTGATAGACAACCAGACGGATCGAGTTCGAGCCGATATCAACAATCGCAGTCCGACGACCGGTCCGCGGTGTTTTTCTCTTCCTGGTTATTTGCAATCCCCCGACCTGCATCTGGTGACCGCGATCAGGCTTTTTTCTTGCGGCGGCGCAAGGACAACCGGGGCACCGCATTGCTTTTGTTCAAGGCTTTACCGCGACCGGATAGCGATGGATTGGTCATAAAATAGCGATGCAGATTAAAAGGTTTCTCGGACGCAGCGATGCGGCTGTAACTGCCGTCACTATTAAGCTCCCAGCTTTGTTCGTCATCAATCAGGTTTGCGACCATGACCTGGTCCAGTATCTGGTCATGTACTGTCGCGTTGGTAATCGGCATCATATATTCCACACGCCGATCAAGATTACGCGGCATCCAATCGGCAGAACTTATATAAAGCGCTGCTTTATCATTCGGTAGATCAGCGCCATTGCCAAAGGCCCATATCCGGCTGTGTTCCAGAAAACGGCCAACAACCGACTTCACGCGAATGTGATCTGACATGCCGGAAACACCCGGGCGCAAACAGCAAATCCCACGGATAACAAGGTCTATCTCTACCCCGGCATTGCTCGCGGCGTATAGTTTTTCGATCAGTGCGGGATCAACCAGTGAATTCATCTTCGCCCAGATCATGCCGGGCTTTCCAGCGCGTTCATTGGCGATTTCCCGGTCGATCAAATCCATCAAATCTCGCCGCATATAGCGCGGAGACATCGAGATTAATTCCAGTTTTTCCGGTTCGACATAGCCAGTGATGTAGTTGAATAACTGCGCAGCATCGCGGGCAGCTTTCGGATCGGCGGTGAAGAAGCTGAGATCCGTGTATATCTTGGCAGTTACGGGGTGATAATTGCCAGTCCCGAAGTGACAATAGGTCCGATAACCTTCCTGCTCTTTACGGATCACCATCGAAATCTTGGCGTGGGTTTTCCACTCAATAAATCCATAGACGACCTGCACGCCCGCGCGCTCCAACGCGCTGGCCCAGAGCAAATTTTGCTCCTCATCAAAGCGTGCTTTTAACTCAACAATGGCTGTCACAGATTTGCCAGCCTCGGCTGCGTCAATCAGAGCGCGAATAACAGCCGATTGCTTGCCCGCGCGGTAGAGCGTTTGCTTGATTGCCACGACATCGGGGTCGGCAGCGGCTTGCCGCAAGAACTCAATCACCACTTCAAAAGACTCATATGGGTGGTGGACAAGGATATCCTTATCGCGAATCGCCGCGAAGCAATCTCCGCCATGCTCGCGAATCCGTTCTGGAAAGCGCGGACTGTAGGGCGTGAACTTTAAATCCGGTCGATCCTCCTCAACCAGCAGGTCCAGATCGCCGATACCAACAAGCCCCGTCACCCGGCTTTCGGTCGCGCCTTCGGTCAAAAGATTATCGCGCAGCAGCGTAACGACGGTTTCTGATAAACCGGGGCCCATTTCCAGACGGATTACATCACCGCGCCGGCGGCGTTTGATGGCACTACGGAAATAACGGACTAGATCTTCGGCTTCCTCCTCGACCTCAATATCGCTGTCGCGGATGATGCGAAAAAGGCCGCTATTCGTTACATCATAGCCGGGGAAAAGCTGGTCAGAATAGCTTTGGATGACCGATTCCACCGAAACATAGGTCGCAGTTTCATTGGGCATCCGAATAAACCGAGGTAGGCCTGACGGGATCATGACCAGTTCCCGAATGCCTTGACTGTCCGATTGCCGGACCAAATCAAATACCAGACTGAGCCCTTTATTCGGAATAAACGGAAAGGGATGGGCAGGATCGAGCGCCTGCGGTGTCAAAACCGGAAATATCTGATCAAGGAAATGCTGCTTCAGCCAAGCAGCTCCGGCATCATCCAATTCTTCCGCGCTTAGAACATATATGTCCTCTTCCGCCAGCGCTTCGGAAAGTAGGTTCCACACCAGTTGCTGATTGGACATTAACTTGTCGCTATGATCAGCTATCGCCAGCAATTGTTGTTTAACGGTCAATCCATCGGCTGATCGTTCCTCAATATTCTGTCGAAACTGTCCAACCAACCCAGCAAAACGGACCATGAAAAACTCGTCGAGATTATTTCCGGAAATTGAAAGAAAACGAAGCCGGTCAAGCAGCGGATGTGACTTGTTCTGCGCCTCTTCAATTACGCGATCATTAAAGCCGAGCCAGCTGAGTTCGCGATTGAAATAGCGATCAGAACCACTGTCGTCGACGCTCGTATTCTCATTTTCGTCCATGTCTGGTGCCTGAGGGACAAGACCATCCATCTAATTTTCCTCGTCGCTTTGGGCGGCTGCGGATTCGGAACCTGGTTTGTAACCGGCACCCTCATGCTGCGCCAGTATCTCTATAGCGATGGCACGGGTGATTGGTTTTTTTCTCTCCGTCGCAAGAACGTTCATCTTTTGCGCCAAAAGCTCAACATTTTGATAACTGCGTTCCATACGTTTGCCGAGATAGGAGAGCGCGTCTTCGGAAATAGAAAGTCCCCGCAACGCAAAATATTTCTGAAACAAGCCTGCGATCATCGCTTCGTCTGGCGCACCGACTTCTATGAGCAATGAAGCTGCTAAACGGGACTTGAGGTCAGGGAGCTGAACGCCCCAGCGTGAAACTTCGCGCGAGGACATAAGCAACAGTGGCCGTTTATCGACTTGAGATTGATTCCAGAGATGAAACAGATCGTCGTCAGCCACCTTGTTGGCATTTGAAACAAATCGGCCCCCGCTTTGTCGTTCAAATTGATGCGCCATGGAAAGTTTGCCTGAACCATAGGCGCCAATCAATATTGCGGTTGCGTTTGGCCAGCGCGCCCAATTGATCAATTGCTCGTGCGCTTCAGCATTACAATCGGTAACAAGATAACCCTCGCCATGCGATATTGACGCGATATCCAAAGGAAGAGCAATCTGGCTCACTGGCTTTGCTCATCACTCCCGGAATTGTTTTCAGCAGGTGGATTGGCAGATCCGCCACCACGACTGATCCTTAGCGCGCCAGCCCCTTGCTGTACTTGCCATCCCTTGGCCCGTAATGCCGAAGCCAAGGTCGCCAGATCACCCGTATAAGATACACGCATCACCGATACCCCGCCCAATGCTAAGCTGGAAGTCGAGGCAGAGGACACTCCAGGAACCGAGCGCAAAGATGACTCGCCACGTCCAACCGCGCCAACGTCGGGCGTATCAAACTGGACCGTCACCGTTATGGCTGTACCGCCAGGAGTGACAGCAGCGGTTTCTTGACTTGTAGTTTCTGAACTGCTGATTTGGGCATTCTCGCTGCTGCTCTCGCCAATTTCTGCGGCCAATTCAGCTTCAATTTCTCTTTCTAGTGCCTCTAAATCGAAGGAATCCTCAATGATAAGCGATTTATCGGTCTTCAACAGTCCGCGGGACAGCGCCTGAGTATAGACACTGTCGAGCCGCGCGATAGCCTGATCCATCATTGCGGGGATGCCGTCAGAAGACTGGGCCTTTAGAGAAAAACTGTCGATATATTTGCTGTCTGGGCCATAGCGAGCGCTAAATCTAGCAGTCACTGGGCCGCCAGGATATTCGCGTTCCAAGCGGGCAATAGGTATAATGACATCAGCGGCGCTAAACTGGTCTAATATGGTCCGCCACCATCGCCGATCGCGGCGCTCCGCTTGCCCTGCCGTTAGCACTAGTGATTCGCTATCAGAACCATAGGGGCGAACATAATCGATCGCGCTATCGCCGGCACGAAACCGCGCCCATGCTTTTTGCCACTCGGTTTTATTTTCAAACACCTGCGCCGATCCACCGCTCCACATAATCGGCAGAACCAGTAATGGTGGCGAACGCAGTCGCCGACCGCTAACGCCCAATATCTGACCAGCCCGGGCGCGATCAAACATCACACCCAATCTGGCAATATAGCGTTTCGGACCGATCTGCTCTTGTTCAACAATGATGGCAGACACGATGTTGTTGAGCGCGCCATCTGACAAGCCAGCGGTCTTCCCACCTTGAGTTCGGGCATATAGCATTTTCCATGCTTTGCGCTGGGCCTCTTCCCAACCTTTTTTTCGGGCTTCAAAGGCATTATCGCCTCTAGTATCAACCTCCACCCCGAAAACTTCGAAATCACCGGTGCTGGCAAGCGGCGCAACACCCCGGTCGCTGCCTTCCAGCTGCGCATAAACAACCCCAGCCACAGCCAGACTGAGAAGCGCTAAAATCGCAACAATAGGGGTTTTAAAACTGGTCAAAAATTTCATTTCCGCTCTTTTGACGATTATGACGTGGAAATCCACCCGCGACTTGTCTAATCGCCTATTTTATGAGTGACAAACAAAATGAACCAGAAACTTACACTTATGCGAAAGCCGGTGTATCGATTGAGGCAGGCAACGCATTGGTCAAGGCCATTGCACCGTTGGCAAAAGCAACCGCACGGCCGGGGGCCAACGCCGAACTTGGCGGATTTGGCGGGTTTTTCGACCTAAAGGCCGCCGGCTATGATGACCCCTTACTAGTCGCCGCCAATGACGGCGTCGGCACAAAGCTGAAACTGGCCATTGACCATGACCGCCATGACAGCGTGGGAATCGATCTGGTGGCCATGTGCGTGAATGATCTGATCGTGCAAGGTGCAGAACCGCTATTTTTCTTAGACTATTTTGCCACCGGAAAACTGGAAAACGGCGTTGCTGAACGGGTCGTGGCAGGAATTGCAGAGGGCTGCAAAATGTCAGGTTGCGCCCTAATTGGCGGAGAAACAGCAGAGATGCCGGGCATGTATGCTGAAGGCGACTATGACTTGGCCGGATTTTGTGTCGGCGCTGTCGAGCGCGAAAAAGCGCTTACCGGTACAAAATTGGCGGATGGCGATGTCCTATTGGGACTGGCATCCTCGGGCATCCATTCCAATGGCTATTCACTCGTGCGTCGTTTGGCGAAGGACAAGGGCTGGAAAATGGATCGGCCTGCGTTGTTCGATCCCGATGTCCTTTTGATCGAAGCCTTAATCGCCCCAACCCGGATTTACGTCAAATCCTTGCTACCACAGATGCAATCGGGCCGGATCAAGGCACTCGCACATATTACCGGCGGCGGATTGCTAGAAAACATTCCACGTGTCCTGCCAGATGACCTACATGGGCATGTCGATGCGGATAGCTGGGAACAGCCGCGCCTCATGGCTTTCCTGCAAGCGCAAGGCAATATCGAACCGGAAGAAATGGCGCGGACGTTTAACTGCGGCATCGGAATGATCTTGGCCGTGTCTTCGGATGAAGTTGCTTCAGTGAGCGCCGACCTGGAGGCTGCTGGCGAAACCGTACATCAGGTTGGCCTTGTTAAAACAGGCACAAAGGGCTGCACGGTTTCTGGCAGCACCGAGACATGGTCAGCCCGCAGCGATTGGGCCGCGACGCATAATGGATGATATATGATGCCTGACCGGGCCAAAGTCGCTGTCCTGATATCTGGTCGCGGGTCCAACATGGCCGCCCTGCTATACGCCGCAAAGGCCGATAATTGTCCTTATGAAGTGGTTCTCGTAGCGTCCAATGACCCTCAGGCACCTGGCTTGATACTGGCGGAAGCGGAAGGCATCGCTACATTCGCACACTCCCACAAAGGATTGAGCCGGGAAGCACATGATCAGATTGTGCACGAAGCGGTTGTTGAAGCCGGTGCTGACTATATCGCCTTAGCAGGATATATGCGGATTTTGAGCGACGATTTTGTTCGAAAATGGAACGATCGCATGCTCAACATTCATCCCAGCCTGTTGCCTAAATATAAAGGCCTTAACACATATCAGCGCGCGCTGGATGCCGGTGACAGCCATGGAGGATGTAGCGTTCATCTCGTCACCCCGGAATTGGATGACGGGCCGGTACTGGCCCAAACGGAAGTTGCCATTCTACCGGGCGATACTGCTGATATTCTGGCCGACCGCGTCCTTATTGCCGAACATCAAATCTATTCAGCGACGCTGGCCCAATATGTCACTCGCGAAAACGATCCCGATTGGATTTTGGAACAAGTTCGCACGCGAGCTTTGGGGTTGGCGGAAACCCATGAACGTCCTAGTTTCGGAACCCCCGGTTGGCGCGTGGGTAGCGAGAAAACTGGCAAATATTTTGCCTATTTCTCTCGCCGGCATTTTGGTGAGACCGGTATATCGATATTTGTAAAGACTAGCGGTCTGGACGAACAAAGCGCTCTGTTAGACGCTGATCCTCAACTTTATTTCGCACCCAAATTTTACGGAAAATCGGGTTGGCTTGCCATCAGGCTCGATACGGGCCGAACCGACTGGGATCACATCGCAGACTGGCTGAAAAAAAGCTGGACTATGGTCGCGCCAAAACGGCTCACCAAATTGATGAGCATCGCAGAAGAATTTTAAGGAATTCGCATCGCGGGGGGAACAAACCTACAGCGGTGAGGAGGAGGGAGGATTCACCACTATAAAGTCTATATCTGGGATGATTGCTCCATCCGCGATGCTTATAGATTATATAGGCCAACGACTTCATAATATAGATACGGTATTAGGGCCGTAGTCTATTTTACTCACATGCCCGCTTCCACCGCCAGGCGAACCATATCTGCAGCACTAGGCACATCCAACCGTTTCATGAGGATTGCACGGTGCATTTTTATAGTTCGTTCGCTTAAACCGAGTTCATGTGCAATTTGCTTGTTTAGCAGGCCCTTGGCGATGTACTTTAAGACTTCACGCTGCCTTTTGGACAGGTCTTTTACGACCTCAGTAGCCCGCATTCGTCGCGCCTTCGCGAGGCTCGGGCCATCGCTTTCAATCTCAACCTGAGAACCGAGAAAAAATTCGAGCTCCCCTTCATCATCAAATAAAGGTGCGACTAACACTGCATTTTGAAAGGGCGTACCGTCTTTTTTATAGTTTAATATTTCGACGAGCACTGGCTTGTGTTCCCGCACACCGCGGCGAATCTCATCCGTCAACCAAGGTTCAGTCGAAGGCCCCGCCAAAAACCGACAGTTGCGTCCGATGATAAAATCCGGCGCATAACCTGTCAGATCAGAAAACGCTTGGTTAGATGCCACAATGGGATTGTCCTGCAGTCTTGGATTGCTAATCACTGACGCTATCGGGCTGTTTTTTATCAACGCTTCGACAGAGGCTTTGGGCATATCAACCTTAGGGATTGATTGCTGCCCGCCCTTCATGTTCTCTGGCTCTGCATTCATAAGATAAACTTAGTCCATTCCCGTCAGCTATGGCAAGCGGAATGCCAAACTGTTCCGATCTATTTTACCTCACCTTTACAACGTTTGGAGCAATATTTGACATCATTCCAAACATCTTTCCATTTCTTGCGCCAAGTAAATGGTCGCCCACATGTGATGCAGGTTTTCTGGGGCAGATTCTGTTTCTTGATTTGTTTTTTGGCGGCCATAAACGCGCATTATTATGGAACGACACCTTCCACCACTGATTTCGCATTATCCACTCTTATCGCCGCACCGTTGATAAATTTTGATTCATCGGACGCCAAAAACAACACGGTGTTGGCAATGTCATCCGGTTCACCCAAGGCACTGGCAGCTGGACCTTCGCTGGCCGGACGCAAATCATCCCGTTCCATCATCTTCGGTCCTATCTCTTCAACCATCGGCGTTAATATTCCAGCGGGATGAACGCTGTTACAGCGCACATTATAGCCATTATTTGCGCAATGGACGGCGATGCTGCGGGTGAGACTCTCCACCGCGCCTTTTGCCGCCGCATAAGCCGCTACGACTGGCTCCCCTTGGATCGAGGCGATGGATGCCATGTTAATAATGGAACCGCCGCCCGACGCCTTCATCGCTGGCACAGCATATTTGCACCCGAAAAATGTGCCGTCAGCGCTGACCGCCATCACGAAGCGCCATTCCTCAGCAGTTTGAGTTTCAATGGTTCCAGGCTCGACCACACCAGCATTGTTGACCAGAATGTCAAGCTTGCCATGACGCGATACAACATCAGCGATTAAATCTTCCCATGCGGATTCGTCGCGGACATCCTGGATGTGAAATTCGGCCGAAGCACCAATCTCAGAAGCGACTCGCGTTCCATTATCTTTATCCATATCAGTGAGGATGACGGTCGCCCCTTCCCGCGCGAACATGCGGGCATCAGCCTCGCCCAACCCCTTTGCCGCACCGGTAATGATCGCCACTTTGCCATCGAGTCTGCCCATATTCGTCCCTCTCTTTTTTGCCAACTATCCATAGATTAGCAGCACATGCTACGCACTGGCCCTAACAATATAAGGGAGAGCGGGATGGATAAGGTTGATCAACTGTTGGCACGCGAGGAAATGCGCGATTTGCTACACCGTTATTGCAAAGGTATTGATCGCCGCGATTGGGCCCTCGTGCGGTCCTGCTTTGCCGATGACCATATCCACAAACACGCAGAATATTCGGGTCCACCAGATGAATTTATCGGCTTTGCCAGCGAGATACTGAAAAAAGTACCCAACACGCATCATTCCATTTCCAACGTCCATTTCACCTTTGGTGACGACGGCAACAGCGCGTCAACCGAAGCGAATTTTGTAGCCTATCATTATATTCAAGAAGGCACGCCAGAATTCGGGCCGGTCCCCACGGAAGGCAAAGCCACCGATTGGATTGTCGCAGGGCGCTATTGCGATAAATTCGAAAAGCGGGACGGCAAATGGATCATCGTTCGGCGTGAAGCATTCCATGATTGGGAACGCTATGAAGAAGCCAATCCTAGAACCTAGTCTAAACGCGCCTCAAAGCTGATTGTGAAACTGGGATTGTTAACGCCGTCAGAGGCAGCCAATATGCCTGATGGATTGACGACAATGCCCGTAACATTAGAATCAAAGCCCGCTGCATTGGGTGTGTAGCTGTAGGGCGCGGCACCAGATGGCTGATCAGAAAAATTGGCCATGGTTGCAGGATCAAATGTATCCAAACCGCTTAATGTCGACCCATCAGCAAACACAATTGATGATGCGCCGTTATAACTGATGTTAGCCGGCAGAACATCGGAAATCTGTATGCTGCTGGTATCGACCGGCGCATCACCCTGATTGGTCACTTCAATCGTGTATCGTATGACAGCGCCCGGAATCGCTTTCGGATTAGCTGAACCATTTACCGGATCGGAAAGCACGAATGATTGCTTGCTGATCTCAAGCACTGCATTGGCTGGTTCACGTGTGTTCGTGATGACGCATGTAATCACGTCGCCAACGGCCGGGGTAAAGTCTGCACCCAATGTGCTTGGTAGCGCGGTGGCGGAACCCGTATTCGCATTGGTACAGGACAGAGCGGCGGTGTAACGGCCAAGGTCCGTTGTTCCGCGCGCCAATTCATCGACATTATAGTTATTCCCGCTTACCAATTGGGTCATCGCAATTGGCGCGTTACTAATGACAGTTCCCGTACCAGCCGTCGTTGTTGCAGCAACCGTGTTACTTCCTTCTCTTATGCGGATACGGAATTCGTCGCTGTCAAATATCCGGCCAGCCGAACTGAGCTGCTTTTCCAGCGAAAGATGCGGATAGGGCGTGTTGTTAAACACACATTGGACGGCATCCCCAAAAGCCAGAGATCCAAAGCTGTAACTTGTCGTTTCAACATTTGTCGGCATCACCGTTGGTGAGCCAGCGCTATTGTTTACGCAAGTCAACTGGGGACGATATTGGCTTAATGCGCTGGCGCTACCGCTGGCGAGAACTTCGCCCAAACTGATCGGAATTCCGGATGCTGTAGAAATGACAGCTGCCGGGAATGGGCCGTTGCCAGCGCCGGTTGTAGTCCCGGATGCCAGTAAGTCTCCTGATGATGTCGATGTAATCTGAAATGTGAACTGATCAGCTGGGTCGACCCGTGCTCCCGTGATGGTTTTATTCAACGTGATTGATGCAAAGCGCACAGCAAACATCATACCCTGCAACCCCTGTCCCCGCATGGAAGCCGTTACATTGGTAGGCGAATCTGTACCGGCAATATAGCCACCTATCCGCCCAGTTTGACCGCCGCCAGACATGCGCAATATGTTCGTACCCGTGCCGGTCAAAACCGGAAACTGGCTACCGCTAATGGGCGGCACAGCATCCAGTATCTGCCAGCTTGACCCGTTGGTCCCGAATTCCAAAAATTCGCTATTATCCGTCGATTCTGCATCAGCAGCCACGAAGGCATAGCTCGAAACGGACGCAACACCGGGAGGCGGAATGATTGTGATGTTGGAGAAAGTAAAATCCACCAACGCGCCGCTATTGACCATGTAAAGGATCGGTCGCCCCGGGATATTGAGGAAAGACGAGTTACCAACGGCCGCTCCAGTCCAGCTGGGTGCTGCGCGGTCATCCGCTGCCGATGCGGTCGTGCTTGTTGCTCTGAGGTTGAAAGTCAGCTGCGATCCGTCATCCAGATCAAAGGAGAAATTTTGGCCCGATCCAGAGCGCACGGCGGTATCGCTGTAAGATGAAAAATCCAGCCAGCAATAGGTTTGCCAAGCCGCCGGCGCCGCGCCCTGCGCTCCGGCGGGGGAGCAAGTCGCAGCCATAGCTGTAGAGCCGCCAAAACTGACGGCAGCCACGGCATAAATCATGATCAGCATGAAATGCTTGATAATGTGTTGCACTGGTCCTGTTCCCACAATTCTGATCGCGCAGCGCCGGATTTCCCACTCCAGTGCTGACGATCAGATTGCGGATTAACAGATCAGGCTTAAAATTCGATGAAAGCCCTACAAAACGGTGACTTATCGAAAGTGGAACTAGCCTACAATTTCATCTTCGTTGAAGAAATAAGCGATTTCGATCGCTGCATTTTCATCGCTGTCTGAACCGTGAACCGAATTGGCTTCAATGCTCTCGGCTAGTTCTTTGCGAATGGTGCCGGGTGCTGCATCTGCAGGGTTAGTGGCGCCCATGATATCGCGGTTACGCTGCATAGCGTTTTCGCCTTCGAGAACCTGAACGACAACCGGGCCGCTAATCATGAAGTCAACCAGCTCGCCAAAGAAAGGACGTTCTTTGTGAACAGCGTAAAAGCCTTCTGCTTGATCGCGGGTCATGTGGATACGTTTGGATGCAATAATACGCAGACCGGCTTCTTCCAGCATTTTGGTAACTGCGCCGGTTAGGTTACGCTTGGTAGCGTCTGGTTTGATGATCGAAAATGTCCGTGTACCGGCCATGATATTGCTCCGTAAAAATGATAAAAACAGGGGTTCGTTATAAAGTTGCGCCGCCCTTAGCTGCTGCATTGCAACATGGCAAGTATTGAGACGCAGCTAAGGCCCTTCGACCCAGCGACCGCCATCCTGCTTCCAATAGCGAGGCGTCACTTCATCCTTTGCTGACAAGGCGCGCCATGCCGTCCTTGCATTGTCGATCTGCTCGGCCGTGAAGAGGTAAAAGGCTCGGTCAAATGCCAAGGCGTCATCGCGCCACTCACCATCGGTCAGCGCAACAAAGCGCGCACCGTTAGTAGCTTCACATTGAGCGGAAATCAGAATCGGTTGCGCATCATCCTGCCCTTTTCCCGACAGATCATGAGCCAGAAAGCTCGTCGGCCCAGCCTGCCACAGCGCATTGCTCAGTTTTTCCAGTTGCCCAACGAAGCTTGACACAAGCAGCATTCGTTGACCGCCATCCAACGTTTTCTGAGCCAGTACTGGCACCAGTTTTTCCGCCGGATCGCGGGTCAAATGATAAAAATCGACCTGCACTGGTCAAACCATCCTTCAGCGTGAACTATTGCTCAAAATTGTCGGCAACATATTGGTCGAGCAAACGCACGCCAAAACCGGTCGCCCCTTTTTCCCAGACTGGGCCCGGCTTATCCGCCCAGACCATGCCGGCGATATCCAAATGCGCCCATTTAACGCCGTCCTTGATATACCGCTTCAAAAACTGTGCCGCAGTAATCGAACCAGCGCCCTTACCGCCAACGTTCTTCATATCTGCGATTGGCGAGTTGATTTGCTTGTCATAAGCGGCGGTCAGCGGGAAACGCCATAGCGGATCACCAGCCGTCTTACCCGCAGCCAACAGATTGTCAGACAGGCCATCATCATTGCTGAAACAACCTGCATGTTCATTGCCAAGAGATACAATAATGGCACCGGTCAGCGTTGCCAGATTGACCACAACCTCCGGTTCAAACGTCTCCTGTGTCCAATGCAACGCATCGCATAATACCAAGCGCCCTTCCGCATCAGTATTGATGACTTCGATAGTCTGGCCACTCATGCTGGTCACAACATCGCCCGGTCGCTGCGCATTGCCATCCGGCATATTCTCAACCAACCCACAAACGCCGATGACATGGGCTTTGGCTTTACGACCGGCGAGTGCCTTCATCGTGCCTGCAACCGCGCCAGCACCGCCCATATCCCATTTCATATCTTCCATGCCGCCTGGCGGTTTCAGAGAGATACCGCCAGTATCAAAGGTCACACCTTTACCAACCAGTGCGAGCGGCTTTTTCTGCGCGCCATTAGTGCCATCCCAACGCATAGCCAGCATCCGTGGTGGCCGCACCGAACCTTGCGATACGCCCAAAAGTGCGCCCATGCCGAGCTTTTCCATTTCCTCTTGACCGAGCACGGTAAATTCTACGCCCATCTCGCGAAGCTCTTCGCAACGCGCGACGAAGCTTTCAGGATAGATGACATTCGCCGGTTCCGAGACCAACTCACGGGTCAGCGCCACACCATCAGCCACTGCCGACAAATCCTGCCAGACTTGCGCCGACTCCATATCGGTATCCAACACCGTGATGGCCGTCAGCGTCTGCTTGGCATTCTCCGGCATGGTTGTGCGATATTTGTCAATTCTCCAGCTGCGCAGTTTTGCGCCAAACAACAAGCGCGCCAACTGATCCTGAGCGAGCCCTGCACCGTTAATAGCAAGATGTTTCACACCGGACGCAATCAACTTGGCGACAATTGCTCCGCCAGCCGCTTCGCAATCGTTACGCTCGCCTTTGCCAATGCCCGTCAGCACGACCTGTATGACGGCATCGCCTTCCGTCACAAATGTTTGGAATATCTGCCCGGCCTTACCTTCGAACCGTCCTGCTTTTGCAGCTGCGCGAACCATGTCTGCTTGTTCAAGAGATATTTCTGCGCTGCCCAAGGCATCTTTACCGACGGCAAAGGCTATTGCATCTGGCTTAGAAGACGGGCTGGCGGCAAATGTGAATTTCATGAGTAAAGCGTCCTTATCAATGGATCAGCCGCATCAAAATCGCGGATATCTGATCTTCTGTTCAGGGTGGATCAATGAAAGATTGGCACTGTCTTTGCAATCATCATTTCACTCCGGTTAACAATCGAATTGGGACATTGCCAAAAATCTACAACAGAAAATTTGCAGCGAACGCGATCTGGTGCAATAGGGCGGTGATCGGGTTGGCGGCAAAAGAAACAGCGCCAATATCTCATGGGGTCAAAGGTAGGTTAATCTCGTCGATGAAATCTTCAATCGCATTGATTGCACTGGCTCTTCCGTTCGCCGTTCCACAAACCGTTGCTGCGCAAACGGGAGCGGACAATCCCACATCTGTAGCTAAAGAGGCAGCGCCGCCGCTACCTGCGACATCCGAAGAAATTGAGTTTAGCGCGGACAGCATCGATTATGATTTTGAAAATGATGTCGTCACCGCAAAGGGCAATGTCGAGTTAGACCGGGACGGCTACAAGCTGCGCTCTGATCAGGTGACCTGGGATCGGAAAACCGGCATTGTGCGTGCGGAAGGCAATATTCGCTCGATAAGCCCGGATGGCGACACGGCCTATGGCGACAATATCGTTCTAACCGATAGCTTGCGTGACGGAATTGTCGACAACCTGCTGCTGGTGCTTGATGATGGCAGCCGTTTAGCCGCACTGAAAGGTGAACGGTTTGCAGATGGCTCGCTGACCCTTGACAATGCCGCCTACACAGCCTGTGCCGTGACGACGGAAGAGGGTTGCCCAAAAAATCCTAGCTGGCAGATTAAGGCCGTTAAAGTTCGCTATGATCCGATCAAAAAGCGCGTCAGCTATGATGGCGCGCGGATAGAAATATTCGGCCTGCCGGTCATCCCCTTGCCCGGCCTGTCACACCCCGTCAGCTTCGAAAACCGTAGCGGTATTTTGGTACCCAACCTGCGGTTTGATTCGACAAACGGAGTCGCGGTTTCACTGCCTTATTATTTCAGCCTCGCCCCCAATGAAGATGCCACAATAACCACTCAGGTGTTTACCGAGGTGGCACCGTTGGTCAGCGGGACATATAGAAATCTCAGTGAAAAAGGCGCTTTCCAGCTCACCGGCTATGCAACCTATGGTTCGCGGATTCCGACCGGTGCAGGAGGACCGTTGCCGGACTCAGAAAGAGATTTCAGAGGATATTTTGCAACAAGCGGTCGTTTCATACTCGACGAGAACTGGAGCATATCGCAATCCGCTCGCCTTGTTTCCGACCGTACCTTTCTGCGCCGCTACGATATTAGTGACGATGATAGCCTGCGATCGACCATCAATGTCGAACGGATAGACGATAGCAGTTATTTTTCTTTAGCCGGATGGGCCTTTCAAACTTTGCGCGCAGGCGATCCACAAAACCGGGTTCCGGTCGCCCTGCCCGTGGTTGATTATCGCAAACGCTTTGCAGAACCGATATTGGGCGGCAAGACACAAATTCAGTTTAACAGCCTCGCCATTGGGCGCTCAGAAGGTCAGGATACCCAACGCGCTTTTGCATCCGCACGCTGGGATTTACGAAAACTAACGGCCATGGGTCAGGAAATCACGCTAACAGGCTTTGCCCGGGGCGATGTTTATAATAGCGAAGACAACGCCCTCAACGATACCGCTATTTATCGCGGTGAATCGGGTTGGCAAGCGCGCGGAATTGTGACGGCTGCAGTTGATATAAAATGGCCGTTTATTGGCGAAGCCTTTGGTGGCACCCAAACCTTGACGCCGCGCTTTCAGGTCGTGGCAACACCGGCGATATCAAATCTCTCTGTTCCCAATGAAGACTCTCGTTCTGTCGATTTGGAAGACACAAACCTTTTTGCATTGAACCGTTTTCCCGGCTTTGATCGCTATGAAGATAATGTTCGGGCGACTTATGGATTGGAATGGAACCTCAATCGCCCTAATTTGCGGGTCGATGCCATCGTTGGTCAAAGCTACAGGCTAGCTAATAAGAGCAATATTGTTCCCGAAGGAACCGGCCTGTCGGAGCGGTTTTCCGATGTTGTCGGGCGGACAGAAGTGCGGTTCAAGGATATCGTAAAATTTACGCATCGCTATCGGCTCGATAAAGATAATCTAGCGGTTCGCCGCAACGAGATCGATGCGACATTGGGATCGAAAAACACCTATGCGCAAATCGGTTATTTGCGGCTCAATCGCGATATCGGAGAAGGACTTGAAGATCTCAGCGACCGCGAAGAAGTTCGCGTCGGCGGGCGCTATCAAATTGATAAATATTGGTCCGTTTTCGGCTCTGCGATTATCGACCTCACCGATGAACAGGAAGATCCTCTATCCTCAGCTGACGGATTTGAACCAGTCCGACATCGCATTGGTGTCGCCTATGACGATGGCTGTTTGTCACTCGGCGTGACGTGGCGCTATGATTATGACGACAGCGGTGATGACCAGCGCGGCAGCACTTTCCTGTTCCGGCTGGCCTTACGCAATTTGGGTGTGTAAGGCATTTGGTAATGATGTTTGATTGCTCATATTAGGTTCAGCCGAATTTTGATATTCATTGAACCCAATATGTTCTTAGAGTTTGAAAAGAAACGAAAAATGAATTTTATGCGTACAGGAATATCTAGCAGACACGCGAAATTTGCGATTGCTGCAACCGCCGCTTTGTTCGCTGCAACACCATCAACCAGCCAGACAGTTTCGGACAATTCGGTTCCCCAAGCGGGCCTTAATATTCCCGAGCAGCTTACCATTTTTGGGAAGAACGATCCCAACGTCCGGCGCGCAACCGCTTTGGTCAACGGCGACATTATAACGGGAACAGATGTCGGGCATCGACTGGCTCTGATCGTTGCCGCCAACGGCGGTACAGTTGCCGAAGAAGAAAAAAACCGTTTGCGACTACAAGTGTTGCGGAATTTGATCGACGAAACGCTGCAGATACAAGAAGCTGAAGCGAACGAAATCACGATATCAGCCGCCGAAATTCAACAGACTTTTAATCAGGTCGCCCAACAGAATTTCAAGCAGGATATTAGCGCCTTTGACGCTTATCTGCGTTCCAAAGGGTCATCGACGGATACTCTGAAGCGCCAAATTAAGGGCGAACTGGCTTGGAGCCGCCTGCTTCGTCGCAATATTCAACCCTTCATCAACGTGGGTGACGAAGAGGTGAATTCCATTATCGAGCGATTGAACGCGTCCAAAGGCACCACCGAATATCGCATTGGCGAGATTTACATGTCCGCCGCGCCGGAAGCCGCAGAACAGGTCGCCGCTAACATGCGGCAGATATTGGACCAAATCCGCCAAGGCGGCTCGTTCGTGGCCTATGCACGACAGTTTTCTGAAGCCTCAACCGCAGTCACAGGTGGTGATCTGGGCTGGGTCCGTCCCGGACAGCTGCCACAGTCTCTTGCCGAAGCGGCTGCGCAGATGCAGATCGGTCAGGTTGTAGGACCGGTTCAGGTGCCTGGTGGGTTTTCAATACTGTATCTCATAGATCAGCGCCAGATTTTGACTGCTGATCCGCGCAATGCTGTACTCAGTCTGAAACAATTATCGATCGGTTTCCCACCAGGGACAACCGAGGCGCAAGCAACTGCCCGCGCAGCAGAATTTGCGACGGCCACCCAAAATATCAAAGGCTGTGGTGCGGCGAATGAAATCGCCTCCAACATCGGTGCAGCGATTGTCGATAATGATCAGGTTCGCCTGAAAGACTTGCCGGGTCCGCTGCAAAACACCATCGTCGACTTGCCTATCGGACAAGCCAGCCAACCCTTCGGTTCCGTAGCTGATGGCGTGCGTGTTTTAATCCTGTGCGGCCGTGATGATCCACAAACGGCATCGGCACCATCTTTCGACCAGATCATGTCGGACCTGGAAAATGAACGGGTCAATAAACGTGCGCAAATCTATCTGCGCGATCTTCGTCGCGACGCTATTATCGACTATAATTGATGGATGGGAGGGTGATAAAACCCTTTGCCCTATCTTGCGGTGATCCGGCCGGAATTGGTCCCGAGATTGTCTGCAAAAGTTGGTCTGAACGAGAAAAACTTGGTTTGAGGCCGTTTTTTGTCGTCGGAAATTTTGAAGATTTCAAGGCCGCCGGCGGCAATGGATTGGGCGGTATTCCGATTGCAAAAATATCGGACCCTGCAGAGGCCCACGATCATTTCGATACGGCATTGCCTGTCTTTCATATCCATAGTGGCGAGACCACGGTACCGGGCAAACCAAGCCTTGATGGAGCGCAGTGCGCCCTGCACGCGCTGGAAATAGCTTGTGGTCTTGCCCGGTCCGGAGATGCCGCCGCCGTTATTACAGCTCCCATATCCAAGTCCCAACTGTATAAGGTAGGCTTCCGCTATCCCGGGCAAACGGAATTTGTTTCGGAACGGTGCGGTATAGCGCGCGAAAATGCTGTGATGATGCTGGCTGGCCCATCTTTGCGAGTCATACCCATGACCACCCATATTGCTTTAAAAGATGTCCCTGCGCAGCTCACCAAGCCACTGATTATCGCCCGTACCAAAGCCGCGCATAAAGCGATGATCCGCAATTTCGGAGTCGAGAACCCTCGGATCGCTATTGCCGGCCTTAATCCCCACGCCGGGGAAAATGGCAATTTGGGGAAGGAAGAAAATCTCGTCATGCGGCCGGCGATTGAAGAGCTTTCACAACAAGGCTTTGATGTTACTGGCCCGTTGCCGGCTGACACGATGTTCCATGAAGAGGCCCGGGCGCAATATGATGTCGCCTTATGCCCCTATCATGATCAAGCACTGATCCCTTTAAAAACACTGCACTTTTTTGATGGCGTTAACATGACACTGGGCCTTCCGATCGTTCGGACTTCGCCCGATCATGGCACAGCATTTGGTATCGCAGGACAAGGCATTGCCGACCCACGGTCCATGATTGCGGCGATTCAGATGGCGGAAACCGCCGTATCCAACCGCGAAAAATACGACCTTTGAGCGAGCCATCGCCGCCCCTGCCCCCGTTGCGGGAGGTAATAAAAAAGTACGGCCTGACCGCCAACAAGGCGCTTGGTCAAAATTTTTTGCTCGATACCCAACTATTGTCTCGCATTGCGGCGGTTCCCGGTGACTTACAAGATAACCATGTTTTTGAGGTCGGCCCCGGCCCCGGCGGATTGACCCAGGCGTTGCTGCAAGCCGGCGCGAAAGTTACGGCCGTCGAACGGGACGAACGATGCCTGCCCGCTTTGGCGGACCTGTCCGATCATTTTCCGGGTCAGCTTACAATTATCAACGCAGATGCCCTCAAAATCGATTTGGCCGCGCTATTCGACACCCCTTTTCACATCGTTTCCAACCTGCCCTATAATGTTGGTTCGGCTTTGCTGATCAAGTGGCTCTCTAACCCTAGTTGGCCGCCTGCATGGCAATCGCTAACGCTCATGTTTCAGCGTGAAGTGGCAGACCGGATCGTCGCCAAAGAGGGATCTGGCACATACGGCAGGCTTTCGATTCTGGCGCAATGGCGTTGTGAGGCCAAGCTCGCCATGTCGGTCCATCGCTCCGCCTTTACGCCGCCGCCCAAGGTGATGTCGGCGATTGTGCACCTGAAACCCAAAGCCCAACCCGAAGGCGTTGATCCGGGCATATTGGCAAAACTCACCCAGACCGCGTTTAGCCAACGCCGCAAAATGCTGCGGCAAAGTTTGAAAGGCCTGCCCGGCGGACTGGATGCGTTAGTCGATACCGGAATTGATGGGGCGCGGCGACCGGAAACGGTGAGCGTCGAAGAATTTGTCGCGCTGGCGCGGTTTCTTTCAAAATAACGCGATCAGGCTGTAAAATTCAGCCAGTGGCCTTTAACTTCCGGCGATAGGCGTGGAGCAATGGCTCGGTATAGCCACTCGGCTGTTCGACGCCTTTGAACACCAGATCGCGCGCCGCCTGAAACGCCAGACTGCTCGCTGGATCGCTCGCCATCGGACGATAGAGCGGATCGCCGGCATTTTGCCCATCCACCTTGGCCGCCATACGCAACAGGGCCGCATCAACCTGTTCTGCCGAACACACACCGTGCAGCATCCAATTGGCCATATGCTGAGAAGAAATCCGCAAAGTCGCGCGATCCTCCATCAAACCGACATCATGAATATCCGGAACTTTGGAACAGCCGATGCCTTGGTCAACCCAGCGCACCACATAGCCCAAAATGCCCTGCGCATTATTGTCGAGCTCGCGCTCAATTTCCTCGGCTGACCAGTTATGGCCTTCTGCCAAAGGAATGGTGAGCAACTTATCGAGTGCTGGAATACCATCATCTGCCACTTCCTTCTGACGCGCGAACACGTCCAGCCGGTGATAGTGAATAGCGTGCAGCGTTGCCGCCGTCGGGCTAGGCACCCATGCGGTATTCGCGCCCGTCATCGGGTGGCCGATTTTCTGCTCCATCATGTCGGCCATCATGTCAGGCGCCGCCCACATGCCTTTACCGATTTGCGCCTTGCCGGACATGCCGCAAGCTAAACCGATGGCGACATTGCGCGCTTCATAGGATTGTATCCAATCACTGGATTTCATATCAGCCTTGGCGACCATCGCCCCGCCCTGCATGCTGGTATGAATTTCATCCCCAGTGCGGTCGAGGAAACCCGTGTTGATAAATACGATCCGATCTTTCACAGCATGGATGCAGGCCGCGAGATTGGCAGAGGTCCGGCGCTCTTCGTCCATCACGCCGACTTTGATGGTATTGCGGGCAAGACCCAGCAGGTCTTCAACAGCGTCAAACAGATCGTTGGTGAACGCACATTCTTCCGGCCCATGCATTTTCGGTTTCACAATATAGATGGACCCGGCCTTGCTGTTGCGCAAATCGCCCAAGCCTTTGAGATCATGCATCGCAATCAGGCTGGTAAACACGCCATCGAGCAAGCCTTCCGGTGCTTCCGATCCGTCAGCCCGCAAGACCGCCGGATTGGTCATCAAATGCCCGACATTGCGAACAAACATCAGACTGCGTCCGTGCAGGGTGAAGGAACCGCCCTCCAAATCCTCATAAACGCGGTCAGGATTGGCGCGACGTTCGGCTTCTTTGCCACCCTTCATAAATTTGGCCGCGAGATCCCCGCGCATCAGGCCAAGCCAGTTGGTATAGGCCAGTACTTTGTCTTCGGCATCGACGGCCGCGACAGAATCTTCCATATCGATAATCGTCGTTAGTGCCGCTTCCATCAGTACATCCGCAATATGGGCCGGATCGTCTTTGCCGATGGGATGAGTGGCATTGATAACCACTTCGACATGCAGCCCGTTATGCTTGAGCAGCAGAGAGTCGCCATTGCGGCCAACCAGTTGCGAAGCGTCTGACAGTGCCGGGGTGCCGCCCTGATAGTCGGTCCACGACCCTGACGCCAAGGGGAAGGTCTCGTCCAGAAAGGCCTTTGCCGCCTTGATCACCGCCGCGCCGCGCACCGGATCATAGCCACCCGGTTGGGCTGGCGCTGCATCCAGAGCATCCGTGCCGTAAAAGGCATCATAGAGGCTGCCCCAGCGCGCATTGGCCGCATTGAGCACAAACCGGTCATTCAACGATGGCACCACCAGCTGTGGCCCTGCCATGGTCGCGATTTCCGGATCAACATTTTCCGTGGTGATGGCAAATGGCGCTGGTTCATCAACCAGATAGCCGATCTCTTTGAGAAACGCCTGATACGCCGCCTGATCCATTGGCTTGCCCTTGTTAGCGATATGCCATTCATCAATTTGCGATTGCAGTTTTTCCCGTTTGGCCAATAGCTCTGCATTGCGCGGCGCAAATTTGCCCAGAAGATCTGCAAAGCCAGACCAGAATTGATCCTGATCCACACCCGTACCAGACAAAGCGCGATCATTGACAAAATCGAACAGCTGCTGAGCAATCTGGACACCGTTTTGACGGACATATTCGGACATGGATAGTTCCTCTTATTCATAAAAAACATAACACGCCCCGACATCATTGCCTGAGCGTGAAAGCAGATAATCCGGGGAGGAATCGGTCGCATCCTATGGCTGTTGATGCCGTTTTTGTAAATGCAGGAAATCAATTCCTTGATGATCGTGCGGGGATGGTTCAAAATCGTCTGCAATGGACTTGAATGCAAAAATGACCCTGCTGGAAACCAGTCTGGAGCGTGCGGCAGATGCGCTGGGCGATATTACCGATCCGGTGATGGAGCGCTATTATGCCGTCCATCCCGGCGCCCGGGCATCTTTTCGCGAACATGGTTTGGGAAATACGGTCAAACTCGAAGCGGAAATGGTGGAAAGTGTTGTCTATTGCCTGATGAACTGGCTCGACCGCCCGCAGGAAATCCGCGTCATGTTTGGCAGCACCGTGCCGCATCATGAGGAGACATTGCATGTCGACAGCGACTGGTTCACCGGGCTGGTTGATGCCGCAACCCATGTGATCACCGCAACCATCCCCACAGCGAAGCAGGACGAGCGCGAACTTTGGGAAGAAATCCATCAAGGGGTCAACGCGCTGATCGCAGACGCCCGATACTGATCCAGAAGTTGTTTTCCAAGGCTGTCGGAAACAGGTGACAGCGATTGATTACAAATGCTATCAGTTTGCGATGACTATCCAAACATTGCCAGAAACGCCCCTGCTCGAAAAAGCGAATGATATTGCGCTGCTGAAACGCACAGAAGACTGGGCAAAGGTCAACAGCGGAACGACCAATCTGGATGGCCTCAAAACCGTTGCCGGATATCTTGCCGATGCCTTTGCCGTCTTACCCGGGGACATAGAGCTGGTTGAACCTGACCCGGTCGAGGCGGTGCGTCCCAACGGTTCTATCGATCAGGTCCAGCGCGGCCGGCATCTGCTCGGCACCATCCGTCCCGACGCGCCCGTGCGCATATTGCTCACGGGTCATATGGACACGGTATTCCCGGCCGATCATCATTTCCAGAATCTCGAATGGCTGGAAGAGGGCGTTCTCAACGGCCCCGGCGTTGCCGATATGAAGGGCGGGATATCCGTCATGCTCGGCGCGCTGCAATTGCTGGAACAAAGCGAACAGGCCAGCCGCATCGGTTATGACATCATGATCAACAGCGATGAAGAAGTCGGCTCCGCTTCTTCCGCTGCGCTCATCGAGACATGCGCCAAGGACAAGGTCGCAGCCCTCACCTATGAACCCGCCCTGCCCGATGGCACTCTGGCCGGGGAACGCGGCGGTAGCGGTAATTTTTCGATCATCTTTTCAGGCAAGAGCGCCCATGCCGGTCGCAATCCTGACGAAGGGCGCAATGCCTTGGTCGCTGCGGCTGATATGGCTTTGCAACTCAAGGCCATGCATCGCGAGGGGCTCAGCGTTAACCCGGCCAAAATCGAAGGCGGCGGACCCAATAATGCCGTGCCGGACCACGCGATCCTGCGAGTCAATTTCCGGCCCAAGGCGCTGGCCGATCAGCAAGAGGCGCAGAGCATATTGGATAAGCTGGTTAGCAGCATTGCCCGCGAGCATGATCTCGACGTGCATTGCCATGGCGGTTTTGGCCGCCCACCCAAACCGATTGATCCGCAAGCGGCAAAGCTGTTCCATTTGGTCAAAAGCTGCGGCGCGGATTTGGGGCTGGATATTAGCTGGCGCGGCACTGGCGGTGTTTGTGATGGCAATAATATTGCCGCTTGCGGTGTACCGGTAGTGGACACAATGGGCGTGCGCGGCGGCGCTATTCATAGCGCTGACGAATTTCTGCTCGCGGACAGTCTTGTCGAACGCACGCAGCTATCGGCACTGACGATCATGCGCATTGCCGCCAAAGGGGGACTATGACAAATTTCAGGATAAGAGCTGCGCAGATCGATGATTTGCAGCATCTATACGAGATGGCAAAGCTAACCGGCGGTGGTTTTACCAATCTGCCCGCCGACAAGGACAGCCTGACAGAAAAGCTGGGACGTTCTGCGCGCGCATTTGATCGGACCACGGACGAGCATGGCAATGATCTTTTTGTCATGGTGCTCGAAAATGTTGAAACCGGCGCGGTGCGCGGGACATCACAATTGTTCACGATGGTCGGGCAGAGCTGGCCCTTTTATTCCTATCGATTGAGCACTTTGTCACAGACGAGCAAGGAACTGGACCGGACGTTTAGTGCGCAAATGCTGACTTTGGTGACTGACCTGGAAGGGGCGAGTGAAGTTGGCGGTCTATTCCTTCATCCCGGTGAGCGCGCTGGCGGGCTTGGGATGCTTTTGGCGCGCAGCCGCTATCTGTTCATCAAGGAACATCGCCCCCGTTTTGGCGACCGCCTGTTTGCAGAGCTGCGCGGCGTGATCGACGAAGCCGGAGGCTCCCCATTCTGGGACGGCCTCGCCGGCCGTTTCTTCGGCATGGGATTTCAGGAAGCGGACTATTTCAACGCTATTCACGGCAACCAATTTATCGCGGACCTGATGCCCAAACATCCCATCTATACGGCGATGTTAAGCGAAACGGCCCGCGCTGCAATCGGCATCCCCCACCCCAATGGACGCGCAGCGATGCGGATGCTGGAGAATGAGAATTTCTCCTATGACGGCTATATCGATATATTTGACGGTGGCCCGACGATGATCGCCAAGACCAATGATGTCAGCAGCGTCAGAAATTCAAAGTCTGACGAGATAACTGCTATCACGGCTTCTGGAGCGGGACTGAAGTCCATCATTTCCTCCGGGCGGCTGCATGATTTTCAGGCGACTTATGCCTATATCGGAGAAGCCGATGGCGGCGTGACGATCGATGAAGATGCTGCTGCCAATATCGGTCTCTCGGTCGGCGATACGATCCGCCACATTCCAAGGTAGATAAATGACCATGATTCAGGAAATTAACTTCGATGGGATTATTGGTCCCAGCCATAATTATGCCGGCCTCAGCCTCGGCAATATCGCATCATCAACCAATGCCGGAGAGGCTTCTTATCCGCGTCAGGCCGCCCTTCAGGGCATCGCAAAGATGCGGCACAATATCGATCTGGGTTTGGCGCAGGGCTTCTTCATGCCGCTCGACCGGCCCAATAAAGCCTGGTTAAATGCGCTCGGCACGACAGTGGAACAGGCAGAATCCCATATCCGGGCCGCAGCTTATTCGGCCTCCTCTATGTGGGCGGCCAATGCCGCGACCATCTCGCCTGCCGCCGATAGCACCGATGGCAAATGTCATCTCACCGTGGCCAATCTCCAAACCATGCCGCACCGCAGCCATGAATGGTCCGGCACCTTGGCGCAGCTGCAACTCGCTTTTGCTGATCACGACCATTTCAGCGTTCACGCGCCCGTACCGCCGCCATTTGGAGACGAGGGCGCGGCAAATCACATGCGACTTTGCCCCTCTCATGGCAAAGCTGGGGTTGAGATATTTATCTATGGCAAAACCGGCGGACCTTTTCCGGCGCGCCAGCATATCGAGTCCAGCAAAGCCGTTGCGCGAAAGCATGGACTGTCGAAAGACCGCGTCATCTTTGCCCAGCAATCGGAAAAAGCCATTGCCGCTGGCGCATTCCACAATGACGTCGTCGCGGTTGCCAATGATCAAGTGCTTTTTGCCCATGAAGATGCGTTTGAGCACCGGGAAGAATTTTACGCCGAAGTCGCGCGCAAATTTCCGGCAGTCGAGATCATCACGGTGCCAGCGGACAAGGTCAGCCTCGCCGACGCGATCAAATCCTATTTGTTCAATGCGCAGTTGGTCACCCTGCCTGATAACGGCGGTATGGCCCTGATCCTGCCAACCGAGGCAAAGGACAATCAGGCGGTTTGGTCCTATCTGCAGGAGCTGGTGTCCGGCAACGGCCCGGTCCGCACGCTATGCCCCGTTGATGTGCGCCAATCGATGGCCAATGGCGGCGGTCCAGCATGCTTAAGGTTACGGGTTGTTGCTGACCCTGCGCGCGTTGATCAGCGCTTCATGGCGACGCCCGAAAAACTGGATATCATTGCCGAAGTGGTGGAGCAATATTGGCCGAAAACCATATTGCCCAATCAGTTGACCGACGCCAGTTTGCTAGAGCAAGTACAAAGCGCCCGCGGGAAACTATTGCAACGTTGCACATTGACGGAACTCGACAGCTGAATTTCGGTCGCCAACTGTCGAATTAACTTACAGTTAACTATGTTCGAGTCCTGAAAAATCCCACTTTTTCGGGCTTGGCACAGGGCTTGCTACCTAATTTTACATGTGGAAAAAATTCAAAAGACTGTTCATCATCAAGACGAAATTTGAAGCATTCCTGATTGTCTATGCCCTTGCCACAGGGGCTGTGGCGCGCGGCCAAGATTATCTGGTGCAATATCCCGGATTTGGTGGAAAGCTATTATTCCTCGCCTGCACCGGCGCGGTGTTCATGGCTGGCGCAAAAATGATCGAAGCGATTGACTATCATAGAAGCTTCGGTCGGGAATATTGATCGGTCAACTCTCCGCACTTCGCCAAAAATAAAGTGGTGAGCTTCTGTTGCTCGGCGCTCAGCGTAATTTTGAAAGGTGGGGGTTTCTGTTGCTCGGCACCCCCAGGCCGCCGGTATCCCTTCTGTTGCCCGGTGGGTCCAACCGCGCTTTAACTTCTTAAGTTACGACCACGAAGGTCGATAGATTAAGCCGCTACTGCGAGTGCTTCATTATCATTTGCACTTATAGTTATGAGCAATCACGGCATACTCAGGCCGGGTAAAAATAATGCTTTTCAACACACGTCGATCCTAGTTCGGCCCCATCAACAAAGATGCTGTAAAAACATCCCAAATGGTGGAGCCGCCGGGTACCGCCCCCGGGTCCGTTGTGCCTATTGCACATCACAATTTATCACCATAGTCCGCCGAAGCAGACAGACCCTATATAGGCGCTTAATTCTGAATGAAAAGAGAATGCCGCAAAAATATAGGCGCGGATATTGCTATCCGCGCCTATAGATATTTCGCTAAACGATTGAATTAACGTTTATTTTTTAAGGCTATCGCGAATTTCGGTCAGCAAATCAATTTCGCTTGGACCGGACGGTGCTTCTGCTTCCTTCTTCGCCATCACTTTATTGGCATAGCGCACGATCATGAAGATGATGAACGCCAGTATCACAAAGTTGATTACAACCGTCAGGAATTGTCCCCAACCCAGCATCGGAACGCCGGCTTCTTTCAGTGCCGCATAGTCAGTAGACCCGGCCAGTTCCGCTGGCGGTGTGGCGAGCAGGATGAACATGCTGCCAAAATCAGGGGTACCGAAAATCGCGCTAACAATCGGCATAATCACATCTTCGGTCAATGATGTCGTAATCGTTGCAAAAGCGGCCCCGATAATGACCGCAACTGCCAAATCCAGCACATTGCCTTTTAGGATAAACTCTTTAAATTCTGAAAACATTGAAATACTCCTCTTCCCCGTAAGATGATGGTTAAATGCCCGATAACCCCGAATTTGTCGAGGGAAGTCATTGCATTTGCCGGTTTTCGTACCTATTTTTTACATATGAGAAGGCGCTAGGCCTGAATGAGGGAGAAAATTAATATGCGTGGCAGATTCACCAAGTTTTTGGCGGTACCAGTATTGGCCCTCGCGTTGAGCGCGTGCGGCATTAACAGCGTCCCGACGGCGGAAGAACAAGCCAAGGCCAAATGGGCCGATGTCGAGAGCACCTATCAACGCCGTGCTGACCTTATCCCCAATCTGGTCGAGACCGTGAAAGGCTTTGCAGCACAGGAACAGGACACGCTGACCGCTGTGGTTGAAGCACGCGCAAAGGCGACTTCCATTCAAGTCAGCGCCGATGATTTGGGCGATGCTTCAAAAATTCAGGAATATGCCGCAGCACAAGGACAGCTTTCGCAAGGTCTTGGCCGTCTATTGGCAACCGTAGAGGCCTATCCTGATCTCAAATCCAATCAGAACTTCCTCGCGCTGCAAAGCCAGCTTGAAGGGACGGAAAACCGCATCAATGTGGCACGCCGCGATTATAATGAGGCGGTCCGGCAATATAATACAACCATCCGGACCTTCCCCGATATTATCGGTGCAAAGATTATTCACGGTGCAGAGCCGATGGAACCATTTGCTGCCACGACCGAAGGCGCGGATGAAGCACCAGCAGTTGCTTTTTAAGGGGTGAAAGTAAATCGCCTGCCCTTGCTCCAAAGCGTTGTCTTCACATCGCTGCTGGTTGCAGGGTGCAATGAGGCGACAACGCCCTTTGAGAACAACAGTGCCAAAGTCAACGACGCTACGATCCAACTGACTGGCCGAGTAGTCGATCAAGCCGATCTATTGGATATCCAGGTTGAGAAGATATTAACTGAAAAACTTGCGAGGCTTGAGAGAGAAGCTGGCCCACAGTTTGTGATTGTCACGACGGACAGTCTAAACGGTTTGGACATAGTTGAATATTCAGTCGATCTGGGCAGACGCTGGGCAATCGGACATTCCGAACGCGATGACGGCGTTATCTTATTGGTAGCTCCCAATGAACGTAAAGTTCGCATTGCGGTCGGCTATGGTCTTGAAGGCTCCCTGAGCGATCCCTTTTGCGCAAAGGTGATACGGGAAGATATCTTACCGGCATTTGAAGACGGCAAGATGGAAGAAGGCATTGTGTCGGGCGCCGACAGTTTAATCGCAAAGATGCGGACGAGCCCGACCATAAAATTGAATGATAATGAGTTGCCGCTAACCCTCAAGGAGAAACAAGCATCATGACGCTGATACGTTCGCTGTTCATTTTGGTATTATGCGCGTTAGCGGTTCCCGCTGCAGCACAAAATTTCCCCGAACTCACGGGCCAGGTCGTGGATCAGGCAAACTTGCTTGATCCTGCCCAAGAGGCCGCGCTTGCGGCCAAATTGGAAGCACTGGAAACAAACTCAAACCGGCAAATGGTTGTCGCCACGGTGTCCAGTTTAGAGGGTTATGATATTTCTGACTATGGCTATCAGTTGGGCCGGAAATGGGGCATAGGACAGGATGGCGACGGCGAAACCGAGAAAGATAATGGTATCATATTGCTGATCGCGCCCAATGATCGCAAGGTCCGCATCGAAGTGGGTTATGGATTGGAAGCTATCATGACGGATGCCTTGTCTGCCATGATCATTCAGAACGCCATATTACCGCAGTTTCGCAATAATGACATGCCCGCAGGCATAACGGCTGGTGTGGACGCGATTACGTCTCAGCTAATGCTGCCCGAAGAGGAAGCACGCGCCTTTGCTTCACAGGCAGCCAGCCAACAACGCGAACGCTCTAATGACGGTGAAGGCGGTCTGGCGATATTTTGGATCGTGGTGATGATCGTTATTTTCATCATGTCCGTCTCCAACTCACGGGGCGGCAGACGCTATCGTGGTGGCGCTGGCCCGGTTGTTATCTGGGGCGGTGGTGGCTCGAGTGGATGGGGCAGCTCCGGTGGAGGATTTGGCGGCGGCGGTGGTTTTGGCGGAGGCGGCTTTGGCGGCGGAGGCGGTAGCTTTGGCGGCGGCGGCGCATCAGGAGGATGGTAATGAAAAAAGTAAATCAGCTTTCTGAAGCAGACCACGAACTTGTCACCGCAGCGGTCAGCGAGGCTGAGAAATTTACCGATGGAGAGATTGTAACGATCGTCACCGATCTATCGGACAAATATCATGATGCAGGCCTTCAATGGGCCATTGGTATCACCTTTTTATTCCTGTCATCACTAGCGATTTTTCCAGCCTTTTATCAATCCATCATCACGGGCTTATTCGGCGGCTGGGAGCAAGATTTTACCACCGCGGGTGAACAGATGGCCATTCTCTTCGTTGCCAGCGTCGCCTTGTTTCTGATCATGCGTTATGTTTTCGCCTGGATGCCCCTTCGGCTTTTCGTCACGCCAAAAAGCACCAAACAACGCCGCGTCCGCAAGCGGGCGATAGATTTCTTCAAGGTTGGCGCAGAACGCCGCACCATGGGTCTCACGGGAATATTAATTTACGTTTCCCTTTCAGAACATCGTGCTGAAATAGTGGCTGACGAAGCGATTGCGCAGAAGGTTTCACCGGAAGTCTGGGGTGAGGCGATGGTAGCGCTGATCGATGAAGTCCGCGCGGGCCGCCCCGGTGAAGGCATGGCCGCCGCCGTGCGTCATGTTGGTGTGGTGCTGAAAGAGCATTTCCCCAAAACCGATAAAAACCCGAATGAACTGCCCGATCGGTTGATCGAAATTTGAGCACCGGCGATTCCGACTTCCCCGATGCCGACGCGCCCGTCGAAACCATGTGGGAGGGCCGCTTCATCACGGCCAAGCGACAAGGCCGCTGGGAATATGTCTCGCGCAGCCGGGGCATAAGGGCCGCTGTGATTTTAGCAATTGATGACGGTCATGTGCTGCTGGTCGAACAATATCGCGTCCCGCTTGGCAAAAAATGCATCGAGCTGCCGGCTGGTCTTGTTGGGGATCATCACGACAATAGCAATGAAGATGCCTCGCTAGCTGCCAACCGCGAACTGGAAGAAGAGACCGGCTATCGCGCCGAACAAATGGAAGATTGCGGTGAGTTTTATTCATCCCCCGGCATGGTATCCGAAAGCTTTTCTCTGTTCAAAGCAGGAGGCCTGACCAAGGTTGGGGAAGGCGGTGGCGTCGCGGGAGAGAATATAACCGTCCATCGGGTCGCCCTTGAAGAATTGGGTGATTTTATCGACGCCAAACGCGCTGAAGGCGCCGCTATTGACGTTAGACTATTGTTGCTTCTTCAACCTAGGTAAGCAGAAAGTTTACCGGAAATTGTCGGCATAGGCTTGTAATTTCAATGTCTTATTAGGCGTTGGTACAATGGAATAAGCAATGCCATATTTGTCGGCATAAGCCTTTGCAGCTTCCACTGTCGGAAACTTCATCTCCACTTGACGCTGGGTATCACCAGACCCGGCCCAACCGGTCAATGCATCAGCCTTACGCGCTTCGGAGGGTTCAAATTCCAGCATCCATTTGTCCGTCAGCGCTCTGCCCGACTGCATTGCATTCATAGGGTTTTGATAAATCCGTGCGGCCATCACATTTTCCTTAGTAGATGAGCGTCTCAATAAGCGCGTGAAATTGCAAATTCAACTGCTTCGGTCATCGCGGCTTTTGCCTTGCCCGACGGAAAGGTGCCCAGTGCATCAATAGCCCGCTGTCCATAATGGCGCGCGCGGGAAATCGTATCGTCAATTGCGCCGGTTTTCTTGAGCAGACCGGTTGCATAAGCCAGATCATCATCGGTGATTTTATGACCGATAATCGCGTCTTTCCAGAATTTGCGATCCTCTTCACTGCCGCGTGCATAGGCAAAAATTACGGGCAGCGTAACCTTGCCTTCACGGAAATCATCACCGGCATCTTTGCCCATAGTTTCGCTATCGGAAGAATAATCAATGGCGTCGTCCACCAATTGAAAAGCAATGCCGAGGTTGCGGCCATATGAATCCAGCGCCAATTCCGTCTCTTCATCCCGTTCGGCAACGACCGCAGAGATACGGCTGGCGGCGGCAAACAGGGCCGCCGTCTTCGATCCGATGATATCGAGGTAACGATCTTCGCTGGTATCAATTTTGCGCTGAGCAGTGAGCTGGTTAACCTCACCCTCCGCAATAATCGCTGACGCGCTGGACAGGATTTTCAATACTTTGAGCGAACCATCTTCTACCATCAATTCAAAAGACCGGCTGAACAGAAAGTCGCCAACCAATACTGTTGCCGGGTTTCCGAAAACCAGATTGGCCGTTTTTTTGCCGCGCCTGAGATCAGACCCATCAACGACATCATCATGCAGCAAAGTGGCAGTGTGGATAAACTCTACCGCAGCAGCCAGTTTATAATGGCGATTGCCTTCATATCCGATCAATTTTGCAGCGGCCAGCGTCAGCATGGGACGCATCCTCTTGCCGCCGCCCGCGATCAGATGACCCGCCAATTCCGGGATCAAGGGGATTTCGGACTGCATACGGTCCAAAATGACACTGTTCACCTGATTCATATCGCTGGCGACAAGCGTCATAAGCGGTTCTAGCGACGGAGCGGCTTCACGCCCCAAATGATGGACTGTTGCAGACATATCCCATGCGATGTGGCAAGGGAACATCGATAAGGCAAGTGAAATCCAAGCAACAGCAGGTGAAGTTTGCAAAACTTGCGTGGAAGTCTATCAACAGGAAATTCAATAAGGGAAATCAGGTAGCTATCCATGGACGACAAGCTCAAGCAATATCGCCAAAGCATCAACAATATCGACGCCGCGTTGGTCTTCATGCTGGCAGAGCGTTTCAAAGTCACCCAAGCTGTTGGCGAATATAAAGCGGCAAACAAGCTACCCCCGGCTGATCCATCGCGTGAGCAGGAACAAATCGCTCGCTTGCGGCAGCTCGCCAGCGATGCCGATCTTGATCCTGAATTTTCGGAAAAATTCCTGCGCTTCATCATCGATGAAGTTATCCGTCACCATGAACAGATCCGCGAAGAGGCTCGCTAGGCACGTTTTTATCGGATGCGTTTTAATCCCAAAACGCCTGATACGGTGCGGGTTATAAAACGGCGCACCAATGGCCATCTTGCGAAATAATGGATGGTCAAATCGCGGATCAATGGCAAAAACCTGCCGTTTGATTGATATAGCGGCGTGAACATCACGCTAAGCGTTTGATAGAGTTTGATATGGAATGACCGCGAGCGGCGATAACGTTTCGATGTATCATTGAGATCAACCGCGACCTCCATCGCCATTGCCAACGCACCGGCGTCAATAAGAGCCATATTGGCCCCCTGCCCCAATTGCGGACTGGTGCAATGCCAACTGTCACCAACATGATATAGGCGCTTTGAGCTTTGCGAGCGACCGGTACGATGCCCATAAACCGCCATGGTGAGATCATCCATAGACCCGATTTGCGCAACAAAGGGCTCCGCCTCTGGCCAGAGCTTGCAAAACTCCTTTCGAAAGCTATCGATTCCAGCATCAATGACGCTGTCAGCATTTTCCGGTTTTTCAGACCAAAATATCGCCGCCCCCTGATTACCGGTGGCCGGATTAACACCGACCGGCATGATCCCGGCCATTTTACTGGCATGCCAGTAACGTTGATCCAATGCATTTGGCATGACGGTATGATGTGCAGGCATATCGACCGTTCCCCAAAACGCGCCATAGCTGAGCTTCCGGATGCGGCCCGTCGCCAAAGGAGTGCGTGCGCCGCTGGCATCAATCAGCAAATCAAATGGCTCACCTGTTACATCGCCAGCAAAAACTGGCTGAATAATCGATTCTGTTTCCTTCACGCCGACCAACTCGCTGTTCACGACTATGCGGATGCCCATCTTCTCGACGGCATCCATCAACACTTGAAAAAGACTGGCGCGGTGAATGCCCAAAGCAGACACCGGATTGCGGGCATGTTCGTATTTCATGTCCAGCGCCCGGCGATTATTGTGGACAGAAATCCCATGTAGTTGATGGACCGGGCTCGCGCGCTGCTTGATATCATGCAGCAAGCCTAATGATTGTAATATTTGCTGTCCGGACGGTTGAATCAGTAAACCCGATCCGAGTGGCTTGGGTTCGGAAAAACGCTCAAACAGGGTTACGTCATGCCCCTGTCGCGCAAGAAATAGAGCAGATGCCAGACCACCCGGCCCGCATCCGATTATCGCAATATTTTGTGTGACTAACCCCAAATCTCTGATGCCCAATTATCGCCGATACACCACGTCGGTGTCAGGAACTTACCATCGATTTCGGCAAGCATAACCTTACCATCAACCCGCCAAGGTCTTCGCTTTCCTCCAGCGATACCATCCCCTGATAGATTTCAGCCACGTCGCGCACAATGGCAAGGCCAAGGCCAGTACCAGGCTTACCAGTATCAAGACGCACGCCGCGGTCGAATATGCGTTGGCGTTCCTCTGCAGGGATGCCCCTACCATCATCCTCAATCAGTAGTTCGACAAATTCATCACTGGTTTCCACTGTGACAAAGACACTGCCACCGCCATATTTCGCAGCATTTTCCACCAAATTGCCGATCATTTCATCCAGATCCTGACGCTCGACGGAGACGACAGCATCCTGATCCCCGTCAATATCGATACGAACATGTTTATAGAGCCGGCCCACTGCGCGTTCCACGGCCTGCAGGCTTGGCCAGACACGGGCGCGGCTATGCGCATGCCCCCGGCGGCCAACGGCACGAGCGCGCGCGAGATGATGGTCCACCTGACGGCGCATAACACCCGATTCGCGGATGACGGTATCGGCGAGATCCTCGGCCTTTGCTGTGGCACTATTCATGATGACCGTAAGCGGTGTTTTTAGCGCGTGCGCAAGATTTCCGGCATGCCGCCGCGCTTCTTCTGCCTGTTTTTCATTGTGATCGAGCAGCTCGTTTAGCTCATCGACCATCGGTGTCACCTCATTGGGCATGGGCTCGCTGACCCGCTTTTGCTGGCCATTGCGCATTTCAGCAATCGCTTTGCGAATTTTCCGCAGGGGCCAGAGCCCATAAAGCGTCTGCAATGCAGCCATGCCAATCAGCCCGAGCGCAAGTAGCAAAAAGCTGTTGATCAATATGGATCGTATTTCATTGACTTGGGCGTCGAGACCTTCCCTGCTTTGGGCAACTTGAAACGACCATCGCACCTCTGAATCGGGAAGAACTACGCTGCGCTCTGCAATCCGCAACGGCTCTTCGGAAAATTGGTCGCTTTCATAAAGATGAGTCTCCAGATCCTCATGGGGCATTGCTTGTTCCAATGTCCGGTCCCACAACGAGCGGGAAGCCCAATCATCATAGCCTGCACCGCTAATCTGCCAATATGATCCGCTATTGGGTTCCAGAAAACGTTGTTCACCGAGTGGCCGATTGAACAATATCTCTCCATCAGGCCCTATTTCTGCCGAAGCAATCATCGCAGTCAGCGAATATTCCAACTGATTGTCAAAATTTCGGGTCACCGCATTGACGAGCACCCTGTCCAGCGCAACTCCGCCACCCAATAACAGAACAACAATCCAAGCAGCCGCGATACCGATCATCCGGCGGCTCAGCGACCCTGTCGTTTGTGTGCCTAACGGGGGGGTCGGCTGAATATCTGCTTCATCAGTCGGAAGATCTATTTTGCTTGTTTCATTCAGCTGTCCGGATCCTCTAGACTATAGCCCAGCCCCCTGATGGTCGAAATGACATCCGCGCCCAGTTTTTTGCGGATGCGCGTCACGAACACTTCGATTGTGTTAGAATCACGATCAAAGTCCTGATCATAAATATGCTCGATCAATTCAGTCCGGGACACAACCTTCCCTTTATGATGCATCAGATAGGATAGAAGCTTATATTCCTGTGCCGTCAGTTTGACCGGACCGCCGTCCAAGGTGACTTTACCCGAACGCGTGTCCAGTCGAACTGCCCCAGCGGTTAGTTCCGAAGACGCATTGCCCGACGCACGGCGGATAAGCGCGCGCAAGCGCGCGATGAGCTCTTCGGTCTGGAACGGCTTGGCCAGATAATCATCAGCGCCGGCATCCAACCCTGCAACCTTATCAGACCAGCTATCGCGCGCAGTTAGGACCAGAACCGGAAAATTCCGCTCTTCCTTGCGCCAGCGATCCAATACGGTCAGACCGTCAATTTCGGGCAGGCCCAAATCAAGGATAACCGCGTCATATTCTTCGGTTGAGCCCATGAAATGGCCATCTTCGCCATCCGTGGACAGGTCAATTGCATAGCCATTGCTTTCCAGCGTCGATTTCAGCTGTTGCCCCAATGTGGGTTCATCTTCGACTATAAGCACGCGCATAAAGTTACTCCAGGAAACCGGTTTTCATGATGATATAGCTATATCACCATCATTAAATCCCACAATGATAAAGAGAAAACGACTTAGCGGCGCTCACGGATAATGGCTCCGGTCCGGCCATCAACATCAACAAAGATGACATGACCTTTCTGGATAAATTTTAGTCGATAGACTTGAGCTGAAGGATCATATTCAGGGCCCAAATACTGGCTACCCGCCATTCTTGGCAAAACTTTATTTTCAATCGAGCGTAAAGATTTACCTTTACCGGCCATCATCTGCGCACGGGCCGCCTTCTGCTCGTTGTCGCGTTGAACGGCCTGCGCGGGGACAGCTGCCACAGCCAAAGATGTGACGGCAATAAGCCCGGAAAGGATTGATTTTTTCAACATCAACAGCTGTTTAGGCCTCATGCTTTTAACACCACGTGAACGACAGGTTCAGTTTTTAGGGCATTTTTATTCATCCAACCTATTTTACAATCGTTTTTTGTTTCCCCGTCAATAGCTTTTTATCAATCACAAGACTTGAGCCTGACGACGCTTAGCCGTAACGCCGCTAACATGTCACAACCACCGATCTTTGCCTATGAAGGCTTATCTCTCCATCAAGGCGAAGGGTGGCTGTTTCGTGACCTTGATCTGCATGTTGGCCCCCGCGACCGGTTGGCTCTCATCGGCCGTAATGGCGCTGGCAAGACGACGCTATTACGTTTGATTGCCGATCAGATTGAACCGGACAAAGGCAAACGGATGATCCAGCCGGGCACCAATATCGTTATGCTGGAACAGGAACCGGATTTTAGCCCCTTTGAAACACTTTTCGATTTCGCGATTGCCGGAAATCCCGGCCCTGCGGAACATGAAGTTCAATCTATTGCCGATCAACTATCAACGAATTTGTCCATCCGCGCCGACAAGGCCAGTGGCGGTGAAAAGCGCCGTGCCGCTATATGCCGCGCCCTCGCGTTGGAGCCTGACCTGCTGCTTCTCGACGAACCGACGAACCATCTCGATCTAAGCGCGATTGACTGGCTGGAAGATTGGCTGCGGCGTTACAAGGGCGCTTTTATTACCATATCACATGACCGAACTTTCCTGACCCGCCTAACCAAGCAGACCATCTGGCTCGACCGCGGCGCAATCCGACGTCAGGAAATCGGTTTCGGCGGCTATGATGCATGGATGGAAAAAATCCATGCCGACGAAGCGCAGGCCGCCCATAAGATCGACGCAAAACTGAAACTGGAAGCTCGCTGGCTCGAACGCGGTGTCACCGCGCGGCGCAAACGTAATCAGGGGCGACTGGAAAAACTCTATCAAATGCGGGCCCAGCGCGCCGCGATGATCGGACCAGCTGGAACCGCAAATCTCAAAGCCCAAAGCGACGATGTCCGCACCAAATCGGTAATCATGGCCGAGCATATTTCCAAAACATTTGGAGAAGGTGATGCCAAGCGCACCATCATTCGCGACTTCTCCCTCCGCATTCAACGTGGTGATCGCATCGGTATTGTTGGAGCCAATGGTGCTGGCAAGACGACATTGCTCAAGATGCTGACGGGCGAACTGGATCCCGATAGCGGCTCGGTCAATTTAGCCAAAACCCTGAACGGGGTTTTTATCGACCAACAGCGCAGCCTTTTGGAAGGCAATAAAACCGTCCGAGACGTGCTCGCCGATGGCAGCGACTGGGTTGAGGTGCGCGGCGACAAAAAACATGTGCAGGGCTATCTCAAAGACTTTCTGTTTGCGCCCAGCCTGATTGATGCAAAGGTCGGAACATTGTCTGGCGGCGAACAATCGCGGTTGCTCCTTGCCCGTGAATTCGCGCGGATGTCAAATTTGCTGGTACTGGATGAACCGACCAACGATCTCGATCTTGAAACGCTCGATTTGCTGCAGGAAGTCATCGCTGATTATGAGGGCACGGTGTTGCTTGTAAGCCATGATCGTGATTTTCTGGACCGCACGGTCACGGTCACCTTGGGCCTTGATGGCAGCGGCAAAGTAGACATTATCGCCGGCGGTTACGCGGAATGGGAAGCCAAACGCAAAGCGGACGGCGACAAACCAAAATCAAAGGGTCCAGGCAAAACGGCAACTGCGAAGCCTGAACGGAAATCCAGCAGCCCGGCCAAGAAACTGAGCTACAAAGACCAGCGCGATTATGACATGCTGCCAAGTCGGATCGAAGCTATCGACAAGCGGGTGGAAGAAATTGCCGAAGCGCTGGCGGACGCCGATTTATACACCAAAGATTTTACGCGCTTTGAAAAGCTCACGAAAGAGAATGCCGCTCTTGTGGACGAGAAGGATGAAGCCGAAATGCGCTGGTTGGAACTGGCGGAACAAGTTGAGCAGTTGCAACAGTAGCACGATTCAGAGTCCATAGATTTCGAGCTTGCCGCATAGCCAGTTATGGAACCGTAAAAATCCGCCTGAATTCAGTAAATATCGTATATTTTCAATGAACATACGAACATATTTCAATGCCATCGGCTCAATATATCATAAAATACCCGTTAGTATTAGTATATAATCCACCGAAGCTACAAATTAGTTTTGGCGCGGCGCTAGACCTATTTCCGCCACCACATAACGAAAATAATACGCATTATCAGAGATTTCGATTTTGCTTGGAAAGGAAGATTGAAAGTCGATATTCAACAAACTGGCCGCACTATGCAAATAAACAGCAGTAATAGTATAGCTATTTCAAGGGGATTGGGTTACTTAGAAACACTATGATAAAGTGCTGCCTTTAGATATGGACCAAGTCAGTGTTGAAATCGCCGCGATCAAGCTGGCGCTGGCGCAGGCTTCCGAAAAAATACAGGCTTTGGACGGACTGGTCACCTCTTCAGATGATAAACCGCAGGGCCAAGCCCCGGCTGCCGGAAAAATCAATACTGCCGAACTAATTCGTCGGGCCGAGAAACTGCTGAAGTGGAGTCGGCTCAAAGCAGATACGCTGAATCTTGGCGCTGGTCTGTTTGCAGATTCCTGTTGGAACATGTGTCTCGATACATATATCTGTGATCTCAAGGGCGAGAAAATCACCGTATCATCAATCGCACATAGTTCAGGCATCCCAATGACAACGGCTATGCGCTACATAAATGTGATGGCAGAACAGGGATTATTAGGAAAATCGCAAAACCCTTCTGACCATCGCATGATATTTATATCGACCTCGGCGACCTGCAAAGCCAAAATTTCTACCATATTACGCCATTTGGATTGAAATAAATTCCCACCGGATACCGGTTGGAAGGTCTTTTCTAACGCACACCCCAAAGAGTATCTGATTGCGTTAACTTCACTTTAACCATCTTTGTTCATTTATGTTTTTACCAGGTGACGGTTCGGAGATTGCGGGATCTTCGAACCACCCAACCCCGGCGGTGCCGGATTTTGTGGTTAGTTATCTGGGTAGTTTAATGAACGACGCAAATTTAGAAACGCTACTAGCGACCAAGCTTATAGGTAGCAGTCCCAAAATGCAGCAGCTGCGGATGTTGGTGAAATTCGCCGGACGTTGCAACAGCTCGATCATGATCACAGGACCTTCCGGTAGCGGTAAAGAAGTTGTCGCCGACGCCATTCACAGCATCTCACAACGCACGGCCGGCCCCAATATTACAGTCAATTGCGGCGCCCTGCCCGAACAGCTGATTGAATCAGAATTATTCGGTCACGAAAAAGGTAGTTTTACCGGCGCCGTCAACAAGCATATCGGTCTGTTTGAGCAATCGAACAACGGTACCATCTTCCTGGATGAAATCGGCGACATGCCGCTCAACATGCAAGTGAAATTGCTACGGGTCCTGGAATCTCGCATCGTCAACCGCGTTGGCGGTAGTCAGAATATTCCTATCGACGTCCGCGTCATTGCGGCAACACATAAAAATCTCGGCGCAGCCATTCGTGGCGGTTCTTTTCGTGAAGATCTTTTCTACCGCCTATGTGTTGTTCCCATTGAAGTCCCTGCCCTGAATGAGCGCGCTGAAGATATTCCAGCCTTGGTCGAGCATTTTCTGGGCCATCAAATCAGTGTGGATCAACGGCCAATTTTTACAGCCGAAGCTTTTGCTGCGATGCAAAATTATGATTGGCCGGGCAACGTTCGCGAGCTGCGCAATGTCGTGGAACGCGCGACGGTTTTTTTCGCTGGTCAGCCAGTTCATGCCCAGGATATTGCGACATTGGTTCAATCCGACCTTGCTCGGCCCGTCCATGCAGAACCGGTATTGCAACAGCCCGCATTTCAGGCACCTACAGCGCAACAACCGTCACAATTTGTTGAGGATTTCCCTGCTAATACCCATCGTCCCTCTTTTGCAGAGACAATGGCAGCGGCTTCTCAAAAACCGTCCACAATCGTGAACGATCTGAGCGTGCATATTCAAAATGAAGAACGGCGTATCATAAGTCATGCTTTGGAAGCATCACATGGCGTTGTTTCAAAAGCGGCCCGTTCCATCAACATCAAACGGACCACGTTTATCGACAAAATGCGCAAATATAATATCGATAAGCAATTAGAAACCAGCACCACATCAGCGACTGAATTTCAGTACGCCTAAAAAGCGAGCTTAGCTGCTACCGTCTAATTCCTATCGGCCGGGCGCTATCGCCAGCCAAGCTTTCTCTATTTCATGCAACATTTCTCGTGCAGACTCGGTTCGTTCGATAAACGACGCCCCAACTTCTGCTTGTATCCGTCGCCCGGCTTCGGCGTAGATCGCATGGAGCGTTTGGGCTAGCTCACCGGCGGCTTCAAAATCCAAAGACTCATCAAGGCCATTGAGGATACCCAATGCTTTTGCCCGAAATTGGAACATTTTCCCATGATCATTACGCCGGGCGCTTTCTATCATCAGGTCCAAATTATCGCGCAGCTCGGCAAAGAGCACAGCGACTAAATCATAAGGGTTGGCTGACAAGACCCGGCTATTTTTCTCAATAGACCGATAGTTTGAAGTACGCCGGATATTTGATTGAAATGTCATGCTTTAATTCTTTCTAACGTCAGTTATCGTCAAAGGAGGCGAATTGTTGTTCGACATAGGATTGGGTGGCACGCAGGACGGAAAGCTGTCGCTCCAGACCTGCAAATGTGGTCTGTAATTGTTCGCGCAAACGGTCGCCCTCATCATTAATTTTAATGCGCCGCTCTTCTATGGATTCCCGAATGGAATCGAGCCGTTCCTGGGCCTGTGACAAGGCACCACTATCATCTTGCAATCGAGAAGAAATGGCATCGAGGGCGCCGCTGAGACCGACATTAGTCTCCGTCACAATCACCGGCTCCAGCATCAACTTGATTGCGCCGCTATCCGATTCCAGCGCTGCATCAAGCCGGGTATCGTCGATGCTCAAGGTGCCGTCACTCTCGGTTCGGACGCCGATGGAGGCTAAGTTACGAAAATCACCGCTGTCGGTTAATTGTGTCGATGTCAGTTGGCTCATTTGCCGGATGACTTCGCGCGCACCCCGATCGCCGGCCAGCGGTCCGCCACTTCCGCCCGCCAAACCAGGTGCCGTCGCGTCATTCAAAGAGCTGCGCAGTTCATTATAGGCGGTAACAAATTCTGTGACTAAACTGCGGACATCTAGCGGCTCTGAATCACCGCTGATCGTAAAGCTAGTGCCCACCTCAGCGCCGAGGAGCGATAGCTCCACGCCGGGAATGGCTCCGGTAATCGCATTGCTGCTATTGGTCAATTCTATGCCATCGACCCGGATGACACTGTCTGCCGCCGTACCGATATTCGACAAGTTCAAGGCCGCTGAAGGGCCGCTGTGCGATATGCTAAAGGCATTTTCGACACCTTCCTGGGCTTCAAACACCAAACGGGAGCCGGCATTATCGGTCAGGATCGATGCAGTGACACCGCTATTGCTGGCGTTAATCGCATCTTTAAGCCCAGCGAGGCTGTTGTTGGTATCGTCGATGACGATATCAAAGGTTCCGCCGCTATTGGTGAGGGTCAACGTCCGCTCCCCAATCGGATCAGACGCACTGGCGAATACATCGGTCATTTCCCGTTGTGCCGCGGCTATTTGAACCACCTCTATGGTCGCTGGCAATCCTTCTGGCCGGGCATCTTCCAATACGGTCGCATTGGCCAGATCGGCTCGGCTGGATATAAGCTCGCCGACAAAGCCCTGACCATTCAGGGTTTCTTTTACCGCATCAGAAAAGGTGCTGAGCGCCGACGCAGTTGCGGCCATGGCAGATATCCGCGTGCTATTCAGCTGGCTGCGCTCATTGAGCTGGCCAAGCTTCACGCCCGTGGATGCAGCCACAAGATCAGCCACCAACTGTCCGGAGTTGATGCCCGAACCGGCGCCAAGGCTATTTATGACATTACTAAACATATTTTGCTCACCTTCCGGGTGATATACGGTACGTTTGGAGATGGATTAAGGTCACGTTGGGCATTTCAGATCAGGCCAATCGGCTGCCATCGGTGCTATATTGCATATCTTCCGGCAGACTGATTTTCGGTTTGTGGAGCGGACTGACCATTTTTTCATCAAGCTGGATCAAGAAGCTTAGTATCGCAGCAACTACGGCATAGAGACGGTCATCAATAGTCTCACCCACCTGCGACGTATAATAGATGGAGCGCGTGAGATCCTGATATTCCATAACCGGTGTGCCAACTTCTGCCGCCATTTCCCGCATCGCCAAGGCAATCGCGTCACAGCCTTTGCCCAGCAGGACAGGCGCATAATCTTGCTCTCTGTCATAGCGCAAAGCGACCGCGAAGTGGGTTGGGTTGACCAACAGGACAGTAGCGTCAGCGACAGCCTTGCGGGTCGAATCATTCAGCATTTCACTGCGGCGCTGACGCTGGATAGCGCGCGTATCGGGTGAACCTTCTGTTTGTTTATGTTCGTCCTTGATCTCTTGCTTAGACATTTTCAATCGTTTGCCGCGCTGGAATAGCTGGATCGGCACGTCAACCATTGCGATCAACGAGAGGCTGACCGTTATACCGACAAGTAATGTCAGGAAGATGGACGTATAGCTTGTAACGGCCATATTCAGATCTTGAGCCCCCATTTGAGCCAGGTCTTCGAGATGGATGTATAATATCGTCCCGCCAACAACGCCGAGCAGCAAAACCTTGATGATCGATTTGCCCAGTTCCATCAGTCCATTTGTACCGAATATTTTACCGAGCCCCTTGATCGGATCGAGCTTGGATGGCTTTGGTTTCATAGCTGACCACCGAAAACCCAACGAACCTAACAAAGCTGGCGTCGCGATAGCGGCCACCAACAGCACAGCGAACAAGCTCATAAATTCCGGAACCAGACCGTAAACAAGCGAGAAACTGCGACCTTCTATGTCAAATATCTCAACATCACGGTGATCAAAAACCAGCGCACCGGCCAGCATATCGGCAAGCGCTTGATACAGCGTGCCTCCAAATATCACGACGGCAACTGTGCCGACAAAAGTGACCATTGCCCCGCCCAAATCCTTGGACTGAAGGACATCACCTTTTTCGGAACTGTCCTTTAGTTTCTTTGGGGTTGGTGCTTCGGTCTTTTCGCCGCCACCAGGAGCTTCTTGTGCCATTATCCGCCCTCCGCAATCATAGCTGCGTGATTAAGTCCCATGCCAAGCGACTGGATAATCGTGTCCGCCATGATCGGCGCCGTGATAGCCAATGCGATCAAACCGCCCGTAATCGTGACGGGGATACCCACCGCAAACAGGTTCAAGGCAGGAGCGGTTCGAGCCAGAAAACCCATGACAAATTGAATGAGAATGAGCGAGCCACCAACCGGCAGCGCAATGAGCAGCCCCATAGAGAATAGCGTCCCGCCGAATTTCACGATGCCCCATAACAATTCGGGACCAAGGAACGCATAGCCGGGCGGCAATGCCGAATAGCTTTGCACAATCGTCGCGAGCAGCAATAAGTGACCATCAATGGCGAGTAGCAACAGCGTCGCCATTATGGTCAAAAACTGCCCAATAACCGGAGTAGATTGACCGGTCTGAGGGTCGGCCATACTGGCAAAGCCAAGGCCCATAGCGTTACTGATCGCTTCGCCTGCAATGACCACGCTGGAATAACCCAGCTGCAACGAGAAACCGATGGCGACACCGACGAGCACTTCGCCCATGACGAAAATAATGTTTCCCAGACTGATCGCCGTGTCCGTCGGCAAGTCAAAACTGGCGCTATTCGTGGCCACCATACCGATCATGAAGGCCAATATAATGCGGATTTGGATCGGCACGTTGGCCGCACCGAAAACCGGTGTTACGACCATCGCCGCACCAGGGCGGATCATCGCCATCATCCACATCCAGATCTGGCTCTCTACATCTGCAAATCCCGGGATAATCATAAGAGCAAGTCCGGTATGCGTGTATAAATTTCTCTGGTGAAATCGACGATCAGTACAAGGATCGAACCGCCGAATACAGCCGCTACGACGGCAACGATCATTAGTTTCGGCACGAAGGTCAGCGTCTGCTCATTGATCGACGTCGCCGCCTGTACCATGCCTAGCAACAATCCGACGAGCAGTGCCGGGATCAGAAAGGGCGCAGCCGACAGAGCGGTGATCCACAATGCTTGCTGGGCAATGCCGACAAAGAAATCTGTATTATCAGCCATGAGCTAGCTCGCAAACGAGGCCGCTAGGGAGCCCATAGTCAGGGCCCAGCCATCCACCAGCACGAAGAGAAGCAGCTTGAATGGCATCGATATGATCACCGGTGACAACATCATCATGCCCAGCGCCATCAGCACCGCTGCCACCACCAGGTCGATGATCAGAAATGGCAGAAATACGAGAAAACCGATTTGAAAAGCGGTTTTCAGTTCGCTGGTGACAAAGGCAGGCAGCATGATCGAAAACGGGATTTCTTCGGCTGTATCGAAACCTTCCTCATCGGCCAAATCCATGAACAATCTGAGATCGGATTGCCGTGTCTGTTTCGCCATGAAGCTGTGCATGACTTTACCGGAACGATCAATTGCCTCGGTTAAGGTAATCTCGTCTGCCGAATAAGGCGTGATGGCCTGTTCGTTAATCTTCTCAATACTGGGCGCCATTATGAACAGCGAAAGGAACAAGGACAGCCCAATCAAAACCTGGTTTGGAGGCGTTTGTTGCAAACCGAGCGCATGGCGCAATATCGATAGAACGATGATGATCCGGGTAAAGCTGGTCATCATGAGTACTATGGATGGTAATACCGTCAGCAAGCCCATCACGATGAGGATCTGCAGCGTTGTGCTCAGCGGTTGTCCGTCGCCCGACACATCATCCAAAGCCCTTTCCAGCGCGGCAGATGCGCCCGGAGCGGTATCTTGTGCGAAAGCCGGGTCCGCGACAAATGCAGAGGCAAAAAGGGCAATAATGACCCAGATATATTTGAGACTATTCCGCATTTTTCACATCAATCTTTGAAACGCCATTGCGGGTGACGGAGAGAAGAATTTTGCGCCCTTCAAAATCGACGACTGCCAATTTATTGTTCACACCAATGGGGAGGACTTCGACAATATGGAGACCATTTTCTTTTTGGCGCATCATCGTCTGCGGTTGATATCTTTTATAGAGCCAGAGCGATCCATAAATCAGCAAGCCGATCAGCGGCAGCATGATCACCAGTTTGAGAATATAAAAGGTCATTAGTTGCGCCTTTCAACCCGCGCTCGCGCCATGCCATTCGACACGATCTCTGCGATCCGCACGCCAAATTTATTCTTGACCGGAACCACTTCGCCGCGGGCCACCAATGTGCCGTTGACGTTAATGTCGATCAGTTGATCAACTTGGCGATCCAGTTCGACAACCGAGCCTTCTTGTAGGTCCATGATGTCGGAAACCGTCATCGACACGCTGCCCACTTCGACCGAAAGGCGAACCTTTATGTCGGCAAGAAAAGCATAGTGGTCTTGTGGCTGGCTGATGTTTACATCAGTTGCTTCTGCGGCTCCCAGAGCCTCACTATCATGAGTCATATCGTTCATTGTCTGGTCCTATAGAAACTGTTTGATTTTGAAGGCGACGCCGCCATTTTGCTCGCCGATACTGCCATGTGCGAAGACACGATCGCCGACGATCAGAGGTACGTTATCGGTGGGAGACACTGGCAAGACATCACCCACAGCCAGTCGCGATAATTGCGACAAATCCATAGTCGGACGCGCCAGTACAGATCGCACAGGCATGTAAACCTGCTCAAAAGAGTCTTTCAGCGACCTCTGCCAAGCCGGATCAACACTATTGGTTTCACGGCTGACCGGACGCTGCAGTTGCGGTTCAATCGCGATCAAGCCGTCGATCGATTGTACAAAATCAATAGCCTCAATCGCATGACCAGTAAGCGCGATCCTCGCTTTGCTTACCAGAACATTCGGATCATCAAGTTCCATCTCGAGATCATCTTTGTCGTGAATATATCCAGCATAGCGAACGGTTGTTTCGTTCACCACCGACCAACTGTCAGCGAGGCTATTACCAATAGCGTTAGCGACCCGATCAATCATTCCGATTTCAGACCGGTTCAACTTGCCTTGCGCGCAAGATTCACCGTCAAATTGCCCACCAAAGAAACAATCCACACAACCGGTTAGAAATAACCGCGAAACGCGAACCCAAATAGCGGGCGCAGATCCACCGGTATGATATTCCAAATAAACGGCGTCCGCCTCCTGTGCTTCGCACCAGGCGGAAAAAGGCGACAAATCACTGCTCGCGGTTTCGACTGCCAATTCACAACCAATGATGTTCATCAAATGGCTTTTGAGTTGACCAGCGAACCGTTTCTCTACCTTCCGATATACTGACATCAGCATATCATCAGGACCGCCTTTTTTCAGCAGACTGTGTTCGACTGGAGCGCGGCTCGCAGAGGCATCAGCGGCGCTGGAGGACTTCGGTTCTGAGGTAGGATTGGACATTGGTTTATCTCTTTCCGAAATTTTTACTGAACGACCAAGCTGGTGAAATAAACGTCCTCGATGCCGCCGAACCCTGACTTTTCTTTCAGTGTCGCATTGATAACGTCGCGTAATTTTTTCTTGAGCTGAAGTTTTCCTTCAGAGGTATCGAGTTCGAACGGATCCTGTTGACCCAGCTCCATCAATATAGCGGAACGGATCGCAATCTCATGCTCGGTCACATGTTCGAAAACGCGCTCATCATAATAGGTCGAGATCGCCAGCGACAATTGTGCAAAGCTCTCGGAATTGGACAGGTTCGATGTGAACGGCTGTTCAATCTGATGATAGGTGATTTTGAACTTGCTGTCGCTTTCGTCCGGCACAGCTGCCTTGGCTTCTTTTTCGCTAACAGCGGTACCATCTTTCAAAATAATTTTAGGTGCATTCGGATCTTCCGGTTCGCCACCTTCACTGCCCATAGTGCCGGCAACATAAAATCCGCCTGCAGCACCGCCGCCGCCCAATACGGCCACAGCGGCGAGACCAACGATGATGCCTTTCATCTTACCCTTTTTCTTTTTGGGTTTTTCTTCTTCTGGATTGGTATCTGACATTTTGACCTCTGAAATTTATGGGTTCTGATTGTTTGATTGAAGCTTAGGCGTAGCGGCTGTTGTCGGAGGGTGCCGGTGGATCGACATCACCTTCAGTCGACATTCCAGTCCCGCGATTTTGAGAGGACGGAGCCGAGCGCTCCTCCTGTTCGTTGGTGCCGTCTTGCTCGCTGAAATTCATGTTTTCATTATGGGATTGGGCAAACATATTCTCTTTGACATCCACCCGCAGTGTCAGGTCCGAACGGCCCTGCGCTTTCAACATGTCTTGGATTGCTTGACTATGCTGCACAATCATCTCGCGCGCCGCTTCACTCTCCGCGTCGATCTGAAGCACTTCGGCTCCACCACGCGAAATAAACGACACTTCCAGACGGCCCAGATTTCTAGGATTAATCTCGAATTTTTTAAGGTCACCGCTAATGTTAAGATCGCTGATTTCTGCCGCAAAGCGTTGAGCAAAATTCGGCGCATTCCAATCAAAACTCACAGCCTTTGCCGTGGTGTTTTGACCGCCAGTAACGGGCGCGGAGTGAAGCGGTACAGATAGCTCAATATTTTTTTCCAATTGCCCCGCAGCTGGAAGTTTTTCCATTTCTGTGAAAGGCAATTTGGTCTCGATCTTCAGCGGTTTGTCGGCAGCTATAGCCGCGTCACGCACTTCAGTTTCTGCGGCTTGAGGCCGTTTGGAAGTCTCTACTTTGCCCTTGCTGGCTAGCCGCAGATCAAGCGAATCCCGGATATTGCGTTCTGAACCAGATACTGGTGGCGTTATCGCCGCCGCATTTTGCATGATGTCCGTAGATTTCGTTTCGACCAAAGCCGGCTTCGGCATCCCAATGTTAAGAGGCTGCTTCACCGGACTATTTGTTGCAGAATGAGTAATTTCTGTTTTTCCGGAATTTTCCAAAACGGGCTTGCTGGCAACTGGCTGACTGCCCTCGATTGCCGGTTTGAGCATAGTCGGCGATTTATTTTCCGGCGGTGTTACAGTCGTATCTTCCGAGACCTTGGGAAGAGGCAATGTGGTGGCATCGCTATCTGCAACGACAGATGTTTTTGGAATGCCGGCTTTAGCGGAAACCTTCTGATCAACAGTTACATCGGCTATGATAGCGGTGTCTGAAATATCAGTGTTTGAAATGGCGGCGTTTGAAATACGTGCTCGTTGACCTGGGGCGCTATCTTTGTTCAACCGCACAACGTCGTTACCGACATTGGCCGATCCGTTTGACGGCGGTTGCATGATTGATACGAAGCGTTCCATTTCCGAAACGGGAGCTGGAGAAGGCGCAGCTTCAAAAGGCAATTCACTATCGCCCTCATGGCTTTCGACGGAGAGCTTAGCCGCGACGGCTTTGACAGTTTTGACAGCTTCTTGCTCATTAGGGACTGAAACTGGCTTTGCATCATCACCGATTAACTGAGCCAAAAACTCTTCACCGCGCTTATCTTCTGCTGTATCGGCGCCGTCCTTATCAAGCACGGGACCAGGCAAGGCTTCACCCGGGACTAGAAGAGAGCTGAACTCGTTATTTGCGGTGCGTGTTTCCATGTCCAAAGGCTTTGCAGAAAGCATGCCAATTATCGAATGAGAGGCTTCTGACATGATCTTGTCAATCATCGCGGCGGTCCTTTTTCCTGTTATTACCTATATTATACAATATGTTATGCCTAACATCTGTTTTGAACATTTCTGCTCTACGGGCTTTTCGAAGGTTCGATTGGAGGAGCTTCTCGGTACCCTCATAGGTCGTCCGGGCGGCAAGGTTTTGCCGCTCTGCATGGGCAAAATCTTGCCGTGCCGTCTCAATCGATGCTTCGATCGATCGTTCTGCATCGACCAAACGTCCAGAAAGCTCCATCCTGGCCGACAATGTATCGGCACTGACGGCTTCAACATCGGAAAGCGTTTCAATATGCAGCTTCCTAATCCTGCTCGCATTATGCTCTAAGGTTGCACAATGATTGCCGGCTTTGGCCAGCGCCATTTCTTTCAATTTTTTTTGCGTATCACGCACCTTCAAGATGCGTTGCAGCCCTTTCACTTTCCGTTTCATGGCTCAAATAAACCGAAGAGGTCGCCAATGCTTTTCTGAAAGTTGATCAGTTCGCGGGGTTTCTGCTTCAGATATTCGACCATGATCGGCCACTGTGCGAGCGCCTCATCGATATTCGGATCACTCCCCGCTTGATAGGCACCCATCAGCACCAAATCGCGATTTTCTTCATAGATAGACCAAAGCCTTCGGAAATGGGTTTGGGCGGCATGATGCGCGTCATCGATAATATCGACAGCAACGCGGCTGATCGACTTGCCAACATCAATGGCAGGAAAAATACCCTGCTCTGCGAGCGGCCGGGACAATATGATATGGCCATCGGCAATCGCGCGGGCGCTATCGACTACGGGATCATCAAGATCATCTCCATCGGCCAGCACAGTATAGATTGCGGTTATCGAACCGCCTGTCTCGCTGTCATTGCCTGCCCGCTCAATCAACCGCGGGATCATCGACAAAGCCGACGGCGGATAGCCTTTCATCGTTGGCGGTTCACCTGCCGATAAACCAATTTCCCTCTGCGCATGCGCAACGCGCGTCAGGCTATCGATAACCAGCACAACTGATTTGCCCTGCGATCGGAAATATTCGGCAATGGCTGTTGCGCGATGCGCAGCCTTCAACCGCGAAGACGGCGAATGATCAGCCGGCACCGCAACCGTGATGGTGGGCACCGCGTCTTTTTTCTCATTTCGGCGGTTGACGAAGTCATTCACCTCGCGCCCACGTTCACCGATCAGCCCGACAACCACGACATCCGCGACGACGCCGTCGAGTATCTGATTAATCAGCATCGACTTGCCCACACCGGATCCGGCAATGACTGCAACCCGTTGCCCCTGGCCAAAGGTCAATAGCCCATTGAGCGCGCGGATGCCCATATCTATCGGCTTCGTCACACTGGCGCGGCGCATGACATTGCCTTCCATTCCCGATAACGGGACACTATCCGTCGCCAATATCGGACCTTTTCCGTCAATCGGTTCTCCCATCGGGCCAATGATCCGACCAAATAACGCATCGCCGACGGCCGCTTCATTGGATTTCACATAAGGTAAGACCCGGCTTCCGCTCCGCAGCGGTGCGTCTTGCACCATCGGAATCATGAGCGCTCGTGATCCTTTGAACCCCACGACTTCTGCACTAATTTCTCTGCCATCGGTTGCGATTACGCGGCCAGAATATCCCAAAGGATAGGCAAAGCCTGTCACCTCCAACATGCCATTATCATGGGCTGATAATTTTCCGACATGGCGGGGTTCATTGCTGATATGTTCAATCCGCGCCAAGAGGCCTTGGATGCCTTTTCCGCTATTGGGATCGCTAACAAATGTTTTGGCTGGATCACTCATTCGCGGTACCCGATTGTTGATCGCTAAACTCGTCGATCAACCCCCGCAATTCGTCCAGCACCACTTCAGACCCTTTTTCGATCCAACCGCCCGCGTGACTTAGTTTCACATTACCCCGCAACATGGACGGGTCAGCACGCAAGGGTAGCTTGCACATATCCTGATCGATCAATTCCAAGTCATCAGGATGCAGTATCAAGGTCGCGCCTTTCTGATCCTGATCAATTTTATCTGCCAACTGGGTTGCCCAAGCCTGCAACAATACGGGGTCTGGCACGGCGAGCTCAGAGCAACGCCGAAAAAGCGATTCAATCGCATTGAGGACCAAAGAAAAACTGCCGGTGGAATAGAGGTCGTTCAAGTAACGAATCGCGTCTGCCAAGGTTCCCGCCGCTTCCTCATCCGCGGCTAAAGCCGCCTGCCCATCTTCCCACCCCTTGCGATAGGCCGCTTCAAATATATCATCGTCGCCACCGCCGGAAGAAGCAGAGTTATCAGCCGCCCCTGATTGACCAAAGCTTTGAAATGTATCACCGGAAGTTGATCCCGCCTCTGTGGATAAACTTCCCGACCAGGCGGAAAACTCTTTCTGCTCCATCGGCATGCGCCAGAGCGGAACCACATCATCGTCGTGGAGATTTTTTTCAGAATGCAGATCAGACATAATCAGCGCCACCCGTGGACATGCTGATTTCGCCATTATCGATCATCACTTTGGCGATCGCTATCACACCTTTCTGGGCACTGATAACAGCTTCCATCGGCTGCGGTGGTGCCTCATCCATTTCATCCTGGATGGTTTCAGCAGCACGTTGAGACATAGCGTCGAATATTTTTTCTTTGAGCTCGCTTGATGCACCGCGCAATGCAGGCACCAAAATGGCGCTGTCCACTTTGCGGACCACGGAACCAATATCCTTTTTCGACAGATTCATCAGATCAGCGAAAACAAACATTTCATCTTCAATCTGCTTAGCGATTTTCCGGTCACGTTTTGTCACGCCTTTTAAAACCGACTGGCTGATTTGCTTTGGCAGGCTGTTGATGATGGAGGCGCTGTCCGTCACGCCGCCAATTTCCATGGGCGGTGCAATTTCTTCAGCCGATGGTCCGTTATTTTCTAACAATGCATGAATTTGTGCCAAGGCGTGCGCACTGACTGGTCCCAAAGTGGCGACCCGATAGATTAATTCTTCCTGCAATTCCGATGGCACCAGCTGCAGCATTTCTGCAGCCGCTTCGGGTGTCATGAAGGAAATTAAGACTGCCGCGATCTGCGGTGGCTCATTTTCCACCAATTCGGCAAGATCCTTGCCGGGCACCCATTTGAGCAGCTCTGCGATGTTGCTTGGCCTTTTCGGAGCAAAGCGGTTCATCATGGTTTCCGCGCGTGATGTGCCAAGCGCCTGCCGGAAAACCCGACCGACTTTTTCGTCTGATTTATAGGCCAGCATCGATTGATTTTTGGTCAGCTGCAGAAATTTTTCGAGCGACCCGTCAATCTGAATAGCATCGACATCAGCAACGCTGAACATGGCCTCCCCTAAAAGTTCTGCTTCATCAGGTTCAAGGCGCTCAAGAATCTTGGCCGCTTCCTCATCATCAAACAGCAGCATCAAAATCGCTGCGGTTTGACGACCGGAAATCAGTTCGAGCTGCTGACCATCTTCTTCTTTTACTGGCTCAGCCATTAGCTTCCTCCAGCTCGTCTGACTCTTTCAAAAGTTCTTTCACAACCAGCGCCGCATGATCAGGGTTTTGTTTGACAAAATTCTGAGTCAATAACGCGCGTTCCTGATAGCTTGGAGCCGCCTGGATCATATCGATAGTGACCGGCGCACCGTCTCCCTGTGCCGCCGACCCATTTCCGCCTGCAGCATTTGTTGATGCTCCATTTGGCAAACTACGATTTTGCATCATGATATCTGCGGGAACAGTCGCGCTGTTCGCAGCCATATTGGCTTTCAGATTTTTCTCCGAATTCAACCAACGTTTCAATATCGGGCGAGCGATTAGAAAGATGATCAACAAGGCAACGATGAGTGCCGTGACGTTTCGGCTGATCACGCCGAACCAGGGCGATTCATACCAAGCCTCTGTGGCCTCTTTCTCTGTCACTGGCCGGAACTGACGCGCCGATACAGCAATCTGGTCACCGCGCTCAGCGTTGAAACCAATGGTTCCTTTCACCAGTTTTTCGATTTCCTGAATTTCTTTTGGTGACTTGGTGTCTTTCAAAGCCTTGTCATCAATTGCGACAGCAACTGACAGTCGCGATACTTGGCCCGTCGCCTGATTGGTTATCGCAATTTCACGCGCCAGCTCAAAGTTGCGTTGATATTCTTCGCTCGTTTTCTTGGGTGCAGCCGCTTGGGCGCCCTGCTCTTCTCCGCCATCAGGCTGGTCTTCAAATTGAGCTTCCGCAGGCGGCCGGTTCGCAAGCGCGCCGGGTATACCGCCTAATTGCTGTCCACCGGCGGGTTCTTCGGAACGCATGCCCTGTTCAGAGCGCAGGACCGAACCATCAGTGGGATAGATTTCACTGGTCGCCTGCTTCTCATCAAAATTGACGTCTGCCGTGACTTCAGCGACGAAATTTCCGGGACCGACAATGGGCGTCAAAAGACTGGCCAACGACTCACGGTAACGGTCTTCTATCGCCGCCTTTATTTTCAGCTGGGTATCATTGTTACGCGAGCCCTCGTCTTCGCGGCGAGATAGCAAAGTCCCATTCTGATCAATCACGGATACATTTCCAGTCGACAGACCGGGGACGGAACTGGCGACCAGATTTAAGATCGCCTGTGTCTGCCGCTCATCCAATTTGGTGGAGCCCGTCAATTGCAAGATGACCGACGCTGCCGGTTCATTTCTGTCGCGCAGAAAAATACTTGGTTGTTCGACAGCCAAGTGAACCCGGGCAGACAGTACATTGTCTAGCGCCTCTATCGAGCGGGCCAGATCCATCTCCCTTGCGGCGCGTAATTTCTCCGATTCAACGGCACGACTTGCCCCCATGGGCATGCTCGACATTATTGTATCGCTGCTAGGCGCGGAACGCGGCAAACCTTGGCCAGCCAATTCGATCTTCGCTGTATGATAATCTTCATTGCTGACGGTCAATGTCCCGGTACCGTCATCAACCTGATAGGGAATATTTGCGCTTTGCAACGCCTGCGTCACTGCCGCCTTGTCATTATCCGGTAGTCCACGAAACAAGTCACGTTGCGCTGGTTCACGCAACATCAACCAAGCTGACAAAGCGGCGATGATTACCGCAGACAGGATAATCAATGGCATTGCTCGCGCTATGGCGGGTTGCTGCACAAAGGCTTGAATCGAACCCAGAGCGCCGCCGATGTTAGCCGCACTCGCACCTGTCCCGGCGACGGGCATCAGGTTCTGATTTGGGGATGTTTCCTCGGCCATCTTATACCGACATGTTCATGATGTCCTTGTAGGCGGACAAAAGTTTGTTCCTGACCTGCAAGGTGGATTCAAAACCGATAGAAGCTTTATGCTTGGACAACATGACTGCTGCGACATCATTGGTTTCGCCCATTTGATAGGCGGCCGTGTCGGCTTTCGCAGTCGCCTGCATTTTATTCACTTCCTGAATGGCGTCGGTTAGCTGCGCAGCAAAGCCCGCTGGGCCTTCGGCTTTTTCCGTTTGCCGCGCTTGACCAGGTCCAGCCAGATTGTTTGTTTTACTGGCAATATCCTGCAGCGCATTGTTACGATTCAAGATCGCATTGCGTGCAGCCATCAGGCTATTCATATTGACGGAAGACATATTCTATCTCCTGCTCAGGCCGCCAGCGCACGCATATCGGCCATCCGATAGCGCAGCGTCCGTTCTGAAATGCCAAGCTCTTTTGCAGCTTCGCGGCGGTTGCCGTTGGTTTGTTCGAGGGTTTTGTTGATTGCGTCATATTCAACGCTCTTTGAAATCGACTGCAAATCGCGGCCACGTACGAACCGAGCGGAACTGCCAGGTTGGACGGCGTCTTGCTTTGGTTGGGACGAAAGGTTCTCACTCGAGATCATCAAGTCCTTTGCTTCAATACGATCGCCGTCACACATAACCAATGCGCGTTGCAGCACATTGGCAAGCTCGCGCACATTGCCAGGCCAATGATGAGCTTTCAGCCGATCGATGCAGCATTGTGACAGCGATACAAATTTCTCATGACCCTTTTGAAAGTCCATCATCATGAATGCGGAAATCGCAACAATATCGGCTGGGCGAGAAGCCAGTGGTTCCAGTTCAACTGGCATGACGTTCAAACGCCAGTACAGATCTTCCCGGAATTTTCCGGCTTTCACTTCTTCAGCAAAATTGCGGTTAGCAGCACAGATGATACGAACATCAATTTTCTCGTGACGGGTTGCACCGACCGGAAGAATTTCGCCTTCTTGCAGAACGCGCAAGAGCTTCGACTGGCTCTCCAGTGGCATCTCAGTAATCTCGTCCAGAAAGATCGTGCCGCCATCAGCTTCTTTGAAAAGACCAACGGCGCTAGCATAGGCTCCGGTAAAGGCACCTTTCTTATGGCCGAATAAAATAGACTCGATCATCGTTTCGGTAATGGCCGCACAATTAACCGTGACGAGTTGCTTGTCAGCACGCGTACTGTGCTCGTGAATATAGCGAGCGACGCCTTCTTTGCCGGTACCGGTCTCGCCGGTGATCATGACATTGGCGTCGCTGCCAGCCACGCGGGCGGCATATTTATACAAGGCAATAGATTTGGGGTCTGCAAAAGCGGGCCCTTTGCCCCCGCGCATGCATTCGATGATGCAGGACAAACCAAATAATTTGTCTGCTTCACCAAATTCAATGCGTGGGGGCTGGCTGAGGGTAGCCGGAACGAAACGGAATGGACCATCGCGATAAATTACGATGGGATCTTTTGCACCACCATTAGCACCTGATTTTGCTGCGCCATCAATGTGGGGTAGTTGCGCAGCGCCAGATGACAATATGTGGTTAGAGTGGAAATGTTCGACACTCCCGAGCATATCAACAAGCTCTGGAAACCTAGAGACCAGGCTAGATTTTATTGCGTTGTTGATCATCTCATTCCCTCACGTTTTACTCTGAACACGGGATCCTTGTTGTGCTCATCCGATACCTCGCAATGTGCGTGCCAGTTTTGGGGAATGGCCAAAAACTGGCATAAGTTGTTCTGAACTTGTCGGTTTTCCGATAGTTTTGCCGGTTCTCCGACAGCGATTGCGGCCAGATGTCGGAGAACCGACAAGTTTTTTTATTAATTATCGTGGAGGCCGCCGTTAACTCCTCTGAGGCCGCTTCTGGAGACGAGGTGACCCACAGTATCAATCGTGTAAGTAAATTGTGAAAAGGAAGTCACCATGACTGTTATAGGAACTAACGTATCAGCCCTGCGCTCCAGCTTTGCTTCAAGCCAAGCTGAAATGGGTCTAGCTAAATCAATCGAACGTCTGTCTACAGGTCGCCGGATCAACTCTGCATCTGATGATGCGGCCGGTAACGCCATCGCTACCCGTATGACCTCTGAGGTTCGCGGCCTGAACATGGCAATCCGGAACGCCAATGACGGTATTTCGGCAGCCCAAACCGCAGAAGGCGGCATGAACGAAATTACGAACATGTTGCAACGTATGCGTGAACTGTCCGTTCAGTCTGCCAACGGCACGCTTTCTGGCGGTGACCGTACCAACCTTCAGGCAGAGGTCACTCAGCTCATCGGTCAGATCGGTGATGTTGCATCTCGTACAACTTTCAACGATGTTGCTCTGCTTGATGGCACGAACGCATCAATCGCTATTCAGACCGGTAGTGACGCAAGTCAGACGGTTTCCATCGCACTGACTGACGTCGACGCAACAGCCTTGGCTATTGCCGCAGTAGACATCAGCACCGATACCGGCGCAAACACTGCATTGGGTCTTCTGGACACCGCTCTGGATACGGTCACAACCGCACAGGCTAACTTAGGTGCCTCGCAGAACCGTCTGCAGACCACTGTATCCAACCTGTCTGATCGAGTAGCCAATATTACGGAATCTCGTTCGCGGATCATGGACGTAGATTTCTCCTCTGAAACCACTGAGCTGGCCAAGAACCAGATCCTAAGCCAGGCATCCACAGCGATGCTCGCTCAGGCTAACCAGTCTCAGCAGTCCGTATTGAGCCTGATCCGGTAATTAGTTCGGTTCAATATGATAGAGAAGCCTCTTCCCCTAAATAGGGAGGAGGCTTTTTCTTTGCCTCAAGCAGTCACAAAAATACATCGATGGTAATTATTTGGTTGTCATTGCTGCTTGTAGCTTTTCCAAGGCCCGCTTTTTTATCTGACAAACACGGACAGATGACACGTCCAGCACTGCGCCAATTTCATCCAGCTGCATTTCTTCGATGAAATAACTATTAAGTACCAGTTGTTCGCGTTCATTAAGCTTCTTCAAATTTGCCGACAAAAGCTCAACCATCTGACTTTTTTCCAACGCCTCATGCTGATCATCATCATCGTTGGTGAACCAGCTGCTGGAATCACAATAAACTTCATCGAGGGAATCGACATGGACATCAATCGCGCGGTCGGCATTTTTCCGAAACTCGGCCTGATCCATACCCATGGCTTCAGCAAGTTCGACTTCATTGGGTTCTCGGCCGTTTTGCTGCGCTAACTGATCGCTAATCCGGCGCAACCTTTTGTTCCACTCCACCGCGCTCCTGCGCAGACTGCAAGTGTTGCGTAAATAGTCAATCATCGCGCCACGAACGCGCACATATAGATAGGTGCTGAAATTATGGCCCTGATCCACATATTTTCCGGCAGCCTCGACCATTGCCACTAGGCCGACCTGAATCAGATCTTCTATTTCAATCTGATCTGGCGAAAACCCCTTAATCTGCCAGGCAATTTTCGTGACCAGGCCCTGATGCTCGGAAACCAATTTGGTTTCGTCAATCTGCATGGCTCCATAAGCTTGAGATGCTTTTATTTTTGATTGAAACATAAGTTCATTCCACTCGATTAATAGGTTTGATTTGCTTCAACCCGCGGCGTTTCAGGCCGGGATTGCGGGACGCCAATTTTGGCCAAGACTTCGATAGATTTGTCTTCCGGCAGTTCCTGATAGGAAAGTACGGTCAAATCCGGGAACCGGTTCTTCAACAATCCCCCCAACGGTCGCCGAACAATCGGCGACGTGATGAGCGCGATGTTGCGTGATTCCATCGGCAACGTGCGCGCCGTTTCATCGACCGCTTCGACCAACTGCTGAGCCAATTGTGGTTCGATCGGATAGCTTGCATCTTCACCAATCTTGAGCGCTTTGACGAGCAGGCTTTCTAGCTCTGCATCCAATGTCACAACCGGCAGCGGCAGGTTAATCGGCACCATTGTCTGTATGATAAGATTACCGATCTTCTGCCTTATCACATCAACAATCTGCTCTGTTTCACTGTGATGGGTTGACGCCTCAAGCATCGCCAGACAGATTTTTTGAAAATCTTTAACTGGGACTTTTTCGGTTAGAAGTTCACGGCAAATAGCTGTGATTGCAAATAGCGAAAGTGGTTGCGGCGTTAGACTATCGACCAACTGAGGACTTGTTTCCTTGAGCAAGTCGAGCAGTTTTTGCGTTTCGTCCATGCTGAACAATTGAGCCGCATTTCGCCGGACGACATCGTTCAGATGTGTGGCAACAACGGTTGGAGCATCAACAACGGTATAACCTTCCGCAATGGCATGCGATTTTTTGTCGGCTCCAATCCAAATTGCATCCATGCCAAATGTGGGGTCTTTACAATGCCGTCCTTCAACCACCGCATCAACATGACCATCGTCAAGAGCCAAGAAATCATTCGGCCATACAGTGCCCTCTCCCAGCACCATGCCGCCCATCATGATCCGGTAGCTATTGGGTTCCAGTTCCAGATCATCTTTGATCCGCACCAGCGGCACAACAAAACCGAGTTCTTTGGAAATTTGACGGCGGATCCCGGTGATCCGTTTCATCAACGGCGCCCCCTTGCGATCCTCTACCATCGACACCAAACTATAACCGATTTCGATACCTAGTCGGGCTTTTTCAGATACATCTTCCCAATCAATCTGTTCCGGTTGTTTCTCCTCAACCGGCGCGGGAGCTGCTTCAACTGGTTTTGGTTTGCGGATCAAATAGACCGCGAAACCAGTGGCAACGGCCGCTGCAGAAAGCACGACCATATGCGGCATACCCGGCAATATGCCCAAAATGGTGAGGATCACCGCCACCGGAACCCACGCAGCACCGGACCCGAATTGCGATGTAATCTGATCGGGCAAATTCTTGCTGGATGCCACCCGGGTGACAATTGCAGCAGCCGCGATCGATAGGATCAGTGCAGGCACCTGAGCAACCAGCGCATCGCCAATAGCCAGCAAGGAATATGTACTCGCCGCTTCGGCAAAGGACAGATCATGCATGGTTGTACCCAGAACGATACCGCCGATGATATTCACCGCGAGGATCAATATGCCGGCAACCGCATCACCTTTAACAAATTTAGAAGCACCATCCATCGAACCGTAAAAATCGGCTTCCGTGGCAACTTCCAATCGCCGTTCTTTTGCTTCCTCTGGCGCAATCAATCCTGCATTCAGGTCGGCATCAATAGCCATTTGCTTCCCGGGCAAAGCATCTAGAGTGAACCGCGCTGATACTTCAGACACCCGTCCAGCACCCTTGGTGATAACGATCAAATTGATGATCATCAGGATCGCGAAGACGAATATGCCGACAACATAATTGCCGCCGAGCAACAGACTACCAAAAGCTTCGATAATCTGCCCAGCAGAATCTCCGCCCTCGTGCCCTTGAACCAGAACAACCCGCGTCGATGCTACGTTCAAGCCCAGTCGCATTAGTGTTGCGAATAGCAGCACGGTCGGGAAGCTTGAAAAATCGAGCGGCTTGTTCGCGTTTAACGCGACCATCAGAATCGCGAGCGAGATCATGATATTGGTAATGAACCCGATATCGAGCATGATCGTAGGCAGCGGTAAAACCATGAAGATAACGAGCAACAGCGTCGCCATCGGCAACAGGCCCGATTTCAGATTGTCGGCCATCCGGTCCATCGAAAACATTTGTCGGTTCATTATATTTTATATCCCTAGGGTAGCGAGCATCAGGTAGGCGGCACGTGCCGGCTCGCTAAATGGCTTCGGCAGGTTTAAATGGCTTTTGTCGTCAACATGGGCTCGCGCGATCCGCAGATAATCTTCCGGCTGCACCGTTTGCGTCTCACCATCGGACTGCGGCAAAATATTTCCACGGGTCGGCAAAGCGTTGCCGCGGCCAACTAAGTCCGCAGCGTTGGCCAGTTTGCGCTCAAAACGACCGCGGATATCTTCAAAGCTGCGGGCGTTGCCAGCGGAATTGAAAAATATATTATGGTTAGACCGGGCCGCTTTCGGAAAGGCGGATGCGGCAGATGCGCCGGGGCTATTTTCCATCTTATTCAGGAATTTCGCGGCGCCCGCAGGCCCCAGAAAATGGGCTAGATAAAGATCAACAGATTCAGGTTTCCGACCCGTTCTCTGTTCTAGATACTGGCTATTATCCCGTGCAAATTCTCCCGCGAGATTAGCAGAAAGCGTTGGATCATTTCTGAGTGCCAAAATGCTAGATTTCTGGGACTTATCAGAGACTGTCAGACGTCCATTGGAGTTTCTGGAAATAGCATTTTGTGCCCAACCCAGCCCGTATTGGTCGCCCTTTTCCTTGACCAGGCCAAGCCAGGTTTGATCGATAAATTGGTACAGGCCTGTGGCCGAAGAGGTTGATGCCTTTGCATCTGCCCGCATCCCGCTTTCAAGCTGCGCCTGCGCGACCAGATATTGAAAATCAACACCGGTGCGCTGCGCGCTTTGCGCGATGACGCTCGGCAAATCGCGCCGCTCGGTCAGGTTGGTGATGGATAGATTGGACATACTAGTATCAAAGTCTCCTGCAAAGGAGAGAAGCAATGATCATGCCAGAACTTATATTGGGAGGCGGCGGCCGCGATATATTTAACGTCCAAATGTGAAAACGCGCAGACATATTTATGCCGCGCGTAGTTCAACTGTGACGAGACGCTTATAAACGCCTGAAAACTAAAAATAATAGTGGCTTTTCGTAGATCTACCGACCGCGAGCGGCATCGGAATAGGTATTCGCTTGGCTTTCACGAAATCCGGCCAATAGCTGTAATCTCGTGGAGCTATGGTCGCGTAAAAAACGCAAACGATAGATGGATGCCTGCATCAAATCGTCAGCTTCGGAAATGAGCGGCTTAAGTCCCGGATCCAATTCGTTGGCATTGATCGAACCAAGCTGAGCGACTGCTTGGCCCAATTGCTTGCTGGCTTGAAAAATTGCATCGCTGTCATGCCCTTCCAGCGCTGAAAACAGACTATCTTGGGAACTTCGGAAGGATTCCACTATATGTTTCATTTGTCCGATTCCACTCCAAATACTCCGTTATCCAGCATTTTCTGCGCCAGGGCGGCCGTATCAACACTATATACCCCAGAGGCAATTTTCTGCCGTACGTCGGCAACTTTCTGTGCATCAAAAGGCGGCGTTTGCGCGGCTAATATCGACGCGGTAGTCGTAATCGCCGGAGATTGCTTGGGCTCATCGGCATTGGTTCCAGCCGCAGCTTTATTTGCCGCACTATCTTGCAATACTGGCCGATCCAGCCGCGTATTAATCGCTGAGTAGCTTTCAACAGGTTTCATTTCAATCTATCCTTAATACGTTCAGCTTATTGGTACTTATTGACCTGGGCTGAAACGTCTACAACGTCTCTCGTAACAATTTACGGTGTGTTGTGAAAAAATTAATATCTTTGTCAAAAAAAATTACTGCACCAGTTCCACTTCTCCAGAACCAGACACGCGCGCCATTAACATTTTCGATTTACGGCTGGACCGGACAGGGATGTAATCCCCTACCCTGCCATTTTTTTGCGCGATAACGCCGTAGCTCACACTGAAGCTAGGGCGCCGGACTACAAGTGTCAGCGGTTGATTTCTCAAAACCACAAATTCGTCCGCACGCGCGGCCTTGTTAGTGGCGCGGGCCTGTGTACGCCGGACCGGAACAAATATCCGCCATCCCAGATCAGGGCAGCTCACCATCACGGCATTGTTATTAGTATCTGAAAACTGCACAGGGCTCGAACAGCGTTTTAACCGCAATTTTGTATCTATCGCCGCGCGCGCTCCACCCGCGCCGCCAATGTCGGCATTCAGATGCGCTGCCACCTGTCGGTCCAGGTGGGTGGTATCTTCAAATGAGGAGGCCGCGCCCATAACAAGAACGGACAACATGGGAATGGCAACGCGATAATAAGACATAATAGGTTCCTGTGCACTTTGTTCAGGAAAAACTAAGCAGGTTTCATGCCAATTAACGGCCAGTCTATATTATTTCTCTGGCAAGACAGTTTCGGGCGGAAGAAAGGTCAGCACGATATTCTGTTTCTCTGCCGTTGTTGATACCAACTTATCCGGCATTTTCAGAACAATCATGTCACCCTCTTGCCCGGCCTTTTGAAAAGCATCGGCAATGGCCGCGGATCGAGCCGCTACTTTTTCCCACTGTCGCAGTCTTTGGCCGTCCTGTGTCTCAGAAACGGCCGGCACATATATAGTAAGCAATTGCTTTTTCTGGACGGAAAGAATTTGAGAAATCTCTGAGCGGGCAAAATCTGTTAGCACCGCGCTGCTGTCGCCGAAAAACTCAGCAGCTCTATATTCAAATGCTCCCAAAACCTTGGAAGCCTGGTCCGTGTCACCGGACAGTTTTTTGCGGGTTTCTGGATCGGCAATGTTCACAAAATGGGCATAAGCAAAGGCGCTGAGCAACATCAGGGCGAGGTCCAAAAAGGACAGAGTGGTGCGCCCCGCCTTCACTGATCAGCTCGCCGCACGCAATGGCTGTTGCGGAGAGAAATGAACCGGCCCCGAAATCAGTAATTCTCGTTTTGCGATCGCGACAGCATGTTGCACGACAGCGGCGCGATAGGTGTTTAATATATCCGCCCTAGCTTGCAGACGCACATAGATCGGATAAGCAATAATGTTCGAAACAAACAGTCCATAGAGACTGGTGAGCAAAGTGAAACTCATCGCCGGACCCATTTTTAGCGGATCAATGCCAGTCGCAAAAAGTTGGATCAGGCCCATGATCGTGCCAATCAAACCTATGGCGGGCGCGATTTCGGAGGCTGCACTCCAATATGTCGCCATCATATCCTGCTTCTTTTGCACGGAATTCTGTTCGAGCCGCGCCCATTCTTCAAAGGTTTTCGCTTCCTTGGAGTTTAGCAGATGAGCAATGACACGGGTGACGAATGCGTCCTCACTACGGACACGTTCCAACCCCACAAACCCGTCTTCTCTTAAGACAAAGTCAATGCGGCGACACATGAAAGTGGCATTTTCTCCGCTCTCTGCAAAGGGATCTCTGCCGCAGTGTAAAAGGGCGGCAAAGGCCAAACCGAATGATGCCCGGCCATTTTGAAGCCATGCCATAATCAGCACGCTGCCCAGCACCAGGCCGAAAGACAGCGGATCAAAAAATCGACCAATATTGCTGAGAATAGCGTCCATCAGATCCCGCCTCTTTCAAAAGCGGCAAATTTTTTCCGGCAACCGGCAAAAATTTGCCGGTCCAGTCTGCCTCTGGATAAAATTTTTGCCATCACGGTTACGAAATCCCCAAAAACTGCGCTTTTTCGCCCGGCACCAGAAAACTGGCACGCCCTTTGCGAAGTATTGTTCGAGATTACCGATCCCGGTGCTTCTCATGCCAAAGTGACGGTCGAATGGCCGGACAGTTAAGACAGGATTTAATTCGATGCCGAGTTTGGATCAAATTTTTGCATTAAACGGGGGAGCGCTGAAATTGCGTTCGCAGCGTCTGAATATGCTGGCCTCTAATATCGCAAACGCGTCCACGCCTGGATATAAGGCGAAGGACCTCGATTTCGATCGGGCGATGCAGCAAGCACAAAATGGCGGCTCATTAGACAAAGCGATGAAAGACCATACTGGCTTCCGCGTACCGCTCCAATCCTCGCTCGATGGGAATACCGTCGAACTGTCGGTTGAACAAACCTTGTTCGCTGAAAATGCCATTCAATATCGCACCACCCTGTCCTTCCTCAAAGGACAAGTGTCGTCGATCAAACGCGCCTTGAAAGGGGAATAGATATGAGCGGTAGTATGAATGTATTTGATGTCGCCAGCCGGGCCATGTCGGCCCAGATGGTACGGCTCAACACAACCGCATCCAATCTGGCCAATGCCCGGACCGACTATGCCAGCAAGGACGAAGCCTATCGCGCCATGCGCCCGGTTTTTCGGTCCGTCATGGAAGATAATATGGCGACGGTCGATGTTGAAAAAGTGGTTCAGACCGACGCCGAACCACAGCGACGTTACGACCCATCCAACCCGATTGCGGACAAGGAAGGCTATGTCTGGGAAGCGGCTGTCGATGAGACCGCCGAGATGATCGACATGCTCGAAACCGCCAGAAATTACAAGAATAACGTACAAGTTTTACAGACCGCAAAATCACTCATTCTAGAAACGGTAAGGAACCAATAATGGAAATTGCACCACAAGTTTTTGAAAATAATAATAGTAATATTGCAGGCCTCACAGCCGCGCAGCCTGCCGATGCCATCGGCGATAACAACTTGGGTCAAGATTCCTTTCTGCGTCTAATGACGACACAGCTAAAGTTTCAGGACCCGTTTGATCCATTGGATAACCAGGCGATGGTGGCCCAGCTCGCACAATTTTCGAGCGTTGCCGGCATTTCCGAAATGAACCAGTCACTCACCGATATCGCGGCGATGCTGGGTAATAACCGTTTATCCGATGCCAAAGAATGGATCGGCCACAATGTATTGGTTCCCGGAAACTTCTCGGTCGCGAACAAGGATGGCGAATATACCGGCGAGTTTGAACTGAACCAGCCGAGTGAGAACCTGTCGATTGATCTGCTTAATGAAGCAGGAGAAATTGTGATGTTTGCCGAGCTAGGCAGTCAGGAAGCTGGACCGATCCAGTTTAACTTTGACAGCAAAAACGCAAATGGAGAGCCGCAAGATCTGGGGCGCCTGCGGGTTCGCGTAAACGGCGGAAATGTATCTAACCTTGCAACATGGGTGCCCGTGGCATCCGTGCAGACATCGCAAGGCAATAGTCCCACAATTCTTGTCACCCCAATTGGCAATGTCCTGCCATCCGAAGCCCTGCGCATCGGATAGTCAGATATTCCTCCCCAAATAGATTTTAACCAGGAGAAGAGATAATGTCTTTCTTTACGTCCCTTAGCGGCCTGAAAGCTGCACAAACCGATTTGAACGTGATTTCAAACAACGTCGCGAATACAAACTCGACCGGCTTCAAAAAAAGCCGCGCGCAGTTTGGCGACCTGTTTGCCGCTTCCCCTACCCAGACGACCAAAACCGTTGCAGGGCAAGGCGTTCGGCTGACTGGCATCACACAGCAATTTACGCAGGGTACATTGCAGGCAACTGACAAAACACTGGATCTCGCGATTGCCGGTGACGGGTTTTTCTCCGTCCGCGGTCAACCCCCGCGTCAGGGTCTTTCCTTTACCCGCAATGGTTCTTTCGCCGTAAATGTCGATCGTGAAGTTGTCGATACCACTGGAGCCAAGGCGCAACTTTTACCGGTTGATGCCAATGGCGTTGCAACATCGACCAATGCCGCCGACATGTTCGATTTCATTTTGCCAGATGCCGATCCCGGCGATCCGGCTGCGCTTCTGACCAATATCGCCGTCAACGGTGAAGGGGTTGTCAGTGCAACATTCTCTAACGGAAACCAGATTGATATTGGCGCCCTTGCGATGTCCAGTTTCAACTCCATCGAAGGTTTGCGTCCCATTGGCGATGCCCATTGGGTAGCGACCGGCGATTCCGGTCCGGCCCAGCTTAATCAGGCCGCTAACGGTCCATTGGGTCAAGTACGTTCTGGCACGCTAGAACTCGCTAACGTCGATATTACCGAAGAGCTGGTCTCCTTGATTTCCGCTCAGCGGAATTTCCAGGCCAATGCCCAGGCGATTGAGACGGCCAATACCCTAAGCCAGACGATTATCAACCTTCAGGTCTAACAGCTGAAGGCGATAACAACCTAGGAATAGTCTATGGATAAGCTTGCATATACCGCCGTCAACACGATGAAATCGTTGATGAACCGGCAAACGGCTGTCGCCAATAATATGGCGAATTCAAACACTGTGGGTTTCAAAGCCGATATGGTTTCAGCCAAAGCTAAATATTTGACCGGCCCCGGTCACGATAGCCGAGCCATGGCCGTCGAGCGGGATATGCAAGCCGATATGAACGGCGGCTCTATAACGCAAACAGGTCGGTCGCTGGATATCGCGATGGAAGGCGACGCAATGATCGCGGTTCAGGCCGCAGACGGCAAAGAAGCTTATTCCCGGCGTGGCGATTTCCGCATCGCCGCTTCGGGCGCGATGGTTACCGGCGACGGTTTCCCGGTCTTGGGCGAAGGCGGACCGATTACCATGCCACCGGCCGAGCGGGTGGACATTGGCGCAGACGGCACCGTGTTCTTCGTACCACAGGGCGGCGACCCCACACAGCCGCAAGAACTCGACCGGATCAAACTGGTCAGCATGACCGGCAGCGCCCTTTCCAAAGGGTCAGACGCGCTATTCCGCGCGCCGGATGATGGCGTCCTACCGATTGATGACAATGCGCGGGTTGTTTCTGGCGCACTGGAAGAATCGAATGTGAATATGACCGCCGCGCTGGTCGATATGATCGAGACCAGCCGTGCTTGGGAAACCCAGGCAAAAATGCTGCGCACAGCCGAAGAGCTGGATGAGAGCAGCGCCAGCGTCATGAACATGCCGCAATGATAATTGGTGCGATAATCGCACGAAGGAGACGATGAAATGAGCAATGCTGCTTTACAAGTTGCGCGCACCGGTTTGGACGCGCAAAATACGAAAATGCGCGTCATCGCCAACAATCTGGCGAACGTAAACACAACCGGTTTCAAACGCGATCGAGCGGATTTTGAGACGCTTGCTTATCAAAATGTAGTCACGCCCGGGGCGCCATCAGACGCACAGAATCGGTTTGCCAGTGGTTTGCAACTGGGCACCGGTGTCAAACTATCGGGCATCGGAAAAATCAGCACGCAAGGTACATTGCAAATGACTGAGAACGCCCTCGATATGGCGATCGAAGGCTCTGGTTTTTTCCAGGTTGAAATGCCCGACGGAACCACAGGCTATTCGCGTGCAGGTAACTTCAACCTCACCGCCGAAGGCAATATGGTCACCAGCGATGGTTTTCCCCTCGTACCGGCCATCCAGGTGCCCCAAGGGGCCACTGCAGTGACGATCGGTAATAATGGTACCGTGACCGCTACACTGGCTGGCCAATCTGACCCCAGTGAATTGGGCCAAATAGAATTGGCCAGTTTTACCAATCCAGCTGGATTGCTCTCGGTCGGCAATAATATCCGCACGGAAACCGCCGCCAGTGGTGCACCGCAAGTTGGCGAAGCTGGCACCGAAGGCCGCGGTAACATCCGCCAAGGAGCGCTGGAGCAATCCAACGTCAATATCGTCGAAGAGCTCGTCAACATGATCGAGACGCAGCGCGCCTATGAGGTCAATTCCAAGATGATCTCTGCAACCGATGAAATGCTGCAATTCGTAAACCAGCAGCTTTAAAAATATTCTGAACGAGAGACATTAGCGTCATGCACATATCATCTATTTCGAAGACAGCTTTGACCGTCACCATTGCACCCTTTCTGCTAATCGGCTGCATGGGTTCTGGTGGATCTGCACCGGAGCAAGGTTTTAACGCCGCTATTGCCGCCCCACTGCCGGCGCCAGCGCCCACCATTGCCAATGGTGCCATCTTTCAGCAGGCGTCGGGCTATGCAGCGCTCACCAGCGGCATGCGCGCCAGTAGCAAAGGCGATATTATCACCATCTTGCTGGTCGAAAATACCAGAGCAAGCAAAGCAAATAGTGCATCGAAAGACCGCAGCGGCGGTATTTCATTAGCGCCGCCTACCACGGGCTTATTCTCGCTATTTTCTCCCAGCGACGTTGGGACAAGTGGGTCACAAAATTTCTCAGGCACCGGCAATGCTTCGCAATCAAACTCGCTGCAGGGGCAGGTCAGCGTGACGGTCGCGCAAAGCTATGCCAACGGCACGATGCTGGTGCGCGGACAGAAAATGACTTCGCTCAACCGCGGGGACGAACATGTTCAATTTAGCGGACTGATCCGGGCGATTGATGTGTCATCCGAGAACACGATCCCATCGACCAAAGTGGCCAATGCCCGGATCATTTACGGCGGCTCCGGGGAAATTGCCTCTGCCAGCAAACAAGGCTGGTTACAGAATTTTTTCTCCAAAATCTCACCCTTTTAGATTCCTGATCAGGCACATTTTATGACCCTATCATTCAAAATAACCCGTCTCGTCCACTTGCTTGCCGCGCTCGCCATCACGGTGTTGATTGCGATGCAACCAGCCCAGGCGGAGCGGATTAAAGATCTCGGCCATTTCGCTGGTCTGCGGACCAATCAGCTCGTCGGCTATGGCGTAGTGGTCGGGCTTGCAGGTACCGGCGATGACAGTCTGGAATATGCGACATTGGGTGTGAAAGGCATGACCAGCCGCTTTGGCCTGGCCCTGCCCCCCGGCGTTAACCCGGCAACCAAAAATGCGGCGGCCGTTATGGTCACCGCCGAGATGCCAGCCTTCGCGAAACCGGGTCAACGAATGGACGTTACCGTATCAGCAATTGGCAAAGCCAAATCGCTGCGTGGCGGGACATTGATATTGATGCCGCTATACGGTGCGGATCAACAGATTTACGCGATGGCGCAGGGAAACTTGGCCGTTGGCGGCCTTGGTATTTCTGCGGCAGACGGATCAAGGCTAACCGTCAACATCCCCTCGGTCGGACGTATCTCAGGTGGTGCTTCGATCGAAAGAACCGTTGCCACTGGTTTTGAAACCCAACCGTTTCTCAGTTTCAATCTGACCGATGCCGATCTTACGACATCTTTGCGGGTTGCCGATGCGATTAATGAAGCCGTCGGCGCTGAGATGGCCATAGCAGCGGACGCGGTAACGGTGCGCATTGTTGCGCCGATAGGCGTGCAGGAACGGGTCATGCTGATGGGCAAAATCGAAAACCTCAATGTGAAGCCCGCCGAAGCCCGTGCGCGGATCATTGTGAATGCCAGAACAGGTACGGTCGTCATAAACGGAGCCGTTCGTCTAGGCCCTGCAGCGGTCAGTCACGGAAAATTGACCGTGCGTGTCGAAGAAAATCCAACGGTCGTACAACCCGAGCCGTTTAGCCGCGGAAGGACCGCAACAGAGCCGAATAGTGACATTGTTCTGGAAGATGATGGCGCCCCTGCCTTTGAAATTGGTCGCCGTGCTTCTTTATCGGAAATTGTCGAAACTATTAATTCCATCGGCGTTTCACCGTCTGATCTAACAGCGATCCTGGAAGGATTGAAGCAAGCAGGTGCCTTGAAAGCGGAGTTGATCATCATATGACCACTATTAATCCAACTGGAAACCTGTTGGCCGCATCGGCACCAAATGCGGCGAAGGCTCCGCCAAACGGCGCGAAAACCGATGCGGAAACGATGGCTGCTGATTTTGAGGCGATCTTCGTCCGGCAAATGCTTTCTACTATGCGCACGCCATCTTTGGGTGAAGGTCTGTTCGATGGCCAAGGAACGGAACAGTTCCGCGATATGCAGGATAGCATGCTGGCTGAAAATATGGCGGACAAAGGAGTCTTTGGCATTGCCCAACTGCTGACCCGTCATGTGGAGAAAAATAATGTCTGATATGTTATCTATCGGACGATCGGCGCTGCAGGTGAATAGCCGGGCGCTAGAGGTCGTCGGGTCCAATATCGCGAATGCCGAAAACCCCGATTATGTGCGCCGCTCGCTCAATGTCGGTGACACAACAATTTATGGATCTACCAATCCTTTATATAGCAATTTTACAGGCGTCGGCGGCGTTGCGATAAACGGCCTTGTCCGAGCCAGCGACCAATTTTTGGAAGCGGCGACACGGCAGACGGGCGCCAATCGCGTCCGGACCGACGTCATGGTCCAATGGCTCGATCAAGGAGAGATCGCGCTCGCAAATAATCAATCGGATATTGGCAGCCAGCTGACCGAGCTTTTCGGCAGCGCCGAAGAATTGTCAGCAGTCCCGTTTGAACCGGCGCTAAGAGGCCAATTTCTGGGCGATATCGAAGACACGGTTGCCCGGTTTAATCAGACAGCGTCAAATCTTTCCACCACCACAACATTGATGAACGGTGCCGCAGCACAAGAAGCATCGGAACTGAATTCAGCGCTAGCTGAACTCGCCGCGGTCAACGAAAAATTGCGCCCCACCAAGACGGGTACATCGCAGCAAGTAGCATTGCTCGACCAACGCGATGCGGCCCTGACCGTCATCACCGAGAAGCTGGATGTCGAAATTAGTTTTGGTGATAATGGACTGGCCGATGTTTCACGCGGCGGCACCAGTCTGGTCGCCTATGACACTGTCAGTCCGGTGACTTTTGTTGCCAATGCAGGCGGTGCGTTTGACATAGAGATCGGCGGGGCAATACAGCCACCGCCAACCAATGGGACATTGGGCGGGCTGCACCGCGCACAATCTGACATTGCAGCTACATCCGCCAATCTGGATAGCTTGGCCGTACAATTTGCCGGCGAGATTAACGGCTGGCAAGCCAATGGCCGTACCGATGCCGGCGCAGTTGGCACAGCGGTTGTTTCCCATGGAGGTACGGCTGCCAGTCTTACGACCACTGGATTGACGGGGAATGATCTGGCGCTGGCATCACCAGCCGGGGTCGCCAATGGCAATATTTTGGCTTTCGTAGATCTACGCACACCAACCGGGACTGAACAACAATTTGAAGGGCTGGTGCTCGCACAAGCACAGAATCTTTTGTCAGCACGCAGCGAAAGCGACGCGGCAACCGCCTTTGATGTGGCGACACGGGAATCGCGAGACCGGGTCTCGGTCGTGGACCTTGACCGCGAGGCCGCCGACCTCATTCGGCTGCAACAGGCATATGAAGCATCTGCCCGGATTATTCAGGTCGCTCGTGAAACCGTCCAATCCGTATTGGCAATTTTTTAATGAGGCGCTGAACCAGCAGCACCTAAGGGGTATGTAATGGAATCTATTAATCGCACCAGACCAGCGGACGCCATTCAGAAACAGACTTCACTGTCTGAGCTGATCGCACGGAAACAGGAATCCATCGCCACTGGCATCAGTTTTAATCGACCGTCGGAGGCTCCTGCTAGTTGGCTGGAAATATCGAGTATCAGCAGGCAGTCGACGATCGAGGACAGCTGGTCCAACAATATCGGCCGCGCGCGTATTTTGGCGCAGCAGGCAGAATCGACCATGGACACCATGTCGAACGGCGCCACGCGCATCAGAGAGTTGATGGTGCTGGCCAATAACGAAACATTGGCGCCGCAAGACCGTGAGATTATTGCGTTGGAGCTCCAGAGTTTTCAGGAACAGTTTAACCAACTGACTCAGGTAAAAGACAATTATGGCGGTCAACTTTTCCATTCCGGCGATCCGATCCAGATGCGCATTGACGCCAATGTTTTGGTCACCCCGGCCCCGACATTGCGAGCAGTTGCTGAAGATGTCGACATTGGCGGCGGCGCGACCGAAAGCCTGGATATGATCCTCACTAATATGATTGACGCGGTTCGCACCGGCACACCGGCGGAACGCGGGGAACAGTTGGATCGCGCTAAGTCGATGACGGATCATTTCTCCGTGCTGCTTGGTGGTCAGGGTGTCCTTGTCAACAGACTGGATGAGCAGGATTTGAGATTGCAGGACTCACAACTCAACACGACGGAGCGCCGGTCTGCGCTGGAAAATACCGATGTTGCCGAGGCAATATCCCAGTTCCAATCGCTGCTGGTCAACTTGGAAGCAGCCCAGCGGCTTTATGCTCAAACCGCCAGGACTTCATTGATCCAACTTATCGGCTAGCCCGCCAAAATCATCACTATCTCGCTCTTAACCATAAGGGTTTTTGTCCGTTCACCAATATAAGAATTGTTCCGCGGCCAATGGGTGAGCGGGCAAGTTTAAACGGACCTGTGGATTGGAATAAATAATGTTCGCTGTAATCGGAATTGTTGTCTTGTTCGTGATGGTTTTCGGCGTGTACACGCTATCCGGCGGCGACATGGGCGTTGTGATTGCCGCGCTTCCGATCGAGATGGGAATTATCGGCGGCTCGGCGGTCGCCGCGCTGATCATCGGCAACAATGGCGCGAAGCTCAAGGCAATAATGGGCGGCTTTGGCAAAGTTTTCAAAGGTCCGACCTACGTCAAACAGGATTTCATGGATTGCATATTGCTGGTGTCCAAACTGACAAAGATCCTCAAAAGTGAAGGCCCCGTCGCTCTCGAACCGCATATCGAGGATCCGAAAGCCTCTCCGATATTCAGTGAATATCCAAAGCTTTTGAAGGATGACGCTCTCATCCACTTGATTGCTGATAGCTTGCGCCTTGTTGTCGTTTCTTCTGGCACACTCGATCCGCATGCGGTTGAGGATGTCATGGATCAGGCGATCAAAACGCACCATCACGAAGCTGTCGGACCGGCCGACGATCTTCAAGGCCTAGCCGATGCTCTACCGGCTTTGGGTATTGTTGCCGCTGTTTTGGGCATTATCAAAGTCATGGGCTCGATCGATAAACCTCCGGCAATTTTGGGGGGCATGATCGGGTCGGCACTTGTCGGGACGTTCCTCGGTATTTTCTTAGCCTATGGACTCGTAGGCCCCATGGCCAATCGTGCACGCGCGGTTATCGAAAGCGACGCCAGTATTTATCATGTCGCAAAACAGTTGATCATTGCCAGTCTGCACGGTCATCCACAGCCACTAATCATTGAAGCAGCCCGGACAAGCTTGCAGCATGCAAACCAGCCAAGTTTCTCCGACGTCTTTGATGCCATAAGGGCAAAATAGCCATGGCCAAGAAAGCAGTTCCTGAGCCGGTTCGTCCGATCATCGTCAAGAAGATCATTATGGAAGATCACGGTGGCCATCATGGCGGTGCATGGAAAGTCGCCTATGCTGACTTTGTCACGGCGATGATGGCGTTTTTTTTGCTCATGTGGCTGCTCGGCGCCACAGACGAAAAACAGCGCAAGGGTCTAGCCGATTATTTCGCGCCGACCTTGGCAACAGTGAAGCGCGATAGCGCCGGCGGCCAAGGCATGTTCGGTGGGTCATCGGTCACCGATCCCGATAAATTTCCCCACGCGAAATCGAAAAATACGGAAGATCAGTCAGTTCAAGTTCCCCGCAAGCCAACCGACGATACCGGCGATGATCGCAAAAAAGATCGCAAAGAAAAATCTGTGCCCAAATCAATGACCGCCAAGGAATTTGAGAAACGCGTTCGAGAGCAATTGAAGAAAAATCCGGAGACAGCGAAACTGCTGTCCAACGTCCGTTTCACTGATACTGCGGAAGGTTTACGCATCGATATTGTCGATGAAGCGGATTTCAGTATGTTTGCTTTGGCGACAAATAACCTGCAATCCCGCGCAATTCAACTCATTGGACAAGTCGCTACGATCATCGACACTGTCGACAATGAACTGATTATTAGGGGCCACACAGATAGCTTACCCTACGCCAGCGGACAAAGCATGAATAACTGGCTATTGTCCTCTGCCAGAGCAGAAGCGACGAGGCGGGAGCTTGTGAAACAAGGCGTCGCAATGAACCGCATGGCGCGGATCGAAGGCGTCGCAGATACCGAACCCTACAATCCCGCAGAGCCGCTGGATGACAAAAATCGGCGTGTATCGATCACTATGAAGAATAGCTAGGCTGGTTATTTTATTACGGTTTCTGGCTACTACAACCATTTTGGAAGTAAAACGGACCAATCTATTCATATTGGGCTGAAAATGAATTGCTATTCAAGTCCGCTGTTTGGATACGGGTGTTAGAAAGTGTAAACCCTTTCCGCCAAGGCCATCTCAGCCCCCGCAGGTTGCGGCTTTGGCAAACGTAGCGCACCTGGTCTGCGTTATAACTAATTGGGTAGAGTGGTTTGTATCACTCTACCCAATTTTCATTGGGGCTGGTCAGAAGGTCTTATGCTCCTGCCTAGTACGAACATATCTGTTAGACCTTCTATGAGTACGCCCGTAGCTAGTACTTTAGCTCATCGACGAGTGCCGCAATAGAAAACAGGAGAATAAGCCTCCGCTTATTCTCCTGCCCAATAAATGAAATGCCGCGATGTGGCTACAATATGCAGTAAATTCAAATATAAAGTCCCCTATAACGCAAATACTAATTATCATCCAACAGGTAAGATGCGCTGCTGAAAATGGCCTTGGGCTATGGGCCGTTGGAATAGGTCATAACGTTGTTACGCCCCTGAGATTTGGCTTCGTACAGCGCCAAATCTGCCTTCCTGAGGAGAGAGCGTTTTGTATCTGTCTCAAGGCCCTGGGCAACTCCAGCGGAAAAGGTAACCTTGCCCACCGCACTGCCGGACTCCAGATCCACAAGTTCGCGACGTGCCAAAACCTCACGGCATTCGTCAATCCTGCGGCATACTTCGTCAACATCGACATCTTCAAAAATAACGGCAAATTCTTCTCCGCCATAGCGCGATGTATGACATTTGCTGTTCGACAGAGATGATAGCTCATCAGCAACAAGTCTGAGAACCCGGTCGCCACATTCATGACCAAATGAATCGTTGACCTTCTTAAAGTGATCAATGTCGATGAAAGATAAGACCAGCGGCTGATCATCTTTATGAAGCTTCTCTATGCTTGCATCCAAAGTACGTTCAAATTTTCGCCGGTTCGGGAGCTTGGTTAGCTGATCGAAATCGGCTTCATTTCTTGCTTGCTCCAATTCGTCTTGCAAGCTGGCCAATTTCTCATTGGTCTCCGCGATTTGCTCTCTGTTTTCACGTGTGGATTCGACCATTAGTTGCGAAAGATCGAGCAGTTTCTGGATAGCAGTATCGATATTTCCAGACCCAGCGCGGATATTATCAGCGTGCTCGATCAAGTTTGTTTCACATTCGATGGTGTTTTTATTTCCATCATCAATGATCCGCGTGGTATTACGAATATGCTCTATGGCCTGCATCAATATCTTATCAATATGGACGCCAATGTCTGATCGCAAATATTTCTCATGCAACTGTTGAGCAGCGGCATTGTCGAGACGTCCAGCAGAAGACAGCCCCATAATCTCGTTCTTGAGAACGCTCTTCCCACCGCAAATATATTCCCAGGCCAATTCCAAGTTACCGGAAGACAGGGTGAGATTATGCTGACGAATGAAACTAGCGATAGCATAAAGCGGAGACTTTTCGCCTTCATTTTCTATGCAAACAGGACATGTGTCGTCGCCGTTATTTTCGCTGAAATAGTTTTCCAGTATATTTTTGATATCTAGTTTCACGTCATGCTCTCAATCTGGGTTGCGGCATCCGATTGTACGCATCTAACGCAGCAACCTTGTATGCCTCGGCTAATGTTGGAAAGTTAAAAACTGTATCGGACAAATAATCGATGCCACCATCGAGATTGAGGACCGCTTGACCGATATGAATAAGCTCTGTCGCGCCCTCACCTACAATATGCACGCCCAGTAATTTTCGATCATTCAGATTAAAAATACATTTCAGCATACCTTTGCAATTGCCCAATATATGGCCGCGGGATGTTTCCTGAAATCTCGCAACGCCAATCTCGACTTGCATGCCCTTGCCGCGTGCTTCTTCTTCGGAAAGTCCAATGCTCGCAATCTCGGGAATCGAATATATGCCCAATGGGAAGCTGTGCTCAGAACAATGGATCGGATGATCAAATGCGTGACAGGCTGCCAGCCTGCCCTGCTCCATCGAAGTCGACGCCAAGGCCGGAAAGCCGATAATATCTCCAGCCGCATAAATATGGGGTTGCGATGTCTGCAGCGTTTTCGGATCTACCGACAATCGCCCTCTATTATCCGGCTCAATACCAATTTTATCAAGGCCGAGCTTGTCTACAGCGCCGACACGACCTGCGGTAAAAAGCAGCATCTCGGCACGAAGCTGACGGCCATCATCCAGTTCAACATGTGGGTTATCGTTTTGGTCCAGTTCGATCGTTTTGATCGCTCTGCCTAGACGAAGACTGATCCCGCGTTCGGACAGCTGATGTGTAAAGTTCGCAATAATATCGCGGTCGATAAATTCCAATATATTTTCACGCGCCTCTACGACTGTTACCGGAATTTCGAGCGTGGAAAATATCGTCGCATATTCCAGACCAATGACGCCGCCACCAACAACTATGATCGATTTCGGCATCGGCATGTTGGCCGCAATGCAATCGCTATCGACCACGGTAGTGCCATTAAACGGAATATGATTTGGCCGGTAAGGTTTCGTACCAACGGCAATTAGAAACTTTTCTGCCGTAACAGTATAACTTGTTTTCTTACCTTGAACGGATTGAGAGACCGCAAGCTTGTTGGGCCCTGCAAACTTCGCCTTACCTTTTAGCGTGGCAATGTTGTTACGGCATAGCTGGCTATCAATCACCTCGACTTCATCACCAAGAGTTGTGGAAAGACGGGAAGCAATGGAATTTTGTGTAACATCTGTCCCGTCTCGCTGGCGTCCCGATTTGAAATGTTGGTCGCGCCACCCGGTAACTGACAGAACCGATTCCCTGATCGTTTTCGATGGCAAGGTTCCAGTATGTACAGAAACGCCGCCTATTTTCTTTTGATCGTCAACGATGGCAACAGATTTGCCAAGCTTCGACGCTTGAATTGCCGCTCTGCGTCCAGCGGGACCGCCTCCAATTATTACGAAATCATAGTCAAAATCAGCCATTTGTTTCCCTTTCGTGCCTTGGTTAACGGCGACAGAGAAAAACATTAACCTTGAGGGTCAATATAAGCGTGATTATAACCGGGATTGTGGATCCCCGGTCGCGATCCATCGGCAAATAGCTACCCTAATATTCGCGGATCAGTTTGAGATATATCTTAATAATTTGTCACTTCTTGCCACACACGCGCAATTTTTGTTGAAATTGCAAGCAGTTGCAATTAGTGGACTTGACGTTAACAGATGTTACTTACTGTTTCGTCTTTTGAATCTAGTGATAAAAATTTGAACTATGCCAGCTTCGTTACCCCAGGAAAGGCGCTGTCGATCAGTATGAATAATAGCAAAATCGACATACTTGCTTTGGTAGAAAGGCTCGAAGGAATTCTGGAAATCTTAGATGAAAATGGTCATTCGATAGCGGCAATCAAAGTCGAGGAAGCCATTAATGCGCTACGACGGGCAGAACTTCTGTCCGAGAAAACCGACAATCGGTAATCGTCTCGACTATTGAATTTCATAGATTATAAAAACACAATCCTTAAGCAGTTTCCGAACCGCGGCATCGCAATCTTGAAAGCTGATATCCGGTAAGCTTTCATCACCATGATTGCGCGGTTCCGACAAGCTCTCTGATCGGACCTCAAAGCGCTGATGAATTTTGGCGGTGGCAGAAGCCGTCGCAGCGACATTGCTTTTTCGGTTCGATTTGTCTGCTGCTCTTACAGGGATCATCATTGCACAGGCCAATATGGATATGACCGTAAGTTTTGCACCCGCTTTGCGAAACAACGCCGCCAGTTGGCAAACGTGGGTCATATCGCCTGCCCCTTCTGATACCGAAATGATTCAGAGGCAGTAACGGTCACGACAAGATAAATTTAAGCCGTGCTTAAGAAAATTTCGATCAGATCATTTTTGTTGAGATGGCTGACAAGCTACAAATCCATCACCGCATCCAAATAGGCAACGCATTGCCCACGCGCATCGTCTGTCATGCAAATACAATCGGCGCCATGCTTACCACAATGGACAATAAGTTCATGGTTCGAAAAAACAGTGATCCAACGCGATGCGATCGCATCTGTCGTTGACAAGTTTTCAAGAAGGTCTGATTTTGAAACGCATTGATGCTGTTCTGTCGCGATATATATTTCGAGCAACAGCTCCCATGCGGGATCGCCAAACAGACCGTCGTTCGAAAAGAACAGGCTTCGTTTGCGCTGCATAGCCAGAAATTGTTGTGCCCGTTCTACGGAGCTATCTATTATTCGATCCATCATAACAATTTCATTTTACGAAAGCTCGACCAGTTGTTGCCGGCGATAATGATATGATCATGCAATTTTATCTCCAGTTCTCGGCACAACGTCCTGATCGAAATTGTGAATTTTATGTCTGATTGACTGGGTTTTACGTCACCGGCAGGGTGATTGTGTATTAATATGACCGCACTGGCATTCAACTCCAGGGCTCGTTTCAATATGGACCTGGGTTGCACGATTATTTTGCCCGGGGTCCCATTGCCAAACTCCTGATCACTTAATAACCTATTGCCATTATCCAAAAACAGGACCCGCATGGTTTCGACGGCCAAAGACCCCATGCTGCCCTGCAAATATCTAATCAGCCTTTCATCAGTCGCTGACACTAGCTTTTTGGGCAATTCGCTTCGCAACTGCGCCATGAGCAGTTTTTCGGTAGCCATAAGCAAGTTAATCACGGCGTCCTGTGACCCTAATATACGCCGTAATGCTTCCTCCGACTCTGACAGTATCCGACCAATTGATCCAAATTCCTCCAGCAGTGCCGTTGATAATGTGATGGCCTTGTCAGGGGCCACCGACGCTATCAGCTGCGCCAGGACGGATCGATCCCGTTCGCCTTCAACCTGCGCTGATGACAATAGGTTCCGATCGCCAGCGTTATCAACGAGGGATAGGAAGAAGCGACCTGCATGATCAAATATGCCAGTGGATGTATCGACACATCCATCAGCTTTGCCAAATGCGCCACCAGAGCTATGGTTTGAAGCGAGACTACGCATAGTGGCCAGAACCTTCTTGCTCGCAATGAAATCGCAAGGAACGTAACCCATGCGAAAAAATCAATGACGAAATGTCCGGGATCCATTTTTGCATATTCAGCCGGCGTAAACGTATGGACCAATGGGTCGAATGCCACCATCGCAATGAAGATGCCAGAAACCCAACGCTCAGGACCTCCTCCGCGAAACAGCGCATACAAGGCGCAAGCGCTGAAGAGGAGGAGATAAATTGCAACTCGCATTGCCTATCCCGAACATGCTGGGTCATTTGTGTCAACCGTTTGATCACTTATGCGACTACGGTTAGCTTCAAATCTTCTTTTGCAGAAGCTTGGGCTGGTGGACATTCATGCAGGTCGGGACCAGAATATTCTTTTCCAATTTTCTTCAACTCACCATGCACACGCAATACGTCGCTGCTCGCATCAACAAGCGCCATTTGCGCTTTGGCTAGGCGAAGTATCGCCGCCTGCCCGGTCGAAGCTGGGACACCCGTGGTCAAGCGAGCGTTGACGAGTGTGGACATTAGGTTAGAAACAGAAACAAGGGCTTGATCGATACTATATTCCGTATGCGGCATATCTTGGCCGATTTGATCTGTAGCTTTTTTGATTTCGTAAGACATAAAATTCCCCTTCCGCGAAACGCGAATTCCAAAAATTAAATTTAAGGCTAGGTCTGAAGTCGGCTTACGCAGCCAGCAGACCTGAAAGAGACTGAGAGACAGCCAGGCCGATCAAAATAATTGCCAAAATACCGACGGTCATGCCGACGATGATAACCAATCTTTGAACGGTACCCAGATCACCACTCGGTTCCTTCAAGGCTTGCAAAATAAAATCAGATTCATGGGAAGAATTAAAACCGTATGGTACGGCTGCCTCTTCCAACATGAACGACTCAGATTGTTCGCCCTGAGAAGCTTTTGCCGCTATTTCAGGGTTAGATGGAAGATAGGCCGGATCATATATGATCCGATCATAGTCCCCAGCAGCACGCGCATAGACAATTGCGGCCTGATCCCGCGTCGCCACATCCAACGTACGGCGAGCGCTATCAAGGCGTTGATCCACAGCCGGTTTGGATATGTTCAGAATCCGTGCAATTTCTTTTGATGATTTTCGCAGGACTACAAGATGCAAACATTCCCGCTGCTTCTCAGTTAGCTTCGCAACACGTGCGGCTTCAATTTCAAACTGGACCACTAATAATCCCCACGAAACAGTTGTAATATACGTTCTCATTCGAGGATAGGCAACTAGCTAAAAAACTAAATATAATTTCGACCGGATGGCCACCAGCTTCAACCAACTGTCGAACTTCAAGATCAGTGATCAGTTAAATACAAGAAATTATATCTGTATTAAAATATGACTTATACAGTTGTTATTTTACATATGTATTACATTAAGATATATTCTGTTACAATTCAAAGATTTTGACAGTCTAGGTTAATATTCGCTGCGCTATGGGAAGATTCGACTTCGAGTAGATTATCGGCCTCCCTGCTGTGAATTGGGTACCCCAAAGGCATTGGATGACATGTGATGAAAAATTTCGAACAAATTTCAGTTGGTGAAAAAACACCGCAAAAAGCTGAAATTATCGCGTTACTCGAACAGATCTTAACTGAATTTGATGCCATGAAGCTTTCTGTTCCAGCGATCAAAATTTCAGAAGCGATTGACTGTCTCAAGCAGCCATAAACGCATTTCCACTGCGTCTTTGGGTTGCTGCAGAAAAATCAAAATTAAAAATTGGCATGGTGGTTAATCCAGGTTTGGAAAGCCCGTAAACTTATTTAGGCACTTTGAACTGCCTAAATTTGTTAAACTCCGCATTAATCATCCCCACAATGAGCGGTCGGTTTAACTCGAATTGGATGGGGGCGATTTCCGTTAGCTGGTCCTTACTGTGATCGCCCTCTTCTCCAACAATTGCGTGTCCATCGCATGCCACATTTGGCCAAAGACCGAAGACATCAATCTATATGATCGCACATATTCAAGCAGTGGCGCTGCGCTTATTCAGCCAAGCCGTCCCAAGCTTCTTTTATTTTCGAAAAGAAACCGCTGCTATTCGGGCTTTCATCGCCAGTCTCGGTTTCCTGAAACTCTCGCAGCAATTCTTTTTGCCGCGAAGACAGCTTGGTTGGCGTTTCCACCTCTACCTGCACTACCATATCCCCATTGCCGCGACCACGCAGGACGGGCATACCGGCACCGCGTTGACGAATTTGTTTGCCGGATTGAATGCCGGCCGGAATACGAATTTCGTGCTTTGTGCCGTCTAGTCCAGGGATGATAATCTCCCCACCAAGCGCAGCCAGCGAAAAACTGATCGGTGCGCGAGTGAATAAGGTCGTACCTTCTCGCTCAAAAAGATCATGCCGTTCAAGGTGAAGGAAAATATAGAGATCACCCGGAGGGGCGCCCCGCGCGCCTGCTTCCCCTTTGCCGGACAGGCGAATACGCGTCCCGCTATCGACCCCAGCGGGTATTTCAACCTCTAGAGCCTGAGGTTTGTCGACCCGGCCTTCGCCGTAACAAACATGACAAGGGCTTTCGATGACTTCACCCCGGCCCTGACAGCTTGCGCATGTCCGCTCGACAACAAAAAACCCTTGTTGCGCCCTCACCTTGCCATGACCGTTGCAGGTCCCGCAGGTTTTTACGCCTGTGCCCGGCTCTGCGCCCGATCCGTCACATTCATCGCAACCAACAGAAACGTCTATTTCAATTTCGGTCTGCTTGCCATGAAAAGCGTCTTCCAAGGAAATTTCCATGTCATAACGCAAATCTGCGCCACGGGCCGGGCCGCGCTGTTGCTGCTGACCACCAAAGCCACCGCCACCGCCGCCGCCGCCGAAGATCGTCTCAAAAATATCGCCAATATCGTTAAATGCCGCGCCGCCAAAACCACCGCCGCCGGCATTGTTACCACCGCCATTTGTGAATGCTGCATGGCCATATTGATCATAGGCTGCGCGCTTTTGTGGGTCTTTCAGCACTTCATAAGCTTCACTGATTGACTTGAATTTGGTCTCCGCAGCTTCATCACCAGGGTTTTTATCCGGATGATATTTCATCGCCAGTTTGCGATAAGATGATTTCAGCGTCGCACCGTCGCAGCTGCGATCGACCTGAAGCTGCTCATAATAATCTGTTTCGGTTGCCATTGTTCTACCTCAGCCCCCCAAAAGCCGAAAAATCTAACAAAAAGACCACAAGACTTGAGCCTGCCGGAGGGCATTTCCTTTGCGGGAAATGACTTCAGCAGGCTCAGTCCAAATGGTTTTAATGATCTTTACTCAGCGGCTTTTTCTTTTTTGTCCGCATCAGCGTCGTCGCTATCATCCACTTCGGAAAATTCTGCGTCGACCACATCATCATCTGCCTTCGCGGCTGCGTCGGCTGCGGCTGCATCGGCAGCATCACCACCAGCGGCTTGCTCGGCTTCGTAGATTTTCTGACCCATTTGCATGGAAACCTGCGCCAGTGCTTCTGACTTGGTCTTCATGGCTTCCGGATCGCCACCTTCAATCGCTTCCTTGGTTTCCTTGACTGCTTCTTCAATCTGACCTTTCAGATCGGCATCAATCTTGTCACCATGTTCGGACAATTGTTTCTCGGTCGTATGGACAAGGCTTTCCGCATTGTTTTTGGCTTCGGCCTCTTCACGCCGCTTCTTGTCTTCTTCAGCAAATTTCTCAGCATCTTCAACCATCTGATCGATATCATTATCGGTCAGACCGCCAGAAGCCTGGATTTTGATCTGCTGTTCTTTACCCGTGCCTTTGTCCTTGGCAGAAACGTTGACGATACCATTGGCATCAATATCAAACGTTACGTCAATTTGCGGCACACCGCGCGGAGCTGGTGGAATTCCAACCAGATCGAAATTTCCGAGCATCTTGTTATCAGCGGCCATTTCACGTTCGCCCTGGAATACGCGAATGGTTACAGCGCCCTGATTGTCATCAGCGGTCGAATAAACCTGTGATTTCTTCGTTGGGATCGTCGTGTTACGATCGATCATGCGGGTGAAGACACCGCCTAGGGTTTCGATACCCAATGACAATGGCGTCACGTCGAGCAGAAGCACGTCTTTGACATCACCCTGCAAAACGCCAGCCTGAATGGCTGCGCCCATAGCAACAACTTCATCCGGATTAACACCGGTATGCGGTTCTTTACCGAAGAATTCCTGAACGGTTTCACGAACCTTGGGCATACGGGTCATGCCGCCGACCATTACAACATCGTCAATTTCCGATGCGGTAATGCCAGCATCTTTGATTGCTTTCTTGCAAGGATCGAGTGTCCGCTTGATCAGGTCACCAACGAGCTTTTCGAGATCGGAGCGCGTGATCGACTTGACCAAATGCTTGGGGCCATTTTGGTCGGCAGTAATGAACGGCAGGTTGACCTCTGTGGTCTGAGCCGAAGACAATTCGATCTTCGCTTTTTCCGCTGCTTCTTTCAAACGCTGGAGCGCCAGCTTGTCCTGTGTAAGGTCAATGCTTTCCGCTTTTTTAAAATCTTCAGCAAGAAATTCGACCAGTTTGGCGTCAAAATCTTCACCGCCTAAGAAAGTGTCGCCATTGGTAGACTTCACTTCGAAAACGCCATCGCCAATTTCCAGAATGGAAATATCAAACGTGCCGCCACCAAGGTCATAAACAGCAATGGTCTTGCCGTCATTCTTATCAAGACCATAAGCCAAAGCCGCAGCCGTTGGCTCGTTAATGATCCGTAAGACTTCGAGACCGGAAATTTTACCGGCATCTTTGGTTGCCTGACGCTGGGCGTCGTTAAAATAGGCAGGAACCGTGATAACGGCCTGTGTAACGGTCTCACCAAGATAGCTCTCGGCGGTTTCTTTCATCTTCTGTAATGTGAAGGCAGAAATCTGCGCGGGCGAATAATCTTCACCGCCAGCTTTCACCCATGCATCGCCATTCGAACCTTTGACAATTTCATAAGGGACTAGTTTCATGTCTTTTTTGGTCATCGGATCGTCGAACCGGCGACCGATGAGGCGTTTCACGGCAAAGATTGTGCTCTCTGGATTGGTGACAGCCTGACGCTTGGCCGGTTGTCCAATCAGACGCTCGCCGTCTTTAGCAAAGGCCACGACCGATGGTGTCGTGCGCGCGCCTTCTGCATTTTCAATAACTTTTGGCTTACCGCCGTCCATAACTGCAACGCAGCTGTTGGTGGTTCCCAAATCTATACCGATAACTTTAGCCATTTTTCCCTCAATTCAATTTCAATATATTTTCTGTTCAAAGCAAAATAACCGCCCGGCCCTTTTCTATTGGCACCGTTACGGCTTCGAATTGGGATATAGGAGGCATTTTCTTGCGCACAAGTCTTGGCACGAAGGTCGAGAGGCTGTACATATTCAGAAATGTTCTCATTACCCCAAAATTCAGGAGTTTTCAGCCAGTCATGACCAAATATATTTCGATATTTTTTGCAGGCATTGCCGCAGTTTTTTTAGCGTCATGCGGTCAAGGCGATGTCCTGCTGGTGAAGGATGTCGTGGTTAACTTATCGCCAGTGGAAGGCAATCCGTCGTCTGGCTACGCGACGATTAAGGGCGGACCCACTGATGTCACGTTGGTAAGTGTGACAGCAGATGACGTCATGCGCATGGAAATGCACGAAACTGTCGAAGAAGACGGTATGGCTAAAATGAAAACCTTGAAAAATGCGTTGATACCCGCTGGCGGAACCGTCAAGTTTAAGCCCGGCGGCAAACATCTCATGATATGGGGCGTGGGTGGCGGTTCCGTGGCGCAAGGGACACTGAAAATGATTTTCATCTTTTCCAACGATGATCGGATTGAGGTCAATGCCGTTATCAGGAAGATCGGCGCAGCAGATAGCCCGGATAGCGACGCCAAAAAAACCGACAGCGCAGAGTAAGTGACAGCCAGGTGATAGGCCAAGCCAGATTAGCGCGACCGCTTACCGAAGCGGAGGTCAACCTATGTCGGTCGGTGTTTGGTGACGCGATAGACTATCGGACTGTTCAGATATTTAACCGCAAATGGTGGCTCTTCCATCCTCGGCGGGTCACTATGGCTCCGGATGGCAATATATGGTTTCATCCCAAGGGCGGATTGTTTCGCGATGACTATGGAGATGCAGACTTAAATCTGCAGGGGCTACTCATTCACGAGATGGTCCATGTGTGGCAACATCAAAAAGGCATATTTCTGCCGATCGCCCGACATCCCTTCTGTACCTATGATTATGAGCTCGTTCCGGGCAAAGCTTTTGCGGACTATGGTATTGAGCAGCAGGCCGAGATTGTCCGGCACGATTTTTTATTGAAGCAAGGCGCGCGTTTGAAAAACGGGCTTCAGGCCGAGCAATTTGTTGGATTAGTTCCGTTTTGAAAGCTAATCGAACAAGTCTTCCAGAAAAGACTTCCGGCGTTTCTTTTTATAATTCCGGTTGTCATAGCTATCACTATAAATGGTGCGATCGGGGCGATAGGTCTGTTGGGCTTGCGGTACTTCAGCAGGCCGTGACCTTTCGATAATCTTGTCTATTTCGCCGCGGTCGAGCCACACGCCGCGGCATTGCGGGCAGTAATCAATTTCCACCCCTTGCCTTTCGCTAATCGTCAAACTGACGTGACAAACCGGACATGGCATGGCCGGCGATGCTTGAGGGGCGCGGGAACCATCGGCAGAGCGAGATGTCATGTCATATCCTGAAATGGGTTTGCGTGAAGTTTGGGCAAAGAATGTTGGGCGGCATGTGAGTGTTTCCGGCGGGGACCGGGGAGTGAAACACCATACATGCCGCCCAACTGTCTCTGGTCTGTTATGCTGTAACAGGTACCAGTTCGCGCTTTGCAGCGGCGATCTTGTCCTTGATCCTCAGGCGAATACGCTTCAGCTGCTGCATTTCCTGCTGCCGGCCAGCGGCCCGGCAGTTATCGATCAAGCGGTTAAGTCGGCGGTGGCGTTTGACCAGTTCGTTGATGTAGTTTTTCATAACGGCCTCCTTTGGTTTTATTGCTTGGTAGATATCTGCCAAAGACAAGCCGATTGATCCAATCGAAACGATTGCCCGCTTTTCATAGCTTTTTACTATCGCACGCGTGTCCGGGCTTTGTCTCGCAAAGCGCCGATTGGCTTAAGGAAGCAACCCGATCCGTTCTCGCATCATCCAACGCGCCAGCATCAGCACTGCAACAATACCAAGGCCGCTAGCGAGACCGGTCCAGACGCCAATGCCCTCCCAGCCTTGCCAAAAGGCGAGCCCCGCACCGACGCCTATGCCGATGAACCAATAGCCCATCAGCGCAAAGACCATCGGCACCGTTGTATCGTGCAATCCGCGCAGCATCCCTGCCCCAACCACTTGCGCACCATCGACAATCTGGAAAATCGCGGCAATGGCAAGGAAGCTGACAGCAAGAGCCGCTACTTTCTCGTTACCCGGAGCCTTCGCATCGATAAAAATCGAAATCAAAAAATCAGGCGCGAGAACAAAGACCAGCGCCATCGCTGCCATAAAGCCTGTGCCGATTACAAAGCTCACCCAGCCTGCGCGGGTAATCCCCGCATGATCACGGCGACCATATTGAATGCCTACACGCACGGTCGCCGCCTGGGCTAGCCCCATAGGCACCATGAATGTTAGCGACGCGAGCTGCAATGCAATCGCGTGCGCCGCGACAGACTCCGCATTGATTAGCCCCATCAACAAGGCCGCAATGCCAAAGACCGAGCCTTCCAGTCCCATAGTCACAGCAATTGGTAAGCCCAATTTCCAAAGCGCGCGAAAACGCTGCCAATCGGCTCGCCAGAAGCGCCCAAACAAATGATAGCGACGAAAGCGTTTATGGAGGATGACAACCAAAGCCATACCGCCAAACATCAATAAATTCGTCATCACACTGCCAATACCGGCGCCAATCACGCCGAATTCAGGCACCCCGAACTTTCCGAAAATCAAGGCATAGTTAAACAGGGCATTGGCGAGGACCGCAATGATACTGATTATCAGCGCCCAAACCGGTTGTTCCAGCGCCGACACGAAATTCCGCAGGATAATGAAACATAAAAACGGTAGTATCGACCACATATAAGCAGAGATATAGAGCCCGGCATTGCGCGCCAGATCGGGTTGTTGACCGAAGAAAACCAAGATGCTTTCAGTGTTCCAGAGCAATATCCAAAAGGGTATGATGACAGTCACAGCCGACCAAATTGCCTGCCGGAAGGTCCGACGCACATCACGTACGCTGTGGCCCATGCGGCCAATTTCGCTAGCCATCATCGGCGCCGAGGCTGTTACTAAGCCCATGCAGAAAATTGCGCAGCTCATAGCGAGGTTAAAACCCAATGTCGCCGCCGCCAACTCGCGCGCGCCGAGCCAGCCGATCATCAAAACATCGGTTGCCCCAATTAGCGCCATTGTCAGGTTGGAAAGGATAAGCGGCCAGGCGAGTTTAAGCGTCGTGCTCGCTTCGCGGCGCCACGGATTGGGTGTTGGAAAAGATTGCGCTGCGCTAGCCATAAATGCCCGTTAGCCTAGCCGGACAGAAGGCGCTAGCGAATCCTTACAGCTATTGATTAACCGTCCTGTGCGCGGTCCATCAAATCCATGAAATCACGTGCAGAATTGCGATCCGCTTCGTCTTCAAACGCACTATCGAGATCAGGCGCTGAGCCAAGCATGTACAAGACCGCCCACAAAGCGAAGCGTCTTCCGCGATCCTTCTCCAGTCCCAGATCCACGCGCATCTTTTCAAGGCCAGCATCCATCGCCTCAGAGTGGACGGACGACAGGTCAGTTGTGCCGAAGTAACGTTGTAATTGATCATCAAAGTCCATGTCGTAGAAACTACCCCATGACTATCCACAACTCTATCAAAAAATAGACTGCCGGGACGCTCAGGGTCTGTTGCAACTTCTCGGTCACCTCGGTAGTGGCGAGCTGTGAATGTCGGGATCGAAATTGGGTGTGATGACACGGGGCAACCTGTGCATGTTAACATAGAAGAGCTGTTAGCAACGCGGCTCTTGGTCCAGGGCAATTCCGGCTCGGGAAAATCGCATCTTTTGCGCCGTCTGCTTGAGGAAAGCGCACATCTCGTGCAGCAGGTAGTGATTGACCCCGAAGGTGATTTCGCCACATTAGCCGATGCCTATAATCACGTTGTGATCGACGCAAGTGATTATAATGAAAGCGAAATAGCGACGATGGGTACGCGTATCAGGGAACACCGCGCCTCAATCATCCTCAATTTGGAAGCGCTGGAACTTGAAGCGCAAATGACCTGTGCTGCAGCCTTTCTCAATGCCATGTTCGATGCGCCGAGGGACCATTGGTATCCCGCCTTGGTGGTAGTGGACGAAGCCCAGATGTTTGCACCTTCAGTCTCAGGCGACGTACCAGATACGGTGCGCAGGGCGAGCCTCGGCGCGATGACCAATTTAATGTGTCGCGGCCGTAAACGCGGCCTGGCCGGCGCGATTGCAACCCAAAGGCTGGCTAAGCTCGCCAAGAATGTTGCCGCCGAAGCCAGTAATTTCCTGATGGGGCGTACTTTTTTGGATATTGATATGGCACGTGCCGCCGACTTGCTGGGCATGGAGCGCCGACAAGCCGAACGGATCAGGGATTTGGAACGCGGGTGCTTCCTTGGCCTCGGCCCCGCCATATCCCGGCGGCCGATATCCATGAAAATTGGGCCAACGAAAACAAGCACAAAAATGGGCACCCATAGCCTCATGCCGATGCCGGAATCCGAACCAGAAGACATGCGCACGATGTTGTTTGCTGAGATGGAAACAGACCCCCTACCCGTTCGCAATAAACCGGTCGCACAACCGATTGCCGCTGAAGAGTTGATCCGTCAGATAGCTTCGCCGGAACTGACGGCTGAAACCGCATCCAGTGAAGATAGTGCGGATGACCTTACGGAAATCGATGCGATAGATATTGAGCCAGTCATTGTCGCTGTATTGCAAGATATGCTGGCTGACGAAAACAGCGCCTATCAGCCCGATGCTTTGTTATATCAAGATTTCTCGGTGCGATGCCGGATGCAGCAGCTGCCCTCTGCGCCCCTAAAACTTTCAGACTTTCGTCGCCGTTTTGCGTTGGCGAAAGGCGGAATACTCGACCCCGATGATCCCCGCTGGACAGAGATACTAAAAGCAGCGACGCAGTTGCCGGAAGATATGGCCGCACCGTTCCTGCAAATCGCGCGCGCCGCGATGGAGGGCCACCCCTGCCCCAATGATGATACGCTCGGCCGCGCTTACGGCACCCGTTCGCCAGGCCGCATCCGCAGACTTGTTGAATATATGGAAAAACAAGGTGCCATTGTTGTTCGGGCTGATTTTGGCGGAAAGCGATCAATCGGCATCCCGCAATTGGGACTGAGTACGGAAGCAGAATAAACCTGCCCGAGACGCCGTGGGTCGAAGCCAAATCTCAATAGCCCTCAAATCCAATAGTGTGCATATTTCGCTCTATGCCTTAGCTTAGCATCTCGGATTATCGGGAGAAGCATCTTGTTGGATACAATCATTAAGGGCGGCATGATTGTCGATGGACTGGGCGGGGTTCCATATATTGGGGATATCGCTCTGCAAGACGGCATCATTACCGAAATGGACAGTGATATTTCCACGCCCGCCAAAGAAACACTGAATGCCAAGGGCGCTATTGTGACTCCGGGGTGGGTCGACGTGCACACCCATTATGATGGACAAGTCAGCTGGGACACCGAACTCGCGCCCTCCTCTCACAACGGCGCAACCACCGTTGTCATGGGCAATTGCGGCGTAGGTTTTGCCCCAGTAAAACCCGGCGAAGAGAAAACGCTGATCGAGTTGATGGAAGGCGTTGAGGATATCCCCGGTACCGCGCTCTATGAAGGCATAGAATGGGGCCAATGGGAGAGTTTTCCCGAATATATGGATTATATTGCCGGTCGTGAATTTGCGATCGATGTCGCAGCGCAAATCCCGCACGGCGCGGTCCGCTATTATGTCATGGGTGAACGGGGCAAACAGAATAAAGATGCAACCGCCGAAGATATTGATGCCATGGCCACAATTGTCGGCGAAGCGATAGAAGCCGGCGCTGTGGGCTTCAGTACATCGCGCACTATTGGCCACCGCTCCCTGTGGGGCACCGAAGTTCCGGGAACCTTTGCGCCGGAAGAAGAATTGCTCGGCATCGCAGGCGCTATGGGCAAGCTCGGCAAAGGTGTATTTGAGCTGATACCGGCAGGCACCGTCGGCAAGCTAGAACATCTCGGTGGGGAAAGAACCACACCCGATCAGGAACATGCAATGATGCGCAACATCTCCATAGCCAGCGGACGTCCGGTGACATTTACCTTGATCCAGTCCCCAGATTATGAGCCAGACCTATGGCGCAAAACTTTGGTGATGGCGAAGGAGGCCAATGACAATGGTGCTAAGCTGCATCCGCAAGTACCATCGCGCCTGATTGGCTATCTGACCGGCCTCAGCAGCTATCATCCGTTTATGCGCAAGCCCACTTATTTGAACAAGCTCGCCAAATTGCCATTGAGCGAAAGGGTGGTGGCTATGCGTGATCCGGACGTGAAAGAGGCGCTGCTCTCCGAAAAGGAAATCAAACATGAAGCGCCCGGCAGCATGGAAAATATCTCGGCGCTGCTGGGTCGCGGTGCCGGCATCTTATATCCTCTCGCCAATCCTGTAGATTATGAAGCTGGAACAGATGAAACCATCGGTAGTCTTGCAAAAATCGAAGGCCGCGAGCCGCTGGAATATCTCTATGACTGGATGCTCGAAGACGGCGGCAAGCGTTTCTGTTCCTTAAGCGCAGCGAATTTACCCAAGGGCATGGAAGTGCTGCGCGAGCTGTTGGAACATCCTGAGACGGTCACCGGTCTCAGCGATGCAGGCGCGCATGTGACGCTGATCTGCGATGCAACCATGCCGACCACCCAGCTTTCCTATTGGGCGCGTGATCGCAAAAAAGGCGAACGTTTGCCGCTGGAATTTCTGGTGCACAAACAAACCGCTCGTAACGCCGCGCTTTACGGATTTGATGATCGCGGTTCTTTAGAAATAGGAAAGCGGGCTGATATCAACGTGATTGATTTTGATAATCTAAGCGTGGCATCACCGGTGGCATATAAAGACTTACCTGCCGGCGGAACCAGAGTGATGCAGCCGGTCACAGGCTATATCGCGACCTATTGCAAGGGCATCAAAGTCCGGGAGAATGATAGCGACACAGGTGCCCGGCCGGGTCGTCTGGTCCGCAGCTAAACCATCGGATATTTCGGCGAGAACCTCCACCCAATTTTGCATCATTGGCGACGACCACCGTTTTGACCGCTAAATCCTGAAAGCCGATATTAAAGTACGCCGTTCTCCAGTTCATCCAAGTAGATAAACTCGGGGGATTTCACACCTAGTTCGCTGCGAATCTCTTTTACCTTTTCGGATTCGAAAAACACCTTTGCCTGATCAAGTGACCGCCACTTTGAGAAGTGAACAACCTTATTCGGATCATCTTCATATCTGAGGATCTGGAATTCAATTTCACCAGCAGATTTTCGCAGATCACTAGCTTGGTCAAATCCTTTTTTCCAAACCACATACTCATCCACTTCATGTATGATCAAAACGTAACTCATAAAGCGATGCCCTTGATGGCCATTTTAAGAAGAGATTGGGGAGTATCAGCGAATTGCTAACAGAGTCCAGCGAACGTCCGAAATATCCCGATTGAATATCAAGTCATTGTATTTGGAGCATGCCCCCGCACCCGGCACCGGAGCTTAGGCATCATATTTTCCCAATTGCCCCGGCTGTTCTATAGTCACTGACCGTGACAACGCGATATTTTGCGAACGCCGAACCGGCCGCTCGTCCAAAACCAATTTCAAATGGTCCGCTAACCGCAGGGACAGTGCTATGATCGTCGCGGTAGGGTTCGCCCAGCCGCCAGTGGGAAATACACTGCTACTGGCAACGAACAAATTGGGGCTTTCATGCAACCTGCAATCTTTGTCCACTACCCCTGTATTAGGTGAACTGCTCATGCGGGTTCCGCCCATATGATGATATCCTCCGATAGGATGGCTTGAGATTAAGGGGTCCGAGTTCCAGCGCGTCGAAGTTTCTGACAACCAGTTTGATACCTTCACATCGCCCCAGCCCAAACGACGATATTCGTCACCAACCGTTTCCATCAGTATTTTTACGCTATGTTTGTCGATTTCGGACAGCTGCCAGTTCAACGCAACCTGCGGTGTACCAAGCCTATCCGTCTCGCGCGCAAGCGTGATACGGCTATCCGGGTTCGGGGCCTGCTCTGCGCGCACGATAGCAAAAACGCCCATTTTGTCCCGGTTAAGCTTCATGTTCAGGATCGAAGACCAGGGATCAGTCCATTCCAGGCCTTTAACAGCCATTTTTTTCAATCCATGATAACTTGAACGCCAAAAGCGACTCGAAGGCAGTTCATGTTTGAACTTACTGGTAGCAGAGCGAAACAGTTCCATTTTTTCGCCCTCACGCAATCTGGGCGCGATACTGATGGATGAATTTAAAATTCCCTTCTGTCTCTGCATCTCGTCCGCCGGGCGCATGTAGGCGGCATAGCGATTGCCGTCATGCCGGATAGCACGCGGTAGGGCGGTTAATGTCTGCGCCAGATTTGTTGGCATAAACTCACCGCCCCGCGCGTGCGGATGTTCCATGAAAAACCGGCCTAAAAGATCACGGACATTGCCAAGACCATTGGGTCGATTACCAACAGCTCCCATTAGCAGCCGGACTGTTTCGATCGCTCCAGCTGCCAGAACAAATGCCTTAGCGTTTATTTTGGTGCAATGCCCGGTCACGCTTTCGGCTCGTACGTACTGCACGGCATTTTGCGCATTCACATCAATGTCAGTCACGGTCGCGTTTAACAGGATGCGACTGTGCGAAAAGCTATCGCGGTCCGGATCGGTGAAACGTTCTCCCATTTCATCGAACACCCATAAATTGCTATCCAGCTTGGTAGGGTCAAATGGCGGTGCGGATTTGCCAATGGTGGACCACAGACCTTCTGCACGCGGTCGTTTTAAACCCAGACGATCAAATGTTTTTTTATAATAGGGAGAGAGTTCGGCTTTGGAAATCGGCCAGCCGCTATGGGGCAAATAATCGCGCTTCTCAAAATCGATTGCATCCAATTCCGCGCAACGCCCACCCCATATCGCTGCTGTGCCGCCAAACAAGCGCAAGCGTGCTGCATCGAGATCATAATAAGGCATCCCAACATTATGGCCATGTGCCAATGATTGAACATTAGGATCAAAGTCACGCCCTCCGCTTTCGACAATTACAACATCACGGGTCGGTGTGCTCAGCGCTTCTGCCAGCATTTGGCCGGCGACACCTCCGCCGATGATGCACAGATCAGCATCGATTTGTCTGGGCACATTACCTGTCGCTAGATCCAATATCATTTGTTTAATCCCGGCTGCGATACCATACAAAGAAATTGCTCTGTTTTTATCTCAGCAACGATCACACCGTCAATACGGGTTTCCTGCATCATCTTCAAAGTAGCGCTAGACCGTTGAGCATAATCAATTATTTGGGCATAAAAGCCGTCATTTGACTCAATAGTTTTGACAATCATCTGTAAGCCTTTCTGATATCAAGGCCCCCCAAACTGGGTTTGACAAAACCAAGCGTATTATTACAGATAAATTGAGTATCATCGACTGAAGATAATATTTCAGCGCCCGCTTTTGCGCCTACAACAGGCCGTATCACCAAAGCTAGTCGGCCGGTCTTTCACGCTGTCTTGTTTGCCAATTCTCGTCGATCCAACTCGGCGCTGATGATGGCGGGAGGAGCGGTTCTTCCAAGATAATATCAGATGCCCGCTCCGCTACCATGATCGTTGGAGCGTTGATATTTCCATTGGTGACGGTTGGAAAAACCGATGCATCAACTACACGAAGGCCGTCTAATCCGATGACCCTGCATTCCATATCAACGACCGTCATCGGGTCATCGGGTGATCCCATTTTACAGGTTCCACAAGGGTGATAGGCGCTCTCTACATTGTCCTTCACCCACGCATCTATAGCTTCGTCGGATTCGATATCTTTGCCCGGCTGCAATTCTTCTCCACGATAGAGATCCATGGCTGGTTGATCGATAATTTCGCGGGTGAGACGAATACATCGCCGCCACACCGACACGTCATCTGGATGCTGCATATAATTATAGAGGATGCTTGGCGCGGCCGACGGGTCGGCTGATTTGATGCGCACACGTCCCCTGCTCTTCGGTTTGTTCGGACCGACATGGACTTGGAATCCATGACCTTTTAGAGACGGCGTACCATCATATCGCATCGCGGCGGGCAGAAAATGATACTGAATATCTGGAGATTTTCGTCCGGCCTCAGACCGAATAAAAGCACAGGATTCAAAATGATTGGTCGCGCCCAGACCGGATTTGAAAAGCACCCATTCTATGCCAATCAGTAATTTGCTGAACCATCCTAATTTGTTGTTGAGGCTGACCGGTTGCTTGCAATGAAACTGGAAATAGACTTCCAGATGATCCTGCAAATTTTCTCCAACGCCTGGCAGTTCGTGGACAAGCTCCACCCGGGCTTCATCGAGCACCGCTTTGGCAGCGATACCAGACCGCTGGAGCAATGCTGGAGACGCAATCGCACCTGCGGACAAGATGATTTCCTTTTTCGCAAAGACCTCAGCAGCGATATCGTTGCGTTCCAGCGCTATGCCCACAGCCCGCTTGCCTTCCATGATCACGCGATCAACGAGCGCGCCCGTCCACACCGTTAGATTGGGTCTCTTTTTCACAGGGTCCAGATAGGCCCGCGCGGTGGACTCGCGGAAGCCGCCCCGCACCGTCATATGCATCGCGCCAAACCCCTCTTGGCGATAGCCGTTATAATCTTCGGTATAGGGATATCCGGCCTCGACCCCGGCATCGACAAATGTCTGATAAAGCGGATTGCCAGTCATGTTATTGCCGCCGCCGACGCCCAAGGGACCATCGCCGCCGCGATAATCATCGGCGCCGTTTTGCCATGTTTCGGATTTCTGAAAATAAGGCAAGCAGGCGGCATAGTTCCAGCCTTTAGCGCCTGATTGCTCCCATTCTGCAAAATCGCAACTATGCCCTCGGACATAGACCATGCCGTTGATCGAGGATGTTCCGCCCAGCCCTTTGCCGCGTGGGCAGCTAATTCGTCTGCCGTCCAATTCCGGCTCTGGATCGCTATGGTATCCCCAGTTATAGGTTTCGGAAGCCATCGGATAAGACAGTGCAGTCGGCATCTGGACGAGGATATTTTTATCACTTCCTCCAGCCTCAAGAAGCAAAACCCTATTCTGCCCGTTCTCGGTCAATCGGTTCGCCAGAACACAGCCAGCCGACCCTGCTCCGATGATGATATAGTCCCAGTCAGCTTCTCTATTATTGGACATGAATTGGGAGCCTCGTTTGCGATAATTGTTGCAACCCATCTCTGCGTAGATAGATCAGGACATAGATGCAGCCGTAGAGGGCGATAACAACCATACCAATCCACTCGATTTTCAGCGGTGTAAATTGGTACAATAGAATCAATCCGAAAAGCAGTCCCCAGTGACCCAGAATATAGAGCGGCATGCCCAGACGTTTGACAGTTAGATTGAGATTTTCCGAATATAGCCGGGTCAGAGAGTCTAGCGAATTCAGAACGAAAATAACCCCAACAACGACCATCGCAATTTGAAGATATCCGGCCAAAACAATCTCTTCGCTATGATAGTAAAATAGCACTGAAAACCAGATAGCGATTGGGATGGACGGGAGTATCAAAAGCGCAATCAATAGCTGCACAGGTTTTATTCCGCCGAGGAACCGGGCGACAAACTGCCCAATCATGATGCTCCACGCAAACCACCAGAATAGGTAGAACGCATGATAATCCGTCTGCGGGCTGATAAATTTATCGAGATTGCTGAAATAGCCGCCGAGATTTTGGCCACTCGCTAGAAGGTCCCCTGCACCTATATCATTTGTGGTCATCAAGCTTAGGATCAACAGACCAAATAGGGCGAATGACGCGTAACTCAGCCATTTAACATAGCGAATATCGGTACTGGACAATACCGCGCCCAAAACCACTGCGGCCACCAGCCCGTAGCGTGCGACCGGTGTAATATCGGCGATATAATTTGGAAGGTAGCTCAGAAAGAGAAACCCGGTAAAGGCGCATGTTGCTACAATAACAATGTTATTTGCCAATGCGACCCACCATATCTCAAAGAGTTTCAGGCGCGGTTCGATCACACAAAAATAGAAGGTCGTCAGAAAATAAAAACCCCAGACCAGAAAACCCCAAAAGCCAAACTCAATCGCCAATGGATTGGTAAATCCATAAGGCGCTTCCTGAGCATAAACTGGAAATTCAGTGAGCGGAAACATGATCAAGCCCACGTCCAGCCCCGATGTGAACAGGATTGCGGTAAAGGCCATCAGATTACTTGGCTGGGTACCATAGAGCTTGATATTTCGATAGCGCAACGCAAGGAAAATCGATGTCGCCAATGTTATCAAAATGGCAGCGGTCAAAATGATATGGGCGAGTGGCAAATATTCTTCCTGATAACGGCAGAGGCCCAATGGCTTAATGCGCCACTCCAGCAATGTCGAACATAGAATATATGTTATGGCTTTTTTTGGCCGGACTAAAAAGACGCCTGCAGACCAACTTCCTATTTTTTTGCAACTTGCTTGCCAACCCACTGTTGTGCCATCGATATTTTTCAGACGGCCCAATTTAGTCGATGGACGATTTATGGATTTTAATTTCAATACTGCGCTGCTCATTCATTTTGGTGCGCTCTTTTATATCGTTGCTTTTCTCATCCGGGATGAACTGAAACTCCGCCTGATGGTGCTCGCAGGTTCGGCATTTTATTTGCTTTATTATTACTTATTCCCAGACATTCCGCTTTGGGATGCGATCATCACGACTTGCATATTGGTTTTGGCAAATCTCGTCATTCTCTTCCGGATATCAATGGAACGGACAGTTTTTGCGCTCAATAAGGAAGAAAAAGCTCTTTTCGAGTATTTTAAGGGCTTTACTCCTGGCCAGTTTCGCCAACTGCTCAAAGTCGCGCGCTGGACAACAGCGGAAACATCGATCGCTCTGGCGAATGAAAATCAGCCACTACAAAACCTGTACTTCATTGTTGATGGTACAGTGATGATCAAAAAAGGTGACAATGAATTTCCGCTGGAACCCGGCAATTTTATCGGAGAGATCGCTTTTGTCCTGGACCGCCCGCCCTCCGCCGATGTGACTGCGCAGCAAGGGGCACGACTAGTAACGTGGGACGCCGCACAAGTAACGGTACTGATGGAAAAGTCGCCCGCTTTCAAAAACGCAATTATCGCATTGCTTAGCCGCGATCTGGCCGACAAATTAGCAACCAGCGTTAAAGTCGAAAAACTGACGAACAATATTCCGACAATCTAATTTTGGCGCCATTTTCACGCTCTTGGAGGTAGCAGCTTGGGGTTACGCAATAGCGCCGCCGACAGCATCGAAATGATTACACCTACGGGGAAAATTTCCAAGAACGTCATGGGCAGGCGGATGTAAGGCTTGGCGTAATCGGCCTTCATCTCTTCCATCTCGGCGATCAGCTTGTCCAACGCTACTCCGCTTAGCCCTTCCGCCTGTTTCGCCTCGACCATCACGGACGTGAACTCATCAATGAAGACATAATTTGTATTGAACAAATATATCTCCCACACGCCGACATATATCACCCCGGCAATCACCGCGATCGCGAGGCCTACGCTCAAGGCAGGAAGAAATTTGATGACGCCGCCAAGCTCTAGATCGCGGTAGCGTTTAATGCCGACAAAGATCATCGACAAAGCGATCAGCATCATCAGATAGCCGAAATATTCTGATGAGAAAAACCCTTTGCCGCCGCTCGACAACAACCCGAAGATCATCGTGCCGATGACAATCAAGCCCGATATGATGCCATAAATGAGAATGATTTTGAACATAGTGACCGTTAATCTGATCATAGTTGTTTCCTCTTGTTTGAGGGCGTTTTATGACATCGAAACCACCGTGTGAAAATCACCCTGATGGGTGATCGGACCCAAATCACCCGAATATATCAAGGAATAAGGTGAAGCGTTTTGGCCTTTTCAATTGCTAATACTCTCCGATCAACGGACAGCTTTTCAAACAGATGCGCCACGTGGGTTTTAATGGTGTTGGGCGAAATGCCGAGGCTGCGGGCGATCTCCTTGTTGGATTGCCCCCGTGCAAGTGCCTCCAGGACTTCCAGTTCTCTGGAAGAAATACCAAGCGATTTGAGGGCCGGATCATTGCGCTCAAACGCGCCTTTGGATTTCTTGGCGGTGAGCCTGTGCCCGACCCAGACTCCTAGCGACACGAAAATCGTCGCTACCAAAATGATATAGATATCCGTCGGAATGCTCTTGAGAAAAAACTTATATTCTAACCACTGCAAAGCAAAGGCAGCCATTGCCAACGCTAGGGCATATAAAATGATCATGCTGAAAACCGGTTTTGTCATCCCTCTTGATGATTATGGATAACGGCAGATGCGTCAATCCGTTTTAATACAAACAGGGCATGGCCGCCCTTCTATCACTATTGCCAATCGACGGATGTGTCCTGGCAATGGCATTGCGCTCGATAAGGAGAAGACAAGAACCCAATGTCCATGGACTCAGCCTATGTTGCGCAGATGAAGCGCCTGATGGATTGGGAAGCTGCGCGGACAGCGCCACCGGAGGGTTTTCCGCATTTGCCCGACTTACCTGCTGGCCGTTATACATCCCAAGAATATTACGATCTAGAACAGCAGCATATCTGGAAAAAAAGCTGGCTGTTTGCCGCTCATATCGACGAAGTACCAGAGCCCGGATGCTTCATGAAATGGGAAAACACCGGCACACCAGTCATCATTGTCCACGGAATGGATGGCAAAATACGGGCCTTTTATAACACCTGCCGCCATCGCGGGGCACCAGTGGTAACTGAAGAAAAGGGCCGCTCTCCGCGTCTGATGTGTGGCTATCATAACTGGACGTACAAAACCGATGGTGAGCTGGTCGGAGTACCGGAAAAGCATGATTTTACCGGTCTTGATATGTCCTGCAGAAGCCTCATCCCGGTCAAATGCGAGATGCTAGGCAATGTGATTTTTGTGAACTTTGACGATGACGCGATGCCGCTGAAAGAATGGCTTGGCCCCGTCTGGAATGACTGGGAAGAGTTTCAATTTGACAAGATTAGGCTCGCGGCGCGCCACAGCTTCGAACTCAACTGCAACTGGAAGGTGGCGATGGAAGCCAATATGGAGGTCTATCATGTGCCCTTCATCCATCCCGAAACCGTCGCACCGCTGGTTGATAGCAAGCGCAACGTGAATACGATGTTCCCCAATGGCCATGCTAGGATGCTCGCCCCTGCCCCGCAGCAAACCGACCGCGAACATGTTCGCGCTGTCGACTCTCCGCCCGAATGGCAGGAGATTGATACGGTTGGCGAATTTGGCCGCACCTGCACGCAAAGCTACACCATGTTCCCCAACTGGGTGTCGCCGCTATCCAATTATTTTGTACCGCCTTTGGTTTTCTGGCCCACCGGATTGAATACAACCCGGTTGGAGCTCGTCACGATGGCGCTGGACTGGGGGAACGGTCCAGCGCCAGACTTGTGGACGGTGCCAGATGACAGCAAGCCGAATGGCCGGGATATGAGCCCGATCATCCTCGAAGACACGCAATTTGGCGAAATGATCCAGAAATCCATGGAAAGCGACGGATTTAAAAGCGTGCCGCTAAGCTATCAAGAAGCGCGTATCTATAGTTTTCATCAGACTTGCGACAAGATGATCGGTCTCGACAATGTGCCGGAGCAGCTGGCGGTTGATCAGGTGATTGGCGAAGAATGGGTCTATCCCAATGATCCGCGGGTCGCGCAGATGGAGCAATTGCAGGCGGCAGAGTGAAAAGCTGCGGATGACAATGACGGTGATGAAACTAGGTAATCAAGCCCCTAGCTATTCGCCGCCCCCTTCCCTAAATGCACAAGCATGCATTTCTTAGATCAAGCCAAAATTTATGTCAGCTCTGGCCAGGGCGGTCCTGGTGCTGTCAGTTTTCGGCGCGAAAAATATATCCAATATGGCGGCCCGGACGGCGGCAATGGCGGCAAAGGCGGCGATATCATCTTCAGGGCGGTCGAGGGCCTCAACACCCTAATCGACTTTCGCTATGCCCAGCATTTGAAAGCCCAACGCGGCAAAGGCGGCGCAGGACGCAACCGCACGGGCGCGGGCGGCGAAGACCGGATCATCAACGTACCGGTTGGCACGCAAGTCCTGTCCGAAGACAAAGAACATGTCCTGCTCGACTTTACCCGCGAAGGACAGGAAGAGCTTTTCCTCGAAGGCGGCATCGGCGGACGGGGCAACGCAAGCTATAAAAGTTCCACTAACCGCGCGCCACGCCAGCACCAACCAGGTGAACCCGGTGAAGAAGCGGCGGTTTGGCTGCGCCTGAAACTCATCGCGGATGCGGGACTCGTCGGTCTGCCCAATGCCGGTAAATCGACTTTGATCAACTTTGTGTCCAATGCGGATGCCAAGGTTGGCGCATATCCCTTTACCACCATCCACCCACAATTGGGCGTGGTGCAGCATAAGTCGCGCGAATTTGTCCTCGCCGATATTCCCGGCCTGATTGACGGCGCGGCAGACGGCGCAGGCATTGGTGATCGTTTTCTGGGTCATATCGAACGCTGCAAAATCCTGCTCCACCTGATTGATGCAACCGGCGATGATCCGGTGGCGGCATGGAAAACCGTAACCAAAGAATTGGAGCAATATGGCGGAGGCCTGTCTGAAAAGCCGCAAATATTGGCCCTCAACAAAGCCGATCTGCTTGATGATGAGTTGATGGACTCGATTGCCGACGATCTGCGCGCAGCAGGCGCGACCGATGTTCTACCGCTATCCGGCGCGACCGGCAAAGGCATGGATGCGGTACTCAACAAAGTCCTTACAGCCGTCGGCGGTTACAGCTCGATCGAAAAGAAAGACCAACGCGCCAGCGGTATTGATGTCGACGGCGACGAGGGGGAAAAAGCGGACTGGTCACCATTGTGACGGCGCAGTCCAAGGAAATAATCGTCGTGAAAGTCGGTTCCTCCCTGTTAGTTGGAGAAGATGATGCGGTGCGCCGGGAATGGCTCGAAACCTTGGTTTCTGACATTGCTAAACGCCATGCGCATGGCTCTTCGGTCATAGTTGTTTCGTCCGGTTCGATAGCGCTTGGAAAGCGCAAACTTGGACTGGAAAAAGGCGGTCGGGCGAGCTTGGCCGATGCACAAGCGGCAGCGTCAATAGGCCAAATCGCCCTCAGCAGCTTATGGTCAGAATTACTGGCCGCCCATGATATCACCGCCGCCCAAATGCTATTAACACTGGACGACTTAGAAGGTCGTAAGCGCTATCTCAACGCCAGTGCAACACTTGAAAAACTGTTAGAAAATCGTGCCGTTCCAGTGATAAACGAGAATGATAGCGTCGCGACTGATGAAATTCGTTTTGGTGACAATGACCGGCTCGCAGCCCGAGTTGCGCAGGCCGCTTCTGCAGACCGGGTATTGCTCTTGTCCGACGTAGACGGGCTATATGATCGCACGGCCGGTAGCGAAACGGCAGGCCAGTTTATCGGGTTGGTAGAGCAAGTGGACGAAAAGATCATGGCCATGGCGGACGGATCATCTTCTTCTGGTCTCGGCTCTGGCGGTATGACATCGAAATTGGAAGCCGCGCGCATTGCCAATCTCGCTGGCATCGAACTATCGATTATCTCTGGCCAAGAAGATCATCCTCTCGAACGCTATCAACTCACCAATGTGGGTACGCTTTTCAAGGCCAGTGGCAATGCCAACGCCCGCAAAAGCTGGTTGGGTGGTCGTCTGACTTCTGCCGGGACCATCACAATTGATGCAGGCGCCGTTACGGCCTTAAGCGAGGGTAACAGCCTGCTCGCTGCTGGAATCATTACCATTGACGGTCAATTTGAGCGCAGCGACTTCGTTGAAATAGCGGGTCCTGATGGCCAGGTCATTGCGCGCGGGATGGCCGAATATGATGCGCTAGACTGTGCCAAAATTATCGGTCGCCGTAGCTCTGAACTAGAGGCCGTGCTCGGCTATGCCCCTCGCAGCGCGGTCGTCCATCGCAACCAGATGGTGCTCGTGTGAAGCGAGGCATCAATAGATAGATACATGCGGACCAAGCAAACTCTGGCGATAACCGGCGCGACTGGTTTTGTGGGCGGGCATTTGCTCAACCTCGCCGTGCGCGCTGGTTTTCCGGTCCGTGCGCTGACCCGTCGGACTCAAGATGACCGTCCCAATGTGACATGGGTTCGTGGCGCGTTGGATAATCCGGCAAGTCTCAGCGTGTTGTGCACTGGCGCTGATGTGGTGATTCATATAGCCGGCGTGGTCAATGCACCCACCCGCGAAGGCTTTGAAGCCGGTAATGTTGCGGGAACATTGGCTGTTGTAGAGGCCGCGAAAAAAGCCGGATGCCAGCGCTTCATTCACGTTTCATCACTCGCGGCGACCCTGCCGGCGCTCTCCATTTACGGCGAAACCAAAGCCAAAGCCGAGAAAATCGTGAAAAGCAGCGGGCTCGATTGGACGATCATTCGGCCACCAGCAATCTACGGCCCCGGAGACGGTGAAATGCTGGAACTGTTCAAAATGGCAAAAATGGGCTTTGTTACCCTGCCCCCTGACGCCGATGGTCGTCTTTCGGCAATTCATGTTGATGATCTCTCGCGTGCGTTAATGACCATCATTCCCGAACATGAAGACCTGACCGCTGCAATTTTTGAGATAGACGATGGCAAAACCGGCGGTTGGACCCAGACCAGTTTTGCCAAGGCGATTGGTTGGGCAATTGGCAAACGGATCAAACCCATCGCAACGCCGAAATTCCTGCTGGAACTGGGTGCCAAGGCGGATCGTCTTATGCGCCGTGACAAGGCTAAGTTGACGGAGGACCGGGTGAGTTATTTCTGCCATGATGACTGGACAGTTGATCCTGCCAAACGCCTGCCGCCCGAATTGTGGACGGCCCAAATAGAAACGCGGCAGGGTCTGAAAGACACCGCCAAATGGTACCGTCAGAACGATTGGCTCTGACGCCTCTTAAAACCACTAGCTGCCATCGCTGCCCAACAAGCGCATAATTGCGCTCTGGGAGATGATTCATGCCAAGCAACGCTGCGGTGCGCGACGATGTGCCAATCCATAATTTCGATATTTATGCCGAGCCAGCAATTAAGGTTGATGTCCACGATGCCTTTCTCGCTCTGAAAAGCGAAGCCCCGCCGTTGTTTTGGACGCCTGCCAATGGTGGCCATTGGATTGTGACCGACGGCGATCTCATGATCGACCTCCTCCGCAAGCCCAATATTTTCTCTAACGAGAATTTTTCGATTCCCCATATCGAAAACATACCCAAGACCATCCCGCTATCGCTCGACCCGCCGGAACATCGCCCCTACCGCCAAATGATGCGTCCGTTTTTTGAGAAAAAGGCGATTGCGCCCTTGCAAGAACGGATTCAACAATGGGCTGACAGGCTTATCGGGGCTGTAAAAGCCGATGGACAATGCGAATTTGTTGAAGCCGTTGGCTCGCGTTTTCCTGTATCGGTTTTCATGGAAATGCTGGGATTACCACTCGACCGCTTTGATGAATTTCGCGCCCTAGTGAACGAAAATTTCGAACTAGCCGGCACGCCAGACGCCGCGGTGGTTCAGCAACAAATTGTCGCGATACTGGCTGAATTTGTGAAAGTGCGTCAGGCCGATCCCCAAGATGATATGATGAGCCATATCATCCAATCCGACATTGATGGTCGCGCGCTTTCCTTCGAAGAACTGCTCTCCATCGCACATCTGTTGTTCCTCGCCGGCCTTGATACAGTGGTCAATGCGCTCAGCTTTAGCATGAAGCATCTGGCCGTTAACACGGTCCTGCAACAGCGGGTTATTGATGATCCTGCCTGCATCCCCGATGTCACCGAAGAGCTGTTGCGCCGATACAGTTTCGTCAACCTCCCTCGCCAAATCAACGAAGACACGATTTTGGGTGGGCAAAAACTGTCCAAGGGTGAGAAGATAATCTGTCCACTGGCGATGATCGGCTGGGAGGATAAGCTCAACGAAGACCCGATGACCGTATCCATCGATCGCAAGCATTATCGCCATGGCGCTTTTGGGTCGGGAATCCACACTTGCCTCGGACTGCATCTGGCACGAATGGAACTGCATATTTTCTATGAAACCTGGTTCCGTGAAATTGGCAAATTTCAACTGCAGCCGGATAAACCGCATGGTGCCATGCGCGGCGGCGTTGTTTGGGCGATTGAAGAACTATGGCTCCGCTGGGGATAGGCCTAGCCTTGCAATAACGGCCCGGTAAACTGCTCGGCAAGATATGTAACGAAGGTCATCGACAGGCCAAGCAGAAACACGCGGTAGGCAAGACCCAGATAACGGTATTTTTTGCGCTCCAGCACCAAGCCCATTTGATATATATCGCGCAACATCGTGCGATAAACCGTTTCCTGATCCACAAAATTCTCTGTCAAAAGTCTATCCTTAAACTCCTCTTCCGATATTTTGGAAAACGCGCCGAAAAACAGCATGTTAGGATTGGCACCCGACCGGATTTTGGTGGCTGGCATCACTGCAATCGCGGCTAAGCCCGCGGCAGAAAACGCCGAGATCGCTAGGATCAGCAAAGGCAAAGAAAAACTGCTCGCATGGCTTTGCCCGATCGCCAATGTGAAGACCACGAATGTCGCGCCAATCAGCATATTTGCCTTATGATCGGCCATCAGACTAAGTTGCACATGATGTTGCTGTGTCGTGCGCAGCAACTGGATGACTTCATCCGGCCATTTTCGTTCCTCGGACACGCGTCGCCCTCCACAAAAGCGCGACCCGATGCACGCGAAGAGTGGCACAGTCGGCGCAATTGGGCAAGTTACGGACGATATGCCCATGCTTGTGCCGCGTTTCGGCCTTATTCGCTTGCCAATGGGGGGATCATATTGGCAAAGGTCGCTTAGACTGAAGCAGACCGGCATATTGGGGAATTAGAACATGGCAAGTCGCGAAGAAATTATGAGCAAGGTTGAGACCTTGATCGGACCGTTCAACAACAAGGGCGTTGCATTGAAAGATGCGACCACTTTTGCTGGCGATCTTGAGTGGGACAGCCTGACTGTCATGGATTTTGTCGCAGCCGTGGAAGATGAATTTGATATCATCATAACCATGAATATGCAGGCCGAAATTGAAACCGTTGGCCAGCTGGCCGACGCGGTTGCCAAATTAATGGATAACTAGACTAAACTGACCGTGAAGCATCTTTAGCACCTTTAGGCATCTTTTGTTTCCTGACCAAATACTGAAAGACGGTCGGTAACATGATGAACAGAGAGACCAATGACTGACCTTTTGAGTAAATTCGATCCGCTAATCCAGGAACGCGAGACCCTTCTCGCTACTGGTGTCAAAGACCCGTATGCGCTGGTCATGGAAGAGGTGAAATCCCCTACCATAGCCGTCTGCAATGGCAAAGAAACCATCCTGCTCGGCACGTATAATTACATGGGAATGACCTTTGATGACGACGTTATGGAAGCGGGCCTGACAGCACTAAAGGATTTTGGTTCCGGAACAACCGGTAGCCGCCTCCTGAACGGCACTTATAGTCCGCACAAAGATTGTGAAGAAGCGCTCAAAGAATTTTACGATATGGACCATGCTATGGTCTTTTCCACAGGCTATCAGGCAAATCTGGGCATTATCTCTACGCTTGCCGGCAAAGGCGATTATGTCATTCTCGACATCGACAGCCATGCATCCATTTATGACGGCTGCGCGATGGGCAATGCAGAAATCGTGGCATTCCGGCACAATGATGTGGAAGCATTGGAAAAACGCCTCAAACGCCTGCCCGCTGAAGCCGGCAAGCTTGTGGTTCTCGAGGGCGTCTATTCCATGCTTGGCGATGTCGCACCGCTCAAGGAAATGATCCGCGTCTGTAAAGAAAACGGGGCCATGACATTGGTTGATGAAGCGCACAGCATGGGCTTTATTGGCGATAACGGTAGAGGTGTCTGCGAGGATCAAGGCGTTATCGACGATGTAGATTTCGTCATCGGCACATTCAGCAAGTCGGTTGGAACGGTAGGCGGTTTCTGCGTATCCAATCATCCGAAATTTGAAATCATGCGGTTGGTCTGTCGGCCCTATGTGTTTACCGCCTCGTTGCCGCCAAGCGTGATGGCAACCGCCAGCACCTCGATCCGCAAACTGATGCATAGCGGCAATAAACGTGCGCATTTGTGGGAAAATAGCAAGAAACTGCACAAAGGTCTGCGCGATCTAGGCTTTGAAATCGGAACGCCCGAGGCGCAAAGTGCCATCATCGCGGTCATCATGCCGGATCTCGAACGCGGTGCAATGATGTGGCAAGCCCTGCTCGCTGAAGGCCTCTACGTCAATCTGGCGCGGCCTCCGGCAACACCCGCCAACATGACCCTGCTCCGCTGCTCACTCTGCGCCGAGCACACGTCTGAACAAGTCGACCAGATTTTGGGCATGTTTGAAGCGGCTGGCAAAGCCGTTGGAGCAATTTGATCCTCCAGTTAAGAGGCAGAAATGACTAACAGCCTACTTATCGAACAACGCGGCGCGATTGAGATTCTCTCCCTCAATCGACCCGATAAGCTGAACACCATGAACGAAGACATGATCTTCGCCCTGCAAGATTATTTCCGCGGGCTGCAGGACAGGCATGATATCCGTGTGGTGCTGTTCCGAGCCGAAGGACGCGCCTTTTGTGCGGGCCTTGATATTGGAGCTTGGAAAAATGACGGATCGCGCGGGCAAGTGCAGCATATCTGGCGAACCCAGAGGAGCATTGCGACGGTTATGCAGTTGATGCGGCAATGTCCGCAGCCAATTATCGCCCTCGGGCAAGGCGCGGCTTGTGGCGGCGGTTTCTCGCTGCTGCTTGCCAGCGATGTCCGCTATGGTGCGCCAAGTCTGAAAATGAACGCAGCCTACATAAAAATCGGGCTTGGCGGCTGTGATATGGGATCGAGCTATTTCCTGCCGCGGCTTGTCGGATCATCGCTAGCATCAGAGCTGCTCCTGACCGGCCGCTTCATTCACGCCGAGCGCGCTGAAAAATTGGGATTGATCAGTGAGGTTGTTGACGAAGACAAACTGCTCTCCACTGGCCTGTCACTGGCCGAAGAGATGTTAGATACCGCTCCAATGGGTCTGCGTCTGACAAAAGATGCGCTCAACCGCAATATCGATGCCCAAAGCTTTGAAGCGGCAATGGCGATTGAAGACCGGCAGCAAGCTATGTTGAGCATGACTGAAGACAGCCGGGAAGCGGCCAAAGCTTTTTTCAGCAAACGAAAGCCGGAGTATAAGGACCGCTGATCCGATCAACTAACGATCGCGGTTTTCTGTCCCCTGTCCTGCTGTAATGAAGAGCGCGGTTGCTTCACCTGCAACATCTGCCGTATGCCAGACGCCGGGCGGATTAATCGCATATTCGCCTTCTCCGAGCGCTACCTGTTTCTCTGATCCATCGTCCATTTGCTGAATCAGGGACATTTCGCCCTTAATACACATGACCACTTCGGCCCCGACGGGATGCATTTCCCATACCGTCCAAGACTCGGTAAAGTGATGCAGCGACATCAAGCGTCCCTCTGCACCATCACTGGCATGACGTTCGCCATACGCCTGATACCAGGCCGGATCGCCAGTAAAAGAAGGTTCCGAAAATGCAGTCGCACCCAGCCCCAGATGAATCGGCTTGTCAGTTAGTTTCTCAGCCATAGTAACGCCTCCCTACAATGCAGAAGCACATTCTGCCCTATTTGATCGCCCCGCCGGCAAACAATCGCGGCAACATCGTCAGCGCGCCCAATATCGGCCATTTGCGCTGCCAAGGCTTGATCTCGTAATTTGTTCCGGCGTGGCGGTTAATCTTCCACGCAAGATAGTCGATCCCGCCCGCATAGGTTCCCGACGCCTTCGCTAAGCGTGCCAATGTAAGCAGTTTGCCGTTACGGCGTAGCGTTTTCCAGCGCTTTTCAGCTTCATCGAATGACAAGTCTAAGGCCTCCGACGGATTCTGATCCTGCATCGTCGCCATGGTTGCGAGACCAAAGCGTTCATAACGTTCCAAATCAGAATCGACGACCGAACCGGGCCGGTTACCGCGCTCCGCCCGTAATTCGGCGCCATAGGTCAGTTCAAAGCCGCGATGGAATATCCGTATCGGTGTCTGCGGTTGGATACCAAGAACCGGCAGGGCCAGTTCAAACAAGGTTATCGGTGCGCGCGAAATTGCCGCGACGGTTTTTTTCTGAGCAACTTCGTCTGCGCACCACACCAGCCGTGACGGCTGTGCAAAGCGCGCCCAAACGCTCACCGCACTGGCTTCTGGTCCGTTCAACCTGTGGAAATCCTCTTCGCTCAACACCGCTAATTTTGCGACCAGGCCATCATGTTCGGCCGGGAAAACATTGGGTGGCAACAGCTTGTTTGCCTGGACCAACCAGCTTTTTCCATAGGCCGCTTCATAGCTGGAAACGATCAGATAAAAATCAAGCATCTGCCCTTCGAGTTCAGTTGTCCTCAGACACGAACCGTAAAACAGCACCGCCCGAGAAGCGTCACCATATTGCGCCGCAATCGACTGAGCAAATGCAACCACACGCGGTTCGACTGGCTCTGCCAGTTCCGCTTCTACAAGAGGTTTAAGGTAACGCACCCGTCGGATGATAGCCTAAGCAGCGAGGCGAAGGAAAGACACTGGTTTGGTAGATTTCAAAACAATCGGCTGACCTTCTTGGGCCCGAAACAATTCGCCGTCCATTACGACATTGCTATTCTTACCTTCTATGCGGATCATATCGCCCTGCTCAAGGTGAATACCTTTTTGCACGTTTTTACCAAGACGGCCAAATAAGGCTGATAGTAAAAAGCGAACCAAAGCTGCTGGTTTCTGGTCAATCGCCATCAATTGCAGGCGTCCGTGTTTGCCACGGGACTGGGTCAAGCGCCGCATCAATAGTAATTTTTCTAGGGTCGTCACGATCAAAATTGCAAAATTTCCCTGATATTGCCCCTTTTTAATCAATGAAATACTGATCGGCGATGGCTTATTCGGCAAGAACTTGGCTCTTATTCCAAACAAAACCGAGGCCAGTGCCGCAAAAACTGTCAATATATGAGATGCCGCATTGGGAAGCCCCAGTGGATAAATTTTGTGACGGCAATAGAGAATAAATTCTGATAAGCCTGCACCACCTAGGAACATGCCCAGTACGACTTTACTGTCTTTACCCCCGTCAGATAAAGCAATCAGCTCGCGATTAACGAGATGCTCATGCAGATCATGCTTTGCCATTTCGACTATGCGTTCCAGCGCCTTTAGTGGACTTCCTTCTGCTCCGAGATCCAGAGCAATCAGGTTGGTCTTGCCATTGGGCAACACTGCGACTGGTGGTGGATTATCACCAAAATGCCCGCCCTGATGCAATTCCGTAAGGGCGGCCTGCACAGTTCCGTCCCCGCCATTAATAACCAGCACCTTGGGCTTCACTTTGGCAATGGTTTGAAGCGCTTTCCTAATTTCATCAACCGCGTCTACTTCGTAATGGAATACATCGCTGTTCTTGACGCAATATGAGCGCACCTCCGGTAAAATCGCACGGTTTCCCGTAGAGTGTGGATTAGAAAGTAGCGCTACATTGGCCATTATTTAATTGCCCATTTCCCCGTAATATCTGCCCATCACAGATATTTCATTTTGATGCTGATCGATTTCACTTCATTGCCCACGGCAAATTTGGTTTTCTTGTAACTGGGCTTTCCCAGATTGAAGATATTGATGCTGGGATTGTTCGACATGCCACCGCCATCCGATCTTATGTCGGTCTTGCCATTGCCGTTCAAATCATGGCGCACCGCGATGCCGTAAGTTCCGCTCGAGGGAACGGGCATGCAAAAAGTCATGCTGTTGATCTTTGCCGGCGTTTCAATCCGATTGATCCACGCGCCTTTTTTCAGCCATTCAGCCTTGGTGCCGCGATAGCTTTGCACGCGTATTTTACCGGCCGACGCTTTTACGCCGTTTAATGTTACCAAAACTGCCGGGCCGTTACCTGCCCGACATTTGTCCAGATCATTGGAAATCTTCTGGCCTGCGGCTGTCGCAGGCACGGGCACAGCCAAAAGGATGGTTGAAAGCGCAAAAGACGCTGCAAATTTCAACATGACGAAAATACTCCTAGTCGTTATACCCGCGTTCAAACTGCTGCGAATAGAGAATCAGCCCCCTGATATGATTGTGGTTATGGATATGATTTGCGGCAGAAACATGGTGAGAGGGCGACGATAAGTTGAAATTTCTAAGTTCTACCGACCGTTATATCGCCCGTTTGATTGCCGTTCCGCTGTTTAGCACGCTGGTCATCGCTGCAATGTTATTGGTGCTTGAAAAAATGCTGCGGCTGTTTGACTTTGTCGCAGCAGAAGGCGGCCCGGTCAGCGTTGTCTGGCGGATGCTGGCCAATCTTATTCCTGAATATCTCTCACTTGGCATTCCGATAGGCCTTTTGCTCGGCATATTGCTGGCTTTTCGCAAACTTGCTTTAAGCTCGGAATTGGACGTTTTCCGGGCTGTCGGTCAGGGTTATGGTCGCCTTTTAAAAGTCCCTTACATGTTTGCGGTCGTTTTGATGCTGATCAACCTCGCGCTGGTCGGGTTCATTCAACCGTTGTCACGCTATTATTACGAGGAATTGCGTTTCGAATTGCGGTCTGGCGCACTAGGGGCCTCGATTAAAGTCGGCGAATTCACCAATTTAGGCTCCCGCATGACAATGCGGATCGAAGAAAGCCGCGACAATGGCACGAAACTGAGCGGGATGTTTGTTAGGGCGGAAAATAAGTCAGGCCAAATCGTCTCGGTAACGTCTGAAACTGGTCAATTTTTGGCCACTGATGATCCCGATACCATCATATTGCGCTTGTCCCGAGGCGTACTAATCCACGATTCCCCCAATTATGATAAACCGCGTATATTGAGCTTTAGCAGCCACGATTTGCCCATTGATCTTCCGGATATCGAAGCTTTTCGATCCAGAGGCGGGGCAGATCTGGAATATACAATACCAGAACTGGTCAGGGTGGGTCTGGATCAGGATCGCTCTGTAACAGAGCGCAACCAGAGCCGGGCGAATTTTCATTACCGCATGGTCGAAGTGGTAATGATGTTACTGATGCCGCTGCTGGCGCTCGCACTGGCGATTCCGCCCAAAAGATCGAATTCAGCCCTGGGGGTTTTCATTTCTATTGTCATGATTGTGACTTACCATAAGGTCAATCAATATGGGGAAGACCTGGGCGCACTGGGGATTGTCGATCCGATCATCGCTCTATGGGTGCCATTCTTGTTGTTTGGTGGCCTGATCATCTGGATGTACCACATGGTCGCTCATGTTCCGGGCGGGCAACCCATTGGCCAACTTGAAAAAGCTTTCGCAAAATTCGGTGGCGTTTTTAAAGGCATACTCAATTTCAATCGGAAGCGAGCAGATGTTAAAGAATAACGGCCTGTGCCATCGCAATCATAACGGAGGCGCTTAGCCATGGACTTTTTTCCATCGCGGACATTGGCTTTTTATATGGCCAAAATGCTGATGCTGCGCACCCTGGCAGTCCTCGCCCTGCTCGTTTTGGTATTGCAAGCATTGGACCTGCTGGGTGAAAGCGGCCGCATTCTCGGCCAAGAAGGCAATGGTCAGAGTGAGCTTTGGACATATGTCACTTGGCGCGCACCGCAGCTCATCCAACGCTTCCTGCCCTTTGCTGTGTTGTTAGGTACAATTGTGACCGCCGCGACGCTGAACCAGAATAGCGAAGTCATCTCGATGAAGGCTGGCGGGCTATCCGCGCATCAGATTCTCGCGCCTTTGATCATCGCCAGCATGCTCGTTGCAATCGTGTCTTTTATGTTTAACGAGATCGTCGTTGCCCCAACTACCGCAAAGCTATCAGCTTGGGAAAAGGTTGAATATGGACCGATACCGGCCGCGAGTAACGTACGGACCAATGTCTGGGTTCGGGACGACAATAACCTCGTCAACGCAAAAACCGTAACCGGCCGCGGAACCGACGTGGTTCTGCGAGACATCACCATCTATGACCGGACCAATAATGGATTGCGTAGCCTCATGCAGGGTAAAGAAGCACGCTTCACGGGGTCGTCCTGGACCATAACCGATGTCACCCAGTTTAACGTGCTAACCGGCACCGAAGAACAAAAGGACAGCATTACAATCGGCGATACGTTGCGCCCCGATCAGTTTACGTTGGCCGATGTCAAAGCAGACGGCCTATCTTTTATCCAACTGAGGTCAGCCATAGCTGAGTTAAAGGAAGCCGGGCGGCCAACAATGGGACTGGAAGCCAGCTTGTGGCACAAAATTTCAGGGCCTTTATCCGCGATATTAATGCCCTTGCTGGGCGCAGTTGCCGCCTTTGGCCTAGCGCGGTCAGGACAGTTGTTCGTCCGCGCAGTGCTAGGCATGGCGCTAGGCTTTGCCTATTTTGTGGCCGATAATTTCTCTCTCGCCATGGGAACAATTGGTGCTTACCCGCCAATATTAGCGGCTTGGGCGCCCTTTATATTATTCTTTCTGATCGGCGAAACAGTGCTGATCCGGACGGAGGAATAAGCCTAGCTGGCAGAGCCGGGTTGGCTTGACGCAGCGTGACCGGAACTGCCCCGGACCAGCCCAGCCACCAAGCCCCAAAGGCTGGTATGATTGGCGCGATAATAAGTCGAATCTTTGGGCAAAGCTTCTGCGATGCGGCGGTGTGCTTCCCCGAGGGCGTGATAAGGCACACCGGGTAGCAGATGGTGCAAAGCATGATAGCGCAAGCCAACAGGGGCCCACAAAGCCGGCAGAAAAGCTGGCGGCGGGACATTCACGCTATCGAGATATTGCTCCGTCACGCTCATTACTTCGCCGTCATTTTCCCACAGATGCGCCACTAGCGTACGTATCTGGTTGAGAACAACCGATCCGGCAGCAATTGCAACCATGATCAGAAACGCGCGCATAGGCAGAAATCCGGTAGCGACGGCGGTCAACAAAGCAATCGCCCAGATGCTCGCAGCAATTTCCTGCGCATACCATTGCGTTTTAAAATCGCCTTCGGGTGGACGACGACGAAACTCTGGATTTATAATCAATCCGGAATAGCGTTCGACGACAATTTTACGCAATGGGGGGATGATCGCTGATAGAGGTGCCAACACCGCATAGCGGACGAACAAACCCACTGGCGCCAAGGCAGATACCAACACAAAAAGCGGGACTGTGTAAGGCTTCATAAGGGCCAGCGGCAGATATTCAGGATCCTCAATCGTACCATAGCGCGTGCGGGCGTGATGGAGATTGTGAATACCTTCATACATGAAAGAGGGCAGCAACAACGGAACGCCGATCAGCGCATTCCAACCAAAATGGAAACCACGCATCGATCCGCGCCGGATATGGGTCAGTTCGTGAATGAAGCTGCCTGCGCGATAGAGCGCGAGAATCGAAACAACGGCAGCCAGAACCGCGAGCCCTATATTTTCAAGCATGATTGCGGCGGCCATTGCGCCATATCCGACAACCGCGGAAGCCAGTAAATCAGACCAATAAACCAGGGGACGAACCGCATTAAGATCACGGGTGACTTTTGCAGCGGTGCGGATCAACTCATTATCATCAAAAGTGGAAGCTTTTGCAGTAACGGCATCCGGTGATGTAGCGGCCTCTGTGGCCAGAGAGGGAGAATGTTTCATAAGTTCCTGTCTTCGTAATCCGGTGCGTACAGCAACACATCATGGCGAGATGATGGCATTGCTAAGGTTTCTCGCGCTAACCCAGCCTCTCCCGAGGCGGTTCAAGCGCTTGACATCTTAACCTGATTACCGCCACAGCAGGCCAAAGGTAAGTGCAAATAATCGCTTTAAAGGTGCAAATAACTACAGTGTCATCGCATATAGTCATTCAACCCGTCACTACCAAGGCACAGCGCAAGCGCTTTGTAGAACTCCCCTATCGTATATACGCGAACGACCCGTATTGGGTGCCGCCGCTGAAATCCGAAACCTATGCGCTGCTTACCCCGAAGAAGAACCCGTTCTTTGAACATGCGACAGTACAGCTTTTCCTAGCGGAACAAGATGGTCAGACTGTCGGCCGGATCAGCGCGCATATCGATCATCTCGCATTGGAGCAGCCGGTCGAGAAGGGCTTGGGGCCAGGCACCGGCAATTGGGGTTTGTTAGAAGCCGAGAGTGACGCTGCTGTCAAAGCCTTGATCAGCGCCGCTGAAACGTGGCTGAAAGAACAAGGAATGCATCGCGTGATCGCGCCGCTGAGCCTATCTGTCTGGGACGAACCAGGTCTACTGACTACCGGCCATGATCATAGTCCAACCGTCATGATGGGTCATCACAAAGCCGAATATCAGGCCTGGATTGAAGAGGAAGGCTATAAAAGCGTCAAAGAGCTTGTTACTTATGATTTGCCGATCGACAATGGTTTACCGCCATTGATCGACAGGATCGTCAAATCCGGGGAACGCAGCAGCAAGCTGAAACTTCGCAAGGTTGATAAGTCGCATTTTGATCGTGACGCGAAAATCATCATGAATATTTTGAACGATGCGTGGTCGGATAACTGGGGCTTTGTGCCGCTTACCGACCATGAAATTGACCATGTCGGGGTAAAGCTGAAACCAATTGTCTACGAAGACCTGATCATGATCGCAGAATGGGAGGGCAAGCCAGTCGCTTTTTTGATGACGCTCCCCGACCTCAATGATCGCACCAAGGATATGAACGGAAGTTTGCTCCCGTTTAACTGGGCAAAACTACTCTGGTGGCTGAAATTTCCCAAATCGCCGACCATGCGTGTGCCATTAATGGGCGTCATGAAGGAACTACAGAACAGCCGAATGGCAAGCCAAATGGCCTTCATGATGATCGAATATATCCGCCGCGAAGCGGTTGCCAAATATGGCGCCGTGCGAGGGGAATTGGGTTGGGTGCTGGAAGATAATCAAGGAATGGTGGCCATTGCGGACGCGATCGAATCCAAGATCAATCGGGTCTACACTGTTTATGAAAAAGCGATCTGACCGGTCTATTCATCCTGATGTCAGCCGCATCATAATATGCGTCAGTGCAAGTTTTCCTTAAATCTCCCGCAAGGACTTGATATGGTTGCTGGTCGCACGCTGCTTCGCATTATCCTTACCGCTATGTCGATCACCCTGCCCGCAAACGCTTCTGCTGAAAAGCTCAACGCCTGCTCAGTTGAAATGGAATATGCTGGCCCAGCTCCGGTTTCCGTTGTCATACCGGACGTGCCACTATCATCAGCAAAGCAAACGATCTCCAATGAGGATGACCTATCGGCTCTGTTTGCAGATATGTTTATCAAATCGAAAGCAACGAGCCTGTCGGTGGGCCTCGCCAACCAGGCGGGCCCTATCTGGTCCAAAACGCAAGGTCTGGAAGATCCCGAGAAGCTGCACTATTGGGCCAGCGTGGGCGGTATGCCGGGCATAAGGGCATTTGTGATGATTATCCCTTGACCCTGCAATATGGCGCTGTCGCGCTAACTGGCGATGGTCCCGCCAGTGCTGTGGCTTACAATATGCTGCAAGAGTGGCAGAAAAGCTCGCCCCCTTAAAAGCGAAGTTAGCGGCCAGTCACAAAACGCTGGGCGTCCTTGCGCACCACGGCATCAATGCCGCGCATCCACAAATCATTATGGCCGCCACTTTTGACCGGGCGAGCAAACTTTGGTTCCTTCGCCGCGTCAAACAGCCGTTGCCCCATCGCGAAGGGTATTAGTTGGTCATTCGTACCGTGAATCCAGCTCAGGGGCATATTGATCTGATCAATCCGGTCGAGCGAACGATAGCGGTCCTTGATCAGGGGTTTGGCGGGCAAGAAAGGAAACTGTCGCTGCGCCATATCGTCCATACCGGTATAAGCAGCTTCCAATATCAAACCCGATGCTTCGTTCTTTGCAGCCAGCCATGTCGCTACGCCCGTACCGAGCGATTGTGCTGCAATTACGATTTTGTCGGCGCTATAGCCCTGCCCGATCAACCAATCATAATTGGCTTGCGCCGCGGCATGGAAAGCGTCTTCGCTCGGCGTCCCAGCATTGCCGCCATAGCCAGGATAACCGACCGCCAGCACGCCCGCTCCATCCTGCGCCATAGCCTGATATATGGGCAAGCGCACGGCAACCGAGCCGGCATTGCCATGAAAGTGGATGATGACAGGCTTGGCTTCGTCTGTTGGCGCGCGCCACAAGGACAGCAACTCGCCAGAATTTTCAGCGGAAATCGTTACGGCATCAAAACCGGCGATGCCAAGCTCCTGCTCTGACGAGGCATATTGATCAGGAAAATAAAGCAAGCTGCGCTGGAAACTATAGGCTAGGACAACAATCAAAAAATAGAGCCCGACAACAACGGCCAAGCCTACAATTAGCGTTCGCATTAAAGGTTCAACTCAATCCAAGTCGGCGCATGGTCGCTGGCTTTTTCGCGCCCGCGATGTTCTTTATCAACGCCGCAACGGCCTAACTGGTCAGCAGCCAAGGGGCTGAGGAGCAAGTGGTCAATCCGAAAACCTTGATCGCGCTGCCACCCGCCGCTGCGATAGTCCCAATAGGTCCAGATGTTTCCCGCCGGATAAGTCACGCCCAGAGCATCCGTCCAACCATCATGCAAAATGCGCTGATATGCCTCCCGGCTTTCCGGCTGCATCAGCGCATCATTTTCCATCGCTTTGACAGCAAATACATCATTGTCCCGTGGAATGACGTTATAGTCGCCGGCCAAAACTGCTGGAATTTCTTCACGCCATATCTCTGTGGCGCGATTGCGCAAACGCTTCATCCAACGCAGTTTGAAATCAAATTTGGGCCCGGGCTGCGGATTGCCGTTGGGCAAATAAATACTCGCGACCCGAACGGTCTGGCCGCTCGCACTTTTCACATTGGCTTCAAGATAGCGGCTATGCTCATCTTCTGGCTCACCATCCAAGCCGCGTTTCGTTTCTTCGGGTTGCTGGTCCCGGGTCAAGATAGCAACACCGTTGAAGCTTTTTTGCCCGTGCCAGATTGCGCCATAGCCGATTTTTTCAAATTCAGCGGCCGGAAAACCTTCATCCTGGGTTTTGATTTCTTGCAGACACGCAACGTCGGGCGTGGTCTCTTCCAGCCATTCCAGCAGGCGTGGCAGGCGCGCCTTTATGCCGTTAATGTTGAAACTGGCTATTCTCACCGATGCTGCGATCAGACGGAAAAGCTGGAGCCGCAACCACAGCCGGAAGCTGCGTTGGGATTGGTCACTTGAAACGCGTTACCGCCAAGAGATTCAACGAAATCCACCGCGCTGCCGCGCACCAGATCAAGGCTGATCTCATCAACAACCAAAGTCACGCCGGATTCTTTAACGGCGACATCATCAGATTCAACTTCTTCGGCCAAGCCAAAGCGATATTGAAAGCCGGAACAGCCGCCACCTTCCACAGCCAGACGCAGTATTGCAGGCTTTTCCTGCTTTTCAGCAATAGCAGCCACACGTTTGGCGGCATTAGGGGTCAGTATGATATCCTGCCCGGAATTTTGATCGGTAGTTTGAGCGGTCTCTGTCATGAACATAAGATAGGGATTGTGTAGCGGACTGTCAAAAGGAGCCGGAAGAAATATTCACAATATACTCAATCGGAAATTAAAAAGGGTCGGTAAGCGTTTCAGCATCACCAACCCCTTAAAGCACCCTCTCCCAAAGGTGTTTCGGAATATCTTAACTCGCTCTATTCAGCGGGGCCACCCAGTGCGACGCCGGGCGCCATTTTCTGGGCCAATAGAAAATCATTCGATTGCATGAACGGAACAGGGTTTACGGCCTCACCAGCAATACGCACTTCATAGTGAAGGTGGCTACCGGTCGAGCGGCCTGTTGAACCCATGAAACCAATTAAGTCACCACTTTTGACGCGCGCATTGGCTTTCACGTTAAGACGCGACATGTGACCATAGCGTGTTTGAATTTCGTTGCCGTGATTAATTTCGATATAATTGCCATAGCCGCGAACCCATTGGGACCGGCCGATAATGCCATCTGCTGTCGCATATATGGGGGTGCCAACCGGACCAGCCATGTCAATGCCCTTGTGACGGGCGCGACGCCCCTTGAAAGGATCAGAGCGGAAACCGTATGAACTGGTTAGTCTATAATTTTCGACCGGTTTGCGTGATGGAATGGTCAATTTAACAGGTATTTTCTTTCCCTGTCCGGACCAATTATTAAAAAGAAGGCGAAAAGCAGGATCTGCTTCGCCCAAAATATTCTCAGAACCTGAAGATTTGTTCTTCAACACATCGACTGGGATGCTCGCATCTGATTCCGCGGCACTGGCGGCCATCGCTGTGGAAGAGAGAGTAATTGCTGATCCAAAAGCCACACCAATGGTGATCTTTCTCACAACCCCATTAAACAAACCTACTACGCTATCGGTCATAAACTGATCGAGTCCTGCTACTGTGAACCATGAAACAATTTGGTTCGAAAAATGATGACAGATATTCTGCCCCCGTCCTGTGGATACAGAAGTAGGTTTATTTTGGTTAATTATTCAATACCAAGATAATATTCTTGGGTTAAACCGGCTGCAAGGCGCGCCGAGTCGTTAAATGGAGGCTTTAACCCGCCTCTAAAGTGCTTTTTTACAAGATTTTTCCAGTGGACATGCGGGTCGTTTTTTTCGTTTTTACAGCAAAATTCGAACCATTTTGTTCCAAAAAATACATGATTTATCTCGTCATGATAGATGCGGTTTAGAACCTTGGCGGTCAGTGGATCACCCTGCGCTTTAAACCGTTCCACTGTATCGAGCGTGATATCAAGACCCCGCGCTTCGAGTACCATCGGGACAATGGCCAACCGCGCAGAGGCATCATAGGCGGTCTCTTTGGCTGTGTCCCAAAGACCATCATGAGCCGGCAAATCACCGTAGAAGCTTCCCATCTCCCGCAAGCGACGGTCCAAAAGGACAAAATGCATGGCTTCTTCTGCCCCAACACGGAACCAATCATCGGCAAATGCACTTGGAAATTCCGCGCCGAACCGCCCGATCATGTCAAACGCCAGATCAATCGCAACAAATTCGATATGTGCCAACGCATGGATCAGTGCGATGCGCTTGGTCACCGATGTTCCTTTACCGCGCCGCGGCATTTGCCCCGGACGTAACAATTCGGGACGGCCCGGTCGCGCGGGAACGTCCGGCATAGATACTGAAAAATCAGCCTCTAGCCTTCCGTTGCGCCATTCTCTGGTCGCATAGCGTGCAGCCATAACTTTAGCGGCTGGTTCTGCCGTCATCATGACCGCCCTTACCGCCTCTCCTGCGGAAGGCTTAATCGTTGCTGCAACGTTCAAATTACAAAGGCCTTAGGCTGCTTGAACAGCGGCAAGTACTTCTTCCGCATGCCCCTTGACCTTCACTTTTGGCCAAGCTTGGATCACCTTGCCATCTGGTCCGATCAAGAAAGTCGATCTTATGATCCCCATATAAGTTTTCCCGTACATTTTCTTTTCGGCCCAAACGCCGATTTTTTCGAGAAAATCAGTGCTTTCATCGGAAGCGATATCGACGGTCAATTCCTGTTTGGTGATAAAATTCTGTTGCCGCTTAGGGCTGTCTGCTGACATGCCCAGCACCGCACTCCCTGCTTTCTCAAACTGTGGCAACAGCGCAGAAAAGTCTTTCGATTCCGTCGTACATCCAGGCGTGCTCGCTTTAGGATAGAAGAACAGCACGAGTTTCTTACCGTGATAATCTGACAATTTCACTGTACTGCCGTCGGGCGCCGTCAAATCCATATCAGGCAGTTTGTCACCAACTTCGATCATAGTATATCTCCTAAAATTTCATGGGGGTCTGGCCGCAAGTGCCGATTCCATTCCTCAATAACGCATTGCCGGGCCACATCATACCCGTTCAAAAGGGCATCCCAGCTTTCCTGGCCCGCCGCTTTTGCTATCAGCTCACGGCTTGTCTCCGGCGGATAGTCGCAGGTGGGCGACATCAACCGCAAGGCGACAAGCAAGCGGGTCATCAATTCATGGGCTGCGATCATATTCGCATTCAAATGCCCGCCCCCAGCAAGCCCGCGTGCCGCCTGCCCCAACTGTGGATGCAAAGCGTCTCCGGTCTTGAGCTGAAGGAAGTGGACGATAAATTCCCAATCCACCAAACCGCCTTCCATAAGCTTGGTATCAAGCGGCCCTTTGGGCGGTTTATGTTCCACAATATCCAGCCGCATTTTGCGTACGGCTTTACGCAACGTTTCCGGCTCTCGCCCTTTCTGCAAAATGCTTCTAATCTGGTGTTGCAATTGTTCGCAGGCCTGCGCGCTGCCATAGACCGGCCGTGCTCTGGTTAGTGCCATATGCTCCCAAGTCCAGGCGCTTTCATCTTGATATTTATAGAAACTTTCCACCGTTACCGCCATGGGACCTTGCGTGCCGGACGGACGAAGCCGGGTATCCACCTCGTAAAGCGGCCCCGCGGCCGTTGGCACAGATAAAGCCGCTGTTATACGTTGCGCCAGTCGGTTAAAATATTGCGTACCGCCCAAGGGACGTCGTCCATCCGATTCCGCGCTATGGTCACCAGTGAACAAGAAAATAAGGTCGAGATCAGAGGCGTGCGTCAACGCCTCTCCACCTAATCGTCCCAGCGCCAAGATCAATATTTCACTGCCCGGAACCTCGCCATGCGCCGCTTCAAATTCGGATATGGTGGCATCCGTCAAAACGCGGATCGCAGCTTCCGCTACCCTTGCATATCCGGCAGCGATGGCCAGTGGATCATGGCGAGACTCAATCAACTGCGTGCCGAGAGCAAAGCGTTTCTCCCCGACCCGCGCACGCACGCGGTCAAGCAACATCTGATAATCATCGCCATCTTCGCTGCGTGCAAACCGCTCCGCCAATGCATCGACCGAAGGCGGCAAATCGAGGGCGGTTGTATCGATCAACCCCTCAAATAATTCGGTCCTGCGAGATAACTCATCCGCCAGTACCGGAGCATGACTCAATATGCGGCTGAGCATTTCACGAAGCCCCGGGCGCGCCTCTAGCATGCGGAAGAAATTGATCGCGGTCGGCAGTTTATCGATTAAGCTATCTAACCGCGACAGAGCTTGCTGCGGGTTGGGCGATCCAGCGATAGCTTCGATCATATCGGGCAATACGGCTTCAAAGGACTCGATTGCCGCGGCGCTCCTCAAGGCCGTCACTTTGCCACTACGCCAGCGTCCGATTTTTTCCGTAAAAATTTCGGGCTGTGCCACGCCCCTCTGCTTAAGCGCGACCTCCAGCGCTTGATCCGCCTGCGGCAAGGTGTCGCTTTCATCAGAAGCAATAAGCTCATCATAGATCATGCCAACCGCTTCGACTGGAGGCTCCAGCAGGGCCAATAGATCAGCGCCTCGGTTCAGACCGTGAAGCTGCGCCACCCTGTCCATCGCGGCCTCATCATCCGGAAGGCTATGCGTTTGCTGATCATTGACCATTTGCAGGCGATGCTCGATCACCCGGTATAATTCATAGGAATCATTCAAAACCTGGGCTTTATCGGCATTTATCCGGCCCGCTTCCGTAAGCGCGCGCAAGGCGTCTCTCGTTGCGGGCGCGCGCAAAGCCGATTCGCGACCGCCAAAGATTAGCTGGTGCATCTGCGCATAAAATTCCGTCTCCCGAATGCCGCCGCGTCCGCGCTTCAAATCATAGCCGGGGCCAAATTTCTGGCCTGCCGAATAATGATCGCGGATTTGAACAGACACTGCGCCAATGTTGCGGATTGCGCCATAGTCCAGAGAGCGGCGCCAAATGAACGGATTGATCGTCTCAAGAAAATAGCGACCAAGATCGGCATCGCCGGCCGCAAAACGAGAGCGGATAAACGCGGCCTGTTCCCAAGCCAACGCGCTGGACTCATAATAGCTTATCGCCGCTTCAACTGGCAAAGCTACCGGACTGACTTCCGGCGACGGGCGTAGCCGCATATCGACTCTAAAAACATAGCCGTCGGCGTCCCGCGTATTGAGCGCATCGACCAATTGCTGACCAATCCGCCGCGCCGCGTCACTCGGCTCTTCGCGGCCGCGGATCGGTATTTTGTCGGGATCATAGATGAAAATCGGATCGATATCGGAAGAATAGTTGAGCTCCCGGCTGCCATGTTTACCCAGGCCAATAACCGCAAAGCCCGCTGGCTCAGCATCGGGATAACGGGTGGCGTAAATATCCGCTAAAGCCTCATCTAATGCACGATCTGCAAAATCGGATAGGTGCGTAATCACCTCGGTCAGGCTAAGCTGCCCAGCCAAATCACCCACCGCTAATGTGAGTGCTAGAGCGCGCTTTTCTCGCCTAAGTCCCTGACGAACATTTTCAGCGCCAGCACTGGCATCTTTCACAAACGCAAACGCAGCCTTCAAATCCTCACCACAAAGCAGCGCTTTAAGTTCCGGTTGAACCTCCATAGCCATAGAAAGGTACGGCGCATGATCCTGCGCGCGTTTTACAGCGTCTTTCAGGCTCGTCGGTTCGGGGAGGCCCTTGATCATTGCTGTAGATATCTCTGACGGAAACCAACGGCAAACTTAGCAAAAACGCCCTCTGCAATAGCCTCTCTCATTCCCGCCATAAGGGACTGGTAAAAGGCAATATTATGCTCCGTCATCAACATTGCTCCCAATATCTCCTTCGAACGGATCAAGTGATGGAGATACGCGCGGCTGTACGTCTGGCAAACCGAACAGGCACAAGCCGAGTCCAGCGGTTCCAGATCTTCGGCAAACTTGGCATTGCGAATATTGATCGGGCCGTTAGCGGTGAAAGCCTGACCATTGCGGCCTGAACGGCTCGGCAACACACAGTCAAACATATCAACGCCGCGCTCGACTGCGCCAACCAAATCGTCTGGCTTGCCAACACCCATCAGATATCGCGGCTTGTCGGCGGGCAATTGATCCGGTGCATGATCGAGCACGCCGAACATTGCTTCTTGCCCCTCCCCAACGGCCAGGCCGCCAATTGCGTAGCCATCAAAACCTATCTCGATCAGCGCCTTTGCCGAGGCTGCACGGATGTTCTTGTCCAACGATCCTTGCTGAATCCCAAAAAGCGCGGCTTTCGCCGCATGTTCTTTACCGCTGTCAAAACCATCACGGGACCGTTTTGCCCAGCGCATTGAGCGCTCCATTGAAAGCACTGCTTCCTCGTGGCTCGCTCCGTTTTTGGTACACTCATCAAAAGCCATCACAATATCACTGCCGAGCAAACGCTGTATCTCCATTGAGCGTTCAGGCGTCAGCATGTGGCGAGATCCATCCAAATGGCTTTGGAACTCAACCCCATCCTCACTCATCTTGGTAAGGTCGGACAAGCTCATCACTTGATAGCCGCCGCTATCGGTCAATATGGGCCGATCCCAGTTCATGAATTTGTGCAGACCACCAAGCTTTGCGACACGCTCTGCACCAGGCCGGAGCATCAGATGATAAGTGTTACCAAGGATGATATCGGCGCCCGTTGCGCGCACGGTCTCGGGTTTCATCGCTTTGACTGTGGCAGCCGTTCCGACTGGCATAAACGCAGGCGTGCGGATATCCCCGCGCTGCATCGTGATTTTCCCGGTGCGCGCCTTGCCGTCAGTGGCAGCGATCGAAAAAGAAAAGCGGTCAGCCATTAAAATATGTCCTAATCAACGTGGTAAGGCCTGAAAAAACAAAGAATTTTGTATTTTTTGGCTGATAGTGTAATCAGTAGCCGATTCTGTGCGAATCCCTCAATAACTGTGCAGGATGGTAACAGTTTTTCAAAGACCAAAATCGGGAGTATTTTATGACGAAGACAATGAAATTGGGTTCAGCAGCAACCGCACTTATCGCAGCAGCGGCTCTTTCAGCCTGTTCTGGCGGTGCTAGCGAAGCAACCGAAGGCGCTGAAGCTACTGGCGAAGAAGTCACCGAAGTGGCTGCCGCTGAAAAAGAAAAATGTTTCGGCATTTCCAAAGCAGGCGAAAATGATTGCGCTGCGGGCGAAGGCACAAGCTGTGCTGGTACATCCGTTGTCGATTATCAAGGCAATGCATGGACATACACCGAAGCAGGCGAATGTGAGCCACAGGGCGGTTCGTTGACCGAAGTGGCTGATAATGATCCGCCAGTTCCAGTGGCTGCTGAAGGCTAAGCCTTTACAGGATAGAATTTTGAAAGGGCGGTTCGATTGAGCCGCCCTTTTTCATGGTAAGGTCATCGGTGTTTAGCTATTCAACAGCCATGCCAATATTCGACCTCAAAAAAATGTCTCCGTTCTGTTTGGCGCTTGCTCTCTTTGCGACATCTTTGTTTCCCGCCGGTGCCGCCTTTTCGCAAACAAACGGCAACATCATCAATGTTCCGCCGCCATATACTCCTGCACCACTGCCACCGAGTATTGATTCAGGCACGAACGAACAAGCGAGAGCTTCCGAGCCCCTACAACCCAACGTCCTTGACCGAATCATGTCGACCTATCCGGACAAGATAGAAATTCAGCAGGAAAATCGCAGCGACCTGAGTAGCTGTGGCGCTACGCAGGGCGAAACGATGTTAATCGCGCTCTACAATTGCTGGCCCGTGCTGGAAGGTTTCCAAGCCTACTTCGCTTCCAAAAAAATGGCCCGAGATTACAGAATGAAGCGCTGGGAGCTGGTCCAAGAACATCCAGATTATCGAAAATCCAAGGAATATAAGGCCAGCCAGCAAGCCGAATATGAAGACACGATACGCTCAGCCAGACAGATAGAAGCCCTAGCCGGACGGCGGGATTATCCAATGCAAGACATGCTTCTTTTCCTGGCCAATATCATGCAGATTGCTGTTGCCCAAAAGAAAGAGGATTATGAAACGGCATTGGCGCATCTCGACAATTCGATCATGATTTTTGAGACGACCCGGATAACCGAACCCGAATTTGCCAATCTTGCCGCTTTAAAAAAACAACGCGAGCGGATAGTCGAACAATTGGAACGGCAAGGCAAATAGGTTTTAGGGGACACCACCGACAGATCGTAAAACCGTTTTCTAGGGCAGTAACAGGCTAGAATCGCCATAGCTGTAAAAACGATATCCCTCGGAAATAGCATGGCCATATGCCGATTGCATCTTCTCCAGCCCCATGAGGGCGCTGACCAGCATGAATAGTGTCGATTTGGGCAAATGGAAATTCGTCATGAGGCCGTCTATCGCCCGGAATTTATAGCCGGGCATAATGAATATGTCGGTGTCCCCTTCAAACGGCTTGATAATGCCGTCTTCACCGGTTGCACTTTCCAACAGGCGCAGGCTGGTCGTGCCAACTGAAATCACCCGACCACCGTTCTGGCGTGCCTGATTGAGACGGTCCGCTACCTCAGGTTCAATTCTGCCCCATTCACTATGCATTTGATGGTCATCGGTCTCATCCACTTTCACTGGAAGAAAAGTTCCTGCACCAACATGCAGGGTCAGGGTTTCCTGCCCAACACCTGCATCACCAAGTGCAGTCACCAAATCATCGGTAAAATGTAGCGCGGCTGTCGGCGCGGCTACGGCGCCTTTTTCGCGGGCAAACATCGTCTGATAATCTTCGGCATCGCGCGCATCAATATCACGCTTGCTGGCAATATAAGGGGGTAGCGGCATGGTGCCGGCTCTTCCAAGCAGCACCTCAACGGGTTCATCGCCCAGGAAATGCAGCAGAAAGCTGCCATCACCATATTTTTCTTCAGCCCGAGCCGATACGCTTTCGCCAAAATCGACAATATCACCAGTTTTTAGCCGTTTGGCATTGCGAATAAAGGCCTGCCAACGCCTGAGATCAACGCGCTTATGCAAAGTCGCACCGATTTTTGCTTCGCCACGACGCCCTTCCAATTGCGCCGGGATCACCTTGGTGTCGTTGAACACCAGGACATCATTTTTTGACAATAGCTGCGGTAGATCGCGAACGACATGATCAGACAATTGTCCGGAACCGGCAACATGGAGCATCCGCGCGCTATCTCTTGGCACAGCTGGCCTGAGAGCGATATTTTCTTGCGGCAGCGCAAAATCGAAAAGATCAACGCGCACCAGAGAAATCTATGGGTTAATTGGCGCGTTCAGATCATCGACCGAAATTTCTTTCTCCGGCACTGGCGAAAACACGCGAGCCGCTGGAGGCTCTTTGCCATCGGCAGCAATCGAAGCCTGCAAAATCCGGCTAGGACTCGCCGGCGGTTCGCCGCGATTAATCGCGTCGACATATTGCATGCCAGCCGACACCCGGCCGAATACAGTATATTTCTTATCCAATGCAAATCGCGGATAGAATACGATGAAAAACTGGCTATTCGCGCTATCCTCACCCTCGGCCCGAGCCATTGAAACCACACCCCTTAGGTGTGGAAAAGCATGGAACTCAGCTTTCAGGTCCGGCAACTCTGATCCGCCTGTACCGGTCCCAGTTGGGTCACCGGTTTGTGCCATAAAGCCTTCGATCACACGATGAAAAATTATCCCGTCATAAAAACCCTGACGGGTCAATGCCTTGATCCGTTCCACGTGATTGGGGGCCATTTGAGGATATAATTGTATAGTTACTCGCCCGCCGGTCGATAGGTCGAGATGGAGCATATTTTCTTCCGGAGGAACCGAAACCGGAGCAGGCTCCGCAGGACTAGTTTGCTCCTGTGCCACCGCGCCCGTGCTCATCATGGCAACGGCGAAAAGGGAAACAATAAATTTGCTTAGCATATGTAACTACTCACCTATTCTTTGGTCGTCATGGCAAATCCCTCTGGACTGCCTGATCACAATATTGCCGCCTATTGGACGAGTTATGCTTTCACCGCAATGAACTGCTTGTCAAATAGCGTAGATAGCGACTCGATCGTTGATCTCATCTCTATTTATTGATCGCCTTTCAAGCCCGTTTCCGAAACGCGGGCGACTACCTCTTCACAAACCTTGGGCGGAACAAATTTATGAATATCTCCCCCATATACTGCGATTTCCTTGACCAGGCGCGACGCAATCGGCTGCAATGAAACATCCGCCATTAGAAACACCGTTTCAATCTGATCGTTCAGTTGCTGGTTCATACCTGCCATTTGATATTCATATTCGAAATCGGCGACCGCCCGCAGTCCGCGGACAATAACGCTAGCGCCCTGTTTCTGAGCAAATTTCATCAACAGCGCATTAAAGGCGACCACTTCTACCGCATCGCCCAGATCGGCAGTTTCCCGCCGAACCATTTCCAGTCGCTCTTCCAAAGAAAACATCGGTGATTTCGAAGGATTGGTCGTCACGCCAATTACCAATTTATCCACCAGCCGTGTGCCACGCTGAATAATGTCCATATGCCCCAATGTCACGGGATCAAAAGTCCCAGGATAAACACCAACTCTCATAACATCTCCCCCATGGGCAACCGCCCGGATAATGATTATCGGTCCCGCTGGACCGTATATTCAGCGACGGTACGAAGCAAATCGGCTTCTTCACCATAGCAGTTTAAATGTGATTTTGCCTGATCGACCAGCATTTGCGCCTGTTCCTTGGCGCGCTCCAGCCCCATCAAGCTCAAAAATGTCTGTTTTCCTGCCTTTTCATCTTTGTGAAGTGCTTTGCCGGCCAACGCTTCATCACCCTCGACATCCAAAATGTCATCGGCAATCTGAAAAGCGAGACCGAGATCATGAGCATAGCCTCGCAATGCTGTCCGGCCTTCGACCGGAACACGCCCCAATATCGCACCGATTTCAACACAGGCGCTAATCAACGCTCCGGTCTTGAGCTGCTGCAGGCGCGTCACTGTCGGCAAATCAAATGTTGTTGTTTCAGCGACGAGATCCATCATCTGCCCGCCGGCCATGCCTGACGGACCCGCTGCCTTGGCAAGACAGCCGACCATCTCGGCGCGGACAAAAGGATCGCTATGCGTAGTTTCGTCAGCAAGCAGCTCGAACGCTAGCGCATGGAGCGCGTCACCGGCGAGAACCGCCTGCGCTTCGCCAAAAGCCTTATGTGCGGTAGCTTTCCCGCGTCGCATATCGTCATCGTCCATACACGGTAAATCGTCATGGATCAGCGAATAGACATGCAACGCCTCCAAGGCCGCGGCCGCACGCAAAGCACAATTTTCATCAACATTAAAAAGGCGCGAGGTTGCCATGACCAGCAAAGGCCGCAGCCTTTTACCGCCACCAATCGCAGCATAGCGCATAGTTTCAAAAAGCTGCGCCCGCGCATCATCTGGCACGGCCAGCAACAGGTCAAATTGCTTGTCCACCGCACCAGCAACGCGGTCCATTTCTTGCCGCAAATCCATATTATTGTTCGCGGCCACCGTTAATCTGCGTCGAAGGCAGTAACGCCTTGAGCCTTGCCATCGCGATCAAGCGTAATTTTCTCTATCTTCGCCTGTGCATCTTCAAGGCGTTTTTGGCACAATCCGCGCAGTTTCTCGCCTTGCTCATAAAGAGCAATTGATTGGTCGAGGGGTACATCACCACTTTCCAATTTGCGGACGATGTCTTCCAAACGCCGCAACGCATCTTCAAAGTTCAGATCAGCATTGTCTTCTGATATATTTTGGTCGGTTTCACTCATGCCCATTGCAATGACGGCGCTTTGGGTTTCGGTCAAGACCTCGACAGCGCAATTTGATCAGTTTCCCTGCCTTGACAGCAATCTGGCTATTTGAAGACATCAGAGTTAGGATTAAAGCCTATAAGGGGAGAACAATATGTTCATCGGGCATTTCGCGCCGGCAATGGTCGCCGCAACTCATCCCAAGGCACCCGGACTGGGTCTTTTATTTGTTGCCGGGCAATTGGTCGATTTTGGATTTTTCGGGCTTGCCATTTTCGGCATCGAAAATTTTCGGATTACGCCGGGGATGACGGCAATGAACCCACTGGACCTTTATGACATGCCATATACGCATAGTTTACTCGGTAGCGGTGTCTGGGCTTTGGGCTTTGCCCTACTGATCTGGTTGTTCACTCGCAATAAGACCGGGGCGCTAATTGGCGGCCTTGTTGTACTGTCCCATTGGTTGCTCGATCTGCTGGTCCATGCACCGGATCTGACACTGGCAGGATCGCCGCCGAATCTGGGTTTTGGGCTTTGGAACCAACCTGCCATAGCCATGCCGTTGGAACTGCTTTTGACCTTTGGCGCACTCGCTTTTTTCGTGTTTCGCACGCGATCAACCGCACCGCGCTCCAAACTGGCCTTAGTGCTTCTGGTCATATTGCTGCTCGTCTTCCAGGCGTCTAACTGGTTTGGACCAGAACCCGAAGCGGCTGACACTGCGATGATGATAACCGCATTGATCGCTTTCGCAGTAGCGGCGGCTGCAGCTGCATTTGTTGGCAGGACAAGAACGTTGAAACACGCCTGAGTGACCAGGGCGCACGAACAGGAACCATTATGACCCAATTTGTCATCGCTTATATTATTGCCGCCGTTATTTTCGGCATTCTCGATTTTCTATGGCTCAGCAACATGGCGAACAGCTTATATCGTCCTGTAATCGGAGAGATTATGGCCGACGAGTTTCGCAAATTACCGGCAATGGCTTTCTACTTCATATATCTGTTTGGTATCATCTGGTTTGGGGTCAAACCGGCGCTGGCCAGTGGACAATGGACAACAGCGTTGCTCAACGGCGCGCTATTCGGCGGAATTGCCTATGCGACATATGACCTCACCAGTCAGGCTGTGCTAAAAGTCTGGTCCACCAAAATCACGCTTTATGACATTGCTTGGGGCACGTTCGCGACAGGCGTTACGGCTGCGTTGACGGCCTATCTGGTGTTACGGTTCGTGAAAGCCTAAGACAGGAACTCTTGGCGCCTCATTTGCCGTCAAACGGCGCGCTATTTATCTGTCGTTCCTTCACCCGAATCATAATTAATCTGCAAATTAAGCAATATCGCTTTTACCGGTGGCAGAAGGGCCAAGCATATAACCGAACACAGTAATATGCCTGCGACAAACCACAATATCTTGGCAAATATCGTATCTACAGATTGGACAAGCGCCAAAGTTATCGGTGCAAAGATAATCATTGTGAAAAAACCGACAAAAAAAGCGGGGCCGTCGGCCGTATCAGCGATGGTTAAATCCTGACGACAATTTGGACAGTTATCGTGGAATTTTAAATAACTTCTGAAAACTTTGCCCTGTCCGCAATGTCCACATCTGAGCTTCATGCCGGACTTTATCAACGCGATTACTTCGTCTTCCATGGTTTATTCCTATGCATCTGTCCGGGTCATTTGGCTTGATCGACCTATCATCGGTAAATTGATCAGCTGGAAATTGGCTCGGCCATTAGGGGGGTTAGGCCGAGCCGTTCGCCGCAGCCGGAAAAGCTGCTGCGGAAATCAAGGCAACAGAGGGGGCCACTGCCTTTCATCGATGGACAGATAGTCTTTTTTATAAATTGAATAAATGGACTTTATGGAAAATGATTATTGACAAAATTTCATTAATAAGAGCAACTATCAAGCATGCATCCTACACATGAAATGTCTGTTTTCAGCGAAGTCGCACAGTCAGGTAGCTTTATCGAAGCAGGCCGCAGGCTTGGGCTGACATCATCGGGCGTAAGCAAGAAAATCAGCCGGTTTGAGGATCGGCTGGGCGTCAGATTATTCAATCGCACGACGCGCACATTGTCGCTGACCGAAGCTGGAAATGCTCTATTCGAACGATGCGAAAATATTCTGGTCGCTATCGAGGATGCTGAAGACACGGCACGTAACTTAAGCACAGCGCCCAGAGGGATATTACGCATCGCAGCCTCTGATGCACTTTCATTGCAAATCTTAGTGCCGTTCCTCAAGAATTTCTCAAAGGATTATCCAGAAGTGTCGGTACTGCTGCTGCCAGCCGATGGCGGGATCAATCTGCTGGATGAGCGGGTCGATATCGCGCTGCTATTTGATCGACCGACAGAAACGTCATTCATCGCCCGCAAGCTTATTGATGATCCTTGGATAATATGCGCTTCACCAGAATATCTGGAACAATATGGAACCCCCACAGGACCTTCTGATCTCCTGAACCATCGTTGCCTGGCTATCCATGCCAAAGGCCAAACCAACGACCAATGGACATTTAGTTATGGAGACGAAGCAGAAACAATCCGGATCAATAGCGTGTTTTCGGGAATTGGCCTTACCGTGAAGGCTGCTGCGTTACATAATATGGGCATCGCCCGTCTTGCGCACTTTCTGGTTTCCTCTGAAATTGCGTCAGGAAAGCTAAAAGCCATCCTGGAAGATAGCAGTAAAATTGATGATCGCGCGATTTATGCTGTTTACCCCAATCGACAACATCTTCCCTTTAAAACCCGGGTTTTTGTTGATGCGTTAAATCAATATATGAACACGACTTTGGTTTCCCCATAACGGCCATCACTGTTTCGTATTTTTGCCGATATTCTGCATGCGCTCAGGCAACATCGATAATATCTGCTGCTTACGTTCCGGCGGCGCAGAGGCCCATTCCCCGATTTCAGACAGAGTACGCCCACATCCAACGCAAAGACCGGTAGGCGGATCGATCGCACAGATATTTTTACATGGAGATTCCATAGGCCCTCACTCAGCACAACGGTCAGGCCCGAGCAAGCCTATTTCCCAAAATGATTGCCAACCGGATTTGAAGTTTGCCAGTTGAGCTAATCAAACTGCTACTTGTTACAAAAGGACATGTTCATAAGGTCGGACGCTCTTCACAACCAACGACAGGAGTTCGGTCATCGCTACTCAGAACCGCAGAGTTTTTATTAAGCAACGGCCGAATGGCATGCCGACTATAGATGACTTTGGTATTGAGGACGTCAGTATCGACAGTATTCCGGCCGGTCATGTCGTTGCAAAGGTGGACACGCTTTCTATGGACGCGTGGATCAGGACAACGTTGAATGACGAAGGAATGCACAAGACTGGAGATATTGGAACCACTATCCGTGCATTGGGTGTGGGTCAGATTGTCGAAACGAATAGCGAAAACCTGGCCATCGGCGATTGGGTATATGGCCTGATGTCGGCGCAAACCCATGCGCTTTTACCCGATAGCGCGGCTACCAAAATTGAACCCGAGGACGGGATAGAGCCATCGGCTTTTGCAGGACAGCTCGGCATTACTACCGGTCTGACCGCTTGGGTTGGATTGATCGCTGTTGGCGAATTACAAGAGAATGACGTCGTGGTCGTATCTGGGGCCGCTGGCGCCGTCGGATCGGTTGTTGTGCAATTGGCAAAAGAGCGCGGCGCATTTGTCATCGGCATCGCGGGCGGTCCGGAAAAATGCAAATATTTGACGGATACGTTGGGTGCGGATGTCGCGATTGACTATAAAGGGTCGGATGTCGCGGAAGCATTGGCAAAAGCTGCTCCGAATGGCGTGAACGTATTTTTTGATAATGTCGGCGGCGAAATTCTGGACAATGTGCTCGATAATCTAGCGGCGTCGGGCGCCCGCGTTGTTATTTGCGGCGCTATCTCGCAATATCAACATCTGGAAGATGTGCGTGGGCCGAAATTATATCTGCGATTGGCCGAACATAATGCATCCATGCGAGGTTTTGTGGTCAGTCACTATGCTTCCCAATATCCCGAAGCTATCGCCGAAATCTCCGAACTCATGCGCTCTGGAAAGCTTGTTCTGCCAGAACATGTGGTCGAAGGGATTGACCGTTTTCCTGAAGCGTTGTTCATGCTGTTCAACGGCAAGCATCTCGGGAATTTGGTAGTCAAACCTTGAGATTAGCGGGAGCCTCTAAGAAGATAGTTGCTCTTCAATTTGTCCCAGACGTTCTTTGCCGAAGTACATTTCACCATCGATATACATGGTCGGGATACCAAAAGCGCCGCGCTCGACAGCGTTTTCGACATTATCCATCAGCTTTTGTTTAACCGCCGGATCCTGCGTCTTTGCAAACAACTCCTGCGCATCAAAACCGCCATCCTGAAGGATTTTTCCTAGTGTTTCCAAATCCGTAACATCCAGTTGCTCTTCCCATATCGCAGGCAGTAACGTCTCAATAAATGCCGCACGCTTTTCTGGCTCAAGCGCGACAAGCATGCGCTGCAAACTTATCGTATTAAACGGAAAATGCGGGTTCATCTGAAATTTGGTCAACCCCTGTTTGGCGATGAAGCGATTCATCTCCAGCATGGCATAAGCATTTTTGCCCTTCACATCCGCATCCCGGATAAACGGGGGCGCATTGCCGGTCTGTTTGTGCATTCCGCCGAGAAAAGCCGGCAGCACCTCAATCGTCGCGCCATGTTTTTCGGCCAATGCCTTTAGCGGATGCCAGATCAGGTAAGCATTGGGGCTTACAAAATCGAAAACAAGTTCAATGACCTTACCCATATATTATATCCTCATAGTTTCGCGGAAATCTGATCGAACCATAGCAACATGTTCGACCACCGCTTTGGAAGCGGCTTTAATCAATTGAACACAATCAAAAAACTACCATTTTTCATTCCATGGCCGGACATCCATTTCAAAAGTCCAGGCACTGCGCGGTTGTTCGTGGAGCATCACATAATTTTGTGCGAGGTCATCAGGATTCACAACCCCATCATTGACTTTGCGCTCTTCGTAATCCGGCAGCATTCCCTTGATCCAATCCGTGTCGACCGCGGCATCAATCACCACATGAGCGACATGGACATTTTGCGGCCCCATTTCGCGAGCGAGACTTTGTACCATATTGCGCAGCGCACCTTTGGCGCTCGCAAAAGCGCCGAAACCCGCTGCGCCGCGCATGCTGGCCGTTGCGCCAGTAAAGATGATCGAGCCATGGCCGCGTTTGGTCATTACGCGCGCGGCCTCTCGTCCAGCTAAGAATCCAGCAAATGTGGCCATTTCCCAAATCTTGAAAAATTTTCGCGCATCCGTATCGAGGATGGTCATTGGAACATTGGCCCCGACATTGAAAACGACGCAATCGAGCGGCCCGATATTGGCTTCGATATCAGCGAATAGGGCCTCAACCTGACCTTCCTTGCGCGCATCGCATGAAAATCCGTGCGCTTGCTTGCCAGCACTGCGTAACTCTTCGACCAGCGGATCCAGCTTTTCTCCGCCACGTCGCGCGCCGCAAACAACATAGTCCTTTTCCGCAAAGGCGCGCATGATGGCGCTACCAATAGCGTCGCCTGCGCCGATGACCAAAACCACTTTTTTCATAAGAACATCCCAGCCGTCGAATCAATTTCAGTTTCAATATGAAACCATGTTTTGGCGCGTAAAGCAATACAGCGCCGGAAAAAGGATAATTCACACTAGGCGGAATCGGGAGGGCTCGTTAAAGGGTTTCCATGACACAAACATCCTCGCGCACCGCCACCAAAATCACCCCTGAAATTGTCGCCGAACATGGCCTCAACAAGGAAGAATATCAGCGCATATTAAACGCGCTGGAGCGCGAGCCGAATATTACCGAGCTTGGCATATTTTCGGTCATGTGGTCGGAACATTGTTCTTACAAATCCAGTCGCCTGCATCTCAAGAAACTGCCAACAACTGGCCCACAGGTCATTTGTGGTCCCGGCGAAAATGCTGGAGTTATCGACATAGGTGACGGTCAGGCCGCGATCTTCAAGATGGAGAGCCACAACCACCCGAGCTATATCGAACCCTATCAGGGGGCCGCGACGGGCGTTGGCGGTATCTTGCGCGACGTCTTCACCATGGGTGCGCGGCCAGTGGCGAACCTGAATGCGCTCCGCTTTGGACGTCCCGAACATCCCAAGATGAAGCATCTCGTCAAAGGCGTGGTCGCTGGCATTGGCGGCTATGGCAATTGCGTGGGCGTGCCGACCGTTGGCGGCGAAACCAATTTCGACGCAGCTTATGACGGCAATATCATCGTCAATGCGATGACCGTCGGCGTAGCGGATGCGGACAAGATTTTCTATTCAGCAGCTTCTGGCGTCGGCAATCCAATCGTCTATGTCGGCTCGAAAACCGGCCGCGATGGCATCCATGGCGCAACCATGGCGAGCGCGGAATTTGACGATGACAGTGATGAGAAGCGCCCCACGGTTCAGGTTGGCGATCCGTTTACCGAGAAACTGCTTATCGAGGCCTGTCTGGAACTGATGGCATCGGATGCGATTGTTGCCATTCAGGATATGGGCGCGGCTGGCCTGACCAGCTCCAGCGTTGAAATGGCGACCAATGGCGAGGTCGGCATCATTCTCGACATGGACAAAGTGCCCTGCCGCGAAACCGAAATGACCGCTTACGAGATGATGCTGTCCGAAAGTCAGGAACGCATGCTGATGGTCCTGAAACCCGGCCGAGAAGAAATGGCCGAAGCCATCTTTACGAAGTGGGAACTGGATTTTGCCGTGATCGGCGAAGTAACCGACACCCGCCGCATGGTGTTGACCCATAAAGGCGAAACCGTGTGCGATATCCCGCTCGGCCCGCTCGCCGACGATGCGCCGCTTTATGACCGGCCGCATCTCAGTCAGGAAGAATATAAAGCGCATGTCGCGACCCAACCGCTCGGCGACATTCCCGAAAGCACCGATATTGGCGCGGACCTACTGAAGATGATGGCAAGCCCTGCCCTCGCCTCGCGCCGCTGGATCTGGGAGCAATATGATAGCCAGGTTGGCGCTGACACCGCGCAGCGCTCCGGCGGTGATGCAGCCGTTGTCCGCGTTCATGGCACCAACAAGGGCCTGGCGATCACCACCGATTGCACGCCGCGCTATTGCAAGGCCGATCCGGTCGAAGGTGGCAAGCAGGCCATCGCCGAAGCCTATCGCAACCTTTGTGCCGTCGGTGCGACGCCGCTTGCCACCACGGACTGCATGAATTTCGGCAATCCCGAAAAACCGCATATCATGGCACAGTTTGTCGGTTGTATCGAAGGCATGGCCGAGGCGTGCTTGGCGCTGGATATGCCGATCGTATCGGGCAATGTCAGCCTCTACAATGAGACCACCGGCGCGGATGGCGTAAGTCACGCGATCCTGCCGACGCCTGCTATTGGCGCAGTTGGGATCATTGATGATCTCGATAAGATGATGACCCTTGGGTTCAAGAACGACGGGGATTATATCGCTACGATAGGTTTCCACTACGAGGAACTGGGGCAATCGCTCTGGATGCGAGAAATTCATGGCAGCGAAGATGGAGCCCCTCCTGCAGTCGACTTGAAAGATGAAAGCCTGACGGGCCGCACCGTCAGACAGTTGATCAAGGATGGCAAAGTAACAGCAGTCCACGATGTCAGCGACGGTGGGCTCGCAGTTGCTGTCGCTGAAATGGCACTGGCAGGTAATTTGGGTGCGGAAGTTCAGGATATGACCAGCGCGTTCGCCTTTAGCGAAGCGCAAGGCCGATATATCGTGACATATCGCAACGAAGATGACCTGAATCCGGACAAAGTACCGTTCACCAAAATCGGTAGAGTGAAAGGCAATGCACTTGTCCTGAACGGGCAGGCTGTTCCTGTCGCCGACATCCGCGAAGCCAGCGACAGTTTCTTCCGCGACTGGATGAACGACTAACCCCTCAGGCGTTCAAACCCACGCTATCCAGAAACGGCGAGGAAAACGCATCGCGTTCTGCCGCATCGGGCAGCAGCAATTTGCGCACCTGATTCCAGCGATCCACGCTGCCGCCATAGCCGCGCCGCACGCGCGTCTTGGTCAGGTCATGCATCTTGCCCCAATGCTGAGTGAACGGCATGCCCGCCGCCTCTAGGCGCTGACCGGCCAGCGTGATCAGCTTGCGCGTTGCGGGTGTATCGATACCATCAATATCGATAACGCAGCTGGGGTCATAGCGGGTGAAAGCCATCATGCCCGGCGACTTTTGCGCATAGCGGCATGTGAAAACAACCGGTGCACTATTGTGGACGAGAAAGGCCTGACGCATGATTTCCAGCGCTGTGGTAACTTGCGCAATCGGCACGGCAAAGCCGGAGCTCGCAATGCCTTCGCGCGCGCTGGTAAAACTATATGTCTCGCCGGGCAGTCGCCATTCATGTGGTCGGTCGGCGCGCACTTTCAACTCGCTCTGAATCAGCAGACTGGTCGCCGTGTCGCGCAGGTCGGGAAACATCTTGATCGCGGACGCGATAAGTCGCGGTAGATCGGTGCCCGGCTCCGCTTCGGACTTCAGATTATAATCGGCGCTATAGCCCGGCGGGCACAATTCCTTGTACCGCACCGTCGTATAGCCAATATCCATTTTACTGGGATCCAGAATCACCTGAAAGAAATAGGGCCTGCGAGTCTGGTCCGGCAGTCCAGACCCCCGGAAATCGAGCATATTGAGCGCGCCCTGTAACTGGCCAAAAGGAATATGGAGCATTGAGGAATTGAGCAAATAGCGCCCTGTCCCGCGCAGCATCGCGGAATGGACGATCCCCAGCGCGCCCAAGCTAACCAGTGCGGCATCAAATTTGGCATCGTCGCGCACTAGTGTCGCGCCGAGCTTGGCCGCAAAATTTGCCGTCATCACAGGCGCTCTGGCCGGTTCAATCCACAGATTTTGCGTGGCTGTCAAAAGCTGGATACCCGCGACTTCGCTCTCCATCGCGCCAACATCGATAGCCGAACCATGCACGCCGGTCCCGATGGCACCCGCTATCGTCTGGCCATTACTTGCGCCTGTTGTGCGCAGCGCGCGACGGCGAGACCGCGTCTCCAAACGTTCGTTTATCTTGGAAATATTCGTACCGCATTGCACGAGATAAAGATCATCTCGCGATGTAGAACTCGCGAGATCGACATCTGCGGCGCCAACATTAAATGTCCAGTCGAGATTGGCGGTCTCGACCACCCAGCCGTCTTTCACCACCGGAATATCAGAAAAGGACCAGCGCGATCCGCAAGCGCGGAGTTGTGCGCCCGCTGTCAGCGCGTCCGCAATAATCCCCTGCAACCGCGCTGCCGTTGCGCGCATTCCTGACATCGTCGCCCGCGTAGGGTTTTCATTGTGAACGCGCAGCCGCTTGGCGATCGGCACCTTGATGTTGAAGTGATGGTTCACCCACTCAATATTATTATTCACCTGTATCTGATTGGGGGGCATCATATTTCTCCCGTCTGCCTGAGTGTCGCGGACTATTCGTCGGTGCTGCCTTCATCCGAAGGCACTTTGGCGCAGAAATATTCGATGGTAGCCGGCTGGTAAAAGCCAAGCGTCAGCACCGTTATCAACGACTGTCCGAAATTCGTTTTCACGCGAACTTCGTCGATCAGGTTGGTCTGGCAATCAGCAACATTGCGCGGTTGGCCCTTGGGCAGCAGAAAAGCGCTGCTATGAACAATATTCGTCTCTCCGTCGGGATTGGGACGCTGTACAATCAGACGGTGTTCGGCGCAGCTTGATAACAGCACCGCACCGACCAAGATGAGTGAAAATCGTATTTCCATGACATTGCCCTCCCTCATATCCCGCGGTCCATTGTTGGCCTCAAAGATTTGAAAAATCGGACGACCCAATGTCAGTATCACTGAAATAAAACGCAATCGCAATGGGGGTTTTCTGCCATCTCATCCCAGCAAAACTGACAATTCGCAAAATATGGACGCAAAAGAGCGTCTAGGAAAAATTCGGACAGTTTTTCAACATCAGGACAGCAGCATGACGGAGTTACATTGGACAGAGATTGGCAAAAATGCCCTTACATTGGCCCGCGACCTGCTCGTTTTGGGGATCGTTGGATTTTTCCTGTTTTTCCCAATCCAGTTCGGGGAACAGCTAGGAAAAACCAATATTGGCCGCTTCAGCGCCTTTGGCGTCGAAGTTGAATTGCAAGCAAAAGAGGTCCGCGATCAGGCCGAAGCCGCAAAGACCGAATTGGCCGTCGCACAGGATACGATGGATCAGACCCTTTCCGAATTGCGGGTGCTGTGGAGAAACAATCCGCAAATCCGCCCACAGACAAACCAGCTGGAGCAAAAAGTTAGGCAATCATCGGAAAGACTGACCAAAGCGGAGAATGAAATTCAAAACTCCATCAATGGATATGATGTTTTGGTCAAAAAAATCGAAGCCGCGCAATAGCTATTCGTAATCCTACGCCGGTTGCCCCAGCAGATTATAAGGATCAATGCCCTTCGCTTCATAAGCTGCGTGGGCCTGTTTATAGTGGACCGGCTTGCCAATATTCAGAAACGCACGGGCTTCATCAATTGGCATCGCGAGTATCTTTTCAATGTCATAATAAGCCAGTCGTTTAGCCGCCTTACCCAGTCGTTGTCCTTCGCGGACAGCCTTCAACACGGGCGCATTTGACGGAGACTGCTTTTTCATTTCCAATGCACCGGCATAGGCAATGAACAAAATCCCCAGATTGGGGTTCTGACCATAGGTAAAACCGAGCACGCATTGTTCCCCCAACGCATCGCGGCCATAGCCGGTCAAAACGTGCAGCAGATCATGCGTGTCGCGCATCCGGTCGCCAAACCATTCCGTCACATCGTTGCGCTTTTCATAGTCTGCTCCATAGCGATCGAATTCGGCAACCAGTCCAGCAGCGGACAATCCCTCTTTTTCCATGAAACGAACATAGGCCTGCCCTAGGCTATCAGCTGGAAGCTGACGCAATTTATCATGATTATCCAGCGTGGTTGGTAGATGAACATTGCGCTCCATCAATTCCTGCGCATGCGGGGTTTTCAAAAAGCGCTTTGCATTGCGAATAAAGGCTTTGCCTGCGAGCGCTTCGATAATGTGGAACACTTCAGCTGTATCTTCTTTGTCAGCTATCAGCTTTCGAAAATGGCGAAACGCCTTGATCGGGCGGATGCTGGGTGTCGCATGTTCAGAATTGAGCAACGGCATATCGATCGGAGAGACGGTCATATCAGAATCACTTTATTATCAAACATTAACGGTGGAATAGCCATTACTAACATTAATGTCAATACTGGTTATTGCCTTTCCTACATGCCGTTCAATGACTATGCATCTTGACCGAGAGCAGATATAAGTCGCCCACACTCAACCAAGCATGGCTGGGTGTGAATTGTGTGAACTTTGAAATTTTATCACGCGCCCAAATTGGCGCGAAATTTAGAACAGCGCCAAGGAAACCGCGATGAAGCCGCATGATACTCTACCCTATACTCAGCTTCCCGAATATTCTGATGAAGAACGCATCGCGCGGTCCAAAGCATTTTACGACATGCTAAGGATCCGCCGCACTTGCCGTTATTTTACGGATGAACCGGTTCCGCGGGCGGTCATCGAAAACGCTCTGCTTGCCGCTGGCACGGCTCCCAATGGGGCTAATCACCAGCCATGGCATTTTGCAGTCATCGAATCCGCCGACAAGAAAAAGGCACTCCGCGCAGCGGCGGAACAAGAAGAGCAGGAGTTTTACGAAAACAAGGCGAGCGAAGAATGGTTAGAAGCACTCGGCCCACTTGGCACGGATGCGGACAAGCCCTTTCTTGAAACCGCACCTTATTTGATTGTCATATTCGGCCAGCGCAAGGGCGGGATGATGCCCGGTGAGATGAAGCAGAATTATTATGTGAACGAAAGCGTTGGTATTGCCACCGGCATGCTGATCACAGCGCTGCATGATGCGGGGCTCGCCACGCTCACCCATACGCCCAATCCGATGAAGTTTCTTAACGAGCTGTGTGAACGCCCCGCTAATGAAAAACCGATGATGGTGTTGGTCGTCGGCAAGCCTGCTCCTGATGCGACTATTCCGGTACATGCTACGATCAAGAAACCACTGGACGCCATTACAAGCTGGCTTTAGAGGCTGTATTGTATTTATAATACAGCAAGGATAGTTGATGAACGCCACCACGGCTCAAGCCCGCCATATCACCCTTGATGCGCTGCGCGGCTTTGCGGTCATGGGTATATTGTGGATGAACATCACCACTTTTGGCTTTCCCGAAATGGCTTACATCAGCCCGATCATCGGCACGTCGGGCAGCCCGTCGGATATCGCATCATGGACCGCCTCCTTCATCTTTTTCGACGGAAAAATGAGGGCGATTTTCTCGCTGCTATTCGGTGCGAGCATGATGCTGGTGATCGAACGCGCAGCGGCTAGTGGGCAATCGCCAGCACAGGTCCATTATTCCCGCATGTTCTGGCTGGCCATATTCGGCTTGTGCCACTTTTATCTGCTGTGGTGGGGCGACATATTGTTTCTCTATGCTGTATCGGGCGCAGCAGCCTATATCTTCCGCAATTGGTCGGGGGAAAAACTGATCAAAGGCGGCATTATCGCTTATATTATAGGCTCTGTTTTACTCGCCATCGGCATGGCGACGATGCTCTACTTGCAAAGCGAAGCGGCTCAGCCAAATGCCAGTCCGGAAATCATCGATGAATTTGCGGAGATGATTGAAGAATTTGGCATATCAGCCAAGGCTCTCGCCGAGGAAGCTGCTGTATATAAGGGATCTTTCATCCAGATTCTTATCGACAAACTAACCAATCAACGGTGGACACCGTTTCAGAACTTGTTCCTCGCTCCTTTCGAGACCATTCCATTAATGATGATCGGCATGGGTCTATACAAATCCGGATTCTTGCTCGGTCACGCTGATCGTCGGACTTATCTTCGCATAGGTATCTGGGGAACGTCTATCGGTGGCCTGTTCTTCGCAGCCTTAGCATGGCTGGCAGCAGATCAGGGTTTTGAAATCATCATGATGATGAACATCACCCAAGCCTGGGCTAGCTTGCCTCGCTTGCTAATGGCTGCGGGATATGTCGCGTTGCTGGTACTTCTCATCCAACGGTTTTCGGGCCATCTTTTGCTACACCGCGTTGCAGCTGCGGGGCGCGTTGCCTTCTCCAACTATCTCGGGACCAGTGTCGTCATGGCATTCCTATTCTATGGCTGGGGCTTAGGTCTGTTTGGGACAGTCGGGAGGGCGCAAATGATATTGCTGGTGCTCAGCAGCTGGATCACCATGCTGCTCTGGTCCAAACCTTGGTTGATGCGTTACCGTTACGGCCCTCTCGAATGGCTATGGCGCTCTTTAGCCCGCCGCGAAAGGCAGCCGATGACCATTAGCGCCTGATCATATCAAAGCGAACTTTGCTATTGCGATCTATTCTCATTAGCTATATACGAGTCGCATAAGGAGCACATATGGTTGTTTGTGTCTGTAATGCGATTAAGGAAAAAGACCTGCGGGCTGCGGTTCGTAGCGGATCTGACAAGCCAAGCGACGTCTATGCTCAGCTTGGGCGGAAACCTAAATGCGGCCAGTGCCTATCGTTTGCGCGAACCATTATCGAAAATGAAGTTGCGACCGCTTAGCATTCTCTTTATCAAACTGTTGAAATAATAGACTTTTCTTGGGAACAACTACTTTCCTACGCGACCTCGATCGTGTATAGGATCAAGCAACTCATTTCCCCACTGAAAAGGACTGCACCATGAAGGGTGACGCAAAAGTCATTGATTATTTGAACGAAGCGCTGAAAAATGAACTCACCGCAATCAATCAATATTTCCTGCATAGCAAGATGCTCGACAATTGGGGCGTTAGCAAACTCGCCAAATTCGAATATGAAGAATCCATCGATGAGATGAAACATGCCGATAAGCTGGCGGAACGAATTTTATTTCTGGACGGCTTGCCTAACTTCCAACTACTCGGCCGTTTAAAAATTGGTGAGTCAGTAGAAGAAATCCTGAAAGCCGATTTGGCACTAGAGAATGAAGCCCTGCCCCCGCTAAAAGATGGTATCGAACATTGCGAAAAAGTGCGCGACTATGTCACACGCGATCTGTTCGCCGAAATTCTTGAAAGTGAAGAAGAGCATGTCGATACGCTGGAGAAGCAGTTCGATATGATCGAGCGTATGGGCATAGAAAATTACGTCCAACTGCAGTCGGAATCAGCGGAATAATATTCTAGCGGTTACTGATATAAGAGCCGAGACTGGTTGAGCGGCGCCCAAACCCCATGGGTTGGCGCTGCACAATCGGGCTTGTTTCATATTCCAATATCGGCAGCGTCTCTTCGAATAATGGCCGTAAAATAACAACCTGCTCCAATATCTCGTCTGGGGCTTGTTGATGCTCGATACATTTGCGCGCCATCATTTCAATCTGCTCCGCCAATGCCGCTAGACGCGATGCTCCAAACTGAAGAGCCTCGCCTTTTAGCTTATGGGCGGGCATGATGATTGCAGCGGCATCCTTTGCCCGCATGGCGGTTTCCACCTTCACAACCGATTGCGTACCATCTTCGCGGAAATAACCCAATATACGAACAAAATCCGGGCCTAACGAAGACCGTGTCTCGCTATAGACCGCCCAGTCAATGAGATCGCTATCAAGTTGGGTCACAGATTACATCCCGAACAGAAACAGAAGAGAAAATACTCATCTCTCCTGAAATACGCCCGAAACCGTAAACACTTAGTTACCAAGTCAAAAATTATTAACCATGATTGCCGCACCGACGAACAGATGCGATGGATTAATCCTTGTCGTGATACGGGTTTTTCGGAGACCGGATGATCAAACGTAACGGCACGCCCCCAAAACCAAGCTTTTTGCGAATGCCATTGGTCAGATATCGGCGATAGCTCTCCGGCAAATCGTCGACCCGGGTTCCAAAAATCACAAAGGATGGCGGCCGGGTTTTGGCTTGGGTAATATACCGCAGCTTGATCCGCTTGCCGCCCGGTGCCGGCGGCGGATTATCTTCGATTGCATCTTCAAACCATCGATTCAGTTTGCCGGTCGGAACGCGCTGGGACCAAATTCGCCGCGTGTTAAATGCCGCTTTCATGACTTGATCTATGCCTTTTCCGGTAAAGGCGGAAACAGCAATCAAAGGGACATCCCGTACCTGCGCCAGACCGTCATCCAGCGCCGCGCGGATACCATTGAATAACTTGCTTGGCCCTTCTGCAACATCCCACTTGTTGATCGCGATGACTAGGCAGCGTCCTTCCTGAATCGTCTGATCAGCGATCCGTAGATCTTGTGCTTCAAGGCCTTTGGTCGCATCAAGCAAAAGCACCACGACTTCGGCGAAGTCTATGGCGCGTTTGGCATCTGCGACCGATAACTTTTCAAGCTTGTCGTTGACCTTGGCACGCTTGCGCATGCCGGCCGTATCGATCAACCGGACTTTACGATCCGGCTCGATGCCATCAAGCTTTTCATCCTCGGTCAGCGCTTCATCATGCCAGACCCATTCCACAGCGATGCTGTCCCGAGTGATCCCCGCTTCCGGGCCCGTAATCAGGCGGTCTTCATCAAGCATCTTGTTGATCAACGTTGATTTACCGGCATTGGGCCGGCCGACAATGGCCAATTTCAAAGGTGAGGTTTCGTCAACCGGTTCGTCTTGCGCGGCGGCTTCGAAAGCTTCGATATAAGGACGCACAGCCTGAAACAGATCGGCAATCCCGTCGCCATGCTCTGCACTCAGCGGGATAGGATCACCGAAACCGAGCGCATAGCTCTCCAATATACCTGACTCGGCGGCTTTGCCTTCAGCTTTATTGACCAACAAAACGACAGGCGTCTTAGACCCCCGCAACCAGCGCGCTATCTCTTCATCAAGCGGCGTCAAACCGGCTCGGCCATCAATAACAAAAAGCGCCAGCTCAGCGCTGGCAACCGCCAGCTCCGTCTGATGTCGCATCCGGCCGGGCAGACTTTTCGCGTCTTCATCCTCGTAACCAGCCGTGTCGATAATGTTGAATTCGAGGCCGAGAAAATTGGCCGCACCTTCGCGTCGGTCGCGAGTTACGCCGGGGCGATCATCAACCAGCGCCAGCTTCTTGCCGACGAGTCGATTAAATAGGGTGGACTTGCCAACATTGGGCCGCCCGATAATTGCAATATTGGGCAGCATGTCGCCGTTCCCGTTCCTTAGCTGATGACCTTATCGGAACGCAGAGATGCGACCGCTATTGTCCAAAATATAGAGCATTTCACCTGCGACAATTGGTGGCAGGGAAACGCTTTGTTTCACGTCATGAAGGGTTGTGCTGCTGCCCTCTTCCAACGAAACCGAAACGATATCGCCTTCGGTGCTCGCGACAATCAGACGATTGCCTGCCAATACCGGGCCCGTCCAATTAATCGGGTTCTTCTTCTTTTCTTCGTTCCTATGTGACGCTAATTGACTGATCCACCGCACTTTCCCGGTTGGCCGGGCGATACAAAGCAGTTTCGCATCATCGGTCAAAACAAACACCCATTCTCCGGCAATAACAGGAGTTGCGATACCAGCGATATTCAGTTCCCATATGCGCTGTCCCGTCACCAGTTCATAAGCCGCCATCCGGCCGCCCTGCCCTAGCGCGAAAACGCGACCCCGATCAATAACCGGGTCCGCATCAATGTCTGACAGTGTCGCAACAGATGTCGAAATACTGGTTCTTGCCAACGCGTCGTTCCAAAGATTACGACCGTTTTCATAGCGATAGGCGGTTAGTTCACCAGAGGAATAGCCCGCAATGACGGTACCTTGTGCCGCTGCTGGCGCAGCAACGCCAAATATACCGGCCAGACCAACTGTCCCAGCTTCGTTCCATTGCACGGATCCGTCACTCTGGCTCAGCGCATAAATCTGATTATCCTGTGTCATCACATAGACATTGCCATTAGAAATTGTCGGCGCACCGCGCAGCGGACCGGCGGGGCGGACTTTCCAGAGTTCGCCTCCATCTGCGGCATTCAATGCAATTACATCACCGACGCCATTAGTGGCATAAACCATTGTTCCGTCAGCGCTTACGCCGCCGCCAAAACGTGATGGCTTGCCATCATCTTGCACTTCTATCTCAGTGGACCAAACTTTTGCGCCCGTTACAGCATCAAAAGCATGCACCATAGCACGCGTATCGACAACAAACAGGCGTCCGCCCGCCACGACAGGAGCCGCTGCCAGCCGTTCACGCTTGTTGGTGCCGCTAACATCCGCTGTCCAAACCCGCGTTGATGCAGAACCCAAAGCCAGATGGCCCATGGATTTACCCGCATTACCGCCTGGCTGCGCCCAATCTACATTCGCACGGGGAGCCGGAACAATCACAGAAATGCTGGCGAGAGCTGGATCAACTTCTGCACCGCTTTCGCCAGTCAAAATATTTGTTCGCTCACCCAACGTCGGCGTGTCTTTTTTCTTGTCGTCATTACCGCCCAATATGGCGCAACCCGACAACAGGGAGACAGTCATCAGGCCAGCACAAATCTTTGCAAAATGCTTGTTCTTAACCGAAATCATTACTCTGTTTCTCCCTCATTCGCTGCTGAACCTTCAGTCTCAGCGGCGGGATTGGCTTCCTCATCAGTATCAAGCTCAACCGCGTCAATCCCCTGTACGCCTGCCATCTGCAAGGCACGCGAGCGGATCGTCGGCGGAACGCCTTCATCCTTTGCAAGCTGTGCAAACAGAGGACCGGCCAAATCTACTTTTTCCAAATTCAAATAGGATAGCGCGACCATTTCACCGGCACTGCCAAACCAAGGATTGCCCGGAACTGCCAGCGACTTTAACCGGTCGATCACTTCTTGGGGTTTAAGCGCATCAAATTCCGCAGTAGTTTGACGGATGAGCGCTAAATCGCGGAAAGGTTGTGGCATATCTGCATCATCCACAATGGCCTGATATCCAGCAATAGCAGCTTTTGCGTCTTGCTTCTCCAACGCAATATTCGCCTGCATCAATTTTGCCGCAGCCTTGTAGCCCTCCTGCTTCGCTTCTTCGAGCGGCTTCAGGGCAGCTGCAGCGCCATCCAGATTGTTGCGCTTCACGCTGTCGATAGCGGCAACATATTCCTCGCTGCGGACCCCGGCTTCTTCATCCACGCTATTATTGTAAAAAATCCACCCTGCCAGAGAGGCAAGTCCAACGACTACGACCAAGCCAATTAATATGCCATAACGGCGCCCGAAAGATTTCAGATCATCCTCACGAACCGCATCATCAACCTCCCGCATGAACACCTGTTCCTGACGGTCTGGCTTGTCTTCTGGCGTATCTTTATCGTCTTTGGCCAACCCGGCCTCCTTCAATATCTACTTTGTGTTGGGACGCATCGCGATACCTCCCATAAATCCATCGCTAGTCCTTTAGCGATGGTGCATGAAAAGTCCAAGTATATCGTCCATTTCCAAATGCTGAACAATTGATCACTATAGCAATGGGTTTCAGGCTATTTTTTTGGTTGATAAAGTTGATCGGGGCCCGGAAAACTGCGGCTCCGCACCTCCTCTGCATATTTAGTGACAGCTTGTTCAATATTTTCCGAAATATTGTAATAGCGTTTCACAAAACGAGCAGTGCGGTCGAACATACCCAACATATCTTCGGTGACGAGCACCTGCCCATCACACTGCGGAGAAGCGCCAATACCAATAACAGGCACATCCACGCTTTTTGTCACAGAAATCGCGATGGGTTCCAATACCCCTTCTGCGACCATTGCAAAGGCACCCGCATCCGCAACAGCCTTCGCATCGGCCAGTATCTTTTCATGCTCTTCCTGACTGCGGCCGCGCGCAGCATAACCGCCAAGCGCATTCACTGCCTGCGGTGTCAGTCCTATATGGGCCATCACTGGGATGCCGCGCTGTGACAGGAAAGAGATGGTCGATGCCATCGATTGGCCGCCCTCTAGCTTCACCGCAGCGCACCCGGTTTCGGCCATGATTCTGCTGGCTGATTCAAATGCTTGTTCCGGCGATTTTTCATAAGAACCGAAAGGCATATCGACGATAACAAGGCTATGATAGCTGCCTCGGACAACGGCGGCGCCGTGATTACACATCATATCCAGCGTCACTGGCAAGGTGGACGGTAAGCCGTAGATAACTTGCCCCAGCGAATCTCCAACGAGCAGCATATCGCAATGCGTATCGAGCAATTGGGCTGTCCGCGCCGTATAGGCGGTCAACATGACCAAAGGCTCTTCGGTTTTGCCTTCAAACTTACGGCGTTGGATGGCGGGAACCGTCAACCGTTTCAACGGCTGCGGCGTCGGATTGGCACGGCTTGTAGACGTGTCTAGTTTATAGGTGGTGGACATGGATATCTCAATAACGCGAGAGGGACGTTAAAGCCAGACTAACATGACATTCTAATGTTTCGGAGCTCCCCAATCACGTTTTTTAGCATCAGATCAATTATGCGCCTCAGGTATAGGATTCAAACCATTATTCTGAGGAAAATTGATCCACCGCGATGGCTGCTTCGCGCGGGTTGTCGCTGAAAATACCGTCGATGCCGGTAGCGAGATAGGCCTGTATCTCGGCCTTCATATCTCCATTGGCAGAGGCTGTATCACCATCATGAAAGTCGGCAGGCAAAAAAGCATTCTCGATACGGAATGTCCAAGGATGCACCACTAATCGCGCCTTGTGAGCCGCAGCGACAAGGCCGGTTGGCTCGCTGAGCCGCCCATCCGCATTGCGCGGAATCACCATATTCTTCGATGGCCCGATGCCATCGGCATATTTGGCCATTTCCGCTAGCCCGGCAGCGGTGAGCATGTCCGCATATAGAACATCTGGTAAATCAAAAGGTCCACCTTCATCGGCGACGAGCTGAACCAAACGAATATCGGTTTTTGCATTGAGCGCCCGTAAGTTGCTGGCTTCAAACGACTGGATAAACACGGGATCGTCAGCACCATCAAAGCCATATTTAGTGAGCAATTCCAGCATCGGCTTTTCATGAACCAAGCCAATAGCGGCAAAATAGGAAGGGTGCTTGGTTTCCGGGTAAACCCCGACCCGCTCCCCCGTCCTGGTTTCGTGCGCTTTCAGCAGCTGCAATATCTCGTCAAAAGTCGGAATTTCGAATTTACCATCATATTGCATGTTTTCAGGCCGAACATCCGGCAACCGCTCTTTGGCACGCAATGTCTTCAATTCCGCCAGCGTGAAATCTTCGGTGAACCAGCCGGCATGGTCGCGTCCATCAATAAACTTGGTTGTTTTGCGGTCAGCAAATTCCGGTTTGTCGGCAACATTCGTTGTCCCGCTGATTTCATTTTCATGCCGCGCCACCAAAACACCGTCTTTTGTCAGCACCAGATCGGGTTCAATAAAATCGGCGCCGTAATCAATGCCTCTTTGATAGGCTTCCAAAGTGTGCTCGACAACATTGCCACTAGCGCCGCGATGCGCAATCACAATGGGCGGCTCACCAGACAATGTCAGTGCAGATTGGACGGGCATTTCGCTATTCTCCGATTGCGCGCTGCATGCGCTGACCATGATCAGCAGGAACAGGGCAACAGCCAATTGCCTCAACATCAGGTCGATATTTCCACACCGTTCCAAAAAGCGATTCGGTCTTTGATCTCCGCTGCCGCATCCTTGGGTTCTGGATAATACCAAGCTGCATCGGCATTCGTCTCGCCATCCACCTCGATCGAATGATAGGATGCGGTGCCTTTCCAAGGGCAAAAGCTGGCTTTGTCGCTATCCATCAGCATATCCGCCTTTACAGCGTCTCGCGGAAAATAGTGATTGCCCTCGACCACCACCGTGTCATCGCTCTGCGCTACTGTTGCGCCATTCCATTTTGCCGTAACCATCTCTTTCTCCATTGTTTAAGACCAAAGACCGTCGCCACCAACACCGCCATTGGCGTCCAGACCCAAATAACCTCTGATTGTAACACTTTCATGCCACGAGCCGAGAAAAAATCCGATACACCTATCGGCGATACAGCAATCGGGGTTGCTGGCGCAAAATGGCGCGTTTCGTCCCAAGGCCAGAATAATGCCGCGCCCAGACCGCCGTTGGTCAGCGTGTCGAGCAACCCGTGGGACGCCATCACGACAAAAAGGAACAGGCCTGCAATAACGAAGCGTTGCGGGCGGATCAGCGCGACCGCTAGCAGTGCGGCGGCTGCCGCAAACAAGAGCGAATGGGTAGCCCCGCGATGGCCCCAGCTGTCGGCGTAATCAATCCCTAAGCCAAAGCCGACCACGTCCGCGTCAGGCAGCATCGCGAAGATTATGCCCGTGGTGATTACCGGAACAGATAGCCGTCCCCGACCCAACAATAGCGCCCCGGTAATCGGAACGGCTGCGTGAGACATAATGGTCGGCACAGCTGCGGTGCTCTAGCTGTTGCGTGCCGTCAATCCAGCCGCTTCATAGTCCGCTGCCTTAAAACCTACGACCAGTTCTTCACCATGCTCCAACACCGGCCGTTTGATCATACTGGGGTTTTCCACCATCAGCATGATGGCGGTATTTTCGTCGATATTTTCTTTCATCATGTCCGGCAGTTTTTTAAAGGTCGTGCCGCGCTTGTTGAGCAACGGCTCCCAACCCACCTGCATTACCCAAAGCTCCAGCATATCCTTGGTAATTCCGGACTTTTTATAGTCGTGGAAGACATAATTAATGCCGTTCCGCTCCATCCAGTTGCGCGCTTTCTTGATGGTATCGCAATTTGAAATACCGTACATTTTTGTGTCGTTAGCCATGTTCTTCACCCTATTTTTTCTGCGCAGCAAACCAGAGACAAATGTCGCTCACGGGACACCGGTCGCACTTCGGACTCCGGGATGTGCAGATTTTCTTGCCGAACTGAATAAGCCAGAAATGTCCATCTTGCAAAGCCCAATCGGGACTTCTGTCTTCTAATTGCCCAGCCGTCCGATCAGCCACCCTTGCGTCCGTCAGACCGATACGGTTACAAACCCGATGAACATGGGTATCAACCGCAATTACATCAGCTCCAAAAGTAAAGCTCATCACGATATCCGCGCATTTGCGGCCAATGCCCGGTAAGGACAGCAGGCCTTCCCGCGTATTCGGCACTATGCCTGCATGCTCGGCAATTAAATGCTCACAAAATTTGCGGATATTGCGGGTTTTCACATTATACAGGCCGCACGGCTTAATGGCTGCGGCGATATCGCGATCATCCAGTTCCAGCATGTCTTCTGGTGTCTGCGCCAGTTCAAAAAGCGCCCTTGCCGCCTTGGCTGTATTGCGATCCAGAGACTGAGCGGAGAGCATACAAGATATGCACGAGCGAAACGCATCCGGTTGACCTTTCGGCCCTTTGGCATTTTTTGTACGCCCCGGCATCGCATCGGCAAGGCGGAAATAGACGGTTTCCACTTGATCGGCAGAAATCAGATTTTGGGTCATTTCACTTTTTCACGAAACATATGCTGAATCTTTAGAGACTCGTTGCCATGCAGAACAGAGATATTGGAGACTATTTTTCCGGCGCTATATCAAAATGCAGCACATCCTCTCGGGTTCCCAAGCCGGTATAAAGAGCAATAGCTGGATCATCGCCGTGATCCGCCTGAACAAAGACCGTCCACGCTCCGCGTTTCACCGCGATTTCGCGCAAGCTATCAATCAACTGTGTCGCAATATGACGCCGGCGATAGCCTTCAAGTACAGCTAGATCATAGATGTAGAGTTCGGAGCGTTCTTGCTCCAGCTTTTCCATTTCATAGGCCGCGAGCCCACCGACTACACTGCCGTCGACCAACGCCACCAAGGCGATGAAATGATCTCGATCCAGCAATTTTGAAAGATATCCCGCGCTCGAAGCTGTGGGATCATAAGTTGTTTCGTCCTCAAATGCCGCGGCGAAAACGCCCAGCAGATCACGCGCAAGCGCCGTGTCTGCGGGAGACAATTGCTGGATGGCTGCAGAGGATAAATTATCGCTCATGGCCAATTATATATCACAAATGCCAAATGCGGCAAACGCACCAATGAGGATGCATGTTGCTGAAAAACGTCAGTCCAACCGCCGGCCAATCGTCACCACGGGCTGAACGTCATATCCCAGCGCAGTGTAAAATCCGATCGCCTGTTCATTGTCATCGCGCACCATCAGCTGGATTTTCGGCGCATCGCGTTCACGCAACCATTTTTCAGCAGCTTCCATCATCAACCGTCCTAGCCCCTGTCGTCGGCCACTGGGTAAAACACCGAGATAATAGACCCAGCCGCGATGACCATCATCTCCCACCATGACGGTCGCCACAAGATTTCCGTCTTGTTCAAGGCACAGAATATCAGAGGTCGCGCCATCCACGGCGCGCATGAAATCAGCGGTGGCATCATTCCAGGGACGGGTCAGTCCGCACGCTTCCCAAAGCGATAATACCAACTCACAATCATCTATGCCGGCGCAACGCATCGTCTCAAATATCGACGATGATCTTGCCGAAATGCGCCCCCGATTCCTGATGGCGGAAGGCGTCGGCCAAGTCCGCTAGCGGAAAACGCTTGTCGAGCACCGGCTTGATGCCATTGGCCTCAATTGCCGCGATCATATCAATCTGCTGCGCGCGGCTGCCAACGGTTAGGCCCTGTACGCGCAGGTTCTTCGCCATCAGCATTGCCGTTTGCACCGGACCGGCAAACCCGGTCAGCACGCCGATAAGCGCGATATGGCCGCCGATGCGCGTCGCCATCATCGACTGGTCGAGCGTGCCCGGACCGCCAATTTCCACCACGCAATCGACACCCGCCCCGCCCGTGAGTTCGAGCACTTTTGGTCCCCAGGCTTCGACCTCTTTATAATTGATCAGATGATCTGCACCCATGGACTTCAGTCGCTCCAGCTTGTCGTTGGAGGACGATGTTGCGATCACCTTCGCGCCAGCCGCCTTGGCAAATTGCAACGCGAATATCGACACGCCGCCGGTACCCTGCACCAGCACCGTGTCACCCGGCTTGACGCAGCCATCAACAAATAACGCGCGCCAAGCGGTCAGGCCGGCGCAGGTCAGCGTTGCCGCTTCGGCGGCGCTATAGCCCTTGGGTGCATGGGTCCAAGCCGTTGCCGGGCCAACAGCTTGCCCACAAGCATAGCCGTCAATCCCGTCACCGGGTACACGCTGAAACCCGCCTTCGGGCGGCGCGCCATCAATCCAGTCAGGGAAGAAGGTCGAGACCACGGCGTCGCCGGTTTTAAACGCGGTGACACCCTCGCCCACGGCCGTCACTTCGCCCGCGCCATCGGACATCGGTATGCGATTTTCGGCGGTTGGCAGCATGCCCTTGACCACCGCATAGTCATGATAGTTGAGGCTTGAGGCGCGCAACCGGACGGCGATTTCGCCGGGCCCGGGCGCGGCTGGGTCGGGGAGATCGACGAGTTTGAGATTGTCGAGCGAGGCTGGGGCGTGGAGTTGAATGGCTTTCATTTATCGGGTTCCCGTTTTCAATTTTTATTCCTACTTGTCATCCCGGCCTTGGTCCAGAAATCCCATCACGGCTTCAAATAGCCTTCAGGTAGTTGGCGGATTTCATCATCCGGATTGTACCAAGGCGCAGCGTCAGATCGCCAAATATGTGCATCCGGTCTGTCGGTTACTTTTGTGTCCAAACACCCCATTCTTAACAGAACAAGGCCGACATCCGGTCGTTCGGCGATAAGCTGCGATCCACAAGTTGAGCAGAAATATCGGTTTTTCCCTGACGATGATTCAAAGGAGTTCAACAACTCTGACCCATCAACCCATTTGAAGGATTTTTGTGATATGGGCATGACACTAGAAAAGGCAGCGCTGTGGGCTTTTCGACAAGTTTGACAGTGACAGTGAATGATCGGCCCTGCGTCGCAATCGGCCTCATATCTTACTGATCCACAAAGACAGCTTCCCTTTAAAATGCCCTCACTCCCACTCAATAGTTCCCGGCGGTTTCGAGGTATAATCATAAACCACCCGGTTAATCCCCTTCACCTCATTCACAATCCGCGTCGAAACCCGCGTCAGGAAGCTTGCGTCAAAGGGATAGACGTCAGCCGTCATACCGTCGGTGCTGGTCACCGCGCGCAGGCCGCAGACATTGTCATAGGTGCGCTGATCGCCCATCACGCCCACGGTTTTGACGGGAAGCAGCACTGCGAAGGCTTGCCAGATCGCATCATATAATCCGGCATTTCTGATCTCTTCCAGGTAGATAGCATCGGCTTTGCGCAAAATGTCGCAGCGGTCTTTGGTCACTTCGCCAGGAATACGGATCGCTAGACCCGGTCCGGGGAACGGATGGCGGCCGACGAATATTTCCGGCAGACCGAGTTCCCGGCCCAATGCGCGAACTTCATCCTTGAACAATTCGCGCAAGGGCTCGACCAGCTGCATATTCATGCGCTCGGGCAGACCGCCGACATTATGGTGCGATTTGATGGTGACGCTGGGACCACCGGTAAAGCTGACGCTCTCAATCACATCGGGATAGAGCGTGCCTTGGGCGAGAAAATCCGCTCCGCCGACTTTTTTCGCTTCAATCTCAAAGACATCGATAAAGGTCTTGCCAATAAACTTGCGCTTCTTCTCCGGGTCCGTCTCGCCTTTCAGGCCGTTCAAGAACAATGTCTCGACATCCAGATGCACAAGCGGAATATTATAATGGCCCTTGAACAGGCTGACCACCTGATCGGCCTCACCCATCCGCATCAAACCGTGATCGACAAACACGCAGGTTAGCTGCTCGCCAATGGCTTCGTGAATCAATACCGCCGCAACCGCGCTGTCGACGCCGCCAGACAAGCCGCAAATAACTTTGCCGTCGCCGACTTGCTCGCGAATTTCCTTGACCTTGGCCGCCTTAAATTCTGCCATCGACCAGTCGCCGGCGCAGCCGCAGACGTGGCGGACAAAATTGGCGATCAGTTTGCCGCCATCGGGCGTGTGCACAACTTCGGGATGGAACTGCATACCGTAAAAGCGTTTCTCATCATCCGCAATAATTGCGAACGGCGCGCCTTCGGTGGTCGCGACGATGCGAAAGCCGGGGGCAAATTCGGTGACCTTGTCGCCGTGGCTCATCCAAACTTGGTGCTTTTCGCCGACTTTCCAGAGGCCGTCGAACAGCACACAGCTTTCGGCGATTTCGATAAAGGCACGGCCAAATTCACCGCCCTCGCCGCCTTCAACCTGACCGCCCAATTGCGTGGTCATAACCTGTTGGCCATAGCAAATGCCGAGTACCGGAATATCCGCATCGAGAAACGCCTGCGGAATGCGCGGGCTGCCATCATCCGTAACGCTGGATGGACCACCGGAGAGGATAATCCCTTTGGGTTTCAATCGCTCAAAGGCCGCTTCGGCGTTGTTAAACGGGGCTATTTCTGAATAGACCCCCGCTTCACGGACCCGGCGGGCGATAAGCTGCGTGACCTGAGAGCCGAAATCGACGATCAGGATGGTTTCTTCATGAGCTATAGACATGGGATGCGCTTAATCTGACGCGGGGAAAGAGTCTATAGATTGTAGAGCGGATTATGAAGTTTGTGCCAAAACTTAAAGCCGGGCGAGTAGCTTGTCGATCTGTGCTTGTTGATCGACACTAGCAAAGGCTTTCAGGCTGGAAATCACCCGCTTGGCTTCGGCTGCTTGCCCATTGGCGGCTAGCGCATTGGCCAGATGCCATCGAATTTCCAGATTGCCCGGCGCTCCGGACGAAGCCTGCCGCAGCAGTTTCAGGGCTTCAGCCTTGTCTTGCCCGGACTGCAACAGGGTCCAGCCCAGCGTATCGAGCACGTTGGGATCACTAGGGGTTAGCGCCATCGCAGCGCGAGCGAAGGTCACAGCCTCAGCCTTATTCCCGAGTTCCAATTGCACCAGCGCGCTATTGTTCATTATAATGGCATTGCGATCAAGGCCGGAGGCCCGCAAATCGGCGTAAATGGAGTCGGCTTTGGCCCATTGCTTGGCTGCGATTGCCTGCCCCGCTTCGGTCATTTTCAACGCGATATCATCCCTACCGACGGCCGCTTCAGCGCGCTTGCCAAAACTGGCTGCCAGCGGATCATCTTGCGCCTTCCCCAGTTTTGCAGCCAGCGCCAATAATTGCGGGGTCGCCGTGGCGCGATCAGCCGCTGGTTTGACGAGCGCGTAGGCTTGTGCCTCATCACCAGCCGCTGTCAAAGCGTGACCCAGTACCGTAATTCCCTGCACATGGCCGGGCCGATCAGTCAGAAATTTTCGCAACCAGTCAATCGCCTGCTCATGATTGCCTTGCAAATAGGCAATTTCGCCACGCAATAGAATGGCCCCGGGGACATCGTTCAATATCTCGCCTGCCCCCTGAACCAACTCATGGGCGCGGTCGATATCGCCATCGTTGAAAGCGATTTTCGCCATCAGGAAAAGCGCCATAGGATGACCGGGAGCCAGTTCCAAAATGCGCTTCAAATCTACTTTTGCCTGCTTTTGATTTCCCAGGTCCGCATTAACGGCAGCAACGGAAAAAAGCGGGGTGATGCTGTCGGGATAGAGTTTGAGCGCTTTGTCAAACATCACCTTCGCCGCCGGTAAATCTTGACGCATCAGCGCTAATTGGCCGGATAGCAGCAGGGCATCAAGATTGTCGGGACCATGTCTGAGCGCCAGCGCCACCGTCCGCCGGGCCTCGCTAATATTGCGCTGATCAATTTCATAATTACCGCGCAACGCCAATAATTCGGGATCATTGGGTGCCGCGGCCAGCCCATCGGCGAGTGCGGTGACAGCCTCATCTTCGCGCTCAAGCTGCAACAGCGCCTGGGCCTTAACCCAATAGGCCAGTTTAGCATGCTTTGGATCGGCATTTTGGACCATTTCCAGTGCGCGTTGTGGCATATTTCGCAACAACAACGCATGCGCCATCAAGCCTTGAATTTCTGCTTCATATGCTTTGTTTCCGGACAATTTTTTGAGGGCCGCTTCTGCCGCGACGCCATCACCAAGCTGCAGCAGGGTCTTACCATATAGCAGATTGGCGACCGGATCCGCGCCATTATCCTTCAGTGCCGACATCAGATGTATACGTACGCTACGATAATCATTTTCGGCAAAAGCGGACTGAGCCTGAACCATCGGATCACTGGTATCGGTCGAGCAAGCGCCCAGCATCAGAGCGAGAGCCAGAAGAGGGACCACTGTTATGGATTTGTGCGCAGAAATCATAGGCTGTAGATAAGGGAGAAGGCCTTTAAAAATACCTAATCGGGCGCAACTTGTATCAGCCTATTTAAGGCAAAAAAGAAACCGAGCGATATTGAGCTCGCCCGGTTCCAATATTCTGATTAGATTAATTGCTTATGCAGCGAGTTTTTCCCGGCGACGGCGTGTACCGGCCCAAAGTCCGCCCACGGCAAGTCCCATAATACCCAAAACCCCGGGCTCAGGTACTTCAGACGCAATTTTGTCGAGGTTGAAGTTGATATCCCAGTGCTTAACGGCATGGCCATTAGGGTTGAGGATATTCAACCAAGCAGAACCGCCGAATTTTTTGTTCTTATCATTCCCGCCATTACCAAATTGCAGCGTCGTATTGCCGGCAAAAGGATCATTGGGGTTCACCGTGTAAACCGCGCCATCAATACTAATTGTGCCCGATCCATTGGTGAAAAAATCAATGTCCGGTGTATCGGTGACGGGATTGAAATTGCCGCCGCCATTTTTATAGTCAAAGCTGGTACCATCTATGCTTTCAAGGAAATTGCTGAAGCTCAAGTCCAATGTAGCGACCTGGCCAGCGCCGTTAATGGCGGTGCCAGTCAGCGTAGCGGTCTGAGCATCAGTGTCTTGGCTGAACGTTGTGCCGTCCTGAAACGCATATTTGCGGGTACAGCCACTGCCGATGTTTCCAGTATAGAGCCCATGCTTACAAGAACCGCCGGTATAGTTGGTTGCAGCATAGTCAATAACCCCCGCAGATGCTGGTGTCGCGTAAGCGGCGGCGAGACCAATGGCGGTCAATGTTACTATGGAAATTTTGCGCATGAGGTTAGCTGCCCTATTTTTCTAAATATTTCATCAATCGGTTCCAGGACGTTCAAGGTTAATCCTTAAGCATCTGAAAACCGCTTGCGAACTTTAGACGCAGACCTCGTGCCGTTTTTCAAAATGTTATGTATTTCAGATATTTAAATGATTAAACTAATGTTAACTATATCACAAATGTAATCAATATCGACAACAGAGCCTTTAGAAATAGGGTTAATGCCCGTCCCGGTAGAACCGCTTCACGATGCACCTCTGGCAGTTCCCAATCTTTTAAAGAGAGAGCTTTTCCGCATCGGCGATATTTCGCAATTCGGTTTTCAGAATTTTGCCAATATGACTGCGGGGCAGTTCTTTGATCAGGTGCAGTTCGGACAGACGCTGTGTCTTACCCAGTTCTGCATTGGTTGTCGCTTTCACGGCTTCAAGGTCCAACGATACGCCCTCTTCGGCAACTACAAAACCGACAGGTGTTTCTCCCCATTGCTTGGATGCAATGCCAACAACCGCTGCATCGGCAACATCGGGGTGAGCCATCAACGCCTCTTCCAGATCACGAGGATAGATATTGAACCCGCCGGAAATAATCATATCCTTGGAGCGGCCCATCAATGTAATGAAACCATCTTCATCGACCTTGCCAATGTCGCCCATGCGCTGCCAGCGATCGCCATTGTCATCATACCAGCTGGCTTCTTCGGTTTTTTCAGGCTGGTTCTGATAGCCGCTCATCATGGTCTGCGATCGCCCTACCAGCTCGCCCATTTCGCCAGATGGCAGGTGGTTCAAATCTTCGTCCACGGTAATTACTTCGCTGCCACCCCAAGCGATTCCGACGGTATGTAGTTTGTCCGGATGCGCATGCGCCAGCAAAATGCAGACCACGCCGCCTTCAGTCATGGAGTAAATCTCGATCAAACCGCCCGGCATACGTTCGATGACTTCCGCTTTCAGTTCCGCCGAGAACGGCGCACTGGTGCAATATTTATGCGTAAAAGTCGAAAGATCATAATCGTCAAAGCCGTCGAAATCCATCAATCTTTGATATTGCACGGGAACCAACATCGTGTGAGTGGCGCGGTTTTCCTGCGCCAGCTCCAGCCAGCGCTGGCAATCAAATTTGCGCATGAGGATGGAGGTTCCGCCATAGGCTACGGTCGCGACAAATATACCGAGCGTCGTGTTGGAATAAAGCGGGGTAGAGAACAGCGACACCTGACCCGGCTGACCATAGCCGGAGTTTTCACCCACGGCCATTTGATACCAACGCATCTGGCGGCTGTGGACAATGCCCTTGGGCGTGCCAGTCGTACCGCTGGAATAGATAATGTTAAACGGATCTTTCGAGCCGACTTCGAGGTCTTTTGGTTCTACCCCCTCTTCGGCCATCCATTCGCGCATCGCAGGCGCCTGCTCTTCTGCCGCATCGTCCATCATGATATGTTGAAGGGGAGGCAAATCGACGCCGCTCTCAAACAATTCAGCGCGCTTTGCGCTATCGACGAACAAGTGCATAGCCCCACTGTCGACCATCATATTGGCAAGCTGCTTCGGCGTTGCAGAAGTGGTCAGCGGTGCGGCACAACCGCCGGCGACAATCGCGCCAAGATAAGCGATTGCATAGCGAATCGTCGTCGTCCCAAGGATTGAAACTGCCTGCCCTTTTTTTAGACCATCTGCCTGAAGCTGCGCTGCAACGCGACGGACAAGTGCCGCCGTCTCCGCCCAAGTCAGACTCTCTGCGCCATCATCCAATGCAACACGGCCGGGCTGATTGGCGGCATGGGCGTTGATTAAATCTGCGAGATGGCCAAATGGTTGCTCAAGATAGGCGACGGGATCGAAGGTCATTTAGCGGCTTTCCTGTTGTAAGGTTAGCCATAGACCATCGCACCCTCAACTCGCTTCGTCTAGATGCTTCCCCATCAAGACGAGACATACTTCTCCTGCACGCGGCACAGAGCAAATGCTGAAGGACTAACCAGCCACCAGTTTAACGAAAGTGCTCTCTACCCAGCCGCTTTTACAAGGGCCGTCATAATTGCGCTTGGATCGGACTGGAGACGATACGCCGCAATCCACTGATCCAGATTCAGCGTCGGGTATAGCGGCATTGTCATAGACAATACCCAACCATTGTTGATCATGACTGCGCGTGCAGACGAAGACTATCTGCCCTTCCGACAGGCTTTCCTTCTCTTTTGCACTATCAAACGGTGCAATACGGACGCTAAGCTTGGCGCTCCTTAAGTCCGCCACCTTACCGACGGCCTGACACGCGTCAAAGCGCGGGCCGCCCTCACCTATCCGCACAGGCCGCTCATCGGGATTTGAATTCACCCGCGCGGTCCGGCCGGTCGGATTGTCGACGTCAGAGCGGCTTTCCGGCAAATCATCGCTAACTTGGGTGGTTTCGGAGCACGCAATGGTGGCAAAACAAATCAACGCAACAGGGATCAGGGTTCTCATCATATTGATGGTCTAGACCATGTTACATACTTTTGGAATGATTCGAATAATCAATTGGTTCAGAGCACAATTTGAGTCTGGGTGACTACGGCCACCAATGTTCCGTCTTCCAGAGTTATCCGTGTTTGCCAGACCGATTGCCTTTTGCCGACCTTAAGCGGTACCGCTTCGCCATAGACGATTTGCCCCTCCGCCGCGGCATGCAAGAAATTGGTTTTACTTTCAGATGTAGTTGTCCCATTTGCCCCCTCTGGTAGGTTCGCGAACCCGCCAAAGGCACCTAATACATCGGCAAACGTCATCACTGCGCCGCCATGTATGGACGGCGTTCCACGGCCATTGCCGGCGGTACAGATGTCTGGTCGCACCAGCATTTCACCAAGGATTTTGTCCTTCGTCATTTCGGTGACTTTGATTCCCATTGTCTTGGCAAAGGGCACAATATCTGCGGGGTTACTCATGAGCTATTCTCCTCTTGAAATCAGGGTCTAGGGCACCATTTAACCAGCGAAAACCAGCGCTATGCATAGCCCACAACCAAATCAGCCTAACTATCTATAAAACAAAGGATATAATATCCAGTTTTCCAACAAAGCTCTTGGGTTTCAAGCCCCGAAGGTCTAAAAGAAACATATGAGTGAAAACACAGAAAATGACACCCCGGACAGCCCAGAAATGGTTGCCGATACTTCCAATCAAAACGCCTATGGCGCCGACTCGATCAAGGTTCTCAAAGGCCTAGATGCCGTGCGCAAACGGCCCGGCATGTATATTGGCGACACCGATGATGGATCTGGTCTGCATCACATGGTGTTCGAGGTTTCGGACAATGCGATTGACGAATCCTTGGCCGGTCATTGCGATCTGATCCTGATCACGTTGAACCCCGATGGCAGTGTCTCCGTCGAAGATAATGGCCGGGGCATCCCCACCGGCATGCACACTGGAGAAGGGGTGTCGGCTGCAGAGGTTATCATGACCCAACTGCATGCAGGCGGCAAATTCGAGAATACGTCCGACGACAACGCCTATAAAGTCTCTGGTGGCTTGCACGGTGTTGGCGTGTCCGTTGTGAATGCACTCTCCGAATGGCTAGAGCTCAACATCTGGCGCGATGGCAAAGAGCATAATATGCGCTTTGAATTTGGCGATGCAGTGCGCTCGCTGGAAGTCATTGGTGATGCCCCTCCGGCAGATAATGAAACAGGCCTCAAAAAAGGCACGAAGGTCACCTTTTTGCCTTCACCCGAGACCTTCAAGATTATCGATTTTGATTTTGAGAAACTCGAACATCGTTACCGGGAGCTCGCGTTCCTTAATAGCGGCGTGCATATCTTGCTTCGCGACGAACGCAGCGAGGAAGCCAAAGAAATCGACCTTTTCTATGAAGGCGGTATCGCAGCCTTTGTACAATATCTTGATCGCAACAAAACACCTCTGGTTCCCGAACCAATTGCCATCCATGGCGACCGCGACGATGTCACCATCGACGTCGCGCTGGAATGGAACGACAGCTATTATGAAAATGTGCTGTGCTTTACCAATAATATCCCGCAGCGCGATGGCGGCACCCATTTGGCGGCCTTCCGCTCGGCGCTGACGCGTACGCTCAATAATTATGCTGAAAGCTCTGGCGCGCTCAAGAAAGAGAAGGTCAAGCTGACCGGCGATGACATGCGCGAAGGTCTAACCGCTATTGTTTCGGTCAAGTTGCCGGACCCGAAGTTCAGCTCACAGACCAAGGACAAGCTGGTGTCTTCCGAAGTGCGGCAACCGCTCGAAAGCCTGATGGCTGATAAGCTGGCTGAATGGCTGGAGGAAAATCCGCAAAATGCTTCCATGGTTGTCCAGAAGGTAATTGATGCCGCTGCCGCCCGCGAAGCGGCAAAAAAGGCACGCGAATTAACCCGGCGCAAGGGCGCAATGGATATTGCCTCCCTCCCCGGCAAGCTGGCCGATTGTCAGGAACGCGATCCAGCGAAATCCGAACTCTTCCTAGTGGAGGGTGATTCCGCTGGCGGTTCCGCCAAACAGGGTCGCGATCGCCATTATCAAGCTATTTTGCCGCTTAAGGGTAAAATCCTTAATGTCGAGCGCGCACGCTTTGACCGAATGCTCTCGTCGAAGGAAGTTGGCACGCTGATTCAAGCCATGGGCACAGGCATTGGCCGCGAAGATTTCAACTTGGAAAAGCTGCGCTATCACAAGATTGTCATCATGACCGATGCTGATGTCGATGGCGCGCATATCCGCACCTTGCTGCTGACCTTCTTCTATCGGCAAATGCCGGAAATTGTCGAAAACGGGCATCTTTATATTGCCCAACCACCGCTTTACAAAGTCGGCAAAGGCAAGAGTGAAGTCTATCTGAAAGATGATAATGCGCTAGACCAGTATCTGGTCGATGCGGGTCTGCAAAGCATGATTCTGCAGACTAATGAAGGCGCACGGTCGGGTGAAGATTTACGCAGCCTAATCGAACATGGCCGTCGTATGCGTTCGCTTATGACCTATGTGCCGCGCCGTTATGATAGCACAATTGTTGAAGGTATGGCACTCACAGGCGCACTCAACCCCGATCATGGCCGTCCAGAGCGGCAGGCTGCGGTGGACGCCACTGCCAAATGGATGGACCAAGTGGATGAAGAAGGCCGCTGGTCGGGTAGTGTTTCCGAAGAAGGTGGCTATCTGTTTGAGCGTCTTTGGCGCGGCGTCACCGATCATCACATCATTGAAGCCAAGTTCCTGGAATCCGCGGAAGGACGCAAGCTGCACAGTCTCGCCTCTGAACAAAGCGCGACCTATGCGAGTGGCAGCCGCCTGATAAAAAGCGCAGCGGGCGACAGCGATAACAAAGAAGATGATGATGCAACGATCGGATCAGAGGGCACCCTGATAACGCGGCCGTCGGAATTGCTCGACACCATATTGGCCGCGGGCCGCAAAGGTTTGTCTTTCCAGCGTTATAAGGGCCTTGGGGAAATGAACGCAGAACAGCTATGGGAAACCACGCTGGATCCAGAAGTCCGCTCTCTGCTTCAAGTGACGGTCGAACAGGCGGACGTGACCGATGAGATATTCACCAAGCTAATGGGTGACGTCGTCGAACCACGGCGCGAGTTTATCGTCGACAATGCGCTGAACGTCGCCAATCTCGATGTTTAACTGATTGATGCCGGCTAGCGAAAGCTAGTCGGCAATCGTCAAGCCCACGGCATCCGCCATAAATCCGTAAATATCGGAATATTCCTCAATCAACTTATCGGTCGGCTTTCCGCTGCCATGCCCTGCCCGCGTTTCGATACGGATCAGGTGCGGCTTCTCACCAGTGTTTAGCGCCTGAAGGCGTGCGGTATATTTGAAGCTGTGACCGGGCACCACGCGATCATCGGTATCCGCGGTTGAAACCATCAATGCCGGATAATCCGTGCCATCTTTGATATTGTGATAAGGCGAATAGGTCAGGAGCTTCCGGAAATCCGCTTGCTTGTTCGGATAGCCGTAATCATCGACCCAATAGCGCCCAGCGGTAAACCGGTCGAAACGCAACATGTCCATCACGCCCACCGCTGCATGACCGGTGGTGAACAGGTCGGGGCGCTGGTTCATGACGGCACCTACGAGCAGGCCGCCATTGGAGCGTCCTTCAATCGCCAGTCCGTCTTTCGGCGTAATGCCTTCGGCGATCAGATATTCACCAGCGGCGATGAAATCATCAAACACATTCTGTTTGTTCTGCAAACGGCCGCCATCATGCCACTCTTTGCCATATTCACCACCACCACGCAGATTGGCAGAAGCATAAACACCGCCTGCTTCGATCCACGCCATTTTGGGCGCGCTATACATTGGGAGGACCGAGATATTGAAGCCGCCATAGCCGTAGAGCAAGGTCGGTGCACCCGCGCTTAGATCAAGGTCTTTCTTGTGCACCAGAAAGAGCGGGATTTTCGTGCCGTCCTTACTCTCGTAAAAGCGCTGCGTGACGGCGATAGAAGCAGGGTCAAAAGGCAGGTCCGGCTCAGCCCAGATGGCCGGCTTACCCGTATCGGTAAAACTGTAAATGCTGTTGGGCTGGTTAAAGCTACCAAAGGCGAAATAGCCTTTATCGGACTTCGCCGAACCACGAATACCGCCGACGGTGCCTAGGCCGGGAAGATCAACAACACCTTTGGGTGTTCCATCCAAGGCGAAGGCCTCTAGCCGGCTTTTCGCGTCATCAATATAATCGACAACCAGCATATCACCGATAACAGCGGCGCTATCTATGGTGGCGGTATGTTCAGGAACCACTTCGCTAAAGACATACACGTCTTCTCCGCAAGTGGTTGTGGCAGAATCCGGCCCATCACACATGACATCACGGTTTTCCGGCTTTGATAGATCGGTTTTCACAATCCGTAATCGCTTAGCGTCCTGATTGGTGGCAAAGTAAAGGGTATCGCCAATACCGTCGATAAGCGACCAGCTATGGTCAAAACCCTCAACCAGCGAGCGCGTCGTCAGCTCGGGGGCATCAACCTTGACCAATGTCATCTCATAGCGATCATCGGTCCCCGACGAGGAAGTGATAACCACCCATTCCTTGTCCGATGTCACCTCTGCAACATGGTTGAGTTCAGGCTGGTCGGGCGTTGCATAGACCTTGATATCTTTGGCCTGCGCTTGCCCAAGCACATGCATATAGATTGTGTGATCTTTGTTCAGTGACTGAAAAGCGGCGCCCTCTTTCGGTTCTGGAAATCGGGAATAGAGAAAACCGCTATTTTCTGGCATCCAAGCAAGGTTGGAAAATTTAACCCACTCAACAGTGTCCGGCTTTTCTTCACCAGTCGTGACATCCATCACCTTCACCGTGCGCCAGTCCGACCCACCGTCCTGGATCGCATAGGCCAGCAAACTGCCATCTTCCGATGGTTTCCATTCTGCCAGCGCAGTTGCGCCATCGTCTGACCATTCAGCCGGATCGATAAGCATGCGTTCTTCACCATCAGCGCCATCCCGCACATATAGTATTGCCTGATTCTCACCGCCGCTCTTACGCTCGTAGAAATATTTCCCGCCTGCTTCAACGGGCACACCCAGCGCGTCATAGTCGAACAGCTTGGTCATCGACGAGGCTAGCGCTTCGCGGCCCTTCAGCTGTTCCAAATAACCATCGGTCACCGCATTTTGTGCATCTACCCACGCGGCGACATCGGCATCTTCCCGGACGTCATTTTCTAGCCAGCGATACGGATCAGCAATTTTTTCGCCAAATTGCTCGTCCACCACGTCTACGGTTTTTGTTTCAGGATAAGTCAAAGCGTTATCTTTCGCTGTTGCATCGGTTTGAGCCAAGGCTGGAATGGAAGTAATCGCTGTGCTGCTAGCAAGCGCCAGCGCGAAAATACCGGTGATACGCATGAGAATTCCCCGAAAATGGAAGCAAAAGAAAAGAGGCCACAAGCTTATCGCTCGCAGCCTCTTATATCAATTGAAACTGTCTTTCAGATGAAGGAGCTTACGCCTCTTCGAAATCTTCTTCAGCATTTTGATCTGGACCACTGTCCTGACCTTTTGCTTCTTCGTTACGATCCACCAATTCGATGACTGCCATAGCAGCAGCGTCTGAATCGCGGAAACCGGCTTTGATAACCCGGGTATAGCCACCGCTACGGTCGGCATAACGTTCAGCTAGCTCACCGAAGAGTTTCTTTTCTTGGGTCTCGTCCATCAAACGTGCGTGAGCCAAGCGACGGTTGGACAAGCCACCTTTTTTACCCAACGTGATCAACTTCTCTACATAAGCCCGCATTTCTTTAGCTTTAGGCAGGGTCGTCATGATCTGCTCGTGCTTGATCAGTGCCGCAGACAGGTTTTTCAGCAAAGCCTGACGGTGAGCACCGGTCCGCTGCATACGGCGGCCCTTCATTCTATGACGCATATTCTATACTCCGTTCGTATTGGGGCCGTATGAGGTACCCCGATGCAGGCCGATTTGCGGGTCGGCCAGTTTCCCGTTTAACCAAGCAGCTCTTGCTCGAGCTTCTTAGCCATTTCTTCGATATTTTCAGGCGGCCATCCAGGGATGTCCATGCCGAGACGCAGGCCCATGCTGGACAATACTTCCTTGATTTCATTCAAGGACTTACGGCCAAAATTAGGCGTACGCAGCATTTCGGCTTCGGTCTTCTGCACCAGATCGCCAATATAGATGATATTGTCGTTCTTGAGGCAGTTTGCCGAACGTACCGAAAGTTCCAACTCGTCGACCTTCTTGAGAAGATAGCGGTTGAGCTGGTTGGCGTCGCTTTCCTGCTGGCTCTGGGCTGCTGCCATGCCGATAGGCGATGATACGCTTTCCAAAGCTTCTTCGAAATGCACAAACAGCTGCAACTGGTCCTGAAGAATGCGCGCTGCATAAGCAATGGCATCTTCCGGCGTTACGGTGCCGTCAGTGTCGATGGTGAGGTTCAGCTTATCAAAGTCAAGCTCCTGACCAACACGGGCATTGTCGACTTTGTAAGAAACCTGACGAATGGGCGAGTAGAGTGAATCCACCGGGATCAAGCCGATTGGTGCATCTGCAGGACGGTTAGCAACCGCTGGCACATAGCCTTTACCTACATTGACGGTCAGTTCCATGTTGAAGGATGCGCCTTCATCAAGGTGACAGATAACCAGATCAGGGTTCATCACTTCGATGTCGCCGGAAACCGCAATATCGCCCGCTGTGACTTCAGCAGGACCCGTTGCAGAAAGCTGCAGACGCTTGGCGTCTTCGCCTTCCATCTTCAAAGCGATCTGTTTGACGTTCAAAACAATGTCGGTGACATCTTCACGTACGCCCGGAAGCGACGAGAATTCATGCAGAGCATTTTCGATCTTGATCGAGGTAACTGCAGCGCCTTGTAGCGATGACAGCAAAACACGGCGTAGCGCGTTACCGATGGTCAAGCCAAAGCCGCGCTCAAGAGGTTCAGCTACAAAAGTAGCTTTACGCTTGGGATCACCACCGGATTTTATATCGAGAACATTGGGCTTCTTCAGTTCTTGCCAGTTCTTCATATTGACAGTCATGGACTTCCCCTAGTGAGTTCAAAGAGTGGGTTGGACCGTTACCACTCCGAATTACCAAAAATTGGAAACTACCGGCCGGATAGTTCCCGTAAACTTGCGTGGCTTAAACGCGGCGGCGTTTGGACGGACGGACACCATTATGCGGGATCGGCGTAACATCGCGGATCGAGGTAATGGTGAAACCGACTGCCTGTAGCGCGCGAAGAGCGGACTCACGGCCGGAGCCAGGGCCTTTCACTTCGACTTCCAAGGTGCGAACACCATGGTCAGCTGCTTTCTTGCCAGCGTCTTCTGCTGCAACCTGCGCTGCGTACGGCGTAGATTTACGAGAGCCTTTAAAACCCATCATACCTGCAGAAGACCAGCTTATCGCATTGCCCTGCGCATCGGTGATGGTGACCATCGTGTTGTTAAATGTGGCGTTGACGTGCGCTACGCCTGCCGAAATATTTTTGCGCGCGCTCTTTTTTACGCGTTGTGGTTCGCGAGCCATGTGATCAATTCCTACCTAATATCCAGAAGAGACAAGTCCCCAACAAACTTGGGGTACCGTCTTATTTTTTCTTACCAGCAATCGCTTTTGGCTTACCTTTACGGGTGCGCGCATTGGTATGCGTACGCTGTCCGCGAACAGGAAGTCCTTTACGATGACGAAGACCGCGATAGCAGGCCAGATCCATAAGACGCTTGATGTTCATTGCGGTTTCGCGACGCAAGTCACCTTCAACAGTCAGATCCGCATCAATTGTCTCGCGAATCTGCAAAACTTCCTGATCGGTAAGGTCCTGAACCCGGCGGGCTGGATCGATTTTCAATTTTTCAACAATTTCGGCTGCTTTTGTGCGTCCGATACCGTGAATATAGGTAAGCGAGATAATTACGCGCTTGTTTGTTGGGATATTTACCCCGGCAATACGTGCCAATATTTTTCTCCTGCTCCACAGAGACCGATTCGCCGGCCCCTATCTCATAGCTAAGCTGTTAAAATTACATCCAAAACGCACAAAACCAGCGGACGCCACGAAAGCGTTGCCGGTTGCTATGGATTTCGAATAAAGTTGAGATAGGGAGAGTCGCTGGCGCTGTCAAGCGCGGTTTGCGCGGCTGAGCCGCAGATTCTCATACATATCCAGTTTATGCGATCAATCCCTCTCGTCAGCTATCTTGCGAGAGACCGCTATGGGCGCAAAAGCGGACACTAGGAATGCAGAAGCTATCGGTCGGATAACGCCGCGATGACGGACGTTCACAACAGTCACATCCTACGTCCGCTGTGGCTGGCCGGACCTGCTGCCCAAGCCTTCGGGCACCAAATAGGTGATTATTGACGCTTTTTTGACGATAGCGCCGTTGACGCAAAGTTACATTTCCGGGCATCAAGAGCGCATTGGAATTACAGATAAGTTAGACTTTTCGGTGCGGTACGGAAACCCCGTTTCTGCCTATGGCGGAGCTTTGTCTGTTGAAGCTTGGGGGTGAAGACGTTGAATAAACTGGCCAGAATAACGATCGCGCTAGCAGTGGGGTGTGTTGCCGCCAGCGGATCAGCGCAATGGATCAATCACTAGCCCCAGTATTTACGCAGTGAATTTGGCCTGTTTAGGAGAACTATAATCGCGAGTGTAGTAGCAGAGGGGCGTCGTTTGCCCGCATTCACCGATAGCCGAAATCTCCGATTGTTCATGGGAACCCTGCTCTATCTAGCGCAAGGTTTCCCCCAAGGTGTCGTCTTCTATGCCATCCCAAGTTGGCTCGCTGTAAATGGGCAAAGCGCGACAGTTGTAGGATCGGCTGCTGCTGCGGCAACTCTGCCTTGGATGTTGAAGTGGGCCGTAGGCGCTCTTATGGACCGTTACACCTTTATGCCCATGGGCCGCCGGAGACCTTGGCTGGTGGGAGTGCAACTATGTATCACACTCATGTTCCTCGCCTATGCAGTCGTGTCGCCATTACCAAGCGAGACAACGATGGTGATCGCCTTTACCTTTGCTTTGTCTTCACTAACCGCAATTCAGGACGTTGCACTTGATGCGCTCGTTATCGACCTCACACCTGATAGAGAAAGAGGTCGCCTAAATGGATTTATGTTTGGCGGAAAGTTGTTTGGCATCGCTGGAGGAACGGCAGTAACCGCCTATTTCATACAGCATCATGGCATCGATGCAGCGATGCTGGCGATGATGGTGCTATTCGCGATACCGGCACTGGCTGCAATCGCAATTCGTGAGCGCCCAGAAGAGCGCTTGCTTCCATGGACAACAGGTGAAACTTCTGATGAAGCTATGGCAATAAAGCCGGAGGCCTGGTGGCCGATTTTCCGTCTAGCACTTACCACGCTGCTAAAGCGGGATACGCTGCTCGTTATCGCCCTTCTGATAACATATGGAATTCACCAGACACTGAGTGATCAAGGATCAGCGATTTTCGCCGCACGCGTTTTGGGATGGGGTGAGAGTGCGTACGGCAACCTGATGGGGATAAGTAACCTTATTGTCGGCGGTCTCTCTTTGCTGGTTGGCGGGGTCTTGATCGATCGATATGGTCCAAGGGCAATGGCGTTGGTTGGAGGCTTTGCTGGGCTCGTCTTGTTCGGCGGATATGCTGTCGCCGACACATTATGGACCAACCAGACGATCTTCATTGCTTGGTTCCTTTCGAGCTCACTTTTCATCACATTGTTCTATCTTTCGTTTCTTGTCATGGCGATGCGGGTTAGTGCGAAAGAAGTTGCCGCAACTTCGTTTGCACTGATCATTGCAAACCAAGCATTGGGAGGAAGCATAGGCGGTTTCGTACTAGGCCCGCTTGAAGAGATGGGCGGCTTCGCCGCGATATTTGGGATGGCTGCGATAACGTTTTTTCTCGCTAGCCTCTTTACCCTCTTCATGCGACGTGAAGCAGCGGGGCCGATTTTGATTGTGGATGAAACGAAATCTGTTCTGACAACTGACTAGCTGGCCTTTGGCCGAAATTGGGTCGGGAACGGAACGGCGGCTATTTGCAGACTGATGACGGAAAGCAGACAGTCTGTAATCGGCCCAGTTGCTGTCGTTAGAAACAACCTAAGCTAGTGTCCGCTTTCGGGATAAAGCAGCCATTGGACACAGTTTTTACGCTACCGGAACGCTCATCATAAATATACGGCCCGCCAGGGGATCACCCCGGCGAGCCCTCAATCCATTCAAGGTTTAGACAACCCCGTAAGCCAGCATCGCGTCGGCTACTTTTTTGAAGCCTGCGATGTTCGCGCCCTTCACATAATCGACATAACCATCGCCCTGATCACCATATTCGACGCATTGGCTGTGGATGCCTTCCATCAGTTCGGTCAGCATGGTGCCGAGCCGCTCGTGGTTCCAGCTGATGCGTTCCGCATTTTGGCTCATTTCCAAGCCGGAAACAGCAACACCGCCGGCATTGGCCGCTTTACCCGGGCCATACATGATTTTGGCATCGTGAAAGACATGGACGCCTTCCAAAGTCGTGGGCATGTTCGCGCCTTCGGACACTGCTATCACGCCATTTGAGACCAGCATTTTGGCTTCGTCTTCATTTAGTTCGTTCTGCGTGGCGCAGGGTAGAGCAAGATCGCAGGCCACGCTCCAAGGACGCTGTCCTTCATGGAAACTTGCCCCTTTAAACTCATCGACATATTCCGACATGCGTCCGCGGCGATGGGTTTTATGTTCTTTAACCCAGTCAATTTTCTCTTGGGTGAAGCCATCGGGGTCATGCACAAAGCCGCCACTGTCGGACAGGGTTAATACTTTGCCGCCTTGTTTGGTAATTTGCTCGGCCGCATGGGTAGCGACATTCCCGGATCCGGAAATAACCGCTGTTTTGCCTTCAATCGTGTCCTTTTTATGGGCCAACATATTCTGCATGAAGTAAACCGCTCCATAGCCGGTTGCCTCAGGCCGCATTGCGCTGCCGCCATATTCCCGGCCTTTACCCGTAAGGACTCCTTCCCAGCGATTGGTGATCCGCTTATATTGGCCGAACATATAGCCAATTTCACGACCGCCTACTCCGATATCGCCCGCAGGCACATCGGTATCGGGACCAATATGGCGATAAAGCTCAGTCATGAACGATTGGCAGAAGCGCATAACTTCCGCGTCGGACTTGCCTTTAGGATTGAAGTTCGCTCCACCCTTACCGCCGCCCATAGGCAGGCCGGTCAGCGAGTTTTTGAAAGTCTGCTCAAAGGCCAGAAACTTCAGCACACTTTCAGTCACGCTGGGGTGGAAACGGACCCCGCCCTTATACGGACCAATGGCATTATTGTTCTGAACCCGCCAACCGCGTTGGACGCGAATGTTGTGGTTGTCATCTTCCCAACATACACGGAAAGAAACCACACGATCGGGCTCGGCCATACGCCGTAATATCTGCGCAGCGTGATATTCTTCTTTATCGTCAATAAATCCGTAAATATCCTGGGCGACTTCTTGCACCGCTTGAATAAATTCGGTTTGTCCTGGATTGCGTTTTTTAACGCCTGCCATGAATGTTGGAAAATCTACATGATCGGATACGGCCATCGTCTTACTCCCCCTTAGGTGATTATCTGCGCGCCCGTTATCAACTGCAATGCCCTCGAATCGCAATTGATTATGGCATCATATTAACGGCAATTTGTTCGTTTGGTAAAGCTTTGATATTCCGGCTTAATCAATCCTAGTTCTCGACTTCTTCCGCTTCGCTTTCCGGTTCAACACCAGCCTCTTCCTCGGCCGCAAATAATGCCGCCAGCCTTGCAAGCTGTTCACCAATGACGCTGTCGACGGCTGGGGCGATCTGATCGACCGGAAACTCCATATAACCACCGACTTTATAGGTGAATGAAACCGCTGTATTTTCGCCGTCTGGCTTTAGCTGAATCGTCAACGTACCAGTGACAGCTTCGCCCTGCAGTGGTCCCAGCGCTCCCGACATACGCAGCGCTTTGCTATTTTGTGCAAAGAGGACGCGCATATGTTGCACGCTGCCTTCTGCCGATTTGATATTATCCGCATCGGTCTTGCGCAACAGCTCGCAGAAACAGCCCCCTGCTTGCGGCACCAAATATAAATTTTCTGCATTGCCCGAAAAGCTATGCTCGCCGTTCCACCAGCGTGCTGGCGCGATTAGGGTTTTCCAAATCTCATCCGGTGCAGCGTTGACCTGCGCTTCGTGTTTTGAAGTAAAACCATTATCGGTTGTGTTGGTAACTTCGGCCTGAGCCGTGGTTGCGCCAAAGATAGCCGCAATTAAGAATATGAATCGGAACAATATGTGTCTCCCCCTGTTGGGCGGGAGACTAATGGCCGTCCTTATCGCTGGCAATGTTTATCAGCCAATAGGCAACCCGAATCAATCCAGTGCCAGAACTGCCTCAATCGCATTGCTGACCGCATCCATGCTGCCCATACCATCGACTTTTGTAACGATGCCGCGTTCTTCATAGATTGGCAGAATCGGTTGGGTCTTGGCGCGATATTCGCCCATGCGCGTGCGAACGGTTTCTTCGTTATCGTCCGGACGCCGTTTGAATTCAGTCGAACCGCAAACATCGCAAACACCCTCTTTAGTGGGCTGTTTGAATGTGTCATGATAACCTTCACCGCAATTGCCGCAGGTGAAGCGACCGGTAATACGTTCTACCAACGCTTCAACATCCACTGCCAACTCAATAACATGATGAAGCTTGCGATTGCGGGCAGTCAAAATCTCGTCGAGAGAATAGACTTGTGCCTCAGTACGCGGATAGCCGTCGAAAATCACGCCCTGGTCCGGCCCCAAATCATCGAGTTTTTCCATGATCAGATTCGAAACAATTTCATCTGAGACCAATTCTCCAGAGTCCATGACCGCTTTGACACGCTGCCCCAGTTCTGTATTCGCTGTTTTAGCAGCGCGAAGCATGTCCCCGGTAGAGATTTGGACCATGCCATGCCCGCCTTCAAGAAGACCCGCCTGAGTGCCTTTACCGGCACCCGGTGGTCCCAACAGGATAATGTCCATAAGTTACTGTCCCCTATAACCTGTATATCCCGGAGGAATATTTTTAACGCTTGCGACGGCCGCCTTTTAGTTTGGCCTTTTTGAGCAGATCGCCATATTGTAGAGCCAACAAATGGCTTTGAATTTGGGTCACTGTATCGACAGTCACGTTCACGATAATAAGCAAGCTGGTGCCGCCTAAGAAAAACAGCGGCAGGTTCGTCTGCGCCATCACATATTCAGGTAATACACAAACCAATGCCAGATAAGCTGCGCCAACGACCGTGATCCGGGTCAACACATAATCCAAATAATCGGACGTATTCTTACCAGGGCGAATGCCGGGTACGAAACCACCATTTTTCTTCAGATTCTCCGCTGTCTCTTCCGGGTTAAAAACAACCGCTGTGTAGAAGAAACAGAAGAAGATAATACCTGCCGCATAGAGCGCCATGTAAAGCGGCTGTCCGTGTGCGAGATACTGATTCAGCGCGATGATAAAGTCACCGCTGGCGCTTTCACCAGCTGTCGCGTTGCCAGCAAACTGACTAACGGTCAGTGGCATCAACAGCAGCGACGATGCGAAGATTGGAGGGATAACGCCGGCAGTGTTCACCTTCAAAGGAAGGTGACTACGGTCCGCCTGCATCACGCCATTTTGCGTAGCGCGTTTTGGATATTGAATGAGCACTCGTCTTTGCGCGCGCTCCATAAAGCTGATGAATAGAACCAGTGAGACTACCATCGCAATCAACCCAACAATGGTAAGGGCACCGATCGAACCGGTGCGGCTGCCTTCCATCAGGTTACCAACAAAGGTCGGCATTTGGGCGACAATACCGGCCATAATAATCAAAGAAATACCGTTACCGATACCGCGGCTGGTGATTTGCTCACCCAGCCACATCAGGAATAATGTGCCACCGACAAGACTGATAACCGCGCCCATGCGAAAGCCTATGCCGGGATTAATCACAGCTTGCAGACCAGATTGCGATGCGAAACTTTCAAGGCCGACGGCGATGAAATAGCCCTGGATCGCCGTCAGTCCGACCGTGCCATAGCGGGTATATTGGTTGAGTTTCTTCCGGCCCGCCTCGCCATCTTTCTTGATAGCTGCCAATGTCGGCGACAAGGCCGCTGCCAGTTGAACCACAATCGACGCGGTAATATAGGGCATGACCCCAAGCGCGATCAGGCTCATCCGTTCCAGCGAACCGCCAGAAAATGTGTTGAAAATATCGAGAACACCGCCGCGTGTCTGATCATAAAGATCAGCCAATACAACTGGATCGACGCCTGGCAACGGCACAAAACTCAACAGGCGAAAAATCACCAACGCACCCAGTGTGAACCAGATACGTTTGCGAAGTTCGGTTGCTTCTCCGAATTTTGCCAGGCTCAAATTTGCTGCGACCTGATCGGCTTTTGATGCCATGCTAGTAGTTCCTTACCCGCCGTTCATGAAGGCGTTTCGCCTTCAAATCAATGCATCGATCCCATATCGGATGTTGCTGCCCGAAAAACAAGGCTCTTGGGCATCAAGCTGCGCCGATACAGTTAAAAAAGAAAGGCCCCGTCAAGCTCTAGAGCTTAGCGGGGCCGTTGATTGGTTTAAATCAATCTTCCTTTTTGGCTCTGTTAGCCGCTTTTTTCTCTTTAGCAGGCTTGGAAGCTACTGCTTTTTTCTCATTCTTTGGACGATGCACCGCTGGGCCAGCCACTATTTCGACTTTGCCACCAGCTTTTTCCACCGCTTCGATGGCTGCTTTGGAAGCGCCAGCGACTGCGATGGTGATTTTCGCTTTGATTTCGCCTTTAGCAAGCAAACGAACACCATCTTTACCGCCACGGGTAAGACCAGCTGCATTCAAAGCCGCCTGATCCAACGTGCCTTTATTGGCAAGCTTCTTGGCGTCGATGAATTTCTGGATCATGCCCAGATTGACTTCAGCATAGTCGGTACCGAACGGGTTGTTGAAACCACGTTTCGGGATTCGCATGTGAAGGGGCATCTGACCACCTTCGAAACCATTGATGGAAACACCGGAGCGAGACTTCTGGCCTTTTTGACCACGCCCGGCTGTTTTGCCTTTGCCGGAACCGATGCCGCGGCCAACACGGGTACGCAATTTGCGCGCGCCGTCATTATCTCTAAGTTCGTTTAATTTCATGTCGTGTACTCGCTTTCGCTTTTATTCGCACGGTTGTTTTCAGGGTTTAACCTTCAACAACCTCTACAAGATGGTGCACCTTACGGATCATGCCACGCACTTCCGGTGTGTCTTCCAATTCGGAAACACGATGCATTTTGTTGAGGCCCAAACCGATCAACGTCTTACGCTGATCTTCTGGGCGACGGATTGGCGAACCAACCTGTTTGATTTTCACTTTAGCCATTATGCCTTACTCCGTAACTGCTGCAGCTTCGGCCTCAGCCTCTGCTTCAGAAGCGCCGCCGCGACCAAGCAGATCAGCGATTTTCTTGCCGCGCCGCTGGGACACAGACTTAGGGCTGGTCTGCTCACCAAGCGCCACAAATGTCGCCCGGATCATGTTATAAGGATTCGACGTTCCGTTAGACTTGGTCACCACATCGGCAACACCAAGACTTTCGAAAACCGCACGCATAGGACCACCAGCAATGATACCAGTACCTGGAGGTGCCGAACGCAAGGTCACATTGCCCGCGCCAAATTGACCGGTGCCGTCATGATGCAAGGTACGACCTTCACGCAATGGAACACGAACCATCTTCTTTTTCGCAGCAGCAGTTGCTTTGGTAATAGCTTCAGGCACTTCGCGTGCCTTACCTTTACCAAAACCAGCGCGACCTTTGCCGTCACCAACAACAACCAATGCAGCAAAACCAAAGCGCTTACCGCCTTTAACAGTTTTGGAAACGCGGTTGATGTGAACGAGTTTCTCAATCAGTTCTTCACCACCGTCATTGTTTCCGCGACCACCACGACCACGACCACGTCCGCCGTCACGGCCTCCACGATTGTTGCCGCCGTCACGTCCACCGCGATTGTTACCACCACGTCCTTGACGTTCTGGCTTCTTTTCTTCCGTAGCAGGAGCAGCGGCTGCGGGTGCTGCAGCGGCTGGTGTGCCTTCGGTTTTTGTTTCTTCTTCAGCCATGCTTAAAACTCCAATCCGCCTTCGCGGGCCGCGTCGGCCAGGGCCTTCACACGTCCGTGATAAAGGAAACCGCCACGGTCAAAAATTACTTCTTTGACGCCAGCTTTTTTCGCTGCTGCTGCAACGCGTTTGCCGACATCGGCTGCCGCTGCGCTATCAGCACCGGTTTTTACCTTGGACGCTTTGTCGATTGTTGAAGCAGCGGCAACAGTTTTGCCCTCAGCATCGTCAATGACCTGCGCATAGATGTGACGGCCAGTACGATGGACCGACAAACGAGGCTTTGTGAGCCCGCGCTTCCGCAATTTGGTGCGAACGCGTTGCTGACGCCGTTTGAATAGAGAAATATTAGCCATGGCTTATTTCTTCTTCCCTTCTTTGCGGAAAACATATTCGCCGCGATATTTGATACCCTTGCCTTTATAAGGCTCCGGTTTACGCCAGCGCCGAATTTCTGCGGCAACCTGACCAACCTGCTGTTTGTTGATGCCGGTAATTTCGATCGTCGTCTGATCCGGCGTCTTGATGGTAATGCCTTCAGGAATGTCGAAATTCACATCATGGCTGAAACCAAGCTGCAGGTTCAGGACTTTGCCCTTAACCGCGGCACGATAACCAACACCGGTAATTTCCAGAACCTTGGTAAAACCATCGGTCACACCGTCAATCAAGTTCTGAACCAGCGTCCGCTGCATGCCCCAATAGGCGCGTGCTCGGGTGGTCTTGTTCGCTGGTGTTACCAACAAACCACCATCGCTAAGCTCATAGCTCAAGTCATCAACCATAGGGGTCGAAAGCTCGCCCTTTGGACCTTTGACCTTAACCAGACCATCTTCCATGCTAGCGGTAACGCCATCAGGAATGCTAACTGCTTTTTTTCCGATACGAGACATGATCAGAACACCTCTGCGAGTACTTCGCCGCCGACATTCTGGCTGCGCGCTTCTGCGTCAGACAAAACACCTTTTGGCGTCGAAACAATTGTGATGCCCAGGCCGTTACGTACAGTTGGCAGTTCACTTGAACCGCTGTAGATACGGCGACCAGGTTTCGAAACACGGGCCACGTGGCGGATAGCCGGCTCGCCTTCAAAATATTTCAGTTCAATACGAAGACCGGGGTGCTTGTTGACCTCTTCTTCGCTGTAGCCACGAATATAACCTTCGCGCTGCAGAACTTCGAGAACAGCGCCACGCAGTTTAGAAGCGGGGCTAACCACACTATCTTTACGTGCTTGCTGTCCGTTGCGGATACGGGTGAGCATATCACCCAAGGGATCGGTAAATGACATATTATCTTCCCTTTACCAGCTGGATTTCGTTACGCCGGGGATAAGACCTTTATTGGCCATATCACGCAGCTCGATGCGACAGAGACGGAACTTGCGGTAATAGCCGCGCGGACGCCCTGTTGTTTCGCAGCGGTTCCGCACACGGGTTGGATTACCGTTGCGCGGTATTTCCGCCATTTTCAGACGCGCCATCAACCGCTCGGTCTCATCAAGAGACTGATCGTTGGCCATCGCCTTCAACTTCGCATAACGGCCAGCATATTTCTTCACCAGCTTTTTGCGACGTTCGTTTTTATTAATGGAACTCAGTTTCGCCATGACTTAAGTTCTCTTCCTTTCTTGCGTATCCCGGCAGCACGCCGCGATATTATGAATTCAATGACAGCGTTATGCTGCTGCTTGCTCTTCTTCTTCCTGCGGGAACGGGAAACCGAATAATTTCAAAAGCTCACGAGCTTCATCGTTCGTTTTCGCGCTAGTCGTCACGATAATGTCCATGCCGCGCACCACGTCGATGTCGTCATAGGCAATCTCTGGAAAAATAATCTGTTCTTTAATACCCATGGCAAAGTTGCCGCGGCCATCAAAGCTATTCGGGTTCAGTCCGCGAAAGTCACGAATACGTGGCATTGCAACAGTCACCAAACGATCGAGAAATTCGAACATCCGCTCTCGTCGCAAAGTCACTTTACAACCGATCGGCATGCCTTCACGCAGCTTGAACGTCGCAATTGACGTTTTTGCTTTTGTAATGACAGGCTTCTGACCAGCGATCAGTTCCATTTCTTTCGCAGCGAGCGTCGTTTTCTTTTTGTCCTGACTACCTTCACCAACACCCATGTTCAGCACGATCTTTAAGATGCGTGGCACTTCCATGTGATTGGAGTAGTTGAATTTTTCTTGCATCGCTTTGACGATTTCATCGTCATATTTTTTGCGCATGCGCGGCAAAACTTTATCAGCCATCGACTTTCTCCCCGGACTTCACGGCCACGCGGACCATTTTTCCGTCTTTCTCTTCGAAGCGAACCCGGGTGGGCTTGCCATCTTTAGGATCGGCCAGAGCAACTTTGCTGATATGCATTGGTGCTTCACGGCGTTCCAGGCCACCTTGAGGGTTAGCCTGTGTTGGTTTGCGGTGACGCACAGCGACATTGGCACCAGCGACGATCAACTTACCGTCTTTTGGCATCACTTTGGTCACTTCACCGGATTTGCCTTTGTCCTTGCCGGACAGAACAACAACGGTGTCGCCTTTTTTAATTTTTGCACTGGCCATGATTATAGTACCTCCGGTGCAAGACTGATGATTTTCATATGCTTCTTGGCGCGCAATTCGCGAACCACTGGGCCAAAGATGCGGGTGCCGATTGGCTCCTTCGCATTGTTGACCAATACCGCAGCATTGGTGTCAAAGCGGATAACCGAACCGTCTTTGCGGCGGATATCTTTACGTGTGCGAACGATAACGGCCCGGTGAACATCACCTTTTTTGACCTTACCGCGCGGCGCAGCTTCCTTGATCGACACAACAATAATGTCGCCAACGCCAGCAAACCGGCGCTTGGAACCGCCCAGCACCTTGATACACTGCACGCGTTTGGCTCCGCTATTGTCAGCGACCTCCAAGTTCGATTGCATCTGGATCATGGATCCAATTCCTTCTTCATTCCGCCCCGGATCAACGGAGCACAGTTAAACTTCGCTAGCTTCAGCTTTCGGCTTTGACTTCGCCTTCGTCTGCAGCAGTAATTTCGCCAACTTTTGGTGTAGCCGGAGCAGCGGCAGCGCCAACCCGTTCCAACACCTTCCAAGTTTTAAGCTTGGAAATTGGTTTTGTTTCCTCAATGCGCACGGTTTCACCGGTGCTCATCTCGTTCTTTTCATCATGCGCGTGATATTTTTTCGAACGACGCATAATTTTTCCGTAAAGCGGATGCTTCACTTTGCGTTCGACATTAACGACAACTGTTTTGTCGCCTTTGTCTGACACTACGGTGCCGGTGAGAATACGTTTTGGCATATCGGTTCCTTACGCCTTTTCTGCGACGGCCGCTTTCGCGCGCTCGTTCTGCAGGGTTTTAATCGTCGCAATCGTGCGGCGCACTTCACGGATCCGACTTGGCTTTTCTAGCTGGTTGGTCGCAGACTGAAAGCGCAGGTTAAATGCCTCACGCTTCAGTTCGGCCAGATCGCTGGAAAGCTGATCGTCGGTCTTGGTACGCAAATCTTCTGTCTTGCTCATGTCCTTAACCTTCCAAATGGGACGTGTCGCCTAGGCGAGCCACGACTTTTGTCTTGATAGGAAGCTTCATCGCCGCACGCTCGAAAGCAACAGCAGCAACTGGTCCAGGAACGCCGTCCAGTTCAAACATGATCCGGCCTGGCTTTACCCGGCAAGCCCAATATTCAACTGAACCCTTACCTTTACCCTGACGCACTTCAGCAGGCTTCTTTGAAACCGGTACATCTGGGAAGATACGAATCCACAAACGACCTTGCCGTTTCATGTGACGTGTGATCGCACGACGAGCCGCTTCGATTTGACGCGCTGTAATCCGATCCGGCTCCATCGCCTTGAGACCATAAGATCCAAAGTTCAGCGTCGTGCCGCCCGGTGCTTTTCCTTTAATTCGGCCTTTGAAAGCCTTGCGGAATTTATGTTTCTTTGGTTGCAGCATGATGCTTTACCTATTCCCTAATGTTCAACGAGAGGGGCGGACGCCAGAAGTCTGTGCTTCTACCATCAACCGATCCTGAGCCATTGGGTCGTGACCCAATATCTCGCCTTTGAAAATCCAAACCTTGATACCGATAATACCGTAAGCAGTCAGCGCTTCATATTCAGCATAGTCGATATTGGCGCGCAGTGTATGGAGTGGCACGCGGCCTTCACGGTACCATTCAACGCGGGCAATTTCTGCTCCACCCAAACGGCCACCACAAACAATTTTGATTCCTTCAGCGCCCAGACGCAGAGCGGATTGGACCGCACGCTTCATGGCCCGGCGGAAAGCGACACGGCGGATCAACTGATCACCAATGCCTTGTGCCACCAATTGCGCGTCAACTTCTGGCTTACGAATTTCGACAATATTCAACGATACATCGCCGGTCGACATGTCGCTGAGCTTACGACGCAGCTTTTCAATATCCGCGCCTTTTTTGCCAATGATAACACCAGGACGAGCAGCATAGATAGAAACGCGGCAGGTTTTGGCTGGACGCTCAATCACCACCTTGGAAATCGCAGCTTGTGGCACGGTTTCCATGATGAATTTGCGCATCTTGATGTCTTCCATCAAGAGATCGCCGTAATTAGAACCTTCCGCATACCAGCGGCTATCCCAAGTCCGGTTAATCTGCAGGCGAAGCCCGATAGGATTACTTTTTTGACCCATGGTTTACGCCTTTTCTTCTTCTTCGTGTTCGCGAACAACGATGCGAACGCGGCTGAAAGGTTTCAGGATTTGCGCGGAACGGCCACGAGCACGCGCTTTGAAACGCTTCATGGTCAAGCCCTTACCAACACTGGCTTCCTGAACAATCAATGCATCAACATCCAGATTATGGTTGTTTTCTGCATTGGCGATGGCGGATGCGAGAACCTTGCTTACATCTTTTGCCATACTCTTTTTAGAGAAGGACAGGATGTTCAAAGCGTCTTCCGCTTTCTTGCCGCGGATCAATTGAGCAACAAGGTTCAGCTTTTGGGCAGATCCACGAATGGAATTGCCAACAGCCAAAGCTTCATTGTCGCCAACGCGGCGGGGTGATGATGCCTTACCCATTATTTCTTGCCTTTTTTGTCAGCGCCGTGGCCGTAATAGTTACGCGTAGGAGCGAACTCGCCAAGCTTGTGGCCAACCATGTCTTCATTCACGGAAACCGGAATGAATTTCTGGCCATTATAAACACTGAAAGTCAGGCCTACAAAATCAGGAAGAACGGTGGAACGACGCGACCATGTCTTGATGGGCGTACGCTTACTTTCTTCTTGAGCGGTCTGCGCTTTTTTCAGCAGGTGGAGGTCAACAAATGGACCTTTTTTGATGGAACGAGCCATGCTTACCTCTTCTTCTTAGCGTGACGCGACCGGATGATCATCTTGTCGGTCGTTTTATTCTTACGAGTACGAGCGCCCTTAGTTGGCTTGCCCCATGGCGTCACTGGATGACGACCACCGGAGGTCCGACCTTCACCACCACCATGCGGGTGATCGACAGGGTTTTTAGCAACACCACGTGTCAAAGGACGACGGCCCTTCCAACGGGTACGGCCAGCTTTACCGAAATTCTGGTTCGAGTTGTCGGGGTTTGAAACCGCGCCAACCGTGCCCATGCAATCGCTGCGGATATAACGCTGCTCACCTGAGTTCAGACGAACGATAACCATACCGCGGTCACGACCAACAATCTGGACATATGTACCAGCAGAGCGAGCAATCTGACCGCCCTTACCTGGCTTCATTTCCACATTGTGGATGATTGTACCGATTGGCATTTGCGACAATTTCATCGCGTTGCCTGGCTTTACGTCAACTTTCTCACCAGCGATGACCGTGTCACCAATGGCCAGACGCTGCGGTGCCAAGATATAGCTCTGCTCGCCATCTTCATATTGGATAAGGGCGATAAAGGCCGTCCGGTTAGGATCATATTCGATCCGCTCGACGGTTGCAGCCATATCAAACTTCCGGCGCTTGAAATCGACCAGACGATATTTATGCTTATGACCGCCCGCGATACCGCGAGATGTCACATGACCTTTATTATTACGACCACCAGTTTTGCTCTGGCCTTCGACAAGCTTTTTGACAGGCTTGCCCTTCCAAAGGCCGCTCTTGTCGACCAGGATAAGACCACGCCGTGCGGGACTTGTCGGTTTATAGGATTTTAATGCCATGTGCCCTTAAACTCCCGTGGTTATGTCGATGGTCTGGCCTTCAGCCAAAGTCACGACAGCTTTCTTAACATCGTTGCGAGTGTAGGGGCGGCCCTTCCACTTCTTGGTCTTGCCCTTTTGCACCAACGTGTTGACGTTTTTGACTTTGACATCAAACAACGCCTCGATGGCGGCTTTAATCTGTGGTTTGGTCGCGGTGTTCGCAACTTTGAAAACCACAGCATTATGTTCGCTGAGCAAGGTTGATTTCTCGGTGATGTGCGGGCCAACAATTACGTCATAGTGACGAATGTCTATTGCTTCTTTTTTAGCCATTGAAGCGCGCCTCCAACTTTTCAACTGCGGCGCGAGTCAGCACCAAAGTTTCGTGGTTCAAAATGTCATAAACATTGGCACCAGCGGCTGGCATCACGTTCAGACGTGGAATGTTTGAAGATGCTTTCGTAAAAGCGTCGTTCACGGCATCGCCATCCATAACCAAAGCAGACTTGCCAAAACCGAGCTTCGCGATATCCGCGATCAGCAATTGAGTTTTAGCTTCTTTGATGTCCAGATTTTCAAGGATCACCAGATTGTCATTCTTAGCTTTGTCAGACAGAGCCATTTTCAGACCCAATGCGCGAACTTTCTTGTTCAGCGAAGGATTGAAGTCACGCTTGCGAGGACCGTGCGCTTTACCACCACCAATAAAAATTGGGGCCCGGCGTGAACCATGACGAGCGGTACCGCCGCCTTTTTGATTCCCGAATTTCTTGCCGGTACGGTTAACGTCACCACGTTCGCGAACAGCACGAGCTGTGCCACGAGCATTTTCACGCTGCCAGTTGACGACGCGGTGCAATATGTCTGCGCGCGCTTCAATGCCGAATACGTCATCGTTCAAATCGATGTCGCCTTTAGCTTTTGCGTCGAGGGTTTTCACTTTCAATTTCATGGCTTAGCCCTCCTTCCCTGCATCGTCTTTGGCATCAGACTTGTCTTCAGCCGGAGCTTCCGCTGCAGCGGCTGCAATTTCAGCATCGCTCGGACCAACCGGACGTTCGATCGCTGCATCCGCCTCGATCATTCCTGCTGGCGCATCTTCAGTTGCCGTCTCATCCGCGTTGCGGCGCATAGCGCCTGGGAATGGAACACCTTCTGGAAGAGCAACTTTCACCGCATCTTTAACCAACAACCAGCCACCTTTAGAACCAGGAACGCTGCCGCGCACAAAGATCAAACCGCGAGCGGCGTCTGTACGGACGATTTCCAGATTTTGCTGAGTGCGGTTTTTTGCACCCATGTGACCAGCCATCTTCTTACCTTTGAAGACCTTACCTGGATCCTGGTTTTGACCAGTAGAACCATGGGCACGGTGAGAGATAGAAACACCATGGGTTGCACGCATACCGCCGAAACCCCAACGCTTCATGGCGCCGGCAAAGCCTTTACCTTGCGTCACACCTTGAATATCTACCATTTGACCAGCAATAAAGTGGTCAGCAGTGATTGTCGCGCCAACGGGGAGCAAGCCTTCTTCGCTCTCAACCCGGAATTCGGCAACACGAGCCTTTGGCTCAACTTCCGCTTTTGCAAAAGCTTCACGCTGTGGTTTGTTTACATTTTTCGCTTTACGGGCACCTGCACCAAGCTGAACAGCAAAATAGCCATCACGTTCTTGATTACGGGCTCCAACAACCTGACACTCTTCCAAGGAAAGAACGGTTACCGGCACATGCCGACCATCTTCCTGAAACAAGCGGGTCATCCCCATTTTTTTCGCGATCACGCCAGTACGCACGATCATTTCTCCTTACAGAGGCCCACGTGCGGAATTGCCAGCGGGCGTGCCTAAAATACTCAGCCCAAATTTTCGAATATCGCCCCGTCCGGGCTAAACCGTTTAATTGATCCGAAGATCAACCAAACTAGACGGGGGACACATGACCCGGACAAAAGTCCGGCGGTTTCCCATGTCACCACTGCCACTAGGGCAGTGTCTTCACTCACATTAAGCGAGCTTAATCTCTACATTCACACCCGCTGCAAGGTCGAGCTTCATCAAAGCATCAACGGTTTGCGGCGTCGGCTGCACAATATCGAGCAACCTCTTATAAGTCCGGACCTCAAACTGCTCGCGTGACTTTTTGTCAACGTGCGGGCCGCGGTTTACGGTGAATTTTTCAATATGCGTTGGCAATGGTATCGGTCCACGGATAAGCGCGCCAGTGCGGCGAGCAGTGTCAGCGATATCGCCGGTTGCTTGATCGAGAACCCGATGATCGAATGCCTTCAAGCGTATGCGAATATTCTGCGTTTCCATATGAACCTATACCAATGTCAAAGAGCCAAAAATAAACCGCCCCGATTTTCTCTTTCAAAAAAGAAGCCGGAGCGGCGAAAAACTGGCCGCCCGAATCAGTGACCCGGGCGGCGAAACAGTCCTATATTACTTTGTTACGTTGCTGACAACCCCAGAACCAACGGTCCGGCCGCCTTCGCGAATTGCGAAGCGAAGACCTGGGTCCATTGCGATTGGCGCGATCAACTTAACAGCGATTGTTACGTTATCACCAGGCATAACCATCTCAGTGCCTTCTGGCAGGATAACTTCGCCGGTAACGTCCGTTGTACGGAAGTAAAACTGTGGACGATAGTTAGCGAAGAATGGCGTGTGACGGCCGCCTTCGTCTTTCGACAACACATAAACTTCTGCATCAAACTCGGTGTGAGGAGTGATCGAACCAGGTTTACAAAGAACCTGACCACGCTCAACAGCTTCACGGTCGATACCACGGATCAATGCGCCGATGTTATCGCCAGCTTGACCGGAGTCGAGCAGCTTACGGAACATTTCAACGCCGGTAACAGTCGTCTTCGTAGTATCTTTGATACCAACGATTTCACACTCGTCACCAACATTCACAACGCCGGTTTCAACACGGCCGGTAACAACCGTACCACGACCAGAGATCGAGAACACGTCTTCGATTGGCATCAAGAATGCCTGGTCGACTGGACGCTCTGGCTGAGGAATGAATTCATCAACAGCCTTCATCAGTTCAAGAATTTTCTCTTTACCGATGTTGTCGTCGCGACCTTCAAGCGCAGCCAAAGCCGAACCGGAGATCACAGGAATATCGTCGCCAGGGAAGTCATAAGAGCTAAGCAGCTCACGGATTTCCATTTCGACAAGCTCAAGAAGCTCTTCGTCGTCGACTTGGTCAACTTTGTTCATGAAAACAACCATTGAAGGCACGCCAACCTGCTTAGCAAGCAAGATGTGCTCGCGAGTCTGAGGCATTGGGCCGTCAGCTGCGTTTACAACCAAGATAGCGCCATCCATCTGAGCAGCACCAGTAATCATGTTTTTCACATAATCGGCATGGCCTGGGCAATCGACGTGCGCATAGTGACGCGCTTCGGTTTCATATTCAACGTGAGCCGTTGAAATCGTGATGCCGCGCTCACGCTCTTCAGGTGCTTTATCAATGTTCGCGAAGTCTACGGCTTCGCCACCTGATGATTCAGCAAGCACTTTCGTGATCGCTGCGGTCAGTGTGGTTTTACCGTGGTCGACGTGACCGATGGTGCCGATATTGCAATGCGGCTTATTGCGTTCAAACTTTGCTTTTGCCATTTTATATTACCTCTAATTTCTATCGTCTTGATAGTCTGTGCCGCGCTTTGGCGAGACTATCCAAATCTGTCAACACCCTTTTAACCTCTAGGCTTTTTTCTTGAGCCAGAACCAAAAGGTAAGCGCGGTTACTCGTAAAAAGAGAAGCGGCGATTAAGCCATCTTCTCCTTCAATTCTTCTGCAACATTCCGCGGCACTTCTTCATAGTGAGAGAATTGCATGGAATATTGTGCGCGCCCCTGACTGAAGGAACGCAGTTCGTTCACATAACCAAACATGTTAGCCAGTGGCACCATCGCATCGACTGCCTGAGCGATACCGCGTGTGTCGGTACCCTGGATCTGACCACGGCGAGAGTTAAGATCGCCGATAACGTCACCAAGATAATCTTCCGGTGTAATCACTTCCACCTTCATGATCGGCTCAAGCAACTTGATACCAGACTTCTGGGCCGCTTCGCGCATCGCAGCGCGAGCCGCAATTTCAAAAGCCAGTGCCGAGGAGTCAACGTCATGATAGGCGCCGTCATAAACACGAATGTGGAAATCGATGATCGGGAAGCCGATCAACGAACCGGATGCGGCGGTTTCGCGCATACCCTTTTCAACAGACGGGATATATTCTTTTGGAATATTACCGCCCTTAATGTTGTCTTCAAAGGTAATGCCTTCACCGCGTTCGCCGGGCGTAACTTCGAATTTGATACGCGCGAACTGACCGGAACCACCGGACTGTTTCTTATGGGTGTAATCCGTATCAACAGCCTTGCCGAGCGATTCGCGATAAGCAACCTGTGGCGCGCCAACATTGGCCTCCACTTTAAACTCACGCTTCATACGGTCGACCAAGATATCGAGGTGAAGCTCGCCCATACCTTTAATGATCGTCTGACCGGATTCATGATCGGTCGATACACGGAATGACGGATCTTCAGCAGCCAGACGATTAAGCGCAATGCCCATCTTCTCTTGGTCAGCCTTGGTTTTTGGTTCCACCGAAAGCTCGATAACTGGCTCTGGGAATTCCATCCGCTCAAGAATGATCGGTTTTTCAGGATCGCAAAGCGTGTCACCGGTAGTGGTTGTTTTCATACCCGCCAACGCGACGATGTCGCCTGCGAATGCCTCGTCAATATCCTTACGGTCATTGGAGTGCATCTCAAGGATACGGCCAACTTTTTCTTTCTTGTCCTTAACCGAGTTCAGCAAGGTGCCTTTTTCCAACTTGCCGGAATAGATGCGGCAGAAGGTCAAAGTACCCACGAACGGATCGTTCATGACTTTAAAGGCAAGCGCAGAAAATGGCTCGTCATCGCTAGATGGACGCTCATCTTCGGTTTCGCCGTCTAACTTAACACCTTTAATCGCAGCCACGTCGAGTGGGCTTGGCATATAGTCAACAACTGCATCGAGCAGTGGCTGAACGCCTTTGTTTTTAAAGGCAGAACCACAAAGCACCGGAACGAAGCTCTGGTTCAACGTACCCTTACGGATCAGCGATTTCAAAGTCGCTGCGTCAGGCATATTGCCTTCCAGATATTGCTCCATCACATCATCGTCCTGCTCCACAGCAAGCTCGATAAGCTTCTCGCGATATTCAGCCGCTTCGTCCGCCATATCCTCAGGGATTTCACCATAAGTATATTCAGCACCAAGATCTTCATTCTTCCAAGTGATCGAACGCTCGTTAACAAGGTCAACCAAACCAACAAGGCTCGCTTCGATACCGATGGGAAGATAAAGCACAGCCGGGGTTGCGCCCAAACGCTCTACAATCGAATCCACGCAGAATTTGAAGTTAGCGCCGGTCCGGTCGAGCTTGTTGATGAAGCACATCCGTGGAACTTTATATTTATCAGCCTGACGCCATACGGTTTCAGACTGTGGCTCAACGCCGGCAACGCCGTCGAAACAAGCTACCGCGCCATCAAGCACACGAAGGGACCGCTCAACTTCAATGGTGAAGTCAACGTGACCTGGCGTATCAATAATGTTGATCCGGTGCTCAGGGCCATTGGTATCATCCGCATTCCAGAAACAGGTGGTCGCAGCAGAGGTAATGGTAATACCACGCTCTTGCTCTTGCTCCATCCAGTCCATCGTCGCCGCGCCATCATGCACTTCGCCAATTTTATAGGACTTACCTGTGTAATACAGGATACGTTCCGTGGTGGTTGTTTTACCGGCATCAATATGGGCCATAATGCCAATATTGCGATATCGTTCGAGCGGATGGCTGCGTGCCATAGTCTTTACTCCAGAATTAAGGGGCCCTGATTAGCGCCGCCCATATAGTGAAAGGGGCCAGCGATGACCAGCCCTGATTAGTTACAAATACAACAATGTGAAAAGCGCAGGAATTTACAGAGAATCTGCGATCCCTGCGCTCTTATATAATGCTACCAGCGGTAATGTGCAAATGCGCGGTTGGCTTCGGCCATCTTGTGTGAATCTTCACGCTTCTTGACCGCGTTGCCGCGATTGTTGGAAGCATCAAGAATTTCACCCGATAGACGAGCAGCCATTGTGGTTTCACTGCGCGAACGTGCCGCACTGATCATCCAGCGAATGGCCAGAGCCTGAGCGCGTTCAGGACGCACTTCGACAGGAACCTGATAGGTCGCACCACCAACACGGCGGCTGCGCACTTCGATGCCCGGCTTGATGTTGTTGAGCGCATCATGGAAAAGCTGCAGCGGATCTTTTTTCGCTTTGGCTTCGACGCTATCAAAAGCACCATATACGATACGTTCTGCAGTAGACTTCTTACCATCTACCATCAGGTTGTTCATGAATTTTGAAAGGACCTGATCCTTAAATTTTGGATCAGGAAGGATTACCCGTTTCTCGGGACGACGACGACGTGCCATATTATATAACTCCTACTGAACCGATTATTTAGGACGCTTGGCGCCATATTTGGAACGGGATTGCTTCCGGTCCTTAACGCCTTGCGTATCAAGAACACCGCGCAGCACATGGTAACGCACACCGGGAAGGTCGCGAACACGGCCGCCGCGAATGAGAACAACACTATGCTCTTGAAGGTTATGCCCTTCACCTGGAATATAGCTGATGACCTCACGCTGGTTGGTCAGGCGAACCTTGGCAACCTTACGCAGAGCGGAGTTTGGTTTTTTAGGAGTCGTTGTGTAGACACGGGTACAAACGCCGCGTTTCTGCGGGTTGGCTTCCATGGCCGGCACTTTGGACTTCGTCTTCTGAGGCACCCGCCCTTTACGGACGAGCTGATTAATCGTTGGCATAAAGTCTTCACCTTATTGGATCTAGATAAACTAGGGTTACTCTCTCGGCCAAATCGCCTTGAGTGTTTTGCCTATGTAAGTTTTCTGCGGGATTGGGAGAACCCGACACAACAGAAGCGCGGCCCTTAGCGGGGATTCGGGTAGTGGTCAAGGGTTGGGCCCCGGGTTTGAAAGAGATTCTTTAGCTTCAAGAAAACGAAATAGGATACCTTATGTCCGCTTTATCCCGAAAGTGGACATAAAATTGAGAGCAAATGCCGCCCGATATAAGGGGGTGATAGGGTCTATATCGGGCGACTTTGCACGCAACCGGGACGCGATCCCGCGTGCAAACTAGGGAAGTCAATTTGTTCGAAGCCAAGATATTGGACGTTCTATGCGATGTTCCGCTATCGCCAACAGCCAAAACAAGACCGGACGAGATGAGTCGCAAGAGCTTCTTTTTTTATGAACTGTATGAAGAATTTCATAGACAAGGCCTGCCCGCAGATGATCGGAGGAGTCTACTGAAAGATAGCCATCCAGCCATACTTCGAACTCACTCAGCAACGTACGATAGGCCGACTGACTACCGGCATGTGCTTCGGTCATCAGGCTGTTCCAATTAGGCGGGCTATAATGCGCTACCGAAGCCTCATTGTAACCGCTTACAAACTCGGCGCTGAACCATTTCCTTGCCGGCTTGGTTTTTTGGAGATGGTCCCGCTGCTTGCGGATGAACTCAGATGAGTGGGTTAGCGTCTCAGTTGAGGTTTTCATCATAGTGTTCATCGTCGCGTTCCAATTATTTGTTTTTGTGCATGCAAGTGACCTGCGATCGGGTTCGAAATACCATCGATTGTATCTTGTCGGTCCGTTTTTGATTCAGGATCTAGAGGCACGACCAGCCGGTATCCGTGAGCAATTCTGGTGTCCGCACCCGCCGTCCAAAGTCGGCATTTGCTATGCCAAGCCTTACTTAGCCGTGGCGCGCAGCATCCATGCCGCTTTTTCGTGCAGTGTAATTCTTGGCGTAACGACATCTGCCGTCGCATCATCGTCGATTTCCTCTGCAACGCGGAGCACTTGCCTTGCGGATTTAGCTACCTCCTGATGCCCTTCAGCCAAATTAGTGACCATCGCTTGCCAATCTGGTTGACCTGCTTCCTCGTTAATCGAAGAAAGCAGAGCCATTTCTGAATAAGATGAAGGTGCATATTTACCGAGTGCGCGGATGCGTTCAGCTAATTCATCGACAGCATTCCACATCTCAACATATTGCTCCATGAACAAGGCATGCAGCTGTTGAAAGTGCGGCCCTTCAACATTCCAATGGTAACCATGGGTCTTGAGGTACAAGGCATATGTATCTGCGAGCAGCTTCTTGAGCGCATCTGCTGAACGGGTGCGGTCTAGTGTAGAAATTCCAATGTCTATTTCCATTTGAATATTTCCTTTTCTGTTTTGAATGAAGAAGGCAGTTGGATGCACCAGAGTGGCAAGCGCGGATTATCGCAAAAAATCAGTTGGGCTGAAAAATCTATAATACCGAGATAGAGAAGGCCGCCTGCTTGTGGCGGCCTTCTCATTCTTTAAAGCCAAATTGGCAGAACCAAGGACGATTGATACCAATCCTGAACGCCGATTGGGGGTGGCCTTATGGATAGGCCGCCCGCATCGCTGCGACAGTGTTCTCGGTGTTCTTGACGTCGCTCGCTATCATCCGAAAATTCGTGAGAGCCGCTTCGTATCCGTTATAATGCGGCGTTACTGCACCTGCGGTGGCATTTGTCACCACCATGACTTCGAAACCTTGTTCAACCAGCTCGCGCATGTGCGATTCCGTGCACAAATTTGCAGACATGCCAGCGAGCACGATTTTGGAGACACCGGCCTTGCGAAGCTGCAGAACCAGATCGTTGGTTTCCGGGCCGTAAATCTTGTGCGGGCTGGTGACAACTGTCTTGCCGTTGTTGATGTACGGCTTGTAACGCTCCAACCAGTCAGAACCTGAGCCTTCGAAATCCGTCAGGTCCAATTGTCCTGCGCGATCGAACATCTTGATAGAATGCATCAGTACCTCAAGCGTACCTTCATGCTTCCATTTGTGGTCATGCGGAAAATAATAGTGAGGAGAAATAAACATCGGCATACCGGTGTCGTTCGCCGTTTTCATGAGCGCTTCAAGATTTTCAACAACGCCGTTGTCCGTCACGTTTTGGCCGACAACGCCCCATGCGACGCCATCTTCGGATAGAAAGTCAACCTGAGGATCGGTGATGACCAGTGCAGTCTTGCCTGGCTCAATTTCAAACCCTGGCAGCGGAAGTCCATCATTGATTGGCGCCTTGTGCGCAGTAACAGCTGAAGAAGCCTCCTGTGCTACAGCATTTATACCAAAAGTCATAAATGAAGAACCAGTCACTACTAATGTAGTTACCACAAGTTTAAAAGATTTTCTCATAATTATTCCCCAATATTATATTATTTATGTCAATTATTAGTTTTTTATTATAATGTTGACAAAGATTACAACAATCGTTTGTATGTTGATTGCGGCGCAGTACTACGATTTCTGCCGCGCTGCTAACAGGTTGAATCTGTCATTTCAGAAATGACATTAGTCAGGGATTGGGGCACGGGTGGATACTCTTAGTGATATGAGCGTTTTTGTAGAGGTGGCTCGGGCAGGCAGCTTTAAAGGGGCAGCTGAAAAGACGGGACTTACTTCGTCAGGAGTGAGCAGAAAGATCGGCCGGTTTGAAGATCGCCTTGGAGCGCGGTTGTTTAACCGCACAACCCGCGCGGTTTCGCTGAGCGAGGCCGGAGAAATCCTTTATGAACGTGGCGAGAAAATCATCGAATCGCTTCGTGACGCGGAGGATGTCGTTCGCGATCTCAGCGGACAACCAAGGGGCCAGATTCGCATTGCATCTTCCGCAGCTTTCACGGCCAATGTGCTCATTCCATTCTTGAGCTCGTTCTCGAAGGAGTTCGACGAAATTACCGCGACGTTCCTACAAGCCGATGGAGGAATCGACATTATCGGCGAGCGTGTAGACCTTGCTCTATTGTTCAAGCAACCGACCGAGACAACTGTGATCTCCAGAAAGGTTTTCGATGACCCATGGATCGTTTGTGCGTCACCGGAGTACATAGCGCGCAAAGGAATGCCGGTCGCTCCGCACGATTTAAAAGATCATGGGTGCTTGACCCTTCATGCCTCTCGCCAGACCTATGATGAGTGGGACTTCGTTGAGGGTGGGACGCCCGTTACCATCAAAGTTGAAAGCGTATGCTCTGGCATTGGTCTTGCAATGCGCGAAGCAGCGTTACAGGGGCTGGGTGTGGCGCGGCTGGCCCATTTTTTAGTGTGCCAGGATGTACTTGATGGAAAGCTCGTGCCTTTGCTCAGCCAATATTGGCCGAAGTGTGACCGCGCGATCTACGCCGTCTACCCAAATCGAGAATACTTACCTATCAAGACACGACTCTTTCTCGACCACCTGCAGGTATACATGCTAAAAACCATGATCAAGATCGAGAATTAGATACAACTGTATCTGCGCTATCGATGGCATTGGCATCATGGATTTCATTGGACACGGGCGATATGCCTTCATTCCTCAAGTTGTGCTTTCGTCGGTCGCCATTACCAGCCTGCCCACTCACTCAATCCAATAACCCACCACTTTCCAGCTCGCGTCCTCCCTAACCAGCGTCAAGGTCTCTGTCGCATTGGGCTTGTTCTCAAAGCTGGTCCGGAATTTGACCATTTCATATCCGGACGGCGGCGCTGGCACGGCTTCCTGACTGCTGGCCGTCCGCGAGAGCACCGCCCCTAAGGCCGGTTGAATGCTCTCGGCTGTCGATGCCCACACCGCACTAGTGTTTAGTTCCTTGAACGACTGTCCGGTGGCGTTCCAACTATCGAGCCACTTATACGCATCAACCAACGCCAGCCATTGCCGGGCCGATTGCATGACGTCGGATGCGGCAAGCGCAGAGGCGGATGTTTGGGCCTCTGGTTCCACTTGGGCCACCTCAATAGCTGGCGCCGTATTTTGCGAGAGGGAAGAAAAGGCGAGCGTTGCAAGCATAAAGGACATGATGATAACTCCTGTCAGCATGGCGAGGGGAATCCTCGATCCATGACCGTCATCCGGTGTTTCATGGGCTAACAGGCCATGAGCGCTTTCGGCTTCCCCCAAAAACCTGTCCGCTAGAAAACTGGGGCCGTCGCCTTCCTGATCGAGCAACAGGCGTGCCGCTTGGCGGCTGCTGGAAACGGACATTTTCTGACGCGCGTTGCGCAACCGCTCGTTAATCGTGTGCACCGAAAGATCAAAATGGCGCGCAATGGTTTTTGTGTCATGGCCCCTGACAAGCAAACGCAGCGTTTCCTTCTCCTTCTCGGTGAGGGCGTGATAGTCTTGTGACATAGGCCTACCTGTGCTGGCGTGATTGGATAGCGCCAGTCTAGATAGCGGCCCCGCCCTGCACTACCCCCAAAAATTCGTATCCTTGATCACTTCGGAATTGTCTCGCCCGATTATCGGGTACCCCCTGCCTCCCCTTATCCAAATGCAGTATGGTTATCTGCTTGAGGCCGTTTATGATCTGACGATCAAAGCGAGGGAAACAAACTGTCCATGGATCCTTATACCTATGTTGTTATCGTCAGCGCGCTGGCGCTTTTGGCTTATTATTTCACGCTGTTAACAGCCGGGTTGGCAAGAGGGCGATTTAAAATTGAAGTGCCCTCCCATAGCGGCCCGCCGGAATATGAACGTTATGTTCGCGCCCATCACAATACGCTGGAGCATCTGGTTTTGTTTTTGCCTGGACTATGGTTATTCGCTTATGTCGTCAGCCCCTTTTGGGCCGCGGCAATTGGGCTAATCTGGCCCTTCATGCGCGTTGGCTATGCTTTGGGATATCATAAGGCGCCCGAAAAACGATTGCGGTGGCTTTATGTCAGCATGCCGCCCATTTATATTTTTGTACTCGGCTCGCTGATTGGCGGCATAGTGCAAGTGATCAGAGGATAAGAGAGACAATGCATATGGAACATGATCTGGTGATCCGGGGCGGTACGATTGCCGATGGTAGTGGCGGCGATCTGATTGAGGGCGACATCGCGATTTCCGATGGCAAGATTACCGCCATTGGTGAAGTGACCGGCCGTGGTCGCGAAGAAATCGACGCCAGCGATCGGATTGTGACACCCGGCTTCATTGATGTGCATACCCATTATGATGGGCAATGCATTTGGGCGGAGGAACTCAGCCCGTCCTCCTCACATGGCGTGACAACCGCCGTGATGGGCAATTGCGGTGTGGGGTTCGCGCCTTGCCGCAAAGAAGACCATGATATGCTGATCAATGTCATGGAAGGCGTGGAAGATATCCCTGGCGTCGTGATGGCGGATGGCTTGCCGTGGAACTGGGAGACTTTTCCGGAATATCTCGATACAGTCGCCAAGGGCAAACGCGATATTGATGTCGCCGCCTACCTGCCCCACTCGCCGCTTCGGGTCTATGCCATGGGTGAGCGCGGTGCCTCGCGAGAACCAGCGAACGACGATGACCTTGCCCTGATGCGCAAGCTATCGAAAGAAGCCATGGATGCCGGGGCATTGGGCTTTGCAACCTCCCGGCTTTCGATTCACAAGACTGCAGATGGCGGAAGCATCCCGACATTTGAAGCCGATATTGCGGAACTGGAAGCCATTTGCGGCGGCATGGCGGATGCGGGAACCGGAACGTTTCAAGTCGTCCTCGATGCTTTTGTCGGTTGGGACAAGGAATATAAGGTCATCGAAAGGGTGGTGGAGGCCAGCGGCCGTCCCGCGACCTTTACATTGGCTTCGGGAAATGATGCGCCGCCCCGCTGGCGCAAAGTACTCGACATGATTGATCATACCAATGCCAGTGGCGGCAAAGCGACCGCGCAAATCATGCCGCGCCCAATTGGCTTGATAGCGGGCCTGGAACTGACGGTGCATCCCTTTGTGCTGTGCCCCAGTTGGTCGAAAATTGCGGACCTATCCATCGAGGAACAAATCACTGCGATGCGCGATCCACAATTACGGGAAGCCTTAATCACAGAAGATTTTGAACCGGGCCATCCGTTCAACGAGCTCGCTCGGGACTGGGACTGGTTATTTCCGCTTAACGATCCACCTGATTATGCGCCCGCTAGGGAAATGAGTATGGCAGGACAAGCCAAAGCCAAGGGCTGTTCACCTCAAGAAATTGCCTATGACAGGCTTTTGGAAACCGAGGGCAAAGGGCTGTTCCTCGCGGCGCTAGGTAACTATGAGAATGCCAAGCTCGATAGCGCCCATGAAATGCTCAGTCATCCCCATTGTATTCCAGGGTTAGGCGATGGCGGCGCGCATTATGGTGCGATATGCGATGCAAGCTACTCGACCTTTTTGCTTACCCAATTTGTCCAGAACCCTGGAGAATTACGCTTCGACCTCGCTGAGGCCGTGCATATGCTATCGCATAAAGCGGCAAAAGCGGTGGGCTTGGACGAGCGTGGCTTGCTCAAACCCGGCGCGAAAGCGGATATCAATGTGATTGATCTGCAAGGCTTAAAACTGCACTTGCCCGAAATCGTGCGCGATCTGCCAGCCGGAGGACAGCGCCTTCATCAGCGCGCAACGGGCTATGATGCAACTATTGTTTCTGGCGAAGTCATCCGCAGATTTGATCAATCAACCGGCGCACGGCCCGGGCAGTTGATCAGGGGAGCCTAAGGCCAACATCCCTAATCGGAACCGCTAGAAACGCTCGATATATTTAATCGCCGTGAAACTATTGTCGTTGGACGCTTCAACGACACAGTTGCGACCATCGGATTTCGCCTCGTAGAGAGCTGAATCAGCGCGCCGTAATGCCATCGCAAAGCTTTCGCGCTCCATGGTGAGAGTAACGCCAAAACTCGCGGTGACGCGCCCTTCTGTGCCAATTTCCGGGTGGATAATCATAGCAATGGAAAGCCGGAGATGTTGCGCCACGATCAGACGATCGGGGGAGCTCAACGCGTCCAATACCACAACAAATTCCTCTCCGCCTACCCGCGCCACTTTACCCAATTGTCCTGTAACGCGCTGCAGAATGGACGCTGCCCGCCTCAAAACCTGATCCCCTGTCTCATGACCATGTTCATCGTTCACTTTTTTAAATTTATCGAGATCGATGATCATAATCGCCCGACCAGCTTCATAATTTTGTTCAAGTTCCTTGTTGATATATTGATCCAGTCCGCGACGGTTCATCAGGCCGGTCAGGGGATCAATAGTCGTTGCGAGTTGATATTTCAGGATAATGTCATGCCCGACCACGATCAGCATCACGACACCGCAAGCCAGTCCGCAAAATGCGCTAGATGCGTGCAAAAGCATCGCATATGCTGAACTTTCATAATTTGCTGCCGTATGGGTTGCGCTGAAGACGTCGTAAATTAAGTACGGTCGAAGAAAATATATAAAGCACAGCGCGGCGATAAAGACGAACATGACACTATCCAGAACACCGCTGCTCTTCTTCCAAAAAAGCGGCAGCGCGCATAGCAACAACAACCCGGCTGTTAGGGACGAGAAAATCGACCGCAAGATAATGTCGGGATCAACAAAGCTGAACCAGAATAGTGCAGATAGTCCTGCACCGGCAATGCCACCAATCGCGATCATCGGGTATTTGGCCTTGTAACGAGCGAAAATGCCTAAAACCAAGGCAATACTGAATCCCCAGAAAAACCCCTTCGCAACGATATCAGAAAGAACCGGGTCTAAACTCGGCCGACTAATATCCACCAAGAACGCTCCAAGACCACTGAGATAAGCCAAGGCAAGCCAACCTGCCATATGCTGTTTGCGATCATGGATATAGATAATTGCAAATACGGCAGAAAACAGGCCCAATATCAGAATCATCAAACCACGGAAAATTAGGCTGGCTTCGATCATCTTTCTTTAGACGGTAGAATGATGACCCGCTTAAGAGAGCGTTTGGATAAGCAATAAACAAACAGTTTCACTGAGTTTCTAAAACACGATTGACAGACTCAGATTATACTCTCTAGTTACGATTGCGAATCATTTGCATTAGCATTTAGGCAAATGAGTAGAGGGATATTACAATGAATATGAACTTCCGGCTCCGGGCGGCAGCAGTCAGTTGCAGCCTCCTTGCTTTAAGCTTTTCTCAGGCGGTTGCGGCCGCAAGTGAAGGCGGCTCCATTTTTGAAGATGATACTATCACTGTCACAGCGACACGTGCGCCGATTGCCGTGGAGGATGCTCCGGCAACGGTCACGGTGATTGACGCAGAACGTATTGCAGATGAACTCGCAACCGATATCCGTGACATTGTTCGCTTTGAACCAGGCATTACCGTGCGCCGTGCACCAGCGCGCTTTGGTGCCGCGCTTGGGACAACGGGCCGTGCCGGCAATGAAGATTTCAATATTCGCGGTATCGGGGGCAATCGGGTCCTCATTCAAGTGGATGGCATAAGATCACCACAGGGGTTTAGCTTTGGCGCGCAGGATGTCGGGCGCGGTAATGCCACAGATGTCGGCCTGATCAAATCAGTTGAAATTTTACGCGGCCCTGCCTCTGCGCTTTATGGAAGCGATGGCTTATCGGGGGCGGTTAGCTTTATTACGTCTGATCCCGTTGATTTTATCAGTGACGGCAATAGCTTTGGGGGGTTTGTCCGTGCGCAATATAGCTCGGCCGATCAGGAATTTTCCGAAACCGTCGCTTTGGCAGGGCAGAGTGGGAATTTCTCGGCGATGCTGGCTTATTCACGCCGCGACTTTGAAGAGCTCGACAATCAGGGTACGGTCGATGGCGAGGGGGTCACCAGATCAACACCAAATCCACAAGATGGGGAGTCCAACGCATTTTTGGGCAAGCTTGTTTGGGAAAATGGCAATCATAAAGTCCGCCTGACGGGTGAATATCTCGAGCGGGAAGTTTTTTCTGATGTTCTATCAGGCCGCGGCCCGGTCTTTCTATTCCCTGGTCCACCCAGCTGGATTGTTGATAGCCTGACCGCAAATGACGAAACCGAGCGTGCCCGTGCGTCGATCGATTATACATATGATGCGGGCGAGGATAGTGGCAGATTTATCGATTATGCTCATCTCGCCGCTTATTGGCAGGATGGAAAAGACCGTCAATTTGCTGATGAAGACCGCTCGCCAACCGGCGCAACACCACGGCCGGACCGGGAACGGCTGAACACGTTCAACAACACAGCCTATGGAGCGGTCGCTGACTTCCGGTCAACATTCAACACGGGGGCAGTTAAACACACGCTGACCTTTGGTGGCGACGTTAGCAAGACAGAGCAAGATGGCCTGCGTGATGGCGTTGAACCGCCTTTTGGAGAAGTATTTCCAACCCGCGCCTTTCCATCAACAGATTTCACGCTGGGTGGCATTTATCTCGGCGACGCGATCGAATTTGGCGAGGGGATAGTCACTTTATACCCTGCGGTCCGCTTTGATTTCTATGATCTTGACCCGACGCTCAATGATCCCTTGCTACCTACATTCACCCCTAGCGGACAGAATGGCTCGACATTCTCACCAAAAGTGGGGGCAGTTGTCAAACTGGGTGATGTGCGCCTGTTCGGAAATTACGCGCAAGGATTCCGCGCACCAACACCGAGCCAGGTCAACAATTTCTTCGAAAACCTGGCTTTTGGCTATACGTCAGCGCCCAATCCTGATCTCACGCCCGAAACGAGCGCCAGCTTTGAAGCGGGCATTCGATATGCGGCCGACGGCATAAGCCTTGGACTAACTGGCTTCTACGCTGACTATGACGATTTTATAAGTCAGGAACAAGTTGGCGGGTCATTCCGGCCCGGCGACCCTGCCGTTTTCCAGTTCGTCAACATTGCCGATGTCACGGTGAAGGGATTTGAGGCCCAAGCCAGTTACGAGGCCGATAATGGTTTCAGGGCCCGCTTTGCGATTGCTTTTGCAGATGGTGAGACTGGCCGGCCGGGTCAACCAGACCAATCACTGTCAACCATCGATCCGCTCAATGCGATATTGGGCGTTGGCTATCGTGATCCCGACGGCGTGTTCGGTGGCGAACTTATCGCGAGCTACAATGCGCGCAAAGAAGCGAATGAGACTGTTGGCGTCTGTACCGACGCCTGTTTCCGTCCGCAAGAATCGGCAATTATTGATGCGACAGCATTTTACCGGGTTACCGAGAATCTTAAAATCCGCGCCGGTATCTTCAATATCACCAACAAGAAATATTCTTTGTGGAGCGATGTAAGAGGCTTGCGGGAAAACGCGCCGCCTAATTTTGCCGGTATACCTACACAAGCTCCGCTTGATGCCTTCACACAGCCTGGCCGTAACGCCAGCGTATCGATCAGTTTGTCATTCTAGATTTTGGGAGAAATATCATGTCTATCAAATATACAATAAGGCTTAGCACCGCGCTATTTTCATTGGCACTCATAACCTCTCCGGCGCTTGCTCACCCCCCTATTCCAGACCGCGCAGCCGATGTTGAAAAGACAGCCGTTGAAGCCGACCGAGCCGACATTTTGGCTATGGCTGGCAATTTCAAAGTGCGATTTGATATGCAGGAATCCACACCATGGGTGTCTGATTACGAAGCGCGCGAACGCAAGATTTCTGGCGGCCATGAGGTTGTGAAAATAGTCGAGGACACCGGGACAAAAATCGTTCTTCAGCATCTGCTGGTTGTCGACACTGGCGACAGCAATTTCATCGTCAAACATTGGCGACAAGATTGGGAATATGAGCCAGAGAAAGTTCTCGCTTACTCAGACCGGAATAGCTGGGAATATCAACCCATATCGGAAAAACGCCGCAATGGCCGTTGGTCGCAAACCGTCTATCAGGTCGATGACAGTCCGCGCTATGCCGGTTTAGGCGAATGGGAAACCCAAGGCGGTGTTCGGCGCTGGCGCTCCAACTGGACATGGCGTCCCCTCGCTCGGCGCGATGCGGTGCGCGATCCTGTTTATGATCGTTACTTTTCCATCAATCGCCATAGCCCGATGCCAAATGGCTGGATCCACTTTCAGGATAATACGAAAATGGGAACGGTCGACGGAAAACTTGTGCCTATTGTTCAGGAATATGTCCTCAACACCTATACCAAATTTGATGGTTACAATGTTCAGGCAGCCGAAGATTATTGGACAAAGACCAAAGGCTATTGGGCAGAAGTTCGGAAGTCTTGGGAAACAGTTTTTGCATCGAATAACGGTGTAATCATTGAGGAGGAAGCGCAAACCGGAACGGTTATCAGTGCTGAATTGCTGGAAATGGGCACAAAAATTGCGGATGGTGAAATGGATTCAGGAAGTGCCATCCAAAAAGCAACGCAGCTAATCGCAAATGCTACCAAACCAGATGCCGTGCTGTCAGCACAGAACACGAAAAAATCCGGTAGCCCATGAGAAAAAGCGGAAAACCGTGGTTGGAATTTTTCGCTTTATTCAGTTTATCTTTGCCCGCAATGCAACGGTAAACTCCGAAGTCGGCTGCGGTGTTGCGAATACACCTTTAGGGTTTATGCAAATATAGGTCACGGCCGGATCGTAACCGCTAACCGGTGCATAAGTGCAGTTTGCAAACGAGATTGGCATGCCCGGCTGGTTTGAAAAGGCGACGTCATTTGTATAGTCGAAACTCAGGCCGCTGCCGTTGTCAATAAAGGCCACGGGATCGCTGCCCGGGAAGTTATCCGGTCCGCCTTCGTCTATGTCCCCGTTGAAGAAGCTTATCTCGCTCGGCAGTTGGTCGATGATAAAAACAGTATCTTCACCTGCCGGACCGCCCCCCACATTCTGCACCACGATCGTATAGATCATATCTTCAGCGGGGATCGAAAAACCGGTACTGGAACCGCTGGCGGTATAGACTGACGAGCTTTTGACGACATTTAATCTCGCCGGATTTATAACCGACGTCTGGCCCAGTGCGGAAAAATTCCCCTGGCAGTTACCGGGACTCCCGGCAATCGCACCCCAGTTGGGATCACCTGCGGCGTTCCCCAGCACACTGGTGCCTGCGCTGCCGCCGTTTACCACCGATGTTATCGATCCGCAGGTGGCACCGAACAGGCGGATTGCGCCGCCACCACCGCCGCCGCCCGTGCCATGAGCAAAATCAGTATTAGCTTCGTCGCCGCCATCGCCGCCGGCAACACGAAATACCGGAGACCCAGACAGACCTGAGATGACAGATAGCGCAATGGCCCCGCCTGCCCCACCCCCGTCCGAGCCATTGAAATTATCGGCAAAGGCGGAAAGACCATCGGCGATTAACTGCCCGCCGCCGCCAACCAATTGACCGACCCGCAGGAAAATCAAGCCACCACCAGCCCGTGAACCGCCTGTTGCGCCTTGTGATACTTCTGATCCTGAGCCGCCACCGCCACCCATGAACAAACGATTGTTGGAAGAATAATCCAGTGATTGGCCGCCGAGGCCACCAAAGGCACCGTCATCATCGCACACATCCAGTTCACGACCACCTAAACCCCCTGCACCGACATTCCCGCCGCCACCGCCGCCCGCATCGGTAATGTTGCCGCCACCACCGCCATTACCATTGTGGCCGCGTCTGGCGGCGTGAGCCGTCGCGCTGGGGACAATCCCCTCGCCCTTGTTGCCCGTCCCCGCCTGCACCGAGCCAGTATAGTTAAACTGGTCCGATACGCAGCTGTCAAAGGGAGTGGAAGATGCCAACGCCCCGCCAAAAAATCCACGCCCTGTGGCATCGATATTAGCCCCCAAAGTCAGGGTTCCGGTGACGTCAAAAGCCACAACACCTCCGGTTTGTCCGTTCCATGGTTGCGGGACGACGTTTTGGGTCAGTATTCCGCCGTTAAAGACTGGTACGCTGATCATTTGAACAGATCCAGCAGTGCTAAAGGCCACTGTGGGCGGTGTCTCCAATGTGACGGAACTGCCCGAGACACTGACTATTTTGACATATTCGAAGCGGCCCGCACTATTATAAGCGGTTACGTCACCGTGAACGGCACTGTCGGTCCGCGTAACAGAAGCACCCTTCATCTGGACAATTAGCGCTCGGCTATTGGCCGTAAATCCAGTGGTTGTAGAAAGCTGAACGGTTGTCGCAGAAATGGAGATAACACGCGCATAATTATTCACCGCGACTCCAGCCGGAGGCGACATGGTTTGCGCCACTGCTGGGACAGAAAAAAGCGTCGCAACCACCAGCAGTCCGACAGCCCCTATTTTCCAAACTAATGTCCTGAAATCCAGCAAGCTTTCCGTCCCTCCCACACTCGCAATCTATGGGATTCAGTTACGGTTGTTTCAAATCGGAATTAACCCAAATCGGGTCTATTTGTGGACGAATATATGGGTGGTCATAGCAGAGAACCTTTACTTTCGCCGCTATGTAAGGCCCTATCATGCTTGCTGTGCAGACCCTTTCCAGTTAGTTTTCCGATAAAGGGGTCCCAACAATGTTCTCAATCAAAACCATCATTTCCTCGGTCGCAGCGGCATTCATGCTGGTCAACGCCCCGGCAGCCAGCGCGCAAAAGCAGGTCATCATTCCCGAAACACTAAAAGACAGTTACGAGAATTTCCGCTTTGCCCCGGCGGTGCGAGCGGGCGATATGCTCTATCTCTCTGGCGTTGTCGTGCGCCTGAAGGATGATGAAACCGAAGCGGATATTAAGCCCGCGGTTACCCGCGCTTTTGAAGAAATCGAGATGGTTTTGAAGGCTGCAGGAGCCGACTGGTCAGATGTGGTGGATGTCACATCCTATCTCACCGATCTCGACAAACATGTCGGTCCGATGTGGGCGATCAAGCAAGAGCGGGTTCCAGCCCCCTACCCCGCATGGACTGCCATTGGAGTGAGCCGGCTATTTGGGGGTGAAAAAGCGATTATCGAGATTAAGGTGACCGCTTATCTGCCCGAGGCCGAGGCGTCGGAACCGGATCAAGAAAAATAAGCCGTATCAGCCTCTTTTGTTCAGAACGAGATTTTCAACCCCAATCCTGTGCCGCAATAGGATCGCGTTTAAAATCGTGAATAGCAAAGCCACCCATGGCAACCCCATCAGCAACGGTACAATAGCGATTTCCAGCACCACCACCAGATAGTTAGGGTGGCTAATAAATTTATAGGGTCCGCGCTTCACAAGGTCGAAATGCGGAGCCGAGATGATCCGTGTCGTCCACCATCGACCAATTGATACCAGCGTCCAGACGCGCAGGAGTTGCGTTCCAACAAATAGGGCCAGCAAGACCGGATTCAAGGACCTTAGCGGATCGACCAACAGGAAGATGATCGCTAGCCATGCGCTATGCAGGAAAATAAACCAGTGATAATGATCCGCGCCAAACTCCTCGCCACCCTCGGACAATAGACGCTTGGTGTTGCGGTTAGCGTAAACCAGTTCGCCCAATCGCTGCGCTACAATGTAAATCAAAACCCATGTGACAAGGGTCGGAACAGTTGTAAAAATAGCGCCTAAATCATCCATCAATTTGCTCCGACCGGATTCAATATCCCGAGCACAGATGTAAAGCCGGGACCAAGCGCCGTCATCAAGATAGGTTTCTGAGGACTATCCCTGAGTATTTTTTCCAGCACGAACAGCACAGTTGGCGATGACATATTGCCATGATGTTTCAACACCTCACGGGTTGCCGCTATCCCTGATAGCTCTGGCGCAAAATAATCCTCCAACGCTTCGACCACACGGCCACCGCCGGGATGGCACGCCGGTTCATTAAGATCGCCCTTATCCAACCCCTGCTTGACCAGAAAAGCATCACAAAACGGCGCAAAATCCTGTGCCACAAAGGTCGGAATATCGCGCGCCAGCACCAGATCAAATCCGGTATCGCCAATGTCCCAGCCCATCATGTCGCGAGTATCCTGCCAGGTCTTTTGTTCGAATGCTCCAAAAGATGGCGCATCGCCCTGCCCGCCTTTACCGCTAAGTATAGCGCCAGCGCAGCCGTCGGCAAACAGCGCGGTTGCGATCATGTTCTTTTTATCGAACTGGCTGTAATCATAGGATAAGCTGCATAGCTCCAATGAGATCAGCAAGACGTTTTGCCCGCCATTTGCATCCGCCAGATCATTGGCCAGCCGCAAACCTAATATCCCGCCCGCACAACCATAACCAAAAACTGGAACGGTCTGAACCGATTGGCGAAAGCCCATAGTTTCGATCAACCGGCTGGGAATAGAAGGCGTCATCGTGCCGGTTGTAGAGATCATGACAATAACATCCACATCAGCGGGTTGCAGTCCAGCTTTCGCCATGGCCGCAGCCGCAGATCGCTCCGCCAGCTCCCTGCCCACCTCATCATAAATCCGCGCGCGCTCCGGCCAACTGCGTTGCTCCAGATAATAGTCTGGCTCCCGCGCAATATAGCGGTGATCAATCCCGCTATTGCCCAATATCTGCTTCAATCGCGCAGGCAAAGCCGCTCCGCGCGCCTTGGCCAAAACAGCCAGAACATCTTCTTGGCTGATCTTGTGGTCAGGAAGGGCGGTCGCGATGGATTTCAGTTGAGACATGGGACATATTCGCGCTGCATGGCTAAGCTGTTACACATAGCTGTTTCAGAAACAAAAGAATAATCTGCTTAGTGCCCAAACGGACGTATCAACGAAATTCCCGTTGCGAACAGAAGAAGATGAGCTAGCATAGCACATAACAGGGAAGGTTATAGCAATCGCCGGATTAGACTTGGCATTTGTCGATATGATATTAAGGCTGCTGGCCATTGGTGGGCAGATCATGATCATTGCCGTCTTGATCGGCGGCAGAATACGCACGAGGCTTAAAATCGTGGCCATTGGCCTGCTTGTCAGCTCGATGGCCTATATCTTGAACTCTTCCGGCTTTTTTCCCGATGAAGGCATGTTGGAAACGGCAATCGATTTCCTGTCCATATCCACAACCATCTGGGCTTGGGTGTTTGCCCACGAACTATTTGAACGGCCTATCAACAAAAATATTCTGATCGGGGCTTCGCTGGCCCTGTTCCTGTTGTGGGGCACTGCAAACCTGCCCACGGATGGCCGATGGCTCTCATTTGATGCGATCCGCATTACCTCGCTCGCCTTGATCGCTCATTTGATGGTGATTGCGATGGGCGGAAGAGCGGATGATCTGGTCGAAAAGCGCAGACTGATAAGCACCTATTTGCCGCTGTTGATCGGTTTGCAGGTGGGTGGGGTGCTGATATTCGAATTGCTATATGGCGGACAAAATAACCTGCCGATAGCATCGGTCGTGAATGCTGCTTTTATCTTTCTGTTGGTTCTATGCGCCGGCTCTGCGCTTCTCATCGCGGAACCGGAAGTTCTGGTGGAGCGAAGCTATTCACCGACCAAAGAATATACCACTGCAAATCTGTCACCAAGCGAAACCGTTTTGCATGAAAAGCTCTTGGCTGCGATGAATGAGGGCCAATATCGCACACCATCACTCACCATAGCGACGCTGGCTGCGCAGCTGGATACGCCGGAGCATCGGTTGCGCGCGCTTATCAACAAACAGCTTGGTCATCGTAACTTCTCCTCCTTCCTCAACGGCTATCGAATCAGCGAAGCCAAGGAAAAATTCGCGGATCGCGCCTTGGTCGACCTGCCGATTCTTACAATCGCCATGGATTTAGGCTATGGATCGCTCGCGCCGTTCAACCGTGCCTTTCGCGCCGAAACCGGCCAGACACCTAGTGATTTTCGTAAAGAAGCAATTGATCAAAACTGAAATAGTCTGATCATTTTCAAAATCGCACAGCATTTTTCAGCTTTGCAGAGAAACATCCAATCCTTCCTGTCACTTTGCCTTCATCGAACAATATGACACATGGTGGAGAAGCAAATGCCCGGAATATTCAACGACATAATCGACCATATGATCGGCGCCTTTACCTTTGATCTGGGGCGTTACCTGATCGCGGCAGGCGCATTGTCCTTCATTCTTTGGGCCTTTGGCAAATGGAGCGCGGCTCGGCGTATCCAATCCCGTAAAGCCGGTTTCGCCGATTATAAGCGCGAGTTTCTGTCATCAATGCGTACGGTACTGGTTTTCGGTCTGACCACCATCAGTACGGTGTTGTTGGAGGCCTCAGGCTGGATCACCGTTATGAAGGGTGAGATTCTCTGGCCACTGTTTGTCGTTCAGCTTTTGGCGATGATCGTTGCCCATGATGCCTATTTCTATTGGATGCACCGGTGGCTTCACACCAAAACCATGTTCCGCTTTTCCCACTTGCATCATCACAAGTCGCGCACACCAACCCCGTGGGCAGCATATAGCTTCTCTTCGTTCGAGGCGATGACCGAAGCGGCCTTTGTGCCCATCTACGTGTTTATGATTTCGGTTCTGTTCGATGGCATGTATCCGTTCGCGATCTTCCTGTTCCTCGCGCATATGATAGTTCGCAATGTCATGGGCCATGCTGGCGTAGAGCTTTTCCCCGCTGGCTGGACGCGTAACAAATTTGTTGGCTGGATCACCACCACAACCCATCACGACCTGCACCATAGTCAGGGCAACAGCAATTTCGGTCTCTACTTTACTTGGTGGGATCGGATGCTCGGGACCGAGCATCCCGATTATGAAGCGCGCTTTAATGCTGTGGCTAAACCAATCCGGCTATCAGTTGGCGCAACGGCCAATATCTGCATCGCTGCTTTCTCGCTGCTGGCCGTCGCCACAACCGCCAATCTCATCTAACCGGTTCAATAGGAAAGGGGTGAGCCCCTTTCCTACTAGCTTTGGCTTGCGGCAGGATGACATATGCACAGTCCCGATTCAAAAAATTCACGAACCCTATTATGTTGCAGGGCAGCGGAATGAATATTTTTCTCTGATTCTGTGCATATTCTACATAAACTCAGAAAGGAGAATATCTCCATACTGGCATTATCTCATTGGTAAAATTGACATTTATTACCGATCTTTAATTTATGTTGCAGTGCAGCATTTTTCCTTGACTTTTATAATCAGCCCTCCTATTTGTGCACTGCAACAAACAAATGGAATCACAGATGGCTGATACAAATACAACCGACACAACGGCTGCCACGGCTTCAAACAAGCCCGTCAGTCTCTCTGCTGAAGCTGCCTATAATGCAGCTGCATCAGCACAACCAGTAACCGCTGAAAAAGCTCCTGCTGCAAAAACAGCTGCTGAGCCAGCACCAAAGACCGCATCAACAACCGCTGCGAAAACGCCGGTTGCTGCTGTCACGACCAAAACGGCTTCAAAACCCGCTGCAAAGAAGCCTGCAGCAACCAAAGCGGCTCCTAAGAAGACCGTTACGAAGCGTAAGGCCGCTCCGAAACGCGCCGCTACAACCACCAAAAAGATTGTAAAAAAAGGAACTACCAAAATGACCACCGCGAAAACAACCGCAAAGACCACTGCGAAGAAAACCGTTAAGAAAGCTGCTCCGAAAAAAGCTGCTCCAAAAACGGCTACCACGAACAAAAAAGCGCTTCAGGACATGGCTGCTAAATTGCAAGCTCAACTGGAAAAGCTGACCATAACCGCTCAGGAACGCGCCAAAGAAGTCGCTGACCGCGCCGTTGAAGTTTCCAAAGATGCTGTTGAATTCAACCGTCTTAACGTTGAAACCCTGGTCGAAAGCGGCAAAATCACCGCTAAAGGCGCTCAGGAAATCGGCAAAACCAACGTCAAATATACCCGCGAAAACTTCGTGGAAGCCAGCAACGTTCTGAAAAGCTCTTTCAACGCTGCTACGCCAAAGCATTTCGTTGAAATGCAAGCTGACTTCATGCGCAGCGGCCTGGACCGGGTTGTTGACCAGACTTCAAACAACATGGATGCTGTTACCAAATTGGCTGGTAAAGCCTATCAGCCAATCGCTGATCGTGTGAGCACCATCCGCAAGGAAATGAAAAAAGCCGCTTAAGCCGCTTTTATCGTCACGAAAAAGGCCGTTCCTTAGGGAGCGGCCTTTTTCATTTGTGCTGTTATTGGACGGTTTATCGTAAAATCATCGCCGATTGATCAATCCGCTACTTGCCCTTGGGGGTTAAAATACCATATCCTGTGGAACATGAATAAAGCAGAGATTCTCTCCCTGATCCTATCTGATGTCGACCCGCTTATTTTGGAGGCTGGCGAAGCCTTTGGCTCGGATAAGTTTATGGCCGGAGATGACGATGATGGCGGCGCTGATAACAATGGCACCGGCGATGATGACGATACTAATATTGGCATCGCAACCAAGACGCGAACCAAGACTAAAAAGCCCAATCCTTACAAAGTTTTGATCCTCAACGACGATTACACCCCTATGGAATTTGTCGTGCTCGTGCTGAAACGCTTTTTTCAGATGGACATTGATGAAGCAACGCGGGTGATGTTGCATGTACATCAAAAAGGTGTCGGAGTCTGTGGGACGTTTAGCTATGAGGTGGCCGAAACGAAGGTCACCCAAGTCATGGATTTTGCGCGCAAGAACCAGCATCCATTGCAGTGCACATTAGAAAAAGCCTAAACTCACACACCATAATTTAAGGAAATAGCTATGTCAGAGACCCCGGTCATTACCGTAGATATTGTCTCTGATGTTGTCTGTCCGTGGTGCATTATCGGCTATAAGAAACTGGAACAGGCAATGCAGCGCTTTGAAGGCAAGGCGGAATTCGCACTGGCCTGGCATGCTTTTGAACTGAACCCAAATATGCCGCCAGAGGGTCAGGATATTAACGAGCATATGGCGCAGAAATATGGTGCCACGCCAGAGCAGAGCAAAGCCAATCGGGAACGACTGCGCAATGCGGGGAGCGATCTCGATTTCGAGTTTAGCTATCATGAGAATATGCGGATGGTGAACACTTTTGATGCGCACCGCGTGCTGCACTGGGCCGGCGAAACCGGCAAGCAAACCGCTCTCAAACTGGCGCTGTTCAAAGCCCATTTCACCGATGGTAAAGATGTCAGCGATCATGAAGTGCTAATCGCCGTTGCCGTCTCCGTTGGCTTAGATGAGAAACGCGTCCGCGACCTGTTGGACACCGATATGTTTGCCGCCGATGTACGCGCCGTCGAAGCCGAGTGGCAGGACCGCTTCATTTCAGGTGTGCCCGCCTTTATCTTCAACAAGAAGTTCATGGTTCCTGGCGCTCAAGATAGCGATGTCTTTGCCCAGATTATCGAGAATAAGGTACTTGCAGCAGCGGCCTGAATCATTTGACCGCCAGCGCTATTTATCCTGTCCGCCATCCACGGGTATGATTGCGCCAGTGATAAAACTGGCACGCGGACTAAGCACATAGGCAGCAGCTGAGCCGATTTCTTCAGGCTTCCCAAAACGCTGGAGAGGCACTTCGCGTTTGATCCATCTCATCACGGAAGTCCCCTTTTCCCCGTTGACTCGCTTTTCCCAATCGCCGTCGGGAAAGATGATGTTGCCCGGTGCAATCACATTAACCCGCACACCCGAAGGTCCGGCCACTGCGGCCAGTTCTTTGCCAAGATGGTTCATGGCGGCCTTGGCCGTTCCATATGTAAGGGGTGTGCCCAAGCCGGAAAGTCCCGCGATAGAACTGATAAACAGAATTGATCCTTCGCTCCTTGGCTGCATCACTCGCAAAGCCGCGCGAGCAAGGATGAAGGCGGAGTCAAGATTTTGGCTCATGCCGCTGCGCCAGGTTTCATCATCCACTTCGAAACCTGGAGGACAAGGATGCAGGCCTACATTGGCTACCACGCCCCACAGCGGACCGAAGCTCTGTTCAATATCGGCGATCATCGAATCGACCGTCGCGCTGTCCCGCAAATCACCAGCTTGTGACCAGAGGCGATCGGCACCGTAAATATCGGCCAACCGGGATTTTTCGGCCTCCAGCGCTTCCTCGCCGCGAGCTGCCATCGCCACTTTTGCGCCTTCAGCCAGACAGGTTTCGACAATTCCAAGACCAATACCGCGGCTTGCACCAGCCACAAAAACAACTTTATCCTTTAGCCCTAAATCCATCTATATTTTCCTTTTTGAAAGAGCGATATATTGGCGCCGATCAGATCATAATTTCTTTGGAGGCATCGGGAAGAAACCAGAAGTCCGCTCGATATAATCGACATAATCCGGCCGATTCTTGCGCAGCGAATATTCGAGCATCGGCGCGCCGCTCCATTTTGTCAGCGTGAAGCTGAGGAACAACGGCCCGACAATCGCTACCCAAACCGGCCAACCGACCTGTGTCGCGACCAGCCAAATGCCCCACCAAGTGCAAAAATCACCGAAATAATTAGGGTGCCGCGTATAGCGCCACAAACCGGTATCCAGCACCTTGCCTTTGCTCGATGGCTCCGCCTTGAAGGCCTTCAGCTGCGCATCGCCAATTGTTTCAAACGCTATGCCAATGACAGCAAGCACCAAGCCGACAATCGCGATTGGGCCAAGGCCCTGATCACCCGACAGCAATATCCCGATTTGCGCTGGCAGGCAGACCATGAAGAGTAACGGTATCTGCAGGACCCAAGCTTTGAGCAGGGCGGTCTTGGCAAAGCTCCAGCCTTTTTTCTTCATCGCGGTGCCGATTATCTTTGTATAGCGCGGATCTTCGCCTTCTTCCGTCCAGCGCAGATATAAATGTGTGCCAAGGCGAACGCCCCAAGTCACGGTCAAGCCGAATATCGTCCAGGCCAACCACCCGGCATTTTCCACCTGCAGTATTGAGGCGCCGGCCATGATCGCCATGCCGTAAGCCCAGAACGCATCAATGAAAGACACATCACGGATCTTGACGGAAATCAGCCACAGAATGATCATCATCCCAACCAAAAGGATAAAATTCTGTCCAAGGGCAGAAAGCAAACTCACGCTTTCCTTCCACCCAGCTTTGGATCGGCATCAGTGTGCACAATATCGTCCATCGCTTTGTCGGGATATTTGGGCGTCACGCTATGATAGAAACCACTGACCTTCGCCATATCTGCTTCATAGTCTCCCGTCAGTTGAATCTCTGGGCCTAATCCGCCGGTTTTTTTGGCATAGTCCATCATTCCGATAATCAAGGGTACTTTGGCTTTCAGAGCGATATAATAAAAACCGGTCCGCCACTGTCGCACACTGCCACGGGTTCCTTCAGGAGGAATAGTCAAAATGAAATCGTCGCGTTTGTTAAATTCCTCGACCATCGCATCGACCATATTATTCGATTTGGAGCGATCCACGGGGATGCCGCCCATCCGCCGCATCATGTCGCCAAATGGCCGTTTGAAAAGCGTATCTTTCCCGATCCAGTAGGATTTGATTTTTAAGCTATTTGTGAGACCAAAAAAGTAAATAAAGTCCCAGTTGCTGGTATGCGGCGCGGCGATGATCACGCATTTGCGCGGCGTGGGATTTTCCTGCACGGCGGTCCAGCCATTGATGTTATAAACGAATACAGAAAAGCGCCGAACAATTTCCGACAACCAATTCGGTTTAATATTATTCTCCACGCTTCCCCCGTTTGCGATCTTGTCCGTATTTGTTAAACGACAATAGGTCCATTTCAGCCAAGCGCAACGCCGGATATGTTCGGAAAGCTATTAACAGTTCAGCTTTCAGCAATCCCAAAAACCTAGGATCACAAGTCATTGTAGAAACGGAGATGGCGTTCATGAAAATATTATCACTATTAGCATCGGCCACGATCCTTTCCGCGCTTTCCTTGCAACCTACCATAGCACAAACACCGCAGCGACCGGACACTGTTAACAATCCACAAGTGGACTATGCTGGCTTCCTGAGACTGACCGAAAAATTAGCGGAATATCGAAGAGGGCGCCTGATCAGCTTGGACAAGTTTACTGAAAAAGCGAAACAGCAAGACGCTATCATATTAGATACCCGCTCTGTTGCCGCGTTTGAGCAAGGCCATATTGATGGCGCTATCAACATCCCCTTTTCCGATTTCACCGAAGAAAAGCTGATGAAAATTCTAGGTGACAAATCGCGACCTATTCTGATCTATTGCAATAATAATTTCCGCGATAATGTTCCGCCCATTCGTCTGAAAAGGGCCCCGCTCGCGCTGAACATTCCAACCTTCATCAACCTTTATGGCTATGGCTATGAAAATATCTATGAACTCAATGGCGTAACTCATATCGCCGATCCGCGCGCACGATGGACAGGTGAGCCTTCCCCCCCGCTACTTGGTCAGATTCTATCCCGCAGACCGTCTTTCGCGTCAACTATCGAGGATGCGCCGTCCGCCAATTAGAGGGCTTTTCAAAAGTCCCCTGCCAGATGCCCCGCTTCGCTTTTTCTGCTCGCGCTTCTTCGGTACCGTAAATCACTTGATCAAAATTATCGGAGGACACCGCGTGCCCTCGCTCAACCATATGAGCGCCGAGGTCTTTGTCACCACTGCCACAGGTTACGACAGTTCGCCCATATTGATCCCGGGCATGGACGTCACAGCTAAATTGCCCTTTCCGCAGAATTTCTTCCAATGCTCCGCGTGCTGATTTCCCACACGGCCAGTCGCGACCAGCCGCATCTTTACAAGATTGGCGATATTCAGGTGCATCAATGCCGTATATTCGAAATTCGGTCGCATCATCCTTAAAGCTGTCACCATCGATCACATGGACCTGACGACCATCAACAACTATAGTCTCAGTATCAATACCCCAGCTTACCAGTGCCCATGATCCTCCGATGATCAATAAAAACACCACAAATGCTCTGATATTCCGGAAAAATTTGCGCGTCATATATAGCCAACCTAGCTGACTATCTGTGGCTTGCAACGGGTATCAATTGCTGGTTAAGAACCCGCAACTTTCAAGGTCGGATATTTGGAAACAATATGGTCAAAAACGGCCGGATGTAGTGCCTTTACAAATTCGCAGCCGAATATATCACCATCGACCCAACAGATTTTACTCTCTATCGCAGAAAAGGATGGCAGGGCCATGAAGATATTCTTTTCGCCAGTAAGCCGCGTCATGCATCGCATGCGAAATCCGGTTAGCGATAGGTCGATGATCATGGCTTCAATCCTGCCCAGCCCCGGTTCACGGACTTCGGCCAGAATTTCAACGCCCGCACGGGTCGAGATACGATCATCGCCCCGCTTGAACTTCTTGCCCATCTCACGTTCCATAATTTTACCGCTCATGGCCAATCAAACCCCAGTTTTAACGCCTTGGGATTTTTGGATCCCTTCGCAGTTTCGCTAACATCACAGCCCGACGGCCTGTATCGACAATGAATAGCGGCAGATGCTTATGCAAAGGTTAACAGTGCGCCTGTTTTGTCTGGTTAATAGGATTGTGATGAAATCTAAGAATTCGTTGAATTTGTAGCGTTTTTTAATATTAACGATGCGCAATTTCGGCTTTCTGTCTCCCAAAAATTTTGAGAAGAGTACTGCCTTCCTGCAACCATGCTGGCGTGTCAAAATGCTCAAAGTGACCTTGCGTAATTTGTAAACTTCGCTGAACTTTGGATCTTAGACGACACCAATGAATCCACCCCAATATTTAAGAAACGCAGTCGGTTTGACATATCCCCGCCTCTTCATCCTCTAACTCAATTTGAATCGTGATGTGGTGGATGGCGAACTGTTCTTTCATTGATGCCTGTACATCAGCCAAAAACCCTTTGCCGGGATGGCCGCCCGGGATGACAAGATGTGCCGTCATCGCGGTTTCACTAGTGCTCATTGGCCAGATATGCAGGTCATGAACGGTTTCTACGCCCGGCAAGTCTGACAGAGCGCTCAGTACCTGCTCAACATCAATGCCTCGCGGTACACCGGCCAACGACATTCGCACCGCTTCTGACAAAAGTCCCCAAGTGCTCCAGAAGATCAGCGCAACGATGAACAGACTAATAAGTGGATCAATCCAGTTAAACCCGGAATAAAAAATAATAATCCCACCGATGACAACACCGGCAGATACTGCCGCGTCCGCCATCATGTGCAAGAACGCACCGCGAATGTTGATGTCCTCTTTTTGTCCGCGCATGAACAGCATGGCGGTCCCGAAATTAATGGCAATGCCAATAGAAGCAACGATGATCACGGTCTTGGACGCCACTTCGCTAGGCGCACTAAATCGTCCTATCGCTTCCCAGGCAATCGCCCCGCAAGCGACCAGTAGAAACAGCGCGTTGAGCAGAGCCGCCAATATCGACGACCCGCCAAGGCCGTATGTAAATCGCTTACTCGGTGGCCTCTTTGACAGCTCTGCCCCGGCCCACGCAACGGCGAGGCCCAATACATCTGACAGATTGTGTCCCGCGTCAGCAAGCAACGCCATGGAGCCGGACAACAGGCCATAAGTGACCTCTACGATAATATAGATCGTGTTAAGTGCTATCCCGAGCGCAAAGGCGCGGCTAAAATTAGCGGGCATATGGCCATGAGGGCCGTGACGGTCATGATGACTGTGGTGGATATGTCCGTGATGATGGTGATGGCCGGACATCCGCGCTCCGATAAATTACTCAATGACTAAGTCGTCACTAAATACACGGATTTATCAGAGCGGTCTAGATTTATTATTCAATGTTTTCTGCATGTTATATCATATACGCAACAGATGATCTGTAATTAGTCGACGATCAGGCCGATAGCGAGATAGATGATAATCGCGGAGCCAAAGCCAAATATCGTTGCGAGTACAAAGATGATCCGCAATATATTGGCATCCATGCCGCTCCAATTTGCAAGGCCTGAGCATACACCCATTAACTTGCCGTTGGCTTTGTCGAGACGCAGTTTGTTTTTCACGGGGCTATTTTTCCTTTTCGATGATGGAATTGGTTCAGGCCAACTAGATGGCGTGGAACTGGCGGGTTTGTTTTTGTCTGCCATCAGATCACCATTGTGCCGGCGTTGTTGATCGCTGGAGCAATGCTAGCGCTGACCAAAATAGCGGCGGAGAACAGGGCTGCGAAACCAGCGAGAAATTTGTTTTGAAGATCGTAGGTCATGGTATTCCTTTCAGAGAATTTGGAGAAAAATTAAATTACGAGTGAGCCGGCATTGTTGATCGCTGGGCCTACACTGGCACTGATAAAGACCGTGGCAGAAACGATGGCGGCGAAAGCAGCGGCGATATTATTTGATACATTCGAGAACATTTTGATTTCCTTCTAATTTAAAAACTGGGCTTCGCAGTTGTGTTAGCGAAGATGTCTCATACATTGCACAGGCCGTGCCAGTTTCTCTAAGTCTTTATATATCAGTTAGTTAAGGAAATTTCTGACTATGTGTCAAATTGTGTAAAACTGATATATAGCATTTTACACCAACTTTTAGTATTCCGTGAATGGAAAATGAACCGAGACAGTGGAGCGTGCGAATTTTCTTCTAATCATATCCCGGCGGGGCTAGAGATGACGGCATCTCATGACGATCTCTCGGCTCACCCTGCAGAATTTTAGAAACTATCCGCAGTTGCGCTTGGAAACTGCGCCGGGCTTTATTGTGCTCAGTGGTGATAATGGCGCAGGGAAAACCAATATATTGGAAGCCGTATCGCTGCTCTCACCCGGGCGCGGGTTGCGCCGTGCCGCGCTGAGGGACATTGCTTATGAAGGCAGCGACGGCGATTTCGCTGTTGCAGCCGAGCTGGGCGATATCCAGCTAGGCACTGGAACCAGCGCGGAATATCCTGAACGGCGAAAGACGCGGGTCAATAGTGCGGCCGTACCAACCAATGATTTGGCGCAATGGCTATCGATATTATGGCTTACCCCGGCGATGGACCGCCTATTCATGGAAGGTGCATCGGGGCGGCGGAACTTTCTCGATCGACTGGTAACGGCGCTGGAACCAGACCACGCCCGCAATTGCACACGCTATGATGCAGCCCGGCGTGAACGCAATCGGCTGCTCGCCGACGAATATATGCCGGACACGGAGTGGCTAGATGCGCTGGACGGACAACTTGCCAGTTTTGGCAGCGCCGTTGCCGAGGCGCGCTGTCGAATCACGGATGCTTTGAATATCTCACTCGCCATCACTGACGACGGACTCTTTGCCGCAGCCAAACTGAACTTGGACGATAGCGGCCTGCGCTCAGAACAAGCCTTGCAACAAACATTCAGAACAAGCCGCGCGGCAGATAGGGCCGCTGGACGAACTTTGCTGGGACCGCATCGTGCTGACCTTACCGTCTTTCACGGGACGAAAAATCAAGCGGCGGAAAAATGCTCGACCGGGGAGCAGAAAGCACTGCTATTCTCAATTATATTGGCCCATGCGGACCTAATTGCTGAACAGCGTGGAAACCGACCGATCCTGCTGCTCGACGAGGTGGCTGCCCATCTAGACCCCAGGCGCCGTGCAGCGCTATTTGGAAAACTTGCGGAAAAAGGCGGGCAAGTCTGGTTGACTGGCACCGAGCCAGAATTGTTTGAAGATACCCCAAATGATGCGCTTCACTTTCGGGTTGCCGAGGGCAGTGTTACCAAGCGTTAACCAAGTCTTTTAGCGGTCAATTTGTGACTTTTGTCTAAGCCGTCCCGATGCAATCGCTCAGCAGCCATAATCATACAACGGTGATCAAAAGGCTGGGCGGCGCACTCATCCCGATCCTGCTAGTGCTGCAAGCGATATTTTTCCCAGCGATAGCCCGCGCCGCCGATGGTTATTCTTCAGAATATTTACAATGCGTCCCCTTTGCTCGCGAGCTCAGCGGTATTCAGATATACGGCGATGCCCATACATGGTGGCGGCAGGCACGCTTTGCTTATGAACGCGGAAATGAACCACAAATCGGGGCAGTTCTCTCTTTGAAGAGTCATGGCAAGATGCAGCTTGGTCATGTCGCTGTGGTCAGCCAGATTATCGACGATCGCAACATATTACTCAGCCACGCCAATTGGTCCCCCATCGATGGCCGGCGCGGTCAGATTGAGCGCAATGTCGCGGCGGTTGACGTCTCGAAGAGAGGCGACTGGAGCCGTGTCAAAATCTGGTATGCGCCAATAGGGGCATTAGGCAAAACCGCCTACCCAGTGAACGGGTTTATCTATCCTAATGCTAAACCAAGCGATTTTCGGAACGATGCTGGCAAGCAATGGGCGTCTGCAAAAGCTGTGCGTCAAGCCAGAGCACCCAACCGCAATCTCTTTGCGCGGAACATGAAGTCCGAACTGGAACAACAAGCGCGACAAGAACGGCGCGCGGACGCCAGCAATGTAAATGCCCAGCCCACTGATTTAATCGGAGAATTGCTGGACAGAGTGGGCAGCTAAAGCCAATATGGCCACTGGCGCCGTACGCGCTGGAGCTGCAACTAATGAATGACAATCCCCCGAGCTGCCTAGTCATTTTAGCTGGCGGCCAGTCCCGCCGGATGGGCCAGGAAAAAGCTACGATACAGCTGGACGGAAAACGGCTGATCGACCGGGCCATTGCACGATATGAACCAACCGTCGACCGAATCTGGTTATCATCAGCCAGCGATTTTGGTACCGGTCTCGAAATCATCACTGATGATCCAGACGCGCCTGGCGGTCCGGTTGGCGCCATTTTTACAATTGCGGCGCACCTCCCAATAGTCTGTCCCGAGGCAACTGGTTTTGTTACGATCCCGGTTGATGCGCCCTTTGCGCCGGGCGATCTCGTCTCTCGGTTAAGTGCTGTTTCTGGCTGCTCGGTGGCCCAAGGGCCAAAACGGTTGCATCCGGTTTTCGGCTATTGGCGCTGCGATATTGTCAACAGCGTGCGCGGGACGCATGATGTTGGAGAGCGATCCCCATCTCTGCATTGGCTGGTACGCCAATGTGATGCTCAAATTATAACCTGGCATGATGAGAAGGCGTTTATGAATATAAATACACCAGAAGATCTCGCCGCTGCTGAAGCGCATATGTAAAAGCCGGCGCATGAGGGGGTGCACCGGCTTTCTTATCGTCGCCTGATAAAGGAACAAATGCCCCTTTAACGACCCATTATTTCAGGCGACGAAGTTCTTTTTTTGTCAGCGATGTTATCAATTTACCATCGGTTTTGGACAATGTTTCAGCCTGAATACGGCGTACTTTGCCTTTGTAGATAACCAAAACGTCGCCGTCATCAGTAACGCGGTTGACCTTAGCAACGCTCGCACCTGACGCGTCATAGAGACGGTCGTTGCGGGCTGCATCTGCCGCAAAAGCAGCAGGAGCAGTCAGTGAAAGCGCGGCTGCGCCAAGAATGATAGAAGCAAATTTATTCATAGTAAGTCTCCAATGAGAGCTAGGGAGGGTACGGATTGATTATGCTTACATAAAAGTAAGTTGCAATGTGAAATGCTGCACCTGCGAGTTGCATTTTTGCAATTGACACAAATTCAACTAAAATTCGTGATTCACGTAATAATGTTGCGTGACTGGCTACTCTTATGCCATCCTTGAGACGATCATCATCACGGGGACATTTATGAAACGCTTAGGCTATCTATTCGCACTCGCCGCTCTGCCCACCGCAGCACATGCACAAGAAGCACAAGAAGACAAAATTCTGGCAGAAATCGACGCGCGCTATGATGAGACGGCCAGCATCGCACGAAAAATCTGGGAATGGGCAGAAGTTGGCTATCAAGAAGAAAAAGCCAGCAACTTGCTGCAGCAAAGCCTGCGCGCCCAAGGGTTCGAAATTGAAACTGGAGTGGCAGATATCCCAACCGCTTTTGTCGCCGAATATGGCAAAGGCGGTCCAATCATTGCGATCCTTGCCGAGTTCGATGCTCTGCCCGGCATTAATCAGGATGCAGTTGCTATACGGTCGCCCATTGCGGGAAAAGCCGCCGCCCATGCCTGTGGCCATAATCTTTTTGGGGCAGGATCAGTTGAAGCCGCAATAGCCGTCAAAAAATGGCTTGATGAGACCGGAACGCCAGGCACGGTGAGACTTTATGGCACACCTGCAGAAGAAGGCGGTAGCGGCAAAGTTTACATGGTTCGCGCCGGACTATTCGATGATGTCGACTTCGCTCTCCATTGGCACGCCGCTGGCGAAAATTCGGCAGCGGCCCGCACGACCTTGGCCAATCGATCCGCGAAATTCCGGTTTAGAGGCGTATCCGCTCATGCCGCCGGGGCGCCAGAAAAAGCACGCTCTGCGCTGGATGGCGTGGAATCGTTCAACCTGATGATCAATATGATGCGTGAACATGTGCCGCAGGATTCGCGTATTCATTACGTCATCACCGAAGGTGGCACCGCCCCCAATGTCGTACCAGATTTTGCCGAAGTCTTTTACTATGTTCGCCACCCCGACCCCGACGGCGTTGATGCTATATGGAAACGGCTGGAAGATGCAGCACGTGGTGCCGCGTTGGGGACTGGGACCAAGGTCGATTGGGAAGTTATTCACGGCAATAATCCGCTGCTGGTCAACGAACCGCTCGCCAAAATGATGGATGAAAAATTGAATCAGGTTGGCGGGATTACCTATACATCAGAAGAACAGAAATTTGCCGACGGCATTTATGCGAGCTTTGACAAGCCAAAGCTAGAGCTCGGCAGCCAGTCTGAAATACAGCCTTATGAAGTAACCTTAGGCTATGGCTCCACCGATGTCGGTGATGTATCTTACGCCACCCCAACTGTAGGTCTTCGCACAGCGACATGGGTTCCAGGGACTTCGGCGCATAGCTGGCAATCGTCCGCTGCAAGCGGCATGTCAATCGGGTTTAAAGGCACGCAAACGGCAGCCAAAACGCTAACTCTCGCAGCCATCGAAATTTACACTAATCCCGAATTGCGCAAAGAAGCCAAAGCTGAATTCGATAAAGCGCGCGGACCAGATTATGTGTATAAGTCGCTGCTGGGCGATCGCGACCCGCCGCTAGATTACCGCAAATAGAAAGCGCAAATCGCCGCGGTTTCTAGGGCTTCAAACCGAAATGTTGCACGCTGATCTAGCGGCCAATTCTGGGATCATCATCTGTTTCCCAATCAGCGACAAGTGCTGAGGGTTTAAATATTTTAGCCTTCTCGACTTAATTTCGATCGGGTCAGACCGTCTATATCTTTTCAATAAAGGATCTTTAAGATGGTTACTGCGTCGATTTTACCGCTTTCCATAGCTATCGCTTTCTTCGCGAATGCAAATATCGATATAGAAACGCAACCACCGAAGTTCCGCCCAGATTATAACCAGCCGGTGCCGATTGAATGTACCGAGGTCGTCCTTGAATTTCGTGTCGGTGGCATCGATCGCAACACCAAGAGCAAAGATTGTCCCCAAAAGCCTTAAGCTGTGACAGCAATAAAATCAGGAAGCAAAACACTTCGCCAAAAACAATTGATCATCCGAAATCGTTGCCGCAACGCCATTGATCCTCCCCCGCTTACTCACTCCCACCAATAAGCTGACCGCTTCCGCGCGCCGGTGACAACTTCGTTCATTGTCACAGGATCATACATCCGGCCATTGACCATCACGCGGTGGATTTTATCGCTGTTGCGGATATCGGCGGTCGGGTCTGCATCTAGCACCACCAGATCGGCTAACTTGCCAGCTTCCAGAGACCCAATTTCGTCATCCATGCCAAGCGATTTGGCGGAATCTATGGTTCCGGATCGCAAAGCTTGTAATGGCGACATGCCACCGCGAACGAACGACCAGAGTTCCCAGTGCGTTGCAATGCCCGCCTGCTGGCCATGTGCGCCGATAGATACCAGCACGCCTTTGTCCGCCAGCTTTTTGGCTTCACGGGCGTTATTATCATCAACGAAGTCTTCTTCCGGGGCTTTCGTCCGGCGCACGGTTGCAGCCGCCAGTTGCTTAGGCGGGGTGTGAGTCAACAAGGGATGTTTGAAGACATCAGTCGCCTGCCGCCAATAGGGGTCACCGGCGAGACCGCCATAGCTCACCACCAATGTGGGCGTATAGTTGGTCTGCGATTGTGCAAACATCTGCACGACGTCATCATAGAAAATATCGAGCGGAATATTATGTTCGAGTGTCGAGTTGCCATCGGCGATCAGCGCCATATCCATGCCGTAAAGCGATCCGCCTTCGGCCACCACCAGCATGTCCTCCAGACGCGCAGCTTCGACGACTTGCTGGCGCTGCTCCCGGCGCGGCTGGTTGTAGTTTTTCACGCTGCTGCCACCCTGCGCCTTCAGCCGCCGGACATGGTCGAGTGCGTCATCCAGATTGTTAATCTCCGCATAAACGCGGGGCGATTTTGCGCCGTACACAATCTCACCGGTCGAGAAAATACGCGGCCCGATTAATTGTCCGGCCCGTTGCATTTCTGCTGCAACAAAAATCTCGCTAGCCCGGCTCGATGGGTCGTGAATGGTGGTGGTTCCAAGCGCCAGGTTCTGGATCAGTGACCAGTTTTGCTGTGGGACCAGCTCATCTGTGCCTTGCGCACCATGGGCGTGGGCATCAACATAACCTGGGACAATCGTCTTGCCGGTCAAGTCCACGATGGTCGCGACCGCCGGCACAGAGATATCACCGCGCTGTCCAATCGAGATAATTTTATTGTCTTTGACGACGATCGTCCCGTCTTCGACGATCCCACCATTTTCGTCCGACATAGTGATCAACCGAGCGCCGACCAGGGCAATCATACCAACGGGCTTATCCGCCGTGATGGTCCGCTCCAGCGAGACGCCGCTAGTCGGCGCAGTGAATTTCGGCGCGTCTTTGTCAGTTGGCGCGTTGGGGAATAGCGCGCTGGTTTTCGCGGTAAAAACCTCTGGCCCAATGCTCCAATGCAGCTGCTGCCCATTTTGCGACCAGTGAATATAGTCCGCGCCGCCCTTGCTGACCCGGGTCACCGGCAGCGATTTGCTATCAGGCGCCACGGCCACCGCCTGTGTACCCGGCAATAAGGGCATTACAAAGGCTTCGTAATTCTGGCGGAACGCAACATATTGGCCGTCGGGCGAAACGACATAATCGTTCGCTAACTCGCCCGTTGCATGAGTGCGTTTCGCCTCGCCATTGAGGTCGCTGCTCATCAGCACGCGCTTGTCCTCTTCCTGCGCCATCATGAACACACGGTCACTGTTCGCACCATATTGCGGGCCAGCCGCACCCTTTGCGACACGTTCGGGCGTGCCGCCGGAAGCCGCCACGCGATAGACGCCATCGTCCACCGAATAGTCTGGCGAGGTCAAATAGCCACCGCCCTGCATTTCAAAGATGATCGTGCGGCCATCGGGGGAGAAATGCGGTCGCGCATAATGGCCGGGCCGGTTGGTGACCACGCGACCCGAGCCGCCCGAAGCGCTAACCGTCTTGATTCGGCCAAGGTTGCTGTCCGTCCACCCGACAAAAACTATCGACCGGCCATCACGCGACCAAGAAGGAAAAAGCTCGCGTTCGCCATTGCTGTTCGTCAGCCGTTTCGCCGCGCCGCCGCCTATCGGTTTTACATAAAGCTGGCCGAGACTTTCGAACACCACTTGCCGACCATTAGGAGACACTTCTGCAAAGCGCGGCATTTTTGTGGTGAAGCTATCTGGTGCTACCGGGATTTTAGGATGCGGGGCGTTGGCAACCCCGCGCGTGTCATTAATCGCAAAGGGGATGACCGATGCGCCAGAGCCATCGGCGGCAATCTTGCGGATCTTGCCGCCTGCCCAGAACACGATATTGCGGCTGTCCGGGGTCCAGTCCATGTTGGGGTAAACGCCCGTGACCGCCCAGGTTTCCTGCACATCCTGATCAAGGTCATCATAAATCTTGCGTTCTTTACCGGTCGCAAGGTCTTTGACATAGAGCTTGGAAACAGCGCGCTCACGCCGAACGAAGGCAATGCTCTTGCCATCTGGAGACGGCGTTGGTCGCACCGACCCGCCAAGGCCAGATACAGCGGTCGTTACTTCACCGCTTTCCAGATCATATTCTTCAATATTAAACAGGTCGGTGTTGGAATCCTGTGCGTAGATAAACTGGCCGCCAGGCGTGATGTTACGCGTGTAGTAGAGCGATTTGCCGTCAGGCGCGTAAATCGGCTCACCCAATTCCTTCTGATGTTTATCATTGGGCTTTTTGACCAGCACGACACCTGCTCCGCCTGAGACGTGATAGATCCACACCTCACCAGTGCCGAGTGACCGGCCAGTCGTAAAATGTTTCTTGGCAATGATGTAACGACCATCGGGGCTCCAGCTCGGCTGGTTAAGCAAACGGAATTTCTCTTTGGTCACCTGTCGCTTATCGCTGCCATCGCGGTTCATGATCCAGATATTGTCACCGCCACCGCGGTCAGAAGTAAAGGCAATTCGTTTTCCATCAGGGGAGAAACGCGGCTGCACTTCCCATGCAAGACCTTCGGCAATGCGGGTCGGCGTTCCGCCCGCCATCGGCATCGTGTAAACATCCCCGAGCAGCGCGAAGGTGATGCTGTTGCCATCGGGGCTGACATCGACATCGATCCAGCTGCCTTCGTCTGTCTTGATCGGCACCTGTTTGATGGTCGCGCCTTTGGGTGCGTTGACATCCCAAGCATCCTCTTTCGCCTTGTCGTCCCCGGCTTGGGCATAAGCCTGCCCAGCGAAGGAAATTGCGGCAAGTGCGGTTATCAGGCGATATTTCATGAGGACTCCCGGAAGCTTTATTTTGTTTCAAACTTAAACAACAAAAGAAGTCCGATGAACAGAAAATATTGGCGGGAGCGGAAGCATGCGGGATTTCTTTCGATGATGGACCTCCAGTCTTTATTGGATTACAAGACTTTACATCGGGATATGAAGGTGGGGAATATGATGGGGGTAAGCCAACACTATCGATATATTACCTGTTTTGTGGCGACGGCGATGTTACTGACATCGGGTTGCATGAAACGAGAGGAACTGGCGATCGTGTCAGAGCCGGTGGCCTATGAGGAACCCGCCCCAGTGGCCGAACCTGCGCCGGTTGTACCCTCGCCGGCGCCTCCAGCTGTGGCGGTTGAACCCTCGCCACCGCCGCCGCCTGCCGCTGAATCAAATCCGGTCGGCAAAGTCAAAAGTCAGAAAAGAATCCGCAACAATTACTCCCGCACTCCAGCACCAAGGCCCGCTGCCAAACCGACACGATCCAAGAGAGGAAAGCTCGGAATGGCAGGAGCTTTTCGCGGTGGCGCTTTCTTTGGCAGACCCGGCATACCTTCCTACCCGGTCTGGCCACCCGAAGCGCCATCTTCACGCGTTGGTCTTGATCGTTTTATCAAGGCGCGAACAAACCTATCCCTCTATGATGCAGGGCAGAAGCTGAAACGTTCCTTTGAGGATGCGGGCTATCTTGAATATAGCTATTATGCCGCACCCGGCGGTTTTGTGCTGGTCACGCGGATCGAGAAAATCAGCGCCAAGGGTGATCCCCTGCCCGGCACAGAACGCTATAAACTGCCCAATCAGCGCAACTCTGGATCATTGACCAGTTTTGTACGCGGCCTTTTCCTCGATGCACCGCCTGGTTTCTATCGCTATATTGCAGTGGTGGTCAGCGACAAGCCCTATCGGACAAGCCGTAAAAAACTCACCAGCACCGAAGCCGGAAAACGCCTGACGGGAGGCAGCAACAATCTTTCTGCCGCCTACAAGAAAGTAGCCTTCACTCGCGATCACAATGTCGAGGCGCTAATCTACGAGTTTACCAAGAACACCCGCACCGGCAAAGTACGGATGATTGCCCCAGGGCGCCTGACACCGAAAATTCATTTGGCCAAAACGAAGCTTAACAAGACCATCGCTTCCAATTTCAGGCGCTGATCAGCAATGCGGATATTTCTAAGTTACCGGCGCAGCGACAGTCAGGATGCGACCGCACGGTTGGCTGACCGTTTGGCCGACCTGCCCCGTATCAAATCTGTTTTCTTGGATGTTGAATCTATTGCAGCAGGCGAGGCTTTTCCGAACCGACTGCGCAGCGCCTTGGCCGAGGCCGACATTTGCCTGGTTTTGATCGGTAAACAATGGGTCGGACAATCAAAAATGGATGACACCACCCGCATAGAGACAGAAGACGATTTTGTCCGCATGGAAGTTGCCGAAGCCTTGCGCCTCGGCAAGCGCGTGATACCGGTGCTGTTGAACGAAACAACGATGCCCGGCCGGGATCAACTTCCTGATGACCTGCATCCGTTGCTCGAACGCAATGCGCTCTTTCTTCGGCACATGTCCTTCAATCAGGATGTCGAGATATTGAGCGACGCGATCTTGCACAAGGATGCCGGCGGACGGCTTGGAAAAAGACGAAGATTAACGCCAATAGGCATTGCCGCCCGAATATTGGGCGGGCTTGTATTGGCAGCGTTGATGTTGCTCGTCATCGGCCTGATCAGTTTTTCGGCGAGCGGCGGCCAGTCTCTGGAAACACTGCTCGGTGGACGAGCGGGGCTTGGACTATTGGCGCTGGTGGTGCTTGGCTTATGCCAGGCGCTGTCATTCGGTTTGATACGCCTTGCATTTGGCCGCTCGTAACATGCCATGGCGAAAGCCTGATCAACTGCGGCGATTTTCGTCCGCCATCGCAACCATCGACAAAGCATGGCGTCTGGCGACAGCCATATGATCGGTTCCGTAACCGCCGCCCAAGGCGCTCGCGACAGGGATATTTTGTTGCCGCGCCTGCCGGATGACAAATCGCTCCCGCGCGGCCAGTCCTTCATCGGTCAAGCCCAAACGCCCCAGCCGGTCATCCACATGCGGATCGACGCCGGCTTGATAGAGGACAAGGTCGGGCCGAAAATCGTTCAGTATCGCTGGCAGCTCAAGCGACAATATCCGCAAATATTCTGCATCACCGGTGCCGTCTTCCAACCCGATATCCAAGGATGAACGCGCCTTGCGTACCGGAAAATTCTTTTCGGCATGGACAGAAACCGTCATGATGTCGCTGCGTCCGGCAAGCAGGGAAGCGGTCCCATCACCTTGATGCACGTCAAGATCGAGGATGAGAATGCGCCCGACATCACCTTCGGCAATCAGGCGATTAGCGCTCACCGCCAGATCATTGAATACGCAATAGCCAGCCCCGGTATCCGCCAGCGCATGATGGCTGCCCCCGGCACTATTGGCGGCATAGCCATGTTCAAGAGCCAGTTTCGCTGCAAGCCATGTCCCGCCAGAGGTGAACCGCACGCGTTGCGCGATTTCCGCTGATACCGGGAAACCGATCCGCCGTTCTTTTTCATGCGGCACGGTGGAAGACAGCACCTGATCAACATATTCGGGATCGTGCACCGCCTCTAACCATATACGCTCCATCGCATGCGGCGCGTGGACCGTGTGCCGATCTGACAGCTGTTTGACCGCGTCCATCACCAATCGATATTTATCAAAGGCAAAGCTTCCACGTGTCGGCGACGGAGCGACATAGTCACTATGATGAACGATGTGCAACATGCAGCATTGTTAGAACAGCCCATGAAGAAATGACACTGTCCGTAACGCCGTATCGGGTCTATGCGCCAATCAGCCTAATGTAAGACCACTCCAACCAATAATGAGACACGATTATCGCGACACGAGAGAAATCAAATGGAAAAGGCCTCGCTGTTCCCAGTGGCAGACTATCACGGTTTGCCCGTTTCGGAACGATGGCCACTGCGATTGGTGGCAGCATGCTGCTGGAAGGCGCACGCCGTCTGGCGGAGGGCGAGCGCCCCAAAATGAGCGACATGTTGCTGACTCCCGGCAACGCTATCAAGCTCACCAATCAGCTTGCTAACCTGCGTGGCGCGGCGATGAAGCTTGGGCAGATGCTGTCGATGGATGCGAGCGAAATGCTGCCTCCCGAATTGACGGAGATTTTGTCACGGCTGCGGGCCGATGCGCAATATATGCCGCAAAAGCAATTGCTCAAAGTCGTGGCAAAACAATATGGGCCGGATTGGGAAGACAAGTTTGACGATTTTAACCGGCAACCCATTGCGGCGGCATCCATCGGTCAGGTTCACCGCGCAACCACGGCCGATGGGCGCGATCTCGCGATCAAGGTGCAGTATCCCGGTGTACGCGAAAGCATTGATAGCGACGTCGACAATGTCGCGTCCCTTATCAACCTGTCCGGTCTGGTACCCAAGTCGCTCGACATTGCTCCGATGCTCGCAGAAGCCAAATTGCAGCTGCATCAGGAAGCAGATTATGAGCAGGAAGCGGCCTATCTCAAACGCTTTGGCAAATTGCTGAAAAACGAATCAGATTTTCAGGTACCAGCGTTGCACAAGGATCTGACGACCGGTCATATCCTCGCGATGTCCTATATTGACAGCGTGCCAATCGAGTCCATGGAAACGGCGCCGCAAAAAGAACGCAACCGCATCATAAAACTATTGTTCAGCCTGATGCTGCGCGAATTGTTTGAATATCGGCTGATGCAAACCGATCCAAATTTTGCAAATTATCGCTATAATCATGAAACTGGGAAACTTGTGCTGCTCGACTTTGGCGCGACCAGAGCCATTCCAAAACGCGTCGCCAACCAATATCGCAAATTGGTGATCGCAGGCATGGCAGGCGACCGTCACGCGGCTCAGAAAGCAGCTATAAAAATCGGCCTATTTGATAATAGCGCGCAAGACCACCATCAGGAAGCAATCATGGACATGTTCGAAATGGCGATGGCCCCTTTGCGGGAAAAGGGTCCGATCGACTTCGCCGACAATTCGATCGCACAGGATTTACGCAACGAAGGGATGCGTTTTGCTGCTGCCCGCGATTTCTGGCATATTCCGCCGGTCGATACAGTCTTCATTCACCGCAAATTTGGCGGTGTCTATATGCTGGCCAACAGATTAAAGGCGAAAGTCGACGTTGGGGCGCTGCTGAAAGATTATATCTGAGTAACAGTCCCTAAACTGCGATCAGGCGATAAATCGGATAGGTCCCATAGCCCTTGGCAAATTCGACATTACCCACATAACGGCATTTGAACCGATCTGACGCTTCGAGTACCAATATGGCAGCGAAAGGTTCCGTCACAAATACCGCGCCCGGCGGTGTAACCGGTTCGATGCGCGCGGCACGGGAGACTTCGGTTCCGTAAAAGGTAGTTTTGCCAGTGATCAGATCCTGCGTCTGATAGGCAGGTCCATAATGCACACCAATTCGCATTCCGCTGCTTTCTGAAAGGCCAAGCAGGCTATAGTCAAAATCCCGCAAACTTTCTTGTAACGCCAGTGCGATTTCAGCAGCCACAGGCGCATCCAAGCTAATCGCCAGCACCGCGTCGCCCCAGCTATTTTTGGCCAAAACCTTGTCCGGATAGCTGTCCAGTACGTCCGCCATCCGCCCCATTACACCTTGCCAAAAGGCCGGAAGCGCGGCTTCTGCCAATTTCGAGAAACCGGGAAAATCAGTGAATAGAAACGCCGCCAGACCGCGGGTCAGGTCATCCGTATCGGGCTGTTTGGGCCAACTCAGATCGCGGTCGATATTCTCCGGTGCGATGATTGTAGTCGCTCCGCTATAGGCTTTCCATGCTTTAACATCTGCACCCGTTCCCGCTGGTCCTTCCACTGCCACACCATCCCAAAGCGCCAATTGCTGGGGAGAGGTACCAAGATATTCTGCCCGCAATTTCGCCATGCCCATGGCCACCTTACTGGCGTAACCAAATTGCTCGGGATCGCCGACATAGTTCATCTCGGTTGCAAAATGCACGCTGGTTGCCGCTTCCAGACAATGCTCAAACCGTCCCAGCCATCCCTCTCCCGCCGGCGTTACGGACTGGTCGATAAAATCTTCTTTCAAAAATGGCAGCGTGACGTGCAGTTCACCGCCACGCGCCAATATAGCCTCTGCCACCAATATGTCAGCACCCGCCGCCAGTGCACCATAAGCAAAATCACCATTTTGTTGATCGAGAAAACCGTCAATCCGATGTCGCAGGGCCGCTTCAGTTGCAGCGTCCTCAAGAAACATGTGACCGCAGTAGTGAATGACGGTCGGCGGTGATATCGGAGCCAGCAAGACATCCTCACGATCACCATCCAGTTTCAGCATTTTAGCAAGCAGTGACAGTTGGCGACTGGTGCTCGACTTCGCACCGCTATTGGCGTCCGGCAACCGGCTCGCCATGTATAGGGCCGCCGCCGCCTCATCGATCCGCTCGTTGATCAACAATGCCTCAGCCAGCGTGGCGGCGTCATAATAGTCTTTAGGGTTTGATATTTTCTTGAGTGCAATGATTGAAGACGCCAGCACCTGTGCCTGTTTCTTGCGCCCGCTAAGCAGGGCAAGACTCGCAGCATTGATCCCGGGATAGGCATCACCGCTCTCTTCAAAAATATCGGCATAGGCGCGGTAGGCTGCGGATAGCGCGTCATCGCGATTGTCACCGGCGGGCATCGCCAGCGCAGCGTCTTTCAATATCCTTGCCGCGATCGAGCGATGATGCGCATTGGACGATCCATGCAGGCCGTATTCTTCATATAACTGCATCGCCTGCTGCCCGTCACCCATCCGAGCGAGCGTCAACACTAGCAGGTGACGCAATTCTGTGGATGTGTCCCCGCCATCAATGGCGACCCGGGCCAAATCATACGCGAGCAATAAATTGCCTTTATCGATTGCCTGCTTGGTTAGTTTTACGCTGAGCCCCATGGCATCCCTTTAGATAGGTTTTACAATTGCCGCAAATTATGGCTTTAGTCACTATCTCGGGTATAGTGTCCACATTGTGATCGGGATCGCATGAGGGGAACGGGGAACATATGGGGCAAGAACCAGCGACACAGCTGTTTATCAGTCATCATTCGAGCAAATTGCCGATTGCGCTGGAGCTCGAAAAATCGCTTGCGAAATACGGCGTCACTTGCTGGCTAGCACCCCGAGATGTCGAACCGAGCGAGGCGTTCGACATGGCTATCAAGCGCGCCATTAACGAGAGCTGCGCTACATTATTACTCTTCTGCAGCAAGTCTGACAAAAGCCCGCATGTAAAGCGAGAGCTGATCCTGGCCGATTCCTCGCGCAAGGCGATTATTCCGATGCGGCTGGAAGAACTGGCACCGGATGAGCTGGCTTATCACCTTGCCAGCTCGCAATGGATTGACTGGCTAGAACAACGAGAAAGCACGATCGAACGGGTTGCGGCCAAGGCACATCAGCTTGCTGGCACAGTCCAAAAGACCATGACCGTCGATGATCTGATTGAACATAGCGGCAATGACGAAACGAATGTGGCTCCCGTGCCTCCAGTGTCCGAACAAGCTGACGAACCGGAATCAGAAGCAGTTTATGAAGAATATGATGATTGGGAACCAGAGAAAGCAGCTCCCAATTGGACACTCATCGTGGGGCTTGCGGCGCTTTTTGTCGCAGCAGTCGCGGGCTTTTTGATCTGGAGCACCATGGGAAGGGACGAACCTGTACCGCCAATTGATCTGACCGAAATTCCTTCAAAACCGACGGACGAAAACGAGACGATTGAACCGGAACCGGAACCAGTGGCAAAACCAATTGTTCCCAAACCGCTTCCAGCCGACGGCCCGAGTTTTGATTGCACCAAAGCATCGCAACGAGTCGAATTCCTAATCTGTAATACCCCCGAACTGGCCAGGCTCGACCGAACATTGTCGACGGTTTACAAAAGCGCAATGAAAGCTGCAGGTCCGAACGCCCCACGGCTTCAGCGTCAACAGCGCGCCTGGCGAACGGAAACTCGCGATACTTGCCCCGGAACCGCCTGCGTGGCCACAGCTGTGCGGGAACGGCTAGCGCTTTTGAGAGCAATAGCCGCGGGGAATCTCGACGTGCCGCGCGATCGGCCAAGAGGGGATTTCAGAAGCGAGTTTAGCGATGCGATCAATAATAGTCAGAACCAAATCGCTGACGAGAACATGGTTGAGCAAGATCGCCAAAATCCAAACTGAACCCAAAGCCCTAATTAAACAAAGGGTATCTCCCAGTACAAACGCCTGTCAAACAGACACGTAATGGCAAGTCTTGAAACCACTTCGGGAAACAGCACAGCGATATCTGATCGCTATCCCAACTACGTGCTTGGCGTGTTGTTCATTGTCACCATGCTTAACTTTCTCGATCGCCAGATCATCTCTATTCTGGCGGAACCCATAAAGCGCGACCTAGGCCTTACGGATACAGAAGTTGGGTATATGACCGGGCTCTCTTTCGCGATTTTTTATACGACCCTCGCCATTCCCGTCGCCGCATTGGCCGACAAATGGAACCGTAGCCGGATCATCGCCATAGCAATAGCCATCTGGTCCGCTATGACGCTGGCCTGTGGCCTTTCCGCCAATTTTATCCAGCTTTTTCTGGCGCGAGTTGGCGTCGGTATCGGCGAAGCAGGATCAGCGCCGGCTTCCCATTCGTTGATCGCCGACCTGTTCCCGCCAGAACGCCGCGCTGGCGCGCTGGGCATATTGGGTATGTCGGTTCCGATTGGCGCTTTCATTGCCTATGCCGGTGGCGGCTGGATTGCCGAAAATTTCGGCTGGCGCATCGCTTTCTTTATGGCTGGATTGCCCGGCGTCATCATCGCGATCGTCATCTGGTTCACGGTTCCCGATCCACGTGGCAATGTCCCATTAGCGGAAGCATTCAAACCTGATCCCAGTAGGACCAGCCTCAAAGACGCCTTGATCCAATTGTCAACCAAACCCGCCTATTGGCACTTGGTCGCTGCGGGTGTCCTTGTACAATTTGTTTCTTATGGGCTTGCGAGTTTCTATTCCGGCTTGTTCGTTCGTGTGCACGGCATCGGCTATGGCGAACTGGGATGGAAGCTTGGCGTTATGGTTGCTCTGTCGGGCGGTTTCGGTGCGTGGCTAGGCGGCAAATCCGGAGATTATTTCGGAAAACTGCGCCCCACGCTGCCTCTTTTGGTCGCGGCACTGGTGATGGTTATTTCCACTCCTGGCATGATCTGGGCCATATATGGGCCAAGTGCCAATATAGCGTTGATCCTATTAGCCATCCCGACCTTTGCAGCGACCTTTTACTACGGTCCCAATTTCGCAGCCTTACAAAAATTGGCCAGCGATGAGACCCGCGCAATGGCGGTAGCGATCTACCTGTTGATCGCCGGCATCATCGGTCTCGGCATTGGCCCGGTCTTTGTCGGTATCTTGTCCGATATGTTTGCTGGTGATCTGGGCGAAGCCGCCTCACTGCAGCGCGCCCTCGCCATTCTCGCGCTCTTCAATATCTGGGCAGGATTTCATTTCTGGCGGGCGACACGGTCAATGACCGACTGAACATTGACACAAAATCGGTCAAACTCACTTTAACGGTTTCGCTCCATCGCTCTGCTGGGTAGGACGGTCCGATGATCGAGAATCTCCTGCCGCTCCTTAAATCGACCTTCGGGTTTAACGCGCTGCGCGGCGTGCAGGATCAGGTTCTCGCGCGGGTCATGGACCGGCAGAATACGCTTGCGGTTATGCCTACCGGCGCGGGTAAATCGTTATGTTACCAACTGCCTGCCATCGCCAACGAAGGCACCGTGGTTGTTATTTCTCCACTAATCGCCTTAATGCACGACCAATTGCGCAGCGCAGAGGCCGTCGGCATTCGTGCGGCGACCCTGACCTCTGCCGATGATAACAGAGCAGAGACCATAGCGCGATTGAAAGCGGGCGAATTGGATTTGCTCTACGCTGCACCGGAACGAGCTTCGGGTGAACATTTTCGCAATCTGCTCGAACAAACAAAGATCTCACTCTTCGCGATTGATGAAGCGCATTGTGTATCCGAATGGGGGCATGATTTCCGACCTGATTACCGCTTGCTGCGCCCATTGCTCGATCATTTTGGCGATGTCCCGCGCCTCGCGCTGACCGCGACTGCAGACGCCCACACACGTGATGATATTTTGGTGCAGCTCGGCATCAAGCAAGACGGTCTGATCATCGCGGGCTTTGACCGACCCAATATCCGTTACAGTATCTCCCCGCGCAAAGGCCTGACCGGGCAAATTACCGATCTGATCGAACGCGTACCCGGCCCCGGCATAATCTATGCCCAAACCCGCAACGCCACGGAGAAAATGGCAGATCAAATCGCCAAAACCGGCCGCAGCGCCCGGGCCTATCATGCTGGCCTACCACCCGAGGTTCGCCAGCGTAACCAAGCTGATTTTGTTGCATCGGAAGATATGGTGATGGTTGCGACTATCGCTTTCGGGATGGGGATCGACAAGCCCGACGTTCGCTTTGTCGCCCATGCTGGCCTGCCCAAATCGATCGAGGCCTATTATCAGGAAACCGGGCGCGCAGGTCGCGACGGCGACCCCGCTGAAGCCCACATGTTTTGGGGCGCAGAAGATTTTGCACGCGCCCGTCAGAGATTGTCTGAAGTCGATGAAGCGCGGCTTAGCAGCGAACGAACAAGGCTTGCAGCATTGGGCGGACTAGTCGAAGCGGCCGGTTGTCGCCGCGCGATCCTGCTCAAGCATTTTGGGGAAGCGCCACCAAAAGGTTGCGGCAATTGCGACAATTGTCTCAACGCCCCAATCACCCGTAACGTCACTGAGTTGGCGCGCAAATTTCTGTCCGCCGTCTATCGCACCGGCCAGAGCTTTGGCGTCGGCCATTTGGAAGCGGTCCTGACCGGTAAGCAGGAAGATAAAGTCCTGTCGCGTGGGCATGATCAGCTCTCCGTCTTTGACATTGTTGATGGCGAGGAAGCGGCGCTGATCAAACCGGTCTCTCGCTCGCTGTTGTTACGTGACGCGCTCCGTAATACCGAGCATGGTGGCCTGATGTTCGGACCGGAAGCGCGCGCCATATTGAAGGGCGAGGCCGAGGTGGCAATTGTCGACCCGCCGGTGCGGGAACGGAAAAAACGACGCAGCGGCAGCTCGCCTAATCCGGTTGGCGACCCTCTATTCGACGCGCTGAGGGCAAAGCGTATGGAGCTCGCGAAAGAACAAGGCGTCCCGCCTTATGTGATTTTCCATGACAGCGTGCTGCGCGACATGACCGGCTTTAAGCCGCGCAGTTTGACAGCGCTCGCAGAGCTCCCCGGTATTGGTGCGGCCAAGTTAGAAAAATATGGCGACCTGTTTCTGATGGTAATTCAAGAAGTTACTGAAGCTCAGGAAGAAAGCGTATGAACAAGGCAGCACCCTTTTCAATGCTGCTGATAATGCTCACGGCCTGCACGCCACAAAAAACGCTTGGGCCTTGGATCGACAATTTTAATGATCCCCGTGACCCTGCGATTGTCCAAGAGGCGCGTGCCTTCATCATCAATCGTCAGGGCTGCGACCATTTTCGTGGCGAGCCTGGCTATAATGAAGAGCGGCAGAAATTCCTCAACACGCAAATAGAAAAGCTTTGCGCTGGTACGGACAAACAGCTGGCACAATTGCGCAGCCGCTATGCAGACAGTCCGGAAACCATTAAAGCGCTTGCGGATTTCGAAGATTGCATTGAATATGATAGTATCTGTTCAACCACCGAACCGGAATAGATGATATGAAAGCTGTAACATCAATCAGCATGCTTGGCATCGCCTTGATATTGACCGCCTGTAGATCGGAACCGGTTCAATATCCTACGGTAGATATCCTTAAAGAGAAAGCCCAATCCATGTTTCGCTCCATCAACGAAAAAGTCAGCGTGTCTCCTCAGATTAGTTTGGAGGATATCGCGGCCGCAAAAGCGGAAGGCGTGACGCTGATCGTCAACAACCGTCCCGATGGCGAAGAACCGGGCGCGCCGCAAAGCGCCGATATTGCAGCCGCCGCCAAAGCCGCCGGGATCGAATATATCGGTATTCCGATCACCCATAGTGGTTTTTCCGCGCCGCAGGTCGATGCGATGATCGCTGCTCTTGAAGGTGCCAAAGGCAAGACACTCGCCTATTGCCGGTCCGGCACCCGCTCGACTTTGCTATGGTCGCTGGCTCAAGCAAAGCAGGGCATAGCGCCAGATGAGATAGCACGACTGGCCGGAAATGCTGGCTATGATATTACACCCGTGCGCGCGATGGTGGATGCTTTGGCGGGCGAGACAAACTAATCCTGCTGGACAGTTGCTGACAGCGCTGTAAATAGGAAGGCATGGAAAGTCTTCCCGATCCAACCCTTTATGCGATTCCGTTTTTTATCATGACGGTGGCGATCGAATTTTTCATGAGCCGCTATCGTGATGACATCAAATATGATGTCAAAGACATGGCGACATCGCTGACGTTGGGAACCGGAAGCGTGGTCGCTGGCATATTAACCGGCGGGCTGGCTGTGGCCGCCATATATTGGGTATATCAATATCGGCTTTTCGACATCCCGTTCACGTGGTGGGCCTGGATTCTTGCGCTATTCGTCGATGATTTCTTCTATTATATCTTCCATCGCGGCGCACACCGTATCCGCTGGGTTTGGGCAGCGCATGTCAATCATCACAGCAGCGAACATTATAATCTCTCAACCGCGCTGCGTCAGCCCTGGACCAGCACCTTTGCGCTGACATGGATATTTTCCCTGCCGATGTTCCTCATCGGCTTCCACCCAGCGATGATTGCCTTTGTTGGCGGGGTAAATCTGCTTTACCAATATTGGATCCATACCGAAGCGATTGACAGGATGCCGCGCTGGTTTGAAGCAGTGATGAACACCCCATCCCATCACCGGGTCCACCATGCGACCAATCCCCGCTATCTCGACAGAAATTATGCCGGAATTTTCATCATTTGGGACAAGATGTTCGGAACGTTTGAAGAAGAGCGGGATGATGAGAAAATCCAATATGGCATTGTCAAAAATCTGAAAAGTTACAATGTCCTTTGGGCCGCCTTTCATGAGTGGATTGGCATGGCTAAGGATCTCTGGTCAGCGCCTTGGCGTTACAAGTTAAACTATCTGATAAAACCGCCCGGGTGGAGCCATGATGGCTCCCGGGAAAACAGCGAAACCATAAAGGCACGCTGGGCGCAGCAGGAGAAAACAAAATGGCAGAATATGACATCATCGTCATCGGCGGCGGATCAGCAGGCAGTGCAGTCGCCGGACGCTTAAGCGAAGACGGCAAGCGTTCAGTCTGCCTGATTGAAGCAGGTGGAAACAATAATAATTTCCTGGTCAAAACACCGGGAATGATGCCTTTCCTGCTAAAAAACGCGAACTGGAAATTTGATACCGTCCCGCAAAAAGGACTCAATGGCCGGATTGGCTATCAACCGCGCGGACGCGGTCTTGGTGGGTCCAGCGCGATCAACGCGATGGTCTATATTCGCGGTAACAAGTGGGATTATGACAATTGGGCGGCCCCGGAATCTACAGGCGGTCATGGCTGTGACGGCTGGAGCTATGATGATGTCCTACCCTATTTCAAGAAATCCGAGGGTAATGAGCGCGGCGGCGATGAGTTTCATGGCGGTGATGGGCCGCTGTCTGTATCTGACCAGAAATGGCTCAACCCCGGCAGCGTGGCCTTTGTTGAAGCGGCGCGCAATTTACAGATCCCCATTCTCGATGATTTCAACGGCGCCAAGCAAGAGGGCATTGGCATTTATCAAGTCACGCAAAAGAATGGCGAGCGCTGGTCCGCCGCGCGCGCCTATGTCGAGCCCGGTCGCAGTCGGCAGAACCTGGATATCAAAACTAAATCGCTGGTGGAAAAACTGATCATCGAAAATGGCCGTGTTACCGGCGTACAGATCAAACGCGGCCGCTCTCAAGAGACCTTGTCGGCCAAAGGCGCAGTAGTATTGTCTGCAGGGGCGTTTGGCACACCTCATATCCTGCAACTATCCGGCATTGGTCCGGGGGCCCATCTCAAGGATAAAGGTGTAGATGTCGCTGTCGAAAAACCGGAAGTCGGCGCGAACTTGAAAGACCATATTGATTTCGTTTCGGGCTATAAAACCGAGTCCAAGGAATTGGTCGGGGACTCCCTGCAAGGTACAATCCGCATGGGCAAGGCTATCATCGAACATCGCATGAAGCGCACCGGTATAATGACCACGCCCTATGCCGAAGCGGGCGGCTTCTGGAGCTCCAGCCGCGACGTGCCAGCTCCCGATATCCAATATCATTTCGTGCCAGCGATGTTGGAAGATCATGGCCGGGAAAAAGTCAAAGGTCACGGTTTTAGCTGCCATGCTTGTGTATTGCGCCCGCACAGCAAAGGCACTGTAAGGCTTGGTTCCACAGACCCCGCAGCACCACCAGCGATTGATCCGAACTTCCTTGACGACAACCGCGATATCGCAACATTAAGAGCTGGTGTTCGTAATATGCAGCGGATCATGGAATCGCCGCCGCTGACCGACTTTAAACCTACTAATCGTCATCCGATTGATATGAGCGATGATGATTCATTGGACGCCCTGATCCGGGAACGTGCCGACACGGTCTACCATCCGGTGGGCAGCTGCCGCATGGGCAGCGATGACGACGCTGTGGTTGATAACCGGCTGAAATTCAAAGGCTTGGATGGTCTCTATATTGCCGACGCATCAATCATGCCGGAGATTATCAGCGGTAATACCAATGCGCCCAGCATGATGATCGGTGAGCGCGCAGCGGACTTTATCAAAGCGGATATGGCGTAGCGTTACATCGTGCCGTCAGTGGCTACGCCAAGATAGTGTAGCCCTCGTCTCCCTGCCCGCGGCACATTTGCTTTGCAACACGGGTTTCGACGCCATCAATAATCGCGACATCCGTAATGTTGAGGCATTTACGGCCATTGGGCTGGGTATTAAGCGCCGTGACGGTCGATGATCCGGAAACTCCAGCCCGTGTCGGGCTTTTCCAAGTCGCTGTGGCACCGACTTCTTCTTTCTCGGTAACCTCAACGGTAGCTGCAACTGCTTCTTTCTGTTCGTCTTCGGTCAGTTGGCAAGCAATTTCACCGACCAGTACCGCGCCCGCTGCGCTGGAAATCAGCGTACCGATTTTCCCGAGACCAGCGGCATTACCAGCAACGCCTCCCAGCAAACCGCCCAACACGCCACCACGTTTTTTGGCTTTCTTACATTTTTGCGGGCCTTTGGAATTTTTAGCGCTTTTTAGTTTGCCGTCTTTCTTAGCTTTTTCAGATTTCTCTTCTGCAGCAACATATTCCGGCACGGAATAACCACCGCATCCGGTATTAAAACAGAAGCGATCGGCCAAATAGGTGCGATCCTGCTGATAGCGCGCTTCCAACGTACGATAGTCGGCGAGATTTGCGCCATCGGGATCGGAGGCAGTATGTTCCTGCATCATCACCTTGTAAAAATCGTCCCGGCTTTTTGCAGAATATTCCATTCTTCCAGCCACCTTGCCGGTGTAGATCGCAGAAATTTGATTCTGATGATCGATCATCAGCTGACGGAATGGGGTCAACACTTCGGCATAGTAGCGGTCAAGCAAGACCGTGCAGCGATTAGTGTCTTCAGCTTTGTCAAACGGTGCAGCGATTTTCTGAAAATCTTCGCGGCAGTCGGGATAGCCTTCTTGGCTCAACACAGGGGTTGGTGGCAATTGCGGCAAATCCGGTTCGGCAGACACCGGTGCCACATAGGCTCGATCTGCATCAGCCACCTCCTGATCCTGTGAAAAGGCCGGTGTCCCGACACTTGCTAGAGAGAAAACCGCGATCAGCGCACGAAATATACCTTGCCCCCGTTTTATCATCTGATTGCCTCCCTTCCGAATATTGCTAACTAATATTATCAGGCCCTGCAAGCTTAGCCCATCTTGTATCGACCCGTTATGCACGACTTTAGCGTGGCTTACGTCACAGATTTCGATCTGTCTGTGAAATATCGCACTTTCGACAACAAATTTTACCTTACCATAGAATTAGCATATGATATGCCGATACCGAACGGACAAAAGCTTATGAAAAACTATCTTAAACCTATGATATTGCTGGCCGGCATGCTGGCTGTGCAAGGGAATACAGTGCCCAAGGATGTTCAGGCTATGGATCCGGACAATCCGACCTGTCCAGCCGAACCGAACTGGACGAGCAACAAGGAAATGGTTCTCACGCCTATCCAAAAAAATGACACCAAGGTGCTGCTCGCCGAAGGCGTGGTTGATGTTGGCTTGCCAGACCGGCTCAAAAAAGCCCTCTCCGATAATCCCGATATTGCCGAAATCTGGCTAAGATCTCCCGGCGGTCATGCCCGTGCGGGCAATGAGGCGGGTCGGATCATTCGCGAGTTAGGTGGATTGATGATCACTCGTATTCCAGCAGGATGGAGCTGTTTCAGCGCCTGTAATTTTGTTTTCATGGGCGGCCGCGCTCGGATCATTGAGGCCGATGGCGGATTCATGGTTCACATGTTCACTATGACCGGTGATCGCAACGCAATTAATTACAGTATTGAAATGGGTACCGATTCCACCGTCGAACTTATCGGTGAAGTTGAACAGGAAAGTGCCTTGCTCGCCACCGAAGATAATGACTTTCTCATCCGTATGGGCGTATCCCGTAAGTTACTGAAAGACATTATGTACAAACAGAAAGCTGTCAAAGTTGAAGGGTCAGACCAGTCGACCCGCCGCTGCCTGACTAAAGAGGAAGCCATTAAATATAATGTCGCCAATGTGGAATGAGGTTTGTTTGTCAGACCGCTAAGCCGTCACAATATACTTATTTCTGTCATCAAAGTGGCGCACTGAACTCTCATGTTTAAAAAGATTCTCATTCTTGCGCTTTTCTTCTCCTCCACTCCCGCTCTAGCATGGGGTGAATATGCCCACCGCACTATTGCCGGCATTGCACAGACCAATATCGATGGAAAAACTATGGGGCAGATGAACCAACTATTTCGTTCAGCAACCCTGCTTGGAACACCGAAATGCGACCTCAAAAACATTGGTGACGCCAGTGTCTGGCCCGATTGTGTCCGGCGCGACCGGTCGCGCTGGGGTTACACAAGTCCATGGCATTATCAGAATGTCGATATCTGCAAGCCGTTTGACCTGAAAAGTGCATGCCGCAACGGCAATTGCGTATCTGCGCAGATTGATCGCAATGCGGCTTTGCTCAAAGACAAGTCGCTACCTGCCCATGTCCGGCTGGAAGCGTTAACCTTTCTGATCCATTTCGTCGGGGACATGCACATGCCACTTCACAGCGGTGATCGCAGCGATCGCGGAGGCAACGATGTCCGTGCGGCTTATGGGATCATCGAAGGTCGGATGAATCTGCATTGGCTGTGGGACGGACCATTGGCAGAACGCGCTATTACCGACGGCCCTGAAATGGTCCGCCGCTATAGCGCCGAAGAAAAATCCGATAAATCGTTCGGAACGACCGACTTTTGGGCCATGCAAGCATGGCAAGTCGCGCGCGATTACAGCTATCCGACCGCTGAAGATCAACCCTCTTGCGGTCCGAAACTCACTCGCCGGGGCAAAGTGGACAATGATGAAATCAGGAAACTGATTCCGACCGCGCGAATCCAGATTGAACGCGCGGGCCTGCGACTCGCACGATTACTCGAAGAGTCCCTCAACTAGCCGACTTTAACGGTTTTTTAAGGATATCTGTCAATATTTGGCAGTTTTTGGTAACTTTTTTTTAACAGTTTTTTCCACTGTGATTCAATGGGTTGGGGATCGCTGTGCGGAATGTCACGCCGAATTGGCGGAAAAATCCTATCTACATTCTTGTGAACCTCTATCTCTTCGTCGACGGAAATAAACGGTTCACCGTCAATTCAGTAACCAACCGTAATGTCATGCGTATTAATTTTGGCAACAAAGAGAAGGAAGAACGATGTATTTGTCCCCAAGATCATTCGTCAACCGTCCTCAAGACGTATTGGCCGAAACAAACAGTCCACAACAGGCAGCAGTGCTGCAGCGCGGGTATCAGCCTATGTACCATTTGGACATTGTAAATCGCTGCCCCGGTTGCGGTAAATCCCATTGGCATGTTGGCCGCTTCAGCGCAGAATGTGCGCATTGTGAAACCGCTTTGCCGCTAGCCATGGTTTCTAGCCAACCAATGAAACCACGCTTTACCGAGAGCTTCAGCAAAACGGCGATGGCAGCTTAAACCAAAGAACTGGTTACAAGTCTCCGAAGGATTTTAGCGCGGCCCGCGCGATGGGTTCACCCCATTCCTGAACAAAATGGCCGCCACCTTCGATCATCATCGGTTCGGGGCAACCGTTGATGAGCTTTTGCAATTTGACCATGGCGGGTGGGCCGAGAACAGGGTCGGCATCACCAACTGCCATGAAGCTGTCCCCTCGCCATTCATCTTTCCAAAAGACCGCGGCCTTCGTGCTAACCTCTACCCCATCCATGTCAGGAGAAACTGGCACGAGCGCAGGGAATTTTCGCGCCCCTGCCTGATAGCTTGAGTCCGGAAAAGGTGCGTCATAGGCAGCGATTTCCTGCTCCGTCAGATGCGGCGTGCCGCTGGCGATAATCTGCCCGGTTTTGAATTCCGGCGTATTCAGCGCAAATTCTTTCCATGCGTTAAACCCGTCACCCGGCGTGCGGCCGAGGCCAAGGCCTGTGTTCATGACGATCAGACGCGACAATCGCCTCTTAAACGCGCCATCAACCGGCAAGGTCAGACCAATCAACCCGCCCCAATCCTGCACCACCAATGTGATGTTCTTCAGGTCCAACCGTTCGACCAGCGCCAGAATATGATTACGATGAAAATCGAACGTATAATCATCTAGCTCCGTTGGTTTGTCGGAACGGCCAAATCCGAAGAAATCTGGTGCCACAACCCGGGCACCGCTCTCCAAAAACACCGGGATCATCCGGCGATAGAGGAATGACCAGCTCGGTTCGCCATGCAGGCACAGGAAAGTGCGCTCGGCGTCTTTGGGACCTTCGTCAATCCACGCTGCGCGCAATCCTTCATAGCCGGGCAAATCTTCGGCATAATGGACCGGAAAATCGAAATCGGGAATATCGGCAAAGCGGGCGTCAGGAGTACGGACAGCGTTGATTGGCATGATGGATATCCTCTCAAAAGTTTCGATTCGAAACCTGTCAGGCAGGCGCACTGCGGTCAAGGGCCGATCAGCGCATCAGCGCGTAAGAAAAACGCGCCAGCCACTTCGGACCAGCGCGTCATTATCTTTGCCTGAAGGCCAGAGATTAATCGTTGCCGCTGCTCTCGCCGCCGCCTTTGACTGCCGCCGTTTCGCCCGGAACCGGGAAACCACGTTTCTTAAGGATATATTTAACCTCGGGGTCACGGCCGCGGAATTTGCGGTAGGCTTCCTTGCGGTCGGTTTCATTCGCAGTGGACAGAATGATCGAACGGAAGCGTTCTGCCGTATCTTTGTCCCAAACATCGCCAGCTTCTTCAAAGGCTGCCCAGGTATCGGCATCCATCGTTTCTGACCAGAGATAGCTGTAATAACCCGCAGAATAGGCATCGGACGAAAACAGGTGATTAAACTGCGGCAGACGGTGACGCATCACAATCGTGTCCGGCATACCGATTTCGGTCAAAGTTTCACGCTCAAACGCATCAGGATCTGTGACCGGATCGGTGCGATTGTGCAGCTTCATATCTATAATGGCCGAAGACAAATATTCAACCGTCGAGAAGCCTTCGTTGAACGTTTTGGACTTGTTGATTTTGTCGACCAAAGCCTGTGGCATCGGCTCACCTGTTTCCGAATGTTTCGCGTAATTGTCGAGTACATAGCGGGTCAACAGCCAATTCTCGTTCACCTGACTCGGATATTCAACAAAGTCACGCGGTGTACCGCCCAGACCGGGATATTTGATGTCATAGTTGAGATAATGCAGCGCATGGCCAAATTCATGGAACAAGGTTGATGCGTCATCCAGACTGATCAGCGTCGGAGACCCTCCGCCACCTTTGACGAAGTTGTTATTATTCGATGCCAAAACATACTTATTGTTGCCGCCTAGCTCATATTGGCTGCGATAGGTGGTCATCCAAGCGCCAGAGCGCTTACCGGCACGGGCAAAATTGTCGAGATAGAAGAGGCCGACCAGCTTATCGCCGCGTTTCACTTCAAACGTGCGGATGTCAGGGTGAAAAACCGGCACAGTTCCGGTATTCTCGGTAAAGTCCATGCCGTACAATTTATTGGCCGCATCAAACATCGCCGCGACCATATTGTCGAGCTTGAAATAAGGTTTGATCTCGGCTTCATCGAGATCATATTTCGCTTTACGGACTTTCTCCGCATAATAGCGATAGTCCCATGGTTTGATCGTGATACCGGCATTCTCGGCATCAGCGACTTCCTGCATGTCCGCAACTTCTTCTTCGACGCGCGCCACCGCAGCGGGCCAGACCTGCATCATCAGGTCCATTGCCGTTTCGGGCTCCTTCGCCATGGTATCGGCCATGCGGTAATGGGCATGGGTTTTGAAACCGAGCAGCTTGGCGCGATCCGCACGCAGCTTCAGGATTTTCGCGATCGTCATATTGGTGTCATTCGCGTCACCATTGTCACCACGGTTGATATAGGCGTTGTAAACCTTCTCCCGCAGATCGCGGCGGGTCGAGTTTTGCAGGAACGGCTGCATGACCGAGCGGGTATTCTTGAGCGCCCAACCTTCTTTGCCCTGCTCTTTCGCCGCCTCGGCAATCGAAGCGATAAAGCTCGCGGGCAAACCGGCGAGGTCCGCTTCATCGGTTAGGAAGATAAATGTTTCTTCATCCGCCAGCACCTTGTTCGAAAATTCGTTAAACGCTTTGGACAATTCTGTGTTCAGCGCGATCAGCTTTTCTTTGTCAGCACCTTCAAGCAAAGCGCCATTGCGCACGAGGCCTTCATAGTCACGCTCAACCAACCGTAATTGCTGTGCATCAAGGCCTGCTTCCATACGGCCATCATAAACCGCTTTATAGCGCGCAAAAACCTTCGGATCGAGGGTCAGTTCATTAAAGAAGGCGGAAATCTTCGGCAGCCACTCGCCCTGAATTTTACGAACCTCGTCATTGGACAAGTTACTGCTATGCACGCCCCAAATGGCAAACAGCTCATTGGCTTTATTGCCCGCCAATTCCAAAGGCATTGTGGTGTTCTCAAAAGTCGCCGGTTCGGGATTGTCACGCACCACAATAAATTCAGCCTTAATATCCTTCATCGTCTGTTCAAATGCAGCGGGAAAATCGGAAACTTTCACCTCATCCCAAGGCGGTACGCCGTCATAAGGACCGGTCCATTCCTGCAGAATCGTGTTTTCAGACGCGTCATCAGATGTTTTCTTCATGCCGCTATTCCCATTCGCGCTCATCTTGTTGAGTTCTGCCGTGGTCTGTTCGGCCATCGCCGGGTTAGCACCGAAACCAAGCAAAGCGGCAGTCGATACGCCTAGAAAAAATTTGCGGCTGGAAACTGAAAATCGCATGTACATCTCTCCATAAAATAGGATATTGTGCCCCGTTGAGGACATGAATTTCTACGCGCTCTTACGCTTGATACCCCGTTACAATAACCGTGCATCAAAGGCAAAAAGGTTGCGTTTGAAATCATGTTTTAGACGAAAGGCACTGAGCCGTCGATGAACGACAGCTTTCAGGCGACGGCGATCCATTATGCCGACAGGTCAAATTTCTCCGGCAGTACCTTCGCCAACATCTTCCCGCACACGGTCAGATTGCGTTTGAAGGCTGCGTGCGCCTTCATTGCCTTCAGGAACGCAAACAATGCTGGCCACTTTGCAGGATTAGGGGGCCCCGCAAGCATATCGGTTTGCATCAGTTGGCAAGCAATGGATATGTCAGCGATCGACAACGCGTTACCAACAAAATATTGACCGCCATCCAGTTGCTTTTCCAGATAATCATAGAGCGGCGGTAGTTTCTCATTCCAAGTGCTGCGGGCCGTTTCGAGGTCCGGCTCCTTGCCCTGAAAAAGCTTAAAAGCAATGGGCCGAAACAATCCCAGACCGCCCGCCATTGCCATGCCGGTATCCGCATATTCCTCCAGCCACAAAGCCCGGCCATAATCAAATGGATCATCGGGATAGATGGCTGGTTCGGGTTGCTTCTTCTCAAGATAACCACAAATGGCCGAGCTGTCGGTCAGCGTGCCTGCGGTTCCCTCTGTGCCAACTACCGTATCTCGCAGCGCTGGTATCCGGCCCAAAGGGCTTATTTCCTTAAACCAGTCAGGCATGGCCATGACAGCGACTGCTTCACTCTCAAAGTCGAGACCTTTGAGGGCCAGCACCGCTTCTACCTTGCGCTGGAAGGGTGATAGAGGGGAACCATAGAGGATGAATTGGGCTGACATAAGTTAGAGCTCTCCATTGAATTTTCTAACCGCCTATCAGCGGTCCGAGAGGAAGGATGTCAACAAGCAAATGAGTGGTAGCGCGGTTATGGCTTACTCCGGTGCGGCTGCCCTGTCTGAGCGAGGCAGCTTTTTCAGGAAGAACCAGATCATCAGCGGCGCGACTACCAACGGACCAAATAATATGAAAAATACCGGGATCGACAGCTCGGCATAGATTTCCGCCAACGGCGCCCGCACCGAAATGATGAAAGCCCAGATCATCCGCGCCAAATGACGCCGGACCCGGAGCGCAGGCCGCCGGTCGGCATTGCGGAAGAAATTTATGTCGCCAACGAGCAAAATGATCGGGATGATAGAGATCACCAGCGGCCCCATCGGATTGATATTGCCAGCCATGATATTGGGGATCGCCATCGCCATGAACAAGAACAGCATAGCAAGCTCAAAAGCGAACAGCCCATATTCGGTGCGTCTGACCCGCTGAGTTCCCGGCCTGAGCGCAAGAAAGGCCGTTGCAATCGCGTAAACTGCGGTCAGCGCCGCCACAAATAACGGCGGAGCAAAACGCGTCGATAGCAGGATCAAGGCTGTAACCGAGACCACAACCGTACTGATCATGAATAGCCGGCCGCCCAGAATATGTCGCCGACTGCCTTTCTGCGACGCTAAGGCGGCCAGTGCACCGATCCATCCGACGAGACCGATGATGATATGGATATAATAGCTAAACGGATCAAACGGCGCATAATCAGCCAGATTGACAGGATCGACAGGTATCATGCGCCACTCTCCCAAGCGGGGCTATAATGAAGAATGATCTTCACTCAGCAATAGACGCGACCCTCAACGTGGTTGAGGCTAGACCGTTATTTAGCGATATTCAATCCCGACCGCGTCCGCAGCCTGTTTCGCCAGCGCCCGCGCAGCATCGCTATCCACACCCGTCGCCAATGCGACAGCCATCCGCCGATAGGGCCGTGTTACCGGTTTGCCGAATATCCGAACATCCACTTCCGCCCCTTTGCTGCCAAGTGCCAAGGTTTCGGCAACGCCGGTGAACGCAAAATTTTCGCTGTCACAATCCCCCAAGATCACCGCGCTGGCGCTGGCCGGGGCGGTCAGCGCGATATGCGGGATTGGCAGCCCCATGATAGCGCGGGCGTGGAGATCAAATTCGGTGAGGTTTTGACCGATGAGCGTTACCATGCCGGTATCATGGGGGCGGGGGCTGAGTTCGGAGAAGATGACCTCGCCGGTTTTCGTCACAAAAAACTCGACCCCAAACAAACCATATCCACCGAGATTATCGACGACCTTGCGCGCCATATCCTGTGCGGTGGTCAGGGCATCGTCCGACATCGCGGCAGGCTGCCAGCTTTCCTGATAATCACCACGTTCCTGACGATGGCCGATAGGTGGGCAGAACAGCACGTCATCGCGCGTCCGCACAGTCAGCAGCGTGATTTCATAATCAAAGTCGATAAACTGCTCGACAATCACTCGGGCACGGTCGCCGCGCATATTGTCGACCGCATAGGTCCAGGCGTTTTCAAGCGCATCGGCGCTATCGACTTTGCTCTGCCCCTTGCCGGAGGACGACATGACCGGCTTGATGACCAATGGCAGCCTGATATCGTCCGCGGCGGCCTGCACCTCTGCAAAGCTTTCAGCATAATGGTAGCGTGAGGTGGTCAGGCCCAATTCCTGCGCGGCCACATCGCGAATGGCGTCGCGGTTCATCGTCAATTGGGTCGCGCGGGCAGACGGCACGACGTTGAAACCTTCCGCCTCAACCTCGGCGAGAATTTCGGTGCGGATTGCTTCGACTTCCGGGACAATCAAGTCTGGTTGATGCTTTTCGATGGCAGCGCGCAATTTGTCGCCGTCGAGCATGGAAAAGACTTCACAGTCATCTGCAACCTGCATCGCCGGAGCCGCGATATAAGAATCGCAGGCAATGACATAGGTACCCAGGCGCTTGGCGGAAATAACAAATTCGCGGCCCAGTTCGCCTGAACCGAGCAGCAGGATTTTTTTGGTGAAGGTCATGAAAGATAACCTAAACTAGAAAAATATATTCGTCATCCTGAACTTGGGTGATCTTAAGCCGCTTCGCCTGACATCATCTCAGCCATCCGTTTGTTCATCTCATCAGGACTAACATCTTCAATATGCGTCGACAGAGTCCATTCATGGCCAAACGGGTCTTTAACCCACCCAGAGCGATCACCATAAAACTGATCTTCAACAGGACGAACCGCCGTCGCACCGGCGTCGATCGCCTTTGCAAAGGCCGCGTCACTATCCTCTACATAAATCATCATGCTGCACGTGCCGCCGCCGCGCTTATTCGGCCCCAGCTTCTCCATATCCGGAAACTCATCGGACAGCATCACATGGCTATCACCGATTAAAATATCCGCATGGCCAATTTTGTCGCCCATTGGCATGCGCATAACTTCCTCCGCTCCAAAGGCCTTTTTGTAAAACTCAATGGCCGCCGCTGCATCATCGACCGTCAAATAGGGCGTTACGCTATGAAAGCCTTCTTCCTTCCATTGGGTCATAATTCGTCTCCTCTCAAAATATCCTGGGAAACTCATAGCAAAATTCACTCGATTTGGCGATCTAACCAAAATTATCGATTGATATGTTATATCATTAGACTTAAAGACGGTTCAAATATCCCCTCATTTAACAAAGCGAGTACCCATGCCAAAGAGTAAGTTTTTGCTATCAACCGCCCTTCTCATCGCGTCTTCCACCCCTGCTTTTGCCCAAACGGCCACAGCTCAGAGTGAGTCGGAAGCACCGCAGGAGCGTGGCAGTGTTGATGATTTCCACAATAATGACGCGATTGTCGTCACGGCCCCGTATCTTGATAGGTTGGATATTTTGGCCGGCACGTCGGTTCTAACCGGCGATCAGCTGACCAACGATTTACGCGGCCAAATTGGCGACAGCCTGACCAAATTGCCTGGCATCTCTTCGACCAGCTTTGCACCGGGGTCTTCGCGGCCTGTATTGCGCGGCTTTCAAGGACCACGGGTCCGGGTTCTCACCGATGGTATCGGCGCGCTGGATGCATCCAACACCTCGGTGGATCATGCAGTAACCATTGACCCGCTTACAGCCCAGAGCATCGAGGTCCTTCGCGGACCAGCCGTATTGCTGTTTGGCGGTGACGCAATTGGCGGCGCGGTCAATGTGATCGACAAGCGTATCCCGCGCGATGTGCCGGAAGAGGCCTTTCACCTTGATGCTGTTGGCGGCTATGGTAGCGCGGCCAATGACTATAGCATCGGCGGCTCGCTTGATGTGCCGCTTACCGATTCATTGGTTTTCCACATCAATGGCGCATATCGAGATACTGACGACGTCGACATATCCGGCTTTGTTTTGGCCCCGGAGCTGCGCAGTGAAGTGCTCGCTCAGGTCGCCGAAGAGACGGAAGAGGGCAATCTCGACGAGGCAGCAGAATTGACGGAAACCGCCAATCAGCGCGGCACGGTTGCTAATACGGTCAGCCGCACGGTCAGCGCGGCCACCGGCCTCGCCTACATTACCGACGGTGGCAATATCGGTTTTTCCGTCAGCTATTATGACACAGATTACGGCGTACCGTCCCGCCCCGGCGCGGAACATGGCCATGGCGACGAAGACGCGGGCGGTGAAGAAGAAGAGGAAGAAGGTCCGGTTACCATTGGCTTGGAACAAATTCGTGCGGACCTCCGCGCGGGCGTCAATCTCGGCGATGGTTTCTTTGAAGCGCTGAACATCCGCGCAGGCTATTCAGATTATGAGCATACCGAATTTGAAGGGGATGAAATCGGCACCGTATTTACCGTCGAAGGCATCGAAGCTCGGGCAGAACTGGTTCAAAACGAACGTAATGGCTGGCGTGGTGTGATCGGCACACAATTTTTGGCGCGCGATTTCAATGCCATTGGTGCAGAAGCCTTTGTTCCGAAGAACACCGTTGAAAGCATTGCTTTGTTCACTATCCAAGAAATTGATCTCGGCAATTTCGAAGTTGAGGTCGCGGGTCGCTATGACAGCACCGATATCTCATCTAACGCCGTCAATTTCGATCGCAGTTTCGACAGCTTGTCCGGCGCCGTAGGTTTTGCCTATGCACCAGATGACAGCCCCCTTAAAATCGGCGTTAATCTGTCGCGATCAGAGCGTGCGCCATCACCCGAAGAGCTGCTATCCGACGGCCCCCATATTGCCACTCAGGCTTTTGAAATCGGAAATCCGAATTTCACGACTGAAAAAAGCTGGGGCGGCGAATTATATGCGCGCTGGAATTCTGACGATATCCAGTTGAGCGCGACGGTTTATGCCAATTTCTTTGATGATTATATCTTTGAGATCGAAACCGGTGAAGAAGAAGATGGATTGCCCGTTTTCCAATTTTTCCAACAGGATGCGACCTATTATGGCTTTGAAGCCTCCGCATCCTTCGTTGTCGCCCGTGCCGGTGGGTTTGAATTCGTCACCGACGGGGTTGCCGACTATGTTCGGGCAAAAGTCACGGACGGCGGCGGCCCCGTTCCTCGTATTCCACCCTTGCGGTTGCTTGGCGGGATCGGAGCGCAAAGCGACGCATTAGACTTACGCGCTGAGCTCGAATGGTCAGATAGTCAGAATCGCGTTTCAGCTTTTGAAACGCCAACCGACAGCTTTACGATGGTTAATGCCTCTGCAGCCTGGCGACCGTTGGGTAAAGACGGCGGCGTGACTTTGCTGGCATCGGCGAATAATATTTTTAATGTGAACGCGCGCCGTCATGCCTCGTTCACTAAAGATTTTGTACCGCTCGCCGGACGTGATATTCGTATCAGCGCAAAATTTAGTTTTTAGCGGAAATCCTGGGTAACTCCATGTTTCTGCTGAAAACGCAGGATCAGGAGTTACCATAATGGGAAAAATAATCACTTCCATAATTCTCTCAGCAACATTGTTGCTGGGCGCGTGCAACACTGTGCAAGGTGTCGGGGATGATATTAAATCCGTCGGCAAAGCCGGCGAACGGGCAATCGATTAATCCCCATCATCAGGAGAAGAACCATGCGCAAGATTTTGGCATCATTGATTATTTCATCCACCCTCGTTCTGGCAGCCTGCAATACGGTGCAAGGCGTCGGTCAAGATATTGAATCAGTTGGTCGCGCCGGTGAAGACGCGATAAATTAAGAAGCGGTTTCAGCCTTGGCGCGCTTGCGCTCGGTGAACCACATGATCGCCAGCGAGACTTCGTAAAGCAGTATGAGCGGTATGCCGAGCAGGAATTGGGACACGACATCCGGCGGCGTCAATATCGCCGCCAGGACAAAAGCACCAACGGCCATGTAGCGCCGCAGGCCCTTTAACTGTTCGCGCGTAACAAGTCCTGCGCGGTTGAGCAGCAACAGCAATACCGGCAGTTGGAAACAAACGCCAAAGGCCAGAATGAAACGCATCACTAGATCAAGATAGTCGCCCATGGCGGGCAACGCTTCTTGCGTCATGCCACCGACTTCTCCCTCGAATCCCAGGAAAAACCGGAATGCGGTCGGCATCACGATATAATAGGCTAGCGCAGCACCCGCCGTAAACAGGATGGGCGTGGCGAATAGGAATGGCAGAAACGCCTTTTTCTCGTTCGCATAAAGCCCCGGTGCGACAAAGGACCAAAGCTGGTTGGATATGACCGGAAAAGCGAGCAAAAAAGCGGCGAACATGGCCACCTTAATCTCAACGAAAAACGCTTCGTAGAGCTTGGTATAAACAAGCTTACCTTCGCCGGGGGGGAAAGCGTCGGTGAGCGGCACAACCAGCAGACCGAATATCTCGTCAGCAAAATAGAAGCTGATTGCAAAAGCAATGACCAAAGCAACCACGGCCCAGACGAGGCGCTGGCGCAGTTCGATCAAATGCTCGATTAACGGCGCTTTGCTGTCTTCGATATCAGGCGCGGATTGCTCGTTCATTCGCCCGGTTTCTCTAGTGGTTTTTCAGGTGTTGCTTCATCCAACGGCAGATTCGCCTGCCCAGAATCGCTCTCACCTTTTGCCGTTGGCGGTCCGTCTAAGGGCTCCATTTGCTGTTCATCATCAGAAACCGTCGGATGTTCGAGCATGATCCGTTCATTCTCGGACGCCCATTTCTTTTCCATTTCCTGCAATTCCGCTTCACGAACCATCGCGTCAAAGCCAGTGCGAAAATTGCCCATTACACCGCGTGCCTTAGCCATCCAGCGACCTGCGGTGGCAAGCGCGCGCGGCAATTCTTTAGGGCCGATCACCACAATCGCAATGATCACGATAATCGCGATTTCAGAGATGGAAAGGTCAAACATATCTGCGCGCCGCTAGGTCCCGCCTAGATCAGCGAACCAGCCTTAACCAGCTGTCTTGTCGGATGTGGTGGCTTTATCTGCGCTGACATCCGCTGGTTTGCTGTCAATCTGGGCAGAAGCCTTTACGCTTTCCTCTTCCTCGGTAATGCCTTTTTTAAAGGACTTAATGCCTTTACCCACATCACCCATCATCTCCGAAATCCGGCCGCGACCGAACAGGATCAGCACCAAAGCTGCTACAATTAAAATCTGCCAAATACTCGGTTGCATCGAAAATCTCCTGATCTAAGCCTTATACTTAAGCGCTTTCCGCCTCGTTTTCCAGTGAATCGGGAGCGTCATCATCATTTTCTTCTAGACCATCTTCGTTAAGCTCTTGTTCCAGCGGCAATTCATCTTCTGCTTCCATCTCCAATCGTTCCAATGCCAAGTCCACCGGGTCAAGCAAACCGGCGGCTTTCAGATCATCTATACCCGGCAACTCCTTGCGGGTTTGCAGACCGAAATGCGTCAAAAATTCCGCCGTTGTTGCATAAATTAGGGGCCTGCCCGGCACTTCGCGGCGACCTGCGGGGCGGACCCACCCCGCCTCCATCAACACATCCAGCGTACCTTTGGCCACCTGAACACCTCTGATGGCTTCGATTTCAGCCCTGCTGACCGGTTCGTGATAAGCAATGATCGCCAATGTCTCCATGCCAGCGCGGCTCAATTTACGCAGCTCCGCGCGCTCACGGCGCAACAGGTGCGACAGATCGTGAGCGGTTTGAAAATGCCAGCGGTCGCCCGTTTTAATCAGCGATATACCGCGCCCGGAATAGTCGTTTTGCAAATCATTCAGCGCAGCGCGAATATCAACTTCTTCACCAACGTAGAGTTTCATGTCTGCAATTGTCATAGGATTTTCAGACGCAAACAGGGTAGCTTCAACAGCCCGTGTGCCTTCATCCATTTCCGCGTTCATGCCCATGATCAAGCTACGATCATTACCTGTTGGCTCATCCATCACTATTTGCTTTCAATTTTAGCGGCGCAAAGCTCTCTTCCTGACTAAGCACCAATTTCCCCTGCCGCGCCAGTTCCAGCGCAGCCACAAAACTCGATGCCAATGCCGATTTGCGCAATTGTGGCGGCGCGCCGGGTGGCAGAAACTCGCGGATATCCATCCAGTCAATCGCCTCCCCCAGCATCAGCGATACCCGCGCCAATGCATCTTCCAACGTCATCACCATGCGCTGTTTGACAATATGCACCGGCGGAACGCTGCGCAATTTGACACGGCCATAGGCAGAGATCAGGTCATAATATTCCGCCTGCCAATGGCGATTTTTGACGACTCGCAGTCCCTCCGGAGCGCCGCGGGCAAAGACGTCCCGGCCAATGCGGTCGCGGGCGAGCAATCTGGCCCCTGCCTCCCGCATAGCATTCAGTCGTTCCAACCGCATTTGCAGGCGCAGCGCCAATTCTTCGGGCGAAGGATCAATTTCAGGGTCTTTGGGTAGCAGCAGACCGGATTTCAAATAGGTCAGCCACGCCGCCATCACCAGATAATCTGCCGCCAGCTCCAGCTTCAAACTCTGTGCGTCCGCAATATATTTGAGATATTGTTGGACCAGCTCGAGGATTGAAATTTCGCGCAAATCAACCTTTTGATTGCGCGCCAATGCGAGCAAAAGATCAAGCGGCCCTTCCCAGCCGTCGATATTCAATGTCAGCGACGCATCTTCGTCAGCCGGCGTCGGCGGAAAGAAAAAGCGTTCGGGTTCCTCCTCTGCCATCAAGCCGCCGCCAACAGGGCATCTCGACGAGATAATAGATCCGCTAGTTCCACTGGTTCAACGGCGTCATCCAAGATCGCCATCGCCTTATCGAGCCGCGTACGGGAAAGGTCGCTAATTTCACCGAGCAGATCCGCAATGCCGATCATCTCGTCCATCCGGCCCCAGCAATTCAGCGCAATGTCGCAACCCGCAGCAACCACATCACGGGCGCGTTCGGGCACTTCACCTTTCAACGCCTTCATGTCGAGATCATCAGAGAATAGCAGCCCGTCAAAGCCGATAGAACCGCGAATAACATCCTCAATAACTATCGGTGACAGGCTGGCACAGCGTTCAGCGTCCCAAGCGGTATAGACGATATGCGCGGTCATCCCCATCGGCGCGCCCGACAGCGACCGAAACGGTGCCAGATCGATTTCCAGCTCTTCGGCGGACGCTGTCACCTTCGGTAATTCCATATGGCTATCCACCACGGCCCGGCCATGGCCCGGCATATGTTTGACGACGCTCACCGCGCCGCCTTTGGTCTGGCCATAAATCACCGCGCGGCCCAAAGCCGCCACCTGCATGGGCTCGCTACCCATGGCGCGGTTGCCAATGGCATCAACCGTTTCCGGTTGCCGGACATCCAGCAACGGCAGGCAATTGACGGTTATGCCGACTTCGCGGAGGCTTTCGGCAATCGCCTGTGCGTTAAGGCGTGCTGCCTCGATCGCGGTTGCTGGCGCAATATCATAAAGCTTATCAAAGGTTTCGCCGGGAGGGAATTTGGGCCAGATCGGTTCTTGCATCCGGGTGACGCGGCCACCTTCCTGATCAATCAAGATGGCAACATCTTCGCGACCATGCAAAACGCGCAGCTCATCGGTCAGCGCCCGTAATTGCTCTTTACTTTCAATATTGCGGCCAAAAATAATATATCCGGCGGGATCGCTTTCCTTGAAAAACGCTTTTTCATCAGCCGTCAGGCTTAATCCCGACATCCCAAAAACTACCGGCTTCATGATTTAACTCTACCCAATTTCGCGCATAAACTCACATATAGATTATGCGGAAATTTGGCAGTTCGGTAAAGCGGAAAGCGCCGTTGTCCACAGTGTTTCCCCGATTATCAGAGTTTGAGCAGCCTATTGCGGGACGACAATACAACTTTCGCCAGCCGCTTTCAGACCATTACAGGTTTTCTGAGCTGCCGAAACATTGGGAGCAACCGCATTAAGGCGATAGATCGTACCACCCTCAACAGTACCTTGGACAATTTTCTTCGGCAAAGCGCCGATATCGGCAAAGCGGCGGCTGAAACCGGACCATGCGTTGTCGGCTTGACCGGCAGAGCTGAACGCGCCGAGTTGAATCAACGCGCTACCCGCAGTCGATGGTGCCGAAGAGGCGGCCTTTTTAATGGGTGCTTCCACGGGAGGAGCCGTGCCCAGTTTACTCGCAGTACCTTGCCCTTCAGAAGCGGCAAAACTTGCATCACCTTCGCCTTCAAATTTCCTGGCCTGCGGATCGTCAGGGCGTACTTTATAGTCGCCCTCCTGCGCAGCAATCAGAGTTCCATCGCCACTTAGTCCGCCGACATCGCGATTCTGCATCCAGTAAATGCCGCCCACAATCGCGGCGAGCAACGCTATGCCCAAGCCAATAAATAAGGCGACACGAATTGGAGAATATTCATCCTCGCCATCATAATCTTCAGCGGATTCCAGCCAAGGCAAACGATTTTCATCGTCCAGGTCCAAACCATCGCTATTCACATCAGACATACTCAACCCCGTAAACTATTTTTGAGCGCTTACATTTTGTCAGCGGCGCTAACCCCCATTAGCGCGAGACCGTTCTTAATCACTTGCCCTAAATATTTAGCTAAGAAAAGCCTAGCCGATGTCATTGCAGGGTCATTTACCATGATAATCCGCAATTCTGGCCGGTCGTTACCCATATTCCAAAAAGCGTGAAAGGCCGCTGCTAGGTCATTGAGATAAAAGGCAACCCGATGTGGCTCACGGTTGGCTGCCGCCGATTCGACGATTCGCGGAAACTGGGCAGCTTGTTTGATCAGGTCCAGTTCTTCCGCGCCCAACGAAGCCAAATGCTCTGCCGACGGGTGGACACCTTCTTCCGCGGCCTTGCGCAGCGTAGACTGAATCCGAGCGTGCGCATATTGTACATAGAAGACCGGATTGTCCCGCGAAGCCTCTGTCACCTTGGCAAAGTCAAAGTCCATTTGCGCGTCAGCTTTGCGGGTCAGCATCGTGAAACGCACCGCATCTTTGCCGACTTCTTCTACCATATCGGCAATAGTGACGAAGTTACCCGAGCGCTTAGACATTTTTTCCGGTTCACCATTGCGGAGCAAGCGCACCATCTGGATCAGCTTGATATCGAATTTGGTTTTGCCGTTGGTCAGCGCAGCAACTGCCGCCTTGATCCTTTTCACAGTGCCAGAATGATCCGCGCCCCAAATGTTGATGAGTTCATCTGCATTCTGCGCTTTTTGGAAATGATAAGCGAGATCACCGCCGAAATAGGTCCAACGGCCATTGGATTTTTTGATCGGCCGATCCTGATCATCGCCAAATTGGGTCGAACGGAACAACGGCAGTTCAACCGCTTCCCAATCATCAATGGTCTTGCCCTTGGGCTTTTCCAATACGCCGTCATAAACCAGATCACGGGATCGCAATTCGGCTTCGGCAGCATCGGCCTTGCCCGCCTCATGCAGGTCCGCTTCAGACGAGAAAACATCATGTTTGATCCCGAGCATCGCAAGATCAGCCCGGATCATGTCCATCATACCTGCAACCGCCGCTTTGCGGAAAATCGGAAGCCATTCGTCAAAAGGTGCATCGCGATATTGATCGCCATATTGTTGGGCGAGCGCCCAACCAACAGGCTTTAGATAATCTCCGGGATAAAGCCCCTCGGGTATCTCCAAAATCGTTTCACCGAGCGCTTCGCGATACCGAATATGCGTCGATTCCGCCAGAATATCGACCTGCGCCCCTGCATCATTGACATAATACTCACGGATCACTTTATGCCCGATAAATTCCAGCAAATCGGCTAGCGCATCGCCTACCACCGCGCCGCGACAATGGCCCATATGCATAGGACCCGTCGGATTGGCCGAGACATATTCCACATTGACAGTGACGCCTTGGCCTATCGTCGAACGGCCGTAGTCAACGCCCAGCGCTTCGATTTCCTTAAGTTCTTTGATGAGAACCGCATCATTAACGCGAAGATTTATGAACCCTGGTCCAGCCATATCTGCCGTTTTGACATCATCCAGTGCGGTCAGTTTTTCGACAATTTTTTCCGCCAAGTCGCGCGGTTTCTCTCCAGCCGCCTTGGACAGGACCATCGCGGCATTTGTTGACAAGTCACCATGAGACGGATCGCGTGGCGGTTCCAATGTTACATTTTTGCGATCCAGATCAGCTGGCAGGTCACCGCTGACCACAAGATCATCCAAAGCTTTATCAATATGTTGCTGAAAAATATGAAACAGCATCGCTTCACCCCAATTTTCAATAGACTATGGAGCCCGGACCGGCCGAGCTAAATTTAAATTATCACCCACACAAAGCTTTATCGGGTCGCGTTATATTGCAGCTGTTCCGCGCTCAGCTGAAATCCGATTAAAAGCTCAAAGGTTGAGCGCGCCACCGCTGCACGCACGGCAGGATCAGCTAAAGGATCCAAAGCAGCGTCGGGATCGCCAGCTTTTCTCTTGCGTGTAATTCGTTCGATCACATCTTCTGGTAACCGAGCAGCGGCCGCATCAACATAAGAGCCCGCTTTTCCAGAAGCCGACGCGCGATATTGGCCATCAGCAAAAGTAAGTGTTACATTCTTCACTCGTTTGGCAACAACAGCAGTCCCGCCCCGGACCACGGTCGAAAAATAGGGCACAGTCACCGTCCGTGCGCCTTGGGGGCGAGATCGGATGGCATAAACATCGAACGTTGCTTCGGAATAAATTTTTGCGCCTTCGCTGTTGCAGGTCGAGCGAACGTTTGTGATATTCGCCACGACATCAATCGCGCTAGCGTCGGTGCTGTTAACCGGATCAAAAACTGTGATATCGCCGGTATGGTCTGGAACGGCAACCGCAGGACAGCCGGTGCGCGTTACGCTGACGCCAACGCCAGAGCTAACATCGAGCGCGCCATCCTGAGCACAGCCCGCTAGAGCCAAAACTGTTCCACCCGTTAATAGCAACTTATTGAAACGCCCTTTGAGTATCATGCTTATTCCTTGCCTTTAGTCCCATTTCACACAGATATTATCTGCGTCCTTGTTCAGGGTTACGAAACCCTTATCTATGCCTTTAAGAGCGCGCAACCATCCATAGGATGAACAGACGGGCTTTTCGCCGTCTCTGTTTTTCACTAAGGCTTTGATTATGAATCATGCAAAATCAGAAAAACCCCGTATTAGCTTGCTTGTAGCTGCCCCTCGTGGCTTTTGCGCCGGCGTCGATCGGGCGATAAAAATCGTTGAGCTGGCGATCGAAAAATATGGCGCTCCTGTCTATGTTCGACATGAAATCGTCCACAATCGCTATGTTGTCGATGAGTTAAAGAAGCTCGGCGCTGTTTTCGTGGAAGAACTGGATGAAGTGCCAGACGGCGTGCCGGTGGTCTTTTCTGCCCATGGCGTACCCAAAGCCGTGCCGCATAAAGCAGAGGAACGGGGCCTCGAATATCTCGACGCCACCTGCCCTTTGGTATCAAAAGTACACCGACAAGCCGAACGCCAAGTGGAAGCGGGACGGCATATTGTTTTTGTCGGTCATGAAAATCATCCCGAAGTTATCGGCACTTTCGGCCAAGTAGAAGAAGGCATGATGACTCTGGTCGAAACATTGGATGATGTCGCAGCGCTTACTCCAGCAAACCCGGACAAATTATCTTTTCTGACCCAAACAACGCTCTCCGTCGATGACACAAGAGCCATCGTGGCCGCACTGAAAGAGCGCTTTCCGTCTATCGTTGGCCCCAAGGGCGAAGATATTTGCTACGCTACCTCTAACCGGCAGGATGCCGTGAAAAGCATTTCGAAGTCTTGCGAGCTGGTGCTGGTCATTGGCGCGCCGAATAGCTCCAACAGCCTGCGGTTAGTCGAGGTTGCTGAGCGGGAAGGTACAGCTTCCTATCTGATCCAGCGCGCGGATGAGATTGATTTCAACTGGATGAAAGATGTTAAGACGTTGGGATTGACGGCAGGCGCCTCTGCACCAGAAATATTGGTGCGCGAAGTCATTACACAGTTGGAAAAACACTATATTGTCGATGAAGAAAAAGTCGAAACGACCGACGAACGTATGGTGTTTAAACTACCTCGCGGGCTCGAAGACGCCTGATGGCCGTTTATACCAAGGTTAGCGCCGAAGAGATTGAAGCCTTTCTAACTCGCTTTGATGTCGGGACTTTGGTGTCTGCTAAAGGCATTGCCGAGGGGGTTGAGAATAGCAATTATCTGATTGAAACCACGAAAGATCGTTTCATCCTGACGCTTTATGAAAAGCGCGTTGACCCTGACGATCTTCCGTTTTTTATCGCGATGCTAGACCATTTGGCCGAGCAGAACCAGCCGGTACCACCGATGATTGCAGATCGCGCCGGCACAAAAATACAAAAATTATGTGGCCGATATGCTTGCCTGATTAAATTTTTACCCGGCATCTCGGTGACCATACCAACCGCTCTGCAAGCCCGGGCCACAGGCGAAGCGCTGGGGGCAATGCATCATGCCCTGCAAGATTTCACCATCCAGCGGCCCAACAGCATGAACCACGATACCTGGCGTAAACTGGCGGCGGATTGTGGACCCGGCGGATTAGATGACATTGCGCCCGACCTCCATGATTTGGTCGCAACCGAGCTCGACTATCTTGACGCGCAATGGCCAGATCGATTGCCGCAATCTGTCATCCATGCGGATCTATTCCCCGATAATGTTCTCATGCTCGATGACGCGGTCACTGGCCTGATCGACTTTTATTTTTCTTGTACCGACATTCGCGCTTATGATGTTGCGGTAACCCACGCCGCCTGGTGTTTTTCGGAAGATGGCGGGCAGTTTGATGCTGCCGTTTCTGAATCACTCCTGGAAGGCTATGGCGAAACCTTCAATCTCACTACAGAAGACCGCACGGCCCTGCCAGTGCTGGCACGAGGCGCATCTCTGCGTTTTCTACTGACCCGTGCCTATGACTGGATCAACACGCCCGCTGACGCGCTGGTGACCCGGAAAGACCCGGGCGCTTTTCTCAATCGCCTGAAATATTATCGAGCCAATCCGGATATTTTTGGCGCATGAGCGACCTTTCTCCCCAATTGTCCTATGTCGAAATCGCGACCGATGGCGCGTGCAAGGGTAATCCTGGCCCCGGCGGCTGGGGTGCACTGATCCGCCATGGCGATAAGGAAAAGGAAATTTCCGGTGGCGAACCGGATACCACGAATAACCGCATGGAATTGCGCGCGGCGATTGAAGCGCTCAACGCGCTTAAGCGGCCCTGCAAGGTCAAACTGTCGATCGACAGCACCTATGTGAAAGACGGGATCACCAAATGGGTTTTCAACTGGCAGAAAAACGGCTGGCGAACTGCGGCAAAAAAGCCAGTTAAGAATGCGGACCTCTGGCAGGACCTCGTCGAAGCGGTGAAACGCCACGATATCGAATGGCATTGGGTCAAGGGCCATGCTGGTGACGCGGACAACGAACGCGCCGATGTACTGGCAAGCGATGCAGCGATGAATGTAATGGCCAACGGCTCTTAATATCCGTCATCCCAGCTTTCGCTCGGATGACGGCTAAATTTCAGCAAGCAGCCCTAGCTGTTGTCTTCGACCTCTGCGCCCGGACCATTTTTAATGATCGACGCGATCGCGTTTTTGGCGCTCGCTTTGCTCGCATAACCTTCGGTAGAGAACATGATTTCACTATTATGCTTGAAGCGAACTCGGAATTCGCCTTTTTTATCTTTGTAAATCTCAAATTTATGCGCCATATTTTCAGTCTCCATCCTAAGCCTATGTTGGCCTTTGTCGGTCCGTATCGGACGATCGATTTATTGCGCGTTAAAGCGCTGTGCGCAATGGCAAAATTATCAAACCGCCCGATCAATAAAACGTTTGGGGTCATATAAGCCAGCGTCAAGTGACCGTACAGATGGGTCTCGTTCTGCATCCAGAAAAATGGCTTTGGCCAATTTGGCAGCAGCTGGTGCCGTCTGTATGCCAAAGCCGCCTTGCCCGGCAAACCAAAAGAAATCAGGTCGCGCAGGGTCAAAACCATAGATAGGCAAACGGTCGGGTGAAAAGCTGCGAAGGCCAGCCCATTTCCGGCTTACGGACTGAATTTCCACGTCCATTATAGATTGGAAGCGATCTATCGCTAAGGCTATATCCCATTCTTCCGGGGCGACATCGCTAGCAACTACCGGCGTTTCATCATGCGGACTGAGCCAGAAACTACCACCCGATTCAGGTTTGAAATAAAAACTGCCATCCAAAGCCACGACAAGCGGCATATCTGGCGAAGAGGGCGGATTGGTGCGCAATTGGACCATAGTCCGACGCATCGGTTGAATTTCTATCGGTAACGCACCGGCAAGTTTGGCGACGTTGCCAGCCCATGCACCAGCTGCATTGATGATTTTTTTGGCGTGAAACACATCACTGCCACTGGTGATCGTCCATTGATCCTCCTTACGCACAATCTGCTCTACCTGGGCATTGCAAGACAATGAAACGCCCTTCCGTTTCGCATTGCGTAAATAGGCCATGTGCAAAGCGGCCACATCAATGTCGCAGCAATCGGGCTCATAGATCGCACGGTCCCAACCGTCTTTCAAATTAGGGACCACGGCCGCGATTTCATCTTGATTCCAGCGGATCATTGCGACCCCGCTTTTTGAGAACTCCGACACAAAATCCTCTATCAGATGCTGTTCGTCAAAACGCCCTATATTGATTGCTCTGCGAATTTTCAGAAAACCAGTCTCTGAAAATTCCGGTGGTGGATTATGGAGAAAATCGAAAGACGCAGTCGTCAGCGGCTGAACCTGTGGCCCGCCATAGCTTTCCGTCCAGAATGCTGCGGAACGGCCCGTGCTATGATATCCCGGCTGATCTTCTGCCTCCAATATGATCACCGAGCAATCGTCAGCTATTTCAGACGCAATGCTCGCGCCCGCAATTCCAGCTCCGACAATGGCGACGTCATAATGACTCATAATTATACTAGCTCGCGCATGAATTTACTCATTACTTTGGTGCCACTCTATCTAGAAACTCAAAACTCACGTGCAAGGCCGCATTGCGCACCGGGTCGGCCTCGCGATAAATTTCATGAGCACATTCTTTTCCGAACAGCTTCATCTCGGCATGGGGCAACAAATGGACGGCTCGCTCAATCGTGGGATGATCAACCAGTTCATCGACGGCAGTAGCAAGGACAAATATTGGCGTATCTACTGTCTCTAGGTGCTTGCGGTTCCTGAGCCCGCGCGTGGACGAATAGGCTCTCTCCACCCAGCGCCAGCTGGCGGGCCCCAAACGCAAATCGGGACGCTCTTTAAACCAGAAAAATTCATCAGAGTAGCGATCCGCGTCATGGGTCAGCAGGCCTTGCCGCAGCACTTCTGGTTCGAGCGGTTTCTCGCTAACTTTCCAGGCGCGGCGCTTTGCCCGACCAAATGCGCAGATGGCCTTGGATATCAGATGCGCGGTCCATTCCGGCATACCGCCCCCTGCGGGTGCAAGCATCGGGGCGCATAATATCGCGGCATCGGGATGAATACGCTGTTCGGCAAGCGCGCGCGCTACGAGATGCCCGCCCATGCTATGGCCGACGACGACATGCGGCCCAGGATGATTGGCACGCCATTCAAAATAGAATGTACGCAGATCATCCACCCACGTCGCAAAATCATCGATATGTCCAACATGCGGATGCGGCCCGCAACGGCCCGAACCGCCCTGCCCGCGCCAGTCAGGTGACGTGACATTCCATCCGGCAGCATGAAAGTCGCTAAATGTTTCAAGATATTTTTCGTAAAAATCGGCACGGCCGGTCATGAACAATATCGAACCACGTGCATCCTTATCCGGTTGAAGCCATTCAAATTGGCGCAACGCCCAGCCATCGGAAGCGTGCCAGACCAGTTCTTGCGCGTCTTTGGGAATGGACCGTCGATCAAATACAGGCGGGTTCGATCGACTCAAAAACAGGCTCCGGCCATGATGGTTACTATTTGGTAAGGCATTTTTCTTAAAGCTGTTTCCCATGAACGGGGAACAACTCATCTACTTGCTCTGGGGCGGCTTGGCAATTGCGCTGATCGTGGCTGCGATCACCGATATAAAAAGCCGTCACATTTCCAACAAGCTGAATCTGGCCATTGCATTGGGTGCGCCCGTATTCTGGATTGCCAGTGACATGACTTTCTGGCCCGACATGGTGTGGCAAATCGGCATCGCTTCGATCGTGTTTACCATATTTGCCGGAATGTTTGCCGTTGGCGCGATGGGCGGCGGGGACGTGAAACTCCTTACAGCCATTGCGTTATGGCTTCATTGGCTCACTCTAATTCACATGCTGGTGATCATGTCGATCGCTGGCGGAGTACTCACGCTGTTAATGATAACGGCTAAGAAAATCCAAAAAACTGAGGGTCCAGTAAAGGTTCCATATGGAGTTGCCATATCATTTGCAGGGCTTTGGATAATTTACGAACGATATTTTAACCATTTTACTTGAAAGAGAAATCTACCGCCAACGGATCATTCAGGGTGATCGATTCCGGTGGGGCATTCAGGAGGCGTAAGACGTCATGGACAAGAAGAAACTAATTTTGCTCATCGGTGCACTGGTTGTGGCTGCGGTCACAGCATTGCTCGCGAAGAACATGTTCACCGGTGCTTCGGCACCTCAGGTCGAAGCGAAAAAGGTCGAAGTGCTCGGCGAAGAAGTGCTTGTCGCTTCACGCGCTCTGCCCGTTGGCACGATCATTACGCCGGACGCCTTCAGCTTCCAGCCATGGCCAGAAGATCTCGTTGAAGAAGCCTATTATGAAAAAGAGGGCACGGACATTGAATCCCTAAACGGTACAGTTGTTCGCAACGCGATTACAGCCGGTCAACCGCTCACCAAAGGCGCTATTGTTAGCCCAGGTGATCGCGGGTTCCTTGCTGCGGCGCTCGGCCCCGGTATGCGGGCGGTCACCATTCCAGTCTCTGGCCTAACAGGGGTTGCCGGTTTCGTATTTCCCGGCGACCGGATCGATCTGATGCTGACACAGTCGGTTCAAGGTGACGGCCCTGATCTGAAAGTGTCTGAAACCGTTATTCGGAACGTCCGGGTATTGGCAACCGATAACCGGGTCACCCAGTCTAAGAATGAAGCCGGTCAAACTGTTGCCCAAAAAACCAAACTGGTCACGTTGGAAGCAACACCGAAGATCGCAGAGAAAATTGCAGTCGCCCAGACATTGGGTACGCTAAGCTTATCGCTCCGTTCGCTGGCAGATAGCACAGCTGAACTGGAAGAGGCTATTGCTTCAGGCGATATCAAATTGCCCAAAACTGATGATCCAGCGGAAGAAGCAGCGATGCTGAAATCTCTCGCTGCTCGACCCAATTCGAAAAAGTCGACCTATTCAACCGGCGGTGAGGTGTCACGCTTTGAAGCACGCACGCCTCCACCACTTGCCAAGACAGAAATACCCGAAGGACCAAAAGTCCGGGTGGCACGCGGCAATGCCGTCAATGAAGTTCAGTTTGGAGACAAATAATGTCCACGCAGTATGCAAAGCATAGTCGCTTGACGAATAACATATCGGCTAAAAAGGTAATGGGTTCAGCAATTGCTGCTGTCTTGGCTTTCGCCGCCACGGCCAATGGTTCTGCGCCGCTGAATGCGCAATCGGTCAAGGTTTCCGCACCGCAATCGCGTATTTCGGTTGCTGTGGGCCGCGGCAAATTGATTACACTGCCTGCACCTATTGAAGATATTTTCATTGCAGAGAATAACATTGCCGACGTGCAAGTTCGTTCGCCGCGCCAAGTCTATATTTTCGGCAAAACCGGCGGTCAGACAAGTTTCTATGCGACCAGCCGCTCCGGCAAAGTCGTATATTCTGCAGAAGTATCGGTGGGAGCTGAAATATCCTCTATTGATCAGATGCTGGCCCTCGCAATGCCGGACGCAAAAATTACGGTAAGCTCAAACAATAATTTCGTCCTGCTGACCGGTACAATTGCAAATCCGGATGATGCCGAAGAGGCTGAAAACCTTGTAAGAGCATATGTTGGCGGCGGTGCTGGCGGAGCCGGTACTACGGTCGTCAGCCGCTTGAAAACAGCTACACCTATGCAAGTGAACTTGCGGGTTCGCTTTGCTGAAGTTAGTCGTTCACTGGCCAAAAACATCAACGGTAACTTGTTAACGCGCGATACCACTGGAGGATTCCAATTTGGTGTCGCTCGCGGTCGCAACTTTGGTTCGATTACCGATTTTGACACCAGCGGCTTCCCGACCTTGGACGCGTCCAATCTGTTCGGTTTGCCGGCAGGTTCGATTTCCTTGCCTTTCAATACGGCCACCGGTCAATTTGTGACGCAAGGCGGGACCGCATTTAACTTTAACCAAGCGACCGGCCTTGACTCTGTTCAAGCCGCAGGCCGTCTTTTTGGTCTCGACATTGCAACGGCGCTCGATGTGTCGGAGCGTATCGGTTTGGTGACAACATTAGCCTCCCCGAACCTGACCACTATTTCCGGTGAAACCGCTAGTTTTCTGGCCGGCGGACGTTTTCCGATACCACAATCATCGGGTTTCGGAGAAGTTAGTGTCACCTATCAAAGCTTTGGTGTTGAACTATCTTATACGCCGACGGTTTTGTCTAACGGACGGATTTCCATCCGGGTCAAACCGAGCGTGTCTGATATTTCGGCAAATGGTGCCGTTCGTTTGAACGGTTTTGAAATTCCAGCCATCTCCACCAGGGAAGCGGAAACGACCGTTGAGCTGGGTTCTGGCGAAAGCTTCATGATCGCCGGATTGATGCAGAATAACTATAGTTCGACCATCGACAAGACGCCTGGTCTTGCCGACGTGCCGATCCTTGGCAATCTGTTCAAATCAGACGGCTATCGGAAAAACGAAACCGAGCTGATGATCGTAGTGACGCCTTATTTGGTGAAACCGGTAAGCGATAGCGAGATTGTGCTACCCACAGATGGCTTTAAACAGGCCAATGACCTGGAGCGGTTGATTATGAACCGCCACAGTTCAACCGGTACCGGTGATCGTCCGAAACCATCGGTCGCACCGCCGGTAACGTCTGGGCCCGCACTTAGCAGCCAGTCCGCGCCAACCGTTGGTCAAACCGCCAAGAAATCCAAAAAGTCGAAAAAATCTGGCGGCGCAGCCCCCGGTTTCAGCTTCGATAAATAGTCCGTTTCAGGAGAAAACATCATGCGTTTTGTTTCTACAGCACTTGTAACCGCTCTCGGACTTTCCGTTGCTGCGTGTGGCGCCAACACCGCCAATCGGTCGGTTAACAGCGAACGACAGCCGGTGGTCACGCGATCCCATTTCGTTCTTGACGTCAACACCGCAGGATCGGGCTCACTCCCGAGCGGTGAGCTTCGCCGTCTGGCGGGCTGGATGGACGCGTTGGATCTGGGATATGGTGACCGTATTTCCATTGATGACCCAAGTTACAATGCCGGCGCTTCAGCGCGCGGTGCAGTTGAAGCGCTCGCCGCACAAAAAGGGCTGCTGATCAGCGAAATTGCGCCGGTAACCGAAGGCAATGTTCCAAGCGGCGCGATGCGCGTTGTCGTGTCCCGATCAACCGCTGCTGTCCCGGGCTGCCCCGATTGGAGCAACCGCAGCCACACCGATTTTCAGGCGCGTACGAGTGAAAATTACGGATGCGGAGTGAACAGCACAATGGCAGCAATGATTGCCAATCCTGAAGATCTTGTGCGCGGACAAAGCGCTGACGGTGAAGACCAGTCAGAAGCTTCAAAAGCCATCCGCGCCTATCGTGATAAAGCCAAACAAGCTGGAGGCCTATAATGAACGCTCCTTGGAAACCAGGTTCCGTAAACGGTCGTGATCCGTTCTCTGCCTTTGTCTGTGATGATGACACGCTGGACCTACTGCGCCCCGTCGTAGAAGAAATGGGCTGGCCCGTCGACAAGTGCCACAAAGGTGGACTTCGCAACGCTGTGCAATCGTTGTCGGTTGCAGCAAGCCCGAACATATTGATGGTTGACCTGTCTGAATCCGGCGATCCGCTGGCTGACATTAACTCACTCGCGGAAGTATGCGAGCCCGGTACCGTGGTTATCGCCATGGGCCAGGTAAACGATGTACGACTTTATCGCGATTTGATCGTCAGCGGTTTGCAAGACTATCTGCTAAAACCATTTAGTCCGGAACAATTGCGGGACGTGCTCAGCCAGGCACAAGCCACGCTCAACGCGCCAAAAGCGGATGATCAAGCCAGCGAGAAACCTCATGTTTCTACAGCAGTCATTGGGACCCGTGGCGGTGTTGGCGCATCGACCATTGCGACTTCTCTCGCATGGTTGCTGAGCAACGAGAAAGAGCGTTTGACCGCTCTTCTCGATCTCGATGTCCATTTCGGAACTGGCGCTTTGTCGCTGGATCTCGAACCTGGTCGTGGTCTTACCGATGCGATCGACAATCCCAGCCGGATTGACGGTCTGTTTATTGAACGGGCGATGATCAAGGCGAATGACAAGCTTTCTCTGCTCTCAGCAGAAGCGCCAATTAATTCGCCAATGATGACAGATGGAACAGCATTTTTCCAATTGCAGGAAGAGTTTCGTGCCGCGTTTGAATGCACAGTCATCGACTTGCCGCGGGAAATGTTAATCAGCTATCCGCACCTTCTTGGCGATGTTAACGCGACTGTCATTGTCACCGAATTGACATTGGCCTCTGCGCGTGATGCTATTCGCTTGCTGTCATGGCTCAAGTCGCATGCCGCACAAAGCAAAGTCATTGTGGTTGCCAATAAAGTGCAATCCGGCGGCCTTGAAATCTCTCGTCAGGATTTTGAAAACTCGATTGAACGAAAAATCGATATAATGATTCCGTCAGATCCCAAAACAGCGGCCCACTCGGCCAAATTGGGTCAGGCGTTTGTTGAAGCCGGAAAATCGAGCAAAGCAACGAGTAAAATCATTGCGCTGGCCGAACATATACTCGGCACGGTGGAAGCCGAAGGCGACGAAGGCGAAGCTGCTGGAAAAACATCTCTGATGGACAAATTTGGCGGCATGAAATCGCTCCTTTCATCAAAGAAAAAGAAAGAAGGCGAGACATCCAAATCGTGATGCAGCAATCGTTTCTTTCTAAAATGCAAGGACGCACATAATGGATATGATGCAGACAGCAATGCTTGGCGGGGGCATATTAATTGCCCTGATGCTTATCGTTTTTGCTTTTGCTGGCCCCTCTGAGGCAGCAGCGAAAGCAAAACGGTTGGATAAAGTGCGCTTCCGTCATTCGGATAGCACCAATGCCAAGATGGAAGCACAGATGAAAAAGGCGGTCAGTGCCCGTCGGAAAAACCATCGCCCCACCGGTGAAAACCAATCGAAAATGGATACACTCGCGATCCGGCTGGACCGGACCGGACGGAATTGGACGATATCGCAGTTTTTCTATGCTTGTGGTGGTCTTGCTGCCCTAGTCGCTGGTGGCCTGTTTTTTCAAGGCGCACCTCTGTTGCTCTGCCTATTTGGCGGATTGGCGATAGGTTTTGGATTGCCGCATATGGTTGTGAGCGTCCTGATAGGGATGCGTGTAGCCAAGTTTACCGCATCTTTCCCCGATGCCATCGAGCTTTTGGTTCGCGGCCTCAGGTCCGGTCTTCCGGTGACAGAAACAATTGGTGTCGTCGGTAAAGAAATCGATGGTCCTGTTGGTGAAGAATTTTCCAAGGTTGTCGACCGGATCAAGATTGGCCGGACGATGGAAGATGCCTTGGGGGAAAGCGCAAAGCGCCTCGACACAGCGGAATTCAAGTTTTTCTGCATCACGCTGGCAATTCAACGCGAAACTGGTGGTAACCTTGCGGAAACGCTTGCTAACTTGGCAGACGTGCTGCGGAAACGTGGCCAGATGAAGCTAAAGATCAAGGCTATGTCCTCAGAATCCAAAGCATCTGCCTATATTGTTGGCTCGTTGCCGTTTATCGTATTTGCCTTGGTTTGGTCGGTTAACCCCACTTATCTCGCAGGGTTCTTCTATGAAGAACGCCTGATTATCGCTGGGCTTGGCGGATTGACCTGGATGAGCATTGGTGTGTTCATCATGGCCAAAATGGTCAACTTTGAAATTTAAGAAGAAGGTGTAAGGCAATGCCCAATAGTGGTCCGACTTTACTGGGAATAGACGTCCTCTGGGTGGCAACTATTATGGCTGCCGTAGCAACGCTTGCAGTCATCTTTGCTATCTATGCGGCTGTGACAGTCCGCGATCCTATGGCAAAGCGGGTCAAGTCGCTAAATGAGCGGCGCGAGCAGCTTAAGGCCGGAATTACCGCCTCTACAACCAAGAAGCGCGCAAAGCTGGTCCAGCAAAATGATACGACCGACCGGATGCGCGGCCTGTTGTCGTCACTTCAAGTTTTGCAGGATGACCAACTAAAAGAATCGCAACAAAAATTGGCCCAAGCTGGTATCCGATCGAAAGATTTGGCCTATGCGGTTATTTTCAGCCGCATGGTACTTCCGATTGTTTTCGGCGGTGCTGCTGCCCTTGCCCTCTATGGCTTTGATTACATGCCCCACTGGACGCCGATCAAGAAATTCGCTGCCTTTGCGGGCTCCGCGATTGCTGGCTATAAAGGTGCAGATATCTATTTGAACAACCTTATTTCCAAGCGAACGGATCTGGTCCGTAAAGGCTTGCCGGACGCGATTGATTTGTTGGTGATCTGCGCAGAGGCTGGTTTGACCGTCGATGCCGCTTTTAACCGCGTCGCGAAAGAGCTTGGCGATGCTTATCCCGAACTGGCGGACGAATTTTCACTCACGTCGATTGAGTTGGGCTTTTTGACCGAACGTCGGCAAGCCTTTGAAAATCTAGCCTATCGTGTAGCATTGGAGCATGTCAAAGGCGTGGTCACGACCATGATCCAGACGGAGAAATATGGTACGCCGCTCGCCTCTGCGCTACGCGTGTTGTCCGCAGAGTTTCGAAATGACCGGATGATGCGCGCCGAAGAAAAAGCTGCGCGTCTGCCAGCGATCATGACGATCCCGCTGATTCTATTCATTCTGCCAACGCTGTTTATCGTGATCCTTGGACCTGCAGCCTGTTCGATCTCGGATACGATGTTATAGCGAAGAATATCATAGCAAAAACAAAAGAGCGGCTTTCAACAGCCGCTCTTTTTTGTTGGAACCGTTATCGCAGCCAAAAGGTCAAGCAGCAGCGATATCATCCGCCGACTGTTTTATTTTTGCTAGCATGCCTGACAATTGCCGGCGATCATCATCCGTCAAAACCGCCATGATCTTCCTTTCCATCACTTCTGCGGCCGGCATAATTTGATCATAAAGATCTCGGCCGGTTTGACTCAGCATCAAATGATGGGAACGGCCATCAGCACTGTTCGGGCTGCGCCCCAAGAGGGCGCGATCAACCAGCGTTTTGACGGCACGATTGACCGTCACCTTGTCCATCAAGGTCGCCTCAACCAGCTGACGCTGAGTAGAGGCACCCCGACTACCCAACACAGCCATGACCCGCCACTCCGGTATTTTTAGTCCAAACCGGCTTTTATATTCGTTGGAAATCAAATCACTCACCGCATTTGATGCAGTGGACAGTTGATAAGGAATGAAATCGTCAAGATTTGTGGTCATAAGTAATATTTATTCAATTTTGGTGCGAAGTCCAATCCAAAATGTCCGTGGAAACGCACGTTCGATAATATTGCTGCTACTAATCGCTGTCTCTACCCGCGCATCAAACAGATTTTCAACCCGTCCTTCGACCAACAGACTATCATTCACTGCAAAAGCCAGTCCGCCATCGACTGTAAACGCATCATCCAGCCGACGGGTGTTCTGGTCATCTTCGAACTGATTACCGATATAGCGGAGCGAAACCGAAGCGCCTGTGCCGTTTTCCTGTTCCCAAAGCAGGCTAGCAGAAGCATTATGCTCTGGTATCTGTGCCGGACGTAGCCCATCGACAGCCGCAGCATCGCCAGAGGCATTTACCTCGGCATCAACATAGGAATAGGCCGCGCGGGCAGACAAATTGTTCACCAGACTGCTCAGGTTAAATTCGGTGTCGATTTCAATCCCTTTGGACTCGATGGAATCCAGATTTTGGCGCTGGCGGAAAACCCCTGCCCCGGAGACGAAGCCCACTCCGGGAAATAGTCCCGGTCCGCTGTCGAGCGTAACATTGGCAATGGCATCATCCAGCTCGTTATAAAAGACGGTGATCCCGACCGAAACATTTTCACTCTCCCAATCCAGTCCCAATTCGGCGCCTTTCACGCGCTCTGGTTCCAGCAGCTCGTTTGCAGCCGTCGCGTCCGGACCAACACGGAACGGGCGGAACAGTTCGTTCAATGTCGGCAAGCGCCAGCCAAGATAGGCCGCGCCGCGCAGGGTCAGCTGTTCGGTCGCTTCAAAAGCAAAACCGCCGCGTGCAGTAAACTCGGTGCCATCACGATTGGCAAATTGGGCATCCGTTCGCACAGAACCGGGGAAAGGATTGATCAGTTCGATCTCTTTGCGGAAACCATCATCAATCGTCCAAAAGTCAATACGGCCGCCGCCAGTCAGCGTGAGCGCCTCTGTCGCCTGCAGGCTGGCCTCGACAAAGGCACCATAGGTTGCTGTGGAGCCGCCAGCGTTGCGGCTGCGGCGCGGGGTGTCATCGTCGAGGAAGAAGAAATTCTCGTTCGTCTCTCCTTCCGTTCGCCGCCAATCGCCACCAATCCGCAGCTCGATAGCCTCACCCACCGGAGGCCGTACTTCAAAGCGGGCACCAAGCCCGGTGGACGGCACATTAAACTGTTCAAAGACCCGGCTGACGCTGTTGCGATCGGCAGCAACCCCGCCGAAGCTCACGTCAAAATTGCGGATCTGGACATAGCCCAGGGCCGACCATTGCCAGCCGGTGTCGGACCGATTGACCAGGCGGATGCTGGCATCGGCGCCATCATTATGGTTTTCACTAAAGGCAAAGCCGCGTTCGCGATCATCGGTGAACGCGCGGACATTGGCCTGCAATTCGGTATTATCGGTCAGCGGCGCGACATAGCGCACGGCTAAACCGGCTTGCTCATATTCTGCCTGCCGATCTACGTCGCCGCGCTGGCTTTCGATAATCGGAATAAAACCATCGCCGCGCGCATAATTGGCAGAAATGGTGAGCTGACCCTGACCTAGTTCACGGCCGAATAATATATCCGCGTCGACGCTGTTGCGACTACCATAGGCCGCGCCCAGTTCGATCAGGTCGCCAACATCTTTGCTGAACAGTTCAATGGTTCCGGCAATCGCGCCAGAACCTTCCGAGCCGCTACCCCCGCCGCGCGTTATGCGAGCAGAGCTCAGTGCGAGCGCGTCATAGCCGGGCCATGCAACCCAGCCGCCAAAGGGATCGGCTTGCGGAACACCATCCAGCAGCAGCACCGCGCGCGATGACGCATTGCCGCCGAGACCGCGGATGGTGATACCTTGACTGGTCGGATTAGCAGAACGCGCATCGGACCGGCGGAATTGTTGAAGTCCTGGAACAGTGCGCAATGCATTCTCAATGCGCTCATCTGCGTCCAGCTCGATTTCGATGGTGCTATAGGCATCATCCGCATCCGGCAGCGGCAGGCCAGTTACGGTAATGCCCTCCGCAGCTTCAGCATCGGCAACCGTTTCCGCAGCAACTGGAACACTCACAAGACAAATTGGTGCCAAAAACGGCAACGCCAAAATTGATTTTTTCATTAGACTGTTTTTACCTGTTCGGGCGCTGCGTCATGAAACGCCGCCAATTCATTGCATGCGGCATCGATCCGCACGAGTTTTGGAAAGGCCGTCATATCGGTTTCAAACCGGCGGCCATTATACATTTGCGGGACTAGGCAGACATCCGCCAGATTGGGCGCATCGCCACCGAAGAAACTGGTATCCGGTGCCATGGCTTCCAGCGCTTTAAAGCCTTCGCTGACCCAGTTGCGATACCAAATATTGATGGCTTCCTGATCCTGTCCCATTTCATGTTTGAGATATTTCATGATCCGCAGGTTATTGACCGGGTGGATGTCAGCCGCGACGACTAGCGCCTGTGCCAATGTCCGGCTGCGTTCCAGCGGATCGCTCGACACCATTGGTGGTTCTGGAAATTTGGCGTCGAGATAGTCGATAATCGCGAGCGACTGAGTCAGATCATGGCCATCGATATGCAGCATCGGAATGAAGCCCTGCGGATTGCGCGCAATATAGTCGGCCTGCTTGGTGCTATCATCCAGCAAATTGGTCGAAGCCGATTGATAGGAAATGCCCTTTAGATTGAGGGCAATGCGCACGCGATAGCTCGCGGAACTGCGCCAATAGTCGTATAATATGATATCTGTCATGCGAACCTGATCATGTGAGAAAAGCTGACCGGCTTGTGCAGAGCAAGCGATCAAAATGCAAGCGCATCCCGGTTAAGCAGGTGCGATTTGCCCATTATAGATAGCGATATCACCTTTGGCCTCCACCGAAACGGTTCTCCCAGTGCGTTTAGCCAAGTTATCCAGCCAATCTGGCCGATCGCTCAACTTGGCCGCAACCGCCGGATGGACATCCAACCGCATAGCGCCTGTTTCCCTAGTTCGTTCCGCCTGACGTAATAGCGCGAGGGTTGCGCTCAGCACCCTATCCGCCTGCATCACTTCCAAAACCGAAGGACCGGTCTTGCGGGCGACAACCTGCATCAAGCCAAAACCATTTATCGCCGTCCGCTCACATTTTCCGGTCATGTGAATATCAAATATCGTGGAGACTTCTGTCCGCTCCGCTTTAGCTTCCAGGGTCGGAAAATCGACGCCAATGGAGCCGCCAATATCAAAGCGCGTCAAAACAAGTGCCGCCGCTTTGGCTGCGCGTTTTGCTAACTCAAAAGACGCAAGGGGTCCGTCGACATCAATAACCGTCATCGCTGGCGTAAGGGAGACCAGCAGACTGCCGCCATCAAAATCGATCCGTCCGGTTTCGGCTTGTTCGATCGCTTCGTTCCAGCCAAAGGCCGCGAGCATATCCGGCTCATGCGCCTGAACTGTCCGGACTGGTTCACCACTTGCTTCGATAGTATCCAACAAGCTAGGGCCTCTCTGCAGCGTACTGCCTTCGGCTGCTGGCCGCGCTTTTGCCCGCTTCGATTGCCCGCCTTTTTCATCCAAGGCTTCGCGAACAATTTCGACCCGCACTGTGGCACCCTCGGTCAATCCTTTGGGCAGCGGTTGCAACAAACATTGCTCACCGCTTTCCAGCGTCACGATGCCGGATCGTCCGGCAATCCATAGCTCAGTAAATTGTGCATCGACGATAGAACCCAGTTTCGCACCGGCGCGATCACGCTCGACCCGGACCGCGATCAATTCGCCATCCGCGACGCGCAGCGCACGGTTTTCACCGATACCGGCTTCATAAAGCCAGCCGTTTCGGAAATCAGTCAACAGGATAGCCCGAGGAAATGAGCAGATTGCGGGTCTCATAAAGCGGCAAGCCCATTATCCCGCTGAAACTACCGTTGATCGAAATCACAAAGGCTTCGGCAAGGCCCTGAATGGCATAGCCACCGGCTTTGCCCTGCCCCTCGCCAGATTTTATGTAGCCTTCAATCTCTTGATCATCAAAGCGCTTGAACTTGATCGTGCTATCGGACAGTTTCGTTCTTGCGGTTCCGTCCGCTGCAATCACACAGACCGCTGACATAGTATGATGCCGCCGCCCGCCCATGAGTTTTAGAAACTGGCGCTGCTCGGTATCATTGTCCGCCTTGCCCAATATCCGCCGGCCAACTGCCACGATGGTATCGCCAGCAATCAGGACTTCATCATCGGCCCGCTCAACCGCAGCTGCTTTTTCCTGCGCCATGCGCAGCACATAGTCGCGCGGCAACTCAGCCTTTAACGGCGTCTCATCGATATCAGGAGACACGATCCGATCAGGCTTCACCCCCAACCGACCGAGCAATTCCAGCCGTCGCGGGCTAGATGAAGCTAGAACGAGCCGCATCACGGCAGCAAGCTCAGCTTATTTAAAGCGATAGGTGATACGACCCTTGGTCAGGTCATAGGGCGTCAGTTCCACGAGCACTTCATCACCCACCAGCACACGGATGCGGTTTTTGCGCATCTTGCCAGCGGTATGACCGAGGACTTCATGGCCGTTTTCCAATTCGACCCGGAACATCGCGTTGGGGAGTAATTCGCGGATCATCCCCTTCATTTCTAATAATTCTTCTTTTGCCATTCGGCTTTACTTTATCCCTATTGATTCGTTGATTTTTCGTCGTGTTGCGGTGCGCCATAAACCCAATTTCCGCAAAAGGGAAGGATTTGCTGTGTTCAGAAGGTCGCCAGCTGTCAGCGCCCTACAATTGGGCGAAACCGGCATCTTGATGCCGAATATGTCAAAGCGCTTCATCTCAAGTTTCTACCATCCCGTCTCTGACGTTGATAGCTTCGCGATTATGATAAAAGTTTCCCCCAATTTTATCGGCACAAATATTATATTCGTAGCCATTTGCGGCCACAGTCCCGTGCATGCACAAAAACCCGAAATTCCCTTAGCGAAAAAAGCCGCCAATAATGATGATATCGTCGTTAACGCCGAGCGTCTTCCTGGTTCGGTTATTACCGATGTTCCGCCAATTGCAGAGCTGACCGCAGAAGATATTGAGAGCTATGGTGCATCCTCCATAAGGGAATTACTGGACGCACTATCGTCTGAAACAAATTCCAGCGGTGGCAGAGGTGACGGCGGGCCGATTATCCTGATCAATGGTGAACCCTCATCGGGACTTCGCGCAATTATTGCTTTCCCACCTGAAGCGCTCGAAAGTGTGCAGGTTTTTCCAGAGGAACTGGCTGTCCAATATGGCTATCGCCCCGATCAGCGGGTCATTAATTTTATCATGAGAGAAAAATTCACGGGTTTTATCGCAAAGGGAGAATATGGAGGTCCAACCCGTGGTGATCAGATCGAGACGGAACTGGAAACGAGCATCACGCGAATCAACAAGAAAAAACGCCTGGGCATCAATCTAAAATATCAGAACAAGGGGGGCATAACAGAGAATGAGCGCAACATTGTTCAGGATGCTGCCGGTGACGGCGCAAACCTGGGCAACTTTCGGTCATTGGTCGCCCCGTCTCAGGCTATCGAACTCAATACAAATTACAGCCTTACGGTAGGAGACGACATATCTGTCTCGCTTACCGGAAGCTATGTTCGCAACAAATCACGAAGGCTGTTGGGTCTCCCCAGCGCGACATTCAATGTACCGGCTACCAATCCCTTTGCGATGTCGCTAAATGACGAAAATCTGTTTCGGTATTTCACTCAATTTGGCGCGCTTGAGAGTGTTACGAAAACCAATACCGCTAAAGCCAGCGCGGCATTAAACGGAAGTTTATCAAACTGGCGCTGGTCATTGACGGCTGACTATTCACGCGGACAAACGAATACCGCGACCGACATCTCCGGTGACACAACTGGGCTTCAAACCGCGATTGATATCGGCGCTGCAAATCCATTTGCCAGCGACTTTGGACCGTTGCTCTCCACTCCGATTACCAATCGGGCCCGCTCGGTCAGTCAATCGATCAGCAGTATTGCCACAGTTTCGGGAACACTGCTCGAGCTGCCCTCCGGACCGGTCAGGGCTACTTGGCGCGCAGGGTTTAGCGACCGTACGCGCAACAGCCGAAATACAGTAAATAATATCACCACGCTCAGCAAAATCGGCCGCAGCAATTTGAACACTAATCTTAATGTAGATATTCCGTTGGCGGATTATAATAGCGCCGTATCGGAAGCCATTGGCAAGCTCTCGATCAATGGCAATCTGGGCTATAGTGAAATTTCAGATTTTGGTGGACTAGTCGAATTTGGCTTTGGTCTTAACTGGCGGCCATTTAGCAGTTTGGCGATTACGGCTTCGGCAATTGGCGACGAAACCGCGCCATCGACAGGACAATTGGTCAATCCACTGATTATCACGCCGGGTGTAACGGTTTTCGACTTTATCAATGGCGAAACGGTAATGGCCGATATTATTACCGGGGGTAACCCTGTCCTTCCGGCCGCACGGCGCAGAGACATGAAACTAGCGATCAATTATCGCCCACAATGGGCCACGGGGGTTCGATTTTTAGGAGAATATTTCCGCAATAGTAATTGGGGTGTCGCATCAAGCTTCCCCTTTCTAACACCAGAGATCGAGGCGGCTTTCCCCGATCGGGTGATACGGGATGGTGCAGGAAGATTGGTGGCCATTGATCAACGCCCAATTACCTACAGCAATGTGCGCAGCGAGAACCTTCGCTATGGTATTCACTTTAGCAAGCGCATCAGCATGGGCGTGGGGTCCGGAAAAAGCGATACCGCCAAACCCAAAAAGGCGACGAAAAGCACCGGAGCGGGCATTGGTGGTCCGCAAGGTGGGAGCTGGCAATTGTCTGCTTATCATGCAATTCGTTTGAAAAGTCGGATATTGATACGGCCGGGCGTGTCCGAATTGGATCTGCTAGATGGCTCAGCCACCAGCGCTTCTGGTGGCACCGCCCGCCATGCTTTTGAACTCAATGGTGGTTGGTTCAAAAATGGGGTCGGTTTTCGCATAAAAGGCGAACATCAGACTGCTACTCGCGCAGCTGGAGGCGTCGATGGTTCGGATTTACGATTTTCAGATATTACCAAGCTTGATCTGCGGGCTTTCATCAACTTGAATAATCGCGGCGATCTGACCGAGAAATTCAAGTTCTTGAAGGGTAGCCGGATCACGGTGCGTATCGACAATGTCTTGGATGATATTCAGGATGTGCGGGATGGCAACGGCTTGGTGCCGCTCAGGTACCAAGCCGGATTTGTCGACCCAATTGGACGATATGTTGGGATTAGTTTTCGCAAGAAATTTTAAGCAACAATGCTTCGCGTCCCACGTGATGAGACTTCGCCGAAGCTCAGACCTTGCGACAAATTATTACAAACATTTGATTGAGCATTTTCGGCCTCCACGGCACTTTAGCCGTATCCCCCCAACGCCTGAAGTTATTAGAGCGATAGTATGATTAGAACCTCCCCCCAGTTTTCCGGGGCCAGCCTGCTGGCCCTTTCCCTTATGAGTATCTTTCCTGCGCATGCCCAATCATCCGATAATGCCCTTGAAAATGATGATATTATCGTAACGGCCGAGCGGCTGCGCGGGTCGGTGATCACAGAAGTTCCGCCAATAGTGGAACTCAATGCCAATGACGTTGCCAGCTATGGTGTCTCCTCAATCGAAGACCTGGTCAGTGAGCTAACCTCACAAACCACTTCCAGTCGCGGACGCGGCAGCGGGCGACCGATTGTCCTGATCAATGGCCAGCGCACATCCGGTTTTCGCGATATCCGCGACTTACCGCCGGAAGCGATTAAAAGCGTACAAGTCTTCCCCGAAGAAGTAGCGCTGCAATATGGCTATGCCCCGGATGAGCGGGTGATCAACTTCATCCTGCAAGACGATTATACCGGGTTCAGCGCCGAGGCTGAATATGGTGTCCCGACACGCGGCCATCAGGGCAAGGCCGAGCTGGAATCCACGCTCACCCGCATTGGCAAAAACAGCCGGTTGAATCTGAATATCGAATATGAAACGCAATCCGCGATTACCGAAGCAGAGCGCGGCATCATCCAGGACGAGGCGGGCGATCTCGTCAATCTGGGCCGTTTCCGGACATTGAGCGCGCCATCGGATAATGTCGAATTTAACGGCAATTATAGCCGCACTTTTGGCGATGGCACATCGCTGTCGTTCAACGGCGGATATATATATGACAAGTCCCGCGCCCTGTTGGGACTGGCCAGCGGCACTCTGGATGTTCCCGCGACCAGCCCTTTCGCGCAATCCGCCTCGGAGGAAAGCCTGTTCCGCTATTTTACCCAATTTGGCCCGCTGCGCAAAACCGTCGAGACCAACACATTCCAAGGCGGCACGGCGCTGAACGGCGCGTCGTCCGGCTGGCGCTGGTCCTTAACCGCCGACTACGTGCGAGTAGAAACTGAAACCACGACCGACAATAACAGCGATATCAGCGCCCTACAGGCGGCGATTGACGCAGGCACAGCGGACCCGTTTGCCGCCGACTTCGGCACATTGCTATTCTCCCCGATCACCGATGAAGCGCGGTCGGTCAGCAACACACTCGAATCCCTCGCGACCCTATCTGGCGCGCTGATCACCCTGCCCTCCGGTTCGGTCACCACAACCGTGCGCGGCGGCTATAGCCGAGAGGATCTCGACAGCCGCGATATCACCGATGGCGTGACCACGCTGAGCAGTCTGAGCCGGGATAATTTCAATGCTGGGATCAACATCGACATTCCCATTGCCAAGGAAAATATCGATGTCGTCGAAGCCATTGGCGAAGTGTCTATCAACGGCAATCTTGGTTATAGCGAACTTTCCGATTTTGGCGGTCTGGTTGAATTTGGCGTTGGTCTGAACTGGGAACCGTTCGACGGGCTCGTGTTTACCGCTTCGGCCATTGGCGAAGAAGCAGCCCCGACGATCCAGCAACTCGGCAATCCGATCATTGTGACCCCCAATGTCACCACTTTTGATTTCACCAATGGCGAAACCGTTCTGGCCAGCATTACCACCGGCGGCAATCTCGACCTGCCTGCGGAAACGCGGCGGGACATCAAACTGGCCGTCAATTACAGCCCGAAATGGTCGGATAATATGACCTTCCTCGCGGAGTACATTCGCAATAATAGCAAGAATGTTGCCTCTGATTTTCCCTTACTGACCGAGGAAATTGAGGCAGCTTTTCCCGACCGCGTGACGCGTGACGATACTGGCCGTTTGATCGCTATCGACCAGCGCCCGGTCAACTACAGCAATGTCCGCAGCGAGAGCATTCGTTATGGTCTCGAATTTTCAAAACGCTTCGGCCGACAGCGTGGGCGTGGCGGGCCGCCCGGCGCGGGGCGTCGCCGGGGCGAGCGACCCGACAGTGTCAGACCGGAAAGCGGTGGCGGGTCAAAACCGTCCAATGCCGCAGCGCCGTCAGAGAGCGGACCGCCGTCAGAAGGCCGGGCCAATGCACGCGGTGGCGGACGACCTGGCGGCGGTGGTGCAGGCAGACCACGCGGCGGGCGGTGGCGTCTGTCCGCCTATCACACCATCCGCCTCGACGAGCGAATATTGATCCGCCCCGGCGTCGAAGAACTCGATTTGCTCAACGGGTCCGCGATCGGATCAACCGGCGGCCAGCCGCGCCACGAATTTGAACTGGCAGGCGGCTGGTTTAACAATGGTATCGGATTCCGGGTCCGCGGCGAACATCAAACCGCCACGCGGGTCGCTGGCAGCCTGACCAACTCTGATCTGCGCTTTTCCGATCTAACAACGCTCAACTTGCGGGCTTTCATCAACCTTGATGATCGTGGCACCCTAACAGAGCGGTTCAAATTCCTGAAAGGCAGCCGGATAGCGTTTCGCATCGACAATGTTTTCGACGATATTCAGAATGTGCGAGACAGCAGCGGACAGGTCCCGCTTAGCTATCAACCCGGCTTTGTCGATCCGATTGGCCGCTACGTCGAAGTGAGTTTTCGCAAACGGTTTTAGCAATAGGGTTGTCGAACAGACATGCCGCTATGATATTGGGAATACGGAAGAATATTGAAAACAGCCCAAAAAGGATACTCTACAGTTCGCGACACGCATTATTTCACGAGATGTAGTTTCCTCAAAATTCGCCAGCTTAGAGCCTTCGCCTTATTCTGCTCCGGGAAGCGCCCCGGCGCACCAGGGTTCAAACCCCAACCGCGCAGCATATAATTAAACGCATGGGCATCAGCCTCGGCAAAACTCCAGTCGGAACGCCACGTAATCGAAAGAGAGACACTAGGCACTGGCCCGTTTTGTACAAAATGCGGTGCCATGACTGGCACGAAAATCGCTTTTCCCGGTGTCAGATGACAAGCCTGACCTTGTTTCGCAAAGCTCTCTTGCCACACCAAATTGCGCGGTCCTCCGGTATGATAGGACTCATGAGCTGAAGGGGGAGCAAATCGTTCGTCGCCTGCGGGAAAGACTGTCATTGTCTTCTCGCCACGCAGTTGTAGCAGGATATTATGCTCTGGATCGAAATGATAAGGCGTCATTGCGTTAGGTGATGAGACAAAGATGAAACCCTGAGGCCGCAGCATCTTACCGGTCTTGCTTTCCAATATCGGCTTAATCTCAGCGAGCAAAGACAGCAGCAGCGCTTCATATTCCGGCACCTGCTCGATATTCTTCAGCACCGCCCAGCTCGCCGAATTTTCGATCATTAAAATCGTATCGGCGATCGACATACCGTTATCGGGAACATCTGCAGGATCAATTCCTACCGGCAGATCACCGGGATTATATTCTACACTCGCTTCAGGCAGTGCAGACCCAAGCTTAGCCAAAGATTCCAGTGTGAGCAGTTCATTGGCTGCCATATTATGATCTAATATCTGAGATTTCTCAGGATAGCAGACAGCAAATTGACGCCGCATGTCATCGCCGAATACCTGCCTGCTAAAACCATCTTTGCCGGAAATCTGGTTCATCGCTGCGCCTGCATAACATCGATTATTTCACGCTTCTTGATATGGGCCATCAGGTCTTCCCCGAGACGCACACCGCGAAACATGGCAGTGCGCGATAAACCCTTAAGCTCGATCGAGAAACGGCCAATATGGCGGCGTCCGGACCATAAGCTATCGATCATTGGATGGTCTTCGGCTGCACAACTATCCATCCAGTCAATACCTGGTTGTTCCAGAACTTTGAGATTCTCAAGCTGGAGCAAAACACCGGGAGAGAAACGGGCATAGTCATCGTCAAAGGTCGTTTTGAATGAAAAGCTGCCCGGTGCGGAATGAAAGTTCACCAGCATAGCCAACGGCTTGCCATCCAACCGCAAATCATGACGCTCAAGTTGGCCGACCGTCGCCGCTTCCTTGAGAGTGTCACCAAAAAAGGCGCGGGTATCCTCCGAACAGTCGAGCGCCGAACCCTCCCGCCCTTTCCAGCTCTGCCGCTCCAGTTTTAGGAAATCAGCAGTCCATGCATCCAATCCGACATCATCTTTATGGTGCGTAAATTTGAGGTTGCCCATTTCAGCCAAGCGTTTTGCTTGACGGCGCAGCTCTTTGCGCTTCTTGGAACGAACGGTTTCGGCATAATAGCTCTTGGTGTCCAGATTGCTCTGCAGCAAAGCCCGAGCTTCACTATGTACCAAATCACAACGGCGCTGTTGCCGGGCACAGACTGAGCGCAAAGCTTGATCGAGCGGTCCGCCTACGGTCAGGCCTCTGACGTGGAAAAACCCCGGCCAGTTTTTGGCGTCCAGTTCTTTAAACAAAGCGGTCCAGAATTGATTCTCAAACCCGTTGCGCACCAGCGGCGTTCCAAGAAAGCCGTTATGATGGGTCCAGTTCTGGACAAACGGCACTGGCCAGCGGCCAAACTGCCGAGACGGTCCCACTGGCATCAACCCCAAAAGATCAGATTTATGAGGGACTCCTGCCCAAAAGAGAAACAAACTCAGCTCTGAATGAGTAGAAAAATGCTGCAACGCGGGGCCGAGTAAATAATGTTCATAGAAAACATTAGGCTCTACGGCGTTACGAGCGAGCTTCTGCCATGATGGCAGCAATTTATCCCCCATAGTTGCAATAGGCACCAGCTCTGCTGACGCAGAGCTATTCAGGCACACCCGATCAGCGGTTTCATAGTAGAAAACCTCATCACTTTGGGCCTGGAACCCACCTGCATCCATATCATCACCCTCTTTAACTTGCCTAGTTTGCTAGCAAAAATAGGGTAATAAGCGATTAACGACGGCAAATTGATGCCCCGATAGAGTGTTTTCCAAAGAAAACCCCGCCGGAATTACTTCCAGCGGGGTCTTTTAAACCAATAAGTGGTCTGGCTTATGCCATACCGTGCGCCAGTGCTGCGAGCAGCAACAAGGCAACAATATTGGTGATTTTGATCATCGGGTTGACGGCTGGACCTGCAGTATCCTTGTAAGGATCACCCACAGTATCGCCCGTCACGGCAGCTTTATGGGCTTCTGAACCTTTGCCGCCATGATTGCCGTCTTCGATATATTTTTTCGCATTATCCCATGCGCCGCCGCCTGCTGTCATCGACAGAGCAACGAACAGACCAGAGACGATCACGCCCAGCAGCAATGCGCCCAGAGCCGCAAAGCCTTCTGCTTGACCGGCAACCGCTGTGACCACGAAATAGACCACAATTGGCGCCAGTACCGGTAGCAGCGATGGTAGGATCATTTCCTTAATCGCCGCCTTGGTCACCAGATCAACCGTACGCGCATAATCAGGACGCGATGTGCCATCCATAATGCCCTTGTCAGCAGCAAACTGCGCGCGAACGTCTTTTACAACGTCACCAGCAGCGCGGCCCACAGCGGTCATACCCATAGCTCCGAAGAGATAAGGCAAAAGCGCACCAAGCAGCAAACCGACAATCACATAGGGGTTTTCAAGGCTGAAGTTGACTTCAAGGTTCGGGAAGAACTCTTTGAGGTCAGCGGTATAAGCCGAGAAAAGCACAAGTGCCGCCAGACCAGCAGAACCAATGGCATAGCCTTTGGTAACCGCTTTGGTGGTGTTACCCACAGCGTCAAGTGCATCGGTTTTTTCCCGAACGCTTTCATCCAGACCTGACATTTCGGCGATACCGCCAGCATTGTCAGTAACCGGACCATAAGCATCAAGCGCCACAACCATACCAGCCAAAGCCAACATCGCCGTTGCCGCGAAAGCAATGCCGATCAAACCAGCAAGCTGGAATGCCACAACAATACCGATCACGATGACCAATGTTGGCAACGCAGTCGCTTCCATCGAAATAGCCAGACCTTGGATCACATTAGTACCATGACCTGTTTCTGACGATTTAGCGATAGAACGCACCGGACGATATTCTGTGCCGGTATAATATTCGGTAATCCAGATGATCAAGCCGGTCACAGCCAAACCAACCATCATCGACCAGAACAACGCCATGCCGGTGAAACCACCGGTGCCATCAAGATTGGCACCGATTACCGTATCCATGTCACCAAGCGTGCGCATCGTGACATACCAGATTGCAGGGATCGACAGAACAGCAGTGGTGATGAAGCCCTTGTACAGAGCGCCCATGATGTTGTTGCTGCTACCCAACCGGACCATATAAGTACCGATGATCGAGGTAATGATGCAGACACCGCCAACGATAAGCGGCAATGACATGAGATCGTAGAGAACTGTGTTACCAACCAAATTGCCGACAGTAAGCGCCAGCAGAACCATGGTAGCACCGACAGTCACAACATAGGTTTCGAACAGATCGGCAGCCATACCAGCACAGTCACCAACATTGTCGCCGACATTATCAGCAATTGTTGCTGGGTTGCGTGGATCATCCTCAGGAATGCCCGCTTCAACCTTACCAACCAAGTCAGCGCCAACGTCAGCAGCTTTGGTAAAGATACCACCGCCGAGACGTGCGAAAATGGAAATTAGCGAAGCGCCAAAAGCAAGAGCAACCAGAGAGTCAATAACAGTCCGACTTTTCGCTTCAAGACCCATCTGCGTGGTTAGCACCCAGAAGAAGATTGAGATAGCCAAAAGAGCCAATCCAGCAACCAGCATACCGGTTACGGCACCAGCGCGAAACGCCACGGTGAGACCAGTTTGCAGACTTTCGCTAGCACCTTGCGCCGTGCGGACATTAGCACGAACCGAAATGTTCATGCCGATATAGCCAGCTACGCCGGAAAGAATGGCGCCAACAAGGAAACCAACCGTGGAAATTCCGCCGAGAAACAGGTAAACTATGACCGCGACTACAACGCCAACGATACCAATCGCGCGATATTGGCGGTTCAGATAGGCTTGTGCGCCTTCCTGAATAGCCGCAGCAATGTCTTGCATTTTTTCATTGCCAGCCGGCGCGTTAAGCACCTGACGGCTTGTAACAAACCCATATACTATGGCAATTAAACCACAGATTATTGAAATGGTGACAACAGTCATTGCTGTTCTTCTCCCCCTAAATTATTATAGTGAAATGCCCCAGAATTGGGGCGTTATCGCGGAAACTTATAATGCGTGATCCGCATGGCGCAACCCCTGATTTTAGAGGTATAACCTAGCATTTCAGATACTCCGCAAATTGATAGAAATCAGAATGGATTAAGCATGCACGAAACCAAGCGTTTCGGGCAAACCAATGCGCTCGCCTTTTTGGACCAATGAAACGCCCGATCCGGGCCGACACTTGCCAATTAGGGTCAAATTGATCGGTAACACGGTTTCAGGGCTGGCCGTCAGCAGCAATTGATAATCATCGCCGCCCGTCGCCGCACTCATTCTGGCGTCTTCGTCATCACCGAATACGGTCGTAAAAGCCTTTGACAGAGGAAGCTGATCCAGATCGATTTCTAAATTGACCCCGCTTGCGCTTGCTATCCGCGAAGCGTCGAGCAAAAGGCCGTCCGATATATCCATCATCGCACTAACCAATGATGACAGGGCCCGGCCATCTTCCAATTTCGGCTCCGGCCGATTATGTGCCTTTAGCAAAGTCGCCGATGTTTCTATATCTGCAGCATGTGCTTTCCCGGATGCTATCTGCAAACCAGCCCAAGCGTCCCCGATATTGCCAGTCACATAAATGCTGTGCCCCTGTGCCGCGCCGCAGCGGGCAGGAATGATATGGCCTTTCGCTTCACCAAAAGCGGTCAGCGCTAAAGTGCGTTTGCCGCCATCTCCCACAGACACGGTATCGCCGCCGAGCAAGGGCACGCAAAAATGGCTGATTGCTTCTTTTAGTCCGCGGATAAAAGCTGCATCCCAAGCATCATCGCCTGCCCTGCTATAACCCATTAATATGCCGAGTGGCTTAGCCCCTTTGGCCGCTAGATCAGACAGATTCACGGCGACCAGCTTCCAAGCCACATCGGCAGGATCAGCACTGGACAAAAAATGCCTGTCTTCGACCATCATGTCATGGGTCATGACCAACTTGTGCCGACCAAAAGGTAAAACAGCCGCATCATCGGCCAATCCCCGCGCAGCCGGGTGGGTTGCCAGTGCTTTCAACTGGTCAATAAAATCTAGTTCGGTCAATTGAGGCCCCCTTCACAAAGAAGATGTGCCCCACATCTATTACTACCACTCACACTCCCCTACCAAACAGGAACGTGTGATATGTCAGCCCCTCAGCTGCCCCGTACCTGCTTAGCTATAGCGTCCAGTAATCCGTTAACAAAGCCGCTATCCTTTTTGTTAAAAAAAGCATGTGCGACATCAACATATTCGGTGATTACTGTCCCCGTCGGGACATCGTCCCGCGCTAATAATTCAAAGGCCCCTACGCGCAAGATTTGCAACATTGTTTTGTCGAGACGCCCTATAGACCAGCCAGATGCCAGATTTGCAGTAATTAGCGCGTCGATTTCGTCGCGTTTTTCGGACGCTCCGACGACCAACTCATCAAAGAAATCCACCTCAACGGGGCGATATTGTTCATCCTCAATTTCCGCTCCAAGCCGGTGATCATGAAATTCCTTAAGCAGGCGCGGAACCGGCGTCTTTTCCATGTCGTGCTGAAATAACGCTTGTACCGCAGCAAGGCGGGCGGTGGATCGAGTGTTTGATTTTGCGGTCATGCTGGTTGCTTCATCCGCGGAACACCCACAAAATCCATTTTGCCAATCTGGAAGCCGCGTTCACGAAGGAGATCATAGGCCGTGGTTGCGTGGAAATAGAAATTGGGCTGTGCGAAACTGAGCAGAAAATTTTCAGCAGTAAATGGCATGACGGTCTTTCCGAAACGAAATTCCATTGGTTGTCCGACAAAAGCGGTCATCTCTGCTTCGTCAACCTTTGCAAGCCCGGCTTTCGCTTCATCCAGCTTCTCGTAAAGACCTTCCCAGCTGTCTGGTGGTGCCACCAGGCTGGGTGTAAACACGCCTTCACGCACCGCCTCTATCGCCCCTAGCGAATGCTCACGACAACATTTCACCTGGTAGGAAAAGGGCTGCATGTCTTTAATCAACCGTGCACCGATAATGTCTTCGGCAGCAGTGCCGGTCTCTTCACAATGGGTTTTCGCCTTATCGACCAGCCCGCGAACGGCTGCAATAATCTGAAGCTGTGACGGAATAACGGCGTCATATAATGAAATGGTCATAGGCTCTGTCTTTCTGTTGATTATCAACGCGTGTCCAGCCGCTTTTGCACACTGGCGGCATGAGCAGGCAAACCTTCGGCTTCGGCCAAGGCAACGGCCGCAGGGCCAATTTTCTCAAGCGCCGCTTTATCACATTCCAAAAAGCTCGTGCGCTTCATAAAGTCTGTGACGGACAGCCCGGACGAAAAACGTGCACGCCTTCCGGTCGGCAACACATGATTAGGGCCGGCCACATAGTCGCCAACCGCCTCCGGTGTATGACGGCCCAAGAATACAGAACCCGCATGACGGACCTTGTTGAACAAAGCCTGCGGATCATCGCAAGCCAGTTCCAGATGCTCGGCAGCCAAACGATCGACCAGCGGCATAGCCTTTTCCAACCGATCAACCAAAATGATTGCACCATTGTCGTTCCAGCTTTGCGTTGCTGTCTTGCTCGTCGCCAGTTCGCCAAGCTGCTTTTCAATGTGCGTTGCAACCTGATCGGCAAAAGCAGCATCATCAGTGAATAATATCGACTGGCTGGTTGGATCATGCTCCGCCTGAGACAGCAAATCTGCTGCAATCCAGTCCGGGTCATTCTTGCCATCGGCAACGACCACGATTTCTGAAGGTCCGGCAACCATATCTATACCGACCACACCATATACCTGTCGCTTGGCTTCCGCGACCCAGGCATTGCCGGGGCCGGTGATCACATCGACCGGTTTGATTTTCTCCGTACCAAAGGCCAATGCAGCAACCGCCTGCGCGCCGCCAATGCGCCAGATTTCATCGACGCCGGCAATTTGAGCCGCGGCGAGAACCAAAGGATTCACTTCGCCACCGGGCGTCGGAGTCACCATGATGATCCGATCAGCGCCGGCAACTTTTGCCGGTATAGCATTCATCAACACCGATGACGGGTAAGCCGCACGGCCACCGGGAATATAGATTCCCGCCCGCTCGACCGCATTCCAGCGCGCACCAATGCGCACGCCAGCATCATCGCGATAGTCGCGATTATCGGGCTTTTGTCCCTCATGATAGTCACGGATACGGATGGCGGCCAGTTCCAGAGCGATCCGTAGGTTGGGATCCAGGCCGTCCAGCGCCGCTTCACATTCTAGTTGCGACACCTGCCAACCGGTAAAGTCGAGATCATGGCCATCAAACTTCTGAGTGAGCCGCGACAAAGCTTCGTCCCCATGGGACCGCACGTCTTTGATGATCGCGACGACATCGGCTGATACATCGGCATCCGCCTCGCGCCGGGCGTTGACCAACAGGTCGAAGGCTTCAGCGAAACCGCTATCCGATACTGAAAGCCGCAAAGCCATCAGACCTGCCCCACCAGCTCGCGGAATTTCTGCACCAATCCGGTTAGTTCCTCGCTGCGCATCTTGAATGCCGCCCGGTTGACTACCAGCCGCGCAGAAATGTCGATAATCCGGTCGGTCTCGACCAGATTATTCGCTTTCAGCGTGCTGCCGGATTCCACCAGATCAACGATATGCCGTGATAAACCGAGCGAAGGCGCCAATTCCATTGCACCGTTCAACTTCACACATTCCGCCTGGATGCCCTGTGCTTCAAAATGACGGCTGGTCAGGTTGGGATATTTGGTGGCGACTCTTATGTGCGAGATATTGCCAATCTGCTCGGCATCATCCTTGGGCTGCGCCACCGACAGACGGCAGCGGCCAATGCCCAGATCAACCGGCGCATAAAGCTCGCTATAGCCAAATTCCTCAACCACATCCGAGCCGACAATGCCGATCTGTGCGGCGCCATGGGCGACAAAGGTCGCCACATCAAAGGCGCGCACCCGGATGATCGAGACATGCGCCTGATTGGTTCCGAACATAAGGCTGCGATTGGCCTTGTCGAAAAATTCTGGTAACGGCTCGATCCCGACCTTAGCCAGCATCGGCAAGGCCTCGTCGAGAATCCGTCCCTTGGGGATGGCAAAGATCAGGGGTGTGGTCATAGATGCGGGGGCTTTACGGCCTCATACCAGAAAGGGCAATATGTCTAACCAGCAAAAGGTGCGTGACGCCTTCACCAATCAGATTGAATATTGCCGCTCCAACGGCGCTCCCACTACCGGCCGGATAGTCGAGGCCATCATTGGAGCGTTGGACGAGAACAGCGAGCTGGGCCGCCGCGCACTTGGATGGGAGGGCAATCCGCTCGCCGATGCGCTTCCACTGAGAGTTGCGGGCGGCTTTCACGCGCTCCATCTCGCTGGCAATCATGATCGGCTCTCCGCTATCTATAATGGCGACGACCAAGCAGCAGCCGACGCCGAGCAAATCATTGCCGAGACCATTGCCAGCGACGAAGCCGCTTTGTTGCCTTGGCTAAACTCTCCACCTCAGACGAATGAAGCCGGACGCTCGTCTTCTTATATCGCGGGGCTGCTTTGGTTAACCGCACAAGATCTTCCGCCGCGCTATGAGCTGCTGGAAATCGGCTCCAGTGCTGGTCTGAACCTAATGATCGACCGCTATCATTATGACCTCGCTGGCGTTTCCGTAGGGCCGGATAGTGCGCCCCTGACCTTCACACCTGAATGGGAGGGACCATCGCCGCCCGACGCCCCGTTTGCTTTCGACTCAATCCGCGGCTGTGACATTGCACCGGTTGATCTTGCTGATCCAGCACAAGCCCGCCGACTGACTGCCTTTATCTGGCCCGAACATACGGTTCGCTTCGAGCGGATGAAGACCGCCATTGCTCTGGTCAACGAACAACCACCCCATCTCGAAGGCGCGGGCGCCGATGACTGGATGATCGAACAACTCGCCAAGCCCCAGAAGGAGGGCGTAACGCGGGTATTGGTCCATTCCATCGTCTGGCAATATATCCCCAAAGCGGGGCAGGACCGGATCAGCCAAGCGATGGAGGCGGCCGGAGCCCAAGCCACCGAGGAACGACCGCTGGCGTGGCTGTCGTTAGAGGCCAACCGCGAGACCTATCGCCATGAGTTGATTGTCCGGCATTGGCCAAAAGCAGACGGTACTGGTGGTGAACCGGTCAAACTCGGCGAAGCCCATGCCCATGGCGCGTGGGTGAAATGGATGGATGTTTAACCCTTAAAGTCGATCCAAATCAGTCACCGTCTTTTCGGTAATGACATTACCGGTATTTAATATCGTCTTCGGCTCCAGCAACAGTACATGGCATTCGCCGTCCAACCCCTCCGGACAATGTTCCACGCCGCGCGGAACGATGATAAATTCTCCCGGCCCGACATCCACATCGCCGGTGCGCAGGCCCATGCGCATCGTTCCGGCAACGACCAAAAATAGCTCGTCTTCATCCTCATGATGATGCCAGTCAAATTTACCTGCAAATTTCGCCAACTTCACTTGCGTATCATTAATATCGCCCGCGATTTTGGGAGACCAATGTTCGGAGAAGGTCGCGAAGGCGTCTTCAAGATTGATCTTCTGCGGTGAACTTATTTCGGTCACTCCCCCGGCGCCCTCGCCTTGATCGCCATCGCGTGCACCTTGTCCCGCATCAAGTCGCCCAGCGCTTTGTTCACCATCCGCTGTCGGTTGAGACGCGACTGACCTTCAAACACCGCGCACTCGATCTCGACGGTAAAATGCGATTCGCCGCTGCCGTCATCGCCTGCGTGGCCATGGTGGCTGGCGCTGTCATTGATGACGTTTAACGCCGCGGGCGATAGCCCTTCCAAAAGCCGTTTTTCAATTTCTGCGGCAACGGGGCCTTTTGATTCTGTTTCCATCATGCCTATATAGGGGCATCAGCAGTATTTGCGAACGCCTTTTAACCGCCTTTTCTGGCCATTAACGGACAATCACTTGCCTTCCTCCGATCCGCAAAAGAAAAAACCCAATCGTTTTCATGGCCGTGTGGAAACGGACGGCCAGACCTGCGCGATTGACGGGTGCGAAGAAGATGGCGAATTTCGGGCTCCGCCTATTTACGGCGCTCGCCATGGCTATGACGGCCCGGGAGAATATCGCTGGCTGTGCCTCAATCATATTCGTGAATTTAATCAGGGCTATGATTATTTCGATGGCATGGATCAGGAGCAGATTTTTGAAGCCCAGCATCCAGTACGTGGATGGGATAGCAATCGGCGAATCTATGAGACCGGACCTAACGCAACACCGGCATGGTCCGATTTCATCGACCCGCTGGACGCGATTGGCGCAAGATTTACCGCGAGCGTTTTACGCCCGCAAACTCCGGGTCGCGCGATTAGTGCGGGCGACAGAAAAGCGCTCAAGACGCTAGGGCTTGGCGAGGAAGCGGAGCGAGGCGAGATTCGCAGGCGCTATTCCGAACTGGTTCGTAAATATCATCCCGACCGGAATAGCGGCAACAGAAGTCATGAGAAACAGTTGGCAAATGTCATCGCGGCCTATACGCAGCTTAAGGAATCACCGGATTTTAGATAGTGGCTCTGGCTTTTTGCATTTCATATTGAAGCCTGAGTTTTCAAAGGACAAACATGACTGATATACCCAATACCCATCCCGACGGCAGCGGCGAAACTGTTTTGGACGCTCCGGATCAAACCGTTGATGCGCGGGAGATGTTTGGCATTGATCTGGACATGCAAATTCCAGCGTTCAGTGAAAAGGACGAGCGTGTTCCCGATCTTGATCCTGCTTATGTATTTGATCAGGATACGACTGCCGCGATCCTTGCCGGCTTTGCGTTTAACCGCCGGGTGATGGTGCAGGGTTTTCACGGCACCGGTAAATCCACCCATATTGAGCAGGTTGCTGCGCGGCTGAACTGGCCTTGTATCCGGATCAACCTCGATGCGCATATCAGTCGGATTGATCTCGTCGGCCGCGATGCAATTGTTCTAAAGGACGGACAGCAAATCACCGAATTCCGCGAAGGCCTTTTGCCTTGGGCGTTGCAGACACCCACCGCCTTGGTGTTCGACGAATATGATGCCGGTCGCCCGGACGTGATGTTCGTGATCCAGCGTGTGCTAGAGGCAGAAGGCAAGCTGACCCTGCTCGATCAAAACCGCGTTATTCGTCCAAACCCCAATTTCCGTCTATTCGCGACCGCCAATACGGTTGGCCTCGGAGATACCAGCGGGCTGTATCATGGTACGCAACAGATCAACCAGGGTCAGATGGATCGCTGGAACATCGTCGTCACGCTCAACTATCTACCCGCCGCTACTGAAGCAAAGGTCATTCTGTCGAAGGTGCCAGATACAGACGACAAAACGGTCGAAAATATGATCAAGGTCGCTGACCTGTCGCGCCAGGGTTTCGTCAATGGCGACATTTCCACAGTGATGAGCCCGCGAACCGTAATCAGCTGGGCCCAGAATGCCGCAATTTTTAACAACGTCGGCTTCGCCTTCCGCCTGAGCTTCCTCAACAAATGTGATGAAGCGGAACGGATGCTGGTCGCGGAATATTATCAGCGCGTCTTTGGCGAAGATCTGCCGGAAAGTGTGGTCGGGGCCTAATTTTCGTTAGGATCATCCGCGCGATCTGAGAATTCCGTCATGATTGCCATGGCTGCCCAGACCGTCAATGTTGGCAGAACCCTGTCTGGAAAATCAATAAATTCGCCGCCTGTATCGCTTTCCTGATACCAGGCAGCGAGCAAAAATCCGATTAGCATGATGCTGTTCCAAATTCGGCGATGCGTGTAGGTGACCAGCAAAATACTGCTGACCAACGCAGATATGACAACAAGCAGGATCACATAATCCTTTAACGGAATTTCTGCGATATTGCCTAGGCTAACGCCAATTATCGCTCCGAAAAATATGTTCAACGCGTTGATCGTCGCCTCATATTCCCGCTGCGTAAGCTTAAACGGATTACCGATTTTCAGAAGCTTCTCAAACATGTCTGATTACCTCAGGGCTATGGCGATTTAGCAAATTGCGCTTGGCTGCCTCTACGGCGAAAACCTGACGATGCAAACATTGCAGTTCATGCTGTGAGAATGACATTTGACTCGCCCCTGTTGACGGAGAATTTCCCGCGCGTTCAGATAATATGCATTATTCAGAATGGAAAAACACCATTCATGATTTGCAACAAAGAAAAATTTTTGCACTCGCCAATACCGTATTATTAAGGTAATACACTAAAAATGTTGGATCAGACCTCACAATTTGCGAAACCTGCGCGCTGGTACTGGCCCTTTGGCCGCAAAGCACCCGTGGAAACCGTCTTTTACAAGCCCTATGGCGACGCTCTACCCCCACATTTGCAGGACGAACCACTTGCGCCGCTCAAAAAGCCGCGCGGGAAATGGTGGTGGTTCAGCCGCGGACTGGCGGCTTTTCTATTTCTCTTCATTCTGCTGATCGCCTGGCTCGCCATTACCGCACCGCTGTCCAAGTCTTTGCAGCCCATTGCCCCGCCCCAAATCACCTTGCTAACCTCTGATGGTCAGCCGATTGCCCGTAACGGCGCTGTCGTTGATGAACCCGTTAAGATCGAGGCGCTTCCCGATCATGTGGTCGACGCATTTCTGGCGATTGAGGACCGGCGTTTTTATTCCCACTGGGGCGTCGACCCACGCGGCCTCGCGCGCGCAGCCTGGAGCAATGCAACCGGCAGCGGCATGACCCAAGGCGGCAGCACGATCACCCAGCAACTCGCCAAGCTGACCTTCCTGACGCCCGAGCGTAGCCTGACCCGCAAGGCGCGTGAAATGCTGATCGCTTTCTGGATGGAAGCACGCCTGTCCAAGGATGAGATATTGGAACGCTATCTGTCCAACGTCTATTTCGGCGACAATGTTTACGGCCTGCGCGCGGCGTCACTTCATTATTATTATCGCAAGCCGGAAAATCTGAAGCCCGAACAGGCGATCATGCTGGCTGGACTGGTGCAAGCCCCGTCCCGCCTGGCCCCGACGCGCAACCCGGGTCTTGCCGCCAAGCGGGCAAAGCTGGTGAAGTCGGCGATGGTGGCTGCCAGTTTTCTCACCCAGAAAGAGGCTGATAGCCTGCCCAATCCGGTTCTGGATGTGCGGACCAAGAATACCGTTCCGACCGGCACCTATTTTGCCGACTGGGCGATGCCGCGGGCCAGAGCCTTGTCGGAAATGAGCTATAGCAAACTGACACTGACCACCACGCTGGACTCCCGGCTGCAGAAAATTGCTAATAATGTCGTCAACCGCGCGCCACTTGGCAAAGCGCAGGTCGCACTGGTGGCGATGCGGCCGGATGGTGAAGTGGTCGCGATGATTGGCGGACGCAGTTACAAGGACTCCGCCTTTAACCGAGTGACTCAAGCGAAACGGCAGCCGGGATCGACCTTCAAACTATTCGTCTGGTTAGCGGCCCTGCGCGCCGATATCCGGCCCGATGATCTGGTTGATGACAGCCCGATTACCAAAGGCGGCTATCTGCCGAAAAATGCCGGTGAGAAATATCGCGGAGAAATTACGCTGAAAGAGGCTTTTGCCAAATCCAGCAATGTTGCAGCGGTGCGACTGTTTGGACAAGTCGGTGACAAGGCGGTGATCCGCGAGGCCAGAAATCTTGGCGTCACGTCGAACCTGGCCGAAGACGACCCTAGTCTCGCACTGGGCACATCAACCATGACGCTGATAGAGCTAACAGCCGCCTATGCCGGCCTTGCCAACAATAGCTGGCCGGTAAAACCCTATGCGTTCAAAAAGGGTGAACAGAGCTGGGGTGAATGGCTGTTTGATTGGCCAGGGCGTTACGGCAACAGCACCCATGAGCGGATGGAAGATATGCTGCGTACTGCCGTCAATGACGGCACGGGTCGCAACGCTCGCCTCTCTATTCCCAATTATGGAAAAACCGGGACCAGCCAGAACAACCGCGACGCACTGTTCGTTGGTTATGCGGAAGACTTGGTGGTCGGCGTGTGGGTCGGCAATGATGATAACAGCCCGCTGAAAGGCGTTAGCGGTGGCACTATTCCCGCCCGCATCTGGCGAGACTTCATGAGCCAGGCCGTTAAAGGCGCGGGCCCGGTCAACAAACCGAAACTCGTTGAGAAACCGGACCCCGATGGCCCCATTAAGCCGCTCGATATACCGGACATTGAGGATCTACAGGACATTCCAATCGATCTTGGCGACTCTGAAATCCGGATTAGAGGCAATGATGGCGTTTTTCTTTCGACTGAAATTGGCGGTATTCCTTTGGACCTGAACATTGATGGTGATGGAGTAGCCGTCCAAACTAGGCGCGAAGAAGCGCCTCCTCCCACGAACAGATAATGGGAATCAATAAGCCGTCGTTAACGCCCTACCAAAATCGCTGAATTTAGACCTTTGATTCCCCTCGGCTTTCCGCTTATGGCTATCAACTTCTATGGCTGACCGTTCCAAACTTGATGATCTGAAAGACGTGCTCGGTGGTACCGCGCGCGCCATGTCTCACGAACCCGAATTAGAGCTGGCATATACGGCCGAGGCGCCTTCCCAATCCGGGCCGCATCTCAAAGTCCCGATGCCCGCTCGTGATTTGCCGGCCGATCAGGTGGCCCAAGCGCGCGGTTTTGCCGATAGTTTTGCACTGAAATTGCGCCATCATAACGAAGCCCGTCATAAGAAAAATGCGCCGCAAGAGGCGATTGCGCGCGCCTGTTTCGATGCATTAGAGCAAGTGCGCACCGATGCGCTAGGCTCTCGCAATATGAAGGGCGTCAACGGCAACCTTGATGCGGCGCTCGAAATGCGGATGCGGTCCGACCCGATCTCGCGCGCACAAAATCGCGACGAAGTGCCTATTTCAACCGCCCTCGCCTTGCTGGCTCGGGAAAAATTGACCGGCGAAGCGCCCCCTGATTCCACCCAAAAGGGTGTCGAGATGCTGCGCGAGTGGATTGAAGAAGGCGCCGGCGCTGATCTCGAAGGGCTTAATCTGACGCTTGACGATCAAGATAGTTTTGCGAAGCTTTCGACCCAATTGCTCGAACATCTAGACCTCATCAAAAGCGATGATGAAACATCCGAAGCCGATGATAGCGATGACGATTCCGATGACGAAAGCGATGATCAGGAAGATGATGGCGCAGATGATGAAGCAACCGGCGATCAGGGGCAACAGGACATGCGCTCTGAACAGTCTGAGGATGACGCGCAGGAAAGCGAAAGTGAGCTGAACGCCGACGATCTCGAAGAAGGCGCGGAAGAGGAAATGGGCGACGCTGGGGACGATGGCATGATGCCTGTGCGCCCCAATCGTCCGATGTCCGACCTGCCGCCCGGCTTTGACTATGCGCCGTGGACCGAAAAATATGATGAAATTATCAGTGCGACCGAATTATGTGATGAAGAAGAACTGACGCGCCTGCGCGCTTTTCTCGATCAGCAGCTGACCAATTTACAGGGTGCGGTAACAAAACTTGCCAACCGCCTCCAACGGCGCTTGATGGCGCAGCAAAATCGCAGCTGGGATTTTGATCAGGAAGAAGGCATGCTCGATGCCGCCCGCCTCGCCCGGGTGGTCAGCAACCCGGCGCACAGCCTGTCCTACAAGATTGAACGCGAAACCGATTTCCGCGACACGGTGGTCACCTTGCTGATTGATAATAGTGGCTCAATGCGTGGACGGCCGATTAGCATTGCCGCAATCAGCGCCGACATTATGGCGCGCACGCTCGAACGCTGCGGTGTCAAAACCGAGATTTTGGGCTTTACCACCCGCGCCTGGAAGGGCGGCCAGTGCCGCGAAAGCTGGCTGGCGGCGGATCGTCCGGCTAATCCGGGAAGGCTCAACGACCTGCGCCATATCATCTACAAGCAAGCTGATGAACCATGGCGGCGGGCACGCAAAAATCTCGGCTTGATGATGCGCGAAGGTCTGCTCAAAGAAAATATCGATGGTGAAGCATTGCTTTGGGCGCACAGCCGCCTGATCGCGCGGCCCGAAGAACGCCGCATATTGATGGTCATCTCTGACGGTGCGCCAGTTGATGATTCCACGCTATCGGTCAATCATGGCGCCTATCTGGAAAACCATCTACGTAAAGTGATCGAATGGATCGAGGGACGCTCACCAGTGCAGCTTGTCGCAATTGGCATCGGCCATGACGTGACCCGCTATTATAAGCGCGCTGTGACTATAATGGATGCGGAACAACTGGGCGGGACCATGGTCGAACAATTGGCCGGTCTTTTTGATGAGGAAAAAAAATGAACGTCACCGAAGCTGTCAAATCCCGCCGTTCCGTCCGCCAATTTCTCGACAAGCCCGTTGATCAAAAACTCCTCCAAAAGATTCTCGAAACCGCAGCCAGATCGCCCTCCGGTGGAAACACGCAGCCATGGAATGCTGTTGTTGTTGGCGGGGACGAGCTGACCCGGATTGCCGATGCCGTCAAAGCCAAAGTCCCCACCGCGCCGGCTGGGGAAAATATGGAATATGATATATATCCCAAAGACCTTGAGGGACGCTACGAAGATCAGCGCAGAGGCGTTGGCAAGGCAATGTTTGGCGCTCTCAACATTCCCAAGGGGGACGGCGGAGCCCGGATTAAACAGATGATGGCAAATTGGGACAGCTTTGGCGCGCCGGTTCAGCTATTTACCTATACCCGTAAATATATGGGTCCGCCACAATGGTCTGACATGGGCATGTGGCTGCAAACCGTAATGCTGTTGCTGCGCGAAGAAGGCTTGGACAGTTGTCCGCAAGAGATTTGGGCGATGTATGGCACCTACATGCGCGAACTGCTCGATATCGACGATGATCATATCTTTTTCTGCGGTATGGCCATTGGCTATCGCGATCCCGATGCGCCAATTAACAATTTCGATGTTCCGCGCGTTCCATTGGCCGAAAGTGTAAAATTTCACGGATTCTAAATTATGTAACTACCTGAAAATAATATACTTTATTTTCAACTGTTTCATATAGTGACAATTGTCACCTCATTTAACCCACAGTGTCCATTAATTACTATGCCAGACTCGGAAACGTCGCTTATGGAGGTTTCTGAGGGGTTTTCGGGTCGCAATTTGAGCAGCTTAGCCAATGAGCTTGAGCTGCCATGGGGTATTGTGGGGAAGATATGATCGGTCCGAGTAATTTGCGCTTGCCGTTATTGGCATTGCTTCCAGTATTGGCTGCAACGTCGTCCATTGCCTATGCGCAAGGCACACCGGTAGCACTGCGAGACAGCTTTCCAATTGGCTCCGGCGATGGCACACTCTGTCAAGTTCAGGACCGAAGCCTCGAAAATAAAGCCAAAAAAAGTATTTTTGATCGCAGTTGGGCGGTGGTCTGCCGTGATTCTGCTCGCCCCGTCGGCTATGTCTATGCCTTTCGGTCGCCCGAAAGCGATGTCGTCGCCCACATCGCCGAATATCGCGCCGATCGAATTTCGTGCGATGATCAGACCCAACAAGACAGTCTCGATGGCATCAGCCAACAGGTTTGCCAGCTTGCTGACGAACCAGTCAGCTATTCTATATATCAACAACAACGCGGCAATGTGTCTTACGTGGCGGAAGGTTTGACCGTTTACGACAGCGCGACTTTGTTAGCGCTCAAATCGGTTGTCGCAGACAAAATTGTCAAAGGTAAAATTGATGTAGCTTCAACGTCAATCGAGGACCCGTTCGCATTCGCTCGTGTTCAGGCGCTAACGCTCAAACCTGATCAAGCGTTGGCCGAGGGCTATCGTCGCAATCTTAGCGGTAACTATGCGGAAGCTGCAGCCTTTTTTGAAACTTTGCAGCAACGTACAGCGGGCATGGATAATCAGGATATTAACCCGGAAGAATATTTCATCAATCGCGCCCTGCAAAAATCAAATCTAGGTGAGTTTGCCGAAGCGGATGAGTTATTCAAACAAGCACGGTCCGTGAATTCAACTAATATTGTTAATCAGAAACTGTTGCGAAATTTTGAGGGCATGCATTTGCTTAATCAGGGCCGCTACGATGATGCGGTTACACGGATTAATTTGCCAATAGACGCTGCAGAGATGCAGCGGGATGCAATACTATCGGATCTCACCATTTCCGCCCCAATTGCCACGCGCATCAACGGCGAAAGTAAAACAGCCAACTTGCTGGGCTTCAAAGATGATCTGAAGTTAACGGCACAAGAACGCGCAGAGATTATCGATGCACAGGCACTGCAATTACTCGGTACGGCCCAACGTATCATGGGTGATCGCACCACCGCTCAAAAATCTCTGACCACCGCCTATAACGATGCCGTTGCGGTGCGAGATGGCCGGGTAACTTCGATCACCCGGCTGCGCACACAAATATTATCAGAGCTAGCCTTGATTGCCGAAGCTGAAGGTGAATTTGCCAATGCAGAGCAGCTTTTGCGCAATGCTCTAGAACTGGTGGAGTTACAATATCCCGAAACACGAGCGGTCAACGCGGCGAAAGCGAAACTCGCTAGCTTTTTACTTCGCCAAGGCCGGCAAAGCGAAGCACGGCAATTTTACCGGGAAGTGGTAGATAACTCTCTTGGCAAACGCAGCGCCGTAACCGGTATAGTCAATCAGCTGGCACCTTATTTCGAGCTGATGAGCGGTGATCCGGACTCGGCTGAAGAATTTTTCAAGGCGTCACAAGTTCTCGTCCGGCCGGGCGTGGCAGAAACCCAAGCAGCACTGTCTCGCGAGCTCAGCGGTGGCACGGATGAAGCTGCCCGTCTGTTTCGGCAATCCAACAATCTCGACCGCAGCATCGAACGGCTGCGCATGCGCTTTACCGCGCTAGGAAAGTTGGAGCAAACAGCAGAAACGCGGCGGCGGCGTAACGATTTGGCGGCAGAAATCGATGAATTAGAGCGAAGCCAACAGCTAACCATCGTCAGCTTGTCACAATTTCCACAATATCGTGCGATTGGCGGAAATACGATCAGCCTGAATGATTTGCGCGCCAGTATGGAGCCTAGCGAAGCTTACATTCGTATGGCGATTGTCGGCAATGACATTTTCATATTTTATACCGACAAGCAATTTGCGACCGCTTATAAATCGCCAATAAGCGCCGATGCGTTGGACGTGCAGGTCGATCTCCTACGGTCCTCCATCTCCACGCTCGAAAATGGCCAATATGTGACCTATCCTTTCGATATTGAGACATCCCGCAAAATTTTTAAAGCCTTGCTTGATCCGATGTCAGACCGGCTGGCGGCCACAGACCATCTGATTTTTGAACCCGACGGTGCCATGCTGCGTTTGCCGATAAATTTGTTGGTGGCCGATGACGTGTCCGTCTCCCAATATCTGGCGCGGGTTGAGGAGCCCGATGGCGATCCATATGACTTTACCGGTGTCCAATGGCTCGGCAGTGATATAAATATCAGCACTGCTGTTTCTGCTCGCGGTTTTGCCGATGCGCGCAAGGCCCCAATCTCCAAGGCCTCTCGTCAGTATTTGGGCCTCGGTAAAAACCAACCGGTGCTGGCCAATACAAAAATCAGCGGAGTTCGCGCATCATCTCAGGGCCTTGATGCCAATTGTGAATGGTCGATTTCTGAATGGAATAATCCCATTTCGGATGCAGAACTGCTTCAGGCGCAGTCCATCGTCGGTAAAAACGGCTCCGAAGTGCTTACGGGCGCGGCTTTTTCAGACGATAAAATTTTGGCGAAGTCCGATATTGCAGACTATCGTATCCTACATTTTGCTACCCATGGACTGGTCACGGCACCGCGACCTTCCTGCCCAGCAAAACCAGCATTGCTAACCTCTTTTGGTGGCGAAGGTTCTGACGGACTGCTCGCTTTTGACGAGATATTTGATCTGAAATTGGACGCCGATATTGTCATTCTGTCTGCCTGCGACACAGCTGGAAAGGCGAGTATCCAGGCAACCCGCGAAGCTGGCGTCAGCAGTGGCGGCGGCACCGCACTGGACGGACTGGTGCGATCCTTCATTGGCGCCGGTAGCCGTTCGGTACTGGCCAGCCACTGGCCCGCACCTGATGATTTCCAGGCGACGGAACGCCTGATCGGCGGCTTGTTTGCAGATGGAAAAGGACGATCTATTGCCACCGTATTGCGGATTTCACAAAAGAAACTCATGGACGATCCGACAACTTCGCATCCTTATTATTGGTCCGGCTTTGCTATTATTGGCGACGGATCGAGAGCGTTCTTGCCGGGCAGTCAAACCACCGAAACCGCCGCTTCTAAACAGCCGCTATCTGCATTGAAATAAATATGAGCCTTAACAATCATGGCGACCCGGCACCAACCAGCCGTGACGTAAAAGCAGAGGCCCGCGGTGTGCTGCAATCGCTTCGGCGAATGTTTGATCAACTGGGGCCGGTCCGCCTTGGTTCGACAATTCTTTTCTTGGTGCTTGCCCTGCTCATGGCGCGGTTCAGTTGGACCACACCGCTCATTCAGGACGCCGAGCGCGCGCTATATGACATGCGCGCCTCTGTCTTCGCACCGGCGGTGGAAAAAGAAGAGCGGATCGTCATGATCGTCTACAATGAAGACACATTGAAACTTACCGGGCAACGCTCGCCAGTCGATCGGACAATATTGGCGCAGGCGCTGGAAACAATCGACGCAGCCAAGCCAAAATCCATCGGCATAGATATTCTCTTCACTATGCCACAAGACGATGACGAATTGCTCGTTTCAACCTTTAAGCAACTCGAAACACCAACATATATTGCCTATGCTGATCCCAAATATAATCCCGAAATTGCCTTTGCGGAACATGAATTTCTAAAATCGTTTCTCAGCGAAGTAGAAGGCGACAAACTGAAACCCACCAGCATCCGTTTGAACACCGATAGCGACGGCGTACAACGGCGCTGGTCACCGCAAAAGGCTGAGGCACCACCATTCATGGCAATGGCACTGACGAAGCCCAATCCGCAATTTGCCGCAAATAGCGGCGCTATCCGCTATTTGGTGCCATCTAAGCCGGATATGCCGGTATTCGACAAATTTCCGATCGAGAGCTTTGCGGACCCTGCAACCGCCGAGATGCTGCAATCGTTTATTCAAGACAAATATGTCCTGATCGGCGGTGATTTTGTCGATCGGGACCGATTTGAAACACCTATCGGATCCATCACCGACTTACAGAGCGAAGACGGAAAGATGATCGGTCTGGAAGTGCATGCGCATATGCTAGCCCAATTGCTCAACGATGATAGGCCCTCGTTAATCCCCAGTTGGATATTATGGGTCGCAGCCTTGATTGTCGCGATATGTGGCGGACTTTCTGCGCTCATCATGGGTAACGCGGTTAAAGTTGCAGGGATCTTGGTTGGCCAGTTTCTGTTTTTTCTGGTCTTCCCTTTCTTCCTCCAGAATCTCGGTATTGATACGCTGACCTTGCCAGCCTTTGGGTGGGCTTTAGGGTGGTTGTTCGGATATTCCTCAGTCGGTTCAGCGGCCAGAACCATTAACTCCAAACAACGCGCTTTCGCGCAAGGAGCGCTGGGTAAATATCTTCCCAAGTCGATCGCAGGGGAAATTTTACGTGATCCGGAAAAACTGTCACTTCACGGCGAAAAACGTCAGATATTTGCGGTTTTTACCGATTTGGAAGGCTTTACTAAATTAAGCCACGCCATCGAACCCGAAATGGTAGCAACGTTACTCAATGACTATCTCGATCGGCTCAGTGAAGTTGCGCTGCAATATGGCGGAACGATCGACAAATTTGTCGGTGACGCGCTTGTCACTTTTTGGGGCGCGCCGATTGCCTATCCTGATGATGGCGAACGCGCAGCCAAAGCTGCTTATGCCCTTTATCAGGCGGGTGAAGAATTCCGCAAGAATGTACCAGAGGGTGTCCCGCCCATTGGTCGGACCCGGGTCGGTATGCACTATGGCGATGCGATTGTTGGCAATTTTGGGGGCGAAGGCCGTATCCAATATACGGCGCTGGGTGACGCTATGAATACCGCTGCACGTTTGGAAGCCGCCAATAAATCTCTGGAAACAAAGGTATTGATTAGCAAAGAAGCGATGGAGCGTACTGGGCTAGACTGGTATCGTCCGATGGGCAAAATAACCCTGCGCGGTCGGTCGACGCCGGTAGAGGTGTTTGAACCGATGCCTGACTGGGAAGAGAAAGATCGAGCGGCAGTGACGGCGATCATAGCGGCTCATAAAAATGGTGATACTGATTACGTTCAGACACTTAGTGGTATGATCGAACAATCTGGCGAAGATCTTGGTCTCGCCAATTTATTGAAACGATTGAAAAAAACAAAAAATGGAGAAAGCTATGCGCTCGGTTGAATGTAAAACAGCTAAATCTAAAATGTTAGCCCGCAATTTCGGAAAAGCGGCTTTGGGAGCAATATTGCTCGTCGGGGTCAGCGGTGCTGCCTTGGCACAAAATATGGTTGTTCGTTCAACCGGACCTTCCGCCAAATCCTACCCTGCTGGCAAAAAGCTTGCTGACAACACGAAGGTGACTTTGAAAAAACTGGACAGAGTGACTGTCCTTGGCAAGGGCGGTACCCGCGTGCTCAAGGGCCCTGGTACCTTTTCACTCGGCCAAACCGCTCGGACCAAATCGAGCAGTTCCACCCGATTGGCAAGCTTCATCAATAATCGCGGCAGCAGCCGTGCTAGAACCGGAGCGGTCCGCAGCGCAGGCGTCACAGCGCCCCCTGCGTCCCCGAAAAATCCAAATTTGTGGTATCTTGATGTTACCAAAGGTGGAAAATTCTGTGTCGCCAATACCAACGCCTTAGTGCTGTGGCGTCCAGACTATACCGGATCAGCCACTGCTAGCATTGTCGAGCCTGGCAACGGCGCGGTAACCGAAGTCGCTTGGCGTAAAGGCAATCCGCTGAAAAGTTGGCCCAAAGCAGAGGCGCCTATCACCGATGGCGCTAGTTATCGGCTCATCGGGTCCAATGTGGAAAAATCCGTGGAAATCAACTTTGTGATGCTGAGTGAAGCGCCACAAAATCTTGATGATGCGGCGACTGTGCTGATTGCCAATGGGTGCCAGAGTCAACTGGATCTATTGGTCGAAACTCTGGATACCGGCTCGTCAACGAGTCAAGAAGAAGGCTAAAATAAAAGAAGGTTTCACGCCCTGAAGTGAGGGTTGGGGCGTGAAACAAAAATACAATATTTCCAAAGGGGGGTCGCGCGGGAAATATTGAAAAACGGGGAATATTATGTCGCGAGCGCGCGCTGCAAAAAAATTGGCTCTTTTGATATCGATACCGGCAATCCTTTCGGCCCATGGAACTTCCTGGGCACAATCGTCGGTTGCTGCACCAACAAGAGAAGAAATCCAACGGGGATTGCTGGGCCAGGCCGAAAAAGGCCAAGCACAGGCATTGACGGTCGAAGGCGGAATAGAGCGATCCGCATGTCCGCTGGCCAATCCTGAATTTGCTGATGTGAAATTCATCCTGCAGTCCGTCGATTTTAACGGTCTGGGCGTTGTCGATGGAGCGATATTAGCGCCGGCCTATTCCGGCTATGTTGGTCAGGAAGTACCCGTTGCAGTAGTTTGTGAGATACGCGACCGGGCGGCAACGATATTGCGCGGAGCGGGCTATCTTGCTGCCGTGCAGGTCCCTCCCCAAACGATTGAGGGCGGCACGGTCAAATTTGACGTGCTGCTTGCGCGGATGACATCCGTGCAGGTGCGCGGCGATGCTGGGCCATCAGAAAAGCTGCTCAAGCAATATATCGACCGGCTGACCAACGAACCGGTTTTCAATATTGATGTGGCCGAACGCTATCTTCTCCTTGCCCGCGATATTCCCGGACTGGACGTGCGGCTATCCTTAAGACCGGTAACGTCGGAAGCCGAGGGCAAGCCCGGCGATGTAATCGGCGAATTTAATGTCATTCGGACCCCCGTTTATGTTGATACCAATATCCAGAATTTTGGATCCAAACAGGTTGGCCGGTTTGGTGGTCTTCTGCGCGCTCGGTTTAACGGAATTACCGGTATGGGCGATGAAACCACCATCAGCGCCTATTCGACTGCCGATTTGGACGAACAAAAAGTTTTGCAAGTTGGCCATGAGTTTCGTGTTGGCGGCGAAGGTCTGCGTTTTGGTGGCAATTTCACTTATGCATGGACCGATCCCGAGCTTCCGGGCAATTTTGATATTGAATCCGAAACATTGGTCGCCGGAATTTACGGTGCTTATCCTTTTATCCGCAAACAAACCCGAAATTTTTTCGGAACGGTCGGCTTTGAATATATTGACCAGAAGACCGACATTTTCGGCGCACGATCTAACGAAGATAATCTGAGCATCGCCTATGCCCGATTAGATTATAACGAGATTGAACCTGGCAGTATATCCGGCCGTAACGGCTATTCGGCCTTTGAACCGAAATGGGGCATGGCCGGGTCACTGGAACTGCGCCAAGGTCTAGGGATTTTCGGCGCAAGCAAAGGATGCGGTCCCGCCTTCATCCGCTGTATCGGGCAAACCGTGATACCAACCCGTGCCGATGGTGATCCGACTGCTTTTGTGATCCGGGGGCAGGCGAAACTGGACTATCGCCCTACCCCGCTTTTGGCGTTTACCTTGAAACCGCGCTTTCAATATTCGCCTGATGCGCTGTTCTCTTATGAAGAGATTTCGGGCGGCAATTATACAACCGGTCGCGGCTATGATCCCGGCACGATCATAGGCGACAGCGGCTATGGTCTGCAGACCGAGGTAAGCTATGGGTCGCTGATACCAGAATCGCCCGATGGCATCGCCTGGCAACCTTATGTTTATTTCGATCTGATGGGCGTTTGGAACAAAAATATTCCCGGCGATCCTCAGAAAATATACTCCGCAGGAGGCGGCATTCGGGCCACCATTGGTCCTCAAGCGAGCCTTGATGTGATGGCTGTTGTGCCGCTGAAACGCGGCCCCCTACAGACCCGCCGGGATAGCGCCCGAGCGCTCATGACACTGACCATACAACTCGCACCGTGGCGTCGCTGATCATGATCATATTCAATAGCAAAAATACAAACGACGCAGTTCAACCGAGGGCCGAACAATGACACAGATAACAGGCACGCCCAAGCGGGCACATGGCAAAACCGCAATGCGGAAGCTACGATGGTTGTCTGGCGGTTCAGCCGTAGCAGCGACCATTTTTCTAGCCTCGATGCCGCAAACCGTCAGGGCGCAAGCCTTTACGCCTGTTGCCGACCAGGCGTTGCAAGCGAATATTACCAGCTTTAGCGGAGGCGTTGCGTTTGACGGTCCCAGAACAACAGATTTAGACACGATCACTATCTCCACATCCGAAGCGATCATCAATTGGCAACCGCTCGACACCAATGCGGCAATATTGGATAGTAACGGCCTGTCCACAAACCCAATCAACATCCTGCCCAACGGTCGAACCTTACGTTTCTCGTCACCCAGTGTCGATTATACCGTGTTGAACCGTATTCTTCCATCAGCGCCAGCCACCGGCCGGTCAGCCCAGTTTAACGGTGCGGTAGAGAGTTTAGTATCTGGAAATCCAGGAGGCAATGTCTGGTTTTATAGCCCTGGCGGCATAATTGCTGGCGCTGGGTCTAGTTTCAATGTTGGTTCGTTGGTTTTAACCACCAATGATATCGACACGACGGGCAGTTTATTCGGGGCTGGCGGAACGATCCGATTTAACGGTGTATCTGACAGTCTGTCTGCAGTCTCCATAGAGGATGGCGCGACAATAACCGCGACAACGAATAACAGTTATGTGGCCCTTGTTGCGCCACGCGTCGTCCAAGGCGGGCGGGTAACAGTGAACGGCTCTGCCGCTTACGTCGCTGCTGAACAGGTCGATCTCACAATTGATAACGGCTTGTTCGATATTGCCGTTACCGTAGGCACGAATGACGGTAATGTCGGCGCTGGAGGAGGCGGAAATGGAGTTGTTCATACCGGTGTGACAACCGGCGCATCTTCTGTGCCTATTCCAGATGACACCGGCACTATGACAAATGAGGCAAACCGCGACGCGCAAGCCATTTATCTGGTCGCGGTCCCAAAAAATGATGCCATCACGATGCTGGTTGGTGGTGAACTCGGCTATACGGCTGCATCCGATGCCACTATTGTAAATGGCGAGATCGTCTTGAGCGCAGGATATAATGTTTCGGTACAAGGCAGTACACAAAACGCGCAGGTCGCCCTTGAAGACATGCCCGTCAATGGCACAGCTACCAATATAGAATTTACCGACGGCTCATTTAATGCCGATGTTATTGGTAAAGCCGCAACGGCAATCAACATGGTTTCCAACGACACCAATGCCGGATTTGATATCAACAGCGCCATTAATGGTGATAGTTATAACCTTACTCTTGAGGCTGGCACACAGATTGACATCGGCGCTGATGATGGTGGTTTCACGCGAATCGCAGGTAATGTTAGCTTACGTGCCGGCACGTCGAACGCAACCGGTGGCAATATAAATGTCATAGCAGTTGGCGATCCGCCAAGCCCAGATGCTCTTGGTGTATTCTCTGTTGATGGCAACCTCATCATTGATGTCAGTGCGGATGGCGCAGATGATTTTGCCGGCAATGTAAACAACGGTGGAACCGGCATCGGCGAAGATGCCATAGCCGGTAATATCGCCATAAATGTGTCCAATGGCGGTGATTTCAGCGTTGACGGTGACACGCAGTTTTTAACAAATGCGCAAGGCGGCAAAGGCGAAGTTTCTCATGGCCTGGGGCGTGCCGGTGATATTAGTATCAACCTGATCGACGCCACCAGTGACATCACTCTTTTGGGTTCGGTAGATTTTAATGCACAGACCCGCTCTGCCATAGCGGGCAAAACAGGTGGAACAGGCGCTTCCGTTGTTGGAAATGACAGCATTGGCGGCAATGTGACATTCGATCTGCAAGGCGGATCAATGGAAACGGGTCGCATTGACATTGATGCAGGCGCAGTGGCGTCATCTGGGTCCAATGCGTCTGTTGCACAAAGCAACGATGCAACCGCCGGAGATCTGGATTTCAATATCACAGGCGGCACACATACGTTCGGAGCGCTCATTGCATCAAGCCGGGCTCAGGCAGCGGGTTCATTCAATGATGCTGGTAATCCAACTTTCGGCGTTGCCAACACGCCAATTGCGAACCTTCAGCTCAGCGGTGATGGAACGACACTGGATGTTACCGACGGAGTGAGCCTAAACACCCGAACAACCAGCAATACAGCGATGGTAACGGGGATAATTTCTGTTGTAGATACCGGCGCTACTGGTGGTTTATTTGTCGGCAACAGCCTTAGCGTAAACGCGTCAGGCGATATTGATGTCATTGCCGACAATGGAGCCATCAACTTCGGTAACCTCTCGGCCAGTACAGGTTCCAATTTTGATGACAACGCGACACTAGTGGGTGGTGATATCAATGTAATATCCCGCAATGGCGGCGACATATCCGGGCAACGCGGCTTTTTTGGTGCCGATGCAAACGTCCTCGGCTTTGGTGGCAATACCGTAAATGGTGTCGGCGGCAATATCCTGATCTTCGCAGACAATTCATCCATTAGTTTTACTGACAACCTGTTTGCTGAGGCAGATGGTCGCGGCAGTGTTGATGGTGAAAGCATAGGAACTGGCGGAACGATAAGGCTCCTTTTACAGGGCAACTCCGGGTCAATGACGCTTGGCGATTTGAGTTTTTCGACGGATGGATCAATTTTCTCTGATGTTGAAACCGGCGCTGCGGAGCCCACTGGCAACGGCGGTGATGCCTTTGGCGGGACTGTTACACTTGATCTGTTAGGTGGAACATTTGTTGCCGACGACATAACGGTGCAGAGCAACGGTTTTGCCGGTTTTGCTGGCCACGACATATTTGGTAATGCCGCTGATGGCGGTGATGCAACCGGCGGCGATGTCATCATCAACTTGAACGGCAGCAGTGCCACGGTAGATACATTTTCTGTTGTCGCCAGTGGATTGGGCGGCAGCGGCACCCGCGGTGATGATAGTAACGGCGAACAAGCCGGTAACGGGGGGGCTGGAACTGGTGGTAATGCGAGCTTTAATGCAACATCTGGCTCATTGGATGTCAATCAGCTCACGGTAGATGCACTTGGCAATGCTTCACGTTCTGGCGCTTCCATATTCATAAGCGGTAGAGGTGGCAGAGGCCGCGGCACAGATGGTGGTGATGGCGGCTCTGGAACCGGCGGCACAGCGACTTTCAACCTTGACGGCACGTCCGTCGTAAATGCCCAAGAAGTGCTAATTAGTACAAGCGGCTATGGTGGAGAGGCTGGCAGCACGAGCCCCGATTTCACCAATACGCCGTTTGTTCTTGGTGGCGCAGCCGGTCAGGGCGCCGACGGCATCGGCGGCTCGGCAACTTTCAACAATACAACCGGTACAATCAGCTTTAACCAGCTTACTGTTGAATCGCTGGGTATAGGCAGTGACGGCGGATCCAACAGCGGCGACACCACTGGCACCGCGAACGCCAATGGTGGCAATGGCGGCGCAGGCATCGGCGGCGCAGCGACCATAAACCTCAATCAGAATGACCTGACCAGTCCCAATTATGTCGTCGATACTAGCGCGACCGGTGGCGAAGGCGGCACCGGATTAAATGCCGGCAATGGCGAGGACGCCACCGGTGGCGCAGCGTTATTGACGATCAACAATGCGCAAGTCAGCTTAAACGCACCGACGATCCGGTCTAATGCTTCCGGTGGTAACGGCGGTTTCACTGACGGTGATGGCGGTAACGGTGGCGATGGCGGTAGTGCGACGGGTGGAACAGCGACTTTGCAAGTTACTGGCGCGAATGGTTCTATAGATATTGATACCAATAGCTTTGTCATCAACGCTGACGCAACTGGCGGAAATGGTTCCTTTGGCGGCTTTACCTTTGGCGCCGGTACCCCCGGCGATGGCGGGGACGGCGGCGATGGAACAGGCGGATCTGCGCAAATAGTTGCCCGTACGGGCGGCGAAATTGTCATTAACCCCATTTCACCCTCACCAACGCCAACACCAACGCCAGAGGCGTTCAACCTCTCTAGCTCAGGCAGAGGCGGCAACGGCGGCGTGGGCAGTAGCGTTGATATGCTTAGTGGCGGCACGCCTGGTGCCGGCGGTAATGGTGGCGTGGGTACGGGCGGCATGCCGACCCTTCTCGCGCAAGGCGGCACGATTACAGCAGGTGATATTAATTACTTTGCCAATGGTACCGGTGGTAACGCCGGCGCCGGAGGCGGCGATGGCGGGCTAGGTATATCATTTGGTACAAATGGTAGCGCTGGAGACGGCATTGGCGGCACGACCATATTGGAAGTGCAAGAAGGTAGTCCTGGCATAATTACCGCAGGCAATGTTGTAGCCCAAGCAAGCGGTGCACAGGGTGCCGGCGTTCCGCCTGTCGGCGTAGACATTGTTCTCCCACCACTGGGCACGGGCGTCAGCGGACGGATAGAAATTACAGATACATCGACAGACCCGGCTGGCCTCATCAGTCTCGCCTCCCTGAACGCAAGCACATTGGGCGCAGCTGGGCCGACCAGCGGGTTCTTCATGACTGGCAACAGCGGGCCTATCACCGTTATCGGGGATGTCACAATCGACGTGGCTGGGAATGCTGAATTTATCTATGATGGTGATGGCCAATTGGTAGTTGGCGGCTTGATGGATGTCATGAGCGGCGCGTCTATTTTCGTGTCCCACACAAACAACACGGTGGGCGCTACAACATCTATTGACGTTGCCAGTAGCTTCGATGCCCGGGCACAGGGCGAATTTGACAGCATGACCGGGTCGATCATCAATTCGGATGCTGCCATCACCATTCGCGCGGAGACCAATGCATCCGCCGCCGATCTAAGGGCTTTGAGTAATATCGATCTGTCTGCCGGACAAAATGTCTTGCTTAACAATGCCTCTGTGACCGGGCCAGCGGTGACCTCTGTGTTTAGTACCGGTATATTGGTGTCTAACGGTATTTATGTTCAGGCCGGAAGTAATGACGATCCGACCGTCCCGCAATTTGACCCCAATTTCGGCGCAACCTTTACAGGGGATATTTCATCATCCGGCGCAATCCGGATTGAAGCTGGGGGAAATGCCGTCTTCCAAACGGGCGCCAATGTTATTTCCGATAATCTTCTGTCCGTGCGGACTGGTGATGACATAATAATCCAATCCGGTGCGAGCATTACCGCTGCCAACAATCCTGTGGAAACGGCCGATCCGTCGATCCCGTTCTTGAGCGAAAATAATCTCGTATTGCGAGCGGGCGATATCGGCTTAGGAATTCCATTGTTAAGCACGCCGCTGACCCCGATTGCTTCCATCGTTGCGGCAGGTGATATCAATGCCAATGACTTCTCAGTAGTTTTGACGGCAGATGCCATTGACGGCCTTGGTGGCACAATTTCGGCAAGTTCAATAAGCGCTGATATTAACAACGCACCTTCTAATGCCGTGATCGCAGCCATCGGCCAGTCCGATGATAATGGCCTGCTGAGCGCGAGCTGCGTTGAAGGTAATTTATGTCTCGGCGCGTTAAGTGCCGACAATATCGTTCAAATTGGTCAGTCCGGCGTTCCTATTCAGGCTATCATTGAAAATGGTGATATTATTGCCAATCGGATATTGGTTTCCACCCGCCTCAATATCGTGATGGGCGCAGATGGCATACCCTCGCGCTTCGTCGCCAGTGACGAAATATTTGTTAACAGTACAGAGGGTGACGTAGATCTGCGTGATGCGGAACTAACCAGCGGTTTGTTGGGCGTCGAAGCCGCTGGCAGCTTACTGGGCTCCGGCTCGCTCAATAGCGACAATGATATTGGAATTACGGTTACCGATAGCATTTCGGCCGGCGCTATTAATACTGGCGGCGAACTTACTACAGTGGACGGCCGTGGCGGCGTGCCAGAAGGCTCTTTCTCGGTGGCTGGAAGCATGGATGTTGGCATATTGACCGTTGGCGTTGGTGACGTAGATTATTCTGCTGGTGAGAGTTTGAGCTTTGACCAGATCAACGTGCCCGGGACAGATATATTGTTGTCAGCGCCTGACTCGGTATTTGTTGGAGGGACCTCGGGTGCGGAAAATATTGATATCGTAAGCGGCAGCATCGGCTTCGGTAACCTTGATGCGAATAGCGATATCACCCTTTTCTCTGATAATGACGTTTTCGGTGGAGAGCTTAGCGCTGGTCAAATAGTAACGGTCGATGCCGCATCGATCGCAATAGGAAATGTAGCGGCAGGAGATTTGATCGATCTGAGCGCGGCCATGGTCGAAACGATGGATCTTGACGGCGGCGATATTGACATAGACGGCGACGCAATAGTTGTTGGTGATGTGGTCGGCGATGATATCAATATCACCAGCAATGGCGCGCTGACCGTAAACAACGTCACGGCGTCCCAACCCATGTTCATCTTCGCGTTGGGCGGTGATCTGAATGCCGGTTCGCTGACCTCTGCCGGCTCGATCAGCACCTTGGCGACCGGCCAGATGACATTCGACACCATTGATTCAGTTGATACTGCGAGCATCAGCTCAACCGGCGATCTGACCGGTAATAGTATCACAAGCGATAGCGGTATCGATATCAACTCGTCCGGTGTCGTAACCGTCGGATCATTGGTCACAGAGCAAAACCAGTCTAACTTCATCAGTGTCAGAGGCAACCAAGGCATCGAGTTACAAACCATCATCGGCGATGATGCCTCTCTGAACGCCTCGGACGGGAATATTGCTGTACGTAACAATGTTGATCTAACGGGTAACGTGATTGCCGACGGCCAAGATATTTTTCTAAGATCAACGGGAAATCTGGAAGTCAGAGCGGACGCCAGCGATGGTAATATCGACATCGCATCGGCGGGAAACCTGAATGTACGCGGCGCAAACGCAAGTGGTGACATCCTACTCTCTAGCACCGGTGGTTCTAGCACGGTCAATCTGACACTGGCGACACCAACGGCCGTCGGCGCGATGCCGATTGCCGCCGCAGGTGGAGCGACGAGCCAAAATGTCGTGACCAATGGCGGCAATATAACCATTACCGCAGCAGTAGATGCGATCATCAACAGCGACACATCAGCGGCAAACAACTTGACGATCACAGCCGGCAATCTGATCGACATTCAGGCCCTTGCAACTGGGGCAACCATCGATTTGTCATCCGCCGATATCAACATCGGTACCTCAGGCCAGATTGGCGAATTTACGCAGACCAACGATATTTTCATCGAGAGCAACGGCACCAATCAAGCGATTTTGGGCGGGGCGGGAACCACCGGCGTGTTTAGCCTCAACAATGATGAGTTTAACCGGATCCAGTCCAATCAGGATCTGACCCTGTTTGTCGCCCAGACCGGCAACGCCACGCCGGATTTGATCATTCAAGATGTAACGATCCAAGCCGGTAGCAATATCAGCGGTCCCCAGACGGCCACTATCGGCTTCTCGGGCACGCTGACAATTGATTCCGGTCAATCGACACGGGTTGATGGCAATTTGAACCTGACCAACGCCTCTGGCGGCACGACATTGAACATGACGTCTCTTGATGATCTTCGCATCAATGCCAATGGCGGGCTCATTCAGATTACTGATGCCAGCGGCGGCTTTGGCGGTGTCGGACTGATGACGCTAACGGCCCAGAACATCTATGCGATGACCGACCAGGCCTTTGTCGACATTGCCGGCCTGGATGTCCTTGATGTCGATGCGCGGCTTGAGAATAGCGATGGCCTCAACATCGAAAACGGCTTGATCCGAGGCGGTATTGCGCAATTTGTGGTCGATGGTGATCTGTTTATCCAGAATACCGTTCCCGGCCTATCTTTTGACCAACGGCGCGGCTTCACGGTTGATAGCCTAACAATCAACGGCTTAAGCGCGGGCAGCAATGCCAATATCGTGATCAACGGTATTGTTGATGGCCAAATCGGCGTCGACACAATTTTCGCCACAGATCCGGTCGTTGCCTTTGATGATCTGTCAACGATCAACGGCTGTTTCATTATCGATCCGTCAAGTTGTGGTGCACCGCCACCCAATCCTACGCCTACACCCGCGCCCACTCCGACACCCACGCCTACGCCAAGCCCAACACCGACGCCTTCGCCTGATCCAGAGATTGAGGACCCTGTGCAGAATATCATCGAGGAAGAGGTTACGCCAAGCGATGATGGCTCGAGAGTCAGCGATCCGTTCGAGACCAATCTCATCGAGATTAAGGATACCGAGGAATATGTTGATGATCCGTTGATCGACGAGCCCGTTACCGGTGCTGGCAATGATGACCTGTGGGTGGGTGAAGAAGACGCTGGCGGTGACGAAAATAGCGAATGCGAGGATGGCGACAATTCTTGCGGCCAAGGTGGTCCGGCGCAACAAGATGAACTGGAACCTGCCGAGTAAATTGACTGGTTGACCTTTTGCATCCCAAGCCATTAGGCGGTGGATATGAATGATACCAACAGCCAGCCGCTAAAGCTGTTTAACAGCCTGACCCGCACGCTTGAACCATTTACCCCGGTTCATGAGGGAGAAGCACGCGTTTATACATGCGGGCCAACAGTTTATAACTACCAGCATATCGGCAATATGCGCGCCTATGTCTTCGCTGATCTGTTGGGACGAACATTAAGCTGGAAGGGTCTTAAACTAACCCATGTCATTAATATCACCGATGTCGGCCATCTGACCTCCGACGCTGACGCCGGAGATGACAAGATGGAAAAGGCTGCCGCATCATCGGGCAAGTCAGCATGGGACATCGCCAAATATTATACCGATGCTTATTGGAAAGATATTGACCGGCTAAACATTCGCCAACCCGCGAAATGGTCCATTGCCACGGACCATGTGGGAGAAATGATCGAGTTCGCAAAGGGCATAGCGGACAAACATTGCTATGAACTGGAAAGCGGCTTGTATTTTGATACCAGCACCGTCCCAGACTACGGCCGACTAGCGGGCATCCAAAGCGACGATATCGAAGGTCGCATAGAAACGGTTGAAGGTAAAAGGCATCCACAAGATTTTGCGATTTGGCGCAAAACCCCCGTGGGTGAAACACGTCAAATGGAATGGGACAGTCCATGGGGCAAAGGGGCACCGGGCTGGCATCTGGAATGTTCACAGATGAGCATGAAATATCTTGGTGAGACTTTCGACATTCATACCGGCGGGATTGACCACCGCGAAATTCACCACCCCAATGAAATCGCCCAGAATCAGGCGCATAATTGTTCCGAACATAGCGGCGCGAATATTTGGATGCATAACAACTTCCTGATCGACCGTGCTGGTAAAATGTCCAAATCAAGCGGCGATTTTTTGCGGCTGCAGGTGCTGATCGACAAGGGTATACACCCCCTTGCCTATCGCTTGATGTGTTTGCAGGCCCATTATCGCAGCGAGCTGGAGTTTAGCTGGGACAATCTGGTGGCTGTCTTGACCCGGTTCAAACGCATAGTCATGGGAATTGAGCGCTTGAAAGAGCGGCTCGCTGCCTCGCAGGACGAAAAACCACCTCATCCAAAGCTCACCGAAATTCGCGAGCAGATGAATGCCGCGATGAACGATGATCTCAACAGTTGCCCGGTTATTCCGCTTTTGGAAGACTTGCTCTCGCTCAAGAAAGTAGATGCGGCCCAACGCATGGACCTATTGCGAGAGATGGACCTGATACTCGGCCTTCATCTGGAGACGCTGACCCGTGCCGATCTTCGTTTGCGCCCGAAATCAGCTGCGATCACAGAAGCAGAAATTGAACAAAAGCTCGACCTGCGCCAACAAGCCAAAGCCGACAAAGATTTTGCCGCTGCCGATGCGATCCGTGATGAACTGACGGCGCAAGGTGTGGAACTGATGGATGGCGATCCGCTACGCTGGGAATGGAGCATTTCGATATGAGCAAACCAATAGCAGCTATGGCCTCTCTGGTCCGTCCAATGGTTGAACCCCATTGCAGCGATCTTGATGTCACTTGGTTCACAAGCACCGAGGAAGCATTGGAAATCGCACCTCATGCCGAAATCGGTTGGTTTGATATGTATGACAAGGACAAGATGGCTCAGGTCCTGGGTGCTGCAACAAGTCTGAAATGGCTGAACAGCATCTATGCCGGGGTGGAGCATTTCCCCCTCGACCAGCTTAAAGGACAGGGCACGATTGTCACCAACGGCGCGGGCTTGAACAGCTCACCCATTGCCGAATTTGTGCTGATGGGAATGCTCGCCGCTGCCAAGCGCACAGATAAATTGCTGGAGCTTCAGGCGCAACAGGAATGGCCGGAGCAAGCGCCAGGTACAACCGAATTGGCCGACGGCAAAGCTTTGATCATTGGCTATGGCGGCATCGGCCAGCAGGTCGCTAAAAAACTGTCCGGCTTTGACATGGACGTGACGGCTGTCCGCCGGACCGCCAGCGACGATCCGGCGGGTCTCGGAACGGAAGTCATCGGCACCGCCGACTGGCGCGCACGGCTTGGGGAGTTTGACTGGGTCATTGTCTCGGCTCCAGCGACCACAGAAACCCAAAAGCTGTTGAGCGCCGATGAATTTAGGGCGATGAAATCATCGGCTTGGCTGGTCAATGTCGCCCGCGGGTCTTTGGTCGATCAACCTGCCCTGGTCGAGGCGTTGAACAGCAAAAGCATTGGCGGCGCGATGTTAGATGTAACGGACCCCGAGCCGCTGCCCAAAGGCGACCCGCTATGGACCGCTCTCAATTGCTTTATCACGATGCATGTTTCCGGTGTCGCGCAAACCCGCATGTTTCAGCGCGCAGCCGCTCGCTTTGTCGAAAATTTGAAGCGCTATCAAAACGGTGATGAAATGGTTGCTGTCGCTGATTTGGATCGTGGCTACTAAGTCACCGAGAAAATTTTAGATTGAGACGTGACACCGGTGTGAATTTAACTTATCAACCAACGGCATAGGGGTAGGGATGAGTCTTTTTCTGGAGGGGAAAAATCATTCCGGGGTCGTTGCCATTATCTTGAGCAAATACTGATCGTCCAGATCGGGGAAGGACCCATATGACCAAAGCATCTGATTTATTCGTAGAATGTCTTGAAAATGAAGGCGTAGAGTATCTTTTCGGCGTTCCCGGCGAAGAAAATCTCGACATGCTCGACAGCTTGTCGCGCTCAAAGAAAATTCAACTGATCCTGACTCGGCACGAGCAAGGCGCTGGCTTCATGGCCGCGACCTATGCCCGCCATACCGGGAAAACCGGTGTTTGCATGGCAACGCTCGGTCCCGGCGCCACCAATCTCGTAACCGCTGCCGCCTATGCACAGCTGGGCGGCATGCCGATCTTGATGGTCACAGGCCAAAAGCCGATCAAGAAATCCAAGCAAGGGCGTTTCCAGATTCTCGACGTTGTCGACATGATGGGCCCGATTACCAAATTTACCCACCAGCTCGCTTCTGCGGATAATATCCCTAGCCGAGTGCGCGAAGCCATTCGTCTGGCCGAAGAAGAAAAGCCCGGTGCGACCCACATCGAATTTCCCGAAGATGTCGCAGATGAGCAGACAGATTCCACTCCAATAAAGCCTAGCTTGTCCCGGCGTCCCATTGCGGAGCCCAAAGCAGTTCGGGCCGCAACGAAAAAAATCGAAAGCGCAAAATCGCCTATATTGGTGATCGGCGGCGGTGCAAACCGTACGATTACAGGCCGGATGCTGACGCAGTTTATTGAAAAAACCGGCATTCCCTTTGTAACAACACAGCTTGGCAAAGGCGTCGTCGATGAAACCCATAAAGAATTTATGGGCTGTGCCGCTTTGTCAGCAAACGACTTTGTTCACAGCGCGATTGAGTCCGCTGATCTGATCATCAATGTCGGCCATGACGTAATCGAGAAACCACCGTTTTTCATGAAAGATGGTGGCACCGAAGTCATCCATGTTTCCATGAACACTGCCGAAGTAGACCCGGTCTATTTCCCGCAGATCGAAGTGATCGGCGATATCGGCAATGCGATCTGGCAGATGAAAGAAGATATTGTTCCATCTGGCTCGTGGAATTTCGACCACATGTACAAAGCGCGTGCGGCCGAAGAAGCGCATACGGCCACCATGGACGACGACATGCGGTGTCCCATCTACCCGCCGCATCTGGTAAAAGTCGTTCGCGAACAGATGCCCGCCGATGGTATCATCTGCCTCGACAATGGCGTGTACAAGATCTGGTTTGCACGCAACTACAAGGCGCGTGAAGCGAACACAGTATTGCTCGATAACGCTCTGGCGACCATGGGCGCGGGCCTACCTTCTGCCATGGCATCGGCGATGGTTTATCCTGATCGTAAAGTCATGGCGATTTGCGGCGATGGCGGTTTCATGATGAACAGCCAGGAAATGGAAACGGCGGTCCGGCTGAAGCTCAACATCACCGTATTGGTGCTTAATGACAACAGCTATGGCATGATCCGTTGGAAACAAGCCAATATGGGCTTTAAGGATTGGGGTTTGACTTATGGCAACCCTGATTTCGTCAAATATGCGGAAAGCTATGGCGCTAACGGTCACCGGATCACCAGCGCGAAAAACCTGCAAGAAACAATCGACAAATGCCTCAACAGCGAAGGCGTTCATTTGATCGATTGTCCGGTGGACTATTCCGACAATGATCGTATCCTCAACGTCGAGATCAAGGACCTCAGCGCAAAGGTTTAAGAGGATAAATCATGACAAAATTGAAAGACGTCTATCCGCTTTACCTCAATAATGTTGCTGCCCAGCCCAATGAAGATCTGGAAGTTACGGACAAGTTCACCAACGAGGTGGCTTTCCGGACGGCTTTGGCAACACCTGATGTGATTGAGGAAGCCATTGCCGGAGCGGTGGAAGCTGCCGAACCCATGGCGCGCATGGCGAGCTATGAACGGCAAAATGTGCTGCAACATTGCGTCGATCGATTCAAAGAACGGTTTGACGAGCTCGCTTATTCGCTATGCGTTGAAGCTGGCAAACCGATCAAAGATGCCGAGGGCGAAGTTGGCCGGTTAATCGACACGTTCCGCATTGCCGCCGAGGAATCGACACGCAACTATGGTGAGGTCCAGCCGCTGGACATTTCCGAACGCGCCAAAGGCTATCAGGGCATGTGGAAGCGCGTGCCGATCGGCCCTTGCAGCTTCATTTCGCCGTTCAATTTTCCGCTCAATTTGGCTGCGCATAAAATTGCACCCGCCATTGCAGTGGGTTGTCCTTTTGTCATGAAGCCAGCGTCCAAGACACCGCTGGGCGCGATTATCATGGGCGAAGTTCTGGCTGAAACCGATTTGCCTAAAGGTGCGTTTTCAATATTACCGGCAAGCCGTGATGGTGCCGACTTGTTCACGGTGGACGAGCGCCTCAAGCTGCTCTCTTTCACTGGATCTCCGGGAGTTGGCTGGGATTTGAAAGCCAAGGCAGGCAAGAAACCTGTCATCCTAGAACTAGGCGGAAATGCTGCGGTCATCGTCGATCATGATGCCGATTTGGAAGACGCGCTCGAACGGATTATCTTCGGGGCCTTTTACCAATCCGGCCAAAGCTGCATCGGGGTACAGCGGATCATCATTCATGAATCTGTCTATGACACGTTCAAGGATATGCTGGTTGCCAAAACCAAGACGCTAGTTGCCGGTGATCCCAAGGATCGCGACACATTTATTGGCCCAATGATTTCCGAAGGCGAAGCCAAGCGTCTGCATGGCTGGATCGAAGATGCTGTTGCCGATGGAGCGAAGTTACTTTGTGGCGGCAATCGCACCGGCAATATGCTGGAAGCGACCTTGCTAGAAAATGTCGACAGAAATGCGGCAGCTTTTCGTGAGGAAGCCTTTGGCCCACTCGCGCTGCTTTCCAAGTTCAGCGATTTTAACGCAGCGCTCGACGAAGTTAACGATAGTAAGTTCGGTTTGCAGGCTGGCATCTTCACGCGTGACCTGTTCAAAACCTTGGATGCTTGGGACCGATTAGACGTCGGCGGCGTCGTGATTAACGACGTGTCATCCTATCGCGTTGACAATATGCCTTATGGCGGCGTCAAGGATAGCGGCCTAGGAAGAGAGGGTATCAGATTCGCGATGGAGGACATGACCGAAATTCGCAATCTGGTCATCCGCCGCAAAGTTTAGGACACCGAATCACATTTCCAAGCTAATCTCACAAATGTGCAATGAAACCACAACAAAGTGGTATATTGGCAACGCTTGGTCCGGGAAAAGGTCAATAAACGTGATGCAAGTCACAGAAAAACCGTAATATTTCGGGATTTTTATCATTGCATTGAGATGGCAATGAAGCATAATATACTACGTGAAACATAGTTAACGACTTGGGTCGCGTCGGGCTTACAGAGGGGTCTGATCTTCGGATCAGGAAAAGCAACGATGCAAATGGGGAAAAATCTTTCGTGGAAGCGAAGCTGGTCGATACTGGCCGCTAGCCTATTTTGTTTTGCGCTTGCCGGCGTAGCCCTCTTCATATCTTCCGTTGCCGCGCCTGCTCCTGTTGAAGCTGCTCAAGATCTTGGCAGTGGAACCCACCTCGGCGTTGCGTCTTGTGGTGGCACAACATGCCACGGTCGTCAGGAAGCCGACGGCGAGATAGTGCGCCAGGACGAATTGATGCGCTGGCAGGAAGAATCCACGCCTGGAGGAGCGCATAGCAGAGCCTTTCGCGTATTGCGTGAACCGCGCAGCATCGCAATTGCCAAACGCCTTGGTATCAAAGACGCGTCCTCATCCCAACAATGTTTAGGCTGTCACAGCACTCCTGCAGCTAAAAAAGGACCTCGTTTTCAAACGGGTGACGGCGTTGGCTGTGAATCCTGCCACGGCGCTTCATCCGGCTGGCTGTCGGCTCATTATGCTGTTGGCGCTAATCACGCGAAGAACGTCTCATTAGGTCTTACGCCGCTAGAAAATCCAAAAGTGCGTGCGAGCACTTGTCTCGACTGTCACTTTGGCAGCGCCAAAAACGGTCAATTTGTTGACCACCGGATCATGGCAGCAGGCCATCCTCGCATTTCTTTTGAACTGGACCTTTTTTCAACGCTGCAACAGCATCATGATGAAGATGTCGATTATGTTCGTCGCAAGGGCAAAACCAACAGCGTTCGTTTCTGGGCTGTCGGTCAATCCATGGCGCTGGAACGCTCGCTCAATCTTTTCTCAAAACCGGCTCTTGCTCAGGAAGGCATGTTCCCGGAATTTTATTTCTATGATTGCCATAGCTGCCATCGACGGATTTATGATGAAGCCTCTGCCCGACCAACTTCGGTCAACAATCCCGGCCGACCGATTCCCGAGGGCATGCCACCTTATAATGATGAAAATATGATCATGTTGAGCGCCGCGATCAAAGTGGCCGCTCCGGATCTTGCAGGGCAATTTGACGCGCGGTCCAAAGCGTTTCATGCGGCCATGGGCCAAGGCCGCGGACCAGCGATTCAAGCAGCCGCCCGTTTGCGGCAGACAGCCACAGCCTTGGCAGATCGCTTCTCCCGCGCGCAATTTGACCGCGACCAAACCTTCCAGATCATGGAAACTATTGCCGGACAGGCAATCTCGCCGCGCTATACCGATTATGAAGGCAGCGTACAGGCCGTGATGGCAATTGACACATTACTCAACGGACTGGTGAACAGCGGTCAGGTAAGTGAATCCGCGGCAGCCAGCCTGCGCGGTCAGATAAATGTCGCTTATAAAGCGGTTGATGAACCCAATAGCTACAAACCCCTGCAATTCCGGCGAGCACTGGGTAGCGCTGTCAGAACCATAAGGGCATTACGCTAATGCGGAAGTTTCGTTTCACCGCTGCCATTTCAGCAGCTGCTTTGGTCCTGAGCTCTTGCGGCGGCGGGGGCGATAGCAATGATTTTGGTGGCACCCCATCACCGGCGCCATCGCCTACTCCACCACCAACGACGGTTGATGGCAATGGCGGTGCTTTTACACCTCCTGCGCAAGAAGCGCTTAGCGTCACGGACGTCCAAACTGTAATTGCGCAAGCCGTTGGTGAAGCCACCGCCCGCAATCTGCCATCGGTTATCGCGGTTACTGACCGCGTCGGCAATGTTTTGGCCGTGTTTGAAATGAATGGGGCACGCGCCACTGCAACCACAAGCGCGCGCACCGCTTTGGGAGCGATTAACAATCCGGGTATTGATGTGCAGGGTGTGGTCGTTCCTGCCGCGGCCGGTGCCATCGCGAAAGCCGTGACGGGCGCATATCTATCGAGCGCAGGCAACGCCTTTTCAAGTCGGACTGCGAGCCAGATCGTTCAGGAGCATTTTCCGCCAGCGCCGACAACAGCGGGGCTTGAAAGCGGACCTCTATTTGGTGTGCAATTCAGCCAATTGCCATGCTCCGATCTCAATCAGCGTTTTGGTAATCCCGGTGCAATGGCGCTGATCGGACCAAAGCGTTCTCCGCTTGGCCTATCCGCCGACCCCGGTGGACTTCCACTCTACAAAAATGGCGTTGTTGTTGGCGCGATCGGCGTAATGGGAGACGGCGATTACGGTTTTGATCCCAACATACTTGATACTGACGTGGATGATGAGGAGGCCATTGCTCTTGCTGGCATTCAGGGCTTTGCTCCACCTGCTGCTATTGCCGCCAACCGGATTTCAGTGGACGGTACGTCGCTGCGGTTCAGCGATATGGTGGTCAGTGACCTCTCCACGCTTCAAAGCAATTTTGCCGCTATCAATGGTACGTCCGGCAACCTGATTGCCGTCACTGGCTATACAGCTGGTGCCATCATCGCGGGCTCTGCTTATGGCACCGAAGCGTCCGGTATTCGGGCCTCAACCGCAGCCGAGTTCCAAAATCGCGATGCCTTTGTCCTATCCGATGGCACGGGCGCCAACCGCTTTCCGATCCGTGCTGCCACAGACGGAGCAGACGTCACCACGCCGCTGACGTCCGCCGAAACACGGGCAATATTGGAAGAAGCGTTTATCATCATGTCCCGGGCACGCGCCCAGATCAGACAACCGCTCGACAGCCGGGCGCAAGTTTCTATCTCGGTTGTTGATACCCATGGCGAAATATTGGGCATCGTGCGTTCTCCCGATGCGCCTATTTTCGGAACCGACGTATCGCTTCAAAAAGCGCGGACAGCGTCCTTCTTTTCCAACCGTGTTGCGGCATCCGATCTACTCGGCAATCCTGACACCGATGTAGCCGCCTTTGTCGGTCGGGTACGCACCTTTTTAAATGATCCCAATGCGCTCACTGGCACAGTTGCATTTGCTGATCGCTCAGGCGGTAATCTATCCCGTCCCTATTTTCCCGATGGTGAGCTGGGACGTCCTCCGGGACCATTGTCTCGCCCGATCGAAGATTTCAATCCATTGGCGACCGGCCTTCAGGCGGCTTTGATCTTCCCCAATCTTGGACAGCATCTTGCCTTTGTCACCGGCGCTTCTGTAACCGACACGCCAATGCGCTGTACTAACACACCCGACGCCGTGGCGGGACAGAATCGACTTGAAAATGGCATTCAGATTTTCCCTGGCAGTGTCCCGATTTATCGCGGGGATCAATTAATCGGCGGCCTGGGTGTTTCCGGCGATGGTATCGATCAGGATGATATGATCAGCTTCCTCGGGTTGCATAATGCGGGCCTAAGAGTGGGTGGCATAGGAAATGCACCAAAAGCCATTCGTGCCGACAATGTGGTGGTTGACCTTGGCGACGCGCAGGTTCGTTTGCGTTATGTAAACTGCCCGTTTGCGCCGTTTCTTGACACTGATGACCAGAATGTTTGCGAAGGGCTGTAACGAAAGTGCCCGCACTCTCTTCTTCCTTCATGCCCATCATGGCAGTGATGTCTGGTCAGGCAGAGCAGATGGAAGCACAGCGCTTATCCGTCGAAGAGATGGAAACGTCGCTGACCGCATTGTTAGCGGGTGAGCAATTTGACTGGATGAGCATTGAAAATTCGAATTTTGATGTTGCGCAATTGGATGAAGGCGCTGGCATAACCGCCGTTGGCGGCCCAGATCCTGAGGAAGAAGACGCCGTTTCACCATCCGACCTGCCGATTACGACGCCGACAGAAGCCAGTCCCGCTGCGGCGGAACCTGAACAATTGGAAATGGATTTTGACGGATTGGAGGCGGATGAAGCCTTGATAGATGGCCGTCGTCGCCCCGGTGTTCCCAAAGAACTGCCAGACCGCGTAACCCAAAATAATCCCGGAGCTATCAGCGCGCCGCCGCCAGAAGCCTTTCCAACCGATGAGTTCCCGGTCCCGGATCGCTGGCGGATATTGCAAACATTATGCCCACAAAAAGGCAGCGATCAGTCGATCTACAAGGTCTTTGGCGCTCTGCGGGCCAATTGCCGCCCGACCTCCGATCCCTATGGACAGAATGTTCTAAAGGGTGACAAGCCAATCCCGGAAGACAAAAAACCGTCCTTCTTGAAGGGCGATGACTGGTTTTTTGTCGTCAACGCAATTTCTGACACGGTTATCGAACCACGCAGTTTCCCCATTCCTGTGGGCGTGCAGACAACGGAACGGTCCAATAGCATCGATGTATTCGGCCGCTCAGGATCGGAAGTCTATGCGCAGACTTTCATTACCGGCTTTGCGCTGATCAAAGGCTCCACCGCCTATAAGCCGCCGGATGTCGAATATCGGCTAACGTTGGCGACGCAAATCAACCATGTAAACGTGCCAGAACGCCGGGTACTGTTTGTCGAGCCATCAAAAACTTCCAACCGCACCGACTATTTTGTCGGCGTGCAGGAAGCCTTTTTTGATTATCATATCCGCAACACCTCAGCGCGCTATGATTTTGACAGTTTCCGCATCGGTATCCAGCCGATGCAGGCCGATTTCCGGGGCTTTCTGTTTCAGGATAACCAACTCGGCTTCCGCCTGTTCGGCACGCGCGACAACAATCGTGTGCAGTATAATCTCGGCGCTTTTGTGCAGCTGGAAAAAGATACCAACAGCGGCCTGAACGATATTTTTCAGACGCCGCGCGAAAGCTACATATTTTTTGCTAATCTCTATCGTCAGGATTTGCCCTTTGTCGGCTTAACCAGTCAGTTCAGCGTCACCTATAATATGAACCGCGAGAAGAGCGATATCGAGATTGACGATAACGGCTTCCCGGTACGCCCTGCCCTGATCGGCGATTTGCGCGGACGTGCTTATGACGTGGTCTATCCCGGTTATGCGGTGGATGGCCGGATCGGTCGGATTAACGTTACAGGTCAAATTTACGGCGCATTTGGCGAAGACCGCAACAGTATCTTTACCAGCGAACCGGCTAAAATCGCTGCCTATTTTGCGGCAGCAGAAGCCAGTTATGATGTCGACTTCTTGCGGTTCCGGGCATCCGGCTTATTCGCGAGCGGTGATGGCAATCCCTACAACAACACCGAAGCGGGTTTTGACTCGATTTTCGAGAACCCGATTTTTGCCGGTGCTGATACAAGCTACTGGATCAGGCAGACAATTCCTTTCGCCGGTGGTGGCCGGGCGATCAGCATCAATGGTCGCAATGGTATCCTCAACTCGCTGCGGTCTTCGAAAGAACAGGGCCAAAGCAATTTCAACAATCCCGGCACGATCTTGGCAGGCGTCGGGGTTGATGCAGATTTGACCCCTGACTTCCGGCTATCGGTCAATGCCAACCATTTGTGGTTCCACAAAACCGAGAGCCTTGAAGCGCTCCGCGTCGAAGGCTCCATACCCAAGGATATCGGTTGGGACTTGTCGACTGCGGCAATTTACCGCCCCAAAGCCACTCAAAACTTAGTGTTCCGTTTGTCTGGCGCTGCCTTGCTTCCCGGAAAAGGCTTCAGAGATTTGTTTGACCAGACAGACAAGCGTGATTTTCATTATTCCATTCTTTTCAACGCTATATTGGCCTTCTGATATGCAGCTTTCTTCTCCCTCCAAGTTATCAATATCACGTACTCCTGACGTGATGCGGAGCGGAGTTGCGCTTGCTTTTGCCGCTCTATTGCTTGTGTTCGGTTCTTCTCAAGTCCTCGCAGCAGGTAAAGAGAAGGCTCAAAAAATTGACTACACGTTTACGCCGCCTGCACCGCAAAACCAGACATGGGATGCGGCAAATGCCAAAAGCACGGGCTGTGTTTCCTGTCATACCGACAGCGACCAGAAGACGATGCACGAGACACCTGCCGTAGTGCTCGGCTGTGTCGATTGTCACGGCGGAGATGCCAGCGTCAATGGCGACAATGACTGGGGCAAGAAAAGCCCACAATATATGTATGCGCTCAAAAAAGCGCATGTCCTCCCCAAATATCCTGAAACTTGGCACTGGCCCTCTTCGGCTAACCCGAAACGCAGCTACACGCTGCTGAACAAGGAATCTCCGGAATTTGTCCGCTTCGTCAATCCTTCCGATTATCGCGTAGCGCGGGAATCCTGTGGCGCTTGCCATATGGAAATTATTGAGGCGTCCGAGCGGTCCTTGATGGCGACGGGCGCAATGCTTTGGGGCGGAGCCGCCTATAATAACGGTATTGTCCCGTTTAAAAATTATGTCTTCGGCGAAGCCTATACGCGCGACGGCCAGCCCGCGACGATCAAGTCACCTGGTAACCCGCACGGAACCGTGACGGACGAACAGAAGAAGCGCGGCGCCTTGCCCATTCTTTATCCCCTGCCCACTTGGCATACTATTCCACCGGGTGACGTATTCCGCGTGTTTGAACGCGGCGGACGCAACATCAACACGCAGTTTCCTGAAATTGGTTTGCCGAATATTGGTGGGATCATCCAACGGCTGGAAGAGCCCGGTCGCCCTGATCTGAAACAATCCAATCGCGGTCCCGGTACCGGACTACGTGTCGCCATTCCAGCGCTTAACATCCATAAGACGCGCCTCAATGACCCTTTCACATGGTTCATGGGCACGAATGATCAGCCCGGCGATTATCGACAATCCGGCTGTGCCAGTTGTCACGTGATCTATGCCAATGACCGCGAACCCCGCCACAGCCTGATCTATGCTAAAGCCGGTCGTGATGGCCAGACCCAGACCAAAGATCCAACGATCCGCAACCTCAAGGAAGGCGAGCATCGCGTTGGCAAATTTGGCACCTATGATGCTGCCCATGGCAAAAAGGGCGGCTATGCCAAGAAAACTGCAGATCATGGGGACGGGCATGATGATGGCCATTCCGATGATCACAGCGGCGACATAGACCCAGCGAAACGGGAAAAAGGCCATCCGATCCAGCATGCCTTCACGCGCGCCATTCCAACCGCACAATGCATGAACTGTCACATGCACCAACCCAATATCTTCCTGAACAGCTTCCTCGGCTATACGATGTGGGATTATGAATCCGATGCGCCGCTAATGTGGCCCGGACCAAACAACACGACACCGCGTCCCGAAGGCATAAGCGACGAAGAATATCAAAAAACCTACAAGCAGCAAAAATATCCGGATGCCGAAGAAGTCCGCAAAATATTGGACCGGAATCCAGAGGCCGCTTCGCCCAAAGGGCTATGGGGTGACCTCGATTTCCTTCGCAACGTTTATGACCTCAACAGCGAAGCTAAAGACACGCAATTTGCGGATTATCACGGCCATGGCTGGAACTTCCGGGCCATTTTAAAGCGCGATCGTGATGGCAATTTGCTCGATGAAGACGGTGATATTGTCGACAATGATGATCCCGAAAAATTCCGCAAAGAAGACGAACCAAAATTCGTCGAACCCGGCATCAATCCCGGAAAATCTGTCCACATGATGAGCATTCATGCCGAAGTTGGCATGCAATGTGCTGATTGCCACTTTGCGCAAGACAGCCACGGCAATGGCCTCATCTATGGCGAAGTAGCCAATGCGGTAGAAATTAATTGTAAGGACTGCCACGGCACCGCGGACGCCTATCCGACACTCATGACCTCTAATCTGGCAGCACGGCCCAAAGGCAACAACTTGGCACTGCTGCGGAATGCAGACGGCCAACGGCGCTTTGAATGGATGCAGGACGAAGACAGCAATCGCGTTCTCATTCAACGTTCCATCGTCGATCCCAAGATTAGCTGGCGCGTTAGTCTCGTCAAAGACAGTGTTGACCGCGCGCATCCTGATTTTAATCAGAAAGCCGCGCGGGCCAAGCTGATGTCAAAAAGCGGCGCGGAAACAGGTAAATTCACCTTTGGTAGCGGCGTCCCTATGGACGACCGCGCGCATAAAGACGAAAATATGGTCTGCTTCACTTGTCACCTCAGTTGGACGACAAGCTGCGGTGGCTGTCACCTGCCCATCGAGGCAAACTGGCAAACGGAAAGCCATAAATATGAGGGTGGAACGACGCGTAACTATGCGACCTACAATCCACAGGTAGCGCGCGATCAGATGTTCCAGCTTGGTCGTCACCAGACAACCAAGAGCAGCATCATCGCGCCGGTGCGTTCAACCTCAGCGCTGATACTGTCATCCACCAACATCAACCGCGAACGCATCTATGTGCAACAGCCGCCTATTTCTTCGATTGGTTTTTCCAGTCAGGCTTTTGCGCCCCATTTCCCGCACACCGTTCGCAAAACTGAAACCAAGCAATGTTCCGATTGTCACTTGAGCGAAGCCAATGACAATAATGCAATCATGTCGCAGCTCTTGCTGCAAGGTACGAATTTCGTAAACTTTGTCGGCCTGCATGCCTGGGTCGGAATGGACAAAGGCTTTGAAGCCGTCCGCGTCACCGAATGGGATGAACCGCAAGCGGTTATCGGTTCTTACCTGCAAAAATATGCCTATCCTGATTATTGGCGAATGCATGTTGAAGATAATGGCCGCGAGCTGATCAACTGGGTCCGCGGCGAACGACTGGATGATGATTTATCCGGCGAAACCAAGGCACTCGAAGAATTTGCCAATGTTGTCCAAGGCACGCGCGATAGTGTCCGCTGTCTGCAGCTACGGGGTGAATATATGTTTGTCGCCGAGGGCAAAGGCGGGTTCCGCGCTTATGATGTGGCTTCGATCGGCAATAAAGGTTTCTCTGAACGTATTGTCAAAGCGCCTTTCTCATCGATAGGCCAAGATACGCATGTGAAAACGAAAAATGCGACCTGCATGGCACTGTCGACCAATCAACCCATTGCGCCCGAGCGCAACACCGCAGAGCTGCGCGAAATCAATGAAGAGCAGGCTTTTCATCCGATCTATAACTACGCGGTGGTTACCGATAGTGAGGAAGGTCTGATCCTGGTTGACATCAACACGCTGGCTGATGGGGAGTTCCGCAACAATTTCTTTAAACGGGCCGTTACCTGGAATGCAGAAGGTGTCTTGAACGGCGCCAAACATATCACGCTGGCGGGTCACTATGCCTATATCACCGCGACCAGCGGACTGGTGGTTATTGACCTCGATGATCCTTTGAAACCACGCCATGTCGTGACCATGCCGATGACCGATGCGCGGGCGTCTGCCTTGCAGTTCCGCTATATCTGGGTCACCGATGCCGAGGGCGTGAAACTGTTCGACATTACCGAGATGGAAAATCCGGTGGCTGTTGAATCCGGAACCATCCCGCTCAGAAACGCACAGCGGCTCTATCTCGCGAGAACTTATGCCTATATTGCCGCGAAAGATGAAGGGTTGGTCATCGCCAACATCACCAAACCGGAAGCACCGGTCATCTATCGCAAAGAGACATTTGGCGGTCAGATGAACGATGCCGAGGACGTGATTGTCGGTTCAACCAACGCCACTCTATTCGCTTATGTGGCAGATGGTCGTAACGGCCTGAAAGTCATCCAGCTGACCTCACCTGATAGTCAGCCCAATTATTATGGTTTCTCGCCGCCGCCCATGCCGGAACTCATCGCCTTTGCCCGCACCCCCAAACCAGCCTTGGCTCTGTCCAAAGGATTGGATCGTGACCGGGCAGTAGATGAAACCGGTGGTCAGATGGCAGTATTCGGGCGGCTCGGCTCACGGCCCTTTAGCCGCAGTGAAATGCAACGCTTCTATCTCAACAGTCAGGGCAAGCCCTATTTTGTTAAAGATGAGGTCAATCTTTCAGATTGGGTCGGCCCAGTGCCGCCAATGCTGGCTCGTCGATAGAAGATGCGATAAACATAAAACGGGGACCGTGGCCTCAGACCACGATCCCCTATCCTCGATACGCGACGCGAGGAACAAAAGGCCCCCTGCACTCCAATACGGGTACAGGGGGCTTAACTTTAATCTATATACGGCCTCACCTTAGCAGTTGCCGTCAATTGCGCGGCCAGCCAGCGCGCCTACTGCGCCGCCGATGATCGTTCCTTCGGTCTTGTCACCGCGGCGAGCCACTTCATTGCCGAGCAGTCCACCAGCGATCGCACCGATGATTGTACCACCCGTACCGCGATCACATCCACGACGACGATCATTGCGATAGCGACGCTTTTCGCGATAATAGCGACCGTCCCGGCGGTCATGATAACGATCACCGCGATAATAGTCGCCCCGGCGATAGCGCCGACGGTCATCACGAACCTGCTGATAATATCCATCATTATAGCCTTGATTATATCCGCCCCGTGCCTCAGCCGGTGTTGCGAATGCCATCGCTGAAACAGCAGCGGTGGTGATGGCTAATGTTCCTAAAACCTTGTTGATCATTGCTTCTACTCCAAAAGGATCATCCCGATCCGACGTGTTTGATGCCCGACAAGATTCGTTTTAGGTGTGACCGCTTGACCGCTTGCTGAATGTTGATTTTATCTGAGGTTCATATTCAGACCTATTTTTGTGAACAATCCGAAAGTTTCGCTTATCTTTCAGTGTTCTGGATGCTTCATTTTCGGGTACTAATCTTTTGAATGATTGCTGGAAGAGCCCTGAAACGATAGCGGTGGATGAATAAAAATATGGGAGAAGATCATGCAACTCAAAGGTAAAAGCGCTGCGATCACCGGCGGTACAGCAGGCATAGGACGCGCAATTGCGGAGGCCTTTTTGGCCGAAGGCGCTAATGTCGCGCTAATGGCGCGCAATCCCGAAAAAGGCGCCAAGGTAATCGCTGAACTTGATGTGGGTGACCGTGCTATATTTGTAGCGGGCGATGTGATGCAGCAAGCTTCTGTCGAAGGCTTTATTGATCAGACGTCGGAAAAATTCGGGACAGTTGATATTCTCGTCAACAATGCCGGCGGCGCTGGCGCCCTTGCCCCGCTCGTGGATCTTACCGACGAAGCGTTTGACGAAGCGATGAAATGGAATATCTACTCCACATTCTGGGCAACACGCCGGGCACTGAAACCCATGATCGCACAACAATCCGGTCGCGTGATCAATATCAGTTCGACCGAAGGCAAAATGGGTAAACCAACTTTCGCGCCCTATACCATAGCCAAGCATGGCATTAACGGCATGACCAAGGCGGTTGCGCAAGAGGTCGGTACCATGGGTATCACCGTCAATTCTATCTGCCCCGGGTTGGTGCTCACAGACCTGATACTCGACAATGGTCCAACCACCGCCAAAGGTCTGGGTATGACTTTCGAGGAAATGATCGACATGTTTGCACAGGAAAGTGCGCTCAAGCGCCCCAATACGGTGGAAGAAATCGCCGCCATGGCCCTGTTGCTGGCATCCGACGCCGGCGCCGGTATTACGGGTGCAATGCTCAGCGTCGACGGCGGAACCGCGCAATATTAGCTTGGGTCATCGATTGGCCCGATAAATCCGGCCCATCAAGTAAGACAGGTAACGACTACGGCAAAAGCTCTTCGCGCTTTTTGGCGACATTTTTCATGTCTGCCCAAGGATCGCCGGGCTTATCCATCCCTTTGCTTTGCCCGCCCTCCGCATCATGCGTCTCTGCGACAGGCATGGCAGGCGGTTCTGCAGCAACACAATAGGCAGTGATCAGCACCATGGCTGACCACCAGAGTGCATTGTTGCGACTGGCAAAGACGCGCGTAAGGCGAGGTCCGAACATGCAATCGGGTTTAGCCCGTGAATGTTAAGATCGGGTGGGCATTAAGCGTATCAGTCACATCACGCTCACAACCAATAGTTAGTATATTTTACCATTTTTTAGATTTCGATCGTATCAGGAAAATTCGAAATTTCCCTAACCATTTGATTTATATAGAAAAGTGAAAACTGGCACGGGCTATGCAAAGCTACAGACATCTTCGCAAACACAACCGCGAAAGATCAAATTTAACCCAGAAGGAATTTCAAATGTCGAATGTAAATATCCAGAACCAAGTTGCCGCTGCCTTTGCCGCTCTATTCTCTGCCGCTGTTCTGATCAGCGCTAGCGTTGGCCCAGCCGTTCAAAACACCGCTTCATTCATCGCTTAATCTGCAACCCAAACTTCGAAGGAAACATCACCATGACCCGCAATATTCAAAACCAAGTTCTCGCCGCTTTCGCAGCTCTTTTCTCAGCTACTGTTATGATCAGTGCCAGCGTTGGCCCAGCCGCACAAAATGCCGCATCACTATTGATTTAACGCACAACAGCACTCTTAACCCTAAAGGATCTATCATGCCCCGCAATTTCTCCGTTCAGTTCACCGCCGCAATCGCCGCACTAGTATCTTCCGCCCTTTTTATTGGCGCCAGCATCGTACCAGCGACGAATAACGCAGCATCCCTAATCATTTGACCATTGTCAGTTAAACGCAGCCATCCAAACGCGTTCACCAAATTGCGCGGCTCCCCTAAGACAGATTTTTTACTGGCAGGCTTTTAGAAATTTGGTAAGCGCCTCGCCCGAACCCTTTAAATGCACGCTGAACTTGTTACCATTCAGATTAACAAACGCCCGACTTCCACGCGCTAACGCCGGAAACAGACTATGGGAATTGGGCAAGTAAAATTGCGGCATATGATAATTTTCGCCCTCAAGCTTAGCCGGTAGCATCCGCGCCAGCACACCAATCGACTGGGCATTATCAACCCTTATCGTAAAACCAAAGCGATCCTCTGCCATCAACTCCTTCGGTGTCGCAATAATCATATTGGCAATACGGACGCTGCCGTCTGACTGTTTCTTGCACCCCATCGTCCAAAGTCGATTGTCGGTTTCAGGAACCTGAAACGCCAGAACAGGGTCCTCGACATTGCCATTATAATCCCAGACCATCCCAAAAGCCTGCCCCGCGTCGGGATAATCCTCTCGCGAAGGAATAGTCGGCTTGATGAGTTGGGCGCCATCCCTTGGCGGACCTGCTGTCTGCGCGACAAGGGGCATGGCGGTCATAGCCGACGCAGCGGCAACCAGAGTGACGAAACAAAAGCGTTTTTCTATCATGTCTTGTGACTTAGCATCGCATATTACCCCATGTTAACCTCAGAATGACTCATAATGGGGTAAATTCATGTAAGATCAAGAGCTTAGACTTAGCAGCAGCGGGCATCGCTGGCCGACACACTCGGTAAAATGGCAGTTTTGCGACGATGTCCGAAAATCCGGCAGACAGAGATAGACTCAAATTGGTTCTATCTCCGCTCCTCTCCCTACATCCATAATATCGCAACGTCAGCGACCGAGCCGCAAAGCCGCCGTTACAAACAGGCCAGCGCCAAATAGCTCCAATAACTCTTCGGCAAAGCGGGCGACTTCCATCACATCAAGGACCACTGCCAAGCCAATAACTGCCATCGCCACCGCGATAGTCGAGCGGCCGCTATCGGCGTTAAACCATGTGATAATGCGCGCCAAATGTCCGCTGCGATAGGCCAATATCGCAGCTAGAAGCGGCACAATCACCATCAAGACAACGACCAATGGCATCAAACCGTTTGCTTCCGCCCCGCGATAAGCGAGCATCACCAGATCTTGCGCCCCGTCAAGCTCCCCACCTCCGGTCATGGCCGGCATCGCGAAATCGAAATAGCGCGCGCCGAAACTGATCTCACTCAAGCAAGCGAGCAGCGCGATGCCACAAAAGCTGAGTCCAACCACACTCCTGAACAACTTCCGGTACAGCCCGACCATCAGCGCTGCCAGAAACAGCATAGCCGCTGCCGTTTCGACCACGCCATCCTCCCGGAAAAGCGGTCCATGACGGAAATCAACAGACGACAAGGCAATCACAAGGACCGTCAGTCCGGTAATGGCGTAAACCGCCAGTTCGTGTCTCAGCGCAATCACCAATGCAGTTTCATGACAGTCCTGTGAAAAGTAAACTAGCCGTGGCGCAAATTACCGGAGGCCACCGCGCGCTAGCCCCGCACTGCCCGATTCAATTCGCGCGAGCATCATATTATGCGTGCTTTACCTATTCTAAAACCGGCGGGACTGGTGCAATTAGACGCCCAACCTTCTATTCTACGCCGCCCTCTTTTTCCGGGCTTTTGCCGCGCAGCGCATCGATTTCGGCTTGCCGTTTCTGCAAGTAAAGTTCCCGCGTCGCTGTGTAAGGATCGTTACTATCCCGTAACTTCTGCAACTGCTCGTCCTGTTCGACGCGAAAGTCGAGCGAGGTAATAATTCCCGACGGCAGCGTGTAGGCCAGCTGGTTAAAGGGCTTGCCAACAGCAAAGGGCAATACCGACAGATCGACAACCCGGCCGAACAAGTCCCGAACCGTCGTTGGCCCGATTAACGGCAAAAACAGGAAAGCCCCCTGCTCCACGCCATAATAGCCCAGCGTATTTGCAAATCCATTGAGGCGCCTGGGTAAGTTAAAAGGCTTTTTCTTGGCAACATCGACCAAGCCGCCGATACCAATTGTCGAATTAATGGCGAAACGCCCCAGTGTCTCTGCCGCCTTACCCGGCTTAAGCTGTAGCAGGTAGTTCAGGAAAACCACGGGCTCACCCAGATTGCTAAGAAAATTAATCAGTCCGGTGCGAATCGGACTGGGCAAGGCCTTTTCGTAAACGTCTGCGACCGGACCGACCACGGCGTCATCGACATTCTGGACGACACTGAAAGAATCGGCGTTCAAGGACTGCAACGGATCGCTTTTGGGCGCGCGCGGCCGCGCCGTTACGATGATTTCATTGGGGTCGGCCTGATCAACTTCAGCAGCAGCAGCAGGATCAACCGGCGCAAGCGGGTCGCCCGGTGACAAAGGTTCAGCCGCTGGTTCCAAAGGTACCGGCCATTGCACAGGCGCGGGTGATCCCGGTTCGGGTTGCCATGTTGCTGCGGCGATAGAACCAAATAATTGTTCACCGGCCGACAGAGCCACGAGCGGTGCTGGCGCAGCCATGTCTTGAACATCTGCTGCAGCTGAATCAAAGCCCAGGGTGACGGTAGTTGGTGGGGGTGGTGCGGTAACCGGCGCGTTCACTAGCGCCATTGCAATCGCAAATTCCGAAAAACTCAATCCGTTGGCCTATCTTTTGTTAGTTCCGTTCGAGGAACATCGTTCCGGGGGGTCGGTACGTCTACTCTCCATCAGGTCTATAGAACGATGGTCGTCGGGGCAAGGCGACTTGTTCGGCCATCGCGGTGAGACGTGAAATTGGCGCGAGCAGATGTGCGGTGATTGCTTCAAGCCGCCGCCTCCTTTTTCGGCCGCGCCAACCACCAGGCCAGCAAGAACAGCAGCGCCCAGACACCGTCGATCATCGCGCCGTAAAACGGCCCGCCCTCCGTCAGTCGGCTGCTGCTATAGAGCCACAGTGCGGGGCCGAAAAAGGCGAGCTTTTCGAGCACCGCCAACAGCATCAACGGGCGATAGCGGACCGGGTCGATAGCGATCAGGACAAAGACAAGCTGAAACACCAGCGCGACTCCGTGAAAACCGTAATAAAATTCGGGATGGGTGATCGCCGGCGGCATCGCGGCATTAAACTGCGCCTCACCGAACAGACCGAGCAACAGCACGGATATGCCATATAGCGCAGCGAGCGCGAAGAGGATGCGGGCAGCTTTCATGGAGTGATTTTATGGCGAGATGAACGCAGAAGCAAGCGGGGGTATGTGGTGACCCCTCCCCTTGAATTGGTGATTAGCGGTGATAGAGTTTTGACGACGGCGTACTGGTTGTTCGGAAAATAATACTCTGTCACCGTAATTTTCCCCTGCCTGCTTATTCTATACCCTCATGATCATAGCTGATGACGCGGCTGACCTTCCAGCCGGCGGTGCCACTGTCGTCGCGCTTCCACATATGCATGAACACGCCCTTTTCCCGGGCTATGCTGGAGCCATCTGGCATGACTTGATGAAATTCGTGGCGACCATGTTGCATCGCCCCAAAGTCACCGATCATATGGGTGGTCAGGCTGTCCTCGATCAGCACCCGCTTGCCGCCGCCGCAATCGCGCTTCACGTCGGCGATAAAGGCATCGGCCGTGGTGTAGGATAGACCGTCGCGGTCATGATAAAATTCCAGATCATCGGCCAGCAGATCGGTAACAACATCCATGTCGCATGTCTCGAACGCGGCCTGGAATAACTGGGCGTCCAGCTGTTTCAAATTGGCCGCCACCGATTCTTCCGTTTCGGCCGCGGTGTCTTGCGCTTGCGCCGCCCCGCTCACGCCAGCGGCGGCCAGAGCAGCGGTCGATAAAATTTTCTGTGTCCGTGTCATGTTTCTGATCCTTTGATAGGCAGGATCAGAATGACCATGCTGTATTGGTGTGATAGCTCATCAATACAGTGAGTCAAGGTGCCATCTTTCTGGGCGCACCAACCACCAAGCCAGCAAGAACAAGAGCGCCCAGACCCCATCAATCATCGCGCCGTAAAACGGCCCACCTTCCGTCAGTCTACCGCCGCTATAGAGCCACAGCAAGGGTCCGAAAAAGGCGAGCAGCAACACCATTGTGCCATAAAGCGCAGCGAGCACGAAGAGGATACGAGAGATACGTGGGCTCCGCACCACCCCGTCGCGCGGATCGGGACTCGCATGTGATCGGTTTGTCATGGTCCCCATTAAGCAATGAATCGGCCGATGTAGGAAAGAGGTTTTTTGCCGGCCTTTCCACGCGATCGGATGATGGTTGTGGCGCGCTGCACCATACAGATTCTTTGCAGATTTATTGCGCCATCAATGCTGTTTTTTGCGGGTTTTGGTCAAAAATTTCGTGAACAGCGCGCGCGTTTCCTCGCAGGCACTTTCTGTCATAAACTGCAGCTGATGCTCCAGATCGCTATTCTCGTTAATTTTGGTGCGAGGAAAGGCCATGGTCCAGCGTCCAAATTCGGCTTCTTCCACCTCATGTTCGGACAGACATTCAATCTGTTCGTGCCGGGGGTCTCTTTTTACCGTGGCATAGACCTCGCGAACGGCCTCTTCACTGCCCTCCAGCGCCTGAACAAAATAGGTGCCGGTATAGAGCAGCGCGCCGGTGATACCCATTTTGGGGTTATTGCGGCGCGACTGGAATAATATTTCGGTACAATCATCCGGATCATAGCCGGGCGCTGGCTTACTTTTGTAAACAAGTTGAAACATGGGGGGAATAGCTTTCTTGTTATTTTAACGACTATAGGCATCGTCCCATTTAATATTCGTGAATTTTTTGGATTAACCCGGCAATAGTTCGGCTAGTAGGAAATTGAGTTTTAGGGCTTTTCGGAAAAAGCGCCGTGTCACTAAACTTGGCTCTACAGCGCCAGAATGAGCCATTTGCCGTCGAAACGGGCCCAGAATGTGCCGCTGTGCCAAAAGACCTTTGTGTCTTCATAGACCGCGCTCAGCGATATGGCCGACTTCTGCTCTGCGTTCAGCACCTGATAGGCCCGGCCGCCCATGATCGGTTTGGCGACCAGGCCCGTCGCTATATCGACCGGATTGTTGGACAGGATATCGCGCATATAGGTGGTGAGCCAATCGAGCGACGCGCCCTGCCGCTCCGCGTCTCGAAACATGGGCGCGTGCAGGGCGAGCACGGTGTCCACATCACCACTGGCTGCCGCGTCCTGCAATGTCCTGATCGCCTCCATCAATCCCTCATCACCGGCAATTTCTGCTTTCATATATTCTGCCGCAACCGGAGCCTCCCGATTAAACCGCATCTCCTTGCTCGCGCTGCCATCAAACTTTGCCTCGCCAACCGTATCAGCATCAGGAAAATCACCATTTTCATCAGGGAAAGCGCCTCTGCAGACCCGGATCACCGAAAAATCGCCGGCCTTGCCGTCAAATATAACCCGGACAAGATTTTCGCCCTGCACCAGCCAGTCGCTGAACCCTCTGGAATGTTTGATCAACCTGTCATCATCTTCATAGAGATAGACACCGTTCAGATAGACTTTGAAACGGCCATCCTTCACGTCGATTTGCAGCGCGTGCATGACGTCGCAATCCTGCGCCGCGGCGGGCGCCGCGAGGCCCATGAAAAACATGGCGGCCATAGCGGCCAGAAATTTGAAACGGCTCACAAATCCACTCCCTTAAACCCTTGTTGCAGCGTGATAGGTCGCTTTCGGCGGTCCTGTCTATGCCGCGGGTCACAGATCAGGCGCGGAGCGGGATGATTATTGGCGGTGATGGAGGGTGGTGGCAGTTTGCTGGGTTTGGTGAGCCGCCATGATACCAATTCTAACTTTTGGCTTTTGAAACTAAATCAGTCACAGCCTTTAAAACTTTAGTGATGTCGTCCGTCTTGAGTGGAGAATCAACGTCATGTGATTCAATTTGGCTGCCAAAATAACTATCAGTCAATTTTACTCTTAGCTCTACTTTCTGCTCCTCTGGCAGTAATTCCATAAACGGACCGAGTGAAGCCAGTTCTAACTCTGTTTGTTTCGCTCGATCTGCATTCGATCGATGTCTTGCAGATTCTCGCGCCGTATAAAATGCTGGTAGTGCTAAAGCGAAACCACCCAAAACCCTGAGCATTAGCGACATTATGCTGGGTTGATAATTATCTACCGCAATTTCTTTGTATATATGTACGCCCAAGTTTCCAGCAATTATGAGAACACCCGATCCAAAGAAAGCCACTGTGATCCAGCGCCAAAGGTTAGCTTGTTTAGATTCCGTTGATGCTAGATTACTATAATTCCCTGTAACTCCGACATTACCAACAACCTGAACAATTTTCCTAGCATCTTGCTCATGTTTTGTGAGGTTCGCTATGAGTTCTGTCGCAGCTGCAGAATTGCTTGTAGTCAATTTGTCGAACTGGTCAGAAAATTCGATTAGCTGCCCGCTAAAGGTATTTTCAAATTTCTGCTCCAATTTCGAATACTGCGTGCTTATTTCAGCTGAAGTGGCATTTGCCTCTGCCGTTTTTTGGTCAAATATTTGAGAAAGATCAGTGATTTTCTGATCTTGTGCAGCAAGTTGTTCTGTAAGTTCAGATATTTGGTTTGTTAAAGCATCCCGCTGTTCAGAAACATCTGACAAAGCTGATTGAGCGGCGGATGAAATCACTGAGATTTCTTTCTCAATCTCTTTATCAGTTCTTGCTCCCGCGCTAGTGGGAATCGCCCATGAAGCTGCGTTGATAGCCTGATCAATCATCGGTCCAGCGTTTTGGATATGTGCGGCATTCTCGCTTGAAGCGAAGGCTGAGAATTCGTTAAAGGCTTTCTGAAGGGGAGTATTTATTTGATCAAGGTTCGTCCGATTCAAAAGCACTTCCGGCAGACTGGCAATTCGAGACTCAATATTCCGCGCTGCTGCAAATGCATAACTTCTGATGTGCCTTTGCTCATCGGACAGAGCTTTTTCAGAAGACAAAAATTTCTTGCTTTTTTGAAGGTCTAAAAAATTCGAAATAGTGTCGAAATAGGGATGTGTAAATTGGCGACTATCGGACATGAAAGGCTCTTATTAATCCCATCAATCGCCAACTAGGATTCAGATTCACTCCGCAGCAACCCCCGCCGCTTCAAACATATCTTCGCCGTCATCATCATTATCGGTCGCTTCGATGCCGATAATCTTATTGCCTTTGCGCTGGTCAAAGCTGTCCCAGACTTCGTTCCAATTGCCTTTAGTCGCGCCTTTGGAATATTCGGTCGCACGGGTTTCGAAGAAATTGGCGTGCTCGACACCGTTAAGCAGCGGAGCGAGCCAAGGCAGCGGGTGGTCTTCGATCATGTAGATCGGTTGGAAGCCCAGCTGCGCCAGACGCCAGTCGGCGATGTAGCGGATATAGCGCTTAATCTCTTTCGCGGTCATGCCGGTCACCGGCCCGTCGCTGAACGCCAGGTCGATAAATGCATCTTCCAGCCGCACGGTTTTCTGGCAGCAGTCGATAATTTCTTCTTTGACATTCTTCGTTAAACAATCACGCTCCTGCACAAATGTGTGGAACATTTTGACAATGCCTTCGCAGTGCAGGCTTTCATCGCGCACGGACCAGGACACAATCTGCCCCATGCCCTTCATCTTGTTAAAGCGCGGGAAGTTCATCAGCATCGCAAAGCTGGCGAACAGTTGCAGCCCTTCGGTAAAGCCGCCGAACATCGCCAGCGTCTTGGCAATATCTTCGTCGGTGTCGACGCCGAATGTGCCCATATAATCGTGCTTGTCCTTCATCGCCTCATATTCGAGGAACATGGAGTATTCGCTCTCCGGCATGCCGATCGTGTCGAGCAGATGCGAATAAGCGGCGATGTGGACGGTTTCCATATTGGAAAATGATGTCAGCATCATCTTGATTTCGGTCGGTTTGAACACGCGGCCATATTTGTCGTGATAGCAATCCTGCACCTCGACATCGGCCTGGGTGAAGAAACGGAAAATCTGGGTGAGCAGGTTGCGCTCATGATCGGTCAGCTTCTGCGCCCAATCGCGGCAATCCTCGCCCAATGGCACTTCTTCCGGCATCCAGTGAATCTGTTGCTGACGCTTCCAGAACTCAAACGCCCATGGATATTCAAAGGGCTTGTAGGTTTTGCGTGATTCCAGAAGTGACATTTAAACTAACTCCGCTTTCGTACTGTTCATCTCGTACATCATTTGGCCAACATAGGCCCCGTATTGGGCGCGTCCTTTAGCATTTTGAAGAAAACGGCCTCCTCCCAAAAGGAGCAAAGGGAGGAGGCAGTGGGCAAAGCCTAATTACTGACAGGCCAGACATTCGTCATAGTCGGTGGTGCCAGCGGTGGTCATTAGTTCGACCGTTTTCGGATCAAGCGTATTATCCGCTTCAACGCCGCCTGTGCTCACGGCTTCTTCGTTATTGGCAAAGCCGGCGCGCTGGATCGATTTCGACCGCAGGTAATAAAGCGACTTAATGCCCAATTCCCATGCGCGGAAGTGCAGCATCAGCAGGTCCCATTTATCGACATCGGCCGGAATGAACAGGTTCAGTGACTGTGCCTGATCAATATAGGGCGTGCGATCCGCCGCAAGTTCGAGCAGCCAGCGCTGATCAATCTCGAAGCTGGTTTTATAGGTGTCTTTTTCCTCGGCGCTGAGGAAATCGAGATGCTGAACGCTGCCGCCTTGTTCCAGGATCGAGTTCCAGACATTATTGCTGTCTTTCGATTTGTCCTGCAGCAGTTTTTCCAGATGCGGGTTCTTGACGACAAAGCTGCCCGAGAGCGTTTTATGCGTATAGATATTCGCCGGGATCGGTTCGATGCAGGCAGAGGCTCCGCCGCAAATGATCGAAATCGACGCGGTTGGCGCAATTGCCATTTTGCAGGAGAAGCGCTCCATCACGCCCTGATCAGCCGCATCGGGACAAGGGCCGCGTTCATGGGCCAGCATCATGCTGGCTTCAGAGGCTTTGGCCGAAATATGCTTGAAGATCTTCATATTCCACGATTTTGCCATCGCGCTTTCAAAACCAAGTCCGCGAGCCTGCAAGAAGCTGTGATAGCCCATGACGCCCAAACCAACGCTGCGTTCACGGCTCGCGCTATATTTGGCACGCGCCATTTCATCGGGTGCGCGGTCAATATAATCCTGAAGGACATTATCGAGGAAACGCATGATGTCCTCGATAAACTCCTTGTCTCCGCTCCACTGATCCCATGTTTCAAGGTTCAGCGAGGACAGGCAACACACTGCCGTCCTGTCCTCGCCCAAGTGATCGCGACCCGTTGGCAGAGTGATTTCGGAACATAGGTTGGATGTGGAAACTTTCAGACCCAGATCGCGGTGATGCTTGGGCATCATCCGGTTCACCGTGTCGTTGAAAATAATATAAGGTTCACCAGTGGCAAGACGCGTTTCGACCAGTTTCTGGAACAGAGAGCGTGCATCCACTGTGCCGCGCACCGAACCGTCTTTCGGTGATTTGAGATTAAATTCCGTACCATCACGCACCGCTTCCATAAACTCGTCGGTCAGGAGAACACCGTGGTGCAGGTTCAGAGCTTTTCGGTTGAAGTCACCGGAAGGCTTTCTAATTTCAAGAAATTCTTCGATTTCCGGATGATCAACATCAAGATAGCAAGCCGCTGAACCACGTCGCAAGCTGCCTTGCGAAATTGCCAGCGTCAGGCTGTCCATCACCCGAACAAACGGAATAATGCCGGACGTTTTACCGTTGAGGCCAACAGGCTCGCCAATGCCTCTTACGCTACCCCAATAGGTGCCGATGCCGCCACCTTTGGAGGCTAGCCAGACATTTTCGTTCCACGTATTAACGATCCCGCCAAGGCTGTCGTCCACGCTATTCAAATAGCATGAGATCGGCAGACCCCGACCGGTGCCACCATTGGACAACACTGGTGTTGCGGGCATGAACCAAAGTTTGGATATATAATCATAGAGCCGCTGGGCATGTTCCTGATCATCCGCATAGGCATCCGCCACCCGCGAGAACAGGTCCTGAAAACTCTCGTCAGGAAGCAAATAGCGATCCTTCAGCGTTTCCTTGCCAAAGTCCGTGAGCAGCGCATCGCGCGCGTCATCCTGAACGATTTTGAACCGGCGTTTTTCGACGCTATGGCTGTCGCGCTCCGCTTTCAGTTCTTTCTCGTCATTTTTCTTTGTCGCAGCCGCTTCTGATTCAGCCTTCTTGCTGACCTCTGGCTCTTTCACCGGCGCTTCTTTTGCGGCGCTTGCGGATTTATCCTTTGGCGTATCCAGAACTTCGGCGGCCATTTCACTCTCACTCATATCTTTATCACTATTCCCGGTATCATCCCGGCTATCTCTAAAATCCATCAAAGCCCCCTAATCAAACTACCAAATCATTCATATTTACTGACCATGAAAGCCAGTCGTGCTTTGGGTTTAATACCGGGCTATTTGTTCTCGTAATGTTCGACTCGGACAATCTCTTGCGGCCGAGCCGTTAAACATAACATTTTTACAGCCTGGGCGGGCATTTATTTTTGCCCAAAAACCCGAAAAAATTCCTTGCGGTTTGGGCCAAAGGGAGCCGTCCACCGAGTCGGTGTTATCGGCGTGTAATACTATACATTGGTGTGCCCCCTTGGCCTAACCACAACCTATAGTGGCTGAATCAGAATTATATGCAAGAGGGTAAATGACATTTTAACGACTCTGTTCGTCGTATAAATGAATCGCTTCGTCGACAGCCGATTCATGCTGCAGCGCAGCGACGCGTGGACCTGCTAGGACTGTAAGATATAGCAAGAGGCAGGCGGAGATTTTACAAAAAATTTATCCACAATCCATGCACAGGTGTAGATGACGCATTTATGACACCAGATATGGTGTTTGAATGATTCACGGCCGTGAAATTTTATTGCGATGGTAAATAGCAAATCCGACCGCCCCCTTTTCCAATCAGCATATCAACCGATTCTCTTACTGCGATATGATGTCGCGCGATTTGTGACTATAGAGCCGCCCAGCCGGCCGCCCTGCTCAAGACGGGTTGATAGCCGAGATCGGCGGCCGCTTTTGATCCATTCAACGTGCAGTCGCGTGACATGACCATAGCAGCATGGGCGGTCAGCGGCGGCGAACCATTCAAATTGAACATACGCCATACCCCCTCGGACGTAAGGCCAACAAATTCTGCTAACCCGGATGCGATGGATTTGTCTGGCAATGTCACGCCGCGTGCGCGCGCCATGCTGCCGATCATATCTTTCAGGCTTATAATGCCTTCATCTAGTATAAAATACGCTTCTCCTGGCCTACCCTTGTCCAACGCCAGATGTATTGCATGGTCCAAATTGGCAATATGGGTGGTCGATGTCATTGCCTTGCCATCATTGATCCACATCCACTTGCCGCTCTTGGCCATGGCTTCGACCATTGGCAGCAATGTCGTATCGCCCGGCCCCCAGATAAAGCGGGGACGCAGAACGATTGTTTCAAACGCCCCGTCGCGATTGGCATCACGCACCAGTTTTTCCGCCTGTGCTTTGGTAGCGCAATAGGGATAGGGAGAATCAGGCGCGAGCGGAACCGTCTCGTCGGCATCCCGCACATGTTGACCGTGACAGATTGCCGCCTCTGTACCGATATGAATGAATCGTCGCACGCCAGCGACCTGTGCAGCATTTAGCATCGCCTGAGTTCCCAGTACATTATAGCGATACCAGGCATCTTTCGGCCCCCAATCCTCAACAAAGGCCGCGCTATGAAGAACAATCTCGGCGTCTCCGACATGCTCAGCGGCAACATTTTCCAGATCGCAACGCACTGGCTCACCGCCAAGGTCGCGGATCACTGCATCGGATGCCTCACTGCGCGACATGGCGAAAACCTGATTGCCGGCGTTGACCAGCGACCGCGCCCCTGTTCCACCCACAAAGCCTGAGGCGCCGGTTATAAAGACTCGCATTGATGACCTCCATAGTTACTGAATCACAATTTTGATGCTGGGCCAGCTTTACATGATTAGCAAATTCTCTGAACCAGCCCTATTTTCAGCACAACTCGACTAGACAGCATATGTTCATAAGTACGAAACCATTACCGGCAAAATAATTATTGCCGTATCTTTGATGCTGCCTCCCTCTCTGAACTGTTTCACTATTATGCGTAGTTTTTTCAAACTCCAGTCGCACGACCTGGCGATTGATCTGGGCACTGCCAACACGCTTGTTTATCTGCGTGACCGCGGAATCGTGCTCAATGAACCATCGGTGGTTGCGCTTGAGACCAACGACGGGATCACCAAAGTGCGCGCTGTTGGCAGCGATGCGAAGCTGATGATGGGGAAAACCCCCGACAATATAAAAGTCATTCGGCCGCTCAAAGATGGCGTGATCGCGGACCTTGATGTCGCGGAACAGATGATCAAGCATTTCATCCAGAAAGTGCATGACAAGAAAACCGGACTGCTGCGGCGCTTTGACATTGCCGTTTGTATTCCCTCTGGCTCGACCAACGTCCAGCGCCGGGCGATTCGGGATGCCGCCTCTAATGCCGGTGGTTCGCGTATCTTTTTCATAGAGGAACCCATGGCTGCGGCCATTGGTGCTGGCATACCGGTGGCGGAACCCATTGGGGCAATGGTGGTCGATATTGGCGGCGGGACAACCGAAGTTGCGGTGCTATCCCTGCAGGGCCTTGCCTACAGCACATCCGGGCGCATGGGCGGGGACAAGATTGACGATGCGATTGCCTCTCACATCCGCCGCAAACATAATCTGGCCATAGGTGAAACGACGGCCGAATTGGTCAAGCATGAAATGGCTAGCGCGGTGAGTCCCGTTAATAGTGGCAGGACTATGCATATAAAGGGCCGGGACCTTGTCAAAGGCATGCCGCGAAAGATCATCATCACCGAGACCGAAATTGCCGACGCTATTGCAGAGCCTGTGGGTCAGATCACCGACAGTGTCCGCAATGCTCTGGAAAATACCGCTCCGGAACTGGCTGCCGATATCGTCGATCAAGGCATTGTCCTAACCGGCGGCGGGGCGCTATTGGGCCGGATTGATGAACATATCGCCGAACAAACAGGGCTTGCGGTGACCATTGCCGATGATCCCCTGACCTGCGTTGCCAATGGCGCGGGCCGCGCGTTTGAAGATCCGCTATATCGCGGCGTCCTGATTCCCGCCTGACGCTGACGGATGGACTACCGCTAAACCACACAAAAACTTGCCGACTTTCATCATATCAGCCAAAAGGCTCTCGGATCGTATCCTCAGACCATTTCCGGAGCCATGATGACAGTCACCATTAAAACCGCCGACCTGATTGAGAGCGTTGCCGACGCGCTGCAATTTATCTCTTACTATCATCCGATGGATTATATCCGGGCGCTCGGCGATGCTTATGAGGCCGAGCAATCACCAGCGGCCAAGGATGCCATAGCGCAGATATTGACCAACAGCCGAATGTGCGCTGAAGGGCATCGACCAATTTGTCAGGATACCGGCATTGTGAACGTGTTCGTCAAATGGGGCATGGATTGCCGTTTCGATGAGACATCGCAATCGATGCAAGAAATTGTCGATGAAGGGGTCCGCCGCGCTTATCTGCATCCTGAGAATAAACTGCGCGCTTCGATCCTGACCGATCCTGCTTTCACCCGGCGCAATACCAAAGATAATACGCCGTCCGTGCTCCATGTCGAAATGGTGCCGGGCAATAGCGTCTCCGTTGATGTCGCGGCCAAAGGCGGCGGATCGGAAAATAAATCGAAATTCAAGATGATGAACCCAAGCGATAATATCGTCGATTGGGTGCTCGATATGATCCCGCAAATGGGTGCTGGCTGGTGCCCGCCAGGTATGCTTGGCATCGGTATTGGCGGGACAGCGGAACGCGCGGTGTTGCTCGCCAAACAATCGCTGATGGACCCGATTGATATGGGCCAGCTCAAACAACGCGGCCCTCGCAATGATATCGAGGAACTGCGCATCACCATTTTCGACAAGGTCAATGCGCTAGGCATCGGCGCGCAGGGGCTTGGCGGCTTGTCCACCATATTAGACGTAAAAATCAACGATTGGCCTTGCCACGCGGCAGGCAAGCCGGTTGCGATGATCCCCAATTGCGCCGCCACTCGCCATGCGCATTTCACACTGGACGGCAGCGGTCCCGCCTATCTTGAAGCACCGAAGCTAGAGGAATGGCCGGACGTAAACTGGACACCATCATCGGAAGCAAAGCGCGTCCACCTCGACCAGCTCGATGCTGCAGAAGTGGCAAGCTGGAACCATGGCGACCGCCTGCTGCTCAACGGCAAAATGCTAACCGGCCGCGATGCCGCGCATAAGCGGATCAAGGACATGCTCGATAAGGGCGAAGAGCTGCCGGTCGAATTTAAAGGCCGCGTTATCTATTATGTCGGTCCGGTTGATCCGGTCGGCGAGGAAGTGGTTGGCCCCGCTGGTCCGACCACCGCCACGCGGATGGACAAGTTTACCGACATGATGCTGGAACAGGGCTTGCTCGCCATGGTCGGCAAGGCGGAACGCGGGCTGGATACCGTTGGCTCGATCAAGAAACACAAAAGCGCCTATCTGATGGCCGTGGGCGGCAGCGCCTATCTGGTCAGCCGCGCGATCAAGGGTTCGAAAGTTGTCGGCTTTGAAGATCTCGGCATGGAAGCGATTTACGAGTTTGAGGTGCAGGACATGCCCGTGACCGTCGCGGTCGACGCCGAAGGGCAAAGTGTCCACCACCTCGCGCCTTTGGTCTGGCAAGAGAAGATCAAGAAAGAGAAGCTGCTCGACGGGGTTTGACCGGCTTTCTTTATGAAAGAAGATATCAGACTCTATTCTCCGCTCGATCCGATAGCGCTCGCGCTGAAACTGAAAGCGGAGATGAAGAAGCGCAAACGGCGCAAAGGCTATCATGTCTTTGGCCGGGGGACGGAAGCAAAAATGGCGCTGACCTATCGGCGCCGAGGTTTTAACAATGGATCAGAACAAAATTTGAAGGCCAAGATGCGGGAGCATGATGGCGGCACGTTGATCGAAGGCACGATCAAGCAAGGCAAAGCCATGCCATTTTTCCTGTTCTGGAATGGATTTGTGGGCACGTTTTTCCTGTTCTCGTTGCTATTGTGGTTCGTCGGCACGGCCCCGCTATTTTTCAATCTCATCTTTTCCGGCATACCGGCGGTGATGCTCGCCATTGGCCTGACTGCAGCCTATAAAACGCGCAACGATCCGCCGGAAGACCCCGGCACACCGCAGAAGATACTCGATTTTCTCGCCGAGACCGTGGACGCGCGGCCTTTTTGACCATTCCTATCTGGATACCTGCCGCGCTGCTGGCTGCCCTGTTCCTGGCTTGGCGGATGGCGGTGCAGCAGCGTATCCGCGCGGAAATGTCGGTCAATGCAGCGGCCCTGTCGCGCTTCTTCTTCGGCTGGCCCATCGCTTGCGCGATGCTCGCTACTTATATGGCGGCGACCGGGCGCAGCGCCCTGCCCCCGCTGGACCCATCTTTCTGGTGGTTTGCATGGGCGGCCGGTTTTGCGCAAATGCTGGCGACCAATTTGATCATCATGTCTTTTGGCTTTCGCAATCTGGTCAGCGGCACCGCCTATATGAAGACAGAGACGTTGATTGTCGCCTTTCTGGGCTGGTTGATCCTCGGCGAAACGCTGGCGCCACTGGCATGGCTGGGGATTGCTATCGCCTTTGTCGGCATATTATATGTATCCGTCGAGGGCGGAGCCAAAGGACTGCTGCAATGGCTGCGCGGTCTCAAAAAACCGGCGGCGCTCACGGGGCTCAGCGCCGGGTTCCTGTTCGCGCTGACCGCGATCTTCATTAAGCAATCGGCCAATGCGATTGTCGATATTGAGCGCACCTATGCTGGGTTGATTGTGCTCACCGCCGTGCTCGGCTTTCAGGCACTGATGCAGGGCAGCTATGTGATCCTGCGCGAGCCGGATCAATTTCGCGCAATGCTCAAACGCTGGCGGATCACAGCGCAAGTGGGTGTACTCGCCGCGACCGCCTCGGCAGGCTGGTTCATTGCCTATGCCCATGCCCCAGTTGCTCTGGTCGGGATTCTTGGTCAGACGCAGATATTATATACACTCGGCTTCGGGCGCTTTTATCTCAAGGAACCGCTTAGTCGCAGCGAGTTGACGGGCATTTTGCTGGTCGGCATCGGCGTCATCATGGCGCTTGCCTCCGCGCTCTAACCTTTTTTCCGCGCCGCTCGCATCCGTTCTACCCATAGCTGCACGTCGGCAGCATCGTCTCCCTCATGCCGCGGCGCATATTTTTCAAACGCGGCATAAACCTCTGCCCAACGCTCTTCCATCCGCACAACATTATAAGGGTGGCTGACGAAATAATATTCACCGGCCTGCATTTGTTTAAAGATGATTGCAGCAAAGGCGTCGGCGTCCATCGCTTCATCGGCCTGCAGTTCCGAAAGCTCGGACTTCACCCAACCAGGAAGGATCACACCCAGCTCGATATTATCCGGCGCTTCACGGCGAAGCACATCCATCAAGCCAAGCACCGCATGTTTGCTCGACACATAAGCGCCGCCGGTTTGCGGCAGCGCGTTGAACAGGCTATTTTCCGATGCCGTTGTATAAATCGCGGATGGCTGACCATCGTCGCGAAACCTTTTGGCGAAAGTGGAAATACCGTTCCACACGCCCCAGAAGTTGACTTCGTAGAGCTGGCGCGCCTCTTCCATGTCCATATCAATCACCGATTTGCGACCACCGCTGACACCAGCATTGTTGATCAGAATATCCGCCCGCCCGTTCTCCGCCCAAGCGAAATCGGCCAAAGCTTCCATATCCTCTGGCTTGGTCACATCGCCAACCTGATATTTGACCTCAATGCCCTTGGCCGCCAAACTGTCGGCGGCTTCCTGCAAACGATTTTCACGCGGTTCGAAAATTATGATCCGCGCGCCGGCCTTGCCCATCTGCTCGGCCAAAGCAAAACCGATGCCGGTCGCTCCACCGGTGATGACAACTGTCTTTCCTGCAAAATCCATTCTGTCCTCCTAAAGCGCGCCGACTGTAACATGAAAACCACCGCGACAAATTTTCGCCGGAGAAGACTGACATTAGCGCCAATATAACCTATATAAAGCCTATGTATGTTTTCATCATCTTTATCTGCGGGATCGGCAATTTCGCTATGCACAAAGCGATGATGGAGAGCAATCATCCCATGATTACCGAAGCGCGGGGAAGTTTTTCAAAACTCCTCGGCCCCTATGGCAGTTATATATTGGAATTCGGTATGCTCGCGGCGGCTCTTGTCTTCGCCAATATGGGCATGTTGAGCGCTGTATTTTTTTACGGCATTTATACATTGGCCAATGGCGCGGGCGCTTACGTTCTGTTTTCAAACAAAAATTAAGGCCGGTTGGCTATGGCGCTTCGTGATGTTTTCCATTGAAAGTTGTTGATCCGACTACAAATGTAGTTTGTCGAAAGGCGGTATCTCATGTAACCAACCGAGCATAGCAGGCGGGCAAGAACGAAACCAAAAAAGCATAAAGCTAAAATCCGTAAAGGGGGGATTATCTTGCGCAAAATCAACCGGTTATATTTGGGTGCCGTGACCTCTGCTATTCTAGCGGGATGCTCTTTATCTTCCGTTGCATCTGCACAAACGGCAACGGTGGCCAACAGCAGCTTACAACCGCGTACAGAAGACGGGCGCCAGATTTACGATGTTGCTCAATTTACCCGGTTCAACCCCCGTACGGCGCTGGATATTGTACAGCAAGTTCCCGGCTTCATCATTGATACCGGGGATGATGAAGCGCGCGGACTGGGTCAGGCTGATGAAAATGTGCTGATTAACGGTGCTCGGATTGCCGGCAAAAATAATGACGCCTTTACGGTCTTAGGCCGCATCTCAGCGTCCACCGTAGTGCGGATCGAAATTGTCGATGGTGCGACGCTAAGCATTTCCGGGCTTTCGGGTCAGGTGCTCAACCTCGTTACCAGCAACGACGGGACAAAAGGCATGACCGGTAATTTCGAATGGCGCCCTCAATGGCGCCGCGCCGGCAGTGACTGGTTTGACGGCGAGGCATCGATTAGCGGCAAAATCGGTAAAGGCGATTTTACGCTGGCGATCAAGAATGACAGCTTTCGCAATGGCGCAGAGGGGCCAGAGCGGATTACGAGCGGGTCTGGCGACCTACTGTTTAACCGCGATGAAGTTGCCCGCGTTCGCGGTGATGTTCCTTCGATCAATGCCTCTTACAGCCGCACCAGCGAAGCCGGGTCCGTTTTCAACATCACCGGTGAATATGGGATAAACAATTTCCGCCAACAGGTCGACACGCTCCGCACAGCCGCGGGAATACCAGATATAATCGAACTCTTTGTCGGTTCCGAACGAGAATGGAATGCCGAGTTCAGCGCGGACTATGAATTTGCGTTAGGCGGAGGGCGGTTAAAACTGATCGGGCTGCAACGGCTTGAGCATAGCCCTACGGAGGATTTTTTCAGTCGGACCTTTACCGATGGTGTCACACCGCCGTTTACCAATGCGTTTAATCGCACGGTCGACGAGGGCGAGTCCGTGCTGCGGGCTGAATATGGTTGGAAGACTGCGAGTGGAACAGACTGGGGTTTCAGCTTGGAGGGGGCTTATAATTTTCTGGAAAGCGAAGCGGAACAGGCGGGCCGTAACCTCGATAATGCAAATACCCGCGTTGAAGAGAAAAGAGCTGAATTTATAACAACTTATGGTCGCCCCCTGTCAGATAGCCTAACCTTACAAGCTGCACTAGGCGGCGAATATAGCGAAATCAGTCAGGGCGACCTCAGCCGTTCTTTCATTCGCCCAAAGGGATCGGTCACACTGGCATGGAAACCAGCGGATGATTTTGATCTGAGTTTCAAGCTATCCCGGGAAGTCGATCAGCTCGACTTTTTCGATTTCGTCGCTTCAGTGGAAGTCTCCAATGATGTCATCGATGCCGGTAATCCCGATCTTGTTCCCCCGCAAAAATGGCGCGCAGAACTGGAAGCCACCAAGAAATTGGGTGCCTTTGGTTCAGCGACCGTCACTCTGTTCGGCGAAAAGATAAGCGATATTGTGGATACTGTGCCGATCAGCCCGACTGCCGAAGCGCGCGGCAATATCGATAGCGCAGATCGCTACGGCATCGAGCTTGTGTCCACCCTGTTGCTTGATCCGATTGGCTGGAACGGCGCAAAGTTGGACATTGAGGTCGAGGCGGCGAAAAGCAGCGTCCGTGATCCCATCACGTTGCGCAACCGCAGAATCGGTCAAGACGATATCTACAGTTATGAAATTGAACTGCGTCATGACATTCCCAATACGGATTGGGCCTGGGGCGCTGGCATCGAAGATTTTGATGATGTTGGTAATATCCGGCTGGATCAAATTGCCGATTTCGACACCCTGGCACCCTATTCCTGGATTTTTGTCGAGCATAAGGATATTTTTGGTCTGACCGTAAACGCTAATCTCGGCAATTTGTTCGATCGCGGCGAGCGCTTTGTGCGAACCGCCTATGTCGACCGGCGCGATGGTCCGATTGATTTTATCGAAAATCGCACGCGCAAATTCGGCCTCATTTATCGCATGACGGTCAGCGGCAGTTTTTAAAAGCGCGCCACGCCGCGCATAGACAAGCGTCAATGGCATCCCTACATCTGAGGGATGCCACCAGACCATAGCACAAAGGGTCAAATTGACCCGCCGATGATCCCGACGCTCAAGCGCTTCCTGCCCTATTTGTGGCCGAAAGATGCGCCGATGTTGCGCTTACGAATCATCATCGCGGGTGTGCTGGTACTCTGTGCCAAGGCTACGGTACTATCGATGCCCTTTGCCTATAAGGCAGTGGTCGATGGCATGACTGCAGGCACCGAGGCGGCGCTGACTGTCCTATTTGCCCTAGTTGCGGCCTATGGCCTCGCCCGTTTTGGTCAAGTCATGTTCGACAATTTACGCAACATCGTTTTTGAGAAAGTCGGACAGGAAGCCGCGCGCCGGTTGGCGACCAATGTCTTCACCCATCTGCATCAATTGTCGCTGCGTTTTCATTTGGGGCGGCGCACTGGAGAAATCACCAAAGTCATCGAGCGCGGGACCAAGAGCATCGACATCATGCTCTATTTTCTGCTGTTCAATATCGCACCGACGTTGATCGAATTGATCGCGGTGTTGATTATTTTTCAGGTCAAATTTGGTTTTGGTCTGGTTGCTGCCACCATCGCGATGGTGGCCATCTACATCCTTTTTACCCGCAAAGTGACAGATTGGCGCAACGCCCTCCGCGCGGAAATGAATGATATGGACACGCGCGCCATTGGCCGGTCGGTCGATGCGCTGCTCAATTACGAGACCGTAAAATATTTCACCGCCGAAGACCGTGAAGGCGCACGCTATAACAAAGCGATGCAGGACTGGGCGAACGCCGCGGTCAAATCGGAAAACTCGCTCGGCATGCTCAATATCGGTCAATCGATGATCACCAATCTGACGATGTTCGGCGCGATGAGCTATAGCGTCTATGGCTGGAGCCAAGGCCAACTGACGGTTGGGGATCTGGTGCTGGTCAACGCGCTCTTGATGCAATTATTCCGGCCGCTGGATTTGCTTGGTATGGTTTACCGAACAATCCGCCAGGGCCTTGTGGATATGGACGCCATGTTCAAACTAATCGACACCGATCCGGAAATTAAAGACAAGCCGAATGCGGCAACGCTTAATGTCAGCGCAGGACAGGTGACATTTGAAGATGTGGTTTTTTCCTATGATGAAGATCGCGCCATCCTTCATGGCTTAAGCTTTGAAGTTCCGCATGATGGTACGCTCGCCATTGTCGGCCCGTCAGGTGCGGGGAAATCGACCCTCGCGCGGTTGCTCTTCCGTTTCTATGATCCGCAAGCAGGACGCATATTGATAGACGGCCATGATATTTCCGATGTCACCCAACACAGCTTGCGTGGTGCCATCGGTATCGTCCCGCAGGACAGCGTGTTGTTCAACGACACCATCGGCTATAATATCGGCTATGGCCATGAAGGCGCTAGCCAAGCGGAAATCGAAGAGGCGGCGCGGGGTGCGGCATTGGATGGCTTTATCGCCAAATTGCCAGACGGCTATGACACGCAAGTCGGTGAACGCGGTTTGAAATTATCAGGCGGAGAGAAACAGCGGGTCGCAATTGCGCGAACCTTACTCAAAAACCCACCGGTGCTGATATTGGACGAAGCCACATCGGCGCTCGATAGCCGCACCGAGGATGAAATTCAGGCCACCTTGGCCAAGATTTCCGAACGCCGTACAACGCTGATCATCGCGCATCGCCTATCGACCATCACCCATGCCGATGAGATTATCGTGCTGAACGAAGGCCGTATTGCGGAGCGTGGCAATCATCGCGCACTGCTCGCGAAAAAGGGTCTTTATGCGGATATGTGGAAACGGCAGGCAGAAGATCGGCAACTGGAAGCGGTTTGATCCGCTGGACTATTCCGCTTCCAGTTTCCGCCATGCCAAATCGGCAAATTCGCACAGCAATGGCCTAGTTTCTCGCGGATCGATAATATCTTCGACGCTAAACTGTTCTGCCGTGCGGAATGGCGAGGTTACCTGATTGAGCTTGGCCTTTATCTCTTCCAGTCGCGCAGACGGATCTTCGGACGCTTCGATATCCGCCTTATAGGCGACCTCCAACCCGCCGGCGATGGGCAGTGATCCCCAATCCCCGCTCGGCCAGGCAAAGCGATATTGGAAATTCTCCGCATTGGACATGGCGCTACCGGCGATACCGTAAGCCCGCCGGACGATGATGCTCGCCCAAGGGACCGTCGCCTTGTAAACGGCATTCATCGCCTGCACGCCGTAACGGATCGTGCCGGTCCGTTCGGCGTCTTCACCAATCATGAAACCGGGATTATCGACCAGATGCACCACTGGCAAACGAAACTGATCGGCAAGCTTTGCAAAGCGTTCGACCTTTTCCGATGATTTCGCCTCCCAGCTACCACCCAGAAAACTCGGATCATTGGCGAGCACCGCAACCGGATAACCATCCAGCCGTGCAAAGGCGGTAATCGCTGCCTTGCCCCAGCGTTTGCCCATTTCGAAAACAGAGCCTTTATCAAAAACCGAATCCATGATCTTGCGCATGGAATAGACTTGCTTGTCGCCACGCGGGACGGCGGAGAGCAGGGCTTGGTCGCGGCGTCCAGCCGGATCGTTGGTTACGACCCGCTCGGCCCGCTGATTGATATTGCTGGGCAAGTAAGAGAGAAACTTGCGTGCGGTGGCAAAGGCTTCGGCCTCGCTGCCAACCTCTTCATCCACCACACCGTTGCGGGTGTGAATCTCGCTGCCACCCAATTCTTCCTTGGTCAGCGTATCGCCAATGGCCGCGGCAACGGCGGGGCCAGCCGCAAAAATCTGAGACAATTCGCGCACCATGATCGAATAGTGGCTCGCAACCGTGCGCGCTGCACCCATGCCAGCCGTCGGGCCGAGGGCCAGAGCCACCACAGGAACCGTCTCCTGATTTTTAATAATGTCATCCCAGCCGGGAACCGCCGGCACATAGGTAAAGCCCATATCTTCAAGCGACTTCACCGACCCACCGCCACCGGTGCCGTCAATCATCCGGATCATCGGAATACCCAGCGTATGGGCCATTTTCTCGCACTGAACGAATTTCCGATGCAGCGCCGCATCGGCTGCCCCGCCCCGCACAGTGAAGTCGTCAGCGCTGGCGACAACCGGGCGGCCTTCAATATTCGCGCGGCCAAAAATCAGATTGCTCGGCGCAAAATCCTCAAACTCTGCTTTGTCATTATAGGTACCGCGCCCGGCAATCTTGCCAATTTCGCGAAAGCTACCTTCATCGACAATTCCGGCAATCCGGGCCCGCGCATCCAGCTTTCCGCGTCCATGCTGGCGAGAGACTTTTTCCTCCCCGCCCATTTTTTCAGCAAGGCGCTCACGCTCATGCAGCTCTTCAATTTCCGGTTTCCATGTCATGAAGCGGGTTTAACCGAGTGATTAAGCGAGGGGAAGCGGGAATCTATTCTTCATCCCCATATATCGACACACTCATCGCACCTTCGCTATTTGCCCGCCCCCGATACATGCCCGGGGTGTTAAAACTATATCCGGCCTGTCCCCATGGCGTCGCGAAGATGATACCGCCCGTGCCGCCCAACTGACCTAGTTCGGCAATAACATCATCAGCGATCTTCTGCGCTTCTTCAGGGGGCAGAGAAAATTCACTGGCATGAACATAATATTCGGGAACGCCAGAGTCGTCTTTGGGCACCGTTTCCTGCACTTCGTCTCGTGCCGCAAAAAACCGCATACGAATCCGCGTGCAAATCTCATGAGCAACGCCCAGCCGGATGAAATATTCACCAGCGCCGGTTGCTGATATTGCGCAGCTACGGTTGTCAGCATAGGTGCCCGCACCAATGACCGGGCTATCGCCAATCCGCCCCCATCTTTTACCGGTCATACCACCGGTTGAGGTTCCTGCGGCCATGCTACCCTTGCTGTCCATGGCGACGGCGCCGACCGTACCGAATTTATAATCGACATCCGCGGCGCTCACTTGTTTAGCGAGCACATCCTCAATCTGTTGCAAGCGGCGAGGCGTTCCGTAATAATCTGCTGTGACCTGATCCAGACCCTGTTCGCGGCTGAACTGATCAGCCCCTTTGCCAGACAACATCACATGTGGGCTTTTATCTTTGACGGCGCGGGCCAATAAAATTGGATTCTTCGTCGCGGTAACACCAGCCACAGCACCGGCAGATAAATCGCTGCCGTCCATGATGCTACTATCGAGCTCATTGGTCTTATCCCAAGTAAATACTGCGCCTTTGCCGGCGTTGAAATTCGGGTCATTTTCCAAAAGCGTGATGGTCGCAGTAATAGCGTCCATGGAGCTACCGCCATCTCTCAGGATTTTGGACCCCGCGTCTAAAGCTTTACTGAGCGCAGCCCGGATTTCGGCGTCCTTCTCAGGCGTTATCTTGTCCCGATTAATCGTACCGGCACCGCCGTGAATGGCAATCGACCAACTTGGATCTTCTTCGGCCGTGGTCTCTGCCAGAGCCGCAGAGCCTGAGGCCGAAAACAACATGGCGAGGCCGGTTAAACGCGCCAGAAAACGGATCATTGCAAATCTCTCCCACTTCGCCCTTACCTTTTGACGGCGGGCGACCTATATGTTCAGCAATACAGCCCTTCTTACAAGAGCAAATTATGACCGCGAACAATCCTTCCTTACGTCCTTGGCGCGACATTGAACGCCGCAAAAGCCGCCAAATCATGGTTGGAGATGTGCCGGTAGGCGGCGACGCACCGATTACCGTGCAGACGATGACCAACACGCTGACCAGCGACCCCAAGGCGACAATTGATCAAATCCGCCGCTGTGAAGAAGCGGGTGTTGATATTATCCGCGTATCCTGTCCCGATGTGGAGAGCACGGCTGCGCTGAAACAAATTGTCCGCGCCAGCCAGGTGCCGATCGTGGCGGATATCCATTTCCACTATAAGCGCGGGATCGAAGCCGCCGAGGCAGGAGCCGCCTGTCTGCGCATCAATCCCGGCAATATCGGCAGCGCCGCGCGGGTCAAAGAGGTGGTCGATGCGGCCAAAGCCAATGGCTGCGCGATCCGTATCGGCGTGAATGCCGGAAGTCTCGAAAAAGACCTGCTTGAAAAATATGGCGAGCCCTGCCCCGAAGCTTTGGTCGAAAGCGCGCTCGACCATATCAAGATTTTGCAGGACCATGATTTTCATGAATTTAAAGTCGCCGTAAAGGCGTCAGACGTGTTTCTCGCCGTCGCCGCTTATTCACAGCTGGCCGATGCGGTGGATTGTCCTCTGCATTTGGGCATTACCGAAGCAGGCGGCCTGATCGGCGGCACGGTGAAAAGTTCCATCGGCATGGGCAATTTGCTCTGGGCGGGCATTGGCGACACCATCCGCGTCAGCCTATCGGCTGAACCGGAAGAAGAAGTTCGTGTCGGTTACGAGATGCTGAAAGCCCTCGGCCTGCGCACCCGCGGCGTCCGCGTTGTAAGTTGCCCAAGCTGCGCGCGGCAAGGTTTTGATGTGATCCGCACGGTACAAACACTGGAAGAACGGCTGCAGCATATCCGCACGCCTTTATCGCTCTCGGTCCTCGGCTGCGTCGTCAATGGACCGGGCGAAGCGCGCGAGACCGACATCGGCATTACCGGCGGCGGTGCGGGCAAGCATATGGTTTACCTGTCCGGGGTCACGGACCATCATGTCGAAGATAATGATATGGTCGAACATATTGTGAAACTCGTCGAAGCCAAAGCGGCGGAGATTGAAGCGGCTACGGAACAGGTCGAAGCGGCGGAGTGAAACGGGGATAAGGGAGCGGGGGCTTATTAAAACGAAAGTCTCAAACATATGACCAACACGCTTTTCGGTTTTGCCAAAATCACACCAAAGACCGAATATTATGACGATGCACAAGCTGCCATCTTAGCCATAGTCACAGAAACACGAGCCGAGCCCGGCTGCATCCAGTTCACGGTTCTGGCCGATGCCGATCAGGGGCATATTTTCCTGTTTGAAGAATGGCAGAATGAGGACGCTCTGACGGAGCATCATGGCAAGCCTTACACCAAGGCGGTGATGGACAATTATGCCAATTGGCTGGCCGAGCCGTTGCGGTTTGAGACCATGGCCAAACTCATATAATTGACTACAGGTTTTTGTCGCTCAGCGGCTCTGCCTCGGCATTCAGCCAGTTCATGATAGCCAGCAGATGATCCGGTTGCGCATCGTTCACCACCTGACCTGCTATATCAGCCAGCGAAATCGCCGCCAGACTGTCCCGGAACGCCTGCTCCGCCGCGGCAAAGGCGGCGGCAATCTGGCAGGCCTGTTTGCAATCTTTCGGCTTCAATCCGCACGGGCCATTTTGGCGAATTTCGGTACATCGAAAAGCCGGACCTTTGCCGTCAACCGCTGCGGTAATGTCCCATAGCGATATCTGGTCCGCCGGTTTGGCAAGGCGATAGCCGCCATGCGCGCCGCGGGATGATTTTGTGATACCCGCCTTACTCAATGCCTGCAATTGCTTAGCCATATAGGCAGCGGGGACATCATGGTAACGGGCCATTGCCTCCGCCTTCAAGCCGCGACCGACCGGAAGTCCGTTCAACAAGCTGGCCGCGTGTACCGCCCATTCAACACCTTTGGAAATTTGCATTGGCTATCCGCTTTTCGATATTTTCCGACAATATATATCCGAATAACGCAATGGGAGCAATTTTCCAGCACTCAAATGTTGACAGGGCCTTTAAATCGGATAATAAATGTCCGAATAAATATCAACCAATGTTAGGAAGCTACCATGCAGACCGGAAAACCAGATGTTCTTGACCGCATTGCTCAATTCCTTGTCCTCGCAGTTGGGCTTTTCTCGCTTCTCTTTGGTCTATTCATGATCATCAGCCCACTTGACTGGTATACCGCGATTCCCACTGTCGTGACCACCGGCCCGCCCAACAAGCATTTCATTCGCGATATCGGTATCGCCTATGCGAGCTGCGGGTTCATCCTGCTTTATGCTTCGGTGAATATCCGTATGCGCTGGATCGCTGCTTTGGCTGGCGGGTTGTGGCTGTCGCTGCATGGGGTTTTGCATATTTATGAAGTGTCGGTTGGCATTTGCTCCCCCGATGTGTTTGTCGCCGATGCGCCGGGTGTTTTGGGGCCACCGATATTGGTGTTCATAGCCATCGGCATCCTCTTTGTTCGCCAACATATTGCGCCTGCCGGGCTGCCCAAGGCGGCTGTTATGAAGGCGATCGATAACCTCAATCCCGGCGAGAGCGAATATATGAAAGATGTCGCTGCTGCTCCTGGACATGCGTTTGAAAAAATGATGCATCTTTCTCCGGCTGCCAATCATCGCCATGCGGCGCCCGCCGCCTTGTTTCATGCCGCCCGGATTGGAGCCACACTGGTTGAGGATTGTGGCCCTTGCGCCATCACGGCGGCCAATGGTGCATTGGCCGATGGTTTGCCGCGCGATCAGGTCAATCAAATGCTCTCGGGCGGCAGCGCGTTAGCAGCAGCGGAAAAACTCGGCTTCGACTTTGGTCAGGCCGTTGCCAGTGGATCATCCGAAGCATTTCCATTGGGTGATCAGATCGAGGCACAACATAGCCGCGATGTTCGTTTTGAATTGGCAATGAGCGCCGCTATCGTCCGCAGCTACCCCGCTATGAAACGTGGTTTGGCACTCACAAAATCATGTTCGTTGACGCCCATGGAAGTTTGATTGCCCTATCGCGGATTAACGCTTAAGAATTACGTGATATCGAGCGAAGGAAAATAAAAAATGGCGCAGGCCGAAACGGATTATCTGATCATCGGCAGCGGCGCCGTCGGCATGGCTTTTGCTGATACCCTGCTCGACGAAAGCGATGCGCATATCACGATTGTTGACCGGCACGGCAAACCCGGCGGACATTGGAATGACGCCTATCCATTTGTGTCCCTGCATCAGCCGTCCGCCTTTTACGGGGTAAACTCTACCCAGTTGGGCAGCGGTGAAATCGACGCAGCTGGCCTTAATAAAGGCTATTACGAGCTTGCCACTGGCGCCGAAGTGAATAGCTATTTTGAAAAAGTGATGCACCAGCGTTTCATCCCCAGCGGCCGGGTCAGCTATCATCCGATGTCGGATTATCTCGGAGACGGCAAATTTGTATCTTTGCTCTCAGGTCAGGAAACCGAAGTAAAGGTCCGCAAAAAGACCGTCGATGCGACCTATTATGGCACCACCGTGCCGTCCACCCACACGCCAAAGTTTGACGTGAAGGACGGGGCGCATATGATCCCGCCCAATGCTTTACCGCAGCTTTGGCAAGGAGCCGGGCCGCGGCCCAAGAAATTCGTAATATTGGGCGCTGGCAAGACCGCTATGGATGTCGGCGTCTGGTTGCTGCGCTCTGGCGCCAATGCCGATGATATCGTCTGGGTCTGTCCGCGTGACAGCTGGCTACTCAACCGGAATAACACCCAGCCGGGTCAGGAATTTTTCCACCAGACCATTGGCGGACAAAAAGATTTGATGGCGGCACTAGCGGCAGCTGAGACCGCTGATGATCTGTTTCTGCGGCTCGAAGCCTGCGGTGTCATGCTGCGGATTGATCCCGATGCAAAACCGAGCATGTTCCATTACGCCACGATTTCTCAAGGCGAAGTCGACATCTTGCGACAGATAAAAAATGTCGTCCGCATGGGCCATGTGGAGACAATTGACCAAAGCGGTATGCATTTGAAAGACGGCGACTATCCGATGCCAGCTGAAACGCTGTACATCGATTGCACGGCAACCGCCGTCGAACGCCGTCCGGTGGTGCCGCAATTTCAGGATGACCTGATCACTCTGCAAATGATCCGCGTGCCGCAACCCGCGTTTAGCGCCGCGCTCTCGGCGTTTCTCGAAGTCACTTATGATGACGACGAGACCAAAAACCGGCTGGGACAACCGATCCCCTTGCCCGACGGAATTGAAACATATCCCGCGGCCACCATGGTCAATATGATGAACCAGTTTCAATGGTCTCAGGACAAGGTAGTCGGCAAATGGATTACCGAGAGCCGACTCGATGGCTTTGGCAAAATGATTTTTGGCGTGCCTCCAGAAGATGAGGAGAAACAGGCGATATTGACCGAGTTCCGGACCAACGCCATGGCCGCGATGGGTAATATTCCGAAATTAATGGCACAGGCGGGTTGAGAGTTTGATGAGATATTTGATCTTTGCCGCCGGCTTGTTTTTGGCCGTTCCTGCCTTCTCTGCCGCAAGTGCTGAAAAGACGGAAGCCGAACACCCGGAGGCCAAACCTTACAAGAAAACCGCCAAAGCATCGAAAAATGTCGATGCTGCACTGGCCCGTGCCGCCGCAGCCGACAAACGCGTCTTGTTGGTGATGGGCGCCAACTGGTGTCACGATAGCCGGGGGCTGGCCGGATGGTTTGAACGGCCGCGCTTTGCCGCAATGCTCGAACCCAAATATGAGATTGTCTATGTCGATGTCGGTTATCGTGACCGCAATATTGATATTGCGCAGCGTTTTGGGATTGAGGAGATTAAAGGCACACCGACGGTTTTGGTGCTTTCCCCCCGAGGCGCTCTGCTGAATCCAGAATCCGCGCCAAGCTGGCGGAACGCTGCTAGCCGGGACGAAGACGATATCTTCGCCTATTTCGATCAGTTCACGCCCGAATTGTGACGACAGGAAAGCAGGTGCCGCGCGCTTTGATCTACATATTGCTTATCCTAGGGCTGATAATATTAGCGTTTGTCTTCATGCCTCTCAAACTGGCGGTCAGCTTGGCCGGGCTGGAAAATTCTAAATTTTCCGCGCGCGAGATTAGCGGCAGTATCTGGAACGGACGTATCGAAGAAGCGCAGCTGGGGCCCTTTGCATTAGGTGATCTGGACGCCGGATTACAATTCCTGCCGCTGCTGACCGGTAACGTGAAGATGGACCTGGAGCGCCCGGCAACCAAGGGCGACACGGGCCTGACCGCGACTATCGGCAAGCAAGGCAAAAACCTGCTGGTCGAAAATGCGACCACAGCTTTGAGTGTCGGCCAAACGCTTGCCCCCCTGCCCGCCTCCAATATCATATTAGACAATGTCAGCGTCGCCTTTGCCGGCGGTCACTGTCAATCGGCTAGCGGAAAGGTGCGCCTATCGCTCGACGCGAATATCCTGGGACTGGACCTCAAACGAGGCTTGCTGGGCAACGCAATCTGTGAAGACGGCGTGCTGATTTTGCCGCTAAAAAGTGGCTCGGGCATGGAAGAATTGACGATGAAGCTCGAAGGCAACGGCTTTTATACCGCACGTTTATTCCTCAATGGGAATGAGCAGGCATGGACAATCCTGTTGCCAACATTAGGTTTTCAAAAAGTGCCCAGCGGCTATGCCATTAAAGTGGCCGGCCAATTGGGGCAAAAAAGGTAGATAATGAGCAAAGCTGTAAAATTCTCAATCCTTGATCTGTCGCCCGTGCCGCAAGGGGCAGACGTTAAAACCGCATTGGATCGATCGCTCGCGCTGGCACAGCATGGCGAAGCATTGGGTTTTGAACGGTTCTGGATGGCCGAGCATCACGGCATGGCGGGAATTGCCAGTGCGGCAACATCGGTCGCCCTTGCTCATGTCGGCGGCGGTACAAAAACTATCCGTATCGGTGCTGGCGGGATCATGCTGCCCAATCATGCGCCGATGGTCATTGCCGAGCAATTCGGGACATTGGAAGCCCTGTTCCCCGGAAGAGTTGATTTGGGCCTTGGCCGTGCGCCCGGTTCTGATCAGCGCGTGGCGCAGGCGATGCGGCGCAACTTGAACACCGACCCCAACCAGTTTCCACGTGATGTTGTTGAGCTGCAGGCCTTGCTGGAAGGCGACGCAGCGCTTGGTATTCAGGCAACACCGGGTGCGGGTTCAAAAATCCCGCTCTACATATTGGGTAGCAGTTTATTCGGTGCGCAGCTCGCGGCGGCTTTGGGCCTGCCTTATGCCTTTGCCTCGCATTTTGCTCCGCAAGCGCTGGATGAAGCGCTGGCCATTTACCGGCGCGACTTCAAACCATCGGCGCAATTGTCAGAACCCTATGCAATGTGTGGTTTTAACATATTCGCGGCCGACACAGATGATGAAGCAGAGCATCTCGCCACATCGATGATGCAGAGCTTTGTCGCGCTGCGCACTGGCAATCCGGGCAAACTCCCACCGCCAGTTGAAGGCTATCGCGAAAGCTTACCGCCGCAAGCACAGTCGATGCTCGCGCAGATTATGCAGGGTAGCGCGGTTGGCGCGCCGGATGCGGTGCTGAGCAGTGTCCGAGCATTTCTCGACCGGACCCAAGCGGACGAACTAATCGTCTGCGGCTCGATCTTCGACCAAGCCGCTCGCGAAAAATCATATGGCCTAGCCGCCGAGGTCCGCGACTTAATCGCCGCCTAACCCCGCTGCTAAAACGCTGAGAAAGGCTTGTCTTTGTCGACCCGCACATCTTGCGGCAGACCAAGCACGCGTTCGGCGATGATGTTTTTCAAGATCTCATCCGTGCCGCCCGCAATCCGAAGACCCGGCGCCCACATGAAGCTTTCCTGAAAAATCGCGTCTGCTGGTGCATGATCTTTATCGGAGATAATCCCGTAATGATCCTGCATCTCGATCGCGCTGTTGCAGATGTCTTGCAAATGATTGGCGGTGATCACTTTGCCGATAGAATTTTCCGGTCCCGGTGTTTCGCCTTTCGACAAAGCGGTCTGGGTACGGAACTTGGTTAGCTTGTAACCCTGCGCCGCGACATACCAGTCGGCGAGCTTGGCACGGAACGCCTGATCGCTCATCGAACCGGATGATCGCGCATAATCCATAATTTCTGCCCAGTCGGGTCCCGGAGACCCGCCCACAGCCAGCCGCTCGTTCATCAATGTGACCAAGGCCACTTTCCAGCCCATGCCAGGTTCACCGAGCCGATCAGCGTCCGGAATACGGACGTCAGTAAAATAAACCTCGTTAAACTCGCTGCCACCAGAGGCTTGATGGATCGGGCGCACATCGACGCCTTCCTGTTTCATATCGATGATGAACATCGTTAGACCTTTGTGCTTGGGCACGTCAGGATCGGTTCGGACCAGTACGATGCCATAGTCCGAATAATGGGCACCAGAGGTCCAGACCTTCTGACCGTTGATAACCCAATCATCGCCATCCTTGACGGCTTTGGTTTTTAGGCCAGCAACGTCGGAGCCGGCAGCCGGTTCAGAGAAAAGCTGACACCAGATTTCTTCGCCAAACAAAGCCTTCTGAACATAGCGCTGCTTATGCTCGTCGGATCCAAAGGCAATGACGGTCGGTACACACATGCCAAGACCAATCGCAAAAGGCCCGGTTGGCGCATCAAATTTGCTCTCTTCCTGATTCCAGATGACCTGTTGCATCGATGATCCGCCGCGCCCGCCAATTTCTTTTGGCCATGTAATCTGGGCGAATTGGTTTTCCGCTTTAACCTTCTGCCAGTCTTTCGCGCGCTGCAGATAATTGCCAGAGCGAGACGCTGCACCCTTTTTGGGTTGCAGATGCTGGCTCAGGAAAGCGTTGGCTTCTGCTCTGAATGCCGCTTCTTCGGTTGAGTCTGTAAAATCCATTTTGTCGTCCTCTGTGGGAAGTTTCTATTAAGCTGCGTTTTTGGCCTCGAGCGCGGAAACAAGTTTTTCTTTCCAGACCGCCGGGCTGCCCGCTTGCACCGCCAGCAATTTGGCGCGGCGATAATAGAGGTGGCAGTCCACCTCCCAGGTAAAGCCCATGCCGCCGTGGGTTTGAATATTTTCCTTGCTCGCAAACCAGAAGGCTTCCGAAGCAGCAACCCGCGCCGCAGCTGCCGCTTCTGGCAATTCCGCCGCGTCCGTCGACAAAGCCCATGCACCATAATAAGCATTGGACCGGGCCACTTCATTTTTCACGTAGATATCAGCAAGCTTATGCTTGATCGCCTGATTGCCACCAATCGGGCGGCCAAAGGCATGGCGTTCCTTGGCATATTCCGTCGCCATTTCCAGACAACGGGACGCGCCGCCTAATTGTTCAAAGGCTAACAGAACCGCCCCGCGATTCATAATCTGGTCGAGAACGGACATGCCATTGCCAGTTTCCTGGCCCAATCGTGCGGCCGATGCCCCATCAAATTTAATCTCGGCATGACTGCGAGTAGGCTCAATCGTCTTAAGCGATTTGCGAGACACGCCGTCCTGATCCAGCGCCACTATATATATACCGGTACCGCTGCCTTCTTTAGCCAGCACCGCCGCATGGGTTGCAACGTCACCATCGGTCACAGGCACTTTGGTGCCGGACAATACGCCATCTTTGGCGGTCGTTTGAACAGAAGAGGCGGACAAAGCGCCAGGCCCTTCGGTTGTCGCCAGACATCCAACAATGCTGCCATCGGCAACTTTAGGAAGCCATTCGGCTTTCTGTTCGTCCGTTCCCGCTAATTTAATCGCCTCAGCAAAGAAGAATGCGGAAGAACCAAATGGCACAGGCGCCAACACCCGGCCCAATTCCTCAGCAATCACGCATAGTTCCAGCATGCCGAGACCTAATCCGCCAAATTCCTCTGGAATGGCGGCACCCAGCCAGCCCATTTCTACAATTTTTTGCCAAACTTCATCATTGTGGCTCATTGTTTCGTCGTCGAGCACCGCACGGACATGGCCGCTAGTACACTGGGCTTCCAGAAATTTGCGCGCTTCATCGCGCAGGAATTTCTGATCATCAGAGAAATCAAAGTTCAATCTACCGGCTCCTAAAATTATTATTTTCAGCGCAGCACCCAGCGAGCGAATCGCAGCACCTAGTTGGACGAGAATAGGCCCGAATGATGTTAATCAGTCAATTAAATTCCATAGGAAACGGAAAGCTCTTTCCTACAAATAACCAAATAGGTTATTTGCTGCCCTTCCTCCCTGAAGAGAAAGGTTCTGACAATGGCTATCGACAAACTAATCGATGACGTGATCGCGATAGAGGGCGATTATTCTAACCATCCGGCCGATCGCGGTGGCCCGACCCGCTGGGGCGTGGCCGAGGCAGTAGCGCGCCGTCATGGCTATGCTGGCGACATGCGGTATTTTCCTTATGCAGAGGCGGTGGCTATATATAAGCGCAACTACTGGCTACGTCCGGGCTTTGACAAAGTCAGCGCGCACGCCCCTTTATTGGCCGAAGAACTTTTCGACACCGGCATTAATATGGGGCCAGCTATTGCCACCGGCTTTTTACAACGGGCGCTGAATGCGCTGAATCGCAATGGTCAGGATTTTACGGACATCGCAACGGACCGCAGAATCGGGCCTCAGACCCTCGGCGCTTTACAGCAGTTTTTGAACAAACGCGGCGACAGCGGAGAGACTGTCTTGCTCAAAGCTGTCGAGGCGTTGCAGGGCGAGCGTTATATCAAGCTTGCCGAACAGCGCCCGGCCAATGAAGCTTTTCTCTATGGCTGGCTCGCCAATCGCATTGGTTGAACGAGCGGTACTGAATTTCCCAAAAAAAATAGAAATGGCGGAATTTCAGGCTTCCTTGGCGTGAAGTTAGTGAAGTTAAGCCCGTCTCCGCCAAATCATCCCCCCATAAAAAGGACTCAGACCATGTCTCTACTTTCTACGCTCATCGGACCCGTTTCCCAGATTATCGACAAGATTATTCCAGACAAAGACGCCCGCGACCGCGCGAAACTGGAATTGCTCAAACTAGAAGGCAGTCAGGAAATGGAACAAGTCCGCGTGCAAATATCTGCCATATTGGCTGAGGCCGCATCCGCCGATCCATGGACCAGCCGCGCACGGCCCAGCTTTCTGTATGTGATGTATATATTGCTGCTCTGGTCCTTACCCATGGGTCTGATTGCCGCGATCAGACCAGAAGTCGCGCATAATATAGCCAGCGGCATGAACAGCTATCTCGCCGGTATTCCCGAACCTCTATACGCGTTATTCGGGACGGGCTATCTTGGTTACACCGTGGCTCGGCAATGGGGGAAAATCCGTGGCGCTTAGAAATAGGCGAAGAATCGGTATGATTCACCGCCCGATTATTGCGCAGTTAACTATTTATCTGCCTAATAAACGAACAAATTCAGCCATTTTCTCGGATAACGCACAAATAGGCTTGCCATGCCCATATCTTTGCAGATAGAGGGGAAAGTCTAGTTCATTCCAAAGGGGATATTTAAATGTCTAACGAAACAAGTTTCCGCAAAATGCTGGTAGTAGCCGGTGGTCTTGCTCTTGCAGTTCCTGCTCTTTCAGCATGTGCTGAGCAAGCTGAAGATGCTGCTGCAGTTGCAGAATGTGCTGCATGTGCAGCTGGTTGTGCTGCTGAAGAAGCTGGTTGCGCTGCTGCATGTGCCGCTGGTTGTGCTGCATGTGCTGCTGAAGAAGCTGGTTGCGCTGCTGCATGTGCCGCTGGTGATGCTGCATGTGCCGCTGCTTGTGCTGCAGGCTGTGCTGCATGTGCTGCTGCAGACGCAGTTACCGAGTAAGCTTAGCTTACTAAAGCATTGACTAATGCATTAGAAAGGCTGTTTGAGCTTACGGGCCAAATAGCTAAAGAGGGCGTCTCGCTAGTACCCAGAGTGGTACCGGCAGACGCCCCTTTCGTTCAGTATGAACATTATCCGAAGGGCGACTGTGTTGCACCCGGCAACAAGTCTCGCTGGTTCTACCATGCGCATAGGCCTGAGGAGCGTGAAGAAGGCGAACACGGCCATTTTCACATGTTTCTGCCGCTGGACATGTTCAAAGGCGAAACCGCGCTTTACGAACCACCCAAAAAACTGCCCAATGGCAAACCGACCCAAGGCGTTGTCCATTTTGGCGCATTGAGCTTTGACCTTGATGGCATGCCGCTCAGTTGGTTCACAACCAACTATTGGGTCACTTACGAATATTTCATGCCCGCTGCGGCAATCGCATCGCGGCTCAAGCTTTTCTCAATGAACAAAGCGCCAGGCGATCCCATCGTCAACGATTGGCTCACCGCCGCGGTAGAGGTCTTCCACGATCCGATCATTGATATGCTGGAACAGCGCGACAAATTGCTAGCTGAAAAGAAAGCCGAACTCGGCAATGCGGTATTCGAGAATAAATCCGTCGAAATCATGTCCCGCATAGACTTCGACCTCTAAACACAAACACCACGACGATCAGCAGTCCGCACCTTATTGGAGCGAAGCCAAGTCGGCGGATGCCGACCCCCGGCGTTTGAGGGCAAAAATAAAAATGGTGACCCCGACGTGATTCGAACACGTGGCCTATTGATTAGGAATCAATTGCTCTATCCGGCTGAGCTACGGGGCCATACCAAAGTCATTTAGCCATTGCCAAACAGATAGACCAGTCAATTTTGCGCCTCTGGAGGCGTTATCGGGAGTGGTAGCGGCATGACATCAATGCCCTCATCCTCAAGCTCTGCCACATCGTCCGCAGAAGCCGTGCCGTGGATAGGAACGGCATCTTTCTCACCATAATGAATGGCTCGCGCCTGTTCGGAAAAATCACCGCCAACCCATTTTGATTGCTCCAACATCTTGGCCTGTGCTTTCGCCAGCTTGCCGACCAGTTCCTGATATTCAGCAGGAACCGGAACTGCCTTCGTCATCGGCTTATCGCCATCAATGGAAGGTGATTGCTCTTTTGGTGCAGGCGCAACCGTTTTTGCCGGTGTCTGCTGATTACCTTTAATACCGACATTAGGCGCCATCACTGCTTTGTCGACTGCTGTGCAACCGCAGCTTGGGCAATCGATCAAACCTGCCTGCTGCTGCTCCTCATAGTCGCCAGAAGAACCAAACCAGCCTTCAAATTGATGGCGGCCATCTCGGCAAATAAGATCAAAAACTATCATTCAGAAACCTTTGGTGGCGCAAATGCCTGGCGATTGGCAATCGCTGGAATGCGACTGCGTATCTTCGCGACATCGCGCAAGTCAATATCGCAAGTGGCTACGCCCGTATCTGTGCCCATGTCCAGCAGTACTTCACCCCAAGGGTCGATCACCATCGAATGACCATAGGTTTCTCGGCCATCCTCATGCACCCTCGATTGCGCAGCTGCGACGACAAATACCCCGGCTTCGATCGCCCGAGCCCGCAACAATATCTCCCAATGCGCCTCGCCGGTGGGCACTGTAAAAGCCGCCGGTATGGATAAAATGTCAGCGCCGGCATTGGTCAGCGCTTCATAGAGTGCGGGAAAGCGAAGGTCGTAACATATTGATAGGCCCAGTGTCGCCTCGTTGACAGGCGCGATCACGGCTTCGGCCCCTCCCTGATAGGCAGCGGATTCTCGCCAAGTCTCGCCTGTGTCCAGATCAACATCAAACAGATGGATCTTGTCATACCGCGCCACGACGGTCCCTGATGGATCAATGAGAAAGGAACGATTGACCCATTTGCTGTCATCCTGTCGATCCCGCTTCATGGCCAAAGAACCAAGCGCCACCCAGATACCAGCGCTCGCAGCAGCGGCGCGCGCTTCCTTCAGAACTAAATCTTCGGGCTCGGGGTGAATTTTGGCCGCGGCACGGCTTCGATTGCGATCAACCAGCCCGGTCATTTCGGGCGTAAACAATATATCGGCGCCCAGCGATGCCGCTTCTTCAATATGGGTCCGCAAAATACTGGCATTCGTCGCCGGCTCAATTCCGCTGCACATCTGCGCTAAGGCCATTCGCACCGACAATCAGCCCGACAGCAATGCGTCCAATTTTCCCGCATCTTCTAAAGCCGCAAGATCGTCGGAACCGCCAATATGCCGATCATTGATGAAAATCTGTGGGACCGTTGTTCGGCCGCCTGACCGTTGAATCATTTCTTCGCGCTTCGGTCCACCCATACTGATGTCCGTTTCCTCAAAAGCGATATCCTTATTCTTGAACAAACCCTTTGCTCGAAAGCAATATCCGCATGTGAATTTGGTATAAATTTCGACTTTTGCCATAAGAGCGTTCCAATATGTTTCGATTACCACTGCAGATGGACCTTACGCCCCCTTAATTCAACTCTGCTCATAGTCAGTCAATACCCTAGCCCAACAGAAAACCAAGACTCGATCCGCGCCGGATGCCTTTAACACTCTGGCACATGCATTGGCGGTTGATCCGGTCGTGTAAACATCGTCGACAAGAATGATAGTTTTCCCGTGTATTCTTGCCCCGGCTTTATCCGATAGCGCAAATGCATTTTTGACGATCCTCCGTCGCTGATTGGCCGACATCGACCGCAACGGTGGTGTAGCATTTTTACGTTTCAATATGGCTGTTTCCATCACAATATTGCTTCGTTCGGAGAGCGCTCGACCAATCAGCACTGATTGGTTGAAGCCGCGCGACCATAAGCGCCAGCGATGAAGTGGTACGGGAACAATCAACGCATCTGCCGGAAGCTCCATCAAAAAGCGCTCTAATTGCTGGGCGATCAATTCGGCGAACCCCAAACGGCCGCCATATTTCAGTCGCATCGCGAGCAAGCTACTTTTGTCATCATAAGCGACGACCGCTCGGACGCCATCATGCTCGGGGGGATTTTGCAAGCAGGCGGCACATTGAGAATCCGCGCCTTGTTCAAAGGCAAAGGGTTTGCCGCAAGATGCACACCAGGGTTTCGTCAGGAAATCCAAACCTTCCCAACAAGATAAGCAAAAACGATTGTCGGCCTCCACAGTGACGCCGCATATCGGACAACGTGGCGGCAGCGCAAAGTCAACAACCGGCTTGAACAGAGCCGACAAAATTTCCATTAATCCTTGTCGCTCGTTCCAGCGGTAGGCACAAGGCGATATGAATGACATAAACGGACAGGCTGAGATATTTGACCGAGAGCGAAGGCGCCGGTTTCGCGATCGCGCTTTTAACCGATCCCAAGGTAAGGATTTCATCAGTCAGATCATGTCTGAGGAAATTTTGGACCGACTGTCACTCGTGAAACGGGATTTCAAGAAATGCCTGTTCATGGGGCAAGCTGGGCATCTCCTGCGATCCGCGCTCAACGATTTGGGCATTGAAACTATCGCGGCCGATTGCAGCTATAGATATGCACATTCTCTTGGCGGTATCCAATGCGACGAAGATCGCTTGCCCTTTGCCGATCATAGCTTTGATTTGATTATCAACGTTGGGACATTAGACAGCGTGAATGACCTACCCGGCGCCCTGATCCTAGCCCGCCAAGTATTGAAACCTGACGGACTTTTTCTAGGCTCCTTCATTGGGGCGGAGAGTCTTACCACTCTGAAGTCGGCAATGATGGAAGCTGAAGGCGATCGCGTATCGGTCCATATTCACCCGCAAATTGATATTCGCACCGCCGGTGACCTGATGTCCCGCGTAGGATTCGCCTTGCCCGTAGTAGATAGTGACTGCTTGCGTTTGCGCTATGGTAGCTTCGAGAAACTAATTGCCGATATTAGAGACGCGGGTGGTGGCAACATCCTGAAAGATCAGGTCCGACCGCTTTCTCAAGCTATCTATGGACAAGCGAAACTCTGTTTTAAAAATGGGGCTGCTGATGATGGCAAGACAGCCGAACAGTTGGAATTGATATATTTATGCGGCTGGGCACCCCACCCAGATCAGCCCGTCCCCGCCCGCCGCGGGAGTGGGCAGATGTCCTTAAAAGACGCTCTCAACAAACCGGCGACCGATTGAATAACTCAAAGCACCGCCATTAATTGTTGCACCAACGGAATATCAGCCGGCGGCATATCGAGATGCTGCAATTCCGGTAATGGCAGCCATTTCATATCGGACGATTCCAAGTTTTGCGCTTCACCGGTCCAATCATGACACGTATATAGCAACAACAGCAGATGTTTGCTGGCCAACGGCTCGCTGGCAAAGGCAATGGGTCTCAGAGCGCCTGTCCCCACTATCAATCCCAGCTCTTCTTGCAATTCCCGCGCTAACGCCTCTTCCGGCGTTTCGCCAGCTTCAACCTTACCGCCAGGAAACTCCCATAGACCCGCCATCGGCTTGCCTTGAGGCCGTTGCTGCACAAGAATATTTCGGTTGCGGTCAATCAATGCCGCAGCGACCACAAACAGATATGTCGGATTATTTTCCACTTTTTTTCCCGATGTAAGGATTTTGTTAATCCCTTTCTGTGAAATACGGATTGTTCGCAACGTAGCAGAACTTTAAAAGTGTTGAGAGGGATATAATGAAACTGATACAAAAATTATATCGTTCGGAACAGGGGGCGACGGCCGTTGAATATGGTTTGATTTTGGCATTGATCGCGATCGCCACAATTGTGGCGATTAGCGGCGTGGCAAATACGACCGGAAATATGTGGAATGATGTTGCTTCTGAAGTAACTGAAAACTCATAAACGACCGTATGCCATTAAACATTTATAAAGTTTTCTAAATTAGTGTGATCATTATCGGCCCGGAATTCGGGTTTGATTGGGTAAGTGAAGTTTGTCAAATATAGGAGACCAGACATGAAACTCGTACGTAAAATGTTTAAGAACGAAGAAGGCGCAACGGCTATTGAATATGGTTTGATTGCTGCTCTGATCGCTGTTGCAGCTATCGTTGCAATGGGTCAGCTAGGTAACACCTTGGCCAACACCTTCAACGAAGTAAACGACGAAATGGCTGGATAATCTTCGGATTAATCTACGAATTTGGGACGGCAGCCTGCAAAGGCTGCCGTCTTTTTTTGTGCCTTAAATAATCGATGAAACTCAATAGGTAACGATCTTTACCTTCTGACCTGTGCGAAGGCCGTTGGCCGACCGCATCCGGTTCAAAACCAGAAACCGGTCTTTCTGATAATTGGAATAAGCCATTTTTCGCGAAATACTATCAATCGTATCTCCGCTTCGAACCGTCACAACATCAATTTTACGTGGTTTGATAGCCGCCGCTTCGCGTGTCGTAAGCCGCTTTATGCTATTATACATCGGTGCGAATACCGCCGCTTTACCCGCTGGTGCCAAAGTTGCAAAGTGGAAGGCACTGTTTTTCGAAAACTCATAAGCGAATATTGTGACATCCACTTGACCGCTACCGCTGTTAACCCGGCCCGTCGCATAGGATGCTGGTAAACCATTGACGGTTGTCCGCTGAATATCACCATAGGTAATAGGCTGCCCTTTGCCCGACAACGCCTTGAAAGCGGATGCAATATAGGTTGTCATGTTACCGCTATAAGCGCCCGTGGTGAATTGACCTTGTCCGCCCGAGCCGTTGATCGTGACTGCTCTTGTCCCATTTTGCATTGCAAAGCCGTTGGGCACGCTGAATCTCAGCTTCAAATCTGGATGAAGGAAGCTGTTCCCCTCAATAACACCCTGCTTAGGGTCATCGCCATACAGGATTCCATCCAGGTTGGTCAGAAATGTGTCGCGATTACGTTTCCCGCCCGTAATGCCTAATTTACCGGCATTTCTTGCCGCACGCGATACCCGCTGTACGGGATTGGGGTGGGTACTCGCCCATTCCGGTACGCCGCGCGCATCACGGCCTGCAACCCGCGCATCAATGGCCGATTGCGCAGCTAATGATTCCAACATCGTGGATAATGCGCCAGGCGCATAGCCAGCCGAAGCGAGATAATTGATGCCGAGATCATCTGCCTCATATTCTTGTTTTCTGGAATATTTTAACGTCAACAGCTGGCTACCGGTACCAAAAACCTCTTGTCCCAACTTGCCGAGAGCCGAGTCGCCCAACAGGACAGCAGCTCCGATCTGCCCCAAGGCGCCTAAAATGCTATTGCGTTTCGCCGCTTTTTGCCTTTTCTCACCATGACGTGCAGCAACATGACCAACTTCATGGCCCAAAACGCCAGCCATCTCAGCTTCGTCATTCATCAAAGCCATTAATTGGCGAGTCAAATAAACATAGCCGCCAGGGATAGCGAACGCGTTGTTCACAGGGCTGTTGAGCAGCGTCACGGTAAAATCGCTGCGCGCGTTACCCAATCCCGATTGTACTGCAATATTCTGGCCAATACGAACGACATAGGCGCTCTGTGCGCCTGTATAAGCTCCGCCAAATTCCTGCAGTAATTGCGGGTGCGCCTCTGCCCCTTTGCGTTTGTCCGAAGCGGATATAGACCGCACTTCACCCCGTTGTCCGGATGATTTGCTGCTTGCGGATTCCACCGCGCCAGCATCGGCGCCTGAACCGCCACAGGCCGCCAATGACAGGATAGCGGCGGTTGATAGCAATTTTTTGGATATAGTTCTCATTACACTCTCCTTGCGTGCCAACCTATATTAGCGGGCAATCTAGAGGAAGGGCAGGACATGTAAAATAGCGTAGCCTCTGGCCGGTTGAACCCAGCCTACTGATCTACGACAGCCAATAGAGCTCTATATCGTTCCTATTTTTAGGAATTTTTCGCGGCGCATCGTACGCAATGCTTTCCGGTCCAATTCCTGCAACGCGCCGATTTCTTCGATAATTGCCTTACCCAAGGTAGCAATAGACAAATCTCGATCACGGTGCGCCCCGCCCACGGGCTCTTTCACTATCCGGTCGACAACGCCCAGTTTTTTGAGGTTTTGCGCAGTAATTTTCATCGCATCGGCAGCAACATCGGCTTTATCGCCCGTCCGCCATAAAATTGATGCGCACCCTTCCGGCGATATGACAGAGTAAACGGCATGTTCCAACATCAACACACGTTCCGCAGCGGCCAGCGCCACAGCACCACCCGAACCACCTTCACCAACGATGATCGCGACCATTGGTACGCCTAGTGAGAGGCATTTTTCGGTAGAGCGCGCAATCGCTTCGGCCTGCCCACGTTCTTCGGCAGAAACCCCAGGAAACGCGCCCGATGTATCTACCAATGTCACCACTGGCAGGGAAAAACGGTCGGCAATATCCATCAAACGAATGGCTTTGCGATAGCCTTCCGGCTTTCCCATGCCGAAATTATGTCGCAGGCGGCTTTCTGTGTCGTCACCTTTTTCATGACCGATCACCACAAGACGCATGTCGCCAATCTTGGCAAACCCGCCGATAATCGCTTGGTCATTACCAAAATTACGATCCCCGCCGAGCGGTATAAATTCGTCAAACAGCCCAGACACGAAATCCTTAAAATGCGGGCGTTCCGGATGACGGGCAACTTGAGTTTTCTGCCAAGGCGTCAGATTTGAATAAGTATCACGGAGCATTTTAGCGGACTTCGCCTGCAACTTCGTAATTTCCGACTCGATATCCAGCGACCCTTCGTCAGCCGTCTCTCTAAGTTCAATTATCCGCGACTCTAGTGCGGCAATTGGTTTTTCAAAATCCAGAAAAGATGTCATACTGTTCGGTTAGAACCGCTGAACAAAAACGTCAACGCGTCAGATCATGACGACTGAGCGGATGGCGTTTATTCACCAAGTCTACAAGCCGGGCGCTATCGACATGTGTATATATTTGCGTTGTGCTGATATCACTATGGCCCAGTAAGGTTTGCAGAGCGCGAAGATCAGCACCGCCCTCCAAAAGATGGGTTGCAAACGCGTGCCGCAGGACATGAGGACTAATTTTTGTCGGATTGATATCAGCCTTAACGGCTAAGTCTTTGATGATCTGAAATAAGCGAATCCGAGTAAGATGTCCTGTTCGAGAGGGGAAAAGATATTTATCATCGGCATCAACGAAGCTGATCCATCGATTAACAGCAGCCCGCGCGCGATCGGAAATCGGCACAAGCCGTTCTTTCCCGCCCTTTCCACGAACAATCAGAAACGGGCGATCCATCATAACCGATTTTCGCGGCAAGGAGACGAGCTCACTCGCCCTTAATCCAGAACCATAAAGCAGTTCGATTAAAGCCGACAACCTAACATCATTGGGTTTGATCTTGGATGACTCCAATGGGGATTCAATCGTTTCAAAAATTCTGGCAATTTCCTCATGCGACAGGATTTTTGGCAAGTTACGCTGCCCGCCGGGACGCGGCAACGCATCAGAAGGATCATCTTGGCGAAACCCTTCTTCGACCAGAAAGCCAAAAAATCGCCGCAAAGAAGAAGATTTGCGGGATACACTGCTATTTTTCAAATCACTCCAGCCGCTCGCAATATCCTGCAAGCGCGCTTGGCCGCTATCGGACAGCGTACCTTTTGCAAAACCGGATGCTTGTTCAAGATCGGAGCGATAGGCCGATAAAGTATTTTGAGATGCCCCACTTTCTGCGGCCATCATCTCCAGAAATCGGTCAATGTAAACGGCATCATTACTCATAGCATCGCGACGATAACTGCGACTTGCCTGCTTGGGAAGTCATGCTTCAATTTGCGGATGTTACGTCCTCATCAATGCTTCGGCAGCAATCATCCTTGCTTCCGCTTCCATACCCACCTGGGACAAGGAGCGTGTGATATAAAATAGGTGGAGCGGCGACATCGCATTCCAGTCACGCCCCTGCATACCTATGGCCGTCAGCAATGCGACAGTACCGCCCTGCCCGCGCTGTGCTGCGGATCTGATGGCACCAGTCCATCTGGTTGTTTTATCAAGATCGAGATCGAGATCGCTGGAAAAATCCTGAAGCACCTCTCCTTCAACACGCCCGAGACCAGCCAAAGCGGCAAGCAAAAACTGGCTCTTTAACTGGCCTGCACTCTCGTCACTATCGCTAAATTGGTCAAGTCCACTACTATCGATGGCAACCGCCTCGCCGGGCGCGCCCACCGCCAGCAAAGCCCAGCCGTTGCTGCCCGAATCGACTTGATCTGCCCATAGCACGGCATTGCGATCCAGCCCTGCCGAGAGCATGGAAGCTATTAAATCCCCGCTGCTATCTTTTAAGTCGGCCGATGCCGGAATTTTCGCCGCCGCGCGAGCCGTCAGAATTTTCGCGGAATAGGAGGTCAAGGCACCAGCAGAACGCACCCAAAGAGCGCGCATTGCATCAATACGTCCGGTAGCGGTCCCATTGGTATAGGCTTGCCGCAGCGTTGAGGCTTGCGCCTTCAGATCATCACTTGCTTCTGGGTCATCGTAAGTCGCAGAATAGAGGTCAACCATGGCTTTGTTCGATAACACACCGATTGCAGCAGCAGTATCTGCCGCTTTCATCCGGGAATTTCTCGAGAGCATTGGCGCTCGGGATCGCCATCCCTGCACGTGCCTGCCCGCTTGCTCATACAACCGGTCCGGCGGTTCCACGCCGGTCGCCGACCCCAGGCCAAAGCGCCAGTTGTTAAAATACTGGATATCATCCCACTTGATGGAGACAGCGCGCCGCCCCTCAAAGCCTGCCCCAACCGTCTTTTCGGCAAGCAGATAATCTATGCCGGTTGCGACCTTTTGTTGCCGCGCCGCCCGTAAAAGCGAAGTCGCCCGGGTCTGTTCTCCAGAGAAGGAAGCGCAGATCGGGCGAAACAATGTCCATGTCGGTGCTTCGCTGGCTCTCACGCCGCCTTCGACATAGGGACAAATGCCCGCTGGATCAGCGGTCGCCAAATGCGCCTGCATGGCAACGGTATAAAGTCGCGGCGTAAAATTGCCTGCATCAACCTTCAACACAAGCGCGCGCGCTGCATCAGCCTCCCCGATAAGCAGCAAACGCCATGCACGCTCGGCAACCCAATCGGCAGGATTGACATTTTCAGGGCTGTCCAGCTTGCTGAGCAGCGTGCGGCGCAGCAAAATCGAACTCCAGCGTGAAACAATTGGTCCATTGAGGTTTTTGATGAGATTGGTCAGATATTGACCGCCTTCTTCACCGAAACCATCGGCCGCTATCCCGCCTGAGCTTTCCGTCAGAACGCCAATTTGCGCCATCGAACGGCGAGCGCCAGCCGCCAAATAATATTGAGGTCGCAGCGCATCATCCAGCGCGCTTAAGTTGCCGTCGTCATCCAGATCCAGATCAAGAATCGAAGAAGGCGGGCGGACCGCGACATCCGGAATCGAGTTCGGGTCACTTACAGTTGGTCCGCTAGGCGGCGGTGACGGGCGACTTGTTACCGGACCAGGCGCTGGTGTTGGGCCAGGTGCCGGAGTCGGACGAGGAGCGGGTGTTGGCGCAGGCGCTGGGTCGGGATCACCAAAACCTGGCGGAAGCAGGGATTCAGGAGAGCTCTGACCCAATACTGGTAAAGACAAAGCGAGAGCAGCTATACCGGCTGTCGCGAGCGAGATATGTTTCAGGCGAAATCGCATCGCTTAACCTAAAGCTCCACCAATGACCGGTTTTTCAACGGGCTTTACGTCTTGCTCGACGTCCATGGATGACAAAAGAAACAACGCGCCGACTATGGCAACCAGAAAGACAATCAGAAAAACCAAATTACGCGGCATCTTTATTTTACTAGCTCTCTTTTTATCAAATTTACAGCTGCAAGCGCATTGCGTTTTGCACTCATTCGCATCCTCTGTATAGCCTTTGCCTCAATGGACAAAAACATGAAAGACCCTTTTGACCAATCCACCGAAGAATCCGGTGAGGAGTGTAGCATATTGACCGAAAAACCATTAGTTTTGATCGGTTTAATGGGTGTTGGCAAAACAACCGTTGGCCGCAGACTAGCAAAACGACTGAATTTACCTTTTGTCGATGCCGATGAAGAGATCGAAAAGGCAGCTGACCTTAAGGTGTCGGAAATTTTCGATCGTTTTGGTGAGGATTACTTCCGTGATGGCGAAAGACGGGTTATCGCACGTCTCATAGAAGATGGCCGTCAAGTCATTGCGACCGGCGGCGGCGCGTTTATGAATGAAGAAACGCGGGCTCTTATCTTGTCCAAATCTACGGTTATATGGCTCGATGCTGATATTGACATATTGGTCAGTCGTGTCGCCCGCCGCGATACCAGGCCGTTGCTGAGAAATGGCGATCCGGAAACCATATTGCGTGACCTGGCCGCCAAAAGAAATCCCGTCTATGCACTGGCACATCTTCATGTCACCGGCAATGATGCCCCTCATGATCTGACCGTCGAAAACATTATCAAGGCCCTTCGTAAATGAATCGAATATCCGTCAATCTTGAGGGCAGTGGATATGATATCCTGGTCGAATCGGGAGCATTGAATGACGCTGCCGCGCAGTTAAACGACCATATCCGTAATGATCGGGTATTCGTGGTTACCGATACCAATGTTGCGGCCAAATGGCTTGCGCCTTTGCAAACGGATTTGCAAAAATCCGGTATCAAAGTAATCCACCATGTGCTTCCCGCTGGCGAACAGACCAAAAGCTGGGCGGTGCTTGAACAATTGACCGATTGGCTTTTGGATGAGGGCGCAGAACGGTCAGACACGCTCATCGCCTTGGGTGGTGGTGTCATTGGTGACCTCACTGGCTTTGCGGCGGCGATCCTCAAGCGCGGGTGTCATTTTATCCAGATACCGACCAGCCTGCTCGCGCAGGTTGATAGCAGCGTCGGCGGCAAGACTGCGATTAATAGCCGGGCTGGAAAGAACCTGATCGGGCGATTCAACCAGCCAAAGTTTGTCTTGATTGATCCAATGGTACTGGGCAGCTTGCCAGACCGCGAGTTGCGCGCTGGCTATGCCGAAGTCGTCAAATATGGCCTAATCAACAATGCCCCATTTTTTCAATGGTGCGAGGAAAACGGTGCCAAGCTATTAGATCGAGACCCTGAAGCTCTAACATATGCCATCACCGAGAGCGTTCGGGCGAAAGCAGGCATTGTTGCGGAAGATGAAAAAGAACTCAGTGGTCGTCGGGCGTTATTGAACCTGGGTCATACATTTGGCCATGCATTGGAAGCGGAGACCGGATATTCAAGCGCGCTAGTGCATGGTGAAGCGGTAGCCGCTGGCATGGCGTTGGCCTTTCATTATTCCGTCCGTCGTGGCCATTGTGATGAGACCGATGCGCGCCGTGTCGAACACCATTTAAAAAATGCAGGATTGCCGCACAGCTTGCATAGCGCTTCGGTAAAGGCGTCCGGAAAACAACTCGTTCAACATATGCTGCACGATAAAAAAATGACCGCTGGAAACCTGCCCTTTCTATTGGCCAATGGCGTCGGCCAGACGTTCTTCGCTAATGATGTTGATTTAGAGGACGTAGCGTCATTTCTCGATGAGGCCGAGTAAAACGATAACTTAATCGCCCTTTTTTGCGCCGCTAAGTCCAAAACCAAGATGTTTGCCCGCTAGCATATCACCAGCGGCCCGCTGCGCTTCCAATCGGTCACAGTCAAGTTGCCGGAATTCTCGGTCCACTTCATCAATTAATACCTCATCAATATCAATCGAGGCCATTGTCTGACGTGCCAGATGGATCGCTGATTCAAAAACCTCGCGCTTCACTCCGGCGAGGCCAGCCTTTTTCACTTCCAGCAAATGGACCCGATCATATGCGCGCACAAACAATTTTGCGTCGGGGAATGACTGGGCGATCATCTCCAGTGACTCAGCGTTTAATGTCGTCCCGTCCATACAGAAAACAATCGCTGCACATTGATCTGCTCCCGCCCCGCGTAACAGGTCCACTCGCGTTCCATCGCCATAGAAAACCTTGCGGCCAAATTTCCGACTGACGCCAATTTGCTGCGGTTTGATGTCAATGATTGTCACTGGTATATTCGCACCGCTGAGCATCTGGGCTACAGTCTGCCCGAACCGACCATGGCCAACCACGATCACTGATGACTTGCCCGCCAGTGATGGATCATCGAGATCTATATCCCCTTCGGTGCCTGCGACGTTAAACCGCTCGACAATTAGCATTAGCAAAGGCGTCATCGCCATAGAGATCGTAATAACAGCGCCAAATAGGCTACTGGCTTCCGGTTGAATCAGTAGTGCCTGCTCTGCTTCGGCAAATAATACGAAACCAAATTCACCACCTTGGCTGAGCAACATACCCATACCTAATGCCGGTAAGGTCGGCATCCCGAACAACTTGCCCAGGCAGAAAATAATGAGCGTCTTTGTCGCCACTAACGCGATAGCGGCACCGAATACAAAGGCGGTGTTCTCAGCGATCACATTGATATCGAGCATCATCCCGACGGCAAGAAAGAACAGTCCCAATAATAGTGATCGGAAGGGATCAATATCTGCTTCCAGTTCATGGCGATAAGGTGAGTTAGCGAGCATGACACCGGCGATAAAGGCCCCCAGTGCGGGCGATAAACCAATAACTTCCATAAGTGCAGCACTGCCGAACACTGCGACCAATCCTGCGACTATAAACAGTTCCCGTTCGGCAATCTTACCGATCAACTCCAGTACCGGTTGCAGCACATATCGCCCGGCAAGGATCAAACCGCCGATCGCGGCTACGCCAAGAATAGCAGTCATCCAGCCAGACATCGCTCCTGACTCGACGGGCGCCCGAGACAAAACAGCAACAATAGTCAACAGCGGTATCAGCGATAAATCCTGAAACAGTAGGATAGAAAAGGCTTTCTCACCAGTTGGCGTGTTGAGCCGTCCGGACGATTGCAACATCGGCAGCACCTGCGCGGTCGACGACAGTGCTAGTGGCAGTCCCAGCGCAATAGCAGCTCCAAAGGTGAAATTCGTCGTCGCCATGATCAGCAGAAAAAGAGCTAACCCGCAGAAAGCGACCTGCCCCATTCCTAGCCCGAATATTGCTTTTCGCAGACGCATCAGGCGCGCTGGCGCGAGCTCCAATCCAACCAGAAACAGCAGTAAGATAATCCCGATTTCCGAAAATTCGAGGATCGTCTCGCCTTCGCTAATCAGCCCGAAACCTTGCGGCCCAATCAAGATACCGGCGATGAGATAACCAAGAACGGCGCCAATGCCGAATTTGCGGAACAAGAGCACTAATATCAAAGCCGCTCCAAGCATTATGAAACCGCCCAAGACCACATCGCCCATATGTGCTTCTGCGCCTTCCATATCTACGCTGCCTCGCTTGCGGTTAGAGCCGTTTTAACAGCGGAAAGAATTGCATCATAAGGCAGCAAAATCGCGGCATGTCGGCCAGGATGATCCTTTGCAGCACTCAGATGGTTCATATTAGCCCAAGGACCCGGGTGATCTTGCGAACCGGCCATAAATTGGCTCAAACGGAACCTCACAGCGGCAATTTCGTCACCGGATTTACCGATCGCTTCAGCCGCCAAAATAGCCGCAGACGCTTGACCCAATGCGCAGGCGTTCACCTCTATTCCCAATTCAGCAATTGTACCATCATCGGACAATAAGACGTCCGCAGCGACACGGCTACCGCAGGTGCGCGACCGCACCTCCGCCGTTCCATCAGGCTTTGCGAGCCGCGACTGATACGGGATGGAAACAGCCAGTCTCAGAATATCGCGGGTATAAAGTGCCGCGTTCATTCTGCTATCTCCGCTATTTCTCGGCGTTCTTCGACGAATTGGACCAAAGCATCACCACTCGCATTGAGCAGCGGATAGGTCCGGGACTCAGCGATCCATTCAGGCCGCGGTTCTCCGGCGCCATAGATGCTGTCATAAACCAGCACGACCAGCAAATAGGCCAGCGTCGCACCGATCAATCCTTTGACCATACCAAAACCAAAACCGAGCACGCGATCAATCGGGCCCAACAGTGATTTGCGCGATTTGCGTCCGATAGATTTGGATATCCAGCGTCCCAGAGCATATGTGACGATCACAATCGAAGCGAAAGCCAGTACTGCTGCCCCAGCATCATTACCAATGGGCGCGACCAAAAAATCTGTTACCGGCGCGTGCAAAAGCCGGACCGCGAATATGATGAGAATCCACGCGATCAGAGACAGGGTTTCCTGCACAAATCCGCGCATAAAGCCAAATACAGCAGCGCCGCCCATCAGCAGCAAAACGAAAATATCAAGACCAGTCATAAAGACTAGCTAATCGCGGCTAAGCATATGGTCAACGAGATTGGCAAGCTTATCAAAGTTCACACAATTCATACCCGCTACAGCCTTGTCCTTGGACGCCGGAATTAAGGCTCGGCCAAAGCCTAGTTTTGACGCTTCCTTGAGCCGGAGCGCCGTATTGGATACCGGACGAATTTCACCAGAGAGCGAGATTTCACCAAATATCACGGCATCACTCGGCATCGGCTTTTCAGCATGAGCGGAAATGAGGGCTGCAGCGACGGCAAGATCGGCAGCTGGATCGGTCAACCGATATCCGCCAGCAACATTCAAATAGACTTCTGCCCCTGAAAAACTCAGACCGCAACGCGCTTCAAGCACCGCTAATATCATCGCAAGACGAGAGCTGTCCCAACCAACAACTGAGCGGCGCGGGGTCGCTCCGCTCGCTAGCCTGACCGTCAGCGCTTGGATTTCTACCAAAACGGGGCGGGTACCTTCAAGAGCAGGGAACACCGTTGCGCCCGTCACTTCTTCGCTGCGGTCGGTCAGGAACAGCGCAGACGGGTTTTGTACCTCGCTAAGCCCCATTTCCTCCATCGCGAACACACCGATTTCATCAGTTCCGCCAAAGCGGTTTTTGATCGAACGCAATATCCGATATTGATGGCTGCGCTCGCCTTCAAAGCTCATCACGGTGTCGACCATATGTTCCAGAACGCGAGGGCCTGCAATGTTGCCATCCTTCGTTACATGGCCAACCAACATGATCATCGTGCCATGTTCTTTGGCAAATTTGATGAGTTCTTGGGCGGACGCCCGCACCTGACTGACCGTTCCAGGGGCGCCTTCGATAAGATCACTGTGCATCGTTTGAATGGAATCAATCACCGCAAAATCCGGTGCATCTTTACGCAATGTGGTCAATATGTCCCGCACCGAGGTTGCCGCCGCCAATTTAACCGGCGCCTTCCCCAGCCCCAATCGCCGCGCGCGCAAGCGGACCTGATCCGCCGCTTCCTCTCCCGAAATATAAGCGACAGAACAACCCGCATTGGCCAGCTTTGCCGAAACCTGAAGCAATAATGTCGATTTCCCGATTCCCGGATCGCCGCCCATAAGCGTCGCGGAACCAGCCACCAGTCCGCCGCCAACCGCGCGATCAAATTCTTCTATTCCCGTTTTTTTTCGGTCTGGCAGCTGGATTTCCGAATCCAGTTCGACCAATCGAACCTCTCGTCCCCCAGTCTGTAAATTATGCTTGGCTGCAAAGACGGTATCCCCGGCCTCTTCGACCAGCGTATTCCATTCACCACAATCCGGGCACTGTCCTTGCCAGCGGTGCGAAATGGAGCCACAATTTTGACAGGCATATTTTTTCTTCGGCTTGGCCATTACCACTCTCTAATAGAACAAAGAAAGAACATTATAGATTATCTTGTCTTTTTCAACCGCTTTCCTGCTTGCGCGATTCTCTTCATCCTGTCACTCTTAAGCCAATGCGCCAGAAGGAACTCAGACTCGCTCTTATTTGCTATGGCGGCGTAAGTCTCGCTATCTACATGCATGGTATCACCAAGGAAATCTGGAAGCTGGCCAAGGCCAGCCGCGATTTTCATGATGGTGAAAAAGACGGTAGCTGCAGCCGCGGAACCTATTATGATATATTGCAATGGATAGAGCAGGAAACTAGCGTAAAACTACGAGTTCTGCCCGATATTATCGCTGGAGCCAGCGCGGGCGGCATTAACGGCATATTTCTGTCACAGGCCATCATATCGGGCGAATCGCTCGAGCCGCTGACCGAGTTGTGGTTGGAAACAGCGGATGTAGACACGCTGCTCGATCCGGATGCCAGACCCCTATCACGCTTTTCCAAATTCTGGGCAGAGCCCATTGCCTGGATGGCGCTGGGCCGTAAGGGCGGAGCGGTGGAACAGACGGTTTCCAAAGAAGCTCGCGAAGAAGTCAAAATGAAACTTTCGCGTTTCGTCCGCGCTCGTTGGTTTGCGCCGCCTTTTGGCGGCAAGATATTTTCCGGTCTGATCCTCGATGCTCTGGCAACCATGAAGAAAACGGAGCTTGGTCCGAAGTTGCTGCCGCCGGGACAGCCCCTTGATCTATTCGTGACAGTCACGGACTTTGTTGGTCACCCCGAAAAGCTACAGCTGCATAGTCCGCCCGAAGCTTTGGAGATGGAACATAGAATCACCATCAGCTTTTCGACGCGTGGGACGAATAGCGGTGACATTGCCGACCCTGCTGAGCTCGTCTTTGCGGGTCGCGCAACTGCTAGTTTTCCCGGTGCATTCCCACCGTTCACGGTCACGGAGCTCGACAGCGTACTGTCTGATCGTGGTCATGCTTGGGCCAATCGCCCCAATTTTCTGAAGCGCATTTTGCCCAATCAAAGCCGGGCTGGCACGGCAAATGACACAGTGCTGATTGACGGTTCTGTCTTGGCCAATGCGCCCTTTGCCCAAGCTATCGAAGCACTCAAAAACCGGCCGGCAAAGCGTGAGGTTGATCGGCGTTTTGTCTATATCGACCCGCGTCCCGATCTGGATGTCGCAAAAAGCGATCGCGCATTGCAGCAGTTGCAAGCCGCGCAAGAAGCCGAGGATGAGAGTCTACCGGGCTTTTTCTCCACCATATTCGGAGCCATATCGAATATTCCTCGGGAACAGCCGATCCGCGACAATCTTGACGACATCTCGCGACGGTCCAACCGGATTATCCAGATGCGGCAAATTACCGACAATCTGCGCCCGGAGGTCGAACAGAGTGTCGAAGCTATTTTCGGACGGACGCTGTTTCTCGACAAACCGACAGCGGCGCGGCTAGCCGCATGGCGGCGCAAATCGCGGGACAAGGCAAGCAAGCTCGCCGGCTTTTCCTACAGCGCCTATGGCCATCTGAAACTGGCCACCGTGCTGGAGGATATTGCCCATACGGTCCGGCGAGCAAAGGCTGATGCCAATATCCATAACCATCAGGCCCTGCGCGAGGCGCTATGGGCGGAACTGCGTGATCGCGGCTTTGAGAATATTGCCAAAAAGAGCGGTGCTGGTCCGTCAAAACTGGCGGCCGATTTCTTCCGCGAACATGATCTGGGCTATCGCATCCGCCGGTTGCGCTTTCTAGCGCGACGGTTTGCCGAAGACCTCGATAGCGCTCATCCCGATGACTATGACGTGATCGAGCAAATGCACGATGTCATCTATGACTGCCTGTCTCTCTACATTGAACGCGAAACCGTCGAATATCTCGGCGATGATTTTGTTACTTTGGCCGAGCAAGCCGAGAACCACCCCTCAGCCATGCTCAACAGTTTGGCCAAAGCCCGCGATCTGGCTTCCGCCGATGCCTTGGTCGATGCAAAGCTGGCCGAAGCGATGGCCGGACTGCCCAAAACAGAGCGCCGGTCGATGCTGCTCGCATTCCTCGGATTCCCGTTTTATGACATCGCCACCCTGCCTCTTTTACAGGGCGAAGGCTTAGATGAATTTGACCCGATCAAGGTCGACCGGATTTCACCGGAAGACGCCAAATCAATCCGTAAAGGCGGCGTTTCTGCGACATTAAAAGGCATTGAATTCAATAATTTTGGTGCTTTTTTTAGCAGAAACTATCGTGAGAATGACTATCTCTGGGGGCGGCTCCACGGTGCTGAACGAATGGTCGATATCCTGCTATCTACCCTGCCCGAAGCCAAACGCCCTGATGCGGACAAAACCCTTGAATTCAAAAAAATACTCTTCCGCGCTATCATTGATGAAGAGGAAAAACGGCTGACCAAGATCGGGCCGCTGATCATTTCCCTCCGTAAAGAGATTGAGCGCGCCCGACCTTAATAAAGGCCTTAAACTTGGTGCTTAATGCTTATGCTCGCCGTCTGCATGGACTGGCTTTTCCAAGCTCTTGTAGACAGCCTCAACAAATGCATCACCCTTGATGAAAGCATCCTTGTTCGTGTCCCACTGAGCCGCTGGCTTCATCGCTTGAATCTGATCCAGCGTCTTGCCTTCGCCGCGCGCCTTTTCAACCGCGCCGATGACGCTTTTCAGCATATCGCGATAGTCCGTCAGGTCCGCCTTGGTCGCCATCGGTCCGTGACCAGGAATGATCTTGGTGTCATCATTCACCATGGTCAGTGCCTGCTCTGCTGCGGCTAAAACGCCCCTTGCATTGCCGCCGCTGTTCAAATCGATAAACGGCAGCGTAACCTGATTAAAATAGAGATCGCCCATATGAATCACATTGGCCTTCTTCCAAAAGACAATGCTGTCACCATCGGTATGGGCATGTTTCATATGCTTCACATGCACTTCATCACCATTGAGGTGCAGCTTGATGCCATCATGATAGGTCACAACTGGCAAAGCCTCTTTGGGCGATGCCGGATCATTGCCCCGCCCTTCGGTTTGCTCGCCAGCCATCCGTTCACGCACATGGTCATGGGCCATGATCAGCGCGCCCGCTTTGCCGAAATTCTCATTCCCGCCACTGTGGTCGCCATGCCAGTGAGTGTTGATCAAATATTTAACCGGCTCCGCTTCGAGAGCAGCGACAGCCGCCTGAATTTTGGGCGTCAGCGGGGCGAACTGGTCATCGATCAGCACAGTGCCATCGGAACCATAAGACACGCCGATATTGCCGCCAGCGCCAAAGAGTACCGCTATCCCATCGGTCAGCTTTTCGGTCTTGATTTCGACCTTGGCAAAGCGATCCGCCTCCTGTGCGTTGCTCTCACCACAAGCGGTCAGCGCCAATGGTGAGGCGGCCAAAAGAGCGAGGGATAGTGTTTTCGTGAACAGGGTCTTCATGGGGGTATCTCCTAAAATTTACGGCCTTTTAGCCTATGTTTTGGCTTTGGCAAAGAACATCAGATGCACCAGCCGTCCGGTTTCCGGCGAAGTCCCGAAAGCCGCACCGCTATTGTGGAACAACCATGGGCTGAACAGGATCAGCCGGTTAAACCGCATCGGCACCAGCATGGTCCGCTCCCATTTGGCTTTGTGCAAGGTGTCCCGGTTCACCACGTCTTCGATCAGCGCGTTGATATCGGCATAGCCCGCTGTAGTAATGGCAAGCGGATCGCTCGGCACCCGTTCCAATCCGGTGCGTTTATGCCGGAAAAATTCCGTGCCGCCTTTGCAATGTTCTGGCGGCGACAGATAAAGGATGCCCGAATAGAAAGCAGGGTCAATATGCACCCCGCTACGGCCCTTATCGCCTTTCAGGGTGATCCGGCAATGACCATGGCTCGTTCCGTCAGCAGCCGCTACCGGCGCGCCGATGACTTGGGACACCCGATCATTAAGCCCCTGAATATCGAGTGGCGTTGTAGAAATGTGCCCGGGATAGTTGCCATCCTTAAACGCTGCATCATAGTCCAGCGCCAAAGCCGCTTTGCGCGCCGCCAGCGGATCGGACAAAAAATCATCAATGATCAACAGCGACGGAAGCATCAAAAATCCCTTTTAACCGCAATTATCATATTCTGCCGCGTGTAGGACAGGCTTTTATCGCTCTGTCTCCGCCTCCCAACGCGTTGCGATCAGGCTTGATCGTTTGCCAATCTTGTTGAGCCAATGGCGCAACGGCAAAAGCTGACCGATCAGATTGTCCCCTTCAGACGTCATCTGGACGGGCCGCAAAATGCAATAGACGAAAATATCTGCGAGCGAAAATTCCGTCCCTGCAAAATAAGGCGCTTCTTCGATTCGCTGGCACACGATCCCGAGATGCTCGGCAATTTCCGGTAAAGCCGCCTCGATAATGTCGGAGCGCAAGGGGGTCTTCAAAAACCGATGCGCCAGTCGCGGCATCAGCAATCCGTGCTCGGCCACCGGAAACAGATAATTATTAGCGATTGATATCCAGCGATCCATCTCCGCCCGCGTGGCCGGTTCGCTGGGCTGAAGCGCGCCGCCATTATGGGCATTGTCAATATATTGGCAAATCGAGACGCTCTCATAGAGGTTAAGCCCGTCAATTTCCACCGTCGGTACTTTGCGAAACGGATGGCGGCCTCTGTTTTCTGCGCTACCCGCAGGAGTGGCCGTGATCGTCCAGCTAATCCCTGCTTCCTCCGCCACCGTCTGCACGATGCGGCTATAGGTGGATATTATCGTGCCGTGAATGTGAAGGGTCGGTTGGGCCATCGAAAGGTGAACCTATATCTTAGGGCCAGCAATACCCTGGGCGAGAATGCCGTTGGCAATGGCCGCCACTTCCTCAGCGGGCTTATCTTCTGACCAGATGCCATAGCGCAGCCCCAGAAACACGTTCATGCCCATGATCGCCCAAGCATGGGCCTCCTCCAGATCATCACGCAAATCGCCAGTCACGCTGCCTTCTTGCAGCCGTTCCGCAATGCGCGCCGCCGTTTCCTGATAATGAGACCGATAGCTCTCTGGATCGACAAATTCCGCTTCGTCGATGATCCGGTAAATTTCCTTATGCTCGCGGGCAAAGTTCATAAACGCCTTTAGCGCAAGCTTTTCCCGTTCCAGCGCATCTTCCCATTCGGTCATCGCGCTACCGGCATGGGTTTTGACTCGCGCGCTCATATCCTTGACCAGCGCGCTGAACAATTCGTCCTTCGAATCGAAATAGGTATAAAAGCTGCCCAAGGCCGTCCCTGCCCTTTGCGTTATCCCGGTGATTGATGCTTCGTGAAAGCCCTTCTCGCCAAATTCCAACGCCGCGGCATCCAGTAATTTGCGCTTTGTTTTAAAACCCCGTGCGGTGCGCGGTTGCTTATCTTTGGACTCGACATGATCGGAATATTTTGTGGCCATAAAGTCACGGCTAACGGCATTTTCCATGATTGGCAAATTTCTAAGTTGAATAGTGGTTCATGTTTCAATATAGCACGATCAACGACCTGGAATTTCCAGGCTAAAAATATGCAGGAGGATGTTCTTATGAAATTGCAACACAGCGTCAGTTATGCGGCCTTGATTTCCGGTTTGGCGACAGCATTGGTCGTCCCGACGGCCGTCCATGCGCAAGCCTCAGAGACAGCATCTCAAGATACAGATGATGGCGTGATCGTTGTGACCGCGCGTCGCCGTGAAGAGCGTCTGGTCGATGTCCCGCTATCCATTACCGCGATTAGCGGCGACGCACTGGCCGCTTCTGGCGTGCAGGACATTACCGAGATTGGTCAGGAAGTCCCGAACCTGACACTGGAAGTCTCTCGCGGCACCAACACCACATTGACAGCCTTCATCCGCGGCGTCGGTCAACAGGACCCCGTCGCCGGATTTGAGGCAGGCGTCGGCCTTTATGTCGATGATGTCTATCTCAACCGGCCACAAGCCTCTGTGCTCGATATCTATGATGTCGAACGCATCGAAGTGCTGCGCGGACCGCAAGGCACGCTTTACGGTCGCAATACCATTGGTGGCGCGATTAAATATGTCTCACGGCGTTTGGCGGATGACACGTCGGTCAAAGTTAAGGGAACATATGGGTCCTATAATCAGGCAGACTTAATCGTCACCGCCTCAACGCCGATAACGGACAATCTCCGCATAGGTGCCAGCGGCGCACGATTGAGCCGCGGCGGCTTTGGTGACAATCTGGTGCAACCGGGTGTTGAAAATTACAACAAAGACGTCTGGGCAGCACGCGGCAGTATCGAATATGATAATGACGGATTTTTCGTTCGCCTGTCCGGCGACTATATTCGCGACGAAAGCGATCCGCGTCAGGGCCATAGGCTGATACCCAGCCTGCTGACGGGCGCACCGGTTCTCGATGATGTCTTTGATACGCGGGCGGGTCTCACCGTTCCCGAACAACTGGTTGAAGCCTATGGCGGGTCATTGTTAATCGAAGCACCGGTGTCGGACAATATCACGCTCAAAAGCATCACCGCTTACCGCGAAGATAAATCCTCTTCCAATATCGACTTTGACAGCTTGCCGTCAGAAGATCTCGACGTTCCGGTGATTTATGAGAATGACCAGTTTAGTCAGGAGTTTCAGCTGCTTTACGAGAGCGACAATCTGAACGGTGTTTTGGGCGCTTACTATCTCGATGCCAGCGCCTTCAACGTGTTCGATGTGTTGCTGGCCACAACGGGCGCTCTACCCTTTGTTGGATTACCTGGCCTGAACGCGCAGACGCTCGGCGATGTGGACACCGAAACATGGTCGATATTCGGTGACTTCACTTATGATATCTCCGATCATCTCAGCTTGTCGGTTGGCGGCCGCTATACCAGCGACAAACGTAGCTCGCGTATTTTGCGGACCACCTTTGTCGGTGGCTTTTCCGACCAGTTTGATGGCGCGGGCGTTCCGATTGCAGTGACATCCGACTTTGATGGCAGCGAGACGTTCAAAGAGTTTACGCCGCGCGCGTCGATCAGTTGGAAGCCGGATGAAAACCATAATATCTACTTCACCTATTCACGCGGCTTTAAAGGCGGCGGGTTTGATCCGCGTGGTCAGACCAGCGCGACACCGGATTTCAATCTGGATGGCACCGTCTCTGCAGATGAAATCTTCGACTTCCTCCAGTTTGATCCCGAAACTGTCGACAGCTACGAACTGGGCTGGAAGGCTTCTCTGCTCGAAAACCGTCTGAATGTCAGTGTGGCCTTGTTTAAAGGCGATTATTCCGATGTACAGATTCCTGGTTCGGTCGGTGTCGACACCGATGGCGATGGCACCAATGACAGCTTTGCGGGTATCACCTCCAACGCTGCCAGCGCCGATGTAAACGGTTTCGAATTTGAAGGCCGCGCCTTGGTTGGTAAGGATTTTGCCGGAGCCGGCAGCCGGTTTAACGTCAGCTGGTCGCTCGGCTATCTCGATGCCAACTATAACACGTTTATCGACGCGTTCGGCAATGATGTGGCGGACGAGCGGGTGTTCCAGAATACCCCGGAATGGACCGGCAGCATGTCGTTCAATCTCGGCGTGCCAGTCGCCAGCGGCATGCTAGATCTGATCAGCGGAATTTCCTTCCGCAGCGATGCGAGCCAGTTTGAGACGGAGAATCCGTTCCTCGATCAGGATGGCTTCGCTCTTGTCGATGCTAGCTTGGTTTATACCGATGACAGCGACCTGTTCTCCATCGGTGTGCATGGCAAAAACCTGTTCGACAAGCGCTACAAGGTGGCGGGTTACAATTTCGTCACAGGCGGACAAAATGGCGCGCCATTTGTTTCCACCTTGGGATTGGAAGGCACACTCACCTCCTTTTTCGGAGACCCACGGCGGGTATTCGTGACCGGCGAAATCAAGTTTTAAGCCGGCTTTGATGTCAAAAAACTCCCCGCAGGCGGATCGCAAGCAAGGCGATCCGCCTGTCTATCAGGATCATTTTTACCGCAGTGGTGATGCCCGACTGACGCTCTATGCTCGCATCTATGAAAGCGATGGACCGCCTTTGCTGCTGATGCACGGGCTAACCCGCAACAGTGCCGACTTTGAAGGACTAGCCGCCCATCTGGCTGGAAAATACCGGCTCATCATAGCGGACCAGCGCGGACGCGGACGCTCCGACTACGATCCCGAGCCGGAAAATTATACACCCGCCACCTATGTTGAAGACATGATAGCACTGATTAACGGCCTGCAATTAGATCGTCTTGGTCTGATCGGTACGTCGATGGGCGGCCTGATGGCAATGATGATGGCCGCGAGCGAGCCGAAGCGTTTCAGCAGCCTCATTCTCAACGATATCGGGCCAGTCGTGGAACAAAAGGGTCTGGACCGGATTCAAAGCTATGTGGGCGCGCTTGAACCCTTTGATAGCTGGCAGCAAGCCGCCGACCATTGCCGCAAGGTGCATGGCGACGTGATGGCAGGTTATAACGAACGGGACTGGCTCGACTTTGCCCGGCGCACTTGTCAGGAGCTATCCGATGGCCGGATAAAATTCGCCTATGATCCAGCCATCTCCGAAGGCCTTTCAGGGAGCGAACAAACGGTTGTCCCGCCCGACCTGTGGCCGGTGTGGGACCAACTGGCCACCATCCCTACCCTAGTCATTCATGGCGCGTTGTCCGACATTATTTCCCCCGCGACCATTGCGGAAATGCAGCGCCGCCATTCCGGCGCGATCAGCGCGGTAGAAGTCGCGGATCGAGGACATGCGCCGATGCTGGACGAGCCAGCGGCTCTATCGGCGATTGATCATTTTTTATCGGGTGCAGGCCGCTAGATGGCTAGCAAAACAACGGCCCCGCTGCTTACAACCTCGCCCAATGTCGCGCTCGGCATGTTGTTGGTTGTCTACATCTTCAATTTTGTCGATCGTCAGATATTGGCGATACTCGCTGGCCCGATTCAAGCCGATCTCGGGCTCAGCGATACCCAAATGGGATTACTCGGCGGCATTGCCTTTGCCCTGCTCTATTCGACCTTGGCTGTCCCGCTCGGCTGGATTGCCGACAGAACCAACCGCAGTTGGGTGATCACTATTTCCTTGGGCGTATGGAGCGGATTTACAGCCCTCTGCGGCTTTGCCCAAGGGTTCTGGTCAATCTTCCTCGCGCGCCTCGGCGTCGGCGTCGGTGAAGCAGGCGGCGTCGCGCCATCCTATGCATTGATCGCGGATTATTTCCCCAGCGAAAAACGCGCCCGCGCCCTGTCCATCTATTCGCTCGGCATCCCTTTGGGTTCTGCCACTGGCGTAATTGCCGGTGGTTATATTGCGGCGACGGTGGATTGGCGCCTCGCCTTTCTTGTTGTCGGGCTATCCGGCGTATTGATCGCGCCGCTGTTCAAATATCTCGTCCGCGATCCAGTGAAACCAGCCGCGATCGCTGGCACCGCGCCACCGCAACCCCGCTTCATCGATATCCTCAAGATACTGTCCAAGAAACGTGCCTTCTGGTTCCTAGCTTTTGGTGCGGCTTCCAGTTCAATGCTCGGCTATGGCATTGCTTTCTGGCTACCCAGCCTGTTGCAGCGTAGCTTTGGCCTGGACCTCATCGAGACATCATTATTCTTTGGATCGATCCTGCTGATCGGCGGCGTCGCAGGTGTGATTGGCGGCGGCATGTTAGGCGATTGGCTCGGCGGCAAGAATAAGGGCGCTTACGGCCTCGTCCCGGCTGTCGCTTTCCTGCTGGCAGTGCCGTTATTCGCAGCCGGTATTATGAGCAGCTCGGCAACCATGGCCTTCATATTGTTCCTGATCCCGCAAGGCCTCGCCTATATCTGGCTTGGGCCAGTCCTATCGGCAGTTCAGCATCTCGTCACTGCAGAGACCCGCGCCACCGCTTCGGCATTGTTCCTGCTGATCAACAATCTCATCGGCATTGGCGGCGGGATATTCTTCCTCGGCGCGCTATCCGATAGCCTCGTCCCGATTTATGGCGAGGACAGCTTGCGCTATTCCATGCTGATATCGCTGATATTCTATGGGATTGCGGCAGGTTTTATGGCGCTGGCGGCACGACCGCTACAGCGCGAATGGGTTGAGGAAGCCTAGCGGCCAACCGACCTTCTCGCGCGCATAGTTAGGCGGTTTTTCTCTCACGCGCTGGCGCCAACCACTTTGCCGCAAACAGTTCTGATGAAACAGGTTTGGAGATATGCCATCCCTGACCAACATCGCAGCCAAACTGGGTCAGCATATCCATACAGGACTTGTCTTCAATACCTTCCGCCACAACTTTCAGCTTCAACGCATGGGCTAATTCTATCGTGGATTTGACCATCAGACGGTTTGAATGATCGTTCATCATGGTTTTGACGAAGCTCTGGTCAATTTTAATTTCATCAATCGGCAAGCGCTGCAAATAGCTCATCGTTGACTGACCGGTGCCATAGTCATCAATCGATATGCTGATACCAGCATCGCGAATACGCTCCAGTGCCTGAATTGACAATTCCAGATCTGCCAATGCGGCCGTCTCCGTCACCTCAAATATAACATGACCGTTCCCGAGATCGGCAGCGCTAACCATTGCAATTGCCTTATCAATAAATGACGTATCATCAAGCAGTTGCACAGATATGTTAACCGAGCATTTCAAGGAAGACTGCTGAACATGCCATTGCGACAGGTCATCCAGCGCATTTTGCAAAACATGGAGCGTGAGCTCATCTGTCCGGCCTGCTTTTTCCAATATCGGTATGAAAATTTCAGGACTTATCATGCCGCGTTCTGGATGCTCCCACCGCACCAGCGCTTCGGCGCCATCCAGTTTACCGTCCTGCAGGTTCCATTTTGGTTGATAAACGGTCCAGATATTTCCGTTTTCAATCGCCTGTTCCATTTCGACCAGCACGCTCTGTTTTTGACCGACAACGTCTGCGGCCTCAACATCATGCAAGGTCCAGCGTCTGCCCTTGACGATCGCCTGCTCGCTGGCGATTTTCGCCTTGTCGATCGACTCGCCGCTCAGACCAAAAGACGCATTTAGCTTAACCTTGGTATCGCCGGCCATGATAGGCGCATGAAAGAGGGCCACGGCGGTATCGAAATGGCCAGAAATATCTTCGGCATAATCCTCTTTCACCACCCAACCGACAATATCGGTATCGAGATGGAAAATACGTTCCTCAACCGCGAGAAATTTCAATCTTTCGGCCAGATTTTTGAACAAATCGGTCCGGCTATCTTTGTCAGTCACTACCAACAGATCGCGAAAGTCAGCAAGGCGGGCGACGGCAATATTGCTATCGCCGCGAGGCTCAATAAAGGCTGACATGGCCGCTTCATTAGGCAACGCACTATTTGCGTTGGAAAATTGGCTGCGTTTCAATGCAAAATTTGTTTTCAAAAACTTGTGCACAATCAGAAAAATACCCAGAAAAAATAGCGCAGGAACATTGGAGAAAGTCATCAGCCCTTGATATTCTGACGCAATCAATAAAACACACAGCAGTACACCGATCGCAAAAACACCAGGCACCAGGAATTTTCTACCGGCTGACCGGCTGGCCACTAAGGCCACTAACAATATGCTAGCTAAGGCGAGCGACGGCAAATAACCGATGGTTGCCATATTGCTGCCTTGCAAAAGCGTTTCCGCCGCCATCGCCTGAATGACAACACCGGGCAATACCCCATGCAGGCTGATGGGATAGCGGTCTCCGAGTTCTATTGCAGTGGCGCCGATTAAGATTTTTTTGCCGTTCAAGGAAGCGATCGGTTCTTCAGCCTGCAATATGTCGACAAAACTATATCGGGGTATTGTCGCAGGATTTATCGACTGATCGATGGCAAATTTCTCATCGATATTTCCCGGAGTTTCGGCCAGCATACTGGCCAATGACGGTCTTACGGTACCGCCCGTTATAGTGCCATAGTCATAGTCATTCAGTTGACCATTTTTGTCAGGGTGCACGTTGACAGAGGCCAGAAACGCATGTTCTTTAAGAATATCAATCGGCAGACTTTCGACAAATTTATCTTCTTTCAACGTCGCGTTCTGCTTGAAAGTCGGCAAGATGATCGTGGCTTGCGAATTTTTCAGCGCGTCGGCAAAAATAGCATCCTGCTCTGGCGTCGAGCTAGACGAAAAATCCACGTCAAAGGCAATTTGCGCAGCACCCGCTGCAGAGAGTTTTTCAACAAGCTGGGCATAATATGTGCGCGGCCACGGCCAACGATCAAGGTCCTTAATGGATTTGGCATCAATTTCGACAATGGCAATATCGCCGGATGCCGGTTTTTCGAGCAAACCGGACCGCATATTTTGCAACTGTAACTCTACTTGTCCGCCGACCCCGACCATCGGTAAGGCAATTGCGCACAGCAGTGCAATGCCCGAGGCTAGGAAAAATCGCCACGCGGCGTTCGTCCGAAAAGAAGAAAAAGCGGTTTTCAAAATATCTCCGTAAAGCTGTTACGTCGCCAGTTTACGCGAGATATCTCTATTTATGGTTAAGTCTGCTGGCGCTTGGCTTTAGCGGTCGTGTTTGCCGCGCCCCTTACCATGGCCTCTGCCGTTACCATTACCGGCATTGCCACCCGGCCCCACGTCGAGATCGATGGTTATGAAGGCATCGTCGTTGTTGTTACCACGCCCTTTATTGCCATTGTTGCCATTTCCACCACCCGGATTGCTATCATCAATACCATCGGGATCATTGCCATGGCCGTTATTGCCATCGTCATTGTTGCCATTGCCGTTACTGGCTTTGCCATTGTTGCCATTTCCACCACCCGGATTGCTATCATCAACACCATCGGGATCATTGCCATGGCCGTTATTGCCATCGTCATTGTTGCCGTTGCCGTTGTTGCCATTTCCACGACCTGGATTGCTATCATCAACGCCGTCGGGATCATTGCCATGGCCGTTATTGCCATCGTTATCATCGTTGTCGCGATCATTATCATTATCGTCGCGGTCGTCGTCGTCGCCTTCACCTTGGTCGTCTCCGCCCTGATCGACTTCGCCCTGATCGACTTCGCCTTGGTCGACTTCGCCTTGGTCGACATTCTCTTCGTCGTCGCTATCGATCTCGCCGTTGCCGGCACCGCCATCTTCGTCGCCAAGATTATCATTAGCATTTTCAACAGCGTCTAAGGCTTCTTCGGCATTTTCTATGGTGATATAGCTACCAGAGCCCACATCGCCGCGGACCAAGCCATTTGTCAGCTCGGCCAATTCGACCCTGCCCTCGCCAATTGGCGCGCTTACCACTCCCGACAGATTGGAAAAATCTGGCTTATCTGCGGCCGTACTTGGTGCTGATGTCGATTTTACGGCCGTTACTTGGTCAGTTTTTTCGCCTGTGGCAGCTGGCTTGTTCGGCGATTCAATCACGCGCCGCTCTCCGTCGATCACAACAAGATCAAATGGATCAGCAGAATTGATCATACCAATAACGCCTGGGGTTACCAATTCCGAAGCACCGCCATCCAAAGTCGACACTTCCACCGCACCCTCGGTGACCTGTACCGCTGTGCCTTCTTGGCTGACCGATACGCTAAACGTTGTTCCTTTGACCACAGCAGCCATATAAGGCGTTTTCACACCAAAATGCGGTGTTTCCTTTTTATCGATACGAAACAGCACATTGCCGAGATATTCGATGATCTGGGTCACTTTACCGCTCTTGGCCGGTTCAGCGATTTCAATATGACTGGCGGGTGAAACCACAAGATATTCACCGCCGCGCAGCAATATAGCACGCCCTTTTGGCCCTGTCTTTATCACATCGCCTGCCGCCAATTTGGTCTGGCGCTGCGCGATTTTTACAACGCCCTTACGCGCTACCGTGACATTACCGCTAATTTCAGACACTTGCCATCCCGGCGCTCCTGCATAGGCTGCGCTGCTAGACAATAGGGCGCCGATAATCAGCGATTTGGTTACTGGATGTGACATAATACCAACTTTCATATTACTATTAACATCGCTGTTAACGGCCCGGGTTTGAAGATATGAAGAAGATAGGTAGTTAAATGTCGATTAATTATGTGCTGCCGATAACCAACATTTAATATCACGGCGCTATACCGTCACTCCAAGTTGTATATTCAAGAGTATCGGTATCATTGTGTCTCGCGTAAATTCTGCCTCTTTCCTGTTGATACTTTCTGCCCCGGTGTTGTGGCAGCAATCAGCAATGGCTCAGAATATCGAGATATCTGCGCTGGATAGCGAAGCCTGGACGGTTGGGTTTCCGCCCAGTGTTTCGGGACGGTCGCTTTCCGGCCCCAAAAAGCAAGAATCGATATTGCCAGAGATTGTGGCTCCGGCAATCCAGCCATCCGAAGCAACTGATGGAAATGGTTCGCTGGACGATGGACCATCAAATTTCCGGATCGGTGCCGTTGGTGTAATGGGGACTGATGCACTTGATATTGAAGTTTTTTCACCCGTCGTCGAAGCATTTATCGGGCAAGAAGCCACCGATGATGAGCTCGCATCTCTAACCCAGCAAGTTGCCAATATTGCGCGCGAAAAAGGCTATATTTTTGCCTCTGCCTATATACCGGAACAAGCGGTGCAAATGGGCGTGCTGCAGATTCAACTGGTGGAAGGCAAGATTGATACGGTTCGCATTATAGGATCGGACAACCAGCATCTGCGCAAAATCCTGTCTTCCTTGGAAGGCAAAGTAGCGCATCGATCTGAAATTGAACGAAAATTGTTACTGGCCGGTGATACTCCCGACATCTACATACGGTCTACAAATTTCTCGCAAGAAGATGGCATGAACATTCTGCAGGTTACTGTTCGGGAACGCGGTGATCGTGTCCGGATACAGGCCGACAATTACGGAAGCGACAGCTTTGGCCCGGTAAGAGCGCGTATTTCTGCTGATGTGCGAGGATTGATCGGCGACGCCGATGCTGCGGGCTTCGCCATACGAACCAACCCGATTGAGCCCAAAGAGATACTTTCGGTCAGCGGCTATTATCAGACAGAACTGGGCACCGATGGCCTCAGAGCCGGCCTCGCCGCTTCGATCGGAGAGAACGAACCCGGCAGCAGCCGAAGCGGTTCGGACCTATCAGGGGAAAGTCGCTATTTGGCTCTGTTTGCCAGCTATCCCATAGTCCGATCAACCTCCGGTAGCCTGTGGATCGAAACAGAAGCCACATATCTGTCGATCACCCGTGACGATATAGATACCCTGATCCGAGAGGACACGCAGGTCACCATGTCGTTGGGCGTCCGAGGCGAAATTCCTTTCGCCGGCGGCAGAGTGCGCGCTGGAACGTCCCTCGTCCAAGGATTTGATATTTTCGGGGCTACCCGGCGGGGCGATCCATTGGCTTCACTTCTCGACGGTGATGGTGTGTTTACCAAGGGCGAATTTTGGGCGGATTTCAGAACCGGGTTAACCAAAGACCTTAGCATCTATCTTGCCGCACGCGGTCAAATCGCGAACCGGCCTCTGCTTGCTGCCCAAGAATTGGGCATCGGTGGCGCCTATCGTGTGCGCGGATATGATTTCAGCGAACTATCGGGTGACGACGGCTTTTATGGTTTGGCCGAGTTGCGCTATAACGTGAAATCGCCCGTGAACTGGCTGCGGCGACTGCAAATCTATGGATTTGCCGATATGGGCCATGTCAATGACTTGGCGAATGATCGCAGCGAGGGAACATTGATCTCCGCAGGTTCCGGCGTTCGCGGAAATATTGGACCGTTTGATTTTGAACTGGAAGGGGCGCTTCCAGTCAATCGCGACCGCAGAAATAGCGGCGACAAAGATCCGCATATAAACGTTCGCGTTGGTGTGGATTTCTAGAAAGACGTCAACGACGCGCTTTTATCGCTAACCCAGTTCTTTTGCCCTGAGTGTTTTTCGATCTAGCTTTCCAATCATCGTTTTAGGCAGGCTGTCCCGCACAACAACATCGACAACCCGCTCATGCTTCCCAAGTTGCGGGTTGAGCCAGTCTTTCAGGGCAGCGCCGTCAATATCCATGCCTTCTTCCAGCGCGACGAACGCCTTGGGGCTTTCCCCGCGATAATCGTCCGGCACCCCAATCACCAGCGCCTCTTTCACCGCTTCATGCTTGTAGAGCACCTCCTCGACTTGGCTCGGGAAGACTTTAAAACCGCCGACCGCGATCATATCCTTTATCCGGTCGACAATCTTGATGTAGCCATCCTCGTCAATCACCGCGACATCACCGGTGCGCAGGAAGCCGTCAACAAACACCTCATCATCCGCCTGTGGCAGATTCCAATAGCCTTGCATGACCTGTGGGCCAGAGAAAATCAGTTCGCCCGGTTCACCGTCCGGAACCTGCTGGGTCGGGTCTTCCTTGTCCACCAGTTTAACGAGCGTTCCAGGAACAGGTTGGCCGATTGTGCCCGACTTGTTCAAACCGGCATAGGGGTTCGCGCTCACGACCCCCGAGCTTTCAGTCAGGCCATAGCCTTCCACCAGCTTTGCGCCGGTTTTCGCTTCGAATTTTTTCTTAAGCTCCTGCGGCAGCGGAGCGCCGCCAGATACGCACACTTTCAGGGACGAGAAATTCGTCTTGTCGATATCGGGATGGTCGAGCAGCGCCTGATACATGGTCGGCACGCCCGGCATGGCGGTAATCTGATTGCGGGTAATCGCTTTCAATGTCTGCTTCGCATCAAAGCGCGGCAGCATGACTATCTCTCCGCCACGTTGCACCGTGCGATTGAGCACGGCGCTATTCGCAAAAACATGGAAAAACGGTAATACGCCCATCAGTCGGTCATCGTCGTCAATAAATGGATCAATGCCGTTAATCTGACGCGCGTTGGCGGTTAGATTCTGATGGCTGAGCATCGCGCCTTTTGGTGTCCCCGTTGTCCCGCCGGTATATTGGAGCAGAGCAATATCCTTTTCCGGATGGATATTGGGGGCGACATATTTTCCGTCATTATCGGTCAGGTCGGCAAAGGGTGTGATCTGGGCATCTTCTGGCTGCGGCGTATTTTCCTTGCGCCGGAACAGCCGATAAAACAGCGCCTTGGCGCCTGGCAGCGCCCCGGCGACACTGCCAACGACCAGCCGCTCCAGACTCGATTGTTGCAGCACCTTATAAGCCGTCGGAAAAACCGCACTGGCGGACAAAGTAAAGAGAATTTTGGTGCCGCTATCTTCTACCTGATGGTTGAGTTCGTCCACCGTATAGAGTGGCGAGAAATTGACCACGGTCGCGCCAATGGCCATCGCGCCATAATAAGCGGTCACATAATGCGGGACATTGGGCAGAAACAAACCAACCCGGTCGCCCTTTTTAACGCCCAGATCCTGCAATCCCTTGGCCACCCGCACCACGCCAGCGGCAACCTCCGCATAGCTATATTTCCGCCCCATGAAATCGAGCAGATTGGCATCCCCCCTGCGACCCGCCGAGCGAAAAAACATGCCCGGCATCGACAATGGTGCAAAAAATTGGTCCCAATCCGTGGGATGATTATAGCGCGATTTCCAGATGGGTGGGGAATCGGCAGACGGCTGTGTTTCGGGGCTATCAGTCATTGACATTTATGTAAGTGAATATCGAGCGCCTGACAATGGTGATCCGCGCACTTCCGGCAGGCTGATGCATATTTTCCGGATCAGTCCATTCACACCGCTATGTCGCCTGAAACAGCTAACCGATTCCGGCTTGGCGCGCCTCCAAATCAAAAAAACTTTGGACCTCGGTGCTCGATATCGGTTCGCTGACTAAAAAACCTTGAATTTGATCGCACCCCTTTTCCTTTAGAAAGGCCAGTTGGCTAGAATTTTCTACGCCTTCAGCCACCGTTTTAAAGTTTAAAGCCGCGCCGAGACCCGTCACAGCATTGATGATCGGAGCGGAGCCCTTAAACTGATCAATCTGGGCAATAAAACTTCTGTCAATCTTCACCTTGTCGAATGAAATCGCGCACAAATAACTGAGCGACGAAAATCCCGTACCGAAATCATCCAAGGCAATCTGAATCCCGATCTGACTGAGCTTTTCGAGCACCTCCTTGGTTTCCTCAATATTTTCAATGAAGACGGATTCAGTAATTTCCAGCTCCAACCGGCGAGGATCAAACTGAGTTTGCGCCAGCATCCGCACAATTTTGGTGATAAAATCCTTTTCAGAAAGCTGCATGGCCGAAACATTTACCGAGACATGGACGTTATCCGGCCAATGGGCGGCGCGATTACAGGCCTCGATCAAGACCCAATCGCCCAGTGGTCCGATAATACCTGTTTCCTCTGCAATAGGTATAAACTCGGTCGGAGAGACTGGGCCAAAATGCGGATGATCCCATCGCAGCAATGCTTCGAACGACTTGATCGTATTCGCGCCTATATCCAATTGCGGTTGGAATAACAGATACATCTGACCAGTGGCCAATGCCGATTTCAGATCGGAGGCTAACCGTGCATATCGCTCATGCTTGAGGCCAATATCTTCGCTGAACATCACTGGTGTTTTCGGGTTGGTCTTTTTTGAGCTGTAGAGCGCGATATCGGCTTCTTTGGATAGAACTTCTTCCGACTTTTTACCAGCCAATCCGGAAGTCCAGCCGATACTGGCAGAGCAGCTGACCTGCTGCGAGCCAAGGGCAAAGGGCACAGCGAAGGACCTTTTGATTTCTTGCACCATCTTGTCACAAGTCAGTTGGTTCGGATCGACCCGTTTCAAGACAGCAAATTCATCGCCGCCAATGCGCGCCACAATTTCAGAACCCTCTACCGCAGACAGACGTCCCGCGACTTGAACCAACAGCTCATCACCGGCTGGATGGCCCAAATCATCGTTGACCCTTTTGAAATCATCCAAATCGATCAATATCAAAGAGATGCCGTTTTTCTCATCAGCAAGCAACGGGCTGCAGCTTGTTATCGCGTGGATTTTTTCGACAAACATTTTTCGGTTCGGAATTCCGGTCAAGGGATCAAGCCTGGCCGCCAAGCGCAATTTTTCTTCCATCTGAAATTTGTCAGTAACATCTTGGCAGACGCCGACGATAGACGTTAGCTTCCCATCTTTAAACTGCGGCTCGCCAATATTCCTGATCCGCTTTTGCCGCTTTTTCGCCGTCAAAAAATCAGTTTCCAAATCAAACGGTTTTTCATCTTCGATGGATTGATAAATTGTTTCAACAAGTTGCGCCTTGGCTTTTCCCGGATAAAATTCCGTCAGGTCTTCAAAGGATGGAATTGGGCCGATGGGAATTTCATGGATGGCAAATATCTGATCGGACCAAGACAGTTGATAGTTTTCCGTATCCAGCCGCCAGGTACCAAGATGTGCTATTTTTTCTGCTTTCCGAAACAGATCATTGGCGCGGTCATTTTCAATCTGTAGGGCTTTTTTCTCGCTAATGTCGAAACACAGGCCAACGAAACCAACCAGTTCTCCGTGCTCATCGCGGTAAAGGCTGCTGAGCGCTGAAATCCAGACACTCTCGCCGTCCGGCTTTTGAAAACGAAAATCAAGATCGAAGACCTGTTCTCGCTTTACAGCATCGTCCCAGCTTTCCCAAACAACAGCCCGATCGTCGGGATGGATTGCATCAGTCCAGCCCTGACCCATGGCTTCGGCATTACTGAGCCCGGTAAGGGCCATCCAGGATTGATTGACATAGGTGCAACCGCCGGAGCAGTCGGTCAGAAATATACCGGCTGGAGAAATGTCAGCTAGGGTTTCAAAGCGAAGTGCGTCTTTTTTAACATAAATATCATCCGCCTTGCTCATAAGACTAATGAACGGCAACTTTCCCTTGTTTTAAGTCTGGTCGGGCAGTTTATTTTGGCAAGAGAACGGGCTGGCAGCAACCGGCGACAAATTCCGTTTAAGGACCGTCAAAGTGCCTCGAGCCGAACCGGCAAACCGTCCTTCGGCTGCGGGATAGGGAAAACTTGCCATTCCGGTTCATAATCCGATCCACCACTCAGCACGATACGGTTTTGCGTCAGCATCGCGTGCATCAAAATCTTGATCTGCATATAGGCGAAATGCAGCCCCAGACACATATGCGCGCCACCGCCAAAAGGAACCCAGGCATATTTGTGACGACCTGCACTATTTTCCGGTGTGAAACGCAGCGGATCGAATTTGTTGGGGTTTGGCCAATGTTTTTCCATCTTGTGGACAAATTGCGGGCTAATGCCAATATTAGTGCCCGCAGGAATGGTGTAGTTGCGAAAGGTGAATTCCTTGATCGCCCGGCGCGGGATACTGGGCACGGGCGGGATCAAGCGCAGCGATTCTTTAAAGGCCATTTCGGTCAGTTCCAGCTTGCCCATATCTTCATAAGCCAGTGGCTGTCCGGCAGGCGCGACAGACAAGCATTCTTCGCGCAGCTTGTCTTGCCATTCGGGGTTTTTAGCTAGCAAATAGATCATGCTGGTCGCCGACGACGTAATAGTATCATGCGCCGCCATCATCAGAAAATTCATGTGATCGACGACTTCATCCTCGGTCAACAGGCTGCCATCTTCATGGGTCGCAAGGCAAATCTGGGTAAAAATATCCTCGCCGCCTTTTTCGCGCCGTTCCTTCACTTGCGGCGTGAAATAGCTGAGCAGATATTCGCGCGCCTTCACGCCGCGCCACATCTTGGTGAACGGGATCGGTGAGCGCGCAATACCAACCGAGGCTTGCACTTCATCGACAAATGCCTTGTTGATCTTGTCGGCTTCCGGACCCCATGGAATGCCGAGAATTGCGCTAGCGGCAGTGTCGAGTGACAGCGACTTGATCGCAGGATAAAATTCAAAGCTGGTGCCGCTCCACTCGGCCACGCGTTCAATAATGCCCTCATTCAAGACTTTGCAGTGATGCTTCATCGGTCCTGGTTTAAAAGCAACCGACAGCGCCTTGCGATCCGCCCGATGGCGTTCAAAATCCATCAGCATCAAACCGCGCGGGAAGAGATTGTTGAGCACTGGCCCCCAGCCCTGTTCGCTGGAGAAAATCTTATCCTTGTTGAACATGACCAGTTCTGTCGCATCGGCCCCGAGCAACATCACATTGTCTTTGCCGAAACTGAACGTCCGATAGACGGAACCGTATTTTTCAAACATTTGACGGCCAAAACCGATGGGATCCTTAATCACCTTCAGGGTCGTGCCCAGCACCGGCATGCCTTCTTCGCCTGGAATATGCGCGAGCGCTTCTTTGCTCGGTGGTTTTATCCAATGCGGGTTTGCTGTCTCGGTATAGGAATATCCGTGGGCTTCTGCTGCGCTGGCCAAAGTAAACTCTCCGAAAGACTTGGTTCTATCACCTCATAGTATCTACTTGCATTAATGTCAGCAAGCATCTGCATTCATTTTCAATTCAATTCATCAATGTTACAAAATAGGGCAACAGGAAAACTATCCGGACTCGCCGGGGAAAAGCGGGCTAGAGGATGGATATCGTCAGCGAACGGGTTTCATCACCATATCACTGGCGCGGCACAGGGGTACGATCATGGCAGAATTTTCGCTCATAAAGCTATTGAAACCAGCAATGCTCGGCGGGGCGATGCTTGGTCTCAGCGCCTGTGCTTATGGCGGCGGTTCTTATGGTGACGGCTACGTCAACGGCGCGGGCTATGGCTGCGACCCCTATGCACCTTTCGATGACTATTATGCATGCGACAATGGCTATGGCTATGCCAATATCGGATTTGGCGGCGGCTGGTATGACAGCTTCTACTATCCCGGATACGGCACCTATATTTTTGACCGACGCGGATCACGCTATGCGATGCAGCGCCATCACCGGCGCCATTGGGCTCGACAGCGCGCAGAATTTGGCTCTCGCCATGCGCGCCGGGGCGACCGCCGGGTAGAAAGACGGCGCGATCTTACGCCAGCACAGCGCGCGGAACGCCGTGATCGCAGAGCAGAACGCCGCCGTGAACTGACACCGGAACAACGCGCTGAACGCCGAGCAGAAAGAAATGGGCGCAGAGCCACAAGTGGCGATGCAACAACCGGTCGAGCAGGCCTGCGCGATGGTGCAATCCGCGGGCAACGCCGCGGCGAAACCAGACAAGCACGGCGCGCCAACCGTCAAGACAATGGCACGCGTTCCGAACGCCGCGCCAGACCCGCAGCAACCCAGCAGCGCGGCCAGCAAGCCCGTCCAGCAGCACGGCAACGATCAACGCCGGTCGCTCGCCCCGCACGGCGTCCGGCGGCACAATCCCGCCCGTCGCGGCGGTCCTCACGCAGCGAAGTGTCTCGCCGTAACGTCAGTGATGAATAATCGGATCAGCAAAAACGTAAGCTAAAGCGCTTTGCAGCAGTGGCTGATCTCGATAACTCAATTACTTATGCAGAAGTTACTCTGCATTGGGCAGAGCTAAGTTCCGTGACGATAAAGCAAGCGCCGAATGTCCGGTTTGGGTGCAAAAGCGGACACTAAGTAACCGCTCATTCTACTTCTTCTAGCGGCTCCTGTTGGTCGTTCCACTATCGTCGTCGATGCCCTAAAACGGTCAACATTCGATTTTCCAACCGGACTTGTCACTTCAGTCGGCAAGGCATAATATCTAAATACTATCTTCTAGGAAGGAACTGTCGAAGATGCTTGCCCAGTGCCAACCCGTTACCTTCATCCTCACTCGCGATCGCACCAAGACCAAAGCCTTCTACGGTGACTTGCTCGGGCTACCGCTGCGACACGAAGATGATCAGGCGTTGGTATATGATCTCAACGGCGTTCCGCTTCGAATCACGACGAAAATCGATCACAAACCCGGCCCGCAAACAGTGCTTGGCTGGAACGTGTCAGATATTGTAGCCATCGTCACAGCGCTTAGGGCCAAGGGCGTGGAGTTCCAGACTTATGGCGGTTTCGAGCAAGACGAGCTTGGCATCTGGAACGTACCCGGTGGCGACGCCCGGGTGGCATGGTTCCATGATCCCGATGGAAACAACCTTAGCCTGACGCAATTTTAGTGCGTGATGCCGCCAGCGCGATTGGAGCACTTGGTGCGAAGCAGTCGATCAAAAAACGCCGCTCCAATGTCCGCTTTGGGCGCAAAAGCGGACATTATATTTGATCCGTACCCATGTTGTTCATCGAAAGCTAAATGAGTTTAATCGAACAACCATCACACAGCATTTCCTCTGACCACATACGTGGTTTCATGGCAAAAATGATTGTTACAGTCGGAAGGTGAGTGACTTTACTCACTTACCAAAGAGGAAATCTAATGAAGCGTTTTTCAACATCTATCATTTTATTACTCTCGTCTTTCGCGGTGAGTACCGGCAGCCATGCCAACGATGAACCTCCTGTTCTAGAAGGCCCCTACCTCGGGCAAAAGCCTCCCAGCTCAACCCCTGAACCCTTTGCGCCCGGCATTGTTTCAACAAAGGGTTGGGAATATGGTGCAGTATTCACATCTGACATGAAAGAAATCTATTTTCTCAGAGAGAACGCGGAAACAAAGAAGCACGAATTTGTCACTTTTAAATACGACAATAATCGATGGGTCAAATCGGATGTATCGCCCAGGGTTGGACAACCCATCATCGCGCCCGATGGCAAGACGATGCATTTGGGTAGGCGTTATAAGGAACGCATCGGAACCCGATGGTCGGACGTGAAATTTCTAGCCCCGCCCTTTGAAGATATGTTGATCATGCGACTTACGGCTTCGATGAATGGCACCTACTATTTTGACACTTACGATGACAAGAATTCAAGTTTTCCAATTCGTTACTCACGCTTGATAGATGGAAAACGTGAAGAGCCAAAAATATTGAGCAAGGAAATTAATGCAGGAACGCACATTAGTCACCCTTTCATCGCTCCCGATGAATCATATTTGATATGGGATGCTAAAAGAGAAGGCGGTTATGGCGATTCAGATATTTATATCAGTTTTCGAAAGCAAGATGGCGCATGGGGTAAAGCTATTAATCTGGGCGACAAGATAAACACGGGCGCTTGGGAAGCAGCCGCGAGCGTGACGCCAGATGGCAAATACCTTTTTTTCAACAGGAATATGGGCTCAGACAAATACGAAAATGTAGATATTTTCTGGGTGGACGCTCAAGTTATTGAGAATCTCCGGCCCAAAAATGAAAGTAGCACAACAACCGCACCGCCCTATCTCGGGCAAAAACTGCCCGGTTCAACCGCTGAAGTTTTTGCGCCCGGTATTGTTAATACAGAAGAGAATCGTGAAATTGAAGGTATGTTTGCGTCGGATATGAAGGCCTTTTACTTCGTCAAGAGACCGCTTGGCGAGGAATCTGCCTCCAATTTGTTGACTGCCATTGAATATAAAAATGGTCAATGGCACGAGTCTGTCGTCAAAGAGGGAGTGAGCGAACCGTCTGTTTCTCCCGACGGGAGGACCATCCATTTTGCGAAAGAATATATAGAACGCACCAGCGCGGGTTGGTCGGAGCTAAAACCCCTGGGCGCACCTTTTAAAGATATCGCGATTATGCGGCTTTCGGCGTCCTCCAACGGCACCTATTATTTTGATACCTTTACCCCAGAACTGGATACCCCTCTGCGCTATTCACGTTTGATAGATGGAAAATATGAAGAACCGAAGTCACTGGGCCCTCAGTTTGCCGTCGGGAAATACAACGCTCATCCCTTCATTGCACCTAATGAATCCTATGTGATTTGGGATAGCAGAAGAGAAGGTGGATATGGCACATCTGACCTCTACATCAGCTATCGGGCGACCGATGGCTCATGGGGGCCCGCCATCAACTTGGGCGACAAAATAAATACCGCCGCCGCCGAAAACTATCCGAGTGTGTCACCCGATGGAAAATATCTCTTCTTTGATCGACGGACAAAACCCGCAGACAATATAGAGGTAGATATCTACTGGGTAGACGCTGGGTTTATTGAGACGCACCGGCCAAAGCATAGCTCTATGCCCTAACGTAAAGCGGAAAATGTTGTTTTGAAGTTTCTTACCCCGTCAGCGGCATCGCCAGTTTGCAGTCAAAGGTTTGTGTCAATCATGCCACCTGTATTCTGGCCCAAAAATCTACATTTGGAACAAAGTGAAACAAGGTTGTTGGATAAGTTCTAAATCATAACGGGTTTGAATGATGTGATCAATCTAGCGTCCGCCAAGAGCGCAAAGGCGAGCCAGCAAATAAGCTAGACTTGCACTTGTCCGCAGCTATGGTCCGACATCGAACAAAATTTCTATAGGAGGTTTGCTCATGCGGACTTTTGCTAGGGTTGGCTTAGGAATTGCCGTAACTGTTATTGCGGCCCTCTACATTGCTTGGGTGACTGCTCCCGACCCAAAATTCAACCCTGCCAGTTTCGAGGGCGAACCGCTGATGGCGCGGCTGATACCGATCGAGAAAGCGACAACATTGGCGCAATATCTCGATGAGGATGGCTCACAAAGTACCATGATTGTCACTTCTTTTTCAGAACATTCCGTAACTGGAATAGATCTTAGAGAACTGGGTGCCAGCGATATCACAGACCCATTTGAAGCATTGGCCGGAGCAGACATATCACCGATCGCCAATGGCAATGCAGATGGCTTCTCTGCCGTGTCTGTGCCCGTTTCCAAGCTTCTACCATCAGGCTCCAGCGGCGCGTGGCATATAGGAACCGGTACAAATTTTCCGGAACATGCTGAGGAAGCGAATAGCAGTTCTGTATTCCAGTTTCCAAAATTCGGCCCTGCGTCCCCAGCGAGAACAGAAGTCAAAGCAGTTGAAGGTATCTTGCTAGATTACGAGGTGGAACTTTGCGTTCGCTTTGATCGCGATCTGCAATCGCTCGCGGACTTTGATAATGCGGTAAAAGCCTTCTTCCTCTGTGGAGATTTCACCAACCGAAACGCGCTGGTTAACCTAGCGGATCCTGATAATCTAGATTCAGGATATGGCTTTAGCGACGCAAAAAGCGGTCCAGACTTCTTTCCTACGGGGCCGTTTTTAATCATACCCAATGAGTGGGCGGAATTTGTTGATGATCTTCGCATGACCACCAGCGTTAACGGCGAACCACGCCAAGATGCTCGCGGGAGCGAAATGACACTCGACTTTCGCCAGTTGGTTGGAAAGGCTTTCGGCGACATGTCGGAAGAACGTTTCTTGTATCGCGACGGCTTCGTGCCGCTTGCAAAAGACAATCGGATCGATCGGTCCTCGACGGTTATGTCAGGCACCGCAGAGGGCACAATTTTTACATCCCCAACCCGAGGCGACATTATTGAGGCTACAGGCGACTATCTGCTGCAGGGTGGACCATTTGGTGATACCGGTTTTCTTGATGTTGCACGCAAGCGTTTCATCAAGAACGAATTGACTGGAGATCACTTCCTTAAACCAGACGACCTAGTGAGATATGAGTCCAATTACCTGGGAAATATTGAAATCCGAGTAGAGAATTGAGCCAACTCTTTGTGGCATCTTGCCACCCAGCTGTTGCTGCCAAAAACTACCAAACCTAGCGTCTGCTTTCAGGATAAATCAGTCAGTGGTCACTTAACGGCCGCTCATATTATTCGAAATATTGCCCAGGGAGGAAAGCAGGGCCGCCCCATGTAGAATGGAGCGGCCCCTTGATAATCCAAAAATCAGGATGAAAGCGGTTACTGGCCGACCGTTACACGGCCAACATTATAGCCCTTTTCCTTCATTTCTTTCTTATAATCCTTGTTCGCATCAGCAATTTCGTTGCGATATTCTTCCATCGCGTCCGTGCGGTCCTCATCGTCTGTCGCGCGGGCAAGGTCTTTTTTCAATTCATGCTCCGCTTCGCGAATATCGGTGACATAGTCGAACCAATAGTTATTCTCGACGCCGGCAATGGGCTGAGTCAAAATTTGTTCGTGGGCGCCGCGATGCGATGGGTGGGCAGACACGCTGGCGGTCGGTAAAATAATCATCGTCGCACCCGTAGCGATAGCAGTGGCATTTAATATCATATTGCGAATCTTCATGTTCATTCTCCTTATGGATATTTCGACCCGCACAGAACGAACGAGCAGCGCTTTCCGTTTCATGAACATGCGATATCGTCGGATAAGGCGTACTGGTGGTGCGACAAAGTCACAGCTGCGGCAACAGCATTGACCTGATTCCAAACGAATCTTTCTGCATTTCAGCCAATCGCATCCATATCGGTGTGAATAATAGTTAACATAATTGTAATCCTCCCTGAAAATGGGTAATTTCCTTTGGTAAATAGTATCAGGGGCAAATTTATGGCGACCGCGTTTCGTGACATTCAACCAGATAAGTTTGAACCTTCAGAGGTTCATCCACAACATGGCGTGATCATTGGCGGCCCTGCAGCGCGCGCCAAACGCATTGAATATGGCATTTTGTTGTCATCGATGGTTATCGGGTCACTCGGCGCGCTCTATTGGACGCTCACCCATGCGACCGGTTGGGTAGAATGGTCCGCTTTCCTGTTCGGTTATATCCTGATCAACATGGGTGTCGGCATTGGTTATCATCGCTTTTACACGCACCGAGCGTTTGAAGCGGGTCCGAAAATGCGCCTCGCCATTGGTATTATGGCACAAATGGCCTGCCAGGCTTCGGTCCTGAAATGGGCCGCCGATCATCGCCGCCATCATGCTTTTTCAGATCGCGTAGGCGACTTACACAGCCCTTATATCGACGGTCACGGCAAAAAAATGTCGAAATTAAAGGGCCTTGGCATCGCCCATTTTGGTTGGCTGTTTGATAACACCACATCGGACATGAATGTTTACGGCAAAGGCCTGATCGATGACCCGCAAGTCCTGTGGTGTCACCGCCATCGCTGGTCCATTGCGATTTTCTCCAGCATCATATTTCCGGCCCTTTGGGCACTGGCCTTTGGCGGTCCCGAGCATATTATTGGTACCATCCTCATCGGCGGGCTTTTCCGCAATTTCTTCTTCCTAAACTTCGTAATGGGCGTGAACAGCGTCGGCCATGTTTTTGGATCACAGCGGTTCAAAACCAAAGATGGATCGCGCAATAACTGGTTCATGGCGTGGATGACCTTTGGCGACGGATGGCACAACAACCATCATCAACATCCACGGTCGGCCTATGCTGGAATCATGTGGTGGGAAGTCGATGTGAACGGCTATATTATCTCTGCTTGGGAGAAAATGGGTCTTGTCTGGAATGTCCAGCGCGCACCTAAATATGTTCGCGATGCCGATGGCAACTGGGTACAGCAGAAGAAGCTGAATGCGGCTGGTGAACGATCTGGTCTGGAAGCTCCAAGTCTGGAGGAAATGTCAGCAAATGATGGCGGCTTAATGTTCGCTGAAAACATCAAGACCGGCAAGACCAAGACGGCTGCTGACGTTTTCTGATAGCTTAGTCCGTTTGTGCAGAGCGTAATATTATCGTTGCGGTGACCGTTTCATTGGCGCCGGGATTCACCGCGAGTTCCTCCACCGATATGCCGCGACTTTCGAGCATGGCCAGCCAGCCAAATAAAGCGGTTGGCTTGGCAGAATCAATCGACAGCTGAACCGTGCCATTGGTCTGCGGATCTAGCCGCCCGACCGCAAAACCGGCCTCGCCTGCATTTTGGCTGATAAAGACGTCCAAGGCGCGCGTCACTGGCTTGACGGACTTGTCCGCCGGCGCGCTTAACGCTGCTACCTTGGCTTCGATGCGAACCTGACTATCAATCGCATCAGCATAGCTTTTCTGCGCCGATATATAGGCATTGATAAAGGGGCTGACGAGGGCATAATATCCGACGACGAGCGCGACCAGAAAACCCAATATCCCGATCATTATCTTCTCACGCTGACTCAGCGCTTCAAACCAGTTTTTGATCGTGTCTGTCATGGCGCGCGCACCGTGACATCCGCTTTGGATGATCCCGTAGCGTCTGTTCGCGGTGTCGCAGTTATGACAAATCCGGCATTTTGAAGTGCGATCAGCGCCGGGTTCATATCTTCATTTCTCACAGCCGTCAGTCCTGCTAAAACGGTCCCGTCCTTGCGGTAGCTGATCCGCTCTATCGATACGCCCTGCGTCTGTTGAATTGCGGAAAACAAAGCGGACGCAGGGACAGAAAACGCAATATTCCCGCGATTTTCACTAATCAACCGGGCGTCAAGCCGTCGGTCCGCCTCATCCACGCTTTCCACAGCGCCGATCACTGGTTCAGCCGCGGCCAGCGCAGCTGCATTGGCATCAGCCGCCGCCCAATGATATTTGACCAATTGAACAACCGGTATCAGCAATGAAATGACAACAGCAGCGACCGCCAACCAGCCCAAGAGCTGCTTTTGTTGCGCGTTCATTTGGGCTTGAGCCTTTTTGGCAAATGCCCCGGAACGCAAGTTTAATGTCGCATTATGAGCTGCATCCACCAGCGCGCGATCGACCGATGCTTCGGGCAAAACCGTTACACGATTGTCGCCGATCAAATGCGCTCGCAAAGAAGGTTCATCGGGCGCGATCATCTTTTCCGCCCGCAGCAATTTTTCAAAACCAAAATCAGCTTTAGCCACAGCTTCGTCCTGCGGCGCGATCAACCAACCGGCCGGAACAATCACGTCCGGGTCAATGCCCAACGCTTGCAGCTGCAACAAGCCATTGGCCATGATATCTTTGCCAACCGAGGCTGTTGCCGCCTGCCCCGCTTCATCAACCACCGCCGCGATATGCAAGTTTTCCACATCAAGGCTGTTGTCCTGCGCCGCCAGACGCGCTGCCGCCAATGCCTGCTGCTCGGTCATGTCATCCAGCGGATCATGCCAGCGGACAAGCACCAATGCCGAGGGCATTAATGCAATATGGGTGACGGGCTCATCCTCAACAGAAGGCAGCTTCAAACCAGCGGCGAGCAAGGGATCAGCATCGCAACCTTTGGTTTCGAGCGCGCCGTCCGCCACAAGCCACCATTGCAGGGCCTGAATCTCTGCAGTCGGAAAAACTGTTACAAAGGACCGGGATGCAGACATCAGCCTTATGGAATCTGATTCAATTGAAACGGCCTCACGGGTAGCAATGGATTTTTTACCAACATGACCTCCCCGACTCGGCTGAAAAACTTTATTGCAGTGGCCGCTATTAGCTAATCAATTTTAGCCGCGCTGTCACCTTTGGCCATTGGACTATTCCGCGTAAATATCCGCGGCATCCTCTTCTCCGCCCGGTGCGCCATCTGCGCCCAGGGAATAGAGATCAAAACCCGGACCATTGCGTCCCGGATTATCATATTGATAAGGCCGTCCCCACGGATCATCGGGAAGTTTCTTGATGTAACCGCCCTGCCGGTAACGGGCCGAAGGCGCAAGCGACGCCGGAGCGCTGGTCAATGCCGACAGACCATCGGAAGATGCCGGATAGGTCAGATTATCGAGCCGGTACATTTCAAGCGCCTGACCCAAAGTCGCTATGTCCGCCCGTGCTTTTTCGACCATAGCGCGGTCCTGACTCGGCAGCACGTTGATCACCACAATTGTCGTCAGCAAACCGAGAATGAAGATGACCACCATCAGCTCCACCAGCGTGAAGCCGTTGGGTTTCGGTTTTTTCTTTCTCTCTTCCCCAAGCTCTTGGCCGAGTGGGTCGAAACAATTGATACCATTTGTGAACATATATTTTCCTATCCGTCCGGCTTTATAGTCCAGCAAGATTCTGAAGCTGTAATATTGGTAATAATATAGCCAAAATCACCACCGCAACAACACCGCCCAGTAAAACAATGATCAGCGGTTCCAGCAAAGATAAGGCGGTGGAGCTGAAATTATCAAATTCACGCTCCAGATAATCGGCTGCACGTGCGAGCATATCGTCCAGCTGACCCGATGCTTCACCGCTGGCCGTGAGATAGACGAGCATCGGCGGGAAAACGCCGGTATTCTTGAGCGCCTTGGAAAGACTCCCGCCGCCTCTGATCGCCTCAACCATATCCTCGCAAGCCTTGCGCAGCACAGCATTGCTGATTGTGTTGGTCGTCAGCCGCAGCCCTTCCAATATCGGCAAACGGCTTGCGACCATGGTCGACAAAGTCCTCGCCAACCGCGCGGCATTTAAATCACGCAGCAAGCGACCGAAAAATGGCAGGCGGAGCAGGAAACCGTCAAAGCGATATTTGACTTTCGGCTCCTTCAGAGCGCGCCAGCCAGCGACAGCGAGAAGGAACAAAAGGCCCAAAATTGCGCCCCACCAATTTGCGAGAAAATCGGATATACCGATCACCAATCGGGTGACAAAGGGAAGCTGTTGATTCACATCATCAAATTGTTCGACAACCTTGGGGACCACGGCGATCATCAGCAAGGCGACGACTATTATCGCTACCAGCGCCAGCACGATGGGATAGGCAAGCGCGCTAATCAGCTTACCGCGCATCTCAGCTTGGCGCTCCAACAGGCCCGCGAGGCGTTCGGTTATGTCGGGCAATGTCCCAGAACTTTCTCCGGCCGAGATCATCGCGCGATAAAGCGGGGGAAAGCTGGCTGGTTCACGGCGCATGGCTTCGGCCAGCCGCTGTCCTTCGATAACGCCGCCATGAACCGCGCCAATTCGGTCGCGAACATGGGCTTTCTCATTCTGGTTACCGATAGTCCGCAGCGCTTCTTCCAGCGGACTGACTTGCACCAAGGACGATAACTGCCGCGTGAATAAAGTCAGTTCTTTAGCACGCAGTTTTTTGGGGCCAAATAACGAACGGGCTGGCTTGCCTTCAGCCCCCTGTGCGGTCTCCACCTTCACCACATAAAAATTGCGCTCGGTTAGCTTCGCCCGGGCCGCTTCATTATTATCCGCCACCAACCATCCGGTCTTCTCGCGCCCCTTGGGGTCAATCGCGGTGTAGGAAAAATCAGGCATCGACCTGTTCGTCCAGCACTTCACGGCGTGATATGCGGATACCCTCTTCTGCCGTCGTTAGCCCTTCACGAACCAACGCACGGGCCGACGAACCCAGATTGGGTTTCTTGAGGAAGGCATGGGCCGCAATGCGTGCTTCATCGCCACCATCATTGATCAATTTGCGGATTGTTTCATCGACGCGGATCGCTTCAAATACACCAATTCGGCCTTGAAAACCGGTATGATTACATTGCTCGCAGCCCACTTCTCGGTACACTACCGTACCATTGTCAAAGCCGAGAAGCGAAGCAAGGCTGCCATCTGCCTGTATCGGTACCCGGCAATGCGGACATAGTTTACGTACCAGCCTTTGAGCGACAACAGCGCGCAATGTCGACGCGAGCAGGAACGGTTCAACCTTGATATCGCGCATCCGGGTGATAGCGCCAACGGCATCATTGGTATGCACGGTGGACAACACCAAATGACCGGTCAGCGAGGCTTGGACTGCAATCTCTGCAGTCTCCCGATCGCGAATTTCACCAATCATCACCACATCGGGATCCTGCCGCAAAATCGCGCGCAGACCCGCTGCGAATGTCAGGCCGACTTTGGCATTCACCTGCGTCTGACCAATACCGTCAATCGCATATTCCACCGGGTCTTCGACGGTCAATATGTTACGGCTGCCGTCATTGAGCTGTTTCAGGCCTGCATAGAGCGAGGTTGTTTTACCCGAACCGGTTGGTCCGGTGACCAATATGATCCCGTTTGGCTCGGCCAATGCTTGAGTCAAAATTTCATGGGTGGTTTCGGACATGCCGAGCAGGTCTAGCGATATCGCTGCGCTTTCCTTGTCCAATATCCGCATCACCACCCGCTCATTCGCGCGATTGGGCAATGTCGAGACACGCACGTCGAGAAGCTTGCCGCCGAGGGTCAGGCTTATCCGGCCATCCTGCGGTATCCGGCGTTCAGCAATATCCAGCCGCGCCATAACCTTGATCCGGTTGACGATGACGGAGGCCACATGTGGCGGCATCCTTAGTTTTTCCTGCAACACCCCGTCGACGCGCATCCGCACGACCAGTCCGCTTTCATAGGGCTCGATATGAATATCCGACGCGCCCTGCCGCGCCGCTTCGGCAATAATGCCGTTAATCAAGCGGATGGTCGGCGCATCGTCCGCGCTGTCGAGCAAGTCTTCAGCGCTCGGAATATCGCCAGCAATATCGTCCAGCGCATCATTGCTAAGGCTCATGTCCCCTGCCATGGCGGCTGCACTGCCATCCATTGCATAATGTTCGGACAGGATTTTCTCAAACGCATCCGGTGATACCAGATCGACATCAAATGGCATGGCGAGATAACGGCGCAGTTCTAACAATGCTTGTGGATTGGAGCCTTCCCGCATCGCGACCGACAGACGGTCGCCGTTCGTACGCATCAGCAGTACGCCTTGATCCCGAGCGAAAGCATAAGGAATATCTAAAAGGGGCGGAGATGCTGGCGGTGTGGCAACGGGCTGTTCTTCATCGCCGGAAACTTCAGCATCTGTTCCCTTTGCGATTTTCATCAGTCATCTCTGTCCGTGTCGGGTTTGCTGGGGGTCACCGGGAGCGGTTCTACAGAACCGCTATTTTGCGGCGCAGAAACTGCGCCCGGTGCATAAATAATCTGATCGCCAGGGCGCGCCTCAACCGCAGGGGGCACAGTGCCCATGTAATCGCGTATCAGCACATCAATGGATGGTTCCAGTTCCGGATCACGGCGCAGCTGACGGCCCCGGATATAGCCATAGCGGCGCGCCGAAAAGGCCCGGGCATCAGCGCGGTTGCGGAGGATTTTAGGCCGGATAAACACCATTAAATTGGTTTTGACCCGTGACTTTCCGCGCGATTTGAACAGCTCCCCCAGCAACGGAATATCGCCCAAGAACGGGATTTTCTCAATCGTGCGACGCTCATTATCATCAAGCAAACCGCCTAATGCGATAATCTCTCCGTCGCCCACGGTCACTGTTGTCTTAATCTCGCGCTTGTTGATGATCAGCTCGTTAAAATCATCGGAGACCGGTCCGGCAATCGAACTGACTTCCTGGCGCAGGTCGAGCCGCACTTCATCGCCTGCGTTAATTTGCGGCGTGACTTCCAGCTCGATACCTACATTTTGCCGCTGGATGGTGCGGAAGGCGTTATCGAAATTATCGGACAGAGCTTCACCGGTGGAAACCGGGATTTCCTGACCGAACAGGATGCTACCTTTAAGATTATTGTTCACCGTCAATGAAGGCGTCGATAGCAGGTTGGAGTCGGAATCACGCTGCACTGCGTTGATAATCGCACCCAATATCGTGTTGCCGCCCAGCGTCGTGGCAAAACCGGTAAAGGCACCGCGTGCGCCCAGAATGGAACTCGCGGCATTTTCCAGCAACTGGTCGCCAACCGCACTATTGGTGGTGGTGGTCGTCGCCGTATCGGTGGTCGTTGTCGTCGTTGTATCAAACTGGTCCGCCAGCAAGCCGCCGGCAAGGTCGACAATATTAGGCGAAGCATTAGAAAAATTGGTGACCGCAAAAGGCGTGTCTTTGCCACCGATCAGGAATTGGACCCCCAATTCACGGGCCAGAGAGTCCGAAATTTCAACGATAATCGCTTCGACAGAAACCTGTTCCTGCCTAGTATCAAGCTGGCGGATCAATTCGCCGACCATGCGCTGCACATCCGGGTTGGCCGCAACGATAATGGCATTGGTGCCTTCATAACGTGTGACCACCGCAGGACCATGACGCGCAATACCGCTGCCCGAAGCTGAGCCCGTCGATGCGGGCGTAGCCGCAGGAGCCGCGCCATTGGTTCCAGACACCGGCGCAACAGATGTTGCCGTGGAACCGGAATTTCCCTGCCCCATTAACTGTTCAATCACCGGCAACAATTGTTCCGCGTTGGCATAATCCAGCTGATGCACGCGAATTTCGGTACCAGATTCAGCCTGCTGATCCAGCTCACGAGCCATTTGCGTGAATTTGGCGACCGCGCCCGGATCGCCGCGGAGGGCGATGCTGTTGCTGCTATCAATAGCGACGACCGTCACCGGAGAAACTGTTCCTTCCCCACCTTGCTGAGCAAGGGTTTGCAAGGACGTTGCAATTTCTCGTGCGCCTGCATTCCTAAGATTCACGATGTTAGATGCGGCGCTATCTTTATCAATCTTTTGCACCAGCGCGCGAACGCGGCGGATGTTGTCGGCATAATCGACGATCACCAGACTATTGGCATTACGGTTTGCGGTGATTGCGCCTTGTTTGCTTATCAGCGGGCGTAGCGTTTCCAACGCCGCCGTTGCTTCAATCGATTTCAGCCGCACAACTTCGGTGACAAACTGATTGGCCGGCGATTGCCGGGTACCAATCCGGGTTGGCTGGGTCGCTGCGCCATCAGCCGGTTGAATGCGATAGGCTCCGCGCGTGGTCGGGATGGCAACCAGATTGTTCGCCCGCAGTGTTGACAGAAAAATCTCAAAATATTCGGAGCGCGACAACGGCCGGTCAGTGACAACGGACACTTTTCCTTGCACCCGGCTATCGACAATGAAGGTGCGGCCTGTAACCCGGGCCGCATCCTGAACAAACGCGCGGATGTCCGCGTCCCGCACGTTCAAACTATGTTGTGCGAAAGCGGGGGCAATCGCCACAGGCGCTAATATCGCAAAGGACACTGACCATTTTAAGGCCATTTTCGAAAGAATTTTACTCATAACTGCGCGCCCAAATTAACTGCTATAGGGACTATATCCGCACCGCGTTCAACCTCAACTGAAAGGCGGCTGCCCGGTGCAATCCGGCTTTTGAGCGTCGCGATATCGCCGGTCGAAGACACGGGCTGGCCATTGACCGAGACAATGATGTCGCCGTCTTTAAAGCCTGCCGTCCGAAATAATGTGCCGTCGCCGCGTGGGGACACCACAATCCCTGTCACTTTGCCATCCACGTTGCGCGGGGCGAGATCCACAGCATTGGCGACAGCCGCCGCTGCGGAAGAACCGCTGGCTGGATTTAGGGATAGGTTACCTGCTTGATCCGCAGCGATATCGCCACCCACTGTTTCTGCCGGTACCGACTGATCGAGATAGAGGCTTTCCTTGGTCCCGCCGCGATCAATAACGACATGATCAAACTGCACGACGTCGAGTTTGACACCTGACATGATATCATCCCCCACCGCATAGCTCTCTTGTACGCCGTCCGGTCCCGCCAATATGGCGGAGCCCAGACCGGACCCTTCATTCATTCTGATACCATATAGAGTGAGCTGCAGCGATGTAACGACATTGGCTGTCGCCGCCGGGCCCTGACGATAAAAGGGATCGAAACTGCTGAAAAGCGACAGGCGTGACTGCGGTGACAACACCTGTACTTCACGCGCTTGCCAGTCCCCGACCGGTCCCAAAGGCGTGGCAACAATCCAAATTAAACGGACTGCCTGCGCCACAAGTAAAACTGCCAATATGCCAAGCAGAACCGGATATAGTCCGGACATGGATAGCGCCCGGCTTTTTGCCAAAAATTGGTTAGAAGATTGAATAGCCACGAATCCCCACACTCTGCTTCCCTAGGGTGGCTATAACGGTTTGGTGACCAACCTGCGACTCATTGATGACAGAAAAGTGACAGCGGCCTGTCAGCTGCCGATATACGCCAATCCAGCGGTCAGAAGTTGATCCCAATGCTCATCGACAGGCGGGTACCAATATCATAGCCGTTATTGATGATCCGCGTATTGTTGAGCGTCTGAGATTCGCGGTAATCCGTGCCCAGTAAATTTCGCGCTTCAAACTTCAGTTCAAATTCCTGGCCCGCAATTTCCATCTGCTCGCGCATCACAAAATCGACCTGCCAGCCGGTCCGCTCAATCAGATCCGGTTGATCCTGAGGTCCACGTGCTGTGACACGCGGGCTGTTGTAAGTCAGCAAGACCGTCTGCTGCGACAGACCTTTCTCTGATTCCATCCCGAATTGTAGGTTGGCGACATGGGTCGACTGACCGGTAAGGCGGTCACCATCGTCAAACAGATTCGATGCGCTCGTTGGTTGTAACGTCACCGGATTAATCGCGGTATCGCCCTCAGCTACATTTATTTCCGATTTGGTATAGGTATAGTTTGCCGCCATCATGATCCGGCGGTTTTCAAAGAATTTACCGCCAAAAATATCATAGAGCTGAAAATATTTAACGAGCTCAACTTCCGCCCCATAAAGCTTTGCATTGGGCGCGTTGGAGAAGCCGGTGAACAGGGTGCCGCCGCCTTGAACAAAGGCAACATTTTCAATCGGATTGTCGATATCTTTGTAGAAACCAGCCAATGTGATCCGCTCACCCCGACCGATATAATATTCGAACCGACCCTCAAGGTTGACGAGTTCGCTATCCTGTAGAAGCGGGTTCCCAATAAAAGTCCGATCAGTATCAAGATCAAGAAACTGTTGCGGTGCCAGTTCGCGAAATTGCGGGCGCGCTATCGTTCTGGACGCTGCAAAGCGGAATTGCATGTCATCGGCAAAATTCCATGTCAGCGTCCCCGCAGGCAACCAATAGTCATTATTCAGGCCAGTTGCGACACTTGTCTGACCACCCGTTAGTGTGATGGGCAATACTTGCTGCTGTGCATCTTCATAACGCACACCGACATTGAGGCGCAGGCCATCGGCCAATTCCGCGTCAATCTGACCATAGCCACCATGTATTTCGAGCTCTGCCGTATAAGCGGGAACCGACGTTTGGGCCGCCACTTCGCGCAGTTCGATTTCCTGCGTGAAGACGTTGAAATCAGACAGTAGGAAGTCAATCCGCTGCTGGTCGAACGGGCTCGCTAGCCCGTTCGCTGGCACGAAACGAAAATCCCGGCGCTGTGCATTGCGGTCGTTGAGATAATAGTTGTAACCAGCGGTCATATTAATCGGCACGCCGATATCTGTTTCATAACCCAAGTCAATGGCGGCGCCGTAAACATCGTCGTTCAAATCACTGAAACGGATACGAGCGGATTCGCCCGGTGAGGTCAAATCGTTGACAAAGTCATTCGCAAACTGGTCATCAAACGCATAGCTTGATGTCCGCTGATAAGGCGCATCTCGTTTGGAATTGGCGTAGCTCCCGCGCAGATCGACAGAGACTTTATCAAATTTCAGTTCGCCGACAAATTGGGTCGTGAACAACTGTCGCTCAAACCAGCTGGTGCGGCTTTGGTTGAGCAATGTTTCTTCATCAACATTGATCGCATCAATACCCTGTTTGATCGAGGCGTCTTTTACGGTGTCATGGATATACAGGTTGGTGAAGCGCAATTTATGCTCACCGATCTCGGCAGATAGGGCCAATAGCCCATTGACGATAATGCGGTTTTCTGTGGTCAGAAAGTTAAAATTCTGATCGGGACGCAGGCCATCGGTACCGTTAATATTGACGATACCTTGCGACGTTTGTTGCAATCCACCGCGCGTACGCCAGCTATTTTCAAAGCCAGCGGTCGCGATGATACCGACAAAAGCGTCGCCGACATCAAGGGTTGTCCCGCCAGTTACTTCAGCGGAGAAATTGGCCGGAATGTCGTTATTCCGTTGAATCAGCGCGGTCTCTGCATTGGTCAGACTGGCAGCAAAATTCTGCAGATTGAGACTGCTGAAATCGGTGCCTACAGAAATCGGAACATTTTGCCCTATCGCCCGGTTAAGGCCGTCCGGGATATTGCGCGTTCCGTCATCATAACCGACAATGTCCGTATCTGATCCGTCATAAGTATAGCCTAGCTCTCCCGTCGTTTCGCTGTCGCCGCTGACGCTGAAGCTAAACTTCAAAAACCGCTCTTCTGGTGTCGCTTTGGTGGTCAGGTTGATCACCCCGCCACCAAATTCACCGGGATAATTTACCGAATAGCTTTTTTGTACGACCGTCGACGCGATCACGCTGGTTGGGAAAAGATCGAGCGGCACAACCCGGCGCAACGGCTCAGGAGATGGCAGTGGCAGACCGTTGAGCAAGGCCAGTGAATAGCGCTCGCCAAGGCCGCGAACAAAAACAAAGCGGCCACCGACGACGCTCAAGCCGGTTACGCGCTGCAGCGAGCCGGCAATATCACCATCCGCGGCGCGGGCAATTTCCTCTTCGCCCAATACTGAGACAACTTCCGATGTCGCGCGGATGGGATTTGGAATAAACTTACCGCGAACAATAATCTCACCACTAAAATCCCCGCCGGGAGCCGAAATATCAACCTCCTCTTCCGGCGCGTCATCAGGCTGATCGGCTTGTGCTGCCGCATCATCTGCGGCAACTTGCGCCAGGGCCGCAGGCGAAAACAGCGCCGTGCTAAGAAATAGACTGGTGATCAGGGATGCCCGCTTCGTCATCGGAATTTTCCTTCTTAAATCTCAAAAAATGGGATGGCCGCCTTTTCCAGCCGCCATCCCATCAAACATGTTTTTGGATTACCCAATTGTCGGAGCGATTCCGCAATCATCGGCGTAAAGGCCGCAGGTCCAACCCTGGAAGCGCGCATCATTGGCGTCTTGCACAGCGCCAATATAAGTCACGTCTTCGAAGAAGCTGTTCACCGCATTCACGGCAAAGGGCGTAACCGCGTTCTCATTAGCGCCGTTTATGAACGCAAAGGCCGCGGCGCTATTGGCCAGCGTCGATGTACCCGCTTCGGTATTATTGGTACCGGCGTTAAAGATCGTCTGGATCTGTGCTGCCATGATATTGCCGTCATCAACAAATGCCGTCGCGCAGCTCATGAACAGGGATTGAAACACGGGAGGACCATTTTCGTCCGCCGCTGCGCCTGCAGCCTGAATGGTGGTAGCACTGTCGATATCGATACAGGCAGCCGGGCTGTTGAACACACTGTTGTAGAATTCATAGTCTCCACCGCCGCGCAGCAAGATTACATGATCTTCACCGCTGGATACGAAGGTAACATTGGCCAATCTGTGACGCTGGCGTGGCTCTGCATCTTCATCGCCGTTTGAATCGGCTTCCATGACGTGATCGCCTGCACCAGCGCGCTGCACAACCAGAACAAACTGGTTATTGCCCTGGAAACCTGAATCAGAATCAACCGAGTCATCGTCAATACCGGTCATGACTAGGTTTTTGCCGTTTACGCGGCCACCAAACCATTCGACTCCATCGTCCGAGCTGTTGTGAACCTGAATATTCTGGAAAAATGTTCCGCTACCAACACCAGCCAGCGTAATGCCGTTCAGCTCGTTACCCGGTGAAACCTCGAACCCGGGATAACGCACTTGGACGTAAGACAGGCGGCCGCTGGAATCGGCTGGCAAAGTACCGCCATATACCGCGTTGGTTGGCCCCTCGACAATCGCCTCGCAATCCGTTCGGGCTCCGCCGGGATTGGAAGCGCCGCCCGTGGCGCAATCGGAAATCGGTGCCCGGCCAAGAATGACCACGCCGCCCCATTGACCGATACTGTTGACACTCGAGGTGCCCAAGATGTTCTGACGTGAAGTCATAATAATCGGTGCAGATGCAGTCCCTTCAGCGAATAGCTGCGAACCGCGATTGACCAGCAAGAAGTCACCGCCAGACGATCCGAATATGACAACGCCCGGCTCGATGGTCAAAATGCCCGTCGTGCCGCCATCAACGCCAACTTCAACAGCGCCAGAGAAAGAATAGATCGTACCGGCCTGGTTTGGAACCGTCAGGTTGCTGGTGATAACGCCCGAAATCTGACAGTTACGCACCTCTTGGCCGCCGCCTGTGGTGATCGTGCCCACATTTGCTGTGCCAGTTGGGCAATCGGCCACAGGACCACCGGTTGGCGGGGTGGGGGTCGGCGTAGGTGTAGGGGTTGGTGTGGGGGTTGGCGCTGGCAGAATAATGGTGCCTTCACCGGGGGATGCGACATCATCGGCACCGCATGCGGTGACCGCCATCGCTGCAACACCAGCGAAAAGAACAGAACGAATTTGCTTATTCAACATGGATAAAGTCTCCGCAGATTACTGATTTTCAAAACGTCGGATCAGATGATGTGGAAACGAATCAAATATGCCCCCATCGCCTTCGGACTCGGGCACTAGGCGCATCAAATGACCCAGCGATGCCGTTTCTGTGACTCTTCAGAGACTAAAATATTTCAGGATTATTGCAGTTGCTTTGGGAGCCGCAAGGGCGCTCTATTTTTCATGGTGCAGCGCAAAAATACATCCGCATAGATTGTTGCAATAAAAAAGGCGGCCGTGAAAACAACCGCCCAATTTTATCGGACAAACCTTGTCAAACAGACAAAGTTCAGCGCGAAGCGACCCGCTCGTTGAGATTTTTCAAGGCGATTTTTGCTGCTTTGCGGGAATTGATTATCTGACCATCGGACAGCACCAGATCAAAGCTGCGGTTGCTGTTCATGGCGGCGGCAAACATTTTGGCGGCGTCAGCGGACCGTCCGGTCCGCGCATAAGCCTGACCAAGATTGATCATGACCGCAGGATCGTTAAGCTGAGAGTTTTCCAATTTCTGCACGGCAGCCTGATTGTCACCCGATATCAGCGCCTCATAAGCCAAGGCTCCCTTGGCATAACCAATTTCGCTATCTGGCCCCTGTGCCATGGCAGGCATAGCAACCATGGCAAAGCCAACCGCAACAGTAATATTCTTCCCCATTTTCATGCTCACTCTCCTAAGACATCGCGATAATATTACACTTTTATGACATAAACTGCAATATAACTGTAATATTATCATCACCGAGGCGTGACTAAGAAGGGGCGCACAAGCGCCACTATCAGAGAAAATGATAGGCTTTCAATATGTTATGATCAGAACGATTTATGCAATTTACGCCGAAACCCGGCGCTATCCGAACGGCATTTCCAGCAGGCCATGCAAATCCTTGAGCGCCTGTTCCTCGCCCGTCACTTTGATCGCCGCCATGCCAAGCGTTGCCGCGGGCTTGCAGTTAATGCCCAGATCATCGAGATAAATACACTGCTCTGGCTGCACATCGAGCGCTTCGCACATCATCTGATAAATGCGGGGGTCAGGCTTGCGTATGCCCGCTTTACTGCTCTCGATAATATGATCGAACCGCGCCATAATAGCCGCAATCGCCGCCGCCTTGTCATCATTCAGTGCCATGCCCGATCCTTTGCCGGACGGAACATTATTGGTGATGCAACCAATCGTGAATCCCTTGGCCTTGAGCGTGTCGAGCATTGTCACCATCGCCGGGCGAATATCCCCTGCCAGACAAGCGAGCACTTCACTGCCATTCAGTTCAATGCCAATAGCCCGCGCTTCCTCGGCAAATAGCTGGTCAAATCCGGCTGCATCAATTTCCGAGCGTTCAAATTTGGCCCAGGCGTTGTCATGCGGGTTGGTGCTGTTGATGGTCCGAACACTATGGATCGGAACACCACGCGCGGCCTCCAGCCGTTTAAACGCATCAAAGGGCGAGCTGGTAATTACGCCGCCAAAGTCGAATATTACTGTTGAAAAATTCACTTATGAACCATCCTTTTTCTCTATCCACCGGTATCGCATATCCGGTTGTTTCTCTTCATTACGTTCACCATCGGTCATGTCCTCGACCACAAAACCTGCTTTTTCATAGAAACGGCGCGCGCGTCGATTGGATTGAAATGTGTATAACTGCAAGTCCGCATGCTGCCCTTTAGCGTAATCCAGAAGGGCGCGTCCTATTCCCTGCCCTTGGAGCCCCGGATCAACATAGAGATGCTCGATCCAACCAGCTTCCAACACAAGATGTCCCAACAACTTCCCTTCGTCGAAGGCGCCCCAAAAAACTCCACGGTCAGAGGCTTTCCTGTAGAATGTAACAGTCTCATCAAGCGTGTGAAGCGTCGGATCGAACCCCGGTATGAGCTTACCGCTCTCGCGATGCTGGGCCGCAGCCACATCAATTTCGGCGTCACGTAAGAGTCGGATTTCCATTAAAAGTTCAATTTCAGACCCGGTCTTTTCCAGCGAGTTTTAACCAAGCGCCCCGATGCCGACAGACATAACCACGCATCCATCATATCATCGCCGCCAAAGCAGATATTGGTCGTAAAAATATCATCTGTGTTCACAAACTCGACCAATTCACCGGCCGGGGAAATGACACTGATCCCGCATTCGCCAATGGTCGCGACACAGATATTGCCGCTTTCTTCAACCGCCAGGCTGTCGAAAAACTTATAGCCCGCAGGCCGATAAACCGGAATGCCGGGGCCGCCTGGACCTGCATCTGGTGAGACTTTCCCCGGCGCGGTAATGTTGAACTTCATCAAGCGGCAGGTGAAGGTTTCCGCGGCATAAAGTGTCTTGCCATCGGGGGAGAGGCCAACCCCATTGGGATTTTGCGAGGGGAAGACGACCTCTTCCATATAACTGCCATCGGCTTTTGCATAGAATATCCCGACAATGTCATGGCAGCGATTTTCATAATCGGTCTTGCCGTGATCGGTGAACCAGAAGCCGCCATGCTCGTCAAACACAATGTCATTGGGACCACGCAAAATACAGTCAAAGTCGCCGCTTTTATACAGCACCTCCACCGCGCCGGTTTGCGGATCAATTCGCTCGATGCGACCACCGGAATAATCTTTCGCAATGCCGGCAGGGGTCAGAAAACCACCCGCTTCCTGATATTCAAAACCGCCATTATTGCAGACATAGATTTTGCCATCCGGCCCCAAGGCCGCGCCATTGGGACCGCCGCCCGGTTTGGCGATCACATCCTTCGTGCCATCAGCAGCGATGCGCGTCAGTTGCCCCGCTGCAATCTCGACCAATATGACGCTGCCGTCCGGCATGGCTATTGGGCCTTCGGGGAACCTCAGGCCATCGGTGACAAGTTCCATATTTTTCCTCTCGAATTTTTTACAATCATTGCGGGAAAGAGATGACAAGTCTAGTGCTGTCTCAACCGGTTACAGGAGCAACCATGTCCAACACTTATCCCCCTACCCTGCAACTCCATATCGATGGCGAATGGATCGATGTGCAGGACCGCGAGGTCCATCATGTTGTCAATCCGTCCACCGGAAAAACCATCTCCGACCTGCCCAAAGCGAACAAGGCCGATCTTGATCGTGCACTGGATGCAGCAGATCGCGCCTTCCCAATCTGGCGCAATACGCCGGTGGGTGAACGTGCCGCCATCTTGCACAAAGCCGCCGACCTGATGCGTGAGCGTGCGCCTGAAATTGGCCGAATGATGACCGCCGAGCAAGGCAAACCGGTGGGTCAAGCAACCGGCGAGGTTACCGCATCGGCGACCATGTTCGATGTTATGGCCGAGGAAGCCAAGCGCTGTTATGGCCGCGTACTTGTACGCCCGACCGGGCAGAATAGCTTCGTCAAATATCAACCCGTTGGCCCTGTTGCTGCCTTTAGCCCATGGAACTTTCCGGTCTATACGCCCGCGCGGAAGCTCGCGCCGGCTTTGGCTGCGGGTTGTTCAATCATATTGAAACCGGCAGAAGAAACGCCAGCCAGCCCGATCGAGATGATCCGCTGTCTGCTTGACGCGGGTCTGCCCGCTGGCACTGCGCAGGTCGTGTTCGGTGATCCGTCCGAAGTGTCATCCCACCTGATCGCCTCCGACATTATCCGCAAGATCAGTTTCACTGGCTCTGTGCCGGTCGGCAGGCATCTGATGAAACTGGCCGCCGAGAATATGCAACGCACAACCATGGAACTGGGCGGTCATGCGCCGGTTCTGGTGTTCGATGATTGCGATATGGACAAGGCGCTCGACCTGCTCGCCATGCAAAAATATCGCAATGCAGGACAGGTCTGCGTTTCCCCAACCCGCTTTTATGTCCAATCCGGCATCTATGAAAAATTCGCGACGGAATTCACAAAACGCGCAGAAAAGGTGCGGGTCGGTGATGGCTTTAGCGACAATATCGATATGGGCCCACTCGCCAATCCGCGCCGTCCAGAGGCGATGGAAAAACTGATCACCGATGCCAAAGCCAAGGGTGCAACCGTGCGTCTGGGCGGAGAAGCGATGGACAGTGACGGCTATTTCTACCGGCCGACGGTGCTGACAGATGTCCCGCTACAGGCCGATATTATGAGCAACGAGCCCTTTGGCCCGGTGGCCGCCATGCGCCCGTTTGACACTATGGATGAAGCGATCGAACAAGCCAATCGCCTGCCCCTTGGTCTGGCCGCCTATGCTTTTACCAGCAATTTGCACACCGCCAATATGGTCGGCGATGCCATCGAAGCAGGCATGGTCGCGATTAACAATCTGACCATCAGCCCCGGCGATGCGCCCTTTGGCGGCGTGAAACAATCAGGGCATGGATCAGAAGATGGCCCCGACGGCTTGCAAGCCTATATGGTGACCAAAGCCATTCACCAGAGTTGAGGACTAGCAACATGAAAAAACGTACTGGCGCGCAGGTTTTGGTCGATCAACTGGTGATCCAAGGCACGGATCGCATTTTCACGGTCCCAGGTGAGAGCTTCTTGTCTGTTCTCGACGCCCTGCATGATTGTGGTTCCATCGAAACGGTTTCCACGCGTCAGGATGGCAGCGCGGCGTTCATGGCCGAAGCCGATGGCAAAATGACCGGAAACCCGGGGATCGCCTTTGTCACCCGTGGCCCGGGCGCAACTAACGCCAGCATTGGCGTCCATACCGCGATGCAGGACAGCACCCCGATGATCCTGTTCATCGGCGACGTTGCCCGCGATGACCGCGACCGCGAGGGCTTTCAGGAAGTCGATTTTACCGCGATGTTCACTCCGCTCGCCAAATGGGCGGCGCGGATCGACAATGCCGCGCGTATCCCAGAGTATCTGGCGCGCGCTTTTGACACGGCCAGCTCCGGGCGGCCTGGTCCGGTGGTCCTCAGCCTGCCCGAAGATATGCTGCGTGATGTTGTTGAAACGCTCGATCGTCCGAAAGTGGTCGCGCCGGTGCAACCCATGTGCCCCAATGCGATGACCACGCTGACGGACTTGCTGCGCGATGCGACCGACCCGATCGCCATAATCGGTGGGGCCGGCTGGTGCGCCAGTGCCCGCGATAATTTCGCGAAATATGCTGAGCGTATCGGACTGCCTGTCGCTTGCGCGTTCCGGCGGCAGGATAATTTTCCCAATACCAGTCCGGTCTATGCCGGCAATCTTGGCTATGGCCCCAATCCCAAACTGGTCGAGCGGGTCAAGGCCGCTGATCTCGTCATCGCTGTCGGCGCACGGCTTGGGGAAGCGACCACCGATGGCTATACGCTCATCACGCCAGATCATCCCGACCAGATACTGGTTCACATCCATCCTGATCCCGACGAACTCAATCATGTTTACCGCATCGACCTGCCGATTTGTGCCGAGATGCATGAATTTGCTGAACAAGCGGCCCTGTGGGATGACGATCTGCTAAGTTTCGACGCGGGCAAAGCGGCCCATGCCGACTATCAGGACTGGACCACCGTCAAGCCGACGGATGCAAAGCTGGACCTCGGTCCATGTGTCGCGGCAATGCAGGATATGCTGCCTGCCGATACGATCATCTGCAACGGCGCGGGCAATTTTTCTGGCTGGTGGCATCGCTATTGGACCTATCGCGATTTCCCGAGCCAGCTTGCCCCAACGTCGGGCGCGATGGGCTATGGCGTTCCCGCATCTGTTGCGGCCGCCTTGCGGTTCCGTGATCGCGTCTCGGTGGTGATTGCTGGCGATGGCGACTTCATGATGAACGGGCAAGAGCTTGCGACAGCGGTACAATATGATGCGAATCTGCTGGTCCTCGTTATAGACAATGGCAGCTTTGGTACGATCCGGTTGCATCAGGAGCGGGAATATCCAGCACGCCTGTCCGCCACCTCTTTGCAAAACCCCGATTTTGCCATGCTCGCCAAAGCTTATGGCGGGTGGAGCGCGACGGTGGAGAAAACGGAAGAATTTGAACCTGCCTTGGCGAAAGCCATGCAGCATAAAGGCCTCCGCTTGCTCCATCTAAAGACCGATGTGGAATATTTGACGGCTGCAGGCGCTACCGTCACCGGATTACGGAATAAATAGCCTCCGGGTGTAACGTTGATCGATGCTGGAACGAATAGTATTTGGTGGCGACACCTATATTTGATCAAAGGACATCATAAAATGAGATCTCTCTCGCCAATGCTCATCGCTGGACTATTGCTGGCATCTCCCGCACAGGCCCAGACCGCAGATGCTCAACCGGAAGAAGCGATGACGCTGGACCTCAACCATATTGGTTTTGCGGTCACCAAGCTTGATGACACAGCGTCTTTCTTCATTGATACGCTGGGATGGAACGCCGCCGGTGGACGCCCCGAATATCCGGCAAAATTTGTGACCAACGGAAAAATGTTTGTGACGCTGTGGCAAGTTACCGATCCAGCCAAAGCAGTCGCCTTTGATCGCAAGCATAATGTCGGTCTGCACCACATGGCCATCACGGTGCGCGATCTCTCGACGCTCCATGACCTGCACCGCAAATTCGTCGCGCATAAGGATGTCACCGTCGAATTTGCTCCAGAATTTCTAGGCGATGGCCCAACAACCCATATGATAATCCGCGAACCATCCGGATTACGGCTGGAGTTTATTGTACCAGCGGGTCGGATCAAACCCAAGCAATAGTCAATAAAACGCTTTCCTACACTGTGGGCCTTATGATATTTTCAAACACGTCGGCTCTGTCTCAGTCTTAAATATAACCGCACTTTTTCTCTGGCCGGAAATGTCAATGACACCTGCGCGGATGCGGGCAATGCTTTTACCGCTTTTGTCGGAAAACAAGGCTTCCTTGGTGTGAAGTTAGTGAAGTTAAGGATTTTCCGGGCTGCTTAAAATTAGCGCTCAAGCCGCCATGGCCAATATTTCTTTCCATTCTTCTGCCGTCACCGGCGCCACCGATAGGCGCGTCTGACGAATAATAGCCAGATTGGCGAGCTTCGGATTTTGCTTCATTTCTTTGAGGGGCACGGGCTTGTCCAATTTGCGCACAGGCCTGACCTTCACCGCAATCCAGCGACCCGTGTCATCAAACGGATCAGGAAATTGCTCTTCGCTGACTTCCATGATCCCGACAATTTCCAAACCCTGTCGTGAATGATAGAAAAACACCTGATCACCGACCTGCATCTTTTTCATATTATTGCTGGCTTGGGCATTTTTGACGCCGTCCCAAACACCTTCTTTTTCAGCAATCAAGTGGTCCCAGCCATATTCATCCGGCTCCGATTTCATCAACCAATATTGCGCCATCACTTTGCTCCTGTATCCACCGTTCAGAAACTATTAGACCGTCTGATCCCAATAAAAAAGGCCCCGTCGGTCGGGCGAGGCCTTTCGTCATTCCATATCTGCAGGATTATCCCGGCATTACGACCGTATCAATTGCATGAATGACGCCGTTTGTAGCTTCAACGTCGGCCATGGTCACTGTAGATTTTCCGCCAGCGGCATCTTCTAAAACAACGCTTTCGCCATCCAAGGATGCTTTCAGTTTACCACCTTGAACGGTCGTCAGGGTTGCCGTCCCACCGCCGTCCGTAATCGCTTTTGCAACATCTGCTGCAGTCATCTTGCCAGCAACAACATGATAGGTAAGCAGTCCAGTCAGATCATCTTTCATCTCAGGGGTGAAAAGACCACTCAGTGTTTCGACATCAACTTTACCAAAGGCGTCATTGGTTGGCGCAAACACGGTAAATGGACCTTCACCTGATAATGTTTCACCAAGGCTAGCAGCCGTGACTGCTGTTACCAAGGTTGAGAAACTTTCATTGCCCTGAGCGACACCAACAATCGTTGCCGGCTCAGCCGCTTCTACTTCGGTTACGTCCTCAACAACTGTGTCATCCCCGCTCGCATCAGCGGCTGGTTCAGAGCAGGCAGCCAGAGCAGCAGTTGCAGCGCTAACCAAGAGGATTTTCGAATGTATACGCATTATGTTCCTTTCAAGAGTAATCAAAATTTGGTTGGGAGAATTACCCAAAGATTGATGGTCCGAAATGGAGTAAAGGGGTTTGCAAACAAGGACTTTGTCGACGAACCGAGGTTATAATTGCGACCTACCGTTGTGCCATGAACTGGAAGTCTCGATCATAGCTTTTCATGTGCGCGCCGCCGTCCACAAACAGGGTCTGTCCGGTCACGCTTTTGGCCTCCGCAAGATAGCAAATCGCCGCTGCGATATCGTCAGGAGAAGACAACCGGCCGAGCGGCATGAGGCCGGCCAAACGTTCCATCTGGTCGGCTTCATAATCCTCTGTGGGGATCGTCAAACCGGGTGCCACGCCGTTGACGCGCAGCTTATCGGCGCATGCAACAGCAAGCGTGCGGATCGATTCCGCTAACGCCTGTTTCGACAATGTGTAACTGAGCTGATCTCCTACCGGATTACGGACGCGCTGGTCGACAATGTTGATAACCGCCGCCCGCTGATCCGCCGACAGTTTTTGTGCCAGCAACGTGGTCAGCAAAGTCGGTATCATCATATTGATTTTCAGATGTTTCTCGAGCGATATTTGATCGAGGTTCTGAGCATCGTCATAGTTAAAAAGCGAGGCATTGTTGACGAGAAGATCCGGAGCCCGGCCAAAATGGTCTACCACGGCATCTAACAATTGCTCGGCCGCACCATCCTGTTCAAAATCGGCAACAAAACCAGACCATTTCGTATTTTGGTCTGTCAGCGCCTTGGCCAGCCCGTCCTCTGGAACGGCATCGCTGTGACCGTGGAGCGCGAGGGCATAGCCCGTCTCTGCCAAACGCACGGCAATATGCCCGCCAAGCCGTCTCAAACCGCCTGTAACCAAGGCCAGCTTCATGGGCCTGTCACTCACTTGCGCGCTCGTGACAGCGTAATCCCAATGGCTTCCCCTTTTTCGGAGATAAGCAATTTCACAATCTTCACCGTCACCCGCAGCACGCTTTTGTCCTGCAAAAACAATGTCTCGATAATATGATCAGCCACTGCCTCGATCAACTTGAAATGCACGCCTTCTGGCAAGGCCGTCGTCGCGGCGTCTTTCAGATCCATATAGTTTTTGGAGCTTTCCAGCGGCGTGTTGGCTTCATAGCGCTCCTGAATTTTTAAATCGGCCGCGATTGAAATGCGCAAAGGCTGGGGCAAATGGGTCTCTTCAGAATAGATGCCGGTTAGAACATCAACCTCTAAATCATTGACCTCTAATGTAAGTGTATCTGTCATGATATGTCTTCACCACGTTGCAGCTCTATTGGCAAGCCATGCCTACTATTTGGACCAGCGCGCATATATCGCGGTTGGCAGCAACAGGTCACGTGCTTCTTCCCGCACCGCCAGTTCGCCAACCTCTATCGTACCGCCAAGATGGGCAAGCTTCTCTCTGAGCAATGATCCCAGTGCCAAAGCAGACATACGCACAGCATAAACCGTCAGGAACAGGCACCGGCTATTCTCGTCGAGCAGCTTCCCGCAATTTTCAATCAGCGGTGCTAAATCTTCTTCCAGCCGCCAAATCTCGCCATCGGGTCCGCGGCCATATTTCGGCGGATCGAGCAAGATCGCATCATAGCGCCGCTCCCGCCGGACTTCGCGCGCTGCGAATTTCGCCGCATCGTCAATAATCCAGCGCACCGGACGCTCTGACATGCCCGACAAAGCGGCATTATCCCGCGCCGCCGAGACGGATTTCTTGGAAGCATCGACATGGACCAGCTTAGCGCCGGCAGCAGACAGAGCCAGCGTCCCGACACCGGTATAGCCAAAGAGATTAAGCGCTTGCGCCTCCTCGACACCTTCCAAATTCGACCGGATCCAGCGCCATACAGGGTCCATATCGGGAAAATAAGCAAGATGACGAAAAGGTGTACATTGGGCTGTAAAAGTCACCTCTTCCCAGGTTAGCGGCCAACCTTCCTGTGGTACCGGTCGATTGAAATGCCATCGGCCACCACCATCATCATCTGAAGCAGGGATAAACTCGCCATCGGCCTGCCATTCATCCTGTGCCGGTGACCACATGGCTTGTGGTTCGGGACGAATGAATTGATAGTCACCATAGCGTTCCAGCTTGCGGCCATTACCGCTGTCGATCAGCGCATAGTCGCTGCGCGGATCGCTGATCATTACGCCGGGAGATGAAGTCGCTTCAACCATTGGCTGGTGTTGCTTTGGCAGTCACAAACGCCTTCACGGCATCATAGTCACCCGGCAGTTTATCGCATGCCTCTTCCCGTTCGAACAGATCGCCAATCCGGCGCGGCAAAATCGGGCGGGTGCCAGTGGCACGCTCCACGGCTTCGCGAAACTTGGCCGGATGGGCGGTGGCCAAGGTTACGATCGGTACAGACGGATCGATATCGGCGGCCCGCGCCGCCGACAGACCGATAGCAGTATGCGGATCGATCACTTGCCCCGCTTGTTCTTGGGCCTGACTCATGGCCAACGCCATGCCATCGGGATCCACGCGTTCGCTGGTAAAAAACGCCGCAGCCTTAGCCCGCATCTCCGGATCAATCTGCATATCGCGCGTCTCTTCAAACGCTTTCATCCGCGCGAGAGTTTTTGCGCCATCGCGACCTTCCAGATCGAACAGCAGTCGCTCAAAATTACTGCTAATCTGAATATCCATAGATGGCGCTGCCGTCGGCGTTACAGTTCCAGCAGAATAGTCACCTTCACTCAAAGCACGGTGCAAAATGTCATTCACGTTGGTAGCGACAATCAGGCGCTCCACAGGCAGTCCCATTTGCGCGGCCACATAACCGGCAAAGACATCACCGAAATTACCCGTAGGTACCGAAAACGCGACCTTGCGGTGCGGTGCTCCTAATTGTGATGCGGCATAGAAATAATAGACAATCTGGGCCATCAACCGTGCCCAGTTAATCGAGTTGACCGCAGAAATGGCGAACCGGTCCGTCACCTCGCTATCGGCAAACATCCGTTTTACCATGGCCTGCGCATCATCGAAGCTGCCATCCATAGCGATATTGTGGACATTGGGTGCCAAAACGGTCGTCATCTGTCGCCGCTGAACATCCGATATACGCCCATCGGGATGCAGCATGAATATATCAACCTTGTCGCGCCCGGCCAGGGCGTCAATAGCCGCTGACCCAGTATCGCCTGATGTTGCGCCTACAACCGTGAGATGTTTGTCCTGCCGTGCCAAAAACGTCTCGAACAGCAGCCCGAGTAATTGCAGTGCCACGTCCTTAAACGCCAAGGTCGGACCATGAAACAGCTCAAGCAGCCAATGTTGACCGTCCAACTGCACAAGCGGAGTCACGGCCTTATGGGAAAAACGGCCATAAGCCTTTTCACAAAGACTGCGCAGTTCGTCCTTGGTCAAAACATCGCCGATAAACGGCTGCATTACACGAACCGCGACTTCGGAATAAGGAAGTCCGGCCATGTCCGCGATTTCAGCTTGCGTCAGCTTAGGCCAATGGGTCGGGACGTAGAGGCCCCCATCGCCAGCCAGACCAGCCAAGGTTACCTGTTCAAAGTTTAACGGCTCAGCGCCGCCGCGTGTCGAGATATATTGCATGATGGCCAGCGGGTTAGCCGCCTCATTCTCCTAGGGCAAGTTTTAAGCTTCAACAGCCGTTTTGGCACGCCCTCGCAGAGCCATGATGAAAATGATCAACGCTATGCCTGCGAACAGAAACCACTGCACGGCATAGGCCATATGATTATTGGGAACATCGTCTGTGGAGGGCTCTTGGCTTTTCTGCAAACCGGCTACGGGCTCACTGGCGACAAGACGCACAACATGCTGACTATCGGGCGCAATAATACCGGTCACAATTCCACCTCCCCATTCGGGATCTTCTGATGATTGGGACCAGCCAGCGACAATGCGCGCGCCCGGCCCTTCGCCTCCGGATGTTCTGCAATAGGCAATATGGGCCCACCCTGCTTGGCCATTCATGTTCCGGCCGCTGACCGCGCGCCAATCCAGGACTTCCAAACAGTTGACTGATGAGCGACGGAAATAAGAGGACTCCCCTTCAACAGGGACTACAGGGTAGCTAACGGCCGGCTGATCACTGGCTGCTTCATAGGTTGCCAATAGGTCGTTTTTCCACTCGGCACGCTGCAACTGCCAAACGCCAAGCGCAATCATGGTCCCGACCGCCGCGACAACGAGAATGGTAACAAAGATCGGTAAGCGCGTCATTCCTCGCTACCGTTATCAAGACTGCCCTCACGAGCCTGATTGCGATGTTCCAAAATCAACAATAATCCCTTTGAAACGCGCAGCGAACCGATGACCGCTGCGATTGTAAGCGGAGCCCATAAAAGAGCATGAAGCCACATGGGCGGGTAAAAGTTGAGCTCAACTATCAAAGCGAGCGCCAGCACCAATCCCCCGACAATCAGCATCAGAAAGGCCGCCGGACCGTCACCAACATTATATTTGTCATAGTCCAAGCCACAAGCCCGGCACGTATCAGCAAAAGCGGTTACACTGCGAAATAGGGTCTTCTGCCCGCAATGGGGGCAGAGACCAAAAAGGGCAGCAGGAAGAACGTCCGGCTGCCCTTTTGTGTTATTGGTATCGATCAATACACCGTCCTAGTGAACCGGCGCGCCCCAGCCGCCCCACACGTAAACCGCGAGGAATAGGAACAACCAGACGACATCGACAAAGTGCCAGTACCAAGCCGCCGCTTCAAAACCGAAATGCTGTTTAGGCGTGAAATGCCCTTTATAGGACCGCACCAGACAAACGATCAGGAAGATCGTTCCGACCAAAACGTGGAAGCCATGAAAGCCCGTGGCCATGTAAAAAGCGCTGCTATAGTTCAGTCCCGCAAATGGGAAGGGAGCGATGCTATATTCATAAGCCTGAATCAAGCTGAACACCGCGCCAAGAATGATCGTGAGCCAAAGCCCGGTGATCAAGCCTTTGCGATTGCCGTGAATCAAGGAATGGTGAGCCCATGTCACCGTCGTACCAGAGCACAACAAAATCAGGGTGTTCAACAATGGAAGCTCAAAAGCATTGAGAACTTCAATACCCTTTGGTGGCCATTGTATAAGCGCTTCAGCGCCTTCCTGACCGATCATATTGGTGGCTATGCCATCAGCAAAATCAATGGGCTGCGGAAACAGGGAATAGTCGAACCATGCCCAGAACCAGCCGACAAAGAACATCACTTCGGACGCAATGAACAGGATCATTCCGTAGCGCAGATGCAATTGCACCACCGGCGTATGATCACCAGCATGCGCTTCTTTGACCACGTTGGACCACCAAGTGAAGAACGTAAGGCCAACCAGCCCGACACCAATTGCAAAGACCAAAGAACCGAAAGAACCGAAAACATCCGGATGCATCCACATGACGCCACCAAAGGCCATCACCAGAGCTGACATTGCGCCGATGAACGGCCAAATGTCTGGCGGCAAAATATGATAATCGTGGTTTTTGGCTCCAGCCATGGTGTATTTCCCCAAACTTTCTTCGTTGTTGTTCTTAACTATCGCTCGTAGCGGGGTCTACCGCAATGCCGTCTTTCGAGCGATAAAATGTGTAGCTTAGCGTAATCTCTTCAATATCTCTTGTTTCCGGGTCTTCTAGGATCGCCGGGTCGACATAGTAAAGTACAGGCATCCGCATGGTTTGCCCAGGCTGCAAAAGCTGCTCGGTAAAACAGAAACACTGTACTTTGTGAAAATATTTGCCGGCTTGTACCGGTGTGACGTTAAAAGTCGCCGTACCAACAACCGGCTGATCGGACTTATTGGTCGCGATATAAATCGCCATGTCCCGTGCCCCCACGCTGACGCGGTCTACTGGATTCTCCGGCTTGAACGCCCATGGCAAAGCAGAATTAACATTAGAATCAAACCGAACCGACATGACCCGAGAGGTGGTTTGCACAGTGGCGGCTTGCGCCGCATCAACTCGTTGTGTGGTCCCGCCATATCCGGTGACCCGGCAAAAAATCTCATAGAGAGGGACAGCGGCATAGCCCATGCCCAACATCGCAAAACCCATCGCACCGGCCACCGCCGCAATGCGAAGGTTTTTGGTCGATAAGTCTCTGGTCTGCGCGTGGCTCATGATATCGAACTGTTTATTTTAACGAAAGTGATCAGGTAAAATAACACCACAAGGAAAAAGAGCAAGCCAGCCATAATCGCCGCGCGTTGCTTTTGTTTTGCCTGATAGGCTTTTTGTTCCGCAGGCGACATTGCTGTATTTTTCGGATCTATCTCACTCATGCGAATATCATCCTGTCTGCAACCAATGCTCCAAATAAAGCAAAAAGATAGAAAATGGAGAATTTGAACAGATCTTTTTCAGCCCTCATTGCGCTGGGATCCTCTGTCTTGCTGACCCCGACCCGGAAAGACAAAAAGGTAAAGGCTAAGCTCAGCGTTATTGCAGTGGCACCGTAGCCCGCTCCGGTTGCACCGATTGCGAACGGTGCGATGGCGCAGGCGGCAAGAACGAGGCTGTAACCGGCGACCTGTTTGCGGGTTGATTGTCGGCCGGCGACAACTGGCATCATTGGCACGCCCGCTTTGGAATAATCGCTATTCACAAACAGAGCTAGCGCCCAGAAATGCGGTGGCGTCCAGAAGAATATAATCGCGAACAACAATATCGGCATCAACGTGACGTCGCCGGTCACTGCTGCCCAGCCAATCACAGGGGGGAAAGCGCCAGCAGCGCCGCCGATAACGATATTTTGCGGCGTACTGCGCTTTAACCAGATGGTGTAAATCACGGCATAGAAAAATATGGAGAACGCAAGTATGACTGCGCTCAGCCAGTTCACCGCAACGCCCATTAGCAAGACAGAGAAAACAGACAGCCCGATACCGAAATGCAGGGCGGTTTCCCGATCCATACGGCCCGCCGGCAACGGACGATTTGCCGTTCGCTTCATCACTGCATCAATATCATATTCATACCATTGATTAAGCGCCGCCGATGCTCCGGCGCCAAGACTAATTGCCAGTATCGCCGTAAACCCGATCACCGGGTGAATGGATCCTGGTGCCGCAAGCAGTCCACAAATAGCTGTGAAAATCACCAGTGACATGACGCGAGGTTTGGTCAGCGCAAACAAATCGCGCGCGCTGGCCAGCTTATGCGGTGATGTCGAAGCGATTGTCATATCAATATCGATTATCTCAAGTAGTCATTTTGGCAATCTGTCCAGCTACCCATGGGTGGCCGGACAGACTATTACCATAATCTACGCCCGGATTACTTAATCTGGGGCAGCGTTTCGAACTGGTGAAATGGCGGCGGACTGGACAATGTCCATTCGAGCGTTGTCGCCCCCTCGCCCCAGTAATTAGCTTCCGCCTTGCGGCCAGCAACCAGTGACCAGGCAATATTGACAAAGAATATCAACACACCGACAGCCATGACCACATAACCGATGGACGCAATCTCGTTCCAATAAGCAAACTGCTCAGGATAATCGGGATAGCGGCGCGGCATGCTCTGGTTACCCAGGAAGTGCATGGGGAAGAACAAGATGTTCACACCGATAAAGAAAATCCAGAAATGCAGTTGCCCCAGCAGCTCACTATACATCCGCCCCGACATTTTCGGGAACCAGTAGTAGAAGCCGGCAAAGATCGAGAAGACCGCACCCAGTGACAACACATAGTGGAAGTGAGCAACCACATAATAAGTGTCATGCAGGTTATCATCAATACCGCCATTGGCCAGCACAACACCCGTCACGCCACCAACGGTGAACATGAAAATGAAGCCCAAAGCCCAAACCATCGGCGTTTTGAAAGTCATCGACCCGCCCCACATGGTTGCGATCCAAGAGAAAATCTTGATGCCCGTCGGGACGGCGATAACCATCGTTGCTGCGGTAAAGTACATTTTCACGTTAACCGACATGCCGGTGGTAAACATGTGGTGCGCCCAGACAACAAAGCCGACAACACCAATAGCAACCATCGCATAAGCCATGCCGAGGTAACCGAAAATCGGCTTCCGAGAGAAGGTAGAGATAATATGGCTGACCATGCCAAAACCGGGCAAGATCATAATATACACCTCGGGGTGACCGAAGAACCAGAACAAATGCTGATACAACACCGGATCACCGCCACCTGCTGCGTCAAAAAAGGTCGTCCCGAAGTTACGATCGGTGAGCAGCATTGTGATAGCAGCAGCTAGCACCGGAAGCGCCAGAAGTAGCAAGAAAGCTGTTACGAGTACGGACCAGACAAACAGCGGCATTTTGTGCAGCGTCATGCCCGGCGCACGCATATTGAAGATCGTGGTGATAAAGTTCACTGCGCCCAGAATGGAGCTTGCCCCGGCCAAATGGAGCGACAGGATCGCCATATCCACCGCCGGTCCAACAGAGCCGCTGGTCGATAGCGGCGCGTAAACCGTCCACCCCGTGCCAGCACCATTGCCCGTTCCACCGGGCACAAAAGCCGATCCTAAAAGCAATAGAAACGCTGGAATAAGAAGCCAAAAACTGACGTTGTTCATTCGCGGAAAAGCCATATCCGGCGCACCAATCATCAGTGGCACAAACCAGTTACCAAAGCCGCCAATCATCGCTGGCATAACCATGAAGAAGACCATGATTAGGCCATGGGCCGTAATCAAAACGTTCCAAAGATGAAGCGCTTCATCGGCAGAAGCGCCTGCGCCCACCCAGCCTGACAGATATTGAATGCCCGGCTCAGCCAGTTCCATCCGCATCATACCTGAAATCGCGCCGCCAATAATACCGGCGATGATTGCAAAAATCAGATAGAGCGTACCAATATCTTTATGGTTGGTCGACATGAACCAACGTTGAAAAAAGGCTGGTTTATGATCCGCATCATGCGCGTGATCATCCAAAATCTGGCCGTCTGCTGCAATAGTTGTCATCGCTTATCCCTTAGTTCACAGCGGCGGCTGCATCGGCAGGCGCGCCTTCTGTTGTCGTGTCGTCTGATGCGGCCTCTTCCGCTGTAGCGGCGTCGCCTTCAGCTTCGGCAGTATCCGTTTCCGCCTCTTCATCGCCCTTTACGGTTCCGCCGTTGGCGCGCACCCAGTCATTAAACTTGTCTTCCGGCAGCACCTCAACGGTGATCGGCATGAAGCCATGCCGCGCACCGCAAAGCTCTGAACATTGGCCGTAATAAACGCCAACTTCGTCAATCTGCATCACTTTTTCATTAATCCGTCCGGGAACAGCGTCGAGCTTGAACCAAGCCGCTGGTAAAGCGAAGCTGTGAATGACGTCGGCGCCTGTGATCAACATCTTGACGGGCTTGCCAACCGGAATAACCATCCGGTTATCAACCGCGAGTTGGAAAGGCTCTCCGCGAGCATTGGCCTCATCTTCGGTGAGCATGTTGGAAATAATCTCAAAATCACCGTTATCAGGATAATTATAACCCCAATACCACTGATATCCGGTAATTTTCACGGTCAGTGCATCTTCTGGCGCAGGTTCAAACTGTTTAGCCAGCAGACTGATAGATGGAACCGCTATGACCAGCAAAATCAGTACAGGAACGACTGTCCAAACCACTTCAATAAACGTGTTATGCGTTGTTTTTGACGGTTCCGGATTGGCACCGCGACGGAACCGGATCATAACCCAAAATAGCAATCCGAGGACGATCAGGCAAATTACGGTCATAATCGGTAACAGAATGACATTGTTAATCCATTTGGCCTGCTTGCCTGTTTCACTGACTTGGGGTTGAAAATCGATACCCTTGTCCACCGGCATACCAACGCCTTCGGTCGGTTTCATCGGCGTATAGAGCGCTGGATCCAGTCCAGAAGCAGGGGTAATCTCAGCAGCTGGTGCCTCTGAGTCCACACTAGCTGCAACCGGCGCAGCTTCCGCACCCGGAGCCGTTGGCAACGCATCTTGCGCCACCACCGTCGCGGGTGTGAGAATCAGGCCCAATGCCAAAATCCATGCTTTCACATAATGAGTCATTACTTGCTCAACCTTATCTAAACCCCAGAATCCAGTAGTTTTCAGCCTTTAGACCAACCAGTAACTCTGGTAAATATGCCCAAATGGACATCAGCCCCATCAACCTGAAACATCCCGTTTGGAGCGGCTTATAAGCAGGGTTGTCGCAAGCCTCAAGCTACTCTACGCATATTTTTCAAGTTTTTGGCCTTTCATTAGAACCAAGATGAACCCATTTTAAAAATATGAAATCAATCAGGACGGAATAAAATAGTGACAGAAACCGAAATATTGGGCGAATTCCGAGCCAGCGACGCGCTTCTGGAAGGGCATTTTATATTATCCTCTGGCCGCCATAGCGCTCAATATTTACAGTGCGCGCGGGTTTTAATGGATCCTGCGCGTGGCGCACGGTTGGCCGAAGCGCTGGTTGCCAAAATGCCCACAGATATTCGTAATTCTATCGATATTGTAGTTTCGCCGGCAATGGGCGGCGTTATCGTCGGTCATGAAATGGGCAGAGCCCTTGGCACTGAAGCGATTTTTCTCGAGCGCCCCGAGGGTACGTTCGAATTGCGCCGAGGTTTCCACTTAGAAGCTGGTCAAAAGGTTCTGATGATGGAAGATGTCGTCACAACCGGCCTGTCTTCGCGCGAGGCAATCAAAGCGATTGGTCAAGCGGGCGGGGACGTCATTGCGGCAGGCGCATTGGTAGACCGATCCAATGGGTCGGCGACCTTTGATGTTCCGTTCTTTCCGCTAATCGCGCTGGAGGTTCCCTCTTATGCGGACGATGAAGTGCCCGCCGAGTTAGCAGCCATTCCGACGACAAAGCCGGGAAGCCGCAAGGTATGAACGGCACATCGCCTTTACGATTGGGCGTGAATATCGATCATGTCGCCACCATCCGAAACGCGCGGGGCGGCGACCATCCCCAGCCTGTTCGGGCCGCGACGATGGCAGCAGAAGCGGGCGCGGACGGCATAACCGCCCATTTGCGCGAGGACAGGCGGCACATTCGTGATGATGATTTGCTGGAGTTGATGAAGACACTCTCCATTCCGCTAAATCTTGAGATGGCCGCAACCGACGAGATGCTAGACATCGCGCTGCGCCACAAGCCTCATGCGGCCTGTATTGTCCCAGAAAAACGGGAAGAACGGACAACCGAAGGCGGGTTGGACGCAGCGGGACAGCATAATCGGCTGAAAGATTTTGTTGGGCAGCTGCGCGATGCCAATATCCGTGTTAGCCTGTTTATCGAACCAGACCCGCGACAGATTGAAGCAGCCATCCATCTCGGTGCGCCAGTGGTCGAATTTCATACCGGCCATTATGCGCATGCTAGCGGCGCGGAGCGGGAAAAGGAATTGCGCCGCATCAGTGATGCAGCCGCCCTCGCCGCAAAGAACGGAATTGAACCTCATGCCGGTCACGGCCTCACTTTTGACAATGTCATACCAATTGCGGCAATTCCGCAATTGGTTGAATTGAATATCGGTCATTTCTTGATTGGAGAAGCGATATTTGGTGGGCTCACGGGCAGTATCCAACAGATGCGCGCATTGATGAACGAAGCGCGATGATGGCGGCGTCATGATCATAGGATTGGGTTCAGACCTCTGCAACATTGAGCGTATCCAAAATTCGCTCAACCGTTTTGGCGATCGCTTTGAAAAGCGGGTCTTCACCGAAGTCGAACGCGCCAAAGCGGCACGGAGACCTTATACGAAAGCCGGAACTTATGCGAAACGCTTCGCCGCCAAAGAGGCCTATTCCAAAGCGGTGGGAACTGGCTTTCGAGCGGGCGTTTTTATGAAAGATATCGGGGTTATCAACGCCAAAAGCGGGGCACCCACATTGACGCTGGCCGGAGGTGCAAAAAAACGGCTCGACGCGCTGACTCCGCCGGGATATGATGTGGTTGTTCACCTGACACTCACTGACGATCATCCATGGGCGCAAGCATTCGTTATTATCGAAGCGATGCCTTCCCGGTTGTAAGGTCGGCAGATTGAAATTGGTCGAGACGGCAATAGAAGAAGAAAACAGGATATGGCTTTAGAAAAGGCGGATGACCCAGCAATAGCGTTGGATGATTCCGAAAAAGAGAAGACCGACTGGATTGGTGAAGCCAAGAGCATCGGCCTTTTATTGCTCGCAGTTCTGGCCTTTCACAGCCTCGTCGCGAAACCTTTTTATATCCCGTCCGTTTCGATGATGCCTAGCTTGTTGGTCGGCGACCGACTGATCGTCAGCAAATATGCCTATGGCTGGTCATGGGTATCCCCTACATTTCATATTTTTCCGCGCATGGAAGGTAGATTGTTCGGATCGTTGCCGGAACGCGGTGATATTGTGATCCTGACTCCCAAGGATCAAAGCAGCGACTACATTAAGCGTGTAATTGGTCTTCCGGGCGACATGTTGGAGCTCCGCGGTGGTCAAGTTTTCCTAAACGGTCAAGCCGTCAAACAAGAGGTACAGCCCGACTTAAACCTGCCAATCGACGCCAATTCGCCGTGCGGTGGAACCGAATTTCCGGGACTGCGAGATACGGATGTGAACGGCAATAGCTTTTGCACGCTACCGATTGTACGCGAAACTCTGCCCAATGGCGTAAGCTATGATATTATCGACCTGGGGCCACAGCAGACGGATGATATAGCGCCTGTCATCATCCCAGAAGACCACATCTACCTGATGGGCGACAATCGCGATCTGTCAGCCGATAGCCGTGTGGCAAGCCCACTTGGCTTGAATGGAACCATTCCGTGGGAGAATATCGGCGGTCGAGCGGAATTTATCACCTTCTCGCTCGATGGAACCACTAGTCTTAATCCGGTGAGCTGGTTTACGTCGTTTCGCAGTGGCCGGGCTGGAACCAGTTTGCGGCCTGATCGTGAGGAACCCACTGCCGAGTAAAACCGTCAATCTTAAAGCCGGAGCCCCAGAGTTTCATCAAGACCAGCCATGATGTTCAGATCCTGAACAGTGCTTCCGGCCGCGCCTTTGCCAAGATTATCGAGCTTTGCGATCAGCCGAACTTGCTTGCCACTGTCATCGGCGAACACATATAGATCGAGCCTATCTGTTGCGGAATCATTATCGGTTAGCAACAGTTCGCCGACGCCATTACCATCATGTACACCAACGATGGCCGAGCCGTCATAGTGGCGCTTCAGCGCGTCCAGTAAGTCAGCCGCTTTCAAACTAGCGCCGATGGCCGATAGATTGAGTGGAACCTCGACAATCATCCCGCGATAGGCCCGCACAACTGCCGGCGCAAAAATCACATCGTGCTTAAGGCCAGCATGGCGCTTCATCTCAGGCATGTGCTTGTGCTCAAGCGTCAGACCATAGCTGCGAAAGCCGATATCCGGTTCTTGCTCAAACCGCTCAATCAGCGCCTTGCCGCCACCGGAATAACCCGACACTGCGTTAGCCGAATAGGGCCAGTCAGCCGGCAACAGACCCCGCGCAATTAGCGGCGCAACAAGCCCCAGAAAACCCGTTGGATAACAGCCCGGATTGGAAACGAATCTTGCGTTCGCGATACGCTCCCGCTGGCCCTCTTGAAATTCAGCAAAACCATAGACCCACCCAGCCACTGTTCGGTGGGCAGAAGACGCGTCAATAACTCGGGTACTCTCATTTTCGATCAATGACACAGCTTCGATGGCCGCTTCGTCGGGAAGGCACAGAATTACAAAATCACTGTCATTTATGGCTTCGTGTCGGGCATTGGCGTCTTTGCGTTTTTCCTCAGGCAATCGCACAAGGTCAAACTCCTGCCGTGACCCCAGGCGATCGGCAATTTCAAGGCCGGTTGTCCCGGCCGCCCCATCGATGAAAACACTATTTGTCATGGTCTTTCGTCATCCGAGACGCTTGCGCGCCAAAACCGGTTGCTCAACATCCTCGCCAAAGCGAGCGATCACATCGCCTAGTGGTTCAGAGATCACTCTCATCCAATGGATATTGGCATGGATAATCCGTTCGCCATCCGCCATTATGCCGACATGATCAGGGAAAAATACGAAATCACCGCGCTTCAGTGATTCATCGGCAGAGATTTCGGTTCCGACAGCCTCTAGCTGCTGATCCGCGTCCCGCGGCGCCGCTTGTCCGGTCAGGCCAAGAACCATCTGGACCAGCCCGGAACAGTCCAAACCATCCCCGCTGCGGCCGCCCCATAGATAAGGCGCGCCAACCAGCTGCTCGGCAAAAGCCACAGTGCTGTTGGTGCCATCAAAAACCCGCTTCGCGCCAATTTCCTGAACATGGCGGATATGAACATAGCCTTTGCCCGTTTTCAAGAACTTGCCGCATTCGCTTGGTTCACCGCAAGCCAATTTCGCACCCATAGGCAAACGCTTGATCACTCCGGCTTTGACGTCGGGCTCGATGAATATGAGGGCCGCCCGCGCCGATATCAAATGGGTGGGCTGAGCCGTTTTGCGCTGATGCTGCAAGGCATGCACCGGTAAATAACCAACATAGCCATCATGGTCGCAAAAACCCCAAGCCCAATCTCCGACCACGTCCAGCAGATGAAAATCATCGCCATGCAATAGCTCGGAAACAGCCTCGTGGTCCTTCCCCCCTTGCTTGCGAATCATCGCCTTTGGCGCGGCACAGCGCATTGGAATAGCTTCTGCATAATGTGGCGCGAACAATTTTCCCGCCAGCGAAATATCCGCCAGATCACCGCGATGAGCGGTCGTCCGAGGATCAAAATCCTCTTCAGGACCGTGCAGCGAGAATTTCGCGCGCGCAGCCTGATCCCCGGCTTCAATATCCCCGACAATATTCATTTTTATTCAATACCCCATTTACGGCTTTTGCCGCAACCGCGCGACCCCCACGCTTTATGACAAAGCTGTGATACCAGCCGCCCTTAACCGAGATACCACCTGTTGATCAAGCAGCGACTGCAACAGTTTACTTGGCGTAACGGCCCTTCAGATAGTTCCAGCTTGCGCGTAAACCCAAAGCTTCTCCACCTTTAGGTCGTCCAGCTTTGCTAGCCGGTCGCCACGCATAGGTATCGAAATGCGCCCAGGGGATATCATCGGGCACGAACTTTTTCAGGAACAAAGCCGCAGTGATACAGCCCGCAAAAGAACCGACGGCGACATTATTGGTGTCAGCAATCGGGCTTTTGAGGCGATATTCATAACGCGACCACAAGGGCATTCGCCACAGAGGATCATCTTCCTCCTCACCGCTCTCCAGAAGACCAGCCGCCATCTCGTCGTCATTACAAAACATCGCCGGTAAGTCCGGTCCCAGAGCCACCCGGGCAGCGCCCGTCAGTGTTGCAAAATCAATGATCAGTTCCGGCTCTTCTTCACCGGCAAGCGTCAGCGCGTCTCCCAATACCAAGCGCCCTTCGGCATCGGTATTGCCGATTTCGACCGTCAGTCCCTTGCGGCTATTGAGCACATCGCCAGGGCGCAGGGCATGACCATCGACCGAATTTTCCACCGCTGGTACGAGCAAGTGAATCTGTACCGGTAACTTGGCTTCCATAATCATCTTTGCCAGACCGATCGCATGAGCAGCGCCGCCCATATCTTTCTTCATGATCAGCATGCCAGCCGGTGATTTCATAGAAAGCCCGCCACTGTCAAAGGTTACGCCTTTGCCGACAATCGCTATTTTTGGCGCACCTGCCTTACCCCATTTTAGTTCGATCAGGCGCGGAGCATGATCACGCATCGCCGCTTTACCCACGCCATGGATCATCGGGAAATGCTTTTCCAGCGTATCGCCGCGGGTAACCTTCAGGTCTGCCCCATGCGCTTCGGCTAGCTTTTCGACGATATCCTCAAGCTTATTTGGCCCCATATCAGCAGCGGGCGTATTTACCATATCGCGGACCAAAGCAGTGGCTTCAGCCTGACGAACAGCTTCACCCACTTGGGTAATCTCATCCTTGACCAGCAATATACTTGGTCCCTGACGATCCGGTAGTTTCTTATATTGGTCAAACTCGTGCTGTGGGATCAGCCAACTAAACAATGCATCTTTTGCGCTGGCGCCTGCGAGGCGATATTTGCCTTCCGGCAACCTGCCGCCAAGCTTCGCAAGAGCCCACGGATCAAGCTTCTTGTGATTGATAACGCCTGCCACAACCGTGAAGTCGCCCTGTTCTGATTTATCAGACTTACCCTTTGCATTTACAATGGGAAGGATCAGATAGGATTCCGGATTGGCAACAAATTTATAGGCCTTTACAAGACTACGAACGCTATCTGGCTGGTCTTTGAGCCAGCTTTCAAAAATATGGACGTCCAATATCTGGATGGTTCGGGCGGCTTGGCCTTTGTCGGCCTCTATCAATGTCTTAAAGTCTATCATCGCCATTCTATAGCCCCACAATTCGCGGAACGCGAGAGTGTAATCAGGCCGCAACCGACTCCTTTTCTGGAGCATCTGTTGATGGCTTCACCGATGGACTTCCAGCCTTGGCAAAAACCATGACGCCATCATCAACGGTCTTGTGCCGCAAATTAATAATATCCTTAGGATAATTTTGATTGAGCCGCCAAGGTTTGCGGTCTCCCTGCTTCGGTAGATCCTTGATCGCTCTCTGGACATAGCCGGAGGTAAAATCGAGCATAGGCTCGGTCCCAACCGAGTCGTCAGCAGGCAGAGTGGGCGTCGCAATCGGCGTACCGTTTTTGTCCATGAAGTTGATCAACCGACAAACATATTCGCTCGTCAGGTCGGCCTTCAATGTCCAGCTGGCATTGGTGTAGCCCATGGTCATTCCGAAATTAGGAACGCCGGAAAACATGACGCCTTTGTAGTTGATTTTTTCGCCGAAAATGACCGGCTCACCGTCAACTTCAATAGCGGCGCTGCCGCCGGTCAGCATTTTCAAACCCGTGGCCGTGACAATAATATCGGCTTCCAGCGTTTCGCCGGACTTCAGCACTATGCCGGTTTCCGTAAACCGCTCGATTTGGTCGGTAACAACGGACGCTTTGCCTGATTTAATCGCGCTGAATAAATCACTGTCCGGTACCAGACATAGACGCTGATCCCACGGATTATAGCTGGGCGTGAAATGCGTCATATCAACGCCCTCGCCCATTTCCTCTTTCACCATATCCAATATGCGCTTTTTGAAAACCTTTGGTTTGTTACGCGCAAGGTTGAACGTAAACAGGCCCCACAGCACATTTTTCCAGCGCGTCAGCAGATAGGCCAGCTTACCAGGCATAAATTTCCGGAACCGCAGCGCCCATTTATCTTCGCCGGGCAGCGACACAATATAAGTCGGAGAACGCTGGAGCATGGTCACATGGCTCGCCGTTTCAGCCAATGATGGCACCAAAGTCACAGCGGTCGCGCCGCTACCGATAACCACTATTTTCTTGCCAGCATAGTCAATGGTTTCGGGCCAGAATTGCGGATGTACAATCTGCCCTGCAAAAGCCTCTTTGCCCGGAAAATCGGGACTATGGGCTTCATCATAGCTATAATAGCCAGAACACATGTGAAGGAAATTGCATTTAATGGTGCTGTCTGATCCGTCACCATGCTTCAGGCTGACGGTCCACAGCGCCTCTTTGCTTGACCAGCTGGCATTCACGACTTTCCGGTTGAACCGGATTTTGTCTTCCAGCTTATATTCATCCACCGTCTCGTGGAGATATTTAAGGATCGAAGGCGCGTCAGCAATGGCTTTGCGGGCGGTCCAAGGTTTGAAATTATAGCCCAGCGTATACATGTCGCTGTCCGAACGAATGCCGGGATAGCGAAACAAATCCCAAGTACCGCCCAGCCGCTCGCGGCCTTCGACAATGGCAAAGCTCTTACCCACACAGCGCTTGGTCAGGTGAACAGCAGCGCCAATACCGGATAGACCGGCACCAACAATCAACACATCGAGAATTTCATTTTCCATATAATTTATTTACTGACATTAATGTCAATTACAACCCTTTGATATAGAAAATGGAATTACTCAGCCGCTTCGAGTTCAGGTTCCGAGTCCGTCGCCGCTTGACTATTCGGTCCATAAAACTGGATCACGCCATCATCGACAGCTTCTTTGAGCAGGATCTTTTTATCAAACAGATAATCCTGATTAAGCTTCCACGGCATTTTTGTGCTGTTGCGCGGCAGTTCGTTGATGGAGCGTTTAATATAGCCCGAGGAGAAGTCGAACAGCTCTTCCTCTTCCACCGTTTCGGACAGAACCGGATTGGCAATCCGCGTGCTCGTCGCGTCCATATGGTTGAGCAACCGGCAGGTATATTCCGAAACAATATCGGCCTTGAGCGTCCAAGATGCGTTCAGATAGCCAAAGACGATGGCCATGTTCGGAATGTCTGAGAACATGCAGCCTTTATAATAGAAATGATCGTGGAAATTGATCGGATTTCCATCAACTTCAAACGCGACCTTGCCGGCCACCGCCAGCTTTAGACCCGTCGCCGTAACAATCACATCCGCGTCCAGTGTCTCGCCCGATTTCAATGTGATGCCGTCAGCGGTTACCGCATCAATATGCCCGGTTTTGACATCCGCCGCACCAGAGCTGATGGCCTTGAACATATCACTATCGGGCACAAGGCAAAGCCGCTGTTCCCAAGGCCCGTAAGGCGGAGTGTAATCTTCTTTGTTATATTTATCGCCCAGCTCTTTTTTCAGCGGTTTTTCAAGTTTTTTCACGATCTTCTCAGGCTGGTTTCTAGCCATGTTGAAGGTCAGGTCCTGCATCTTCACATTTTTCCAGCGGATGATATTATAAGCCCATTGGTCGGGCATGATCTTGCGCAGGAAATTGGCGAGGTGATCCTTGGCATTGCGGGCAAAATACCATGTTGGCGTGCGTTGCAGCATCGTTACATGCGCTGCCTTTTCAGCCATGACGGGGACAATGGTTACCGCTGTCGCACCGCTGCCGATGATCACGACCTTCTTGCCGCTATAGTCAAAATCCTTGGGCCAGAATTGCGGGTGGACGACGTCGCCTTTGAAATTCTCTATACCCGCAATCTGTGCGTCATAGCCTTGGTCATAGTCATAATAGCCCGACCCCATATAGAGGAAATTGGCGTGCATTACGGCATGGCTACCGTCTGATTTCTCGGCGGTCACCGTCCAGCGCGCGTCCTCGCTCGACCAGCTTGCCGACAATACTTTGTGGCCAAAATGGATCTGCTTTTCCAGATCATGCTTCGCCTTGATCCGGTGGAGATAGTTCATAATCGACGGACCATCGGCAATCGCTTTTTGCTCGGTCCACGGCTCAAATTTAAAGCCCAGCGTATGCATGTCGGAGTCGCTGCGGATGCCGGGATATTGAAACAGGTTCCACGTCCCGCCGATCTCATCACGGCGCTCGACCAATGCAAAGCTCTTACCCGGGCATTTGTCACGCAGATGCACGGCCATGCCAATGCCTGAAATACCTGCTCCTACGATCAGGACATCGACCGATTCAACCTGTGCTTGCGAACTGCCGCCGCTTTCCTCTTTTACCTGTGTAGCCATTTGCCGTCTCTCCCAGCTTTGATCGCACTATGCCATTCCGGCGACAAGGTTGCAAATGACAATTTAATCACCTGATTAACGCGTAACTTCACTAAATTCACACCAAAGAAGCCTAGTTTTCCGCCGAGGCCATGATTATGGCCGAAATTGTCGAATACTCAAAACCGAAAAGATGGCGCGAGTTCGAGGGCATCAAAAACCTATAATGGATTGGCCGCTATGTAGGAAAGGCCTTATTGGGAACGGGGCTAATCGCGCGTATTTTCATCAATCATCCATGACGTTCGCGGCGTTAGGATAGCCAGCCGAGCGCTGGATTAAACCCCGCTATACCAAGCGATGCCGTCTTTCATGTCATGCGTCGCCCGGCCGGTATATTCCAGATGGCGCAGCGTCGCCATCGCTTCTCCGGTTGCCATGCCTATGACATCATGACCAATGGGCCGCGAAAATAGCAGGGGAAAGCTATCCACTACCCGCATCGGTTTCTCGGCCAGCGCGGCCACCACATCATCCAGCGCCTCATTGTGGCGCAGCGCCAGCGTGTCCAGCCGCTGGTGCGCGCCCTTGAACGGACGACCATGGGCAGGCAGAACGAGCAGGTTCGGGTCAATTTCGGCCCGGAACCGGTCGATGCTATCGAGCCATTCGCCAAGAGGGTCAGCCGTCGGCTCGCTTAGCATAACCGAAATATTGGACGTGATCCGCGGCAATATCTGGTCACCAGAAATCATCACATGATTGGCATCGTCAATCAAACAGGCATGTTCCGGCGTGTGTCCGCGCCCGATCATCACCCGCCAGTCATTATCGCCGATGGTCAGGCTATCGCCCTCATCCATACGGATATGACCAACCGGTAATTGTGATACAGCGCGCGCAAAGCGGCCCCAGCCGCCTTCACATTTTTCTTTGATCAGATCTTCGCCCCAGCCAGCGAAACGCCATTCATCAATCGCCTCCTGCGGTACATCCGCGCTGACATCAGCGGTCAGCATCCGAGCAAGCAACCATTCGGTACGGTTCATATGCAACGGCGCCTTGAACCTTTTGGCAAGCCAACCGGCGCAGCCGACATGATCCGGATGAAAATGCGTGACGACAATCTTCGTCGCTGTCTTGCCATTGAGACCTGTTTTGAAAAGCGTTTTCCAGGATTCAATGACGGCGGGCATGAAAAGCCCGGTATCGACAATGGCAAAGCCCGGCGTTCCATCCGGATGGACATCGTCCAATACCCAGTTGTTGATATGCCCCAGCGGCCCGGGAACCGGCGTGCGGGTCCAGCCTATGCCGGGCATGAGTTCAAAATATTCGCCATATTTAGGCTCATAATCGCCAAGCGGATAGGTCAACCCATCCGCCTCAATAGGATCAAAGCCATGATCGGCTAGCGTTGCATCATAAGCGGGGGGTTTTGTGGGAGCATCCATAAACCGACCATAGACATAGGCAGCAAACCGGCGCAACCCGATTTAATTGGGCAGTTAATTTTACTAGTGTCCAATCGCCCCGGCATGAACCGGAATGATGAAGCCGCTATCAGCTGTCTTTAAACAAGGTCTCTGCGGTCAGATCTTCGGTAGCGATTTCTTCCTCGCCGGATTCAGCGGCCAGTGCAGCCTCTGCATCGCGCTCAGCCTGTGCCCGCTCTTCATGCAGTTCAGCGATAAGCGCTTCTTTGTCGCCGCCCAGTTTCTTGTCTTCAGGCACTTCAGGCTCAATACCGGCCTTCTTCGCCGCTTTTGCAACAACAGCATCCAATTCGCGCTGAGAACAAAGCCCCAGTGTAACCGGGTCTTTCGGCACAATATTAGCGATGTTCCAGTGCTCACGGTCACGGATCGCATTGATCGTGGTGCGCGTCGTACCGATCAACTTGCCGACCTGCGCATCAGAAATTTCCGCGTGATTGCGTAGCAACCAGGCGATGCCATCTGGCTTGTCCTGACGTTTGGATACGGGCGTGTAGCGAGGGCCTTTGGTGCGGCGCACCTGATCTGGGCCTTTTTGCAGCTTCATGCGATATTCGGGATCCGCTTCGGCCTTCGCGATTTCTTCATTGGTCAGTTCATGTGCCTGCACAGGATCACGACCGGTATATTTGGAACTCGCCAGATCATCAGCCATCGCATTGACTTCGAGAATGTGAATACCACAAAATTCAGCAATTTGGTCAAAGCTCAAACCGGTATTATCTACCAGCCAGCTGGCGGTTGCGTGCTGCATCAGCGGAGTTGGGTTATCTTGGGCCACGGTGGCATCCTTCTTAAAAAATAAGGGCCGCCCCTTTTGGGAGCGGCCGTTTGTTGAGCCCTATGTAGGGGATATCGAAAGAGTCGGCAAGATATTTGGTTCAGCCATCTATTTTTGACCCATTCGGGCTCAGGCTCTGGCAAAAATAGCCTTTGCGATGGACCGGCGTGACAGGTAAACTGTTCGGTCCGGTTCGCCTGACACAAGACCTTCCAGAAACTGGTCTTTTACCAGAAACTGACCTATTGAAAGCCTCAACGCGCCAGATAGTCGCGCAGCCGGTCCTGCAAATGCGGCACCGCCTCATCGCTCTCCAAAAAATCGCCCATGGTCATCATTTGCCAGTGCTGGCCTTCGTCACCAAAGACGACTCCGGCCACCTGTACCGCAGAGAGTTCGCCAACAAAAAACAAAGCGCGCCGGCTATTTTTCCCGCGCCAATTTTCATAGTGCTGAACATAGTCAAGCGCGTCGATATCGACCTTGATACCAAATTCTTCAAAAGTTTCCCGGGCAACGCACTCGGCCCCAGTTTCCCCATTTTCGCGGCCACCGCCAGGCAAATCCCACATGTCCGGGAAAGGAATTTCGGGATTGTTATCGCGGCGATAGACAAGCAATTGATCGTCGACAAAAAACGCTGCTTTCGCGCCGTGAAAGTCTAGATTAGCATCCATCCTGTTGTCCGCCCGCGTCATGATTGCGCTGCCACTGTCACTTCAACACCGTGCCGAAAACCCTAGCATCAAAATGGATTGACCAAAAGCAGCTTGCGGTCATCTGCTAAATCGTCGGTCACACGGGACGAACCCGGTGCATTAGCACGCTATGATATCGCGCAGGAGGAGGCCGCAAGCTGTTTAGGACCTCTGCGAGCGGACCTGATACGTGAATTCAGGTAATTGGTGATCGGCTTTTCAATGGCAAGATGAACTAGAATACCAATGACAGTCGCAAATGCCAAAGCGGCGGGAATGAAAAGGACCGACATCTCCCAATGGTTCGACCAGAGGCTATAAATCGTGCCCAACGCCAGCAAATGAAATAGGTAGATCGAATAGGACGCATCGCCAATCAGAGATAATGCCCGTATTTTTGGCATTTTATGCTCCACCGATACCAGACCCCATACAACCAGCATGGCGGGAAGCCCAAGAGACAGAAAACGCTCCTCCGTCACATTGTATAGTATCGGCATTAGCGCCAGCCCGATCGGGACAAACAACACTGAAATAGACCGCCGCGACTTAGCGATGATCATCCCCAGAACAAATTCCAGCATGATCGGAGCTGTATAAAAGTCTGCGACCCCGCCAAAAGAAAGAATGAACCCCGCCATCACAATCATGGATAGAAACAGCCCGGTGGCCAGAAACCGATATGCGGCGGGGAACAACAGGCAGGCGCCAAAAACAAGATAGAAAAACATCTCGTAATTCAGCGTCCATCCTGGAGGCAATATCGGAAAATAACCACCGATTTCCGGATTAAAAACCGGCAGAAAAAGGAAAGAAGCAACGCTGTGCCAGCCCGTCCAGCCAGAGCTTTGTATCGTTACGATCGTTGCTAGCCAATATATGGGGACGATACGGATGATGCGTTTCAGATAGAAATTTCGGGGGGCATAATTTTTGTTCTCGGTCGATTTCACCATGATGAAACCGGAAATGACGAAAAATATATCAACGCCCCCACGCAACCAGCTCACCGCCGCGGTTTCGGCGAATATATTGCCCGTATGTAGGTGCAGCACGACCACCATTAAGGCGGCCAGACCTCTGAGATATTGGATGGATAAATAACTATGCACTAATGTCTTTTCCCAAGTATCAATATTGGGGTGACCTTAGTACGGACCTGTTAAATCATCGTTATTTTCGGCAGAAAACCAAATAGCTGATTTGAAAAGACGCTCGCTTATTCCACCCTCAGAACGATCTTCCCGATATGGTCACCCGCTTCCATATGGGCATGCGCTTTGGCAGCATCGGCCAGCGCAAATGTCTCATCCATAACCGGCTTCAGCTTGCCGGCTTCAACATCTGGCCAAACGTAGCGATAGATTTCATCAGCCAGCAACGCCTTGCGGTCGGCGGACTGCGGGCGCAGGGTTGAGCCGGTTAATGTCAGGCGTTTCATCATAATCTGCGCCATGTTCAAGGTCGCGGTCATCCCGCCTTGAACCGCAATGGTCACGTGCCGGCCATCTTCTTTCAGGCAATTCAGATTGCGCGCGACATAGTCTCCTGCAACCATATCCAGCACCACTTCCACGCCTTGTCCGCCGGTGATTTTCTTCACCTCTTCAACAAAATCCTGGCTTTTATAGTTGATCGCATGGTCCGCACCGATGGATTTAGCCGCTGTGCATTTTTGATCAGAACCGCAGGTCACAATCACACTTAACCCCACGAGCTTACCAAGCATGATAGCCATCGTGCCGATCCCGCTGGTGCCGCCGTGAATAAGCACCGTTTCATCTTCCCGCGCAAAAGCCCGGTTAAACAAATTGCTCCAAACGGTGAAAAGGGTTTCGGGCAACGCCGCGGCTTCCTCCATTGTCAGATTCTCTGGCACAGGAAGGCATTGCCCAGCCGGAGCCACACAAAATTCTGCGTAGCCGCCGCCATTGGTGAGCGCGCATATCTTCCGGCCCATCCATTCCGGTTCCACGCCCTCGCCCAATGCGACTACGGTGCCGGACACTTCGAGACCTGGTAACGGTGATGCGCCCGGAGGAGCCGGATAGAGCCCCATGCGCTGCACGACATCGGGCCGGTTCACGCCAGCAGCAGCCACTTTGATCAAAACTTCTCCAGCCGCTGGTTCTGGCACTGCCATAGTCTGAGGCTTCAAGACCTCCGGACCACCCGGTTCGCTTATCGCGACGGCTGTCATTTCCGACTGCAAAACTTCTGATACTGTCATGGCTTGCCCCTAATTATCCCAAAAAACGCAAAGCTATCCGGTGCTCGTTTTTATCCACCATCCTTATTGACAGCAAACCTGTGCCGGTCAACATTAGCGAGGCAAATGGCTGAAAAAGACAGGATGAATTTACATGGAAAATGACGATGATCTGCCGCGCAGCGCCAATGATCCACTCAGTCTGCTGGTGAAACAGGATATCGACCCACTTTCTGTAGATGAGCTGGAAAAGCGAATATCGGTGCTCAAAACCGAAATAAGTCGCTGCGAAGCAAAGAAAAGCTTTGCGGTGTCGCACCGGGCCAGTGCCGATAGCCTATTTAAAAAGACGTAAATATTCACAGCTTTGGTAAGGATTTGTTAACCCTATATCTTAATATTCACACTTAATTTGATCCGGCTTGGACCGTTTAGGAGAAAAGACGCAAAAATACGCTTAACCTTGGCTCAAAGCTTGCCGTTCTTTGGATATGCCCTTGATGTTTTTTGGGTTACGCATAGATTAAGAAGGAAGCCGAATAGTTAAGGTCAGAGTAACATCAGACCCCATAGTTTTTCGGCTAACGGGACAATTCTCTGTCCCATCAAGGAGTAAGTACATGCCTTCATTCGCAGAATCACTGGAAAAGACCCTTCATCAGGCGCTGAAAAATGCTGCCGATCGGTCTCATGAATATGCGACTTTGGAACATCTTTTGCTGGCTCTGATTGACGATGGCGATGCGTCCCAAGTGATGAATTCCTGCGGCGTTGATCTGGGCGAACTGGAAGATGCCGTTGTACTTTATCTCGACAGTGAACTGGACTCCTTGAAGGTGGAGAAATCCATCGATCCCTCTCCAACATCGGGTTTCCAGCGGGTTGTCCAACGCGCCATATTGCATGTGCAGTCGTCTGGGAAAGACGAAGTCACCGGCGCCAACGTGCTGGTTGCCCTTTTCTCCGAACGCGAAAGCTATGCCGTTTATTTCCTCCAGCAGCAGGACATGAGCCGTCTGGACGCTGTCAGCTTTATCAGCCACGGCGTCGGCAAAGGCGGTCAGTCGGTCGATCCTGCCGAATTGTCCGGCAGCGATGAAGGCGACGACAAGAAAGAAGCGAAAAGCAAAAAAGAAACCGCGCTCGACCAATTTACCGTCAATCTAAACGAGAAAGCCAAAGATGGCCGGATCGATCCACTCATCGGCCGTCAGGCCGAGGTTGACCGCACGGTGCAAATCCTGTGCCGCCGGTCCAAGAATAATCCGCTTTATGTCGGCGAACCTGGCGTTGGTAAAACCGCTATCGCTGAAGGCCTTGCGCTTCGCATTGTAGAAGAAAATGTTCCCGACGTATTGAAGCCGGCGGTTATCTATTCGTTGGACATGGGATCGCTACTCGCTGGCACGCGCTATCGCGGCGATTTTGAAGAACGTCTGAAACAGGTTGTTTCCGAGCTGGAAAAAATGCCCGACGCGATCCTGTTCATTGACGAAATTCACACCGTAATTGGCGCTGGCGCAACCAGTGGCGGCGCGATGGATGCTTCCAACTTGCTGAAGCCGGCTTTGTCAGGCGGTATTATTCGCTGCATCGGTTCGACCACCTATAAAGAATTCCGCAATCACTTTGAAAAAGATCGTGCTCTATTGCGCCGGTTCCAGAAAATTGATGTCAACGAGCCTAGCGTCGAGGACACCATCAAAATCCTCGCTGGCCTGCGTTCCGCATTCGAAGAGCATCACAATGTGCGCTATGCGCCCGATGCCCTGAAATCGGCCGTGGAGCTCTCCACGCGCTATATTAATGACCGCAAATTGCCGGATAAAGCGATTGATGTGATTGATGAAGTTGGCGCGATGCAAATGTTGTTGCCGCCTTCACGCCGCAAGAAAATGATCACGACCAAGGATATTGAAGCGGTTATCGCGACAATGGCGCGCATCCCGCCCAAATCCGTGTCGAAAGATGACAAGAAAACACTCGAAAGTCTGGACAGAGATCTCAAGCGCGTTGTCTTTGGCCAAAACCCAGCCATTGAAAAGCTATCGAGCGCTATCAAGCTGTCTCGTGCTGGCCTTCGCGAACCAGACAAGCCGATTGGCAACTATCTGTTCTCCGGCCCGACTGGCGTTGGTAAAACAGAGGTTGCACGGCAATTGTCATCGATCATGGGCATCCCGCTCAAACGCTTTGATATGTCCGAATATATGGAACGTCACAGCGTCTCTCGTCTAATCGGCGCGCCTCCGGGCTATGTCGGCTATGATCAGGGCGGATTGCTCACCGATGCGATTGATCAAAACCCGCATTGTGTGCTGTTGCTTGATGAGATCGAGAAAGCCCATCCTGATCTGTTCAACATCCTGCTGCAGGTCATGGATAATGGCAAGCTGACCGATCACCACGGCAAGACCGTCGATTTCCGCAATGTCATCCTGATCATGACCACTAATGCCGGTGCGTCTGACATGGCGAAAGAGGGCATTGGTTTTGGCAATGTGTCCAAGGAAGATGCGAGCGATGAAGCGGTGAAGAAAATGTTCACCCCCGAATTCCGCAATCGTCTGGATGCCATTGTTCCGTTCGCTTACCTGCCGCCAGAAGTTGTTGCACGGGTTGTCGAGAAGTTCATTCTCGAGCTCGAATTGCAGCTGGCGGATCAGAATGTCCACATCACGCTGGACGAGGATGCGCAGGCGTGGCTCACCGAACGCGGATATGACAAGCTTTATGGTGCGCGCCCAATGGGCCGTCTGATCCAAGAGAAGATCAAGCAACCACTGGCCGAGGAATTGCTATTCGGCAAGCTGGTCAATGGCGGCGAGGTTAAAGTGCATCTGAAAGATAATGCGCTGACTTTTGAGGTCACACCCGCGGCCCCAGCAGCCAAGAAAAAGAAAAAGCCGACGCCCAAGAAAAAGGCGCCGACCAAAAGCAAGTAGCTTTACTTCAAAAGCACGGTTCAACCCGTGCGCCCAAAATATGAAACGGCGTGACTGGTCTCACGCCGTTTTTTGTGTGCGTGATTGAAACGCTAAAATTTGCTATATTCGGGGTGAGGAGAGAGAAAATGGCCTATTTTCAAGGATTCATCATTCCCGTTCCCGAAGCCAATAGGGAAGCCTATCTCAAGATGGCGCGCGAGTCCGTGCCGCTTTTTACCGATTATGGCGCGCGGCGGATTGTCGAATGTTGGGGGTGCGATGTGCCGCGGGGCGAAATTACCGACATGTACGGAGCGGTGAACGCCGAGAAAGCAGAAAATATTGTCTTCTCATGGATCGATTGGGGAACGAAAGACACATTCGACAAAGCCCATGAAAGCATGATGAGCGACGAAAGGATGGAGGAGCCCTCAGAAATACCCTTTGACGGCATGCGGATGATCTATTCAGGCTTTGAAACAGTAGGTGAGAGCGGAACAGGCGGCTCAACCGGTTATGTTCAAGGCTATGTCGCTCCGGTCCCAAAAGAGAAGCGCGAAGCTTTTGCCGATATGTGCAAGACGATGCGCGAGCTGGCAATTGACCATGGCGCCTTGCGAGCCGCCGATGGCTGGGCTTCAGAGATTGAAGACGGCAAGGTTACCGATTTCAAACAGGCAGTTAAGGCAACGGCCGGTGAAGCTATCGCTTTCGGTTATGCCGAATGGCCTTCCAAGGACGCTTTTGATCAAGGCGCTGAAAAAATGCGCATGGACAAACGCATGCCGCCCCCGGGCGCTGAAATGCCAATGGATGGAAAGCGTTTAATCTATGGCGGATTTGACGTTCTTCTCGACACCGATTGCCAATAGCCGCGAAATATTTAAACCCTCCTGACAATATGCTGTCAGGAGGGTTATGGCATTAGCAAACTTGTCCCCAACAACAAGCAGGAGCAAGTTAATGACTGAAGCCAAACATAACCGTCTCGTATGGACCGAAATTCCCGCAACCGATCTCGAAAGGGCAACACGCTTTTACGAGACCTTGCTGGAAGCCCCGCTCACCAGAAATGAAGCGGGACCACAGCCCATGATGATGTTGCCCTATGAAGGCGAGAATGCATCATCAGGGCATATTTATGAAGGGAAACCCGCAACGGCGGGCGACGGCATTACCGCGCATCTCGCGGTCGATGGCTATCTTGATGATGCTATGGAGCGCGTGAAGAAAGGCGGCGGCGAAGTCGTTTCCGACGTCATTGCTATTCCCGCAGGATCATTTTTCTATGCAAAGGATACCGAGGGCAACTCGCTCGGTATTTTTAAGAACTGAATCATGCGTAGAGCCGACCGCCTCTTTCAGATCGTCCAATATCTGCGAGGCGGTCGGCTTGTCACCGCAGCGATGCTTGCCGAGCGTTTGGAGGTTTCCGAACGGACCATCTATCGCGACATTGCCGACTTGCAATCCACCGGCGTTCCCATCGATGGGGAAGCCGGTATCGGATATATTATGCGCAGCGGCTTTGATTTGCCGCCGCTTATGTTTACGCGCGAGGAAATTGTCGCGCTTGTTACTGGTGCCCGCATGGTTCGCGCCTGGGGCGGAACCGCGATGATTGCCGCGGCGGAAGAGGCTCTTGTTAAGATCGAGACAGTGTTGCCCGAAAAGGAGCGTGGCCGTGTCGGCGGCGCGAAGATATTCGCCCCGGAAATGGGGCTTGGCAGAAAAACCCGCGAAGTCATTGATCGCTGCGAAGCCGCAATTGAAGGCCGCGATATATTGTCCTTTGACTATCATGATCAGGAAGGGGCCGCGACAAACCGCACCGTTCAACCATTGGGTCTGTGGTTTTGGGGCAAGACTTGGACATTGGTAGCATGGTGCGAATTGCGCGACGATTTCCGCATGTTCCGTCTGGACCGGATAGAAAAATTGACCGAAACGGGCCAGACATTTACGTCCGCGCCAGAGCGTTCCCTTGCCGAAATCCTCAGGCAGATCGAAGGAAAATATGGAAAACAATGAATTCCCGCGGAATTCTCCCGCTCTTTGCGATCATATTGTAACCTGAAACCGATACGGCGCGAACCAGCAAGTATCTGCACTGAAAAGGGACTTTCCACATGCTATTGCGGCTCTTGTTATCGTTGATCACTCTGTCGCTGTCGACCAGCGCATGGGCTGCCCATGATCATTCTGGTTGGGATTCCCTGCTCAAACGCAATGTCGTCGTTACCGGCGGCGGAACATCTTCCAAGGTCAATTACGCACGCTTCAAAACGGATCGAGCGAAACTAAAGACCTATCTCGATTCCACATCATCAGTCAGCCAAGCGACCTTCAACACATGGTCCAAAAACGATCAACTCGCCTTTCTGATCAATGCTTATAATGCGTGGACGGTTGAGCTTATTCTAACCGAATATCCCAATTTGAAATCGATCAAAGATCTGGGCTCGATCATCCGTTCCCCGTGGAAACAGAAATATATTCCGCTATTCGGCAACACCGTCTCGCTGGACCATATCGAACATAGTCTGATCCGCGGCAGCGGACGCTATAACGAACCGCGCATCCATTTTGCGGTGAATTGCGCCAGCATCGGATGCCCGGCCCTGCGCAACACCGCCTATCGCGGCGGCACCCTGTCCGCCCAGCTTCAAACAGCGACAAAGGAATTCCTGCGCGACCGCAGCCGTAATCGCCTGAAAGATGGCAATCTTCAGGTATCCAATATCTTCAAATGGTATCGCGGCGATTTTGAAAAAGGGTGGCGCGGCGCGAAGAACCTCAATCAATTTCTTGCGATCTATGCTGGCTCACTCGGCCTGACCAAGGGGCAGCAAGCCGCTCTAAAGTCCGGCAAGACAAAGGTCAGCTTTCTGAGCTATGACTGGCGCTTAAACCGGACCTGACAAGCTATGCACAAAGCTTTTCTTTCCGCCGTTGCTATCATGCTCGCCGCATCACCAACTATGGTAGCAGCCCAATCGGGCGGCGTGCAGCGGATCAGCAATTTTGCCAGCGGCACCGCCGGATGGCGCAGCGTACAAATCGACAAGAAAGTCCCTACGACCAAATTCACCGCAAAACGGATCCAAGGCGTTCCGGCCATCGAAGCCTATGCCCGCAAGAGCATGGCTCTGTTCACTCGGCCAGTAACGGTGAACCTTGCAAAGACACCGGTGCTCTGCTGGCGCTGGCGGGTTAACGATGTCGTAAAAACAGCTAATATCGCCAAAAAATCTGGTGATGACCAAGCTGCACGCGTTTATATCGGGCTGGATTTACCTAGCAACGCGATTTCGCTTGGGACCCGCGCCAAGCTGGCGCTCGCCCGGACACGAGGTGGTAATGCCATACCCGATGGGGCGATAAACTATGTCTGGGACAACCGCTTTCCGGTCGGGACTGCTCGGAATAACGTCTATACCAAACAGGCAAAGATCATCGTGGCACAGAGCGGGGCCGCACAGGCTGGGACATGGGTAAACGAACGCCGCAATCTCGCTGCTGACATCCAAAAACAGTTTAAAACCGGCAAAGCGAAAGTCACCTCCGTCGCCATATCTAGCGATACCGACAATAGCGGAGAGACCGTGACCGCAGCGTTTGCCGATATCCACCTGGTTTCTGCAAACGCAAAATGTCAGTATAAATAACGACGGCCTACAAAACCGAAAGCAGTCTGTTATAGACTTGGTCCACACTGTCATAGGAGCCGATCATGTCATCAACCGCACCCACCCTCACCTTCTATACAAACCCAATGTCTCGTGGTCAGATCGCCCGCTGGGCATTGCATGAAGCCGGCGCGGACTATGATCAGAAGATTGTCGAATATGATGGGATGAAGTCTGCGAACTATCTAGCGGTCAACCCCATGGGTAAAGTTCCAGCAATAGTCCACAACGGCCAGACGGTTACAGAATGCGCCGCCATTTGCGCCTATCTAGCAGATAGTTTTCCAGATGCCGGTCTGGCTCCGGCGCCCGATGAGCGCGCCGACTATTATCGCTGGCTGTTTTTCGCTGCTGGCCCCATCGAGCAAGCCGTCCTGGATCGTAATTTGGGACTGTCTGTTACAGCCGAACAGGAACGCTCGGCAGGTTATGGCAGCTATGACCGCGCTATGGATGTGCTCGACCAGATGTTGCAGTCTAATCAATATGTCTGCGGCGACCGCTTCACGATGGCGGATGTTTATGTCGGATCACAGGTGGACTGGGGTTTGCAATTCAAGACTTTCCCCGAGCGCGAAAGTTTTATGGCTTATGCCGAGCGGCTGCGGGAACGTGAGAAATACAAGGAATCCAAAGCGATTGATGCAGAATTAATGCCAGAATCCTAAAACAAACAAAAAAATGCGGGCATTGTAACCTTATCCGACGCCAGCACGAAACCTTCTATGAGAGCAGCAAGCAAGTGCTAGCTGCAAAAGATAGGAAGGACGAAGTCATGAAAAATGTTACCCTCGCTGCCGCCACTGCCCTTATCAGTATCAGCGCAACGCCAGCATTTGCTGACTCCGCCATCGACACCCAAAGCATGGTCGAGACTGCCGCTCCCCAAAAGCATCAAGCTATCGACCTTCCTATCAGTAATTTTGATTTGGCCCGCGTAACTGGCAAACAAGAGCGCGGTTTTATGGCAACCATGGCCGCTGAATTTGAACCAGGATTCCGGGTACAGAATAACGAGGCGCCTATTGCCATAGAGCCCAATGCCGGCCTGTCGGGATTGTTCATCCCACAAGAATTTTCTTACCGCTCCAACGCGCAAGATAGCGGCGTGGATGCAGTCAATCCCGGCCGCTTCCTCTCCAGCTCGGTCCGGTCAGACTTTTTGTCTGACGCTGGGCCAGCGGCGGCAGACAAAAGTTCTGTTGGAGTGCGTTTCGGCTTTTAGTTTTTCTCCTCCTTCTTTCAGCGTGATTTCCTCATCTCTCAAACGCTGAAAGACAAAGGCCAGATGGTTCATCCATCTGGCCTTCTTTTTTTGTCCAAGCTCTAATGTGCGCTTACGGCAACTTAGTTTCCTTCGGTCAGCCCGGTTGTATTGATGGTTTCATCAGCAGCATCACGGGCCTGTTCGGGCGCATATTGCCGGCGCCAAGCATCCAAGTCTCTTTCATATTCTTCATAGGCCAGATAAAAATCATTAAATGGTTTTTCCAACTCGGCCAGTGCGGCTGCTCCAAAATCTGTCATGCCATCCGGCTTTGTAACAATCGCGCGCTGGCTGACCTGAACGGCCTGGTCACAAAACGGACGACGCAGAGGCGAGAAGGACCAGAAATTGTATAGACTGGTCTGATGACGATCATGCGCCTGCTTGTAACCGCTGCCCTGTTCGCGGCGATATTTGCTTATGATCGCATTATTCGCGTTACGCAGATATTTTTTATTATTGCCGATAAAAGCATTATAATCATCAATCAGACGCGCATATTGGGGGGCGGTGCAGCTAAGCGCCGCGACATTCAACGCAGCCCTTACATGCCACAAGGTTTCCAGCGGTCCGAGATCACGGTTAATCGTTTGACGTAAGCCATCAGGGCGCAGTGGCGGCACGATGGTGTTGATGCTCGCTCCAAAAGGCGTGGTCGGCGCGCGCGGCGTATATTGTGGTGCCGCGGCAGGAGTTGGCGGAGGAGGAGGTGGTGCCGTCTGGCAAGCAGCCAGTACAGACACGGCCGCAACAACAACAAATAGACGGGCATTTTTGATATTTTGAAGCACTTCATATTCCCCTATAATTCCCACGAAACTCCTATTCCGCGCCCTTCCGATTGTCCAGCGATAGCGTCAGAAAAGCGATCAATAGGCAAAAGAAAAAGCCCAGCAGTTTCCTGCCGGGCTTTGTCATATATCAACGCGTATGAATAAGGGCTTAGTCTTGGCTGCCCATAAAGCTGAGCAGGAACTGGAACATGTTGATAAAGTCCAGATACAGGCTGAGCGCGCTCATGATGATCACTTTGCCAACCATGTCCGTGCCGGCAACATAAGAATACATATTCTTAATACGCTGCGTATCATAGGCGGTCAGGCCTGCGAAGATCAGAACACCAACCGCGCTGATCACGAAGTGCATCATTGTGGATTGCAGGAAAATGTTGATCACCATCGCAACCAGCAAGCCGATAACACCCATGATCAGGAAGCTCCCCCAGCCCGACAAGTCTTTCTTCGTGGTATAACCATAAAGGCTAAGGCCCAGGAAAGCTGCTGATGTGGCGAAGAAGGTCTGAGCGATGGAAGCGCCCGTATATACGAGGAAAATTGTCGACATGGAAAGACCCATTAAGGTCGCAAAGCCCCAGAACATTGCCTGAAGCGTCATGGTCGAGAATTTATTCTGTCCAAAGCTCATCGCAAATACGATCGCCAGTGGGGACAGGATAATCACCCATTTCAGGGGTCCGCCGCCAAACATGATTTCTGCGGCCATACCGGAACTGGCAAAAAGCATCGCCACAATACCAGTGAGCAGCACGCCACTCGCCATGTAATTATAGACTTTGAGCATGTACGTCCGCAATCCGGCGTCATAAGCGGCATCGGATTGTGGCGCTGTGCCAACAGGGTTACGCGACATTGTCGCTCGTGGGTCAGGCCAAGCCATTATAATCATACTCCTCAATAGTTAAGCCGCCAAAAATTCGCGTTTTCGCGTCTGTCTTTTCCAATATCGGTTGATTGTGTGAATTTTTCAAGAAAAACCGCATGACCAGCCGACGAAATAAACGATTGAATTGATAGATGCTATCGATTGATCCGCGCGCAGAGGTCAAAAAAGTCGAATCAGGAACCCCGAAGGTCCGGCGCGAACATTCAACACGGGGTGCGAGCGGCGTTCTTTAAAACAGCAAAACTGGTCAGCTAAATTTGGCGACAAACGCTTTGGCTCCGGCAACAGCATCAACCCAGGTCTGGTCAAATGCTTCGTCCGTTCCATAATAAGGATCATCGACGTCTTGGCCTGCCCGACCTTCGACAAAATCCATCAGTAAACAAAGCGCAGCCGACCCGTCCGATGGCTGCATAGCCTTCAAATTGGTCAGATTTTCATTGTCGAGCGCGATGATATGATCGAAATCCCGAAAATCTGCTGTCCGCACAGGCCGTGCGCGCAGATGATCTATCGGTGCGCCGTTGCGAGCGGCCACAGCCTGCGCCCGATCATCCGGCGGTCGTCCGGTATGCCAGTCATGCGTTCCCGCAGAATCGATAATCATCCCTGTTCCGACCCGCGCGCATTCCTGACGCAGTGCGGCTTCGGCCAGTGGCGACCGACAAATATTACCCATGCACACAAAAAGAACTGAAATAGCCATGCGACCCCCCGATAGCTAAGCGTGGTATATAATAATTTACGAAATATTTGTGACAGCGATCACCGGCCCCAAATCAATTAGCAAGCTCAATTTGCAGGCTCAAACCGCTGGATCTCAAATACACCGCAGGCAATCCGACCGCCGCTCTCACCCGATGGATCGGTTTTCAAATCATCCGCGCCCGCATGAACCACAAACGCTGCGCCATCGGCATCCATAAGCGCGTTAGCCCCTTCTTTCAAACTGGCGCCATCAATGTTTGCCTCGACCGACCCCTTACCGTCCTCTCCAATCTCAAGATTGAAGAAGTCGCCCATATGCGAGCCCTTAGGATTATCCAATCCATGCTCTTTTTCGGTTGGATTCCAGTGACCACCGGCAGATTTATAGTCTGGTCCCTCACATTTCCCTACTTCATGAATATGCACGCCGCGCGGTCCAGGTGTCAGGCCTTCCGCTTTAATCTGTACGATTAGACCGCCATCACCCTCGCCAATGATAACTTCGCCATATTGGGTCTCGTCTGCACCCACCAGAGCGGCGCGGGCAATGCTCTCGGCGGGTTCGAGCTCAGAGGCGGCGTCATTGCCGCTGCACGCGGCCAAAGAAACGGCCAATCCCGCAACCAACAAAGTTGTCGCGCCTTTGCCCAGATGTCGACCGCCCATAATATTGCTCCTCAGTTTGTCTTATTTCCGTTCCATGGTAGCAGCGCTTTGAAAAGCTTGAAACTGTTAGTTTGCTGCTAGTTGTAACAAAAAGAGAGGCGCCCAATGCCGCAAACCCGCTTCCTGATCGCCCTGGGCTCCAACCAGCGTCACGTTCGGCATGGCCCTCCCCTCAAAGTCATTTCAGCGGCTCTAACCGCAATGGAGCAGCAGGGGCTGAGTATTTTGGAACGCTCGACCACCCTCTCTTCCCAGCCAGTGGGGCCATCAAGCCGCACTTATGCCAATGCAGCAGCGGTCATTGAAACCGGGCTGGCCCCCAGCGACCTGCTTGTCCTCCTCAAGTTTATCGAATCACGTTTTGGCAACCGGCGCGGCCAGCGATGGTCACAAAGGGTACTCGATCTCGATATTATATTATGGAGTGAAGGCATGTTCTCTAGCGATGATCCGCAGCTCACCATCCCTCATCCGATGATGCGGGAACGCCCCTTCGTCCTGCGGCCCGCCGCCGAAATAGCGGCAAAATGGCGTGATCCGGTAACCGGCCGTACCATCGGACAAATCGCGTCCCGCCAACGCCAGCTATAAAATCCTGCGCAAACAGCGCAAAGCCGCTTGACCCCAAAGCCAAGCACCACTAGGGAGGCGCTTCTCACGAGCATTTATGCAAAGCATTTTATGTCTGGGGGCCCTTAGCTCAGTCGGTAGAGCAACTGACTTTTAATCAGTAGGTCGCTGGTTCGAACCCAGCAGGGCTCACCATTATTTCAATTACCTATGGAATATGTGTGAAGCGCGAGATGCGCTGGGGTAGCTGTAGGGTAAGCGATAGCGATTGAAGAAGGTCTTGCGGCCACCTGTGGTTACGTGAATGCCAAAAGCGGACAAATGAACATCGTGAACTTCATAGCGTTTTGATCGAGCCTCGAGGGCGGAAACGGTCTTGTCTGTCACCGCTTTTCGCATCATTTCATCCTTTTGATGACAATTTAACAATCGCAGTTTTCCAGCTATGCGGACATTTGACCACAGCACAAAACAAGGTCAGTTGGTCAATCGGGACTAAAGCATATGTCAGTCGAGCGGGTTCTAAACCGTGAGACGTACTGGAACTCGATCCAGCACTACTGTAACTCTCCTTTGATGCATCACCTAAAAACCCCTCAGATGAAAGGTTAAGGCCATGGGACTGGGTACAGTTATCTTAGCAGCCGCCGTCGCGACAAGTTCACCGGTTAAAGCTGATGCTGCCACGCATTCTGCCATTAATGCGTCATGCCATGATTATATTGATGGCCAGCTTCAAGGAGACCCTGAACGCGTTGCACGCGCGTTGCATCCTGACCTTGCCAAGCGCGCCGTGACTGGCGAGCGCCCCTATGAACGCTTCGGGCTACGACGGATGACAAAAGAAGAACTAGTCGATCTGACAAAGCGAGAGGTTCTCAAAACCCCAGTCGATAAATGGGACCGTAGTTGCAAGGTTTTGGACGTGTCTGGGAATACGGCGTCGGTGCGGCTCGAAACGCCTTGGTTCATTGACTATTTTCACATGGGTAATTTTGACGGGAAATGGCTGATTGTGAACGCCTTGTGGTACAGCAAGCCTTAAAGATATAGCCACGGATTAGAGAATCCAGAACAATGATATCACCTGAGATCTTACTCCGCTCGTACGCCCATAGCTGACACTAAACTGTTGTCCGCTTTATCCCGAAGGCGGACGTTAGGAGTTAGTTGCAATGCAGCAGATTGACGAAGCGCGTGAACAATGTAGTTAAAACTGATCTCGAAAACGTAGTAAGGTGCCCATGAAAACCGATCTTGAAAATTTGGATAAAATGTTGGCTGTATGGAACACGACCGATGAGACGGAAAAACGTGGGCTAACAGAGGCCGCTCTAGAGCATAATGTCCATTTTGTAGATCCCAATCACAACATAATTGGACGCGAAGCATTTCTCAAAATGGTCGAGCAAGTCCAGAAACAAGTTCCTGGTGCCGTTTATTCTCGTGCCAGTGAAATTAACGTCCAAAACAATCACTGCCGATATCATTGGGCGATCCATCTGAACGGTAAGCTATTGATGCCTGGATTTGATGTCACCGAGGTCAATGACGTCGGTAAGATCGTCAAAGTCATCGGTTTCTTCGGTGAATTGGAAAGATAGTTTTTGATCGAGGCCATCTGTTTTTGAACGCAAGGCCTCGACGACCGCAATATCCCGACAGCGGACATAAGTGAATGCCATTATAACTAAGACTTATGGAATCTATAATTTTCTTAAGATGATCTTCTGTGACATTAATTTGCACAACAGACATGCAACAAACGGGGGATTTTATGCGAAACGCATTAGTCAAAAAGAGCCATGGAATCGTATTGCTTTTTGCAAGTTCATTGGCGATAGCAGCTTGTAGTCAAGAAAATTCGGCGTCTGACGAAGGCGGTGTCGGTATGACCGCCGAAGATAAATCCGCCAAAATTGTTCACGCATCGTTTAATGAGGATGGCTCCGTCAATCAGCCCGTTGGATGGCGAGAGTGGGTATTTATTGGTGCTCCGCTCACTCCGAATGCGCTAAACGGGGGTGAAGCACCTTTCCCTGAGTTTCATAATGTTTACATCGAACCGAGTGCCTATGCCGTATATTCGGCAACTGGAAAATTCCCCGAAGGGACACAGATTGCCAAGGAACTGACTACCGTTCGTGAAAACAACAACGCCGAGAACGGATCAGCGCAAGAGGTGAGCGGGGTTGGTTATTTTCAGGGTGAATTCTCGGGGTTGGAACTAACGGTCAAGGACAATCAACGCTTTCAAGATGAACCGGGCGGTTGGGCGTATTTCAGTTTTGGCCATTCCACTCCTTATGGAAAAACGGCAACAGCAATGCCGACAGATTCGTGCAACGCATGCCACGCAGCATCCGCAGATGATGATTTTGTTTTCACTCAATTCTATCCCGTTCTGCGAGACGCGAAACCCAAATAGGTTCTCCAAAGAGGATAGATGCATATGAATAAAATCGCGAATGCTGCTCTTGCGGCAACGGCCCTTATGTTGACTTCCTGTGGTTCGGGAACTGTAACTGATGTTTCGTCCAAGGATGGTGACAAAGTAACTTGGCCTTCGGATATCGTTTCTGAAACAGGCGCAATTTCTTTTCCGCAAGATTTTTTGAAGTGGCAAACACTCGGAGCGTGGTCGACTGCAGACGAAAGCGGAAAAGCGAACGGGATGCACCAAGTGTATATCTCACCTCGATCAGTTGATGCGTATCTGGAAACCGGAACGTTCCCGGATGGCACTGTGCTCGTGAAAGAAGTCAGAGGTGCAGCAACAGCCATGTTGTCAACCGGCGCGGCTTCCTACGCAACGGACAAGGGCGTCTGGTTTGTGATGATCAAGGATGTAAACAAGCGATTCCCGGACAATTCTCTGTGGGGCGACGGTTGGGGATGGGCATTGTTTGAAGCCAAGGAACCAACAAAACAAGTGGCGACAAACTATAAGCAGGATTGCCTGAGCTGCCATGTCCCGGCCAAAGCAACGGACTGGATCTATATCGAGGCATATCCTGTTCTTTGGAAGGATGGAAAACCACCCATCCCCACATGGTTGACTCAAATCAAAGCGTCCATGGACGAGAAGTCCAATGAAGAGATTGCTGCATCAGCCGAAGAGCCTGTGGCTTTCGCTGTTTGCAAAACATGCCATTCCACCGAAATTGGCAAGAATGGTATCGGACCGTCACTCGCGGGAATTATAGGGCGCAATTCTGGAACCGTATCCGGATATAGCTACTCGCCCGCCCTGAAATCTGCGAATATTATTTGGACCGAAGAAAATTTGGATAGTCACATTACCAAGCCATCTTCCGTCGTACCCGGCAATAAGATGGAATCCTTATTTCCAGGCGGCGTTGCGAAACCGTCTGACCGGAGAGCAATCATAGATTATTTGAAAACAACCTAGAGAATTTCGCTCCCTTTCGAGATTACTCATCTCCACTATGAACTGGAAATCTCGAAAACCAGAAGCATCGGTTGCCTTTTGTAACCGATGCTTTTTGCTGGTAGCTAGTTCAAAAACAGGGACAGTATCGAAAAATCACCGTTTTTTTGGGAGGCATCACAGTGGAACTGAAGCAGATAAGGCACTTTTTGTCCGTGGCGGAGACCTTGAATTTCACTCAGGCATCCGAGCAAAATGATATCTCACAACCGGCGCTAACGAAATCCATCCAGAAGTTAGAAGAGGAATTTGGAGGCCTTCTTATCGTTCGCGACGGGAAAAACACGCGACTGACTGAATTGGGGCAGAAAATCCGCAGTGAATTTTCTAATATTCTCGAGAGCGAAGCGCGCGCAAAATTGCTGGCACATGACCATCTGGAATCCGGGCATAGCATGCTAAACATCGGCATTGCAGATTCTCTAGGTCCATCCAAATTTGTTGAATTTCTGGCATGCTATCTATCGGAAAACCCCAACACGAGAATTGTGTTGCACCAGATCGATCAATCCACCTCGCAGGAAGCGATATTATCCGGGTTTCTGGATGCCTGTATCTGCACACAGCGTGCGACTGAGAACCACAAGATCAAAACGACGCGACTATTTGAGGAAAGGCTATTGATGGCCTTCGCGAAAAATGATGATTTTGCAAAGAAATCTGAAATCGAATTGGAAGAATTTTCCAAGCAAAACTATTTGGACCGACTGAATTGCGAATTCCGTTCTGGTTTCCTCGAGATGGTGGACAATAAGGATTTGGATATTCGTCCGCTGATACAATCGGATCGGGAAGACTGGATCCAACAATTGGTCGCTGCCGGCAAAGGCGTGTGTACCCTTGGAGAATTTTCACGGGTTGTTTCGGGTATCCGACTGCGACCTATCAAGGGCGTAGACTTGCAGCGGACAGTCGCAATTTCATTTGTTTTCGGTTCGGCGGCTTCGCCGTCAATTATTGCGTTGGAAAAGCTCGCGCAGAACTATGACTGGAATTGCTGACTTAGGCGAAATCGATCTATCCCTTCCAAGATAAAAGATGTCTGCTTTTGCGCCCATTGCGGACGCTGGCCATACGGAGGCGCAATATGATCATCCCAATGTGCTGTGAATATCTATCCGGTTTTCTAATGTCCGATGGACAGGGCATTTATCCGCAATTTCCATCAGCTTTTCACGTTGTTCCTCACTGAGATCACCGCTTAATGAAATCGTACGATCAATCACATCGATGCGATTTTCTTTATTATTACAGCTGTCACAATCTCCTACATGTTCGCGGGAATGTTCAAGCTCGATATGTACCTTCTCGAGCGGAATACCTTTACGGTCGGCATACATTTTGATTGTCATTGATGTGCATGCACCAAGGCCGGCCAGCAAATAATCATAGGGCCCAGGGCCAAGATCACCTCCGCCGAAAGACAAAGGCTCATCAGCGATCAGTTGATGATCGCTGCTCCGTATAGTCTGTTTGAACTTGCCGCTCGCGGTTTCAACCGTAACAACCCCTGGCGCTGGCGTATCACTGCTAACTTCAATTTCCGAAAGATAAGGCTGGACCCAAGCGGCAATGATCTGCGCTGTATATTCGCCGGAACCCTTAGTTGTCAGCAAATGATCTGCGCCCTCTAAAGCGATGAAGCTTTTGGGGTGACGCGCAGCTTGGAAGATCGCGCTCGCATTGTCCAAAGCAACAATATCATCATCCGGAGCGTGCAAAACCAGAAGCGCTTTGTTCAATTTGGTCAAACGCTGTGCTTGCGGCTGGTCGTATGCCTGATCCAAAAATGCTTGATCGACGACAAACGGTCGTCCCCCAATGTGAACTTCTGCTTGCCCATAAGTCTTCACTTTTTCTAAATCGGCACCTAGTTGGCCCAGCACGTGATCAACATCAAACGGTGCGCCAATAGTAATTACCGCTTTGATATCTTTAATTTTTTCGGCAGCCGCGATCGCAGCTGCTCCGCCGAGGCTATGACCAATTAAAATTGCTGGTGCGCCGGGGCCCTTACGCAACGCGTCGGCAGCGGCCACCAAATCGGAGACATTGGATATAAATCCGCTGTCGGAAAATGCGCCTTCGCTGTTCCCTAGGCCCGTAAAGTCAAATCGCAATGTTGCGATGCCTTGCGCGGCCAATGCGGCGGAAACTCGAACCGCACCGCGGCTATTTTTTGTGCATGTGAAGCAATGTGCAAATAGCGCGATTGCGCGCACGGATCCGGTCGCAGGACGCTCCAACCGTCCGTCCAGTAATTGTCCAGCATTGCTGGTGAATTGAAATTTTTCGCTTGTGATTTTCATGGCTTGCTCCGTCCTGCAATGCTGCTCTTAAGGCATTATTCGGGACAAAACGATAGAGAGTTACAGCAAGACGGTTATTCAACGAGTACCGATTTGGCGAGATTGCGCGGTTGGTCCTTTTTGATCAGTTCTCGAATCATATATGGTCTTTCCCAACGTCCGCTTTTGCACCCATAGCGGACGGTAGAGGCGGGCATTGAAGTTTATCGTAAAATTGCGATCTTAACGCTGTACTCGCCCTGAGCCGTCGCCATCCATTAGTTTTTCTACTTCGCTGACCGAAACACGGTTAAAGTCTCCCAAAATGCTATGCTTCAAACAGCTTCCGGCCACAGCGAACTCCAATGATTGCTGCCGGTCTTCATATTTATTCAACCCACAGATCAACGCGGATGCAAAGCTGTCACCGCCGCCAACGCGATCGATAATATCAGTAATTTCATAACGCCGCGATAGTTTGAAATCTCCGCCACGTTCGCGCAGACAGGCCGACCAGCCATTGCGGTCGGCACTCATGCTCTCACGCAGGGTAATCGCGATTGTTTTCATCTCAGGATAGAGTTTCAGCACCTTTTCTGACAGTGCTTCATATTTCTTGGTATCGAGTTCGCCTGCTTCAACGTCGACATCGACACTGATACCTAGCGACTTTTGACAATCCTCTTCATTGGCAATGCCAACATCGACATATTTCACCAGCTCGGTCATCACCTCTGGCGCGGTCTTGCCATATTTCCACAATTTGCCGCGATAATTGAAATCGCATGACACCGTCACGCCGGCCTTTTTCGCTTCTTTGAGGCATTCAAGGCTGAGGTCAGCTGCGGATTGGCTAAGCGCGGGAGTGATACCTGTAATGTGCAGCCATTTTGCGCCGCTAAAAATTGTCGGCCAGTCGAAATCGCCGGGGCCGCATTCGCAAATCGATGACGCCGCGCGATCATAGATAACTTTTGAGGGTCGCTGGTTTGCCCCCGATTCCAGATAATAGATTCCAACACGATCGCCGCTGCGACGGATCATCGAGGTATCAACGCCAAAGCGACGCACTTCATTGATAGCGTGCTGGCCGATGTCATTATCGGGTAGCGCAGTAACAAAAGCTGAGGACAGGCCGTAATTGCTCAACGCAACCGCGACATTGGCTTCACCGCCACCAAAAGTAGCTTCAAATTCAGGCGATTGAAAAAACCGCTCATGCCCAGGTGTTTTTAACCGCAGCATGATTTCCCCGAATGACAAAAAATCTGCCATGATATCTTCCTTATGGTCTGGCGGCGCTGGCGGCCGCTACCGCCTCGCGCGCCAAATTGGTTATTGCTTCAAAATTATCCGCCTCAATTTCCGCAGCAGGAGTGAGCCAGCTGCCACCGCAGGCAATCACCGATGGCACGGCCAGAAACTCGCCCAGATTACCTGCAGATACTCCGCCGGTTGGCATGAATCGCATGTCGCGAAACACAGACGAAAGCGCCTTTAACATCGGCACCCCGCCTGCCAGCGATGCCGGAAAAAATTTAACCGTGCGAAGACCTAGCGCATAAGCGCGCTGGACTTCACCTGCGGTCATCGTACCGGCAAACATAGGAACAGATCGTTCCAGGCAATATTCAGCCACTTCATCCACCAGCCCGGGTGATACGACAAATTGAGCGCCGCGCGATATCACTTCTTCTGCCTGCTCGACCGTCAGCACGGTTCCGGCCCCCACGATGAGCCCGGAAGTCTCTTTGACAATGGCTTCCATACAATCCACTGCCTCATCGGTCCGCAATACGACCTCAATAATGCTCAGTCCGCCCGCACTGAGTGCGTTGGCCGTTTTCACTGCGACCGCCGGATCACTGCCTCCGACGAGCGGCACGACCGGTGCTTTGGCCAATCGGGCTTCTAGTTGCTGTTCTATGTTCATTTTCTTTTCATCCATTGCTTCCCATCAAGAGAAGAACAGACCGCCATTAATGTCAATGTTGGTGCCAGTGATAAAAGATGCTTCATCTGACACCAGATACACCGTCGCATCGGCGGTTTCTTCTGCGCGGCCCTGACGGCGCAGAGGGGTCGAGTTGGCAACATTTTCACGCACTGCGTCGGCGGTAAATGTGTCGTGGAATGATGTAGCAATCATGCCCGGGCAGAGTGAATTGCAGCGTATGCCTTTGGGTCCGAGGTCTTTTGCCATTGCACGCGTGAAGGTCATCACAGCGCCTTTGGAAGTGGCGTATGCCGCGGCACCCGGTCCGCCGCCATCACGACCAGCCAGTGAGGCGAAGTTCACGATGGATGCGCCTTCTTTCATATGCGGAACCACCGCCTGTGTCGCGAGGAACGTAGATGTCACGTTGAGGCGCATGACATGCTCGAAAAAATCGAGATCCATTTCGGCAAGGCCCTTGCGCTCAACCAAGCCGCCAACAACATTGACCAAAATGTCAATCTGGTCGCCAAAGGCTGCTTGAGAAGCAGCCACTAGTGCGGCCACATCCTCAGGCTTCGTCATGTCACCTTTGACTGCGACAGCCGTTCCGCCAGCGGCTTCGATTTCTGCCAACGTCTCATTGGCCTGCTCTTCATTGTTGCAATAATTGACCACAACCTTCGCGCCTTCGCTGGCAAGCTTGACGGAAACGGCGCGGCCAATATCCCGGCTTCCGCCAGTGACGATTGCTACTTTGTTGGTTAGTTTAGTCATAGTTTTTCCCGTTTTGAAAAATGAAAGTTGCGTTAAATTAGGCGGATTTGGGCTTCAGGGGTTTAATATCCGTGCAGAAAATCAACACTGAGAGAACCGTGAGGATCGCCAGCGCAGCGCCAACAACGAACGCAGGCGTGTAGCTGTTGACCGTGATAATCGGGATGAGGAAGTTTAACCCCACCACGGCTAGCTTCGCAGCAGTGCCAGCAAAACCCGCAAGAGAAGCGACTGATTTCCCGCTGTAAAAATCGCTCGGTAAGGTCTGGATATTTCCGACCGCCGTCTGGAATCCGAAGAGAATGGCGGCCATCAGAAGAACGGCAACCAGCGGCGTCGCCGCTTGCGTGGTCATCAGAAGTGATACCAGCATGATCAAACCGCCGAGGCCAATAACCGATTTACGAGTCTTGTTGACGGTCCAGCCTGCCTTGATGCGGTTTTGCGCAAGGATTCCGCCAAACCAGGCACCGAACATCGCACCGACATAAGGTACCCAAGCATAAAGGCCGATTTCCTTTACGCCAAAACCATATGTCTCATTAAGATATAGCGGTAACCAGCCAACAAATAGCCACCAAATAGGATCGAGAAAGAACGAAGCCATAATAACGCCCCAGCTTTCCTTCCGCGAAAGGATCTCTTTTGAATTGGGAGCATAGTCGGCAACTTCGTTAGTTTCGACATTTCTTTGGCCGGTTAAAATATAGTCGCGCTCTTCCGGCGATAGCCAAGGATGTGATTCCGGTCCGGATTTGTAAATAATCAACCAAGGTATCAACCAAAGAAAACCGAGCGCACCAATCGCGATAAAAGTTGCCTGCCATGATCCTAAAAAGACAAAGAGATAGGCAATGATCGGAGCCGAGACGATTCCACCAATGGCGGCACCGGAATTGAAAATGCCCTGGGCTAGTGCACGCTCGTTGATCGGAAACCACTCCGCATTGGCTTTGGTTGCGCCCGGCCAGTTACCCGCCTCCGATACCCCAAGCAATGCCCGAAAAATGGCAAAACTCATGAGCCCGGTTGAAACCGCATGCAGCATGGTCGCCGCAGACCAGACGACAATGGACAGCACAAAGCCAAGCCGTGTGCCTATCCAGTCAAATATCTTTCCAAAAAGCGTCTGACCAAAAGCATAGGCAAAGGTGAAAACGTTCAAAATTATGGCATAATCGGTTTTCGTCATACCAAGATCATCGGAAATTTCCGGCCACAAAAAGCCGAGTGCCCCGCGATCAATATAGTTGATGATGGTTGCTAGTGCGACAAGGCTAACGATCGCCCAGCGGAATTTCCCAATTTTTACAACGCTACTCATGTTTGTTCCCCCGAAGCAAGAAAGTCCTGACGCACAGGACTGAATGAATCGAGCAGGCTGCCCGCTTCAATACAGGTCACGCCATGCCGCGCATTTGGTTTTATATAGACGCTGTCACCCGGTCCGATTTCACGTTCTTCGCCATCGATGTGCGCAAGGAAAAGCCCGCTCTCGATATAGGTCGTCTGGCTGTGAAAATGATCGTGGATATCACCAGCTGACCCACTCTCAAACCAAAGCCGACAGTTCATGATATCCGGGCCATAGCTGAGTATTTGCCGCTTGATCCCGTTGCCCAAATCCTCCACCGCGACATCTGAGGCGCGGACAAAGGATTCGCTCTGGCTGGGTTTGGTATCAGTCGCGCTCATTTCGTCGCCCTCCCCAATTTGATGTGAGCCGCATAGCCGCTCCAGCTGATTTTCTGTCCGTCAATAGTGGCGTTATGTTTTTTGCCGGCGTCGCTGTTATAGGAAATGGCCAACACTTCCGAGGCTCCATCTATTGTTTCAACAACAAGGAGATCGGCTCCGTCTACCTGCTCCAGCGTGATGGATTTGACCTGACTATCACCGTCAGTGGTGCGCTCTTCAGCCCCATCATAACGTCCGTGTGCTTCCAATATACTCGCGAAAGTCGTATTCTGGGCGTCCGAAACACGTTGGATGATTATCGGCTCGCGTCGCAAATTGAAATTGGAGTCATGAGCCCCGCTTTCTACCAACATCGCTTCACTTCCGACCTGCGGGATCCAACGTGAGGTGTAAAAACGGTCATCCAATATCCAGGTTACGAACGCGTTGTCGGCGCCGGATGGCTTGCCGGTCGCGTCAACCCAGATATGTTGATATCCATTTTCAGTCCCCAAAACGGGGCGCGCGTTCTCATGAGATTGGACATCAAAACCCACCCGCATAATCTGGCCGTTATAATGGAGTGGCATGTCATATTGATGCGCCTTGTCGGATTGCACCCGGGTAACATCGACGACAAGTGGTTGACCAAGACCATCAATATTGAGCAACGCCTGTGTCCGGGTGAATGAAACACCTGGGTAAGCATCGGCCATTTTTGCGCTACTGATTTGACTGCCTGGTTTGTCGGTAAAGAATAATTGCTCCGGCGCGAACTTGCCGCCGACTTTGGGATCGCCGTTGAAATGGCTTTTCTCATCTACCACCAAGCTATTATGCGCTATCGTCTGTTTCGCCCATGTCTCATTTTCGGGCAAATACCGGCCGCCGTCCTTGGCTTCGATATTCAGAAAACGTGCGGCACCATAGTCCGTAACAATCTCATTACCATTGTCATAATATTGCCAGCTTAACTTGTCGAAATGGCCGTGCCCCATGCCCTGCGAGCTATTCTTGCCGATCAGTGCTTGTCCGCTTGTACTATCGCCGTTGCGTAAGATGGTGACAGCGCCTTGTTTCCCATCAGGCCCATCGGAAAGCAGCAGCGATTTGAACGGAAAAGGAGTGGCTTTGCCCGCAGCTAAATCAGCCGCAACCCGTTTCCCGTCATCTGACAAGACCGTACGCCCCTGCCACTGTGCGATAGACAGCAGCGCAGGATCACGCGTTTTGCTATAAGCGATGGCAACGCCGTGATAGAGCTCGTCAGTGTTGAGACTTTTATCCCTGATCGCATCGTTAAATGGGAAAAAATATCCGTCATAGGTCAACTGGATCGTAGTGCGGAGCGCCTTCAGCAATATTCCATCGCGGTGCTCAAAAATTTTGCGCGCCGGATCGTTTTTCTCAATCGCCCCGGCGAAGACTACAAATGGTTTCAATGCGAAGCGCTGGTAATAGGGGCCTTCGGTATAATAGCCGTCGGGTGAAAACAGCAGTTCGCTCTGGCGCAAAAATCCAGTTTCGCCGCTCTTATCGAGTCCAAGCAGAGCGATATCGACCAGCTCTTTGTCGTCCAGAACATAACCCGTCATCCCCACGCCAGCCGTGGCCCAAGTGGCATGATTGTGAATTTTGCTAAACGTCACCGCTGAACCGGTGGACAGAAATGCAGCGGCCTTACGGAACAGATTATTATCAATATTCTCACGGTCAGCTTGTGAAAGTTCGCTACGAATAGCTTCATAGCCCTGTATGCTATGCACCATCCACATCGCGTCGTTCAGCACCTGCCAGAAAATCCGACCTGAACTCTGGCTATTTTTGCGCGCCGGATGTTCGTCCAATGTCGGGTAAAGTTTCGCATAGGCAAGCAATAGATCGCGCCCATAATCGGCGTATTTTTGTTCGCCGGTAATGCGATGGAGCTGCCCAGCAAGATAAATTGCTTTGTAATTTTGTTTGTGCTGCTCGTGGGTATATCCGCCGCCAGGATCTTTGGGGACAGGTACAATTATGCCAGCTTCCATCATGCCATCAACAAACGCCAATGCGCGCTGCATTTCGGCTTCAAAAAGCGGTGCCTGAGAGGTTGCCACTGCGACCTGTCCGGTCTGGGAGAGCCGGTCAGAACTGGCAACAGCGGCGGAAGATGCAACGCCCCACAATGCGACCCATATAAGCTTTGGGATCATGGCTTTGCTGCGCCTTCAAATTGGTTTTCGGACAAAATGGCACGGTGAGCGCCTTGGTAATTCAGTTCCTCAAGAATTGGTGCGGGTGTTTTGGACGACTTGTTGCCCGAGATCCGCGTTTGCGGCCGACCGACCGTATGGACAATCTTTATCGGCGCATTGTCGAGGAAATTGTTGCTGCTGATGTCGCTATGTTGGACGCCATGAAGAACCATGGATGCTCCATTTGCATTATTTCCTCCTTTGCCGACGTTCAAAAAATTGGAACTGGTCAGTGAGAAATGCGGCCCAAAGGTACTTTCATCGCGACCTCCGCGATAGATATTGAATGCTGCGCCGCCAATGTCTTTGAAATTGGAATTGGAGACTTCAATATATTCAGCGTTATACTGGCCGTAGTCCTCCGTTTCCGCGGCCGCTTGTAACACTGACCCGGAAATATTGCTGAAATTGCTGTTCTTAATGCTGACCCGATCAGCGAAACTACTTTTACCCAACGCGATAACGTGGAAGGACTTGTTCACATCCAGATTAGTGACGGAAACGCCATCGAGATTGATCAGGAAATTGGACTGCATCGGGAAACTGGTGGTCCGGATAACTGCGTTGCCAACCGAGTCAGGCGCAAGAGAGCCATCAACCGTGACATTGACAAGCTGCACGCTGCCACCTTCCTGTATTTCCACTAAAGAAGGCCGGGCAAAGGTGATTTTAGCTGCTCCTTCGGTCGGGCCTTCAATGGACACAGCCTTGTTCAGCGGGAGTATCTTGTTCACCACATATTCGCCCGCGCTCAGAACCAGACGATCGCCTTCCTTTGCTTCTGCAAAGGCATCGGTCAGACTGTCTTCACCGGGACCCACCGCAATAGACTGTCCTGTCCCGAAACGATCTCCGCTGGGAGACTTCGGATACCAGGAAACACCAACTTGATCCCGCGTGACAGGCTCTAAATCACGGGACACCCCTATTGCAGAACCTTCTGGATAGAGCAGACCATTTTCTGCGCGCTTTAACGCCAGTTTCTGCTCTGGAATACCGGCAACGGGCTTCTCAGCTTTACCTGCAGTCATAATATTATCGGCAAAGCTAATCCCGCTGATATCATCCTGAATCTTGATAAATGTTCCATCGCCCGCTCCACTGAGAAGGTTTTGAACGAAACGACTGTTTATTGGCGGCGCAGACCGCTCTTTGTCGGCACCGGCGTTGAAGGTAATCCTTGCGCTATCAACGACACTGTTATTTTCAATGATCGCCCGGCTCACTTGAACATAGCGGTTAACAGGCGAATTGGGGACGCCGTTCATCACCGTCAATGCGCTGGAAAAGCCGGTCCCGCGAAGATCTTCCATATAATTGTTACGAATGGTCTGGTCTTGATTTATGACCCGGACACCGCCGGTATGGTCCTTGGCATTGCCAAAGAATATATTGTTTTCAACGAGGTTGCCATCACCATGGCGCAGTGTCAGCGTACCGCTGGATTCATAAAAGACATTGCCGCGATATATATTCCCACCTGATTTGGAAGAGATGATTTCGACTTCACCGTCACAGCGGTCAAAATAGTTATTCTCAACAACCGTATTGGAATCGAACATCGAATATTTGCTGGTGCCGATCCGCAATGTCTCACCGCCATTAGAACCCAAAACGGGCCGCGGACCGAAATAATTATGATCGATGCGGTGATGATTATCCTGGCTGTCCTTCGAATCTAACCGAACTGCAAAGGTCACGCCCTTGTTACTCTTACCCACCAGATGATTGTGATCAAACCGATTATGCTGGCCATACATGCCAACCCAATAGTCGCTTTCAAAGCGATCGGGTTTGTTGAAATGGTCAATGACAACTTCGGTCACCCGGCTGAATGAAGCCAAGTCTTCTTTGGACCGGCGAAAAGAAATCACTTCGCCAGTGGGGCTATAACCATTTTTGAAAACCAGCCCGGTCACAAGCATATACTTGCCACCGATACGTAGGTTAGATTGGCCAGAGATGATGACCTTACCAAAATCTTGTGCCGTCAATGTGATGGGCTTTGGTTTAGTCCCTTGGCCGGAAAATTTAATCTCAAAATCACGCCACACACCATTGGCCAAGACGATTTTGTCGCCAGCCTTTAGCTTTTTCTCGGCGGCAAAATATTCAACCTGACTTTTAACAAGATATTGTTCAGCTGCTGCTGGAAACGCAACTATATTGCAGGCTAACAAAAGCAGGCAAAACCTGAGCACCATCCCCAAACATCCTCTTATTATGATATTTAGAGCTATCAGCGAGTCTATTTTTTGTCAACCAATTATCAATACCAAAATGATATACCAATTATGATATTAGCCCATTCTAGCGGTTTGCAAGAAGCGCTCTCGGCTTTCGCTGGCGCGCTGCTGCACTTCACGCAATGCTTCCTGTTCCGTGGCATCAAGCATAGAGCCTATTAGGCGTAGAAAATGCTCTCGCATTGCCCGACGTGAGGCTTCCGGATTTCGGGCCTTTAGCGCATCTAGTATATCCTGATGCTCCTGCGCGCGAATTTTGGAATCTTCTTCACAAACCGCATCATAGCTATGCTTTACCGCAGGCAGTTCTTCTCGCATCCGCCAAAGCGTTTCAATCGTGTGAACCAATGCCCCATTTCCCGATGCCTTCGCGATAGTCGCATGAAATTCGCGGTCGGCCACCAGTGAGGCTTCTTCATCGCTACTTGCCATCGCTATGATAAGCCGATCAAGCTCTTGGAGGTCCTCGTCAGAAATCACCTTGGCTGCCAAAGCCGCCGCCTCTGCTTCGATAAGCGACCGTGCCTCCGTAAGCTCAAAGGCGCTCACATCCGGCAGATCATTAGGATTTTTTGGTTGCTCTTCACACACATACACGCCGGAGCCGGTTTTTATTTCGATACGGCCAATCGCCTGCAACGCTATTTCTGCCTCGCGGATTGTCACCCTACTGACCTCAAAACGTTCGGCCAATTCACGCTCGCCCGGCAAACGCGTCCCAGGAGGAAAAACGCCCTCTTCGATAAGGACGCTTATCTGTTCAGCTACGCTGTGAAAAAGCCTTTGTTCAGCCATACGTTGGTGAAATCCTCTTTATAGAATCAAAACATTTTCCGCTATCTACAGTTGCTTACCCCAGAGCCATACCAATTGTCGACCAGTTTGAATTACCGCGTTCCCTCAAATCGGTGCGGTGGGTTCAAGCTCCCACCGCACCGTTCCCCGTTTGGAGCCTAAAATTTGAATTTAACACCAGCGAAGTAGCGAGGGCCGTAAACATTGACCTCCGAAATATTCTCCAACGTCGGGTTGAACTGGTTACGCGGCTCGTTGAACAGGTTGATACCCTCAATCGTGAACTTGATATTGTCCGTCAATTTATAGGATAGTCGTGCTTCGAACACGCCGGTATTGCCAATGTAACGCAGGTTTCCGGGCGTACTGATAAATTGCTGGAAATAATTGCTACGATATTTGTAGACGCCTTGAAAATCGAAGCCCCCGATCTGGTAATAAAGTTGAGCGGACAGCACATGTTTCGACAATCCGAAGATTTCTGCGGGCGGGACAATCCCAACCCGATCGACAAGCGTTCCATTCGCACCGAAGACCTGAGAAGCGCCAAATTGCGCGTCTTCAAATTCGAAATTTGAGCTCGCATAGTTATAGCTTAACTTGAACCCAAGCCCGTCTAGCGGTTTTGGCAAATAACTGAAACGATGAGTGGCCGTCACTTCAAAACCATAAATTGTGCTGGAATCTCCAACAGTATCCTGGGTCGTCACCAGTGTCTGCAAGGCCTGTCCATCGACAATAAATTCTTCAACCCGGGTTGTATTTTCAAACCCACCATTGAATCTCTTGTAGTAGACACCCGCAGCCAGAATCGTATCCGGGTTGGGATACCATTCCACAGCAGCGTCAAAGTTCCATGATAGGAGTGGCTGCGTAAATGGGTTACCACTCGCCGTGGCGTTACCAATCGCATCTGCAATTGATGTGGAATCATCGTCCTGCAATCCGCCGAAAGCCCGTCCAAATCCCAAACTAGAAGGGTCAGGCCGTGACAATGCGCGATAAACCGCGGCACGCGCCTGAATATTTGGAGCCACTTCGGCGACAATATTAAAGCTAGGCAGAAACTCAGTGTAACTTCCTCCGCCAACAACCTCATCAAATCCTGTTGCATTCGGATCATTAATGACATCTATCGTACCATCAGGATTAGCCTGCGTAACCAATGGAAGCCTCAACCCAACGGATCGAACTTTGGTGTTCACAACGCGAAGACCAACATTACCGCGAACCGGCATGTCTCCAAAGTCACCACTGAAATTCGCCTGCAAATATCCAGCCCACGTTTTTTCCGTAACATCTACATTGGAAATACTGACACCCGGTCCTGGGATGATGGGAACCCCGTTTTCGTCAAATTCGATATCGCCAGGGTCCGCTGCCTCCAATTGCTGCACCAGACAGAGTGGGTCAAACGTCGCGAAACTATTGCCTGTGCCTTGAGCAATTACATTACCAGCATCATCAACGTTCGTTACGAGCGCATTGCCGCCGCTGATTGACGACAGAAAGTTATTCTCTGGAAAGGCGCTATTTCGACAAGCTAGGTTTGCAGTCGATAAAGCGTCGTCGGAATAAGTCTCTTGCAGACGTGAACGCGGCACACTGTCGAAGCCAAGCTCCGAATAGCGGACCCCAGCTTCGATGCTGGAAAGCAAACCACCGTCAAATTCATATCCGACATCACCCCGTATGCCCAAAATATCATTGTTGCGGAACTGGTTCAAATCAACACGGGTACGCGCATCATCGGCAAATAGGTCAGGATTGGTTACATCAAAGTTCTGAACGATGAAATTATAGCCCTGAGATCCATTTTGACCAATGAAGGTTGCTGTTTCAACTCGGTCTCGTTGCACACCACCGGTACCGCGTTCTAGGGCAGCATTTGTCCCCGGCACTGTGTTGCCAAAAATATCTTCGCGATCGGACTGTAAGCGTGTTTGAATGATGTTTTCACGTCGACTTGTATCCGAATAGGAAGCGTCAAATGACAGCTTCAATCGGCTTGTAGCCTGGACATCGATAGAAATGCCCCCGCCAAAATATTCTTCAAGGCGCTCGGCATATTGGCTGTTGGTTTCAATCCGCTGCTCGTTGGTAAATTGTTGCAATGAACCGGCAGGCGTGACGATCAAATCAAATGGGAGCCGTCTAGAAAGAGGAACATCCGGCGCATCAACACGTCGATTTTCTGCAAAAACGAGATCGTTGCGAATCTCCGTGAATTTCCGATCAGAATATTGGAAATCAAAGTTGATATCTACATCAGGCGTTGGCTTTAATTGAACGGCAGCGAACACGGAGTCGCGATTGTCATTCGTGATATTTTGACGGAACGAGCGCGAGCTCGCTGTAAACAAAAATGGCGTATCAGCGTCGGGCGCCGTTCCAGTCGCGGGATCTATTTCGAGAAGTAGATCACCACCCGAGCTGCCACCATCATCGCAGTTGTCGTCCTCAAAAATACCTTCATTTGATGAGGCCGGTGCTAGACGACAGTCACGAAAACCACTGCTGGAGCGAACCTCTTGCTCCGGATTAGTGGTCACGTTGCGAGAATAGCCGAGTGAAATGCCCACCTCACCATCGCCTACGTTGAATTGATCAATATAGCTCACAGTACCGCGATAGCCCAAATTGCGCTCGCGAATGTTAAGGTCGCTATTGTCCGGATTATAATTGAGTTTGAAGTCACCTTGAAAGCGACGCTTTCCATAGTCAATGGGGCGAACAGTTTCGAGGCTGATCTGCCCTGAGACGCCGCCTTCAATGAAGCTTGCCTCTTGAGTCTTATAGATGGCGACCTTGTTAAACAATTCCGACGGGAATTGGCTAAAGTTAACGGATCGATCTCCGCTGCCATTCGTTGCTTCGCGGCCGTTTAATACCGTGGAGCCTAAAAACGGCCCGAGACCACGAATCGAAATCTCCGTTGCGCCGCCTTGCTCACGATGCGACGCCGCGCCAGTAAGCGTCTCTAGAGCCTCACCAATCGATAACGCGGGCAGATCACCAATTTCCTCCGATGAAAGAGCATCAACGATTGTCGTCGCTTCTTTTTTGGTTGCGATGGATTCTTGAATGGTGGCGCGGATGCCCGAAACGATAATGGTGTTTTCATCTTCAGCAGCAGCCGCGCTATCTTGCGCCAGCGCCGGACTTGCAATCGCCGTGACAGCGGTACTGGCCAATAATGCAGATCCAATGCTCATTTTACTAGCCATTGACCCACGGAAAAAACCGTCTCGAAACATCCCTATTCTCCCTGTATTATTATGTTTGTAAGAAAACTGGCGTGGTCTGATCAATTTGTCAACCTTTTATACATACCAATTATACATACCTATGTGATGTTATTCTCGAAATTTTGATATGCGCTTCGGCTCACTGCTTAAAATTGGCGCGGTAGGTTCAAGCTCCCACCGCGCCAACCCCCTGTTGGAGCTCTTTAAAACTGGCGATCACAGATTCATAAACTCGAAAACATCTGCGCTTATTTGTAACAGACCGCAGATAAGGGCCGAGATTAGAACACGTACGTCGCCACAATCGTTTTGTAATTTTTCTTTAGAAGCTGAGGGTCGCACCGAAAGTCAGCCTGCGGTCCGGTAGGCCTTGGAAGCACAACAGCGCACCGCTATTAACACAAGACTGTTCAATTTTGGACTTCGTGAGGTTAACGCCTTCAACCCCAATGTTTAGATAATCGGTCACATCGTAAGTGATACTGGCGTTAAGCTGTCCTCTTGATTCTGTAACAACTGGGAAGCCCAAAGTACTATTCAGACTGGCACCGGCTGCTGTGTCTTGGGTACGGAATGAACTACGCCATGTATAACGCGCCCGGGCCGAAATACCATATTTCTCATAGTATAGAGTGGCGTTGTAGGCATGTTTAGAGAAGTCCAGAAGGCCTTGAACAGCGGTAACTGGAACGAAATTATTTTCGTCATAAATACCGTTGATCGCGTTAAAAACATCCGTTCCACGACCCGCAGAGGTGTTGACGGCGTCACCACCACTGGAATCCTGGTAGGTATAGTTGGCTATAATACCGAAGCCTGATGCAAAACCGAGCGCATCCTCAAATTGCGAGAGATCATATTGAACTGCCACTTCGATACCGGTTTGTGTCGTGCTTCCCGTGTCGTTAATTCTGGTCAAGATGGGAACACATAATCCATTGCCGGGAATGTTAGACAAGACATTGCGATCAGGGAGCGGATTGAAGATACCGCCGCCTTCACACGGATCTGTGATGTCGCGAAAACCACTTCCATCCAGCGCCGCATCTTCCAACTGAGTGACAAACAAGTTTGAACGCCTCTTGTGGAAAACACCGATACTCAGCACCGATGCAGGTGCAAAATACCAGTCAATCGAGGCATCATAAGACGTGACTGTTTCTGGTGCCAAGTCCGGGTTACCAATATTAACAGCATTGTTCGGCCCGGTCGGAAAGTTGACCGAGGTCGACAGGTTGTTAAAATTCGGACGATTAATATCTTCGCCGAAACTTGCACGAAGAACTATATCATCGGTCACGTCTGCAATCAGGTTTACGCGCGGTAAAAATAGATCATAATTGCCACGTGTGACTACCGGTGTAACTACACCGCCGGCAACGTTATTACCTAACGAGTTAACAGTCGTACTGACATAACGTAGTCCGATATTCCCGCGGACTGGACCGAAATCAAAATTTGCTTGCCCGTATACAGCGTGGGTTGTTTCGTCGATCTCAAAGAAAGCAGATGGATTGGAAACAGGGTCATTTATGGAACCATTTGTTGTCGCCAGGGCCCCTTGCAGAATGTCCAACGTTCCATCCGGATCAGAAAAAGCGCGATCCGGGTCGATGAGAAGAAAATTACGGAAAGCCAGTTCTCTGCCATCTGCAGAATCAAAGTTGTTTGGACCGGGAACAAGAAGATCTGCGAACAGAGCGCCATTAGGGCTATTTGCTATTGCGCTTGTACCAAAGGTCGACCTGACCTGGTCAAATTCACTGGACGTTTTGCTATAGCGATAGCCCCAGTCAAAGGAGGTAAAGAAGCCGGTCAAATCTTCCAGATCGAGAGACAGATCGAGACGAGCCGCTGTTTCCGAGTTTTCGGTTCTATTATTTCCTGCCGTTATCGCATCCAATACGATATTGTTTGGATCCAGCAGCTGATCAACCGTTGGTGCGACTGGTGAATCAAAATTGATGCCAAATGCCAGCGCGCCACCAGAAAGATCATAACGAAATGGAACGCCATTATCGTTACTGGTGCCGTCCAGCGGCACATTCGGATTAATGAAGTTCAATGTTGTGCTTAAATTGGGATTGGACGTGTTGGCACTTGACCTTGACGCTTCGACGCGAGCCGACAAGCGTCCACTTTCCCATTCCGCACCTACTCTGTAGAGTTCACTTTTGGTAAGGCGCGCACCTGTATCACTTGAGAAGCGCAGATTTGGATCATCATCATCGACAGCTAGATTTGGTTCAATTGTGCCGGTGAGTGCCGCCTCGATACTACCCAGAGCAACACCATCCAATGAACCAAAATTAACCGTTTCAAACGTATCCGGCACGCTAACGTCGCGTAGACTGCTAACACCAGACCCCTGAATTCTTGAGCTATCTTGTCTACGCTCCTGATCATTATAGAATCCATCAAAATAGAGCTTCAAATTATCACTCGGAGCCCATTCCAAAGTACCGGCAAAGTTGATGGTTTCATACTCGAAATTCTCCAGCTCCTGATTCAGAAATTGAATGCCAAGAAAATCGAATGCTTGAGCAGCGGGCGCCACAGCTTGTACTACAGGTACTTCTGGCGTGGCATCGTTGTCGTCGGTGTCTTCGTTTCTAATGACGACCGCGTTAAGATTCTCAACGAGGCCACCGTCACGATCAACACGGGGACGGAATGACGTTGCTTCTTGCTTGGTATAGCTTCCGCTTATCACAATTCCAATTTCACCAATGCCGGTCGACCAACTGTCACCAAAGCTACCGGAAAATCTAGGTGTGATACTATCTGAAAGCTCACTATATTCCCCCTGAGCGCGGAAAGACAGCACGCGATCCGTCAGATCAAGAGGGCGAATAGTGCGCAAATTGACGGTACCACCCACCGAACCTTCCGTAGTTTTTGCTTGCGGCGCTTTGGTTACTTCAACAGCAGCGATAATCGCTGCATTTACATCTTCAAAGCTTATGCCACCACGGCCGGAAGTCTGATTTCCGCCGATGTCGGTGCCAATACCAGAGCCCACAGTACCAACGCCATTAATTTCGGTTCTGTTGGCGCTCGTACCGCGAATTTGAACCCCTGTACCGACACCAGCTGTTCTGGTGATCTGAACGCCCGTGACGTTTTCGAGAACCTCGGCAAGGTTTTGATCGGGTAGCTTACCGATATCCTCAGCTTGGATGATTTCAACAAGACTGTCCGCTTCGCGTTTTTCGGCGAGCGCACTGGCAAGAGAACTGCGAATGCCGGAAACGATGATGACATCATCGTCTGCGCTGTCCACTGTTTCTTGTGTAGCGGCATCTTGCGCATAAACTGGACTGGCCAACATCATAATAGCGGTGCTTCCGAGCAGCGCCGCCATCATATTCATTCTGCTAACGCCCGACGCGCGTCGAATTCCATCCTGATACATCCCGATTCTCCCTTATTTTTATTATTGATAGGGAAATTGGGCTGACCAAACTAAATTGTCAACCTTTCATACATACCAAATATAATATTTATGAAGACCAATTATACATACCTATTTTTTACCATGATTGTAGATGTTTAGAACATTGTCATTCGGTGGCGAATGAATTTTGCGCGCATTAATATCCACGAAAGTGTGGTTTTTTTGCATCGCACGCCAACGAAAAATGAAGCCCCTCGATAGCTAAGCTTGGACGTTAGCAGGGAAGGATTTGCGATCAGATGTCGAAAGCATTGCTCGCCAATTATTTTGTATTTCACTATTGGTCTGTTTTTTTGACGTGCAACTGAGAGATACTTGAATGTTCCCTAGTCCATTAATTCAAGAACGATATGCCGATGGTGCTGTCCATGCAATTGGGCTGGCTGCGACAATTATTGGGTGCTTGACCCTCATATTATATGCATCCGCGCGGTTTGACACGCCTATGGTCGTGGCCTGCAGCATTTATGCGCTTTGCATGACGGCATCTTTCACCACGTCTGCATCCTATCACATGCTGCCGCAGCATCACTGGCGCAGTGGCCTTCGGAGGCTAGACCATGCTGCGATTTATGCCCTTATTGCCGGGACATTTACTCCGCTGCTTATTTTTGTTGATACCATAACCGCATATTTTGTTTTGGCTGCGGTTTGGATTCTCTCAGTTCCGGCTATGCTTTTTAAAATATTGGGGGAACAGATTGAACCGCGGTGGTCTTTAGCATCCTACCTTGGCCTTGGGTGGATTGGCATAGTTGCCCTGCCGGACTTTTCTTCGATCCTACCTTTATCAGCGTTGGTTGCGATCTTTGCTGGCGGCTTTTTCTATTCCTTCGGAACGATCTTTTACCGCCGCAAAGAACAAAGATTCCGGTATTCGATCTGGCACAGCTTTGTGTTGCTAGGAACAAGTTCATTTTTTGCGGCAATTTGGATCAGCCTGTTTCAAAAATAGATAGCAGTATCAATCCGCAACTATTGCAATTTCAGTCTTATCGTCATCTTGAACAGCAGGAAGAATGTAGGCCGCCACCGCACGTTTTGAATCGAATATCTGTGCCGCGAGAGTATTTATCTCTTCAACCGTCATTTCACGCAAAACGCGTTCACGCAGCCGGTGCCGGCTCATTCCATAGCCATTTGTCTGCGCATCTCCCAGAACACTCATCCAATAGCCATTATTCTCAAGCGAGCTGTCAATGTCATCTATGATCGGTTTCAACGCTCGCTGAAAAACATCTTCGTCCACTGTCTGCTGAGCCAGCTTATCTCCAACTTGCAGGATGCCCTGATGGACCTCATCAGCTTTTTCCGGTGCCGCCGTAACGCTGGCAAACATATAGCCATAATCCTCATATAAATTACTCACGAACATCCCGGCACCGGGAGAATAAGTGACACCCATTTCCTCCCGAAGAACATTCGACAAACGGTTACGGAATATACTGCGCATTACCTGCATTCTGAGCGGATTTTTGGGATCCGAGGCATCGGGAGCTGGCCAATAAACCCGCACCATAGCCTGATCAGAATTGCCCTGATGATAATATGTAAAAGGTTCGGCTGGTGGCGCGGGGAAGTCCAGAGCACGCATCTCGGGAAACGCGCCCTTGCTATCGGCCCGTTCTGGCAGGGCGCCGAATGTCCTGGCTACCTCGGCAATGGCGGTTGCTCTATCAATATCGCCGACGATGGTTATTTCTATCAACCCATTTTCCAGCTGCGGGTCAATCCACTCCCGTACATCTTGAATTTCGGGCGACAGGAAGGCCTGCAAATCAGCGAAGCCATAGCGCGGGTCGCCAGACCGGATCATCCGCGGCAATTCCTTTTCAGCGACCGTCATAGGTGTCGCCTTGTGGGTCGGATACCAGGCTTTCATCTTCTCATGATAGCGCGCCTCAGTCTGTTCGCGATAGGCTGGCGCAGCGACATGTGCGGTCATCAGGTTAAGTTGGTTGGACAAATCATTCCGGTCAGTGCGGCCAACAATCTCCAGCGCATCGTTGTCGGGACGCAGCCGAACCCGCGCACCAACGTTTTTTCCGGCAAAAAGCGTCTGTAGATCATCAGCACTATGCCCCTCTACACCACTCCCACTCAAAAGATTCTCCGCAAGTCTGCGCAGCCCTTCGCTTTTCCTTGGCATGGACAGGAAACCGCTGCCCACTCTCACGCGGACACCAATAGTGTCCGCATCAAAATCTGTCTGTTTGAAATTCAACCGCACATTATTGGCAAATGTGACGGTATAAGCATCGGCGTCCGCCAGATAGGATTCTTCTGTAACGCGACCCGGTTTGCCAAAATTGGTATGGGCAAATTCTCTTGCTTGTCGGCTTTCTGGCGCCGAAACGGCAATTTGACGGGATGCCAGAAATGCAGACTCTATTTCCTCTTCAGGATTATCAATCTTCTGGCTAGTCGCCAGATAAAGCAGCGGTTTCTCAAAGCCCGTCCAGCGTTCCCGGAACACGCGCTCCACGTCGGCTAGCGATACTTTTGCGGCAAATTCCTCAAATCGCGCCAGACTGTCTTCAGGCGCGGTGAACACGCGCTCATTGGCAAAACCGTCGACCAACTCTTTGGCATAATTATATTCGAGCCGCGCATAGGTCTTGCGCGTATCTTTGCGATCCACGGCAATCTGCTGGCGCTTGCGCTGCCTTGCGATGACTTCATCCAGTTCCGATTGTGAAAAACCATAGGTCAGGGCTCGCCGGATTTCCTCGTCTCCCGCCGCCAGCGCCTCTTTCCAGTTTTCCGGTTTACTGCGTAGCCGTATGATCCAGGCATCGACAGTGTCTTCCGGTGCATAGCGGCTAACCGATCCGTCCAAAAAGGCGGCCTCACCAGCATCCACTTTCCGATCCAGCCTGCGATTGACAATCTGCGCGCCCAAGGCTCTCAAGAAACCCTCTTGCCGCCTTGCTTTGTTGTCAGGCCATTTCTTGTAGGGATGCAATACTCCCAATGACACAAAGGTCAGAATTTCATCGTGATGATGATAACCAATTTTCCCTGGAACAATCTTAGCGGCAGGAAGCTTTGCTTGCGGAAGTGGATTTTTCGCCGACCGCCAATCGGCGAAATAGGTCTCAATCTTTTTGACGGCTAGCGCCGTATCTACATCTCCGACAAAGGCAATGAAGGTATTTTCAGGGCGATAATAGCCTTGATAATATTTCACAAATTCTGATCGCGGCATCGTAGCGATAGTTTCATCTGTCCCGATCGGCAGACGATCGGTTAGGCCGCTTCCATCCGTCAGAAAGCCCATATTTGCGATTAGCGCCCGGAAATTAACCGAATCCCGACTGCGTTTTTCCGAGGCAATCACTCCGCGTTCCCGTTCGATAGCCTCTTTATCCAGCGTCAGGTTTTGTGCGGTTTCACGCATCAGGAAAAAGGCTTCGTTTAAAATTTCCTCGCCGACAGTTGGCAGATTGAGCTTATAGGTCGTTTGACTAAAACCAGTGCTAGCATTGGTGTCGGCGCCAAAGGACAGGCCATATCGCTCCAATCGCTTGATCATCTCCCCCTCAGCGACATTTTTCGAACCGTTAAAGGCCATATGCTCCAGGAAGTGGGCGATGCCTCTCTGCTTGTCCGTCTCATTCAGCGACCCGGTAGCAATCCGCATCCGCACCGCGGCGACCCCGCTCGGCGTGCTGTTTTTCATGACCGCATAGCGCAGCCCATTTTCAAGCGTACCGTAAACAATCCGCGAGTCCGGTTTCAAGTCGCTCTCATCATGCGCAAAGCCGCCCTTACTCTCGGTGCCTTTGGCCAACGCCGGGTTCACCGCAAACAAGGAAATTGCTGCAAATAGTGCAGCAGGAAATCGCAACCGGAATAACTGTCGCATTACAAGGTCTCCAGAGAATCAGGGGAAATCTATCTGATCTTGTTAAGGGCTTCACTATAGTAGACGCATTAGAACGCCAATCCCTCAACAAATAGTTGTTTATTCATAGCTCGTTTTTGCGGCGATCATTTCAATAACCCTGTGCCAACGCTGCTGACGGGCAAGCAACAAGAACCTGCTCGCCAGCTCCGTTTCCTGAGGTCGATACGGGGTTTTGGGGTGGGAACGACCAACCCCAGGAAACGAATTAGGGAAAGAGATGAGCGCTAGAATTTGCCGCGTATGCCCATCGTAACGGTTCGGCCGCCGTTAAATTGAAATGTGTTGGGAAAGTTGAACGGGGTATTTCCATCACCAAATTGTGAGCTTGTCGTTTTACGTATGTCGGGCTTTTTTGATCCCCGCAGAAGATTATCGCCTTCCAGGAACACGGTAAAAAGACCGCCTGCTTTCTCGAAACTGTAGGAGAACCGAGCATCCAGTGTATCATATGCCGGAATGACACTATTGATGTTAAACTCGTCGAACGTCTCTACCGTGGCGGACTGGCTGGTATAGATGACTCTGCCCTGAAAACCGTCCCGTTCATAATCCAGCGACAAATTGTAAACCCACCGCGCCTGATCACGTAAAGGCCGGTCAAGACTAAGCTGGATTGTATTCCCATCATCATCCCGCGCTGAAACAAGCGTTGGAAAATCGCCATTAGTATAGGTGATATTCGCGAGCACGCCGAAGTCACTGAGGAAACCGGGAAGGAAGTTCAGGCGCCGTATCAGTTCCCCTTCGATACCCCAGATCGTTCCTCCGTCACCATTTTCAGGTCTATTGACGAGAAACTGAGCATCATCTGGCAAGTTGAGCAGATCCGGACGAGTTGCCAGCAGTGGCTGGTACCTGTCCAGAAACCTTTGCTGCACATCAATATTATCAACGGGTGTAAAAGCAACATTGGTGAAATTATTGCTGATTTTTTTGTAGAAAAAGCCCGCTCGGACCAGCCCAGGAGAATCGTCGAAATAATAGGCAATATCCAAATCATAATTGTCGGTTGTTGATGGCTTGAGACTAGGATTGGCTTCCAAAATAGTCACTTTGCCAGATCCGGGACGCAGATCCACACTGAAAGTCGTGCCTCGGTTGAGAAGGCGGAAATCCGGGTTCACGGTGGAACGGAAATACCCAAAACGAGCGGTAACATTGTCTATCGGACGGTAAGTTAGCAGCAAACTAGGGGTCCATGTGTCGACTGTACCCGAGGTACTTTCAAAGCTGACCAATCCTTGTTCAACAAAGGTTTCACGCGGTTCAAAACGAAAACCTGGTTCATCCAAGCGGAAACTTTGACTGCTAATTGTTACTCCAGATCTTTTTTCACGTTCATAGCGAACACCGGCAATCAGATCGAATTTCCCAACAGTGAATTTTGATTCCAGATAGCCTGCAAATTTCTCCTCAATTGTCTTTGTCGGCGTAAGGGATCCCGTCCCACCCTGAATCGGGTCCAGCAAAGTGAAATCTGTAAACCGCAACCTCGCTTCATTAAAATCGGGCGTTGCCGGATCATCCGTCACAAAATCGGATAATTGGTTGAAAACACTGACGGCATTTGCAGAATTCAGGAACGGGACAGGGAAACCGTTTAAGCCCAGATTTTCAAAACCATCTTGTTCAAGAACGCCATCATCAAATAGTGACAAGGATGCCGGCAGGCCGCCAAATATCTGCAAATAGCGCTGACTCGTAATAGCTCTTGCGTTTGTCACGTTGCCATTCGTGTTGCGCGTGCTCCGTTGATACTTTCCACCCAGTTCCAGATAATCGAGAAAATCTAGTGGAGTATTATATCGAGCCTGAAATTCGCCACTGTAGGTTTCTGTGGGATTGTCAATCGGATTAGTAACAGCGTTATTTACCGCATAATTTGCTGGATCATTGATGAAATTCAGCCCAGCCTGGGTAAGCGACGGTATTATCAGACCGTTTGCCGTCTCGACAAACGCGCCATTAACAACCCTTTGGGTGGCAGCAGCATTATCGTCCGGATTAGTGACTATGGTTGAGGGATCTATGAAATCGATAAAATCAGTCTCTACTGCGGCCAGTGTAATAGCTGTATTATCCCCCCGCCGTTTGGATCGCGCATAACCGGCCTTATATTCAAATTCCCAACGTCCGATATCGGTATCACCGCGAAAACTTATGCTATCGTTCGTAATTCTTTCATCCACAGTACCGTTGACGATACTCGGCCTAATACTGCTCAGTGTTGCACGCCGGCGTACTTCGCCTCCCAGTTCAGGGATGGGCATGTCGGTAAAAAATGTTCCAAATCCCACAGAAGATGCCGAGTTACTGCGTTCGACATCACTTTGGTTGCGCTGCAGATCAAGCCGCAGGCTTGTATGATCCGCAATATCCCAAGCCAGATTAAGTGAACCCACAATTGCTTCCTGCGCGGAATCGCTTCGAGTATAGCGTACGCTGCTTATCTGCCGCTGACTGTCAAGTTCCGGGTCGAATGGGAACGTGGTGCTCGCCGGTACATTGAAAAGCGAGGTAGAACCAACAGGAAAAACCGGCGGAATTCTGCTAACTGTCAAAGCAGTGTAGTTGGTCCTGTCCGATTTGCGATATTGCAGAGATGCGGCAACCCCAAAATTGGGGGCCAGTTTTTTGGCAATCGTGCCATTGACCTGATATTCTTCACCAAATGCGCGATCAAAATTGCTTTCACCCTCGACGGAGAAGCTGGCAGAAAAATCGCCGTAATCCAAACCTGACTTCGTCTCGATTTCAACCAGACCACCAGAACCGGTCGCTTCGTGGCTCGGCAAGAGCGATTTATGGATGGTGATTTCCGAGATATTGTCCGTTAGAAATCCGCTAAGATCAACGGTACGATCAAAACCTGTACCCTGTACTTCAAGTCCATTCAGTTGAACGTTGATAGCTTCCGAGCTGAATCCACGCACCGTAATACGCGACCCTTCGCCGGTCTCGTCATCCCGGCCGAAAGCAACGCCAGGAACACGCCGCAAAGCCTCTGAAACCGTTTCCGCAGGAAACCCGCCCAGTAAATCAGAAGACACGATCGTCGCATTGTTGTCAGCATTTTTCTGTTTATTGAGAGCCTGCTGTATGCTGCTGCGATAGCCAAAAACGACAATATCCTGATTGGCGTCACCCACCTGCACATTGGCTTGCTGACGTGATCCGGGGGATACGGACACGGTGACAGTTTTTACCTGTTCACCCAGATATTCCACCCGAACAATTTGCTGCCCACGAGGGACCGCAGGAAAATAATATTGGCCTCGGTCATCTGTGACCGCTTCGAGATTGGTACCATCTATGCGTACCAGCGCGCCTCGCAAAGCTGTTCCGGTACTGGTGTTCACCACTGTACCGGACACCACGCCGGTGGCTCCATCTTCCACTGAGTTATCGCCCTGCACAAGGGCCGCGGTAGAAACGCTCTGAACAACAGCTGGCCTAGCGGTATTCGATGCCACAGCTGCTGTTGCTTTATTTTTCCGAAATTGCGGTGCTCTGGCGAAACTAAGAGCTATGACATTAGGTTGAATTTCCCGGAAGGAAATAGAAGTTCCTCGAAGCAACAAGCGTAACGCCTGCGTCGGAGTATGACGGCCAGAAACTGCCTTAGCGCGTTTATTCTCAGCTAATTTTGGTGGATAGACGAGATTTTTGCCCGTCTTAAGAGCGTAGCTTTTCAAAGCAGAGGACAGAGACTGGTCCGGTATATTGAAAGAGATGGCCTGCTCTTGAGCTTGAGCCTGCGCTGATCCGACGATTGCGATATTGGCGGCACCGGTTAGTATTGCTGCCTGCAGCAATTTAAACGAACGAGATTGCATTTTGATCCCCTGTCTTATCTTCACCCTGCCAGCTGTCAGTCATCCGCCGACTAGCCTAACAAGAAGTAAGACGCGCGAGTTCTAGCTTCCCTCAAAATCTTTTTCAGATGAGGCCAGAATGTCCGCGATATCGGGGTAGATTATAGCGTAGAAACTTTCGGTTTTCAGTTGCTTGAACTCACTCTTTCCAGTTGAGAACAATGTCGCCTTCGTCTGATCGAGCGCTGTTTTCGACAGGGAAAGATGCTTCAAGAGCAACCGCAAAACTGTCAATCGAGCCAACTTGAAAAATACCGCTAACCCGCATGTCGGAGAGCGTTGGATCACCCACAACCAGCTTGCGCGTGGAATAGCGGTTCACTTCCTGAACAATCATCCCAAGCGGTTCGTTGTCGAAAATCAGCCGACCATCTTTCCAGCTTGTGACAGAATCCGTGTTGATCATATTGACCTGGAACGGCTGGCCACCCAGCGCGACCAACTGCTCGCCCGGTTTCAGCTGTTTCTTGCTAACCGCCGCTGGATTGCTGCTGTCGCCGTCATCTTGATCGACCGTCACAATCCCTTCGATCAGGGTAACGCGTACTTCATCATCGGCCCGCCGGACGGAAAAGGTTGTGCCAATAGCGGTGACCAATTTTCCGTCTGCTTCCACAACAAAGGGACGGCTTGAATCTTTGGCGACTTCAAACAGCGCTTCGCCGCGCAGCAAAATGAGATCGCGGCTCTCTTCACTGAAATTGACCTGGATCAGACTGTCCGTATTCAATTCCACCACGGAACCATCCGGCAAATTCACCGTCGACCTTTGACCGATGGCCGTTCGGTAAATCGGCGATGACTGTGGTTCGGCTTGTGCAAACTGATCCGATGGTGCGGTGCCGCTCGAACCGCCCAAAGATGCGAACGGATTCAGCATGACCATCGAAACGACCACAACCAGCAGCGAAGCGGCAATCGCACCATATTTTAGCCAACTATTATTATTTGCGCCTGTAGAGACGGACAACGCATTTTGGCGCATTGCCATAATCTCATCATCAACCGCGCTGTCCTGCATCGCTGTCCAAACCTCTTCCTGCAACGCATAAGCTTGGGCGTGTTGTGGAGACTCTTCCAACCATGTTTTGAACCGGCGTTGATCGCCTTTGCTTGCATTATCCGCGCGCAAGCGCGCAAACCAATAAGCTGCCTGTTCCTCAACGTTATTGGTAGCGTTCAGCGCATCCATGTTATGCGGGTCCATCATTCCGAAGCCCCCAAACGATGCGCAAGATGCTTGATGGCATCCATCATATGCTTTTCAACTGAACTCATTGATATACCCAATTGCTGCGCGATCTCGCGATATTTAAACTCTTCAAACCTGTGCAGCAGGAAAACGTTCCGCGTGCGTTCCGGTAATTCGTTCAATGCGTTTTTCAGCGCCACTACTTTCTCTTTACCTAACAAGACGCGCTCGGGCGAAAGTTCCTCAAAAGCATTTTGATTTTGATCGGATAATTGTTTGGTAAAGGCTCTTTTTGTAGCTTCCCGCCTTGCCTTATCGCGCAGTAAATTTGCCGCAATCTGAAATATAAAGGCTTCTGGCCGTTCCAATTGTGCCTGATCCGACCGTGAGGTCAAACGGTAAAAAACATCCTGGACGAGGTCTTCAACTTCATTCTGATTATAGACTCGTTTTCGAAAATATTTTTCCAGCGGAACGCGAAACTGCGAAAAAAGTTCTGCCAAATCACTATGCGACACCTGTCCATCAAAATCATTACCGGCGGCCGCAGCCCCGCCAGATTTCCGGGATCCATTGTCTTTACGTGATGTCACACTAGCCCCAATCGAATCCTGTCAGATGATGCAATAAAGAGGGAGAAGACAGTATTTGTCAACGCATGTCCAAGCTTTGACCACTTATTTCAAAAGAGCAATGAATATGCTCACAAGCATAGCATTTTTAGTAAAATAACGACACTGAAATGGCAAAATACAAAATAATCACAATAGATGAATTGGTTATATCAGGTGCTGGTATTTATATGACTTTCGCAAATCTATTCTGCCGTTCCCAAAGCAAGTTTGACGCGTGAACAATGTTTTCGTCCATCGCCGGAAATATTATGTCGTTTTCGTTAAAAACCCTGACGTCCAATAGATCGAAGAACCTCAAAACAGCTACCGCAAGAATTGCAGATGCAAGATAAATTGGAGACGAGATAAGGCCGATCGCGAACAGCGGCCGGCCGAACCCTATTGCAACCGCATTACCCACGTTCTCGAAGGGGTCGAATGGGTCAGTAACACACTGCCCCACCCCCGTGACATTATTTGCCGGCGCGTTCTGATCAAGGAACCAAAGCCGTTCTCACTCCACAAGGCCCCAGTTTATGCGACTGTAAAAGATGTAGATCGTCCCATTTACGCCCTCAGTTGGCGCGCGCCAAAATATTGACGCTCTCAAACAATTCAGAATCAAAGATTTATTCGCCCTTCGAGGCTGAGACTGCAAAATTGCAAGATGGACCTGCGCTTCTGTCGATGGACGACCGCGGCAATCAGGAGGATGAATAGAGGAGCGACAACAGGGAACATAAACAGAAAGTTTGATTTATGACAAAAGCTTCGTTGAAAGACAATCCTCGCGCGAAAGTGACAAGCGGTGCGGATAAGGTAGATTCAGCCTTACCGGGTAAAGCCCATGAATTTGGGCGCAGACCAAGTCTCACTGACCAAAAAAATACTGAGACCTCAAAAAAATCTCCTGCAAAGGAAAATGAGGATGCGGATAAAACCGCCGAAGTAAAGGCCAGCGTTGCTTCTCCCCAAACCACCACATTTACCCAGTCTGGCGGACTGGTTGATCGATTGGCGGCATTGAACACGGCGCTGATATTCTCATCCTATCAATCCGGCTTGCTATACATGCTCGGGCGCAAGCCGGGTGGCGGCGCGCATCTGCATCAATCGGCGATGACGAAACCGATGGGCCTGTGTGTGGAAAACAGCGACAGTTTTACCCTGTCGGCAGGCTTCCAGATCATGCGCTTTCAAAATGGCCTAGACGCGAACGAGCGGGTGAATGAAATGTTCGACGCCTGCTATGTCGCGCGGCAGACATGTAATACTGGCGAGCTTGACGCCCATGACATCGGCATCGACAAAAACGGCTTACCACTGTTCGTCAATACGCGGTTTAATTGTCTGGCCACAACGGACCCAAGGCATAGCTTCAAGGAGGTCTGGCGCCCCGCCTTCATCTCGGCACTGATCGATGAGGACCGGTGCCACCTCAACGGGCTGGCCATGGAAGACGGCGAAGCGGCTTACGTCACTGCGGTTAGCCAGTCCGATACTATCGATGGTTGGCGCGACCGCCGTGACAATGGCGGTATCGTGATCGACGTTCGCAGCAACAAAATCATTTGCACCGGTTTGTCGATGCCCCACTCACCTCGGCTTCATAACGGGGAGCTGTGGCTGATCAATTCGGGCACTGGCGAGTTGGGTGTGGTCGAAGGGGCGGCGAGCGGTAAAGGCAAATTTGTGCCCCGCGTTTTCTGCCCCGGCTTTGGCCGCGGCCTTGCTATCAAGAACGGCTTTGCTTTTATTGGCTTGTCGAAGCCGCGCTACCAGCGTTTCGAAGGGCTTGCCCTTGACCAGCGACTGGCAGAAACGGACAGCGCGCCGTGGTGCGGCATTCAGATCATCGATCTGGCGAAAGGCGCTTGCGTAGACTGGTTCCGAATCGATGGGGCTGTCTCCGAAATTTATGATGTTGCTTTGATCGAAGGTCATGCCTGTCCGATGTCGATCGGACCAAATGCACCCGAGATGAGCAAGTTCCTTACCCATCAAAAACCGAACGCAGGCCCCAAGGCAGACGGCGACTGATGCTCCAAACCCTGATCAATATCAAAATACCAGATGACAAATATTCGACAAGGAAACCCCAATGTCCCGCTTTGACCAGATGTCATATCTAGCACCCAAAAGTCTCCTCCACCGCGGAGGGCGTATCGTGAAATGGAAGGGCGGCACCGCCAGCATGGTCCCGCATGTCGCGGAACTGCGTTTGAGCGTATCGGCAGCTGCGGTTGGCGCAGCGCTGATGTTCGGCGTGGGCATCGGCGGAACGGGACCTGCAATGGCGGGTACATGTGTCGAACCCGTGCCTGGTTCCGGCGTTTTCGAATGTTCCGGCCCTGCAGGCGCTGATGTGCCCCAGATACTGGGCGGTATACCGGTCACTGTCACCACCGAAGCCGGTTTCGGCATAACGACAGCGGCAGGCAGTGCACTGGCAATCAATGGTGTTGATGGTGCATCTTTCGATGATGCACAGGCTTCTGCCATTACTGGGCAGACAAGTGGCATCAATATTGACAATATGAACTCCGGTTCTTTGTCTTTGACCTCCAACGGCACGGTCATTGGTGAGGATGCGAGCGGAATTTTTGCCAATAATGGCGTGGGTACAACCGACCTGACGATCACCAGCAATGTGGTGACCGGCGGCAACAACGGTATTGGCGCGTTCAACAATGGTACCGGCACATTGACTGTCACCTCAAACGGCACGGTGACCGGGACCAATGCCTTTGGTATTGCCGCGCTCAACAATGGCAATGATCTGACTATAACCGCCGTTGATACCATTGGCGGTGATTACGGTATTGTCGCGGAAAACGGAGGAAATGGGGCACTCACAATAACTTCGACCGGCGCGACAACCGGGATTTCGCATCAAGGCATTACCGCATTTAACTCTGCCAATGGCACCTACCTGTCGATTACCGCAGCGGATGTTATGGGCGGGGAGTACGGAATACGCGCACAAAATTTCGGTGACGCTGGCCTGACCATCAGCACAACCGGCGACGTCACCGGCGAAGGCGAAGATGGTGTCTTTGCCGATAACAGCGCCAATGGCACTGCGATGGAAATCAACCAAGTCGAAGGGACGACCATCAACGGCGCGGTTCATGGTATCTATGCTACAAATGGCGGTGGATCATTGACCATCAATGCGCTGGGCACGGTCGAAGGCATCGCCGATGATGGTATTATGGCCAGAAACCGCGTAGGCTCGATCGACCTGACTATAACCAGCAATATCGCGACCGGCAATAATGACGGCATCCTCGCGATCAACCTAGGCGACGGGGCGCTCAGGGTCACTTCGACAGGCACTGCAAGCGGAAACACTTCCGATGGTCTTGACGCGATTAACTCTGCCGATAGTTCAGACCTGATCGTCAATGCCGTCGATACCAATGGTAACAATAATGGCATTAACACAACTCAGTCCGGCACCGGTACGCTGACCATCACCTCGACGGGCCTGGCAACGGGAAGCACCGCAGATGGGATCAGCGCGTTGGCCAACGCCAATGCCACCGGCCTGACGATCAATGCGGTGGATGCCAATGGTAATGTTAACGGCATTGACGCTTCCAACCAAGGCAACGGCGCGCTTACCATTATCTCGACCGGCACGGCTACCGGAACTCTTTACGATGGTATTCAGGCTTCGAATTCCGCCATTGGCACCAGTCTCATGATCAATGCCGTTGATACAAGCGGAGGTCAAAACGGCATTGAGGCCAGCAATAGCGGCGAGGGCGCACTGACTGTCACCTCGACTGGTACCGTCAGCGGAACCAGTTCGGCCGGCATTTTTGCCATCAACGCAAATAATGGCACCGACCTGTCGGTTAGTGCCGTCAATACAAGCGGCGGCAATAACGGGATTTTCGCGTTTAATGACGGGGAGGGCGCGCTGTCCATCGCTTCGACTGGCACGGCGACTGGCGGTGCTGGAGCTGGCATCAGCGCACTTAACGCGGCCACCGGCACCTCGCTGTCGATCACAGCTAACGCGGTTACGGGAGGAACCAACGGCATACGCGCGCAGAATTACGGCACCGCTGGCCTGACCATCAGCACAACCGGTGATATTACGGGCATAACCGCGGCGGGTGTCTTCGCTTATAACAGCGCCAATGATATGGATACCTACCATGCTGAGGGAACGACCATATTGGGTGCGACAGACGGCATTTATGGCGAAAATCTTGGCGGATCGCTGACGATCACTGCACTGGGTACAGTCATCGGAGAGGCCGGGGACGGTATTGATGCCAGAAACACTGGCGCCCTGGCAACGGACCTGACGATCACCAGCAACGTGGCCACCGGGACCGAATATGGTATTCGCGCAATTAACTCTGGCACAGGCACTTTGACGATCACTTCGACGGGTACGGCGGACGGGACAAATGACCATGGCATTTTCGCACGCAACAACGGCATAGATCTTACAGTCAATGCGGCCGATACCAGCGGCCGCCTGAACGGCATTGACGCAACCAACAATGGTACCGGTGCCCTAGTGATCACATCGACCGGCACCGCGGTGGGAAATACTGACAGCGGCATTTTCGCGTATAACGATGGCTCTGGTCTCACGGTCAATGCGGTCGACAGCAGTGGCGGTAACTTCGGTATTTACGCGAGAAACCCTGGCAGCGGTGCACTGACGATCACGTCGACCGGCACTGCCATCGGGACTGATTTCGGTGGTATCTTGGCATTTAATTCCAACCAAAATACCTCCCTATCGATCACGGCAGCTGAGGTAACTGGCGGGACATACGGTATTTCGGCTAGTAATTACGGTACCGCTGGCCTGACCATCATTACAACCGGCGATATCACCGGCCAGAACCAAGAAGGAATCTTTGCCTATAACAGCGCCAATGATGTCTCTGAATCTGCGACGACCTACCACGCCGAGGGTACGACCATAATAGGCGCGACAGACGGTATCTATGTTGACAATTTCGGCGGGTCGCTGACGATCACAGCGCTTGGTACGGTTATCGGCCTCGCCGATGATGGTATTGATGCCAGAAACAACGGTGCCCTGACAACGGATCTTACAATTACCAGCAATGTGGCGACCGGCAACAATAACGGTATTCGCGCGGTAAGCACTGGCACTGGTGCGCTGAGCATCACTTCGACCGGAACAGCGACGGGAACCAATGGAAGCGGTATTTTTGCGACAAACTTGAATGGTACGTACTTGACCATTGTAGCAGTCGATAGCATTGGCGATGATTACGGTATTTACGCGGGGCTTGAAGGCAGCGGTGCGCTTTCCATCACCTCGACCGGCACCGCGGCGGGAACCAATGGAAGCGGTATTTTTGCGAGAAATATCGATCCCAATGGCACCGCTTTGACGATCGTTGCGGCAGATAGCAGTGGTTATGATAGCGGCATTTTCGCGAGAAACTACGGCACGGAGGCCCTGTCGATCACCGCGACCGGCGTGTCGACAGGAACAAACAACAATGGCGTTACCGGCAATGGCATTGATGCGCTAAACAATAATAATGGCACGGACCTCTCTATCATCGCAGCGAGCGCCACTGGCGGCAATACCGGCATTTTGGCGATAAACAGAGGCAACGGAACGCTGACGGTCACCACGACCGGTACGGCTACCGGCATGAATGGCGATGGCATTAATGCGAGAAACTTTAATGGCACGGACCTGACCATTGTAGCAGTCGATAGTATTGGTGATGATTACGGTATTTACGCCTTGAACGAAGGCACAGAGGCCTTGTCGATCACCTCGACCGGTACAGCGGCGGGAACCAGTGACGATGGCATTTATGCGCGAAATCCCAATGGCACACACCTCACGGTCAATGCAGTCAATACCAGTGGTGGTGATAGCGGTATTAACGCTATCAACGAAGGCAGCGGTGCGCTGACCGTCACCTCAACTGGCACAGCGACAGGCACCAATCGCTATGGCATTCATGCGCGAAATTTCAATGGCACGGGTGTGACCGTTGCGGCAGTCGATACCAGTGGCCGTAATGACGGCATTCGCGCCACCAACTACAGCACAGGTGCCCTGACCGTCACCTCGACCGGCACAGCGACGGGCGCCTATGGCACCGGCATTCGTGCGAACAACCTTGGTATTTTTGGCACGGATGTGGCGGTCGCTGCTGTGGATAGCAGCGGCGATGATATGGGTATTTATGCTTTTAACGAGGGTACAGGTGCCCTGTCGATTACCTCGACCGGCACCGCGGCGGGAACCGGTGAAAGCGGCATTTTCGCGCGAAATCTCAATGGCACGGCCTTGACGATCAATGCAGTCGATACCAGTGGCGGCGAATACGGCATTTTCGCCTTCCACTATGGAACAGATCCCATGACGATCACCTCGACCGGTACCGCAGAGGGTGCGGCTGAGGACGGTATTCGTGCGCAAAACGTCAATGGCACAGACCTCACCATCACCGCAGCAGACAGCACGGGTCGTTATAACGGTATTGATGCGCGCAACCAGGGCGCAGGTATCCTGTCGATCACCTCGACCGGCATGGCAATGGGAACGGATGACTATGGTATCTATGCGCGAAATTTCAATGGCACGGACCTAACGATCAATGCGGCCGATACCAGTGGTGGTGAAACCGGCATTTACGCCCTTAACGAGGGTAACGGCGCGCTGACCATCACCTCGACCGGCATCGCGACCGGGACCGCATCCGACGGTATTTATGCGCTAAACTCCAACAATGGCACATCTCTGTCTATCATAGCCAACGACGTGACGGGCGGGACCTATGGAATACGCGCTCTGAACTACGGCACCGCTGGCCTGACCATCAGCACCACCGGTGACGTTACGGGCGAAAGCGCGGCCGGGGTATTCACCTACAACAGCGCCAATGATGTTTCTGCCTCGATGGAAACCTTCCACGCTGAAGGGACGACCATAATTGGCGCGACAGATGGTATTTATGCCGAAAATCTGGGCGGGTCGCTGACGATCGACGCGCTGGGTACGGTCATCGGCCTCAACGATGATGGAATTGATGCCAGAAACCGCCCCAGCACAACCGATCTGACCATCACTAGCAATGTCGCGACCGGGGCTACCAACGGTATTGACGCGTTCAACCAAGGCACCGGCGCGCTGACGATCACTTCGACCGGCGCGGCGAGCGGTGCCACATTTGATGGTATCAGCGCCTTTAACTCGGCTGCGGGCACATCTCTGTCGGTCACGGCGGCGAATGCCACAGGCGGCGTGGATGGTATCGACGTGCTGCAGGAAGGAAGCGGGGCTGCATCCATTACAACCGGCGGCACGGTTGCAGGTGGAACCGGCAACGCGATTACGGCGGTGACCACCGGCCCATCCATTACTGTCAACAACAGCGGCACGCTGGAAAGCGGCATTGGCTTTGCCCTGGCAGCCAGCGGCGGGGTGACGGATATGACCAATAGCGGCACGATTAATGGCCGCGTGCAGCTGAGCGCGTTTGATGATGTGGTCCTTAACACCGGCACGTTTAATGCAACGATGGATAGTGACTTGGGGGCTGGCAATGACCTGTTCACCAATGAAGGCACGGTGACAGTGGGAGGAACCATTGCGCTGACCGGTCTGGAGCAGTTCGTAAATAATGGCCTGATCGACATGGCAAACAGCGCAGTGGGGGGCAGTTTGAGCATCCCGGGAGACTATACCGGCAACGACGGTATCCTTGGCTTTAATGTCACCTTCAATGGCGCAGGGTCAGCCGATACATTGATTATCTCAGGAGCAGCGACAGGCAACACAGCATTTGCAATCGACGATATCAGCACGAGCCCGAACTTTGGCGATATGGTTCTGGTGGTGGATGCAGGGGCTGGAACAAGCGAAGATGCCTTCGCGCTGAGCGAGGACAGCGCGACGATCGGGTTTTATGCCTATTCCGTATTTTATGAAGCGGCTGACAATGATTTCTTCCTGACCAACGCGATCGGCACCCCCGCCTTCCAGACGCTCAAATTCATGGAAGGGGCGCAATCACTCTGGTATCGCTCTGCCGATGCATGGGCGGCCCATATGGCTACGCCGACCGATAGTTCGGCCTCTCCTGCGTGGATGCAGATATATGGCAGCGTCACGAGCCAGGACGATAGCTTTGAGTTTGCCTCCTCTGGTTTCACCCAGAATATTAGTCTGGATTATGAGCAGGATTATTTCGGGCTTCAGCTCGGCTATGAATTGGGTTCGGGGGTTACCGGCGATGGCATATTATTCGGTCTCACGGGCGGCTATTTAAACTCTAACCTGGGATTTGACGGAACGGCTGACAATGTACGCTATGACGCTATCAATATCGGGGCCTATGCCGGTTTCAAAAGCGGGCGCTTCTTTGCCAACGCACTGGCTAAATATGACTTTATCACAGCCGATGTCAGGGCGCGTACCGCAGGCTATAGCGCGGACCTTGACGGTTACGCTTATGGTGTCAGGCTTGAAGCAGGTTACCGTTTTGGCGATGAGAAGTTTTTTGTGCAACCGCTCACCAGCTTCGAATATCAACGCGCGAGCCTTGATGATTTTTCTGCCCTGGGTGCAGATATCGACTTTGATACGTTCGATGGCCTGCGCGGCATGATTGGAGCGAGACTGGGCGGAGAAACCAAAATCAAGTGGGGCAATAACCTGACTTACTATCTTGGCGGACAGGCGGTGCATCAGTCGCAAACCGGTGATGGGTTAACATTTGCCAGTGGCGACACATCCATCGAGATTGAAAACCGGTTATCCAAGACATTCGGCAGGTTTGAAATGGGTCTCAGCATCGCCACCCGGGGCGGTGTCACTGGGTTCATCGAAGGCAATGCCGATATCAGCAGCGATTATACAGGTTACGGCGGCCGCGGGGGACTGAAAATCCAGTTCTAACCCCGTCCCCAACAGCCTCAATATTTCTGAGAAAGCAAATTCCCGTAGGGTCGCAGGCTTCTCAGAATAGGCCGGGACCGGAGTCTCGAAGCACTCCGGTCCCCGCTGATTAGACATTTAATAAGGAAAAATCAATGTCCCATTTTGACCAGATATCCGATCTATCCCCCAAGAGCGTCTTTCACCGTGGAGGGCGTATCGTGAAATGGAAGGAGCGCGCCGCCAGCATGGTCTCGCATGTCGCGGAGCTGCGTTTGAGCGTGTCGGCCGCTGCGGTTGGCGCGGCGCTGATGTTCGGCACGGGCATCGGCGGAACGGCGCCTGCCATGGCAGGTTCTTGCACGGAATCTCCCGCTGGTTCAGGCGACTTTGTTTGCTCCGGTCCTGCTGGCCCATTTGGTGATATCCCTCAGGTGCTGACCAGCGGCGGGCCGGTCACCGTTACCACGGAGCCTGACTTTGGTATGTTCGTGTTTGGCGATGCATTGGTGATTGACGGTGTCAACGGGACGTCTTTCGATGACGCGGAGGTCTCCACTATCGCAGGCACGCAAAGCGGCATCATTATTACCAATACAGGCACAGATTCTTTGTCGTTCACGTCAAACGGCACAATCGGCGGTACCTTCGGGGACGGTATTGATGCCACAAACGCCGTGGGTACCAGTGACCTGACGATCACCAGCAATGTGGTGAACGGCGGCGAAAACGGCATTGTCGCAAGAAACTTTGGAACCGGCGCGCTAACGATCAACTCCACGGGTGCGGCTAGCGGGACTGACATTAATGGCATTGAAGCATACAACTCCGACAGTGGCGGGAACCTTACGATCAATGCGGTTGATACCAGCGGTGGGTTCCACGGCATTTTCGCGGTCAATGAAGGCACCGGCGCGCTGACGATTAACTCGACGGGTACGGCGACTGGTGCCAATTCGACTGGTATTCACGCCCGCAACTTTGGCACGTTTGGCACGGCTCTTACAATCAATGCGGTCGATACCAGCGGCGGCACCGACGGTATCCGCGCGAGAAACCGTGGCACCGGCGCACTGACGATCACCTCGACTGGTACGGCTAGCGGTACCAACTACATGGGCATTCAGGCGTGGAACGAGGGCACTGACCTTACGGTCAATGCGGTTGATACCAGCGGTGGGTTCCACGGCATTTTCGCGGTCAATGAAGGCACCGGCGCGCTGAGCGTTACATCCACCAGCACAGCTACCGGGACTGATTTTAATGGTATTCGGGCGAGGAACCATGGCACTGACCTTACTGTCAATGCGGCTGACACCAGCGGTAGCTATAGCGGCATTTCCGCGGAAAATAATGGCGTCGGCGCGTTGACAATTACCTCGAGCGGCATGGCGGCTGGGGCTGCTAACGATGGCATTTACGCTGAAAATTCCATCTATGGCACTGACCTTACGGTCAGTGCGGTCGAGACCAGCGGTGGTGAAAACGGCATCATCGCAATAAACTTTGGCATTGGTGCGCTGTCGATCAGCTCAATCGGCACGGCGACTGGGACTGCTAACGATGGCATTTACGCTAATAATTCGGCCAATGGCACTGAACTTGCGGTTAATGCGGCTGATGTGGCTGGCGGCGAAAACGGCATTTTCGGGATCAACTTTGGCACCGGGGCGCTGACGATTAACTCGACGGGTACAGCTAGCGGGACGACTTATCATGGTATTGCTGCATTAAACATTGCTGGTGGCACGGACCTTACGGTCAAAGCGGTGGATACTATCGGTGGCCGCAACGGCATTGCCGCGCTCAATGAGGGTATCGGCGCGCTGACGGTCATCTCGACCGGCACGGCTACCGGGATCGATTCAAATGGCATCGGGGCGGAAAATTCTGGCACTGATCTTACGGTTAAAGCGGTTGATACCAGCGGTGGCAATAGCGGTATTGTCGCCTTGAACGATGGCAGCGGTGCGCTGACGATTAGCTCGACCGGCATGGCGACAGGAACGCTGTTATATGGCGTTTACGCGTTTAACTCTGGCAATGGTAGCTCGCTGTCGATCACGGCAGCGGAAGTGACTGGCGGCGTGGACGGCATTAACGTGCTGCAGGAAGGAAGTGGGCCAGCGGTCATTACAACGAGCGGGACGGTTGCAGGTGGAACCGGCAATGCGATTACGGCTGCAACAACCGGAGCTGCCATTATTGTCGACAACAGCGGTACGCTTGAGAGCGGTGCCGGCTTTGCCCTGACAGCAAGTGGCGGCGTGACGGATCTGACCAATAGCGGCACGATTAACGGCCGCATGCAACTGAGCGCATTTGATGATGAGGTTTTTAACACCGGCACGTTTAATGCAACGATGGATAGCGAGTTCGGAGCCGGCAACGACCTGTTCACCAACAACGGCAAGGTGATAGTCGAAGGAACGATCACGCTGGCCGGCCTTGAACAGTTCGTAAATAACAATGTGATCAACATGGCCAATCGCACGGTTGGTGACAGTCTGACTGTCGCGGGGGACTATGTCGGTGGTGGCAGCCTTGGAATTGATGTCAGTTTTGATGGGGCTGGTTCGTCCGACATCCTAATTGTTTCAGGTTCAGCAAGAGGCAACACATCTCTTGTGATCAATGACATCAGCACGGCCCCGAATTTTGGTAATATGGTGCTGGTGGTGGATGCAGGGGCCGGGACGGTGGCGGATGCTTTTTCGCTTAGCGCGGAAAGTGTGACGATCGGCTTTGTCTCCTACTCGGTATCATTCGATGCGGCGGGTAATGATTTCTTCCTGTCCAGTGCGATCGGCGCTCCGGTTTTCCAAACCCTCAAATTTGTGGAAGGGGCCCAGTCATTATGGCAGCGCTCTACTCATGCCTGGACCGCCCATATGGCTTCGCCAAAGGATCGCTCTGCCTCTCCTATGTGGATGCAAATAGATAGTAGTGCTACCGGCGAGAAGGATAGTTTTAACTTTACCTCAGGGGGCTTCGCCCAGAATATTAATCTGGATTACGAGCAGGATTATTTTGGGTTTCAACTTGGTTATGAATTTGGCCCAGGAGTGACCAGTGAAGGAGTTCTGGTTGGTTTTACCAGCGGCTATTTGACCTCAAACCTGGGTTTCGACGCGATGGCTGATAATGTTCGCTATGACGCTTTCAATATTGGTGCATATGCCGGTTTCAAAAGTGAAGGCTTCTTTGCCAATGCGCTGGCAAAATATGACATTATCGATGCCGATGTCATTGCCCGGACAGCAGGCTACACCGCGGATCTCAGTGGTGAAGCTTATGGCGTCAGGCTTGAGGCAGGTTATCGCTGGGGTGCCGAAGCGTTCTTTGTCCAACCCATGGCCAGCATTGAATATCAGCAGGCGAGCCTTGATGATTTTTCAACCCTCGGCGCTAACATCGACTTTGATACGTTCGACAGCCTGCATGCTGTGGCCGGGGTTCGGCTTGGCGGAGAAAGCAGGGTCAATATCTCCAACGCACTTAACTATTATCTGAGCGGACAGGCTGTACATCAGTCTCAATCGGATGATGGCTTGCTCTTCACTAGTGGCATTTCTTCCATCCAGATTCAAAACCAACTGTCCAATACATTTGGCAGGTTCGAAATGGGTCTCAGCATCGCCACCCGGGGCGGTGTCACAGGGTTCATCGAAGGCAATGCCGATATCAGCGGTGATTATACAGGTTACGGCGGCCGCGGGGGACTGAAAATTCAGTTTTAACCACTCTCCAAACAGCCTCAATATTTCTGAGAAGCAAATTCCCGTAGGGTTGCAGGCTTCTCAGAATAGGCCGGGACCGGAGTTTCGAAGCGCTCCGGTCCCCGCTGATTAGACCTCGCACCGTTGGACATATCATAATGAACATATTTTCGAACCACTTGGCCAAATGCAGCCAATAGCCCCCTCCCCCTAAAGCCCGAAATGCCAGAAACTATGACACACAAGACAACAGACCTCACAACGATCATAAGTAGAATGGAGGCCCTTCTCAAACGGATTGAAGACAGTCATTTCGCCGTAAGTTTTGAACAGCTTAGTATAGCGCAGCTAGCGCTCAACCTGAGGCAAGAATGCAACCGGTCTTTTCCATCTCAATATTTCTGCGTTGATACTTGGGACATTCTGCTGGAATTACATGCAGCGCATAAAATGAACAAAAAGGTCAAGGTCTCAAAACTCGGAAGCGGACCTGCTCAAGTTTCTACCGGTTCGCTACGCTACATTGACATGCTAATGAGGGATGGATTTCTTTATCTGGAGAATGATAGTTCAAACGACGGAGAAGGCTATGCGTCCCTTACGCAAAAAGGTTTAGATCAACTAGAAGATCTATTTCAAAGATCTAAAACGAACCTCGCTACACAATTGACATCACTGGATGTAGCCGAGTTCCAAAACAGCACGGAGGTAAAGTAAACTTAACCTTCATTCTTGTTTGAACAAGCTAGGCGAACCCGCATAGAGCAAAACAGCTTTTTTTGTAGAGCGGTTGCCCACGCTGTGCGGCAGGCGCGAATCAAAATGCATACTGTCGCCAGCCCGCAAGATGGTATCGACATCACCGGCAGTTGCATGAATTTCGCCTTCAACCACAAACCGGAAATGTTCGCCATTGCGTTGTTCGGTTACGAACGAATAACCTGGCGGAATATGAATGAGCATCACATCCATTCGCCGCCCTTCAAATTCCGAAGAAAGATCAAAATATTCAACCGGTGAATCAGCTTCAATCCTACGCGGCGCTTCGGCGCGGTTAACAACAGTCTCACTAGTTGGAATCTTCATGAAATAATTGAGGTCCACTGACAGTGCATCACCCAGAGCGAGCAGAGACACCAGCGAAGGAACACTAAGATTACGTTCAGCCTGAGAAATGAAGGGCGCTGACAGTCCGGATCGTTCAGCGAGATCCTGAAGCGTCATTTTTAACTCTTTGCGGCGGACCCGGATACGTTCGCCTACTGGTAATATGGATTTCTCAGGGACCGGCCATGGTGTGCCGTCAGTTCTAACTTTAGCCATATTCGTCACCCATATCCATTATCAATCAGCAATTGCGGACAGTTTATGTGCCCACTGTCGGGGTGATAAAGCATCTAAGATAATGCAACAACATTAGATTCTTACCGACATAACAATATTATTGTACATCAAATTTTTTGATGTATAACATTTCGTTGTAGATGCTATTAATTCATAGGAACGAAAAAGACGGAAAAATAAAATCAATTTTGTTTTTGATAAGCATGATCGGCATGCAGCGCAGTTTCGCGGGAAGCGCTAAAACAAAAGAGGAAATTGCTACATAGTGAGTGGTCGAACCGTCCCATATCTTTGCTTTTTTGTCCTATTTATGGCGTGATACTTGGGTTTATACATGGCGATCAGTCAGCGGCTAACACCATCAACTGGTCTCAGTTACTCGTTCAAAAAGTTTTACATCGCATCTAATTGATTGCGCCAAACAACACGATTTAAAGATATTAAAGAGAGAAACATCATGATCCTGTTTGACCGAAAGATATTATCGGAACTAATGATCGGCAGCACCCATTATCTTGACATTGAAGATTGCAAAGATTGCAAAGGAGTTGCGATTTACTATCCCAGCGATCAAGAAGTTCATATGAAGATACAGGACACTAAGGTCTTAAAGGGTAAGATGGATATAAAGGATGTTGGGTACAACGTTCGATGGTGTCACGGCCCTCGCAATTATTACAATATTGCCGAACATATGGGGGCGTTCATATACATTGGCGCCAATGGGAAGCCTGCAGGTACCATAACAAAAATTATCTCTGGAAATCCCGAATTTTTCTGACCGTCTTTCTCGTAACAGTTGTTGGATAGCTCCGCTTACCTGACTGTCGGATAGTGGCGGCTAATGGGCATCTAATAGCGAATCTATATACTCATTTAGCAAGCAGCCTGACTGAATCTTTGATCGAGAGATAATATCTGTCTGTCCGCTCAACGATATGGCGAAACGCATATTGTGAGTACGGGATTTTCTCAGCCGTTCTTGTGATCTTTAATGTTGCAACTCGACCGCCGGTTCTCTGAAGCCCCTGTTACGAACGGGCCGAAACCCACTGTGCGAAAACACATTTTTGCCACGTCTAAAAGCAATTAGAGGAGAGAGGGACGAAAGCTTGACGAAAACCTGCTTCGCCAGCACCGAAATTATGAACTTTAGAGACAAGACAGAAGGAAGAGAAGTCACATAACCACAAGTCAAAGGTGCAGTTTTGCCGGTTCTGACCGTTGCCCAAATGGGTTACTAGAGATGTATCTCAGGGTCGTCGGCTGGGATCGGGGGCTGGTTGTACTTTCGGCCATCCTAGACGATTACTCGACTTCCCGATGTCCACTTTCCCCTAGAGGTGGACTTCGGGAAGTCAAGAGATGTCGCTTCAGCCTAGTTTTTGGGCATCACTCTTAAAATTTTGCTGCCATCCGCCGATGGAGCCTCGGTCAGCAAATAGAGATAGCCGTCCGGACCGGTGCGGACATCGCGAAATCGTGCATTAAGTTCGCCAAAAACTTCTGACTGTTCGCCAAGAGAACCGTCCGCCGTCATGTTGACATGGCGCACATGTTTGAGCGCCAGCGCCGATAGGAACAGATCCCCTTGCCAATCGGGGAAAGCCTCGCCTGTATATTGAGCAAAACCCGATGGCGCGATGGAAGGGGTAAAGTGGACCAGCGACTGTTCCGTTCCATCCATAGCCTCAAACGGGGATATCCGGCCACCCGAATAATCAATCCCGTAGGACGCGCTGGGCCAGCCATAATTCTTGCCGCGCTGGATCTCATTAATTTCGTCACCACCAGCAGGGCCATGTTCATGCGCAAAGACACGGCCATCTGTCGCCAATATGATGCCCTGTGGATTGCGATGACCAAGGCTCCATATTTCCGGCAGTGCACCTTCCTGGTTCACAAAGGGATTATCGCTTGGCACCGATCCATCATCATTCAACCGAATAATCTTGCCAAAATGGGTATCAAGTCCTTGTGCTTTCTCGCGAAAATGAAAAGCGTCGCCAACCGGCATGAGCAATGTTCCATCGGGTAGAAATTGAATGCGTGCGCCGTAATGATTGCCTTGAACGCGGGTCGGCGATGCCGCAAAAAGTTGCTTTCCTTCGGACAATTTAGGCGCAGCTGTATCGTCATATTTGAACCGCATCAGCAATAATGTATTCTCTTCGCCCTGCTCTGCGGCATAAGAGATATAGAGCAGCCGGTTTGTTTCAAAATCGGGATGTAGCACAACATCAAACAAGCCCGCTTGCATACCGCTGCCAAAATGAACCTTGGGATGGTCTTTTCCGCTTGCGAAATCATAAACCAACGCAATGTCACCATTTTCTGTCACATGTTTCAATTTACCGGTGCGTTCCGTGACCAGCATCCCTCCATTGGGTAGAAACGCCAAAGACCAGGGATGATCCAGACCCTCTGCGACGGTTTCAATCTGATAGTCTATCGGTGCCGCATCGACTCTGCCAACAGCCTCGCTGGTTTTGTCGCCTGATGACGACGCGCCTTGCTCCGCGCAGGAAATCAACAGACAAGATGTCAGCAGTGGAAAAGCCAGTTTTTGAAAATTCATTGCGATACCCCTTAGATTTCTCGGTTCTCAATGATGCTGTTCAATTTGTCCACCGTCATTTGCGCTTGATCGACCAGCCAAAGCAGTTAGGTTCATCGTCTTAAAGGGGATAAAGAAAATGGCAGGTGTCGCGCGCTTCGTTCTTGGACTATTCATAGGCGCACTGGTGACCTATGTTTTTGGAACGGCAATAAATTCGCAATTTGTTATGAGCGCGCACGGCATCCCGATCGTAATTGCTGATCGGTTCAACATGACGATATTCGATATTTCCAATATGCTACCTTATTTCGTGATCATTGCGGTCAGCTTCCTACTCGCGTTCCTGATTGCTGCGATACTCAAACGGTTCCTGCCAAATCTGGCGAATATTGCTTATCCCATTGCCGGTGCTGCTGCGATAGGAACGGCGCTCGGCCTTATGTATATCATGTTTCAAACTGTGCCGATCAGCGGCGCGCGATCCACGCTGGGGTTCCTTGCCCAGATGATAGCGGGCGGACTAGGTGGTTGGGTCTTTGGCCGGATTGTGAGCCGATCAAAGATAGATTCCAAACCGTAACGCAGAAGTTCGCCGGATGGACAATCCTATCAATTTGCGGATTGGCAACAGACCGCCAGATCGAACAAGCTGATAACATGGACTCGAAACTTAGGCAGGTATATGATTGCCGACAATGATGGAGCAGGATTGATGGATAGCTACGAACAAAATTATATTAATGGCCAGTGGGTGACCTCCGATGGCGGAACGCCCCATCATGTTATCAATCCAGCTACCGAAGAGCCGAGCACCAAAATTATTTTGGGCTCCAAGGCCGATGTCGATGCCGCCGTTGCCGCAGCGAAAGAGGCCTTTAAAACCTATAGCCGTTCCTCGCGCGAGGAACGGCTCGCGCTGATGGGCCGGATCATCGAAGAATATCAGAAGCGGATACCGGATATTGCCAATTCGCTCGCAGCAGAGATGGGCGCGCCGATTAGCTTGGGCAATGCAATGCAAGGTCCAGCAGGCCTCGGGGGCTTTGCCGGCACCATGGAAGCGTTAGCCAATTTCGAATTTTCCGACCGCCAAGGCGACAATTTAATTGTCTACGAGCCTATTGGCGTTGTGGGTATGATCACGCCATGGAACTGGCCGCTCAATCAGATTGCGCTCAAGGTGGCACCCGCTCTGGCCGGCGGAAATACAATGATCCTGAAGCCGTCAGAAGAATGCCCCGGGAGCGCCGCCATCCTCGCGGAAGTGATGGACGCTGCGGGTGTCCCTCCTGGAGTTTTCAACCTCGTTCAGGGCGACGGTCCGACCGTTGGCGCGGCCATATCTGCGCATCCCGACGTCGATATGGTGAGCTTCACCGGATCAACCCGCGCCGGTATTTTGGTCGCCAAAGCAGCGGCGGATACCGTGAAGCGCGTCCATCAGGAATTGGGCGGAAAGTCTCCAAATCTGGTACTTCCCGGCGCAGATCTCGAACAGGTGTTGCCCGCTACAATCGGCGGCGTGATGATCAATTCTGGGCAAAGCTGTATCGCGCCGACACGCGTTCTGGTCCAAAATGACCAGACGGCCGATGCGGTGAATGTCGTGAAGACGATTGTCGAGGCACAGCAAGTTGGTGACCCTATGACGGAAGGCAATCACATCGGTCCTGTGGTCAACAAGACCCAGTATGATAAGATTCAGGGGTTGATCCAATCGGCCATCGATGAAGGCGCCACGCTGGAAACCGGCGGCACTGACCTGCCCTCCAATGTCAATCGCGGCTATTATGTCAAACCAACCGTGTTTAGCGGCGTCACGCCCGATATGCGGATTGCCAAAGAGGAAACCTTTGGACCCATTGTGACTTTGATGGGTTATGGCGATCTTGATGAAGGGGTCGCGATTGCGAATGACACGGAATATGGCTTGTCGGCAGTCATCTCAGGGGATCCAGCCGAGGCGTCAAAAGTTGCTCCCAAGCTCCGCGCTGGGATGGTGATTGTCAACAATTGGGGGCCGTCACCGGGAGCGCCTTTTGGCGGCTATAAGCAATCCGGCAATGGCCGCGAAGGTGGCCTTTATGGTCTAAAAGATTTCATGGAAATCAAGTCGATTAGCGGCGTGCCAGAATAGGAAATTAGCTCCTTAACAAGAACACAAACGCTATCGGTCTATTCCCAGCAATGCTCTAACCGCTCTAATTATTTGGTCCATATCATCTGGTTCGGAATGATAGAAGGAGACTGTGTTTATTGCGCCTGCCGTGATGGCCATTAACAGATCTCCGGTTATGGCAACATCGGTATCTTTTGGCAGGTCGCCGCAATCTATTCCTTCCACTACCAACGCGCGAAATACCTTTGCAGAGTCCTCACGTAGATCACGAATTTCTTGAAACTTTTCTGGCTCCTGCTGCAACCGGTTTATCACAACAGCGCCAATCATTGGAAAGCCCGAGGAGTTTCCTTGCAAGGGCGTAGCGGCTTCTAGCAATTTGTTAAATTTGTCTTTCCACGAACCGGATCCAGCGACTGCCTGATTTATGGTTCGATTGTAGGTTCGAATGCGATTTGTAACCGTCGCCTCGAATAGATCATCTTTCGAAGCGAAATAATTATAGATGGCCGCACCCGTTATTCCTGCGGATTTAGCAACCTTTGCCATGCTCACATCTGAGTAGGCCTGCTGATTAAAGTGTTTCTCGGCCGCCTTCAGCAGACGCTCACGCGTAGCTTTTGCGTTGCTTCCAAATGGACGTCCTCTTTTTACAGATGGCGCTGGATTATCCCGACTGGCTGTCATCAGGTCACCGTTCGCAATTATGACTGCCTTGGTCAACATGGACTGCAAATAAGCGCAAAGAATTCGTTATGACGGTTGGTACCAGATAGGCGAGCTATAGGCGCGTTGCTGCGTAATCAATGCCGCATCTTTTGGTGGCTTCACCTTGAACTGTACCGCATCATATAGCGTCCAACGCGGGGTCGGAATCTCTAATGCCCGAACATAATAAAATGCTGCGGCCTTTGGATCAAAGTCCGGGTCCACCCACATGGTTGATAGAAATGCCTCGCCAATATCATTGGTATAGGTCGCATCATTCATGTTGACCGTATTACCCACCGCCGGAATTTTTCCCGTCACTGGATCGACTTTTCGGTCACCCGAGAAGACAACTTCGTAGATTTTTTCATGTAATTTACCATCACTACCGCGCCAGCCCTTGATGACTTGGACCCGATCAAGATTAGCACCATTGGGATCTTTCAATGCTGTGACCATGAAACGTGGTGCATCACCACTACCAGTCAACATCCCACCCATTGGAACACCTTTGGCATAGCCGATACGGGCATAGTCAGGTTTCTCCATGTCAGAAGCCTGATAATCCCAGCCGCCGAAAAAGCGCACGGCCATGCGGGGGCCAGTTGTTGCATAGACCTCTTTACGTTTGAAGGCCGCGAACAATTCTGCGCGGGTATTGGCTCTCGCCCATGCGCCGATGTAGCCTGAGCTTGTCAGCCGCCAGTTTTCCCACAGACGTCCGCCCATTTTGCTATTGATGCGTTCTTTACTCGGTTCGGATTCAACAAATTTACCCCAGAAATTATTGTCATCCGACGTTGCCAGACCAGTATGTGCGTCTGTGCTTCCGATCAAACCATATTGATAGGGGTTGACGCCAAAACGCTCTTGTAGATCGAGACCTTGTTTCAGTCCTTCGCGGGCATATTCACCGCCAAGCCATTTGCGTAACGTTGCAGGTTCGGTTGGTTTGGCAACCATGGAGATGTTGTTTTCATCCCAGCTTTCGAAATCCGCAAATTCATCAGTTGGCGATAGCAGGGGATGGGATTCGCCATCGCCTTTTACCTGCGTCGTTTCATAAAGCGGTTCCCAGCGCGCCCGGAGATTGACATATTCCTGATTAAACGGCGTGCCGTCGCTTTGGACGTCTCCGAACATATTGCCGTTGGAAATATTCCCATTATGAGCAATTGCCATCACCTCACCGCCAGTCTGCTCCTCATAGCCAGCCAGGTATCGCCACAAATCCATAGGGTTATTGCTATCCGCAGCCGAAAATGGGGTGGTTTGCAGAGTCTTGTCTTTGTCATCTTTAAAAACGACAACGCGGTGCTGGTTGCCACCACCGGGCATTGAGGTCCATTCATAGCCTGCAAATGTTGTGAACTTACCCGGTTTATTGTGCCGTTCCGCCGCTTCGACAAGCTCGGACCAAATTGTTTTTCTGAATTTTTCCGGCGGTTGTCGCTTGGCTTTCCCTTCTTGCAGCGATGCGACTACCTCATTCATCGGCCCGATAGTGTCACCGGCCTCATTCATGGCAGCCCAAGCTTTTCCCAAAGGCGTGTCAACAATATCCGGATTGCCGTTTTCTAACCCCAGAAATACGCCGGTAAACTCCGCATGATCGGCGACCATCAGGAAATCGAGCGGTTGCTCCAGCTTTGCTCGCTTGCCGCCATGGGCATCAACCTCTTCTCCCTGAGCAAAGCGATAGGCTTCATCCGGCCCGAGCGTTTTGTTGCCAAAATTGTAGCTGTCGAAGGAATAGAGCGTGTGGAGATGCAGGTCGCCCCAATAGACTTGCTCAGGATATTCGGTCACATCAACAGAGGTAGCATTTTGGCTTCCCTCTTCTGATTGTGGGGAACAGCCAGAGACCGCCATTGCAGCTGCTGCAATGCCCCACAGCATAGAGCTTCTATTTGTCTTACAAACGCGCATCATTCCCCCTTGCTGCTTTCCATCGATAGCAGTTTTCATGCCCTATCTGAGCCCTGTCAGTTTTGATCGTAGGCTCAATATTTAAATAAATATATGTTCATTTAATAAATAGAACACGGCCAAAATCAATAGGCCAACATTGGGGAGGAATATAATGGGTACATCACGTACGACATTTAAACGGCATATGGCATATGGTACGGCTTTGGGCTTGATGGGCAGTTTTGCTGCACCGGCGATGGCGCAAGCTGACGACTCATCGCAAAGAATTAGCTCCGGTAACGAAGATATTGTTGTGACAGCCCGCAAGAAAACGGAACGACTTCAAGAAGCGCCGGTAGCGGTGACTGCTCTTGGCGGTGAACGTTTGGAGCGGATTAATGCTACCGACCTCTCTGACCTCAGCGGCCGAGCACCCAATGTGACGATCAACACCATCGGTAACTTTGGCAGTTCGGTATCGGTTTTTATTCGCGGTATCGGCAATGGCGATCCTGACTCTACTGTTGATCCTTCCGTCGGCATCTATGTTGATGGCGTCTATATTCCCCGGACCGCAAACAGCTCTCTTGACCTTTTTGATGTTGAGCAAGTTGAAATTTTGCGCGGCCCACAGGGCACTTTATTTGGACGAAACACTACTGGTGGCGCGGTCAATTATCGCACGAAACGCCCAACCGGTGAATTTGGCCTTCGCGGGGCCGTCACACTGGGCGACTATGGGCAAAGAGACATTAGGTTTGCAGCGGAAGCACCTTTGATTGAGGATGTTTTGGCCTTTAAAGTCGCGGCTTTCTCTCAGCACTTGGATGGCTTTTACACAAATACCTTCTCCGGCCTTCCCGGAAGGCGCAGTTCAACTTCGGCAGGAGAGAGCAACACCTTTACCTTCCGGCCATCTCTACTCTTTACGCCCACTGACAATTTCGAATTGACGATTATCGGCGAATATAGCCGGGAGCGTAGTGAGAATCTGCCGTCCATCAATGTTTCACCGCCTAATAATCTGCTCCAGATATTCTATGATGTACCGTCGTTCGGACGAGACGAAAATGTGCGTTCCTTCGCCTTTAATGTTCCCGGACGCAGCGATATTGATGTCTGGGGTGTGACCGCCGAAGCAAACTGGCAAATTGGTCCGGGTACTTTGACCTCGGTGTCTAACTATCGTGAGACTACCAAGGATATAAACAATAACGATACGGACGGAACGACCGCTGGGTTTTTTGAAACCTTGCGTGATCAACCGCATGAACAATATTCCAGCGAGCTGAGATATAATGCTGACGTCACAGATGATCTGAATATCATCGCTGGTTTATATTATTTCCGGCAGAAATATTTCTTGCGTAGGGATACTTTCCTCAACGTAACAAATGGTCCCGTCACAGCCCGCAACAACGCCATTACCGGCCAAACACATAAGAATTTTGCGATCTTTGGGCAGGCGGAATATAATATCACGCCGGAACTTCGGGTGTCACTGGGTGGTCGCTACACGACCGAGAAGAAGGATTTCTTCGCCACTTTGTTCACGCCATTTCCAAATCTTGGTCCAGTATTTGAACGGGATGAAAAATGGTCCAACTTTGGCCCAGCGGTCGGCGTTGATTATCAGGCAAGCGACGACATCTTATTCTACGCGAAATATTCAAAAGGCTTCAAAAGCGGCGGCTTTAATGGTCGGGGCGGAACTCCGGGCGCCTTGGGGCCATTTGATGAGGAAAGCGTTGATGCCTTTGAAGGTGGTATGAAAGCAGACTGGTTTGACAATCGTCTTCGGACAAATGTCGCTGTCTATTACAATAAATATAAAGATCTGCAGCGGACGGTCATCAGAAGCCTTCAAGGTCAAACCGGCGGCAATAATCAGGAAACCGTGACGGATAATGCCGCGAGCGCGACCGTTAAGGGTGTTGAACTGGAAGTATCTGCTGTTCCGGTCAATGGCTTGAATCTCGATTTCTCGGTTGGCTATAACAATGCCAGCTATGATGAATATCAGGCAGATTTGAACGGCGATACCGTTATCACCGACAATTCTAATCTGGAAATTTCGAGAGCGCCAAAATGGACACTGGGCGGCGGGATTAGCTATGCAGCAAATCTGGGCGATGCCGGACTGCTGACCTTCCGCGGGGACTGGACACATGTAGGCAAACAAAACTTGCTTGTCACTGGCGCACTGGATGGCCGTATTCCGTCTTATGACGTCATTGATGCCAGCATAAAATGGGACGTGCCTGGCGATCAATTCTATGTGTCGGTCTTTGTTAAAAACCTGAACAAGGAATTATACGAAGTTTCCTACACGCCGGTTGGCACTTTATTCGCGTTTCACAACATTAGCCCACCTCGTCGTTGGGGCATTACATTGGGTTTTGAAATGTAAACAAAGCTTCTTCGCGAAGAGAAGGGGCGTTCTCCCAACGCCCCTTTTTTGTGTGACAGCCAACGGTATAATGTCGGAAATTTCTAAGATCATGTCTTTGATTTTGATTTGAACAATTCAAAAAAAGACGCTGGAGTGTTTGTCATGGAGTCATGCTTGGCACTCCATGCCGTAATCTCAAGCATCACAGGTAGAAGGTCGGTACCTTTTGAAGTGAGCGAGTATATATAACTCGAACCATTGTCCGGTGATACGGACTTGGCAATAATCCCGTGTTCTTCAAGTCGTTTCAAACGATCGGCGAGAATGTTAGTTGAAATCTTTTCATCCGATTGAAGAAGCTCACCATAGGTCTGCTTTTCTTTGAACATCAAGTCGCGGACGATCAGCAACGTCCATTTGTCACCAAATGTTTCCAGAACAAAATTAATCGGACAGTTCGAACGACAGTTGCTTGAATTTCGAGGCATCGGGATATGAAACACAAGCACTTGCATAACACAAGTTCAAATAGTACTTGCATTATGCAATCTCTTTTTGAGGAATTTTATATGCGCTTTTTCAAGCCGTGGGTCTTTGCAACTTTTGTCGCTGGAGGGACATGCGTTGCCCTACTATTCTGGTACGAGTGGAGCGCTAAAGCTCTAAGTGCCTCAGAGGTCGACAACTACATGGCTGTCATCGAGGCACAAATACAAACCCCTGGTGCCAAACACGATCTTCCAGCCTTACGGGAGCTTCTTGAAAATGATGATGGAAAGCCGGTCTACACGGTGAACATGTACAATTTTAACAAAAAAGCCAGCTACCCCAAGGGGTCAAGCTTTGACGGTACCGGCGAACAAGCCTATGAACGGTTTAGCAAAGTGATGATCTCACTAATGATCAAGCGCGGCTCTCACCCGATCTATGGCAGCACTTGGGCCAATAGCGCCAGTAGTCGTTGGGACAGAATTGTTATCGTCAAATACCGCAGTCGCCGTGATCTCGCCGACTTGTTCGCAACCGATGATTTTGCCAATGCGTCGCTTCATAAATGGGCAAGCTTGCGGGAGCATGACCGTATGCTTGTACAAGCGACACATATACCAGATGGCCGTTACATCATATTGTTGCTTAGCTTTCTGTCCGGTCTTGTCACCTATCTGATCGCCAAGTTCCTGCCCGATCAAGCAAAGTCGCGATCCAACCGCTCATAAAGGCTCGCTTGGACACAAACGGCTGGATTTCAATGTCGGCTTTTGCGCCCAACGCTGGTACTTCTATCAGTGAGCCCTATCAATTCCTGCTATCAATGAGCTTCGTCCCAAGACTGACCTGTGCCGATATCCACATCCAGCGGCACGGATAGCTTGACGGCTGGCTCTGCAGCGCCCGCCATCACCGCGCGGATTACCTTAGACGCCGCATCGACGTCAGCCTCGGGCAGTTCGAATACCAGCTCATCATGGACTTGCATCAGCATTTTCACCTGACTCAGACCAGCAGCATCCAGCGCTGGCAGCATCCGGGCCATCGCGCGTTTGATAATGTCAGCGCTTGTGCCCTGTATTGGTGCATTGATCGCCGCGCGTTCACTACCTTGGCGTTCATTCTGGTTAGCGGATTTCAAACGCTCGAACCACGTTTTACGGCCAAATAACGTCTCTGTGTAACCGCTTTCCCGCGCTGCTTGCAGCGTTTCGGAAATATAGCGGTTGATACCCGGGAAGCGTTCAAAATAGGTGTCGATCATGGCCTGTGCTTCGTCGGGATCAACTTCCAGCCGTTTTGCTAGCCCCCAGCGGGAAATGCCGTAGAGGATCGCGAAGTTAATCGTTTTGGCTCGCCCACGCGTATCGCGATCCACCGTGCCGAATAATTCCTGTGCCGTGCGATTATGAATATCTTCGCCAGCGGCAAAGGCCTCTTTGAGAGTTTCCACATCGGCAATATGCGCAGCAAGACGCAGTTCGATCTGGCTATAATCGGCGGCAAGAATGATATTGCCCGGTCCGGCCACAAAGGCCTGTCGAATTTGTCGGCCGATTTCGGTGCGGATCGGAATATTCTGTAGATTGGGCTCGGTTGAAGACAGCCGTCCAGTCTGCGCGCCACTCAGGGAATAGCTGGTATGCACCCTACCCGTCTTGGCGTTAATCTGCTCTTGCAGCGCATCGGTATAAGTGGATTTGAGCTTCGACAATTGCCGCCAGTTGACGACCTTTTGCGCAATCGGTTCGCCATCGCCAGCCAGCCGTTCGAGCACCGTCACGTCAGTCGAATATTGCCCACTCTTGCCCTTTTTACCGCCTTTCAGGCCGAGTTTCCCGAACAAGATTTCTCCCAGTTGCTTGGGACTGCCAATAGAAAATGGCTCACCGGCCAATTCGTGAATTTCCTTCTCAAGACTTTCCATATTCTCAGCAAAGCTTTGTGACAGACGCGCCAGTTCTTCGCGGTCCACCAACACGCCGGTTTGTTCCATTGTCGCAATGACGGGAACCAGCGGCCGGTCAACCATTTGATAGACCCGCGTCGCCTGTTCTGGCGCAAGGCGCAAACGTAATATTTCCCACAGGCGCAGGGTCACATCGGCATCTTCAGCGGCATATTCGGTCGCCTTATCAAGCGGCACTTCGGCAAATGTAATCGCTTTTTTGCCCGTACCGGTCAGTGATTTAAAGCTGATACATTCGTGACCTAAATGGAGTTTACTCAATTCGTCCATGCCGTGCCCATGCAGACCGGCGTCAAGGTTAAAACTCATCACCAAAGTATCATCAAATGGCGTGATGTTCAGATCATGCTGGGCCAGCACAGTCATATCATACTTAAGATTTTGCCCAACTTTCAGAACCGCATCGTCTTCCAATAACGGTTTCAATCGCGCTAACGCTTCTTCGGTGGGAATTTGTTTCGGCGATTCCGCAAACATATCGCCGCTGCCATGGCCGAGTGGGATGTAGCAGGCTTCATTTGGGCCGGTTGCCATGCACACGCCAACGACACGGGCGGTTACGCTTTCGAGGCTGTCAGTCTCAACATCGACGGCAAGCACACCCTTGGCGCGCGCGCGATCAATCCATTTGTCGAGTGCTTCGATATCCTGCACACATTCATATTGGGTGCGATCAATCGCCGGCGCGTCCACCGGTTTAGCTGCTACGGTAGCAGCACTGTCACCGATGCCTCCGTCTACATCTGGATTTTGCGGTTCGGACTGTCCGCCGCCTAGTTTCTTGAGCAGCGAGTTAAACCCGTGGTGGGTCAGAAATTCGCGCAGCGGCCCATCGGGGATATCCTGCAGCAAGAAGCTGTCGAGCGTGTCAGGAAGCGGGCAATCTTCTTTCAGCGTCACCAGCACCCGCGATAGGCGAGCCTGTTCAATATTCTCGAGGATATTCTCTTTCATCTTGGATTTTTTCATATCCGGCGCGGCGGCTAGCACCGCTTCGATATCACCAAATTCGTTGATCAGTTTGGATGCGGTTTTGGGGCCTATGCCAGGAACACCCGGAATATTATCCGCACTGTCCCCCATCAGGCCCAACACATCACCAAGCTTGTCCGGGCCGACGCCGAATTTTTCTTCAACCGCTGCCTTACCCATACGAACGTTTTTCATTGTATCGAGCATGTCAACGCGGCTGTCGTCAAATGGTTCGATCAGCTGCATCAGATCCTTGTCAGACGATACGATTGTGACCTTCCAGCCTTCGGCCACTGCTGCCTTGGTGTAGCTGGCAATCATATCATCGGCCTCGACGTTGTCCTCCTCAATCAGCGGTAGCGAGAAAGCGCGCGTCGCATCACGGATCATCGGGAACTGCGGCCGTAGGTCTTCTGGCGGTTCGGGCCGGTGTGCCTTATATTCGCTGTAAAGTTCGTTGCGAAAACTCTGTGAGGATTTATCGAGCACCACCGCCATATGGGTCGGGCCATCCGCCTTGTGCAGCTCGTCCGCTAGTTTCCATAGCATCGTCGTATAACCGTACACCGCGCCGACCGGCTCGTTATGTATATTGGTAAGTGGAGGCAGGCGGTGATAGGCCCTAAAAATATAGGCCGAGCCATCGACCAAATAGAGATGTTTTTGTGTGCTGGAATCGGTTTCTGTCATAGCCCCCAGCACTAGCAGCGCAGTCGTTGTCCGTCATGACTAAATTTATAGAGAAATTCTGAGATTAGGCGCTCATCGCGATCCGGCTCGGCCCATTGCCCGCTTCAAAAAAGGGTCGCGGCTTTGACCGCATGCCGAGCGTGTACAGCACGCACTGGTTACGGCCACGCCGCTTGGCTTCAAACATGGCACTATCGGCATTGCGCATTGGCAAAGCGCGTTCTTCATAAGATGAGACCCCGGTCAGGCCAATACTGACCGTGATCCGGTGCTGGACACCATCCTGAGGTTCAAAGACAATGCTTTCCATCTCATGCCGGATCATCTCGCCGATGATTTCGCCCTCGGTTTCACAGGTATCGGGCAACAGCACGCCAAATTCCTCACCGCCAATACGGCCGACCAGATCATTCTTCCGCAAAATACGCTTAAAAACAGCGGCCATCAAGACCAGAGCTTTGTCGCCAATCGGATGGCCATAGCCATCGTTGATATTCTTAAAATGATCCGCATCAACGATCATCAGGACATTGTTGACCGATGCCATGCGCCGCTCATCGAAAAGTTTGATGAAATGCTCCCGATTGGCAAGACCGGTCAGGCCATCGATATTCGCCCGGCGCTGCAGGCCTTTATTAGCCTGTTGCAGTTTTTCTTGCGTATCTTTGAGCGTATCGGCCATATCAATCAACTGCTTGCGCTGCCGGGTGACATAGAGATTGACCGGGATACAGATGACCCACGGCACGATAAAAGCCATCGTCATTACGTTCCAAAAATTATCATCAATGCCAAAGACCGTAAGATAGATGAGCGCGGTCACGGCGAATGCCGACAACACTTCTGCCGCCGAAAGCATGCCAGCTTGACGCGCCGGAGATAATTTCGAGATCGCTTCATTCATGACCATCATAATAGGGACGATAGATTGCAAGCCTGTGCAATTTCTTGGTTAAGAATGGTGCCAAGAAAGCCAGCATTTCCATCAGATTTTTCAATAAACTGGTTAACGCGCCCCGGTCAGTTTACCTTATCTGGTAACTGCCCGGTCAATGCTAGCTTATTGTCCCGAAGCACAGTTTCAGCAAAATCCATAAATGCTCTTATCCGCGCGGTACGGCGCAGATCATCATGGGTAAGTATCCATATATCCCGTGATGGGACCGGATCCCGCCGGGTCGCGCGCACCAGATCGGCGGTGTTATCGCCCGCTATGCATGGGATCATCACCAAGCCCATTTGCCCGCGCGCCATTTCAATCTGCAAAGCGAGACTGGAGAAATTACCCCAGACGGGCACCCGTGCAAATTCGGTATCTTGGGTCCAGTCCGGAAACCGGCTTTCGCGGTCCGTCCACCCGAGCCAGCGAGCCTGTTCCGGTTGGTTCACAAAATCGTGCCGCGCGATGTAATCAGGATGGGCATAGATGGATGTTGTATAGGCGAACAGCTTTTTTCCAACCAATGTATCTGGCGGATTATTGTCCATGCGAATGGCTATATCAGCCTCTCGCCGTGCCACGTCGAGCAGATCATAGCTCGTCAAGATTTCCAGTTCCAGCCCCGGATATGCATCACAAAATTCCGGCAACCGAGAGGCAAACATTGATGTCGCGAATGGCTCCGCCATCGTCACGCGAATAGTACCAGTCAGTTCATTATCGCGTCCGGCAATATGACGTTCCACCGTAACCAGATCATCCGCGAATATTCCGGCGACACGGGCCAGATCTTCTCCCGCAGATGTCGGAAAATAACCTTCTGGCCGACGTTCAAACAACGTCACGCCGAGCGACTTTTCAAGATGTTCGATCCGCCGGCTAACGGTGCTGTGATGAACACTTAGGTTTTTCGCGGCCGCACGCACAGTGCCTCCGTTCATCACCTCCCGAAATGTTTTGATATCCTCCCAGTCCATATCCTGACCCATTCCTCGATCCGTCCGCTTCCAATCCCGTTCGCGCCCAGCTTACAGCAATTTCGGACAGGATATATGGCTCATTTTTGCACCGCGTGGTTGCAGATAATCCTTTAGACTTTAGTTTTTTTAGCCGGTACCAAATGATTATCCTCGCAGATTCTGTGGAAAATATCTGAAAAACGCCCGCCCTAAACTGACTGATATGGAGAACCCGATATGACCGTGCCGATTATTTCTGCCTATGCTGGCGGCTTGTTGATTATCATGCAAGCCATTTTGATGGTGCTCACCGGCCTGCACCGCGGGAAAGCCGGAATTAATCTGGGTACCGGCGATGATCAGGTGATGGAACGCAAAATAAGACGGCATGGCAATTTCGCCGAAAATGCCGCGATATTCGTCGCTGTTCTGGCGCTGGCAGAAATGACTGTCGTACCAAGTCAGGTGATTATGATCATCGCGGTCATCTTTGTTGTCACACGGCTATTTCACGCCATCGCCTTATCCACCGAAGCCGGTTCCCATGGCGCAGAGAACGGCAAGATATTTGTCGGCGCCCGCGTGCTTGGTGCTTTGGGTACTTTGGGATCTTTTCTCGCGCTGGGCGGATTTCTTCTATTCAACTTAATGTGATACGCCCCCAACCAACATCATCACCATCAAGGATTTATAATGACCGTAGCGCTTTCCCATATCTTGAAATCTTCCACCGATCAGGCCTTTCGCGGACTGACCAATATCTTGGAAAAAGCCAAGGCCCATGCAGAGGCAACCGAAACACCCGACGAAGCCTTTATGAGCAACCGCCTGTTCCCCAACATGCATGAGATGAAATGGCAGGTGCAGATGATTACTGAATTTGCTGTGCGCGGTGCCGCAAGAATGTCTGGCGTCGCAAGTGACAATTTGCCAAACTTGCCGATGGAAGGCGACACGTTCGACGCCCTGATCGCGCGCGTCACAGAATGCGGCAAAACCGTTGCCGCGGCCGATGATGCAGTCATTGATGGCAATGCGGACCTGAAAATCTCCCTGCCCATCGGCCCCGGCCAGACCATGGATATTGACGGTCAAAGCTATGTCCTGAGCTTCTTCCTCCCCAACATGTTCTTCCATGTCACTACGACTTATAACTTGCTGCGTACGCAGGGCGTGCCGGTGGGCAAAAAGGATTATATGGGGATGTGAAAGTCAGCGGCGCCTGATCTTCTTTTGACCTAACAAATTTTGAAAAACCCCGCTGGTGCCGATCCAGTGGGGTTTTTATTTCCGGCTTTATATTGGCTGTTCGCTAATATGCGCATATGCTCGATAGCCTCAATGCTGGAGGACAACCATGTCAGACCCTGTCATCGTTCACGGATATCACCTCAGCGTTTACACTCGCATTGTGCGAATGACCCTCCTCCAAAAAGGAGTCGCTTACATCTCCGCCGACATCAATCCGTTTTCCGATCCCATTTCTGCAGATTATCTGAAAATGCACCCATTCGGGCGCGTGCCGACATTGTCTCACGGGGAGTTTCAAGTCTACGAAACTACGGCAATAGCGCGCTATATCGATAAGGCATTTGATGGTCCGGCTTTGGTTCCGGCAGATGACAAACACGCCGCGCGCATGGCACAGGTTATTTCGATCATCGATAATTACGGCTATTGGCCGATGGTTCGTCAGGTTTCTAGCCAGCGAGTTTTTGCGCCTCTGCTTGGCCAGACCGCCGACGAAGCCGAGGTCCTAGAGGGCTTGCAAGCCTCAAGCGTTACATTGACTGCACTGGAAAAAATTGCCAACGAGGGTCTTATCCTTGATCGCCAACAGATCACATTGGCCGATTGCCATCTGGCCCCAATGATGGCGTATTTTGTACAAGCTATCGAAGGCAAACAAGAGCTCAAACGCCATAAGGCGCTTAGTCGCTGGTGGAACTGGATTGCAGGTCAGCAAAGCTTCAAGGATACCGAGCCACAGTTACCGAACACGCTCTCGTCCTAAGAGATGACGGGTGCTCCGAACAGATCGTGCGCATCGGCTTCTTCAATCTCAACGTCTATAATATCGCCAACTGCGACATCCCCGCTCACATTGCGCAAGAACACATTGCCGTCAATTTCCGGCGCATCGGCCTGTGACCTTGCCGTTGCGCCGATGTCGCCATCCTCATCCGGCTCACCGATTTCGTCAATGATGACGGGCAGCGTGCGGCCGACTTTGGCTTGCAGTCTCGCTGCGCTGATCGCGGCGGTTTTTTCCATCAGCCGTTGATAGCGTTCTTCCTTGATCTCTTCGGGCACGGCGCCATCGAGGGCATTGGCCGCGGCTCCCTCAACCGGTTCAAAACGGAAACCGCCGACGCGGTCGAGCTGGGCTTCTTCGAGCCAGTCGAGCAGATATTGGAAATCCTCTTCCGTCTCGCCGGGAAAGCCAACCACAAAGGTCGAGCGGATGATGAGGTCGGGACAAATGTCGCGCCAGCTTTTCACACGCTGTAGCACTTTGGCTTCATTGGCAGGCCGCTTCATGCGTTTGAGCACATTGGGCGCGGCATGCTGGAACGGGATGTCGAGATAAGGCGTGATCTTGCCTTCGGCCATCAACGGGATGACCTTGTCGACATGCGGATAAGGATAGACATAATGGAGGCGTGTCCAGACACCCAATTCACCCAGTGCCACAGCCAGATCGGTCATATGCGCGCGGACTTCGCGGCCTTGCCCTATTGGGCCATTCCAGATGCGTGGTTCATGCTTGATATCCACGCCATAAGCTGAGGTGTCCTGGCTGATGACCAGCAATTCCTTGGTGCCATTGGCAACCAGCTTTTCGGCTTCCCGCAAAATCGCATCGGGGCGCCGCGATACCAGATCACCGCGCAGGCTTGGGATGATACAGAAGGAACAGCGATGGTTGCAGCCTTCGGAAATCTTCAGATAGCTATAATGGCGTGGCGTCAGTTTCAGGCCTGCGTCGGGCACCAGATCAACAAAAGCGCCGCGCGCTGCTGGCGCGGCGGCGTGGACTGCGGTAACCACGTCCTCATATTGATGCGCGCCGGTAACGGCCAATACATCCGGGAAGCGTTCCATGATTGTGTCGGCTTCGTTGCCCATGCAACCGGTGACGATCACCCGGCCATTTTCCGCCATCGCCTCGCCAATGGCTTCGAGCGACTCTTCCTTGGCGCTATCGAGAAAACCGCATGTATTCACCAGAACGACATCCGCGCCAGCATAGTCCGGCGACATTTGATAACCGTCAGAGCGCAGCTGCGTCAAAATGCGTTCACTATCGACGAGTGCCTTGGGGCATCCAAGGGACACCATGCCGACTTTGGGCGGAGAAGGGATTGCTGTAGCCATATTCCACGCCGCATAGTCGCATTGTGCGCGCTTGTCATCGATAATGTCCGTCGCTATTTCAGGCATATGATCATCAGCATCTCCAAGGGATCGGATCGCGACTGGATAAAGATCGAGCGACAGGATGGCTCGGTGGAGCAAACCACCTTCCCCAAAAAGGGAACCATTCCGCATGATGCTGTCCACTATTATGTCGAACAGGCACTAGCGATGCGCCGGGGTTTCTGGGGTCATGTCGCTAGTGGAACCCATCCAGAAGAAATCCAGCATATCGTCAAACAGGCTGGCCATGCCAGTTCCGTCCGCGCTGCCACGCCCGATGCCCACATAGTCGAGTTGCTGCAGGCCGAGCGGCTAGTGGAATGTTTTGAAGCGGACATGTGGAGCGGTCCGGGCGATAATCAAACATTGCGAGATGTTTTTAGCGCTGCCTGCCAGTCTTCTCACATAGATCCGCCATCACTGTCTGACGATCAGATAAACACCATCCGTTCTTCGATCAGCGCTTTTGCAAAGCAATGGATGGCCGCAAAAATCGGGGAAACTTTCCAACTCCGCTGGAATTGATGTATATCCATGTAACTAGCAATTTTCTGGGAGGGAAATGATGAATATTTTGGAGGTAAACTGGCTCGCCATCATATTGGCAGCAGCATGCGGCTTTCTGGTCGGCGGTATCTGGTACGGGCCGATCATGGGCAAGAAATGGATGGGCGCGGTTGGCTTGACCGAAGAAGAGATTCAGGGCGGCAATATGGGCCTGATCTATGGCGGCGCATTCGCTTTCAGCCTCGTTGCCTCGGCTATGCTGGCGCATATGTTTTTCCGGCTCGGCCAGCCGCCATTTGCTATCAAGATGATGATGTCGACGGGGATTGCGCTGGGTTTCATTATTCCCGCTATCGGCACCAATTATCTGTTCTCGCAGAAAGGCAAAGCCTTGTTCTTTATCGATGCCGGCTATTGGCTGCTATTTTATGCTGCCATGGGGGCGGTTCACGCCTGGCTAGGATAGGTATTTACACCGTTTCACTGGAGCGCCGACTGACGCTTTCGTAGAGGTCATCACCGTCGCTCCAGTCGGTAACTTTCCCGGAGAAGAGAAATTCCGGTGGCACGACTTCGGGTCCTTCACCGGGCCCTGTCGGCGGCGTATAATAGCCGAGCGCATAGCTGCCCATACAATAGCCGAGCAAATCCCGCAGCGCAGGATCAAATTCCTTGGCAATATGCGGCGGACAGGAAAGATATTGGTTCTCCTCTTGCCGCAACCAGCCCAGCGCATAGGTGATATTAAGCCCCATACGGTCATGATCGGCGACATTAGCCCCGCCCCCATGAATGACCGAACCGGAATAAATCAGCACGGAACCCGCTTTCATCTCGGCATATTGAACTTCATCGGGCTTGGCGTCCCGTCCCGCTTCCCAATGGTTCGAACCCGGAACGACCTGCGTCGCGCCATTTTCCTGCGTGAAATCGGTTACCGCCCAGATCGTGTTAAACTGTGGTTCGATACTGTCCTGCAAAAACCCACCCCAGGCCAACCGATCGCGGTGGAGCGGCTGCTTCACTTGTCCCGGCTGGATACGGATCAACTGCGTCAAATGGAGCTGCACCCGTTCACAAAAAGGTTTCAAAAAGGCATTGGCACCGCCCAATATCAATTCATCCATGACGAGATCGCGGCAGGCCTGTGACCGCGCAACCAGAGCGCCCGTCCGCGTGGTCTTGCGTCCCGTGAAATCATCTCGTCCGAGTTCGGTCGCCTCCACATACGGCATGATTTCTGATTTCAGCTGTTTCAAGGCAGCCGCGTCGAGAACGTCTTCGACTATCGCCGCACCATCGTCGCGCAGCACCTGCGCCAGTTTTTCCGCGTCGCTGGCGGCGGACAGTCGTTGCAACAAGGCCATAATCTCTCTCCTTTTGAGGAGGATATGCCTAATGCCGTTCGTTTACAAGATGTGGTGGGTTAAGCTCGTCCGGCTAGCGTATCAGCAATAATCCGCCACACTTTGGGATTGAAGCCAAGCCCAAGATGCCCGCCGTCCACCCGTATGTTACGCGCTTGCGGGTTATAAATGTCCTTGGCGATATCTGGTCCGACGATCCCGTCGCGGTTGGAATAGAGCACGGTCAGTGGCTGGCTGAAACCAATACTGTTGCGCTGATGCACTTCCAATTCGAAGCGATCGAGATTGATCTGAGCGGATTTCGCATAGCGTTGGCCCGGCGTGGTGTATTTCGGGCCACCGATAATCGGAGTGCCCATAGTGATGACTTCGCGGACGAGATCAGGGGATAGACGAGCCACTTCACGGGCGATAATCCCGCCCAACGACCAACCGATCAGGGTCAGTGGCCGCTGATCATTGGCGTTATATTGAGCTTCCGCAACGGCGGTAAACCGTTCGATATCCCGATTAACAGAACCCTGGTTCCGACCTAGACCCCAATCAGAAACATCATAATCCAGCCGTGTCAGAAAAGCTTTTAGCGGCCCCATCGACAATTCGCTGCCGCCATAGCCAGGAATCAGAAAAATCGGGCGACCATCACCCTTGGGAGCGGTTACAACCCGGGGCCATTGCAAGCCGAAGCGCAGAAAGTCGAGCGGCAGCGCCAGCTCGCTGAACTGCGCCAGACTACTGGGAGGGCGAAGGCCTGTCGGCATCGGTATCGCGCTGGCGTTTGTCATCAGACTTCTCCCACAGAAAACGGCTGTTAAGAGAGTCTTATAGCGACTTTGTTCGCAGGTGCAATATTTCCTGTTCAGTCGGGTTTTGCACCATCTTTTTCGGAACCGTTACCCGGCATGATTTCAACGATAATATCACCAGCCTCGAGCTTCTTGGCTTCATCTTCCCAAAAGCCATACATATTATTGTCGCGATAGATACGGACGCCCAGGCCTTCTTTTACGATATCTTTCATCGCCAACCCAACTTCATCCTCATCAACAGTGCGTTGGACCAGCTTGACCCGACCGGTGGCAGAGGCCAGATCGCTGAGATAATCAGATATTTTGGCGCCCTCACAGCTGCCCGCGAGCAACAGTCCAGCAAAGCTCACCGGATTAATCACGGTCGTCGCGCCTGCTTGCCGGGCTAGCATTTCATTGTCCGCCGCCCGAACCGATACGCTGATCGGCAGATGATAGGCGAGATGACGGGCGGTCAGCACGATCAATATGCTGGTATCATCCCGTCCGGCCGACACAATCATAGAACGCGCGCGCGATATCTTGACGTTCATCAACGTGACATCGCGGGTCGCATCGCCATTAATGACCGCACAGCCAAGCTTTTCGGCCTGTGCCAAAGCCTCATCAAATGGATCGACCACAACAATCTCTTCGGGCTTTGTCCCGCGTGCAATTAGTTCCTGCACCGCTTCCCTGCCGCTGGTCCCGAAACCGGCGATCACAATATGATCGTGCAAATTATTCTGGATGATTTTCATGCGCCAATTATCCCAGGTTCTTTTGAATACAAAATTATAGGCCGTGCCGACAAATATAAGCACAACAAAGATGCGGATGGGAGTCACAACCAGCGCATCAAACATCCGCGCGCGCTCGGTCACCGGTGCGATATCGCCATAGCCAGTGGTCGTGATCGAAATCATGGTAAAATAGACGACATCAAGAAAGCTGACATCCCCGTCATAGCTGTCCTGCAAGCCATTACGGTCGAACCAATGGACCGCGACCGCCATGGCGATCAGGCCCAACACAAACAACACGCGCCAAGCGATATCCAACCAGACCGGAAGGCTCGACTGGCGGCGCAGCGTCACATAATCAGAAATGTTGCGGGATTTGCGCCGGGCCATTGGGTGATTAGGTCCGTTTCGGCAAATGCGAGACGGGGTTTACAGGTTTACGGTTTTTACGGATTTCAAAATGCAATTGCGGTTCCTGTACATAGCCGCTGTCTCCAGCCAGACCTATGATATCACCGGCGTTGATCTTTTGTCCACGCGTAACATTCAGTTTGTCCGCATGCCCATAAGCCGTGACCCAGCCATCGCCGTGATTGAGCAGTATTAAGCCGCCAAAAACGCCGATTTCATCACCGCTGTACGCAACCACGCCATCGGCGGCTGCACGAATGGGAGTACCCTTGGTGACGCCAATATTCAGACCATCATTGACCTTACCGCCCCCTTTGCTGCCAAAGCTGGAGAGCAATTTGCCGTCAATTGGCCAATTAAACCGTCCGGCAAAGGCCACTGGTGCAGCAATCACCGTTGGTGTTTTGGCAGGAGCGATAGCTTTGCGCCAATCAGATGGCTTGGTAGCGGCGTTTGGATCTGAGTCTGCAGCTGCCAATGCTGGCTGGCTGCCCGTTACAATATCATCAATATCCAGATCAAAGGCCGCAGCGCGTTGTTCAATAGTCATTTGCTGCGGATCAAGCGGCGTTGCGGCGGGCAGCAATAACTTTTGACCCACCCGCAAGATAAACGGTTCTTCCAAGCCATTAAGCGCGACGACTTCCCGCCAAGGCGCGCCATAGGCGCGAGCAATGGCAATCCCGGTTTCCCCGCTGTTCACCGCATGATAGCGACCGCCAGTGATTTTGAGCCGCTGGCCGGGCTGTATAATATACGGTGCTGCAAGGCCGTTGGTCGCCGCAATAAGTTCTGAACTCGCCCCGGTCCGATTGGCAATGCCGCGCAGCGTGTCACCAGGTTTTACGACATAGCTGCCATCAGCTATCGTCACTGCGTTAGGCGTGACGGACTGTGCCACCCACGTCGGCGGCGCGGCCTGATCGGGACTTTGGCCAAATACTGATGCGTCGGTTTCCAGCGTGGGCGCGGAGCCATCTGATGCCTCGTTCCGCGGCCAGCCATAATCTCGGCCCGGCGGAATACAGGCAGACACCGAACACAACAGAAAAAGGATCGTGATTTTACGCATAACAGGCCCCATTCACTCGCTCTCACCCCAATGAGAAAGCTTTGTCTAGCAGCAATTCCGTTGGTTGCCAGCCCTCCGTCGTGGCGACTTGTGTAAAACCGGCTATTTTGGACATTGTTTGTATAGATAGCGACACCAAGCTTTGCGGTTCTTGCCGATTTTACAAAGTGGGCAAGGCCTATTGGTCGTCCATTGTATCATAAGGACCAGCCAACCATAATGTAGCGATGCCAATTTGAGCCATCAGATGCAGGCGCTGATACCCGCTATGGGCGCAAAAGCGGACACTCGATCCGTATAGGGTTCAACGTAATAATTTTCTTGAGCGCCGGAACAGGAACCAGCCGAGCCAAAGCACAGCATAAAGAAATAATGCAGCATAGATGGCTGGCTGCGGGCTTTCGATTGAGCTAATTGATCCCGCATATGCAGCGACGGCCACATATGGCAATGTGCTGAGGGCGAAGAACAAGAAGTAGCGGGCAACCGGCATTTGAGTAACTCCAGCCATGCAGGCGGTCACTTCGGGAACAATTGGCGCAGCTCGTGATAGCATTATCATCGCTGGACCGCTTTGCTGGAAAGCGACAATCATTTCTTCTCGCGCACTCTCTTCTTTCACCAGAAATCTGACGACAGAGTCACCCCATTTCCGGCTAAGGCCATAACCGCAAAGTGCAGCCAGCATCATGCCCGCAAAGGCTACGGCTGCACCCAACGGGAAGCCGAGAAAGAAACCTGCCAATATCGTTATTGTTAAGGTGGGTACCGCGACAAACAGGTCAATGAACAACAGTAAGACAACTGCGCTGATGACCCAAAGCGGATCGATGTTTTGGGCCTCGGTCAGCCAAAAGCGGACATTTTCAATCGTCAATATTCCGAGCACGCGGCCCAATGTGAATGTGGAGGCGAATATCAGCCCGAGCGTTAGCATAACCTTGAGTAACGGCTTCATGTTTTCTTCCTTATTATTTCGGGGATACGGGCTTAGCTAGCCTTCATGATTTTGCGCGCCAATGCCGGCAGGAACCTTGCAATAGGACGCAGGAACTTCGCCTTGCCGATGTCGATATCGAGCCGCTTTTTGGCGAGACCTGAGATAATATCTGCTGCCACCTGATTGGCTGGGAGTTTTCCGGAGCCACGACCTTCGGTCATTCCAGTATCAACCAATGGCAAAAATGCCTGCATCACTTTGATGTTCGTTTCTTCAAACTGATGGCGAAGTGATTGCGATAATATGTTGAGCGCGCCTTTGGTTGCACAATAAATGGCCGAACTTGTTTTTGGAACAAGTCCGAGGCCTGAATTGACGTTCAAAATAATAGCCGACTTGCTGTTTAAAAGAGCCGGAAGCGTGAGATAGATTAGGCTACAAACCGATGTGAAATTGATATCAATCTCTCGCTTGATGTGATGGTAACAAAAATCATCATCGAGAAATTTAGGAGTATATTGAGCCGCCGCATTATTGATCAGGATATCAATTGCATCATGATCTTTAACGATCTGATCAGCGGCTCTTTCCACCTGTGCCAGATCGCTTAGCTCCGCTTCATAAATTCCAATGCCTGCATATTTTTCACGCAACTGATCCAGACCTGCCGACGGCCTTGAGATGATAGTTAGCTGGTTTCTGGTGTGGAGTTGTTTCACCAATTCGAGGCCAAGTCCTGAGGCTCCGCCGGTAATCACAATATGCTTGCCTGATATGGTCATGAACGAGTTCCTTAACTTGACTTGGACTTTGCTTTATTGTCCGTCGTGATAAGGCCCAAACAGGCGGCTGGAATTAACCCGGGTTAAAAGCGCAATGAAATTTCAGGAATTTGTTTCAGCACATGGCGTACCGATCTCAAGGGCAGCGGGAGAACATCTTTTCAGGCAAGGCGACGCTGATCAATCATTGTACATTGTAAAAAACGGGTTGCTAAAAGCCTATTATTTGTCGAGCGAAGGCAAAGAGAATATCAAATCATTCATCATGCCGGGTGATAATATCGGGAGCCTTGTGGCAGCCTATGCAAATCTGAAATGCAGTTTTAGCCTGATATGCTTACGCGATTCCGAATTGATAAAAGTCGATTTCAAAGCGATCTACGAGGCAAGCCAACATAATCTTGAAATCGCCTCCACCGTAGTTGATTTTCTTCTGGCTTTCGCGATGAAAAAGGAGCGGCGGGAATTTGAGCTGCTGTGTTTATCGGCCGAGGATCGTTACAGGCTTCTCCTGGAAAATATGCCCAGTATTACTGATCTCGTCACGCAGAATGAGATTGCTCTTTATCTAGGAATTACCCCCGTAGGCCTCAGTCGGATCAAGAAGCGAGTGCAGTCTGCGATTTGATTCTAATGTCCGCTTTCGAGATTTAACGGACATAAACAATCTCTTAGAAACTTAGTATCGTCGCGTGTGAAAACTGTCCGCTACGCCTTCGGAGGACGGCGGAGGATCTGGGATTTTTGGACAGATATCGACAATGTTGGAGTTCGAATTTCCAATAAATTATGCGCGGGAGGATAGCTGAAGCCCTCAGCGCAACTGCATAGAGCATCATTTTGTACAGCAGAAAGACTGGGCAATTTACCCAGTGCAGATCAGGTCAATCTTCTTTACGAGACGTCAGCTCTTTTTCAAATCGGTGCAACATCGCTGCGCTTTGCTTCGACGCAGAGACATCAGATGGAGAGTTATAAAGAGAGCTTAGCAGCATCAAATCCATTTCACTGATTGAGTTTGGAATTTTTTGGTTGGTTTGAGGAGAATCAAATAGCGCTAGAATAGAGTAGCCGGGCGCCTGGTCAGTTTGACTGTCCCTAGTATCAATGTAAGAGCGCATCGCAGCATAATCGGCAATCTGAATTGTGGTCAGATCAACCAGTGCGTCCTTTTCGAGCAACACAAAGGAATGAGTCATAGTTTGCTTAATCGTTCGTTTGATCCGAGACTTGACGTTCGATCTCATAACCGGGACTTCTGTTGTAGCACCAACAACCGGGAGAGGTTCTGTATCATCAGAGTTTTGAAGAGCGCCGGTCTCTGCAGAGCTTGCCTGGATGCGTTTCCAAGCATAAGCGGGCCCGCCACTTTTTGCGATCCGTTCTCTCTCATATTGAGGCATATTGCCAAATAGTCGCGACCTTTTTTTGCGGACCATTGATACGGCTTCATTTCCATCAGAAACAACCATAACGAATACATTCGGTTTGCAATCCTCTTTTGCAACCGGCATGTCTGCCGCCTTTGCTACACCGCGCATTCGCTTTTCCACTTGGCGCTTGTTCTCGGCGGACAATCCAACAACTTTGGGACAGACTGCTTGCGCAAATCTTGCATATTGCCCGTCATATCTGCCGCCTTTTGGCGTTGCGATGGTTGTCCTGATAAAATCAGCAATTTCAGCTTTTGTCGTTTTATTGCCTGTAACGACGATATCCTCATCGGATGAACGTGGATCAGTAAAAGTCGCTATCGCAGGAGACGGCAAAAGCGCCAGTCCCAAAATTGTGCAACCCAAGGCCGCTAACATATTCTGTTTCATTTCCATCACCAGCTCCTCTTTAGCATCGAAGCTTGCATAATATGGGCTACGTGTAAAGAAAGCTCAGCTCTCAGGAATCGCCGTAACTAACTTATTCTATTTGTTGTAAAGCTTTTTCAGACTGTCCATCGACTCATAGTGAGTGAGGTCCAGATGCAGCGGCGTGATCGAGACATATCCATCGGCAATAGCTTCTAGATCCGTGCTATGGGCTGGTGTTTCAACCATCGGGCCAAGGTTTAGCCAATGATATTCGAAGCCGCGCGGATCACGGTTGCTGATAAATTGCATGCGGCCATAATCGCGGATGCCTTGAGAGACCACGCGAATGCCTTTAACCTCACTCGCGGGCAGTGCCGGGAAGTTGATATTTACCAAGGTCCGGTGATCCATGCTTTGCTTAATCAACGGACGCAGAACCCGTTCGCCCCATTGCAGGGCCGCTTCGAAAGGCACGTCATCCCCCATATCGCCGCGCGCATAGGCTTGGCTGATCGCAATGGACGGAATACCCGCTAATGCGCCCTCCATAGCGGCGGACGCCGTCCCTGAATAGGTGACGTCTTCGCCAAGATTGGCACCGCGATTAACTCCAGAAAGGATCAAGTCGGGCAAGCCATCTTTCATAATTTTCGCAATCGCCATCATCACGCTGTCCGTCGGCGTGCCATCGACCGAATATTGCTGGTCGCCACGCTTGCGAATGCGCAAGGGCCGGGTCAGCGTCAACGAATGGCCCGCGCCGCTATTTTCGTCCGACGGCGCGACAATCCAGATATCGTTGGAAAAATGCTGCGCGATGTCGAGCAGCACTTTCATGCCGGGCGCGTCAAATCCATCATCATTGGTCAGCAAGATACGCATCAGTTTGCAGGCTCCAGTTTTTCAATCCCACCCATATAAGACTTTAACGCTTCCGGAATTATGACAGAGCCATCTTCCTGCTGATAATTTTCCAGCACAGCAACCAAAGTGCGGCCAACCGCAAGGCCGGAGCCGTTTAAAGTATGGAGAAATTGCGTGCCCTTGGTCTCGCCTTCCGGACGGAACCGGGCATTCATCCGCCGCGCCTGATAATCGCCGCAAGTCGAAACGCTCGAAATCTCGCGATAAGTATCCTGTCCCGGCAGCCAGACTTCCAGATCATAGGTTTTGCGAGCCGTTGCGCCCATATCGCCTGTACAGAGCAGCATTTTGCGATAGGGCAGTTCCAGTGCCTTGAGGATAGATTCCGCCGCTTCGGTCATCCGCAGATGTTCCGCATCGCTGTGATCGGGGTGGACAATCGCCACCATTTCAACTTTCTCAAACTGATGCTGGCGGATCAAGCCTTTGGTATCCTTGCCAGCCGATCCCGCTTCGCTGCGAAAACAGGGCGTTAGCGCAGTCAGACGGATCGGCAGCTGCGCTTCGTCCAATATCTGTCCGCTCACACTATTGGTCAGGCTGACTTCTGCGGTCGGTATCAACCAATGACCGTTGGTGGTCTGGAATGAATCCTCCGAAAACTTGGGCAGCTGGCCGGTGCCAAACATGGCCTCATCACGCACCAGCACCGGCGGCGCGCATTCCTGAAAGCCATTCACTGTTGTTTGTTGGTCGAGCATATACTGCCCTATGGCCCGTTGTAGCCGCGCCATTTGCCCGCGCAAAAACGCAAAGCGCGCTCCGGACATTGCCGCGGCCGTTTCAAATTCCAGACCCAGTGGCGGACCAATATCGCTATGCTCCAGCGGTTTAAAGTCAAAACTGCGCGGTGTGCCCCAGCGTTCCACCTCGACATTATCGTCTTCATCCGCGCCTTCTGGCACGTCGGCATTAGGCACATTAGGTAATGCGGCCAAAGCGTCTCGCAATTTTCCGGACACCACGCGTTGTTGCTCTTCCAATTGAGGCAAGCTTGTTTTCAGTTCCGACACTTCGGCCATCAAGGCCTGTGCGGTTTCTTCATCGCCCTGCCCCTTGGCTTTGCCAATGGCTTTGGACGCTTCATTACGGCGTGCTTGGCCTTCTTGAAGCTTGGTCGCGATACTGCGATTCTCTTCATCCAACGCCAAAAGATTAGCGGCCACTGGCTCCACACCACGCCGCGCCAGAGCGGCATCAAAATCGGCCGCGTTTTCTCTGATAGTTTTTAGATCATGCATGGGACAAGCCTATGCCGAGACACGGGCTTTGGTTCAAGTGCGGAGCGCCAACCACTCAACAAAAAAGCGGCCAGATCACTCCAGCCGCTTCTTGATTTCGTTCAAGCAGGTTGCCGTTTAAGCGGCAACCGCTTTCTTGGCTTTGCGGCTGCGCGCAAACAATGCTGCTGCGCCTGCACCGAAGAGCAAGACAACTGGCGGAGCCGGAACCGGAGTACCGCCGGTAGAGCCGCCGGTTGATCCGCCGCTGCTGGCACCCGATGAGGTGCTGGAGCTTGAGCTGCTGCTCGAACTACTCGAGCTGCTCGACGAGCCACTGCTGCCGAAGCTGGATGATCCGCCTGTCGCTCCCGAAGAGGTCGAGCCTGACGAGCCGGAAGACCCGCTGCTGCCAGAAGAGCCACTACTGCCATTGGAACCACCGCTGCTCGAAGAGCTGGAACTACTGGATGAAGAACTACTCGAACTACTCGAACTGCCACCTGATGATCCAGAGCTGCCTGATGAACCCGAAGAGCCACTGCTACCAGAAGAACCTGTACTGCCTGTGCTGGTATTGCCGCTGCTGGTTGACGTGCCGGGATGACCGCTTGAAGTGTTGCCACTTGATGTCATGCCACTGCTGGTCATGCCGCTCGACGTGTTACCGCTGGAGCTGGATGAGCTGGAACTGCTCGACGAAGAGCTGGAGCTGCTAGACGAACTGGATGAGCTGCTGCCACCAGTGGATGTGCTAACGCCGCCGGTTGAGGTGCTAACTCCGCCAGTGGATGTGCTCACACCACCCGTTGACGTACTGACGCCGCCGGTCGACGTGCTAACACCGCCAGTTGAGGTGCTGATGCTGCCCGAAGACGTACTGGTCGAACCACCTGTTGAGGTGCTTGAAAAGCCGCCGGTAGAAGTGCTGGTTGAGCCACCGGTACTAGAAACGCCGCCAGTTGAAGTGCTCGTCGAACCGCCACTGGTCGAGCTGCCGCCCGAGGAGGTGCTGGTTGAGCCGCCGCTACTGGTCGAGGAGATGACAACGGAACCGCCGCCTGACCCTCCGCCGCCGCCAAAGAAACCACCGAAGAAACCACCGCCAAATCCGCCGCCATAGCCGCCGCTTCCGCCAATCACGACAGGAACGGAACCGCCGCCGCTTTCAAGCACAGGGATTTCTGGCAAGGGAGCCGGAATATAAGCTGGTGCCGGAAGCGGAAGGGGCTGTGCCTGTGCAATCGTTACAACGGTTGGCGCACAAGCAGTAACCGTCTTGGTCACCGTCCGCCGGATGCGTTTTACCTTGCGAGCCGATTGCCCGCGTTTCAAAACGCGTCCACGAATTTTCTTCTTGTCGACCTTCTTAACATAGGGCGCCGCTGGTGCTTCCGAAACATGGACCGCACCGCCGCCAATTAACGCACCGCCACATGTGCAAGCGCATAATTTTGCTAAAGCCATTCGTACCGACATAGTGTTCACTCTCTTCCGCTTGGGAACGCATCGATCGGTCCAACTGTAAAGGTTTGGACAGTCGTTAGGCGTTCCGACAGGCACCAAAAGCGCAGAAAAGAGCGATGATCACAATTGCGTTAACCTTGTTTCCTCCGCAAAAATCAAAAAAGTCCCTGACAGTTTCTCTCTAAGCAGAGTTAATGTCCCGAATTGATACCGTTTACGTTGCCAATCTTTCACATCGCGAAGAAAAGTCTCTTTAATATGGTGACTTATCAGCCAAGGTGAATCAGTAAAATGAACCGAAAAAACCCGTTATCACGACAATTTTTGTGGCCACGAGCAACAGAGCGAGAAAAATTGACTACTTACGACAGATTGCATCTTGTGTAAGGCGAAAGCCGAGTTTATAGGCCCGCCTCATAGCCTTTCGTATGCCAGCCCATCGGGTTGGGGGCAGATGTTGGAGAGTATATTTGGCGTCCTCAGCGAAAAAACCATCCGCTTCAGATGATAGCAAAAAAGACACGATTGTTCTGGAAGATGGCTATCGTCCTAGTGCAGACGAAGAATTTATGAACGAGAAGCAGCTTGCCTATTTCAAACGCGCTTTGGAACAGTGGAAGCACGATATTATTGAAGAATCCAAAGAAACCCTGGCGCATTTACAGGACGGCCCGATTCAAGAAGCCGATCTCAACGATCGCGCCTCTAGTGAAACCGACTGGGGTTTGGAACTCCGCACACGCGACCGGCAGCGTAAGCTAACATCGAAGATTGATTCGGCTTTGCGGCGAATCGACGAAGGCGAATATGGCTATTGTCAGGTTACTGGTGAGCCGATTTCACTAGAGCGGCTGGAAGCGCGGCCAATAGCTACAATGAGTGTAGAGGCTCAGGAAGCACATGAACGCAACGAGAAAGTCTCACGCGATCAATAGCCTACCAGCAATCTGACGTGTAAAATCTCATCCTGATATATAAATCCGCGATCAGCGTTAACGCGCAGCGCCGTCACACCCGCTCCTAACGCTATAAACTGTGCTATTTTGGGATGACATCCTATTTTCGTTCCAGCGCGCAAATTAACCAATTTTCCATCTTTTTGACGCTATTGTCTGTCCCGAAGCAACATTATGTTACATTTAACGCGGGATGCACATGAGAGAACCATTTGACGAAAACTTGGGCCTAAACAGCCAAACAAGTGGCCAGCCCAAGCGCGAACTTGACCGCGATAGCCTGTTCCTGAAAGCGACATTGCGCTTCGTGGATGGCGATGATTGCGGCGAAGTTCGGATTCGTAATCTATCTGCTGGTGGTTTGATGGCAGAAGCGCCCGTCATCGCAAAACGCGGCGACAAGGTTGAATTGGAGTTGCGAAATATTGGCCGTGTTACCGGTTATGTGGCTTGGGTCGCTCAAGGCCGCCTTGGTATAGCATTTGACCATGCTATTGATCCGAAACTGGCGCGTAAACCAGTGGGTCAGAATAAGATGGAATTGCCACGTTATCTCAAAACACATGGCGCTGCGAACAAGCCGCTCCGCCACGGTCAGGGCCCACGCTAATCCCCTCTCACAAATATGCTTGATTAGATTCCAACGCCTGCATAGGACCGTTTAATCATTTGATTAAACGAGGAGCAGGATATGGCTGGACCACTGGCAGGAATCAACATCGTCGAATTTGCAGGCATTGGTCCTGGACCTTTTTGCGGGATGATGCTCGCCGATCAAGGCGCCACGGTCACGGTTCTCCATCGCCCCGGCGGCGCGCCAGACGGCCGCTTAGCCCTCTCCCGCTCTCGCAAACTGGTAGAAGTCGATCTGAAATCCGAGGCTGGCATCCAGCAAGCACGCGATCTGGTCAAACAAGCCGATGGCTTGATTGAAGGCTTTCGCCCCGGTGTGATGGAGCGCCTTGGCCTTGGACCGGCCGTCCTACTAAAAGATAATCCCAAGCTCGTTTTCGGCCGGATGACGGGTTGGGGCCAATATGGACCGCTCGCTCATGCTGCTGGCCATGATATCAACTATATCTCGATATCGGGCGCGCTTCATGCCTTTGGCCGTGCCGGCGACAAACCAACGCCGCCGATCAATATGGTCGGCGACTTTGGTGGTGGTGGCATGATGCTGGCGCTCGGCATGGTCTCCGCTCTCCTCCACGCAAAAACTGGCGGTGAAGGTCAGGTTGTCGATTGCGCGATGACCGACGGATCAGCCGCGCTGATGGCGATGATTTTCGATTTTCACAATGTCGGCCAGTGGCGCGATGAGCGCGGCGTCAACCTACTCGACACCGGCGCGCATTTCTATGACAGCTATGAAACGTCAGACGGCAAATATATCTCCATCGGGTCGATTGAACCGCAATTTTATACACAGTTGCGCAAGGTTGCTGGATTGCAAGATGACGCTGACTTCGATGCCCAGATGAACCCAAAGTCCTGGGGACCGTTAAAATCAAAGCTGACCAACTTGTTCCAATCAAAAACGCGAGATGAGTGGTGCGATCTGATGGAAGGGACCGATATTTGCTTTGCCCCTGTCTTGTCGCTCGCTGAAGCCAAACAGCATCCTCACAATGTTGAGCGGGAGACATTTGTCGATGTCGGCGGCCATATGCAGCCTGCGCCAGCGCCGCGCTATTCAATCACTCAGTCGGACAAGCCGAAACCGCCGGCTGAATGATGCGCCAGCTTATTAGGTGAACGCACCCATAGCGGCCTCTATATAGCTCGGCCCGATGGTCAGTTCCGCATCGTCCTGAAGCACAACAAATCTCCGGCGGCCCTTGCGGCGAATATCGCGAACGAAATCGCGACGCACCGCAGTAGAGCGGTGAATCCGAACGAACATCTCTGCAGGTAGCCGCTCCAACAACGACTGCATGGCTTCGTGGATTAGATAAGTGCGCTCTGGCAGGCATAGCCGCATGTAATCTCGGTCAGCAGCTATCCAGCCGATGTCCGCGCTTCTTATTTGCACAGCGCTACTGCCATCCTGCACCCACAACCGATGGTCAGCAGCCTTTTGCCGATCGCTCTGATTTCTCTGTCTTTTTTGCAGAGCCCGCGCGAACGCCTCTTTCAGCAAATCTGCTTTCACCGGCTTCAGTAGATAGTCCGTTGCATCGAAGCGAAAGGCTTCGACGGCGTAGCGGCTATGCGCGGTCGTAAAGATAATTTCTGGGGCATTTTCCAGACGTTGACATTGTTGCGCAACATCCATCCCCGATATATCGGGCATATCAATATCGAGAAGCAAGATTTCAGGGCAATTTTGGGCAATCATATCCAGCGCCTCCCTGCCCCCATTCGCGACGTTAATACAGCCGATATTGTCCATACGACCACATAGAGATTCTATTCGACATCGGGCCAAAGGCTCATCGTCAACTATCAGGATATTCAAATTGTCGCTGCCAGTCATAGGCAATAGTCTCTGAAAATCTGTTGTTCATCGGGAATGATAATCGTCGCAGTCACGGTATCTCCGGCCGCATTCCCGGCGAACAGGGCCGCGGCCGGACCATAGATAGCCGCCAATCGTTCTTTGATATTGGCAAGTCCCGTGCCGGTGCCGCTCCCAGTATCCTCACTCGTCCGCATCCGGCCATCATTCGTGACGGTCAATTTCAGCCGGTCCGCGTCCCTGACCGCTGTAATAGTGATCTGCACCGGTTCGGACGATTGTGCGACACCGTGTTTAATAGCATTTTCGACAAGAGGTTGGATGATCAAAGCCGGAATTTTCCAATTACGCACATCGGCATGCACCTGCACGTTAAATTGCAATCGTCTGGGAAAGCGCACCTGCTCAATTTCAAGATAGCGTATTTGTTGGGCAATTTCCTGCTCAATGGTGATCATATCTTTGCCATCATCATCCAGAACCGAGCGCATATAATCCGCCAGTCCGTCGACCAAATGCTCGGCTTGGACATTTTTTTTGTCAATGATCAAACTACTCACGGAATTCAGCGCATTGAATACAAAATGTGGATTAAGTTGATAGCGCAGCGCCCGCATTTCGCTTTCGCGGGTCGTGCGCTCCAAATTCCGGCTGTGAATCAGGGCGACTTGGGTTTTGCGGCTGTTGGCCATCGCCAGATACAGTCCGCCCCAACCAACCAGTATGAGATAATTGACAAACGCCGTATCGAAAAAATGGGATAATGCCTGATGCGCTGGAACACCATGATCTGCACTAATATGCGCCAACACAGATGTCGGATAAGCTAATATCAGATTCGTAAAATAGCCAATACCAATGGCGAGAATAATGGTCGGTATCGTAAGTATGAAGACAACCGGCGCTGCACGTTCGCTAACCAAAATCAATAACCGATATAATGCCCAAGTGACTGTCACGGAAATAACCGCAGTTATCAGATAGTCCGCCAAATCATGGCTATGGTCCGGTGCCCCCCACAACAGAACCCGCAGCGCATTGACTATGAAATAAGCGGTCCAAACACCAAAAATGCTCTTCATCGCAAGATCGATATTCACCGGAAATATCCGATTCCAAAAAGGGGATATTTTTGGTGACAGATTGTCCGGTAGAGAGATTAAACGTGTTGCCATGAGCTTTATTCTGACGCTTCCTCTGCAAGGCTGCGGCTGGAATTATTTAATGGACCATCGGAAACTTTAACATTGGTTGGCAGCCGGTTCAGACCGCGCTCGGTCCGCCAATAGGTCGCAAAGCTGGCCAACCAATGGCTGCCAGCATAATGGGGCGTGCGCACGGATTGTTCGCCGGTCTCCCCGTGTATTTTAGCAGCGGCCAACAAAGCAGTTTTCCGCTGGTCTCCGTCAGGCAAAGCCGTCGCTATGCCCTCAAGCGCCCAAGCGCGGGATAGATTGACGCCGTCCAGATGAACCAATTTGCCGTCGGTGGGATCATTGACAATGCCAACCGCTAACCAATCGCCGCCGCCATCTTGCGGGATATTCGGCAGGAATCCGGTCAGCCAGTCCGCAAATTCTGTATCGGAAAGAACACGGCGCATCAGATCCGCCTCCATCAGACAGGGAGAGAGAAAATCCTCGCCCGACGGTTCGTAGCCAATTGGGCAATTGCGATCCTCTCGGTGAAAGGCGAGGCTTTTCTCGGTAATCAAGCTTTCCATCTGGCTGTCTTCGCTTGTTCGCGCCCAATCAAGAATCAGGCCGAAAGCGAAAGCCGATTGGTTATGTGTACCCAAACGAATGGGATAGGCGAGTTTGGGCACCCATGTTTTAATTCGGTCGGTAATGACTGATTCAAGCGGCGTCAGACTGTCCAACCAGACTTGTGCTTGATCAGCTTTTGCGCCCTCACCCGCTGCTATTTCTTTAAGCTCGGCCGTCAGCTGCAAAAACCACGCGAGACCATAAGGGCGCTCAAACGACGCACGACCATCGCTGTTGAAATAAGCCACTTCTCCAGTGATTTTCTCATCGGTAAAATTGGTCGATAAGGCCGCCGCTATCTCCTCATCCATTTCTGGCACCGCCCCATTGCCCCACAGCCGGGTCAGCAGCCAATGACCATGAACCGCACTATGCCAGTCAAAACAGCCATAAAATACTGGCGTCAACTGAACGGGCTGCTGCACGTCATTCGCACTGTTCATCACATGGCTGATTTTGTTGGGATATTGCTTGTTTATGCAAGCCAGCGCGATTCGCGCATAGGCATGTTCTGGTTTCCGCGGGGACTGGGCGTTTTCAGCGGGGTTGGGAGCAACATTTTTGCGTTCAAAATAACCCTGTTCTGACGTATCACGCTCGCCGTCATCACCATTGACCGAGCAAGCCGATAAGGCCATCGCTGCGACAGACAGGACATAAAAACGTACAGACATATTTTGCTCCTCAAACTCTCTTTTTGGCATAGAGAGGATTTGACCGGATGGCAAAACGCTATAGTGCAATTATGCGATAGAGATTTGCCGATTCCGGCCAAGATACCCATTTTTCAGGACCATATTATCACCAGCCAGAGCGCGATATTTCTTACCGGTAACCCGATGCGGCATATTACGGTGATGACATTGACGGCGAGCATTGGCTTGCTGACGATGTTCATCGTAGATTTTGTTGATCTGCTCTACATCGCGCAGCTGGGTGACAATGCGTTGACCGCCGCGATGGGATTTGCTGCCACGATCCTGTTTTTCGGGACGGCCTTCAATATCGGTCTGATGATCGCGGCTAGCGCCTTGGCTGCACGCAAAATCGGCCAAGGCGATACGGCTTATGCCCGCCGCTATCTCACCAATATATTGACGCTTAGCATGATGCTGATCATCCCGCTGGCGATTATTTTCTTCATCTTTGCACCACAAATATTGGAACTTGCCGGAGCAAAAGGGACCGCAAAAGACGCCGCCACCGGCTATATCCGCATCGTTGCCCCGTTCATGCCGTTCAGCGTAACAGCAATGGTTTGTTCAGGCTTCTTGCGCGCCCATGGCGCCGCGCGGCGAGCAATGACCGTGACACTCAGCATGGGCATCACCAATGCGATACTGGATCCGATTTTTATCTTTGGCTTTGGCCTTGGTATTAATGGAGCCGCTATGGCGACGGCCTGCGCCGCAATCGTATCTTCCATTCTTGCCGTTGTTCCTATCATCAAACATTATGGGGGCTTTGCAAAGCTTTCTTCAGTCTTGTTTAAAGAGGATCTGAAGCCGGTTATGGCAATATTGCTGCCTGCCATAATGACCAACGTTGCAACACCAGTAGGCGGCTTTATTTCCTATCGCTTCATTGCCAGCTATCCCGACGAGGTTATTGCCGGATTTGCTGTCATGGGGCGGGTTGTGCCCGTCGCTTTTTGCCTGCTTTTCTCTCTGTCAGGCGCGGTTGGACCGATTATCGGGCAGAATTTTGGCGCGCTACAATTTGACCGCATCCGGCTGACTATCAAGCAAGCCATGGGCTTTGCACTCGGCTATACATTGTTGGTCTGGCCGCTGCTATTTCTACTGAGCGATCCGATTAGCAATCTGTTCCAGTTAAAGGGCGAGGGACGGGATGTTTTCTGGCTTTTTGCTGCCTATCTTACGCCGCTATTCTTTTTCAACGGCATATTGTTCATTTCCAATGCCGCCTGCAACAATCTGGAACGCCCCGCTTGGTCGATGGTCATGAACTGGCTTCGTAATACATTGGGGATATTGCCATTTCTCTGGATTGGCGGGGCACTTTATGGCTTGCCGGGCATCGTCATTGGCCCGGCGATTGGCGGCATATTATTTGGCATAATTGGCTACATAATTGCCCGCCGCCTCGTGAACATACAGGAAGCGAATCACGTTTTACGCTGAATTCTGCTCCTCAGAACAACTCACTCCGCCGTTTGATTTTTTCGAATATATCGCACGTATCATGGTTTTCCGCAGAATTGCTGCGTTAACCATTTAACCCATGGCGGCACCCCGTCCCATCTTGAAACAGGTCGTTCTTGATCAACGATAACTGCCAAGAAAGGCTGTATTTCAAGCGGTTCCAGCCCCAATGGGCCTTTGCAGGTGTATTAGAAAATTTCAACGCGCGTTCCTCCTCCCTATGTCCCACAACTCGGAGGCAGCAATTCAGCTCTCGCGGGACCGGCAGGATATGTGTTTTCGCCGTCTGCAGAAACAGCGACAAAGCCTGCCCCAACGGAGCCGAAACCCGAGCCGGAACGTCCTGTCACGGTTACAAACACCGCCCAGTCGACAATCAAACCGACAGCGGCTTGGCAGATACCGCACTGGCTGATGCTCAATATTCGTGAACGGATATTGCTAGGGCTGTTGGTCTTTAGCCTGATCATGGTCCCTGCCACGATGCCGAAAGCAAGCCTCGATGCGCAGCAATATAACCCCAGCGACCCAAGTCTCCAGTCGGTCGAACGGCCGGAGGAAAATTTCGCTGGATCCGCCTTTTATTTTATCGATCCCGGTTATGCGATTCCACAAAATTACGGAGACCTCGCCATTGATCCTCTCGCCGAACCCGGTGACGACGAGATTAGCGACCTTTTGACCAGCAGTGGAGGCGCCGCCAGCCGCGATCAAACAGCCTCAGCGCATTTGATCCGCCCCGTCGCCTTCCGGGCCTCGCTGATCGACAACAGCCGCGCGCTGCAATGCCTGACCTCCGCGATATATTATGAAGCTGGACTAGAACCCGATGCCGGCCAGCGCGCTGTTGCCCAGGTGGTGTTAAACCGCGTGCGCCATCCTAGCTATCCAGCTACCGTTTGCGGAGTGATTTTCCAAGGTAGCGAACGCAGCACCGGATGCCAGTTTTCCTACACTTGCGACGGGTCACTGCGCCGCACACCATCCAAATTTCATTGGAATCGTGCGAAGAAGGTCGCAGCCCTCGCACTTTCTGGGAAGATCGCATCGCCGGTTGGAACAGCGACCCATTATCACACAACCGAGATTTACCCCTATTGGGCGCCAAGCCTAAGATTTCTTGGCACTATCGGCGCGCACCGCTTTTACAGCTGGAAAGGCAGCGCCGGCAAAGCCAGCGCATTCAGCCAAAATTATCGCGGTGGCGAACCTTTACCCGCGCCGAAACCACGCAAATATAATGCTGCTGCAGCCAAATCGCTTGACCCGATCACGCTGGAAAAAGCCTATGAAGCAGGGCGACGCAAAGCGCAGGAAGATGCCGCAAAATCCGAAAAAGCAGCAGCCATAGCAGCCGACAATGCACGCCGGCACAGTTTGCCAACCCCATCGATCAGCACTAGCGCGCCCAAAACCTATCAGGCACCCAGCTACAGCAAGGAAGCGATAAAAAAAGGCGGCGAGAAAGCCTTTGCCGGTCAGAAATTGCCCGATGTGAGCCAGATTAAGCCAGAATATCGCAATGCTGGTACATGGAAAGAGAAACCGGGCGGCTAAAACCCTGGCGGAAACGGCTGTGTTAGTTTCGGGCGCAACCAAAGCGTGCTTTTGCTTGCCATTGCCCTTGAAACGAGCCTAAAGCCACCCGATTTTAAGTGAAAGATATTGGAGTGCGCTCATGGCGACAAATTGGACGCCGAACGGTTGGAGAAATTTTGAAGGGCTGCAAATGCCCGACTATCCCGATGCTGCAAAGCTTGCAGACACAGAACAGCTGCTGAGCACCTATCCCCCGCTGGTCTTTGCTGGCGAAGCGCGCAGCCTGAAAGAAGATCTGGCGCAGGTGTCAAAGGGCAACGGGTTCCTGTTGCAAGGCGGCGATTGTGCCGAAAGCTTTGCTGAATTTCATCCCAATAATATCCGCGACACGTTCCGGGTCATCTTGCAAATGGCCGTCGTGCTCACTTATGCATCGAAAATGCCGATAGTGAAGCTAGGCCGCATGGCCGGGCAATTTGCCAAACCACGTTCTGCCCCAACAGAAACGCAAGATGGCGTCGAAATGCCAAGCTATCGCGGCGATATTATCAATGGCATCGAATTTGAAGCAGGCCGTCGTCAGCCCGATCCCGATCGCATGGTCCGCGCCTATAATCAGGCTGCAGCGACGCTCAATCTGTTGCGCGCGTTTTCAACCGGCGGCTATGCCAATTTGCAACAGGTGCATGGCTGGACCCATGATTTCATGAGCCGCAGCCCGTGGGCCAAGAAGTTCGAAGAAATGGCCGACCGGATCGGTGAAGCTTTGGCATTCATGGAAGCGTGCGGGATCAACCCCGACACCGTGCCCCAGCTGAAGGCGACGTCTTTCTACACCAGCCATGAAGCCTTATTGCTGCCTTATGAAGAAGCATTGACCCGGCAGGATAGCCTGACCGGCGAATGGTATGACACCAGCGCCCACTTTCTGTGGATTGGTGACCGGACCCGCTTTGAAGGCTCTGCCCATGTCGAGTTTTTGCGCGGTATCGGCAACCCAATTGGCATGAAATGCGGACCATCGCTGAAACCCGATGACTTGCTGAAAATGCTCGACACGCTTAACCCGGGCCGTGAAGCGGGCCGGATCACGCTGATCTCTCGCTTTGGCCATGACAAAGTAGAAAACGGCCTTGCTCCATTGGTTCGCGCCGTCAAAAAAGAAGGCCATCCGGTTATCTGGTCCTGCGACCCGATGCACGGCAATGTTATCAAAGCCGATAGCGGCTATAAAACGCGCCCGTTTGAGCGCATTCTTGCCGAGGTTCGCGGCTTCTTTGCTGTGCACCGTGCAGAAGGTACTTTTGCTGGTGGTATCCATTGCGAAATGACGGGTCAGAATGTCACCGAATGTACTGGTGGCGCGGTCGCGATTACCGACGCAGCGCTCGGCGATCGGTATCACACGCACTGCGATCCGCGGTTAAACGCCGCGCAATCGCTCGAACTCGCGTTTTTGCTCGCAGAGATGCTCAATCAGGAGCTTTCTGAACGTGCCCGCGAGGCGGCTTAAGCAATGGCGGAAAAGATCAAACCCGAACGAATGCGGCCAGAAGATTATGCGGCAGGAGAATCACCGATGAGCAGAGGTGCCACCTATGTTCGAAAAGAAATTGTTAGCAAGGGTGTAGGCTTTGGTAGTGCCCTTGCCATAGCGATTAGTTTTACGACGAATGAGTCAATCCTGTGGGCAATTTTTCACGGCTTTCTGTCGTGGTTTTATGTGATCTATTTTGCGATAAGATACTAAATTGGTGCAGCATATTGCTGCACTCGAGACCAATTATCGTGACATTTCAAGCTTATCGCCTTATTGATTCTATCGGTCACTAACGAGCATGAGGACTACTATGCGCCGCCTTGTCACCTTGATGATACCAATAGCCGCCTTAACTACCAGTTGCGGCGGCCCCATAGAGACCCGGATTCAAACCCAAGCGGTCTCGACTTTGCCTGCACAGAAACAATATAGCTTCACGGCCAAACCCGAGCAAAACAGCGAAACCTACATGATGGCTCGCAAGATGGTGGCTGACGCTTTGGCCGTCAACAATTTTACTGCGGCAACTGACGCACTAATATTGGTTCATATCGCCCTAGCGGGCCGGCCCGCATCCATCGCAGTGACAACAGGGGAAAATAGCGAAGTCAGCACGATTGCCGAACAAAAAGAACGAAAACCTCTGCAATCCTGCGACGATGTGGAACATCGCCTGACAATTAACATGGTCAGCGCATCCGATGGATCCACCATCTATTCCGGCACCGCAGCGGAATATCATTGCAAGGGTTCGATAGAGCAATCTTTACCCCATCTGATTGATGCAGCTCTATCCGATCTTGGAAATTCGGACCAAACGACCAAAACCACATCCCGCACCCGTAACGGTATCGAATAGCGATCTGATCAGGCGACTTCCTCCGGCTCGGGCGCCAGCGGCAATAATATTGTAAACCGCGCTCCGCCTTCTCGTATATTTTCCACCCGGATAGTCCCGCCGTGGCGTTCAACAACCGCCGCTACGAAATTGAGCCCTAGTCCAGCACCTTTGACGGTCCCTTTTGATTCCGCGTCGTTGCTAACGAACCGGTCAAACAAATTGCCGAGCATGTCTTCTGCGATACCCTGCCCTTCATCGGTGATTGAAACAGCCACAAAAGGCTGCTGATCCAAACTGATATTTCGGAGAACAATGGTCAACTGACTATTATCAGGACTATATTTTATAGCATTATCGATCAGATTAGCGAAGGAGCGGTAAAGACTAGATGGCTCACCGACAACGAAAGCCCCATCCGATTGATCATCAACCGTCGCTTTGATGCCCCGCTGTTTTGCGAGTGGCCAAAGGCTGTCATTGGCCTCAATCACCAAATCAGACAGCAAGATATCCTCGCCGGAAAACTCACTGGATTTAATCCGCGCCAAGCCAACAAAATTATCGGCCAGTGCTAAGGTACGGCGGGCGTGACTTTCGATACGTTTATTGCTGTCCGTTGTTTCCTGACCATCGAGCAGAGCCAATATCGCTGCCTGCGGTGATCGCATGTCATGCGACAAAAGCTGCAGCACTTCTTCGCGTTCCTGCGCTGCATTGGCAACGGCGGTAATGTCGGCGAGATAATGGATATGCCCCCGCAACTCACCGGCATCGGACAATACTCTTGTCCGACGCATCGCGAATATTTGATCATTTAGGGAGGTGAAATCGATGTAATCATGTTCCCGCAATTTTTGGTCGAGCGCCAGGTAATTCTTTACATCATCCAAATCTTCAGGCGCGACAAAGCGCGCGAGCATATCGTCGAGCGCCAGATCCTGAGCGCCATCTTCAAAGCCGGTTTGCGCCAACTTATTCACGAATTTCACTTTGCCATCGAGGCCCGTGATAAACATAGGGTCCGGCAAATTGGTCAACGCATCGGAAATAAATCGCCGTAAATCACGGACATGCTTGATCGCATGGGCTAGCTCTTCGGCCTGCTCGGTCACCAAATCAACCGGCCCTAGAGACGTTTCCAGCACTGGAATATCAGGAGTTTCCAATCGATAGTTTTTGAGTTCATCATCCATGAAATCACTGGTTGCCTGTAAACGTCGCCACCCCCAAACCGGATAAACCAGCGCCAAGCCAACAAGCGCGGCACCCGGCGCAAACCATATTTGGAAGGACAGCAGCGCCGCGCTAGCCACCAATATGACCATGATCAATGCGACCGAGAAAAAAATCGTCGTCCGCGGACGCCAGCGCCAAAAACCGATCAGCAATATCCAGGTCGGGATCAATGATAATATGATTTGAGTCCCTATTGAAACAGGCGTGATAAAATTATCGGCCATGGTGTCGCCCAGCATATTGGCCATAATTTCAACTCCGGCCATGGTCCCACCATCGCCAAGTGGTACAGGGTGCTGATCACCCAAACCCTGCGCCGTCGCGCCCACCAATATGATCTTATCTTTCAGAAAAGCGGTGGGAATCTCGCCATTTACTACTGCGGCATAGGATATTTGAGAATAAGCGCCGCGCATCGCATAGGGCATAAGCAACGCCTGCTGACAATTTTCTAAGCGGTCGTAAGCGGCTGAATTTACGCCGTTCACGCTGCGATAGATTTGCTCCATTAAGTGCGGCCAGATCGTCTCCTCACTGTCGGCAAGATCAGTGATTCCACCGAAGCAAAGCGCAGTTCGCCGCACCACGCCATCGCGATCAAAGAGCAGATTGACGTGGCCAATGCCACTGACCGCTTGTTTAAGTGGCGCAATCGGTTCCTTGATATCAAATTCCGCGCCATTACTTCCGGGAAAGACAAAATGAAGCGGCAGAAAAAGATTTTCACTTTTTGATGCGGCCTCTACCAGAGCTAGATCCTCTCCTGCACTGCCCGGTTCACTAAGCAATATATCAAAGGCAAGCGCTTTGGGTTCCGCTTCGGCTAATATGTTCAGCAAATCGGCGTGACGATCCCGGGGCCAAGGCCATTTTCCAAAGGCCGCTAGGCTATCTTCATCAACCGCGATAATCAGTATCTCTTCGGATGCTTCTGGCCGGTCATATTCCGACAAGCGATCATAAAGAAGATTGTCGAAGCTCGACAGACTGTTCCAATAGATCAGAGCGGTCACAATCAACGACGCCACCAGCGCGACACCGGCCCATTCAATTCCCAGGCGACGGCGCAGTTTCATTGACAGTTAACTCTCCAAACAACGGTGCAGTTCGGTCCGGGCGATTAAGCCTCTAACCGACCACCGTCAATTTTTCAAAATCGGTCCATTTTTGAAACACGTCTTTATCTTCCGGATCGGACGAATATTGGGTGACACCAACCCGCCAGAAATACTCACCGTCGGGAAGATCCGACAAAGTAATGACGTCATTCGTCAGTCCCGCTTCATCGATAACGGGGATCGCGTTTTTATCATCCAGTAGAAGTTGAAAGCGATAAACTCGCTTCCCCTTACCGGTACCAACCCATTTGAAACGATAACCAAAGTCACCTTTGCCAGCGCTACCGCTTAGGGTGCTCAATTGACGCTTGAACGAATAAGTCGCTGGCATGCCTTCAAAACCGTCCTGTCCAATGGCGGTGGCTTTGGCAAAATAGCGACCGTCTTCAATGCCCGGCAAGCTGATTGTCGGTCCATCGCCCAATTGCTCGGCGACAATATCTACAAAGCCAGCGTCGGACGACAACAGCACCCGATGGGCGGAAGCCGCTGCTTGCGGCGCAATGGTAAAGTTCAGTTCTTCTTCCGATTGCACCTTCGCCGGATCGATCAGTTCGGGGGGCGTCAGCAAATCTGCTGTTGCCAAGTCTCCGGTGACTGTGGCCGCTGCCCCTTTACCGGCAGGAACCGACACGATTTCCGCGCCTTCAAAGCTGTCGCCAGCAGCAACATCCACCGCACCCTCGACCGTTTCCGAATAGGCCGTCCCGGTCGCCTCATCAACGCGGGTGCGGTAATCCGTACCCCTCACCGCGGACACAGCAACCGGCGTCCGGACACGATAGCGGTCATACTTCTTATCAAATGGTGTGATTTTCGACCGCACCCGACCGTTATCAACCGCCAGCTCGTAGTCCACGCTGTCTGTCAATAATATATGCCGCAATCGGGTAAGGCGCATTTTGCTGTTAGATGGCATTGAAATGCGCGAACCATCCTCAAGTTGCAATGTCAGAAAGCTGCCTGCCGCCGTTGCCAGCCGGCTACCTTCGGCAATATCCAGACCTCTCGCCGGCTTTATCGTCTGACCGCCGCGGACTATGGAAACATTTCCTCGAAACGCGCTCAAGCTGGCCTCACTCTTGCGGTATTTCAGTAAACGAAACGGGATCGAGACGGTTTTACCGACGGGAATGAAGCGCGGATTTGCGATCCGATTAAGCCGCTGCACCGCCACATAGTCAGACCGCTTGCGCATATATTTATTTGCGAGGTCGATAAGCGTATCGCCGCGTTTAAAAACATATTCCACCCGCGCATTATCCGCAAAGGATTGGGCCTGCGCGGATACTGATGAGAGAATAGCTGGCGCCATTAAGAGGCAGGATGCAATTCGCAAGCAATCGAAATATTCACGCTTACTTGTCAAAAAGCTCATGCTCATATCCCGTTGCTTAAGGTCTCCAGTCTATAGCCATAGCCGAAAACGGTGAAAATCCGAAACCCGTTCTCAGGCGTAAGTGACAATTTCGATCGTACCCGGGAGACATGCATGTCGAGCGTACGGGTCGCCAGATGTGCATTTGTCCGCCAAACTGTTTCCATGATGTAACGGCGCGACAAGGTCCGGTCACGATTGCGGAACATCAAATCTGTCAATTCAAACTCTTTTGCCGTCAGCGATACTTCGCTTTCCTTATGCCGAACTTTTTGTTCGATCCGGTCAAGTATATATTCGCCATATTGGGCCGTTGATTCCATCGCGGTTGAGCCGGCGCTACGCCGAAGCATCGCGTTAATTCTAGCGCCAATCACATTTGGATCTTCTGGTTTGGTGATATAATCGTCAGCGCCAGCGTTCAAAGCATCGCTGATATCCTGCTTTGCGGTTCGGCTGGTCATCATCATCACCGGCGGACGTTCGTCAACTGCGCCATCCATCCATTCCAGAATTTGGATGCCGGTTTTGCCGGGCATATTCCAATCCAAGATCACTAAATCAAAAGTGTCCCGTAACAATGCATTCGTCAGAGCATTGCCGTCCGCGTAGCTCACAAAGACATGACCTTGCCCTTCGACTATTCTTCCTAAGAATTCTACGACTTCCTTGTCATCGTCAGCAATGGCTATACGCATAAAAGCTCCCCGGTAACGAAAGCAATGTCCCCTTGCTTTCGCTTTATGTAAATTCCCAACCCGGATCATGTTTACCGCTATATTTACCGACTTTACCAGAGCCACGGCATGTAATTTACATAGCTTTACATGAATCTTACCCATTTTACCAATTCGGCCACCAATATTCCTGTCACCAAGGCAAGGTCCGACGCTCTCGGCGTTATTTTATGGTGCTGAATAAGCGTTAGTGATTCGTTTTACTTGGTTGTTTTGTAAGCGTGGTCAGTGCCTTCGCAGAAGCCGGTCAAAACCATTTTGACCGCGCTCCATCAAGCAAACGAGATTTCTGCAATCAGTGTTGGGATGTTACATTAGGTTCTGGAATTGGTTGGGGTGGCAGGATTCGAACCTGCGCATGGCGGCATCAAAAGCCGCTGCCTTACCACTTGGCGACACCCCAATATAGGCTGCTTCATTCGTCAGCGAAGGGGCCTAATATCCAACTTACCTCGATGGGGCAAGAGCCAGTTACAGCTTATTTTTCGAACATTATTCAGAACAGGCGTTTCACCCAGCCATGCTGGTCTTCGGCAAGGCCACGTTGAATATCGACAAGACGCATACGCAGTTTTTCCGTTAACTGCCCTGGGCCGCCACTGCCAATGGTAAAATCTCCGCTTTCGGACCGGACAGTTCCCACCGCCGTTACAACCGCCGCGGTTCCACAAGCGAAGGTTTCCCTCAATTTCCCGCTCGCCGCGTCTTCGCGCCATTGATCGATGGAATAAGCTTCTTCGCTGACTTCCAGTCCCTCTTCCCGGGCCAAAATCATGATCGATTCCCGCGTGATTCCCGGTAAAATCGTTCCGGTCAGTGGCGGCGTGATAAGCCGGCCATCATCCATCACGAAAAACAGGTTCATCCCGCCCAGTTCCTCAACCCAGCGCTGTTCGGCGGCATCAAGAAACACAACCTGATCGCAATTTTGCGCAATCGCTTCGGCTTGAGCGACGAGGCTCGCGGCATAATTACCACCGCATTTGGCAGCGCCTGTGCCGCCGGGAGCGGCCCGACTATAATCCTGCGACACCCAAATCGTGATCGCCGATGCGCCAGCTTTGAAATAGGCACCGGCAGGAGAGGCGATCACCATATAGAGATATTCTTTGGCCGGACGAACGCCAAGAAACACTTCACTGGCGAACATGAACGGGCGCAGATAAAGCGATCCGCCTTCGGCCGACGGAAACCAGTCGCGATCAATATCGACCAGCGCTTCAACCGACTTTAGGAAAAGATCTTCTGGCAATTCCGGCATCGCCATGCGCTGCGCGGACGCTTGAAACCGCTGGGCATTCTGATCCGGCCGGAACAAAGCGGTTGTACCATCAGCCAGCCGGTAAGCTTTCATGCCTTCAAATATTTCCTGCGCATAATGCAGCACAGAGGACGCAGGGTCCATCGGGATCGGCGCGCGCGCGGTTATCTTCGCATCATGCCATCCCTGCCCTTCGGTATAGCGGATGACCGCCATATGGTCGGTGAACAAATTGCCAAAACCGGGGTCTTCCAACAGCTTCACCCGGTCGGCATCGGTCACCGGCTTGGGATTCCGTTCAACAAGGATTTCCAGACTATCGTCATGTGCCATATCTCGTCACTTTCGCCGGACTAATGGGAGGATCGGAAGCGTAATCAGTTTATCTTGCAATCACCTAAGCAGCATGTCAAGATACGTCAACATGACTGACATATCTCGTCCTGCTACTTCTCCCGGCGCTTCGCCACTTTTCCTGCGTGAAGACGAAATCCGACGCGGTGTGGAGCTGCTTTATTTCGGCTACACTCGCCTGACCAACGCGATTGATCAGGAGCTTGCCAAACAAGGTCTTGGCCGCGCGCATCACCGGGCGCTTTATTTCATTGCCCGTCAACCGGATTTGACGGTTGGGGAATTGCTGCGATTGCTGGCGATTACCAAACAATCCTTGGGCCGGGTTCTGAAAGAACTGCATGATCGCGATCTGGTCGTGACCAAAACCGGCGCGCTAGACCGCCGTCAAAAATTGCTGCGGCTGACCGACAATGGCGCCGCTTTGGAAGCCGAATTATTTGCGCAATTGCGGGAACGACTGTCCGCCGCTTATGTAACCGCCGGACAGGAATCGGTATCCGGTTTCTGGCATGTGCTGGAGGGTTTGGTGCCGGAAAGTGATCGCCAAATGGTGTTTGATCTGCGCAAGGACAAGAGCTGAGACGGGGCATCCGGGAACACCCTGAATATCCCTAGCTGCACACCAAGGAAGCGTTGTTGCTTACGCCTTGGCTTCTTCCGCCATTTCGCGGTTGCGCTCCATCGCTGCTTTCAACACATCATGGAACAAAGCATTGGCTCGTCCGTCTGCATCCAGCACATCAAGCCCTTTACGGGTGACACCATTGGGGCTGGCCACCTGATTGGCTAGCGCGCCGGGATTGACGTCCGAACCGGCCGCCAGCGTGGCTGCGCCGTCAACCATCGCCAGCGCTAGACGCGCAGCTTGGTCCTTATCCATGCCCAGTCCTTCTGCGGAAACGGCTAATGCATCAATGACCCGAAACACAAAGGCCGGGCCAGAGCCTGACAAGGCCGTTGCAATGTGCATTTGATCTTCATTGTCGAGCCATTCGGGTGGTCCCAGCGAAGAGAATAGCTGGCTCATTTGGTCCTTCAGATGCGGATCATCCGTTTCGCTAATCAGCAGCATCGGCGACTTGGCCACGGTAACCGCCATATTCGGCATTAATCGGATAATCTTGCCCGCGCTGGGGAAAGCCTGTCGTAAAATATCAATCTCGGTCCCGGCCAAAATCGAAACAATATGGCTATTCTCTCGAACCATGGGCGCGAGCTTTGTCGCGACGTCATCCAGTTGATAGGGCTTCATCGCCAGCATCACCAAATCAGGCGCGGAGCCGTTGGGGTAATCGGGCGTTGATTGCAATCCGCCGGGAAGCGGTGACGCGTTTGGTTTAATGACAGTGACTTTATTGGCATCCAAGCCTTGGTCTAGCCACGCCTGCAGTATTGCCCCGCCCATATTGCCGCAGCCGATAAACCAGATATTGTCAAAGCCCTCTGCGATCATATCGCCCTCACTTATGCCTCACCCTGCGTATCTATCATCGCATGTTCGATGGCGTCCTGCGGGCTTTTGTCGCTCCACAAGACAAACTGGAACACGGGATAAAAACGCTCCCATTCATCAATTGCCATGTCGACAATCGTCTGGGCCTGGTCGAGTCCAAGCATCCCGCTGCCGCCCAGCATGATCGCATGGCGAAACAGCAATATGTTGTTAGTCGACCAGAGATCAAAATGACCCAGCCATAGCTGCTCATTAATCAGCCCTAGCGTCTCATAAATCGCGATCTTTTTCTCATCAGGAACGCGCATTTCAGGCAATAGCAGCAATTGCAGGACATGGTCCTCATTGCGCCAGATCGCCCGCAACTGATAACTGGTCCAGTTGCCTTTAATTTCGACCGAAATCTCTTCTTCGCTGACGTGATTGACCGCCCAGCCGCGCGCTTCAAAAAAAGCGATCAGCATATCAACTGGCGGCGCCTCTTCCTGATCAAGCTCGGACCACATATCGTCAAGCATTACGGTTCCACATCATTTGCATTTGCCCCTGCATCACAAGTCTTAGTGGCCCAGCCCATCATGCAGGGCAAGGCGGGGCTATGTCTTCACCCATATTGTTTGTGGGAAGACTGTGGATAATCGATCAGGCTAGTCTGCCGCGAAATAGTCGCCCTGCTATGGGACGAAAACTAGCTCGCAGACTTTGGCGGTGTGGTTTTCTTTGCCGCAGGCTTGCGGGTCGCCGGCTTGCGAGCGGCCGGTTTTTTCGCCGCTGCTTTGGCTGGCGCCTTGCGCGTTGCGGCGCGTGCCGCTGGCTTTGCGGTGCCGGCTTTCTCCAATGTATCAAGACGTTTTTTCAGTGCATCGGCCTCTGTACGGGCCTTGGATGCCATTTCCTTGACCGCTTCAAATTCCTCACGGGATACAAAATCCATGCCGCCGAACCATTCCTTGGCCCGCTCCCGCGCGCCCGCTTCGGCTTCACGGCCAACGCCAGCAACTGTCCCAGCCAGCCCGTTCAGGACTTTGGAGAGGTCATCGAAAAATCTGTTCTGGCTTTGCATGTCAATTACTCCGTCTGGGGGTGAGGCTTTGGAAATCTATTTATATCTGGGTATATATTATATCTGGGTACTGGCCGCCGGTACGACAAGAGTTTCAGCACCGGGATTAAGGTCAACAATCTGCTTGTTCAATATCCCGGCGAAACAGAGCCATGCCAGATAAGGAACCATCAACCAGGCAGCGGCTTTTCGTATCCGTCCAAACACCAAGGTTGTGACAAAAGCCAGCGCGAAAATCGTGATGAGCAACCAAAAGGCGGCAGATATCTGATGCATGCCGAAAAATAACGGTGACCAGAACAGGTTGAGCGCATATTGTGCTAGAAACAATATGATGGCGACACCGCGCAACGGGGCGCCGCGCGCATGCAATATCATCGCCAGTGCAATGCCCATCATAATATAGAGGATCGTCCAAGCGACACCGAACATCCAGCCAGGCGGCTGTGCCTCGGGTTTCACTAGCGCTTGAAACCAGCGGTTTTCTTCGCCTGATCCTGCGACCTGTCCCGATATAAAACCGAGCACGACGATCACCGGAACGATGAACAAGGCCCAGCGCAACAGTGACATACGCAATTGGCCTTTGGATGCGATCTGGTTCACGCTATATTCCCTTAACCCAATATGCCCCTCGCCTTATCCAACGTTCAGAGCGAATCATACAGCCGAAAACCGCTATATTATGTTGGTTTCTTAGGCAATATCACGCCGCTTTGCCAGTGTGTTGGACCAGTCAGTTGGGTAAACACAGGCAATGATCCCCATTTGGGTCGTTCAGCCTGACTGGTGCTTGGCATCGGACGATTAAACCCTATCTAGTAAATACTGGTCGATAACGTGGAAGACTTCCCTTCCACTTCCGACCGCCAACAGGATTGTGGCCCAAAGATCGGGCTGCTAGGGGCTTTGCTTATGAGTAAAAATACCAATGACAATGCCCCTGAAAAGGAACCGTCAGAGACAGAAAAACCGGCAACCAAGAAAATAGGCAATTTGCGGATGGTTTGGGATCGCGCCATTTGTTACCCGCGGCAGATAGCCTTTGCGGCAGTTTCGTTATTTGTCGCCGCCATGGCAACATTGGCTATTCCATGGGGTTTCAAGTCGATTGTTGACGAGGGTTTTGCGTCCGGCGGCACCGATATTGCGCCTTATTTCCAGATCCTGTTGGTGATTGTTGCCATATTGGCCGTTGCCACAGCGCTGCGTTTCTATTTTGTCAGCTGGCTTGGCGAACGGGTCGTGGCCGATATCAGACTCGCCGTTCAGCGCAATTTGCTGCGCCTTGCTCCTGGGTTTTTTGAAGAAAACCGTCCATCGGAAATTGCATCGCGAATGACATCCGATACCGCCGTTATCGAACAAACCGTTGGCACCACTGTATCAGTTGCCTTGCGCAATATCATTATCGGTATCGGCGGTATTATTTTTCTGTTCACGCTGGCCCCGGCCCTAACGGCGGGACTGTTGCTCGGTATTCCTATCGTCATTTTGCCAATTGTTTTCATTGGCCGCAAACTCAGCAATGTCTCGCGGTTCAGTCAGGACCGGGTTGCCGATGTCGGTGCCATGGTATCGGAAACATTGGGCGCAATGAAAATTGTCCAGGCCTTTGGTCAGGAAACCCGCGAGCAGGAAAGATTCGGCGGCGCCGTCGAAACCACCTTTGACACGGCCAAACGGCGGATCAGGCTGCGTGCCGCTTTAACCGCCGTAGTCATCGCATTGGTATTTACCGGCATTACATTGTTGATGTGGCGCGGTGCGATCGGGGTAGCTGATGGCAGCATTTCCGGTGGTACGATAGCCGCGTTCGTTCTGACCGGCGGCTTGGTGGCGGGTTCCTTCGGCGCTCTCACCGAGGTTTATGGTGATCTCCTACGCGCGGCAGGTGCTGCCGGGCGTTTGGCAGAATTGCTGTCCGAAGAGCCTGGCATTGCCGCACCAGCCGCGCCTATCGCGCTGCCGGAACCGCCGCGAGGGCAGATTTCATTTGATAATGTGAGCTTTGCCTATCCCACGCGTTTGGAAACGGCGGCGCTCAAGAATTTCTCACTGAAAGTATCACCGGGCGAAACTGTCGCGGTTGTTGGCCCTTCCGGCGCGGGCAAATCCACGCTGTTCCAACTCGCGCAGCGCTTTTATGATCCGCAAAGCGGTAGCGTCCGGATTGACGGCGTTGCCCTGCCCTCTGCCGATCCCGCCGACATCAGGGAACGCATGGCGCTGGTGCCGCAAGATACCGTGTTGTTCGCCGCCTCTGCTCGAGACAATTTGCGTTACGGAAAATGGGAAGCGACGGACGAAGAGATTTGGGCGGCGGCGCGCGCGGCCAATGCGGAGAAATTCCTGCGCGATCTGCCCGAGGGGCTCGATAGCTTCATGGGCGAAGCAGGCACCCGCTTGTCCGGGGGCCAACGCCAGCGTGTCGCGATTGCGAGGGCTTTGCTGCGGCAGACACCGATCTTGCTGCTCGACGAAGCAACCTCAGCGCTGGATGCGGAGAGTGAAAAGCTGGTGCAGGATGCGCTGGACCGGCTGATGCGCGACCGCACAACCATTGTCATCGCCCACCGTTTAGCGACCATCCGATCGGCAGACCGGATCATCGTGATGGATGATGGAAAGATTGTCGAACAAGGCGATCATGACAGTCTTATCACCCAGAGCGGTCTCTACGCTAAGCTAGCTGAGTTGCAGTTTAATGGCGGCGAAAAATCCCAAGCAAAAGTCGCGATCTAACGCTGTATAGCTGCTAAGCGGGCTCTATCCTGCAATGTACGGCTTTTTGTGCACATAAGGCCTAGCAGGGCCTTATGTCGGCGGGCATGCAGATCGTCGTTCCATGTGGAGAGAGACAGAACCGGCAGGCCAATGCCTGGCTGCTCCCAACTGTTTTGACCGGGTGATATCTAGGCTCAACGGCGTCACAAGTACGCACGTCTCCCGCGCTGGGGAATAGCAGGCTGGCGGAGCGTCCGGAACGTAATATTGCGCACGATATAAACAGAAAGGGCGATGGATCGCTCCACCGCCCTTTCAAAAATATTTTAGCTCGTTTTAGTTTGGCAAACGGGCTGCCTTACCAAAGCTGGCATATTGCTCATTACCAACAAAACCGAATTTGGTGACGCCGCTATCCTTGATCTCGGCCAAGACACGGTCAACGGTCAGATAAGCACTGACAGCATCCGGTTGGAACTGCAGTTCAGGCTCTGGAACCATAGACTTGGTCTGTGCCAAATAGGTTTTTACCTGATTCAAAGTCACAGGAACATCGTTCCACAATATCTGGTTTGTCGGTGTGATGCCCAGACGGTTTTTGTCAGGTTCAATTGGTGGTGGTGGTGGTGGATTCGGATCATCCACAGGCAGGTCCAGTTTAACCGCATGGGTCTGGACCGGAATTGTAATAATGAACATGATGAGGAGAACGAGCAGGACGTCGATCAACGGCGTCGTGTTCATTTCCATCATCGGGGTGCCATCATCGCTGCCGCCGCTCATAGCCATTAGTGCGTCTCCTTAAATACTCTAAACTTGATGCCGTATCAGGCTATTCAACTGCAATCGGTGTAGACAAGAACCCGACCTTGGCAAAACCCGCACGTTGCATGGCAAATATTGCGCCGCCAATGCACCGGTATGGGGTGTTGATGTCACCACGGATATGCACTTCAGGCATATCTTCTGGTGTCATATTCTCCACGCCGCCAAAAGCTTCAATCTGGTTTTCCAACTGGGTCACAGCTCTTTGTACCAATTCATTAGAATCGATCGGTGTCGTGTTCCAATAAATCCGACAATTGCCGCCTGGGTTAGCGCCCGAAAAATCGGGGTCGCCGGGATCGCGCCCTGCTGAGTCGGTCGTCGTGACCGCCAGCAAAACATTTTCCGGTTTGGTTGTCGTCACTTCAAACGGTAGAACCGGCAGTTCTAGCTCCACTGTCTGGATCACCACTGGAACAGCGATCAAGAAAATGATCAGCAAAACCAGCATGACGTCCACGAGCGGGGTCGTGTTAATGTCCGATAGAGGAGTTTCTACTCCGCCGCCGTCCCCAACATTCATCGCCATAAGATTCTATCCTCTCAAAAATATGCTTTATCGAAATGGCAGGAAAAACCTGCACTTTCCGAAAATGAGGGGCCGCCAAAGCCGTTTGCAGAGAAATTAATTTCCTAGAGCAAACGGCCTGGCTAGCACCTTATTTCTTTACAGCTGGCTTCGCTGCAGCGGCGGTTGCAGGTTTCGCCTGCATGCCGCCTTTGGCAGGAGATGGCTTCACAGCACCGTCGGATGAAATATAACCGAGAACATCGTTGGCAAAATCGCTAAGATCTTCTGCGATGCGCTTGTTACGACCTTGCAGCCAGTTATAGGCAAGAACGGCAGGAACAGCCACACCAAGACCCAGTGCGGTCATGATCAAAGCTTCACCAACTGGACCAGCAACAGCATCAATAGATGCCTGACCAGCAATACCAATTTTGATCAGCGCGCGATAAATACCGATAACCGTACCGAACAGACCGATAAATGGTGACGTTGCACCAACCGTTGCAAGCCATGGGAGGCCAGTCGCCAATTTGGAGTTAATCAATGCCTGTGAACGATGCAGCGAATTGTGCATCCAATCATGGGCTTCCACAGGATCTGTCAAACGGGCGTGATCGTCTTCAGCCTTGATGCCATCGTCGACAATCTGACGATAAGCACTATTTTTGTCCAACTTGGCAGCGCCTTCTTTCAAGCTATTTGCTTTCCAGAAAGAAGCGCGAGCGGCTTGGCCCTGTTTCATAACCTTGTTCTGTTCGAACAATTTGGAAAACAGGATGTAGAAGGAAGAAACGGACATAATGGCAAGAATGGCAAGTACGGTCCAAGCGATGACACCGCCCTGTTCCATTGCTTCCCAAAAACCGAATGCGTTCTTCGGAGCTGTTGATCCAGCAGCCGCTAAAATTTCAATAAACATTATATATTCCCCTCAAGGATAGATTAGAATTCAAAAACAATTTTTGCAGCAGAACCCATAAATAACGTGTCCCACCACGGTTCATATTATTTCGGTATCTGCCAACGGACACGACTAGACCATGTTCCGGCAACCTTGTTACCAGCACTATCGAGCGCCGGACGGAACCGCGCGCGACGCTTGATGTTCTTGCAAGTCGCGGCGTCCAAATCAGAGTGGCCACTTGACCCTGTAATCTGGCAATCTGCAACACGGCCATTTGCGCCAACCGTAACCCGGAAGCTAGTCGTGCCTTCGCGCTCCTCACGCAGAGCCCGTGAAGGATAGTCGTTAGCATTAGCCCAGTTACCAGGATTGCCACGTGGCTCCGGATTCGCCCGCTGCGGTGGCGGCGGTGGCGGTGGTGGTGGTGGTGCAGCAACCACGGGCGCTACCACTGGAGGCGCTACTGGCTGTGTCGATATAACCGGCCGGGGCGCCGATGGCGGCGTCACGATCGGTGGAGGCGTTACCACTGGCGGCGGCTCAATAGGCTGATCCGGCGGCGGCGGTGGTGGCTCCTCAATCTCTTCGGGCGGTTCTTCTTCTTGGATATCGATCATATCCAGCTCTGATGCCACTTTCTTAACGGCACTATAAGCCAGTCCGGTCACCAAAGCATATCCAAACAGCGCGTGAATAAGGACGACAAGAATAATAGATACTATCTTGCTCGAACTCATTTGTTGTTGGTCAGCATAAGCCATTCAGAAACATAACTCCTTTTCTTCCCTCAGGAATCACAACCTCGCAAAAGGTAGATGGTAAACACCAATGGAAAGTAGCCCACAGTGATCCCTTGATTCCGCATAACAGCTTTTCGTTGCGGTGAAAGCCGTCTTAAAAATGTTTTAACGCGGTAGATGGAGTCAGGCAATCGCTTTGTTAGTTCAGCATAGATTAAGCTGTCAAAAACGCACTATAAGGCTTATCTATCAACCCTCTCAAAGCGGAACTTTACAGGAACATCATGCATAAGACTCTGATCGCGACCATAGCTCTATTCTGGACGTTAACAGGAGTTTTTCCTGCCTTTTCTCAATCCAGCGTGGCCGCTGATCCATTACAATATGCCGATTTGGCGGACTTGAGTGTCAATGCGCCAATCATTGCCCATATTACGGTTAAAGAAGCGATCAAAGTTGATCCAGAACGGGCCCCAGATGCTCCGGCAGGGACCAAAAGATATTATATTGTGGCCTCAACCAATGCGCTGATTCGCGGACAAGGCGGAATACCAGAGACGATTCGCTACGTAATCGATCTACCGGTTGACGAGCGCGGACGCGCGCCAAAGATCAAGAAAAAGTCGTTCATCATTTTCGCGCGCAACCTTGCCGCGACTAATGGTAGTGTGCAGCTTGCCGCCCGCGATGCACAGATCGCTTGGACAGCAGCCAGAGATCAGCGGATTCGCAAGATTGTGCGCGAGATTGTTGCGCGCAACGCGGCACCGGCCATAGCGCGCATCGGCAGCGCTTTTCATGTTCCCGGCACCATTATCGGCGAGGGAGAAACGCAAATTTTCTTGGAAACTGTCACGAATGACCCTGTTTCCATCACGATATTGAGTCGCGAAGGCCAGAAAAAGGTCTGGGCCGTATCGCTCAGCGAAATTGTAGATGAAGCCGCGCGGGCGCCGGTGCGGAACTCCTTACTATGGTATCGATTGGCTTGCTTCCTGCCAAAATCACTGCCGGAGGAGTCCCTGACAGGCGATTCTGCCGCCAATGCTAATCAGGCGCGCCGGGACTATAATCTAGTCGTACAAGATTTGGGAAATTGCCCTCGATCCCGGCCACCGGAATATCGGACCTTATAGTAAGGTAGAAAACCAATGTGGGTACTGCGTAAAACGGCTTACTAATATACAGGCTGGCAATATGGTGCTGCGGCGCTATTAAACGGGCGCATATTTCAAATCATCTGGCCCATTAGCTCGTATTCAAGGCTTCCATCATGACAACACCTCTCCGCATCGCTTTGGCTGGCCTTGGCACCGTTGGTTCCGGCGTAATTCGCCTGATCAATGAAAATGGAGCAATGATCGCGCAGCGTGCTGGACGGCCGATCTCCGTCGTTGCCGTTTCTGCGCGTGACCGGAATCGCGATCGTGGTATTGACCTGAGTCCCTATAAATGGGTCGATGATATGAACGACTTTGCTACCGATCCAGAGGTTGATTGCGTCGTTGAAATGATTGGCGGCTCTGATGGTCCGTCTCTTGAACTGGCTCGCAACAGCTTGAGCCATGGAAAAACTTTTGTCACGGCCAACAAAGCGATGATCGCCCATCACGGGATGGAGCTTGCCACTATAGCCGAAGACAAAGGCGTTGCCCTAAAATATGAAGCCGCGGTCGCTGGCGGGATTCCGGTTATTAAAGGATTGCGTGATGGCGCGTCGGCCAATCGGATCGAACGTGTTTATGGGATCCTGAACGGAACTTGCAATTATATCCTCGCGACGATGGAAAAGCATGGCAGCGATTTCAATGCGGTTTTGAAGGACGCTCAGGACCTGGGCTATGCCGAAGCCGATCCCAGCTTTGATATTGACGGTGTCGATGCTGCTCACAAGCTGGCAATTCTCGCGGCCTTATCCTTCGGCACGGCGGTCGATTTTGAAGGCGTTGAGGTGGCCGGAATTCGCAGCATCATGGCGGCTGATATTGGGCAGGCCAAAGCCTTGGGCTATCGCATTCGCCTGCTCGGCATGGCGCGCATCGATGGCGGCAAACTATTCCAGCGGGTCAATCCCTATCTTGTGCCCGAAAATCACCCGCTCGCCCATATTGAAGGGTCGACAAATGCCGTGGTTGCCGAAGGCAATTTTTCGGGACGACTTATGTTTCAGGGCGCCGGTGCCGGTGATGGCCCGACGGCTTCTGCGGTTGTGGCAGACCTGATCGACATTGCGCGGGGGGAAAGCGGCACGGTTTTCGCAATGCCGGTGGACCAAATGGCCCAGAGCGAACGAGCGGAAAGTGGTAATCGTACCGGGAAAAGCTACATCCGCTTCGTAGTGGCCGACAAACCCGGGGTGTTAGCAGAGATAACTGCCGCAATGCGCGATGCCAAAGTATCGATCGAAAGCCTGATCCAGACCGAAAAAACCGACGAAGGCTCGGTATTAATTTCCATGGTGACACATCAAAGCTTGGAACGCGATGTTATTGAGAGCCTTGAAAAACTATCAAACTCAAGCAGTCTGCAGGGCGCGCCGGTGGTTATGCATCTGTTGAGTGACGAAGACTAAAGCCGTTATTTTTGTTCCGGCTTGTTCGCCTTAATCTGCACCTGTTTGACATAATCTTCATCCGGTACTGTCGGCGTAATAACCCGCCACAGCTCTCCTGCTGGTCCGCCAACGCCTCCCCCTGCTCCGCCAAAGGAAACGCTTAACATCGACAATCCCTTGAAACATTTGCGTTCACTCGCATCAACATAGCAGCGCCTGGTGTTGACATATTCCGCATTGCCCGTCGGGATTGGCTCCCTGATCCGCTGTTCGCGTGCGATTAATTCTGGAAACGGCAAGCGATATTCACGATTGGCATCAAAGGATGCGCAAACCACAATTTCATCAGGGTCGGTATTTTTCAAACAACCATCGGCGTCCACCGCGACCAGCCGGTGCGCCTTTTCGATCAATTCAAGAGTACGGTCATCCGTCTCTATTTGAGCATGGGCGGCCTCAATAACCGCGCCGGGTGCTAGGATTAAAGACAAGATTACAAGGCTTCTCGACATTATCATAGGGCTCCCCTATCGAGAGTTCAAAATCTGCCCCTTACAGAAGGATGAGACATTCAAATGCCGAAATCAAGTGATATCCTCGAACGCGTCCTGGTACTCGAAATGGTGCGTGTGACCGAGGCAGCCGCCGTTTCCGCAGCGAAATTAATTGGTCGCGGTGATGAAAAAGCAGCCGATGCAGCGGCAGTGGAAGCGATGCGCGCGGCATTGAATCAGCTGGATATCTGCGGAACCGTGGTTATCGGTGAAGGTGAACGCGACGAAGCACCCATGTTGTTTATTGGCGAAAAAGTCGGGCATGGCTGCGCCGGCGAATCGCCAGAGATTGATATTGCGCTGGACCCACTGGAAGGCACAACGATTACAGCCAAAGCAGGCGCCAATGCCCTTGCTGTTCTGGCCATTGCGGAAAAAGGCAACCTGCTCAATGCGCCGGATGTTTATATGGACAAGCTCGCCGTTGGTCCCGGCTATTCGGACAATATTATCGACCTCGACAAATCTGTAACCGAAAATGTCACAGCCGTTGCCAAGGAAAAAGGCGTTGAACCTGCTGACATCATCGTCTGCGTTCTTGATCGTCCGCGCCATGAAAAAATTATTTCCGAGCTGCGCGGAATCGGTTGCGGCATCATGCTCATTCCGGACGGTGATGTAGCTGGCGTGATCGCGACGACCGACGAAGAAACAACCGTTGATATGTATATGGGCAGCGGCGGTGCGCCAGAAGGCGTGTTGGCTGCAGCCGCTCTACGCTGTGTCGGCGGACAGTTTAAAGGCCGGTTGACCTTTCGCAACGATGACGAACGCAAACGCGCGCACAAATGGGGCATTGAAGATCTCGACAAGGTCTATGATCTGAAAGAACTCGCCAAGGGCGACGTTATTTTTGCCGCAACTGGTGTGACCGATGGTTCGCTTTTAGAAGGCGTCAAGAAACTGCGCAGCGGCGTCATGACAACCGAAAGCGTCGTGATGCGCGCCTCTTCCGGCACCGTACGTTGGGTCAAAAGCGAGCACCGCGCCTGACCCATGGTCGGCGGCGATCTCAAACGATTGGCAGTTCATTTCAAGCCGCTGATATTGGGCCTTCCACTATTGGCTGCCGCCTGTATTTCACCCGTTGACTATGGCGATATTCGGCACGCCGATTATGTCGCCGATAAACGCTGTGACCCACCCGCCAGCGAAACCGTCAGTAATGGCGAAGATAGCGCTGAGAAGCCATTTTTTGTCGTCACCAGCCGGTTGCCCGATTGCCGCAGTAGCGACGTAAAATTACTCAACCATCGCGCGGATAAAGTGCGCTTCGGCCGCTTTGGCGCCCCGCAAGACGTGCTGAATGAAAAAGGCAAGGTGGGCAGCCGCCGTATCCCGCTCGCTATATCCAACGAAATACAATGGTGGGAAGATCTGTCCAAGACTATGGGGAACCGCGAAGGCCGCGTCTTGCTTTATGTCCATGGCTACCGGGAAACGTTTTTTACCAGCTCTCGCGATGCCGCCCAAATCGCGCGACTGACCGGTTTTACAGGCCCCGTCGTTCAATATAGCTGGCCCTCCCAAGGTCAGTTGCTGAAATATGCGGTTGATGAGACCAATATGTATTGGGACGAGCGTAATTTTCGCAAATTCTTGACCAAGTTGGCGCAACAAAGCTGGACAAAGGAAATCGTGCTGGTCTCCCATTCGTTAGGCGCTCGGCTGGTACTTCCGGCGGTCGAATTTGTTGACCGCACCACGCCCAATAGCGATTCCAGTGTCATTTCCAACATCATCCTCGCCTCCCCCGACATTGACCGTCAGGATTTCGAGCGCGATATTGCCGAGGAAATATTGTCCGCCCGGCGCGTCAATAATGACCGGCGGATCACTGTCTATGCTTCTGCGAAAGACAGTGCCTTGTCCCTTTCCGACGACGTACACGGCTATCCCCGATTGGGGCATCCGCGATGTTTCGATCCCTTCAAAGCGGCAGATCTAAAAGCAAAAGGCCTGCCCGAACGCTGCTATGCCGCCAAGTCGCGATATGACACGCCGCCAGAAAAAAGCGGCTTTACGATAGTCGACACCACCGCCGTCAGCATGGGACGCGTTGGCCATGGCGACTATCTGCGCAGCGCCGTCGCTTGCAAGGATTTTGCCGCCGTTGTGAACGGTGAGCGCGGAGCCATGAAAGGGCGCGAACCGACCCATTTATCCTATGTATTCGCACTCGCGGCGCCGCCAAAAGATGAAGAGCCGGACCATCTGGCAATCTGTCGCCGCGATTCCGATTAAATGGCTCAGGGTGCAGGCAATCTTGATATATTGCTCAAAGACGTCCGCGCTTGCACGATTTGCGAGAAACTACCGCTAGGGCCCGCTCCCTTGCTGCAAGCCGGGACGACTTCCAAAATCCTGATTGCCGGACAGGCGCCCGGCAGCAAGACCCATGAAAAAGGTCGCCCCTTTGATGATCAAAGTGGAAAACGGCTGCGCACATGGCTTGCCGTAACCGAAGATCAATTTTACGATCCCGCGCTCTTCGCGATCATTCCGATGGGATTTTGTTTCCCCGGAACCGGTAAAGGCGGTGACCTACCGCCCCGCGCCGAATGTGCACCGCAATGGCGCAGGCCCTTGCTGGATCGGTTGCCGCATATCGAACTGACCTTGATCCTCGGCCAATATGCGCTCGACTGGCATCTCGGCGATGCCAAATCCAAAACGCTGACGGGAACGGTCGAGCGGTGGGAAGAATTTTGGCCGGACGCAATGCCCTTGCCTCATCCCAGTCCGCGCAATATCCGGTGGTTCAAGGCTAATCCGTGGTTTGAGGCCGATGTGATCCCAGTGCTCCAAAAGCGTGTCGCGCAATTGATCAAAAAACGCCCATAGCGAGACCGGCGGCCAGCGTAGCTCCGATTTCAACGCATTGCGCCTTGCCTGCCTCGCCAATCGTCTTAGGCGCCAATATCGCCTCTTCGGTTTGCGCATCGGTGCAGATAATCGGCGTATCCATCACCTTTTTAAGCCGCCACCCGGTCGCAATCCGCTCCAGCTGTTTGCGCGCATTTTCTCCATCCGAACCCGCACAAATCATCGCCGCATAGGGACGACCTTCAATCTGACCCAACAGCGGATAATAACAACGATCAAAAAACGCCTTCATCACCCCCGCAATTGCCGCCAGATTTTCTGGCGTAGCAAAAATATAGCCGTCTGCGTACAGCATATCGGCAGGCTCGCAATCTTCAGCGCGCAGCAATCGGGTCTTGGTATCTTGCTCTTCGCGCGCTGCATTAGCAGCAGCTTCTGCCATTTGCTGAGTACCGCCGGTATAGCTGTGATAGACAATGAGCAGGTTTTTCATGGGGCCAGCCCTAACAGCGATCAAAGCATTTGTCAGCGGACCATGGTTCGCGCATAGCTGCCGATATGAATGCAGTTCTCAATGTTACAAAATCACTGTCCGGCCAGACGTGGCAATGGCGCAGCACCAGTGCCGACGCGCGCGACCCCGGTTTTCAGCCCGATGATCTCGTCACCCAGCTATTGCTGGCGCGTGGTGCCACTCGCGAAACGCTGGATATAAACAAGGACCCGACGATCAGAAGCTTCATGCCCGATCCCTCAGTTTTCCAGGATATGGATAAGGCGGCCGAGCGATTGGCGCAGGCCGTTCTCAAAGGCGATCAGGTTACCGTCTTCGGGGATTATGATGTCGATGGCGCGACCAGTGCGGCGCTGCTCATCCGCGTGCTTCGCGACCTTGGTCTGGAGGCTGGCTACTACATCCCTGACCGCCTGATGGAAGGCTATGGACCATCCGGAGAGGCGTTGGTCAAACTGGGCCAGCAAGGCTCTGATCTGGTCGTCACCGTGGATTGCGGTGCGATGGCCTTTGAAGCTCTTGAGATGGCCCATGCCGCAGGCGTGGAAGTGATTGTCGTCGATCACCACAAATGCGCTGCCGAGCTGCCCAAGGCCAGCGCCATGGTCAATCCCAATCGTCTTGATGAAAGCGATGCCGGGGCAGAACACGGGCACTTGGCTGCTGTTGGAGTGGCCTTTTTGTTATCGGCGGCGCTTGTTCGCAATTTGCGCGGCAAAGGTTTTTTTAAAGACCGCACGGAACCCAAATTACTAGAACTATTGGACATTGTCGCGCTGGGTACCGTCGCTGATGTTGCCCAGTTACGAGGGCTTAACCGGGCTTTTGTAGCCCAAGGACTCAAAATACTGGCAGGCCGCAAAAATACCGGCCTCGCTGCCCTAATTGACGCCAGCCGACTGAAACGCGCGCCGATTTGTTCCGATCTCGGCTTTGCTTTGGGACCACGGATCAATGCGGGTGGACGGGTCGGTAAATCCGATCTGGGTGTTCGTTTGCTGATCACACAAGACCCAGAAGAGGCGGAAAAAATATCGGCAGAGCTGAATCACTTTAACGAGGAACGCCGCGCCATCGAAGCCCACGTGCTCGAAGAAGCCGAGGCCATGTGCTCTTCTCAGCAGAATCAAGCGGTCGCGGTTTTATCAGCCAAAGGATGGCACCCCGGCGTCATCGGTATTGTCGCTGGGCGCATCAAAGAAAAACTGGGTCGTCCCGCAATCATCATTGCCGAGGATGACGACGGCATTGGCAAAGGATCAGGACGCTCCATTTCCGGTGTAGACCTGGGCGCCGCGATAATCGCGGCTAAAGATCAGGGCCTGCTAATCGCTGGTGGCGGTCATGCCATGGCGGCTGGCGTCACTATCGATGCGTCCAAAATTGACGCGTTCAGCGAATTTCTGAATGATCGGTTGGCGGACACTATTGGTACAGCGCAGGCAGGAAAGGCATTACTGCTGGACGCGGTATTATCTCCCAAAGGGGTCAACCCGCTGTTTGTTGAAGCTATGGATGGCGCAGGTCCCTATGGCATGGGCTGGCCAGCGCCGCGTATTGCTGCTGGGCCGGTACGGATCATCAAATGCGATATTGTCGGCAAAGACCATGTCCGGATGATCGTCGCCGGAGACGATGGCGGTTCCATCAAAACCATCGCCTTTCGCGCCGCCGAAAGCGATTTGGGACAAGCCCTGCTCCACGCCCCAAAGAATCGCAAATTATGGATAGCAGGCCGCGCCAAAATCGACGATTGGGGCAGCCGTCCCGCCGCTGAAATCCATCTGGAAGACGCCGCTTGGGTCGAATAATGTTGCGTGTTCAATCGTGTGCAAGAAATATCCGATAATATCCCCGCAAACCGCCCAAAAGGGGTTGACCAAAGCGCACGATAGCCCTAATCGCCCAATCTCGCTGACCAATGATGCCTTTGTGCATCGGTATGGCCCCTTCGTCTAGCGGTTAGGACGCGGCCCTTTCACGGCTGAAACACGGGTTCGATTCCCGTAGGGGTCACCATCACTCTGTCTCAAGTGATCTCATGAATTCTCGCTGGTGCTAGAAATCCCTTGAATTCCGTGAACTTAGAGTCTCAACAGTTCTCATAGCATCTCATTGCAGCTTGACATTAATGTTGGCTTTTTGTTGGCTCTTTCCGTTCTGAATCGGGAAACATGATGGCTCTTACGGATTATACAATCAGAAACGCCAAATCCCCTTCTGCACCGTATCGGAAGCTGTCAGACGGCGGAGGGCTGTATATCGAAGTTCGCAAATCCGGAACAAAAACGTGGTATCTGGCTTACCGCCACGGAGGCAAACAGAAGAAGAAACGATATGGTCGCTATCCAGAAATCAAACTGGCCGAGGCGCGTCGTTGGCGTGAAGAGCAAAAAGCCATTCTAAGATCCGGTGAAGATCCGTCCAAATTGAACCGCTCTACGATCAAGCGAGCAGATGCTGCGGACAGCTTCGAATCTGTTGGCCGTGAGTGGCTTTCAAAAATGGCGGAACGCTGGAAATCAGAGCATCAGCACTGGGTTTTGCGAAGATTGGAACAGGATCCATTTGAAGTATTTGGCAATGTTCCAATATCTGAGATCGAACACGCACACATATTGCACCTAATCGAACGCCTCGAACAACGTGGTGCACTTGAAATTGGTCGCAAGGTGATGGGATACACCTCCAGAATTTTCAAATATGCCATCGTTACAGGACAAGCAGAAACCAACCCCATTCCGGATGTCAAAGATGCAATGAAGGCAAAGCCGCGCGTCAAGCATCAAAATCAGCTCCCGCGGGAAAGGTTGGGAGAATTTTATGAAAAATTACAAAGTCAGCCCGGCGACCCGGTAACAAAACTCGCATTGCGTTGGACGATTTTGACTATGGTTCGAACGACCGAGGCCCGTTTCTTCATTGCCTCTGAGATTGAAGGCCGAGGAACAAGCAAGCTCCTTTGGCGTATTCCAGCTAAACGTATGAAGGCGCAACGAGATCATATCGTTCCCCTGCCGACCCAGGCCGAGACCCTTCTCGAGCAAATTGAGGAGTTATCAGATGCCGAAAACAGTCCATGGATGTTTCCGCAAAAGCGAAACCCCGCCAAGCCGATTAGTGAAAACTGTATGCTTTACCGCCTCTATGATTTGGGATTCAAAGGGGAAGCAACAGTTCACGGCTTCAGAGGTCTAGCGTCGACCATACTGAATGAACAAATTGATGAAAGTGGCCGGAGACGATTTGATACCGACTGGATAGAAATGCAGTTGGCTCATATTTCTGCCAATGATGTCAGGAGTGCATACAACGCCGCGGAGTATATCGGACCCAGACGAGAAATGATGCAATGGTGGGCTCGATATCTAGAAGACACCGAAAGTTTTCAATCTCTTATATGAGCCTACTCCAAGATGAGGGCAGCGACAGATCCGCTGCATCATTTGGAACTCTTAACTAGATATGTGGCAATTCGGGTGAAGCCACCTTTCAGTCGCGAACAATTGAGTAGCGTCCGCTTCATCCCGAAAGCGGAAACTAGCGTGGGTCCTTCAAATCATGCCATCAAAGTCGATTTCAGCACCGGTTTTCTCGATAACTTCTGCCTGAGATATTTCTGGAGCCAAAGAGACTGCCCTGACTCGTCCTTGCGTAATGTCAAAGATGCCCAAATCCGTTATGATTCTGTCGACGACCTTTTGCCCGGTGAGCGGCAATGTACAACGATTAAGAATTTTTGGATCACCAGTCTTTCCAACATGATCCATCACGACCACAACGCGCTGCACCCCGGCGACGAGGTCCATTGCGCCACCCATGCCTTTCACCATTTTTCCCGGAACCATCCAGTTGGCTAAATCTCCGTTTTCAGCAACTTCCATCGCGCCCAATATTGCAAGATTGATATGACCTCCGCGGATCATCCCAAAACTGTCAGCAGATGAAAAATATGAAGTTTGCGCAAGTTCCGTAACCGTTTGCTTGCCTGCATTTATGAGATCGGGATCTTCTTCCCCCGGATAGGGAAAGGCACCCATAGCCAACATCCCATTTTCGGATTGCAGAATTACATTTACGTCGTCGGGGATATGATTTGCGACCAAAGTCGGAATACCAATACCAAGATTCACATAAAAACCATCCTTCAGTTCTTTGGCCGCCTGCATGGCCATTTCATCACGAGACCAAGCCATTAGCCAGTCTCCCGATCGCGATTGGTAATAAATTCAATTTGTTTGGGATGCGTGGATTTTACAATACGCTGCACGAAGATCCCCGGTGTATGAACCGCATCGGGGTTAATTTCTCCCGCAGGAACAATCTGTTCCACTTCGACAATTGTTATTTTTCCGGCGGTCGCCATCATCGGATTGAAATTGCGCGCCGTCTTTCGATAAAGAAGATTTCCTTCTTCATCGGCAACTTCGGCGCGGATCAAGGAAACGTCCGCGCGTATTCCGCGCTCAAGAATATAGGTTTCTCCATCAAATATTTCATGCTTCTTGCCTTCTGCAATCTGTGTCCCGACACCGGTTTTTGTATAAAACCCGGGTATGCCCGCACCGCCTGCACGGATGCGTTCTGACATCGTGCCTTGCGGATTAAATTCCAGCTCAATGGCACCCGACAGATATAGTTCGGCGAATATCTTGTTGTTACCAACATAAGACGAGATCATTTTCTTGATCTGACCTGTTTCGAGCAATCGGCCCAATCCGATGCCGTCAACACCTGCATTATTAGAAACCGCAGTCAGGTCTTTGACGCCCGTGGATTGAAGCGCGTAGATTAAGCTTTCCGGCATGCCACAAAGACCAAAGCCGCCGCACATGATCAAATCGCCATCCTTAACGATACCATCAAGCGCTGCTTCCGGGCTGTCATAAATTTTTTGAACCATTAGACTTTAACCTCACCGCGTGCCGGGATGGCATTATCAATTAATTTGGGAATCCATTGCAATATTTCCGATGGAGATGACCGGCCAAAGGGCATGGACTGGATCGATGCATAATAGAGCACTCCAGACGGATCGATTAGAAACAGGGCGGGTTCAAAAAACTGGTCGGGCTCAGCTTCTTTTCGCTTTGCAGAAACAAATAATCCCCACTGCTGCGCCATATCCAATGGCACATCACAGGCAAATCTAAGATTCATCAGAGAGAGGCGCTTGATCATTTTTCCGACAGCGTCAGCATTGTCCACAGAAGCCGCTAGGACCTCGACACCTGCATTGGAAAACTGTCCTATAAGTCCATCAAGTTGTTTCAAATACTGTTGGCAGACGCCACAATTTCCATGCCTGAATATCACCAGCATAGTAAAGTGCTTGGGTCGCTGGTTTTCCAAAGACCAGGTGGAACCATCTTGCAATTGAGCGTCAAAATTAGGTGCCTTTGATCCGGGTGTCATCCGGTTCATGATGCGACCTCGCTATCTGGTATTCCATTGATGCTCCTCGATAGATCGACGATAAACATTGCCGAAGAGTAGGACGATACCGAGTAGGGAACGAGATAGGTCAATCCAACTTTCCAAATCGACAGACTCTCTCCCATCAGGATCACATCCCCCTGATTAATCGCCGTAAGCAGCGTGCCGACAACCGCAGCCACTTTGATGGCGCGAATGACGGTTGCTCGAAGCATCCACGCGTCTCGAAAATTTTTCGGCAGGGCCGTTGGTTCAGAGGGGAATGCGTCTGGTTTGCTCATGACGTAGGACGAGCGCCCTCCCATGCGGCGCGGATTGTCGCCTCAATGGCATCGCGCTCCAGCTTTCTTGGATTTGGATAAGGCTTTTGCATCGCAATATCTGCTGCGCGGGAAATAGCTTCTTCGCCCATTCCCAACTCAGCCAAGCTCATGGGAGCACCGCCCTCTTTTGCAATATCATACAGCGTTCCGGCTACATCATCTGACCCCACGGCCCTTTTCATAATGGCCAGCGGTTCTTTGATCGACGGAGCGTTGAAAGCGATTGCATGTGGGAGAATAATTGTGTGGGTTTCAGCGTGCGGTAGATCAAAGCTGCCGCCCAGCACGTGACAAAGTTTGTGGTGAAACGCAATGCCTCCCGACCCAAGGCAAATCGCGCAAAGCCAAGCACCATAGGCAGCTCTTTCCCGCGCCTTCGGGTCATCTGGAGCCCGCGAAATTATCGGGAGCGCTTCAACCAGTGCTTTCATTCCCTCTTCAGCCATGAGGCTTAGGACCGGGTTAACGTCACCGGCATACATGGCTTCCACTGCATGTGCGATCGCATTCATACCGCTGGTGACACTCATTGTCGCAGGCAAGGTCATTGTATAATTGACGTCATAAATCACCGTTTCTGGCAATAAGTCGAGTGTTCTTTGCGTTGTCTTTATGCCATTTTCCGTTTGTCCGATGATCGGCGTCATTTCTGATCCGGCATAAGTGGTCGGCAATACGATTTGCGGGCAATCGGTTCTCAGTGCAATGGCTTTGCCCAGGCCAATGGTCGAGCCGCCGCCAATAGCCACAACACCATCGGCATTATTTCCGTTATATACCGCGAGCGCCTCTTCCGTCACTGTGACAGGCGTGTGCATGGTCGCACCGGTAAAAATCCCGGCAGAGTTGGCTCCCAGTTGCGATACCAGCTCTTCGCCCTGTTGAGCTTGCTGAGGTGTTGTCAACACCAGAGGGCGTTTCAATCCAAGAGCACGAACTTCATCCAACAAAGCTGAAGCGGTACCACGACCGAAAATCACCCGAGCCGAAAGTCCTGTATAGACAAATTTGTCCATATCACCTCTCCTGAGGAGCAAGTAATTCTCTATCGCATCGGCTCAGAGCATCCTGCGCAACCGCAAATTCGGTCGGATCTTTGCTGTCCAACATGGGCAAAAAGTTGTGACCTACGCCGTCATATACGGTCAAAACGATGTTGATATTATGACCCGCAATGTTGGACAATCGAAGGATATTCTCTTGTCCAACCGACTCGTCAGTTGCCCCCATCAACATCACGTGACGCTTTTCAACCTCGTCTAGATAGTCAAATGGCGTAGGCAGGACATCTTGATTTGGCAGCCCCTGAGGAAAGCCATAGAGACCTACAAGGCTAGCATTCATGCCCCGCCTTGCCAGTTCAAACACGTATAACCCACCAAGACAAAAGCCCAGCACTCCGGTCACTTCCTGCGCGGAGCAAAAGGCTTCAAAGTCATCCAGAAAGCTTTTGTCTTTAACCTTGCCGCGGCGGGCAAAGGCCTCTTCTCGCGTCTCCTCTTTCAGATCACCTAATCCGTGGAAAGGGTCGACCAAATAGACACTTGCCTCTTTCTCTTCATAATATCGGGCCAACCCTTGGTAAAAGCCTTTATAGCCGTAAATGTCTGGAATAATTGCAATCCGATTTGCGGCCGCCTTTGGTCCATATCTGTAGGCTTGAATGGCTCCTGTAATTGCCTCCCCTTCAGTTGGATCTGGAAATGCCGCTATCGGCTTGCTGTGACACATTATGTTACTCCCCGTCTGTTATGCGGCTTGTAGTGCCCTGGCAGCATCCAGCTTGAAATTGACGCGTACAACGCGCTTGCCGTCTTCGACCTCGCGCTTGAAGATGAGTTCATCCGAAACGATGCCCTCACAGCAATCGTCATGCACATATTCGCCCTCTTCAAAATAAGCTTGAGTAGTCAGCTCCTCGCAACCTTCGGCCCGAACTTTGAAATGCACATGCGCCGGGCGCCAGGTATGCCGCCCAATTGCTTCCAGCAGCTCACCGGTGGGCCCCTGATTTGGAATTTGGTATGGCACGGGTGTAGATGTTTCGACGCGGAAGGCACCATTTTCGTCGGTCATCAGCTTAGCCCGATATGCGTGATCCGGAACACCAGGATGAAATCCGCTATATTTCCCATCGGGCGTCGACGACCAAATATACACGGTCGCGTTGCTCAGCGGCGCTCCATCAGGGCCTGCCACCGTGCCTGCTACCAATAAAGGCTCGCAATCATCGCCATCCATTCTGAGGACCGTGCCCTCGGTCAATGGCACATCTTCGATAAAATAGGGCCCCTCCAGATCTGAAGGGGAGGCCGAACCCTGATTGTTAATGGCTTGAACAATGGTGGTGTTGAAAAACACATCGATCATCAATGGCAATTCTCCCGCCTCTGATGTTTTCATGATATGCTGGATTGCAGCGCGATACTCCGGAAAGGTGACGGCCTTGTCCAGCAAGGCGCCTCTTATGCCTTCCACAACTGCCATCACAACGTCATTGGTCCGCGAGTTAGCCATAGTCACCTCTCCTAAATGTTGATTTACCAGATCAAATTTCACGACTTAGGATAAAGCGTTCCGGCAAACTTCCCAATACCTTCATGGTCGACCTTTGATAGGTTTTTTGTATCGATCCTTGCTGCACAAGGAACAATTTCTACCTGGGTCAGAAATCTCGCAAACCAAGGCAATACCGCTTCCGTATCTTGAATGGGCTGTGACGGTATTTCACTAAACTCCTTTCTGGCCCCAAACTGTCACTATGTTAAATACAGAAACGGGAATGCAACTATGACGCGGCATGAAATCGATAGCGTCGAGACGATTATCGTCGACCTCCCATTGGCGAGGCTTCAGCGCTTCGCTGTGAAAGACAGTCGTACGCAGAGCATTGTTTTGATCCGCACCACTAACAAAGACGGTATCACGGGGATTGGGGAAGCCGTTACCCCTGCGGGTCCCTGGTGGGGCGGCGAATCCGTTGAGACGATCAAATTTATGATCGATAGCTATTTGACTCCAACGATGCTGAATCAAGACCCGTTCTTGTTAAATGCAATATTGAATAGGATGGACAAGGTCGTCTTTGGCAACAGCTTTGCCAAAGCCGGATTGGAAATGGCGCTTCTGGATTTGCAGGGGCGTATTTCTGAATGCCCCCTTCATGTTCTGTTAGGCGGAAAAATACGAGATTCATTGCCTTGCGCATGGCCCTTGGCAACTGGTGAAGTCGCAGACGAGGTCGCCGAGGCAGAACGGATGCTGGAAAAAGGCTGGCACAATCGCTTCAAGCTGAAGATGGGAGCGCTCGATCCCGAAGCCGATATCGCCCGCGCATCCGAAATTGCACGCGCACTTGCGGGACGGTGCAAAGTGCGCGTTGATCCCAATGAAAGCTGGGATGAAGTCACAGCAAAAAAGGCCATATACCAGTTAAGTGACGTCGGAATCGAGATTGTGGAACAGCCTCTGCCACGCGAATCGCTTAGCGGTATGTCACGGCTGACATCACAATCAAGCTGCGCAATCATGGTGGATGAAGGCGTTAGAACACTCGATCAAATGTTACTCTGTGGTCAGATCCATGCGGCGGACCTGGTTTCGATTAAAATTATGAAACATGGCGGTATTCTGGCTGCGCAGAAGGTTGCAAACATCGCCACAGCAAGCGGCATATCTCTTTATATGGGTACGTTTCTTGAAAGTTCGATCGGCACAGCCGCAAATATGCAATTTGCCTCTACGCTGGAAAGCCTGCCTTTTGGAGGCGAGCTATGCGGACCGAACCTTATTGCTGATGATTTGGCGCAACAGCCCATGGTCTATCGGGATAATGCGTTACAGCTGCCCGAAGGACATGGTATCGGCGTTGATATCGACGAGGACAAATTGGCTCACTATCGCAGGGATCGCAGTACAATCATGCACTCGATCAGTGCTTAATCTGACAGACATCTGATCCCGCCGAAAGGTCGCCGTTGCTTTCGACCAAGAGAGCGTCTTCCTTTCGGCAAACATCCGATGTTCTTAAACAGCGTGCTCTTCAGAATGATGGTCTACAAGCCTACGGGTGTTCATTGCTGAACCATCTGGACCAAAAACAAGTGACTTGATATCTCAGGCAGCATTCCGCCGCGACTTTCCGATCAATCTTTGCAAAGAATTTTACGCATCGCATGCAGCAGCCTATCTTCGCTTGAAGCATCCCATTCCTTTGCGCGCCAAGCGACATGCTGATCTGGGCGAACCAACACGGCGCCGCTTTCATCAATTTCACGTACTCTCGACCATTCACCATAAGGGTCTTCGACCTCTTGAAGCGCACCGATTGTGATAAGGTTGATCTCCACACCCAGCACTTCCTTGATCGTCTGGACTTCCTTTTTCCAGCCCGATCCCGATATCCCGGTCAACAACGTAAATTTGGTTTCGCCGCACAGGTAAAGAACGGAGGTTCGCACCTTGTCAACGGCGACCCATACATGTGGCAGGCGGGCGCCGGGATAAGTGGTTTGTTCGACAAAAACTTCGGGATCACCAACATAACCAGGGTCTTTGTCGCCGTCTTCCACGAATACGGCATCTGACACATAACGATGCTGAAGTTCGATACCTGGATTATCAAAAACATCCCGGGTGTCATAAACTGCCGCATCAAGAGCAGCTCTTTTTTCTTTGCCTTCAGGCGTTTGATCTCCGATCGACAGCAGCACGTCACGCATCTGGTCCGGGGTTTCGGCCTTGTCCAACCCAAGCGCGCCCATGACGCCAAAAAACTTGTTTATGCTGCGATTGGCACCCGTGACAATTTGCTTCGCAACCGGCGCACGTTCCTCAGAATAGCTTTCCAACAGTTTTGAATCCGCACGCCCCTTCAATACCAAGGCCAATTTCCACGCCAGATTAAAGGCGTCCTGAATGGATGTGTTGGACCCCAAACCTTTGGTTGGTGGATGGCGATGGACGGCATCGCCCATGCAAAATACCCTGTCCGAACTCAGCTGGGTGGCATAAACTTCATTCACCGTCCAAAATGAAATTGAATCTATTGAAACGGGAACCGTATCATCGCCAATAAGATTATGTACAACTGCAACAGCCTTGGCCTCGTCTACTTCAGGTCGTCCGGCCGCGAGATCATATCCCCAAATAGCAAGCCAACGGTTCCAAGGGCGCACCATGCGCACAACGCCCATGCCCAATCCGCCAACATCCGAACCATCCTGCATGATCCAATATAATACGCTCGGGCGGTGATCGACAAAGCGAGAGAGATCAGCATCAAATACGATATTCATTGAGCCTTCTTTGCCTTGCACACCTTCAAGCGGAAGATCAGCAATTTCGGCCACGCGTGAATTTGCGCCGTCAGCGCCAATCAGATATTTGCAACGGACGAGATACTCTTGATTTGTAAGATTGTTCCTTAATGTCGCTGTGACGCCATCGTCATCTTGCGAATAATCCAGCAACTCAGTGTGAAATTGAACTTGGCTACCGGCACTTGCCGCCGCGCCTAGTAAAACATTTTCCATGTAATTCTGGGTTATATCGCAATTGACCTCTGGACTCGCAATGGCGTAATTATGCGCTCGATCAGGACAGGTGCCCCATGTTCTAATGCGACCGACTTCAATGCCCGCCAAGCTGGTACAGAAGGTGTTATCCCCCATGAAGTCGTTGGGAATTGCGTGCTTCAATGCCTCTTCATATACCTTTAGATCATGGAGCACTTCCATTGTTCGTGGATTGGTTATGTGCGCACGAGGTGTACGAGCGGTCCAACCAAATTTGTTGATAATAACTGATTTCACGTCATTGCGAGACAAACCCAGCGCCGCGGCAGAACCAGCAGGTCCGGTTCCCACGACCAACACATCAGTTTCGACTATTGGCAAAGATTCGCTCATTTTCCACTCCCACAAAAGCTGCTATTTTGCTCGCTACCGAGCAATTCAACTTTCGTAGGGAATAGCTATCTGTGGTTGATGTTAAAAATACTATCGCAACCTTCTCGTCATACGGAAATGGTATAACGACAATGCGTGATCAGCTATTTGAACGTATCGTGGATAGCAAAGATCGCAGCAACGGTGATGTATCTGATCGGCGATACAAGCAACATACCTCGCAATTGTTTTGAACTGGCTCCAGTGGGAAGAATTTTATGCCAGGCCAATTCAATTCCGCAACTGTCGCTGGAACCACAGTAGCCCCAACTGCGAGCGATGCCAAGGTCAAAGCAGAGCGTACATCCTCTGTTTCTGCAGCAATTGCAGGTTCAATACCCTTTTCTTTCAGAATCTTGATGATCTCATCCGCAAAATTGGGCCGGCCCGATTTGGGGAAGAGTATCACTGGGAAATTTTTGAACAGGTCGAAACTTGTTCCCGTTTTCAGATTTTTTCCGTGCGAAATCGGGACCGCCACCGCGAGTGTTTCCGGGACAACGGATTCAACCGCATAACCTGGTTCCTTCTGGTAGTATCGGCCAAAGCCAATGTGGATCTGGCCGATTTTCAAAGCATATACTTGCTCCTTTTTTGATAAACGATGCAATCCCACTTCGACGTCTGGATTGCTTTCACGGAACTTCATCAGCAGTTGGGGCACGGCACTGTAAATAACCGATCCGAAATAACCGATTTCAAGTCGGCCGATTTCACCTTTTTGTGCTGCCTTAACCCTTTCTGCGGCACGGGTTGTTTGCGCCATCACGCGGCGAACGTCCTCCAGAAACACTACCCCTGGGGGAGTCAGTTCTGCTCCCTTGCTAGTCCGTTTCAACAAAGTGACGCCCAATTCTTCTTCCAGTTTTCGAATTTGTCGCGTGATAGGTGGCTGAGAGATATTGAGCCTGCGAGCAGCGAGGCCAAAATTGCTTTCCTCGGCAACAGCTATGAAATACCGAATTTGTCTTAAATCCATCGCTTGTAACCTCAATCTGGCTTTTTCTAAGACCTGCAATCCAACTTCTCTCTTCGACTTAGAAGGTGATAGCAAGTTAATCCAAATCGACAAACTGCCACTCCGCTCATCTTCATTTTCAGCTTGAACAGTTTGAAGGCAGCCTATCTTAAGGTTTTCCTAGACCCCACTCGCAATGGTGAAGGAAGCAAGGCCATAGCTACCACATAGTTCGATACGCTTTTGGTATCGCTTTCGAGAATTAAGGTCAGGAGCTGCGTGTAAGGTAAGCAGATTCCAAGCAATGCTGCTCGCGTATACCTAATCTTTTCTCCTATTTATTCGGCCAATTATGCCAATGACCGGCACTATTGCAGGAAAGAAAAATAGAATTGCCAGAGCGCTAATCCATCCATCCCATGACAAATTCACAGCATTGAAGCGATGCAATATCAGTATTGATTGAACATCGCGAAGGTATTTGTTGGCATGACCCGCGTCGATCATAGTCCTGATATTAGATGTCGAAACGACACGAGAAGGGGAGGCGCATGGCGAATTCGGTTGAAATGGATGTGCATGTCATAGGCGCGAGCCTGACAGAATCGATAACTGCCCTGAATTTGATAGGGAGAGATGTCGGTCATCTTCGTACTTCGGGCATCACCCAGAATTCAATGCCCTCCAGACTACCTGGCCCAATGGCAAATGAAGTTGTGAAGGCCCATTTTCATAGGAAATTGCGCGACTACACGCAGGATGAAGGCAGCTTAATCGCAAGCCTAGAAACATCGCAAGCAGGCCGACCTGTGAGCGCACTAAATGCATCAGATTCAACAGATACGGTGACTAATACAAGGAGAGTGAGATGACCCATACATTCAAAGCGGGCCTGTTTACAGGCACCGCCATGCTGCTCGCAATTACGCCACTATATGTCGCAGATGCTAACGCGCAGACCGCGACTAACGGGGAGGCAAGCGATGTAGCGGAAGAAGCAACAGCGTCGAGCAGCGAGATCGTTGTCACCGCGACGCGGCGTGCCGAAAGCATTCAGGATGTGCCCGTTTCGGTTGCATCGTTCGGAGCCGAAGAGCTGCGGGCAACGGGCGCCATCGATATCGCCGATGTGTCACTCTATATACCCAATTTCGAGTTCTCCGACGCCAGCATCCTGCCTAATCTTTACGTTCGTGGCATTGGGTCGGGGACGACACACTCTGTCGAGCAATCAGTCGGACGCTTTGTCGATGAGGTTTATATCGGGCGCGCGGCGATTAATCTTCATCCGCTGTTTGATGTCGGGAATGTGGAAGTGCTGCGCGGTCCCCAAGGCACTCTTTTCGGCAAAAACACGATTGCCGGTGCCGTCATCATCAACACGCAGGATCCGACCAATACATTCGAAGCTGGCGCCGATTTCTATATCAGCGATTACAGCACCGTTGGCGGCACATATGGTGGAGAGGCATTCATTTCCGGTCCGCTTGCCGATACTCTCGCAGGTCGCCTGGCGCTTACCTATCGTGAACGTGACGGCTATATCGAAAACCGACTGCCCGGACCGGATGGCGGTACGCGTGATGACTTTGCCATTCGCGGCAAGCTAAAATGGGACCTAGGCGCATTCACCACTGTCGATCTTAAGGGTGAGTTCTATACATTTACCGAAGACGGACAGACGCCGTCCGAAGTAACCAGCGCCATTTTTCCTGGCGGTCCCTTGGCCGGACAGCCGGTTCCCGAAAGCTTCTTCCAGCGCTTCTCTCCGGATTTCTCCTTCGACCGGGACTGGAAGAGTGACTATGACTGTACAGCGGTGATTCAGGGAGAAACATTCTGCCCCAATCGCGATCAAGATACTTATAATGTCACGTTGGAAATTAATCACGAACTAGAAGGTTTCGGCACGCTAACTTCGGTCAGCGCATTTCAGTCAGTTAGCTATTTCCACCAGTTTGTCGCCTTGGAAGGCGGCGTCGCTGGCGGCGGACTGCGCGCCACACGTGACGAGGAATATGAAGGCTTTACTCAGGAACTACGGCTAACATCCGAAGAGTTCGAAAGCTTCGACTTCATCACTGGCGCATATTTCGAAACCAGCGATGTCACTCGACTGCAATTCGATGACACCGATGTTGCCACATTCTTTGGCGGCGGCCCGGTTCGGTCCCTGATCGAAGACTGGACACAGCAAACAGAGACCTTCGCACTATTTGGTCAACTACGCTGGCGGTTCAGCGACGAATGGTCGGCCATATTCGGCGGTCGCTGGTCGTATGAAGAAAAAGACTTCTCCTTCTTCCGTCGCGAAGGAGCCTATGGTGCCGATCCTGTGGCTGAGCGAGCCACAGCAGGCCAGGTCGCGAATGATTTTCTGGCCGACGTTAGTCGCAACGAAGATCGTTTCACACCCTCGCTTACATTGCGTTGGGAACCCGATCCGGACCTCATGATGTTCCTATCAGTTGCGCAGGGTCACAAAACTGGTGGCTTTGCCGACCGGCCCGAGCAAAACGCGATGGGCCAGTTTGAAATCGGTGAGTTCGACAGCGAACTCAACACAGCTTTCGAATATGGGGTGAAAGCAACACTTCTGGGCGGCGCATTACAGACCAATTTGTCGGTCTTTTACATGATGGTCGAGGATCTACAGGTCGCGCGTGCCTTGCCGGGGCAGTTCACCAATTCGTTCCAGGTCCAGAATGCCGCTGAAGCGACCAGCTGGGGTGTTGAGTTCGATGCCAATTTGGAGCTCTCGCCGAACTGGTCGATTGGCGGCAACATCGCATATACCGACGCCACATATGACGACTTCCCTGGAGCCTCTGAAGACTGTCCTTCCATTGGTGGCACTTTGGAACTGGATCCTGCAACCAACACCAACCTTTGCAACTATGCCGGTCTCCCCCTGATCTTTGCTCCCGAATGGAAAGGCGCGGCCTATGTCCAATTCGAACAGCCCGACTTACTGGGTGGATGGGACTTCTCGGCGCGCGCTGATGTGAGCGTCTCCAGCGATTATTTCGTTGAACTCGAATATGTCGATGTCCTGCGACAGGACAATTATGCGACCATCAATGCGGGCGTGACCTTTACCAGTCCAACGGAAAACCTCACGATTTCGCTACTAGGCCGGAATCTGACAGAAGAACATGTCCTTGCATGGGGATTGCAGGCTGGACCGAGCACTTTCATTGCCCCCAATGAACCGCGCGAGCTAGTGATGCGGGTCGGCTTCCGCTTCTGACATTTGGGGGACTGTCCCCTTTGGACAAGTATTGGGATGAGTGATTGGTCCCCCAGCCGCCCTTTCGCGGGCGACATCATCTATAATCGCTGTGATCTCTTCTGAGGTGGTTGCCACTCGCTTTGTCATTAGATTAAGTTGCTGCCAGAGCTTCCTATTTGCAACTGATGCAAATCGCATTGAATGCGGATGGTTCCCTTCTTCCCAGATTACAGTGACAGCACACGATATCCTAATGTCTGCTTCTGCGCCCATAGCGGACGCTAGTGGCTTCCCTTCTGCGACAATATCGATCCCTGTTTTCTCGAATTAATTCTCTGTTATCGGCTGTAGGGAATTTCGGCGTAGAGATAGGTTCGCCAGTGACTGCAACCGTCACCACTACTTCTTTCCCATATCTCTGACTTTGGTCCGTTCTCTTTCAATGCGGCGCTGGCGTCTCTTTGCGACCAACGATGCGGCCTCTCCTGGGGCATAATACATTCTTCCATCCCCCACGGCGCGCGCTTGAACGATCAATCCTTCGGGCATGATATGCAAGCGCTCCAGATCAGCACTGATAAGGCGGCCTTGGAATACGAACCCTTCAAGCGGTTCTGCCTTTAGCCATTCGTCGGCTTTTTGCAGGCCATCATCATAGTTATTTGAAAAATCGTAACTTATCTTGCTGATAAACTCTCTGTCGATTTCATCTTTGCTGACCGCCCCAACCAGTTTGTTGAACAACCGGCTATTGGTACGACTGAGCACAGACAGATTGGAAATTCCAATAATCTTGTTAGCAAGGTCTAGTCGTGGCCTTGCCAATATCCAGATTTTGCCTTCGACATCACCAAGCCAGTTTATGGGTTCCTCGATGGTAAGGCCTATCCCTATGGCAATCTTGCCGCCGTCAGCACCAAAAACCTCAACATCGTTAAAACGGGCCTGAACCTGCGTTCCGTCTTCCATTTTTACAGTTTGAAATTCTCCAAGCTGCAATGCTTTTTCAATTGATTTTTGGAACACAGAATAGGGGATGTGGAAAGGAACATGGACCCGGATTCCCTCGGGCGGCAGCGACTTCATGAGGTTGGGGAGCGGCGTCACGTCGGGATCCTTTGGCCGACTGCCAAAAATCGTTTCCGTTTGCGCGCGTGCGGCAAGATTGACGACCAGACGCCGGCCACGAACTGTATATCCGGCAAACCCAATTTGCTGCGGCGTAAAGCGTACCCAGATTTCCGGATCGGACTTGGCGCGAGCCGATGTGAAGCCTTCTTCCCAAATGGCTTGCGCCTTTTTCCGCGCATTTAGGTTTCGAATAAGTTGCGGCAAACGCCTCTCGATCTGCGCTGCAACTTTTCTAATCTCGGGATCAACACGCGATGAAAACTCAATCCGTCGGTCCAGAAAATCAATGCCGATCTTTGTGCCCCAGTCATAATCAACATCGACCTTTGCGGACGGTTGCCAATTTTGGCTCAATGATAGCTTGGCACGCATTGTTACGACTACTGAACCGGTCGCCGTTTCGCGTTTCACAATGCCGCCGATATTCTGCGCTTGAATGCGTGTACTGACGGGAATGGAAATTTTAAGATGCTGACCCGAACCGGTAAGGCGAATGCGTCCGCGTTCCACTTTGCCGACCAGGCGGCATGATATATCGGGAATCAGCTTTGATTTTGTTTTGAGGCATATTTTTTGCGGCTCATTTATGCTTGCCAACTGCCAAGGCACGTCCTTGTTTAAGGCGTCTTCGAAAATCTGTAAGCTGCCACTGACAGGGATAAAGATGGTTGATGTCTGATCTTCCAGACGCACTTCCGTTTTGATTTTCGTCGGCTCAGGCGCAGATAGCGGTTCGTCCAATCCAGATAAAAAGGCCCCAATTGCAAGAATGATCATTATCAGGACTACACCAAAACAGCCGAGGCCGATCTTGATCTTTCGACTTGAGAGATTGGGCATAGCTAGTCTCTGTCCTGGCAAACCAAATCGAACCTAATGCGCATTTTCCTGAGCGGCTCTCAATCTAATGATAAACTCGATCAAAAATGCTGTTGTAAGACTAAACAAGATCAGGCCGTTTGCGGCCATAAGCCCTGACAATAGCCGCCATTCTGTTCCGATCACGATGTCACCAAACCCCAAAGTTGTGAACGAAACGACCGAAAAATAGAGCGACGTCTCTAAATTATTGAACTGACCCAAAAGTAAAAACAGGCCTGCCCAGAGCCACACTGCGATACTAAGCGCAACAAGCATCCAAAGAACCATCGCGGTCAGCGAAACCATGAGTTTTAGTATTTTACGACCGGAAACTAGCCATTTCCCGGCATGTGTCAGCCCAATAGTCGCAGCGCCAACAAAGCCGGCTGCGATGGCAACCGTCAGGCATATCAATGCCGATCCAATTAACAGTTGTGTGAACATAAGCCCCTAAACATATTTTTCTGACTGTTGCCGGAGAAATTCAAATCAGGCAAGCTATCCGCATAATCGATCCGGCGCGACTGTGGTGCTTTGCCATCCGACAGTAGGGGGCAGGCAGTCGGTTTTCTCAAAAAATCGCCGCCTGTATGAATGTCATTGATATTTGAAGCCCACTTTAGCGCTCAAGGTAAGTAGCGAAATTCCCCTAAGGATAGAGCGCGCAGTGCCGCTGTAACGCGGTTATCAACACCCAGCTTTCGGTAAGATCGTTCCAGATGGGTTATCACGGTGCTTTCTGCGATATCCAGTATCTCGGCAGCGACACCATTGCTTTTCCCCTGTGCGACCCAGGATAAAACCTCTTTCTCTCTTGGTGATAATTTTACTGGGCGGGGCAGTTTGGCCTGCAAGAGCGCGCAATATTGCAGATGGGCAAATTGACAGCAGCTCTGCAGCAGAGCGATATCGGTATCATCCATCTCCGGTCTGGTTTTGCCAAAGCCAAGAGATACATAGCCGTTTCGACCGTTGGGTCCGAATACCGGAAGCATCAACCCTTCATCGACAACAGCGGAGGCGGCCTCGAGATATTCCATTTCTTTGGCGCTTGGGGGTGAAGCATATTCCAATTCCCGCCACCAATAGGCCCTTGTTCCAGACATAACCTGCCGGATAGACGGGTCGACCCCAATTAAATTTTGTGACTCAAACCGGTCTACCAACTCTTTGGGAAAGCCAACGGAGATGACATTCACTCCTACGCCGTCCGAAGACCCCAATTGCGGCAGATGATGATAGGCCACGGCCTTCAGGTGAAACCGCCTCGCATAACGCAGACACAAAATATTGAGGCCGCCGAAAGACTGGCATCGCTGCAAGCATGCGTGAAAGGATGCCATAAGCTCGGCAGCCGACTTTGCAGGAAGATATTGCGTGGAATGCATCAGCTTTGCCTAAACAAGTTTTCCCTGCATTTATAATAGATTATCCATTGGTCGCAAAATATAAACCAATTGCCGATGCGTAATACTTACCTTATTTACAAAACGAAACATGGACAAGCACGGCATTTAGCCATCGCCAAGCATGGTTCCAAAATTTTGTCCTAAACCTACAGGACAGTAAAAACCCAATTGTGGTGCTAGTGGGAACTTCCCATCATCGTGAAGTCGTAATATTATTGATCCGAAAATATGCCGCTAAGGTGGCGTAATAAGCCTCAACATGTGCGTGTTGCCGTATAGAAATCTATCGAAAACGCCATATGCCGAAGATATAAATATAAAGGATTGAAATGTTGTCCTACAAAAAGATTTGCAAAGGCTTGGCCATTTCGTTCCTCACCGTCAGTTTGGCTGCCTGCGGAACTGCCACTAAATCCGTTCAAAATTATAATCCATCGGTCAGCTTGCGCGGATTGACTCAGGACCGAAGTGCCGAGCCAACTTTGGTCTATACGCGGACCGGTGCGCCCAATCTTGGCAATTATGACAGCTTCATCATTGATCCGGTACGGGTCAGTTATCGGGATGGCAGTATCAAAGGGCTCGACAAGGAACAGGTGCGGAAGATGCAGCGTAAATTTCGCGCTGAGTTGATCGCTGAATTAATTTCTTCAGATTATAATGTCGTCAAAAAACCTGGCAAGAAAACCATGCGGATCAGCATGACGATTGCTAATCTGAAAGCGCCTTCAGCGGCCTTGAATGTATCAAACGTTGTTCTGCCATTTTCATTGAGTGTTGGTGAAGTGACCGTTGAAGGGGTTTTCCGACAGTCGGCCAAGAACCGTATCGATGCTGTGGTGGTCAACCGCGCGCAAGGACAAAGGCTGATGAATAAAAAGCCATGGTCGACCTGGGCGGATGCGGAACAGTCTTTCAAAGAATGGGCAAAAGGTATTCGAAAAGCGGTCGATCGGGCGCATGGTAAGTAACTACTTGTTATGATAGTCCTATTCGTCGCAATCGACTCGACGAACAAGAAAATTGCATTCTAAGTTCAAATCGAAAGGGGATAACATGAAGCGTTATCGATATTTAGGAATTGCACTGGTGCCGGCACTGATGCTTACCGGCATACAACCGGTTGCGGCACAGGATCGCTATAGATATTGCCAGCAGCGGGCTTCCGAATTTTCAGGATATAACGGGCGCGTACCCGATCGTTACCTTCCCGGTGGTGCATTGGAAGGAGCTGCCAAAGGCGCTGTGACCTCTGGTATCGGCGGTTTGATCTTTGAAAAGAACAAGAAAAAACGGAAACGTAATGTCCGGCGCGGCGCAGCGATTGGAGCGCTGGTTGGCGCCATCAAGCGCGGCAATGCCAAGAAAAAACAGAACCGGGCTGCCCGTAATTATCGACTTGAATTAGACGCATGCATGCGCGGAGGATATTAATGACCTATTTTACAAACAAACTATTCGCTAAATCGGCCATTCTCGGTCTGGTTTCGACTGCTTTGATGAGCACGTCCGCAGTGGCTCAAGATGAAGGTCTGGCACCCGCCACTCCAGTGGACTTGAAAGAGGTCAGCTGTTGGGATGTCGTCACATTGAACGAAGATGACCGGGCTTCCGTAATGACATTGCTATACGGTTATTCTATCGCACAAAAAGGCAGCTCAGTAATATCACCTGAAGCCGTTCAAGTGGCGATTGTCTTGACGATGACGGAATGTGTCGAGAAACCCGACACAAAAGTGCATGATCTATTGCTGGAAAAGATGGACCGCTAAAGCGGCTGGCCTCGTTACCATCTGTCGAACTAATGCTTGGGAAGGACTAGCATTTTGGTTGGAATTATGAATCGATCGCTTGGCACTATTGCCTCGGGCATCGCAGTTTGTCTATTACTTGCATCCTGTTCCGGCGGTGACGTTGAAGAAGCTGAAATTGTGCGCCCGGCACAGCTGCATGTCGTCAAAGCTTCTGCGGATCGGTTTGATGCAAGTTTCCCTGCCATAATCGAGGCAGGTTCATCATCTACGCTCACGTTCCAAGTCGGCGGCCTGCTTGAAAGTTTACCAGTGCTTGAAGGCCAGCCTGTTCGCAAAGGGGCTGTCATCGGTCGCCTCGATCAACGCCGCTATCAAAATGCGGTCAATTCGGCTCGCGCGCAATATGCGACGGCGCAATCTGAATATCAAAGCGCCGCTCGGCTTTTGGAAGAAGACGCCATTGCAAGAATTGTTGTCGAACAACGGCGTGCCCAACGGGATGTTGCGCGGGCCAGCTTGGACAGTGCCCAGAAAGATCTGAGCGACACCGTGCTGCGAGCTCCGTTCTCTGGCGTGGTAGCTGTAAAACATGCGACACGGTATGAGAATATTCAGGCCCAAGCGGAAGTAGTAACACTGCAATCGATCGGCAGGGTCGAAGCTGTGGTTAGTGTGCCTGCCAGCGTCGTAGCTGCTTTGGGCAATGATCCACAGGACGTTACGGAGGAATATGTAGTCCTGAACTCCGCCCCAGATCTCAAAATCCCCGGCACGTTTCGATCAGCAACAACCCAGGCTGATACCCAATCACAGACGTTCAAGGTCAAATTTTCCTTCACGCCGCCGCCGAATATGACTGTATTGCCCGGCATGACCGGCACGGTCTTTGGCAGCAGATCTCTGGTTGAAGGGGAAGGCGCAACGCAAATATCGGTGCCGCTCGGTTCCATCCAAGCCAATGGCAAGGATCGATTTGTCTGGGTTGTCGACAAGAAAACGATGAAGGTTAAAAAGCGCAAAATATTGGTGGATAAGGATGTCGGCGAAGAGATCGCAGTGAGAAGCGGCTTGAAGGCCGGCGAGACAATTGTCGCTGCTGGCGCTGCCTATCTGCAAGAGGGGATGAAAATTCGTCCCTATAAGCCGTAAGCGGCGCGCATCATGGATCTTGCAGAGTTTTCGATTAAAAACCGGCTGATTTGTTTCATTGTCATTGCGCTTGCCTTGGTTGGCGGTTGGTATAGCTTTCAAAATATTGCGCGCTTCGAAGATCCGGAATTCACGATCCGGACCGCGCAGGTGGTCACCACTTATCCAGGGGCAACGCCTGAAGAGGTCGCCAACGAAGTGACCGAAGCACTCGAAAGTTCCATTCAACAACTTCAGGAAGTGGAAGAAATCAGATCGGTTTCGTCTGCCGGGCGTTCCGAAATCAGCGTTGATATTCTATACAAATTTTCACCGGAAAAGGCTGACCTTCAGTTGATCTGGACCAAGCTACGAAACAAGGTCAACGATGCCCAGTCACGGCTTCCACCCGGTGTCGAAACTTCAGTGGTCAATGATGATTTTGGAGATGTTTACGGGCTCTATTATCTGGTGACAGGCGACGGTTACACGTCTGCTGAGCTGTATAAATATATCCGGTCACTGCGTACCGATCTGCTTTCCGTTGATGACGTCGCCAAGGTGCAACCATTGGGGATGCAGCAAGAAGCAATCTATGTTGAAATTTCCCGCGAACGCGCCAATGCCTTGGGCCTGTCCGTTGATCAAATATATGGCGACTTGGCGCAACAAAATTCGGTCACGCCCGCAGGCGATATAAAGCTTGGTAACCGCCGATTGAAATTCCAGCCTACCGGTCAGATTGATTCCGTCGAAGCGATTGGCAATCTGGTCATTTCCACCGCCTCTTCCGGGACGATTGTAACGCTGCGAGATATCGCAACAGTCACCCGCGACTATCAGGACCCGACCAGCTTCATTGTCCGCTATAACGGGAAGCCCGCCATCGCCATTGGCATCTCCAATATTTCCGGAGCGAATGTTGCCAAAATGGGGGCAGCAATTGATGCCAAGCTGGAAGAAACCAAGAGCTTGCGTCCTATTGGTGTCGAGATTCATGAATATTATCATCAGGGCAAAATTGTCGAAACGGCGGTTGCCGATTTCGCGTTAAATGTACTCGCCGCACTCCTCATTGTTTTGGTCACGCTTTTCTTCTTCATGGGGCTACGATCAGCAGTCGTTATCGGTTCCGTTCTCGTGCTCACAATTGCGGCAACTTTGGCGACCATGTATTTGATCAATATTCCGATGCACCGGATATCTCTAGGCGCACTGATCATCGCACTGGGCATGTTGGTCGATAATGCGATTGTTGTCACCGAAGGCATATTGGTCGGTACCCAGCAGGGCCGAAAAAAGCTCGATATCGCCAAGGAGATTGTGAAGCGCACCAAATGGCCGTTACTCGGTGGCACATTGGTTGGGATTATTGCCTTTGCACCAATTGGATTTGCCCCGGGATCCACCGCCGAATTTACTGGCGACCTATTCTGGGTCGTGATGGTGTCCCTGCTGTACAGCTGGATATTTGCGATCACCGCCGTGCCGCTTTTTGCCGATATCCTTTTCGCTGAACCAAGCGATGAGCCGATCGAAGAAAAACCAGAGCATCCGTTTTTTGTGGCCTACAAGAATTTCATGCGGAAAGTTTTGACGAAGTCGAAACTCGCCTTGATCACAGTGGTGGCATTGTTCGTGCTGTCGGTATTCGGGTTCAGCTATGTCACGCCCGGCTTTTTTCCGCCTTCTACCAGTCCGCAGATTGTTGTAGATTTTAACCTGCCTGAAGGCACCGACATTACGGAGACCGATGCCAAAGTAAAACGGCTCGAAAAATTTCTGATGAAGCAAGAGGGCATCAAGGATGTCCAGTCATTGGTCGGCATGGGCACCTTGCGATACATGCTGGTCTATGGGCCGGAATCGCCCAGTTCAGCTTATGGGCAATTCCTGATTAAAACCGATGATTATGATGTGATCAAGGGACTGCTTCCGCAGTTGCAAAAGCATATCGACGCCAATTATCCCGACGCACAAGCCAAAGTCTGGCAGTTCCAATTGGGGCCGGGCGGCGGCTCAAAAATTGAGGCCGAATTTTCGGGACCTGATCCGGTGGTGCTTAGAGAACTAGCCAATAAAGCCAAGGCGGTCATGGCCGCCGATGGTGGCGCTATCTCAATCAAGGATGACTGGCGGCAACCAGTTAGCGTCATTGAACCGACTTATGATGCGGACAGCGGTAGGCGACTTGGCGTATCACGTGAAGATCTCGCCAATGCACTGCGCACAAATTTCTCTGGACGGAATGTCGGTGTCTATCGTGAGGATGATCAGCTTGTACCGATCATTGCCCGCGCACCAGAGCGTGAGCGGCTTGATGCAACCAGTATGCGCGGTATCCAGATCACCAGTCCAAAGTCCGGCAAATCGGTGCCGATTCTGGAAGTGGTCGATGAGTTTGAAACCAAATGGCAAAATGCCAAATTGCGCCGCGTCGACCGGGTCTGGACAATTAATGCGCAATCAGATCCTTTGCCCGGCGAACTGGCGGCGGACCTTCTCGCGCGAGTCCAACCTGATATTGAAGATATCGCGCTGCCGGAGGGTTATTCGCTTAAATGGAACGGTGAAATTGGCGACAGTAGCGAGGCCAATTCAAGTCTTGCCAGTACTTTGCCGCTTGGCTTCTTGGCGATGGTGCTTGTCGTCGTTGTATTGTTCAACGCCCTCAAACAGCCCTTGATCATCTGGCTGGTGGTTCCCCTGTCTCTTATCGGCGTCGTATTCGGATTGCTGGTAACGGGCACGGCTATGGAATTTATGGCTATTCTCGGTCTGCTGTCGCTCTCCGGCCTGCTCATTAAAAATGCCATCGTTTTGGTTGATCAAATGGATTTGGAAATCAGAGAGGGTAAACCCCGTTATGATGCGGTGCTGGACTCCGCCGCAAGCCGTGTGCGCCCCGTCATGATGGGATCACTGACCACGGTCTTGGGCGTCATCCCTCTTTTCCTCGATGCCTTTTTCAAATCCATGGCGGTTGTTCTGGTCTTTGGTCTGACCTTTGCCACGGTGCTGACCTTGGTGATTATCCCAGTTCTCTATGTGATGTTCTTCCGGATTGCGCCGGATGAGATTGCAGAGCGTGAAAGCGAGGGAGCCGAAGCATGAGCTATCTGACAAAGCCTCGCCTTCTTGCCACTTTGATATCGACCACTGCATTGCTCTCGGGCTGTGCAAGCATATCACCCGCCACGCAAAGTGAAACCGCGTCCGCAGCGTCGGAAAGCCTGCCGCCTATCCCACCAAGCTGGACATCAGCGCGGGATCGTATCGGTGATGTCAATGTTGGTTGGATTGCCGATTTCAACGATCCGTTGCTGGTGGAACTGGTGCAAGAGGCCCAAAAAAATAACCGCAACCTTCGCGCAGCCGCCGCCAATGTCCGGAGATCATGGGCCTTGGCGAAACAGGCCGGTTCGCCGTTGCTGCCAAATGCTGGTCTGTCGGGCAATGTGACGCGCCGCGAACCCCTTGAAAATGGAGCAGGTTCAACGTCGTTCACTCTTGGCGTTCAGGTTGATTGGGAAATCGATATCTGGAACCGCATCGAAGCGGGTGAACAGGCGGCCGTCGAAAGCGCACGATCTGCGGAAGCGGGATATATTTTCTCCCAATATTCGCTCGCGGGCGCGGTCGCGCAATCCTATTTTGTGGTGATTGAATCGCAAGAGCAGATTGAGGTTGCGCAAAATATCGTCACCGCGCTGACCGAAATCGTAAGGATCGTGCGTCTACGGTATCGCTATGGCTTTGCATCCGCTTATGATGTGTCGTTGGCCCAAGCCGATCTATCTTCGTCTATCGATACCCTGGAAGCCGCCAAAAATGGCAAGATCGAAGCTTTGCGGTCGTTAGAAGCATTGATTGGTCGCTATCCCGGGGCCGATCTAAAAACGCCTGTAGTGCTTCCCCTTAGCCCCAATCCACCCGGAGCGGGCCTGCCGTCGGAACTGCTGCAACGGCGCCCTGATTTAATTGCAGCCGAACGCGGTATTGCTGCAGCAATCAACAGCCGAAAGTCAGCCGAAGCGGCCAAACTGCCCAGCATATCGCTATCAACGAACTTAGGTGGCGCCTCTAATGAACTGGGCAATCTTCTCGACCCTGCCAATGTGGTTTGGACTTTGGCCTCCAATTTACTTGCTCCGATTTTTGATGGCGGTGGACGTGACGCACAAGTCGAGATTAGCGAAGCCGATGTAGAGGCGGCCGTCGCGGCCTATGCCGATACCGCTATCAATGCCTTTACCGAGGTCGAGTCTGCTTTGGATCGCGGTGTCTTTCTGCGCAAACGACGAGCGGCGCAGGAAAATGCAGCCAAAGAAACATCCAACGCGCTGCGGCTTTCGTTGTTACAATATAAGGAAGGCGAGATTGATCTGATCGACGTCTTGTCCATCCAGCAGCGTTTATTTGGGGCAGAGAGCAGCTTGCTATCGCTGAAACGGGCGCAGCTGAATCAATATGTCGAAATCAGTCTGGCCCTGGGCGGCGACTGGAACGAGGCTTCGGTCAATATTGACGACGTCGAGCAATAGACCGAGCGATGGAATATCTGTCCGACAGCATGATCCAGTTTGACAGCTTCGTAACACTGACACTCGGCATTATTGTGCTATTCATCGGTATCAAGATCACAGCCCGCATCGGCTTCCTGCAAAAATATAATATTCCGGAGCCTGTAACCGGCGGCATCTTCGCATCGCTCGCGGCTTTGGCTCTTTATCTGGTTGGAGGTTGGGAGGTTGAATATGATCTGTTCACGCGTGACGTATTTCTGATCTACTTTTTTACGACAATCGGTATCAACGCCCGCTTTGCTCAGCTTCTGGCGGGCGGGAAGCCGCTGCTTTTGCTGTTAGGGCTAACGCTCACTTATCTGGTTATTCAGGATACCGTAGGCTTTTTCAGCGCGCTTGCCATTGGTCAGCCAGGCGGAGTTGGCTTGCTGGTCGGTTCCGCTTCATTGGCTGGCGGTCATGGCACCGCCATTGCCTGGGCGCCAACAATTGCCGAGACCCAAGGCGTAACCAACGCGCTTGAAATTGGCGTTGCGGCTGCCACCATTGGGCTGGTCATCGCGAGCTTGATCGGTGGCCCGATAGCCAGCTTTCTCATGTCCCGGCACAAGCTCGAGAGTACGGATGATTCCAAGCTTTTGGTCGGTATAGAATATGACAAAGAAGACCATACCAGCATCAACCATCTGAATATCATGGGCTCGATCCTGATCATCCATATCGCGATGATTTTTGGCTATGGTCTCAATGAATTTCTGGTTGAAATTGGTCTAAAACTGCCGTTGTTCGTATCCTGTATGATGGTCGCGATATTGATGACAAACACCATTCCGATGTTTTTCAAGAAAGTTGCGTGGCCCTCAGGCTCAAACGCCTTGGCGCTCATATCGGATTTTTCACTGGGTTTGTTCATCGCAATGTCGCTGATGGGAATGCAGCTTTGGGAAGTTGCGGACTTGGCTGGTCCATTGTTCATATTGCTTGCTGCCCAAGTGATTGTCACCGTCTTGTTCATTCTTTTTGTGGTGTTCCCGGTCATGGGCCGAAATTATTTTGCAGCCGTATTGAGCGCTGGTTTTGCAGGTTTCGGATTAGGGGCAACACCAACCGCGATTGCTAACATGTCAGCTGTCGCCAAATCACACGGGCCTTCACCGACGGCCTTCATCATCGTTCCGTTGGTTGGTGCCTTTTTTGTCGATATAGCCAATTCGTTCTTGCTCCAGTTTTTCCTATCACTCTGACAAGCACGAATATTTTGGGTAAGTAGTCAATAAATTGCATAGTTTAAGTTGGAAATTGAAATGAGCACAGGGACCGATCCAATGAGAAAACTAATCTTCGTTATGTTGGCCATGACAATCGGCTCTCTGTCTTCTGTCATCGTGGCTCAAGATACTGATAGTCAGGACACTACATCTGCAATTAACAGCCAAGGGATTGATATCGAGAGAGTTTCAACAAGATATCTTGCTGGTTACCACCCCGATCACCGCCTGCGGGGGAGTCCGATCTGGTTACCCAGATTAGGTCGGTACTATACGCATCCCAAGCGGAATTCGGCGGCGGCTTTTGTAGGTGTATTGCCGGACAATTGCGAAACGATCTATTCCGAAGATCGAACGCTCTACGAATGCAATGATATCCTGTACCGCAAAACCTATTTGCGAGGGGTAATTGTATATGAGATTATCACCGATCTAGATGATCTGCGCTAGCTGCATAACGGCCATATTGATTTGAATATTCAGGAGCCTTGCACATGGCCTCTCTTTTTCGAACTATGCTCGTGCCGCCCCTCTCTCGCTTGCGGCTTGCATGACCATTCCTCGGGTCACCGGCGTCATCGATCACAAGCGAAGCCCAGGTCTTGCCAATCTCGACTTTGATCAAATTGCTAATGTCCGCTTTCGGGATAAAGCAGACATTGGGCTAATTTGGTGAGGAATATAATCTTTCAAACCTAGAAAGGGCTTATGGCCCCTTTTGCGCTGTCCTGAAGCTGGTTTTTCTTAGTTTACAATAGAGGCAGCCGCCTTGGCCATCAGGCCATTGGAGTGCGCCACGCCTGAGGCAACTTGCACTGTCCAGCCGTACCGCACAGCATAGCGTTCGGCCTGCTCCTTGCCGATTGCGTGATAGGAAAGACCCCGCGCAAATCGATGCTGACCTTGCTGCATAGCTTCCGGTGTCCGACGCAGACTTTTGTGATTGGGGTCGTTGTCCTTATCCCCCAGCAACAAGAGCACGTTTTTGCTCAAAGCTGACCCAGCACCCTCTGGTATGCGGCTGTAAATGATCTGACTATCATCTGCTGATAATGAAAACCCTCGCACGCTGAACGACCCAGTGAGCACGGGCTGTGACGTTTTCTTATCGAACTGATACCGCCACAATTCGATCGGGGGTGACACGTCATAAGGCGCTATTTCACGTTGCTTATCTTCTTTTGTTTTCTGATCATCACGACGCGCGCGAAAGTACACCGTGCGGCCATCAGCATACCATTTGACTTCAGAGATATTCTCGGGATGGCCAATTAGCTTCGTCAGGCCTTCGTTCTCCAGACCGTAAAAATAGGCAGCAGTCTTTTTATCCTCTTCGCGTTTCAGCAAAGTGATAAAACCGGAATTGTCGGGCGACCATTGCACTTTTGAAAGGCGATCATCCCCGGTCTTATCGCGCGGGAGAACTTGCACGTCCCCCGTGTCGACATCGATTATATTGTAAGCGTCAACGCGTTTGTTCTTTGCCCAATCGACTGCCGATTGCACCACCACCATGGTGTTGCCGTCGTCGGACAGCGCCGGATTTTTCAGCCGCGGCATTTCGACAAATGCGACCGGATTCAAAGGTACCATTTCAGCAGTTTGTGGATTTTCAGATGCATATACAGGTGGCGCCAAAACCACAGATAAACTTGAAAATAGGGACATGCCGGAAGCGGAAAACCCAAATTGACCAATATTCACGAAGCCCCCAATCATCTGTTCTACAGAGATTGCGGATAATGCATTGAATTGAACCGCACCGCCAATTCAAAATTCGAATGCTGTTATGCAATTTTGGCAAGACCGTATTTGGTCGGTATATCTGAAACCCTTTACCGCAAAGGAAATATCATTGCATTCTCGATTATCGGAGCGTTTCAATTGAGGCTCTTGCAATGTAAGAAGCATGCGAAACCATCAAAAACGATGGATACTTTGTACGCTGTGGTTGGGATGAAGCATTTTTCGCAGCGCCAATATTCGACCGCAAAAGCCAAATGGGATCAAGAAGTTTCATAAAACTTGAAATTTGGCTGCCACATGTCTCTTTGACGCACAAAATGAGGCATTAACACCCCTTCTCTCCTCAACAGAGAGCAGATCAGTTCTAGTTTTCAGCGAACCCTTTCAGCCCATCTCCAAACAAAGTTTTCCAGCCACCCTCTGCGCTCTTTGCAGACGCCTCGGTAACATTGCCCAGCAGTGCATCGGAAACAAGCAGCGCGCCGCCATTATCGCGATCTTCGACCGCCAGCTTCAGCATGGAGGTTGTAGGCCCGCCCCAATCCGGTGCGATGTAGCCGACCAGATAGAGCAATTTTCCGGGCGATACCATCTGCACTCGATACCATTCCAGGCTGCTGCCATCGGCTGCCCTTTCGATCAACTGACCGCCGGTTTCCGCGTTCAAGGTCACTTTTGAGCCTTCCCCCAGCGCCCGAAAATCATTCATCCACCAAGCATCAATTTCATCGACCATTATGGCCCAGATATCAGCAGCGCTACGCTTGATTGGGAGTTCAAATTGATATTTGAAGATATTTGCATCGGTAAGGTCACTCATTTTTTGTCTCCTGTTCGGCGATTTGCTTCAGTTTCGCAGTGGATGATTTTATTCCATTAATATGTTTGACCACCCAGTTATTGCAGACCGATTTGATGGGCTCCGGATTGAGATAATTCCAGCGTGTACGGCCTTCCCGGCGCACATGGACGATCTTTCCTTCGGTTAGGATATCAATATGTTTTAGGACGCCGGTGCGCCCGATATCGGGGAACAGATCGACCAGCTCACCGGTTTGCTTGGGCCCCGTTGCCAGCGCCTCAACGATCAACCGTCGCCGCCTGTCGCCGAGCGCTTTCCAGATCAAGTCATCATGAGAATATTGATATGTCACTATATGGTGACATAAAGGCACATGCATAGCTTGTCAATTGCGTCGCAACGGAATGGATGTTTCTTTCCTAGACCGCATCAATCAGTTTCGCACCCCTGCCTAATGCCCGCTCTCGGGATTAGGCGGACACTAGCCGCAAATTACTGCTCGGGTGCAAATGTAGGTGTTTTCGTATCCATGCTGCAATCTTGGCTCTCCCGCGATAGGATGTAACCATAACGAGATGGATTGTAGCGCTCTGCTGCTACCCTGTATCGTAATGCAGGTCGGTAAATGCGACGCCCGATGTGAAAGTGGGAGATTCGCCTAAGGAAGCCGTATGCTGCGCTTTGATGTCCGGCATTTGTTGCGCCGAGGCTGGCATGGGCAAGGCAAGTGTCATCATAGCGGCTGCGGCCGCCACACGTATCATTATAGTCTCCCAAGGTTTTCGGGGAATTTTGTGCTAGGCCGCCTGCGCTGTTCGAGCCATGCGACCCTTCTCGGAACGGTTAGCCTTGTTCGAACTGGAGGTTTGCCCCAGTTAATAGGTTTTGCGTTTCTAATGTCCGCTTTTGCGCCAAAAGCCCGTTCGTTTTGAAAACACTTTTTTGCCGGTTTGAGACCGGACCATGATTTTGGACCCGAAGTCTCTATTAAATCATTCTCAACAGTTGAACCACTGATTTGAGTGCTACTAACCCTCGGAAAAGGTGGAGGAAAACACTACGTGAAATCGATTTTAACTTATTGATATAAAATAATATTATGCGTGGTTAGGCATGGATATTTTCGTACCCGTGTTTCAAACGAGAAGCTTTAGCTCGAGTTTTCCGCAGCTCAAAAACCAAAATTCGCGAAAATTGGGGGTAGAGACGGTAGGAGGCTTGATTCCAAATCGCAAATTTTGCGGTAAAGAAGAGCTCCCTCGGTATCAACGAATTGCTTGATTACCAAAGCCGTTTTTGCCGACTCGAAGTTTGATGCTATCAACGTAAAAGGGGCTTGCTCTTTGGGAGAGAGTGATGGCCGGCGAATCCGACAGCGAACGCATATCCATAATCTATGTAGGAAAGACACCACCAAACTGGTTAGCCAGTTTGGTGTCACCCCTGATTGTCGATTGTGTAGATGCTGAAGGGCTCGAAAACGAGATAAAATCCATTTCTGGCTTGGGTAGTTGTTCCGGAAATTCTGTAGTTGTGATTCTTTCGTCAAGTCGTTTCGGAGGGTTTGCAGTGCGTCGGCTGATGAGTTGCGGTGCAAGCGAGGTCGTTTTTGATGATCAAGACTCTTGTAAAGATATTATTTCAGCTTGTATCGAACGCCTCCTCAAGATTAGCAGGATTGCCGACCATCTGGATCATGAACTGGGCCTTGTAGGCCGCTCCAGGGCAGCCAAAGAAATCCGCAAGAGGGTTGCTCGCGCAGCATCACTTGCCGACACCCCTGTCTTGATAACCGGACCGACGGGCTCCGGTAAGATGTTTGTAGCCCGTTGTTTACACCAAGTAGATTTAGGGCGCGCAGATTATCCGTTCAGGATTTTTGATTGCGGAGCTTCCAGTGGAGAGCTTTTTTCCAGCGAATTCTTTGGGCATGTTCGCGGAGCATTTACGGGCGCCGAAAAAGATCGCCTGGGAGCAATCGCCAGTGCTGGAAAGGGAACGCTCGTGTTGGATGAGATCGGCGACTTGCCATCCGACCTGCAAGCAGCGATGCTTGGTGTATTGCAGGAAATGCAATTTCGGCCGGTCGGATCGGACCGACAGTTTGACGTGCAATGCCGGATCGTTTCGGCGACAAACAGGACGCTTAGAGATGATCATGTTGAAACGAGTTTTCGAGATGACCTATATTTCAGGTTGGATGGATTGCGTATTGAACTGCCGCCTCTGGAAGAGCGGCGAGAAGATATCCCGGTACTGTTCAAGGCTCTCATGGAAAAATACTTGGTACACAATAAAGCAGTCACCCTCGATACCGAAGTTGAAGATATTTTGATAGAAGCGTCTTTCCCAGGAAATGTCCGGCAACTTGAAATGGTGGCCCGGATCACCGCTGCATCTATGATTGATCCGCGGCTAGTTCGGGTACCTGACTTGCCGCGGGGCCTGATTGCCGGGAAGAAACTTGATGCAAAAAGCGCTGTTCCGAAAGGAGTTATCTCAAACCTAGTGGCAAAAAACTTGCCGCTGGATGAAATAATTTCTGCATGCGGAAAACACGCCGTTCAGATGAAAATAGAGCAGCTTGGCCGTAACCACCCGACGGAAAGCAAAACACGCATTATCAGACGAGCGGCGAGGAGGTTGGGTATATCCGAGCGGACAGTCTATAATCGGTTAAATGGCTCTGCCCCGACACAAGGTAGGCACTGAAGCCTTTTGCAAATATTGCAAGTTTCTGCAGCGTTATCAAATTCTGTACTTCAGCTACCGTTATTTTAGATATCCTTATTATCAAAGGTTTATAGAGATTGCTCACAATTTCCCGACAATGGCACGCACCTTGCTCAAGTGAAAGCACAGTCACTTCATTTGAACAAGGAGACGGTAAATGCGTCATAGCGGAAACGCCCTCAACGAAGTCATTCTTGAGAGCATGGAATCTTCGGCAAACGAAATGTCGGAATATGAAAGCGAATATGAGTTAGGCAATGAATTTGAGCAGAACGAGAACGAGTTTTCCGGAGAAGCTGAAGCGGAATGGGGCGCCGGTGCTTATGAAATGCCGTTTGATGAAGACGAATATGAGTTCGATTTCGCGGATGATGCTGAGAATGAATTTGAAGCCTATGAATATGAAGCAAATTCTACTGGGGTATATGCGGCTCAAGGTCTAACAGAGGCCGAACTTGAGTCGCTGGCCAGTGATTTGATGGCATTGCAAACCCCGCAGGAGGCCGAAGAGTTCCTCGGAAAGATCTTCAAAGGCGCCAAAAAACTAGTCAAATTTGCGCGGCCCTTTTTGAAGCGTGCTGCACCGCTTGTTGGAGCCGGTCTCGGTAGCTTCATTCCGGGACTGGGCACCGCTGTGGGCGGTATTGCAGGCAAGGCTCTTGGTTCTGCTCTTGGCGGTGGCGGTGGACGAGGTCGCCGCCGCCGCCGGCGCCGCTCGCGTGGTTTTTCCGCCGGACGTGGTTTTCGGAATTTTCTGGGCCAGGGTGGGAATCCGCTGGCAGCAATCCTGCAGTCGAAATTTGGCAAGGGAATTCTGGGCCAGTTGATGGGCCGCGAAATGGAATCCGTTCCTTATGCACAGGCGCAATTTGAACTGGCAAAGAATATCGTACGAACTCTGGATCAAGTTTCCGGTGAAATGGAAATGGTCGGGGAGTCCGAGGGTGATTACTTTGAAGTTGCCACAGACGCTTTGTCGAGAGCCGTTAGTCAAAATATCCCGGTTGGTGTTCGCCCTGCTTTGCTAGCCATGGGTCCACAATAGCCGATGAACCAGATGTTATCCTTGCAGATGGATCGGGTACCTCGTCGCCTTGCAAACCATATGGCGGGATTGGGGTTGGACTGGTCGGCCGATCGATTGCAGGAATTGTTGGCGCGCTTGCAGCAGCTTCGCCTGCCATCATCGTCACTGCCTTCGGTCGCAGCTGCTGCAATACGTCCAGTGACGTTGCAGTCAATAGAGTCGGGATTGCGCCAATCTAACAGCCGTTTGCAACGCGACGTTTTGGATCTTTTAAAGAGCCTCAAGACCGGATCGGGCAGGGCAACCAAGCCCGGGCTTGTAAATCTTCGCGTTACCTTGCTGCAAATGCGAGCCGATTCTCTGTTTACAACATATGACATGCTGTTCGACGCGATAGCTTCGCGGTCCGATGCTCAAGTGGGAATGGAAATGGCGGGGTGCGATATCCTTTTGGCGCAGGCCTCTGCGGTCGAAGTTCCGGGATATCAATCACCTCCAGTGTTCAGTTACCCCGATAGTCAAACCCGGGGTGGTGCCATCAATCGGGCACGAACGACTTTGCCCGGTCAGGTTGTCCTCGCGGCATCATTGGTGCGAATTAGTCGTGAGTCTAATCCCACTCGTCTTTCGAGTGCGCATCACGAAATAGGTCATCAGCTCGCTGCGGATTTGAACATGTTGGAACCGTCGGCCCAGCTGATTGGGACCACAATCAAAGCGCGCGGGGTCAGTCCTCGTATTGCGGCTCTTTGGCAATCATGGACCAGCGAACTAGTCGCGGATGTCTTCGGCATCTGCTTTAGTGGCGGCGCGCCGGCTGTGGACGGACTGCAGCGCGTACTTAGCCTGCCTCCGCCGCTTTTATTCCGGATCCGAGAGGGTGACCCACATCCGCCGGGCGCCGTTCGCGTTCCCTTTGCGTTGGCTTTCGCGCGGGAAGTGGCTCCGCATCCCCTGCTCAAACGACTGGAGCAAAGATTTTGGCAAACCTATGGAGACGGCTTACGGACGATGGCCGGCCAGAGAACAAAAGCCATCGCTGCAGTAGCGCCGATGGTCGCGCGCGCGCTGGCAAGAGAACCTTTTTCCGGACTCGGGCAACGATCAGTGATGGACGCCACGCGAACTATTCGCAAACGGATTGCCCGGGCCGTTCGTGCGGCAGAAAACGGTCCTTTGCCCAATACCGAAGCCTTGGCGCGAGAAAACCCGCTCGTTGCTTATGCGATGCTTGGTTTTGCCAGAATTGACGGACGTTTGTCCCCTCGGATGCATCGCCAGAAGGCGAGTGCCTGGCTCCGCCGTATCGCAGAGATTGAGTTTCAAACCAGCAAATCAGGATGATTCTGATTTGGTAACTATCGAAAGGAAAACGCCATGTTGGCTGAAGAAAAGATACGCAAGTTTGTTGGCGATTATGTGGAACAACGCCGTCGCTTCTGGAGTGTTGAAAAGTCCAAGCTGCCACTGGCTGCGCGACGCGGAGAACCTAGCCCGATTTTGAAATTTTATAACCATGCGGACAAAATGTGCTCTGCGGTGACAATTGATCAGAATGGCCCGGTTGTCGAAAAACGCGGCAGCGGTTCTGTCCCGCAGACCATAGTTGCCGGGTTTGTGAGGGACGTAAACAAGGTTGCAGACGAAAAGGCGAAGGAAAAGAATCGCAATAGTGAAGACCAAAATTTTACAGCCGCGATCAACCAATGTTTGAAACGAGCGGCCTACAAGAATTCTCCCGAAGTGCAGGCTTTTTGCGAGCACGTCCTTGACACTGGGGAACCCGCGACTGCCATTCGCGATGCGAGTAAAATTCTCACAACGCAATTCGTAACGAGCAATCTTGGTGTGGCTTCAGCTGGCGATCGCCACCGTGCGGATCGTTCAAATGTTTCAGAGGCAACTTGGGAAATGGCATGGGAAAAATTGCGGCTGCAAGTAGCAGCTTCAAAGAAAAGCGAATCAAGTGAAGAGGCATTTGGTTGCAGCTCACTCATTTACGTTTATTGGCTGGATGAAGCCGGGATTTCGTGGGCGGTTGAGCGAGCGGCCTTTCGCATCGAGAATGCAAACGCGCAGATAACCCGAAAATGGCCTTCCTTGAATGCGAGAAGCGATAGTGCTTTGGCGCGCGTGCTTGCGACTTTCACAACCAGTTGGCAAAGAGGGGATCTGGCCGCTGTCCAGGAACGGCAGCAGATGTACTACTCGCTCTATGGCTATCCCCTTTTCATCGCCGCTCGCGGCAGAAAATTCTCTACACCGGATCCTCGTCACCGTTTTCCGGCGGCGCTCAACGGGTTGCTTCATGCAGCGATGCGCTATTATCAGGAAGAGCGCAATCTTGAGATGCTGCCCAATAATCTGGCGGCTAGCTCGGCCTTTCGGTCTCTGGCTCTGGTGTTGCGCGAGGGAAACCAGAATATGCGCGACATTCGTCCGCCCGAGTTGCGGGCTCAATTCGAATATCTAAAGCAGGTTCTGGGCGGTGATATTGGAAATAGCGAAACTGCAGGGGATTGGGACCAAGTGTTGCAAGGTCGTCCTGGTCTGCGGGATGGGGTGGCCCGATATGTGTTCAATGCCGACGCAATCGCTGAAATCCACGGCTGGCGACGCACAATGGCGGATAATTATCGTATTCTAGCCGAGCAAAGCGAACTTATCTTAGTGATCGCGAGGGCGTTCGACAAAATGGGTGCGAGCGATAATGTGGCACTCGTTGAGGTGTTTCTACAATTAATGCGAACCTCCATGCAAACCTATGTCGACGCTTACAAGATCGTATGCGGTGTTGATCTGGAAAAAGCCGATCGTGAGCATCTTATGAAGCCACCGGCTGCATTTCTGGCCAGAAACCAAAAGCCACCAGTGGATGCGCCTTGGCCACGATATTGGGAGCCCTCTCACAGCATTCCTGCCGAATAGACCCGAGATCTGGAGGTTGAAATCATGTTTGAACATCAATTGAGAGACGAAGGCATGGATGAAACAGGCCTTCTCACCATGCCGGATATGGAATCTGAATCAGCACCGGTGCGGTGTGTGGTTAAGAGAGATCGGGTGATATGTGGCCAATGCGAGGCTGTTCAGATTCGCCCACCACAGGAATATCCTCCCGCAGGAGAGCTCACCGACGTGCCCGTGCAATTTAAGTTCGTTCGTCGCCCAGAAAAAATGCGGACGGATGCATTGGCTGCTTATGTACGCTTGATTCAGGTAGCTCGTGAGGAGTCAGCAGAAATCCCCAGCCAACATCTAAAGCTGATCTCCGGATTTCGGACATATAGTAAGCAGGCAGGACTATGGCATGATAGGTTACGGGGAGAATTTGGCAGGCTAGGTTGCAAACCCAATCCACCTGATGGTTTCGATAACGCCATGCGTCGAGCAAGCAGCAGGGTGTCTAAAATTCCTTTGGAAAGAATGAGAAGTGATAGTTGGTCCAATGCATTTCACGAAGCGTTACGCCAACTGAATGTGGAGCCAAATTGTAGTGCCAATTCACTACGAACAGCGGTGGCGCGTGCGAGAAAATGGGTTGCGCCGCCTGGGCGCAGTAAACATCATACCGGTCGTGCAATCGATATCCAACTGGGTGGAGGCACATCTCGCCAATATGCGAGAGCACAAAGACGAACGGCTGCCTTTCGTTGGCTTGTTTGCAATGGAAAGAGATTTGGGTTTCATCCTTTACCAAACGAACCGTGGCACTGGGAATTTGTGCCCAACAGTGCCACCGAATTAGCTACTCCGCGTCATCAAAAGCCATCCAATATCTTCAATCGCTATGATCCCTGGAAGTTCATAAAGAAGGGCGCCTCTGCCATTGCATCCAATGACCGGATATGGTTGCTGACCTATGCCATCCGGACAGGAGATCGGCGAGAGAAAGGCCTTACAAATATGATATTTTTTCGTCGTCATCCAGACCGCAAGGGGGATGCGCTTCGCAAAGGTGAGCCTGGTTTCCATACTCTGGCGAATGAGTGGCTGAACATCAGGGATACTATCGTCAAACCCTTGCTAGCGCGATTGAATACCAGCCGTAGTAAGCCTGCGCCTATACCATTGCCGACACCCCGCAATTCGCCAGCTATTCCCATGCCCAATCATGGATTGGGATCGATTCCTCTGTTTCAGGGTGGACGCGTTGTTCGCAACTATCGCTTCACGCCGGATGATCGCCTGTGGACAGCAAGGCTGATTGTGGGAGAAGCCGGTGGCCGTAACACTGCAGAGGACCGCGCGGTGATCCAATGTGTCGTTAATCGGTATGCGATTAGTTATCACAGGCATTACTCCACCTTCACCAAGTTTCTCAGGGCTTTTTCCACCACGCTACAACCTGTTTTGCGCAACTGGCGCGCTGCCAAAGCCCATATGCATTCGAGTGCATTCCGGCGATTGGGTGGCACATATTCAAAAAACCCAAATGTGCCGCGTGGTCAGCTGATCCGCCACATTAAATTGCAGCGACGGCCATGGAATCAGTTACCGAAAACCGCGACAATATTGGCCACTCAGGTAATGGCCGGACAAATGCCTAATCCGGGAATTGGAAACGCCGACAATTTTGCATCCACTTACATCTGGTTTCGCAGGGAGTTCAAAAGGCGGCCCACGGATGCTGAATGGCGAGCCTATACCATCAGAAAAGGACGGTCCAAGGGCCGTTGGATTGGTGATGTAGTTGGCCTGGATCAAAAGAAAAACGCGTTTTTCCTCAGCCACAAGGCGCAACGGTTGCCGCCGGATGCAATCAAAGTAACCTAGGCCATTGAGAACATTGGAGACAATAAGAACAGGAACGAAATTCCCGAGAGAGTTCGCCACTAGGACGTTTCTTTAACTTGAGGCGAAAAAGTGGACATTCGCTTTGAAAACACTTTTTTGCCGATTTGAGACTGGAGTGCGATTTCGGAATAAATTTCACCCGTTTGGGAGGATGGGTGGAGGTGTCCAGCGACCTTCGCGGATTGCTCGATCGGGCAGGTAGGTGCGGAAGACGCATTTAAACGCTCCCACGGGTGTCGGCATCCAAACGAGTGAGGGATCGCTTGGCCGTTCGCGTTGAAAAGCGAGGGTGATTGATCCATCGGGTTGGAATATGAGTCCGTCGCTGTGGGAATTTATGGCAAATCGACTGAGCTCATTTTCATAAAAGAACAAGCGCTGGTCAGGGGAGATCGCGTACATGCTGAGCGACCAGAAAGCGTCAGTCGGAACGCCCTCGGCCGGAAGCACCATGCGATACGGCTGATCTCCATTTAGCGGGGTGCCCACAACGTCTGTGGAGCCACTGTAGTACACGGCCTCATCCACGGTCAGGGCTCCAAATCCTACCATGGCGGTCCCGGCGCGAACGGCGTCATTGGTGCCGTAATTTCCCAATATTCCTGGCGGTATCGTCCAACCGATTGCGTTCTCCGCGTCAGCTGCGATCTGCGCCATGATCCTATCTTCAACCTGGTCGACGGCTCGCGACCAAGCAAACTTTTTTGTCGGAGAAAGGCCCTCGAAAGCATCAAGTTCGCCCGGTAGGATGCCGAACGCTTCAAACTTTGAGGCTCGAGCGCTATGAGTGGCAGCTGGATTGCGCGCTAAAATCTCGTTCGTGAGCGCGAGAAAGATTTTCGCACTGGCGCGTTCAGGCGCCTTAGTTACAAAATGTTTGGCGGAATTAGCAGGATTCACGGGTCGGACGCTGATTTGCGACTGCACCATTCGAGCACCAACGAGATCGCGCTCGCCTGCAACAAAAACGCGACCAAGCATCCATAGATCGTTCGATTCGACTCTGATCGGAGTGACATTTTCTGGGACATCAGAAGAGTGCCCCGGTCCAAGAACCCAAAATCGTCCACCGCGACCGTCTGTAGCCCTGGTGCCAATGAAAGCGACTTGGTCATTAAAAGGGTTCATAAAAGCGATTGAGACATATCTCGCCTGAGATTCGGGTGCGACAACTTCGACAGGCCCGACCGTCAGATCCAATACAGCCGAGGTGTATAACGTGTCATTATTGGGTGTCGTAACGGTGCGGGATGAGGGGTCGCTCAGCTCTCGCACATGGACCTCGCGATTAATTAATGGCTCGCCATTCCAGTCGGGATACTGCTCTTTCACGCTTTCTGCATCAATCAGGCTTGACCCCGATATTTGACCCGAAAGAACCTGAATTCTTCTGGAAAATTCGTATAGGCCAAATGCGTAAAGCAGGGGCGCGCGAATGTCTGTGGAAATTGAAGAAAGACGATGCAAACCAACCCCGCCCGCGAGGGCAAGCATTGCTCCACCGCCTAGTAGAATGGATCGTCTTGAGATCATGATAAAGCCTTCACAATTCTGAATTTTCGGCAACGAGTTCGCGTTGCATGTATTTATTTAAAATCTTGAGATACCCGGATGGAAAAAGCCGAGCTATCCGGTCAAGTGTCTTTGCTTGACGGGTAATAACGATCCTGCTTTTTCTTCGAGCAACGCCGTGCAATATATCTCGCGCCGCTTTGTCGGCGGGATAGGTCAGAAGCTTATTCTCATAAAAATCCAGTTGTCTTAAGCGCAGTTCGCGAGTTTCAGGCGGCAGTTCGGAAAGCACTCCAATATTCGCTCTTGCGATATTGGTCTTGATCCCGCCCGGATGCACGCAGACGATTTGCACGGGATCGCCATGCAATAGCGCATCGGCGCGCAAGGCTTCGGTGAGACCGCGTACGCCAAATTTGGTTGCACAATAGACTGGCAAACCCGGCATCCCGGCAAATCCGTTGAGGCTGGAAATATTGATGAGCGTACCCTCACCAGACTTCACGAGGCGAGGCAGAAAGGCCCTGGAGCCATGCAGAACCCCGAGCAAATTTATGTCGATCACACGCTGGATGAGCTCCTCAGACATGTCAGCGAGCTCCCCCGTGCCAGAAACACCAGCATTATTGTAAAGCTGATGCACTTTCCCAAAATGAGCTTCAACGACCTCAGCGTACGCGTAGATCGAATCATGGTCGGCTACGTCAAGGCGTGTCGCGTGAACCTCAGCGCCAAGATCTCTTGCATCACTCTGCGTTTTGGTGAGTTGCTCGCTGTTCACGTCGGACAAGGCAAGGTGTGCCCCTTGCCGCGCGAGCTCGAGCGCCAGTTCACGACCGATGCCGCCAGCCGCACCTGTTATGACGCAGATTTTGTTCTCGAATGACCGTTTCATGCTGCTACCTCAGTTCTGGCGGATTCCGTGCATTTGGGTGAGCTCAAAATGAGCGCTGGATCAAGCACTGGACGGTTTCGCAGCGACCTCCGATCAGCCATGTAATCGAGGGTCATTTCCCAAGGATACTCCGCTCCTTGCTTGGGCAGCTCTTTGATGGCGCGTTGGACATAGCCTGCTGCGAAGTCGAGGAGTGGTCTGGTATCCTTCATGGCCACAGGGGCCTTCGGCACGCATACCGTTTTGCATTGGTCGTCCATCGCCAACATCAGGTTGCAGAGATATTTGCACAGGATGTCGACCTTCAGCGTCCACGATGAATTTGTATATCCTATCGCGAAGGCAAAGTTCGGAACGTTGCTGAGCATCATACCGCGAAAGACTAGACAAGACGGGACATCAACCCGCGCTGCATCGACGCGCAGCGGAATGCCGCCGAGCATTTTTAGCTTTAGCCCTGTGGCAATTACAACCGTATCGGCGACCACAAGTTCACCAGATTTCATCCGGACACCTGTAGGCTCAAACTGATCGATATCTCCGGTTTTGACAGTCGCTTTGCCCGCTTTGATTGCGTCGAAAAAATCACCATCTGGCGCTGCACACAGCCTTTGATCCCATGGATCATAGGGCGGTTTGAAGTGAGTATCGATGGGATATTGATTCGGAAGATGCTTTGCGTTTGCTTTCCTAATGAGACGACGCGCCGATTCCGGGAACCTTTGACAGAAGAGATAGAAGTAGCGCTGCAGGCGAGTATTCTTCCAGCGCATCATAGCGTGAGCAAGTTTGGGCGAGAGGAAGGATTTCAGTACTTTGGCGAGGCCATCTTGTTTCGGGCGCGGCAGCACGTAGGTGGGCGTACGCTGAATCTGTGTGACATGAGCAGCCTGGGTCGCCATCGCGGGGAGTAGGGTCACAGCGGTTGCGCCACTGCCTATAATGGCGATACGTTTACCCGCATATTCATAGTTTTCTGGCCAGAATTGCGGGTGAACCAGATCGCCTTCAAAGGTCTCCTCACCCGAGAATTTGGGCCGGAACGCCGTCTCGTAGTCATAGTAGCCCGTTGCCGAAAACACCCATCGACACTTGGCTTTGATCAAACCAGATGGCCCTTCGACGCCGAGGGTCCACAGACCGGCATGGCTATCCCAATCAGCGCTAACCACTTGGTGACCGTAGTTGATTTTCTCGCTGATACCATATTCATCCGCAGCGTCACGGAGATATTTCATTATTTCATCAGCAGAGGCGATCGCATTGGGGCTGGTCCATGGCTTAAACTCATAGGAAAATGTATGGAGATCAGAGTCCGAACGGATACCTGGATATTTGAAAAGGTCCCACGTCCCGCCGAGGTCTTTTCGGGTTTCTAGGATGGCCCAGCTTTTATCAGGTAGCTCACGGGTTAAATGACACGCACAGCCGATGCCCGAAATGCCGGCCCCTATGATTAGAACGTCGAATTCGTGTGTGTCTAAACTTGGCATATTGCGACCTCTGCAGTTTTACTATCCTCAGAGTAGACGCCTCGTTATGATTTCGATATGTGCACTATGCACATAATGAGATTTTTAAATATGCAAGATGACCTAAATCGCGGGGCAGTACTGAACCTCATGCGGGAGGGTGCGAAGTACATTCTCATGTTTGAGACTGACTGGCGCGATCGACTACAGGATGCAGTCATCGACAGCTTTGATACGCGGAATGACCCTGCAGCAGAAACCGCAATCCGACGCTACAATATGTTGAGTGTTATGCACTGGGCTAGCTCGATCCTCCGGAACCCAGAGGGCCCTGTTGAGCCATTTGTTGACCCAGCTATTCGTCTGCAGATCCGAGAGCAAATTCGTCAGGGCACGCCAGAAACCATTTTAAATGGCTACCGCGCCGCACAGATCATCGCTTGGCGGGCTTGGATGCGTGTAGCGTTTAACCTAACCTCAAATAAGACAGAGCTTGAAGAGCTCTTAGACTTCTCATCCGAGCAGATAAATGCGTTCTCCCAGAGTTGTGTCGAGTTGCTCGCAAAAATGATTGAAGATGAGCGCGTTGAGCTCGCAAAGCGCTCTCCAGATCGGCAGTATCAAGCCGCGATGGCGATTTTATCCGGATCGATGCGAGATCCGCAAAAAGCAAGGCATGGGCTCGGTTACCGTCTTGATCAGACTCATCAGGCTATAATCATCTGGAGCCAAGATCCAGGGGCTAAGGCTGACGCTTTGGATGTGCTTGCAGACCGCGTTGAACTCGCAGCATCCAGCGCTCGCGCACTCCGCATTGCAGCAAAAGCAAGTACCATTTGGCTTTGGCTGCCGACTCCCGTCTCAGTGGATACACTCAAATCGATCATCAAGGATGGTTCCGAGATCGCTGTCGGGCGGGCGGCGAATGGTTTTTCAGGATTCACAGAAAGTCATCAAAGCGCGTTGATCACCCAAGAAATCATGCTCAAAACCAGACAACAAGATCGCGTCGTGTCCTACGACCAAATCAAACTGGCGCACTTGATGCTTCAGCAAACCGGGTTTTCTCAGTTAGCCAGTGAGACGCTTGGGAGACTATTCCATGCGACAGACGATATTAGGGAAAGCTTGCGAGTCTATCTCACCGAAGGAGCGAATGCCGCTCAGGCCGCCAAGGCTCTCGATTTGCATCGCAATACAATGACCCGGCACCTTGAACGAGCCAATGATTTGCTCCCCGAGCCATTGAATTCACAAAACCGACTTCAAATAGGCGCCGTGCTGGATGCATTATACTGGTCATGAAGTGTTCGCTTACCTGGAAGGGTATGACCGAGATTCGAATTTCTATTCTGGCTGTGCGGTTAGGTATCGCCGGCCTGTCAAAACCGCAATGTGATACTTCGCGCGAGGGCAGGTGAAATCGACTCGGCTATGCGCAGAGCCTTGGTCATACCAATATTTGCTTCGTCCTGATCGCGCTCGATTGCGACAACGATTTGCCGTGCGCATTCTTCGGGCGGCATCTTCTTTGTCGGATTGCCATCATTCATCTGCGTATCAACTACCGGCGGTAGCGCTTCAATCACCCGGATATTGGAATCCGTGAGCTGCTCGCGCAGGCCAAGCGTATAAAACCGCAAGCCCGATTTAGTCGCACAATAGATTGGTGTACGGGCGGCAGGCGCGATTGCAAGGCCCGAGGTAACATTTACAATTGCTGCCTGCGGTCGAGCGCGCAAATGCGACATGAGGCTGCTGATCAATCGGATCGGCGCGTTAAAATTGGTATAAATGCATTCATCGGCCGCATCAGAATTCGGGTCGCCATCACGAAAGTCATGATCAACGAGCTGACCGGCATTGTTGATCAGGACATCAACGTCTTTGCTCCCCCATGCTGTGAGTAACGCATCCACGCCATCTGCACTGGAGAGATCGGCTGCGATAACTTCGAAGCCTTCCTCGCGCATGGCTTTCAAACGTTCAGGATTGCGCCCTGTGAGCGTCACCTTCGCGCCTTTCTCTTTCAACTGGCGAGCAATCTCGCGTCCGATACCGGCACTTCCGCCAGTCAGTAAAACAATTTTTCCTGAAAGTTCCATTACATGCCCACCAATGCCTTTCGGCCGTTATAAAGCCTTCTCGCACCTTTGCAGTATTTGACATTGCGAGCAACCGTCGAGTCTGAAGGTTGTCTGACGAGCGTGCTAAAAAATTGGACGATTTAATGTCGCAGTTTTTAAGTTTCTGATGTTTGAACTACTGTCGAAAAAATGCCTGCTTTTGCGCCCAAAGCGAACATTAGTGTTGAAAACACTTTTTTGCCGGTTTGAGACTGGAACGCGATTTCGGACTAAAGTCTCGGCAAAATCGGTCTTTTTATAAGAGTTGTGAATTGGGCGGCGCCTAACCCTCGAGAAAGACGCACGAAAACACCACGTGGAATCAAGTTAAGCTATTGATATAAAAGGATAAACTGCGTGATGACTCTCTACGGGAATCGTATTGGAGGTATAAGTCTCTGATATTCTGTTGTTTTCTATGAATGCTTTCAAATTATACCCCCAAATATACCCTCCACTTAATGTAAAAAATTCCTGACGATGATTGTCCGCAATATCCCGACTACGGACATAACCTAATGTCCGCTATGGGCGCAAAAGCGGGCACTGGAAAATGACAACCAAACTAGAAAACCGTTTATGAATTGAGTTGCGTGAAGATTGAATTTGTCTCGGCGTATCAAATTAAGCTCAGTGCCTGGTGTTAAACAAACGCTAACCGGCTAATGGCCCAAATCAACCATCCAGCCATTCCAGATTGGCAAGCGGATAACCGAGATACCATTTCGCACGCTCCAATATAATCCGTGTTTTTATCGTTTTTACGCCGAGCGTTTCATCTCCACTTACCTGATCAACAAGAGCATTAAGCGCCTGTGTATTCGAGCAGCACGTAAACGACACATAATCAACGCCGCCTGTCACCCGCAGGCAATCCATGAACTCCGGAATGTCCTCTATGACCGCTTCAAAAGCTTTGCGCGATTGCGGACTGTTATTCTCCAGCGTGAATTCAACATAAGCGAGCACATGCTTGACCATCCGGTCCAGATCTAAATCGGTGTGAAAACTGACGAAATATCCGGCCTCCTTGAGCGCCTTCATGCGCTGGAAACAGGCGCTGTTTGAAAGGCCGACCTGCTCCGCAAGGTCCTGATTTGATATATCCGAGTTTAAATGGGTGATCGACAATATTTTGCGGTTGATCTTGTCCAGCTTGATGGCGCGTTTTTTCATTTTTCAATTTTGTCCTGTTTGACAATCCTATAATTGGCATTCTGATTTTGGCTAACTACAAAATTTTGGTTTGAACCGGGATGCATCTTCAAAATCATATTTGGAGCCTGTTGGACTAGGCTCCTATCGCTATTGCTGAAGAACCGATTCATGTTTGCGGCAAATTTGGGGGAAATATGTCGGGAGAGACAAACGAGTTTTCAGCAGCGGCGATCACCGACAGCCAGCTGGTCCCTTGGCCACGCGTAGCTGCTGTTGCGGCAATGGTTTCATTCTCACTTCCCACCTTCATAACCGGACTGGAGGTCTCTCAGGGCCTTTCGGCAATTGATGCTCTCTGGGCATTGGTATCGGGTTCAGCCATTATCCTGATTATTGGTGCAATCATGGGGGCGATTGGCGCGAACAGCCGAATGAGTTCCTACCTTCTTGTGCGCGTTGCCTTTGGAGATATCGGGGCAAGCCTGGTCAATATAGCCTTTGCAATCTCTCTGCTCGGCTGGTTTGGCATAAATATCAACTTGTTTGCTGGCGCCGTTTCGCGGCTGGCATTGGAAGTTTGGGGGCTAAACCTTTCCACTGTCGGTTTGGCAATATTCGCCAGCATTTGCATGACACTGACGACACTGGTTGGCTTTAAAGCGATTAATTTACTGGCGACCCTGATGGTGCCAATATTGGCTTTTGTTACTTTCCTTCTCGCTCAATCCGCATTGAATGCGCAGACTTTTGACCAGATTTTAGCAATAGAGAAAACGCCCACACTGACGATAGGTGACGGCATTTCCGCTATCGTCGGTGCGATCATAATTGGCGCCATCATATTGCCGGACATAACGCGTTTCGTGCGCCACTGGAGCGGAGCGGTCTACACGGCCATCATCGCCTATATGATCGTGCAGCTGATCGTGATGGGTGCCGCCAGTCTGGCCGGATCTGTTTCGGGGAAAACCGATATTCTCGACATTATGATTGATTTGAATTTGGGTCTCGGCGCATTTGCAATTGTCATCGCCGGCAGCTGGGTGCTCAACTCGCTAAACCTTTACAGCACAATATTGAGTGTCAAGGCGACATTCCCGAAATCAAACAGCAGCTGGCTCGCGGTTGGATTGGGGGCAGTAGGAGTCATCGCGGCACTGTTGAATATTCTCGATAGCTTCGTGACATTTTTATTCTATCTCTCGGTGATCTTCATTCCGGTGGCGGGTGTCATCATAATTGATTGGATGCTCATTCGTCCCAAAGCGTACATTCTAAGCGCTCTGGATGACAATAGCGCAATCAACACGCCAGGGCTGATTGCCTGGGCGATAGGTGCCGCATTTGCGGTGATGGCATCGGAAGAACTGCTACCGACATTGACAGGCATTGCTGCGATGGATGCCGTGATATTGGCGGGACTTGTCTATACCGGGCTGGCTTGGCGCAATCGCGAGGTTCAGGCGTCATGAGAATAGGTATTGATGTTGGCGGCACACATACCGATGCCGTGATATTGGATGGTGATCAGGTCATTGCCGCCACCAAGGCCCTGACATCTGCGGATGTTGTTAGCGGCATTACGGATGCCTTGGATAGCTTGTTGAAAGACGGCGCCATATCCCAGGATATGATCGAAACCGTGATGATCGGCACGACACAGTTTACCAATGCGATCGTACAGCGGCGCGAATTGTCACCGGTCGCTGCGGTTCGCATTTCCCTGCCTTCAGGACGCGGAATGCCGCCGATGGTCGACTGGCCTGCCGATATTGCAGATGCCATGGGCGGTCATATCTATACGCTGCATGGCGGATATCTTTACGACGGTTTTCCGGTTGCAGACATTCGGGATGACGAAATTGCAGCGTTGATCAAAGATCTTTTGAAAAAGGGTATCAAAAACATCGCTATCGCCTCGGCCTTCTCACCAATGAATGCCCAGCCAGAGAAAATTGTCGCCTCGAAAATCCGTGCGGCTATTCCGGATGCGCGCATCACAGTGTCGCATAGTTTCGGACGGCTCGGCCTGATGGAGCGGGAAAATGCGGCCATTATGAATACAACTTTGCTCCCATTTGCGGACAAGGTCGTTAGCTCTTTTCTTGACGCACTTGCCCATCGCGGATTGCATTGCCCTGCCTATATCAGCCAGAATGATGGTACATTGATGAGTGCGGATTTCGTGCGGGCTTATCCTGCGCTGACCTTTGCATCTGGGCCTACTAACTCGCTGCGCGGTGCCTACAAGCTAACCGGGCTGCAAGAAGCCATTGTCGTAGATATTGGCGGTACAACTTCGGATATTGGTGTTTTGCAAGGCGGTTTCCCGCGCGAGTCCAACGTCGTCATCGAAATTGGCGGCGTGCGCACGAATTTCCGCATGCCGGACATATTGGCAATCGGTCTTGGCGGTGGCAGCCTTGTTCTGGACGAAGGCCAAAATATCGGGCCGCAATCGGTCGGCCATAATCTGGTGACCGAAGGACTGGTTTTCGGCGGTGAAACACTGACCACAACGGATATCCTAGTGGCTAGCGGTGCCGCTGATATAGGCGACGCTTCGAAGGTCGCGCATATTCCAAAAACCACCGTCGAGCAGGCCAGTTTGACGATGCACGAAAAACTGGATCAAAGCATCGAAATGATGAAGCCAGGCGGCAAGGAAATGCCCGTCATTCTGGTTGGTGGCGGAGCGATATTGGTGACCGGTGGACTAAAGGCTGCATCACAGCTTCATCGTCCGGAAAATTCCGGGGTTGCCAATGCCATCGGAGCAGCAATTGCCCAAATTGGCGGTGAAGCCGAGCGCCTGATGTCATATCGCGAAACGCCTCGCGAAGAGGCAATCAAAAAAGTGACCGACGAAGCCAAGGGGCGCGCGGTTGAGGCCGGTGCAGAAACCTCATCGATCAAAGCCGTTGATATAGAGGAAACCGCCGTCCCTTATATGGATGAAGGGGCGACCCGGATTCGGGTTAAAGTCATCGGTGATCTGGCAACGGGAGGATCATCATGAAGTTTATCGACCTGGAGCATCTTGATGATTTGGCACTCGGTTCTGTTTTCCTTGCTACGGGCGGCGGCGGCGATCCGCATGTGCCCAAGCTCATCGCGCATGAAGCGATAAAAAAATATGGGCGCGTGTCGGTAATCAAACCGGAGGAACTCGACGATGACGCCTATGTCGTGACAATAGGCAGCGTTGGTGCACCAACCGTCAGTCTGGAATTATTGCCTTCAATTGATGATGCTGCGCGCACATTGGAGGCATTTGAGAAACATGTTGGGCGAAAGGTTGACGCTGTAGCTTCTTTTGAAATTGGCGGCGGAAACTCCTTGATCCCGCTGGTTGCAGCCGCCGGCAAAGGGATACCTGTCATCGATGGTGATGGCATGGGACGCGCGCTGCCAGAAGCGCAGATGATGTCCTATCCGATAGCCGGGATTAGGCCGACACCAGCCATAGCTTTTGACTATGCCGGGAATACGGCAATATTCGAAGTTTCCACCACTGCTATCTACGAGCGACATATTCGCAGCTACTCCATGGCAGCTGGCGGCATGATTACAGCGGCCGAGCACCCAATGACCGGGAAAGAACTGAAACGGTCGATAATTCCGGGAACCCTCAGCTTTTCTGTTGGCCTGGGCCGGACATTGCGAGAAAATCGCGGACAAGCCGACACTCTTCTGAAACCTTTGCAGGAGGTTTTTGCAGACTCGATTTATGGCGAGTGCCGCTTGATCCATAGTGGTAAAGTGATCGACAAGGCCACCCGGATCATCGGCGGTTATGATATCGGCGAGGCAACAATCGAAGCCTTTGATGGCAAGGGCGATAATCTGACCGTTAGTATCAAAAACGAATATCTGATGGCAAAGCTGGGTGACAAGGTCTCCGCTAGCGTTCCGGACCTGATAACCATTGTCGACTATGAGACCGGTACGCCGATCAATGCGGAGCGATTGCGCTATGGTCAGCGCGTTTCTGTCTTTGCAACGGGTTGCCCGGAATTTTATCGGTCGGAGGCCGCGCTCAAAGTGGTTGCCCCGCGCTGTTTCGGATTTGATATTGATTATGTACCGTTGGAAAAGCTCTGGTCTTGAACAAGATCGCCAAGAGCATTTTTCAATATGTCCAACTTGTCCCCATATTTTTTCCAGCGATCGATCGAACCGGCATAGATTGGCTGGCGCACTTGAACGGAGCTGGCGGTTGAAACAGGCGCGGTATTTTCATGAAAGCGCATACAGGCTTCGTCCCACTCTAATCCGCAGAAATTGAGCAATTTACGCGTCTGATTTTCTTGATCGGAAACAATATCCTCATAGTGGATTTCCAAAAACCGTTCGGGTGGCAAAACGCTACGCCAATGGGACATCAGATCATCATATAACCGATAGAATATTGCAGTATCTTCCAGATCAAACGTATAATTATAGTAGGAATAGCGGGTCGAGAAAAGCTGACGGAAATTGGAAAGGCAACTGTCCATCGCACCGCGTCGGAGGGATATTATCCGGGCATTGGGCAATGCTTTGTGAATGAGGCCAGCATAAAAGAAATTCAGCGGCATCTTGTCGACCATATACCGTGATCCGTTTGCACGTTCCTGAGTATTTTGGATATAGGCTTCGCCTATTCCGGATAGATCTGATGATGCAGCCAATTGAAACGTCTCGGCATCCATAACCATGTTGGAAGGTGTGTTCGCCGCCGCCTTGATCAGTTCCGCAAAAACATTGAGCTCCCCTCCCGAAACGACCATGGGATGGGATGACAATATCCTGTCGACAAGCGTTGTGCCGGTCCGCGGCAAGCCAACCACGAAAATCGGTACATTTTCCGCTGAGGCTGCTGCGACATTGGTGCCAGTTTTGAATGTTTGTTTGGCGGCCTCAAACAACTTTGAGCCCGTTTCGCGATCATAACGCAACTGTTCCCGCTTCGCCTCCTTGGCCTTCAACAACCAGGCGAGACTCTCCTCATATTCCTCCAAATCTTCCAGAGTCTTGGCAATCGCATGCCCGATTTGCAACCTTCCTTCCGCATCCCCTTCAGCCTGCTTGAAAAGTGCCTTCAACTTGGGAAGCCGGTTATCATCTGCTTTCTGTTTCTCTAGCGAAGTTAGTGATGACCAGGCACGATAATGCCCATCATCCAGTTTGATAGCGCGACTATAGGCCTGCTTTGCGGTTTCAAAATCGCCAACAAATTGCGCCGATGCAGCCAGATTATAGTGATAATTGGCTTGATCCGGGTTCAAGGAAACCGCTTTGTCGAAGAACGGAATAGCCAGCTGATGATATCCAGCGCGGCTATATACGACACCAATTGTATCGGCCAGCGCGGCGTCATCAATGTTCAGCGCCGCCGCTTTGTCAGCGCTGGCTTTTGCTGTATTTTGCTGCCCTATCGTCGATAAAATTCTCGCGCGGTAAATATGAAAATGCGCGACATCGGGTCCCAGTTCAGCCGCCTTGGCAAACAGCTCTGGTGCCTTGCTGTAATTTTTATGCTCCTCCGCGACAATGCCCAGCAGAAAATAGGGCAGCGGATTGCTCACATCCTTTTTGATAAGTTCAATCGATCGGGCATGAACGTCCTGATAGCGCTTGTTCTGCAAAAGCTTGAGGCCGGTGGCGAGCGTTAAATCGTTCATATGCTCAGCCCTAGGACCCATTTTATCGCAAAGCTGTCAATAGAAATCAAATTTTGCTCCAGTACCAAATTAAGCGCAATTATTGAGCGAAACCAGTTGCTTTCAATAGCCAATTTTGCCGACTATCTTTTAGGTTGGCTTATAGACTAAGCAGTAACTGGGGGCACGTTCGTTTGCAACGTGCTGTAAAGCATAATCTGGTCGGGAGTATCATCATGGCGCATATTTCAACTTTCAAGAGTCGTTTGAAAATGACTGCAAGTCTTTTAACCTTGCCAATTGGTACAGCCATAGTGGCGGCTCCCGCATTTGCGCAAGAGGCTTCCGCCGAAGCAGATGACAGCAATGTCATCATCGTGACAGCAACGCGTCGTGCAGAATCGATCCAGGACATTCCAATCAATATCGCTGCGATCGGAGGCGAGCAGATTGAGGAACAGGGATTTGACGATATCTCTGAACTTGTCGCTTATGTACCGGGAATCAACGTCGCTGATCAGGGCGGCCGTGACGGCAACCGCATCGTGGTGCGCGGATTAAATGCCGATCCTATTGCCACTGCCTTTGGTCAGGAAGATGGTGGCGGCAGCGTAGCAACCTATGTTGGTGATATTCCGCTGTTTATTGATTTTCGTCTGAACGACTTGCAGCGGGTAGAGATACTGCTTGGCCCGCAAGGCACGCTTTATGGCGCGGGCACATTGGGCGGTGCCATCCGCTATATACCCAATAAGCCTGATTTTTCGGGAATTCAGCTAGAGGCGCGCGCGGATGCCTATACTTACAAAGAAGGCGATGGGATTAGCAGCGACGTTGGGGTTACGTTCAATTTACCGTTCACAGATAATTTCGCCATTCGGGGCTCGTTTGATTATCTGAATGACCAAGGTTTTATCGATTATCCTTTTGTTGTTCAGCAGCCAGGGGTTTCCAACCCTGATCCTGATTTCAACAATGCCGCTGAAAGAGCCGCTAATTTTAATCCCATCGAAGACGCAAATACAGAGGAAACATTAGGCGGGCGCATCGCGGCTCGCTGGCAACCAACAGAAACTCTGGATGCCACTCTGACTTACTATTTTCAATTGAGTGAATATGGCGGACGCAATACATCGTCTTTCCGCACTACCACCATTCCTTCAGGCCGATATGAATTTGGCGCTCGGGTTGCGGAACCAAATGAACGTGACAGCCAGCTTCTGGCGTTGGAGGTCACCGCCGATCTGGGATTTGCCGAACTGACCTCGGCAACGGGATATGCCACGGTTAAGGAAAATGGCCAGCGTGATCAAACCGATCTGTTGATTTCGCTTGAATATTCTTATGAAACTTTCCCGACTTTCACCGCTTTCACATTCGAAGATGAAGAAACGGAGATTTTCAACCAGGAACTGCGGCTTGTTTCCAAAGGCGATGGCCCGCTCAACTGGATCGTCGGGGCATTTTACAACAAGAATAAATATAATGCGCTCTCTTCCGAGTTCACGCCCGGTTACGGAGCGCTGGTCGGAGCACGTCCAGATTTAAACGATCTGGAATATTTCGAGGCAGACCGGTCAAGCTTGGAAGAATTCGCAGTTTTTGGGGAAATTGGCTATAATATCACGGACGCCTGGTCCGTCACGGTCGGTGGCCGATATTATGATTATTCGTTGAAAACAGCAAATTCTACCGATTTCCCATTATTTGCAGGACCAGAATTTAATCCCTATCCCTTGTCGGACATCGAAAACCAGCTTGCGCTGGCGCCGGATCAGTCTCGCAGCGGTGAATTGTTCAAGATCAACACGGCTTATAAATTTGGCAATGGAAACACGGTCTATGCGACGTTCAGTCAGGGTTTCCGTGTTGGCGGCGCAAATGGGGGAGAACCGTGTCCGGATGTATTCGTGCCAGGCCCGCAAGGCCTTTGTCTACTAGGCCCGGGACAACAATTTGGCTCAGGTCCAAATGACTTCTTCCCTGGCAATGAACGCTCCTTTGAACCTGACACCGTCAATAGTTACGAAATTGGCGCGAAAACAACCTGGCTCAATGGCGATTTGACGTTGAATGGTGCCTTGTTCTTCATCGATTGGAAAGACCCGCAAGTCGCGGCAACATCGATCAATGCTGGTACCGGCATTACGGTCAATGGCGTATCAGCGGAGTCGAAAGGCGTTGAACTATCCGGCAGCTGGCGCGTCACCGACAATTTCAGGCTTAGCGGAAATTTTAGCTATACCGATGCCAAATTGACCGCAGATGTTCCTGGATTGGTTCAGACCATTCAACCACCAGGGTTCGGCACGTTACTCGAAGCGGGTCAAGATGGCGACCGGTTGCCCGGTTCACCCAAGACGCAATATTCGGTATTCGGCGAATATAATCTGCCTTTGAACAATGGTGCAGATATCGTCCTTAGCGGTAGCTATTCCTGGCAAAGCAACGTGCTGACGCTCATTGGCGGCCGCGGTGGAAGCTTCACCTTGCCCAGCTATGGTCGTGCGGACATTGCGATTGGCTATGTGGCCGATCGCTGGTCAGTCACGGCATATGCCAATAATTTGTTCAACGATTTTTCGGAATCCAGTGCATCCAATACACCGCTGAACAACCAAACAATATTGACCCACAATGTCCGGCGTTTCCGAACCAACGTGCTGCCACCCCGCTCCATCGGTTTGCGAGCTAAATTTAAGTTCCAATAGATGTAGCGGGACAAACGAAAAGCGGGCGGGGTTGTTGGCAGCTTCACCTTCTTGTTCTTGCGATGGAAATCTCTAAGGCTGATGTTCTCATTATGAGGCATTGATCCCAATACCTGTGAGGCTACAATCCAGATACTAAGGAAGCCTGGGTGACTGGGGAAACAAACTTAAAGATCCTTTTGACTTCAATGACAGCCAAGCTCGCGGAGGGCACATTTGTCTTTGCCACGTTGCACGGCAATTCGCTGCCCAAGAATATCAAACCAAAAATGATGTTTCATGAAACCGAAGGCACAACGTATATACTGCGTAAAGAGGACGCCGAGGCCAGCGGAATTTCATTCGAATTCCCCAGTCGTATGATTTCACTTGATATCCATTCTTCATTAGATGCCGTAGGTTTTATTGCGATCATCGCTGCAGAACTCGCAAAAGAAAATATGGGCGTCAATCCGGTCTCGGCCTTTTTTCATGATCATATCTTTGTACCAGACGGCCGTGAAAATGATGCCCTGCGCGTATTGGTGGAAATTTCCACCAAAGCTGGCCAACCCTGACACCCTCTTATTATGTTGGCTTGATTTTTGGGCTGGCTACGATTTCAATGAGAACTGAATTCGGCGGCAAACTAAGAAGGGAACCCTAATAAAAAAGGGGCGAGAGATATGCTATTTTTAGAGTCCGCTTTCGGGATAAAGCGGACGTGGCGCTAGCGTCCGCTCTAAAAGCGATAACCGCCATCCCTTATACGGTCTTGCTCATCTTTCCCCAGTTTGACGTAACCATTGTCTTCCGGATTTAGGAACCACAGCGGATCTTCAATCTCGTTAATGTCAAAACCCTCTTTGACTAGCTCCACCTTACGGAATTTGAAAGTTCCCGTTGTTTCGGCTTTGGGCTGGATACGGATGAACAAAGGAATGGCATAGGCAGGTAGATGTCTGGCCAGATGATCTTTCAATCCGCTAATATTGAACTTCTTGTCGACCGTGATCGCGGCCATACCGGCTTTGCCTTCAGTGTGCGGAACTGGAAGGCCATAGACATTGGCCAGCGATACGCCCGGATATTTCGACAAAGCATCCGACACTTCGTTTGTAGCCACATTTTCGCCCTTCCAACGGAAGGTATCCCCCACCCGGTCGATAAAATAGACATATCCATTGCCGTCTCGCCGCATCAAATCACCGGTACGGAACCAGCGGTCGCCGGGTTCAAATACATCAGTCAGGATTTTGGAATTTGTTGCTGCCTTTTCATGATAGCCAGAAAATGTTTCGCGGCCGATGGTTCCTATTCTACCCAGAGTTTCTCCAACTTCATCAACATTCGCCTTGATACAAAATCCTTTAGCATCCCGGATAGGCAACTCCTCAACCGCATCAAATTTGACGAAAGCCACACCCATTTTTTTGTCGAGCCATTTTGGCATCTGCCCGATCGCCCCCACTGTACCATCGAGATTAAGGAGCGTCACATTGCCTTCGGTGGATCCATATATCTCTCGCATCATCGGCACCTGAAAGCGATCAACAAAAGGCATCCAGACTTCACCGCGCAATCCGTTGCCATAGCCAGCTCTCAGCTGGTGACCTTTCTCTTTCGGGTTAGCTTCTGCATTCAAAAGGTAGCGGCACAATTCCCCTATATAGACAAACAATGTTGCATCATTATCGACAACGTCATCCCAAAAGGCAGACGCTGAAAATTTTCGGCGCAAGATCGTTGTGGCTCCGACATTAAGCGCACCCAACATCCCTAACCCGCCACCCGTTGTATGATATAGAGGCAGTACATTATAGACCCTGTCGCTGCTATTGAGACCGCAAAGAGCAACAGCGGTTCGCCCCATACCGCGAAAGCGCATTTGTGTTATTTTCGCAGCCTTAGGTAGGCCCGTAGTGCCCGATGTGTAGATGAACAAACAAGTGTCGCTGCCGCGCAAATGCGACCTTATTTTCCGATCAGGGCGCGCAGTGCTCGCTAGTGACAGGGCATCCGCCAGATCATTGCCCGACTTTCCATCAAAATCCCAAATCGCAATTTCGTTGACTAGATCAGATTGAATGACTTTAGCCCGTTTGGCTTGATCACCGGCAGCGATAATCGCTTTGCTGTCCACGATATTGATACAATGCGCTAATCCTGCACCTTCCAGATTAGTATTGATAAGCGCCGTCACCACGCCAATTTTGGACAGCCCAAACCACACGGCTACAAAATCCGGGCGGTTTTCAAGTATCAGAGCAATGGTGTCCCCGGATTCATACCCTTGTTCTAGCGCCCAATGGGCTACCTGATTTGCCCGCTCGTCCAACATATCATAGGTCTGGGATTGCCCTTCGAAAATAAGGGCAGTTTTATTTGGTGACTGGTCCACGCTGGCCTCAATTTCATCAGCGATTGTAACCGGGGAATCTGGTTGAATATCTTTCATCAACTTCAATATTCCGCGCAGCTTCGTAGCAAAAACAAGATCCCGTTTTACTTTGCCAAAAAAACTCATTTTCCATCTACCTCAAATGTCTGCTGCCACCTTGGCGCCCGAAACAGGAACATTGCAATTTATTGATCAAGCGTCAAAATGTGTTTGGATAATCTTCAAGTTCGCGTGTGTATTTTTGCAGCGCATTTACGAATCTCTGGAGCGACCAATCCGATCGCAAGCTTCAGCCAATTTCGGGATGAAGCGGACGCAACGTTAATGTCGGCTAGGGGGCAAAAGCGGACACTAGAATTTGGTTGCTTTATTGGCCGCTTTAGCCGCAATTAGGGCATTGGTGAATTGTCGGTATGAACTACTTATGACCAGCCAGTCAGTAGAAGGATCAAAAGATCGCGAATATCGTGGCGATAGCATTCGCATTCCAACCAACATGTGCGGCAATACAGAGAGTCACTTTGAGTCTGCAATAGCAGGTATGATGTAACCTCCTACGATTTGGTCTCGCCAGCGCCCCCAAATTCCACCCATGCGATAGTTCCCACCAGTGAAACCTACTATTAGGTCAAGCTCCGGCAGTACGATCAGCAACTGTCCGCCATTTCCGCTGGCTTCATAGGAGCGATAGATAGTCTCGCCGGACTTCACGGTATCTGTCCGCCAGATATAAGCTTGACCGCCGCCGAAGTAATTGTTTCCGAATTTCTCAGGACTCATTCCAGTAGTTTCCGGAGAAATCGCTACTTTGGGAGTTGTCGACTCTTTGACCCAAGTTTCGTCGATAATCTGATTGCCGTTCCACACGCCATTAGCGGCGAACATCGCACCTATTTTTAGAATATCGCGCGGACGCATGTAAGCTCCGCCACCGAGATAACCTTCACCGTTTGGCGCTAAAGCCCAGTGATAGGGTCCAAATTTCAGAGGTTTGGCAATCAGACGATCGAATAGATCGTAAACGGACGTGCCGCCAGCGGCTCCCAAGCTGGCTCCGACGAGATTGGCGCTGCCGGAACAGTAGGCGTATCGATCGCCTGGATTATGCAGCATCGGAAGTCGCGCCGTATACAGCCAATAATCTGTCTCGTCCCGCTGCTCCCACATGCGTGATTCCGAACCGATGGAATCGGAATTCGCGTCGCAATCCAGACCGCTGGTGAACGTCATCAAATGACCGAGTGTGATATCAGCTTTTCGCTTGTCATCAATCGGCTGACCCGCATTTTCGAGAATGTCTGGAATCGGACGATGTGCCGCGTCAATCGCATGTCCTTTCTGCTGAAGCGCGCCAATCATCACCGAACCAAAGACCTTGCCGGCAGAACGCACATCATGAGGCGTGTTACGGTCATGTCCGAAAAAATATTCTTCGAAGACAAGTTTCCCTCCTCGCGCAACCAGCAATGAATGGATCATTTGCGGGCGGCGGCTTCTGGGATCGGCAGTCGCGAGTTTTCTCGTGAGCGCTTCAAGAGCTGCCGAATCGAAGCCCGCTTCTTCCGGCGTCGCGACCGCCCATCCGTCATCTTGCCGCGGCGGCGATGCCAGAGTTATCAATCCCAGAGGATCTCGACGGCTATAATATTTGACCTCAATTGCTCCCTTTGCCAGGCGTAGCGTGATTGGTTTTGCGAGATGGTCATATTCAAGAACCAGTGCTCCGCCATCTGCCGGTCTTAGATCATGTCGCCGTTCGCGACCGCCGCTACCCGCCACCAGAACCCAACTGTCATCAGCTTCATTGGCGACAAGCCGAAACCTGCTGGCACCAAGGGTTTCGTTACCTTCCGGATTTCGGATCACAGCAAGGATCTGCGCGTCTTCTCCTTCAAATATGTCGAGGAACACATGAAACGGCCGGGGCTGAATGGAGACCTGAGCCCGCCACTGTCCCGATGTCTCGGCGGTCAAAATTGTCGGCGTCGCAACGGATTGATAGTGAACAGCTGCTGGAGGTTGGTACCAGTAACCGCGGATCTCCGACCTGTCGGGAGAAAGCTGGCCAACAAAACTGCTGCCGTCGGGATGCACGACTGAAATTTCGCCTTGATCGTGATTTAGCGGAGCAGATTCCGAACCAATAGTCGCTTGCCACTCGTCGCCGTCGTTCTCGATCATAAGCAATCGAGATTCTGCAGCATTGTTCGCGCTCCACGACCACAGACCTAAAGGAGCCTCGCTCGGCGAAGCAATAGTCTGAGTCATTGCAGCCCCAGAAATCGGAATGGCACCGATAAGTGCCAAGGTCATCATCAGTCTTCGCATATCACTCTCCAGATGTTCAGTTGCCCTGACGATTAGAACGATCGTCGCGATTTGGTCACTTGAAGAAATGTGAATTTTCTTGAAGCATGCGTCTTCAAAGACGGTTAGAATATAAGTATGCTATATGTCCTGAATGATTTGATCATCGACACCGAAGCCCACACAGTGCGTCGTGATGACACCGTTCTCAAGTTATCGGATTTGAGTTTCGACTTGTTTTTGTCTCTAATCGCTGCGGCCCCTAAACCATTAAACAACAAAGAAATTTCAACGACTACTTGGTCCTCAGAGCATGTCAGCGATCAAACGATATCTCAGCGGGTAACGCTTCTGCGCAAGGCCCTTGGTGACGATCCGAAAAATCCTACATACATTCGCACCATTCGCGGCAAAGGTTATGCAATTTTTGGATCAGTTGAGCGTGCTGAGGGTAAATATCTTCGTAATACTAGGTGGTTTTCCGGCAGTCGCAATCTGGTTACAGTTACGGCAGGGCTTGCAGTTCTGGCTTGCGCAGGAGTTCTCTTTTGGCGTGCTCCCGGTTTTGTGCAGGAACATGAAGCATTAACGGAACATTCAACTCCGAAAACTGCCGTTGAAATCCTGATTGAGCGCGCCGAAGCACAACTAAGCCTTCATCAATCTCGGGAAACCAACCGCGCGATTACTATGCTACGAGAGGCACTGATTGAAGCCCCGAAGAACTTTGACGCGCGCCTTATGTTGAGCTTTGCACTTTCAACCAAAGCGACGAAGTTTGACGGCGACAAACCTGAGGAGCAGGAAGCCGAGGCGATTGCTAGAGCCTTGATCAGCGAACAACCTGACAACAGCAATGCATGGTCCGCTCTAGCATACTCTCTGGGTGCCCAGGGACGTATGAATGAAAGTCTGCCAGCATACCAGCGTGCTTATCAGCTAAATCCGCGAAATGCGTCGGCGCTTTCCAGCGCTGCGCATGTATTCTTACTTCAAGGAAACTTGCAACAAGCTTTGATGCTCGAAATGAAAGCAAAGCAAGCGGGTGGCAATTCGCGATATGCGGAGATACAAATTTTTCAAGTATTGGAGTTGATTAAACACCCTGCCGCCGATGAGTGGCGCGCAAAAGCTCTATCACTCAATCCCGAGCAGGTGGTTGTGCTTCGGGAGATTGCCCGATCGCATTTACGCAAAGGTAAACCAACGGCAGCTATAGAGGCCCTGGACCAAGCAAAGGGCGAAGATCGATTTGCGCCACAGATTTTGCAGCTTCGCGGGCGAGGAAATATTTCTCTAGGTCGTATTGCTAAAGCTCGACTGATTCTATCAGGAGCTGGGTGGAGAGGGCAGTATGATCTCGCTGCGCTTGATGCGCGCTCAGGTGATAGTGCACTCGCCGACTCATTTTTCAAGGCTGAGAAACTAGCAAGTATTGAATCCGATCCCGATCCGGAGTCCCGCATAAGCCTTGCCGAGATCAAATCAGCGCAAGGGGAAAATGATCAAGCGGTACAGCTGCTCACACAAGCCGTTAGTTTGGGGTGGCGTGACGTTGGTTGGTTAAAAAAATCTCCGTTTCTCAGCGAACTGATGTCATCGGATGAAGGGCGAATGATAGAACAACGAATAGAACGGGAACTCGAAGCGCAACGAATACTGATAGGAGGATCAGACGGACTCGTGAAATTCTTAGGCGACTGATGGACCAAAAGCCGCTCTCACAGATCAATTCGAATGACTGCTTTCCATTCATTTATTGCCGTGAGGTCCCGTAATCTAATATCCGCTTTCGGGATATTGCGGTCGCAGCGCTGGTGACCGCAATGGGTACAAGAGTGGTATTAAATTTGGATAAAAGGGGGCCTTTTCTAAACCCGTACAAGTTTCTGAAAAACAGAATTCAAGTCCAATAGCGTTTCCGAAGTTCCTGCTTGTAGAGCTTCCCGGTTTCATGGCGCGGTAATTGTTTGTCAAAATCTATCGATTGCGGGCATTTATAGTGGCTCAAATTGGTCCGACAATGTTCAATCAGGCGATCCGCCAGTGCCGTGCCGCGTTGGTCCCAATTTTTGGGTTGTACAACGGCTTTCACTTCTTCCCCCATATCCGCATTGGGAATTCCGATCACAGCGACATCGTCGACATCGGGATGCTGTACCAGAAGGTTCTCGACTTCCTGCGGATAGATATTCACCCCGCCGGAAATGATCATGAAGCTCTTGCGATCGGTCAGATAAAGGTAACCATCCTCATCAATATGACCAATGTCGCCCAAGGTGCTCCAATTGGGGTGTTCCGGATGGCGGGAATCTTGTGTTTTCTGGGGATCATTCAGATATTCGAAATCCGCCCCACCGGCAAAATAGATGAGGCCATCGTCGCCAACAGGCAGCTCCTTGCCATTTTCGTCACAAATATGAATAGTAGCGCCTTGCGCTTTTCCGACCGAACCCGGTTTTTCAAGCCATTCTTCTGGTCCGATGGCAGTAGAACCGTTGCCTTCTGATCCCGCATAATATTCAGAAATTATTGGTCCAAACCAATCGAGCATCTGGCGCTTGGTTTCGATGGGACAGGGAGCGGCAGCGTGCAGAACATTCTGCAAGGAGGAAATATCATATAGCTCGCGAACCGCCCTGGGTAGTTTCAGCAGGCGGATAAACATGGTTGGGACCATCTGAACAAAGGTAACGCGATATTTTTCAATCAGTCGCAGCATCTCCTCCGCATCAAATCTGGGCATGATGACTATTGTTGCACCCAGGCGCTGCGGAATGGTGGAAAATATCAGCGGCGCCGCATGATATAATGGAGCCGGGGTTAGCAAAACGGAATGCTCATCAAACCCGAAGCTTTGCTGCATAAGTTTGGCGCGAACCATCGGCGCGTCGGCCGGTTCGTCAGACAAAGGGACCCTGACACCTTTGGGACGGCCCGTTGTTCCGGAGGAATAGACCATCTGATAGCCCGCTCGTTCGTCGGCAATCGGTGTTTCCGGAAACGGCGCAATAGCTTCGGTCCATTGCGTGCCTTCCAAAATGACAAGGGTATCGGAAATCAAGCTGCTCTTGCGATCAAGAAGGTCCTTTGCGTTCTTCACCCGATCGTCGGTGACAACAAGTTTGGCACCGCTGTCGTTCAGGATATAGGCCGCATCTTCTGCTGTAAGTTGGGTCGATATCGGACATATATAAACGCCCGCTCTTTGGGCCGCCCAATAGACTTCGAAAAATTCAATGCCATTGGGCAGCCAAATGCCGATGGCGTCTCCATTATGGATACCAAGCGACCGGATATAATGTGCGCCCTTATTCGCTCGCGTTTCCAGCTCGGCGTAACGCAATGACCGAGAACCATCGGCCATAATCGCTGCAGGTTGGTCCGGGTGGGTTTCTGCAAAAACACGAGGATGCATCTTGTCGTGCCCTTCATTCCGCAGGCTGGAGCGAGGCTGATCGGAGACTATCCGCCTTGAATGTAGCAGCAGCCATCAGCGTCATTCCGATGATCAACACAGCCACTATGAACCATCCTAGTGTTGCAAAGCCCCCGATGTCAGAGATTGTTCCCGCTGCTACCGGTCCCATGGCGCCGCCCATGGTCGCGAAGGCTGGATGGGCTCCTGCAAGACGGCCCGTTGGATCAACCACCGCAAGGCCGCCAAGAAAGGACGGTAACATGATGGCTGGCATGATCATGATCATCGGAACGCCGATGTAGAATCCGATTTTCTCTCCGCTAATCGCAATGCCAATCACGGCGAGACAAATAAACACACCAACGAGCACGAGCGGTTTTGTACTTCCAAAGCGTGCGCCGACGATACCGGCACAGATGGGACCGACGATAGTCAAAAGGCCTGCAAAGAAGAAAATTGTACCGATCTTGGCCAGCGGAATGCCGACATCAGCACCTATTCTTTCTACAAAGGCGGCGATACCTGCCTGACCAAAGAAGAAAATCCCCAGACCCAAAAGCGCAATCCATCCTGCATTGGCTGTGAACCGCCCGGCGGATTTTTTGTCATTCGATGCTTTTGCCGGACCACTAATATTGGGGGCTTTGTTGTTTGGAATTACAGCAATCAAAATTAGCCCAATGACGGCAAGTGCGGTGTAGAGCCCATAGGCACCGTCCAGGCCACCGCGGATTATCGCAAAGGGAACGGCAAGTGCGAGCAGCGAGATGAATGCTCCTGCACTGGCATTCACCCAGCCAAAGGTCATTTCAGGCTTGGGAGTACGTGCGGCGGTTGCCATGATCGAACTGATGACCGTTCCGATACCCAGGCCAGCCAATATGCGGCAGATGACCATCATCGGGATATCCGTCGCCATCACGGTTAGCGCATTGCCCGCAATGACTAGCAATACGCCCGCAACCAGCAATGTTTTCAGATAATATTTTGATATCAGGCGTGATCCGACGATGGAAGCTAGTGAAACCGCGACCCCCTCAGCTGTCATAACCAGTCCAGCCTCGGTGCGCGTAGCATCGAACGCAGAAACGATTGCACCGATGTTAAAGGCGATGGTCAGGGGCGCTGCAAAAACGGTCATAAAAATGACCAGCAAGGCCGCGAGTTGATAGGGCTTTAGCGCAACGATGTTATCACTGGTCATGAGATACTTCTCCCCCCGGCAGATTGGCTCACTGATCTTTGCTTAATCACCCGCGCAGCAAGTGGCCGGGCCGCGCGCCGGTATCCTGATCATTCGCTCTGGTTTTGACACCATTTACATAGGTCGCGATATAGCCCGATGCCGGTTGCAAGATGCGCTTGCCCCCAGCCGGCAGGTCTGCATGCACTTCCAGTCCGCCGAGTTTCAATTGATCGAAATCGATAACGTTAATGTCTGCTCGCTTGCCAACTTCCAGCGAGCCCCGATCCTGCAGGTTGTAAAGCTGGGCATTTTTATAGCTTTGTTTGTGGACGATAAATTCCAGCGGTATTTGCGCGCCCCGCTTTCGGTCACGGCTCCAGTGCGTCATCTGGTAGGTGGGTGCGACACCATCGAATATCAAAGTGACATGGGCCCCGGCATCGCTTAATCCGGTCACTGTTTCGGGATGAGACAGCATCTCGTGAATCGCATCATGATTATAATCATAGAAATTGCTGCCCAGTACGATGGCGAACCGGGACCCGTCATCTTTGAGCAGGAAATCATACATGAATTCCTCTTCATCCTGACCCAATGCGGCCGCCCGGGCTTTGAAGCTCTTGTCTGCGGTTGGCTCGTAATCGATCGGATCTTCGATCTCAAACAGACCGGCTGTCGCGATTTTGAACATGGAATAGACATTTTCCATCGTACCCGGCAGATCGGGTTTTACGTTCTCATCAGACAATATTGCTGCGCGGACTTCCGGTTTGCGCATCTCGGCCAGAAGCTGATCAAATGGCAAGTCGCGCAGCTTGAGAAATGTCTCCCGGCGCTGAAACAGATGATAGGTTCTGAGGTTTGTTACCAGCCCGATGGGCCGCGAGGCAATTTGGGGAAAAAGATGCGCACCCTCCCGGTTAGCGGCTGACACTTTTTCGAGAATATCACGCCATGCCGTTTTTTCGTCGGCATGCTGGAGCAGAGTAAAGGTCACCGGCCGGCCACTGTCGCGTGATATTTGCGTCATCAGTTCCAGTTCTTGTTCAGCGCTGCGTTTTTCACCGCCCAGCATTTCCAGATCGCCAATGACGCCAGCGGGAATAAGCTCAAAGACGCCTTTACCCGCTTCGGTCATCGCGTTGGCAAGGGTCAGGATTTCCTCATCTGCTGCAAATGTACCCGGAATGCTATGGCCATGTGTCGAACGGTGCCCGATGGTGCGAGAGGTTGAGAACCCTACGGCTCCAGCTTCAAGACCGTCTTTCACAATTTTTGCCATTTTATCGAGATCATCCTGTGTCGCCGCTTCGTTGTCCCGGCCGCGCTGACCCATGACATAGTTGCGCACGGCGGCGTGCGGGATTTGCGCGCCGATGTTCAATGCAAATTTTCGCGAGGCAATATAGTCGAGATATTCGGGAAAACTCTCCCAAGCGCCCCATTCTATGCCCTCATAAAGGGCAGTGCCGGGTATATCTTCAACCCCCTCCATGACTTCGATAAGATCCCGTTCCCCGCCCGGAGGAACTGGCGCAAAACCAACACCGCAATTGCCCATCACTATTGATGTTACGCCGTGACTGGCAGACGGATTCATTTCGTCGTCCCAGCTCACCTGCCCGTCATAATGGGTATGAATATCGACAAATCCCGGCGTGACGATAGCGCCCTGTGCATCAAGCACTTCTTCGGCAGCAGTCGTGATCGCGTCATCCATCTCGACGATCATTCCGTCTTTGATGCCCACATCTCCGATGCGAGAGGCGCCGCCCAATCCGTCAATTATGGTTCCACCTTTGATCACTATATCGAGCATTTTTATCCTTTCACGTCATACCCGATACCGCGTAACGCCTGAAGCGGCGTCAGCTTTGGTGAGGGCGAATCTAAGTCACATTGGAAAAATTCTTATCTGTGCCTGTGCCATCTGATGATGGTTTCTCTTCCGCATTCTCCGGACGCATGGTCAGTTTCAAAACCGCATCGATATGCTGTTCGATCTGATCATCATCAAAGACGTCAATGTCGAAGGCCCGTTTGATTTCCGGCGCCATCAGGAAGATATTCTTGGCTGCAGCAATATTGACATAATGCAAGTTCATCGCAGGCACGTCATCAACATAGACGCCTTGCTCCTGCGCCAAGGCAACGCGGGCAATCGCACGCGATGTGTAGGGCCGGATAAAATTCTCTGTCAGCCATTCCAGACGTTCGCTCTCGTGCATCGTTTCGAAGAAAACGATCCGGCTCAATTCAGGATGCTTTGCAGAAAAACGGATATAGTTGGTGGCACTGTTGATGATTTGCTCGCGCGGAGACATGTTTTTCCATTCTGCCTCATCCTTGTGCACGGCTTCATCGAGCAAGCCATAGAGATAGGCCACGGCGGCGCGCCACAGGTCATCCTTGCTGGAATAGTGATATTTTATGGACCCGTGGTTTACACCAGCATCATCAGCGATTTTGCGCACAGAGGTGCCGGCAAAGCCAAATTTGCCAAATTGCACGACTGCCGCTTTTAGCAGTTTCGAGCGCGTGTCTAGTTCCAGTCCGGTTTCCATATTATCCTCGCAAATGATGACGAATTTCAAGCCGTCTTTTTGCTGTTCTAAAAGTCTTTTGTCACGCGAATACCCCATTGCCGTGGTTCACCAACCAGCCTGTTGGAGATTCCCCCAAACAGATCGAGCGCAATACCGCCGACAAAATATTCTTTATCCAAGATATTGGTTCCGAAGACGGCGACGTTCAGGCCGCCCCATTTCTCGAGATCGAGATCAATTTGGCCGTTCAGTAAGCCAATCGATGCAATGGATCCTTCGCCCGGTTCCAGCGCCGCGACAACAGCCGGGGCAGCAAGGACATCCTCGCCAATCCAGAAATAGTTCGCCTGAATACCAAGCTTGGCCGTGTCTGAAACATAATATTCGTACCGGCCGTTCAGACTAAACTGCCACTCCGGGCCGCCAAGCGGCTCGTCGGTCCGGTCAAGGAGATTTCCCGCCGCGTCAAAATCAATAAATTCATCAAATTCCGCGTTGGTATATCCAACAGTGGCTCCCAATGACAATCCATCCACGGGCGTCACCTGAAGCTCTGCCTCGAAACCCCAGATAGTGGCTTCGGCAGCATTTCGTAGCACGGTCGTTGGCACGCCCGTCATACCAATACTATCGGGGTCAAACGCTGTCCGTTGGATGTCGGTATAGTCGCTATAGAAAACGGACGTGTTGAAGCGAACATTGTTGTCGAACAGATCTGCTTTGAAGCCAGCTTCATAGTTTAAAACAAATTCGGGATCGACGATGGTCGCCAGATTGTCCTGGTCGATCGCGCCGCTTCGGAAGCCGCGTGATATGCTGGCGTATAGCAACGTCTCATCTGTTGGCTTGAAGTCGAGACTCGCCAGCCAGGAGAAGGCATCAAAACTCGCATTATTCTGAAGAAGCCCAGACACAACCGGCGAAACATCGCGAACCTCGCGATCTTCATTTGTGTAGCGAAGGCCAAGTGTCAATTTCAACTGATCGGTTATTGCAAAGCTGTTCTGAGCGAACAAAGACCAGCCTTCATTTTCTGCCGCCGTTGTCTGAAATCCGCCAACATTATCAATATCTTCTCCGGACTCTGTCGAATAAAAACCACCGACTTGCCAGGTTAATCGGTCATCCAACGCCGATCCCGACAGGCGGAGTTCCTGAGCGAACAGGTCGGAGTCCTGACCCAGAGTGACGGATGTACTCGGAGCGGATTGCACCAGTGTCAGTGAATTCTGTTGCCGATAGCTGGTTATGGATTCCAGCGTGGCGCCACCCAGATCAAGGGTTGCCGTAGCATTGATATTAAACTCATCCGATCTGGCAAACGGTGCCTCGGCGCGAAAATCGTTCCCGGCGTAAAAATTGGGATCGGTTGTTTCTACAGCTATTGGCAGGATGAAAAAGCCAAGGTCCAGCGATGCGGATCGCAGGGACCGGAAGATGGAAGTGGACTCATCGACGTCATGATAGTCTGCATTAATGCGGATGGAGAATGTATCACTGGGATCAAACAACAGCGATCCGCGCAGGAAAATTTCATTATCATCTGCCAATTCCCGGCCCGTTCCAACCCCGATACCAAAACCATCGCGATGCGTCAGTGCAGCACCAAGGCGAATACCAAGCGTGTCTTCCACAAGCGGTACATTGGCTACCAGCTGTGCGTCTGTCCGATCAAAGGAACCATATGTAAACTGACCATAGCCGCTTATCTCGTCCAGTTCAGGGCCTCTTGTGACGACATTCACCGCTCCGCCCGTGGTGTTCTTGCCATAGAGCGTACCTTGTGGACCTTTCAGCACCTCAATGCGTTCAATGTCGAACAAATTGGAGAACAAGCTGGTCCCGCGTGTAATCGGCGCACCATTGATGTTTATCCCGACGGCCTGATCTGCATTCAGTGTCAAAAAGCCGGAAGTTTGGCCGCGAATAGTCAGGTTGGCAAAAAGCGCTCCGGTGGCTCCTCGCGGCCTGACGTCAAAATTGGGTGTCAGTTGGGATATATCGGCAAATTCGGTCAGCCCGGCTTCTTCAAAAGTTTCGCCGGTGAAAGCGGTAACTGAGACGGGAACGTCTTGCAGGTTTTCCTGAACCTTTCGTGCCGTGACAACGATTGTCTCGTTTTGGGCATAAGCTGGCATGCTGGTCATGGCGACCGCACCTGCGATGATTCCTGTGCCGATCAGATACGGCATGCGGCGCAGCGTGCGCTGAATATGAGTTCCAGTCATGTCATCCCTCCTGTGAGCTGCCGTTTTAAAGCCAGCCCCCAGTTTTCCGGGTTGCTGTCATGACAGTATCTTGTTGTCCGGTTTCAATGCCGGAGGATGTTATCTATCCAACGCGGCAATAATCCAGAACTGTCTAAATTGATACGACTGGATAAATAATATGGATATTGGATATATTCGGCATATCTAGCTCAACATCGTCCCGAGCACTGGATTCTGTGGGAAGGCATTAACGTCCGAATTTGGGGATATTGCGGATACAACGCTAGTGTCAGCCATGGGCGCAAAAGCGGACATTGAGTAGCTCGTAGCTTTTGTGGTACCATCAGTTCACGTACCGAAAATCTAAGAATGAGAGCGTAGCCGTGAGTTCAGAAGCAATATCCTACATAAGGGTGAAATTGGTCGGAACTTACGTTTTTTCGGCTCTAATGGGCCTTACGTGGTTTTTGTTCGATATTAGCGACACCACTAAATCTGTTATTTTCATTCTGATCATATTGCTTGGCTTGTATGGTTGGACGATAAAATGCGAGAAATGCAATACCATGGCATTTCAGATGCATACAAAAGACGGCACAGGTATTAGGTTTACTTTTTTCGACCATCCTAGAAAATGCCCCATATGCGGTATCGACCGGATTTAGCTTTTTTGAGCGCCAAACAATCTGTAATCGAGAGGTTTAAAACGTAGATCGCTAGTGTCCGCTTTCGGGATCAAGCAGCCACACGCTAGAGTCCGCTATGGGCGCAAAAGCGGACATTAGCGTTGATGACTATCAATAATCGAAGTTGGTTGATATTGGACCATTCTCTCGATCAAGAAAGCATCCCGAAATGAAAACCTACTCCGGTTCTTGTCATTGCAAGAGAGTGAAATTTGAAATCCGCTCGATTAGCATTTCCGAGGATGCATACCGCTGCGATTGCTCGCTTTGCCTGAAGAAGGCCATTGTAATGAAAGCTGAGCATAAAAGTCATTTCAACTTGATAGATGGTGCAGAGCACTTATCGTCGTACAAGTGGAACAAGATGATTGCTGAGCATTTCTTCTGCAAGAACTGCGGCGTATATACCCATCATAAACGGCGACGCGATCCGCAACAAATATGCATAAACTTTGCTTGCTTGGATGATGTGGAAATGCCCAACGACGCAAATATCGGCTTTGCTGATGGAGCCAATCACGACTAGCATTCTTAAAACGCTAATGTCCGCTATGGGCGCAAAAGCGGACACGGAATTTTGACGAGATATTCAATATATGCTTCAAATAGAAGCCGCATTACTCTTCTGAAAAAACCAATCAGGAATTGAGCATTTTTATGAGTTATTGGTCTAACCTGTATTTTTGTTTTGGAAACTGCATAGCAAGCCCTTCTGACGATGATTTGCAAAGTGCCCTTAAAGAACTGTTTAGTTCCCGAAATAGTGAACATCCAGATGCATGGCTGGAATGCGGTGTGGAGGGCGGCCCGCTTGAAAGCCTATCAATATTTTCTTCAGGCTATGCAATCCATACCAAGTTCTCTGATGCGGATATGAGCGAAGAATTGTCTTCTCGCAGGATTGAGGGTGTGACAGAAAAGTCAGCGCTTGGACTTTGGCAAGAATTGCTTTCACGCAAAAATTCATGAAAGTTTGTCGCCTATACTGAGAATTCCTAGAGTCCGCTTTCGGGATATAGCGGTCACAACGCTAGTGTCCGCTATGGGCGCAAAAGCGGAGGCTAGAATATTGCAGCATCGGGATTTAGCGTTTTAGCAATTCGCTGCTAACGCTGTCCTTTGACTATGCAAGATCGATCATATTGGGGCCAGTGAACTTATGACAGACTTTCTTCTTTTGGCTTTCATATTCTTGACGGCTGGCGTTCTTGCCGTTCCCATTGCCTCTAAACTGGGACTGGGCTCGGTTCTCGGCTACCTTATCGCAGGAATTCTGATTAGCCCTATGCTCAATCTTTTGGGTGTCGATGTTATCGCTGTGCAACATTTTGCAGAATTTGGTGTGGTCATGATGTTGTTCCTCGTAGGGTTGGAACTCGAACCAAAATTATTGTGGGAAATGAAAACACGCCTGATTGGATTAGGCGGTGGGCAGGTTTCATTGACAGTTGGCCTTATCATGATGGTCGCTATGTTTCTCGGGCAGACATGGCAAGTTTCATTGGCAATCGGGTTGGTCCTAGCACTGTCTTCGACGGCAATTGTTTTGCAAACATTGAACGAGAAGGGATTGATTAAAAGTGATGGGGGACAGGCAAGCTTTTCGGTTCTGTTATTCCAAGATATCGCTGTTATCCCGATGTTGGCGCTTTTACCATTGCTCGCGGTGGCAGAAATTTCCGGAGTCCCGGCCGCTGATCACGACGCTGGCTATAGCTTAGTCGCGAGGCTGAATTCCTGGCAGACGGCATTAGTGACACTTGGAGCGATCGCTTTTGTCATTTTAAGTGGAAGCTATCTAACCCGACCTATTTTTCGCTTCATAGCTGCTGCTAAGCTTCGTGAACTATTTACTGCCGCGGCTTTAATGATGATCGTTGGTATCGCACTTTTGATGTCTCTGGTTGGCCTCTCTCCGGCACTGGGAACATTTCTCGCAGGTGTGGTCCTTGCCAATAGTGAATATCGCCATGAACTGGAATCGGATATCGAGCCATTTAAGGGCCTGCTCCTCGGTTTGTTTTTCATGACCGTTGGAGCCGGGATTAATTTCGGCCTTATGTTCGAAAATTTTCTGCCAATTCTGGGACTAACAATCGGCCTTATATTACTCAAAATTTGCGTACTTCTAATCCTAGGATATTTCTTCAAACTGCCCTGGTCCAATCGTTGGCTATTTGCCCTAGGTCTGGCTCAGGCTGGTGAGTTTGGCTTTGTGTTATTGGCGTTAACGGTTGCAAACGGGATTATTCCAGAAGTTCTGGCGGATCGCTTGCTGCTTATCGTGGCTCTTTCCATGCTTATCACACCAGCGCTTTTCATCCTGTACGATCGCGTTATTGCCCCACATTTTGACAAGACCAAGAAACGCGAGGCTGATGATATATCCGAGTCCAATCAGATAATAATCGCTGGTCGCGGGCGCGTCGGCGGTATCGCCGATAGAATGCTGCTCACTGCGGGGTTTTCGACCACGGTGATTGATTATAGCTCTGAACACTTGGGAATGCTGCAGGCTTTCGGCGCACGTGCCTATTTCGGCGATGCAACGCGACCAGATTTATTGCAATCTGCCGGGATCCATGAAGCGAAGATATTGATCGTCGCTATCGACGATAAAGAGCAAATTACCAAGCTGGTGGAATATGCCGTTCAAAATTATCCCAACCTACATGTTATCGCCCGCGCCGTTGATAGAGACCATGTCTATGATCTTTGGTTTGCGGGCTGTCGGGATATTATTCGCGAGACATATGACAGTTCATTAAGGATCGGTCGTTCTGCATTTGAAGCACTAGGGGTCTCCAAAGATGCTGCAAATGAACTAACTACTCTTTTTAGCGACACCGACCGAAAGGGAATGATTGAGATTGCTGAAGTTTATGACGTAAACATACCATCCCATGAAAATGAACCTCTCTTAGAAAAATCACGGACCTTGGTGGAAGAATGGGAACCTGAGCTCCGTCGGAAAATAGACCTAATTTTGGCGAATGACACAGCGAAACATTGATAACAGCCATATACTTTAATGTCCGCTATGGGCGCAAAAGCGGGCGTTACGATATCGATGCTGCCAGCTTTTTCGACGCAGCATCGTAAATTTCACGGGCCGCGTCGATTGTGGCTAAGTTCTCAAGCGCCCAACTCCCCAATGCGTTCACCGGTTCACGAAATGACTCGCCCATAGGAGTCAGGCTATATTCCACCTTGGGTGGGATTGTTGGATAATATGTGCGATTGACAAGGCCGTCGCGCTCCAGTTCACGCAATGTCCGACTGAGCATTCGCTGTGAAATTCCCAGATTCCGTTTCAGTTCATTGAAGCGCAGTGTCCCATATTCGGCCAGCGATATGATCACAAGGACACTCCAGCGATCACCAACACGCGTCAGAACCTCATTGATACGCTGGCAATTCGGGCATTGTTTCGAAACTGTTTCTGAAACTGGCGACGCAACTGTCATGGTGGTTCCCTTCATGTAACCGAGGCTCAAAATTGTGCCTCCTTGCAAGAAATCTAGTTCTCAATATATATCCGGTTACAAAAGTATACCGCACAATGCCAACGTCGACAATAGGAACCAGAAAATGATCAACAAGACCCTCATCGAACATTTGAACTGGCGCTACGCCACAAAGAAAATGGATCCCGCAAAGGCTGTGTCTCAAGAGAAGGTTGATGCAATCCTGGAAGCTATCCGCCTGGCACCAACGTCGAGCGGAACTCAGCCATTTGAGGTTGTTTTGGTTACCAATCCAGAGACTTTGGCGGAGCTTCAAAAAGCTGCTGGAGACCAAACACCTATTACCGATGGGTCCCATCTATTGGTTTTCGCAGCATGGGATAACTACACAGATGAACGTATCGACGCCGTCACAAATTTGAATATCGAAGCGCGCGGCGAGATACCGTTGATTCACGAATATTATGGCAACCTGAAGGCCAACTATGTGCCACGCGAAGCAGAGGTTAACTACGCGCATGCGGCTCGCCAAGCCTATATTGCAGTGGGTGTAGCGCTGGTCGCCGCTGCTGAGCAGGAAGTTGATAGCACACCGATGGAAGGCTTCGATCCAGCCGCAGTTGATAAGATCCTGGGCCTGAGCGAACGCGGCTTGCGTTCAGTTGTTCTTTTGCCATTGGGGTATCGCGATCCAACAGGAGATTGGCTTCTACAGATGCCAAAGGTGCGCAAGTCACGCGACACGATGGTTACCGAAGTCGAATAGACTACCTCTTCCCAAAAATCGCTACAAAGAATAGCCGGGTTAAGATTTTAACCCCTGTGTGAATGGAACAAATCATGTCGATATCAAATGGTGACAGCTGGATCGCTTTGGCAATAATTGTAACGTCGGTTCTGACGGCATGGTTTATGAACTATCGGATCCCGAAAGTGCGGACGATAGGGACATTGCTGGCTGCTTTGGGTTGTTTTGCAATCGTTTTCTGGTTCGTCAGCATTTTAGGCACCGGCATTCTCGAAAACCCTAAACCCAACCAAACGCCAATGGATTCGGCAAAGCCGGCATTGCTCTGGATACAGGCAGCGGTCGCCTTGATCGGCGGTTTGCTCTTGCTTCGAGCGGCTTTTCAGCAAAGCAAGAGCACAGAACCGTTAGAGCTACCTTCCGAGAACGAGTCAGATCGATACGGCCTTGTCTCGCGGATGCTGCATTGGACAATCGCGATATTGTTCCTTTCTCTCATCCCAATCGGAATGTTCGCATCGATGATTCCTGAGGGTACATGGTTCCGGAACCAATATTATGTAGTGCATAAAACAATTGGCGTGCTGGTATTTGCGCTTATTCTTTTCAGACTATTCTGGAATCGGCGTTCCAAGCGCCCTGAGCTGGATGCGTCGCTAAAACCCAACGAGCGCAAGTGGGCGCATCGGGTCCATATCATACTTTATGTGATGATGATCGCTGTCCCTATTACCGGCTATGTCATGACCAGTTTCCATGGCTTTCCGACTTACATCTTTGCGTTGGAAATTCAGCCATTTTGGGGAAAGAGCGATGCATATATAATCTGGGGTACGTTCCACAAATATATCCTGCCTTACATTCTATATATCATACTCGGAGCCCATATCCTCGGAGCGATGAAGCATCATTTTATCGACAAACATGAAGGTGCGTTGAAACGAATGGTTGGATAAAATGCCTTCATTTCGTGTGAATCCTAATGTCCGCTGTCGGGATGTTGCAGACATTAGCAATATAATGTTCGCCTTGTACAATCGCATCGGATTGACTCCGCCCATCGTAAAGCGGCGGGCACCTTGAAACATATATTTCAGCTTTGCGCTCGATACCTAATTGATAGTCCGAGCATTTTCTAAATTTTTATGTCGGTCGGAAGGCTAACTTAATTATCGACAAAGCCCGAGGCACTTCATGGTACCTCCGTCCGGAAGAAGATCAAAACAGTGGCAAGTGCAGAATGACGGAGACTGTCAAACAAGTTCACCCCGCTTAAAATGCCGAACATCTCCAAGCACTATCAATAACCAATTAAATGGCTGATTTCACAAGTGGTTAGTGGGGGTTTGGTGGGATATAGAACACTATAAATTCAGTTCATGGCCTATACTAGGCAGAAAAACTGGAGCGGGCGAAGAGATTCGAACTCTCGACCCCAACCTTGGCAAAGCTAATGTGACATGCGCGCTTCCCTACGCCATCGTGCGCTAGAGTGCGATATAGTACTTTGTTTTAATTATAGTATTATTCCATTTTTTACGCTATAGTAATTTCATAATTCGCTAGATTTTCCGTTCTGAGTGCCCACCAAGTGGTCACCTTTTGGATTGGAGGCATATATGGGAAAATTGTCAGAAACAGTCTTGAGCAAGAAAATAGTCGCTGATGCAAAACCGCGCGACAAACGATATGTGATCTGGGATGCCGACCTGCCCGGCTTTGGTATGAGAGTAAGCGTGGCGGGCCTCAAAACATATTTTGTCCGTTACCGCGCCAATGGAGGGGGCCGGTCAGCACCAAAAGGATATATGACTATTGGCCGTGCCAACATAATCACTCTGGATCAGGCCAAGAAGAAGGCGCGGGCGCTGCTTGCCCAAGTATTGCTAGGCGATGATCCCGCCGCAGAGCGCAATGCAAAACGGCTAGCGCTCAATATGAGCGAGCTTGTCGATCTTTACGAAGCGGAAGGTTGCTACATACAGCGCGGCAAGCGTCAGGGCGAACCGATGAAAGAACTGACCAAGCGTTACACCATGGCCAGGCTACGTCATCATGTCGTGCCTCTGTTAGGGAGGCATCGGGCTTCGGAGATACTGCCCGGTCATATCGAGAATTTTGTTCGGGATGTAGCCGCTGGCAAATCCGCCAGTGATAAAAAACTGGGCCCGCGCAGGCGAGTGATTGTTAGAGGCGGCGAAGGGGCGGCTCGAAAAGTCTTTCGCGACCTGTCCGCCGTATTCAGCTTTGCGCAGAGACGCGGCATTGTGGGCAACAATCCATGCGAGCATGCTGCTGTGCGCAAGACAGACAATCAGAATAATCGCTATCTCACCAAAGAAGAGATTGGGCGCCTGGGTGCTGCTTGCGATACACTGGAAGCCCAAGGAGCCAATCGCAAAGGCATAGATATCGCACGCCTTTGGGCGCTGACGGGATGCAGACGTCAGGAAATTGCAGAACTGAAGTGGAGTGAGATCGACTTTGAAAGGGGTTTACTTATCCTCGAAGACACCAAAACCGGCAAATCGATCAGGCCGTTAGGAGCAGCAGCCATGGCACTGCTTAAAAGTATCGATCAAAACCCAAACTCAGAATTTGTCTTTCCTGCTGATTATGGACAAGGCCACTTCCAGGGCATGAAGGGTATCTGGAAGAAGATTATCGAGACCGCTGACCTCCCGGGTGTAACGCCGCATACTCTGCGCCACACCCTAGCCTCGCTTGCCATATCCTCTGGTGAAGCCATGGCGCTAACCGGCGCAATTCTCGGCCATGCCAACCCGCGATCAACGGCAATCTATGCGCACGTAGACCATGATCCCTCCCGCAAGGCCGCTGACCGGGTCAGCAACATGATGGCAAAGGCATTGGCTGGGTCGACGAAATGAACGTGCCCCCTCCCCCCGCAATCATACTGGAATACCAACATGTGAATTGATGGCCTCGTCTCTAGTGTCCGCCTTATCCCGAAAGCGGACACTAGCTTTGGCCTATTTGAAAGGCAATAACTGGGTGGGTAGCTGTCGTAAAGAAACCCCGTACCTAGTGACCGCAATATCCCGAAAGCGGACATTAGCTTTACCTCCACCGCATATCTGGAAGTGGGGTGGGAGCGGTCCGTCTGCTATCAAAGCCTGCTCTACCAAACCTGCCGTTCCGGTTGTATAAGTTGAAGCAGCAAAGGATTCTTCAATCCAGTCCGGAGGACACTCTTTGAGCCCAAATGACAGATTCAGCGAGCTGGTGTCAGCGCATGTTCCGGGCGCAGTGATCAGAGGCGCGAATCCACTAACTGGAGGGGTTTCTGCAGATGCTACGCTAATACACATTGAGATTCCAACCAGCAGTCTGCGTACGCTCGTCTTGCGGGAGCACGGCGACAATCATTGTGGACACGAGGCGGCTCTTGAATTTCAGTTGCTCGAGCGTCTGCATTCGCTCGGAGTTACAGTCCCCAAACCTTTGGGTTTTGGTGGTGGCGACGGCGCGAACCAGCACCCGTATGTTTTGCTGGAATATATTGAGGGATCAACGGATATACCGTCGGCGGTGGCCGAAGCACGCATCACGGCTGCGGCTAACAAACTCATCTCGATCCACGACGTCAAAACGGACTCGCTTCCAAAATTACCGCTTAGGTTCGACCCTCTCCCGGAGTTGCTAGACTTTCTGCCTGATGACGCGGAATGGGAAGAATTGCGGTCGAACCTCTTACGAATGAATTCGACCGCTTTCGCCGGGAAGGGTGTTCTGCTTCACGGAGATTACTGGCCTTCAAACATTGTCTGGGAAGGTGGAAAGCTCGTGGGTGTCATCGATTGGGAAGATGCAGCAATAGGCGATCCGCTATCCGATGTCGCCTGTGCATGTTTGGAGCTTCGATACATCCACGGCGATTGGGGCGCGCAGTGCTTCTTGAATACCTATTCGACACAGCGCCACGTCGATCCTTTCAGGTTGGCGTTATGGCAAGCCTATGTGGCAGCAGCCGGAAACCATAGTATGAGCGGGTGGGGTCTCGAACCATCGCGGGTGCAAGTTATGAGGAAAGTTGCTCTCGACAGCATCAGGGAAGCTGGTCACCTCATCGCAAATCATGACACTATATTTGGATAGGCATTATGCCTCAGTGTTAAAGAGGCCAAAGTTTGCTTTTCGGAAGCGCAGAACGCGGACATACCGTCAACAATTGGGTCGGCAGCAGGACGGTGACCTCTCTATCTCTAACGTCTGCTTTTGCGCCCATAGCGGACCCTAGTTTAGGTCGTTTTTAACGACAGCAATTGGGCCGATTGCAGACAGTTTGGTCTTGGCAATGTAAGTTTGAATCGCCGACACTCGGCATTCAACTAAAGCTACGCCCGATCTCGCTGGCGATACCGCCTGACGGTGCACCGAGGGGGCATCAATCACTATTGGACGAAACTTCAAGCAACGACCTTGTTGGCCAACTTCCCGATCCGTTCTATTTCCAGCTCGACAAGATCGCCGTCTTCGAGGAATTTCCAATCCTCGATGCCGCATCCATAGGGCATTGCTCCTGTCGCCAGCATCTCGCCGGGGTACAAAGTCTCGCTTTTGGAAGCATAAGCGATGATGTCTTTGATCGAATGCGACATGAGATTGGTTGAGCTTTCGCCGCGCAATTCGCCATTGACCCGTACAGCCCCCTTCAGATCCATCGGATCGTCGATTTCATCCGGTGTTACGATCCATGGGCCGATAATGTTGCTAGTATCGAAATCCTTGCCTTTGGCGGGGCCTGCCGAGACCGGCCCCATTTCGCTCATGAGCTGCTCGCGCGCGGACACATCGTTGTACACGGTGTAGCCGAACACGTGATCGTAGGCACTCTCCGAATCAATATCCTTGCCTTTCTTGCCGATGATAACCGCCAGCTCGAGCTCGTAGTCCAGCATCCCTCCGAATGATGGCCGCCTGATATCATCATGCGGTCCGGCAAAGTTCGTGACTGTTCCCTTGTAGTATGCTGGGCGAGCAAAGAAACTTGCTGGAGGCATCTTGACGAAAAGCTTGAAAAAGAGCGAGCGAAACAAGCTCCAGTGATTCTTACTGGCCGCGGCAAACGACCGCTCGAGATGCAATGCGTAGACACTGAATGAACGCAACTGGATCGGGCGGAAGGGTGTCTCCACTCGAACCTCGTCGAGCGCATAGCTATGTTCCGTTAGTGATTTTGCCTTGAGGGTCCGGACGAGATCAAGCATCTTCTCTCCGCCTTCGACTAGTTCGATCATCTTCGTGATTTTGCCGCTGCTTGCGGCAGCCAGATCAAGCACTCTCGAATTGTCGCTAATCAATACTCCTGGTCGTGCCGGTCCATCTCCATGTCTGAATGTCAAGAATCGCATAGCGCCCACCTTCCTCCAATCATGCTGAAGGTAATGAGTTAGCAGGCTTTATACTAAATGCAAATTATCTTATATATTCATAAAATCAACTTGCAGCGTTTCCACTCGCATGCATGACCTGATCGATAACAAAGTCGATGAAGGCAGCGCGGACATCAGTGTCATTCACTTCGGTGCTGTGAACCCGCGCCAGCAGCGCAGGTGAAGAGAAAAAGAAATGCGTAGCACCGATCACACTCGATAAAATGAACACCGGATTTGGCGCAGCTTCGTCCGAAATTTCCCGTATGCCTCGTTCAATCCTAGAATGGATTGGAGTAAAATATTGATCCAGCAAATAGTCCAGTCTGGGACCGGGGTTCCTGCTTTCATGAATGTAGATGTGCATGATTTCGAGATTATCGATTGCCGCTCCGATCATTCTCCTCATTTGAACCCGGAAGCTTTGCAGAGGGGTCAGGTCCTTGAGATCATCAGCACTGCTTGGATGGCGCATCAATTCGTTGAAGGGCGGAGCGATGGCTTCCTTCCACAGCTCGTACTTGTTTTCGAAATAGTAGTAGGTGTGCGGCTGCGCGACTCCGGCTTCCTTGGCTATTGCAGAAAGCGACGCTCCATCAAATCCGAGCTGGCAAAACAAACGTAAGGCTGCGCCCAGAATACGTGCACGAATATCTTGATCGTCCTTGCCTCTCGTTCGCTTTGTCGATGCCATTGAAACAGATGTTGACAATTTACGCTCCTTTTCGTCGGCGAGGATAGCATGTCGAGGGATTAGTGGAACCAGTTTGTATCACACCTCGTTCACGACAGCCAGATCACTGACGAACTCCCCGGCTTGGGCCATAAAATCGCGCCCACGTGCGTTTGTGAATTCGTTCCAATCCTCTTCTGGCTGGTGGCCAATTGATCGCCAGAGGACATATCCGTCGGGTCGCGTGAGAACCGCTCCGTTAGTACAAAGTCCAAATACATCCTGCCAATCATTGCGTTTTCGCATACTGCATGGAACAATTGCAATTTCCAGGCCCATTACAGTCGAATTGCTAACCAACCGCCGCCAAAGTTCCTGATCTCGCGGATCGACCAAGAGAGAAAGTCGATCCGTTTTAAGTATACTATGCGTCGTCGCCTCCTTATCTGCGATGGCCGCAAGCGGTATCCTGCCACCTGGCAGAGTCGATGGCTCGTAATGGCCAGCGCTTGTGTCATCACTGACGCGCTGCCCTGGTTCCCTAGCGACCAATCCATCATCGTACGTGCTGCCAAATTCGATTCCTGGCGCCGAAAAATGCTCGCCCTGCTGGGCAATGTCTGCCTGAATCCATGCGAGCCTTTCAGCAAACCCTTTCGAAGCGGGGTTCAACAACCTGCCCGCGCGCCTGACTCCCGAGACCATCGTCCACTTCGCAAAGCGCGCTCGCCACGCATGCGGCAAAGCCGACAAAGGCCAATCAAACAACAACCTGCCAAGGCGATTGAGATCTTCGCCACGCACTCCAATATGCCGCGAAACCAAATCCATCTTGCGATGATTATGAACGCTTTGCTCGGCGTTGCGCATTGCCACAGGCTTACGTTCTTGCTCGTAGGTGCCGAGCAGAGTATCGGTTGCCTCGCCGCTGACCACAGCCGCCAGTTTCCACGCCAGATTTTGCGCATCACCGACCCCTGTGTTGAGACCGTAGCCACCTGTCGGAGGAAACCTGTGAGCCGCGTCTCCAACCAGGAAGATTCTGTCCTTCCGATATCTCTCAGCAATCTGAGAGGTCATGGTCCATACGCCGCGAGACTTGATAAGCACTGGCGCATCAGTGCCAATCGCGGCCCGGATCCGCGGAAGCCACCAGCCTTCATCCATGCTTTCCCGAGACTGGAACTTCGGCAGATAGCCGGTCATGAGGATGAAGTCTCCTTCACCGTGATGGATCAGCGCGCCAAGGATCGTCTCGTTCATGACCCAGGTGAGTATAGGCAGCGGGTCGGACGCGCGCACGAGAGCCGGACAGTTGAAGAACACACTGGACATCTCGGCAAAAACAGGACCTGGCATGGCGATGCCGAGTTCCCGACGAATGTTGGAGGAGGCACCCTCGGCGCTGATAAGATAGGCGCACTCTACCACTCGCCGACTTTGGCGTCGCTCGATCGTCGCAAAGACGCGACCGTCACGTTCTTCTACACTGGAACATTGAGTGCCGGTTTGGAATTCGATCAGTTCATTGTGCTGAACCAAATCCCATAGCAGCGGTTCCAGCCTATGCTGCCCCAAGTGGATTGTTGACCAATTGCTGATCGGTTCAGAAACTTCTCTCTCGGCATCGCGCCGGAGCACTTCAATCTTGCCAAGCACATCTCCCATCAGGGAAGTTTGCCAGTTGATGGTCGAATCCTGCTTGATAGGTTCAGCCAGCGCCGTAACGCGCCGCGGGATTTCGGGATCAATTGATTCCCATATTTCCATCGTGCGGCCATTCAAAACATGTGCAGCAGGATGCTGCGTCGGAGCCTGCTTACGTTCAATTAGCCGCACTGGAATTCCATGCTTGGCCAACAGGAGAGCCTGTGTAGCGCCAACGGGGCCTGCTCCAATGATAACGACGGGCCGATCCATCATGCTCGAAATTCCCATTGTTCAGACTTTCACGCCCAAAGCTTTGGCCACCCGGATTACTCCGCTGGCAAAGCCGCCAACATAGGAGCGTGGAAGATCGGTTGCGCTGCGCTTGCCGATTACCGCGCGTTCCATCAATACTGCCGGATCTTCTCCCGCATCCAGGCGCGCCTTGAGCACGAAAGGATCGATATCCACCCCGATCGGATTGTCTTCGAAGTCCAGCTTCTCAGTCAGCGCCTCGAACTCTGCAGTTGTCGAAAACGTATCTACCTGTAGTTCGACGACATTGCGATCGGGATCCTGATAATAGAGAGAAATTGTCGGCCCATGGTTGATCGACCAGATCGGTTCGATCCCGACCTCATGTAATGCCTGATGGTGGACAAGCAAATCATTGAGCGAGGCATAGCCAAAGGAAAAGTGATCGACGCCGGCACGCGCCATGGCTCTTTTTCCGGTCACTGGCATCTTGGCAATCGCGATCCGATGGTGTTCTTCATCATAGGTCAGGAAGGTGATCAGTTCGCTCGCATGCGCAATCTCGGCGTTCAAAACCTGACGATACCACTCGATCAACGCTCCCGGCTGTGCGGTCCGTAGGACTACATGCGCCAGGTAGGCAGGGCGAATTTTGCGTGCCTCAGCTGCTTGCGGCAATGATTGGTTGAACATGATAGAGCTCCCTCAGTTGGCTTGGTAGGAATGTAATTCGGACATCACTGATTCTGCGCGGCCAAAGTTTCGCGAATGCTTTGCTGCAAAGGCTGCAGATGCGGGGACCACGCATCTCCAAACACCGCTTGCTGAACTTCGAAGTCTGCGTCCTGCATAAAATCGAGGACCCCGGACTTGTAGCTTTCTCTCGATTTCAGCCGTCCCCAGAATGCAGCAACATTCGGCAGCTCACTCATCTCGAGAATACCACCAAGGCGCAGGAATACGATCCTGTGAAACACGCACATAAGGTTGATGTCCGCATGGGAAAAGTCCCCGAGCAAATAGTCTCGGCCATCCTTCAGCATGGATTCCACCTCGATAATTCCCTTTACGAATCCTTTGTAGGCAAGAAGAGGCAGGTTCTTCGCCAATGGCGTGAAATAGACACTGGCATAGGTCCACGCCCGATCCCGGCGCGGATGCCGGCGTAGAATATTGAAGACCGATCGAAGCTTCAGCCCTTTAATCAGGTGAGAGAGAGCCGGGATCGAAAGCATTGTGACGGCGGTGCCCAGGGTCTTTCCCATTCGGGCAGAATCGGGGAGGCCCGTATCTTCGATCCAGCGGCGCAACTCTTGCTTATCGGCTTCGTCTTGGGGCCATATTCTGGTCGAGCCAGGCGAGCCCATCCCATCGAGCATCTCGATGATATACGAACTGTCTCGAATCATTTCCCCATCGACCATGAGGACCGGTACGACCGCTGTCGGATTGATCTCCAGAAACCACGGTTGGATGTTCTCTGCTTCGTCGTGCTGATCGCATAGCAATACTTGCCGTGCCTCATATTCCAGTCCTTTTTCGGCCAGCGCAACGCGGACCATCTGGCTGCACAGCGACGGGTTCGAGTGGTAGAGATTCAGTTTGGGTTGGTTGGTGCCTGTCATCTCATCCTCCTAGGCTGACGATCATGATTTCGATAAGATCAGGGCCGTCGCCTCGCATCGAATCGCGCAACGCTGCGTCCAGTTCTGCGACCGAACTCACGCGCGAAGAGCGAACCCCGAAACTGTTCGCTAACATGCAGAAATTGGTCCGCGGGGAATCGATCGAAAGCATCGCGGCAGCCCTCTCGCTGATTGAAGTTATGCCGGTCCGCATCATCTCGACCTTGAGCACATCGTAGCTCGCATTGTTGTAGATGAGCGTTGTGACGTTTAGGTTCTCGCGGGCCTGGGTCCACAATGCCTGAATGGTATACAACGCTGAACCGTCACCGGAGACGGCGAGGACCTTTCGATCCGGCGCTGCGACGGCCGCACCCGTTGCAACCGGAAGGCACTGTCCAATCGAACCTCCGGTCAGGTCGAGCCAGTCATGTTGTGCGGCATCCCTCGTATGCTCTATAAGAGGTGCACGTGCGGTCACGGCTTCATCGACGATGATCGCATCATGAGGAAGGTGGGCGGCGATCAGTCGTGCGACATTGTCAGCATTGAGGGGTTCGCCGAGATTCAGGGACTCTGCAGGATCAGAGTGAACATCCCTGGCCGGCTGGGGGGGCGCATCAAGATAAGAAGCTGCTAGAATTTCGTCGAGCGCAGCCAGCGGCGCTTGATTGAGATCAATGACTTGGGTTCCTGGCGCTGTCGGCCTGCTTTGCTTTCCGGGATAGGCAAAGAAAGCAACCGGATCCTGAGCGTCAAGGCACACCAGGACATCAATGGCTTCAAACGCAACCACAGCATCTTCAGAATAATATGGAATCCGTGGGAGTTCCGGACGCCCGGCGCCGCGTTCCAAGCGGCTGTTGAACGTGGGGATCATGGCCTGACAGCCTGTCGCATGCATCAAGTATTCGATCTTGTTCAAGCTTTCGCCCGTCAGCAGCGCCCCCCCGACAAGTATCATGGTTCTCTGCGAGCGCGTTCGCAGAGCGTCCAATGCCCGACGCAGTTGCAACTTGTCAGGTCCGCGCTCAGCCGCTTTCGGCGACCCATGCCGGCTCTCCGCCGGACGCGACTCAACTGCGCTCCATGCAATGTCGGCAGGAACGATAAGCGTCGCAATTCCGCCTTCAGCCGCATCAATCGCAGCAGCAATCTCACCGCTGAGCCGGCCTGGCTCGGACAAAGTCGAAACGTGGTTCGACATGGGTCGTGCAAGTCCCTCGATGTCGCTGGTCAACGGGGCGTCGAGCTTGCGGTGGTCGCGGGCATGATCGCCAACGATATTGAGCACCGAGCTTCCCGCGCGCCTTGCATTGTGCAGGTTCGCAAGCCCGTTAGCCAGGCCAGGCCCGAGGTGTAGCAGCGTTGCCGCTGGACGTCCGGCAATCCGACTGAAACCATCCGCTGCACCCGTGCAAACGCCCTCGAACAGGCCAAGGATAGGCCGGATTTCGTGGAATCCGTCGATTGCATGGACGAGCTGCATCTCTGAAGTTCCGGGATTGAGAAAGATGGTGTCAATCCCACCGTCGAACATCTGGCTTACGATGTGATCCGCCCCGTTCATTACTTCCTCCGATTTATCAAATAATTTTATCATTATATAAAATCAGAGTAGTTTGTCGAGAGATTTTTGCCACTGCGCACATTGTGATGTGCGTGGATCATTATTTTTTAGAGATAGACCGGATTCTTGCTCAGGTTTTGATCGCCACAGAGAATGTCCGCTTTCATGAACTAAGACCTTGGATCGCTACGTATTGGATTTGGGGCGCTTACCCGACCGGCAACTTCCGCTTTCTTAACGTCCGCTTTTGATGCAGTGGACGGCGTGCACCACTGGCCAGAGATGGCTGATATGTAACAGGTGGCAACACCGTTAGACATAGGAGCGCGCAGATGAAGCAGGATATTGCAGTAGTAGGATTAGATTTAGCCAAGTCGGTATTTCAAGTTCACGGGATTGGCGATGATGGTGAGGTTATCACCCGCCGCAAGCTGTCGCGGTCGAGAGTTTTGGATTACTTCGGCAAGCTGGGGCCAGCCCTGGTTGGTATGGAAGCCTGTGCAACGGCACACTATTGGGCACGTGAGATCAGTGCGCTCGGCCACGAGGTAAAGCTGATGCCGCCGCAATATGTGAAGCCTTATGTAAAGAGCCAGAAGAACGACATGGCCGATGCTGAAGCGATCTGTGAGGCAGTCACGCGCCCAACCATGCGGTTTGTTCCGATCAAGACACCCGATCAGCAAGCCTTGCTGGTGCTCCATGGTGTCCGTGATCAATGGGTGAGATTGTCAACACGGCTGATCAACACACTGCGCGGTCATCTGGCGGAGTTTGGCGTGGTGGCAGCCAAGGGCCGGATGGGCGTGGAAGCGATACTGGCGATATTGTTTGATGATTCTGATGAGCGTGTACCAACATTGGCGCGTGATAGCTTGACCCCGCTCGCTTACGAACTGGGCGTTGTTAAACAACGGATATTGGAAGCGGACCGGAAGATTACGCAGGTGCATAAAGCCAGTCCAGCCAGCAAACGCCTTGAGACCATTCCCGGTGTTGGCCCTGTCATTGCCACGCGTGTCATCGCTGAGGTTGCAGATCCCGGCAGCTTCAAGTCAGGCCGAGCTTTCTCGGCATGGATCGGCTTGGTGCCAAAGCAGCATTCAAGCGGCGGCAGAGATAAGCTTGGTCACATTACCAAGAAGGGTAATCCGGAACTCAGGCGATTGTTGGTAGCAGGCGCGATGTCGATGATCATCCGGGCCAAGCTGGATGGCTTCACGCGTCATCCCTGGCTCGTACGCTTGCTGGAACGCAAGCCCACCAAGGTCGCCGCCATAGCGCTGGCCAACAAGATGGGCCGGATGATCTGGGCGTTGATGATGAAAGACGGAAAGTTTGACCCTGAGCGGTTGAAGCCAGTCTAGAGTTTACCGCGTCGCAGTGACGCGAACGAGTTTGGTAAGTGCAAAGGAGGTCATGCAGAAGCTGTAGTTAAACGGGTGAGGACAACCCATTTGGGCGCAAGCACCAAAGAGTGCGGGCTTTTGTTAGGGACTTCATCTCGCGAAACGCATGATGGCCAGCGGCATCCAACAAAGCCGCACAAACAGGCCGAACAGATGCCCGCTATCAGCCAAGCTGCAACGACCAACAAAAAAACTCTTGCCAAATGCACGCCGTCCACAGATGCGCCCAAAGCGGACACTAGGCCTGCGGCTGTTTCATCCCGAAAGCGGACGTTAGCTATGATCCCATTGAACCACTACAATTGATAGATAAGCTGGCGCTTCTAGCTTGAATTTGAATTTTGACGGCTAAACTGCCAGAATAATTTACAAGTGATTCATGGAAGTCCGCTGGGGGCACAAATTGAAGGTTGCTATTACTATACTCTTCGTCCTGTTGGCGGGTTGCCAAGCCACCCAGGAACCCCAGCGGATCATCGATGTGCACCGCCACGCCCAACTGGCAAACTCCGATGAACCAGATGGTGGACCCCGTGAAATGTTGCGGGACCAGAGTGATCATAACGTAGTTCTCTCGGTCGTCTCGGTAACATCGCCAACACAAGCGCAACGTTGGAGCGACCATGCTACCGATGAACTTTTGCTCGGTGTAATGCTACCTTGCCCCCTCGATCGGACGCAGTCTTCATATCATTGCTTTCCTGAGACTAAAGGAATTCCGGATATAGACTGGTTACGAAAGAACATTCAAAATGGAACCATCGGCGCGTTTCATGAAATGATGTTCAACTATGACGGCACGCTACCAAACCATCCCAAAATGGCACCGTACTGGGCTCTTGCTGAAGAGTTCAACGTTCCAGTTGGCGTACATTCGTGGAGCGGGCCTCCGCCGGGTGGGTCTATTCGAGCAAACCCGAATTGCTGTCCTGATTACGATGGCGAAATCGGAAATCCCATGCATTTGCGACCCGTTCTGGACAGGCATCCTGGATTGAAAATCTGGCTCCAACATGTTGGTTCCGACGGTGATGCCAAGCCCGAGCTCTGGCAACAAACACTCGATCTGCTTTCAGAATATCCGAATGTGTATGTCGATCTGTCGATCACCAACAGCGTGCTTCCGATCAAACAATATGAAAACGCTATAAACAGATTGATCGACGCAGGATTTGGCGATCGCATCATGCTTGGGACGGATGATTTTCCATTAGAGCTCATTCTTGAGCGCCTGGAAAGCCTGGAGAGTATTAGCGATGAGCAACGAGCCGCTATACTCTATCATAACGCTGCCGATTTTTTCGGACTGACACCTAAATTTGCAGAATGATAAATCCGTCACTCACCGACATCGAATTGCAAATGTCAAAGGGTCAAGATGTCGACAATTGGTTTCCCAACTAACGGCTAGCTGTTGCTTTCCAATGCCCGCTTTTGCGTCCAAAGCGGACATTAAGTTTCATGACCGGTGTTCAATAGCAGCATCCCCCCGTCAGCAGGACTGGCGGGGGGATGCTGGGGCATTTTGGCGAGGAAAGTGTTATTCGTTGGTTACGGGGTCTCGATTCCTCTTCGCTTTCATGCGACCAGAATCGTTATGGGAATATTGCTAGGGCCATGGACAAAATTGTCAGTGAGGCCAAAACAGAACCTGCTAATGCGGTTGGGTTGAATCTTGTCATTTCGTATCTCCAATCTTAGATTTCAATCTGGGCGGTGGGTCATCCCTTCGTCCTGATCTCTAAATACGCCGATCCGTATCGAGGGGCTAACACTGGTCTTGCAAACCTGCTATGCAAAAACGCATAACCCAGATATCAACAGGATAATCGGCCATGTTGAACTGGAACGATTTGCGATATTTTCTTGCCGTCGCTCGAACGGGCAGTACGCTCGCCGCTTCGAAACAACTCAAGGTAAGCCAGTCGACAATATCCCGCCGGGTGACCGCGCTCGAGGACATGACCGGAGTAAAGCTGTTTATCCGCAAGCCATCAGGATACATCCTGACACCGCGTGGAAAATCTATGCTCCCTGCGGCTGAATCGGTTGAGGCAGCTATCCTGTCATTTTCTGACAGCATCGCTGCTGAGGCTCGCCGTCTTGCTGGCACGGTGCGACTGACGACTGTGGAATCTGCGGCCAACGCCTGGATCATTCCCGCTTTGGGACTTCTCCGCGCCCGCTATCCAGACCTGCGGGTGGAGATAATGACGTCGGACAAGAATCTGGATCTTTCGCGCGGCGAAGCCGATGTCGCCATCCGGTTCGGCCAGAAGCCAACGGAAGAAACACTGATCGTTCGCCATCTTCTCGATATGCAGGAAAGCTTCTATGCCAATGAGGAACTGGTTGCAAAACTGGGTATGCCAGCAAATCTTGCGGACTTGGCCCGTTATCCGCTGGTAATGTCGGTCGACCGCGAAGGGAGTGTCAACCGATGGGTGACAGAGCATTTGCCGGATGCCGAGACCGCACATCGTGCGAACACACTTTCGAGCATCATTGCGAGTGTAAGGTCCGGTATCGGGGCTTCAATTCTGCCTTGCATGATGGGAGATGACACACACGGTCTTGTAAGGCTGGTTCCCCCTATAGTCGAGCTTACGACGCCTGGCTGGATGGTTACAACCGACGACGCGCGCCGGCAGCCCCATATCCGGGCAGTTATCGACTTTGTTGTTGAGCAGCTCCAGTTGTGGCTCGCCCGTCGCCCTCCCCATCTTTCGGTGGTGCAGGCGGCTTGAGCGAAAGCCATAAGAATGGGTGACAGGCCGCCGTAACCAGTCACAAAGCTGGCCATTCCGCGCTCAACGACCGCTTTCTGGTGCTCTCATACAGCCTCAGAATTGCCGACAAGGGTCGAAAGCGGAAGCAGATAAACACATTATCCAGTGTCCGCTAAATGCCCAAAGCGGACACTAGCGTTGGTCGTTTTTGGCGACTGCAATTGGGTAGTTTGCGGAATGGCAGCTTTTTGGCAAAGTCATCAGGGGGCGGACAAAGCAGCCCCGGTCAAGGGTTCAGTAGGAGCGCCATGCTGATTGCGGGCCCAAAGCGCGTTTCCCGTGTCTCTCCACCCGTGAAACCGAATGCTTGGTAGAAATCCAAAGCTTGTGGGTTGGCGATCACATACATTGTTTTCGCCCCGCGTTGCATCGCGACTGTGCTTGCCTCGCCAAGCAACCTGCGCCCAATACCACAGTTCCACATGCCAGGGTCGACGAATGTGGCCGCCACCGGATTACCGGCTTGCTGAGTAACATAGCTCTCGAGCAATAGGCCTTATTGATCGATCGCATGCAACCGGTAATGCGGCGCCCCTTTCATCTGTGTAGCGCGCTATCTTCGAATGTTGGATGTGAATAGTGACCCAAAGCGGTCTACCTCATTAGCACGATTTCATAACCGATGCCGAAACCGCATTCGCACGGCAGGTTCTCGATATTGCGCAGATAGAGCGAAAACCGAACATATATCAGTAACGCGATCCGGATGACCTCAGGCAATAACCTGAAACAACGAAACCAACTGGCCGGTTTCTTTGGTCAAGGCATCGATCCGATTACCCCTACCGTCTAAATCCACAGCTAGTGTATTTAGACATAAAAGACCAGACATGAGCTAACTCGCAAGATGTTCGTCCAACACCTGCTTGATCGGAACATTTCGGTCGGCAAATTTCTCACCGTCTACGCGGATCCTTGCCTCCACTAACTTGCGCCCCTGGACGTAATCTTTTGTTGTATTGACACAATCAATTGCAATCGGCTGTCCGGCCTTCAGGTATATCACTGAGAAACTTCGCTCATTAGGATCGCCACGGACAACCATCTCGTCGGCACCAGTCGAAAGTCCTACTGTTTGAAGGCGCAGATCGTATTGATTCGACCAGAACCAGGGAATCGCATCATAGACAACATAATTCCCGCATATATGTTGCGCCACTACTGTAGCCATATCGTTGGAGTTCTGGACGGATTCGAGCCTCACGAGGTTACGCCCGGCCCAAATATTTTGATGTGCTGCGCAATCCCCAAGTGCATAAATTCCTGGTAATGAGGTCCTGCAATACTCGTCCACAGTAACGCCATCTAAGCCAACAGCACCCGCTTCACGCAAAGGCCTCACGGAAGGATCAATCCCGATTCCGACGATAACCAAATCGCAATCGATAACCTCTCCTTCCTTGAGAATGACCTTGGTCACCTGGCCACTTTCGCCTTCCAGATGGGTCAGATTGGCTCCGAGCCTGAATTGCACTCCCCGAGCGGCATGTTGGTCCTGAAAGAATTTCGATAGAGGCTCGCCAGCGACACGGGCCAAAACACGTGATTGGGATTCAATGACAGTTATTTCGCACTCTAGTTTTTTCAGAACTGCAGCAGCCTCTAGACCAATATATCCACCTCCAATAATCGCTACTTTTCGAGCACCCGAAGCGAGCTCACTCTGAATTTGATCAATGTCGGCACGGCTTCGCACAACATGAATGCCACCCAGCTCTGACCCCGGACATGACAATCTGCGCGGATCTCCGCCGGCTGCCCAGATCAGGTTCCTGAAACGGACCTGACTCCCATCAGAACATGACACCGTTTTCTTTTCCTGATCGACGCTCGTAACTTCGAGATCAAGCTGGAACTTGATGTCACGCTCGTCCCAATAATGTGCCGGACGAATGTAAAGCCGTTCGAATTGCTTTTCACCGGCGAGATACTCCTTCGAAAGCGGCGGGCGTTCATATGGACGCTCTGGCTCGCGTCCTATCACCAGGATCGAACCAGAAAACCCATTCTTTCTCAGCGCTATGGCAGCGGCAGCCCCGCCATGACCAGCCCCGACGATGACGACATCAGCGCTGATCATTTTTCCGAAGCCAGTAAAACGTGCCCTACAAGCGCGGTCATGCCCGCATCACCGAAAGCTTTTCGACGCTCATTTCGCGAATAGAATTAGATATCCCTCCCATGCCGTAGGCGGAGTGGCACCTTTCACCAAAATGCATCCGTTCCACGCGAGATGCTTTGTTGTCGTTGGCAATGACCGTCGTCGCGTCAAGTTCGTTGATTGCACGCGTCACAAAGCACAACCGGTAGGGGAACGCAGGGGCTTGAAAAATGAGCCGGAGTTCCTTCGCGTGTATAATCGCTTTTTCCGCACTATCGCAGGAGTATACGCGCGCGGCTAGATCGAATATTTGCTGTCGAGTGACGTCGTCTTTAAGTGCAGCGCTAAACAACACTGCCGGAGAACAGAATTTTTCGGAGAGTCGTGCGCTTGCACAAAGCGCTTTCCAGCTAGACGCAGACATCCATTCCGCCATTCGATCAACCTCGACAGGCCTGATCATGGAGCCGCACTCGGTTTTTGCGTCCTTAGCGTCTCCGGTCACCAGCTCTCCGGCCGCAGCAGCGAACGCTTCGGCAAAATCCGAGGTGATTGATCGGGGTACAAAGATACGTTGGACTGAAACGCAGACCTGCCCGCTGTGACAAATCGCACCCTTAGAAGGCTTGACGATCACGGGGCACGCAGCAGCGACGGCCGAGATCACCTGATCGACCGTCAAATTGAACGGCTGGTTGAAAACGCTGATGGCTATGAGCGGTCCGATTGGCTCATGCTTAGTGAACGCAATCCGATCGCTATTTCTTGCGGCAAGATCCAAGGAAATCTGGCGCCCTTCCTCAGTCAGGATCCCCGCAACGGTGACGTCAAATCCCGATATTGTCCGGGACACCTGGACTCGGACGTCCGTCAAGGGTCTGCCCCCCATTGCAGCGATGAGAATTGCTAACTCATCGAAGCGCTCGGCAACCTCTAAGCGGGCCGTTTGAAGAATTTCAACGCGGCGATACCGCAGCAATGTTTGCTTCGTACGATGCAACCGCGCCATCTCATCGAGCCAACGATCAATGACCTCAAATTCCACACTTTCAACCGTGTGCAGCTGTTCACCGGAACTGGGGTCAATGATAATCCAGTTATTGGCCATCAGGAAGCAGAGGCTTGTGTTGGCACGTCCTTGGCGAAGTCAAGCGATGCGAGGAACTTCTCGGCGTCGAGCGCAGCCATACAGCCTGTGCCAGCAGCGGTGACTGCTTGACGATATGTGTGATCCATGACGTCGCCGCACGCAAACACGCCGGGGATTTCCGTCTTGGGCGTGCCCGGCTCAACCCGCAAGTAGCCGCCATCATCCATCGGCAGCTTGCCTTTAAACAGTTCCGTGGCCGGGGCATGACCGATAGCCACAAATGCTCCATCTACTCCCAGCGTCGATTCCTCGCCCGTTTGCGTATCTCTGAGGATCAAACCGGATAAAGTGCCATCTTCGCCGGCTACAAAGCGCTTGACCGTCTTGTTCCACATGGGCCTAATCTTGTCCGAATTGAACAAGCGCTCCTGTAGAATCTTTTCCGAACGCAAATCGTCGCGGCGATGGATGAGCGTCACATCATCCGAATGGTTGGTCAAGTAGAGCGCTTCTTCAACTGCTGTATTCCCGCCGCCAATCACAGCCACCTTCTTGCCACGGAAGAAGAACCCGTCACAGGTCGCACAGGCAGAGACACCCTTGCCGCCCAGTTCTTGCTCACCGGGAACCCCCAGCCACTTGGCCTGTGCACCGGTCGCGATAACCAGCGTATCGGCGATGTATTCATCGCCGCCATCGCCAACTGCACGGAAAGGTGACCCGCTGGTGAGATCGATATCCACAATCGTATCCCACATTATGCGCGTGCCAACGTGCTCGGCCTGCGCCTGCATTTGCTCCATCAACCACGGGCCCTGGATCACATGGGCAAAGCCGGGATAATTCTCCACCTCGGTGGTGATGGTCAGCTGGCCGCCAGGCTGGATTCCCTGCACCATGATCGGCTCCATCATTGCGCGTGCGCCATAAATTGCGGCGGAAAGGCCAGCTGGGCCAGAACCGATAATGAGCATCTTGATGCGATAGGTGGTCACTTGGCCGCTCCTGAGTCTGAAAGATCTAGAGCCACATCGACAATCATGTCCTCTTGTCCGCCAACCATTTTGCGGCGACCAACTTCTGTAAGGATTGTACGCGTGTCGAGACCATAGTCCTGGGCCGCTTTCTCGGCGTGACGAAGGAAGCTCGAATAAACACCAGCGTAACCCAAGGTCAGTGTCTCACGGTCCACTCTTACTGGCCTGTCCTGCAGGGGACGCACGAGATCCTCGGCGGCATCCATGAGCGCATAGAGATCGCAACCATGCTTCCAACCATAAGTATCTGCTGCAGCGATGAAAACTTCCAGCGGGGCATTGCCTGCCCCCGCGCCCATGCCAGCCAGACTGGCATCAACCCGGACCGCGCCATTTTGGACTGCGACCAGGGAATTGGCGACGCCGAGGCTAAGATTATGGTGGGCATGGACGCCGCGTTGAGTTTCCGGTTTAAGAAGATTGTTATACGCCTCAAGCCGTGCAGCATATTGCTCCATATTCATCGCGCCGCCGCTGTCTGTCACATAGACACAATGCGCGCCATATTCCTCCATCAGCTTGGCCTGCCGCGCCAACGCATCGGGCGCCGACATATGGCTCATCATTAGAAATCCTGACACATCCATGCCCAAATTCCTTGCAGCCTCGATATGTTGCTTGCTGACGTCCGCCTCGCTACAATGCGTAGCGACGCGAACCGACCGGACACCCATCTCATAGGCGTGCTTAAGATCGTGCACCGTACCTATACCGGGTAACAGAAGCGTTGTAAGCACAGCATGATCCAACACTTCGGCCACGGCACCGATCCAGTCCCAATCAGTATGTGCACCGAATCCATAATTAAAGCTTGAGCCTTGCAAGCCATCTCCATGCGCCACTTCGATCGCATCGACCTTTGCCGCATCGAGTGCCTTGGCAATCGCCTGCACATGATCAAGCCCATATTGATGGCGAATGGCGTGCATCCCATCCCGCAGGGTAACGTCTTGAATATAGAGTTTCTCGGTGGCCGGATCAAAGCTCATGCTGGCGCCCTTTTATGCTTACGCTGCGCAATTTTCTCGGCAGTCTTCAAAGCTGCAGAGGTCATTATGTCGAGATTGCCGGCATAGGCAGGCAGATAATGAGCAGCGCCTTCTACCTCCAGAAACACGCTCACTTTAAGGCCGGTAAACTCGCGATCCATTTCGGGAATACGCAATGGCCTGTTCGAACCAATGTGCTCGAACTGCACCGCTTGTTTGAGCCGGTAGCCGGGGACATAAGTTTGCACTTCAGCAACCATATCTTCGACACTTCGGCGAATCGCATCCTGGTCAGCATCTTCACACAGACAATAGACCGTGTCCCGCATGATGAGCGGTGGCTCGGCCGGGTTGAGGATAATTATTGCCTTGCCACGGGTCGCCCCGCCGACATCCATGATCGCCTGGCTTGTGGTCTCGGTGAATTCGTCGATATTGGCCCGCGTACCGGGTCCGGCGCTCTTGCTGGCGATCGATGCAACGATCTCTCCATAATGCACCTTGGCCACACGATTGACAGCAGCCACGATCGGAATCGTTGCCTGGCCTCCACAGGTAACCATGTTGACGTTTTCAGCATCGAGATTGTCGTCTCCGTTTACAGGAGGGATCGTGTAGGGACCGATGGCTGCGGGCGTAAGATCAACCATGCATTTCTTGGCTGCCAGCACCAAATCGCTATGGCGCTTGTGTGCGCCAGCACTGGTTGCATCGAAGACGATTTCGATGTCCGCAAATTCAGGCATGGCAAGCAAGCCATCTATGCCTTCATCGGTGGTCGGCACGCCTATTTTGGCTGCACGTGCAAGGCCGTCTGACTCAGGATCAATCCCGACCATCGCTCCCATTTCCAGCACTTCAGACCGTCGTAGTACCTTGATCATCAGATCTGTGCCGATATTCCCAGAACCAATGATGGCAACTTTTGCCTTAGCTGTCACTGGGCCTCTCCAAAGGCGAATGCGCAGCTGCCAATGCCTTCAACAGAGGCTTCGACCCAGTCCCCTGGCGCCAGCCCCACCATTGGGCCAAGTGCCCCGGCCAACAATATATCGCCTGTCCTCAGTGGCTCTCCCCGTTTGGCAAGTGTCCGCGCGAGCCAAGCTGCAGCATTGAGTGGATTGCCAAGCACCGCCGCACCAATCCCCGTTGAGGCCGTCTTTTCATTTACCTTCATCCTCATGGCCGCACCTGCGAGATCGAGACCCTCGAGCGGCAGGCCGTCGTCTGAAAGAACAAAGAAAGCCGAGGAGCCGTTGTCGGCAACTGTATCCGCAAAGGTGATTTTCCAGTCGGCGATTCGCGAATCAACGATCTCGATTGCCGTGTGGACGCTCGCGACAGCTTGGGCAACCTGGACCGGTGTTGTTTCGGGCGATTGCAGATCAGCACCAAGGATGAATGCAATCTCAGCTTCTGCTTTGGGCTGCAGACATCGGTCGGGATCCAAAACTCCGCCATTTGCGATACTCATGTCGTCAAACAAAACGCCAAAATCGGGCTGATCGACTCCAAGCTGCCGCTGCACTGCCTCGGCTGTTAATCCAGCCTTGCGGCCCACAATCTTGCGCCCATGGGCTTTCCAGAAACGCGTGTTGATTTCTTGCACGGCATAGGCGCCGTCAGAATCAAACGGGTCGAGAATATGGCGCAAGGGGGGGACCGCACCGCCAGTATATGCCTCTCGCAGTTCCCGCGCTGTTTGCTGCAGTTTCTCTGACATCGCCGAGCCCTTCCGCTGTGGCACAAAACGTGCCCGTTGCCCCATCGGGACGTTACTACCATATTGTATATTTGAAAAATAGCTTTGTACAAGTGCTATTTTCACTCCATAACTCGAAACGAAGAGAACGGGATTATGCGGCACAAAAGAAGAAGTATGGAATCAACCTCCGACGTATCAGTCAGCGGCCAGCCTCGCCGAACATCCAACTGTCGTAATCTTTGAGGGTTGAAAGGTGCTTCAACAGCGATAATCCGGCGTCGGTGCTGGCTACCAATGCTGGCATCACCTTGCATAGAGTCGCAAACTCATTTCGCGACAACGAGCCGAAATGCACATCATTCACTTGCCGCTGAATTGGGCTGAGTCTCTCTAGCAATGAATCAGCTTTCGGTGTTGTGCGCAGAGATACTCGCCGCTTGTCCACTTTTCCGCGCTGCTTGGAAACCAGTCCTGCCACCTCAAGTTTGCGCGTTTCGGTGGTGACGAATGTGCCGCTTAAATTCAGGTGCTCGGCAATCTCCTTCACACCAATTTCGGCCGAATCTTCAAGATGACGAATAGATACCAGGATCGTATATTGTGGTCCCGAAAGGCCGACTTGCAGTGCGAACCCTTCGCGGACGGCAGAAAGACGCGCGGCGAAGGCCAGGGCCGAGTGAACAAACGACCGAAACGCTTTATCGCTGCCATCAACCAGCAACTCTTCGCGTGTCGTGGTAAGCGGTGCCCGGCTCTGGTTGCTATCGGAGGCTGCGCCTTTCAAGACTCTAGATCCTGCTCGCTCACGACAGCGCGCAACTGTCGCATAGCATCAATTCCGGCTGGAATACCGGCATAAACGGCGACTTGCAGGATGGCTTCGCGCAGCTCTTCTGCAGTGCAACCGTTGCGCAAGGCTCCGCGCAAGTGAAGGTTCAACTCGTGCGGGCGGTTGAGGCTTGCAAGCATAACAACATTGAGCAGGCTGCGTGTCTTGTGATCCAGACCGCCCCTAGTCCATACACTGCCCCAGCAAAATTCCGTCACCAGTTTCTGTAGAGGAGCCCCCAGCTCGTCGGCAGACGCCAGCGCCTGCTCGACATAAGTATCGCCGAGAACTTTTCTTCTGACGGCCAAACCGTCATCGAAGCGTGAGCTGGAACTGTCTTCCATACACCCTGCATAACTGTATATAGCTTTCTAAACAAGCCAAGTTACAAAGTTACTTATGTAACCCGTTTTGTCGCTTCAGCTGATCTCGAGATCGTAGCGCGACAATTGGGAATCGACAAGGGAGGTTGCGCTGTCCCAATCAAACGTCCTGAAAGAGTGCCCGCGTGTCACAAACTGTGCCCCTGCATAGAAAGCTTCGTAATGTGTATGACGACTAGCAAACTCAGATCCGAGCGCATCCCAGGCGAGTTTGAAGAATTTCACCCGATCCCTCGCTGTTCCGACAGCCCCTTGCTGCAGCTGATCCAGGATCGCTGCTTCTTCGGGATTGCCATAATCAGCAGAAGAAGAAGGAAGCATAATGAGCGCACCACCTGCTAACTCACGTATGGTGTTCACGAAGCCTGCGTAGAGCTCCTGAGAAAACACCTGAGCAGCATACAAGATTTGCCGGCAAGGCACCCAGGCGCCGTTAACCTCTTCTCCATTGGCTTCCATCGCCACGACGTAAGCTTCGATGGTCGTTGCATCGGACGCCAGCTTGCCGAGCGCAGTTTGCACCGGGGGCATTTTTATCGTGCCTATTGTTTCCGCGGTGCGCTTGGCCAGACCAAGCAGGAACCGCAGCTTCACCATCAATCGGATTTGCGCCTGATAGTTCTGATAGACGTGCCCCGGGGTTGCATGGAACTGATCGCGCGCCATGCCTACATCCTGATTAACGAACACCCGATCCCAAGGCACCTTCACGTCATCAAAAAAGATTACCGCGTCATTCTCATCATAACGCGACGAAAGTGGATTATCGAATTCGCTCACCGCGTGAGCCTCAAATGACTTGCGCGAGAGCACTTTCAGGCCCTGGGCGTTCATCGGTAACGCAAAGCTTGTGGCGTAGGCCGATTCGTCAGGTTTCAGCGGCTGCAGGTTTGCCACGAACACTTCATTCGCCATTACGGAGCTCGTGCCCATCATTTTTGCGCCGCGAACCGTCAGACCTTCCGGGTCCTCGTCAACAACACGCATGATGATGTCATCGTCTTTCTGTGCACTGGCATCCTTCGTGCGGTCAACTTGTGGATTGATGATCACATAGGTTAGGAAGTGATCTGCATCACGAGCAAAATGGAAATAGTCGCGGAAGTTCGCTGCAAAGCGGGGGCTATACTCTTCCCAGCGCGGCATCCCGATATATTGCCCCATCAGCGCGGAAGCGAGGTGATCGGGCGACCGCCCCATGAAGCCACAGTGGGATTCGGCCCAAGCAACAAGGGCTTTCCGCCGCTCTACCATCTCCCGATGGTTTTTGGGAATTTCCCACGCCCTGCTGACCCTGCGACCACTCGTAGGGCTTTCGAACGTCATGGCCTCGATGTTTTCCGGACGAGCCTGAAGGTCGTACATATTTGCAGCGCTTTCGACAGCATTGCGGAAAGCTGGATGGCGGGTCACATCTTTGATGACCTCACCGTCAAGAAAGATCGAGCGATTATCGCGCAGGCTCTGGATATGCTCAGCGCCGTCCTTGACAGTGACCGCATCGCCATTTGCATCGCTGGGAGCAGAGCCTTCCGACTGCGCATCAAGGGATAAGCTTGCCATAGTTACCTCCGAAAAAAATAAGTGGATCGGCGTCTTGAACGTGATCGCAATCGACCAGTTCTCCAATAAAAAGCGAGTGGTCACCGATTTCCACTTGCTTGATCTTACGGCAAACCATCCAGGCTATCGCATCCGCAATTACGGGCATCTCCTCATGGTCTTCGAAAACGGGTAAGAAACCGCTGTCGGTCGCACCCGCGAAATGGGCTGATACGTTTGCCTGGCCGGCAGCCAAGACACTTAGAGCGTAGGAATCGGCTTCTTCCAAAATCTCATGCATCCGGGTACTCTTTTTTACAGAGATCAGGGCAAGCGCTGGTTCGAGCGACACTGAAACGAAGGAGTTTGCGGTCATCCCGTGAATATCTTCGCCAACCTTGGAGGTTATTACAGTCACTCCGCTCGCGAAGCGCCCGAACGTTCCTCGCAACAAGCCCCGGTCGGCAATGCGTGGGTTTTTGAACGTCAATTCACTGACACCAGTAATCTTGGTCATCTCACTCATAACATCTCCTTTCCGACAAACTAGATTAGCTTTGTAACAAAGCTTTTTAAGTTCGTCAATCACCTCTTTATCTTTCTGATTGTTTTGATTCTATTACTTGAACTTGGCTGACTGCAATGGGTTGCACACAAAAACTGCTGGCTGGTTTGGTGCTACAAATAAGAAAAGCCAGGTGCCACCAAAGTGGCACCTGGCTTTTCTACAGAGAATCGATCTCAAAAATCAGAGAAGAACGGACGGGAGAAAAATTCCTTTTGCAGCTGTTGCAGTAAGATTAGAAACGTTTGCGCAATGTCAGCGTCCATTCACGTCCGCGATCGAGCACCACTTCGGTGATGCCGACACTAATGTCGTCGGAGAACGCGCCGCTGATATACCGCTCGTCGGTGATGTTCTCTACCCGGGCAACTAGCGCCAGGCCTTTGTCCTTATTCTCGACGGTGATGCCAGCATCAAGCAGGTGATATCCTGGCTGGGAAACCTGCGGCGAGTTGATGGAATTGTTCTCCGTGCGTGAACGATAGGCCCAGTCAACCCGCGGCGTGATGGTCCAGGCGCTATCGGTGAGAATTTCATAGGACGCGCCTGCGTGAAGCGTCCACTTGGGAGTCTTGATGAATTTGTCATCCACCGTTACCTGCGCGCCCGGTGCAACCTCATTAAACTCCGCGTCAATATAACCGACACCAAATTCGAGCAATGCGCCAGGAATTGGCACTGCAGTCAGCTCGATTTCACCACCTTTGATATCGGCTGATGCCGCGTTTAGGATGATCGGAGCCACGCTGACGTTTTGGACCGTAACCTGAACACCTGAGTAATCAGTTTTGAAGACCGCGGCGTTGAGGCGAATCGAACCATTGAAAAGCTCACTCTTGAGGCCTGCCTCCCAGACCTTGGCAACTTCAGGTCCGAAACCGAGCACGTCGCCAACACCCTGGCCAGGTCCGAGAACGATCGGCGGAAAAACTCGCTGTGTAAAGCCACCCGATTTGAAGCCTTCGGAATAGGTGATGTAGGTCATCACGTCATCCGTCCAGTCATAGGAAACGTTGACCATTGGCGTCCAACGACTGAACACCAGCTCGTCCTCAGGTGCTAAGTCAAATCCCGCCGCTGTAGGTACTGCAATGAGCGGGAATCCGGCAGGCACTCCGATCTGCGAACTGAATACAAACTGATCGGGTTCGAATTTTTTGTTATCCTTGGTGTATCGGATACCTCCAGTGATGCTCAGCCGGTCGGTCGCCTCAAAGGTTGCCTGCGCAAAGGCAGCGACGCTGCGATTGTTTGTCCGGCCACCGCTTTGAAAGTTGACAACAGGGAAAGTGATATCGCCTTCAATGCTGACCGCCTTTTCCTTGAAGAAGAAACCGCCCAAGATGTAGTTCAGCCGGTCGTCAAAAGCGGTTCCGAGCAGCTGCAGCTCTTGGGTAAACTGCCACTGGTCGCTGGTAGTGGTCACCTCTGCAATCTGTAGCGGTGTGTGATCCTGATCAAATGAATAGAGCGATTCAGTTTCGCGATAGGCTGTAATCGATTTCAGTGTGACCGCTCCGATATCCCATTCTGAAATGAAGGAAACACCCCAGATGTCGAGATCCGAAAAAGTATCAAAATCGGAAAAGTCAGTATCGAGATTGGGTGAAATTAAGTGATCGCCAAAACATTGTGGCAATGGCGGCGGATTGGTTACCGGAGGTGCAGCTCCGGCACACGTCGCGCCGTTCAAAACGACATTATGGAAGAAAGGAAACACCCCTGCCTTGTCTTCTTGTGGAAACGGGGTTGGTGTTCCATCTGGATTGAGCGGGTAGAGTCCGGTAGATGCCGTGTCTGTCAGGACATAAGCCGCTCCGTTTGTCCGCTCGCGTGTCATGTCAAAAATCAGGTTAAATTCAAGTGACGGGATCGGCTCAAACATAAAGTGCGCGCGGCCCGAAAGGCGATTCTGATCCCCCGTGTCCTTACCGGTTGCCGGCTTTTTCACATATCCATCACGCGTCGTGTAGACGCCCGAGAATCGCACAGCGGCATTTTGACCCAGTGGGACGTTTACCATTGCGCGCGGTACGAAATAATCGTCGCTGCCGGCCAGCAAGCTGACTTCGCCGTTGAAGTAATCTTCAGGCTTGCGGCTAGTGATCGAAACAGCCCCACCGATCGTATTCCTGCCGAATAGCGTACCCTGCGGGCCGCGGAGGATTTCAACCCGTTCTACGTCGACCAGATCGAGCACGCCGCCTACGCTGCGCGCCAGGTAAACACCATCGACATAGAGCCCAACACCTAGGTCAACTGTCGGGATCGACTCAACCTGACCGATGCCGCGTATAAACATCACTGCAACAGCACTGCTGCCCGAGATCGGGGCGGCTTCCTCGAAGGTCAGGCTCGGGGTTTGTGACGCGATGCCGGAGATCTTCTGGATTTGTCGCGCTTCGATTCCCTCTGAAGTGAAGGCGGAAATTGAGATCGGCGTGTCTTGCAAGCCTTCCTCGCGCTTACGCGCCGTAACAACGATCTCTTCCAGACCACCGCGCGATTCTTCGGCGACCTGACCTTGCTCCATTTCGGTTTCATCGACCTCTTGGGCAGACGCTCCGCTGGCGCAGACAAACGCGAACGCAGCCGCGCTACACATGGCTGATTGACGGACGTGAGATACGGTACGGTTAAATTTTTTGGCAGTCTGCATAGCTGATCCCCCTCTGATATTTAGCATTGCAACTTACCTTTGTTGCAAAACTAGTCAAGTGCGTTTATTCTATTGTTTGTTTGGCGATCGAAAAAATATTCGGGAAAGCCGCGATCGCCGCATTGTTCGAGTAGGAGGAAAAGTTGGTGCTGCATGCTCAAGGCAATCCAGCGATAGCAATTGCGATGCGCTCGCGTTTGTGTGCCGATCGACGACAAAGTAAAATTCACCAATTGACACAAAGTCTAAACCATCTTGCTGGGAGTAGCTGAGCCATGGAGAACACCGCGAAGTCCGTTCCATCAATGTCGTTCTTGCAGCTGTTCATTTTACGTCAAACCCGCATTAGGGCGCTCAAGGTGAGCGCCATCGTGGGAACCATCTTGATTGCAATCAACCAGTCCGAAATCATCTTCAGCGGGTCTTTTCCTCCGTTTTGGAAGATTGGCTTGACCTACTTGGTTCCCTATTGTGTGAGCAGTTATTCGAGCGCCATGATGTTCGCCGACAACCTTCGACCGACCGATTGAGCTGCGCTCGCGAAGGCCGAATGAGCTAGAGATGATCTGCAATCAATTGGCTGAGCTGTTGCCGTGTCAACGCCCCGATCTTGGTAAAGGCCACCTCTCCCCCCTTTATGAGCTTCAGGGTGGGGACGGTTCCTACATCAAATTTCTCTGAGATGCTCTCACCATCCTCGATGTTGAATTTGCAAATCTTCACCCTGCCCTCATACTCCTCGGCAAGAGTCTCGAGCATCCCAAGGATCATCTTGCAAGGCCCGCACCATGGTGCCCAGAAATCTAGCAAAACCGGTATTTGCGACTGAAGGACTTCCTGCTGATAGTTTTCTTCTCTGACGTCGGTGACATGTCCCATAATGCTGTCCTTTCGTTGGAAATTCGGCCCTTCGACAGGCGTCAATGTCGGCTACGCGGTTTCTTGCCGAGATCTTCGCCCCAGCGCCTGATAGCCAAAGGAGGTATATCAAACAGGTCGAGGATCCGTGCAGCAGAGTGCTCGACGAGATCGTCAATGGATTTAGGATTGCTGTAAAAAGCAGGCACCGGCGGATAAATTACTGCTCCAGCCTCAGTTGCCGCCTGCATGTTGCGGATATGGATCAGATTTAGCGGTGTTTCACGAGTAACAAGCACTAGCCGCCTACGCTCCTTTAAGACTACATCGGCTGCACGCGACAGCAAGCTGGCTGCCGCCCCGTTCGCAATTTCAGCAAGACTCTTCATAGAGCACGGCGCAACCACCATTCCGAGCGTTCGGTAAGATCCGCTCGAAAGACAGGCCGCGATATCATTGTTCGAGTGCACCCGGTCCGCCAGCTCGGTCACGTTTGCCAGCACCAATTCAGTCTCGTACTTCATGGTGATCTTGGCGGAATCTGAAATAATCAGATGAGTTTCCACATCGGTCAGACGGAGTAATTGGAGCAGACGGTAACCGATTACAAATCCGGATGCCCCGGAGATGGCAATTATCATGCGATCTTGCTGCGACATCTTTTTCTCACCTCTGGCTTTATTGTTATCTGATCTGCGCTGGGCTTCTGTTTACGGCCTTCCGACCTCGGCAGAGGCACATACCACTGAAACACCCTATCAATTCAATCGGTCAGGCATCCGTATCCAACCATTCAATTTGGCGTGCGAATCCGGTCGCTTCAGGTTCAAGCTCGGTGCCAACAGAGTCATTCCAGCGATTGTGGAAGCCAGTGTGTGCTACAACGAAGAGGATTTCACAGATTTCCGTCTCGGAGAAAATCGTTCCCATCCGGTCGAAGTCAGGCTGATCGAGCGGACAAGGTGCAGTTGCTGACCTGCCTGCGAAGCTCAAGGCTTCGCGCTCACTTTCATCGAACAGAGGGCTATGCATGAAATCAGGCATGGCAGCGATTTTCTCGATGGGAATACCCTTGTCCGCGGCCGTTTTCGCGGCATGAACTATAGAATAATGGCACTGGCTGACGATACTCGCTTGTAAGCTGATCAGATGTGCGAACCCGGCAGGCAAGGTAACCTCGTCATACAATTCCGTGCAAAACTTTGTGTATGCCTGAACCGCAAGTGGAAGCCGGGCCATCGAGCGCAAGTAACTCGGAAGGAAGCCATAAAGATTCTCTGCAGCCTGATAGCTGGAAGCAAGATCGGGGTGCTTGTCGCGCGACAGCGGCGCATAATATTTTGATTGCTGTTCCATCGTCATCCTCTTGGCTGTTGTGTAGGGGGCAATGTGAGTATTTGAGCCGATCAATCTCCGTCCGCCACATTCGTTTTTAACCCCTTTCGCGAGAGATAAGTGTTTGCGACTTCAAGTGATTCCGGCTCGATCGCGACTGCAACAGAATCGTTGAAGCGGGCAAACAGGCCGCACAGGCCAACGACCGAAGTGATCTCGACCACTTGTGTCTCGGTAAAATGCTCAAGCAGTTCCTCGACATCGCTCTTCTTCACTGCATTGGGGGTCTGGGACGCGTTGACCGCGAAAGACAGGGCGACGCGCTCCGCCAAGTCAAACAGAAAACTTGTTTCGAAGTTCGAAAGCGCGGAAACTTTCTCCATCGACAGCCCCAAACGTTCAGCGGTAGCCGCATTCTGCGCAACGCCATATTCCGACCCCGCGGTGGCGTTCGATATCATGGCGACATGGTTAAGCAATTCGCGTGGTAGCGTCGCAGTTCCATAGAACGCCTCCATCGCATCGATCAAGGCAGCGGTGCTGCGGGGCATCCTCGCCATGGTCAGTTGGCTGTTTGGCAAAAACCCAACCAGCCTCTCCAAGGTGGCGAAAGACTGTCCCAACCCTTCGCATTCGGACTCTTCTAGAGGTTCGATTTGGGGACCTGTAGTTGCTGGCATGTTTGCACTCCGGAAAAGGAAGGATAAGATATTCGATCAGTCGGGTAACTAGGATTTCGCTTCGTGCTTTCCGCTTTGCCAATGCGCCGCCGGCAGAGTCGCCTTGGCAAACTCAAGCGGGGTGGTTTCCAACTGTGTCGCCAGCGAGTCATTCCACCTGTTCCAGAAGGCCATTTGCGCGATAATCAACAACATCTCGCAAAGCTCGGTGTCGTTGAAATGCTCACGGGCCACCTCGAAGTCGACCCGCTCCAGGCAGTTCGGCGTTTGAGAGGCCTTGAAGGTAAAGAGCAGCGCCGCTCGTTCCCTGTCACTGAACAGCGGGCTGGTTTCGAATTCCCAGATGGCAGCAACCTTCTGGTCTTTCATGCCAAATTCGCCCGCACGGTTGGCCGTGTGCCCAACGCAATAACGGCAACCGGCAGTGGCGCTGGCAAGGAGGTTGACGAGATTCACAAGATCGTCGGGAAGTGTCGTCTCATCGAGCACGGTCATGGTGAAGCCGAGAATCTTTGGTGCGAAGGCGGGCATGCGCGCCAGCATCAGGACGTCATTGGCGATAAAGCCGAGCATCTCCATCGACTGCTCGAAAAGCGGCTCAAGCTCAGGCACATCTTCACGCTTGAGAGGGGGGATGTGGGGGCCGTCGTTTGCGAGCATTTCTCACTCCTCAGTCACCTTTGTTGGTTCGGGATCGGTAGATAATAACTTACCGATTTTACGCCGCGTTGGAGGGAGAATACTAAGGATGAAGCAGTGGCGGTAACACGCTTCGGCGACCAAGAGCCGAAATAGGAAGGCAGGTGGGACGAATTGAAACATATGGCGTGACAGATGCGCTACACAACCTGGCATGTGCGGATTCCTGTGCTCCGCGGCCTCAATTTGTTTCCCAGCAAGCCTCAACTAACTAGGGAAATGAAAAGAAGTTCTCCAATACATGCTCACGCAGATCAAGCACCGCAGTAATTCCCTGCAGATGCTAGACCTTCGGCTTGGAACGGCGAGGCTACGTTTCCCCTATCCCGTCTTGGAAATTTCCGGAAAAAATTTTGGGAAACTCGTCAAGGAAGCGCGGCCCAACTGTGCGTCTTAGGGCTTTTAGCATATTGCCAATCCTTTTTTAGAATGGTCGCCCATTCTCGTCCAAGTGCGACGAGATAATGGCAATTCTCCGGACTGATTGGCGTCTAGGTTAAGCCGTCGAGCCCTTTCACGTCGCTGGCGACGAGGCCTCCCAGCCGCGCATGCAGCCGCCCACGGGTTGCGAAGGCCCATATTACCAAAAGCTCGTTTGGTCGCGGCGCGTCATCGAAGGAAACGGAAATCGTGTCATAATGCGAGCGGACATAGAGTGCGTCCTTGTGTGCCAGCGGTACGTCCAGCGTCATACCAGGCCCGCCGATCTTGCCGGTCGAAGGCACCCATGACTTGCCGCCACCGATCGCGTCCCGCACCGGATTGGCTGCGGGATTGGTTAGGAATGCGTTGCCATGTTCATATTCGCCATTGGCACCCACAAGAATGGCCTTGCCATAGCTTTCGATCACATGATCACCCGCCAGCTGATTGATTCGACGTCCGAATTCTCTTCCGAGCGCCGGGGAGGCATCTATGATCGCCGAAAGATCATCCTGAAATTCGCCGGCGAAGGGGTTATGGATAGCTGCGGCAACGACATATTTGCGCACGGGCTCTCCATCAGCGAGCTGCCCGGTTTCGTTCGCCAGTACCTCCTCCTGGAAAGCAAACCATTTGCGGATATGAAAAGTCTCGAAATTGGCTTCGTACATGTCTTTTACCTGCCCTCCTAATGCGTGTTTCCAGCGAAATTCTCGATCACCGAGCTACGCGCGACGCGGACATTGCGAATGCCTGATGGGGTGTTGCGGCTGCGTCCAACAAAGCGTGGGATTCCGCCACTCACCACCGCTGAAACAGCAGCAATGTCACCATTTCTGATCGCATCGATTGCATTGTCCTTGGAACCGCCCTCGCAAGCATCCAGGATAAGGACATCGGCATCCTTGCCCGGCGCGATAAACCCGTTGTTCAACCCATATGTGCGCGCATTGTTGCCCGTTGCCGCGGCAATCGCCCACTCCACAGGTAGTTTGGTCAGACTGGCCAGATGCGTAATCGTATACATCATTCCGAGCGGCATGATCCCGCTCCCGGTCGGCGTATCGGTTGCAATGAGGAAACGGCTGAATTTTTCGGCCTCGCAGACCATATCGCTGAGCATCAAGGCGGTTCGAAGATTGCCTGCGGTACATACCTGCAGCGCAATCTCGCTCTCATACACCATTTTGGCAAAGCCCGCTTCCGGCATGGATACCGGGCCGCCATTTACGTGGAAAGAGACATGTGGATTCATAGCAATGAGGTGTTCGGCCCAAATACCTGACGATCCCGGGATTGATGCACCGCCGGTATGAACCGTCGTGATCATTCCGGCCTCCTTTGCCCATCCAATCATGGGAACATAGTCGAAGGGTGTCATTACCCCGCCAAAGCCGGCCTTCGCCAACCACACGCCTTTATCTGCAATTTCTTTGAAGTCGGCCTCGATTAAACCTGGCTCAAGGATGATCGAGCCCGCATGCATCCGCATTCCGCCTGGACGGAAATCTTTAAAGCATTTGTGAGCGGCGACGGCCAGCGCCTTCACGCCGTCAGGATCCTTGGGGCGACCTTGAACATGCACTTCCGAAGCGCTGATTCCGGTGGTAACCCCTCCGTGAACATAGCTCTCAAGGAAACCGACGGTTTTCTGGCGCGGCGTGTAATCGTTGAAGGTATTATGAATCTGCGAATCGATAAAGCCGGGCGACGCAATCGCGCCATCGGCATCGATCACTACATCGCAATCATTGTACTTTTCTGCTTCAATCTCCCCAACTTCGGAAATCAATCCATCCTCCATCAGGATGCTTGTCCCCTCCACATAGGGCTCGTCGAAATCCCCGGACAGAATTCTAGAAAGGTTTGCTATTGCCAGCTTCATCTTTTTGCCCCTGTCCACATGTCGATCTAGGCGGGAGGACTGAAGCCCTCCCTTTCGGTGCAAGCTTCTTACTTGTTACATATCTTTGTGTCAAAGTTATTTTAACGCAATAAAATGAACTGGCGGTCCGCTGTCAGCCCCTGTCATGGGTTTCAAGCTAAAGAGCCTTCAGATCGCGGGATTAACGTTCACGCCAGAGCGCGCAATCCAGCCAGTCAAAGAGTGTCCTTGAGGACCTGCTTCTGATTGATGAGCGCTAGCGACCTATCGGAACTGCGCGTCAATTCGCCGAACAGCCGGTGCAATGTCAAAAAATCCTCTCTTGAAAGAGGTTGGAAACCCACATCGTTGATATCTTTTTGAATGTCGCTTAGCTCTTCGAGCAACTTCCAGGCTTTGTTGGTCAGCGAAAGGACCACTCGACGACCGTCGTTCTTGTCAGCCGACTTTTTCATCAGGCCCATTTCTACGAGTTTACCGCCTTCTGTTGTGATAAAGGTTGCACTAAGACTGAGGTGTTTGGAAATGGCATTGACGCCGACAGTCGACTTGTTCTGCATGTGCGCAACTGAGACGAGGATCGTATATTGGATGCCAGTCAAGCCAATATACCGTGCGTAGGCATCGCGAACACTTTGAAGCCTCAGTGAGTAAGCGAGTCCGCGGTGAACCATCTCGCGAAACATATCGTCCGACTCATCGACCAACAGTTCTTCACGCCCGACTGTTAAAGGAACTTTTCGCACCAGCATTACCTTTCTAGAAACAGTCTGCTCGCCAGCTGTGCCTCTTACCTTGTGAACCCGATCGCCCTGGATTGGACAGTCTTAGTGGGTTAAGCCACTACTTGGCCGAATGTTACTCTAATCGCAAGGTCAGCTGTACTTGCGAATGCATGCGTTACATTATCCTCCTGATCAGATTGAGCATCGCCTGCTCGCTGCCTGGCAGTCCAACCAACGATAGCCCCAACCTACAATCGTCATCAGCAACGCAAGGAACGGTTATCTCTGGAAACCCAGTCAGGCTGGCGAGGCAGGTCCAGTGGAGCATTTCCTGCCGGTATCGATCCCGCTCAGGTTCACGCGAACCGATTTTTAACGGCTTTAGAGGCACGGTCGGGATCGCGATCACCTCGAACCGATTTATCAAACCCAGAAAATTTGTCCTTAGCTCGTTCCGAGCCTCATTGGCCTGCTCAAGCGCGCCCGTATCGACGGTTCGACCTGCCCTGAAGCGGCTCAGGATGTCGGGCGGCAAAGCATCTTCAGGCGCTTGTCGCACCCAGCTCCCATGCTCCACCCAAGCCTCGCGCGATTGCAGCGTACGATGCGCCTGCGCGTACTTACTCGCTGCCGGCCATCCCAGCTCCTGATCTACCCTACCCAGACAATGTTCCTTGAATTGCCCAAGTGAAACTTCGAAGAGCGCCTGTTCATCCGGCGGCAACGCAGCGAAGGCCGGTTCAAACAGATGAAAACCTTCAAATTCCGCCGTGCGCTGCCCCTCGTTCAACAGCACTTCCCCAACACGGGCCAGAATGTCAGGGGAATTTGCAAACCATCCAAGCACATCAAAACTGGGCGCAAGAGGAACAACTCCCGACATCGGAAGTGCACCATGATTCGGCCGAATCCCGAAAACACCGCAGTTTGACGCAGGAATGCGTACCGATCCCGCGGTATCTGTTCCGAGTGCGAAATCGACCTGGCCCGATGCGACTGCAGAGGCGGAACCGCTCGACGAACCGCCTGCGAAACGGTGAGGCGAAGCAGGATTAAGCGGAATTCCAAAATGGCGATTGTCGCCAATTATACTGTAGGCCATTTCCTCAGTAATTGTCTTGCCGATGACTGAAGCTCCTTCCGAAAGAAGTTGCTTGACGATTTCCGCGTGAGAGGTCGCTGCATGATGGGTCGCTGCCCAATGCGGATTGCCCACTCCGGTAATCGCGCCACACAAGTCAATATTGTCCTTGACCGCGAATGTCAGACCGCTGAGCTTGCCAGCCGTTGCGCCGCGCGCTTGGTAACGTTCGCCCGGCAGGAAAGGGGCCTGCGCAGTCTGGATGCCGGGAATCGATTCTGCACCGGACATAAAATTGCCCACTTACAGCAGCGTTGGAGGCTCGACTGGCGCATCCATGTTGATCAGCATGCAACGCTTGACCGCAATTTTCCATTCACCTTCGACCTGACGCAGAGTGTGGTCGGTGCGATATACATAGTGCTCGACGGAATGGCCCCGACGATACTCATAGGCGACCTGGCTTGCCAGTGCGCGGCGACGCCCACCGGCCATGTCCCAAGCTTCCACGTTTGCTACCGTCCTCTGGAACAGCCGGTCGGGCTTAAGCGAATGCGCGAACTTGGAAACAAGACGCAGAACGCGATCTTCCATCCGACGGCGATCGTCGAACATAAGATTGATGTATGACCGGATGTCGGCGTCATCGTCCTGTGGGACCCAGTATATGGCGTCCTTGGTGTAGAGATCGAGCCAGGCCTTATAGTCCCGCTGGTCCAGGCAGCGCGCTTCGTAAGCGAGCAGCGCCGCGCATTCGTTGACAATGCCAAGATCGGTGCTTGGTCCGAACTCCCTTGCCTGCAAACGCTCCAGGTGCAGCTGCTGGTAGAATTCGTCAGTAAGATAGTCCGAGCTGTCGGTAAAATCGATGTCGGCCGGCTTGAGCGTTTTCAAAGCAATTCTCCCGCTTGTATCAAAATCGAATGATCAGACCGCAGTCTTTGCGCCAGCGTCTTGCTGCATGTACTGCTTGTACGCCCCGAGATAACCACGAACGGTGTGCTCATTGGTACCCGAGGCCTTTATCGCACCGCGCTCATCGATGGTGTCCTTCAAGCTCAGATGCGCGCCTCGCGAACAATCGAGCCACTCTACTTCGTCCATTTGCAGGCCGTCCCAGCAACGCCGGAACATTTCCAGATCATCGACTTCGCCGAAATTTGGAAAGTCTTCGGCAATCCGCATGCGGATAACATTTGCTTCGTCGGGGGCATCGGCGAGTGAGGTCGCATACCAAGTGAGCTGTGTCTTATCGACCGTGATGGGGTCGATTACCTGCACTTGGGAAGCCAGAATCATGAGATTTGGAAAAATGTTGAGGTTCATCCCTTGACCTGGAACACGTTCGAGCAGCTCTTCTGCCTCCGCATCGCCGATATTTTTTCTTAGCTGGTTAGCCCAGATTTCCGTACCGGGTGCAGGCCGCGCACGTTCGAAGATCGAAGGTCCCATGCCAGGGCGATGATAGAGATAAGTATGTCCGCCTTCAAAGGACCATGAGTCGATATTTGCGGCATCAGGTTTCCGCGCATAGCTGGCACCTGCGTCTTTGTCGGCCGAACGCGCCAAGGTCATCTCGACCAGCGAGCGATGGGCGAAAGGCACATGGTACATGTCAGCAGCATTGTCCCAGGCCAGCTTCCAGTTCCCGGTATAAGTGTTGCGCCAGGCACCAGCACCAAGCTCAAGCTTGCCGTTGGGCGCGCGGTTTATAAAATCGGTCAGCACGTCGCCAGCTATGCCGAGATAATCGATCAGAGAAGGCATGGCGTGGTTCACGGTGGCGAAGACGAAACCCTTGAAAGATTCAACCCGTGGCACCTGACGCAGGCCGAGCAAGGACTTATCAAAATCCTCGCCGTAGCCCTCTGGCATTGGGACCCCAATGAGATTGCCTTTCACGCCATAGGACCAGCCGTGATAGGGGCACACGAAAGTGGCTGACTTGCCCGAATGTTCTTGGCAGACCGTCGAAGCCCGATGAGCGCATCGATTGTAAAGAGCCCGAATGACTCCTTCCTTGTCACGCGTCACGATCAGATCGCGCTTACCCATTGTAACGCGCTTGAACGAGTTTTTTTCGGGAATTTCAGATTCGTGGCACAAGTAGGTCCACACGCCACCCCATATCCGGCGCATCTCAATTTCGAACAGGTCGGGATCGGTATAGACGTCACGGTGAACGCGGCGCTCCTGAATCAGATGGTCCCAATCGTAATCTGCACCGGTTTTCATTTCATGTCCTTTTAGGATTGTTGCATGTAGCCTGGTCGGTGGCACTCACGCAGATTCTGGTCTCTCGCGGCTTTCAATCCAGCGGGCGCGGCGGCATGTACATAGCGTGGCCCCAGATCTTGGTGTCATCGTAATGGCGGACGACCCAGTCCTCACCGATCTCGATACCACCCCACGACATCTCGATCGCGCTCTGCGAAGGGTTCGCGACGTAAAAGCTCGTCGCCAAATCGTTTGAGTGCTTACCCAAAGTCATCAGCACCGGGATGCCTTCTTCGCGCACAATATCATAGGCATAACCCACATCGTCGAAATCTCTCATGGTCAGCGCAATGTGGTTGAGTTCGCCATCGGGCGCGCCCGGCGGCGGAGTCATCAATGCAAGGCTGTGGTGCCGCAAATTGCAGTGCATGAAAACCAGCTTCGACTGTTGGGCTGGAGGTCCGAAATCCATTGTGTCTGACATGCTGAAGCCCAGCACATTGGCATAGAAATCGACCGCCTCCTGTAGACGCGACGTCATCATGACGAAGTGCCCCATACCCTGCTCCCCTGTTACATAGCCATTTATCGCCCGCGGAGGTTGGAACTTCCTGCATTCGACAATGGCGCCATGGAACAACTCGGTGCGCAGACCGAGCACAGGATCCTGGAAAACGACGCCACTTGCGACTGCGCGATCAGCGCATTCCTGCTCACTTAATGGAGAAACCTCGATAGAGGCTGCCTTCAGCGAATCTACATGTGCCGCCAGAGCGGCTTTGCTTTCCAGTTCCCATCCGGCATAGGCGATACCATCCGCATCACCGGGATGGAGCGACAACCGGCTACGATGCCTGTCCATCTTGTATTGCCATGCGCCACCCACCCGCTCTTCGCGAAGCTGTAACGCGAACACTTTCTGTAACAAATTATCCCACGCTTCAACATTACTGACGTCAAGGCCGAGATAGCCCAGGCTCCTAATTCCGCTTTGCATTGAAACTTTCTCCCGTTGCAGGACCGGTCTTTTCCGACGGGCGCTGCCCGCCGGGAAGAGAGGCCGAATTCAGTCGTTGAGCAGGAATTCCATGGTGACCCGTGCGAACTCCTCGGGATACTCCATCATTGCCCAATGGCCGCAGTGCGGCATCAGATAGCCTGTGCTGTTCTCAATCAGCTCCAGCAGACGCAGGCCGCTCGACAGCGGAACCACCATGTCTTGCTTGCCGTGAACAACGAGTGTCTTGTGTTTGAGGCGAGCTATGAACTCTTCAGAACGATGCAGCCCGTGGTTCTCCTTGATCCAGCCCATGAAGGCGCTGTAACCAGCGCGGACTTCCGGCTCGATTGAGAGCTGGTGACGATAGGTGATCAGCCGCTCATCAACAGGAAAATCGGGGTTGGCAAGACTGTTTATAATCCGCCTCATACCATCGGGGGTAAAGTCATATTCGGTTAGCGCCTTGAGTGGTTCGTTGACACCGGTTTCGATCCCTGCACTGCCCATCAGTACAACCTTATTGACCAGATCGGGCTTCATCAGGCTTGCGCCAAGTGCAGTCAGGCCGCCGGTGGAATTCCCGACGAGGTTCACCGGACCGGCATCGAGCGCCTCGATGAAACCGGCAAGCTGCTGATCGCGCGCGTCTTGCGAATAGACGAAGTTGGCCGGATCAGGTTTGTCGCTCAAACCAAAGCCGACGAGGTCTATCGCGATTGCGCGCACACGCTCGCCAAACAGCGGGAGAGAGTTCATCCAGTTGCCCCAGCCGTCGGCACCAGCACCGCCACCGTGAATCAAAATGGTTGGAACACCTGATCCTTTCTCCACATAATGGGTCTTGATGCCGCCAGCATCGATATAGCTTGGCTCCGGCTTCATATCCAAGAAAGGGTTGCCACTCATCAATCTTCTCCGTGTTTTGTTGGAGTCGGTGCGACCCCAGTTATGGTATTTATATTTGTTACATATCTTGGTTTCAAAGCATTATCAAGTCCTTTGCAAGCCAGTGGCTCGCAATTGATCTTAAGCCGTTAGCTGGAGACGCTAAAGCCTTGCTCACAAATCACCTGCCCAACTGCAACCTCTCAAGTACCGTCCTGCTGGCTTTGTTTCCGAAATCCCGCAGCAGCTTCCGAATAGTGTTCACACACCTCAGGCAGGTGAGCCTATCCTCGCTCAATAGGCCAAGGTTGACCGCTTCCGAGTATGGCGAATCCAGCCAGACCGTCGAATAGCGCGAAATCAAACGAACGAGGATGTTGCCAATGAGCGTTGCAGAAACTCTAGAGAGAAAACTTAGCAATCCCGGCCCGGAATTATATGACGGAGATCCCAACTGGACGGAACTTAGAGACGAAACGCTGGAGCAGGTGCTCGAATATCTTGGCTTTTCCGACAGGCCCGATCCTACGATCGAGAATCTCAACGAAATTCTCAGAAATTGGTCGATCCATTTCGGATATGACAACGTAGCCAAGCGGATTTACTTAGCAGAGCGGCAGACCGGTGCCTTCCCCATTATGGACCCCAATGATTATTTCGAAATGGCAATCAAGCACGGCACTGGCGGAGGCTGCTGGCCCAGCGGCGAAGCCTGTTTTGGTCTGCTGCGGCGGCTTGGATTTGATGCTGAGCGAATAGCGGGCACGATGATGATCGTTGGCGATCCACTCTATCCCGCGCACGGCGGGCTCGATGTCCATTTTGGCGACCGTACCTTTCGGGCGGAGCCCAGCCTTGGCGCAGATGCGGCGCTCGAACTGATCGAGGGAACAGCAACCAAACACGAAAACGAAGCCTTCGGAATGTGGCAGAACGGAGATTGCAATGTGTGGTGGCGCCCTGGCCATTCTCGAACCGCGATCGAAGTTACCATGGGGCTCAGAAAACTAAGCTCGGCTTTCTTTTATTACCGCAACGAAGCAACCAAGCAGTTCAGTATTTTCAACAGCTCGGCTTATGTTCGGCGCACACGCGAGAACGGCTCTCTGACTTATGCACGCGGCAAGTTGATTGCTATCAACCAGGCGGGTGAAATGTTCGCCGAGGAGATTGCACCAGATGCGTGGAAACCTTTGCTGATTGAGCGATTCGGCCTGTCAGAGGAAATCGTTGATCGCATGCCTGAAGATGATGACGGCGTGGCCTTTGATGCTTGATCCGCATCAAGGTCCAGCGATTATTTCGACAAGTACTTCACGGCCCGGGAGTCAGGGATATGACCCAGCCATCTGACTTGCGCACATATTTGGCCGATCTGGAGGATCAGCTGCTGCAGGTTCCCAAAGCCGTCAGCCTCAATCATATCAGTGGCTTAATCAACCAAGTCACACGACCGGTTCTATTCAAGAACATCTTGGGTTTTCAGGATTGGCAGCTGGCCGACATGCTGCTGCTGTCTCGGCGCACGCAGGCGATCGCACTTAAGACGGAACCCGAAAATGTGCTCGATGCATTGGGTGACAGATTACGTGGAGCACCCAAGAAGCCCGCAGTCGTGGCCACAGGTCCTTGTAAGGAAAAGATCTTTCTTGGTGGGGCAGCATCGTTGAAGTGCATTCCCTGCTTCCAGAATGGCGAGGAAGATATGGGCCCGGCGCTGATGGCCATGACCATCAGCAAGGACCCCGCATCGGGCAATCAAAACATGTCCTGGACGCGGATGACACCGCTCTCAGACCAGACCGCGGCCTATTTCATTGGTAGTTCAACTCATATGCGCTCGATACTCAGCGCGCATGAAAGCCGGGGTGAAGACATGCCGATGGCATTCGTGATGGGCGTGCATCCCGCATATGAGATTATGGGTAGCTATAGCGTCGTCGATCACCTGAGCCGGTTCGGCGAGCTGGACCTCGTCTCTTCCGTGCTGGGGGAAGATATTGAGTTGGTCGAATGCGAAACGCAACCGCTACATGTTCCCGCCAATTGCGAGGTTGTTATAGAGGGCTTCGTTCACGGGGACGGACGCCGGACCGATGAGGGCCCGGGCCCTTCGCAGGCATTATACTATGTCCCCGGCGTGACCCCGCAGCCTGTATTTCAAGTGACGGCGGTAACGCGACGCTCGAAGCCGATCATGCGGCAAATCAACACTCTGCTGTACACCGATCACCAGTCGCTGATTGGACTGCCGCACGAAGCGTTGTTGCTGGAGCAATTGCGCCGGCTGGATATCCGCGTGCATGATGTGCTTTATACGCCATGGAGCGGCACACTGGCCTGCGTGATCAAGGTCACGCCAGAATATATCGGGCAAGTCAGGGATATGCTTATGCTGGCACTCGCTCAGCGTTTCCCCAGCATCAAGCTGGCGATCGCGATAGACGACGACATCGATATCGAGAGCGCTGAAGATGTCCTTTGGAGCATATCAACCCGGGCCGACATGGTCCGCGATGTGATCTCGCTCCCGGACATGAAGGGCCACCCAATCGATCCCTCGTCTCGCGCAGCAGGCGGCGATCCGCGCCGCCGATTGATCGGCAAGATGGCAATCGACGCAACCAAACCCCCCCTATCGCAGCCAAACGATAGGCATACATTTCGGCGCACCGTACCGTTCAATTGGGGCAAAGCGAAGATAGAGGATTACCTTTAGGCAACAGGGTCCATGCCTTTGAAAACTGTACCCAACGTTTCGCAGCCTGACCGGTCAGCCGTGCTAAGAATTTTCGAGAAGGAATTACATTATGCTACATAAACGTACCTTGGGCCCTTACCTCCAACCGCTGAAGCGCGAAGATACTCCCGAGCTGGAGGAAACATACGAAAACCTGATCCAGTTCTTGGGCTTCGTCCCCAATACAGAGCTGACTATGGCCCGTATGCCACGGTCTACCAAGGCGCTGATAGATTTCGTAATCTCTATTTATGGCAACTCGGAAGTTGGCCAACCGCTGCTGATGCTGTGCGGCCTTCTGGCGAGTTCGAGCGCAGGCTGCATGTATTGTTCAACTCACAACGCGAACGCCGCAAACGATCTTGGTGTTCCGCCGGAAAAAGTTGCCGCAGTTTGGGAATTCGAAACGCACCCGATTTTTTCCGAACGTGAACGGGCTGCCCTGAATTTGGCGCTGAAGGTCTGCCAGACCCCTAGCGGCGTAGAAGAAGCAGATTTCGAACGAATGGCAGCGCACTTCAACGAAGCGGAAACCACCGAGATCCTTATGGCGATGAGCCATTTCGGTATCTTCAATCGCTTTAATGACTCGATTGCAGTTGCTGCCGAGCCCATCCCGCTTGCATATTCGAAAAAGACATTGCCTGCAGATCACTGGCAGGCGGGCGCGCACGACCTTTAAGTGCCAGCACAACCTTAGCCGACCTAACTTTAGATCAAAATATTTGACGATTTGCCCCGGCTGCGCCAAAGTGTTTCGCTGGGCAATTCGTCAAACCGTTCGCGATAGGCTGCGGAAAACCGGCTCTGGTGCTCAAATCCGAGCTCGTGCGCCACGTCGCTTACACGCGTGTCTTCGGTTGATTCCTGCAGCATTGTGCGTGCGCGATCGAGGCGCATATTGAGAAAATATTTTGAAGGGGATTCACCAAGGAATTGGTTGAAGTTAGTCGAAAGCGTGCGCGTCGTTACGCCGGACACCTCGGCCAATTCGGAAACGCGCACCGGTCGGGAGATGTTGTTTGCCATGAACCGAGTTGCCCGCCGCACATGGTAGGGTAGCACCGTAGCGGCGTTAAGCCCCGCTTGCCTTTTCGCCAACACGCGCGCGCTCGGTAACTGCATTTTCAAAATTGTGTCGATTAGTGCGCTCTCGAGGAAGCTGGACGTTGTGTAGTCAGCCGAAACCCCATGCTCACGATCAAGGTCCTTGATGATAAACTCGAGGAGTCCGAGCAGTCCTTCCGCTTCTGACGAATGCAGGTCCAGGAGAAGATCAAAATCTGCTCTGTCAGGCAGTTCGAGCCCAAGCACGCTTCGGGCGTGTAAGTGCAGGAGCGACTTCGGTATCTGCACAGCAAGCGCCTTGCATCCTGGCTGCCAGTTAAACTCGTAATTACACGTTGGCGATAGAAAGGCGGCCTGGTTCCGGTCGATCGTTATGGTATCATTCTGGTCGGCAACGTCGCACACACCTTCGATGTTAACATGCAACAAGTAAAAGCTGCCGAAATGGTTCGGGGTGATTGCAACTTTGCATCCGTACTCAACCAGGTTGATGGTCAGGCGATGCACGTTGGCCCGGCGCAAGATGGCCCTGAAAGCACCTGGATCTCCGGCGAGTTCCATTTCATGCCGGGCGAGCTTCGCCCCGATCTCACTTCTTGCCGTGTCGGCATTTCGCGAGTCCAGTACGAGGTGGTTCGACAGGGCGTCGGCTGACAAATCGAACATGGATGTTTCCGCTCCTTCTGAACTTCACCCTGAACATTAGAACAGGCTGGCAATTATAGCGAATCCATGATCGCCAAGGTCAAGAAAAGTCGAAACGATGGTAACAGTCAACGACGGTTCGGTCCAGTAACCACCTACCTGCCCCCCTCCTGCAAATAGGCAAGGTTTTTGTGTCCGTCCTAATGTCCGCTTTGGGCGCAAAATCGGACGTTGATATGGCTTGATCTGAACAAGTGCCAAGCAATCCGCCCCACAGCAAAATTCTCGGGTTGCAACGCCCTTAGAATGGTGTGATCACACCAGTTCATTGTAAAACAACGCGCAGTACAATGAATCCCTTCTGATTTGGCTGCAGGAAACAGAAAATGAGGATATTAAACGGATATTTCAGACGGCGTTTGTGGGGCCATCGTGATGACTGTACTGGTCTACCCGAGATCATTCCAAGTCGTCGACGGTGCTCCCGTTGCCTCCAGTCCGTGTATGATCGACGATTTCCAAAAGCCCGTCACGAGCTGCCAATGTCATGAGTTCTGCTAGTGAGTGCACATCCAATTTTTGCATCAGGCTGGTGCGATGATTGTTGACCGTGTTTATGCTAATCCCAAGACGGGCGGCCAGCGTTCCGTTGCTGCCGCCCTGTATCAGACCGATAAGTATCTGGCGTTCTCGTCTTGTCAGGCTATCGTGAATGGAGGGTTCTTCCAGGACAGCTTTTACACTTTTCGAAACCCGCATTTCACCGTTGGCGATATCGCAAAGAAGCTGAGGCCATCGGTCAATTTCGTCCCCCTTCAAAAGAAGACCGTGAGCCCCACTTGCCATGGCACATTTCATTATGGTTGGGTTTTGCAAACCGGTCATAAGAACGATTTTTGTGTCCGGGCACCAGCGGCAGATCTCTTCAACCACTTCCAGACCGGTGATTGTCTCCCGTCAGCGATCGATAGACAGATTGCGGTTATGTAGGATGTGAGTGTTTTGGTATCATCGTAGTGACGTAAGGAACGAAGATGAGACCAAAACAGAAAAATTCCAAGGCCTCCGCAGAGCGGGTGGTGAAGGATATTCGCAGAGCGACCCGCAAGCAATATAACTCGGAAGAGAAGATACGGATCGTGCTGGAGGGTCTGCGCGGTGATGATAGCATTGCCGAGCTATGCCGGCGTGAAGGTATCGCACAGGGTGTTTATTATAAATGGTCAAAGGACTTCATGGAGGCTGGGAAGAAGAGGCTTGCTGGTGAAGGCGCCGCACGCAAAGTGTTTCGCGATTTGTCCGCAGTTTTCAGCTTTGCGGTTCGGCGGGACATATTGAGTTCCAATCCCTGCATGAAAGCGGCGGTTCGAAAAACCGATAATCAGAACAATCGATTTCTTACGATTGAAGAGGTTCGCAAATTGGGCGCCGCTTGTGATGCTTTGGAAGCAGAAGGCACCAATATCAAAGCTCTCAATATCACCCGTTTGTGGGCGTTAACAGGCTGCAGAAGGCAGGAAATCGTTGAACTGAAATGGAGCGAAATTGATGCTGATCGCAGCCTGCTCATACTTGACGATACTAAAACAGGAATATCAGTCCGACCGCTGGCCAGCGCTGCCCTTGTCCTACTTAAAAGTATCAAACAAAATGAAGATTCAGAGTTCGTCTTTCCCGCTGATTTTGGTGATGGATATTTTCAAGGCACGAAGACGATTTGGCCCAAAATCGTCAAAAGGGCCGGCTTGGAAGGCGTGACGCCACATACACTCCGACACACAATGGGTGCAATTGCGACGTCTTCCGGTGAAGCACTCGCTTTAACTGGCGCAATCCTTGGACACAGCAATATGCGTTCAACGATGATATACGCGCATGTTCAACATGACCCGTCATTGCAGGCTGCGAACAGGGTAGCACAAACAATTGCAAATGCACTGAAGGGTCAACACGATTAATGGGGTCGGATACACCGGCCGTCTTGTCTCACCCCGCTACGCTTGCTCGGCAAGGGAGATGCTGCGCTATCCGCCTCTGACCTAAACCAAAGTTAAATTCAAATATTGCGTTGCCTTTAGATAATTATAAAATAACTCCGATTCTTTAGATGGCTACATGACGACTGGTGTTGTCAAGATGAGTCTCACATATGGCGATTTGGTTTTGGCCGCTGCGGGCAACAGCGCGTAGCAGTGCAACTCGGCCCTGAAGATGCGTGGGTTGCCAGAATCAATCAACAGCTTTGAAATCGTGTTTTTACTTACGCCCATTGTGCGGCCAATGGCACGAATACTCATGCCCTCGCTAAGCAAGTGAAGAATTTTACCGCGACTTTCTGTAATCAATCTGTTCATAATGGCTACCGTGCTGAAGCAATATGATAGACATAATATAAATGTGATATTATATAAGCACGACCGGCTTTTCGTTAGCACTTTATTGTGATATGTTTATGTATGAACTAAATCAATGGCCGGAATCCGTGTATTTGGACGCTGAAAAAGGATTCATGGTTGCGGCCATACAGGCAAAAGTTGATCTGTTTTTAGATTCAGTGCGTAAAGAAGGACCGTCGCCAGAAGCATTTAGTTGCAAAAATTTAGGAAAGAAACTTGGCGGATTATGGCAGGCAAATTTGAAAGTGAATAGGTTGCAAATTCGAGTTCTATATGCGCCATACCGAAGGAAAATCGTTGTCTTTCTCATTCACAAAAAGACGTCAAAGCAAGAGCAAGAGCGAGCATATAAATTAGCGATGAAACGCAAAGCAGAAGTTGACCCGATAATGAAGAAAGGAGGCATAATTTCAGATGGCCCTACTACCCTCAATTGATCTCGAGATTCCAAAGAAACTTAAAGACCGAGAGTATCGACAAAACTTTTTCATAGCAGAAGCATCTGCATTGATTGCAAAACAACTTATCGCGCTTCGTAAAGCGCGGGGCCTTAGTCAAGCGGAACTAGCGAAAGAAATCGGCACTACTCAGTCAGGTGTTTCCCGTGTTGAAAGTGCTGACTACAGCAAATGGAGTTTCAACACGCTCAGGAAAATATCTGAAGTTTTGGATGCTAGATTGAGGGTTGTAATAGAACCAACCGAAGCGGTTATTCAAGAATACGCAGAGGGTAGCGGCGAAGAGGCTCAAAATCCAAGCGGCTTAACGGCAGCAATGAACAGCGACTTCCACGAAGCTTATCTAAGGCAAATTGCCTCAATACAATCCTCGACATCAAACAAATGGAATACAGAATATGGAACTCAAATCACTGGAACCAAGCAAGGTAATCTTCTTGATGACGATGCGAACACCGGAAGGACAGCCTTACATTCCTGATGTGGTGGACTTGATTGTTCAACGCTACCAGTTCAAACAATATCCCACAACTTTCGAAGAATTTTCGAGCGAACCTATTCAATTCGGTATGGGTAAATGGAATGGGGTCGATATAATGAACCTTTCCTCATTTTCAGATGGAATCTCGGTTGAGTCCATTACCACAACCGAAATTCTCGATACGTTTATGGACGATCTGCTGTCAGCTCTTGAAGATAGATTCAATTTGAAGCTCGTTCCGCTTTCAACAAACGGAAAGTTTTACGAAAGCAATCTAGTTGTCGAAATGGGTGAATCCATTCAAAAAAAATTGGAGTTCATTGAAACCATAAATTCCAAAATTTCGAAACAGCAATCTGAATACGGCGCAGGAGACTATGAATACGACTTTGCGGCCCTAACAACGGCACCGGACCCAACAGTTTACAGCGGCAAGAAACCTATCCCATTTAGCATCGTAAGACGTGCCAACCTACCTTTTGACGACAATGCTTGGTATTCGACCGCGCCACTAAAAACTAAAGATCACATCGAACTGTTGGAAGGGCTAGAAATTATTATGTCTTAGGGTCAGTCTGTTCTGAATTCTTTTTGGACTTTGCCGATGTGGACTCTTTTTCTGATTCTTCACCGGAAGCGATATCAACCATTAGCTTTGCAAGCTAGTTTGGATCGCGTGGGCGCTTAGGTTTGCGTGGTGACATATTTCACATCGCCTTCTTCCATGCCTAGCCCCAGTAGAGACGATTCTGACAATACAACTAAGGTTTCTGGCACCTGATCGGCGGTCAGATTTGCTGTCTTTTCAACAGCCATGAGTGCATCCACGGCGTCGTCAATCCAAGCCGCATATAGGGTCTCCATTGGCGTTCCGCCGCCCATCCTTAGAGTAGGAACTCTTATCATCCATCCTGTCATAACTCTTACATGGCGATTATAGACGACAATTACTATATGCCAATTTCAAACTGACCCACTACCGGCGAGACGGGAAGGTTGCTGGACAGGTAAGCAGACTATTGTCAGACTGTTACATGGTAAAGCATTTCAAAAATTTTGGAACCGTGAGTCTATTTTGTACAATGCAACCAAGGGCATAGGTGCTACTTCCTCTTTCGGAGCATAATTGCGACCCACCGTTGCAAAGCCCCGTTCGACTATCCCAGTCGGCGGGGTTTATTCATTCAAACCGATGCTCGCGTTCAAGATTTGGCGAGAGTTCGTCACTCCCGTCAACACAAGACTATCTATCAACTTAGCATCTAATTTCGCTTACTCCTTGAAACCTCTTGGAATCATCACGTAAAAGACGATCGCAGTCGTCAAGAAGACTTGCGGCCCAAGCCCATGTCTATGGCTAAACCGCTTCTGATTTTGGAATAGCGGGATGTGACCATCGGATAGTCCGGCGCCAATTCCCATTTTTTGCGATATTCGCTAGGTGTCATCTGATGGTTAGCCATTAAATGGCGTTTCAGCATCTTCATCGACTTACCACAATCCAGACAGGTAATTAGATCCGATGTGATGGAGTACTTGATCGGGACAGCAGGATTTTGATGTTCTTTGGGAGCAGGCTTGTCGGTTAATCCGCGTAGCGAGCCATGGACATTCTCGATTAATTTCGGGAGATCTGAAACGGCTACATTGTTGTTGGCCACATGAGCTGCAACAATATCTGATGTCATCGTCATCAACTGTTGGTCTCGATTTGCTGTATTGTTCATTATTCTACCTTACCCAGTAGCGCTCCTGCTTCATGATCATTTATATATGTGACAACCTTAGCAGGTTATTCTATGCGATTTGTGGATTAGTTACAATTGTCCCAGAATCAGACTATTTTCCGATGGGAATTCTGACTCATAACAATCAGATTGCGGGCAGAATAACTTGAGAAATGTCCTGCGTACTCCTCGCCGGAGCAATCCCATCTTGGAAGCAGGGGGCACGCGCACCGCCGCAACTAAAAACTGTCTGAATAGCATTATCGCGATACGCTGCTGACAGTTTTCCTGCGCTATCGGGAATCTCAGGCTTTAAGCATCAACCAGACCGGGCTGGGTGGCTCGATATAACAGTATGTAATGTCCATTATCTGACATTAGGAAAACCATAAATCAGAAAATGGCCCTAAAACTAAAATAAGAGCTTTGTTTCGATAGCAATCTGACATATGGAAAGCCATATTGTAGAAAAAGGATATTTTCTGATTTATGAATCTTTCCGACTATCAAGCGGGGCAGCATGAAGCGCAGCTCGAATATCGCAGTTTTTTGCCCAGCCCGATCCATCATGTATGGACAATCGCCGATCCGCAAATCCAACAATTACTAGGGCAAGCGGACCGAGCGCTTGGGGAATTGAATGCTTTTGCTCAACTTGTTCCTGATATCGAGTTCTTCATCCGGATGTATGTAGCGAAAGAAGCCACGCAATCAAGCCGGATAGAAGGGACGCAAACCAATATCGAAGACGCGTTCAAGGACGCCGACGACCTATCACCCGAAGAGCGCGACGACTGGAGCGAGGTGCAGAATTATATTCGTGCAATCAATTTCGCCATCGACAGTCTCGACACTCTGCCTTTATCAAACCGCCTACTGCGCGATACCCACACGATATTGATGCAAGGCGTGCGCGGCGAAACCAAACGGCCAGGAGAATTCCGGACCAGCCAGAATTGGATCGGCGTGAGTTTAAAGAACGCAGTGTTCGTACCACCGCATCATGAGCATGTGCCAAAATTAATGAGCGATCTAGAAAAATTCCTGCATAGCGAAGAAGTCATAGTCCCGCCGCTGGTCAAAATCGCGATAGCCCATTATCAGTTTGAGACTATTCACCCATTTCTCGACGGGAACGGCCGACTTGGTCGGCTGATGATATCGCTTTACCTTGCCTCCGAAAATTTGCTGATCAGGCCAGCCCTCTATCTTTCGGATTATTTCGAACGAAACAAGACGGCCTACGTTGATCATCTCATGGCCGTACGGCAGGGTAATCACATGCGCGATTGGCTCATATTCTTTCTGCATGGAGTTGAGGAAACGGCAAAGGCATCTGCCGATGTCTTCCGCGCTATCCTGACAATCAAGGAACGCGTCGAACGAGAGGTTTTTCCACGCTTTAGCCAACGCCGCCAAGCCAATGCGCAGCAGTTGATGCAACATCTATATGGCAGACCCGTAATCGATGTAAAGTCAGCCGCAGGCCTGCTATCGACAACCCCGAACACAGCAACATCGCTGATAAACGATATGGTAGAGCATGGAGTATTGTTGGAAGTCACCGGCCAACGGCGAAACCGGCTCTTCCTGTTCAAAGACTATATCGAACTTTTCAACAGATAAACTTGCAACCTTAGTAGTTGAGGCCATGGCATGGAAATTACGCTAAAACATGCTAAGAAAGAACAATTATAGAAAAAAGCATATTTGTAGCCGAACAAGACAGGTGGCTTATTGCGATTTACGAAATCTATCGGTCGACTGTCGGCTCAATTGCGGTCATTCAACCTTTATTTGCGATTGCCTAAAAGCTGCCGCCCGTCCATCCACATATTCAACGGCAGACGCGGCCACCTTTGCGCTTGCTGGTCTTTTCATAATCCCAGCTTTGGAAATAGGATTGCGGCGGGATGACCTGAACATCACTCCAGCCATCCTTTAGGTAGGCAGCTTTACGGCTTTCAATCTGGGCGGTTTGCGCTACCCAAAATTGATCGGCATCACCAAAATAGCCATCATCCTCAAACAGGTCTTTGACGATCAATCCGTCAAAACCCTCCATATCAAACAAGGCTGCTGTTGTGGATATGGACTCACCGCCGAACAGCCATGCCTTCAATTGATGGCCGCGCGGGGCGTAGCTTTCTTCGTCCTTGAACAAGGCTAGCCACGCTTTCTGCTGTGTTTTGGTGGCCAAAGTCAGATGGCGGACGGTAGCGGCATCAATTTCCTCGGCGCGGTATGCCTCGCGGATACGCGGCATCAGATTGCCGAGCGCGAGAATACGTTTGACCACCGCTTCGGTAAAACCAAAGGTCGCGGCAATATCTTCAACGCTCCGGCCCTTCCTGACCAAAGCCGAGAATTTTTCCCATTTGGTCACTTCATCAGGATCTTCGCACACGAAATTCTCAATCAGCGAGGCTTCAAGCGCGGCGGCATCGTCATCCTCGTCGAGGATGGCGCATGGTAGTGGCGGCGGTGTGTCCTGATCTTTGGCAGCGGCCAGCGCGGCGTAATAGCGCCTGCGTCCCGCCACGATCTCGAACGTTTCGGCGCTGCCATTAGGCCGCACCAATACCGGCATCAAAACCCCTCGTTTTTTCACCGAGGGCAATATGTTGCTAATATCGGGCAGTTTCTTGCCGTGGCGCATATTGGCTTTTGAGATGGACAGGCGGTTTAATTCTATATGTTGCAGTTGCATCTTACTTCTCCTTGGGTTGTTTGGCCCCACCTTCTTTGCATCTTGAGGGGGCGGTGAAGGTGGGGCCTGTTGTCCGCGCAGCATGATTGCCGCGCGGGGTCTGCCGCGCCTTTTGGGGAAAGGCGGCGGAAGCTCATGAAAACATCTCGATCTGGAGCCGCGCATTGCTATCGAACAGACCGTGGTCGGCTGGACGCTGCGGCTTTTTTGGCTCCATTGGCGCGTTGGCGCGAAACGCCAGCCGCTGGGCGGCGGTGATCGGCGCAACGCCGCTGACAAGTGTCTGCACGCCAATGGGTGTTTGCTCGGATGCTAGGGGAAGTGACCTACTCATGCCGCACCATCCGCTTTGCAGGGTTCCTGATCGGCAAAGCCCAAAAGAAAGTCAGCCGCTTTGCTGGCCTGACTGGCAGCTTTGAAAATGGCGCGATTATCTTGGCGCAATACCGCCAGCCACGACCCGAGATAATCGGCATGGCGCACGGTAGGAACGATACCGAGCGCGGCGCAAAGAAACGCCGAGGAAAGTTCTGCGCATAATTCTTCACGGGCATATTTACCGCTGCCGAACCGGCCTGACTGGTCGCGGTCCAGCCGCGTCTTGTGGCCAGCCCAATGACCAAGTTCGTGCAAGGCGGTCCGATAATAATCAATCTGCGCGGTGAACGCTGGTTGCGGCGGCACCTGAACAAAATCATCGCTCGGGCTGTAAAAGGCTTTTGCACCGCCAATTCTGAAGTCCGCCTGTGTTGCCGCAAACAAAGCCTCGGCTTGGCTGTGCAATTCACGCTCGGGCAACGGGGTCGCGTCATCTGTCAGGCGCTGTGGCAAACCATCACACTGCGCGGCATTGAAAACCGTAAAGCGTTTGAGAAATGGAATGGAGCGGGGCGTATCGGTATTGGCATCAACCTGCTCGTGCTTTTCTTGGGGGGTGAAGCGGTCGGCATAAAATACCGTCTGGCCCTTCTCGCCTTTGCGGATACATCCGCCAGCGGCCAAGGCTTGCCGGAAAGTCAGCCAATCCTGTGAGGGAAAGCAGCCATCAGTAACGGCTCCCCATAATATCAGCACGTTCACGCCCGAATAGGCACGGCCCGAAACCGCATTGCGCGGCAATCCCGGCACGGCATTTGCTACGCTCCAAGGCCGAACCCAAGGAAAAATCCCGTCTTCCAGCTGCGCAATGATCTTGGCCGTGACCTCGTCATATAGAGATGCGCAGGGCGCGGCATTGCCGCGACCTTTCCGCTTTCCCTTTCCCGCGCGCAAAGCCCGCTGGCTCTTCGGCCTGCTCGTGCCGCTATCAACTGCTGTCTGAACTCTGTCCCGCATCATCGCCTCCTCATGACCCCAAAAACCGCAACCGGCCCCGGAGAGACGGGGTGGGCGGCAAGAGCGACCAAAGAGGCCCGTATGAAGCGGTCAGGCGCACCCGTGTTGGCTTTGTGATTGTCTTGAATGACAATCGATGGGGGCTGTAATAAAGTGGAAGACCCGGCCCTTGCGGCCGGGTTGCGCCTGAACGTGGCGGGCCTAGCCGGGAGCGCCGCCCACCCCGACTCTCTGGAGCCGGACAACAACACCGGCGCACCCGCGCCGTCCGCTTAGTGGCTTACAATTGTATGATGAAACCCACGGGGCGCTGCGGGGTGTCCCCGCAGATGGGGTAGCGGGAAACTGCTAAGCAGATTCCCGCTCAGGGGAAGACTTTCCCCTAACAAACTATTGAATTTCGAAGCCTGTGGACCCAAACAACAGCGCACTGTCTGCATCCCAGACAACGCTAATATCCTCTATTCTACAATATATGGTTGCCGCCCGGTGGTCGCCGCAGCATACAAAGCATCTTATACCTTCAACCGTAAGCGTTCTTAAATATTGAAATATAAAGAAAAAATGGAGCGGGCGAAGAGATTCGAACTCTCGACCCCAACCTTGGCAAGGTTGTGCTCTACCCCTGAGCTACGCCCGCTCGGCGCTGCTGTGACATCGGGTAACCATGCTATCGTCATCAGCAGTTGAGGCGCGCGGTTAGCATGCGTTATACAGCCCGGCAAGCCCCATTTTTCAATCGATAGTCATGAAAAGTAAAAATATGCTTGGCTTTGCCGGGCCCGACCCCACATAAAGCGCGGATATACAAGAAAACGGGGCGCGATTCCCTCCCAAAACAGCCAATGTGGGATGGGACTCGGCGCAAAAGTTACAGGAGCAGCAATTGGCGACAGCAGGACTAACAGTGGACGAACAAAAGGCGGTTGAAGAATTTCAGCAGGCCGTAGTTGCCCCCAGCATGAACAAACTGGTGATTCTTGATTTCTGGGCGGAATGGTGTGGGCCGTGTAAGGCGTTGACCCCTGTGCTTGAGAAAGTCGCAGCCAATTATGCCGATAAGGGCGTTATGTTGGCAAAGGTCAATGTCGATGAGAATAAGTTCATCGCATCCCAATTTCAGGTCCAGTCCATTCCAACCGTCTACGCTATATTTCAGGGCAAACCGGTTGCCGACCTGACCTCTGCGCGAACAGAAAGCCAATTGGGACAAATTCTTGACCAGTTGCTTACCCAGCTTCCGATTGGTGAAGGTGGCGAAGAGCCCAAACAGGATATTGTTCCGCTACTTGCCATGGGCGAGGAAGTGCTCGGTCAAGGCGACGGCGAGAGAGCTGCTGGAATATTTGCCCAAATCGCCGATATAGCGCCAGACAATGCCGAAGCCGTTGGCGGCCTGATTCGCGCGTTGATTTTAGCGGACCATCTACCGGAAGCAGAAGCGGCTTTGGCAGGCGTCCCAGAAGCCATGGCAAGCGACCCGGCGATAGAGCGCGCAACTTCGGCTTTGGCATTAGCCAAAGACAAGCCGGATGATAGCGAAGCGGAAGCTCTGCAGGCCGCTGTTGCTGCGAATCCAAAGGACCATCAAGCGCGTTTTGATCTCGCCAGCGCCATGATAGCATCGGGCGATCATGACGGCGCAGCGGACCATCTGCTGACGATTATCGAAGCGGACAAGGAATGGAATGACGGCGCAGCGCGCGCAAAATTGCTCTCCCTCTTTGAAGTGGTCGGGCTCGAAGATGAATGGGTATCGTCTACCCGGCGCAAGCTGTCCGCGATTTTGTTCGGATAGATATGACCGAAACCAAACGCATCTCCATTTTCCCATTGTCCGGCGCGCTGCTGTTCCCCGGCATGCATCTGCCGCTGCATATTTTCGAAGAGCGTTATCGCGCACTGATTAACGATGCGATGGCGCGCGATCGACGGATCGGAATGGTCCAACCCAAAACGGATGGCGACATTCCTGAATTGTTCGATATCGGCTGTGTCGGTAAGATTATCGACATTGAAGCTATGGATGATGGGCGCTTCAACGTCGTGTTAGAAGGCGTATCGCGATTCCGGATTGTCGAAGAGATTGACGCATCCACCGCCTTTCGGCAGGTTCGCGCGGAAATTGAGGAAAATGCCGAACTGGATGAAGTTTTGGCAAGTGCGGAGCGGGCGGCGCTGGAAATTGAATCACGCAAATTTGCCGATCTGCAGGGCTATCAAGTAGATTGGGATAGCATCGGGCGGCTCGATGACATGTCCTTTGTCAACGGCATTGCCCAAATCGCGCCGTTTGACGCAGCATCGAAACAGGCACTGCTGGAAGTGGATGGACTTTCTAACCGCGCTGAATTGATCATCCAGCTACTCGAATTTTTCGGCCGACAGGACGGCGATGAAGGCCGCGTCACATTGCAATGAGCGACAAACCGACCGGGAGCTTCGATACCAAGCTACTCGATATATTGGTCTGCCCCATGACGCGTAAACCGTTGGTTTATGACGCAGAGGCGCAGGAGCTTATCAGTAAAGCCGCTGGCGTTGCTTATCCGATCAAATTGGGCGTGCCGGTGATGCTGATTGAGGAAGCCCGAACGCTCTAAAAGCTGGCTCTGAGCCCGTCGATGACAAATTGCACCGCAAGCGCGCCGAGCAACACGCCAAGCACTCTGGTGATCACCTGCTCCACCTTGTGGCCCAATATCCGCATCATGGGACCAGCGAGCAACAGACCGAGCAGCGTCAGCAGCAATACGGAAGCCAAAGCGCCGAGAATCACAAATGTGCTTTCCAAGCCTTCATGTCGCGCCATTAACAACATCACAGCTGCAATCGAACCAGGACCGGCGATCATCGGCATCGCCATGGGGAAAATCGAGACATCCTCTATTTCCGGCTGGTCAATAATATCCTGCGCGCGGTCTTCCCGGCGCTGGGTGCGTTTTTCGAAAACCATTTCCAATGCAATGATGAACAGCATGATACCACCTGCAATGCGGAAACTGTCGAGACTGATACCCAAAGCGCGAAGCAATTGTTCACCAAAGGCCGCAAAAACGGCCAATATGATGGATGCGACAAAGATCGCGCGGATCGCCATGATCCGACGCTGTTTCGGTGATGCATCACCGGTTAGGCTGGCATAGATTGGCGAACAACCGGGCGGATCAATCACCACGAAAAATGTGATGAAGGCAGAAACAAATAGCTCAATCATTGGGTCGCCGCGACATCGTCAAAGACAATATCTTCCCACTTTTCGCCATTCCATAGACGCACCAGTAGCGAGCGCGATTGGTCGGCAGAACTTTCCGCATTCCAGTAGAGCGTGCGATCGGCCGAAAAACCAACTTTGTTTTTCTCACCAATGGGGGCGGCGGCAATGGGGGTGGGAGTCCCTTTTGCGCAACTTGCAACGCGGGTGGTCACGAAATCGGGTTCCGCCAGAGGTTTGTCCAGTGGAACGCCGTGATCAAATACCCATTTCCATTCGATCTCCTTACCGCGCTGCCGGCGACCTTGAGCATCCTGCTTTTGCCAGATCGTGGTGAAATAGCCACTGCCACCCTTTGCACCCTGCCAGGCACCGGTTGCGACGCCCATGCTGCCGTCGCAGGACATGAAAATCTTATGCGCCTGCCATTCGGTTGCCTGTGGCGGGTCAGCTTTGCCCTTCAGCCAAACCGGCGCGCTGACCAGCTCAGGCGTGAACATGATGGCATCCGGCGCAGCCGTTTCCCGAAATGCCGTCCATTGCCCCTCATCCCGCGCCAAGCGAGCAAAGGCCAGTTCCGCTTTCACAATATCACTGGGATTAGCGACCGGTTTACCAGCCGCGCGGAGAAAGCGATCGCGGTCGCTTGGTCTGCCGTTACCAGCGCAGCTGGCCAGCAACAAAGCGATTCCGAATGCCGCAAATAACCGTTTCATGAATTACAATCCTTCAGGCTTATCCAGGCCAGCGCGCATCGAAGCAGCGACCAGTGTATTACGCAGTAGCACAGCGATGGTCATTGGCCCAACACCGCCGGGAACAGGTGTGATCGCGCGGACATGGTCCATCGCCTCTGCCGTGGCCACATCGCCGACCAATCGGCCTTTTTCCTTGCCGGCTTCGGGTGCCAGCCGGTTAATTCCCACATCAATAACGACCGCGCCGTCTTTGAGCCAGTCGCCTTTTACCATTTCCGCCCGACCAACAGCAGCAACAACAATATCAGCGCGGCGCACGACATCGGGCAAATCGCGTGTGCGGCTATGTGCCATGGTGACGGTGCAATTTTCAGCCAGTAACAGCTGCGCCATCGGTTTGCCGACCAAGATCGAGCGACCAACAACCACAGCGTTGAGCCCCGACAGATCACCCAATTGATCCTTGAGCAACATCAGGCTGCCCAAAGGCGTACATGGCGTTAGCGCCTCTTCACCATTGGCGAGTCGCCCAGCATTGATAACATGCAGGCCATCGACATCCTTGTCCGGATCAATAGTCATGACGACTGCTTTTTCGTCAAGATGGCTTGGCAGCGGCAATTGCACCAATATCCCGTCCACGGCCTCGTCTGCGTTTAGTTTTTCCACCAGAGCGATAAGGTCAGCCTGCGCTGTATCGGCAGGCAAGCGATGTTCGAAACTTTCCATGCCGGCTGCGAGTGTGGCCTTATGTTTCGATGCGACATAGACTTGGCTCGCCGCGTCTTCGCCGACTAGCACCACAGCCAGCCCGGGAGTGCGGCCGGTTTGTTTCTTAAATTCTGGAACAGCGGCTTTGATGCGTTCTCGCAAGTCTGCTGCGAAGGCCTTGCCGTCGATTATCACCGCTGCGCGTTGTGTCATACATGCAAACTCATAAAATGGGGATGAGCGCCGCGCCGAGCGGCGGCAGGATGGCATCTTGCAAAATAATGATACTGATAATCACCACCATCGGCGTTAAATCAATCGAACCAAAGTCCGGCATAATCTTGCGGATAGGCCGATAAATTGGAGCGGTCAGCGCGTCCAATGTCGTCCAAATCGCTCTGGCAATATCATTTTGTAGGTTAATCACATTAAACGCGAGCAACCAACTCATAATCGCCTGCACGATGATGATCGTAATCGCGACATTCAACAAAATGCCGATAATCTGAAACAGAGCAAAAAACATGGACCCAACCCTTTTATATAATGATGGCCATTAAACGATAGTGGCGCGCAATGCCAAGCAATCTATGCCGAAAATTAGTGTATCAATAATATAATACAGTTAGGCAATTAATCAACCGCTTCAAAATCATCGCTGATCAGCGTACCCGCGCCCTTGCTGGTGAAGATTTCCAGCAACATCGCGTGGGGCACCCGGCCATCCAACACAACGGCTGCATCAACCCCCTTCAGCACCGCACTGACACAGGTTTCCAGCTTGGGAATCATCCCGCCCGAAATGGTGCCGTCTTCCTGTAACCGCTTGATTTCGGTTGGATTGAGATCCGTGAGAAGCTCACCCTCTTTATCCAATACGCCCGCCACATCGGTCAGCAAAAACAGGCGCGATGCTCTGAGCGCCGCCGCAACGGCTCCGGCCATAGTATCCGCGTTGATATTATAGGTATGGCCATCTTCGCCCACACCGATCGGTGCAATGACCGGGATCATGCCAGATGTTGAAATCATATCGACCACGCTGCGGTCCACCCGTTTGGGTTCACCGACAAAGCCCAGATCAATAATCCGTTCGATATTGCTGTCCGGATCGCGAGCCGTACGGCGCAGCTTGGCCGCTTTGACGAAGCCGCCATCTTTACCCGATATGCCGATCGCGCTGCCGCCAGCCCGTTCGATCCAGCTCACCAATTCCTTGTTGATCGCGCCGGAGAGAACCATTTCGGCAATTTCGGCCGTTTCCTTGGTCGTGACTCGCAGACCATCGACAAATTTGCTTTCAACCCCGACCCGTTCCAGCATCGCGCCAATTTGCGGGCCGCCGCCATGGACCACGACCGGATTGATACCCACGGCTTTCAACAGCACCACATCTTCGGCAAAATTGCGCGCCAGCGCGGGGTCACCCATGGCATGGCCGCCATATTTGATGACAAAAGTCTTGCCTGCATAGCGCTGCAAATAGGGCAGTGCTTCGGTGAGTGTTTCCGCCTTGGCCAGCATCGCTGGGTCGGGCGCGTGATTGTTCGATGGATCGGTCATGCCGTCTTTCAATCCAGCTTCACGGCAAATGCAACATCTTTATCAATTTTCAGGGGGTGCAGCGATTTTCGCGCGCGCTAATTGCTTCACCTTCTCCAGCGTTCCCGTCACATGCGCTTTGGGGTCTTGCGCACTATGCACGAAAGCAATTTTACTATTTTGGTCAATGACATAGCTCGTCCGATTGGTCAGCGCCAATGTCGGCTCCATGCGCACCTGATATCCATCCATCACCGCATCATCGGCGCGCGCCACGGCAAATTTATCGCGGCATTCCTCAACCGAAAATTTGGTCAATTCTTCCATGCTATCCCCCGACATGCCGATAACCATCGCACCGGCCGCTTCAAAATCGGCCGTCGCTTCAGCAAACATATTGGCTTCGATGGTGCAGCCTTCTGTAAAGGCTTTGGGGAAAAAATAGAGCACGACGGGACCGTTTTTCAGTTTCTCCGACAGGTTGATCTTAAACGGCTTGCCAGCCAACGCGCCCGTGGTTTCGAAATCGGGAGCAGCCGCGCCTATTTCCAGAGGCTCTGCATTGGCGCTGCGCGAACTATAGACATAGGCACCGCCAGCGAGAAGCAGCGCAGACATGACGATGATGATCCAGCGGTTCATTATTCTTCCTGTTCCAGCAACGATTTCAGCGCGTAAAGTTGATCGAGCGCATCACGGGGACTCAAGGCATCTATGTCCAGTTCCCGCAAAGCTTCTCTCAGCATATCGGATTTCTCATCCTCTTCCACAAGGTTGGCCGCAAATAAAGGGAGGTCACCCAAACCGGCAGCGAAGCCTCCGGTTTCCGCCTTTCCGGCTTCCAGTTTATCGAGCACGGACTTGGCGCGTTTAAGCACCGGTTTCGGAATGCCAGCGAGCTTGGCCACGGCGAGCCCATAGCTGCGATCCGCTGGCCCCTTAGCGAGCTCATGCAATAGAACAAGATCACCCTTCCATTCCCGCGCACGGACATGGTGCAGCGACATCGCATCGAGCCGGTCCGCCAACTGGGTCAGCTCATGATAATGGGTCGCGAACAGGCAGCGGCATTGGTTGGTTTCATGCACCGCCTCGACGACCGCCCATGCCAGCGCGAGGCCATCGTAGGTCGACGTCCCCCTGCCCACTTCGTCAAGAATTACGAAGCTCTTGTCGGTTGCTTGACTCAGGATCGTCGCTGTTTCGACCATCTCGACCATGAAAGTCGAGCGCCCTTGCGCCAGATTATCAGAAGCCCCGACCCGGCTAAACAGGCGGTCGACAAGGCTAAGTCTAGCTGAGGCAGCAGGCACAAAGCCGCCCGCCTGCGCAAGGATCACGATCAACGCATTTTGCCGCAAGAAGGTCGATTTACCGCCCATATTAGGCCCGGATACCAGCCAGAGCCGCTCATCATTGGACAAGGCGCAATCATTGGCGACAAACGGATCACCCGAAGCGCTCAGCGCCACCTCGACCACCGGATGGCGCCCGGCTTTGATATCGAGCACATTGCCGTCTGCAAATCCGGGTCGGCACCATTGCCCCTCGACCGCGCGTTCGGCCAAGGCCGATGACACATCAATTCGCGCCAACGCATCGGCGCTGGTCGCAATCGCATCTTTGCGCTCTAGTAGCTTGTCGACCAGTTCTTCAAAATGCGCGGCTTCGGCGGCGAACGCATGCGCCCCGGCCTGCGTCACCCGCACCGCTTCTTCGTGCAGCTCGGTCGAATTAAACCGCACCACACCGGCCAACGTCTGGCGGTGGGTGAAACCGGAATCCTCGGCCATCAAACTGTCGCCATGGCGCGCGGGCACTTCCACAAAATAACCCAGCACAGCATTATGTTTGATTTTGAGCGTATTGATCCCGGTTGCTTCGCGGTAGCGCGCTTCCAGCGTCGCAATTGCTTTGCGGCCATCGGAACCGGCGCTGCGCAACTCATCTAGTGCCGGATCATAGCCCGCTGCGATATAGCCGCCATTTGTCATTTCCGTCGGCGGTGTTTCGACCAGTGCACGTTCCAGCAGATCGACCATCGCAGCATGGCCATCGAGGGCCGGAAGCAGCGCGTTCATCATATCGGGAAGCGCGATGTCGAGCGCCAATCGCTCGCGCAACAGCCGCGCACCGCTCAGACCATCGCGTATCTGGCCGACATCACGCGGACTGCCACGTCCCGCCGATATCCGGCCCAGAGCGCGACTGATATCCGGCATTGCTTTGAGCGCATCGCGTACGGCGTCGCGAATGGCGGGTGCATCGTGAAACCATTGAACAACGCCGAGGCGCAGGTTGATCTTGGTCTCGTCAAAAAGCGGCGCAGCGAGATCGCGGCCCAGCAAGCGTGCACCGCCCGGCGTGACCGTGCGGTCAATAATGGCGAGCAAGCTGCCCTTGCGTTCACCCGCCATAGTCCGTTCAATTTCAAGGCTCGCGCGGGTCGCGCCGTCGATCAGCAGATATTCGCCCGCATGGCGCTGCACCGGCGGTTTCAGAAACGGTGTATCCCCTTGCGCGGCATGTTCGATATAGGCGATCAGGCCGCCAGCCGCCGCCAGTTCGCTGCGCGCAAAATCACCAAAGCCGTCCAGCGTCGATACGCCGAATAGCGTCTTGAGTTTGCGCTCGGCTTTTTGACTATCGAAATCCTCTTTAGGCCATTCAGTAGCCGCATCCAGCCGAGCAGCCAGCGAAGGGCTGCAAATAATTTCCGAGGGCGCGATCCGCGACAATTCTGCGGTCAGCGCATCTTCGGAAATTTGGAGCAATTCAAAATCACCGGTCGAAATATCGCTCGCGGCAATCCCGATCTGCCCCTGCACTTCGGCAACCGCGACCAGCATATTGTCCGACCGCGCATCGAGCAGCGTGTCTTCAGTCAATGTTCCGGCAGTAACGAAGCGAATTATGTCCCGGGCGACCAATGCCTTGTAACCGCCGCGCGCCTTCGCCTCGGCAGGTGTTTCGGTTTGCTCGGCAATCGCGACCTTGAAACCGGCGCGGATCAGTTTCGCCAGATAGCTCTCCGCCGCATGGGCAGGCACGCCGCACATCGGGATTTGCTCACCAGCATTTTTCCCGCGCGACGTCAGCGCGATATCAAGAGCGGCCGACGCCAGCTTCGCGTCCTCAAAAAATAGCTCGAAAAAATCGCCCATCCGGTAAAAGAGCAAGCAGTCCTGCGCCTTTTCCTTGAGCGCAAAATATTGCTCCATCATCGGTGTGCGTTTGACATCGGCACCGGCTTTCGCAGCCAGTGCTTTTTTCTTGTCCGGTTTCTGCTGAGTCCGCGTTGCCATGGGGATGCGATAGCCCAGACCCGCCGTTCAGAAAAGGCCGCGTATCAGAAACTTGGCCGTTAAAAATAGATGAACGGCGGATGAAGCAACACTTGCCCAAGCTATAACAATCGGGGTAGGCACTATTAGGGACGCGGGGATTTTGGCAGAGGGTGCCAAACCCAAATTACGGAGAAACAATTTGGCCGACAAGAATGATAGCAACGTAGAATTTTCTGAGCGCGAAGCCTTATTATTCCACTCCCACGGACGTCCCGGTAAAATTGAAATTGTGGCGTCAAAGCCGATGGCGACCCAACGCGATTTGAGCCTTGCTTATTCGCCGGGCGTTGCCGTACCTGTCCGCGCCATCGCCGAAGACCCTTCCAAGGCTTATGATTATACCGCAAAAGGCAATCTGGTCGCAGTCATCTCAAACGGTACCGCTATTTTGGGGCTCGGCAATTTGGGCGCTCTTGCTTCCAAGCCAGTGATGGAAGGCAAGGCCGTCCTGTTCAAGCGTTTTGCCGATGTTGACTCCATTGATATCGAGCTGGACACCGAAGATACCGATGCGTTCATCAATGCGGTGCGCATCATGGAACCGAGTTTCGGCGGCATTAATCTGGAAGATATTGGCGCCCCAGCCTGTTTCATCATCGAGCAAACTTTGCGCGATCAGATGAATATTCCGGTTTTCCACGATGATCAGCATGGCACCGCGATTATCGCGGCGGCCGGTATCATCAACGCTTGCCTGCTCACTAATCGCGATGTCAAAGACATCAAAGTTGTGGTGAACGGCGCCGGCGCGGCCGCAATTGCCTGTGCTTCGCTCATTAAATCACTAGGCGTGCCGCATGACAATCTCACCATGTGTGACCGCAGCGGCGTCATCTATCGCGGTCGCGACAACGTTGACCAGTGGAAATCCGCTCATGCGATTGATACTGATGCTCGCGATCTAACCGAAGCGCTTACAGGTGCCGACGTATTCCTCGGACTATCCGCAGCTGGCGCGCTGAAACCCGAAATGGTCAAGGATATGGCCGACAAGCCGATTATCTTTGCGATGGCCAATCCTGACCCTGAAATCACACCGCCTGATGCCAAAGCGGCCCGGCCTGATGCCATTGTTGCAACCGGACGGTCGGACTATCCCAATCAAGTCAATAACGTACTTGGCTTCCCCTTTATTTTCCGCGGCGCGCTGGATGTACGGGCAACCCGTATCAATGAAGAAATGAAAGTCGCTGCGGCCTATGCCATTGCGGAACTCGCCCGCGAACAGGTGCCCGAGGAAGTCGCCGCCGCTTATGGCGGGCAAGCGCCGACATTTGGCGTGGATTATATTATCCCAGCACCGTTCGATCCTCGCTTGATGGATGTTGTTTCTGCTGCTGTTGCCAAGGCGGCGATGGACAGCGGTGTCGCACAAAAACCGATTGAAGATCTCGATGCCTATCGTCAAAGCCTGAAAGCACGGCTCAATCCAACCACATCCGTATTGACGCAGGCCTATGAAACGTCCCGCTTGTCACCCAAACGGGTCATTTTTGCGGAAGCAGAAGAAGATGTTGTCCTACGCGCAGCAATCCAGTTTCAGGATGGCGGTTACGGCACGCCTGTCCTGGTTGGTCGCGACGACCGCGTGCGCGAAAAACTGCAGGAACTGGGCGTAAGTGATCCCGATCGCTTTGAAATCCATAACTCCCGCAATAGCCCGCTCGTCCCGGACATGGTCAACATGCTTTATGAACGCTTGCACCGCAAAGGCCATATGGAGCGCGACATCAAACGCATGGTCAATCAGGATCGCAATATCTTTGGTTCGGCCTTACTCGCTATGGATCAGGGCGATGCCATGATTACCGGCGTGACCCGGCCTTATTCGCAGACATTTAAAGACGTCGCCAAGGTTATTGATGTCGAAAAAGGCCGCACCGCTTTCGGCATTCACGTGATGGTCGGACAGAGCCACACGGTGTTTATGGCCGATACCACGGTCAATGAACGGCCTTCCGCCGAAGAACTGGCCGATATTGCCGAGCAAACCGCTGCGGTCGCCCGGAAAATGGGGCATGAACCCCGTGTAGCCTTCCTCAGCTATTCGACCTTTGGAAATCCTGCTGGCCGCTGGCTCGAAAATATTCGGGAAGCTGTTGCCACATTGGATGGCCGCCGCGTGAATTTTGAATATGAAGGCGAAATGGCGCCCGATGTCGCGCTCAATCCAAAATTAATGGCAAATTATCCGTTCAATCGCTTGTCCGGCACCGCCAATGTGCTGGTCATGCCAGGATTACAGTCGGCGAACCTGTCTGCCAAATTGCTCCGCGAACTTGGAGGCGATGCAGTGATCGGGCCGATGCTGGTGGGTCTGGACAAATCGGTGCAGATCGCAACCATGGCATCCACCGCGTCCGAGCTGGTCACGCTGGCTGTATTGGCCGCAAGTGGTATCGCCAAATAGCGCTATCCCGAGCGGGAAATTAGCTTAAACTGACGTTAAGGCCGGGTTGGATCGTTGCTGGGGCTTTGGGCACCCGGCGCGCCAACCGCGCCGATATTGCCGAATAGCTCTTCGAAGAAAGAGCGTTCGCGGCCCAGTGTCGGAGTGGTATCGCCATCCGGGCTAATGCTTGCGACCAGTTCCAGCCCAGTCCGGTCAACGGCTGTAACATTACCAGCTTCGTCAAAAGTGATGCGCATGACCATCTGATCTCGCGGCGTAGGGGAGTTAAATGCCAGTTGCTTCGTCTCCCGGGAGACATAATACCAGGTCTTATCATCAAATTGCGCGGTAAATGTCGGGCGCCCTAAAGAGGCCTCAACTGATTGGCGGTTATCCAGCCCAGGCTGGATCGCATTGGTAAGCACCGTATCGACAATATAGCCCTGATGGCCTCGGACCTGTGAGCAACCAGACAATAATAACCCGCCTGCGACCAGCCCGGTCAGCATAGCGTGCATTTTCATCTTGGGCATATTCAATTGGCTAAACATCTACTCACTTCTCCAAAACGGCCGCCCATGGCGTTTGCTGCAAAAGGCGCTTTAAATCTCTATAGCAGTTTTTTAACCGCTTGAGAAAAGGCCCATTGCATCTCGCAGTGTAAATATCAATATCCCCTGTATGTAGTCTTAACATAACCGGTCAGAAGCCGGGCGCGTTTAAAACAATATTCGGGGTCAGAACAAACAATGTCATTCTTAAACGAGCTACTGGGCCGCAAAAATCCGAATATGGTGATGCAGCCGCTTTATGATGCCGTTATCGCAGAAGGCCGACGCCCAGACTGGTATGAACAAGGCGGCGTTCCTGACTCACTGGACGGGCGCTTCGATATGATCGCGGCATCTCTTTGTGCCGTGCTGATCCGGCTGGACCAGACTGACGAGGCAAGGCAGGAAATAGCGTGGCTCACAGAGCTATTTGTCACGGATATGGAAGGGCAGTTGCGCCAGATAGGCATTGGCGATTTGATTGTCGGCAAGCGGGTTGGCGAGATGATGAGCGCGCTGGGCGGACGTCTGGGCGCCTATCGCGATGCGCTGACTGGCGATGCGAAACTTGATGAAGCCTTGTCCCGGAACCTTTATCGCGGCGAACCGCCTGCAGCAGCGGGGCTAGATTTCACAACCAAGAATTTTGCAAATTTTTATGACCGCTTGACCAAATTAGCGACCGACCAAATTATCGCCGGGAATATCGGAAAGGCAGCGGCATGACAGAAATATTACCTTTACCGTCACCAGAACTCTCTAAAATCGTCAAACTGTCCGATATTGGCGGCGCAGCTTTGACCGGGAAAATTGTCGCCAATCACGATCAGCGTCAGGCACTGTCCGACCGCTTTGATTTGCCATCAATAGAGTCGATCACCGCAGACTATCGCCTGGAGGCGAAAGAGCATGAAATCCGATTCACCGGAAATATCCGGTCCGACCTGCACCAGGCTTGCTCGGTCAGCGGCCAACCATTTCCCGTCGGCGTTGCCGAAGAATTTGACATTGTCTTTGTCGAAAAAACGGAGATCGCGCCGGCTGAAGAGGAAATCGAGCTCGCCACAGAAGATTGCGATATGATTGAATATGAAAATGCGCAAATTGATCTGGGAGAAGCCATTGCGCAAACATTGTTCCTAGCGCTCGATCCATATCCGCGCGGTCCCGATGCAGACATTGCAGCAGAAAAAACGGGACTGAAGAGCGAAGAAGAAGCCGGCCCTTTTGGCGCGCTTGCGGCACTGAAAGACAAGCTGGGTTAGGCTGCGGTTTTCGCCGCTTCTTTTTGGGTAGCCGCTTTGATCAACTTCTTTTTCAAATTGTTTAATCGCGCCTTGCTTTCAATTTTCCCGCCCAGCAGATCAGTAAGATAAAATGTATCCACCGCGCGCTCGCCATAGGTCGCGATATGGGCGCTATGCACTGTAACCTTGGATTCGAACAACGCGTAAGCAAGCTCGTTCAGTAAGGCGGGACGGTCCTGCGCGGTTACTTCGATCACCGTGAAGCGATTAGACGCATCGCTGTCGACCATCGCATTTGGGACAATGTTAAATGCGCCTGCGCGCGAATGAGAGAGCGGACGGGCTTCAAGCTTAGTCGCCAGTTTAGACCGATTGGCCAACGCATCCTCGACCGCTTGCTTCAATCGTTCAAGCTGGTTCTCTTCGGCAAAAGGTTGACCATATTGGTCTTGTACCAGAAAATTATCCAGCGCCATGCCATCTCGAGTCGTGTGAATACGGGCATCGATGATGTTGCCGCCTGCAACATGGATGCCGCCGGCTATGCGATAGAAAAGACCCGGATGATCGGCCGCATAAATAGTTACCAACGTCGCACCGCGTTCGGGATAAGCTTCGGCCGATATCGCGAGATTATCATCCCCTGCATGCATCATGAGACGGGCATTATGGGCAATGATATCATCTGGCTCGGCAATCCAATACGGATCGGTCAAGCGCTTGGCCAATTTTGCAAATTGCGCTTTCGGCAAATCCAGCGTTTCCGCCAATGCCATTTTTTTCTGGGTTATCCGTTCCTTACGTCCGCGTTGTTTATGACCGAGCAGCAGCATTTCTTCGGCGGCCTGAAACAGGTCCGTCAACAATTGCCTTTTCCAACTATTCCAAATTCCTGGCCCGACGGCGCGAATATCGACAACGGTCAGAACGGTGAGCAAGCGGAGCCGTTCAATGCTTTTCACTTGGCTGACAAAGTCCTGAATGGTTTTGAAATCCGACAAGTCGCGCTTGAATGCCATTGCGGACATCAACAAATGATGCCGCACCAGCCAAGCCACTAGCTCCGTTTCATAGGGCTCAAGCCCCAGCCGCGGACATAATTTCATCGCCACTTCAGCGCCAAGCACGCTATGGTCACCGCCTCTTCCTTTGGCAATATCATGCAACAAAGTCGCGACAAACAACACGCGCCGGTTTTTCAGTTTCTTGATCGTCTGGGTCGAATTGGGATGATCCTCCACCAGATCACCGCTACCAATTCGGGCAAGCAAGCCAATGGCGCGGATGCTATGCTCGTCGACTGTATAATGGTGATACATGTCGAACTGCATCTGCGCGACCACCCGGCCAAAATCAGGAATGAAGCGCCCGAAAATAGAGGCTTCGTTCATCCAGCGCAGGACGAGTTCGGGATCACGCGGCGAACTGAGGACATCCAGAAACAAGGCGTTGGCGCGGCGGTCTTTGCGGATCTTGTTGGTAATCAGCTTCGCGTCCCGGCGCGCAGCGCGCATGGCCAATGGATGAATCTCCAGTTCATGCTTGTCAGCAAGCTGGAAAATTTCGATCAATCGGACTGGATCCTCTTCAAAGAAACTCTCGTCCGGCAGCGCCAGCCGTCCGCGATCCAAGGTAAAGCCCTTTAGCTTTTTCGGCCGCCGCGTAATGTTGGGAATAAACCGCCGCACACCGGCATTATGGGTCTCGTCCAGATGAGCGAGAAATACTCCGGTCAGGTTGCCCACCACTTTGGCGTTCAGGAAGTAATATTGCATGAAGCGTTCGACCGCAGACTTGCCGGGCCGATCAGCAAAACGCATCCGCTCTGCTATGCCCGGTTGCAGGTCGAAGGTCAGACGATCCTCCGCTCGGCCCGTCATATCATGCATGTGACAACGCACCGCCCATAGGAAATTGGCAGCCTTGCGAAAGCGTCTAAACTCGTTCGTCGTCAGCAGACCAACGTCAATAAGTTCTTCGGCTGATACGACACGGTGAATATATTTGCCGATCCAGTAAAGTGTCTGCAGATCGCGCAACCCCCCCTTGCCTTCCTTGACATTGGGTTCAACGACATAGCGACTATCGCCCATGCGCACATGACGTGCATCGCGTTCGGCCAGTTTTTCCGATACGAAAGTGCGGTCTGTACCAGAGACTACATCGGCAAAAAAACGGGCTTTCGATTCTTCATATACACCCGCGTCACCCCAGACGTAGCGCCCCTCCAACAAGGCCGTACGGATGCTCAAATCTTCATTGGCCATCCGCACCATCTCGTCGATCGAACGGCTGCTCTGGCCCACTTTCAGACCGAGGTCCCATAACCAATAGAGCATCGCTTCAATGGCCTGCTCGGTCCAGCTCGTCTGTTTAAATGGCGTCAGAAAAGCGATATCCACATCGCTATGGGGCGCCATTTCTCCGCGACCATAGCCGCCAACGGCCATCACCGCGATCCGTTCGCCCGAAGACGGGTTGCTCACCGGATATTGGTGGCCCACCGCAATGTCATGGATGAGCCGCACAAGCTGGTCGATCAGGAACGACTGGGCCGCCGCCGCTTCGTGGCCAGCAGAGGGCTTTTCGACCAAGCGCCGGCTTATCTCCGCGCGGCCATCGGCCAACGCATCTTGCAACAATGACAATATTTCAGGACGGGCTTTCGCCATACCATGTTCGGCTATTAACGCTTCAATCGCTTCGGCTAGCTTGCGACGATTGATAATATCCCGCTGCCGGACAATCCGCTTTCCCGGATCAGCCGCCGGCTTAGGTATATTGGCGCTTATATTCATCCGGTGCCGGCCAGCATTTCCCGATGCCTCTTGGCTAGCACGATTTTGGCAATTTTCGCGGTACCGAGCTTGGGCAGCGGTTCATCATATTCCCAGATATGCACCGGCATCTTGAACGGCGCGAGCTTGTCTTTGAGGAAGTCCAGCAGTTCGTCCTGCGGCAAGCTTTGGCCTTCTTTCACATGATAAACCAACGCCGGAACTTCACCGAAGCGTTCATCATCGACACCAAAAATACAAGCTTCGGCAATAGCCGTGTGACCATAGATCGCCGCTTCGACTTCCTGACAGCTAATGTTTTCGCCGCCACGAATGATAATCTCTTTCTTGCGATCGACAATGTAGAGATAACCGTCTGGATCAAGATAACCGATATCGCCGCTGCGGAAATAGCCGTCATCGGTAAAGGCATCCTTGGTCGCCTGTTCGTTATTCCAATAGCCGGTAAAATTGGCGCTGCTGCGAATGCAGACTTCACCGCGTTCGCCCTGCGCCACCTTGTTACCATCATCATCCAATATTCCGACATCAACAATCGGCGGCGTCGCGCGACCGGTGCTGTCTGGCTTCTCCAGATAATTTTCGTTAGTGTTGGAACAGCCCACACCATTGGTTTCGGTCAGTCCATAACCGATTAATGGAAAGCCCTTACCCATGCCTTCTTTAATCCGTTTGACATGCTCGACCGGACGCGGCGCCCCGCCAGCGGCCATGGAAACACAGGTGCTAAGGTCATAATCCTTGAGCTTGGGATGCGAATAAATCTCCATGCTCATCAGTGGCACGCCCACAAAATAGGTTACCTTTTCTTTCTCGATCAGCCGCATCGCTTCTTCGGCATCCCATTTTTTCATCATCACCAGCTTACGGCCAATCGCAAAGCTGACGAGGATCAATGGCACGGACGCGGTGACATGGAACAAAGGCACAGCCACCAAAGCAGTCGGCTGGATATCCGGCAACGTTCCGGCTTTTTCCATCAGATGCGCCATCACCGCAAAAGCGCCGACAAAACTCATCGCGCCCTGCACCACCGACCGGTGCTCGGCATAGGCGCCTTTGGACCGCCCGGTAGAACCGGATGTGAACAATATGGTCGCGTTGTCCTCAGGTCCCATTTGCGGCAACGCGGTTTCTGCGTCGCCACCTTTTGTCAGACAGGCCTTCAATCCTTCCAGTGGCGGCACGTCATGTTCAAACAAGACCACATCGGCCCCGTGATCGCGACCCGATTCGGCAAGCCGCGCGGCGCGCTGCTTATCGGCAAAAACAATCGAACAGCTAACATCTTCAATGCCATCAGCAAGCTCATCGCCCTGCCACCAGCCATTAAGTTTAGTCGAGACGCCGCCCGCCATGGTGATCGCCATGTCGAGGATGATCCAATTTGCCGAATTGCGCGCCGCAATCCCGATCCGGTCCCCTTTTTGAACGCCATGTCCGGCGACCAATCCGCCAGCCAGCACCCGAGCGGCGGCATAAGTATCCTTAAAAGTCAAACGGATATCACCATCCACAAGAAATTCCTTGTCCGCATGCTGCATGCAGAAAAAGGCAAAATAATCGGAAACATTATTGGGCGCATTTTTGAAAATTGGCATATCCACGCCATATTTCTGGACGCTATCCAGCTCCAAAAGCTGCCCCGGCTGTGTCATTGCTGCCAGTGTTTCGTTGATCATCGTGTCTAATGGCGAAGGCATTTCAAATTTCTCCCGCAAAGTCCTATGGGTTTCTCTCTTGGTATCGGAGAATTTCCCGTTATATGCCCTAGTCATATGGCGATGAAAACGAACGGGGAAAAGAGTTGATTGATATTATTCTTGCAAGTGCAGCGCAATTTACGCGATTTGAAGAATTGGGACTGTCCCCTAACGCGCTTGACCTCGGATTCTTCCAGTTAAAATGGTATTCGCTGGCCTATCTGGCGGGTATATTGATCGGCTATTGGTATCTCACCAAACTCATTGCCCAATCCGGCGCGCCGCTAGCTCGGCGTCATGCCGATGACATGATCTTTTACGCGACGCTGGGAATCATTCTTGGCGGACGACTGGGTTACGTATTTTTCTACAAACCAGAAATTCTGCAAACGCCTATCGAGATATTACAAGTCTGGAATGGCGGCATGTCTCTACATGGCGGGGTATTGGGCGTCGTGCTGGCAATCTGGTATATTTCGCGTAAGGAAAAGCTCAGTTTTCTGCGCATTTGTGATTATATTGCCTGCGTCATCCCCTTTGGTTTGCTCTTTGGCCGCCTCGCCAATTTCGTTAATGGCGAGCTTTGGGGCCGCGCAACCGATGTACCATGGGCGATTATTTTCCCCATGGGCGGAGATGTACCTCGCCACCCGAGCCAGCTCTATGAGGCCGGCTTGGAAGGCTTGCTCTATTTCATCATTCTTTCCCTGCTCTTCTGGAAAACCGAAGCGCGCTACCATCCCGGCAAACTGGTGGGTACCGGCCTGCTGGTTTATGGCCTTAGCCGGTTTACCGTCGAATTTTTCCGACAGCCGGATAAAGGTCTCGAAAATCTCAGCTGGGGGCTCACGATGGGGCAAACACTGACAGTGCCCATGCTGTTGCTGGGCGTCTATCTGGTGTTCACTTCAAAAGGCCGCCGCGTCCGGGTTGAACCGACCACAGGGGACAAGAGCGTTGCCTGAGAGCCTATCGGCTGCGCATATTCTCGCTGAAAAAATCGATCGCGAAGGACCGATCCCGCTCAGCGAATATATGGGTATAGCCAATGCGGCTTATTACGGGGCCAAAGACCCGATCGGCGAGGATGGTGATTTTGTCACCGCGCCAGAAATCAGCCAGATGTTCGGCGAACTTGTCGGCATATGGTTGTCGGACCTTTGGCTCCGCAAAGGTAGCCCCGACAATAGCCATTATGTCGAATTGGGCCCTGGACGGGGAACCCTCGCGTCCGATGCGCTTCGCACAATGGCCAGATTCGGCTGCAATCCGCAAATCCATTTTGTAGAAACCAGTCCGGTCTTAAAAGAAAAGCAGGCCGCGCTCCATAACGGCGCCGCATGGCACGAAACCATAGACAGTCTGCCAACAGATGGCCCGCTGTTGATCGTCGCCAATGAGTTTTTCGATGCCTTGCCGGTAGAACAATTTGTCTCCACGCCCGAGGGATGGCGGCGCCATATGGTTGCTCGAGAGCGAAACAAATTTATTGCCATTCCAGGCACGGCAGCCCTTGAGAATCAGATTGCAGATATGTCCGGCGGACTGCCGACTGGCACGGTATTGGAAAGCTCCCCCGCCAGCGTTCAGATTTTAGGCGATCTGTCTAATCGGATTGCCAAGCAAGGCGGCGTCATTGTGGTTGTTGACTATGGCTATGATCAGCCCGGCACCGGCAGCACCTTGCAGGCCGTTAAAAACCATATGCCTATCAGTCCGTTTGAGAGCCCGGGCACATCAGACCTCACGGCGCATGTCGACTTTCATGCGCTTGGCAACATCGCCAAAACGCGACTCTTGTCAGTTCATGGCCCCACAGAACAGGGGCAATGGCTCAAAGCACTCGGTATAGACCAGCGCGCAAAAAAACTCGCCGAGAGCGCTCCCAAACAGGCTGAAGCCATTCGCGCAGCCCATCATCGGCTGACGCATCTTGACGAGATGGGGCGTTTGTTTCGAGTGATGGCCGCAACATCAATGGATTGGCCCGAGCCCGAGGGGTTTGTTTACGGCGAGATTTGAGCGTCGATCATCAAGGCTAGGATCAACCGGCCCATTCTGCCACTTCAAGAACCACTTGATTGGCAGCATTGTTCAATGCCTCACCCACCGGGCCGGCCTCGGCAGCAAAAACCGCTTCACTGACTTCAAAACGCCGTTTCTCAACCGGCTGGCCTTCGCGTATTTTTACCGCATCATAAGTGACGGTAACGGTCAAACTGGGACCATCGAGGCCGAAATTGACCAGCGCGCCTGACAAATAGGTATCCGCTTTGCCTTGCGCCTGAACCGGAGTCAGCACCAATCGGTTATTTTTGGCCGCTATAGTTTCTGCCAGCAGCCCTTGGAAAAGCCGGGCGGGTTTATCGACCCATGTCGCTTCTTTCAGATAAGCAATGCCGGTTGCGCCGGTTTGCACCGGAACGCGCAAACTGTTTAATTTTTGCGGTGTCGAAGGCAATTGCACGACCAAAGCGCCGGCTCTTGGTCCGGCATGCACAGCACCGGCATCCACTTGCATGTTCGACGTCAGCGACAACAAAAAGGGCGGTGGCTCGGCGCCACCAAAACTGACGCACGCGCTCAACAGGCCAAGACCAGTCAACAGTCCCAAGGATTTTGTCTTATGCAAGATGGTCATAAAGCCCCGCTTTCCCATTGATCGTTTCTATTTGCCCGGTTCATAATCTGGCAGCGTGGGCGCCGATAGTAACGACCCTGCTCCACCTTGGTCCAAGCGCTCGGTTACCGATGTCAGCGATTTGGTCAGGGCTTGCATATCCTGCACCAGTTGATCGACTTCCGGTAATGTCTTGGTACCCAGTTGCTGAACCCCGGGACGCGCGTCTTCTAAAACCTCGCCCAGCGCGGCCATGCTTTTCTCGGCTGCTGCCAAAGTCTTGGTCAGATTTTTCGCCAAAGGTTCGCCATTGTTGCTCAACAACGCGTTGGTATTATCAGCGACAGCAGAAAGTTTTTCAGCGGTTTGTCCGGCGTTGCGAATGGCGATGGCTGATTCTGCCATCAATGCTTCCAGATTGGGGGCTTGTTTCGCGAGGCTACCGGTCAATTTTTCGGTATTGTTCAAAATGCCTTCGATGGATTCCTGATTTTGATCCGAAAGCAACAACGTCAAACGGTCGGTCAATGTTGCCAGTCGCTCGACCACCAGCGGCGCGCTATTGAGCAATTCGCCCAATGCTCCCGGTTTAGTGGGGATGACGGGCACGCCTTCGGGGCCCAATTCTTCAATGGGCGGCGCGTCTTTGACAGCGCCATCCAACTGGATATTCGGGGGCGCGGTAAAACTGATGCTCTGTATGGTCGCCGTAGTGCCTTGCAATATGGGCGTCTCATCGCTCACCGCGATACGCACGCGCACGAAATTGGGGTCTTTTTCCCAAAGCTCCACGTCGAGAACTTGGCCGGACGGAACGCCGGCAAAAGTAACGTTGGTGCCTTTGGCAAGACCACCTACCGATTGAGCAAAGAAAATATCATATTCCTTCTGCACACCGTCGCCATATCGAACGATCCACACCAGAAAAGCTGCCACCAAAGCCAGCAAGGTCAGGGTGATAGCACCCACAAGAATATGATTGGACCGTGTCTCCATTATTTCACCTTTATGGCCAGCCGTATCGGCACCTGCAACAAATCTCTGTATTTAGCCTGCATTTCAATTGCCCTCATGACCCTTGGCCCGCCGCCATGCGTCCACGCGGACCATTGAAATATTCCTGTATCCACGGGTGATCCATGGCCAGTAACTCGGGTATGGTTCCCACTGCAATCACTTGTTTATCCGCCAGCACCGCCACCCGGTCGCAAATCGCATGCAGCGTATCAAGGTCATGGGTGATCAGAAACACAGTCAACCCCAATGTCTGCTGCAATTCTCGAGTCAAATTATCAAATGCCGCTGCACCTATCGGATCAAGGCCGGCTGTTGGCTCATCAAGAAACAGAAGCTCCGGGTCAAGCGCGAGCGCGCGGGCTATACCTGCGCGCTTGCGCATTCCGCCGGACAATTCGGATGGATATTTTGGTGAGGCTTCAGGCGGCAAACCGGATAGACAGACCTTATATTTTGCCACTTCGCGGCGAAAATCACGATCCATTTTCGGATAAAATTCGCGGATTGGCACCATCACATTTTCAGCGACGGTCAGGGTCGAAAATAACGCGCCGCCCTGAAACAACACACCCCAGCGTTTTCGGACATCAATCGTTTTAGCCTCTGAGCGGCCAAGCAATGATTCACCAAAAACTTCGATCGCCCCTTCATCGGGTGTCTGCAGACCTATAATCGAACGCATTAAGACAGATTTACCTGTCCCTGATCCGCCGACAACGCCTAAAATTTCGCCCTTGCGAACATCCAGGTCAAGATGTTCATGCACCACCTGATCGCCAAAGCTGTTGCGCAGTCCTTTGACGCAAATGACCGGCCCATCAAAATCTCTTTCAAAAACCATAGAGTCGTCTTCGGCCATTAGTTCCATCCGATCCAGCTAAAGAACACGGCGAAAAAAGCATCTAGAACGATGACTAGAAAAATCGCCTGAACCACTGCTGCGGTCGTTCGTTTCCCGACCTCCTCGGCATTGCCCTCGACCTGCATACCCTGATAGCAACCACAAATTGCAATAATCGCCCCGAACACAGGTGCCTTGGCGAGACCGACATAAACATCGGTCAGCGGCACAACTTCCCTAATCCGGGCAAAGAAGGTTGCGGGCGGGATGTCGAGCTCTACCCAGCTCAGCAGACCACCGCCGATAATCGCCACCACTGATGCAAAAAATCCCAGCAATGGCAGCATGAAAACAGCTGCCAAAAAGCGCGGAAGCACCAAGGCTTCAACCGGTGAAACGCCAATAGTGCGCATCGCATCAATTTCTTCGGTTAGCTTCATCGTACCGATTTGCGCGGCAAAGGCGGAGCCAGAGCGCCCTGCAACCATGATCGCGGTCATCAAGACACCCAGTTCCCGCAAAGTGAGGCGGCCAACGAGATTGACGGTAAATACTTCTGCGCCAAATTGTCTGAGTTGCACGGCGCCTTGTTGTGCAATCACCAAGCCAATGAGAAAGCTCATCAACCCGATAATCCCCAAAGAGCGCACGCCCACCACATCAAATCTCTGGATCACAGCGTTCCACCGAATACGGCCGGGGTGCCGCAGCAAAGACCCCATCGAAACCATGACCGAACCGAAAAAACCAACCAGGCCGGCCAAAGTCATCAAGGCGATTGTCGTCGCCTCGCCAACTTCGCTCAACACGCGAACCACTGGATTAGGAGGGTCCGGGCGCACTTCTGCTGGCTGATCGACACCACTTACAGCCGCAATCAAACGTTCCGCTTCATTGTCCGCCCCGACAATTTCTGCGCCGCTATCGCGAGCAGTGCGATGAATCAGCCATGCGCCGACCGTGTCGATATAATCTACCTCTGATATATCGAGCCTCTGCACATGCTCGCCATAGTCACTCAGACGTTCAGGCAAGTCGCCAACGGCGGCGATAGACAGATCGCCAGAAAAACGGAGCGATGTCACTCCATCTTCGGTCATTTCTTCGACAAAATCGCTTGGCACTGTCATCCCGGCTATTGGTGACTGAAAAACAACGAAAGCTCAAGCCATTATGATAAGTCATTTACTTGGTGCTTTTTTGTCGGTGCTGCTAATAGAGCATGATTATTGGGAAATGGGGTGCGATGACCAAGCTGGCTATTTACGACATGGATCGGACAATTACGGTCCGGGGCACTTATACACCGTTTCTGTTTCACATGCTTTTCGCACGCGCGCCGTGGCGGTTAGTATTCCTGCCGTTGCTTCCGTTCGGGTTTATTGGCTACGGTCTCAAACTGATCAGCCGCAAGAACTTAAAAACGTACAATCAACGCCTATTGCTCGGTAGCAAACCGAATGTCGCCAAATTGCAACCACATATCGAAAGCTACGCCGACAAAGTGATGCACGGGAACAGCTATGCCAAAGCCATTGCACGGGTAGAAGCCGACCGCGACGAGGGCCGGAAACTAGTGCTCGCGACCGCCTCTTACGAGCTATATGTCAATGCCATAGCGGCGCGACTGGGCTTTGACGAGGTTATCGGCACACGGCTGAAAATCAATGAGCAGGGGCAAGTATTGCCAGAGATTATCGGCGAAAATTGCTATGACGAGGCCAAACTCGATCGGATCAAGGCCTTTCTCAACGAACAAGGCTTGACGCGCGAAGATATTCACATCCGCGCCTATTCCGATCATGTCAGCGATGCCCCGATGCTAGAATATGCCGACGAAGCCGTTGCTACGACGCCCAGTGCGCCCCTTCGCCAATTGGCAAGGAAACGCGGCTGGACAATTGTCGACTGGGGCTAAACCGCTTTCAACGCCTGCTCAAAATCAGCGATCAAGTCATCGGGGTCTTCGACACCAACGGAAATCCGTACAAGATTGTCGGTGATCCCCAATGCCGCTCGCCGGTCGTCCGGTACTGACAAATGGGTCATCGCCGCTGGCAAGCTTGCTAGGGTTTCGGTTCCGCCCAGACTAACGGCCAGTTTGGCGATTTTCAGCGCGTCGAGAAACGCAAAAGCCTCAGCCTCCCCGCCCTTGATGAATACGGAAAAAGTGGAACCTGCTCCGCTGCAATGGCGGTCATAGATATCCTGCTGCGACGCATCGGAAATGAAACCAAGATAGCCCAAACCATCAACCTTGGGATGATCGCGCAGGAATGCGCAGACTTTCTCTGCATTTTCACCGGCGCGGGTCATCCGCAGTTCCAGTGTCTCGAGGCTGCGCATCAGCATCCATGCTGTATTGGGGTCACAAATCGTCCCGATTGTGTTCCGGATCGCGCGAATGGGGTCCATATGCGCTTTTGAACCCAAGACGCCTCCAGCAACCAAATCGCTATGCCCGCCGACATATTTGGTCAGACTGTAAATCACGATATCCGCGCCATGTTTCAGTGGTTGCTGCCACAAGGGGCCGAGGAAAGTATTATCAATCGCAATGGGCGGTGAAACATCGCCAAAAACCTGATTACGGGCATCCGCCACACCTTCAATATCGACCAATGCATTGGTTGGATTGGCGGGGCTTTCAAGATAGATGATCGCAACTTTTCCGCCATTTTCTGCAGCTTGTGCCTTGGCCTGTTCCAGCAAGGCGGCAACCTCACCCGGCGTCGCGCCCGCCGGAAAATCGATGAAGGTCACACCAAAACGGCCGAGTATCTTGTTAATGAGCGTCTCGGTCGCGGCATAAAGTGGACCGCTATGCACCACGACGTCGCCTTGATTAACATTGGCGAGCAACACGGTCGCAATGGCCGACATGCCGCTGGAAAAGACGAGCGCATCTTCTGCCTCATCCCAGATGCTGAGGCGGTCTTCGAGAATTTCCTGATTAGGGCCATTGAAACGCGAATAAACGAGCCCGTCGGAACCTCCAGGGCGCTTGCCAGTAATCCCTTCAAAATGACGCTTGCCGGCTGCCGCATTTTCGAACGCAAAAGTGGAGGTCAGGAAAATCGGCGGCTTCAGAGACCCTTCGGACAAAACGGGATCATAACCATGACCCATCATCAATGTTGAGGGCTTCAGCTTGCGCCCGCCAATTTTTTCAATCGGCGCTTTCGGCATGCGGCGCGGCGTTACTGGAACAATTGGATCGTCATTTTGATCAGACATTTATTCTCTCTCCACCTTGGATATGGTGAGAGCATCCATGCCTGAAGAGTCAACTGATTACAAATGAAACCATCCAGATGCAGCCGATGATGATCGGTATTCCGGCCAAGTCGAGCACGAAACCCGATTTGAGCATTTTGGGCAATTCAATATGATTGGTAGACCATGCAATCGCGTTCGGGCCCGTGCCGGACGGCAACATAAAGCCCCAGCTGGCCGCCATCGCTGCAGGCATAGCGAGTAACACGGGGTCGACGCCCGTCGCGAGTATCAGACTGGCGACCACCGGCATGATCCCGCTTGCGGTTGCAACATTGGATGCAAATTCGGTAACGAGAATGACCAGCGCGACCAGCGCCACTGCGATGATGATAACCGGCACATTTTTTAGCGGTGCAAGGGCCAATCCCAACCAATCGGCCAGTCCGGACTCAATAATCCCTGCGGCCAGCGCCAGACCGCCGCCGAACATCATGATCACGCCCCATGGCGCGCGATCCGCTTCATCCCAATTAAGCAATCTGCGTCCGGTGCCGTCGGGCAGCATGAATAGCAGCAAGCCGCCCAATATCGCGATGCTGCCGTCATGCACCGCGCCCGCGGGCAAAACCGCCTTTATCTGCGGCAAAAATAACCAACCCAGCACAACAATAGCCACAACGGGCACCACGCGCTTTTCTGGAACGCTCCAAGGCCCGGGAGAACCGATCGCCGCCTTTACACCGACGCCATCAAAACTATGTTTTCCGACTTTCTGAACCGTGATCAGGATCGCCGCGCAGACCGGAATACCGATAAGGACAATCGGTATTCCAAATTTGAGCCAGCTTAGAAAATCAATATCCATGCTCAAGGTCTTGTTGATCAGGCCGGCGGCAATGGCGTTCGTCGGACTACCGACCAATGTACCCAAACCGCCAATCGAAGCGGCAAAGGCCACGCCCATGATCAGCGCCCCAGCAAAACCTTCGGTCTCACGCTCCTTGACCCCGCCCGCAACCAGCACCGCCACAGCAATCGGGATCATGATCAAGGTCGACGATGTATTGGAAATCAGCATGCTCAACAGCGCTGTTGCAATCATAAAGGCGAATAATATCCCCCATGCGCTTTTGCCCGCCATGCTGACAATCGCCAGCGCCAACCGCCGGTGGAGACCGACTCGCTCAATTGCGAGTGCCAGAAAGGCGCCGCCCAAAATCAGGAACAGGATCGGTGAATAATATTGGCTGGCCGTCGTTTTCACGTCCATCACGTCCATCACCGGTAACGCGAGAAAGGGCAACAAAGCGGTTGCCGTAAGCGGGACTGCCTGCGTCATCCACCATGTGGCCATCAGGATCGTGAGCGCCGCGACATGCCATGCCGCTAGGCTCATAGCCGCCGGAGCGGGAAGCAGCAACATGGCGACAAATACTGCCAAGCCACCAAAAAGTCCGACGCGCTGGGCGTTCATTTTTTATTCCCCTCGTGCCCCTGTCTGCATGTGTCTGTCTGCACAAGGGTAAAGCTAAGCCTGCAAACCAATTAGCGATATCTGCCGACCATAGCCCGCTTCCCCGCGATGGCAACTGCGCCGATAGCTGTAATAGCGGTCTTCATGCGCATAGGTGTCAAGACCAAGCTTATCGATTTTGGCAATGCCTGCCTTGGCCAAGCGACCCGCCACATAAGATTCGATGTCGAATTGAAAATGATCGGGCTGTCCGGTTTTGAAATATGATCCGTTAGCAGGGTCCTCTGCAACAAAGCGCTGTTGAAAACCGGCATCCACCTCATAGCTTTCCTGCGCGATGCAAGGTCCGATGGCGCAGCTTATATTGTCCCGCGATGCGCCCAATTTTTCCATAGCTGCAATGGTGTTGTCGGTTACACCACCAATTGCACCTTTCCATCCGGCATGAGCCGCACCAATAATTTGCGCCGACCCATCATGGAAAAGCACAGGCACACAATCGGCGGTCAATATGCCGAGCAGCAGTCCGGGTTGGTTCGTCACCATCGCGTCGACATGTGGACGTGCAGCGATAGTAAAGGGTTCAGTAACTGTCGCCACATCGGCGCTATGCACCTGATGCAGGGTGACCAGCTTACTATCCTGCAAAACCGCAGCTTTAGCCCGCTGGCGGTTTTCGATTATGGCATTGCGATCATCATCACTGCCCAGACCGACATTGAGGCCGGCGTAAATGCCGGTTGATAACCCGCCTGCTCGCCCCAGAAAGCCGTGGGCAGCGCCCTCCAAAAGCGGCGATATAGTGACATCCACCGCTAATTGGTTTTGCTCAGGCAAGGCTCTTGCTCACCTGCTCGGATACATCTTTCGATAGACCCGGCGTCGCAGCGATTTTCTCCAACGCCAATCGCATCAATTCTGACCGGCCGCGCTCGTATCGGCGCCAGCGGCCCAATGACGGAATGAAGCGCGCAGCGGTTTGCGGGTTCTGACCATCCAGCGCGATGACCATGTCTGCAAGCATTTGATAGCCTTTGCCGGAAGCATCATGAAACCGGACCGGATTGCTCGTAAATCCAGCGTAAAGCGCCCGCACACGATTGGGATTGGACAGAGTAAAGTCGGGATGCTTCGCCAGACTTTCCACCCGCTTCAGGGTATCGGTCCGCTGTGACATGGCCTGCAATGTGAACCATTTATCGAGCACCAATGCATTGTCCTTGAATCGTTTGAAGAAATCCTCAAACGCCCAATTCCGCTCTTTGGTATCCATATGCGACAATATACTCAGCGCGCCCTGCATAGCCGTCATGTTATTCGCTTCTTTAAACTGCGCAAAGGCCAGTTCTGCCGCGTCTTCGACCTGCGATGCGGCAATATAGCCTAACGTGACATTCCGGAATTTACGGTCCGCCCGCGCCTCGGCGTCTAGCGAAAAATCACCGGGCACACATTGCTTGTAGAGCCGCCGGAATTTGCGCTCAAACTGCACACCAATTTTGCCGCGCAATTTTTCACGCTCATTATGGATAGCCTGCGGGTCGACTTCGACCATCTGGTCACCCAGAAACGCCTCGCTGGGCAGCAGAAGCAATTCCGCCAAAAAGGCACGGTCAATATCTTCATCCGCCAGAACCGCACCAACAGCTTGCAGGATGATATCACGGTCCGTTGGCGTACCCGTCACTTTCGCCACTAAATAGCTGGTCATCAGCTGCTGCATGGCTTCGAACCGCGCAAACGGATCATCGTCATGCGATGATAGAAAAGCCAGTTCCTCAGCCGTGCGGCTGCTCTCCAATATGATGGGCGCAGAAAAACCGCGATTGATCGAAAGGATCGGATGGTCTTTTTGTCCCTCAAAAGTGAAGCTTTTCTCGGCCTGATCGAGCGTGATCAACTGCTCGCCTTCATGGCTGCCAGTTTCCGGATTCAGCAAAGCAATTTTCAATGGAATGACCATATTAGATGGTTGCTGCGGCGCTCCGCCAGCGGCCAGACTTTGCTTCAAATCGAGTGTTGCCGTCCCGCTTTGCGGATCATGGCTCAGTTTCGCCGACACCCGCGGTGTGCCGGGTGTCTTGTACCAGCCGCGGAACTGGGAGAGGTCTATCTCGCCGCCCTCTTCCATCGCAACAACAAAATCCTCACAGGTCGCCGCTTCCCCGTCATGGCGATCGAAATAAAGGTCTGTGCCTTTGCGGAACCGTTCCGTGCCTAGCAAGGTCGCCATCATACGGATGACTTCGGCGCCCTTATTATAGACGGTGGCCGTGTAGAAGTTGGATATTTCCTGATAGCTTTCCGGACGAATTGGGTGGGCCAGAGGTCCGGCATCTTCGGGAAATTGTGCGGCGCGCAGGATGCGGACATCTTCAATCCGTTTGAGAGCCGTCGATCCCATATCAGCTGAAAAACTCTGATCGCGATAGACGGTGAAGCCCTCTTTCAGACTGAGCTGAAACCAGTCACGGCAGGTAACGCGGTTGCCCGACCAATTATGAAAATATTCATGAGCTACAACACCTTCTATGCCATCAAAATCCGCATCGGTCGCGACTTCAGGATCGGCCAATATATAGCGGGAGTTAAAGACATTCAGTCCCTTATTTTCCATCGCTCCCATGTTGAAATCACTCACCGCAACGATGTTGAACAACCCCAGATCATATTCGCGGCCGTAGACCTCTTCATCCCAGAGCATCGAATCTTTTAGCGCCTGCATCGCATGATCGGTGCGCGGCAAATCGCCATCGCGAACCCAAATATTAAGCGCAACCGGCTTGCCCGAACGGGTCGTAAAGCTGTCACTATTGGCAACCAGATCGCCAGCGACGAGCGCGAATAGATAGCTTGGCTTGGGCCAGGGATCATTCCACTGCGCCCAGTGACGGCCATTATCGCCCTCACCTTCCTCCACCTTGTCGCCATTGCACAGCAATACCGGGAAGGTCTTTTTGTCACCCTCCATCCGCACCGAATAGCGGCTCAAAATATCGGGCCGGTCAGGGAAGAAGGTAATTCGGCGAAAGCCTTCTGACTCGCACTGGGTACAAAGCATGCCCTTCGATGCATAAAGCCCCATCAATTGAGTATTTGTCGACGGATCAATCTCGACCGTAATTTCCACCTCATGCGCGGTGCCGGTTAGTGGCAAGTGGAGATTGCCATCAATTAGCTGCCAATCTGTCCAAACCGCGCCATCCACTTTGACCGACGTCGGAGTCAAGCCATCGCCATCAAGCAGCAGCGGCTCCTGATATTTAGCCGATTTGGAACGCCGCACATCCAGCGTCGAGCGCACCACCGTATGATCCAGACCCAGCTGAAAATCGAGCGCGATGGTCGGAATGAACCAAGCAGGCGGTCGATAATCTTCGCGGCGAATAATGGCGGGGGCGGTCGCAGGCATAGCTGCGTCGGTCTTTTGAATATCTAGCATGGTCCATGCCATAAGAGCCATTTGCACGCCGCGCAATTGCGTTTATGCTTCCTCTCTCGCAGGCCCGCCCACTCGATAGGATATTACAAAACCATGCCGCATATGTTGATCTTTGGCTTGGGGTACACAGCCAGCCGTCTCGCGGATCATTTACGCGAAGAAGGTTGGGAAGTGTCCGGCACCCGACGAGAGGCATCCGATGGAGCGATTGCTTTTGACAATGAAGCTGCGGTTTTGGCGGCAATTGGTGAAGCGACCCATATCATCTCTTCTGTCCCGCCCGCTCGCGATGGCAGCGAACCTGTGCTCGACCATTATGGCGAAGCGATCATAGCTGCGTCTTTGGAATGGACAGGCTATCTTTCCTCCACTGGCGTCTATGGCGATGTCAAAGGGGCTTGGGTGGATGAAAGTGCTCCCATTGGTTCGGGACGGCGCAAGGCGCGCAGCGAAGCGGACCTTGGCTGGCAAGCGTTGCGCGATGATATTCGCATATTGCGCCTTCCCGGCATCTATGGACCAGGCCGAAATCCTATTACTCGGGTCGAGCAAGGCAAAGCCAAGCGTGTCGATGTCCCCGGACAAGTATTCAGCCGTATCCATGTCGACGATATCATAGCCGCCGTGATCGCGTCCTTTGATGGACCCGCCGGCGTTTATAATATTTCCGATGATCTGCCTGCCCCGCAACATGAGGTTATCGCCCATGCCGCGCGGCTCATTGGCATGGCGCCACCGCCCTTGCTGACACTGGGAGATGCGGATCTGTCGCCATCGGCATTGGGTTTCTATGAAGAAAACCGGCGGGTTGCCAATGGCAAGGCGAAGCGGCTCCTACACTGGCAGCCACAATATCCGGATTACAAGGCAGGCATGGCGGCCCTAGCAATTGGATTGGTGGCCGATCGCGACTGAATCGGCCTATGACGCTCAAAACCGCTTCGGTAAAAGTGAGACATAATGGCAGACACAGACGCGACCGACTTGAACGTCCATCAATGGATCGCAACACTTGCGACAACTTTGGAAAAGCAAGATGTGAAAGCCGCGACCGCGCTATTTGCGGAAGCCAGCGCTTGGCGTGATATATTGGCCTTTACCTGGACGATCCGGACATTTGAAGGGCGCGGTGCCATTGGTCAATTGCTGCTCGAAAAATTGACTGCCACCGAGCCACGCAACTGGACCATCGAGGCGGAGGCAGATGCCAATGAAGGCTGGCTGAGCTTCGAAACCAACGCCGGCTTGTGCAAAGGATATGTGCGCCTCGAACACGGCCGGGCTTTGACTTTATTCACCGCACTTCAGGACTTGCATGACCACGAAGAACCAAGCGGCAAGCGCCGACCTTCGGGCCTATATGACGATGATGACACCCGCAATTGGCTGGATCGCCAACAGGCAGAGCAACTGTCTCTGGGACAAGACACGCAGCCTTATGTCCTGATCGTCGGTGGTGGACAGGGCGGACTGGCTCTTGGCGCGCGACTAAGGGTCAACGGCGTTCCGGCGCTCATTATAGACCGCCACCAGCGCCCGGGTGACGCATGGCGTACGCGCTACAAATCACTGACGCTGCACGATCCTGTCTGGTATGATCACATGCCCTACATCCCTTTTCCAGACAGTTGGCCGGTCTACACACCCAAAGACAAACTTGGCGATTTTCTGGAAGCCTATGCCAAGATCATGGACCTCAACATCTGGAATGGGACTGAATTTGCGGCTGCCTCCTATGATGATGACAAAAAGCATTGGAATGTGACGATCGAACGGGAGGGCAAAGCGATGCAGCTGCGGCCAACCCATATTGTCATGGCGGTCGGCAATGCCGGCTTTCCGCGCAAACCCGATTTTGAAGGCGCCACTGACTTTGCCGGAGAGCAATATCACTCCAGTGAATATACCAGCGGTGAGGAATTTAAAGGCAAACAGGTTATTGTGATTGGCGCCAACAATAGCGCGCATGACATCTGTGCTGATCTGGTCAACAACGGCGTCCAACCGACCATGATCCAACGATCATCAACGCTCGTGTTGCGCGGGTCCACCAATAGCAAAATGGCGCGACCGCTTTATTCGGAAGAAGCGGTCGAACAGGGATTAACGACCGAGCGGGCCGATTTCCTCAATGCCTCCGTACCCATGCGGATGAGCGAACAGCATCAAAAACAAATCTGGACACAGGTAGCAGAGTCCGACTCAGATTTTTACACATCACTCACCAAGGCCGGTTTCAAACTCGATTTCGGTGAGGATGGCACTGGCTTGTTCATGAAATATCTGCGTACTGCATCAGGATATTATATCGATGTCGGCGCGGCCGCGATGGTGGCGGATGGCCGGATAGCCCTGAAATCCGGCGTGGGCGTGGAGCGGCTGACAAGCAATGCGTTGGTGCTCAGCGATGGGTCAGAATTGGCCGCGGATGTCATCATCTACGCGACCGGTTTCGGATCGATGGAACAATGGGTTAAACGGCTTATATCCAGCGAAATAGCCGATAAAATCGGCCCCTGCTGGGGATATGGCTCTGGGACCGCTGGCGACCCCGGCCCTTGGGAAGGGGAAATTCGCAATATGTGGAAACCGACAGCGCAAGAAGGTTTGTGGTTCCACGGCGGCAATCTGCAGCAATCACGTTTCTATTCCCGCTATCTCGCGCTGCAATTAAAAGCCCGTTTTGAGGAAATCGATATAGATATTTGCGACCAATAAGCTGCGTTCAGCAGGTCAGACCTACAGATTTTCAGGCGGCTTTCTGGGCTCCAGAGATTTGATCGGCCTGCGGCGTCTTACCGGGCGTAAAAAATTCTCCTAATCGGCTGACGACAGTGGTGCCTTGAGGAAAAGGATCAGCGGCCTTGTCGGCCCGGCCTAGAAAATCCATATCGCAAGCAATCGCGCAATTATAATCTGTCATGGCATCACCAACGAACAGGCATTGGTCAGCGACCAAGCCCTCCGTTTTCATGATATCACGAACAATCACATGTTTTTTTTCTGGCGCACCGCGTGCCGTACGGAAAAATGAGGCAAGACCTTTGCGTTCAACAATGATCTGGAGCTCATCATGCGGGGTGCCCGACACGATATGCGCCTGCACATTTTGCCGGATTAACATCGCGAGGATCGGAGCAACATCGGGGAGCAACGGACTGTCCACAACCTCGTCCAAAACGATGGAGGACAGTTTGTCGCACCATTGTAAAACTTCCTCGTCCGATAACGTAATGCCCAACAAATCGCGATGAAAGCGCGGAATCTTATCATAACGCGTCTCACCGGGAACAGCGCGCTGATAATCCTCAACAGCTTGCCGAACATCCGGGCCAAACGCGTCATATAGCGCCCCGAAAGCCGTTATTTTGGCATCAACGGAATCGGCAATCACACCGTCAAAGTCGAAGAAAATACAATCATATTGCGATAGGGAGGTCGGATTCATGACTATTCCAGTCCAGTTTCATTTGGGGGGTGACGGCGTCTAATCCGTCTTCTGCGTAAACCGCATAAAGAGCCCGAGCGATGCGATAATCTTCAATATAGTCGATATCGACGGCAGCCAGCTTGGACAGGGATTGGAGCACGGGATTTTGGCCGACGAAATATTCATTCGCCAATATTTGATGGCGCGGGGCCATATAGATGCTGTTTGTCACTTTGAACCATTCTGGCAAGTCTTGCGAAATCGTGTGGTTGCGGCTCGCTTCGTAGTTCAACGCGCCGTCGCGTGACCAGAAATATTCCTTCATCAAATTCACGCCCAGCAATGAATCATGATCGCCATGGATCACACCGTCATGATAGGCGCGAAAAGCATCGCAATATTCCTGCGGCGCCATTAACGGGCACACCACGGTGGACCATGCGATATGGGCGTGCGGAATATCACGGACGATACCCGTGATCACATCACGGAACGGAGCAATATGGTCTATTGCCAGATGCCGCGCGCGGCGATGTCGCGACACGCCGAAACGATCCCCCAATGCCAGAAAATCCTCGTCTTCGCTCGAAAGATAAATCCGGTGCGGATCGATCACTTTCGTAAGCTGCGCTAGCTTCCACTCGATCAATGTTTCCTGATCGCCAAAAGGGAGCAGGCATTTTTCCGCGATGCGGGAACTTCCCCGCCGGACGGGAATAACTACTGCCAGATCATACATGGATAAATGCCTTTTTGAGAAATCTGTTCATGCCGCCTGTTCCGATGGTTGCGCGTAATATTGCGCGATCGCCCGATCCCAACGACTGGCATCAACGGGCTGTAATATGCGCGAGACGATATCATCGGCATCAGCAGCGGGGTCTGCCGGATCAAAAACATTATTGGCCAAATGGAAAGCGAACCAACGACGCACCATAGCGGGGTCTGCCTGTTTGGTTAGGCCACCCGCAATATCGGCGAGAAATGCTGGCAATGCGTCATAAGCTTCCAGCCAATCCCCCGTCGCGAAATCCGACAGGCGCATGAAGGGTGTGCCCAAGGCCGCGCAGGCAGACCAGCTTTTGGAATTGCCAACTATCATGCCGTCGCAATGCTGGCTTAAAGCCAAAGTCGTCTGGCCAGCCTTTTGGACGCCGCCCAGCATGATGACCTTGCCCTGTTGCTCCGCTATGGCGGCATCGATGGCGCTATTATCACCATAAAGTTCATTCAAAGGGTGGTTGGTTACGGCGAGCACAGTAGCGTCATCCAGCATCGCAGAAACGGCCGTGATCATCGCGGCATTATCTGAATAGCGATGGTGCTGGCCGAAGAAATTTTCTTCATGCTCATATTCCAGCGGCAGGCCGATAATGGTTTTATCCGTCGGCAATCCGGTTTGTTCGATGAACGCTGAACGCGTCGGCAGCGCGGTTTGTTGCATCATTTGGGCCCATAACGGACCAGCAATCCTGTCAAGACTGTCAACAAGCTCCGGCGAAAAGGGGGGTATCATACCATGGTCGAACAGAGACGGCGACAAAGTGATCCAGTTGTTGCCTGTTTGGAAAGGCGGCGCTGCGCCCTCCATAATGTAACGCACCGTTCCCGGAAAACGGGCCGGGGTTGCGATATCGGCGCTACGGCACAAGATAAGATCGGGGTCAATATCATCAACGAGCGCAAAAAGATCATCTTGCGCGCCGGCATCGGTGCGCAAGTGGGGATGGTCCGGCCCATCGAGCAGATACCAGCGCACATGGTCGAGATCAGCGATCAAGTCGATTTGCTCTTCGCCAAGACCGGTATTGCACCAGGACGGAGGCACCAGCACATGAACATCATGGATCCGCGCCAGGCTTCTGATCAAATGCACGACAATATTAGCAAACCACCAAGGCGTAACAACGGGCAAATAGAATAATATTCGCTGCTGCCGCTGCACAATCACGCTCTCCTTGGACTCATATATTTCGATGAGACGATGGTAAACGATTATACTTAATAAAAGGCTAATCCTGGTTTAGCCGCCGAAGCCCTGAGCTTGGATGGCTTATTCAAGCGCTGGACCCTATTTTCCGTCAGACTTGACTCATATTACACAAGTGTCATATGTATTCCATTAGTGGAATAGGGTCGGAACCAATTAATGTCGCTAAAATATTCAATCCTTGTCGCGATTAGTGAGGGCCCGAAGTCGGGCTATGACGTTGCCAAGCAGTTTGATGAAACCATCGGTTTCTTTTGGCGGGCGCGCCATTCGCAAATTTATCGCGAATTGGGAAAGTTGAAAGAAAAGCAGCTCGTTTTTGCCGAGGAAATACAACAGACTGGCAAACCCAATCGCATCGTTTTTACGATCTCAGAAGCTGGTCGAGAAGCGTTGCTGGCATGGTCGCGGGAACCATCGCAGCCGCAAGAGTTGAAAGATGATTTTCTAGTGCAGCTTTACGGCATTGATGCGGTGGATCTGGATGCCTTACGGGAACATTTGTCGCTGCGGCTGGAACGCCACCGCGACCGACATGCCCAATATTTGGCCAAGCACAAGATATTGGGCGATGCGGATTGTCTTTCTGATCTGGGGCGGCAGCTCGCACTGGAAGTCGGCATAAGATATGAAAATGAATGGGCTGATTGGTGCACGCAAGCGCTCGAACGATTGAGCGTGGAGGCGGTAGCAAAGCTGTCCAATGTGGTGCCCATAAAGGGATCAAATAATAAAGCGCAGAGCCGATAAATTTGGCCGACAGATTGAGGGGAATATCATGCTGAGCGAGAAGCGACGAACATTGCTGGTACTAAACGGGGTTGGATTGCTCATTTCCTCCGCTCTCGCTGGATGGCTTTACTTCTTTTTCCTGCTCGGCGCGCTGGACCTGTGGCCGCTTTTTACGGATATTCCGATTGAAATTGGCGGCGATCGCCGGGCATGGAACATGGCCCATCTCGAAGGCATCACCAATGGATTGATCCTGATCGCGCTGGCTGCTGTTGCGCCGTTTGTGCGGCTTGGCCCCAAAGGCCAGACATGGCTGTTCTGGTCATCGCTAACTTATGCGTGGCTGTTTACGCTGCCGGCCATTGCCAATGCCATATTCGGCACCAGAGGCCTGGAATTTGGTGGCGGCCCCTTCCCCGGCGACGTAACGATCAATAATATCATCTATCTGTTCGGATGGCCGCCCATCGTTGCCGTCCATATCGGTTTCGGGCTGTTTGCATGGGGCGCATGGCAACATTATAAAACATTGGGAAAACCATCATGAGCAGCACATTATCCCGGGATGGTTATCCCGATATCATCGTTCGCTCAATCCCCTTCGCCTTTGATGAGCAGATTAATCCGGTTTGGCATCCTGACCATCCCGAATGGAGTCACATGCTCAACGGGGCGTCGCTGACCATGCCCTATCTGGAGCCGTTTTTGATCAAGACGGTCAAAGAGGGATTGAAAAACGCCAGTAATCAAGAGCTTAAAAAAGACGTTTACGGCTTTATCGGTCAAGAGGGTCAGCATTATCAGAACCATCGCCGCTACAATGAGATATTGAAACAAGGCCATTATCCCGATCTGGCGGACGTTGAAGAAAATATGGAGGATGATTATCGCCGCCTGCAGGGTAAAAGCCTGCGCTGGCGTGTGGCCTATGCCGCTGGATTTGAAACCATGACCATGGGTATCACCGAATGGTTGATCAAAGACCGGCGGGACCTGTTTGCTGGGGCTGACCCTGCGGTAACGTCTCTGGTATTATGGCACATGGTCGAAGAAACGGAACATAAGAACGTCGCCTTTGATCTGTATCAGGATTTGTTCGGCTCTTATTGGCCACGCATCTGGGGTTTGATTTTTGCGACCTATCACGTGGCGAAATATAGCCGTCAGGCTTATATGAAGATGCTGAAAAAAGACGGTTTGTGGAAAAGCTGGCGGAGCCGGTTGCGGCTCTATCGGATGATCGCGCGGTTCTTTGTGAACATCTCGCCAGCGATGATTAAGTCTGTGTTACCCGGTTATCATCCCAGCAAGGTTGACGACCCCGATTGGGTGTCCCGCTGGACCGCCGCCTATGCACATTTACCCAAAAACAGCATTCCGCTCCTCAATACGATGGATCCAGAAATTCCGGCACAATTCTCTACCTAGAACGAGCAAGCCTTGCCGCTCGTTTGTAACGGCTATGATTGCTTCGGCTTGCGCGCCCGGAGTGCCACCAGCAATCCCGCCATCGCCAAAAGCGCGCCAGCGGCTGGCAGACCCGTCCACTCATAATCCTCGAACAAGGTCGATAAGATCATCGCTACGACTGGCACCAACACACTGGAATAGGCCGCTTTTCCAGCGCCTATTTCTCTGAGGAGAGAGAAATAGAGCGGGAATGTGATGACCGAACCGACGATCGCGAGATAGACTATTCCGCCGAGATAGGCCGCGCGCATTTCTATGACCGGTGGCCCGACCGTTATCCATGACAATATTACATTGATGAACGCCCCCCAAAACATCGCCCATGCCAAAAGCGTGAGGATCGGATAGCTTTTTAACTTGGGCAAAGCCTGCATCACATTGGCGACAGAGGCAGATAATATCCCGCCGACGGTCAGCGCTACGCCCAAGAGAACATCGGCTAATGTGGCCGGGGAACTCTTATATTCGTGCCAGAAGAGCAAACCGATCCCGACCGCCGCTATGGCCGATCCCGCCATGAAAGCACCGTTGATGCGCTGGCCCAGGAATATTCGACCCAATATCGCATTGGGCACCATCAGCAAGGCAAAGAGCACCGCGACGAGGCCAGAGGTGATAAAAAGCTCGGCATTATAGACAAAGTTAAAATTGAAGGAGAATTGGGCAATACCAATCAGGATCGCCCAGAACTGACCCTTTGTCCCCAGCCGAAATGGCAGCCGCTTGAATCCGACCAGCACAAACATCGCTGCCGACGCAATGATGAATCGGTAGCTGACCGACCAGCTTGGCGGAACGTCAGAAATCTGATCCTTGATCACCAGCCAGGTCGAGCCCCAGATCAGCGAGACCAAGAGAAAGGGGATTAATATGCGCGGCGTCAGCAAACCTGGCTCGCCGCCCTGCTCTGCGCTCATAAGGCTCTGATAGCCTCGGCCAACGGAAGAATATCTTCTGCGCTTTGGTTCCAACTCGTTACCAGCCGAGCCTGTCCTTCGCCCCAGTCGTAGAAATCAAATCCAGCGCTGCGAAGAGTCTCTGCTTCGGCTGCCGAAAGTTTGATGAAAACCTCGTTGGCCTGAACGGGATAGAGCAGTCGTTCGCTGGCAGCCTCTGCGATAATCTGCGCGCCTTGATTGGCCGCGCGCGCATTGTCGAGCCACAGATTGCCCTCGAGCATCGCTAGTATCTGCGCTGCAAGATAGCGTCCCTTGGATTGCAAATGACCAGCGCGCTTGCGGCGATAGTGGGTTTCGCGAGCGAGATCCTTGTCGAAAAAGACCAAGGCCTCAGCTCCCATGCCGCCATTTTTGACAAAGCCAAAGCTGAGCACATCAACGCCCGCCTTCCATGTCACATCGGCCGGATCACAGCCCAATGTTGCCACGGCATTTGCAAAGCGAGCGCCATCCATGTGCAAACCCAAATCACGCTTTGTGCAGACTTCCGCGACAGCGGCAACCTCATCGGGTGTATAAACCAGTCCATATTCTGACGCATTGGTGATCGAAACAGCGGCAGGCTGCACCTGATGCACATCATCCCGGATCGCGCCGCACATGGTGTCAATGGTATCGGGTAAAAGCTTTGCGCCAGCACCACCAGCGAGCATCAGTTTAGCGCCACCGGTATAGAAGCCAGGAGCCCCCGCCTCGTCCTGTTCAATATGTGCTTCTTCGTGACAAATCACACCCTGATGCGGTTGGCACATTGCTGCCAAAGCCAGCGAGTTAGCCGCCGTTCCGGTAGCCACCCACATCGCCTCAACATCGGTTCCAAACAGATCGGAAAAAGCGCCGCTCAATTGCGCGCTTAGGGCATCGCCATCATAAGCGGTGTCTTGGTGGTTGGCCTCAGCCAAAGCGCCCAATACATTGGGATGGACAGACGCTGCATTGTCGGAGAAAAATCGCATGATATGGCCATGCTGTGAAGCAACCGCCGCGTCAAGATTGTGATTGCGATTGCGGGCTAATAATATCCTCGCAGCAGTCTTTTAATCAAGTTCAAATAACTTTTGCAGCACTGTCCATGGCAATTGCTGTATCATTGTCTGCAACGTCAGACGGCCCCGGCGACGCGCTGACTCTCATCCGGGTATATTTAAACAATAGATCAATCTGAGTCATCGCTTTTTCGGTAAGCACTATATGCGGCTCATCATGATTATTTGCATCTTCTGCGTGAGATAGAAAACCGTCTGCAGACAGCAAGTTGACGTATCGAAGCACTAGACTTTCAGGTATTTTTGCACTTGTCGCGATCTCTGATAGCTTCAGTTTTTCTCCAGAGCGCTTGGCATCATAAAGCTCAAGTAAGACGTCCCAAATATTGCCTGTGCAATATTCATCAGGGAAAACACCAACTCTGGATCGTCTGAGATCAATCGCAAATTGGCCAAGATCAATCTGTTCAATCGCACGCTCCCAATGCTGGTTTTCCAAACGCTCCAGCCTTTGTAGAATTTCTTCCAATAGCATCGTTTGATCACGCGCTTGATCCATCATATAACTCCACTTTTTGCATCCGGGGGGGCAAGTTCTTAGATTGAACTGTCAGCGGCGCTCTCATAGAGGTCGCGCCAAGAAGGTATGTCACCCAAACAGGGGACAACTTGAAAAAAGATGCAAATTGGCGCATAGTCCAGCATTCACGGGAGTAGCGGGGCCATGGCTACGAAAAACCAGGATTTGCATATCGGCAATGTTCTCCGACAGATTGCCGCGCTAACTTCGATTTCAGATATACTCGAGCTCATTCGCATAGCAGTTGTCAATCTTGGCGCGAACCGAACCAGCTATCATTTCACCCCCAAATTAAAGTCTCAAACGGATCATACCGTACAACTAGCGACATCGGGTTTTTCGAAAGAATGGCTGACGCTTTACGAAGAAGCGGGTTTTCGAGAATGTGATCCGATACCTGATATTATCATGCAACATGGTGAACCCATGCTGTGGCAGGACGCGCTCACCTCGCGGCGCCTGAATGAAAATGAAAAAAGCTTCGTCAGCCAACTTGAAGACCATGGGTTAATGGAAGGGATTGGCATCCCCCTATTTGGTCCGAAAGGGCGTCATGCCTATTCCGCTTTTACCTTCGATCCCGTTGAACTGGCTTTTGACGATCGCACCGTCGCGACGGTCGCGGCTCTGGCCAGCGCAGCTCATGTGAGAATATGCAATATTCTGGACAAACAGTTCGAACGCAAAGTGGAGCTATCGGAACGGGAATCACAGGTCATCCGGCTGATCGCCCACGGTCATTCGAACAAAGCGATTGCAGCAGAGCTGAAAATTGGCGGATCAACCGCCGACACTTATGTTCGAAGAGTGTTTGCAAAACTCGATGCAAGTGACAGAACAGGCGCTTCTATCCGAGCGCTGGAGCTGGGGATTTTGCGGCTTTGACTTGTTCCGTTCACGCTTTCTTGCGTTTCTGATCCGGCGACATCTTGACCTCCGCCGCAGGCAAATAGATGGTTTCAACATTGGGAACCAACTGGTCACTGGCGCGCAAATCGGTAAACTCGCTCAGATCCTCGGCTTTGCCATAGAGAAATCCCTGAACCTGATCACACCCTTCTATACGCAGTTCATCAACCTGGCCTTCGCGCTCGACACCTTCTGCCGTCGTCTTCATGCCAAGAGTTTGAGCTAAGCTGATCACCGAGCGAATAATGGCCCGGCAGTCTTCGCGCGTATCAATCTCGCTGACGAAACAACGATCAATCTTAATCTTGTCGAACGGAAAACTACGCAAATAGTTTAGTGAGCTATAGCCGGTACCAAAGTCATCCAAAGATATCCGGATGCCAAGGTTGCGCAGCATATGCAGAGTCCGGATATTGGCTTCACTATCGTGCATCAATATGCTTTCGGTGATCTCCAACTCCAACCTACTGGGATCAACTCCAGAACTCGCCAAAGCATTGATGATTGTTGAGACCAGGCTAGCGCTACGCATTTGTGTCGGCGACAGGTTTATTGCGACTGTTAACTTTTCGTCCCAATTTGCTGCGTCATTCAGAGCCTTGCGAATGACCCATTCACCCAGCTGCACAATCATTCCAGTCTCTTCAGCCACAGCGATAAAATCATCTGGCATAACAACACCGCGTTCTGGATGTTCCCAGCGCAACAAGGCTTCGTAACCGATTTTATTTTGACTCTTAAGGTCCACCAGTGGTTGATAATGCAAACGCATTTCGTTGCGGCCCAGCGACGCCCGCAAATCAAGTTCCAAAGTGCGCCGTGCTTGTGCTGCTACATCCATGCCATCTTCAAACAGCGCAACCCGGTTTCGGCCATCACCCTTTGCCGAATAGAGAGCAAGATCAGCATATTTCAAAAGCTGATTAGCATCATCCATTTCGGGTTTCCAATGCGCTACGCCGACGCTTACTCCCGACACAACATTATGATCATCAACCAAGAACGGAAGGCCGATTTGTTCAACAATCAATTGGGCGATATCATCAGAACATCGGGCGCGCGCGCCGGTTAGCAGCAGCGCAAATTCGTCGCCGCCAATGCGCGCCAGCAAGTCTTCGGGCTTTGTTAGCGTTTCCAACCGACGCGAAATCATTTGCAATAGCTTATCCCCCATAGGATGGCCGAGAGTATCATTAATCGCCTTGAAATGATCCAGATCGAAAAAGATCAACGCAACATCGTCACCGGTTTTGGCCCTGTGGATGGTACGGTTCAGGGATTCGGTGAACAACCGCCGGTTTGGCAGATCGGTAAGGCCGTCAAAATGCGCCATGTAACTGACTTTGGCTTCGGCATTTTTCTGGGCAGTGATATCTTCGATCACACCGCGGATGGTCACCTCTTTCGTTTCAGCCGACTTATCAGCCGCACGGGCACTAATCGTCCACCATTGCAATTCGCCACCAACCTCCACCGGCACTGTCAGATCCCGAAACGAACGACGATTAGCAATATGATCAGCCAGAATCTTCCGCTGATTTTCGTCCTCGACCAACGATGTTAGCTCAATCCCATTCATGGCTTCACGCGGTCTTTGCACAGCTTCCGCAAACCGTTCACACACGTCGATCAAGCGCCCATCGGAATCTGCTGAAAACAGCCAATTGGATGCTTGTTCTTCAAAGTCGTTGAGCAGCAATTTAACGGTTTCAGCCGAGCGCTTGATTTCCTGACCCGCCAAAAGTTGATTGGCAAAATTCTTAAATATGTTCCCGCAATTCAAATATAATACCGACGCAAACATGACCAGCAACGCGATGGCGACATAGCTCTCGATCCCACCGCGATATAGCAAACCGGCCGCAAGGCCGACACAAACGATGAGCGTCCAGGCACGTGACGCCTCCGGGATATGCCGATAGGACACCACGGCAGTACTCATTTTGCCAGCGCCAATGATCGCGAGAAGCATAAGCTGATCAGGTGTTGCAACTGGCAAGAGGCAGGCGACGCCCGTACCCCACATATGAGCATAGCCGGCTGCGTTAAATGTAATTTGCCTTTTCATCTTCAGCATTTTCTGGCGGGATAAATCTATCTTCTCAGAACGCTTGGCCAGTTGAAGGCGCACGATGGAAAGATAAGCAAACATGGCATACCAAAGGATATGCATGGGCAGCGGTGCTTGATCAAAGAACAGGAACGATAAAATGGCTGCATTGACCAAATTGGCAAAAACAGTGACGCGAATCGACTTACCATGTTCCGTAAGCTGTTCTCGTAAAATCAAATACTGATCGGAGTGGCCCCACACCCCGGTTTTAACATCTTCTGTCATTCGTCGTCCCCACGCAGTTTGCGATAACAGGGAATGGTAAATTTTTTGCTATTTCCTATATTTTACATAGGTTTACATATTCAAAGATCAGCGCTTTTTTGCTATTTTGAGCTTATCGGCCTTAGCGCGCTTCTTTATCGATTCCTCACTGCGAGTCAGCGCCTTGGATATCGCTTTTAGCGTCATACCCTTTTTCGCAAAAGCATGGAGCTTTTGTATCTCTTCGCTGTTCCATGGTTGTTTATGCCGTTCAAAATGCTCTTTCATTATAGCTCCATCCCAATCGCGCGCAGCGCATCGGGTGCCTTTTTCTTGACCGGGAAAAATCCCTTGGTCGCCAATGGCCAGATCGCAGCGTCATAATCGCGTATCACCCATCGGGCATTATTCCCGCGCATTTCCTTGCCAATGGCGTCTTTCAGTGCGCCTACCGGCAACCATGGCGACAACAGACGTTCCATCCTTGCATCGGCCAAAATAGCGCTCAATTTTTCGCCTTTATTCCACATGACGCTATCGCAATCAAAATGCTCAGCCGCGCGGGCCACAGCATCAGTTACCGCACCACTGGTAAAGGCGCGCACCTTATCCGACACCCCCTTTGGACTCTTTCCATCGGGACCGCTCACACCAATAATCAGCGACGGCTTCTGCGGCAATACCAGGCTTTCAGGATGGCAATCCTCTTCATGGACCAACAGCGCGAAAGCCGAAGCAGCCGGCGGCGCAGCCGGTATTTTAAGAGGCCGCAATTTATAAGTCTTTTCTTCTTCCAGCGCGATAGTTTCTGCGACCAAGCCTATTGGCGTAAAGCGGCCATCGGTAAATTGGACAATATTCTCTTTGGTCGCGAGATAGGTTTTGCCTTTGGTATGCAGCCCGCCGACCCAGCGCCAAGACAGCGTATTGGAAGCAGCGTCACCATCCAGCAGATGCTGGAGGAAAAAGTCCGCGCCCAGTTCCCAAGGCAGTTTCAGGGTGAAAATCCAGATGCTGGCAAACCACATGCGGGCATGGTTGTGAAGATAGCCGGTTTCGGCCAGTTCCTTCGCCCAATGATCAAAGGCGTCAATGCCTGTGCGACCTTCTGTGGCCTGTTCATAGATTTTGCGCAGACCACCCTGTCTTTTAATCTGCCTGAATTTCTCGTCTCGATTGGTGACATAATCCGCCCAGACTTCAGGACGCTGTTCCAACCAGCCTTTGAAATAGCCACGCCACAAGACTTCCGCGATAAATTTATCCGCGCCTTGTGCGCCATGGGTCTTGATTGCAGCGGCAATCAGTTCCTGTTCGGCAAGCAGCTTGTGCCGAATATAAGGCGATAACTTCGAGACATTGTCGCGCCATTGATCCTGCTTCACATCAGCATCAGGACCATAGTCAAAATTGCGCTTATGCGCGTAATTATGACCCATATTGGCGGTGAAATCAGCAAGCCGCGACAAAGCGGTCGCTCGAGTAGGTTGGGGATGTGTCATGGCGGCCCTATCGCAGCAATGAAGAGGATTGCCAACTATACAGTTCGGACGGGCGGGCCCAGCTATTGGCGGTCAGGCTTGCCAGCAATCCGCCATATGGTCATCCACCATCCCCACGGCTTGCATGTAAGCATAGATGATAGTGCTACCGACGAAACTCATCCCGCGCTTTTTCAGGTCTTTGGAAATTGCGTCGCTAATGGGAGAGGTCGCCAGCATTTCCGACATATCCTTGGGCCGGTTTACAATGGGTTTGCCGTCGACATGATCCCAAAGCCAGCGATCAAAGCCGCCAAACTCTCTCTGCATATCCAGAAAAACCAACGCGTTTTTGCGTGTGGAATAGATTTTTAGCTTGTTACGAATGATCCCCGGGTCTTCCCGCAGGGATTCCAGTTCATCATCGGTCATAGTCGCGACACGGGCGATATCAAAACCGTGAAACGCCTTGCGATAACCTTCCCGTTTACGAAGCACAGTTTCCCAACTTAATCCGGCTTGTGCGCCTTCCAATATGAGGTTTTCAAACAGCTTCTGATCATCATGTTCTGGAATGCCCCATTCCTCATCATGATAGATGCCGTAGAATTCCTTGCCCGCCTGCCCGCCAAAACAGCGATGTTTTCCGTCTGTGCCGATTATTGTCATAGGCGGAGCTTATGGCTGTCTTGTGACTTTTGAAAGCCCCAATGGCCGTTCTATTCGGCGGGCTGGATATCCGGCTCAGGCTTGTCCGCTGCAGGCCACCAGCCGATTTTCACTTTCGCCCAGTTAATAGCTCGCGGGATCGGTGCATTGCGATCCATCCACTCGGCATATTCTTTATAGGCCGGATCACTGAGCAAGTGTTTTTCTTCTGTCTTCGCGCGCCAATAATAAACACCGCTTACCGCTGCGATGATCACCGTGTTCCGCACCATATCGGTTATACTGCCCGATGTGGCCAAAAAGGGCATCGTCGCCAGCCACCAATATAGGTTCTTCGCAACATAAGCTGGATGCTTCGTAAACCGATAAGGACCATGGGTCAGGATGCCGCGATGCGTAAGGTTCGAGAAGCGCAGGCCAAAAGCAACAGTGGCCCAAGCATAGATCGCGGTTAGGATCACTAGCATCGCACCCCAAATCGCCAAAATGGTTTGATGCCCTTCCAACCAATAAGCCCAATCCGCGGTGTTGACGTGATAGTTCAGCGGTCCATCCATAAGGATGAAAGGCGGGTAGCATATTAGAGCCGCAACCCAGCCGGCCAGATAGGGATTGGCGGTGCGGATATGCGCGTCCAGCGGCTTCATCGTCAGCAGATAACCAACTGTGGCAAACTGCACATCGACGACAAACATCGCGATGATCAGCCAATGGGCAATCGCAACAGGGTTATTGATAACCTGTGATATATCGAGGCGAACAATCTCACCGAAACCACCCGGTACAATCGAAATCATAAAGGCGAGGAAAAAGCCCTTTACCGCCCAAGCACGCAAATGATGGTAAATCTGCTCACGATCATATTCACCGCGAGCACCCATCAGAAATTGCCCGAAATGCCAAGCCCCGTCGCGCGGTTCGACAAAGCGCCGATCCATCCACATGACATAAGGGATCGAAAGTCCAACCACGAAAGGCGCGGCTGTCTCCATCATTTCCATCGAAAACTGATATTGGCCGGTCCAATACCATCGTCCGACACAATAGATAAAAGCTATGATGGCCCAGGTTGCCCACAAACCAGCCAGTTTAGCGACGCTGATATCAAAAGTTTGCTTCAACGGTTTCGGGTTTTTCCAGTCGATACCAGTGGACGCACGCAAATGTACTTTGTCGTAAAGCAACGACCAGATCACCATGGGTACGGCGCAGGCAAAGCAAGCGACAAGCGCAGAATACGGCCCGTCCATGCCATATTGGCGGGCAATCATGATCCATGACACCAGTCCGATCAGTCCGGCGATACCCACACCGCTGGACACCGCAGATTGCGGACACGGGTCAGTAGCGGCTGGTTTCTTTCCGAACATAGTTCAGCGCTTTAACCGGAAATGGTAATTAACCCGTGAACATCAGTTTTCAGGCGCGAATATCCTATGAATTATCAGAGCAATCCGTTATATTTTCGGAAATTCAACTGTCAGCAACTTATTGGGTCAACATCTAAATGGTCATGGGAATAAAAATGAGAAATCTTACACTTGCCACCGGATTATCCATTGTCCTCATCGCCTGCAGCAATGGCAACGGAGCGCAGGCCACGCAAGGTGACACAGCGGAGGATCAGACTTCGACTGATATCTCGCCCATTGATCGCAAGCCTTTTGAAAAGACCGAAGTTACCAGTTTCGATGAACCATGGGCTATGACTTTCCTGCCCGATGGCCGGATGCTGGTTACCGAGAAGAAGGGTAATTTGTTTCTGGTTAGCCAGAAAGGCAAAAAAACCCCGATATTCAACATCCCGGAAGTGGATTATGGCGGGCAAGGCGGATTTGGCGATGTCGTGCTATCCCCCGATTTTGCAACCAGCGGGCGCATTTATCTCAGTTGGGTGGAAGCTGGTGAAGATGATACGCGAGGCGCGGTTGTGGCCCATGCTGACCTGTCTTTGGCTCCCAATGAACCGGGCGTAGAAGCCGAAGCACCAGCGCTTTCCAATCTTACGACGATCTGGACCCAAAATCCCAAAACCACGGGCCGCGGTCATTATTCCCATCGCATGGTATTTTCGCCCGATGGCAAATATCTGTTCATCGGATCCGGCGAACGTCAGAAATTTGACCCGTCACAGGATATGACCGGAAACCTTGGCAAAATTGTTCGGCTATACCCGGATGGCAGCGTGCCAGAAGATAATCCCTTTGTCGGTCAAGACGGCGTGCTACCGGAAATCTGGTCCTTGGGTCACCGCAATATTCTCGGCATGGCTTTTGACAGCGAAGGCCGGCTTTGGAACCAGGAAATGGGGCCGAAGGACGGTGATGAGCTGAACCTCGTCCAGTCCAAAGCCAATTATGGCTATCCAATCGTCTCCGAAGGCGATCATTATGACGGTAAGAAGATTCCAAACCACGACACTCGTCCGGAATTCGCCGCACCAAAAGTGGCATGGGTTCCGACCATTGCGCCTTCAGGAATGATCTTTTACTCCGGCGATAGCTTCCCCGCTTGGAAAGGAAGCGCCTTTATTGGTGGGTTAGCCAGCGAGGCAATTATTCGCGTATCATTTGACGATGAGACAGCTCAAGAAGCGGAACGCTATGAGATGGATGCTAGGATTCGCGAAGTCGAACAGGGGCCCGAAGGCGCCCTGTGGGTGCTGGAAGACGGCGAAGGTGGCAGATTGCTGAAACTGACGCCGGTTAAATAAAGCTGGCTTAAGAAGCTGCGGTTGTTGTTCCTGACAGATCGCTCAAAAACTGACGCACTCGCTTGGCATTGGCACCAAGATCATGGACACCAACCCGTGATACTGACCGCATGTCGATAATGCTGGCTGCACCATTTTCTGCTGCGCGGGCGCGGATTACGACATCATCTTTGAACCGGAACAGGGAAATTGTAGCCGTCGCCTCCAAATGACCGGATGCAGGGTCGACATTGGCGATTTCCCATCCGCGATCTTCGGCCAGGCGCTTGGCTTTTTCGATAACCTCAGCGACTGGTTGATCGATACGGACAGAACGAATGTCTGGATAGGCATCCTGATGCAGTGTCGCCCAGCGCTGACGCGGGTTCATACCGCGCATCTCGCCATCGTCAGCACCGGGAATATTGTCCCAATTGTCGGCCCGTAATGTCAAAGCAGAAAATTGCGGTGTATCGGCCAGATCGGTTGTCACATCGTGGATCGCAGGGAGCGATGCAATCGTCATCGCATAGCTGGCAAGATAACCGATAAAACCAAGCGAGACGAGCGTACCGATGCCAAGGAGCGGCCAGCGCGTCTTGCGATCTTTGCGGCGATCCAAAATAATTCCAACAATAGCGACAATCAGAGCGAGCAATGCCACCAGACCCGTCCAAGGCAAAGCCCCGAGTCCCGCCTGCCAGCCCCAAAGGCCAACGCCGGAGCCAAACGCAGCACCAAAAAACACGACAACCGCGGCTATAGCCAGCACAAACACGGTCCAACCTTTTAGATCTTTGCGGAGTGTCGACAGCTTTCCCGTTACTGATCCGCCATTGTCAGCGGCAGATTGGTCGGCCTGTGGTTGCTGGTCCTGTTGATTATTCACGCGCGTTACTCCCGTTTGATTGCAGCCTTTTAGACGCGGCGACGCCATAGTGCAATCAACACCGCATCGTTGATCCCGTCACCCATATTGCGATGCTCGACAGCGCGCTGCAATAACGTTAAACGCGCTGCTTCTTAAATATCCCACTGAACTGGACTTAAATTTTGACGACGATCATTCCTCTTGCGGAAATTGAACCGGCTGTGGTCGAAAGCTTGCTTGATGCTGCTTTTGGCAAGCGGCGCATCGAGCGCACAGCCTATAAGGTCCGCGAAGGCATGGACATGCTAGAGGGGTTGAGCGTCGCAGCGGTGGATATGGCGGAAAATGAGCTACTCGGCTCGTTGCAATGCTGGCCAGTGGCGTTGACTGACGAGGCCGGAAAAATGCATCCGATGATCATGGTCGGACCCGTCGCGGTCTATCCCGATTGTCAGCGTCAGGGAGTCGGTCAAGCATTGTTAAAAGGTCTGCTAAAAGAATTGCAGCAGGACGAAAGCCTGCCGCTCGTGATGATCGGCGATCCTTCCTATTATGACCGCTTCTTCGATTTTTCACCAGAACGTACCGGCGGCTGGAAACTGCCAGGACCGTGGGATCCGGAACGGCTGCTGGTGCGCGCACCTAAAGATGCCATATTGCCGGAAAAGGGCAAATTAGGGCCTTGGAAAAAACCAGAAACAGAGCAGAAGCCGGCGGCTTAAGCCTCTGAGAGTTTTGGCGATGCTTTACAGGTCCGGTTATTCGCAATAGGCAATCACCATGCCTTATACACCTCCACCTGAACTCGCGTCCCTTTCCCTTTCTGAAATCGCCGAAATGGTCGAAGCGCAGAAATTACCGCCGGTGGATCAATGGAAACCGGACGAAACCGGTGACAGCGAGATGCGGATCGCGGTGGACGGCACTTGGTATCATCAAGGATCACCGATAAACCGCCCTGCGATGGTGCGCGCCTTTTCCACTTTGCTCCGGCAGGAAAAGGACAATAGCTATGCCTTGGTCACGCCCTATCAGAAACTCCATATTCAGGTCGAAGACGCGCCGTTTATCGCCGTCGAAGTCGAAAATGAGGGAGAAGGCGTAGACCGGAAACTCGCGTTCCGGCTCAATACCGACCATCTGGTCATGGCTGATGACTGGCATAAGCTCAGCTTTCCCAAAACCGACATTGCCGCGGATAAGGCCGAAGCCAATTCCCATGCCCGTCCCTATCTCCACGTCCGTGGCGGTCTAGAGGCCGTGCTGGCGCGGCCAGTTTATTATCAGCTAGCCGAATATGCACTGACCGACGATCTGGAGCCCTTTGGGCTATGGAGCAACGGCGCCTTTTTCCCGATTGACCGGCCCGAATGACCAGCCAGCTCGACCTCAGAACAAGGCTGTCAAAAGCCCTACGCGATGGTCATGAAAATGACCTCGATCATGCGCTGTCGGACGAACGTGACTTTATCAAAGACCTTGATAGTTTGCGCAGCGCAGCGGTGTTGATTGCCATCACAGACCGGCCAAAGCCGGGTGTCATTTTGGTCCAGCGCCCCGATTATATGCGCAGTCACCCCGGACAGGTCGCCTTTCCCGGCGGAAAAATCGATCCCGAAGACAAGGATGTGGTCCACGCCGCCTTGCGGGAAGCAGAGGAAGAGGTCAGCCTTGATCCGAAGCTGGTTGATATCATCGGACCGACCGACCGCTATCATTCCGGCAGCGGTTTTAATATCCAGCCGATAGTCGGCGTGATCCCGCCCGATTTGCCGCTTGTCCCTTGTCCGGAAGAGGTGGACGACTGGTTTGAAGCCCCGCTCGATTTCGTGCTCGACCCAAAAAACCAGAGCGCCCATGTTGGGGAATGGCGCGGCGCGAGGCGGGAATATTATCAGATTAACTGGCAGGACCGACGCATCTGGGGCATTACTGCCGGGATATTGGTCAATCTGTCGAAGCGGCTGGACTGGCTATGAAATTACCCGACGTACAATGGCACCAGCGGCAATCGCTGAAGGAAGTGGTCGCGGCGCTAGATGGCGAGCATGGCATGGTCCGCTTTGTTGGCGGCGCGGTGCGGGACACTTTGCTAGGTCTGGCGGTCTCAGATATTGATCTCGCGACGATCCTAAAACCCGAAAATGTCATGGCCCGGCTGAAAGACGCAGGCATCAAGGTCATTCCCACCGGCATTGATCACGGCACTGTCACTGCCGTCACCGAAGACGGTCCTGTCGAAATTACAACCCTTCGCAGGGATGTGTCGACCGACGGACGGCGTGCAACTGTTGCCTTTAGCGATGACTGGAAAGAAGATGCTGCGCGGAGGGATTTCACCATCAATGCACTGTTTGCCGATCCCGAAACACTAGAGGTTTACGACTATTTTGATGGTCTGTCCGATCTGGAAAAATGCCATATCCGCTTCATCGGATCCGCCGAACAAAGAATTGCCGAAGATCACTTGCGGATCATGCGATATTTCCGGTTTCTTGCTCGATTCGGGCAGCATGCTGTCGATCAGGAGACGTTTAACGCCTGCCGAAAGGCCGCACCGGAGCTGTCCAAATTATCGCGCGAGCGGGTGGCCGACGAGCTGATGAAACTACTCAGCCCAGCTGATCCAGTCTATGCTGTGCAAGAGATGATAGAAGCAGATGTCTTTGCCAATATCGTCGCCGAAATTGACTCTAATGCCGGACAGATATTGGCCGCCCTGGTCCTGCGCGAAGAAGCCTATGATATTGCCCCTGATCCGGTCCGGCGTCTGGTAGGCCTGCTACCCAAGGATATAGACAAGGCGGCCGAAATAGCGGTTGGCTTGCGGTTTTCAAAGAAATTGCAGCGCGCAGTAGCAGACCGTTTGATGGTATTGAAACCAACTGTTTCTGATATACCGGCCATCGCTTATCGCCAAGGCGCAGATGCCGCGCGGGACATCGTGTTACTTTTTGCATCAGATGATGAGTTGCAAGTCAGCCTTTCCAAACTCGAAGGCTGGATCAAACCGGTCTTCCCGATAACCGGTGGCGACTTGATAGCCATGGGCCTTAAAGCTGGGCCGATTGTGGCCGAGAGCCTGAAGGTCGTCGAAGCCGCTTGGATTGCCGAAGGTTTTCCCGATGAACACCGGGTGCGCGCGCTTGCAAGCGCTGCTGTTAAGCGCCATTAGCGCCAAGATTGATTACAGCGCCGATTACAAAAGGACAAGTTTATGGAAATCAAGAAAGACATGGTCAGCTTTATCACTGGCGGCGCAGCGGGCATTGGCTTTGCCATAGCAGGCGCGCTGGCCGGGCGAGGCGCAAAGATCATGTTGGCTGATATCAATCAGGACAAGCTGGATGAGGCCGCAGCCGCCTTAACCGCCAGTGGCGCGGAAGTTGATACAGTTTTGTGCGATGTCGCAGACGAGGCACAGGTTCGTGCCGCGGCTAAAGCGACAATTGATCGGTTCGGCAAAATTCATATCGTTGTGAACAATGCTGGCGTCGCATTAGGCGGTGCGCCCGGCGAAATCGCCATGGAAGACTGGCGCTGGATCGTCGATATCAACCTGCTTGGCGTCGCCCATGGCGTAGAGATATTCACGCCCTTAATCCAAAGCCATGGTGAAGGCGGCTATTTCATCAACACCGCATCCATGGCCGGTCACGGTGCAGCCGCCGGAATGGCCCCCTATCACGCGACCAAATTTGCGGTTGTCGGCTATTCCGAAGCCTTGAAGCAGGAACTAGCACCCAGCAATATCGGCGTCAGCGTTCTTTGCCCCGCATGGGTGAAAACCAATATCCATCGCAGCGCCTTAGACAAGCCGACGGGAGGACGCGACGAGAGCGATCCGCAGTTCAAAGCGATGGAGGCGGTGATCGATGGCGGACTGGACCCCGCCGATGTCGCGGAATGGACCGCGCAGTGCGTCGAAGCAGATCGGCTGTATATTTTCACCCATCCCGAATTTGCGGCCGGTATTGATTATCGCCATATGATGATCAAGGCAGATTATGACGCCTGCGCTAAGTTTCCGGCGTTTCAGAAGAAGGATGAGGGTTGAGGCGGTGTCCTGAGCAGATATTAACTGATGTTATTAGCCACCCAAGCTGGCCATGACATTATCGCTTAGCCAACGGACTTGCAAATATCTGACGTCCGGGAAACGCATTGCCCTCTAGATCGCCATTCTTGATCACGAATTTACCATTTACCAGCAAATGAGTGACACCAATTGAGGGTTGATGAGGGTTCTCGTAAGTCGCCATGTCCTTAATCACCAAGGGATCAAATACCGTGATATCGGCATCCATGCCGATTTGCAGGCGACCTTTTAGGCGAAAAGCGGGCGCGGCTTTTTCCAAGAGTTGGGCTGGTTGCAGTGTTATCTTTGAAAGAGCCGTCATCATCGGCAATAATTTTTCATCGCGAGTATAGGTTCCGACCAATTTCGCAAATGAACCTATGCCTTGTGGGGGAACTTTCTTGTCTAAGCTAATGACCGGTAGGCCGTCAGACGACAATATGACATCAGGCGCAACGACCAAATGCCGTGTCCATTCTTCTTTCAAATAATGATGTATAATGGCTGCATTCGGATTTTCCGCTCGCGTTCGGTCAAAACTTTCCTGCGTAAAATACTCACCGGTGGACGCGAGTTGGACATCTTCAGGCTTGATATCGAATATTTTCTGCCAGTCTCGCCCAAACACGGCCGCCCCAATGCTAGTGGATCCAGCATTATAGGGCAAAACTTCGGTGGTGACATCGACGCCGTTTTTTCGCGCTGCCCGAATTTTTTCCAGAAACAGCGCAACATTTTTCATGGCATTATGAGACATGTGGCAAATATGTACCTTCGCCCCTGTCGCTTTGGCCATAGACAGCACTTCGTCTAGGCCTGATGGATCCCCAGCTATTCCGCGGCGGATATGCACAAAAACCGGCGATTGATATTGCGCAGCCAGAGCAAAAATATCACGCAATTCATCTTCGTCGACAGCATCACTTATATAATCCAGCAACATGCCGATACCGATACCGCCTTGCAGAAGACCATCTTCAACCGTGCTTTTGATGTCTTTACGTTCGCCTGCATTCGCAACCACATATCGAGTGCGTGCTTCACCGTTATCTCTTCCGATATTAGCCCGTGTAGCGCCCAATATATTCTGCACCCCTGCATGGTTTCCGCCCGACATGGCGACCATTCGTGCTTGGGTGTGGCTCGTTGATGCACCGTAATTTATCCGCGCTTTGCGGCGAATATAGGCTCCATGAGCAGCTACTGGGTACGAACCCGCCTCCAGTTCGAGGCTGGTCGTCACGCCATCACGGGCTTGATACATCTGCCCAAGCGGCGATGGACTATGGTTATGGACGTCGATAAATCCGGGAGAAATAATCTGTCCGGTAACATCAAATGTCTCAACGCCACTAATCTCGTTGACGGAAATTGCAGTGATGGTCCGATTTGTTATTCCAACATTGCGTACAGCATCCATACCCGTTTCCGGATCCATGACCCGGCCGCCTTTAAGGACAACGTCATAGAGCGGCAGTTTTTTGGAAGCCTCTTGAGCATAAGCGGGGCAAGCTATCGCGACCGCAATTGAAAACATGAAGAGAGTTCTTAACCAGCCAAACATATCTAAGGTCCTATTTTTCCGGAGCTATTAGCATTGTCACATTAAATGAGCGGATGAAACAGGTAACACGGAGATAGCTTGCTATGTCCGCTTTATCCCGAAAGCGGACATTAGCTTTGGACGCTTGGATAGCATCTCAATATGCTAGTCCAACTCCTTCATACCGCGAAAATAGGCCAGAAAACTCAAAATTACCGCTAGAGTTGATATAATTGTCATTATCGTTCCAGGTACAAAATTGACGTAGCCGCCTAGATCCATGAAAATGAAATATCCTACATCTGTGGTCCAACCGATCAGGGCTGTGACGAAAATTGCAGCGACATTGACGCGCCAGATATAGATTCCGCCAACCAAAGTCGCGACACCGATCCAAAGCAGATTAAAGCCATGTTGGTTGATGACCGCCCCGACAGCGTCCGGATAGATCATTTGCAAAGACGCCGGATCCACCGCGTCGGCAATGCCGGACACGGCAGAAGGCGTCTCTAGGAAAATGGTCATGATGCCAGCGAACGCATGAACGAACCCCCAAATTATCCAAAAGATGGCCGATACCCGGAGTAACAGTGTCACGGTAGTTGGGGACATAATATTAGCTTTCTATGTATAATGTGGATGATGCTAGGCTGGCCAGAGATTGGCGTAACGTGGACGCCAGATCAGGATCGCTTAAACCTTGGGTTTCGCTTTCAAATTTGTCAGCAAACGGGCCGACAGAAAAACTGCCCTGCACATCCGCTCCGAAATGGGGGGCCGAATCCAGAGCGGTTTTCAGCACATTGGCACCGCCATTGTTCCCGATCGAGGCCGACATGATGACCATCGGCTTGCCTTGAAAGACTTTCATCTCGATCCGCGAGGCCCAATCGAACAGGTTTTTAAAGGCTGCCGTATAGAAGCCGTTATGTTCGGCGTAGGAAATTAACAAGGCATCGGCGGCGGCGATTTTGTCAAAGAAGAGTTGCGCAGCATCGGGAATGCCGTCGGCCATTTCGCGATCAATGCTATAGATCGGCATTTCATAATCGTTGAGATTGAGCACCTCAACTTGCGCGTAGGATGCGATTTCTTTGCAGAGTACAGCAGCAGCGTGATCCACCAACTGCCTATTTATCGATTGGTTGCTGCTGCTTGCCGCAAAGGCTAATATTTTCATCGAAATTCCAGCTCTCTAGTTGATTACTGGCTCCAACTGACATATTGTATAATTGCTGTATACAGCGATATTTATTCATCTGATGTGCGTTTATGCAACATGGTTTCTAGTTACCTTAACGGTGGAGTTTAGACTTTCTCTATGGATAGATGGACCGAAATTCGCACAGCTTATCAAGTGGCAAAACTAGGAACCGTCAGTGCTGCGGCCGATGAAATGGGCGTGCATCGCGCCACCGTTATCCGTCGTATCGATTCCCTCGAAGAGGAACTTAGCGCCAAAATCTTCCACCGTCACACTAAAGGCTATACGCCAACCGAAATCGGCCATGATCTACTGAACGTCGCGCGGCTGACGGACGATCAGTTTCAACAGTTTTTGGGCCGTTCCAAGGGACTTGCGACTGAGCTGTCCGGTGACTTGATCATCACATCCACCGATATGCTGACCAACACTCTGATGCCCGCGATTAAGCGCTGCCAAGCGTTACATCCCGGGGTTGTCGTACGCTATCTGGTTGGACCCGATGTCGCGCGGCTGGAATATGGCGACGCCCATATCGCCATCCGCACGGGTCCATCTCAATTCGCGCCGGATAATATCGCGCTGCCATTCGTAACGGTCCGTTCGGCCCTTTATGCCCACCGGGATTATATCCAAAAATTCGGCAAACCAGAATCCGTAAAGGATTTTAGCGATCACCGATTTATCAGCAGAGACCGGGACGAAGAGCACTTCGGGTTGTTCAAATGGTTGAAGAAATATGTCCCGGATGAAAATATAATTTTCCGAAGCGCCGATATGAATACCAAATTTTCTGCCTTGTTCTTCGGTCTTGGTATCGGCTTTCTGCCCGTCTTTGAAGCGCGCATTCGGCCAGAACTAGAGGAAGTCATGCCCTCTAATCCTATTTGGGACGTCAATTTTTCGGTAGTCACTCATGTTGACTTACATCGTTCGGCCAAGGTTCAAACTTTTCTGGAATGCCTGCGTGAAGAAGGCTATCTCAAATCGCAGAAACAATTTCTGGAACCTAAACCAAATTATTCTGGTTTTGGCGCAAGTTGATTGCCCAGCTATATCCGTTACTGAAAGTTGCAAAGGCGCACATAATGTGCGCGTTATTGCGCCTGTCGCGATCAAAACATACTAGCTAACAAACTCCAATGATGAAGATTTTGGAGACTGACATGACAGCTAGACTTGTAGCATTGATCGCATTTTTAGGCCTTTCACTCTCGGCCTGCTCACAGCAGGCACAAACCGCACAATCCACCGAACCGGAACCAGAGAATAAAGATATTGTAGTGGCTGCCTTTGCCAGCACAGATCAGAACAAGGACGACAAACTTGACGCTGACGAAACCAAACAAATGGCCAGCAATATGTTTGTGTCTATGGACTATGATGACAGCGCTACCGTGTCCGCGAAGGAATTTGATGATTGGGACTTTGGCTTGATCTACACAGCTGCCGCCGCCGGCCAATCGGTGGAATACGGCACGGCCAAAAAGATATTATTCGCCCTGAGAGACATCAACGCAGACGGTATAATCAGTCAAGAAGAATACCAGCAATCGCTTGCGTTCGATTTCGCAAGAGCTGACCAGGATAATGATGGATCAATGTCCAAAGATGAATATGCAAAGGCATTTTTGCCTTCTCTTCTTTTTCGGGCGGCGCTTGAAAATATCTCGGCAGAATAGTTTAAGTTCGCCGCAAACGTTTTTTCGGGCCTATTAAATTCTGAGTTTACTTTCAGCCACTCGAATAGATCATAACAACCAAAGATTGAGCAATCTCTAACGTCCGCTTTTGCGCCCTTAGCGGACGCTATCACCGCTGGCGTTCAATCAAACTTGCCCGTCTTCGGAAAGCCCGTTGGTGGCAAGCGTCCAGCAGCGCCGCGCGCGACTCGCCACATGGTCAGGTCATGCTCGGTTCGGGTCCGGCCGGTGTCGCCACCCATCGCCCAACTGAGGCCCTCTTCGAGTTTGAACACTACTGCGTCAGATAGGCCCCCGTCTTTATAGCGTTGCAGCATCACTCCTTGTCCTTTGGCCATTTCCGGCATTTCGGACAATGCGAAGACGACCAGTTTGCGGTTGTCACCAATCGCCGCGACATGATCTGCGCCTTCTGGAACCGGACGCACGACCAGCAATCTGGCATCGCCTTTCAGGTTGACGACCTGACGGCCTTTTTTTGTTTCCGCGACCACATCGGCGATATTGGTGACGAAGCCGCGGCCCCATGACGACGCGATCAGCAATTTGGCTTTCATGTCCGCGACCGTCATGGAAATAGGCTCCGCGCCCGGGTCCATATCGACCATCGAGGCTACCGGCTCACCAAAGCCGCGCGCTCCGGGCAATTTGTCTGCCCCCAATGTATAGAAACGGCCATTGTCACAGCACATCAGCAGCTTGTCTGTCGTCTGAGCGTGAAAAGCGAATTTCGGGCCGTCGCCTTCCTTGAATTTGAAGCTGTCAGGCGCGCTAAGATCGGCATGGCCCTTCATCGCCTTGATCCAGCCGCGCTGGGACATGATGACTGTGACCGGTTCTTTCTCGATAAACGCTTCGAGCGAAATTTCGCGTGCTGGAGCGGCTTCGATCAGCATCGTGCGACGGGCGCCCAGCTCCGTGTCCTCGGCATAAAGTTTGCGCATGGCCGCGAGGTCTTTTTTCAACCGCGTTTTCTGCCGCGCCGGGCTTTCGATCAGTTTTGCCAAACCCTCGCGTTCTTCGAGCAGCTTGTCCCGCTCGGTCCGCAATTCCATTTCTTCCAGCTTGCGCAAAGACCGCAGCCGCATGTTGAGGATTGCTTCGGCCTGCCGGTCGGTGAGCTTGAACTCCTCCATCAGCATTGGCTTTGGCTCGTCGTTATTGCGGATAATCTCGATCACGCGGTCGAGATTGAGATAGGCAATGATATAGCCTTCGAGCAGCTCGAGTCGCGCATCAATCTTGTCCATGCGGTGCTGTGACCGGCGCACAAGCACCTCGATCTGATGGACAATCCAGTGTTTCAGGACTTCACCAATGCCCATGACTTTGGGCACACGGTCCTTGTCGAGCACATTCATGTTCAGCGAGAAACGATTTTCCAGATCGCTCATCCGGAACAATGCGTTCATCAGATCGTCGGGATCCACCGCGCGGCTTTTGGGTTCCAGTACGATGCGAACCTGTTCATCGGACTCGTCGCGGATATCGGCAAGGATGGGTAGTTTTTTATCGGCGATAATCTGGGCGATCTGTTCGATCAACTTGCCCTTTTGCACCTGATAGGGAATTTCGGTGACGACAATCTGCCAAGCGCCGCGCCCTTCGGCGTCTTCTTTTTCCCACTTGGCCCGCACGCGCATCGCGCCGCGTCCACTTTCATAGGCCGCATCAATAACGGATTTCGGATCAACCAATGTACCGCCGGTCGCAAGATCAGGCCCCTTGATAATTGCCATAATCTCGGCATGCTCTGCCTTGGGACTGTCTATCAGCAGACTCGCCGCATCAATAATCTCGTGGACATTATGCGACGGTATGCTGGTCGCCATGCCCACGGCAATACCGCTTGCGCCATTGGCGAGCAGATTCGGGAACAGGCCGGGCATGATTTCCGGTTCTTCATCTTCGCCATTATAAGTCGGCTTGAAATCAACCGTGCCTTCGTCCAGCCCGTGCATCAGCTCAATCGCCGTGCGCGTCATGCGTGCCTCGGTGTACCGATAGGCCGCAGCATTATCGCCGTCGATATTGCCGAAATTCCCTTGGCCATCGACCAAAGGATAGCGCATCGCAAAACTCTGAGCGAGGCGGACCATAGCGTCATAGACCGACTGATCGCCATGGGGGTGATATTTACCGATGACATCGCCGACCACGCGCGCGCATTTCTTATAGCCTTGCGACGGATCGAGCTTTAGCAGCCGCATCGCCCATAAAAGGCGCCGATGCACCGGTTTCAGGCCATCGCGCAAGTCGGGCAATGACCGCGCGGTAATCGTCGACATCGCGTAAATCAGGTAACGCTCCGACAGCGCCGCATCAAACGGGGCGTCAACTATCGCATCAAATTCATCTTCGGGTGCCGCTTCGGGCGGGTCGGTTACATCACTCATGGAATGAGCGATAGCAGGGTGGATTCATGCTGTGTAGAGGGATTATTTGCTGAGCCACTCTTTAGGCAATTTAACCCCCTCACGCTCATTGTCCCAGATCATCGCCATGATCCACCACCGGGTTCCGTCGTTCCACAAATGCACCATATTGACCCCGCGAAACTGGATGTCCAGATGGTCCGGCGTCTCCCGCGCTTCATAGGTGGAATAAACATGGGCAATCTGTCCGAATACATACGTTTTGCGGCCGATTTCAATCTCGTAGAACGAACGCCCTTCGAGCAGCGGGATGGTCGCTTCGACAAACTCGTCATAGGTGAAGGGAAAAATAACCGGTTCACCATCCACAATCCGCGTCCGGTTGATCAGCGCGCGTGGGTGATAGATTTCGCGGTCGCGTTCCCAATCCTGTCCACCTGGTGGCCCGGATATACACTCATAAAGCGTTTCCATGACTTCATCGATAGTGGCATATTTGGCCAAAAGTCTTTCCCTTCAAAGCTTCGTCGAAAAAAATGCTTTATCGTTTTCTACGTTATAGTATCACATTAGTTCTGCGACCCTCAACATGGAGAGGATATATGCAAATGCGCAAAACTTTATTCACGACCGTCGCTATTTTCGGCTTGGCCGGCTGTGCCGGAGGAGGTGAGACCGCCGCTGATTATGACATGGCGGAAGCCGAGATGGTGGAGCCAGCCTCCGACGTCAGCAGTGGAGCGGAACGGGCAGCATTGGCTACCCCTGCCGAAGGCAATAGCACAACCGAAATCCCGGTCAGCCAACCCCAGATCGCTTATAGCTATGATTATGGCTTCCGGCTCCCTTCATCCGAAATTCCAAAAGCCCAGCAGCAGCACATCACCTTATGCAACCAAATGCCGGCGAATGGCTGCCGCGTCCTCAACATGTCTAACAGCGGAGGCGAAGGCGATTATGCCAATGGCCGTCTCCATCTGGAAGTCACTGCCCCTAAGGCGCGCGTGTTTGGCGAACAGCTGGCTGACGCTGTGGATCAAAGCGGTGGCAGTCAGATCGCGGCGTCCATTTCCGGCGAAGACCTGTCCAAGAAAATTGTCGATACTGAAGCACGCCTGCGCAGCCGGGTTTTATTGTCGCAGCGCCTGACCGAATTGTTGCGCACGCGTAAAGGGACCGTGGCGGAGCTGGTTGAAGCAGAACGCGCAGTCACCGACGTAAATGAAGAAATTGACCAAGCACGCAGCTGGTTAAAAGAAATGCGCGGACGTGTTTCCTATAGCACCGTGATGATCAGCTATCAGTCTGGCGCGCCGGGTTCCGGCGGCTTTACGCGCCCGATCCGCGAAGCCTTTGGCGGCGTCGCATCGACCTTGGGATATTCAGTGGGCGCGGCGATTACCTTTATCGCTGTTCTTGTGCCGTGGATATTGCTCCTCGCCCTCGCCATTTATCTGCGCCGCCGGTTCAAGAGCGCAGACCGCAGCTTCTGGGGCCGAAAACTCGAACCAGCCACGCCAGCAGAGGATTGATTGCACCGCCATCTGCTTTGGCTTATAGAGAGAAAACGTTGCCCCGATCTGTCCGAGTTCGTTTGATTCGCACAATCGGGGCTTGGTTTTTGATGCTTCTTCCTGCGAATAGGAATCCATTATGTCCCGTCGTCGCCAAATTTACGAAGGCAAGGCCAAAATCCTTTATGAAGGACCCGAGCCTGGCACAATCATCCAATATTTCAAAGATGATGCGACCGCCTTTGACAATAAGAAAAAGGGTACCATCAACGGCAAAGGCGTGATCAATAACCGTGTAAGCGAACATATTTTTACGTTGCTCGGCCATATCGGCATACCCAGTCATTTCATCCGCCGCCTGAACATGCGCGAGCAATTGGTGAAACAGGTTGAAATTGTTCCGATCGAAGTCATCGTTCGCAACGTCGCAGCTGGCTCGCTGAGCAAGCGTTTGGGTATCGAAGAAGGCACGCCATTGCCTCATACATTGCTGGAATATTGCTACAAAGACGACGCCCTAGGCGACCCTTTGGTCGCGGAAGAGCATATTGCCTGCTTCGGCTGGGCCACACAGGAAGAAATGCAAGATATTTCGGCGATGGCAATCCGGATCAATGATTTCATGGCCGGTATGTTTGCCGGCATTGGAATAAAATTGGTCGATTTCAAACTCGAATTTGGCCGACTTTTTGACGGTGATTTTTCGCGGATAATTTTGGCCGATGAAATCAGTCCTGATGGCTGTCGGCTATGGGACATCGAGACAAATGAAAAGCTCGACAAAGACCGCTTCCGCCGCGACCTTGGCGGGGAAGCTGAGGCATATCAAGAAGTTGCCCGGCGCATGGGATTATTCCCGGAAGGCGGCATCAGCGAAGTACTCGACCTTGATAGTGAACGGAAAAAGCGCGGAAAGTAACCATGTTTTTTGGGGCTATTGTTAGGTGATATGGCACATATCGCTCCTCAGGGGGCGGCAAAATCACCTATAAAACACCGCGATGGTTTACGCGAATTTAACCATTAGACTGATAGCACCGCCCTCATGTGGAACTCATGTGAGGAATTTGTCCGATGCGCCTTTTGATCTTGTTAGCCAGTACAACAATGCTTGCCGCTTGTGGCGGCGCAGGCCCCCAATCTGCGGGTAGTGCCGCACCTGTCGGATCTGGCACTGGATCTGGTGCCGGTAATGGCAGCGGAGAAACCCATACATTCGTCAATCCAACGGAGCCGAAATCTTATACCGGCGTCGGTAGTACGCATAGTTATAGATATCAGGTTGTAGATGCTGGCACCCCCGGTGCCGGTCAAGGTGGCCAGCTTTATCAAGGCGATGCCAAAACGGTTCGCAATTCAAATCTGACCATCGACTATAGCCCGCGAGACGCGATTTTCAATGTCAGCTTCACCAATGGCTTAGCAGGAACAACCGGAACAAGCCGTTTCCAGGATCCGCTGCATCGCACGGATTTTGGCGGCATCCTTGAGCCTCAATTTGGCACACCTGATCTGGAATCAGCGGCGTTTGGACTACAAGAGATTAATTATCTTGAATCAGGCTCTGCTGACAACGTGTCCCGCAGACCCGGTGGCGAGTTTGTATTTGACCTGATCAATACCGCCGCAGCCGGCAGCTATGATGTCACGACATTTTTCTATCAGACGCCAGGCACAGAGACGCAATATGTGACTTTTTCTGGCTATCTGCGCAATACCGCCGGCCTTGTCCAATCGGAAATCGACAATCCGGATGGCAGTACCAGTACTATCTTGACGCAAACCAACACCTTTGAACGCGGCGCGTTGGCCTATGGCGAACTTAGCGCCAATGATGCCGTGCCAACCAGCGGTACGGGTTCGTTTGAGGGCACAATGCTCGCGTCCATGGTCTTTAACGATCAACCCGATACATTGGGTAATACCGACACCTATTTTCAGTGGGTCGCTGGACGCGCAAATACGACCGTCGATTTCGGCGCGAATACATTCGCCCTCTCGCTTGACGGTACCGTCGGAGCACCTTTGTTCGATGGCACTAGCCGAGGGCATAGTGTACTCGAAAATGCTCAGTTTCGCGCCAATGGTGCAGGTCAGATCGATCTCGTTGCAGCGGGCGGTTTTCTGGGTCAGTTTAATGAGGCTTGGTTCGTCAATCCCGGTGGAGCGCGCCTCGACGTGAACATTGCCGGTTCCAGCATTGATGGTGCTTTTTACGGCCCCAATGGTGACGAGGTTGGTGGCGGATATCGTATTGTCGGCGGTACGCCAGATGAGCGGATCGACATTTTAGGGACGTTTGTCGGCAGAGGAAACTAGGGGCCAGTCATGAAAATGCCGGTCAATGCTTCAAAGGCTCTTCTCATCGGAGGCGGGCTTGCAGCATCCTTATATATTAGTCCGGCAGCAGCCGAAATCGTTGCGGATGAAGCAGCGGCGGAAACTGCAATTGCAACTGAGGTTGCAGGCGGAACGCCAAAATGCGACGCTTCCGGTACATGCCGGTTTCAGGTTACACCTGCGCAACTGCTGGCGAAGGCCGAGGCATTCGTAAATGCCAAACAATATGACCGAGCTTTGCCGCTTGTTGAAGTTTTGGGCCAAGTTCCTGATCTTCGAATGCAGCAACAATTTTTGGCAGGCTATATTGCCGTCGAAACCGGTGATCTCAAAAAAGCCATTAAGACATTTCGATCCATTCTTGATCAAGACCCGGGTCAGACCCGCGTACGGCTGGAACTCGCCCGCACTTATTTGCTAAGCGGGAAAGAAGCGAGTGCGGATTATCACTTCCGCCTAGCGCAAAATGACGACAATTTGCCGGACGAGATTGCCCGTACAATCCGCAACACGCGAAGCATTTTGAGGGACCAGCGGGTTTGGCGATTCAGCTTCGATTTCGGTTTCGCGCCCGACACCAATATCAACGGCGCAACCAACGCCGAAACTATTGATGTCAACTTTGGTGCTATTTTCCCGGTACTCGGTGAGGCACGGGGCGAATTGGCACTGGATGACAATGCACGGCAAAAATCGGGCATCGGTCAAATAGCAGGATTTTCCGGCGGCGTTCGCCTGAAAGCTAGTGACAAACTGGCCTTCCTGTTCGACGCAGATAGCAAGGTTATCAACTATCAGGGAACAGCGGCGGATGACATAGTCGGTCAGATCGCTGTTGGCCCGGAACTTCGGATCGCGCGTTATGCCAGCGTGTCCTTGCAAGCAGTTGGCCAGCAACGCTGGTTTGGTGGGCGCCTCGCCACTCGCGAATATGGCGCACGCTTTGGTCTTCAAACCGCGCTCAGCCAGGGGCAAAGGGTCGGCATCGAACTGGATGGCCGTAGGACCGAATCGAAGTTGAGCGACAGATTCAGCGGTTGGCAATTGGGTGCCAATGCGACCTACGAACATCTGATTGGCAAGTCGCTAATTGCATCCGCCAGTATTTTTACACGGCGCGACCTGCTGAAATCCGATCAATTTTCCAGCCTTAACTACGGCATGAATCTGGGTATTGGCGGCGAAATGCCGTTCGGCCTAAACGCCGGTATTTCGGCAAGTATCAGCCGGTCGACTTTCGATGAAGCTCAGATTTTTTACTCGACGGAAAAACGCAAAGACTGGCGGAGCTTTGCCCGCGCCTATATCGGCAGCCGTCAGGTCAAAGTGCTCGGTTTCTCGCCATCGATCGATTATAATTACTCCCGCGTCGACAGCAATTATGACTTGTATCAAATGAACCGCCACCGAGTGAACTTCAAATTTGCCAAATTTTTCTGATTGCTATCCATAGTCCGGTTTGCGCGAACCCCGGTCATAGCAACCATCTCTTGCTCCTGCTGACGACCACGCTATAGGAAATAGCGCATTAGGTCTGCCATATGAAAAGCGAGATTCATGAAGATAAGAATTTTTGTGACACTTAAAAACGGTGTCCTCGATCCGCAGGGAAAAGCCATCCATCATGCTTTGGAAAATCTCGATTTCAAAGGTGTGAATGATGTGCGCGCTGGCAAGCTCATCGAACTTGACGTCGATGATGGCACCACAGACAGAGACATCGAAAAAATGTGTGAAAAATTGCTCGCCAACACAGTGATCGAAAATTTTGAAATTCAAAAAATAGTCGACCAAGCGACAGAAGAAGCCTGACTATGAACGCTGCTGTGCTCGTCTTTCCCGGCTCCAATTGCGATCGTGATATGGCCGTCGCCTTAGAAGCAGTGACCGGTAAAAAGCCTCATATGGTTTGGCATGGTGACAGTAGCTTGCCGAATGATATTGATATTATCGCGATACCAGGCGGCTTTTCTTACGGCGATTATTTGCGTTCCGGTGCAATGGCAGCGCGGTCCCACATTATTGATGCCGTCATCGGTGCAGCCGACAAAGGCGTCAAAATTCTAGGCGTCTGCAACGGCTTTCAGATATTGACCGAAATTGGCCTTTTGCCGGGCGTTTTGATGCGAAACGAGAATATCGAGTTTGTTTGCAAAGATGTGCCGCTGACAGTGGGGCAGTCAAACTCGGTCTTCACATCCAAATATGAAAGCGATGAAGCAGTCACCATTCCGGTCGCTCATCATGACGGTAATTATTTTGCCGACCATGAAACTTTAGATCGTTTGGAAGATGATGATCGCGTAGCCTTCCGCTATGCTAAAAGTGTAAACGGATCGGCGCGGCATATTGCGGGCATATTGAACGCAAAAGGGAACGTGCTGGGAATGATGCCACACCCTGAACGCGCAGTGGACCCAAAACATGGCGGAACCGACGGGTTAAAATTGTTTGAAAGCCTGTTGAGCTAAAAAACGATCACTTACACCCTCGTCTTAGCGGCGGCCATTGCGTTGCGACATAGAGCGCATCAACACAGCTATCCAATTCAGCAAAGGCCGAAGATGATAGGCTTGGGTCTTTTTTACTAAGCTGGAATACCCGCAACGCAGGGCCCACTAAAGCTCTGCGAAGCACAGATTGCAGAAGACCTATTCTCAAACGGAAAAAGGCCTGGCGCTGAACATCATTGTCGATCCGGTTACACGCTTGATGATAAGAGATAACCGATCAATAACCAATTGATTGTAGCGCGGATGGGGACCTCTGTGCAGCGGTTGCCCCGTTTCAAATGCCATCTGTTCTGTAGCGGGCAATAAAACGCCATTTTTCTCAAAATCGTCAAAATCGAAACCTCCGCGCGCCATCTGGTCCAAGGGTTCACGAATATCCGACATCGACGCCGCTTGCAGAGGTATCAAATGATGACGCTGGTAACAGGGATTATAACCTCGCTGATTCTTACGGTTTATCATCGAAAAGCGCGTCATATTCTTCCCCGATCGCCAGCCCATTGGGGCACGCCGTTACCGGATCAATATGCGAGGTCCTAGTACACCAATTATTGGGAACAATGGTTTCGAGGGATTTATCCAATTTCTGTTCAGAAACGGATTGGACAAAAAAAGGGCCGGTCCGAAGACCAGCCCTTTTCATTAATTCGAGATTGAAAGTTATTAGTTACCTGAACCAGGACCATACATAACTTCAACACGCCGGTTTTGTGGCTCACGAACGCCATCTGCGGTTTCAACGCGAGGACGCGATTCACCGAAGGCTTCGCTGGAGATCGCGCCGCCGCCGATGCCGCGTGACTCGAGATAAGCCCGAACCGAAGCGTTACGACGTTGGGACAGGCCAACGTTATAGCTAGCTGAACCAGATTTATCAGCGTGACCCGCCAACATAACCTGAGCCGAACCACAATCGCCATATGCTGTAACCGCATTGTCCAGAACTGTAGCAGCTTCTGGTGTGATGTCTGACTGATCCCAGTCAAAGAACACAATATACGGTCCAGGTGCACACACAGCAGCCGGTGGAGGCGGCGGTGGTGGTGGTGGAGGCGGTGGCGGTGGAGGAGGCGGAGGAGGCGGTGGTGCATCCGGTTCGCCGCCGAAGTTGTAGATCAAGCTACCCAAAACAGAGTGTGTCCGCAAACGGGTGCTTACATCGTTACCAACTTGGTCAACAAGATCGATCTTGTCAGCATTGAAGAAACGATATTTCAAACCTACGTCCCAGCTGCCGCTCAATGGCGCGCGGATACCCGCAATAGCCTGCCAAGCGAAACCAGTGTCCGAATCATCAAGATAAGGACCAGCGAAAACATTGGTGATCTCAGTACGAGCAACACCAACACCGCCGCCGACAAAGCCTTGAATGCCGTCATCGTCGCCAAAGTCGAGCATGCCGTTGAGCATGAAGCTCAGAGCATTGACTTCACCGTTGATAGCAGTGGTACCGGTAAATGGCAGTCCACCACCCCCAACGCTCTGTGGAACGCCTGGCGCACCAACTTGAAGACGATCAGCAGATGCTGCTTTATAAGCAACTTCTGTTTCCAAACGAAATCCGCCGAAATCGTAACCTACGATGCCGTCAAAATCATAACCTGTGTCGTGGTCGACCTCAGACGCGTTGGTATTTGCACCGATGTCAGATGTAATATCTTCAACCAGCATCGCGCCGCCTTCTACGCCCACATACCACTGGCCATCACGGGCCAGAGCAGGTGAAGCGAGAGCCGTGGAGGCAAGAGCCAATCCTATGGCAAGCTTCCGCATTTATATTCCCCTTCTCATTTAGGTTCTGAATTCACGGCGCTTTGTAACCTGTCCCCAATGGCAGTGCAAGCCGACAAATCGCGTAACTGTTGCGAAAATGTCGCCATTTTCGTGATTTAGCTTAAAAAACCATACTTAAGCTCCTGCGAACAAGCTGAATTACTAATGAAATCGCAATCATATTAGTTGATTTGGGGTAAAATTTCCGCTGCCCTCAATACTTCAAGAATCGAATCAATCGCTGTCCGAGCCTCTGAATCGATAGTTATTCCAGCCACCGGTCCGCCTATCTGCGCCATAAATTGCCAAGCCGCCCCGCTATAGACGGCTGAGCTGCGGTCGCTCAACAGGACAACTTTCATTGATTCCCTTGGCTGGATGTAACGCCATCCGCCGGTTGACCAACAGGCAATCTGATCCTCCCTCCCGCTCCATTCCGAGACCGCGTCGGCGCCAACAAGCCAACAATCTCCTTGCACGGGCAGCAACACATCTGGATCATTGGCGACTTCTTGCACGGTCGGCTGGACTAAAAAATCCAGTAACAACAAAGCATCATTATGAAATAGCTCTTTATGGGCCTGTCCGACGCCTAGTAAAGGCAATGCGAAGCGGGGTGTTTCCAATGTTGTCATTATATTTCCTCTTGGTTCTTATCAGTAATGCAAGCGCGCTATTTATATTGGCACCACGAATAATAGTGGATCAGAAACATTATGCCTGCCAATCTGCCGTACTTCGACCAACAGAGATGAAACACTTACGTCCCGATAAGCTTGGACTGTAGCAGCCGACACAACGGTGACAGGCACATGGGGCTCATCGACAATTTCATTGCCGATCCACACGCGATATTTCTCTACTTCTTCGGCAAGCGGAATCTCCACATTGTCCGGCCATATCAGGCCAGCACGAGAACGCCGCGTCCACCCTATCTCAAGATCACCATCGTTTCGAAAAGTGGAGTAAGGATGCACCGGCGACCAAGGCTTCAACGCCCGCCCGGGGTTTTCAATCGACCGGAGTACGGGAATATCATCTCCTCGCCCGATTACCGATAGTGTAACGGGTTGAAACGGCATGAAATGGCGCGCCTCAATCTCGGTCAGCCCTGCGCCTTTCAGTAAGATGAAATCTTCATCAGTGCCATGATTGTCCATCTCCCCCTCGGTCCCGCCCAGACCTCGCAGCAGTCCCGACAACAGATAGCGATCGTCCCCGATCGGTTCAGCTGAACCAAATTGAATAATCTCCCGGCCGATCGCGGCAATGTTATACCCGGCCAACAGTTGGGCCTGATCCGCATGATGCAATATCATATTGCTATTGTGCATCTGGACCAGCAGGTCATTTTTTCGATCGATCAGATGCGCTCCGCTGGACGCCAATGGTTCTGGCGCCGTTCCGATCGTTGCAGGAGCCGGTATCTGGCCGATAAAATCATTGGTCACACCATCGGCCGCAACGACAAATAGCTGAGCGTGGCGCCAACCCAGGTCGCCGGCGGCCGCGACATAAAGCCTTGAATTGTCTGATACTTGCGCTGGCGCATCCAAGGCAAAGGGCAAATCAACCAGAGCCAATCTGGTGATGCCCGCCAATGCATCCAGCTCTTTCACCGGACGGCCATTATCCGTCGGTCTCTCAGCATTTGGTATCGCGCCTGCCGCCTTTGATAATGTAAGGCTTACACTGCCACGATGCAGCTCCCAATTTCTGACGCGCCAGATATCGTTGCTGTCGTCCCACTGCACCAATGTCCCAGGCTTCACCGGACGCCCTGTTCGCAGGACGTGCAATCGTACAGTGCTGCGTTCTTGATAGAGCAACCATAGCTTCGCCTGCGCAATATTTTTGGCCTTTGCTGCATCCATAGCAGCGGGAAAATCCTGATGGCGGACCACTCTGCTCTGTCCCGGCCGAAATGCATTTTGCGCACCGGATTGATAATCGCGCGCGGGATCATAATAGCGCAAGCTATATTGCCGCGGAATTTTTGTTTCCGCCAATGTCCGCGTTTCCGGTCGTTCGACTATCCCACCATCCCGACTCGCTACGATATGATCATGCAAGGAGACGGCGGCTGCGTCGTCGTGGCGCTGCCGCGGTTCCGCGATCATCCCGCCCTGCGTCGACAGAAATGACAACGAAAAACTCTCGCCTATCGCGCTCAACACGTCCCGCCCGTCTTGGCCTGTAACCGCGAAACCATCAATCTGGTCATCAACAGATGCGGACATTCCTTTGCCGGCAATATCATCGATAATCGCGCCGACACTGACTGCGCCATTATCGGCAATCACTTCAAAGGTGAGCGAGGGGATACGATTGCCATAGTCAGCCAAGTCCATATCTTCGAATACCGCCACGGCAAGACCGCGATAGGCCGGCGTTTCTCCCGCCGCTTCGGCGCTGGCTATCAAGCCATCAACGCCCTGATCTTCCTGCCCTCCATAAAAACGGAACCCGGTTTCGGTTTTGAAGTCCCCTGCGCTGCCGCGGAAAATTTTTCCATCGGCCCATATCCGGCCGATCGATGCGATATTCCGGCTCGACAGCGCGACAGCAAGACAAGCGGAATAGCTGTAAGTGGTGCTGCTCGGACGGCCCTTGCCGCCCCCGCTTGATTCGCTGATCTCCTTGAGGTCAGTCGCCCAGATTACCGTCCCGGCTACACGCATGTTGCCGTAAAGACGTGGAATTTGTGAACCATAGCTGGAGGTCTGCACTGCCAGTTCCTGCAAGCGTGGGCCTTCGCGGCCTTGGGGCTTGAACAGGATATTTTGATCCACTTGCTGCCCCAACATAGCGCCCAGCGCCCCGCCAATCGGGCCACCGATTGCTGTGCCAACAGCTGTCAAAACCAAGGTTGCCATCTAGCTCTCCAAAATTCGGAATATTTGTTCAATCGGCCATTGGGTTGGGCCCGGCGTGAACACCACTTGACCAAGACCAGCATGAGCATGGACAAAACCACCCTCGGTTTTGATCATCAGATGCCATTGGATCGGACTAGGGCGCGCCAACGCAATATCGCCTTCACGCAGCGCTTCGTTTGGCGACACGGCGTCAAATCCCGCCAGTTTCATCACTTCTGATATTTGCTCGGCAGACCCGCCGCGTATCGAATAGCCGTTAGGCACGTCGCAAGCCATGTCCGCTGCGCCCAGGCATTGCGCTGCCAGCCCGATACAATCGAGGCCGTGATCGGCGCTGCGACCATGAAGGCGGAAATCAGTGCCGCATAATTGTAACGCCATCTCGGCGATTATGGCGGAACGGTCTGTTTCGGATGTATCTGATGTCATGGATCATGCTCCGGGATATCGGGTGAGCAGGTCATTGCCGGGTAAATATGGCTCGCCGCGAAAATTGATGCTGTTTTGAAATCGGTCGCGGCAGGTCGCAAAATTCTTGTCACAGCCGGCGGTGAACAGCGCGCTATCTCCGATAGACACGGGCCGGGTCGGTTGATCAGCGAGCCGGATCATGTCGCTCGCGCCGCTGATAATCGCAAAACTGAGACCGCAATTCTCGCCGCTCAGCCAGCGTAGCTCGCCATATACATAGTCCGCCGCGTACCCTTGCACATCAGCAAATTGGATCTGCGATCCAACAATCTGCGACACTTTCATCTCGGCTTGATGCGCGGCAAGACTGACTTTGCATTGCCTATCACCCAATCGAGCGCGACAAGTGGGTGAGGTGAGCGGCCCAATCGCCTCGTCCAGATAAGATGTAGCGCCGAGCATCTCTACCCGGAAGGCATCGCCAGATCTTGTAATTTCGCCAAATTCGCCGCTGATCAAATGCAGCGGCTCGTCGTCTGGGTTTTCCCAGTTGACCAGATATATATGCAATTGCGCACCGTTCCAGCGCCCTGCAATCAAGTCCGTTTCAGCAATCGCTTCGCTGGTCATTACACCTTCAATATCAACGCTGTCCATTTCCAGACTATCGGACAATGCGATGGTAGAGGGCACCATTCCCGGCGCGGCGCGGTACCGCAAATTGTCGATAACCAGATCGCGGTCATGGGACACAAAACCTATGGTTACGCCATCCGCACGCTCCAGCCGCCATGCATAGCAGCTGGTCGTCAGCGGTTGGTCGAGCCACTCCAAACTCATGGTGCTTCCCGCACTTCGATCAAACGGACTTCAGGGATTTCCCCAGCGAGAAACGTATGCGCGCTAACGTCCAGCCGATCCTCGGCAAACCGAACCGGCACATCGAACAGAAAGCCAGCGGTGATCTCACTATCTAATGCCGGCGGGCTATCGAAAATAATGTCTCCCAGCGCGCCTAATGACCAGTTGCTGACGATCGCGCCGTCAACAGCGATCAGAAGAGACGACGGCTCCGGTCTGGTAATCAGCCGCTGTTGCGCGTCTTCCCCATCGCCATAGCTTTTGATCAGTGGAAAACGCGTTTGCTCCCCATCGCCGACACCGATAATCTGATCGGTCATCGTCGGCGGGTCGATCATGGCATTACTGCTATGATCATAGGGATCGGTAAAACGAAACGCTTTGGCAGCCCCTCTGCGCGCGCGGAAAAAGGCGATCAGGGTTCGCAACTCTTCCTCCGACCGCACGCCCGGTCCGGCATCAAATTCCAGCCGCGCATCGGCCCAGTCGCTATTGCGTTTTTCATGACCCGAAAGGGTTGCCACGACGTCGGTTGAAAAGCGCGGCGAAACTGTTGCACCGCGTCCAATTGTCAACGGGAATTGAACGTCATCAAAGGCGTCCATATCATCCTCCTGTTCCTGAAAATAAGTGAAACCGTCACGGGCCACCTGCGGCAACGCCCAGATAAAAATTTCCGGCGTGCCACGCGCCTGAGCGGCGGCAACGGCATCAACCATATTGGCCCAGATGAAATCCGCATCCGGGGTCAGGACAAAACCAGAAAAATAATGCTGCTGCCCGATTGGATAGCCGAGCCGAGCGGTCGCCAGATCAATGCCGTGCTGGGTTGCAGATTGGTCACCCGCGATCACCCAGTCATAATCCTCAAGCTGCAAAATATCGAAAGCGGGACTGGCCCAGCCGATGGGCAGGTTCGCGCGCTTTGCCTCGGGCGCGGCCTCATCCAATATCGTTGGCAGATAGGCGAGCAGTAACGTCTCCACCGGCGCGCCCAATGCTTCGGCTGTCACTGCTGCAACGAGGTCGGCGGTAGACTGTGCCAGCATCGCTCCCGCCTGATCGAGCATCGCATTTTGTGCCGCCGTTTTCGGACCGTTTATGTCTGTTATGCTCACCAGAGCATCGCCAAATTCCGCTTGCGCCGCCGCGTCGTAGAGACAGATACGGCCATCATCTGGCATGACCCACCACCACGGCTCACCGACTTGAAATTTTATCGCCGCCCCGGCATCGCGCGCAATCGCCGTAAAGGCGCGTGCGACCGCTTGCAGATATCCCATGGCCGATGATTGCGCAGGGGACAGTAAAGTAGACGGCGGCACCCAACCGGTGAGCGCCGGATCGCCATTTTCTGCGCGTTGTTTCCAGTCATTCCAGCAATGCGCATCGAAAAGCTCGTAAGACAGCGAGAAAATGACGGTGAAATCCATCGCCTCTGCCCGCGTCACAAAGTCGCGGTGCCAGATCGCGCAAGGCTGATTGATGGCTGCAAATTCCTCCCCCGGATGCGGCGCGGACAGACTGGCATATAGACCGGGGCCGCTGGTCTCGAGCCGGAAATAATGGCTCATCCCGACATAATGGTTGATCGCCCCGCGATAGCCGAGCGCGCGGATCGACCGCAGCAGCCGTTCCGGCGTCTGGTTAAAGCTGTCATCATAGCCGGTCGCCATCGACAAGCCGTTTTCCGGCACCACCACATCGCCAATTTCAAGTATCGCGCCGCCGCCATCGGCTGTGATAGCGCTCATCTCAACCCAACCGATTTGAGGCGTGGGATAGCGGGTTCCCACACCATCATAATCCGGCGGAATGATCGAAATAAACAGCCGGTCGATATCATTTGGGTGCACCGGGTCGGCTTCGCCCGGCAACACAAAGCCGCCATCCAGACTGGAAAACTCCAGGTTGATATCCGCATCCGTCGGCGTGCCGCTGGCATAGTTCCACAGGCGGACGTACCAGGCTTTGGGATTGCCAAGCGCATCACGCCCCTCGATCGTTAGGGTCGGCCCGTTGACCTGATCTAGCGGCATGATGCCCGACGAGCGCCAGTGAAAGCGCAGGCTCAACCGTGCATAATCGCGGTTTGTTTCATAGGCGAGCAGCACATGGTCGAGCGTATCTTCGCTATCCCAAATCAGCCCCGCGAGGTCATCCGAATTATAGAAGGTCGCATCCACGCGGAGCGTGCCGGGCGCTGTCGTTACCACCGAGGCCATCATCGGTCGGGGGAAGTTCACGGTCCAGAAACGCGGATCGAACCGCTGGATGAAACTCGCCTGCTGCGCCGTACGTTCTTTCGCTAGCCAGAAACCCATGGCTTAACCCTCCCGATAGGCCAGCGCGTTGCGCACCGAGCGCGCGACTTGCCGACTGGATCGGCGTAGCTGGTCGGGCGCGCTGCCCCGGCCATTGTCCGATATGTTGATGGTGAGGCGCAAATTGGGCGAAGGGGACGCCGCGCCATACGGTTCGATCCGTCCTGCTGCCGTCGGCACAAATAACTCAGGCCCCTGCTCTCCCACCCTATAAGCACGCCCGCCGGTGACCGGTCCGCCGGTCGCCCGCCCCGGCGCGCCGAGCGCAGAGCCCAAAAGCGAGGTTCCGAGGCCGAGCAAACCGCCGCCGGAACCACCGCCCAGCAAGCTTCCAATACCACTGTCTATCGCAGCATTGGCGATATCTGCCATCACTGACAGCGCGACGCTCTTGAGGTCCTGGAAATCCAGCGAGCCGCGGCGGATCGCGCGACTCAAGCTGGTTTCGAGGGCGGTCCCGGCGCGTTCCATGCCGCTGGCAAGTGGGCCATCCAGCTGACCTTTCAACTCGGCCACATCTTTGGCAAATCCGGCTGTATCGGCGCGCACGGCGATCACTAACCGTTCGATTTCTTCATCCATGGTTGAGGGTGTCTTTCAGTTGTTCGAGTTGGGTTTGGGTGAGCGGTTCGGTGCTATGTTCTGTTGATGAGGCAGCAGAAAAGACATTCAGGATCCCGGCCAGTTCAGCGGGCGTGGCGTTCCAATATTGATCGGGCGTCCATCCGATGGTGGCAGGGATCAGGCCAGCGAGTTTTGCCGAAGAAGTTCGGAAATCGTCCATCATGCGGAGATCACTGCCCCTGTAATATCTGTTTGAGCAGAATTTTGAGCGCAGGCGTGACACCCGCCAACCCCACCGCCATCATCGCCTCTCCAAAGTCGTCGCGCTTCAAATCTTCCGGGCGATCTTTGATAACATGCCAAAACAGGCTCACGATTTCGGACAGCAGCAACCGCCCCTTCGCGGCCCGTTCGACCAGATCGAACAGCGACCCCAGCTCTTCCTCCGCCGCAACCAATGCCGCGAAGCTGGGACGCAAAATCAACCGCTGCCCATTCAACTCCAGTTCCGCCTCACCGCGTATCGCGTTCCCCCGCTCAGACATTAACCACCGCGCCGGAACTTTCGAGGCTGAGCGTGTAACTGCGCTCGCCATTATAATCGCCGCTGTAGTCCAGCCGCGTGACTAGAAAGTCGCCGCGCATATGATCACCGCCTTCAAAGGCTAGTTCATAGGCATCGATTACCCCGCCCAATGCGTGGTTCTTGATCCGCAACTCAGCGTCCGATCCAGTAAATACGCCCGCACCTGACACCGAGACGGAGCGCACCCCTGCACCCGATAAAAGTTCGCGCCAACCACCGCTGTCTTTGTTGGTGATCGCTACCGGTTCACCATTGACTGACAATTGCGTGGTCCGAAGCCCGGCAATGGTGGAATAGACCGCCGGATCCGCGCCATCACCGATTTTGAGGAGGAAGGCACTGCCTGTTTCTGCTGGCATATTGGGTTCCTTTTTTGTTGTTGTTGGTGTTTTTGTTGACCTCAGGCGCCGGGCGCGGGCATCCGCCCGCTTGGCTTTCCTCGCATAAGCTCGGGCGCGCGGTCGCGCTTGCCGACGCGATGCGTCGGTTTGGTGCCAGTCTTGAGGTCAGACAACCGAGCGCAGCGAGGCAAGGCCGACCGGCCGCCGCGCCTTATGGCGCGTAGCCAAGGCGACGGATGTCGCCGCCCGGCGCCTGAGGTAATATAAAAAACTCCCGCGCCCGGCGCCTGAGCTCAATAAAAACGCGCTTGAGGTTAAATAGAGACTCCTCTCAAAACCCGCGCGCGATATTCGATCAACCCGCTCCACGGGCTCACCGCATTCCGCAAAACCCGCGTTCGGCGGAAATCGAATGTCACGATCTGCCAGCCGTCCGGCTGAGCCAGACCATCCGCCATAGCCTCTTCCACCAGCGCCATGACGCGGTGCAAACGCGTGGCGCAATCGCCATCATCATGGACGGTCAGTGCCAGACTAAGCTCGCGGCCGACACCGCCCTTAAAGCTCCAATCAATCGAAGCTCCCGTCGCCAGCGCAATATAAGGAAAACGCGCGAGCGGCGGCGGGCCGTCATAAATTCCCTCAATTGCATCCATCAAAGGTGGATGCGCGTTTAGCGCCGCGATCAGGCTTTGCTGCACCGCCTCGACAGCGCCACTCATCTCACACCGCGCATCAAGAAGGCGACATCGCGCAGGCCGCTATTATCAATCATTTCCTTGCCGAGCTGACGACCGGAAACCGCCACCCCGTCCTCGGTTTCTTCCACCGAAATATCATGGGATAGCTCGCCGAGAAGCACGGCTTTCAAGCCCGCTTTGGCCTGCTGTACCCTTGCTTGTGCCAAGGCTTCTCCCTTGCGTTTGAGTTTGTCCATTAGCGTTTCTCCTCGGCTTCCAGAAAGCTTCTCGGAATGAAGCGATGGTCGGCAGACACAGCGCGAACAACCATCGCGCGGCCAGCCCAGATCAGTTCATCACCGGGGCGAATGGCATCGGTCTGCCGCAGCGTGAAACGCCAGCGCGGCAAGGCCGAGCGGCTGCCCGCCAGCGCCTCACCGCCGGTGCCGGCTGGCTCTGCCGCCGCCCGGAAATCGCCAACCAGCTCGCTTTGGTCGGTCGCTGATCCGGCCCCGTCGCGCTGGGGCGATTGGCGTTCAATGCGAATATGTTCGCGCAGCAAGCCGCTAAATTCTGGCCTGCTAATTTCTGGCCCGCTCATGCCAGCCTCATCCGGCGATGGGGCCGCCACAGGGCGGTCACCGCGCTGGGTGGGCCTAGCGTTTCCACGCCATCCCGGTTCGCATAGAAATAGCCGGCCAACCGCACCACGCCTTGCCGCAAGCTTGTCGGTATAACCGTCCAATCTGCCGCTAGTCCCGCATCATAGGTGACCGCGATACGATGAACGGGACCGGCATTATGCAACTTCACCCAGCCGACGCCGTCGCTATCAATATCAATGGCATATTCCGTGGCTGGCAGATCAGTTATAACACCATCAGCAGCGACAGCCTCAACCAGCGTGATCGCTTGCACGGGCCGTCTTTTCAATTTCTGCCATTCTGCGCGCACTGGCAGGCGGTCGCGCACCGATCGGGCGATCAGCATTTGGCCGATAAAATTCTCACAAAGATAGGCGGCGCTGCGCAAAATTTGCGCAATCGCGTCATCATCTTCATTATGATCGAGGCGCAGAAAATCTTTGACCTCTTGGATCAACTCTACCGGCACAGCAGGGACATCATCAGGGGGGAAGATCACGGGTGGGCTTCCTTTCTATAATGGAAAAATGGGAGCGCATTTCCCCTCCCTGCAAAGGGAGGGGAGCAACGATTAGCTCAGGCTAAACTGCATCAATTTAATCGCTTCACTGTTCATCACCTGTCCGCCCACGCGCTTGGTTGCATAGAAATGCACAAACGGTTTGTTAGTGAACGGATCGCGCAAGATGCTGGTCGCGCTACGCTCGGCGATCAGATAACCGGCGCGGAAATTGCCGAAGGCGATCGACAGGCTGTCCGCCGCCACATCCGGCATATCCTCCGCCTCGACAACTGGATAGCCCAGCAGCATATCAGGCTGGCCTGATGCCAAAGACGCCTGCCACAAAAACGCGCCATCGGCGGTTTTAAACTTACGGATCTGTGCGAGTGTGGCGCTGTTCATCACAAAGCTTGCGCCCTGCCGGTAGGCGGGTTTAAGCGTATGAACCAAGTCAACCAGCGCATCTTCACTGGCAAAATCGCCCGCCGAACCCGATGGGATATATTGCAGCGAACCAAAGGCGCGCACATCATCCGGCTCGTCCGTCACCGCCGCATTTAAAAACCCGCGCGGTTGGTTGACCCCGGAACCGCCCACGAAAGCAGCGCCCTCGGCTTGTGCAAATTCCCGCGCAATTTCATCGGCCAGCCAGGCTTCGACATCAAAGGCCGCATCATCGAGCATCGCCTGAGACGCCGCCGGATTGGCATAAAGTTCTCCGGTCGGCGGCGCGATTTCGTTGAAGTTGGGCGTGTCGGTTTCGGGGCGACCGGCAGTTTCGCTAACCCAGCCCGATGGCGTGCCGCCGTTGGTGACAAGCTTGCGATAGCCCGCGCTGCCGGTTTGCACGACCGTCGCAATCGACCGGATCGGCGAGATATCCTTGAGCGTCCGGCCAATCAGTGCGTCTATTTCCTGCGGCACCGCAAAGCCGCCTTCGGGGCCGGACGCGCCGGAAAAGCTTTTCAACTCGACACCCGCATGGTCTCCTCGGCGGAGATATTTGGTCACGAAATCTTGCGATGCAGAGGAAGCTAACATGCCTTTCGCGCCATCTAAAGCAGGCCGGGCCGACGCACGGGAAATATCGGCCATCTGGCTTTTCAGGCCGTCGACGTCCGTACGTAATCCGGCAATCGCCTTACCGTGATTTTCGTTTTCTTCGGCCTGCAAGACGGCATCAAAGGAGGCCTCCAGCGGATCAGCTTTAGTTTCGAGGGGGGTATTAGAAATATTCATGATGTTCCTTTCTTGTGAGCAATAAAAAGGGCCGCCCCGAATAGAGCGACCAGATATTAGGTTCTGCGCTCCGCAATGGATGCGGCGCACGGCAGCGTTAAATAATGCGGTGTACGCGGGCCAAGGTCTGCATCGGGTGCATCACCAGCGATATTTCCGCGATGTCGAGAGCGAGCAACGCGCGCGGCTTTTGGCCCGCTGCTTGCTTTACGCGATAGCCGAAACTGAGGCCCGTCACCGCGCCGCCTTTCAACATGGCCGCCGCTTCCCGCCCCGGCCTTGTCGCGGTTGAAAGCTTACCGATCACGCGCAAGCCACGCCCGTCTTCTCGGGCATAAGTGATACTGCCGATGCGCTGCTCCGGACTATGCTGCCAAAGCAAGGGCAGCGATTGCCCCTCGGCGAGCGTCCCAAAAGCACCGGGACGGACAATGTCTCCGCCCTTGTCGATGCGGTTAAAGATCGCAGCGTACCCCGCGAAGCGGATATCGCTCACGTCACCAAATTCCCGAACCCGAACCGCATTGCGATCCCAATGAGCAACAACGCCAGCACCCCGCGCACAATCCAGGTGATCGCCGCTTTCCAAGCGCTCGCTTTAGCATCGCGCCAGGCGCGCAACAATTCGCGTAGTTCGTCGAGATCATCCTGCGCCTTGTGATCGGCGAGGCCCAGCCGGTCGAGCACACGCTCCGCGCCGCTATCGGTCGCCTCTTCGACTATTGCGCGGAGCGTGACCAGGTCAGCCCCATCGCCTTCCGCCTGCGCCACCAGGCGCGCGAGCATTTCTTCATTTTGCATTTTTTCTTACTCCAATCCCCAACATTTCCCGCTTCTCCTCCGGCGACAGAAAATCCGCCTCGCTCACTTGGCTCCACAACCGTTCCCGATCTTCCGAAAGCGCCGGAATCTGATCGCGGTCCACCGCCAAAGCCGCATCATCCCACCACGCCTCCAGCGCGCCCGACAGACCATCCAAAATCTTCCCCGCCAACGGCAAAATCGTTAGCCGCCACAGCGCCCGATTGGCCTCGCGGTAATTGGCATAGCTATTGTCCCCGGGCAGCCCGAGCAGCATCGGCGGCACACCAAAAGCTAATGCAATCTCCCGTGCTGCGGCTGCTTTCAGCGCTACAAAATCCATATCCGCCGGGGTCATGCTCATCGATTGCCATTTGAGGCCGCCTTCGAGCAGCATTGGCCGGCCGGCATTGCCCGACCCCGCAAAGCTCGCCTCCATTTCCGCCTTTAGCCGGTCAAACTGGTCCGCCGACAAAGCCGATCCCTCCGGTCCGGGATCAAAGACCAAAGCCCCTGATGGCCGGGCGGCATTGTCGAGCAACGCCTTGTTCCACTGCGCGGCCGCATTATGCACCGCCACCGCTTTGGCCGCTGCACCCAGACAGCCGAGGCCATAATGGTCATCCGTCGGATGAAAAGCCTTGATATGGATAATTGCAGGCCGCCCCATTGCATCCTGCGCGGCAAAGCGGGTCTGATGCTCGCCGGCGCGATAGGCATAGGCGACGGGCCAACCCTTTTTATCTGACTCAATCGTGATCCGATCGGGGCGCAGGGCGAAGAGTTCCGCCGGTTGATCATCTACGCCGCACATCACTTGCACATAAGCATTGCCATGCAACAACAGATGCGCGGCAATGGTTTCGAGCAAAGACTGGCCCGCACTAGTCGCATTTATAAGCGCCGCTATCGCATCGTCCATCGAAGCGAGCGGCGCCCCGCCGACGCCCTCGGCAACAATCCGCACCGCGCGCTGGGCAACAGCATTATCGACATAGGCTTCGCGGACGCGGCCCTCATATGAAAACGGCGCTTCTCCCGAAAAAGAAGCGCCACCGTAAGTGCCGATATAGCTACGCCCTAAAGGCGGCCGTGATCGTTCACCCCCGCCCTTGAATGCGAGGGAGATGTTTTCCCAAAATTTCATGTTGTTGTATCCTTTTTTGTTTAACCTCAGGCGCCGGGCGGCGACATCCGTCACCTTGGCTACGCGCCATAAGGCGCGACGGCCGGTCGGCCTTGCCTCCGCTTCGCGTCGGTTTGGTGATGTTCTTGAGGTCAGTTAACCGAGCGGAGCGAGGCAAGCGCGACTGCGCGCCCGAGCTTATGCGAGGATAGCCAAGCGGGCGGACGCCCGCGCCCGGCGCTTGAGGGAATCAATAAAGACTCCCTCCTAAACCCGCACCCTCGGCTCGCGTTTCTGCCGCAGCATTAATTCCGTCAGCGCATAGACCAGTGCATCGGCCCGATCCGGTGACCGCCCTGGCCCTTCATAACCGCCACCGATGAGCAGCCCGCAAAGCTCATCTTCCAGACGCGGAAAAGCGTCCGCGTGCTGCACCCGGCCCGCCTCATAAAGCGCCGCCACCGGTTCCGCCCGTGCAACCTTGCCGCGCGAGGCGTGCACCAATCGCACCGGCAGCGAAATATCTGCCGCGTGCAGGACCGATTTCACCATTGCCCCGCCCTGATTGGCTTCGGCAATCACACGGTCTGCGCGCCAAATCCGGGCCGCGTCTGCTACCGCTCTGGCCCATGTTTCGGGGCTGGCTTTCTCGACGCTGCAATCGGCAAGGATCACGGCTTTATGGTCCGCGCGCACCGCAGCGACAATGATCCCGCAGGCGTCTCCGCTGCTTGAGGCCGGCGGGTCGACGCCGATGACGATGCGGGTTATTTTGGATGTCTCATCCGCGCTCACCCGGCACTCCTCAATCATCGCCCGCGTCCAAAGCGCGCCTTCCAGTTCCTCGATCAGCTCCCCGTCCAGCTCCTGCCGCCCCAATCGCGAGCCGCCATAGTCGGCGTTCATCACATTGATAAATGCGATCGGCAGGTTCATCATATTGTCCTTGGTCGCGCCGCGGGTTATCACCACGCCCTTCTTCCGATAGTCGCCCTTCACCAACGCCCGCACCAGAGCCACTGGCCTCGGCGTTGTGGTCGCGGCAATTTTCGGCGCATTGCCTAGCCGCAATCCCATTTTCAGATTGTCCCACGCCGCCAGCGCTTGCCCGCTGTTATTCGCCCATTTGGCAATCTCGTCACACCATGAGTGACTATGCTGCGGCCCGCGCAAACCCTCCGGTTCTGCTGCCGAATAGAGATAGGCCTCGGCCCCGTTGCGCCAGCGCAGGCGCTTTAACGAGGGCTCCCAGATCGGCCGGTTTTTCGGCGGCGCAATTGACAATAAGCCGCTCTCACCCTCGACCATCACCATCCGCGTCTCGGCAAAATTCGCACCGATCAGGGCAAAGCGCGCGCTGCCATCGGCCTCGGCAATGTTGCGCACCCATTCCGCGCCTGCGCGGGTCTTGCCAAAACCGCGTCCGGCCATGACCAACCAGACGGTCCAGTCTCCCGCCGGTGCCAGCTGTTCGGGGCGCGCCCAATGGTGCCAGCTGCTTTCATATTCGAGGCGGGTTTGCCTATCCATTTCACGGAGTTGGCCAAGGAAAAAATCCTGCTCTTCCGGCTTCAGCGCAAAAATATCGTGAACGGTTTGGACATCATTCTCCATCAATCACACTATTCCCTTCGCTGCCATTCTTATGGTCAGCCCCCGCCTCCTTTCGTCGCTCTTCCTCCCGAAAGGCGCGCAACCGGAAGCTGATCTTTTTCAGTTTATCATCCAGCGTATCGCGCACGGGTTCGGGCTCCGCCGCCAATTCAGCCTGCGCCGCGCGCACCATTGCCACCGACTCTTTATGCATGCGCAGCAGGGCCAGTGCCGTTTTGTGATCATAGTCGCGCACCGTCTCCCTATGCTCGCCATGATAGAAAATCTTGCGCTCCACACCTGCGCGGGCGCGTTCGAGCATTTCCATTTCGAGCAACGCATAGCCCTCGGCCAGCGCCTTCATCCAGGCGACCTCGAAATCAGGATCCTTCTGCTTCCATTCATAGAGCGTCGAACTAGGGATACCCGCAACGGTCATCGATTCCTTGACGCTCGATGTGATCGACAAATGCTCCAGAAAAGCGGCACGCTTGGCGGCATTATGATCGGCGCGGGGATCGGGTGGGGAGTCTTCATTTGTTTCAGCCATATCTATCCTCAGGCCCGGATCGCGTGGACCGCAGGCACAAAAAGGGCCGGTGCGCTGAAACAGATTCCATCCCGCCGGGACCGCCTTGCTTCAGAGCCGCTCGGCCCGAATCACAATTTCTCGATGTTCCTGATATGTACCTAAACAGCGTGACAATGTCAAGCACTTTGTGCCTATTTGGTTATTTATGCGATTTGGAGGTTGAAGAACCGGTGGCTGTCAAATTCCGAAAGCGGACGCTGAATGAGCGCAGTGAAATCTGAGTTTCAGCTCATAATGTTTCAGCTCATACGGAAAATTGACGTAGGTCAATGAGGCGGGGAAACAGAAGTTATAACAAGGCGCACAATATGAGAACGCTGATACTATATTATTCACGCACGGGCACCACAAAGGTCGTCGCCGACACGCTCGCAAAGGCATTGAACGCAACAGTCGCGGAAATCCAATGCAGGCGATATAGCGGTGGCTGGTTCCGTTATCTTCTCGCAGGGTATGACAGCGTGAAGGGACGCCTGCAATTGGTCGATGTTCCAGAGCTCCGCTTCCAGGACTATGATCTGATCGTTCTTGGCACACCGATCTGGACGAGTTATCCGGCGATTCCTTTACGTTCGTTCCTATCGAGCAATCCAGATTTGACAGGCCGCGTAGCACTATTCTTGACTTATGGTGGGCACTCAGCTCCGCAAAAGGCTATTGAATTCGTATCGGATTTGTTGCCAGTCGAGTTAGAGGCTACAGTTAGCATAGCTCATGATACTGTCGTTGACGGACAATCTCCCGAGTTGATTGCGGACTTTGTGCGAGAGTTAAGATCTAATATGTGATTTACGCTGGAGGTCAGTTCTGTTTCGACTTATTTCCAACCACGCTGTTCTGCAAGCCTGTTCCGGCCAAGTTAGCGAGTTTGGTTGGCCGCCATATCCCGAAAGCGGGCACTAATTGGTGGTCAAAATTCAGGCATTTTTTCAAAGTTGAATCTTTTTTCGTCGGGTTCAATCCAGTGTGCGGCTTCTGAAAGAAAGACGTTAGATACCGCAACATAATGTGTGGCATCATCCAATGTCGGCGCAAATATGTTTATCAGATTCTGATTGCCTTCGCTTTTCGCAAAGAGCCTTGTTCCGCAATTGACGCAAAGAAACGTCGATACGTTATTTCCGCTTTCGGCTTTCCTGGAAAAGGTGATTGTATCACCCATCGTGATTTCGAACGAATTCTTGGGGACCGAAAATGCAGATACATAAGGCGCCCCGCTGGATTTTTGGCAAGCTTTACAATGACAATTTACCGACCAGACCGGCGTGCTTAAGCATTGGTAAGCAACCTGTCCGCACAGGCAACTGCCGGTAATCGGCAATTTCATTTTCTTGAGCCGTTCCATGGCCGCCCCCTTTCGTGGCACTAAGACTAAAGCTGCTGCAGAAATTTATCTACAATATCCTGAACGTGGCCATTAGAGGGGGAAATCTTTTCCTAGGATAACGGATTGACGCCGGAATCCAAATTCCGTTTCCCCTGTCCAGTTCTTGCCGTCCGGGAACCTCAACTCAACGCCTGCCAAATCGTCGCTATCAAACAATCGCATGTTCACGCCCATTTGATCATTGTTTCCGATGCTGGCCACATGTTCCTTGGTCAATGTCCAGTGGGTTGTTGATCCACAATTCTTGCAAAAGTGCATTTCAACGGCTGGCTGAGGATAGTCGTTTCGCGTGTAATTTCCGGTAGCGCCTTCGATTTCCACGTCTGTTGGATTGAAATATCCCCAGACACCGCCACTCTTGCTGCACAGGCTACAATTACAATCTTGCAAGAATTCTGGTTGATGGGAAACAATCACTTTTACAGCGCCGCAATGGCAACTCGCTTCATGACCTTCGATACTCATAGTGCAAAGCCTTCCCAATCTCCGAAGAGAAGAATGACTGGGCGAGCTACATATTTATGTCAATGTCCGCAATATCCCGAAAGCGGGCATTAGCTCCAAGCCAGTTATATCCTCAAAAATCGCGTCTGAGCGTCATTCATTTTTGAAGCTATTGCCATCAGTGTATTATGTGCATATATCACCTGTGATGATTTGTGGAGATAGTGATGTTAGATTTGCGTGAAGTTACCCATATTTATCCTAATGGAACCAAGGCGCTCGACGATGTAACGCTGTCTATACCAAAGGGAATGTTCGGGCTGCTGGGGCCAAATGGGGCTGGAAAGTCGACGCTGATGCGGACCGTTGCAACTCTGCAAACACCCACTCATGGCAGTATTCAGTTTGGTGATATTGATATTCTGAAGGACCCGGAAAACCTCCGTGAGCGACTGGGTTATTTGCCGCAGGACTTTGGCGTTTACCCCCGTGTTTCAGCTTATGACATGCTGGAACATATGACGGTATTGAAAGGAATAGCATCAAAAGCGGACCGCAAAGCAACCGTCGAAACTTTGCTTAACCAGACCAATTTGTGGGACGTGCGCAAAAAAGCCATTGCCGGTTTCTCCGGTGGCATGCGTCAGCGCTTTGGTATCGCTCAGGCGCTGATCGGGAACCCCGAGCTGATCATAGTTGATGAACCCACCGCCGGCCTTGATCCTGAAGAGCGCAATCGATTTCTGAATCTGCTCGCCGAAATCGGCGAGAATGTGGTCATCATTCTATCAACCCATATTGTCGAGGATGTCGCCGATCTCTGTCCAAAAATGGCGGTTATTGCCAACGGTCGGATTCAGCTGGAAGGCGCACCTTTGGACCTTATCGGCAAGACCAAAGGGACAATCTGGTCAAAGACAATAAAACGCGAGGAACTGGAAGAATATCGTGCAAAATATGAGGTTATTTCAACTCGGTTATTTGCCGGTTCGACGATTATCCACATATTGGCGGCGGACAATCCGGGAGACGGGTTTGTCGCTGTCTATGGGGGGTTGGAGGACGTGTATTTCTCGACTCTCGCCGCGACCCGCCGGGATGCGGTAAATTCTTCACAAGCAGCTTGAGCGGAGAAACGGATATGTTCGCTAAGATCGCTGCTTTCGAGCTTCGCTACCAGTTTAAAAACCCGGTTTTCTGGGTAGTTTCCATATTATTTTTCTTGCTCACTTTCGGTGCGATGACAGTTGATGGCATCTCGATCGGCAGCGGCGGCAATGTGAATGCCAATAGCCCGATTGCTATCGTTCAAATTCACCTCATCCTGACGCTATTCTTCATGTTCGTGACAACCGCATTTGTTGCCAATGTCATTGTGCGAGATGATGAAAGCGGCTTCGGACCGATGGTTCGTTCGACACGTGTAAAGAAATTCGATTATCTATTTGGCCGCTTCACCGGTGCTTTCATGGCCGCTGGAATAGCATTTCTGACGGTGCCATTTGCCATTTGGCTGGGCTCGCTCATGCCTTGGCTTGATCAGGAAACTTTAGGGCCGAACCGGCTGCAATATTATGCCTATGCCTATCTCCTGATGGCGCTGCCAGGTATATTCCTTACCTCCTGTATATTCTTTGCAGTGGCGACGCTCACGCGGTCGATGATGTATAGCTATTTGGGTGTCGTCGCGCTGTTAGTGCTGTATATCGTATTCAATATCAGCACGGACAATATGCCCGAACTGCGCGAATTTACCGGCTATGCTGACCCCTTCGGTTTTGCGACGGTCAACAATGTCGTTCGCTATTGGACCGCATCTGAATCTAACAGTTTACTGCCAGCGATTGAAGGTGCCATTATATGGAACCGATTGATCTGGATCGGTGTTTCACTTTGCGCTTTGGCACTTGCCTATCGCTGGTTCAGTTTCGCTGATCGGGGTGTTTCGGCTGGCAAGGCGCGGCGGCAAGCCAAGAAAGCAGCGCGGCTGGCATCCGTCGCACCTCAGACGGTCGATATTTTGCCAGCTGCTAGTGAAAAAGGAAGCGCCTGGAGCCGTCTGGTGTCGCGCACCAATTTTGAAATGGCTCAGGTTTTCAAAAGCCCGGCCTTCATCGTGCTGGTACTCATTGGCTTGTTCAACGCCAGTGGTTCGCTCGCCTTCGGCAATGAGATTTATGGGACGCCGGCTCTGCCGCTTACGTTCACGCTATTGCTGAACCTGATGGGTTCATTCGGCATCATCCCGGTCATCATCGCCATTTACTATGCGGGAGAATTGGTGTGGCGCGACCGCGATCGGAAAATGCACGAAATTATCGATTCAACGCCTTTGCCGAACTGGGCCTATATGGTGCCCAAGACCATCGCGGTTTCTCTCGTACTTTTTGCAACCCTGTTTATCTCCGTGATTGCGGCGGTTCTGATCCAGCTGTTGCGGGGGTTCACGGATATCGCTTTGGAGCAATATTTCCTTTGGTATCTGCTGCCATGGGGCGTGGACATGATTATCCTTGCTGTTCTGGCCGTATTTGTTCAGGCGCTGAGCCCCAATAAATATGTCGGCTGGGGCATCATGGTCATCTATCTGGTGGCCACGATAACCATGGCGAATATTGGTTTTGAACATCCGCTCTATGTCTATGGCGATGCTGCGCCGACGCCACTATTCTCGGACCTGAATGGGAATGAGGTTAATGGCGCCGTTGGATGGTGGATGCGCCTTTACTGGGGGGCTTTCGCCGTCATTTTGGCGACCCTCGCGCATCTGCTCTGGCGCCGCGGTACTGAAACCAGCTTGATGCCGCGTTTGCGTCAGTTGCCGCGCCGCATGAAAAGCGCTGCCGGGTTATTGATTGCAGGCGCTGCAGTGACTGCGGCGGCCAGTGGCGCGTATATCTTTCATAACATGAACGTGATGAACCAATATGTGACGCAGGATGATCAGGAACAGCAACTTGCCGAATATGAGAAAAAATATCTCAAATATGAATCGCTGAAACAGCCTTCCTTTACCGAGATCAAGTTGAACGTGGATATCTATCCGGAACGGCTGATTATGAAAGCGGCGGGCTCCATCAAGATGATCAATGACACCGGCGCTCCGGTTGAGGCGTTGCATGTCCGCTTTCAGGATCCTGATGTGAAGATTGAAACAGTCGATATTCCCAATGCAACGCTTGAAATGAATGACGAGGCGTTGAAATATCGGATTTATCGCTTCGACACGCCGATGGCGGTTGATGAGCAGCGAACAATCAAGTTCACGTCCTCGCGGTCTCAGCGGGGTTTCAAGGCCAGCGGTAATGATACTCGTCTGGTGAAAAATGGCACATTTTTGAACAATAGCGAATTCGCTCCGCAACTGGGGATGAACCGCAACGGATTACTGACCGACCGCCAAACCCGGAGGGAATATGATCTGCCATCCGAACTGCGCCTGCCCAAGCTAGAAGATGAAACAGCTCGAGAGCAAAATTATGTCGGTAATGCCGACTGGGTGATGTCGGACATCACGGTCAGCACGAGCAAAGATCAAACGCCCATCGCACCGGGCAGCAAGATGTCGGATGAGGTCAAAGGGGAGCGACGTATTGCGCGGTTTGTCTCCAAAAACCCTATCCTTGCTTTTTTCTCCATCCAGTCCGCTCAATATGCCGAGAAGAAACGGTCGGCGGATGGCGTCGCTATGGCGGTCTATTATCACCCTAGCCATGATTATAATGTCGATACAATGCTGGATGCGACTGAGACATCATTGGCCTATTTCAAGGAAAATTTCGGACCGTATCAGTTTGATTATGCACGGATTATTGAATTTCCTGGCTATCAAACCTTTGCGCAGGCTTTTGCCGGAACCATACCGTTTTCTGAACGTATTGGTTTTATCGCTGACAACAGCGATCCTGATGAAATTGACTATGTGACCTATGTGACGGCCCATGAATTCGGTCACCAATATTGGGCACATCAACTCATCAGCGCCGATCAGCAGGGCGGCACGATGCTGGTGGAGACCATGGCACAATATTCCGCGCTGATGGTGATGAAACAGATATATGGTGAGGATAAAATTCGCCGGTTCCTCAAGTATGAACTGGATCGTTATCTGAGTGCGCGCGGCAGTGAGGCGATCGAAGAACTGCCGTTGAACCGGGTCGAGAATCAAGGCTATATCCACTACCGTAAGGGCGCTGTGGTTATGTACTTGCTGCAGGATCGGCTCGGCGAAGACCGTGTTAATGTGATGCTGGCAGAGTTGCTTGATCGCTACCGCTTCAAGAGCCAACCTTATGCTAACTCAATCGATCTGGTTGATGGCTTTAAGTCGCTGGCACGCAATGATACGGAACAGCAATTGGTCAGCGACCTGCTCGAAAAGATCACGATTTACGATATGAAAGTCGATGAAGCGAAAGTGCGCAAGCTGGACAACGGCAAATATGAAACAACGCTGACCATAACAGCAGAGAAATTCTATGCCGATGGAGAAGGCAAAGAAACGAAAGCCAAACTGTCCGATGACATCGAGGTTGGTCTGTTCGCGGCGCGGCCTGGCCTTGGCGCCTTTGGTAAAAAGGACGTGATCTCAATGGAGCGTAAACCGATAAAATCAGGTAAGCAGGTGATTAAAATTATATCATCCAAAAAGCCAGAATTTGTAGGTGTTGATCCGTATAACAAATATATTGACCGGAACAGTGACGACAATGTGGTCGCGGTTTCGTAATGGCTCATCAACGCATCGTTGCTATAGAATGAGTGTCCGCTTTTGGCGCCCATAGCGGACATTATAGCTAGGTTAAATCAAGCTCAATGAGGCGAACGCGATGACCGACTATATCTTGGAAGCCGCCAGAATAACCGAACCGATAGACCCGGATCCGGCAGAACAATATTCCCGCTCTTAACGGGTATCAGGCGACATAATTACCTATCTAATCTCCGCCAAAACCTCGCGATAAATATCCGCCTTTTCATCGATCGCCAGACGCTCGGCGGGTTCCAGTTTGATCGGGACGGCGACCGGATTACCGGTTTCGCTATCGAACAGGGGTGATTTTTTCAGCTCTGGGTTAAACCGGGCTTTGACGGTGTTGACCAGCAGCTTGAACAGCATGCCCGCCATCCCCGCTATCTTGACCCTGCCAAGATTACCGGCGCCGGAATCCACCGATACATGTTCGGCATCCCGCCCGAGCAGCGCGTCGGTTTTACCGCGGTCAAAACCCGACAGGATCAGTGACAGAAACGGGAAGCGGGTGGAGCTGAGCGTATTGGCAACCGGCGTTTTGCATGTCTCACAATACCAGCGCAGCAACGGCCCGCCGGTCACGGTCACACAGGCCAGCTTGTCCTGCCCTTTCGTGATTTCAAATCGGGTCGGATCGGTTTGATAGACATGGGTGCCGGCATGATCGTCCAACATCAGTTTTTCCTTACCCAGATAATGGGCAAAGGCCTGACAGTCATTGCAATGGCAGATCAGACGCCGACCGGATTGCAGCGACGCATCATGCAGGGCGGCATGAATAGCGCCGCATTCGCATTTAAAATCAAGCGTTTGGGGCGGGTTCGCCATAGCTGTCATGCTCGACATTCCTGTTTGGGAGCAAGCTAGTGATGCGCTTGCCCGCGTTAAAGCTGTTTCAGCCCGGCGCTTTCGATGACCTGACTGGTGATATAGTCGGACGCCATTTCGGCCAGTTCACGGCCCAAATGCCAGTCGAGTATTTGCATATCGGGGATGATCGGCGGATTAACCAAAATATCCTCATCGCCCAGCATTTCTTTCGACGCCATGCGGCTGGCGACAACCATCGACCGCGACATGATTTCGACAATCGAGGGGAATTCGGCCTCTCGCTTGCGGCGCAGCATAACATCCCGCATCAACGTCCAGCGGCCGCGGATATCGTCATATTCGACATCGGTGCGCCAGACCTCGTCCGGATCACCGAGCGACACGACGATATTGGGACCGGTTTTCAGGTCATGCATGACCTTTACCGGCACATTATCGAGCACCCCGCCATCGACCAATATGTTGCCCTCGCTATCTATAAACGGCGGCAATATCGTTGGTAGCGAGCCGGACGCGCGGACGCATTCCCAAAGCGGTCCGCGCCGGTGGACGTGCAGGCCGTTGGTCGACAGGTTAGTCGAAACACCAAAGAAATTTATCGGTTGGTCGGCAATGTCCTTGGTCCCATAGCGCTGGCGCAGCTCGGAATCGAATACCGTCGGGTCGAGTAGCGAGTAAAGCGGCAGGGTTAGCCGCCGCATCGCCTTGGCCTTGATGAACATTGCTTCCATCTGGTCGAGCGTTTCCTCAACGCTCATGCCGCGTGCAATCGCCCCGCCCATCGCCGCGCCGGCACTCGCGCCGCCGATGAAATCAATCGGGATATCAGCGTCTCTGAGCGCCTGTATGACGCCGAGATGCGCGCAGCCCAGCGCGCCGCCGCCAGCCAGCACCAAGCCCACGGCACGCCCCGTCAGGAAGCGCGCGACTTTGCCGAAATCGGCTTCGCTGTCGAGTGCTACATGATGGTGTAATTTCGGCTCTCGCGGGTCGATCCACGCGCCGCTTTTGGTGATCGTCTTCTCGGCCTTATCCCGCACCAACAACAATGTTCGTTGCGGCGCGGCAACCCATCGCATCGCCCGTTGTTCCATCGCATTGGGCTCAGGTTCGGCGCCGCCGAGGCGGCCCACCATGACCAGCGCATCGGCATTGCGGCAGACTTGATTGCCCCATTCTTCCGACCCGCTACCGTCGATCAGGACATAGGCGCCCTTGGCTTCTTGCTCGGCGAGCCACGCTTGATAGGCCGCGCCATCAGAGGCTTCATTCGTGCCTTGGTCCACCGTGATCACCGGTGTGTCTGCGTCTACGACCGCTTCAAACGCCTCCGTCAGCCTTGCCAGAAAGCCATCGGGCAACTGGCTAGTCCCGGCGGGGATTAGCGCGATGACACGCGGCGTGCTGCTGGTTACAGAACCGGCTCGGCTGGTTGCGACCACCAACCGCTCAGAAACGAGTTTCAGCATGGCTTGCGTCAATTCAGGATGCGCGCGTGCAATGTTATCAAACGCGCTGCGCGAGACTTTCAATACAGAGGAATCGCGGGTCGCAATCACATCGGCAGTGCGCTTTCCGCCAGCGAAAAAGGCTAGCTCACCAATGGCTTCACCGGCCTCTATATGGGCGACAATATGGACCTTGTTGACCACCACGCGGAACCGGCCGGATTCGACAAAATATAGCGCATCGGCATCGTCACCCTGCGCGACCAACAGCTCTCCCCCGGACACAGGTTTTACGGTTGAAACGGATTCCAGCGCATCAACCGCCACGTCCGACACGCCGTCAAACAGCGCATGGCGTGCCAGATTTGGTGCAGAAACCGGTGCTTTGCTCATCCCATCCCCTAACAGGTGCGACCCCGTTTGGCGTATTATCTGTCGTTACGTCCTGATAATCAATGAATTTCCCGCTTATCCAAAGGCGCAGATCAATCCGCGATTGGGCGCGACCTTGTTGGCCAGCATCTCCAGATAGGCGCTTTGTAATGCGTCTTGCCCAGACAGATGCTCGACCGAAAGATGGCCTGCTGCCACCGCAACAAAGGACGCAAATTGCTCGTCCACCATGGCGCGGAAGGTTGCCGGGCCGACTTCTTTCATCAAAGATTCCGCGACGGTCGGGGCGAAAAACATGACCGGAGTCGGGCCTTTCATATCGCCCGCTTCCGTGCGCGCCTCATAATGGGTCACGCCGACCAGAGAGCTGAATTTCAGATGGGTGTCCCAATGGGCATGGATCGCGGTGCGCAGATCGGTGTTACCGGCGAAATCGACAGATACGATATCCTGCGAAGCATCCGCGCTCGGCAGTTCATCATAGGTCAGCACGTCGTCATAAAGCCCGGTTGCCTCGACAAAAGCCTTGTTGCCGGCGGATGTCAGGCCGATACGTTTGATATTGGGGCTCAGGTTTTTGGCAACCAGCGCCAGGCCCAGCGCCGTTTTCGATGACGCGCTGGTCAGCAATACAGCCTCGGCGCCATGCCAATCGGCTTTGCGCATCATGTCTTCAATCAGGAAGCTGGTCGTAAACAAGGGCTGATAGAGCGCCCGTTCATCTTCCATCTGTCCGGCGCCCGTGCCGAGACGATGATATTGATTATAGATAATCGCCAAACCCTGACGATGTTCGGCATGATCGACAAATCCAGCGTCAGTTACGTTGCCCGGCGATACCACGAGATGGCTGGCCATTGGCAGATAGCCATAAACTCGCTCACCAACCGGAATATCTGCATTGCTCGACGCGACCACTTTGGCAAAGCCCCAGACAGGAACAATGCCCCAGTCCGCATCACCGGTGGGGAAAAAATTCCAATAGCCAAAGCCATCGCCAACCGCTGCATAAGTAATGTTGTTGGCGGTCAGTGCATATTTTTCGATTTCCAGCAATATCTGGCCATCAGCCAAGTCCGGAGCCGGCGTTTCATGCCATTTGCTTTGCGGGAGGTCCGCTTTCTTTACCCAAAGACTGCTGACTTGGTTGCTCATATGCGCTGCTCCATCCTAAAGAATCATGATATTGGTTTTGATTTTCTAACATTATCATAGGCTTTCGCGCTCGTTTGGCAAAAGCATTTGCCAAAAACGGCTCGGCTGCTAATCCTGTTGCGATTGTAATTAAATTACGCAGCAAATTTCAGCATCAAAGCATGCGAAACGGGGAGAATTTGAGTGAGTACAGCGCCAGTTTCGGGGTTTGAAGCCGCGATTAAGCCCGTCACCAACGTATCAGACTTTATCTGGGGCGGCAGTTGGAACGGCGAACCTGTTCTTGCCATTGCCGGCCAACCGATCCCGCCGATGGTGATCATCTTACTTGGTGCTGGCATTTATTTCATGATTGGTTTGCGCGGTTATCCGCTGCGCCGGTTATTCCCTGCTCTCGCAGGCCTGTTCAAGAAATCGGAAAACAAAGGCGCGGGTGAAATCTCTCCTTTCGCCGCCCTGTCGACCGCTCTTTCCGGACAAGTCGGTACGGGTAATCTCGCCGGCGTCGCCACCGCCATTACATTGGGCGGGCCCGGCGCGATCTTCTGGATGTGGGTCACTGCTTTATTCGGCATGGCGCTTGCTTTTGCCGAAGGGTCGCTTGCCATCCGCTTCCGCGAACAGGCCGAAGACGGCACCTATCGCGGTGGACCCATGACTTATATTACCCTTGGCCTTGGCCCGAAATGGACTTGGTTAGCGGTTCTTTTCTGTATCGGTGCGCTGTTTTCAGCGCTGGTTACCGGTAACGGCATTCAAGCCAATAGTCTGGGCGACAGTGCCAACGAACTGTTCGGTGTCGAGGAATGGATTGGCGGCGCGGTTGCTGCTATCGCTGTCTTCGCGGTCATTATCGGCGGTATCAAATCCATCGGTAAAGTCGCTGAAACAATCGTTCCATGGATGGCCGCCGCTTATCTCGTGATGGCTTTCGTCGCGCTGATGATCAATCTACCTTATCTGCCGGAAACCTTTTCCCGCATCTTTGCCGGGGCCTTTGGCTATGACGCAGCCGCTGGCGGTTTTCTCGGAGCGATGATCATGATCGCCATTCGCGCCGGTGTCGCGCGCGGGCTGTTCTCTAACGAGGCGGGTCAGGGTTCAACCCCGATCGCCCACGCAGTAGCCCAAACCAATGATCCGGCGGCACAAGGCCGCTTTGCGATGATGGGCACGTTTATCGATACCATCGTCATCTGCACGATGACCGCTCTGGTCATGCTGACGGTCGCAGGGGACTTCACCGTTACCGATACCAATGGCGTGAAACAGGCGGTTGAACATGCGTGGCAATCCGATCTGAATGGCTTTGCCATGACATCGGGCGCCTATGCAGCGGCTTTCCCGTTTGAAGTGTTTAGCATTCCCATCGGCACATTGATCGTCTCGATTGCGTTGATTCTGTTCGTGTTTACGACCCTGCTGACGTGGAGCTATTATGGCGAGCGGGCGATCACTTATCTCTATGATCTGCTGCCCGGTTCTACGCTCAGCGGCGAAAAGAAACTGCATTTTATCTGGCGCGTCCTTTGGTGCGTGGTCATTTTCTTTGGTTCCTTCGCACCGCTGCAACTCGTTTGGCGCTTGGGTGATATTTCCAACGCAGTGATGACGCTGCCGAATATCGTTGCCCTGCTGGCCCTATCCGGCGTGGTCTTCGCCCTTGCAAAGGGCAACCGTACGGCTGGAACCGACCATGGACGGGAAACGCCAAAGGAACTGATCGAAGATGTAAGCGGAGCGCCGGGGCATTGATTTGTTAACCTCAAGTGCCGGGCGCGGACATCCGTCCGCTTGGTTTTCCTCGCATCAGCTCGGGCGCGCAGTCGCGCTTGCCTCGCTATGCTCGGTAGACAAACTTTATGGCGTGCACCAAACCGACGCGAAGCGGAGGCAAGGCCGACCGGCCGCCGCGCCTTATTGGCGCGATAGCCAAGGGCGCGGATGCGCCCGCCCGGCGCCTGAGGTAAAATAAAAATGCTCAAAAAACTTTACGAATGGATGCTCGACAAAGCCGGCCATCCACAGGCAACGAAATGGCTTGCAGGGATCAGCTTTGCAGAGTCGAGTTTCTTTCCAATTCCGCCCGATGTCATGCTCGCGCCCATGTGCTTGGCGAAACCCAAACGCGCTTATTGGTACGCCTTCATCTGCACGGTTTCGTCGGTGCTTGGCGCGCTGCTGGGCTATGCGATCGGTTTTTTCCTGTTTGAGACCGTTGGTATCGCCATTCTCGAATTTTATGGCGTGACGGACAAGTTCGATACGTTCGCGCAAAGCTTCAACGAACAAGGCTGGATTGTCGTCCTGCTCGCCGGATTCACGCCATTGCCCTTCAAGGTGATCACGATAGCCGCTGGCAGCACCGCCATGCCGCTCTACGTTTTGGTCGTTGCTGCGATTATTGCGCGCTCGGCTCGCTTTTTCTTAGTCGCCGTGCTCCTTGCGCGCTTTGGCGCTCCGATGAAGGAATGGATCGACAAGAATTTCGCGCTGGCAACCACGCTCGGCGGGATATTATTTGTTGGCGGCTTTGTCGCAGTCAAATGGTTGCTGTGACGCCCAAGAATTAGTTTCAGGCGGAACAGCTTTTTTTCAGTAGCATAGCGCCAAATCATTTCCTAAAGCTGGACGATGAGCACCAGACAAGTTTCAAATAGCAACGATCCTGTGATTGAGGATGTCAGCCAGCTAATCGAGCCAATGCAAGGCGGCGAGAAGCCGAAAGAGCAATGGCGCATCGGCACCGAACATGAGAAATTCGTCTATTGTACCACCGACCATCACGCTCCGAGCTATGATGAGCCCGGCGGAATCAAGGACCTGCTGCTCGCGCTGCAGGAATTTGGCTGGAAGCCGGTTGAAGAAAACGGCAAAGTCATCGCCATGGCAGGCGATGATGGCACAGTCAGCCTGGAGCCAGCCGGACAGCTGGAATTATCCGGTGCGCCGCTCGAAAATCTCCACGAGACATGTAACGAAACCGGCCGCCATTTAACGCAAGTGAAAGCCATTGGCGAAAAAACCGGCAAGGGTTTCTTGGGCATGGGCATGTGGCCGGACAAAACCCGGGCCGAACTGCCGATCATGCCCAAGGGCCGCTATGGTATCATGCTCGATCATATGCCGAAAGTCGGCACTCTCGGCCTCGATATGATGCTGCGTACCTGCACGATCCAGGTCAATCTGGACTATTCCAGCGAAGCCGACATGGCCCAGAAATTCCGCGTTGGCTTGGCGCTACAGCCACTGGCCACGGCGCTGTTCGCCAATTCGCCATTTACCGAAAACCAGCCTAACGGCTTTGAAAGCTTCCGCAGCCACATCTGGTCCGACACTGATCCGCATCGCACCGGCATGCTGCCCTTCGTGTTTGACGAGGGCTTTGGCTATGAACGCTATGCCGAATATATGCTCGATGTGCCTATGTATTTCGTGTTTCGCGATGGCAAATATATCAACGCGGCGGGCCTCAGTTTCCGGGATTTCCTGAAAGGCGAGCTATCGGTTTTGCCCGGCGAAAAACCTACCATCGCCGACTGGAATGACCATCTCTCCACCGCCTTCCCCGAAGTGCGCCTGAAAAGCTTCCTCGAAATGCGCGGAGCCGATGGCGGACCGTGGAACCGGATTTGCGCGCTGCCTGCTTTCTGGGTCGGGCTGCTCTATGATCAGACCGCGCTGGATGCTGCATGGGACCGAGTCAAAGGCTGGAGCATGGAAGAACGCGAAGCGCTGCGCAATGCCGTGCCAAAAGAAGGCCTAAGCGCGCGCCTTCCGAACGGCGGCAAGCTGCTCGATCTGGCGCACGAAATACTGGAAATTGCCTCTGCTGGCCTAACCGCCCGCGGCCGTCTCAACACCAGTGGCGACAATGAAAGCGGCTTTCTCGATCCCCTGCGCGAAGTGGTCGCCAAGGGCAAATCGCCAGCAGCCCAACTGCTCGATCGCTATCATGGCGAGTGGAATGGCGATTTATCGCGGGTCTATGACGAAATGAGTTTTTGAGACCCGCGGCACCATTGCCCCAGCGCTTGTTTTGTAACGCAATTGCAACAGTTCGTAATGATTCGGCACGATCCCGACCCTTAACACGGCGGTAAACTTGACCGTTGCGGCCATGATGGTCAGGGGTTGCGCACGGAGAACAGGGAATCTCTCCGAGTCCATTATCAAGTTCATTGCTGGAGATCATCGTCATGCGCCGCATATCCCTATCTGCCATATCTCATTTCGCCCTTGCTGGAGCCTTGCTCGCAGGCGGTCTGTCACAACCCGTTCTGGCGCAAGATGAAGCTGGTGCGGATAATGACCAGCTCGGCACTATTGTTGTTACAGCGCAGCGGCGTGAAGAAAATCTGCAGGACGTGCCGCTGTCTATCTCGACATTGAGCGACGACAAGCTTTCGGCCATTGGTTCTGGTGGTCAGGATGTTCGGGCACTGTCTGCTCGCGTGCCCAGCCTTGTGGTTGAATCCTCTTTCGGACGGACGTTTCCGCGCTTTTATATTCGCGGTCTCGGCAATACAGATTTTGATTTCAACGCGGCCCAGCCCGTCAGCCTTGTTTATGATGACGTCGTTCTCGAAAATCCGATCCTCAAAGGTTTCCCGATTTTCGATCTCGACCGCGTGGAAGTTTTGCGCGGCCCTCAGGGCACTCTCTTTGGCCGCAACACGCCGGCTGGCATCGTCAAATTTGACTCGGTCAAGCCGAGTAATGACATGAACGGCTATGGCAAGATCAGCTATGGTCGCTTCAATGCGGTCAATGCCCAGGGCGCAATGACATTGCCACTGGCCGACGACCTATTATCTGTTCGCATTTCCGCACTTTATCAGCGTCAGGATGACTGGGTCGACAATACCAACCCGTCAGCGCCCGAAACCAACGCTTTTGAAGGCTATGACGAGTTCGCCATTCGCGGCCAGTTGCTGTTCACGCCAACCGATGAACAGGAATTGCTGATCACCGGTCAATATCGCGAGCTGGAAGGCACAGCCCGCGTATTCCGTGCGAATATCTTTACCCGCGGCCAGTCCGGCATCAACGATGATTTCGAGCGCGATGAAGTCGCAACTGATGGCCAGAATGAACAGGATGTCGAAACCTATAATATCGCGGCGCGCTATTCCCATGATCTGGGGCCTGTGTCGCTCATCTCTGTCACCAGTTTCTGGGGTGGTGATGCGTCTTCGGTAGGCGATGTTGATGGCGGCTTTGGTGCCAACTTCCTGCCCCCGGCTCTCTTCGGTCCGGGCGACATACCCTTTACTGCAGAAACCCGTGATAGCGTGCCCTTCCTGACCCAGTTTACGCAGGAAGTCCGCTTGGAAAGCAATGGCGATGGCCCGTTCAACTATCAGGGCGGTGTTTTCTACTTCAAAGAAAAGCTGCGCATCGATAGCGCAAACTTCTCGACCCTTGGCGATCCGCTTAACGCGCCGGGCGGCGTGAATATTTTTGTGCGCCAGCGCCAAGACAGTGAGGCGTTCGGTATTTTCGGGGCGGTGAGCTTTGACATTACCGATCAACTGACCCTTGCTGGCGGTTTGCGATACAATAATGACGAGCGCGACTATAACGTGGTGCGTTCTCAAGATTCGCAATTCCCAACCTTCCTGCAAAACCCGCTCGGCACCGTTACCCGGTCAGTCGAAGATGACAATGTCACGTGGGACGCCAGCATCACCTATGCGGCAAGCGATGATATTAACCTCTATGCCCGCGTCGCCAAGGGCTATCGCGCGCCAAGCATTCAGGGCCGCATCCTGTTCCCACCAGCGACAGTCACACCGCTGGAAGATGGCGTTACGGTCGGCGATTCCGAAACCAGCCAATCTTACGAAGCCGGTATCAAGGCGACCGTCCTTGACGGCCGTGGGCGGATCAACCTCAACGGTTTTCTGTATAACCTCAACGACGCGCAGCTGACCGCTGTCGGCGGCGGCGTCAATGCTAACCGTTTGATAAACGCCAATAATGTTCGCGGATACGGCCTCGAACTGGACATGGAATTCAAACCGGTTCCAGCGTTGTTGCTGACCGCTGGGCTGAGCTACAACAACACCGAGATCCGGGATAACGGCCTGACCACCGCCGCCTGTGGAGCAACCCGGGTCGATACCTTCCCGGATGTATCGCTCTGTACGTTGCTTGACCCGATTGTGACTCCAGCGGCTCCATTCTCGGCGGCCATCGTCAACATCGACGGCAACAGCCTGCCGCAAAGCCCGCGCTGGATCGCCAACTGGACAGCCGCCTACAGCATTCCTGTCGGTTCCGGTGAAGTCTATGCCTATACCGATTGGTCCTATCGTTCGAAGATCAACTTCTTCCTCTATGAATCGGTTGAATTCCAGGACGGTGGACAGCTCGAGGGAGGTCTGCGCATCGGCTATAAAACCGACAGCTTTGACTTTGCCGGCTTTGTCCGTAACTTGACCAATGATCAATCCGCTGTCGGCGCGATCGACTTCAATAACCTGACCGGTTTCGTCAACGAACCACGCATCTGGGGCATTGAAGCCGGGTTTAAATTCTAGTCAGAAGTTAAACGCTGGTTGCTCAAAATCATCATCGTGAGAGGCGGATAACTTGTCCGCCTCTTCGACCCCCTCAAGATTAGCTAGCGTAAGGCCCAATAGCCGCACACCATTTTCCACTGGCATGATGCTGGCCAGCAGTTCGCGGCCCATATTGGCAAACTCGGCCTTGCCTTCGACATTGCGTTCCAGCGACTTGGACCGGGTAATCTGCCGGAAATCGGCATATTTGGCTTTGAGCGTCACCGTCCGCCCTCGCGAGCCGGATTTCTCGATACTGTTCCAGACGATGTCGATAATCTTCTCCATCGCTTCTTCGAGATCCGTGTCACTGACCAGATCGCTGCCATAGGTGCGTTCGCCACCCACCGACTTGCGGATACGGTTCGGTTTGACTTCGCGGTGGTCAACGCCGCGAGAGGCGCGGAACAGATAGCCCGCCGATTTGCCAAAATGCTGGCGAAGGAAGTCCTCCGATTGCGCCCGGATATTTGCGCCGGTATGAATATTAAGCTTCGCCATCCGCTCGCCGGTCTTTGGACCCACACCAAAGAACCGCCGCACCGGCAGCTGCGCAACAAAATCCGCGCCCTGATGTGGTTTGATCACGCAAATGCCATCGGGCTTGTTTTGGTCTGATGCGATCTTGGCGATAAACTTGTTATAGCTGACCCCCGCGCTGGCGGTCAGCTGGGTCTGCTTCTTAATCTCCGCCCGGATCATTTCGGCAATCCGCGTCGCGTTACCAATGCCCATTTTGTCTTGCGTCACATCAATATAGGCTTCGTCCAGCGATAGCGGCTCGACCAGATCGCTATGGGTGCGGAATATCGCCCGGATCTGTTGCGACACTTCCCGATACACATCAAAACGGTGTTTGACGAAAATCAGGTCGGGACAGCGCCGTTTCGCGGTCACAGACGGCATAGCCGAGCGGACACCAAATTCACGCGCTTCATAGCTCGCCGCCGCGACAACCCCGCGTGCCGCTGATCCGCCGACCGCCACGGGCTTGCCGCGAAGCTCTGGATGATCGCGTTGTTCGACACTCGCGAAAAAGGCATCCATATCAATATGGATGATTTTACGGATGCCGAGCTGCTCACTCATGGAGCGTTTTCGGTCGCCTTGCGATAACGGTCCATGAGCGTTGCGGGAACCGTCATTCTGACCATCGGCGAGAAGCTCGCCCGCGCGCCGCAACTGATATGATTCATTGCCGGACTATCATCATCGCCGCGAAACTTACCGCCTTCATATATTTCAATTTGCTCATCATAATAGCGCAAAACCGGGAAGTTTTTGGTAACGCCATTCCTGATCTCTGACAGCCCGTACCAACCGGTTGCCGAATCAAAGCGCACATCCTTGATACGAATAGTACATATATGGGCATTGGCGCCAACCGCATCTCCTGTCGCATATATACCGCCATCCACGCTTCGCCCGACGAGCATGCTTGAGCGTGCCTCGCCGGCCAGTATCGGTATCAGCTGCTGGTAGCTCAGCGACTCGACCACTTCCTTCGTCAGCGGGAGCACCTCTTCCACGAACAAGGCTTCCTCGCCGGATCTCAGCCAGTCCGGTTCTCCTAACAAACCAATTAATTGCCCGACACGCTGGTCATAAGATTTGCGCAAACAATCAGCGGGATATTCGTTTGTGCCACAGGCGTTGCGGTTTTTAAGCCAGGCTTTCTGACTGGCCTTCACATCGCTGCCTTGCTTGCGGGCCGCTTTATATAAGGCCGCCACCCGCCGGTCAGATTGTCGCAGGGCGCTGTTATATTCGCCGCAAATTTCTTTCTCGACATCGGTTCTGGCTTTGTCGCAATCGAATGACGGCGCATCATTTTCCTCAGCCGCAAGGGCGGACGCCATCAATACCGCCCAAGTTTCGGGCAGCACCATGACCTTTTCGTCGCCGCCCGCGATAAATACGGCTCCCATATTGCGAGCATCCTTGAGTTCGGTCAGCTGACGCGGACTGATGACCGTCTGGTTCAACACCGCGCCCGTCAAATTGGCATCATAAAAACCAAAGCTGCTGATATCAGCAAAAGCCAGCTTTGTGCCTCGCGCGCTAATCCCGTTGCGATTGATCGGGCAACCATCGCTGGCGGTAATCCCGCAATCAAATTTGAATCCGGTCAAGTCGGCGGCATCGATATTCAGCCCCTGAACATCACCGTCCCAACCACCATCCAGCTTGCCACTGGACCAGTTAGCGACCTTGGCATCAACGCGGGCAAAGCTGCTGCTACGGATCAGGATATCGGGCATCCTTGCCCCTATCATCCCGGCCGCTTCCATATTCGATTTAATGAAACCAAGGCCCGGAGCCTTAACTCCCGTCCAGTCCGATCGGCTGAGATCGCTTTCGACAAAACAGATGTTGGACAACTCCACACCAGTGAAATCCCAACCTGAAAAATTACCGCCTTCGATCAGGATAGTCTTGTCGCCTGCCGCTTTCGAATAGCCAGCAAGCTGTTCTGGCGAGGTGATTGTTGCGCCATCATAGGTTCGCATCGCTTCCCCGGCGCGCGCGCCATCGACACTGCCGTAGATATTACCATAGGCATATTGGCAGCCGGGTACCGGCGGAGTGGGCAATTGCGCAGAGGCGGACGAAGCGGCAAAAAACAGCGCCAACACAGCGCCCCAAAGCAACAATATGGCTTGTTTATCAACGATCCCGAAAAACTCCCTGTTCATATGCTCGCCTATAGCATTTTCACCTATAGCCACGATGAATATTAGTTGCCATAGCCCGCCAGTGAATAACAAGTCTCTCCCTTTTCCGATCGGCCGGATTGAGCTGATCTTCATGATGGCTAGCCTGATGTCGCTGAACGCGCTGGCGATCGACATCATGCTGCCGGCGCTCGGCCTGATTTCCGATGATTTTGGTCTGACGGGCGAGAATGACCGGCAATGGATCATCACATCCTATATTTACGGCATGGCCATCGGGTCGATCCTCTATGGCTCGCTAGCGGATCGTTATGGCCGGAAACCGGTGCTTGTGGTGACGACGGTCATTTATGTGGCCTTTGGCATCCTCTGCGCGTTTAGCGAAAGCTATGATCTGCTACTTACCGCTCGGTTCATTCAAGGCTTGGCGGCCTCAGCCATGGGCGTGCTCGCCAACAGCATCATTCGCGATCGCTATGAAGGCGATGCGATGGCGCGGACCATGTCGACCATCATGATGGTATTCATGGCCGTGCCGGTGATGGCACCGATGCTGGGTCAACTCGTTCTGGTCTTCGCGCCGTGGCAGGTGATTTTTATCGTCCTGTCCGCCTTTGGAGCCATAGCCCTGCTATGGTTGCTCATCCGCTTGCCCGAAACACTCCATCCTGACGATAAAACGCTGATTAACATGTCCTCCGTGGTCGGTTCATGGCGGCAAGTGATCATGCACCGCAATGCCCTGGGCCATGTCCTCGCCAGTGGCGTAATGATGGCACCCCTCTTTGCCTTTATCGCGTCCGCGCAACAGATATTTTTCAACACTTTTGATGCAGCCGATATCTTCGTTTTCATCTTTGCGGTCAATGCCATGGCCATGGCCTTTGGCAATTTCATCAACAGCCGGATCGTGATGCGATTTGGAGCACGCCGCGTGTCACAGGCGGCGCTGATCTTCTTTATATTCATCGCGATCATCCATCTCGCGGTGACGCTGGCTGGATGGCTTACTCTGCCGCTATTCGTAGTATTGCTCGCAGCATCCATGGGTATGGTCGGCTTTACCGGCGCGAATTTCAGCTCCATCGCCATGCAGCCTTTTGGCAAAAACGCGGGCGTTGCTTCATCGTTCCAGAATTTTACCCGGACGTTGATATCCGCCGCAATTGGCGGCGCTATTGGTCTCCAATTTGACGGCACCACCCTGCCATTGGTCATCGGATTTTTCTTTTGCGGCATCGCGGCCTTTCTGTTTATCCTGTGGGCCGAAAAAGGGGTTCTTTTCCGCCGCGTTCAGACAGCGGTAAAGAAAGAGCCGCTAAAGACGAACGAACAGACATTATAGGTTAGAACCACATGAAAATATTGCCGATCGCGAAAACCACTATTTTGATTGCAGGCTTAATGGCCGTATCACCGGCGCTGGCCGCTGAATCGATTCATGGCAACTGGGTCACCCAGGACCGCGATGCGATTGTGAAAATTAGCAAATGCGGCGATACGGTCTGCGGTCGTATCCACAAATATCTCGTCACACCACCCAATGGCGTGAACCAGAAAGACACTAATAACCCCAACAAGAAACTGCGTAACCGCAAACTTCTGGGCATCGCAATATTGACCGGGTTTAAACCGGATGGTAAAATCTGGCGCGGCAAGGTTTATGATCCCAAGAGCGGAAAAACATACCGGTCTGAAGTGAACCTGCTGTCGCCATCAAAGCTGAAGATGAAGGGCTGTATTGCTTTCTTCTGTCAGGGTCAGAATTGGACCCGCGCGAAATAAGGATCATTCGGTAGACTTCACCTTCGGCCCCGTCCGGCCTTCTAACCACCGCTCTCTTGTGGATACGTTAATCCAGTGATGTCGTTCGCTTTCCCACACACTTCGATCGGGTGCAGGAAGGTCATCGCCATCAAAAACCCCGAATGCAATGCCCAATCCATCGGGATGAAACGGCGTTAACCAATAAACCGTTGTGCCACATTTCGGACAAAAGCGGTTTTCAAAATCCGATCCGCTAGCGCCAGTGCGGATGTAACTATTCGTTTCACCTTGAATGTTGCAATCACTGGATTGGAAATAAGCGCCAACGCCGTAGGGAGAACCGGTACGTCGCTGACAAGCACGGCAATGGCACATCACAACAGCATAAGGATCGGCAGTGGCAGTTATGTGTACCTGACCACAATCACAATGTGCTGTTCGTTCTATGGCCATATCTCAATCCATCGCTGCGATCCACTCGCTGAGCAAGGCAGCACCTTCTTCATGGACTAGGGACCGCCCCACTTCCGGCATAGCCACACCGGGTTCGAGGCTTTTGAGACGGTGCATCATGATGCTCTGATCCGGCTGACCCGGTGCAATTGCAAACTGGAAACCACCGCTGCCACGCCCAGCCGCGACCGGACGCTTGCCGACACCCAGATGGACAGGCGATTCTTCTTCATAGGTCAGGAACAGGCCGCTATTGCTCGCCGAACCCTGCCGGTTATGGCAATGGGCGCAGTTAATATCGAGATAGGCACGCGCACGGCTTTCCAGCGGCATGGCTGTATTGCCAAAGTCCGGTATCGGCGGATGATCGCGGCTGGGCTGTTCCAGCATCGCGTTGCTCAACAGCATATCGAGCGTATCATGCGTCAGGTTGCGCATTTTCGGCCCAATCGGCACCACGGCGTTTGAAAGCGAATGGCATTCCTTGCACTGGTTCTTGTTCGGCACGGCATAGCTGATGTCGCGCTCGTTACCGGACGGATCGGTAAAGCGCACCGGAAGCCTGGTTCCCGCCACTTTTAGCGTCGCTTCGGTCTGCTCGGCATTCCACACATAAGGCAAGGCAATCCAGCCATCGGCGCGGTGCAGCAGCAGACGGGTTTCGAGCAGCCGGTCCTTGCCATCAATCTTATAACCAAAGCTTTTGATCAGCGCGGAGCCGACCGGAAATTGCAACCGGCCATCACCATCGGCCACGGCCTGCTGCCCTGCGGGAACATAAATATAGCGATATTTCTCAGCATAGTCAGTGAACAGCGCGCTGTTCAGTTGATAAAGCTCAACGCCCTCATTGGGCTGCCATCCGGCTGAATCCTTAAAAAATCCAAATTCTGAGAGTTTTTTGGGCATACCCGCCGCAGTGATCACCGCATCAACCACAGGCCGCGTTGGCGCGGCGCTAACCGCAAAACCAACGAGACAAAAAGCTATAGCGGCGAGCACAGTGCGCATTATTTTAACGCAGCCTCCATCGAAGCGGGCAGCACGATTGGCGATAGCGCGACCGTTTCACCGGCACCGCTTTGTTTGTAGAGCGATGGCTTGGCTTCACTGGGCGCCTGCCCGACTTTGGTCAGGCCCAGGTTGAGAACAGCCACCGCGTCATTCACAATAAGACCCTCTCCAAGACCGTCATAAACAACCGCTGGCAATGCCCCGCCGAAAGCTGCAGCAAGCTCGTTTCCGCCAGCAAAATCAGGCGCAAAGCCGGACTCACCATGGACATTGCCCGCAATATAAACTTCGCGCGGCGTTGGGTCATAATTGGGGTCATCAAATGTCTGCGTATAGGCCACCACCATCACATTGGTGGTGCCATTGTTGATAATTGCATTCTCAACCACTTGCACATTGCGATTGGCCATTACCATCACGCCTGTGCCAGCAGGAACGCCAGCAACAATATTGCCCTCTGGCGCGAAATTATCGGTATTATTATTGATGATAGCATTGCGCGCGACCAGCACATTATGTCCGCCCATTTGCGGCAGGTTCGGCAAGTCGAACACCAAAATTCCGCCGGTATTTTTCGTCACCAGATTTTCGGTGACTTCGGCATCGAAGCTGTTCTCTATCTCAATCCCTGCGACATTCTCAATCGCGGTGTTGCGTCGGACGATGATGTTTTTCGACTGCCCGACATAGATGCCGGCATCAGATGCTCCGCGCACGACGCTATCCTGAACCAATATGTCGCTCGCTTCGACCGGATAGATTCCATAAGCGCCGTTGGTTGCCTTTGGCCCGCCAGTCCATTCGACGCGCAGCGCGTGATAGACAATCCGGTCAGCCCCTTTCGATTTTATGCCGTCGCCTTTGCTGTCTTCTATGGCGAAATCGCGCAGTATAACATCGTCAGATGTCACCAGCAGACCTTCGCCCGCGCCAAGCTGTCCGGCAAAGCTCAATATGCTCTTGTCCATACCGGCACCGCGGACGGTTACCTTGTCGACGTCAAGCGACAAACCATCGGTCAATTCGAATTTCCCCGCACCGAGCTCGACAACATCACCTGGTTCGGCAAGAATAAGCGCTTCCTGCAAACGTTCCTGCGCGTTTGCTCCCGCTTCGATGGTAATGGTTTTTGCCAGCGCTGGCATAGTGCAGCACAAAGCTGTGGCGGCTAGTAAGGTCCGGATCATATCTCTCTCCCAATTCGGATGGATAATGACCCAAATTTGATCTGTTGCCAAGGGCGTTGACAGGGATGTTAGTAACCAAGCTTCAGAGATTGCTCTACAGCAAGCGACAACACGATACCGAAGACACTGTCCTAGCCCGATTGAAAATTGATTTCGGTCAGTCTTCCGCCAAAATCCAGTCGACTGCCGCATCCGCATGGATTTCTGTGCTGTCATAAATCGGTAAAATATTCGCTTTGGTATCAATGATCAGGTCGAGCTCTGTACAGCCCAGCACAATCGCTTCAACCTCTTGCTTGGCGATATTGGTGATGAAGGTTTTGAGCGTTCGTTCAGAATCGCGTTTCACCTGACTGAACATGAGTTCTTCGTAGATGATCCGTTCGATCTCCTCGACCCGGTCTTCATCCGGCGGGGTTAAGGTAATGCCCTTGCCAACCAGCCGTTTGCGATAAAAACCTTCGGTCATAACGTTGCGCGTACCCAGCAAAGTCGCCGACTTGATACCGTCCGCGACCATTTTGTCGCCCACAGTATCAGCTATATGCAGGATCGGCACGCCGACTTCAGGCGCAACCTGTTCGTAGATTTTATGCATTGCGTTGGAACAGATGAGGATAGCCGTTGCGCCGGATTGTTCCAGCCGCTTGGCCGAGCGGGTCATCAGACCCGCCGCCGCGTCCCAGTCGTCATCGGACTGCAATCGTGCGTAATCGTTGAAATTAACGCTTTCCATCAACAGATGCGCGCTGGCAAAGCCGCCCAGCTTGCGCTGCACTTCGCTATTGATTCGGCGATAATAGGATTCCGTCGAAACCCACGACATCCCGCCAATCAAACCAATTTTACGCATGGATCACATCCCTGATAAAGTTATCCGCTTGCCAGGAATTAGATCATCCTAGAGCGCTTTAACAATGTCCTCGCACATTTTCTTCGCGTCCGACAGTAGCATCATCGTCTGGTCCATATAGAAAACTTCATTGTCTACGCCGGCATAGCCGACACCGCCCATAGAACGTTTGATGAAGAAGATGGTTTTGGCTTTCTCGACATCGAAAACGGGCATTCCATAAATGGGGGAGCCCTTGTCGGTTTTCGCCGCCGGGTTCACAACATCATTGGCCCCGATAATGAACGCCACATCAGCCTGCGCAAATTCGCTGTTAATATCTTCCAGCTCAAACACCTCATCATAAGGCACATTGGCTTCAGCCAGCAGCACGTTCATATGCCCCGGCATCCGGCCTGCGACTGGGTGAATGGCATATTTAACGTTCACGCCTTCTTCTTTGAGCATATCGCCCATTTCACGCAAAGCATGCTGGGCCTGCGCTACCGCCATGCCATAGCCCGGAATGATGATCACGCTCTCGGCCTGCTTCATCATATAGGCCGCATCTTCGGCAGAGCCCCGTTTATACGGCCGATCGATCTTCTCTGCACCATCCGCTGGGCCGCTGGCGGCACCAAAGCCGCCCGCGATTACGCTGATGAAGCTGCGGTTCATCGCCTTACACATGATGTAGGACAGGATCGCACCGGACGAGCCAACCAGCGCGCCGGTAATGATCATTGCGGTATTGCCGAGCGTAAAGCCCATTGCCGCTGCGGCCCAGCCGGAATAGCTGTTCAGCATCGACACAACCACCGGCATATCCGCGCCGCCAATAGGAATGATCAGCAGGAAGCCGATGATAAAGGCCAGCGCCAAGATGATCCAGAAGACCATCGCTGTTTCCGCCGTTGGCAGAATCGCAAAATAGGCGGTTAAGCCGATGATACCGGTAAGCACGCCGAGATTGATGACGTGGCGGCCCGGCAGCATGATAGGCGCACCAGACATATTGCCGTTGAGTTTCAGGAACGCGATGACAGAACCGGAAAAGGTAATCGCACCAATGGCAACGCCCAAGCCGAGTTCAACGCGGCTGACAACCAATATCTCGCCTGCATTATCCAATATGCCAAAGGCACCGGGATTGAGATAGGCTGCGACACCGACAAGCACCGCGGCCATACCGACAAGGCTATGAAAACCGGCCACAAGTTGAGGCATGTCGGTCATCGCGATCTTACGCGCAACAATGAAACCAAAACCGCCACCTATGGCAATCGCAACACCAATTTCCGGCAGGCTGGCAATATCATGGGTGATTAATGTGGTGACCACGGCGATCAGCATACCGATCATGCCATAGCGGTTACCCGCACGGCTGGTTTCCGGTGATGACAAGCCGCGCAGAGCGAGAATGAACAAAACGCCAGAGATTAAATAAGCCACGGCAACCCACGGATTTACGGCTTCGCCAGATGCGGCCATTGCTGGCGTGGCAAAGAATAGCGCCGCTGCGCCCCCCAATAATGCGCGCATTATTTGCGCTCCTTTTTCTTATACATTGCGAGCATTCGCTCGGTCACGGCAAAGCCGCCAAATATGTTCACGCTGGCAAGGACAACGCCCACCAGTCCGAGCCATTTCGCGGTCTGACCACCATCAGCCTGCGATCCCGCGGCCGCCGCAATCAGCGCCCCGACAATGATCACCGAGCTAATCGCATTGGTCACCGCCATGAGCGGCGTATGAAGCGCCGGCGTCACCGACCAGACAACATAATAGCCCACAAAACAGGCCATCACGAAGATTGAGAGAATTGAAATAAAGTCCATTTTAATGCCTCCTAGTTCGCCAGAAGGCGCTCATTCACAACTTTACCGTCGTTGGTCAGCCGTATGCCAATCGTCACTTCATCGTCATCCGGCAGCACAGGCCGCTTGGCCTCTTCATCCCAATAAGCGCTGAGGAAATTATAGAGGTTACGAGAGAACAAAGCTGAACTGTCCGCCGCCATGCTGGATGGCATATTATTGGCTCCGACAATCTTGACGCCATGTTTTTCGACCACTTTGCCAGCGACAGCACCTTCAACATTGCCGCCTTGCTCAGCGGCGAGATCGACGATCACACTGCCGGTACGCATGGTGGCGATCTGGGCATCGCTAATCAGCCGCGGTGCCGGACGCCCGGGGATCAATGCGGTCGTAATCACGATATCCTGCTTGGCGATATGTTTGGAAACCAGTTCAGCTTGCGCCTTCTGATATTCCTCGCTCATTTCGGTGGCATAGCCGCCCGTACCTTCGCCTTCGATGCCAGCGACATCTTCGACGAAAATCGGCTTCGCGCCGAGGGACTGGATTTGCTCTTTGGTCGCAGCCCGAACGTCGGTTGCCGATACCTGCGCCCCAAGACGCCGGGCCGTTGCAATCGCTTGCAAACCGGCAACGCCAACACCCATGACGAAGCATTTCGCCGCAGACACGGTGCCAGCGGCTGTCATCATCATCGGAAAGGCACGGCCATAATGCGATCCCGCTTCGAGCACCGCTTTATAGCCAGACAGGTTGGACTGAGAGGACAATATGTCCATCGATTGTGCGCGCGTGATTCGCGGCATGAATTCCATGGCCAGCGCATCAATGCCAATCTTGGCATATTCATCGACTCGCGCCCGTTCGCCGAACGGATTGAGGCTGGCAACCAGCCACGCGCCCTTTTTCATACCTTTAAGGGATTTGGGTTCCGGTCCCTGCACGCCCAAAACAATATCGGCATCTTTGAGAACTGCTGCACGGGTGCCAATGCTGGCCCCTTCAGCTTCATAATCCGCATCTTTCACCGACGCGGATAGGCCTGCGCCTTTTTCCACCGCCATGGTAGCGCCCAGTGCTGTAAATTTCTTCACCGTTTCCGGGGAAGCACTAACCCGCCGCTCGCCGTCGGCGAGTTCTTTCAATACCGCTATTTTCAAGGATTATTCCAATCAGCTAACAAGAAGAGTGATGACCAAAATCGTCACCAGAGCCGTGATAATCGTGCCAACCTTCAGCCACGATAGAAAGCGACCATAAGTATCTTCCGCCGATTTCATATTGTTATCAGAAGTCATGTTTCCTCCACATATTCGAACAAAGCTTGCGGTCGCTCTAAACATATATATCCCATCGCTCAAGACCAGTATCCTAATTAGAGTGATAGAAAATATCGCCAGGTCTTAATCCGGTCTTTACCCCTCGTTGCTACATTATTGGTTCATTCTGGCACATATAGGGTAAAAATGGCTCAAAACGGCACAAAATTGCTGATGTTAATCGATGATGAGCCGGCACAATGCCGGTTGATTTCTGCACTCGCATCCCGGGCTGGTTATCGCACAATCTTCGCACGCGATGCTGAAACCGCCATTGCGACTTTGGGTACGCAGGACGGCATGATGCTGGACGCTATCATTCTTGATCATTGGGCTCCTGGTACGGAAGCCACAGACCTGATCGCAGAACTTAAGTCCCGACGCCCAGCTCTGCCGATTTTAATGCTGACAGCTGTCGGATCGGTCACCGAAGCTGTTGAAGCCGTCCGGGCCGGCGCTACTGACTATCTGATAAAACCGGTTGCGCCGGAACAGATGCTTACAGCGCTCACTACTGCCGTAGAAAGTTCTAAAGAAGCCGGTGAGTTACAGCCTCTGAGCGAAAAAATTTCAGCGCCTCTTGAGTTCGAACAAATTGTTGGCGCAGCGCCAGCTTTTCGCGCGGCACTGGCCATCGCGGCTAAAGCAGCACGCGCAAGAGTACCCGTTCTGATTGAGGGCGAAGGTGGTGTTGGCAAAGAAGTTATTGCAGACGCGATTCACGCCGCCAGCCCGCGCTCCAAGCAGCCGCTGCTAAAGGTCAATTGTGGGGCAATCACAGGCAATCTTCTCGACTCCATCCTGTTCGGTCACGAAAAAGGCGCTTTTACTGGAGCGTTTGACCGCAAAATTGGCCTGCTGCAACAAGCAGAAGGCGGCACCATTTTTCTCGACGAAGTTGACCGGATCCCTCCAGAAACGCAGGTCCGCCTACTCCGTTTCCTAAAATCTTCAGAAATCCAGCCCTTAGGAAGCCCTAACAGCTTCCAGATTGATGTGCGGATCATCGCCGCGACAAACCGTTCGTTGGAACAGGAAGTCCAAAAGGACCGATTCCGCGAAGATCTCTACTATCGCATGAATGTGGTCCAGCTTACGATCCCGCCGTTGCGTGATCGTACTGGTGATATACCAGCCCTTGCTCGGCATTTCCTGACGCGATTGGCTCTTCAACCAGGCCTTCGCAGCCTTGGCATTACTGACGAAGCATTGAATTTGCTGCGCAGTTACAAATGGCCAGGCAATGTCCGTCAGTTGCAAAGCGTCTTGTTCCGTGCCGCCGTAATGTGCGACCGCGATGCGCTCACCTGTGATGAATTTCCACAAATTGCCTCTTTCGTAGCGGATGCAGGCGATGCCCATCCGCATTTGCTCAGCAGCCCCGAAGGTATTGGCGTTACCTTATATTCCGGGGACGGTAATTTGCGCCCGTTGGAAGAGATCGAAGCAGATGTGATCCGCCTTGCCATCGGTCATTATCGCGGGCGCATGACAGAAGTCGCCCGCCGTCTGGGTATTGGGCGGTCTACTCTCTACCGCAAGTTGGCGGATCTCGGGATCGACAACGCAGCTTAGCTGAGGTTTCCTGATTTCGCCGCTGAATGGACCGCGCATGATCTTCTCAGTTGATGTTTATCGCTGCACTCCCTAAGTCTAGCCACTATGACAAACATGCGAACTTTATTTCCCATCTGTGCGGCCGCATCACTGGCTCTACTCTTGTCCTCTTGTGGGAAGCAGGAGGCTGTAGGCGATGTGCCATCAAGCGAAGAGCTGGCCAAACAGGCTGATGCTGCCAGCAAAGCCATTCGCGATGAAGCCGCGGCTGCAAATGCTGATGGTACCGCTCCGGCGTTAGATAGCGCTGAGATGACCAGTTACGCCAACGCGTTGCGCGGGTTTTCGATCATGGTCCCGAAAAGTTGGACTGCTGACGAAGCAGCCGGTGATGATAATGGGCAGGTCTTTAATGACGCCCAATCCAAAGCAACACTGACTGCTGGCTGGATAGAAAATCGTGAAGACGCAGATTTGACCGCAGCGGTAAAAGAGTTGGAAGACGTCGGAGAAGGCATGACCGGCAGCTATGTAAACGAAAACGAATATCGGGCCGCTGGCACTATCAGCGAAGGCAGCAAAACTGCGCAACGTATCTTGCGGAAACCAGATGGCACAATGATCAAAGCTGCCTTGACCTATCCTGCAGACAGCGCCGAAACGCTTGATCCACTGGCCGCACAGATTTTGGATAGCCTAACGCTGCAATAGCGACAATCTGAACCGTCGAGCGTTTTTCAGACCGTCCTAACGATCCAGTTTAGCGTCTAGGAAACCGGGTACTGGGCCATTCCAGTCATCGTCTTGCCCCTCTGTAGTCTCTGCAATCGGCGTCTGTTTCTCAGGCTTTTTGCTCTTCTCAGACGGTTTTGAAGACGGTTTTTTCGTATCAGCGTGATCATCCGGGCGAGGCTTTTTAGGCTTCTCGCTTTTTGGCTTATCCGGCGATGATTTCTTGCCGCTCTGTTTTTTCTCAGGTTTGACGCTTTTGCTATCCCGAACGGGCAGCTTCATGCCGGTTAGCTTTTCAATGCTATCGACATGTTCTTCATCACGGTTCGTCACAAATGTTATCGCAATGCCAGTCGCTCCGGCACGGCCGGTTCGACCGATCCGGTGAATATAATCGTCAGGATGCCAAGGAATATCATAATTTACGACATGGCTAACGCCCTTAATGTCCAAGCCACGAGCGGCGACGTCAGACGCACATAGGATATTGATTTCACCTGACTTAAAACGTTCCAACTCCGCAAGGCGTGAGCTTTGGTCCATATCGCCATGAATTTGTCCCGCATCAAATCCATCTTTGCGCATATCCTGGCAAAGGTCGCGCACTTCTGTTTTGCGGTTGCAGAAGATTATCGCCGTATCGACCCCTTCGTTGTCCAATATTCCATAAAGCAGCTTGCGCTTAGCCTTTGGAGCCACATGAATAATGGACTGATCAATCGATGTGTTAGCAGTCGCCGGGCGCGATACTTCAACAGATTTTGGATTGTTGAGAAACTGGTCGGACAGCTTCTTAATCGGCGGCGGCATAGTAGCCGAGAATAACATTGTTTGTCGGGTCGACGGCAGTTTCGAGCAAATCTGCTCGATATCGGGAATGAAGCCCATATCAAGCATGCGATCGGCTTCATCAATCACCAGTAGCTCGCAGCCAGACATTAAAATCCGCCCACGTTCGAACAAATCCATCAATCGGCCCGGTGTAGCAATCAGGACATCAACGCCTTTTTCCAAAGCCTTGATCTGATCACCCATGGATACACCGCCTATTAAGAGCGCCATACTGAGGTTATGGTTCTTTCCATATTTTTCGAAATTCTCAGCGACCTGCGCCGCCAATTCTCTGGTCGGCTCTAGGATCAACGAACGTGGCATCCGCGCCCGTGATCGGCCATGCGCTAATATGTCGATCATTGGCAGCACGAAGCTAGCGGTCTTGCCCGTACCGGTTTGTGCAATGCCAATAATGTCCTTCATCATCAGTACCGGCGGAATGGCCTGCGCCTGAATGGGCGTTGGTTCATCATAGCCTGCATCGGCTACGGCTTTTAACAATTCATCAGAGAGGCCGAGGTCGGCAAATTTCATAGTGTTTCCGGAAAATTATGGTGCATATTCGCACGAACAAAGAGCCTGTAAAAGCTGTTTTGGGGGATGGTGCGAAACGCCGCTTTTGTCAAGCTATCTAGCGTTATCAGCTGGTCATATGATACGCATCATTTCGGCTGTCATTCGGGTACAAGCAAACGAAACCGGTCAATCTCACATTTCGAACCAGTCCGCGAATGCAAAATGTCTCGGTTTACGCAAATTTTCCCGTCCCCGGATTTTTCCATATAAAAGCCTGAATAAAAACTGCGCGCCTGACATTTCTTCTTTAGCCGTGCCCGAATTTGCTGACGGTCCTTTGTCACCAAATCAAGATATCGCTCGCCAAACCGCTGAACCCCAAGAATATTGGTCATTGGCAAACATTTACCTATTTTCTTTTCCTTATAGGTTGTCGGTGCAGGCCTTCGTGAAATATCTGCCATCGTCGCCCTTAAAGGGCGACGGCGCGGAACGCGAATAATAATACGTTTTTGGATACGAACCTGGGCAAATCTATATTCGGCAGGGCCAATAAAAACCCCTTCGGTCGTAGCTGGAGCATCGGTGATCGGAGGCTCTGAGACGACCGGTGTCGCCAACAGCAATGATGCGTAGAGTGAAAGACTCACCGAAAACCCCTGATTATCATCACCCTGCCTATAACAGCGGTGATTGAATATTTGATGAACTATCTTTTCTACTGATATATTGGCGTTTGACCAGAAAGCATCTATATTCGTTGGAACTCTCAACCTCTTGGAAAAAGCAATGCCGGAAATGCCCGAATGGCTAAATAGCATGGCCGAAATTGTCGGATCGAAAGGATTTACCAGCGATCCGGGCGACATGGAGCCATGGTTGACCGATTGGCGAGGCCGCTACACGGGCAAAGCGCTGGCGTTGATCTCACCGGCCTCCACCGCCGAAGTGTCCGCTATTGTCAAAATCGCCAATGCCCACGCGATCGCATTGGTGCCGCAAGGTGGGAATAGCGGCATGGTTGGCGGCGCCACACCGGACACCGAAGGACAATCAATATTGCTGTCGATGCGGCGGATGAACCAAATTCGCAGCATCGATGGCGGCGGTCAGCTAGCGGTTTGCGACGCCGGGGTCATATTGCAAAATTTTCACGAGGCCTTGGGTGAACAAGGACAGCGCTTCCCGCTAACTTTGGGCGGCAAGGGATCGGCGACTATCGGCGGCCTAGTATCAACCAACGCCGGCGGAACACAGGTCCTGCGGCACGGCGCGATGCGCGCGCTTGTCGCTGGTTTGGAAGCAGTGCTACCCGATGGCAGTATTTATGACGGCTTATCCGCCCTCAAAAAAGACAATCGCGGCTATGACCTAAAGCAGTTGCTCATTGGCGGAGAAGGCACCCTTGGTATCGTGACCGCTGCGACCCTAAAAACGGTTCCGGCGCTCGTTGACCGCTGCGTCGCTTGGGCTGGCGCGGCATCTCCACAAGCTGCTTATGCGTTATTCAAATTTCTCAACGCTCGCGAAAGTGCCTCACTAGAGGGTTTTGAAATACTCCCGAAATCTTGCCTGGATGCGGTCATTGAGCATATCCCGAACACGCGTGCTCCCCTATCAGAACCAGCGCCTTGGAATGTGTTGGTCGAGTTTGTTCGCGATAAGCCCACAGCAAACGATCCTCGCGAGCTTGTAGAGGCGCTGCTCGCCGAGGCATTAGATCAGACGCTTATCAGTGACGCCGCCATCGCAGCCAATGAAAGTCAGGCCGAAGCTTTCTGGAAAATTCGCGACTCGATTTCTGAAGCAGAGCGCGCTGCCGGCCCAGCACTGCAACATGATATTAGCGTACCAGTAGCAAAGATGGCGGATTTCATCACCGAAGCAGGCGCACGAATCGAAAAGGCCTTCGCTGGTACCGAAGTAGCTGCCTTTGGCCATATGGGTGACGGCAATGTACACTTTCACGTTAAAGCCCCGGCAGATGGGATACCCAGATCGGGGGCGTCATCAGGGGCCGTTCAATGGATGGTACAATCTTCACAGAAAATTTCGCCCATGGTTCACGATCTGGTTGTCGCTGCAGGCGGCTCTATCTCGGCGGAACATGGCATAGGCCAAACCAAACGTGATGAACTGGAACGACTATCCGGTGATGCCCGGATATTGACGCTGCGCGCTATTAAAAGTGCGATTGATCCCAAAAACATTATGAATCCGGGCAAGCTAGTTCCCCTTGCGTCCGGCACGCCAGCATCTTAAAGCCACTGCAGCAGATTTTCTAACCAATATTTATATCTCGGAGATTTTCCTATGGCCAGCGCGCCTCAAGCCCAAGCTCTTCCCATGTTCTACAAGGACCTGGTTCCGCTCAACTCAAAAGAACATGCTAAGTGGAAGGTTAAAGGCCTGGATGATGCATCCTTCATGCAGGAACAGCACGCGATTCCGATTACGGTTGACGAATTTCCGAATGCCGCTCGCAACTACCCGATTGTTTTTTCGGTAGGCGACAATAGCGTTCCCCTGATTCTTATGGGTCTCAATGAAGGTGTAAACACATTCATGGGCGAAGATGGCCGTTTTAATCAGCCAGCCTATGTGCCTGCTTATGTTCGGCGCTATCCATTCATGCTGGCGAAACTACGGCCCGATGTCGATGAGTTGTCACTCTGTTTTGACCCGACAACCGGTGCAATTGGCGACTATAAAGAGGGTGACCCTTTGTTTGACAAAGACCAGCCTTCTGAGAAAACAAAAAGTATCTTGGAATTTTGCGAGAGCTTTGAACAAGCTGGTCAACGCACGGCGCAATTTGTCGAGGAACTCAAAAAACTCGACCTGTTGATGGACGGCGAGGTTGCCATTCAACAAACCGGCGTTGAACAACCTTTCGTTTATCGCGGCTTCCAGATGGTCAATGAAGAAAAACTCCGCGAGCTGCGCGGCGATGAACTTCGGAAAATAAACCAAAATGGCATGCTGCCTTTAATCTATGCTCATCTCTTCTCGTTGCAGATTATGCGCGAAGTTTTTGCAAAACAGGTTGAAGCTGGCAAAATGCCCCAGGTTACAGAGGCACCTGCTGTATAACCTAAAATTGATCATATGATCGAAAAAATGGTCCGGTGAAGCACGTGTGGCAAAGCAGCTATTTACCTTCACTGGACCATAGTCATTCTCATCATCGCAAATACTCACCCTGCAGAGATGTCCTTTTGAGGCGCTGAACTGGCCATATACACGTGCACTGGCGCCGAGAATGACCAAATCAAGACATATTTCTTGATTGGGACTTGCAACTCGTTACACAAAAGACCACATTAATAGTGTACAGATTCACATCCCCCGATTGTATCTGTACGGGCATTCTTAGAATGCCACCTCCCTGAACCTTGGCCACCTCGCCTTCATGGCGGGGTGGTTTTTTTTGATCAGTTCAAGCGTCGGGTGCTATTCAGCGGCTAGCAGAAACTGACCGCCCATATGATCAGCCAGCCGCATTGCTAGATTTGCGATATGATCGGCCATGACCGGCATGTGATCGCTCGGCTCCCGCAAAGCCTCGTCTAGATAACAGCGTCGACTCACTTCGACTTGCAGAGCATGGATATCTTTTTCAACCTGGCTATGCCGTTCCAAAATATACCCCCCTGCATAGGGATGATTTAGACGCGCGTTGATGCCTGATTGTTCAAGGAACGACATCGTGAGCTCTGAATAGCGGGATCCTGCGCTGCGGCCAAAAAGATCACCCACCACAATATCAATATTGTCTTGTTTTTCATCCAACGGCGGCATGCTATGTAAATCGAGCAAGAGCGCACAGCCAAATTTTAATCGTATTTGAGCCAACATCTGTGAAACGCCGTGGTGATATGGTTCATGACAACTGTCCAAACGGTCATTTATGTCCTCCCACTGCCATTTTTTCCGCCATAGACTGCCAATGCCGTGCAAACGGCTAGGGACAACGCCCAAGCCGCCGCGCACCTTTCGGCTAGGTGCTGGAAGCTGGGACGGCGACAATCCCTGAATAATATTGGCATCAATTTCCGACCGCGCACGGTTCAAATCAACCCATGCCCTTGGCCGATGGGCAATAAGGGTTGGAAGTCCCCTGGAGATCGCAGCACTCGCCAGGCGATCGGCATAACGATCTTCCAAACGCAGCAAATGGGTCGCAGGCACGGCAAGATTATCCAGTATTTCCTTGGGATACACGCGCCCGGCATGCGGAACGCTGATAACCAATGGATATTGCAATTCATCCACATTGTAAGAAGAGAAGGGCCTATCACCAGACTGTTCTTGCGCTAGATTATTGACGATTTTGTCGGTCATGATGTCCCATCCGCTCCCTGATCCAATATCGCATAAAAACAGCCGAAAGAACCAAATTATTAAGAGATTTGCGCCTATAGTTAATTTTCGGCATAAAAGCCCGAATTTTTCAGAAGATATGGACAGGGAATGGCCCAACAGATGATCAGAATTCTCCTTGCGGAAGATGAACAAGCGATGCGCGAGCATCTCACACGCGCGTTGAAAAAATCAAACTATGACGTTGTGGCGGTGGATCGCGGAACAGCGGCGCTCCCTTATCTCGACAACGAAAAATTTGACTTGTTGTTGACCGATATCGTCATGCCGGAAATGGACGGGATTGAACTCGCTCAACATTGTGCAAAAGTATCGCCCGATACTCAGGTCATGTTTATTACTGGATTTTCCGGCGTGACTCTGAGGGCTGGAGAATCCGTACCCAAGGCCAAAATTCTTTCCAAACCGTTCCATCTGAAGGATCTTGTCCTAGAAGTGCAGCGGCTATTTGAGCCGGATAGTATCGGCGAACTGAATTAAGTCTTGCACCCTGTCTAGCGGCTGGCTAGACGGCCTGCAGCGTGGGCGTATAGCTCAGTGGTAGAGCACTTCGTTGACATCGAAGGGGTCGGGAGTTCAACTCTCTCTACGCCCACCATTTTCCCACTAAATTTTGATTTCTCGTTATCGGTAACAGCCATTTGCACGGCCATATCGCGACTAGGGGAGCGACCATACCACGCGGTATAGGCACGGGTAAAAGCGCTGAGTTCGCTATAGCCCAATTTGGTCGCAATTTCCGACAGGGACCGAGTGCCCTCTAAAAAATACAAATGACAGGTATCACGGCGAACTTCCTCAAGTATCTGACGAAAAGAGGCGCCTTCTGCTGCTAATTTTCGCCGCAAGGTTCTCTCTGCCATACCAAAGGTTTCCGCCGCAGCATCAAGGCTTAACCCAGATTTATCCAAGAGTTGGGATAGATAATGGTAACTGAGTGCGACCAACGAGGTGGGTTCATTTGCGTTCATCGGAAAGCGGTTTGACAAATGCTGCCCGGCACGAACCAAATCGCGGTTGGCAAAGGGATTGGGAAGGTCGGCAATATCCCCATGCAATTCCAAACATGTTCTCCGCTGATCAAAAAAACACGGGATCGTTATCCGATGATTCTCCAACGTCTTGGGGACGTTACAGTTCCGGGGCTGCCTGTTTACGAAATAAGCGGCTTTAGTCGGTTCGGATTCGTCGTTGGCCACGATGCGCCCAATGCGCGACAAAACGGAGAAAAGGACGAAAATCAGTTCTTCCGCAGCATTGCAACCCGGGTCTGCTACCAACCGGCAGATTGAGCCCGATTGCTCCCATCGCAAAAGCGGCTTGTTCGCGCGAGAATCCATCGCTGCGGCGGCAGCTTGCAAGACGCCGCCTATGGTTTCTTCAAATAGAGCCATATAGCCAACATCTGAAAAACCTGTTGGCGTCATCCCCCAGCCAATATCCAGAAAGGCATTTTCACGGCCCAGTTCCTGCGCCGTGGCCTGGCACAGCGTTGCCAGCGCGTCAGCGCCAAATCTGATGCGCGGATCGCGCAACTGGGCATCGGTCAAGTCAAGGGCAGCCAAAAGTACCGGTTTCCTAGCACCCAAGTCGTGGCAACTACGGAAAACCTGAAACATAAAGTGCGACGAAACACTTACACTATCTAAACCGGAGCGCCCCATGCAGACAGCTAAGGGCGGACCATTTGGAAGCTCAACGAACTTTCGACGAAGATGTAAAATTAACGACGAACAGGTAGGTCATGTCCGTCCCTCATCGTAGCGTTCCTATTTGCGTCGAAGATTTCAACCCAACCGATGCGAACAATCTCAGTAACGGATGACGCTTGCGCCCCAAGTAAAACCGCCGCCCATCGCTTCCAGAACCAGCAGGTCACCGGATTTCACGCGTCCGTCCCGTACCGCTGTATCGAGTGCTAACGGAACCGAAGCCGCTGATGTATTGGCATGCTGGTCAACCGTCTTGATCACTTTTTCGGGTGCCAGTTTCAGTTTTTTCGCTGTTGCATCCAAAATCCGGGCATTCGCCTGATGTGGCACCAACCAGTCAATATTGTCGATGCTTTCGCCCGCCGCATCCAGAGTCTCGGTTAACACAGAGGACAGATTGACGACCGCATGACGAAATACTTCCCGTCCCCTCATGCGCAGCTTGCCAACCGTTCCCGTCGTTCCCGCACCGCCATCCACATAGAGCAGCTGGTTATGCTCGCCATCGGCATGCAAACGGGTGGCCAAAATGCCTTTGTCGGTCTCTTCACCCGATAATATGATCGCTCCGGCGCCATCGCCAAAGAGCACGCAGGTCGCGCGATCTTCCCAGTCCAATATACGGCTGAAAGTTTCCGCGCCAATTATGATAGCATTTTGCGCACTGCCGGCGCGAATCATGCTTTCCGCGACCGACAAGGCATAGAGAAAGCCCGAACAGACCGCCGCGACATCAAAAGCCACACAGCCATTACAGCCCAATTCGTTTTGCACAATGGTCGCGCTTGCGGGAAAGGTTTGGTCAGGCGTTGCAGTCGCCAATACGATTAAGTCAATGTCATTAGCCGAAAGGCCGGACGCGTCGAGCGCCTTGCGCGCGGCTTCCGTAGCAAGACTAGAGGTTGTTTCATCATCCTCGGCAATATGGCGAAATTTTATTCCGGTCCGCTCAACGATCCACTCGTCGGTCGTGTCTACTTTTTTAGCAAGCTCTGCATTGGAAACTTTCGTTCGCGGCAAAGCAGAACCAGTGCCCTTTATGACCGCACGACGAGCGGTCGCAACACTCATTTCGCAGCTGCCTCCAGCGGCGCTGCGGTGCTGATTTTCTTAATATCTTCGCTAATGCGTTCCAAAATACTATCCTCTACCAGCCGCGCTGCCACTTCCACTGCATTGGCTACGCCTTTTTCATCGGCACTGCCATGGCTTTTTACCACCACGCCATTCAGGCCCAAGAAGACAGCGCCGTTATGGTTGTTTGGGTCAAGATGCTCTTTCAGCAATTCTGTCGCCGGCCGAGAGATAAGAAATCCAATTTTGGACCGCAGCGAGCTTAAGAAACTGCGCCTTAGCAGGTCCGTCACAAAACGCGCCGTTCCCTCAAGAGCTTTCAGCGCAATATTTCCGGAGAACCCATCGGTAACGATCACATCAACGTCGCCAGTGGATATTTTATCAGCTTCGGTAAAACCCTGAAAATTCATCGCCAATCCGTCGGCACTCTTCAACGCATCAGCTGCGCCTTGCAACGCCCCGGTACCCTTGCCGTCTTCGGTGCCGATATTCAGCAATTTGACCTTTGGTTTTTCAAAGCCGTGCATAATCCGGCTATAGGCCGCGCCCATGACAGAGAATTGCACCAAATTGCGACTGTCACATTCGGCATTGGCCCCGAGATCCAACATCACGACATCGCTGTCCTTCATGGTTGGCAGTAAAGCCGCTAGCGCAGGGCGATCAATGCCGGGCATAGTGCGCAGGGCCAATTTCGAAATAGCCATCAGCGCGCCGGTGTTTCCAGCACTGACCGCCGCACTGACTTCGCCGGATTTTACAGCGGCAACAGCCATGCCCATGGACGTTTTCTTGGAACCGCGCAGCGCTTGGCTGGGTTTGGCATCGCCGGACACAATGTCTTCGGCATGCATAATTTCAGCGGCAGCGCTCAGATTCGGGTGGCTTTTCAGCGCTTCTTTTATCTGTGTTTCATCGCCAACGAAGAGGAATTGGAAACCTTCGTGCCGGTGTCGGGCAAGAGCAGCGCCAGCGACCATTACACGCACGCCAACGTCACCGCCCATCGCGTCAATTGCGATTCGCGGCCTCATCCCCACCGGTTATTCCCCTTGATTAGATGTGTGATAGTCGTGATGTTAGTCGATCAAAGTCGAAAAGACTAGAGATCGACAGCCATGACTTCACGGCCATTATAATGACCACAAGACCCACACATATGGTGAGGGCGCTTCAATTCACCGCAATTGGAACATTCCTGATAAGCTTCGACTTTCAAAGCATCATGGGAACGGCGCATTCCGCGCTTGGACGGCGTAGTTTTTCGTTTAGGGACAGCCATTGCTAAGCCTGTTCGTTAAATTTCAAATTTCATATATGTGTACAATAAGCCAAATGCCGGTGTTGAGCAAGCCAACCTCTACCGAAGATAGAGAATCAGTCGACTCATGCGATCAACCGATTGCACGCGAAGGGGCGGCTATAACGAATTTCCTGTGCGTTGCAAGCATTGTGCACCTATAGAGGGGCGATAAATATAACAGCTTTTGGAGGAACTATGATTTTACCGATTACATTAACTATCGCCGGCGCCGCAGCTTTGATCAATATCTGGCTCATGATCCGCGTTGGACAAGTGCGTACATCGGAAAAAATCAGTGTCGGTGACGGCGGTAATGACAAGGTTATTCGTCGGATGCGGGCTCATGCCAACTTCGGTGAAAGCTTACCCATCGTCTTGATCCTGATCGCCGCCATAGAGTTGGCCACCGGCTCCGCAACATGGCTTTGGGTTGTTGGCGGCGTCTATATGCTCGGCAGGATCGCTCATGGCGTTGGCATGGATGGCGGCAAACTTGGTAAAGGTCGAATGGTCGGAACAATCCTGACATTGCTTATCACGCTTGGTCTTGGGGCTTATGCGATTGCGATTCCATATTTCACATTCACTGACGCCAGCACTTCACCTGTCACCGTAGGGACTGATGCACAATTACCGCCTCAATCTTAAGCTGGGGCGACATATTCCAGTCTGGAATATTCTGCTATTGCGCGTGGTGATCCGTAAGCTCCAAGCGGAAGTTGGACTGGCGCAGCTGCCCGACCGATCAAGGGGAGCTACGCGGTAGATTTTTCGTTGATCACCTCATTGGTCAGGGTCAACGCTGTCAAAGCCACTGCGGGCGGTTTGATTTCGATCGTCCATTCTGTTGCTTCGTCCGATATCCGCTTACTGGTCCACGCCAGAGCATAGAACGACACGCCACCAGCGGCGGAACAGCAATATACCGCCAGTTACGGGTTTAAAGGGGCCAGCTTCTTTCTCAGGCCTGGATGCGGACGAGCTGGCGCTTGCCTGCGAATTTTCAGTCATGACCTGCCATCGCTACTCCGTGTCAGTAACGACAATATCGAAACAGCGTAGCGCCCGATTACCTCGGGGGTAATTGAAAAATAAATAAAAATATCTTTTATCATAAAACCGTATGACCTATATATATCGCATATCGGTAAAACTAAGCAGGAATTTTCCCATGGCGCGTCCCGAGACTGACATTGAAGCCGGTCGTGAAAAACTGATCGCAACCGCAGAAGTGATTATCCGAGAGCGTGGTGCGATTAACTTCACCATCACCGATCTTGCTGCAGAAGCAGGCATGTCCCAGTCAAACGTCTATCGCTTCTTTGAGAATAAAGATGCGCTGGCCGAGGCAATGGCAGGCCGCTGGTTTGCCGAGCTGATCACGATCATCGAGGATCTGGTCGAGGCCGACATGCCCGCCAAGCAAAAGCTCTACGAATTTTTTGCCCGACGACTGGACATTAAACGCACCCGCTTTGAGGAAGATCCCGACCTTTTCCGATCCTATATGGAATTGGGCGACCAGCATTTTGAAGTCATCCGCGGCTATGTCGACCTGACCGACCATTATATGGCGATCATCCTCGCTGAAGCTATGGAGGAAGGTTATTTCAAGGGACTGGAACTCGATCAGATAGTTTCATTGGTCAACACGATGGTACAACCTTTCTGCAACCCCAATCTGATGATGGACATGATGCATTTGGCGGACGAAGAACGGTTACATCAGGTTATCGACACGATCCTCACTGGCTTGAAAGCAAGTGAGGAAGAACAGCCCAAAAAAGCAGCCTTGCATATCGCTAGCTAAGGCCGAACTCAAACAACTGCGCTGCAATCGCTTATTGCTCTTGCGAGAAGAATCGGCGAAGAGCCCGCATGATTGAGACACTCGATATTTGGCTGAACACCCACGCGGGTTTGGCTCTCCTACCTTTCCTATCAGTATGTCTGATTGTTGCCGGTGCCGCTTTTTTTCGCGGCCTGACCGGGTTTGGCTATGCCATTTTATCCGTACCGCTCGTGAGTCTTGTTTCAACGCCGGCAGTCGCCGTGTTGATGGCGATTCTGATGCAGCTGATCATTGGGCCCTTTGGCGTAAGACAGGCGCGCGGGATTATCAACGTACCGATGGTTTCGAAAATTGCGGCGCTTGCCTGTTTGACGACACCCCTCGGGCTATGGCTCCTTGATATTGTTAGTGTCGATATCGCCCGATTGATCATCACCACTATTGCCATCGGCAGCTTTTTCGCATTCATGTTGAAACGCCCCCAAACCCTCAACAATTCGCCGCTGCATATTGCATTGGTTGGGATCATCTCTGGCCTGCTCAATGGCTTTGCCGCGATGCCCGGACCGCCAATCGTCCTCCATTTTGTCCGCAAGAAAGTTCCGCCAGCCGTATCCAGAGGATCGATGATCACGATATTCTTTGCCACCGCCGCTATGGCAACCGCGGTCGCCTTTTGGCGCGGTATGGTGGACATGCAGCTATTAGTTCTGACCGCACTGACCTGCCCGCTGATGATCGGCGGGAATCATCTGGGTTCAAAGTATTTTGGCGCGGTATCAGAGCCGGTTTGGCGCGGCTTTGTCATTATCTTGCTTGCCATCGCAGCCGGCGTTGCATTGATCAAAGTCCTATAAAGAATCAGGCGATACCTCCGGTTACGAAGACACCGCCTAACCCTGCGACCCTACACTTACATTACGCATGTAAGGGTCTTTCCGCTGACTTACCGGCGACGGAAACTCCGCTGACCATAAAGCTTGGAATGGCCAAATTTGCTAAACTTTTTATGATGACCAAAACCGCGATCATGATGGCGGCTAAATCCCTTTTGATGACCAAAAATTTTCTTATGCTTCAGGCGCGATTTACCGTGATGGATGCCCCGGTTATGACCAAATCGGCCGTGAGAGCGAATGCCGCCACGATGGCCAAATCCTCTCGACCTGAAATGCCCGCGATTCTGAGCCTTGCCTTGTAAAGCATCACTTGAAACAGTCGTTTCGATATGATTGTCCGCGACGATTGACGATCCGGCGGTAGCTGTATTACCAGCCAGATTTGCGGCTTGCGCAGGGGTGATAGCCACCAAGGCGAGCAGGCCAGTCATTGCTATAGAAGTAAGTTTTAACATTTCTAATCTCCGTTGGTTGTCTTACTCAACGGTTCGGGAATAGCCGGAAATTGGTTACAGCTTTTATAGATGTGGAGAGTGGAGCGGCTATTGCCGGTATTGCCATCTTAGCCAATGCACAATCCAATTCTCTTTGCTATTCAGCCAAAAATAGGACCGCCGGGCCGATCACATTTGCAGCCATTATATCGCCAAAATATATTGCAAAAATCTTTCAACTAACATGATCACCAGTCCAGTTTTCTGAATCTCAGGTCTGATAGTCGGACGCCAACCACTGTTTCATCATCGCGGGCGGCGGCGTTGCTTTCATCTCTTTCTCGTCCAGTGCCGCCAGAGCGCGTTTACGCTCCGCATCACCAAATTGCCCAGTGGTCAGACAGAACTCCACCATATTGCCATTGGGATCACGCGTATAGATGGAGTGACACCAATTATGGTCGATCTCCAGCACATCGGACCCTGCTGCATTCCATTGTTCCCGGCGCTCGGTTAGTTGTTCAGCGCTTTCCACGCCGAAACTGATATGATTGGTACCTGGCGGCGTTTTGGCAGCAACATTCAGATCAAACTCATGATCCTCTTGACCCGGCACATCATGCAATTCCCAAAAAGCGATAAACTTGCTGTCATCACCGTCCATCCGGTAGAAGAAATGCTTACCCCAACCGCCGCCCATGACGGGCGCAATTTCAACCGTCACCAGTTCAAAGCCCATGACACCCTCGTAAAATTCGTGGATCGCAGCCATGTCTTTTGCCGCCAATGCTAGATGGTGATAGCTCATGTGTTCGCGTCCTTCCGTTTATCTACCATGCCCATGACATCTGCCGTCGCGTCTTCCGGCGCTGGCACTTCGACGATGCGCTCGTCGACGTCATCAAATTCCAGCCGCAGCGCCTTGCTCATCACCGCGTGCATCATATAGGTGCAGGTGATGTAAGTAAGTTCGAGTATCTCGACCTCGGACAAATGCTCTTTCAGTGTCTTGAAAACACCATCGGGCACGCGGCCCTGCTCCAACACCAAACAATCCGTGTAAGCGAGGACAGCACGGTCCACCGGACTGAAACAATCCGCCACAGACCAATTGGGAATGGCTTTGACTTGCTCTTCCGAATAGCCTTCAAAGCGCATCGCCTTGCTATGCTGCGAATAAACAAATTTCGATCCCACGGCATAGCCCGCGCGGATTTGGCCGAGTTCACGGAGCTTCGGATCGAGCTCACGATTGGGCGAGCGGTAAAAACCGAAACCCTCCGTCGTATGTTTGAAAGCGTCGGGGACTTGCGCAAAGACGGTCCACCAATTGCCCGGTGTGCCTGTTGCCGTGCCCGGATCACTCACCGGATCGCGGTCCCCGAACAACATGGTGTAAAGGCCGAGGACATAGTCGTCGGTCACTTCTGACCGAGGAATTTCGCGCAGTCGGGGCATGGGTTTCTCCTATGCCCCGACTATGCACAAATTAGCGGAAGGTTCTACCCTGCCAGATTCCGCAGCACGTAATGCAGGATGCCGCCGTTGAGGAAATATTCCATCTCGTTGGCGGTATCGATCCGGCAGAGCGTGTTGAACGTTTCCGTTGAACCATCCGCACGGGTCATCTCGACTTCCAGATTCTGCAAGGGGCTAAGGCTCGCAACACCCTTGATGGTGAAGCTTTCGCTGCCATCAAGCTTCAGTGTATTGCGATCAACGCCTTCGACAAATTGCAGCGGCAACACGCCCATACCGACCAGATTGCTCCGGTGAATACGCTCGTAGCTTTCCACAATCACAGCGCGCACGCCCAGCAAGTTCGTGCCTTTCGCGGCCCAGTCGCGGGAAGAGCCGGTACCATATTGCTCACCGCCAATGACAACCAGGTCATTGCCGTCGGCTTTGTGGCGCATGGCGGCGTCGTATATTGGCATGATCTCGCCGTTATATTTGGTTAGGCCGCCTTCTTTGCCGTCTGCCATTTCGTTCTTGATGCGGATGTTGGCGAAAGTTCCGCGCATCATCACATCGTGGTTTCCGCGGCGGCTGCCGTAGCTGTTGAAGTCCGCCTTAGCCACCTGATGGTCGCGGAGATACTCGCCTGCGGGCGAATCTTCCTTGATCGCGCCGGCGGGCGAAATATGATCGGTTGTGATCGAATCTCCCAATACTGCCAGTGTCTTAGCGTCAACTATGTCCCCAACCGGCTCCGGCGTCATCGTCATGCCGTCAAAGTAAGGCGGATTGGCCACATAAGTACTCCCCGCACGCCACTGATAGGTGTCGCCGCCGGTCACATCGATATCCTGCCACGCCGCATCGCCCTTATAGACGTCGGCATAGCGGCTCATGAACATCTCGCGATTGACCGCGCCGCCCATGGCTTCGTTTACTTCATCATTGGTCGGCCAGATATCGCGCAAGAAAACATCTTCGCCATCGCTGCCCTGCCCGATCGGCGTTTCATACATATCCTCACGCACCGTGCCTTTCAGCGCATAGGCAACCACCAGCGGCGGCGAAGCCAAATAGTTCGCCTGCACATCCTGAGACACACGGCCTTCAAAGTTGCGATTGCCGGACAAAACGCTCGCCGCAACGATACTATTGTCATTAATCGCCTTGGAAATCGCTGGCGGCAAAGGCCCGCTGTTCCCGATGCAGGTCGTGCAACCATAGCCCACCAGATTAAAGCCAAGATAGTTCAGGTCTTCCGAAAGCCCCGCCTTGTCGAGATAATCCGTCACCACCTGAGACCCCGGCGCAAGACTGCTCTTCACCCAAGGTTTGCGCTGCAAGCCCCGCTCCCGCGCCTTACGCGCCACGAGCCCTGCGGCAATCAGCACGCTGGGGTTGGACGTATTGGTGCAGGACGTAATCGCGGCAATGGCCACATCGCCATGGCCAAAATCATAATCGCTGCCATCCACAGCCACCCGGCCCGCGTCATCATTGCGGCCAAAGACTTCGCCCAGATCGCGGTTAAAGCTCTCGTCGAGATCCGCCATAGACACGCGTTGTTGCGGCAATTTCGGCCCCGACAAAGACGGCACCACGCTGGTCATATCCAGTTCCAGCTTGTTCGAATAAATCGCGTCTTTCGCTTCATCGAGCCGCCAGAAACCCTGTTCCTTGGCATAGGCTTCGGTCAGCGCAATGTCCGCTTCGCTACGACCCGTCAGGCGCAGATAATCCAGCGTCTTGTCATCAATCGGGAAGTAACCGCAGGTCGCGCCATATTCCGGCGCCATATTGGCAATGGTCGCGCGATCGGCAAGCGACAAGGCCGCCACGCCCGGACCGTAAAATTCCACAAAGCGCCCGACCACGCCCACAGCGCGCAGCATCTGCACACAGGTCAGCACCAGATCAGTCGCGGTAATACCCTCGGCCAGCTCGCCGGTGAGTTTAAACCCGACCACTTCGGGGATCAGCATCGATACCGGCTGGCCCAGCATCGCGGCTTCCGCCTCAATACCGCCCACGCCCCAGCCGAGCACGCCCAGGCCATTGATCATCGTCGTATGGCTGTCGGTGCCGACACATGTATCGGGATAGGCGACCATTTCGCCATTTGCGTCCTTGGACGACCATACTGCTTTGGCAATATTTTCCAGATTCACCTGATGGCAAATACCGGTTCCGGGAGGCACAACCGAGAAATTGTCAAACGCCTTCGATCCCCATTTCAGGAACTCATAGCGCTCCATATTGCGCTGATATTCCAGCGCCACGTTATTTTCAAACGCTTGCGGCGTGCCAAATTCGTCGACCATGACCGAATGGTCAATCACCAGATGCACCGGCACCTGCGGGTTAATCTTTTGCGCGTCGCCGCCCAAAGCCTTGATCCCGTCGCGCATCGCGGCGAGGTCAACAACGGCTGGAACGCCGGTAAAATCCTGCATCAAAACGCGGGCCGGACGATATTGAATTTCCGCGCTGCTCTTCGCCTCTTTCTGCCAGTCGACCACCGCTTGCGCGTCCTTGGCCGCGACCGTATGGCCGCCATCTTCAAAGCGCAGCATATTTTCGAGCAAGACTTTCAGCGTATAAGGCAGGTGATCAATATTCCCGAGCTTCTCCGCCGCCTTGGCGAGCGAATAATAGGCATAGTTGGTGCCATTAACCGAGAGGGTCGAGCGCGTGCCCAGCGAGTCTTGTCCGGTGGTGGTCATAAATTGTTGCTCCGTATTTAAATCGTTGTTGCCGGGTGGAGCCTGTCCGCCGAAGCTTTTAGCAAAGGCGGAGGGGAAGCAGGTGCGTCCAGCGAGTTGATAATCCACTAAAAAGTGATTCTGGAGCGCTTTAGACCATGGGTGTCGGAGAGGCAATGGGAGGGCAAGCCCAATTTGCCGAGATGTTATCTAATTATTGAAGAATTCAGTTACTGTAGCAAAAGATCATCTATTATGTCCGGCAAAAAATCGAATAGCACGAAATCTTCAAGTTTCGACCTCTCGAGCACCAATGTTTCAAAATCGAGTTTCTTTTCTTCAACGAACGATCTTGTCCGGCCTCTGTCTGGATGATCACTTTTATGTAATAATTCATCCGGAAAAATTTCTTCCGGAAACATGTTCTCTATGCCCTTTTTTGCAAGCTTGTTGTTAGTATTTTTGGGAAAAGACATTGCCTTTATCTTTTTGTCTCCAGACCTCGGTTTGGCATCGCAATCGTAGATCACCAGAAATGGTGGTTTTGGATTAAGTGCAACAAGTATATCGACATATTTGTCCAACTGAGATGTCCCTGTTTTATCTACCAACCCTTCAACAAAATTGCATTGATCGATATTTTTGAGCTGGAAATACTTTTCGAGAAATTTAATGTTTCGCCCTTCAGTTAGGATGTTGACCTTGCCTTCTTGCACTTGGTTAAATGCCATACTCCCATCACCAAGAGTCGCAAATCCTTCCGAAACGATACTTAGAGCGTCGTCTTGGCCAACATGACGGATAGTAATGTTCGTTCGATTTCGTTCGATTACGTGAACGCTCTCGGCGTCGCACAAAGAAACAGTTGTTGGAGAATGAGTCGCCAAAATCACTTCAACTCCCCGATCAACAAACACCTTCTTAAGTGTACCCAATAGCGCTTTAACCATTGATGGGTGCAATGAAGCGTCCACCTCATCCAACAGTAATATCTTTGGTAACTCAAAAAAATCTTCGGATTGAAAAATCGAAAGAACTAACGCGAAAAGGACTTGTTCTCCAGACGACAGTGCTGCGAAGCCTCTTGGAATCCCAAATTTTTTGTCGATAATTTGAGGGCTAAAAGAATATGATTGATGGTTTTCAAAGTCGATCTTATCTGATGAAGGGTCTGTAATTCGGAAGTTAAACACAGAACTAGATCCACCTAATTCATGAATACTACTCATTATTTCATTTATTGTGTCCCAAGGTTTGATGTGTAATTTTTCATACTCTTCCATCAATTCGTTAAAGAAAAACGCTTTATCTCCATTTTCATTAAATTGCCTGAGGGCCCATAAAAATTGCTGAACCTTATATCTAGCAAATAACGATCCCAGAGATACCGCAAGGTGGTTTGCTCCATTTGAGAAAGGATAGTACATTTTTTCAAAATCTGAATCGTTAAGCGTATGAACCGGCCTACCATATTTTCTTATGGAATAAATAATTGACCTAAAGTCAGGATTTTTTCGAAAGTTCGGATTATCAAATATTTGTGCTTCAATCTTTTGCTCATAACCAGAAATCGATTTCCCAACACTGTCCGGAATTTCTTGGTTTTCTTTATCCCAGAAACGAAATTCTTCCGCTTGAATAGTATCCAATATCTGCGCTGAATTTTGAACACCCGCAGTAAATGACTGGTTATAAATACTCTGTGCCGTTGCAATCCAATTGACTTTCGGATTTCCCCCTTGTCCCATTAATATCTGTATGGCATTCTTGGCTTGTTGCGCGATTTGCATTCCAGTCTGTCCACCAGCTTCGTTGACCCTGAAGTCGATGAAGTTGAAATACTTTATTTTGGGTTGAATTGTGCCCTCCGCCTCAATGGCACCTGATTGTATTGCCTTAAGGAGATGAGTCTTTCCGGCTCCATTGAGTCCGGTTAAAACTGTAAATTTTGGAAGTTCTGGAGTATTTACTTGACCAATTGATATATAGTTACTTCGAAAAACTAACTTCATTTTGACCCCCAATAATTAAAACTACTTTTCTTACTTTGTTGATACATTGGACCTTTTGACGCAAGATAAAACTCCACTACGGTTATAGCTTACTGAATCCACTAATCAGATATTCTCTTTACCAGCCTCGCCCACATCAACATACGCAAGTTACGATTACGGTCGATTACGGTGACAGTTTACTAAATCCTGCAACTTCTAGGAGCGCACAGGAAGCACTTCATCCATGAAGCCATCAATATATCTCGTAGCCCCACAATTACCGGGCAATCTATTCATCATGCCCAAGCCATCCGGCGAATGGTTGCGAGAGGATATGGCACATTATCGGGCCATCGGAATCAACACAGTCATCTCGATGCTGGAACCGCATGAGGCATCAGAGCTTTCTCTGGTCGATGAGGGCGCGATATGTCTCGCAACCGAAATGGATTTTGTCCAGTTTCCCATAACGGATCGCGGGCTACCCGAACAAGCGCCTTTCCAAAATCTGGTTACCGATATCATTACAAGACTCCGGAATGCCGAAGACGTTGCCGTGCATTGCAGGGCTGGAATTGGTCGGTCCGGAATGGCCGTTTGCTGCGCGCTGCTCGGCTTCGGTCATACGGTGGAAGAGGCGGTCGCGCTGACAAGCAAGGCGCGCGGCGTACCCGTGCCAGACACACCAGAGCAACGGGCGTATATTGATCAAGTGGGACTGGCGTTCCGGTGACAGTTCATCAGCAAAGCCAAAAACCTTGCGTTAGCAACAAAGCGCCCTAGAAATATTGCCCTATGTTCGGACTATGGAAATATTATGAACGCGAGTTCACAGTCTTTGAGGATGGCTATGCTGTCCAGACATGGCGCGGATTGAAGTTCCTGTTGCCGGAAGAGCGCGATCTGCTGATCGCCAGCTATCGCAGTGCCATGGCCTTCGACTTCAAGCGGATAATGATTGCGGTGCTGATCATGGTGGCCGTGATCGCGATTGCTACAATAACGATGGCACTATTCGATCTTCCCGCCATAGTGATGGATATTATCCCCTATGCGGCCAGTCTGGGGATGATGCTGTTTGTCTGCAAGCCGTTGTGGGATCATTATCAAATGCGCCACAGGTTTTATGCAAAGGCACGAACACTGCCCCAGAATGAATCGTGGCAGAAAAGGTGGCTGGATAAGCTGAGCGCCATTTCATGGATCAGAATTGCCTTAGGGCTGCTCATCTATGGATGGGTGCTTTACCGGCTGATCCTTATTTGGTCGGTTAAACCGCTCGAACCATTGCCGGGCCTTATTGGCATAGCGATAGTGGCGGGCATAGCCTATCTGTCGCTGGCCGCCGTCTGTAAGCTGATCCGTCGAGACGGCCAGCCAGACTAGATTAGAAAATTTTTCTAACCCCCTTTCCTACAACCCCCACTCTTTGATACACCGGCCCGAATAAAAGGAACAAAGAAAGAACAAAAGGGCCGATTCCCCCATGGCAGACGACAACCCCCATCCCGAACATCCCGCGGGCTTGCCCGCCACGCCCTCAGAGGCTCCGCCGCCCAAACCCTATCGGGTCCGCCATGATGGCTGGACGGTGGAGCGGCAGAATGATTTTATTGCCGCGCTGGGCCGCACGGGCTGTGTGCGCGATGCCGCGCGCATGGCGGGGATTAGCTGGAACAGCGCCTATAAATTTCGGGAGCGCGACGCCGATTTTGCCGAGCGGTGGGAGCGCGCGCTGCGCCGGGCCAAAACGCCGCTGGAGGAAGTCGCGTGGAAGCGCGCGGTGGAGGGGGAGAAGCAGGATGTCTGGTATCACGGCAAGGTCGTGGGTCAGCGCGTCAAGCATGCCAATGACGTCCTGCGCCTGCTCATCCAGCGCGACGATAATGGCGCGGGGCGTGATGCGCAGGGGCGCTTTGCGCCGGCCCAAAAGACGGTGGATGGCGGGGAGATAGAGGCGCATGCCGACACCGCCGGGCACATATATGATGCCAATATTGATGCGCCGAAATTGATTGAAGGGCGAAAAGCCTATCCCCAATGGCTCGCCACGCCCGACCCGGCGCCGGGGCCATCCAAGGACAGGCTGGAGGAAAAGCTTAAGGCCATAAGCGACCGGATTGGCGAGATTGGCAGTCGCAACATTAATGTCCGCACCCATCAGGGCATTACCGACGAGATTATCGATGTGGTCCAGCGCTTTGTCGAGGGCGGCCGGGTGATGCTGCCCGACAGGTTCAAATGGCTGGACCCGGACAAGTTTGAAAAGGCCAAGGCCGAATTTCTCGCCCAGCATCCCGGCGGAGTGCCAGAGGAAGAGGAAGAGGAGGCAGGCCGGGAATAATCCGGGAGCCTAACCCAGATTGAGGATCAGGGAAGCCCGCAATCCGCCCTCTTCCCGGTTTTGCAGCACGATATCGCCGCCATGGTCACGGACAATGGCCCGGGCCAGCGTAAGGCCCAGTCCCGAGCCGCCGGTTTCCCGGTTGCGCGACTTTTCAGCGCGGGCAAAGGGCTCGAACATGGCCGCGATTTGATTCTCGGGAATGCCCGGACCTTCATCATCCACATGAATCACCAGCCTATCCCCATCTTTATCCACAGAAACCGCTGCTTGCTTTCCATATGCCACCGCATTGCCGATCAGGTTCCGTAAGGCACGGCGGATTAAAGTCGCGCGGATATTGGCGGTTATCCGGCCGCTGCGTGTAAAAGAGACATCGGCTCCCATATCGGTAAATTCGTCCGCCACGATCTCTATCAAGGCGCTGATATCGGTTGGTTCGGCGGTGTCGTTGGTCCGGCCCAGGCGCGCCAGCGACAATATATCATCCAGCGTCCGATCCATGTCGCCAATCCCGGCGACCATGCGTTCGCGTTCGGCATCATCCTCGACGCTTTCCACCCGGACACGCAGCGCCGCGAGCGGGGTGCGCAGATCATGGCCGATTGCGCCCAGCATCACGTCCTTTTCGTCCAGCATCGCCCCGACACGGTCGTTCATCTCATTAAAGGCCGCGATTAACTGCCGCGTATCGGGCGGACCGCTTTCTTCTATCGGCTCGCTCGCTCCCGGTTTAAAATTTTCAGCGGCTTTGGTGAGCGCTTTTAAAGGGCGCGATATATTGCGGCCCAGCCAGATGAGCGGGATTAGCAATATCAGATAAATAACGGCGGTCTGAAACAGCAATGTGCGAACCAACTTTGGATTGCGGTCCCGAATGACCGATGCAATGTTCATCCATTGTCCATCCGCAATTTGCGCAGACATCAGCACATATCCGTCAATTCCATTGGGTCTATTGCCATAGCCGACAGCGCGCAGCGTTTGCTGCCTGCCACGGCCGCGTCCAATGACGTTGTTGATCATAGCAGGGGGCAGCCTGTCCACCCGCGCAACCTCTACCGCTAACACTGCAACGCCCATATTTTCAAAGCCGAGGGCTGCACGCTCCTCCACCACTGACAATCTGGATTGCCCGGCATTAATCGCGCTTTCCGCCGTCACGCTGGGGCGGTTCCGGCGCCGGCGCGGCCTGTCATCGCGGCGGGGGCGCCGTTCGCGAAAGCCGCGTTCATTCATCCGTTCGATTTCGCCGGTAATCCTGCCCACTGCCGAAACGGAGGCTTCCGCAATTTTCTGGTTTTGCGCGCCACGATAAAGCAACACAATGTTGATGCCCTGCGCGATCAACAGCGTCACCGCAACCAACGCCAAAAGCTGGCCGATCAGGCTTTTGGGAAGCAAGTGCTTCATAATATTTTGACATCTCCCGCCAAAACATAGCCGCCGCCCCAGACGGTTTTTATGATTTCGGGGTTTTTCGGGTCCGCTTCAATTTTGCGCCGCATCCGGCTGATCTGATTGTCCACCGCACGGTCAAAAGCATGGGCTTCTCGCCCCTGGGTAATGTCGAGCAATTGATCGCGGTTCAGCACTTGTCCGGCGCGCGAGAGCAGTGCGAGCAGCATCTGATATTCGCCGCTGGAAAGTGGAACCGTTACGCCTTCGCTATCGATCAAACTGCGTTGATCGGTTTTGAGCGTCCAGCCCGAAAATTGATAGATTGACCCGCTTCCCTGGGTCACGCCGTTGCCACCACTGGTTCGCCGCAGCACCACCTTGATCCTTGCGACCAATTCTCGCGGACTAAAAGGCTTGGTGACATAATCATCGGCACCAAGTTCCAGACCGACAATGCGGTCGAGTTCTTCGCCCTTGGCGCTGATAAAAATCACCGGGGTTTGGGTATTTTCGCGCACATGGCGACAAAAGCTAAGGCCGTCTTCACCGGGCATCATGATATCGAGCAAAATAATGTCAAAATTAAACGCGTTCATAACCGAACGCCCCTGACTGGCATCGCTGGCTTGCTGGACCCGAAAGCCTTGTTTTGTGAGATATTCGGCCAATGGCTCCCGCAACGAGGCTTCGTCATCGACCAATAATATATGCGTTTGTCCTGACATTTTGCTTCCCTAGCATGGGTTTATCAAAAAAGAACGGACCACCGGCTTTCGAGGGAGGGAGAGCGCCGGTGATCCGTTCACAAAAAGAGTGGTTCAGGGATTAACCGCCTCTTTTATTCCGTTCACCACGGCGCGCCTCACGCGCCGCTTTCCGTTCTTCGGCTGTCACTATGCCATCGCCATTGGCATCGGCTTTTTCAAAGCGGGCCATTGCTGCGGCCTGAAATTCGGCCTTGCTGATCATTTGATCGCCATTGGTGTCGGCGCGTTTCATCATGCCGCCGCGATTTCCTTTTCCGCCGCGCTTACCCATGCCTTTGCCGCCGCGTTTTCCGCGCATGCTCTGCATTTCTTCCTGGCTCAAACTGCCATTGCCGTCGACATCGGCGCGGGCGAAACGTTCGGATTTGCGGTTCGCGCGATGCGCTTCCATTTCCGCCTGAGACACACCGCCGTCGCCATTGGTATCCATTTCGGCAAAGCGCTGTGCCTTGCGGACGTCACGGTCGGCCTTGGAAATCTGTCCGTCCTTGTTGGCGTCCATTTTTTCCCAACGCTGTTCCATCGCCGCCGTCATTTCGGCGCGCGTGATCTGATTGTCATTATTGGCATCTGCCCGCATCATGCCTTTTCCGCCGCCGGGCGCTGCAACCGCAACACCGCCTGCGATCAAAAGAGCTGTTGCACTTGAAATCAAAATTGCCTTTTTCATAATATTCATCCTTATCTACTCATTCAGGGAGGCGATCCTTGTTGGCCGCCATGAACATCCTTCTAGAGGTGATATGTCCCGCAAATTTGTCAGAACAGGGTAAAATTGTCGCAAATTGTATCATTTGCCGCAAACCGTTCATTTTGCAGAAAGTTTCTGGGCGGTTGAGGGGCTCATAGCTGCTGCTGCGATCATTCTGGCGTCCATATTCCGAAAATGAACTTCAGCAATTACTGACAATATTATGATCGAAACCTTATCCGCGATCGCTTTAAATGGCTGCTCTCGACACATCTATCAGTCGATTTCACAATTTCGTGCAAAATTCCCTTAAGATGTCAGGCGCGTAGCCGTTATAAGTAAAATGCTTCAGAACTTTGATCACAGCAATAGAAAATTCGGTCCGGACCGGCGTAAGAAGGATCGTCAGATCACCATATTTCGCTTAGCGAAAATCGATTCCGGTGTAGCGGAGGGGTGGGGGTTTATAAAAAATATCTCAAGTAGCGGTGTTATGATTGAGATACATCCTAGCTTTGAAATAGGCGACACGACGACGGTTGCATTGACCGATGACCTGCAGCTGAGTGGCAACGTCCGTTGGCGGAAAGGCGCATTGGTTGGCGTGCAATTTTCCAATGATATCAACGTCACCGAACTGCTCGCAAATTTGAGGACCCACAATAAATGTCAACCCGCGCGGCTACCGCGTGTTCGTATGACGCGACCGATAAGTTTGAGGATTGGCTCAACATTGGTGAAAGCAGAAATTTTTGACATTTCACCGGCCGGAATTCGCATCAATAGCCATTATCAGTGTCAGATTGGAAACCGACTGACTCTCATGGTGCCGGAATTGGGCAATATTGCCGGTACGGTCAGATGGCAAAAAGGGACTGAAATTGGGATAAAATTTCAAGAACGGGTTGCTGTTCCTCAAATAACCGACTGGCTTGCAAACCATTACAACATGGAAAAAAGCAGCGAAAAATGAAATGGCGTGAGATGCGCTGGCCTTTTTTCGGCCAAAGCCAATATTAGTTCTGTTACAGCCTCACCGTGCCAATCGATATTCTGCTCGCAATCGCGGCAAAACTAGTCAATCTGCTTAAGATAGTCGCCATAGACTTGCTCAATAATGTAGGACAAGTCTTCAGCACCTTTTGACGTGAGCCGAATATTCTCCGCCCCCATTTCAACAAATCCTTTGCTGGCCATCAAATTCAGATATCTCTGTGTTATCGGGACAGTTGCGCAGATGTGATTGGCTATATCTTCTGCGCTTTGCGGCTCTTCAGCAGCAATCTGCAACGCCAATAGAATGTCCAGACAAGGTGTAGTTGGTATCCCCAGATTATCACGAAAATGTTGATCGACATATTTCCGGGTCGTCGCCACGCGATGCATGTAGCGGTCCAAATGCTGCGCCGACAACTTCTCTAAGATGTTATCATCCAGCGTTGTTTTCAAAGATGTCATCGTTGGACCCTGCGGTACTCTGTTACTACTCAGATCTGCCATTTTCTCGAAGTCAAAGCTATACGGTAAATAGCCGCGGGGCAACTAACAATAACGCTGCTCGGTTCGGACGGCTTTGCTGCGTCGATCACCCTCTCAAGGCATAAAACATGGCCCATCAAAACTGGCAAACTTAAGATTTACCGCGTGTTGCCGTTCTTAGGGTGAGGACATGGTTAATTTCGAAATCAAATGCAGCGGAAGAGACGATTTTGCGCAATAATATATTGCGGGATTATCTGAGCTATAGCGCTGGATGGAGTGAGTAAAAGTGAGTAACGGCGAAGAAATATCTGATCTTGTCCGATCGCTTGACGCCATATTGCGCCAACTGGATGCGATGAAAATGGACATTGCGGCTATCAGGATAGCCGAAGCCATCGATGCTTTATCGCTATCCCATCAACAGGAAAACTCCCAAAAACTTCACTGAAGCTGCGGTCTAGTCCGATCTGTGGCATAGTTGCTAATGTCCGCTATGGGCGCAAAAGCGGACATATCAAAAGGCAGGAGCAACTAGCCTTGGAATTCTCTTTGGTGCTGTTTACCTTCATCGCAAATTTTGTCCCAGGCGGCTCTGGACTCCACCCAAATATGATGAGAAACTTCGAGATTGTTCGCACCAGCATCTAGCAGTCCGACTGGAATAAACATGTTCATTTCGTCATTGTTGCCAGGTAAAGCAGACCCACAATTTCGACAAAACCAGCTTTGCCAATCGGCATTTGATTTTTGCCAACTTGCTACATTTTCTTCTCCAGAGACCCACCTAAACTGCTCTTTTGGAACAATCGAAACTGCCACACCGTTGTTTCCAGTCCATCGTCTGCAGATTGAGCAGTGACAAATATAGATGTCTTTGGGGTCCATCTCGATTGCGAAAGATACCAAACCACAATTGCATTGCCCCGTCACCATCGCTCACGCTCCCTTTTGTACGGCTTTTCCATTAAAAATAAAATCATACTTAGATGTCGTAGTAATTTTTTCAATGTCCGCTTTCGGGATGAAACAGACACTGAAAATCCGGATTCAAAGGCGTTTGCCGAGATTATTCCGCACAATCTCTTGCCCTTGGATGGTGCAATAGGCGCAGAACATACTGACAATGTCGGATTTCAAGGAATTGGAGCGGGTGAAGGGAATCGAACCCTCGTCGTAAGCTTGGAAGGCTTCTGCTCTACCATTGAGCTACACCCGCTTTTCTGCCATTTTCTGGCTAAGGCAAAACGTCGTTTTACAAATCGTTTTACAAATTCGCCGCCAAGCCGCGCTGAATTCGTTCGCCTATTGCGATAACAATGGACGTCTCGTCAACATATGATTTGCGAATTCGTGAAACCGTCTGATCATCCCAGGCCATTATATCGCCTATCTCTTTGTCGGTCAGCTTGGGCTCGACTAGGGTCATCAGCTTGGTCGCGAACGTGCCGCGCACATCATGCAAATGCTTGGCCCGGTCGACTTCGTCTTCAAACTCCGCCTTATGCCAAATCCCGCTATCGTCATTGGCGCGTTTTCGGTTTCTTCAACGGCTTTCCTCGTCAAACTGACCTGACGCCAAATCAGTATCGTACCGGCACCAGTAATAACGGCAGTCAAGCTAGCGAACGCAGCAACCCAGAAAGCCCATAAAGCCATTGCCTCTTGTGCTATAAGGTCGCGCTGTTCTATTTCATTCTTGCTACTGGTATATGGATTGGCAGTTTCGCGCTCTACAATGCAGGGAAGCCAACCGCGATCAAAGCCGAGAGGATGGTTTGTTCCATGATTCAAATTATCGGCATAATTTGTGCGATCGCAATTTGATTCATTGGCGATTGTTAGGCCTGTCAATGCAAAAGCAGTGACTGCGAGGACGATGTATAAACCCTTACTATTTCCAGACATTGTAGAAAAACACCCCCTTAAAATCTCGATCGTCGGCATAGTCGCTGATACTGTGGATGCCCCGTAGACCTTTGGGGCTATCGGCTCCCGCCATGCCGAATAACCGCTTCTGAAACTGTCTATCCAAAGTGTAAGTCCAAAATGGATGAGAAGTATTACAGCACTGAATTTACAATTTAGGCATATTCCAGTATTTTGATGATCCCCAACATCAAAAAGGAAATAATATGTCTAGTGTAAAAACCATGGCTTGTTTTACAGCATTGGCGCTTTTTTCTGCTTCTTCTGTTCCAACAATGGCCCAATCGGGTGACGAATTACTCTGCCAACAATTTGTCTACAATTGTGATGGAGATGGAGACGGAGAGGCATCTCTCGCAGAGTTTGAATCCTGCGGCCATGGAGGTGGAGCCGAAGGTTTCTCTGCAATGGATGCTAACCAGGATGGATCGCTTACTTGCGCAGAAGTAATAGTTTTCCATCGATCGTAATTTTGTCTTGATCGAGTGAGAAGGGCCGCGCGTTTGGTTCGCTAAAACTATTCCGCGCGTCCCCATAGTCATAGAGGAAATCAATATGTCTAAAACAAGCAATATGTTATGGTGTGTATCGTTGGCGCTTTTTGCTGCCGCTTCTACGCCTTCAATAGCCCAATCAAATCCACAAGGCATTTGTGAACGTTACATCTACGGATGTGATGCCGATGCTAACGAATTTGTAGATTTGACTGAGTGGGAGGCTTGCGATCCAGCCAATGGGCCGACGATTTTTGGTATAATAGATGTCAATCAAGATGGTCAGCTCTCTTGTCCAGAAGTGTTAGCATTCTTTTCATGATAACTCTGTACTGATTGAGTTAGGATAGGGGCGCGAGTAGTCCGCTGAAATTGTTCTGCACGTTCCCCACATACTTCGACACCGGAATGAAACTCAATTTTCCAAGAGGCATTTTTCGCCAAGGTTCACCAACGCTATTCTGTTGTCAGAGAATTGATCACCAAATTCCTCTGTTTCACCAACAGCCGCTGAGGTCTTAATTTTAATACCATCGACTTTCAGAGCAAGTGCAGTCGCATTTGCTCTTCTTTTTGCAAGCCGTAGGTTGGAAGTAGGATTTCCCCGCACATCGGCATATCCAACAATAGACAATCGATATTCAGTTCGAGCAATTGTTGATGTTTCCAAGTAGGTTTTGACTTCGGCAATATCCGCGTTCATGGGTTGAGCCGATCCGGTTTCGAACTGGATTTTCCATGAATAATTTGGTCTTGTAAGCCAACCATCTTTACACAAAAATGTTGTGTTCACAGAATCAGGCTGACCATTGAGCAAAATATCCAGCTTTGCTTCTAGGCTCGCAATTCTATCAATGAGCTGGGGTTGTTCAGTGTCTGAATCTGGCATGTTCGAAACCAAATTGTTCAACTCATCGAACCGATCATCAATTTTATCCCGAGTAGCGACTTGGCCATCTTCTGCTTCTTGCAATGCCTGCGCTAACGCCTTAAGTCTCTGTTGTGCATCCAAATCGCTTAGCCCTGATCGCATCACGGCACCAAATTCAGCCTGGGCTCGACGAAACTCTCTCGGTTTTATTTTGAAATACTGCCAATCACGGCAAGCCAATAGCAGGTTGTTTAGAGCAACAAGATGTTGATCTGAAACACTGTTGAGGTTGCCGACTGCCTTTCTACCACCAATCGAAAAACCCAGTATTTTCAATTGTCCCGAATTGTCAACGCTAGGCCTAAATGAGCGCTCCATTGCATCACATTGCTTTTTTCTCAACTTCGCTTCCGGCCTCAGTTCTTTTGAAAAGCCGGGTGGCAAACCGTCATGCGCGCATGCAGACAGCAATAGTGCAGCGCCAGAACAAAGCGCTAACTCGGCAATCCTTTTTTTCATGCCGCAGGCGTTGCGGGTGTAGGTGCTGGGCTTGCTACTTCTTCCTGTGCTTTTGCCTCGGCAGCTTGGGCTGCTTTCTCAACACAACTGATCAAAGAGTCATTGATTCTGAGCTCTTCTTCATTTTGGGATCGCACCAGCTGTGCGGTCATCTGAGCATTCACTCTGTTCCACAATTCCAATTGTGCGCTTTTTTTATCGCTCGCTAGCCATTGGCTGATGATGTACTGCATATATTCTAGATCAGATAAAACGCTGGGGTGAATCTGGCGTACAGATCTAGTGACGATACCACCACAACCCTCTACTCCAAGAGTGTCTCCGACCGAGAATCCGCCAAATATTTCGTATATTTTTAATGTATCAAATGTGTAATCGGGCATTGCTGAACTAATTTCAGCAACCGAGAATATTGATGCAGGATGATCGGCAGATTCTATATCTTCACCCATTTCATCGCGCGCTTCGATGGCTGAAATTTGCCACCGACCGATATCGAAATATTTTAGCAACGACAGCTTCATCTCGATCTCTTCTTGCTTCAGGCTGGTGACCTTAGCAGGACTGCCCACGAACTCTTCACGCAGCTTACAAAAATAGGTTGTGATCGTCTCGGAATAGGCGGTCTGTGCCAGCCCACCTGCCGCAGCAACCGCATATCTACCGCCAATATCTGCCTTTACGGTTCCTGTCTTATCACCCCGCTCTGCTCGAAGGCGAGAAGCCAATGAACTCAAAAGTTTAGATTGTGCCTTCGCCCGAAGCTGCCCCGATGCTTCAGCCAATTGCGTGGCATAGCGCATAGGAGGACATTCTTCTGCCTTCGCCTCGACCGCCAAACACAGACAAATAGACGCAACAGTTATCGACATGTATTTCATTAAAAGCCCCCTTAGTTCCCTTTTTATAAGAAAACATAGGATTCACATAATGTTACAGAGAAAACACAACCGATTTGGCTTGATCTTTCTGTGCAGTCGGCATTCTATCTGTCAGCTTCAAAATTAGAGGGTGGCTGAGCCTCACATTTCTAGTGTCTTTAAAGACTATAATTGTCGCCAATTTGCCAAAAAGTAGTTCTTCTAGTAGTGTTGCATCTTCCCGCGATCCATTCAGCCAAAGAATAACCTGATTGGGTTTAATTTAGTTTCTTTTACTGGAATTTTTGTGATTGGTTAAGATGGATCGTGGTTTGCAATATTACTATTCAGGGGAATTTCTATGTTCGATCGAAAAAAACTCTCTGCAATATCAGCCATTATTGCAGGCGGATTTTTAATTTCTGGTCCGGTTCAGGCATTCGCCGATAAAAAATCAAATGAAGCCAGTTTAGCGGACGCGCAAATACAGATATCCGGAAGATGTACAGGTGGCCACGGCGGCGGTTCCCTGGTTTATATCAAAAATCTCCTTTCAAACCAAGCTATCCGAGTTACCTATCAAGTAGGATGGCAGCCAGCAAAGGGGCCATATATTCGACAGGAGCGGACCAAATCGATAAATGGTGGCGGAAGAATCCGTGTAGGATGCACCGTGGTGAGCAATGGTAGTTCGAGCGGTTATGGGACAACGCCAGCTACATATAGAATTCTAGGCGTCACACGGTCATAAGTGTTACAATTCTAGGCCGGTAAAACTCTATGGTTCTTACCCGTCAGTCGATTGGCTCTAAAAGCCCTGGGTAGTTATTGCGCACGTTGCCGACGTCTTTCGACACAGCGGTAGCCGCCAATGGGCCTAAAAACACTCCCGTTAGCGCCTTGGCATCGTCCCAGGGCCCATCGACCCACAAATTAACCTGGTCTGGCTGCAGGATGGCAGGCTGACGATCATGCAGCCATGCAAATGTTGGTGATGCAGCGGTTGTAATCACGGTGTAGCTATCGATGCGCATCGCCTCGTTTCGGGTCCACAAACCGGCCATAATCATCGGATGACCGCTTTCATGCTCGACCTTATACGGCTTCTTGTCTTTTCCGTCGCGCTTCCATTCGTAAAAACCCGAGACCAGTACCGCACAACGGCACGATTTGATCAGGCCGCGATAGGTTGGTTTTTCTTCTAAGCTCTCTGCCCTGGCTTGAATCATGCTGTAAGATCGCTTGGCATCCTCTGCCCAATGCGGAAAACGCATTACTTTCATTACCCTGTCGGAAAATCGGGGGTATCGATATGAAATAAATAGATAAAAAAGTAATACCGCCTTTATTATTCTGCATTACCCAAAACGGCAAATTTCATTACGTCATTGAATAATAAGGATAATATATATTGATAAAGTAATGTTACCTTGATCATAGGTCAAAGCAATGTCTGTAACCCGCAGAAATCTGCCATAGTAATAAAGGTAATGCGTTTCCCGACCCCCCGCAGACTTAGGGTGAATTATTATATACCAGGAGCAAATGTCACAGTTGTGTCTTTGAAACATCACTGTCTTTGGCGACTGGGCGTCTATGCTATGGGGATTGGTGCGCAGTTTTGCGGACTGGGATTTCATCTTCATCGGCTAATAATTGGGTTTATTGGAACTGGGGCACCGAGAATGACAGATAACGAAACCGATCCAACTGATGATTTGGGCGTAACCGTCGAGACAAAGGATCCGGAAAAAGCGACACTACAAAATCACTTGGAATCGAGCGGACGAAACTATGGTGTGATCGGCTTGATCGGTACTATCCTTTATTTAGGGTTGGTATGGTGGATTCTGGATTTCAACAATGTTGATATTGGATCGATGGCCCCTAATGCATGGGGTGACTTTCTGGCTGGAATATTCGGTCCGTTGGCATTGTTTTGGGTTGTAATGGGATTTTGGCAACAGGGGTCGGAACTTAGAAACAGCCGCAACGCATTATTGTTGCAAGCAAAGGAATTGCAGCAGTCGGTTGAAGCACAGAGAGAACTGGTGAAAGTGAACATTAGTCAGGTTGAATTGGAAAAAGAAAAAATCGAAAAAGAACGACGAGATGAAATTGAAAGAATTCGCCCCAAATTACGATTGCTTGGTTTGGGCCAATCGGCCACTCGATACATGTTCCGCCTTGAAAATGTTGGAGCAGATTGCATAGACATTGAAATCAGGCGATTTGATGAGGAAACGACAAGCAATGTCATCTTTGTTCCGCGACAAACTATCACAAAGGGAGGCAGCATTGATTTCAATATGGTCTTCTCGGCGCCACCAAAAAATGGCGAACAATGGTTGGATGCCTATTATTTTGATTCGATGATGAACCGGCATGAACGGCACTTCAAACTACTATTTAAAGATGGTGGCATGACGGTCGGGCAGTCCCGAGGAACGGAAGAATTTGGTCGCTGATGATATCCAGGCGGCCGTTTTACCCAAAAACGCTAAGCTATTGACACTAAACGACACTAAGAACGCCGTTTTACAAAATGGGCCTAGTTTTCTGGGGTTTCTGGTAATTTGGAAGGCTTCTGCTCTACCATTGAGCTACACCCGCCTGTTTCCAAGCGCCGCTATTGCCATCGTGATGGCGGCGCGTCAATCAGGAAAGGGCCGTGACCGTTTTTGTTTTGGTGCCTTGCGCGGCAAACCAGTCCGCGACCGATGCTTTCTCTGCCTTGGTCATATGTAGCCCAAGTTTGGACCGCCGCCAGAGCACATCTTCTGCGGTGGTCGCAAATTCATGGGCCATTAGCCAGTGTAGCTCAATCTCATAAAGGCCAGCGCCGAAATGGCGGCCTAAAGCGCCCTTATCGCCGGCGCTATCCAACATCCCCGCGACATCGGTGCCATAGGCTCGCACCAGCCGGGCCATTATGGCTTTGTCGATAAACGCCCAGCGCGCGTTATATTCGGCCACCAATGCATCAAAACCATCCGCGGGGAAGTCTCCGCCGGGCAGAGGCGCATCTTTGGTCCAGTCATCTGTCTCGACATGCAAAGCCGCCTTGAGCGTCTTCATCGCCTGCCGCGCGAGAACCCGGTAGGTGGTTATCTTGCCGCCAAAGACCGACAGCACTGGCGCGCCGCCTTCATCATTATAATCAAACACATAATCGCGGGTCACGGTCGAGGCAGACTGGCTATGGTCATCAAATAGCGGCCGCACCCCGGAATAGGTCCACTGGACATCGTCACGAGTCACGGGGTCCGCGAAATATTCACTCGCCGCGGCGCAGAGATACTCAATTTCGCCGTCGCTAATTTTCGCCGGACCTTCGTCATAGCTCCACGGCTGATCAGTTGTCCCAATTAATGTGTGATCGCCTTCATAAGGAATGGCGAAGACGATGCGGCCATCCTTATTCTGGAAGATATAGCTGTGATCGCCTTCAAATTTGCGGGCGATGACAATATGACTGCCTTTCACGAGCCGCAATTTCGCGGTGTTGCTGCTCTGGTCATAGAGGGCCGTTACCGGGTCCACCCACGGACCAGCGGCATTAATCAAGACTTTGGCTTGTTCCGCAGCCTCGCCTTCTTGTCCGTTGAGCTGCAAAGTCCAATGGTCGGCGCCTCGCTCAATCCCGACACATTCCGTCTGTATCCGAATATCAGCGCCGCGCTCTTTGGCGTCGCGCGCCGTCAGGGCCACCAGCCGGGCGTCCTCTACCCAGCAATCGGAATAGGCAAACCCCTTTTTCAATCGCTTTTGCAACGGCTTCCCACGAAAGTCCTTCAGCAGGTTGAGGCTTTTGGTCCCCGGCAATATCGACCGCGATCCCAGATGGTCATATAGAAACAGCCCAAGGCGCAAAAACCAGGCCGGACGCATGCCTTCGTCCACCGGCAACACAAAACGCATCGGCCAGATGATATGCGGTGCATTGCGGAGCAGCACTTCGCGCTCCTGCAGCGCTTTACGCACCAGACTAAATTCATAATGTTCCAGATAGCGCAAACCACCATGGACGAGCTTGGTACTGGCCGACGAAGTATGCGCCGCCAGATCGTCCCGCTCGACCAGCAGAACTTTGAGGCCCCTGCCTATCGCATCGCGCGCGATTCCAACGCCGTTTATACCGCCGCCAATAATTGCCAGATCATACATAGGCCGCCTCATAAAGCTTCTGGCGAGATGATCAATGTTGCAGCGCAATATAATCTGGAATGAGTGGCGTAAATGCCTGAAGAATTCGAAAAGCCCCCATATCATCGCTTCATTGAGCGTTTTGCGGCAGACCATCTGCAATTGCATAGTAATCACCTTTGTCGGCCACAAAAATATGACCCGACAGCTTCGTCTGCGTCGGCCCGTCGAATGCCCCCATAGCAACGGCCGTTGTGTCGCGCCCCGGCGGGTCCCAGAATAGGAAGGAGCCACAGGTTCCGCAGAAACCCCGTCGGACTTTTTCGGAGGATTGATACCAGCGCACATTCTCCTCTCCGTTAATGGTCAATTTGTCACGCGGCACGTCAGTGGAAGCCCAATAGTGACCGGATTGCTTGCGGCATTGCGCACAGTGACAGGCATCTGGTCGGGCCAAATCGCCTTCGACCACGACCTTTACCGAACCGCACAGACACGATCCTTTATGCTCCGTTGCCTGCATTTTTCATCTCCTATTTTGATGCACCCGCCATTTATTTGATCCACTTGTAACCGGATAGCGGTTCACCCCGAAAGACTTTTTGTCCCCCAACTCCAATGGTGCGCGTTACGGCACCAAGAAAGACAGCTTACATGAAACATAAGAAAAATCTTCGCCGCTCGGTCGCTCTTGCCGGTCTGGCAAGCGGTTTGCTTTTTTCGGTTCAGGCCCACGCCCAATCGGAAACTGACAGGCATGAAGGATTTTATCTGTCTGCATCTGCAGCAGCAGAATTTTTGAATGATAGTGATTTTATCGGTACCCAAAACCCCGCCGCAGGTGTCCCGGGCGTCGCGGGCGCGCCAGCCAATGTGAACGTAGAATATGATACGGGCTTCGCGGTCAGAGGCGCGGTTGGCTATCAGTTTAAGAACGGGCTGATCCCGTTTCTGAAACCCCGCGTAGAAGTCGAAGTGAGCTACGCGGAAGCAGATGTCGATGGCGGCGCGTTTAACGGTGGCAATCAGACATTTGGTGGCAGCGTCAACCGTTTTACAGCCACTGCGGCGCTGTATAATGACATCGTCTGGTCACCCAATCAAAAGGTCATTCCCTATTTCGGCAGTGGCATTGGCATCGGCGTGGTTGATACGGATATCAACTATTTCCCCAATAATGGCGTTGCGACCGCGCCAACTTTTGAAGTGGATGGGAACCCGACTGGCCTGGTGACGTTCAACGCTATCGGCGCGACCGTAAAGGCTAGCAAGCGCTTCGATATCTTTGCAGAAGGGCGCTATACCAAAGTCTATCGCCGTGACTTTACCCGCAGCTTTGTTGGCGGGGGCGGTAATGGCTTTAATGCCAACTTGCGGGATGACACAGAATCTTTCGGTGTCGGCCTTGGTGTAAGAGCGAAATTCTAATCGTCACGCCTCTTCCGGAAGGGAGAGAGTACATATAAAAAAGGCCGGGATCGCTCCCGGCCTTTTTCTATTTCAATATCAATCAAATGATCAGCTTATGCGCCTTCAATCTCGCCGAGATCGATTTTCAGGCCAGGGCCCATGGTCGAGCTCAGACCGATTTTCTTGACATATTTGCCTTTCGCGCCAGCTGGCTTGGCTTTGACAACCGCACCAACCAGAGCATCGAAATTCTTGCGCAGGTCTGCTTCCTTGAAGCTCGCTTTGCCGATGCCGTTGTGGATGATACCCGCTTTTTCCACGCGATATTCGATCTGGCCGCCCTTGGCGTCTTTGACCGCTTGCGCGACATTTGGGGTAACTGTGCCGAGTTTCGGGTTAGGCATCAGGCCTTTAGGACCAAGAACCTTACCCAGACGGCCAACAACGCCCATCATGTCAGGGGTTGCGATGATACGATCATAGTTGAGATCGCCGCCTTGCATGGCTTCCATCAAGTCTTCTGCGCCAACAACATCTGCGCCAGCTTCTTTCGCTTCATCCGCTTTCGCATCTTTTGCGAAAACAGCAACACGGGTATCTTTACCAGTGCCAGCAGGAAGAGAAATAACGCCGCGGACCATCTGGTCAGCATGACGTGGATCAACACCAAGGTTGATCGCAATGTCGAACGTTTCGTCAAATTTTGACTTGGAAGCGAGCGTTTTCAGCGTCTTGATAGCTTCATCAATGCCATAAACTTTTTCACGGTCAACGGCTTCGTTTGCAGCTTTTGCGCGTTTGGTGAGTTTAGCCATGTCTTATCCCTCCACCACGTCAATGCCCATCGAACGAGCACTGCCCGCGATGATTTTTACAGCCTGATCAACGTCATTTGCGTTGAGGTCGGCCATTTTCAGTTCAGCAATTTCTTTCAGCTGCGATGCTTTGATCGTGCCGCCAGAAACTTTGCCAGGTTCGCTAGAGCCTTTTTTAAGCTTGGCAATTTTCTTGATGAAATAGCTGGCTGGTGGTGTTTTGGTTACAAAGGTGAAGCTGCGATCCGCATAGACCGTAATTTTGGTCGGGATCGGTGCGCCTTTTTCCATCTTGTCTGTAGCCGCGTTAAACGCCTTACAGAATTCCATGATGTTAACGCCGCGCTGACCCAGTGCTGGGCCGATTGGCGGGGATGGATTTGCAATACCGGCAGGTACTTGCAAATTGATGTAGCCATCAATTTTCTTAGCCATTTGGCTGTCCTTTCATTCTATCGGGCTCGGCAAGATTGCTTCGCCCTCAAATTAAGCGGTCAAACAGATGATCCGAAAATCATCCTCCCGCATTGGTGATCCAGTGGCTCAAAGCCGCTGGGGTTTATCCGGCAACCCGAAGGCCGCCAAATCCTTACTTCGCAACTTCTACCTGCTCAAAATCAAGCTCGACAGGAGTCGCGCGACCAAAGATCGATACGGATACTTTGACGCGGTTTTTCTCGAAATCCAGTTCCTCAACAATGCCGTTGAAGCTTGCGAAGGGACCATCCAGCACTTTGATCTGATCGCCAATTTCGTAATTGACGGTGATCCGCTGTTTCGGCGCGTTGGCAGCTTCCTCTTTGGTGTTGAGAATCCGTGCTGCTTCGGCTTCGCTAATCGCTTGGGGCTTGGTTGTGCCCAGAAAACCGGTTACTTTCGGCTGATCTTTGACCAAGTGATAAACATCATCGGTCATCTGCAGCTTGGCAAGCACATAGCCGGGGAAGAATTTCCGCTCGGACTGAACCTTCTTGCCGCGACGCACTTCGGTCACAGTTTCGGTCGGGACTTCAATTTCCTCAACCAGCGGGGTCAGGCCCAGACGCTTGGCATCCGCCTCAATGGCTTCTTTGACCTTATGTTCAAAGCCCGAATAAGCGTGAATAATATACCAGCGTGCCATGTAAATAACCTAATCTAAATTGCGTTTCGTGGGCTTTTAGCCGCCTTTGGCGAGATTAAGAAGCCAACCAACGACACCGTTAAAGAGCGAATCAATCGCGAGAAAGAACAGTGCCAAAATCGTGGTCATGATCAACACCATGATCGCGGTGCGGACCGTGTCGGGCCATGTAGGCCAAACAACCTTGCTGTTTTCGGCGCGGACTTGCCGCATAAATTCGCCTGGATTGACTTTCGCCATGGTTCGACTCCTAAATTTCTTATTCCCCAAACCCGGCATAAACTCCGGGTGTCAGTCTGTCGACTGGGATCGGATATATGCATGATTTCGGAAAGAACCAGTGCCTTAACTCGTGATTCCCGATTCCGCAAGAAAAGACTGGGCTATTACTGGCTCGGCTCCGCCGCGATCAGGGACTTTATCCACGGCAGATGTTCGCGCCCCAGAAAAAGCTGTTCGGCAATGCGATAAGATGGCGCTTCAAAAATTCCCGATTGCTCAGCATGATCGCGGATGGACTCCGTTTTCGCATGCGCCGATTCCCAGTCAGGCTGATCGATACCAACCGATTGCAGCAAAGCGGCAACCACCCCCTCATCGGCCAAGTCCGCTTCCTCGGTCCAGTAGGCGGCAAAGGCAGCGCGCAGGAACGGAACCGCGTCATCTTCCATCACAGCCAGCGCGGCCAAAGCAGCATCGGAACCAGCAGGCGCTTTGGCAAAATGCATATCTAACCCCTGCACAGCTGCATAGTGCAAGTGGATATCCCGCTGGGCCGCGGCGCGGACCCGGCGATGACGATCTCCGACGGATTCGTTTTCCTGTTCCTCGGGCACCGATAAAGCCCGGACAGAAATGGGAAGCCAATCGATCGCGACGCCAGTTTCCCTCGCCATTGCCAATGTCGGTTCCAGCGCCAGATAGGACGCGGGTGATTTGAAATCGATGTAAATGGTCAGCATGATGCAGCCTCAATATCATCAACTTCATAGGCCATATCAGGCGCCGGCCCTTGCCGTCCCTGCAAGTGCCACCGGACATAGGGCAGATGCTCCCGGCCAAACAGGATGGTGCCGTCAATCACATAAGTTGGCACGCCGTATATGCCGCTGGGGTGAAGCTGCGGCTGAAGTTTGTCATGTTGTCTACGGCCTTCGCCTTGAGCAAATTCTGTGAACCCGCTCGAGTCGATTCCGGCCTTTTCCAGACAGGCTTCGACCACCGCAATATCTTCAATATCCAGCTCCCGCCGCCAGAAGGGTGGATAGACCGCTTCAAAATATTCGCCGAGCCGTTCCCGGTCGGTCTGCATGGCCCACAAAATCCCGATATTGGGAATCGACGAGTCCCAGATTTTTTCAGTGCCTTTGAGCATCAGGCCTTGCCGTTCGGCATAGCGACGCGCATCGCGATAGGCATATTTCACCCTGTCCCATTGGCTCGCGCTGCGCGTGCTTTCGACGACCTTGCCTTCGCTTTTGCGGGCCGAGCCAAGATAGCTGGGGATATCGAGCGTTAATGGACGCCAATCAAAACGCATTCCGAGCGACTTTTCCAGTGCCAGCGTTGGCCGGATCGCGGCAAAGGCATAGGGACTTTTAATGTCGACATAGATAATCAGCGGCGCGTCGCTCTCCAAGGCTTTCACACGTCAACTCCTTGGGTCATGGATGGATAAGAGAACAGTTTAACTGGCCAATGCCCGGCCGGGGTGCATGCCATCAACATAGCCCATGAAAGGCTCATGAATGGAATAGCCAAGCAGCTCTTGCGCGCGTTTCGGCAAGGCTGCCGCTTTCTCCGGCGGCACCGCCAATAACATGGTCTCCAATGGCCGCATCCAGCCCGGACAATATTGCGGCGTCACGATCAGCCGGGTGCTGTCGGAACGGTTAGCACCGCCACGATGCCATAAGTTCCCCTTGGCAATCATTAAGGAGCCAGCGGGCATGATCGCCTTTACAGCGTCCGGGTGCGCACCGGGGTCATCATTATCATCAAGCAGAGATTTGTTGGAGAAATGGGATGATTCATTGGCGCCCTCCGGTTTCACCGGGCCCCATTTATGACTTCCGGGGATCACCTCGGTCGCGCCATTTTCTTCTGTCATCGCATCGATAGTCCAGAATGTGCTGACCCCAAGTGCCTTGCGCGGCATTTTCTGGCGGCAATGATCATCGTCCATATGCCAAGGCTGCACGGTTTCGCCGGGGTGTAAGTTAATCGCGAGGCAAGCAGACAGCAGACAAGATTTACCCAATTCGCGCTCGGCAAAGGCTAGTTGCAAGGGATGGGTGATCAGATCTGCAAATATCGGGTCCTTGCCCAGCATCGCGTAAATGCGGTTGGACTCGACGCCTTCAAACACGTTGCGACCGCGAATATTGGCTTCGATAAAGGGTTCAAGTGCCGCGCGCTGTTCCGCGATTTGATTGGCAGGCATGATTCCGGGGAAAACCACATATCCATCAGTTTCATAGTGTTCCCAGCATTGCTCGAAACTTCTGCCGCCCAAATAGGGTTCCAAAGCGTCCTTATCGGTTGCTGCGATTTGCTGTTCCATCATGGGTTGATTATGGCAGAAAACAGCGGTTCAGGCAATTTTCTGTGGTGACGCTACGGCATGGTATTACTAATGCCGTTCGATCAGGTCCCATTTATTGCCAAAGGGATCGCGAAAGACGACAACTTTGCCGTAGCTTTCGACTCGAGGCTCTTCGACAATGTCGACGCCAGCGCGCTCCATCAGCGCCAGATCACCGTCAAAATCATAGGTTTCGAGAAACAGGAACACCCGGCCGCCGGCTTGCTCACCAATGACTTCTTCCTGCGCCTCATTGCTGGCCTTGGCCAACAGCAGCCGCGTTTCGGTGCTGCCCGGAGGCGCCACCAAGACCCAACGCTTATCTTCCGAAAGCTCGGTATCTTCGATAAGGTCAAAGCCCAGCAAGCCGACGTAAAAGGATATGGCCTGATCATAATCGGGCACAATTAACGAAATAGCGGAAATAAACTGCGTCATTTTCTGAATCGCCACTTTGACAGGGAAAAAATGGCAGGGGCGCACGGGATCGAACCGTGGGCCTTCGGTTTTGGAGACCGACGCTCTACCATCTGAGCTACACCCCTACATAGGCCCGTCAGCTGCTGCTGAAAAACCAACTTGCGCGCATTAGCGCCATGTGCGGCCAAGGGCAAGCGGCATTCTGCAACGCACTCTAAACAAATCCTCCGCAATCCCTGTCGCGGCAAACATCGTTAATTTTCACCGAATCCCTGTTTACCTCGCGAAAGAAGGGGTGGTTTACTCGCCCGTGGGAAAAGCAATGCGTCGGTGCATACCCAATCATTGACACGCGTTCCTTACTACGAAGGAGTTTCCTATGACATATGTACAAACACAAAATACGAACATTCCGACCACGATAGCGCCCTATGCTTTCGCGGCGGAGGAAGATCGCTGCGCGCTTCGGCACAAAGTAGCGATACCTGCCAAATTACGCTTTTCCGGTTCCAGCAGCTTTGCGACAGAAGTCGCCAATATTTCGCTTGCCGGCTTTGCCTGTGATGCTTTGCTGCAAGCCCATCCCGGCACAAGATGCTGGCTCACTCTGCCTGGCTTGGCGCCTTTGGAAGCGGAAGTGATTCACCGCAATAATCTGGGCCTCGGCTGTGCGCTCAAGGACATGTTGAATCCAGCTGTGCTGGACCGTTATATTGCGAGCTATCCGGCCCGCTCAACAATGCCAGCTTAACCCCCTGGTTCCCCCGGCGCGCCTGTGATGCTATATGTTGTCTCCAAACTGGTCCGGAGAATGATATGGCAGATGCCTCCCCCACAAAAACAGGCACTCAAGCAGGCGATAAACCCGAGCCGCTAAAAGTCCTGCGTATCTTCCGCAAAGAAGAGGCGCAGGACTTTGGCGATGCCGGGCATATGTCCTATGTCGATGATGCGCCGGTCATCCTAGATGGCCTGACCAAAATGGGCGAAGCGGGCGTCGCCGATGGTTACAAGGGAACCTGCCTCTTCAGCGGCTTCGGCTTCTCGCTCCATCATTTCTGGTTCAAACCCGGATATCCGCTGCCGCTACACAGCCATGACAGCGATTGCCTCTATTATATCATCGCTGGCGATATCCGCATGGGCACCGAAAAAATGGGCCCCGGTGACGGATTTTTCCTGCCTGCCGAAACACCCTATACCTATAATATTGGTGAAAAAGGCGTCGAGATTCTCGAATTTCGCACGGCAGAGGATTTTAACATCCAGTTTAAAGGCAAGACCGAAGCCTATTGGGAACAGATGCTCGAAAAACTGCGCAACGAACGGCCTCAATGGCAGGAAGCCCTGCCCCCGAGCCGTGATTTCCGCAACGCTTAAAGCTATTCTGCCGCCTGCAATTGCGGTGCGAACATCGCGTCGAGCTCGGCATCATCAGCCTTAACCAGCTTATCCGCCCATTGATGGAATGCCTGTCCGCCGCCTTCGTTGCGGCCAAACCAGACATTATCGAGCATGCCGGATTGCAGCGATTCATGCTGACGTTTACCGGTCTTATAATCTTCCTCAGCAACAACGGTTTCGAGAAAAGCAAACTGCTCATGTGCGCCCTGACGCACGGCATCGTCTGTCGGTTCGTGTTCCATCACATAAAATTGTGTCGTGAAACTCTCTCCCACAGTTTTGCCGGGGAAGAGCTGAGAGATCATCGCCCCGCGCCCGCCGCCGCCGTAAAAGCTGGCGATCGAAATATGGGGAAAGATTGTCCAGACGCCCTGCAACAGAGCATCTATCGGCCAGTCCGCCTCATCAACTTCAGTCAAGTCGAGCTGCTCATCGCTGCCAGTTTTCTGGATAAACTTGGATGGCGCCGACAGCCTTTGATGGGGACCCCAGGAAAAATAATTGGCCTGATTGAAAAAATCGGCACCGAATGTGTCTTTGTGCAGCACTGGCAGATGGTAGAAATCCAGATAGCCGTCATAAGCGGTTTTCCAGTTGGGGCCAGGAATCGTGCGCTGATCAAATAAGTGCCATGTCTTGAATCCAAAATGCTCCAGCAGCTCATCATAACCGCACAGGTAGGATTCGATATCGAGCACGCTATCAGGGTCGAGTGTCGCCCAGATCAGGCCAGCCCGTTCCAGAGTTGGGAATTTCTTTAGGCAGAAAGCAGCTTTATCGACAGTGCCAAAGTCCTTCGGTGACGCGACCGCAAGCAGCTCTCCATCATTTTTAAACGTCCAACCATGATAACCACAGGTAAAACGGGACGCTTTACCGCTGCCTTGCGCCACAGGGTTTCCGCGATGGGTACAGCTATTCAAAAACGCCTGCGCGGTGCCGTCTTTCTGACGCGTTACCAAAACCGGTATGCCAGCAATGTCCATCGCTTTGTAGCAACCTGGCTCCGGTAATTCACAGGACGGTGCGACCATTAGCGGCAGGCGCTTGAAAATACGTTCTTTTTCCTGCTCGAACCGTTCTTCATTAGTGTAATCGGACGCGGGCACTGCCACCACATCATCCACCAGTTCCATTGTACCTGCTTCGCCATGCGCAACCAGCGAACGGGTCATTTCAAGTAGTTTTTCCCGCGACATATCTCTCTCCAAATTTTACGGATAGAATATCAAAATCCGCTGGAGATTATACTATTCTTTATGCGGAGGCTCTTCATCATTCGAAGCAACCGTGACGGCTTCCGGTTCATTGCGGGTCCATATCCATGTGCCTCCGATAAGCGCGGCGGCAATCGGGATCAAATTCCATGGCATTTTTACAAAGATCAACGCGATCACTATGCTAACCGCAAAGGCCACCAAAGCCGACCACTTGCCGCGCTTGGTAATCGCCCGCCGATCGCGCCAGTTGCGAATATGCGGGCCAAAAACCCGATGATTAAGCAGCCAAGCCTCCAGCCGCGGGCTACTGCGCGCGAAACAAAAGGCGGCGAGAATGACAAACGGTACCGTCGGCAAGAGCGGCAGGATGACACCGATGCTGCCCAGCGCCAGTGCCGTAAAGCCGCCAGCCAAATAGAGATGCCGTTTCATAGCTTGCGGTATCATATATCGTGAGGCACTGGGCAAACTATTTCCTACTCCGCTTCAAGAACAGATCCAGGCTCTATATCCGTTAACCGGCATCCCATGGCACCTCACCCGGTCGTCTTAGACGAACCTCCGGAGAAACGCAGGATCAAGAACCCAAGCAAGCCCGAGACCAACGATCCACTGATCACACCCAGTTTAACTGTTTCAATCTGCTCTGGATCCACAAAAGCGAGATTGCCGATAAACAAGCTCATCGTGAACCCGATCCCGGTGAGGCAAGCAAGACCATATAGTTGTAGCCACGATACACCCATCGGCCGCCGCACCAGACCCATTTTTGCAGCGATAAACATGAAGCCAAAAACACCGATCTGTTTGCCAACCACAAGGCCAGCGGCAATGCCGAGCGCCAAGGGCGCAAACAGGTCGCTGACTTGCAATCCAGCCAACGACACGCCAGCATTGGCAAAGGCAAAAATCGGCAGCACGAGAAACGCCGTCCATGGATGCAGGATATGCTCGAGATGCTTGAGCGGCGACGTGCCATCTTTCGCGTTGAGCGGGATGGCAAGCGCTGCGATAACACCGGCGAGCGTCGCATGGACACCGGATTTCAGCACACAGATCCACAGGAATGTACCGACCAAGATATAGGGTGCAACGCGCACCACGCCGAGCCGGTTCATCAGGACCAATATCGCGATGCCCACTGCTGACAGCATGAGCGAGACGCTCGACACTTCAGCAGTGTAGAATAATGCGATGATTATGATCGCGCCAATGTCATCGATAATTGCGATGGCGAGGAGCAATATCTTCAGCGATAAAGGCGCGTGCTTGCCGAGCAGAGCCAACACGCCCAAAGCAAAGGCGATGTCTGTGGCTGCCGGGATCGCCCAGCCGTTGACATTTTCTGAAATATTCCAGTTGAAATAGAGAAAAACCGCTGCCGGGATAGCCATTCCGCCGACCGCTGCAATCGCAGGCAAAGCTGCTTTATCGAAACTGGATAGCTCCCCTTCGAGTATCTCCCGTTTAACCTCCAGCCCGACCAAGAAGAAGAATATCGCCATCAGGCCGTCGTTGATCCACAAGGACAACGGTTTGGCGATTTCCAGCGCGCCAAATTGGACGACGACCGGAATATTGAGGAAAGCCAGATAATAAGGATTAAACGCGCTGTTGACCGCAATCATCGCCAGCAGGGCGGCGACAAATAAAACAATGCCCGCACTGGTTTCGCGGGCCACAAATTCCGTGAGAGCCGTTCGCACTTTTCCAGCCATATTTCTGCTTTCTTATATCTATTGATCAGATTAAAAAATGGGGCAGTAGCGGAAAGAGGGAAAGCTACTGCCCCAGGTCGGGGGGGTTATGTGTTTTTTCTGCTCAGGCCAGAGAGGGCATTGAGCCGCGCTGTAATCGCGAAATACGATCCTTTAGATTCAGCCGCAGTTTTTTCATCATGCGGAGCTGATTGCTATCCCACTTCGCTGCAGATATTTGTGTATCAAGCTTGTGATGTTTGCGGATCAGGCTGTTGAGATATTTTTTCATATTTTTGGTCCGGTTTTTATTTTCTTTGCTTCGGTTGACCTTGATATTGCAGAAAGTTAGTGATACCTCCAATCGAATGAAAATGAGATAGTTAATAGATAGGGTCTATCGATAAAAAGGGTGTCACTATGCCGACTTTACGCCAATTCCAATATCTTGTCGCTGTCGCCGATCATCGACATTTTGGCCGCGCTGCACAGGCCGCGGGGGCTTCTCAACCGACATTAAGCCATCAATTACGTGCGTTGGAATCGCGGCTTGGTGTTACGTTGGTGGAACGCCGGACCCATGGAGCAGAACTCTCGCCCATCGGCCGCGAAATAGCCGAACGCGCCAGACGGGTGCTTGTAGAGGTAAAGGATATTCGTGATTTGGCAGAGCGTGCCAGCGAAAGCCTGGCTGGAACGTTGCGCTTTGGTGTGTCGCCGACGCTGGGCCCCTATTTGATGCCACCGGTCATTGCCGCGTTGCACCGGGCTCAACCGGATTTGCGTTTCTACATGCGCGAAGGCATTCCAGATTTACAGGCGATGGAACTGGTCAAAGGCGCGATCGATATGCTGCTGGGGCCGCTGCCGATTGAAGGCGAAAATTTGACCATCGAGCCGCTTTTCCGCGAGCCATTGTTGCTGGTTGCGCCGCCGGATCACCCGCTTGCCGGACAGAAGAAAATCGATAAGGCAGATCTTCAAAATGCACCGGTACTGAGCCTCGACCGCCGCCACCATTTGCACCGCGATGTAGCAGAGCAATGTCGCGTGCACGGCATGCACCTGCTGCAAGATTACGAAGGCACTAGCTTGGACAGCGTCCGTCAGATGGTGGCCTCCGGCCTAGGTCTCGGTATATTGCCAGCGCTATATGTCCAATCTGAAATTACCCATGGCGACGATATCGCATTGCTCGAAGTGGAAGGGTGGACGGCATCGCGTAGCATTGGCATTGCTTGGCGCAGCGGCGCCGGTTTTGCGGACGAATATCTCTCGGTAGCGGGACGGATAGCCGACGAAGCAAAAATCTTGCTGAACAAGATGGCCCCTCAGGAGCGTTAATGGCGATCGACCTTGACTTGCTATTAAAGGCTTATGGTTCTGGTATTTTTCCCATGGCCGATGCGCGCGATGATCCCGAGACGTTCTGGGTAGAACCGAAAACGCGCGCGGTTCTGCCGCTTGATGGCTTTCGTATGTCGCGCTCGTTGCGCAAGACCATCCGGTCTGATCGCTTTGAGGTGACAACAGATACCGCCTTTGCGGACGTCATCTCGATTTGTGCAGAAGTGGCGGATGATCGTCGTGAAACGTGGATTAATGCTGAAATTGAAGAAGCCTTTTGCATCCTGAATAAGCAAGGGCTGGCTCATAGCGTAGAATGCTGGTCCGTGGATGGGAACGGGCACAAGTCGCTGGTCGGCGGGCTATATGGTCTGGTTATCGGCGGAGCATTTTGCGGGGAAAGTATGTTCTCTCGCTCTCGCGATGCATCGAAAGTAGCCCTTGCATGGCTGGTGGCGCGACTGAATGTCGGGAGATTCAAACTGTTGGACTGCCAGTTTATGACTGACCATCTTGGCTCCCTAGGCGCAATCGAAATCAGTCAGGACGAATATGTCGAAAAACTACGCGCAGCGCAGGATTATCACTCACCGGCATTTTCGGCAATTAAGTCGCCGATGGGATCGGATGATTCAGGCACGGGTTCTGGCGCAACCAGCGGCGGTGCTTCCGGTACAGGAGGGACAGGCGCAGAGGGAGTCGTTGGAACAGGGACAACATCATCCGCGCTGGCATCGGCGCCGTCATTTGAAGCACTTGACGTTATGTTAGCGAGATTCGATGACGACGAACGCGGCGCGGTCGGATTGACCGAATCCTCCGGCGGGTTCTCTTCACCAGGAAAACTCATTGCGCAGCTTTTGACCCAGACATCATAAATCGGATGTTCCACCACATTGAGCGATGGTGATTCGCGAAACAGCCAGCCGGAAAAAACTTTCAGCCACTTATCTTCGCCTTGCCGCGTTGCCGGCCGGTCATTGACCAGCAGCTGCACAAAAGCACCCTGTTCAGGAGTAAGTTCCCATGGCGCAGAGCGTTCACAGGCCCGCAAACGAACAATCGCACGGCCAATTCGGATCGACTGGCCGGGCTTTAGTTCCAGGTCGCGGGTCAAACCATTACGTTTATTCAAAAAGCCCAATGTTGCGACTCGCTCCGCCATCGGCGTGCCAATTTGCTCGCTGATCGGCTGTACCAGTTCGTCGTCATCCGTGGCCTGCAATTCCGCTTTTTCAGCAGGCTGACCGGTATTCTCCTCGCCCATGTCATCGCCGAACAGACCACAGCCGGATAGCAGTAACGCCCCTGCAAATACCGGTAACAGCCGGGTTCTGTCATATGCAGAAAGGGAGCGGACAAATATCATTCGGCTTCGGCCGGATTCCATGGCTCATAATCCCCGGTTGCTGCTGCTCTGACGCCGCCAGATTCCAGCGCACCGGCCGGACGATAAGCATTGGCAGTACCGGTCAGGTTGCCGGTAGGCTCTTTTTCCCAGATACGGGGCTGCGGCAAATGGCTTTCGGGAATTTCATCATAGCTTTTATGCAACCAGCCATGCCATTCGGGAGGCACCCGGCTCGCATCATTGGAACCGGAATAGATTACCCAGCGTCGGTCGCCGTCTTTGCTATTCTTGTTGTCATAATATTTATTGCCGAAGATATCCTCGCCAACAAGCTTGCCCTTGCGCGCGCTATACAATGCGGTGCCGATGGTCGCACCGTCCCACCAAGTGAAGATTTTGCCTAATATTCCCATGATTGTCCGCTTAGCGTCACGAGAGGGGGGTTCGCAATTAAAAAATGCGCAGCAACTGCAGCTGCTTTGCCTCACTCCCTTTTATTGCTGCCACTCCACTGTGTCGCCCGCAGCGATGCCTAGCTCTGCTGCTCGTCCGCCGGCCAATTCCAGCACTGCCGCGACCGGTTCGCCCGACGCGACCGGATCAAGGGAATATGGAGTAGTGTTGGCAGCGATCGATTCGATCGTACCATCGCCACGAACAAAAATAATGTCGAGCGGGATTACCGTGTTCTTCATCCAGAAACTGGCCATCCGTACGCGATCAAAAGGGAATATCATCCCGTTATCTGGCGCCATTTCCTTGCGAAACATCAGGCCGCGTGCTTGCTCGGCCGTGGTCGCGGCAAGCTCCACGGTAAAGCGATGCTGCTTGTCACCTGAAGAGATGGTGAGTGGAATCAGCCGCAGACCTGCTTCTGAAAGACTAGTACCTGACTGATCCTGTGCCTGCGGACGCTTGCTCTCGGTATCGCCAGCTTGCGCATAACAACCCGTTGTGAGGGCAGTGCAGGACAGCAATATCACGGGCAATAGTGCCTGCTTGAAAAATCCGGTCATATGTGAAAGGTCCGTTATTAGGAAGTTTGCGGGGCGCTGACCTGTACCGCCATAAACCCGCGGTCACCAGTGTCGATACGCGCCAGCAGATGTTGGCCGGGCATAATTTCCCCGATACCGGCATTGCGCAGCGTTTCCATATGGACAAAAATGTCACCTTCAAAACCATTCACGATCAGGAAACCGTAACCTTTGGCCCGATTAAACCACTTCACTTCCGCTTCGAGGAAAGCCGCATCATCGTTCACCACATGAATAGATTTGCGTTTTACTTCAGGGGCTGGTTGATGGACCAGCTGTTCACAGCCAGATTCGTCAATGTCGAGAATTTTTGTCGCCTGCAAACCCTTCGCCGCATCGACATATTCGCATGTCACCCGCGCCATTTCTGGCAGATCGCGGCGATTCATAGGCTCTAATATAGTCCAGTGAACCAATATATCCTGACCTGGTGCCAATTCAGCATCGCCATTTCCAAGGGTGTTGCCCTGATCCCTGTCAGGGATGATAAACCCGAAGCCGCGATGGGAATCGAACCATTTGACGTAACCAGTCGTTTGCAGAATACGGGCTTCTTGCGCCTGTTCATTGCCCGCTGGGTCATCTGGACGATCACCAACAGGAGGATCGTTTACCAATTGATTGTCGGCCGAATCACGGCTGACGGGGCTATCATCAGTTCGCGCAGGTTCCGCATATAAACTTGCCACAACAAATCTCCGAATACTCTATTCGAGTCGCAGTTAGTATAACCGAAAGACTCGGGCGGTCGAATGTAACATAAATATTGTAAACTAGCGATTCTTGTTGTGACTAAATGTCTGAGAACAACAAAAACCTGTTCTAAACGTCCTTATCAATTTCTTCATCAGGCTTGGCAAAAACAAAGCGGGAGGCAATATCAAAACTGTGACCCGCTCTTAAAAAAGCTTGCAGCTGTTTGCGACATTTGTCCTGATCGGCTTGCTCCTGGGCAAAAGGACCGATGGATTTCTTGCGGGCAAAGGTCCGCGCAGCATCCCACTGTTTTTCGTCGCTGAGATCCAGCGCTTGCCGGTCATCACCTTCTTCTATTCCTGCCTGATAGAGTGCTTGCGAAACGCGCCTTTTCCCATAGCCGCGATTGATCAAGGCTGTGGCGCGGTTCTTCGCAAATAGCGCATCGTCAATATAACCAAGTTCCACAAAACGCTCCACCATCGCGTCGACGTTTGCAGGCTGGTCTTCAGACCAGTCCCGTTCCCGCAATTTACGAAAAAGATATGATTTTAATTTGTGCCGGGTGGTCGCATATCGGCTGACATAGCGAAGGGCTAGCTCTTGCAGGCTATTTTGGTCCAACGCTTTACCGCTATTTTTCAACGCTTCACCCCTCATAAAGAACCGCTGCCCTTTTTGTGCCACAGTAGAGCCGAAATTTAAACGCCACTGAACATCAATAGGGTTTGAACAAAGTTATGACAGCTGAGTATCTCTCAAAATTTGGCTGAATATCTGAGAAAAAGACGATTTGTAAGAAGGCTGGACCTTCTGGAAAATGGATTTTGTATGACTGAGCTGACACCCACCCCTACCGCAGACGACCTTCCGCGCCGTTTTGCCGATTTCGAAACCGTTGGCGAAGCGCTGGATTATGCCGCGCAGGGCAATAGAGGCTTTAACTTCCATGACGCGCGCGCCTCGCTGGTGCGGGTCTATCCATTTAAAGAGCTTCAGGCTGATGCGATGGCCACTGCGCGCCGCTTAATCGGCTTTGGTGTAAAACCGGGTGATCGAATTGCTCTGATCGCCGATACCGAACCCCAATTTTGTGCGCTATTTTTTGGCGCGATTTGCGCTGGTGCTTGGCCAGTGCCACTACCTCTACCGACATCTTTTGGCGGTAAAGACAGCTATATTGACCAAATTGGCGTCCAGCTGGACAGCTGTGACCCAGCGATATTGCTCTATCCTGATGAGATTGAGGAATTGGCCGCTGCCGCTGGCCAGTCCCGCAATATTCCGGTTTTTGGCTGGGACAAATTCGCTGAAAACGATATTCCTGATTGTGAGCTGCCGCAAGCCAAGAGCAGTGACATTGCTTATTTGCAATATTCCAGCGGATCGACCCGCTTCCCGCATGGTGTAGCTGTGTCCCATAAAGCATTGCTGCACAATGTCGGATCACATTCTTATGGCATGAACGTCGGCGAAGATGATCGCTGCGTATCATGGCTGCCCTTTTATCACGACATGGGCTTGGTCGGTTGCTTTATCTCAATGGTCTGCAATCAGGTTTCAACCGATTACCTCAAAACATCGGATTTTGCACGGCGGCCCTTATCATGGCTCGACCTGATCTCCCGTAACAAAGGGACATCTTGCAGTTTCTCACCGACATTTGGCTATGAAATTTGTGCGCGCCGCATCGGTAGCCAGTCCAATGTTGCAGAACGGTTTGACCTATCGCGCTGGCGCCTCGCGGGTAACGGCGCAGACATGATCCGCCCGGATGTCATGCAGCGCTTTACCGATGCTTTTGCGCCAGCCAAATTTGATGCAAAAGCCTTTTTGCCGAGCTACGGCCTCGCCGAAGCAACTTTGGCGGTCACCATCATGCCGCCGGGCGAAGGCATGGAAGTCGAATTGGTGGAAGAAACCGAACTGTCTGGCGAAAAACAAGCCGATGGCAGCCGGCCCAAGCGCTATCGCGCAATTGTCAATTGCGGCAAACCGGTGCGCGACACTCTGCTAGAGATTCGCGAAGAAGATGGCAGTCTTTTGCCAGAGAAAGCCGTCGGCAAAGTGTGGATGCAAAGCCCCTCGTTAATGGAATGCTATTACCGGGATCAGGAAGCCACCGATGCCTGTTTGATTGATGGTTGGCTCGATACTGGTGATATGGGCTATCTGTCCGATGGCTATCTCTATATCGTCGGTCGCGCCAAAGATATGATTATCATAAACGGCAAAAACCATTGGCCGCAGGACATTGAATGGGCTGTGGAACAATTGCCTGGGTTTAAAGCTGGCGATATTGCCGCCTTTGCGATCACCACCCCGGGTGGCGATGAAACGCCTGCCGTCCTTGTGCAGTGCAGGACATCAGATGAAATCGAACGATTGCGTCTGCGTGACGAGATTCGCGAAAAGGTTCGCGCGATTACCGGCATGAACTGCGTCATCGAACTGGTCCCGCCGCGCACATTGCCGCGCACCAGCTCTGGCAAACTGAGCCGAGCCAAAGCGCGCAACCTCTATCTTTCGGGTGATATTCAGCCTTATGACATCGCAGCCTGAAACCAACGGGTTAAAGCGTTAAAATCGGTTAACTATAAACCGAAAAAAAAGGCGGATGCTTACCATTCGATAAGGTTTTCCTCTTAAGGGGGAAGCGTGAAAGAAAAGCTATCATCATCATCCGGCCTGCCGCAGGAAATCCCTGTAAGCGTGTTGCTTGGGCTTGCGGACCCTGAAGGCATCGATTGGGGCCGCATTCGCGTGCTCCAATATGAGGGCATGCACCAAAACGGTTTTCTCAAGATGATGGGGTCGATTATGTGCGGTATATTGGCCGTGCAGGTCAGCATCGACCATGTAAATTGGTTCCTGCTGGGTAGTTGGACTTTGGCGCTGTTCGGCCTGTACATTTATTCCTACGTCAAGTCGCGCAAAGATGCGGTTTGGGAACGGAAGAGCATTTCCCGGCGTGAGAATGTCAACACCATGCTAATCTCGGCAGCGGGCGGCTTATTGTGGTCCACAGCGATCGTCTTGTTTGGTCCATCCGGGGACCTCAACACAATGGTCGGGATATGGGCGTTGGTGTTATGCTTGATGGTTGGCTCGGCCATGTTGTTGTCTGCCGTCCCATTTGCCAGCATAATCTTCATCGGACTGTGCGGCCTATCTTCAACTATCGGCTGGTATTTGATCAACGGATACCAGATGGCGACCGCATCAGCTGCAATTGCCATGCTGTTAATTGCATCCTGTTTGATGAACGGTCGCTCTTTCATTAACAGAAAAATCGCCGAAGCGAATCTCAACGAGAAAAAAGAGGTGGTCAGCCTTCTTTTGCGCGAATTTGAGGATACCGGTGCAGATTGGCTGTGGCAAACCGACACCTCACGCCGCCTTACACATGTTTCACCGCGCTTTGCCCATGCAGTTGGGCGCACCGCGGAGGATATCGAAGGTCGCCCCTTCCTGCAATTGGTCGCTGGCCAGGCATGGGATTCGGGCAAATTCTCCCCCGCTCTGCATGAATTGGCGGAAAAACTGAAACGCCGCGACAGTTTCAGCAATATGCTGGTTCCGGTGCTAATCAATGACACAACGCGCTGGTGGGAAATTTCCGCATCGCCCAAATTGGACGAAAACGGGATTTTCCACGGATTTCGCGGCGTCGGTTCGGATGTAACAGAACAGCGCGAATCTGCTGACAAAATCTCTCATATGGCGCGTTTCGATACGCTGACCGGTCTACCCAACCGGTTGCAGCTGACCCAGACGCTCGGCAAAGCACAGGAAGATTCCGATAAATGGAATGGCCGCTGCGGCTTCATGATGATTGACCTCGATCGGTTCAAAGCGGTCAACGATACATTGGGCCATCCGGTAGGCGATCGCTTGCTTGCCCGCGTATCCCAACGGCTACGCTCGATCATGACCGATAACGAACTGTGCGGACGTCTCGGCGGCGACGAATTTGCCATTGTCATCAGAGATGCGAGCGATTCCCAATATATGGATATGCTCGGCCGGAAGATTATCGAGACTCTGTCACAACCTTATGAGGTCGACCAACATACGCTTTATATTGGCGCCAGTGTCGGCACCGCCATCGGGCCGCGTGATGGCCGCACGGTTGAGATGTTGATGCGTAGCGCCGATCTCGCGCTTTATCGGTCAAAAGATCAAGGCGGCGGGGCGCATAACCAATATGAGCCGAAACTCCACGTCCACGCCGAAGAACGCCGGGTCATGGAAATCGCCCTGCGCAAGGCCTTGGACAATGACGAATTTTCACTCAATTACCAGCCGGTAGTGGACGCGCATACCGGCGGCGTGATGGGCTTTGAGGCCTTGTTGCGCTGGACCAATCCAAAATTCGGGATTGTCTCCCCGGTTAAATTCATCCCGCTTGCCGAAGATGCACGCCTGATCGTTCCCATTGGTGAATGGGTCATGCGGACCGCTTGCAAAGAGGCAATGAAATGGCCTTCGGCGATTAAGGTTGCTGTCAACGTGTCCGCCGATCAACTGACCGATCCCAATTTCCTCGATATGGTCGTATCGGCCCTGCAGGAAAGCGAATTGCCAGCACAGCGGCTTGAGATAGAAGTGACCGAAAGCATCTTCATGCGCGAAGGCACCGGTGCGACCCAGGTGCTCGATCAGATCATCGCACTGGGCATCAATCTGTCCCTTGATGATTTTGGCACCGGCTATTCTTCGCTTGGCTATTTGCGGAAAACGCGCTTTTCGACCATCAAAGTGGACCGCAGTTTTGTTCAGGGTGCAGCGAAAAAAGTACCGGAAAGTCTCGCCATTATTCGCGCTGTTGTCGCCATGGCCGACAGTCTCGGCATGTCAACAACCGCCGAAGGCGCTGAGACCGAAGAAGAGGTCAAGATGATCCAGAAGCTTGGCTGCAGCAAGATCCAAGGCTATTATTTCGGCCGGCCCATGGCGCCACATGATGCGCTGGACCTGTTCAAAGAATATAAGGAGGACGTACCCCTAATTGGTGGCAAGGCCGCATAGCTTATATTTGCTTCGCCGACTGTCCGACGGGTTATAGCTTCGATAGCTTTTTTTCAATTCCGCGCCAGATTCTGGCATAAGCCAAAGCCGCAGGGCTGCGCGGTGCAAATTCGCCTACTGGCTTTTTCAGCCGTGTCATCCGCTCAACATCACTAGACATCGGCACCACCGGCCATTTGGGCTGTTTCGCCAAGCCTTGCTTGTGGATGGTCCGGCGGCGATCAACCATATTGTAAACGGGCAGCAGGGGGGCATGTTTGCGTCGACGCGAGTCCAGAAACATCTGCACATCCGTCAGCGCGCGCTCCGACAATGGTGATGGAATGACTGGCACGATCACCAAATCAGCATTGCGCAATATCTGCTCGCTCGTCTCGGTCAGGCCCGGCGGACAATCGAGAATGATCCGGTCATAATCCTTTTTCAATTCCTTTAGAATCTTGCCCATATGCTTTTTTTTGTTGAGATCGAAAAAAAACCGGTCAAGACCGCGCAGCGACACGTCCGCAGCCAGCAAGTCGATATTGTCTATCCTGGTCGGCCTAATCAACTTGGAGGGTTTGATATCGCCAGCGATCATCGCTTGGGCTCGGTCTTTTTTATGCCGATCGCCATTCAAGATGAATGATGCCGCGCCTTGCGGATCAATATCCCAAACCAAGGTTCGGCGGGATGAATTGACCGCGCTATTCCAAGCAAGATTGACGGCACTGCAACTTTTGCCGACGCCCCCCTTCATGCTGTATATTGCGATAACGGCCATTCATGTGATCCGGAATTGATAAAAAGATAGGATCGCCAAAAAAAAGCAGCCGTCAGATGATTTCCTGTACCCGGTCTTGCGGTCGACATAGCCGGACCCCTTTGTCGGTTTCCACCAGCGGACGCTCGATCAGAATCGGCTCTGATGCCATGGCGTCCAATATCTGATCAGCCGTGGCATTATCATCTGTCAGCCCCATTTCTTCAGCGGGCGAACCGCGCGTTCTTAAGCCTTCTTGCGGGCTGATACCAGCATCGCGGTACAGCTGTTCCAGCTTGGCACGGCTGGGCGGGTTTTTCAGATATTCAACGACGGTCACGTCAATATCCGGCGCCTCTTCAAGCAGGGCCAAAGTCTTGCGGGACGTTCCGCATTTAGGATTATGCCAGATTGTCGCTTTCATGATGTGCTCCGTAAGAGAAGAATATTGTGCCCCATAAACACCACCTCACGACATGTTTCAAAGAAAAATTGCGAAACGCCACAAATGCCATTGCTTATGAGAACTATTCGCATTAGTCCGGCCGCTGATATTGAGAATGATTCGCACATTAGGGATATGAGAGATATGATTTCATCACGTTTTCGCAACACCAAGCTTTTGTCCGCTGCCAGTGTGATGGTTTTGGCCATGGGCCCCAACCCGGCCTTTGCAGCTGACGGAACCTTGGATGAAGCGAGCTATGATGATCAGAATGAAATTATCGTTACCGGAGAAAAAGACGGCTATGTCGCGATTAGCAGTGCGGGCCTGAAAACCGGCACGCCTTTGCTGGACACACCGCAGACAGTTTCTGCCGTCACTCGTGAGCAGCTTGATGATCAAGCCTTGCAAGATATTGGTGACATATTGCGCTACACGCCGGGCACTTCGATTGGCCAGGGCGAGGGCAATCGCGATCAAATTACCATCCGTGGCCAGAACACAACGGCAGATTTTTTCGTCGATGGCATTCGCGATGACGTACAATATTTCCGCCCGCTCTATAATCTGGAACGCGTCGAGATTCACAAAGGCCCGAATGCGATGATCTTTGGCCGTGGCGGCGGCGGCGGCATCATCAACCGTGTCACCAAATCCCCCATCAGCGGCGAGACCTTTGGGTCGACAACCGCTAGCGTGGACAGTTTCGGCGCCTTTTATGTGAGCGGCGACGTCAATGCAGATATTGCGGACAGCGCGGCGCTTCGCATCAATGGCTTATACGAAGAATTTAACAACCACCGTGATTTCTTTGACGGTCGACGCTTTGCCATCAACCCGACAATCGGCGCGGAACTGAGCGACCAAAGCCGGATTTTGTTCTCTTACGAATATATCGATGACGACCGCTCGGTCGATCGCGGCAATCCTGCGGAATTGCGGGCCGTCGGGAACCCTTGTTCATTCGACAGCCCTTGCGGTCCCTTGCGCGGATTTCGCGATACTCTTTTCGGCTTTGACGGCGTTAACAAGACCACCTTGCAAGCCCATATTCTGAAACTGCGGGTTGAGCATGATTTCAGCGATACACTCAGCTTCAACGCAACAACGCTTTATGCAGATTATGACAAGCTCTACCGCAACGTCTATCCCACCGATGCCCGCTTGAATGATGCGCGGCTCACGCCAGCAGTTAACTCGGTCACATTGGATGGTTATAACGACACCACCGACCGGGAAAATTTCATTACCCAGGGAAATTTGCTGTGGACCGGCGATACGGGTCCTATCGGTCACACGCTGTTGCTCGGTTATGAAATCGGCCAGCAACAGTCCGCCAACGCCCGACAGGATATATTGTTCGCGGATTCGATGGATGACCAGATCACCATCCCGCTAACCGATCCCATTGCACAACCGGCTTTCAGTTTCCCCGCGTCCACTAGAAACCGCGTTTCGGACCTGAAATTCTTTTCGCTCTATATACAGGACCAGATCAGCATCGGCGACCATTTCGAGGTTGTCGGCGGCGTCCGTTTTGACAGCTTCGATATTGATGTGAACGATATCCAGAATGGCGTTCGCCTCAATCGGAAAGATGAAAAATTCTCTCCACGCGTCGGCCTGATCTACAAGCCGCAGGAGAATATCTCACTTTATGCCAGTTATTCCAAGAGCTTCCTGCCACGCTCCGGTGATCAGTTCCTTACGTTGACGCCCACCGTCGGCACCACTCTCGGTACCGTCGACTTGGAACCAGAGAGCTTCGAGAATTATGAAATCGGTTTGAAATGGGACCTCACGGAAGGGCTCAGCCTGACCACGGCGCTGTTCCGTCTTGACCGGGATAATCAGTCGACTTTGCTGAACAATCAAGGCGACACAACCTTGTCCGGTTCTCGTACCGAAGGGTTTGAAATACAGCTGGTTGGTCGGGTCACCGACAAGCTACAGGTCAATGCCGGTTACAGCTATCTTGATGGCGAACAGCGCAATCAGGCCACTGTGAACGGGCAAGACCTGCGCTTGTTCCAAGTACCGGAAAATATGGCTTCGCTCTGGACCAAATATGATTTCACCAATCAATTCTCCGCTGGCCTCGGCGTGACACACCAGTCCAGCCAGTTTGCGACAAATGACAATAGCGTCCGGATTCCTGCTTATACACGGGTTGACGCAGCACTTTATTACACGGTGAGCGAGCAGTTTAAAATCCAGTTGAACATCGAAAATCTGTTTGACGAAACCTATTTCCCGTCGGTACATAATAATGACAATATTACGACGGGCGAACCAATAAATGGCCGTCTGACTGCAACATTCAGCTTTTAGAAATGGGCAGTTTTTTAGAAATTGCCTGAACATGATCATGCTGGGCTGGTCGAAACACCCCACCCCCAACCCCTTCGGCGGGTCCAGCATGAACCGCGGTGAGCCGCGGGACGTACCAATGGCTTTTGGCAAAGCCGTGCGACAATTTCAAAAAGATCTTGGCTCATATTTCTAGCGGGATAGCCGCTGCGGGATAGCGCCCGTCGCCAGTGTTGCTATTTTTTGGGTGTCAGCGCCGGCACCGCTTTGGCGGCATCTGCCGGATCAATGCCCGGCGGCGGCGCTGCACTGAGCACATCCTCTCCGCGCGCGACCCGGGCGGCGCGCTGAATCGCTTCCCTGATCCGCGGATAAGTGCCGCAGCGACAGATATTGGTAATCGCCTCGTCAATATCATCATCGGACGGATTATCATTTTTTTTCAGCAAGACGGCCGCGGCCATGATCATACCCGATTGGCAAAATCCGCACTGGGGCACGTTTTCCGCTGCCCATGCTTGCTGCACCGGATGGCTGCGATCGCGCGACAAAGCTTCGATGGTGGTGATGAACCGGCCTTCCAGTTCTCCGATGGTGACCAGACAGCTGCGGATAGCCTCGCCGTCCACTTCGACCATACAGGCCCCACAATCCCCGGTGCCACAACCATATTTCGTGCCGGTCAAATTTGATGCGTCGCGCAACGCCCATAGCAATGGCGTTCGCTCGTCCATCCGATATTCGACTGGCCGGTTATTGACGGTGAATTTGGTCATGTGATCTCAGCCATTGGGAAATCCGTTCCTGATATTCCCTGACTAACGAGCTTTCACTATTCCCGCCAGCTTTTGTCTTCGCGGTCAATCAGCCGCACCATCGCATCAAATTCCGGAACGCCTTGAATGGCAGGATCAATCGATGCCTGCGACAGATTGGCGAGATGCTTCCTGATAACTTCTTCACCAATCACCAAGGGCTTGCCCATGGCGAGTGTTTGCATCTGGATTTCACAAGCGCGTTGCAGCACCCAATGGTTGAGGAACGCTTCTTCCAACGTCTTGCCCATCACCACAGGTCCATGATTTTCGAGCAACATCATCCGTTTCTTTCCCAGGCTGGCGAGGAACCGCGGCCCTTCTTCGGCGTGAACCGTAACGCCTTCAAACTTGTGATAGGCGAGGCGCGGAACAATCGCGGCGGCGTAGAAATTCACGGGCTGCAATCCACCCTCAAGCGATGCCACTGCCATTGTCGCGGTCGTATGGGTATGGATGATGGCGTGAACGTCCGGCAGTTCCCGGTGAAACAGGCTATGCTGCGTAAAACCGGCTTTGTTAACCGGATAGGTCGAACCGTCCAGCGTGTTGCCGTCAATATCGATTTTCACCAGAGTGGACGCGGTCACCTCGCTAAAATGCAGGCCATAAGGATTGATCAAAAACGCATCATCCTCGCCCGGCACTTTCAGTGTGACATGGTTGAAAATCATCTCATCCCAGCCGAGATGAGCGAATATCCGGTAACAGGCGGCAAGCCGCTGACGGGCCTTCCATTCGTCTTCGCTGCAGCTCGATTGAATGTTGATTGCCGTCGCCATTATCTGTCTCCTGATTCGCTTAAATTGCGCTTTGAAACGGATATGCCACAGGCCGGTATGATAATCAAAAGCCTTTCATCGCCGGAATTCCACGCAAAAATGCTGAAAATTCGGGGTAAAAATGACACTATAATGAGTCGGAAATGCTTGAAATCGGTGGATTAGCCTGTTAGGCGCGCAGCAACTGCAGCTGAACGAATCATCTGCAAACCCTTTTTTATGGCTTAAACAATTTTCGGCCGGTTATGAATATACCCGGCCCGAAGACGATTTTGAACGGAGTTACTCAGTCTTATGCAAATCATGGTTCGCGACAATAATGTTGATCAAGCCCTTCGGGCGCTGAAGAAAAAATTGCAGCGTGAAGGCGTTTATCGCGAAATGAAATTGCGCCGGCATTACGAAAAGCCTTCTGAAAAGCGTGCACGCGAAAAAGCGGCCGCTGTACGCCGCGCCCGTAAGATGGAGCGTAAGCGGATGGAACGCGACGGCACGATTTAAGCCTGTCTGCTTTTCTAATACTGGCTTTCACTAAATAGGTAGTCCGACATGTCTGTAACCACTGTTCCCATCCGGCCGATCAAAAAAGGGTCACTGGCCAAATTATGGATAGGATTGGGTTTGATTTTATTGGTCGCTGCCGGACTGGCTTATGCTGGTACGCAAAATGCGGTGGAAACGGGCGCGACTAACGCACAGTGGCTAGCCGGAAACGCAGACGAAGACGGTGTCATTACAACCGCATCTGGTCTGCAATATAAAGTGCTGAAGCCCGGCGAAGGCGCGTCACCAAACGCCACCGATACCGCGCTGGTAAAATATGAAGGCCGTTTGCGCGATGGCAGTGTCTTTGACGCGAACGAACAGACCCCTATGCCCGTCGGCGGCGTGGTTCCCGGTTTCTCCGAAGCCTTGCAACTCATGCAAAAAGGCGGCGAGTACCGCATCTGGATCCCGTCAGAACTCGGCTATGGCGAGCAATCCCCCGGCCCCGACCTGCCTGCAAATTCAATTTTGATTTTCGACGTGACCCTGATTGATTTCATCTCGGCCGAACAGATGCAGGCGCTGCAGCAACAAATGCAGCAACAAGGCGGCATCCCCGGTGGCCCACCGCCTGGTGCCTTAGGTCAGTAGTCAAGCTTTACGCTTTTACTGACGCCCCCCTGTACCAAATACCGTAGGCAAAAAAATTGACAGCAGTGAATGTAGCTATCAATTACAGGCTATAGAATCTGTTGGCACCTGCAGTATCGGCAGCGTAGGCGGAGCAGACTACGCATTTATAGTGGGGGCCAATCGTGAACGCAAAATCCATCATCGGTATCGTTATAGCTTTGCTCATTGGCTTGCCTGTCGCCTACGCTGGCGGACTGGGTGGATCACAATTTGGCAGCATATCAGTATTTCTGCTGTGCGGGCTGCTGGCCTTTGGAGTAAACTGGTGCGCCTTTGTGCCCGCCAATGTCTACAAGACGGAAAAATATTATGATTTGACGGGGTCGCTCACCTATTTGACGATCATTGCCGTAGCTTGCATTTTGGCAGCACCGCTTGATCTGCGCGCGGCGCTGGTGGCGTTCATGGTTGTGATATGGGCATTGCGCCTGGGATCTTTTTTATACCAGCGTATCAAAGCGGACGGCAAAGATGTTCGGTTTGATAAAATTAAAACCGACCCTTTGCGGTTTTTTCAGGTTTGGACCATTCAGGGCGTCTGGATAATTTTGACCAGTGCGAGCGCGCTGTTAATTATCACAACCCAGACACGATTGCCGATCGATGGGTTCCTGATCGTTGGTGCCATGGTCTGGCTTGCGGGGTTTGCGTTTGAAGTGGTTGCCGACCGACAAAAATCTGCGTTCCGTGCGGACCCAAAGAATAAGGGCAAATTTATTTCTGTGGGCCTTTGGTCCTGGTCCCGGCACCCCAATTATTTTGGCGAAATTCTCCTCTGGACGGGTGTCACGATAATGTCGTTGCCGCTGCTGATCGGTTGGCAGTGGGTTACCATCATCTCTCCCATTTTCGTCACATTCCTGCTGACGCGGGTCAGCGGTATTCCTTTGCTGGAAGCCAGTGGTCAAAAAAAATGGGGCAATGACCAAGAATATATCGATTATTGCAAACGAACACCGGTTTTATTCCCTCGCCCACCGAAACGCTGAACGGGCAGCATAGCCCAATATCTAAGACAGCATAAAATCGCCGTAATATGAACCGGAGACCCTATGGGAATATTCTACCTCGAGCACGAATATTGGTTTGCTGTGTTTCAATTGGTGCTCGCCATGCTTGGCATGGGTGCGACGCTGGCACCCAGTGATTTTCGGGAAATCGTGCTGGAGCCAAAGGCAGTCACCAGCGGTTCGGCGATACAGTTATTAGTCGCACCGCTTGTGGCTTTTCTTTTCATTCAAGCTTTCGGGATTGTCGGCGGCGTTGCAGTGGGTATTGCACTGATCGCGGCCATTCCGGGCGGGACTACTTCCAACATCTTTACCCATTTTGCGCGCGGCAATGTTGCCCTGTCGATCACCATTACCGCCCTGACCACTATTGCCTGTCTGGTAACGACCCCGCTCATTCTTGAGCTGCTCATTGCCCAATATATGCCCGATAGCTTCGTTATGCCTCGCGGGGATATGATGTCGGAAATCGCTTTGACGCTGTTGCTGCCGCTCGCGATTGGGATGGCCTATTTCCACTTCCTCCCCGGTTCAGCGGCCAGTTTCTCAAAATGGTGTATTCGCGGCTCTCTTTTAGGGCTGGTTTTCATCGTTATAGGGTCAGCAACGTCCGGCCGACTGGACGCCGGAATGTTTGGTCTGACCAATATATTGCTGATTGCACTGCTGATTTTCACATTGGCTATAGCCAGTTGGCTCGTGTGCCGGATCGTGGGCATGTCCACTGCCGATTCAACCGCCATAAACATGGAAGTTGTCGTGAGAAATATTAATCTGGGGGTGATGCTGAAAGCATCCTTATTCCCGGCCGTTATAGGCAAGCCCGATGCAATTGGGGATATGGTGCTATTTTCTTTGCTGGCCTATGGCACGATGCAGTTGCTGATCGCGACAGGGCTAATCACTTGGGGGCGACGCAAAAATCATGCGGTTTCTGTCGAAGCCGCGCCCTCAACTTAGCGCGATCATAAAATCCATCGCCAAAGGGTGGCCTAAGCAACCATATCTGCCACAGCCTCAAATACGCGATCAGGCTGTTGATAGAGCAACAGATGCGCGGTGCTCTCGATAATCTCGACATTAAAGTTGCTTCTGTCAGCCGCAAACGCCTGCATCACATCGGCCGTATAATGGAGATTATGCTGTCCAACCAGATTGTGCACCGGACATAGACAATCATCGATCAAATATTGCCAATCGCTGCTTGCCAGCATCAATTCGTTGGTAAAACTGTCATAGCCTTGTTTGGTGGTCTTCTGAAAAGCCTGCCGAAACAGGATACGAATATCCTCGCGTTCAATCGTACGCTGATCTTGGTCATTATCTCCCAAAAAGGCGTGGAGATATTCATGATCATATCCAGAATCGACCTTCGCCAACGCACCGTGAACAACAAATCTGCCGATCTTGGGAAAATGGCGCATCAGATATAGGCGCAGCCGTTCGGCCCGATCGACTTTCGCAAGATGTGGTCCCGGCTCCATCGGCACAATCCCATTGATGTTGACCACACCGGTAATCCGGCCAGACAAGTGTTTAGCGATGGCATAAGCAAACATGGCGCCGGTAATATGCCCAATAACAGGACAGAATTTGACACCCAACTCATCGAGCAATGCTTTTATGTCTTCAGCATGGCGGCCAAAGCCGTCGCGCCCCGCAGAACCGTCAGGTCCGCTGTTGGCCAGACCCGGGCGCCAGACCATGATCAAGCGCAACTTATGCTGAGACAGCACGCGGTGCATCGCTTCCGTGACCGTCATCCCGCCGAGCAAGCCGGGAAAGAACAACACCGGATGTCCGCTGGCCGGACCGGCCAGTTCATAGTCCAGCACCCGGCTATCGGGCCGCAACAAAACCCGGCTTTCTATTCGTCCACCGGCTCCGACCCCGTCGCCCTTATTCGCCCCCTGCTCTTTTACATTAAACTTGGAAAAGCCGGAATAGAGACAGGCCAGCTCTGTTTGAGATCGCAGATTAAGCTTGGCCAATAGCGTCTTGGTCTGATGCCGGACGGTACCAAGGGATCGCCCCCTTTTGGCCGCCAGGTCGCTGAGAGACAGCCCGGTGACAATGGCTTTGGTAATCTCCAGCTCCGCCGGGGTCAGGTTGAGCAGTGATTGAAACTGTTGTCCGACATCGGGAAACCAGCTCATGTGAATGGCGGAGATATGGCCGACCGCATTGCCGTTCGAATCATGCACCTTGGTCAGCGCCACTTTGACCATCTCTGCGCCATCGATACCCTCCATGCCGAAAATGCTGATCACTTTGTTCAATTCAAACTGGTCCAGCGATTGTAGGTTGGACAAAAGTGTTTTGAAATGACCCCGCTCGAACAATGCGTCATCGGGGCGCTGGCCGTTCGCCAATCCAAATGTCTCTGCAGCTGCCCCATTGGTATAAACAATCCGGCCATCGGTTCCTATCAAGGCAGAGGGATGGCTGTCAGCATCCAGCATCTTCATGGAATATTTCGCGCTGTTCGACGGACGGCCCTGCATCTCCATCAACGATTGGGCATTTTCAAAATGCGGCACGAGCGGCTCAAAGGCAGATCGAATCGCAGTCTCATCAAGGTCAGTCGCGCCGGAAGCCGCCGCCTTCTCCTCTGCACGGGTCAATGCATCGTCCAGCCGCGTGCCCAATAGATCGAACATCTCACGGTAACGATATGGTCCAATAGCCAGCGAATAGGCCAATTTCACGATATCTTCATCCCGTCCGACGATGTCACGACTCACTGAAAAATTGCTCCTGGCTTGAAAAGACGTCGGCATTAAAATGCATTCTTGTGGGTGGCTGATAGCGCGTCTGTTGGCACAGGCAATTGCTTTAATGTAAACGGGTATCGCGCGGTTTGAGGGCAATTGTGACATGGATCACAGGGTTGATCCCAAATCATCGGCCCGTTTATCCCATATGGGATATTATCGCGCGCAAGCTTTACCGCCATTTGCTCTCTCGAAACAAGGGAGATTACAAATGACACTCAGAAATAGCATGTACCTGCTCGCCGGCGTTGCGGTTCTATCCACCGGCCATATGGCCGAAGCGCGTGACCCGTTTGGCGGGCTGAAAAGCGCCGTCAAAAAGGTGAAGAAAGAAAAGAAAAAAGTCGATGACGCGGTGGATGTTATCGACCGCGCAGCAGGAACGTCATCCAGCGGCTTTGCCAACCGGGGAAGCACCAGCAACAGCCCACGGACGGCCAAGCGGACACCCACGCGCACCGATTATAAAATGGGGACGCCGTCCGCCAATCTAACATCGCAGACCAAATGTACCGGACTTGCGCTGTCCCAAGTCACCATCGGCAATCTCGGCGAATATACTTTCCAGCAAGGCTTTAGCAAAGAAAAGCGCACCGGCTTTATCAACCGCAAGCCGGGCAAGGTGAGCAAAAGCTGCATCATCACCCCGGGCCTGCAGTCCCGCGAAATACTCTATTTCGCAGTGGATCGTGCCAAATATAAAGCCTTGGACAAAGGTAATGATTTTGAATGGCAGTGCGTGCGTTCGGACAATCCCGGCGCTGGCGTGACCGATTATTGGAACTGGAATAGCGATCAATATCTCGGCGATTCGCACATGAAACTGCATTGCGGCAATGATCAGGGCATCAGCGATTGCGCAACCGGTACCAATTCATCACGCGCGTCTGCCTATTCTGCCGACATGAAAAAACGCGGCAAATATGGCATCAGCTTTATGGCGCGGACCACCGAAAAATATCGCGGACCGACCGAAAAACTATACTGCCAATATTATAACAAGCGCACGGGCCAAAGCCTCGTCGGCTTCGAATATATCAGTGCCTCGGGCCGTTAAATTGCAGATTTCACCATCATGAAAAGGAAGTACCAATGAAAAGCTTTACTATGTTCGCAGCCGCCGTGATCGCAACATCCGGCCTTTACCTCCCCACCGCTTTTGCGCAATCGAGCAGCACCAGCGTCGCCAAAGACGGCAGCTGCCCGAGCGGCTTCAAAGCCTCAGGAAGCAGCTGTAAGTCTAGCTCTGGAAAAGTGGCCATTACCAAAATCGGTTCTTGTCCAACCGGCTTCAAAGCTTCCAGCAATTACTGCGTGGGCGACAAAGGCGACTATGCCGAAGTGAAAAGCGGCAGTTGCTCTGGCGGATTGAAAGCCTCTGGCAAATATTGCGTAAAGTAGACTGAATATGGCGATTGCGGGGAATGAAAACCACGCAATCGCTTTTACGCGCTGTGGCCATCACTGATGGAACTAAAGCCGCTCCGCCTGCGCGACAGCCTCTGAAGCTCTGAGTGCCGACAATATCCGCATCAGATGGTGGACATTATGCACTTCGAGATCGACCTCAAACGTGTGAAAGGGCGCATCGCGGTTGGTCATGCGCAGTCGCAGGATATTGGCATTGTGAAAACCAAAAATTCCCGCCATTTCGGCCAGCGTACCAGGCTTGTTATGGAGCACCACCATCATCCGGGCTGCGGCGCCATCGGTTTCGGTGCCCCAGCTGAGATCTACCCAGTCAGCATCAACGCCGTCCGCGAGTTGCAGGCAATCAATAGCATGAACCTCTACATTCGCGCCGCTTCGGCGCAGGCCGACAATGCGATCGCCGGGAACAGGGTGGCAGCATTCAGCCAAGTCAAACGCAACACCGGGGGTCAGGCCTTTGATCGAAATGGCCCTGTCCTGCTCTGGCCATTCCCGGTCATCATCATTGTCGTTGACGCTACCGGGCATAAGCGCTTCCATAACCTCCCGATCGCTGAGCTCTCGCGTGCCAATAGAAATCATCAACTCATCGTCATCCTCGAGATTCAGACGTTTCAGCGCCGCTTTCATGGCCTTTTTACCGACTTTACCTGGCAGGCGTTGGACAATCTCATCATAGAGTTTGGTGCCGATTTCGACAATTTCATCGCGCTCTTTGTGGCGCACGAACCGGCGGATCGCAGCGCGCGCCTTGCCCGTGATGACAAAGGACAGCCAGCCGGGCTGTGGTTCCTGACCATCGGATTTCAGGATTTCGACAACATCGCCATTGGTAAGCTGGGTCCGCAGCGGAACATGACGTCCGTTGACCTTGGCTCCGACCGCCTGATTGCCAAGATCGGTATGCACCGCATAGGCGAAATCGACTGTCGTTGATCCCCGTGGCATCTGCAGCAACGCGCCGTTGGGCGTGAAAGCAAATATCCGGTCCTGATACATAGCCAGCTTGGTATTTTCCAGCAGCTCTTCGGCATCTTCGGCATGATCAAGAATTTCGATGAGATCGCGGATCCAGCCGGCCTGTCCATCCGGACCGTCGCCCTGTTTGTAAGCCCAGTGCGCCGCCAGCCCATATTCATTGTCGCGGTGCATGCGTTCCGAGCGAATCTGTATTTCCACACGCATGTTGTTGCCGTGCATTACCGTTGTGTGCAGCGATTGATAGCCGTTACGTTTTGGCGTCGAAATATAATCTTTAAACCGCCCCGGGACCATCTTCCATTTTTGATGCAGGATACCCAGCGCGCGATAGCATTCCGCGCTATTGTCGGTAATCACCCGAAACGCCATGATGTCGGTCAGTTGTTCAAAGCTGACATGACGCTCCTGCATTTTGCGCCAGATCGAATAGGGGTGCTTTTCCCGCCCGCTAATCTCTGCGGCCAGTCCGCCAGCTGCCAGCGTCTTTTCCAATGACCGGGCAATTTTATGAACCTGCCCCTCATCCCCCTTGGTGATCGTGTCGAGGCGACCGGTAATCGTCTCATAAGCCTCAGGTTCCAAATGACTGAAGGCGAGCAGTTGCATCTCGCGCATATATTCGTACATGCCGATCCGCTCAGCCAACGGCGCATAAATATCCATGGTTTCATGAGCGATGCGTCGACGCTTTTCTTCGTTCTTGATGAAATGCAACGTCCGCATATTGTGCAGCCGATCGGCCAGTTTCACTAAAAGCACTCGGATATCGTCGGACATCGCGAGCAAGAATTTGCGCAAATTCTCAGCCGCGCGCTCGTTATCTGTCTGCGCTTCAATCTTAGACAATTTGGTTACGCCATCCACCAATCGGGCAATGTCCGCCCCGAACAGCTTTTCAATCTCCTCAGTAGTGGTCAGCGTGTCTTCGACAGTATCATGCAGCAAGGCTGTTACAATCGTCTGCTGATCGAGTTTGAGATCGGTCATTAACCCCGCGACTTCGATCGGATGACTGAAATACGGATCACCACTGGCGCGTTTCTGGCTGCCATGTTTTTGCACCGAAAAAACATAAGCGCGGTTGATCAGATCTTCATCCGCTTCCGGGTCGTAGCTGCGCACCCGCTCGACAAGTTCATATTGACGTAACACTTGTACAAACTGTCTGGCTTTGCCTGCAGGGGCAACAAAAAAATAGCGTTGAAGACAATGCCTTCGAGGGTGAAAGGCAGAGCTTCAACGCTAGAGTTTGACCAACCGGGCCATTTGCGTGGCCGTAACGGGATTGAGTGGGCTGGTCGTAAAAACTATTCCGTGGCGGTTTGTCAGCCGCCCCGCTGGCCCTTCATTAACCGTTGCATTTGGCTAGCGCATCGTCGTCCATCGCCTCGCCTTTGTAGGTAAAGGAAGTGATCGGACCGACTTTCCGGGATAATTTGGCACATACCGATTTTACAGATGAGCTGCTTTTGGCGCCTTTACACTCGGTACCGGCACAATGGATCACCGTGCCTCTGATGATATGTTTCGATGCCTCGACAGGTTGCTGCAACTCAGCGGTGTAAGCCACAGTCTTGCTTCGGGCGTTGGCCGCGCTGGCAGTAAAAATCAGCGTCGTGGTTAGAATAGCAACAAACAGCAGAGCTATGTTGCGAAGTGGGCTTTGGGAGAGAAGCATTTTGATTTCCTTTCTAGTCGATTGAACCTTTCATTTGCGCCGACGCTCTGGGGAGAAAAACCGGCTTGCAATTTAGGTTGCGAATCAGTACTTAATAAATTAGGTTTTAAGTTGCAACTAAAAACTTATATTTTTTTTTGGGATTGTTGAAAACTGGTCTAGGTAAAGCTCATGGATAAATTGACGGAAAATCTCGCAGAACTCGGAGCAGGATGCTCACTACCTGTTTCTCTTGAAGTTATCGGGGAGCGCTGGTGCTTCATGATCTTGCGCGCTTCATTCAATGGTGTGCGTCATTTTGAAGATTTCCTGTCGGAAATCGGTATTGCGCGCAACATATTGGCCAACCGCCTCACCCGGCTTGTTGAGGCAGGTATCATGTCTCGCCGCCCGTGTGATCATGACAAACGCAAGGTCGAATATCGCCTGACCGACAAAGGCGCTGACTTATTGTCCGTCATCGTCGCCATTCGGCAATGGGGTGAAAAATGGGAAACCGGCGTGCCGTCAAACCCTGTTTTGGCCGATGCGAAAGACCGTCAACCCATCAGCCGAATCACATTGCGCGCTCATGATGACAGGGTTTTAGGCCTGGATGATTTGTGCTGGATTGATGAGGCCGAGCTTAAAAATCATGCCTCCGGCGGCAGCCATTGCGCTGCGGATCGCGGCGATATGGTCGTCCGCCCGCTCAAAGCCATTGGTGAACCATCGGCAGCTTGACGTTCTAGCGCCTTCTCTACCGACGGACAGATGCTTTATCGACGACTGCTCCAAATGCCCCCTTGCTCACATAAATACTGACAGCCAGCCGTTCCTTGACGCGCTGTCATCATTGGCATCAAATATGCTGTATGATCATGCTTCCGGGTATATTTCCCAATAAGTTATCATGCGATTCTTCCCCAAAGGCCAATGGCGCGCTATAGACAGGGAATATGGCCGTCATGGAAATCCGCCCCCAGCCCTTTTTTGGCAATAAAAACCGCGCATTCTGGAACCTGCAATCCGCGGGATGGGCCGGTGCCTTGGCCCTGCGCGGAATTTCCGGCATCGCCAACGGACAGCCGCTCAGTTTTCTTCTACCGATTATCATTTCGACGATTACCGGCTATTCAATTTCGTTGCTTTTATCGGTTATCTATAAAGGCCTTATCCAGAAAAAGCCTATCCTAACGTGGGTTACGACCACGATCGTCCTGTCTATTGCCGCCGCCTTATTTGCCTTTATCGACGCATGGGTGTTTGTCATTCAAAACCCGACGATCGAAAGTGGGTTTGCCAGTATATTCGTAGGATATGTCTTCGTTGATTTCACGATGCTTGGTGCTTGGTCGGCACTTTATTTTGCGATCAACTTCTTTCTTCGGGTCGAAGAACAAAATGACCAGCTTCTGCGGCTGGAGACGCAGGCAACCCGGGCACAATTGGCGATGCTGCGCTATCAACTTAATCCTCATTTCCTGTTTAATACCCTGAACAGTATCTCGACGCTGGTGCTACTGAAACAGACGGAACCGGCCAATGCCATGCTATCGCGCCTGTCTTCTTTCCTGCGGCATACGCTGGTCAACGAAGTGCATAGCCGGGTAACATTGGCGCAAGAAGTCGAAACCTTGCATTTGTATCTCGATATCGAAAAAATGCGTTTTGAAGAGCGATTGCGCCCTAGTTTTGATATTGACCCGGCGGTTCGCGATGCCTTGCTGCCCTCGTTATTGTTGCAGCCACTGGTGGAAAATGCGATTAAATATGCGGTGACACCGATGGAGGGCGGAGCCGATATTTCAGTATCTGCCAGACTTGAAAATGACACGGTGAAGATAATAGTATCGGACACGGGACCTGGAAAAAATGGCCCGATCGCAAAAAATACCGATTCTACCGGCGTTGGTTTGGGAAATATTCAGGAGCGATTAAACCAAGCTTATGGAAAAGCGCATCAGTTCGAGATTAAGTCATCAGCAGGAGGCGGCTTTTCTGTGATCATCGCATTACCGTTTGAGACCAGAGAGCAGATTGAGAAGGAGGCGGCACAGGACGCCGCAACAGTCGGTCAAATCAGGAACGAAGCTATTTTTGGGGAGCATGCATCCGATAAGAACCATGGGGGTCTCGTCACCGCCCCCGCTATGGCCTCATCGCACCAAAAGGATATAAATCCATGACGATAAAGACGATATTAGTCGACGACGAAAAACTAGCCATTCAGGGCCTTCAGATCCGTCTCGAACCTTTCGAAGATATTGAAATTATCGATACCTGCAGCAATGGCCGTGAGGCGATTCGCAAAATCAAGACTTTGAAGCCTGATCTGGTGTTTCTCGACATCCAGATGCCCGGCTTTGACGGCTTTTCGGTCGTTCAGGGTATTATGGAAATCGAGCCCCCGCTGTTCATTTTCGTAACCGCCTTTGCAGACCATGCCGTCCGCGCCTTTGAAGCAGAGGCTGTCGATTATCTTGTAAAACCGGTTGAACCAGACCGGCTGGCAGATGCTTTGGAACGCGTGCGCACCCGTCTTACCGAGAAACGCGGCGCCGAAGAGATTGAAAAGCTCAAAAATGTGCTCAACGAAGTGGCACCGGGCGCGATGGCCGATATGGAACATGACGACGAACCTGCTGCGGCTAACCGGTACGAGAAACTTATAAACGTCAAAGATCGCGGTCAGATTTTCCGGGTCGATGTCGACACGATTGAGCGTATTGATGCCGCTGGCGATTATATGTGCATCTATACGGCCGATAATTCATTGATCCTCCGCGAGACTATGAAAGATCTCGAAAAGCGCCTTGATCCGCGAAACTTTCAGCGGGTGCATCGTTCGACCATCGTTAACCTGGGTCAGGTACGGGAAGTAAAACCCCATACCAATGGCGAGTGTTTCCTGATCCTGGGATCAGGCGCGCAAGTTAAGGTGAGCCGCAGTTACCGCGACGTGGTCGCGCGCTTTGTGCACTAGGCAGTTTTTCTGTTAAATCCGGCGGTTTTTGAAGAAGTCCCGGAGCAAGCTCGCTGATTCGACCTCCTCGAAGCCAGCGTAAACTTCTGGAACATGATGGCAGGTGGCAGCGGCGAAAAAATGCACGCCGCTGTCCACCGCGCCGCCCTTGGGATCAGCCGCGCCGTAATAGAGACGCTTGATCCGCGCATGAGCAATCGCACCGGCACACATGGTGCAAGGTTCCAGCGTTACCCAAAGGTCGCAATCTTCCAGCCGATCTGTCTTTAGCGCGCGGCAAGCCTGCCGAATCGCTGTGATTTCGGCGTGCGAGCTGGGATCATTGTCTGTACGCGTCAGGTTATGGCCGCGCCCGATAATCTCGCCCCGGTGCACGACTACCGCTCCCACCGGCACTTCGCCTGCATCTGCCGCTTGCCGGGCCTGTTCTAATGCTAGCGGCATAAAGGAATGGAAGGGATCGGTCGCCATGACCGCAGCGATTAGCGCGAAGTGGCGCGGATGACCAGATGAACTGATTGCCGGGAATAGATTATAGGCGCAAAAGGACCTCATAAGGGCCGGGAAATCTTGGCGTGGTGCTTGACGGACAGCCGATTTGCGGTTAGGTGCGCTGTCTTTCCTACGGGAATCACTCATTAACAAGAAATTGGACAGAAAACATGTCGCGGATTTGCGAACTGACAGGTAAGACTCGGCTGGTAGGCAATAACGTATCGCACGCCAAAAACCGTACCAAGAAAACCTTTTTGCCGAACTTGCAAAATGTGACTCTGTTGTCCGATGCTCTCGGCAAAGGCGTTAAGCTGCGTGTATCTACGCACGGTCTGCGTTCGGTTGAGCATGTTGGCGGCCTCGACAACTGGCTGCTGAAAACATCCGACGATAAATTGAGCCTGCGCGTACGTCGCCTCAAAAAAGAAATCGCCAAAAAGCAGGTCGCTGCTTAAAATACTGTTTGCGCAGTATTATTTGGGAATTGACGAAAAGCCGGGGCTCGCCTCGGCTTTTTCGTTTGAACCGGCGGCCTGCGGTCCAGGCGCCTGAGCCTTCTTCCGCTTCTGTTTACCCGGCAGCAGCCGGAACTTCATCAAAAGCGTTTCTTGAAACCCGTTGAAATTATCGTCTGACACGATCCAGACCATCGTATCATCACCTTCAACGGTAACCGCCAACCCCTCCATATTATCAACTCTCATAGGCGGCTTAAGCATTGCAATCCGTGTTGCGGTCCAAAGCTTGCCGGCCGCGATTTCCGACAGATCACCTATGGAAACGATCGCAGAAATACCCTCCAATGGCGCAAACCGGCGGTGCAATAGTAGGGCTCGGCCATCGGGCAGCAATGTCGCATCGGTCAGCTGATATCCCTTGGGCGGGCGATATCCGAACAGCTTTGGCTCCACAGTCGCTTCCGCAGGATCACCATCAAAGATCAAGGCCTGATGGCCGCCCTTCGCATAGTCTGCCGACTCAGAAAAAATCAGAAAGCGATTCGTTTCCCCCGGCTCTGCGTCTTCTTCATCGGGCAATCGCAACATCGCCTCCGCGCCGCCGTTCTTGGGCCACTTCTGCATCAGTTCGACCGGATGTTCTGCTTCTTTGCGTGCAAAAGATGGTCCGTAACGCCAGACCCCATGATAGCGTTCGTAACCCACCCAATATTGCCCAGTCTCAGGATCATGAGCAAGCGACTCTGCGTCCCAATTTTGTCTTGCAAATTCATTTTCAACCGGAGGCCCATCAGGCAAGGGCGCGATAAAGGGTCGCTTGGCCAATCCCTGTTTTTCATCCAGCGTAAAGCCGATGAGCACACCGGCATCACTTAACATGATAAAACGATCATCCGGCAAAGCGAGCATCGACGAGACGCCGCCAAAATCGGCATTGTCGCTGGTCATTTTCCAGCCGCGTAAAAATTCCAGTCGGCCGGACTTGGTGCGTGCAGGTTCTTCTGCGTTAAAGCTGATCGGTTCTAGCTGGATATATTGGCTGTCGTTCTTGGCAGGCGGCGGCCCATGGATATAGGTCACCGGAACAAGGAAGAAAAATAGCGAGAGGCAGGCGAATATCCGGATCACAATTGTGGCCATAACCGATGTGCGAGCGCAAATATATTCTAATCTGGACGATATATCGGAACTTAGGCTAGTAGCGCGAAGGAACAGGAAAAAGGCGTTTCTATGAAGAAAATCTATGCCGATGCGGCTGCAGCACTGGACGGACTGCTTTTCGATGGCATGCACTTATGCGTCGGCGGCTTTGGATTGTGCGGTATTCCCGAACGGCTGATAGACGCGATACGGGAAACGGGCGTGAAGAACCTCACAATCGCTTCCAACAATGCCGGGATTGACAATGAAGGCCTCGGCAAGCTCCTGCGCTCCAAACAGGTCAAGAAAATGATCTCTTCCTATGTCGGCGAGAACAAGGAATTTGAACGACAATTTCTGTCCGGCGAACTGGAAGTGGAATTTTGTCCGCAAGGAACACTGGCGGAAAGATGCCGAGCGGGTGGCGCGGGGATACCGGGATTTTATACCAAGACGGGTGTCGGCACACAGGTTGCCGAGGGCAAGGAAATCAAAAATTTTGACGGCGAAGATTATATTCTCGAGCGCGGCATATTCGCCGATGTCTGCCTGATCAAAGGTTGGAAGGCCGACAAGGCTGGTAATTTGATGTTCCGCAAGACCGCTCGCAATTTCAATGCTCCGATGGCAACGGCCGGCAAAATCTGCGTCGCGGAAGTCGAGGAAATCGTCGAGGTCGGCGAACTCGACCCGGACGCCATTCACCTGCCAAGCATCTATGTTAAGCGCCTGATTGACGGATCGCCTTATGACAAGAAGATCGAGTTTCGTATGACGCGGGAAAAGGAGACGATCTGATGTTTGGTAAAAAAAACAAAGGAGGCCGCTTCGATAATGCGATTTCGGTGAAGGAATTTGATTTTCTCGACCAATCGCATGAAGTTGCTCGTCTGTGGGTAGAAGATGGTGCGGGCGCAACCTGTATTATTCAGCCTGAACATCTGGAAAAGCCCGAGATGTTCGGTATGTTGATGGTCGATTCCATCCGGCACGGTGCGCGAGCCTATGCACAAGCTCAAAATATCCCGGAAGAGGATGCTCTGGCGCGAATATGGGCTGGTCTTGATGCCGAACGGCAGCAAAGCACGACAGGTTTGGACACTGTACACAATTATGAAAAACCGAACTAGTGCCGCTGTTAATGTTCCCGCCAAGACGGGCGTTGGCCATTATGATGAGGGATAAGACAAATGCCGTGGGATAGAAATCAAATGGCCGCTCGGGCCGCTCGCGAATTGCAAGACGGCTATTATGTCAATCTTGGCATTGGCATTCCTACGCTGGTCGCCAATCATATCCCGGACGGCGTGGAAGTCACCTTGCAATCCGAGAACGGCATGCTCGGTATTGGCCCTTTTCCCTATGCCGATGAAATTGATGCTGATCTGATCAACGCTGGCAAACAAACCATCAGTGAGCTTCCTTCCTCTAGCTATTTCGGGAGCGCAGACAGCTTTGCGATGATCCGGGGCGGCCATATTGACCTCACGGTGCTCGGCGCAATGGAAGTCGCGCAGAATGGCGATATCGCCAACTGGATGATCCCGGGCAAGATGATCAAAGGGATGGGCGGCGCGATGGATCTCGTCGCAGGTGTGAAGAAGATCATTGTTGTGATGGATCATTGTGCAAAGGACGGCAGTCCCAAATTTATCCCGGAATGCACATTGCCGCTAACCGGTACGAATGTCGTCGACATGGTCATTACGGACCTATGCGTGTTCCTGCGCAAAGATCATGACAGCCCGTTTGAGTTGATCGAATTAGCGCCCGGTGTTTCAGCTGAGGAAGTCGCCGAAAAAACTACAGGGGTCTATATTTAGTTTCGGGTCCGATCCTTTTGATCCCCAATATGATCAGTTTCTATTTTTTATAATATGTCCGAAGTACATGCTCGTCGATCCGCGACTTATTGCGATGTTAGATAAGGGCTTGATTTATGGTCGCGTAAAGCACATCAGATTTATGTCCAAAATGGATGTAAAATCTATTAATGATAAAATACGGGGCCGGAATGACAGAAATAGACAATAAAATGGATGAAACATTAATCGCTTTGACGTCACAGATCGTAGTGGCGCACCTCAATAATAATAGCGTAGCGGTTTCTGACTTACCTTTGCTAATCAATAGTGTGCACAGTGCGATGGCGGGGCTAACCGGTGAACCCGAGCCGTCAAAGACAAAGCAAGAGCCGGCTGTGCCCATTAAGGACTCGATCCAGCCTGACCATATTGTGTGCCTTGAAGACGGCAAAAAGTTTAAGATGCTCAAACGCCATCTCATGACAAGCTATAATATGACGCCCGAAGAATATCGTGCGAAGTGGGGTCTTTCACCGGACTATCCAATGGTCTCCTCAAACTATTCCAAAGTGCGTAGCGGCCTGGCCACAAAAATAGGCTTGGGCCGGAAATAGAGCGATGCTCTCGACCGTTCTTTAGGGGCGGCGATACATATTCGGACAGAGTGAAAAGTGACCCGCGTTTCGGTGGCCATTTTTCACTCTTGCAATCCTTACGTTCGACCGATTTCATAGCGCTAAATATTCGGCGATCTTAGCTTGTAGTTACGTTGCAACAGAGCAACAGTTTCAACAATTCTGGAATTGACAGGCGTCGGAATCGACAAGCTTTCTGCCCGCCGGCGCAGTCGTGCAAATTTACCGGAAAACCTAGAACGCTTGTTCAAAAAATCTCCCGGAAATTTGAAATATTTTTATTGTTATTCAAATATATAAATATGGTCCTATATAATATTTTTATTATTGACATTTATGTCAGCATATTACCTGAATTATAGATATTCTTATTTTACAGTTTTTTACATTATTGATAAACTACCTCCGATATTATATAATTACCCCTGTAACTAAACAGGGAGCCTCCCCCATGCGACCCATTTTTAGAAAGAAAACTGCACGTCAATTTTTCGCTTCAGCAGCGGTAGTAGCGCTCGCAATTTCTGCAACAAATGCCAAGGCTCAGGACAGTAATGAGGATGCGGCGTCGACGGAACAAAGTGAATCTGATGACGGTGATTCCACTATCATTGTAACCGGAACGCGAATTCAAAATCCCAACGTGTCTTCGCCCGTGCCTATCACCAGCGTAGAGATTGAAGATCTTGTTGCCACGGGTAATGTATCTTTGGGCGATGCGCTGAACGAGCTCCCGGCCCTGCGCTCTACTTTTAGCCAAGGCAACTCTACGCGTTTCATCGGTACGGCGGGTCTTAATCTTCTTGATCTCCGTGGCCTCGGTTCACTCAGAACGCTCGTCTTGGTCAATGGCCGTCGGCACGTTACCTCTTTGCCCGGGGACTTCCGGGTAGATGTGAATACCATCCCAACGGATTTGGTCGAACGTGTTGATGTTGTGACGGGTGGCAATTCCGCCATATATGGCGCCGACGCCGTCGCTGGTGTTGTGAACTTTGTTTTGAAGCGCGATTTTGAAGGTATTCGATTTCGCGGGCAAAGCGGTATTTCGGATGAAGGCGATCGGGCATCTTCCTTCGCCAGTTTGACCCTTGGTCAGAATTTCGATGAGGGGCGTGGCAATGTCGCGATCGCCTTGGAATATGCCAATTCTGACCCGCTGTTCAACACGCAACGCGACAATATCACCGGAGCATTTTCAGGGCGTAATCAATTTCAGATAGTAGAGAATAGAATCGGGGAACCCAGCACCGGTAATGGCATTCCCGACCGGGCCTTCATCCGCGGTATTCGCAATAATAATATTTCAGACGGTGGCCTCTATACCTCTTCCTGTCCTGCGGCCGTGCCGGCTGGCGATCCCAGTTTTGCCGAGGTCAACAGGCGTAGAGCTGTCAATTGTAACGGGCTATTGGGTGCCAATGGCGCTGAGCTGGGCCGAACGTTTGTCTTTAATGACAACGGCCGGCTGATTGCTAATCCGATTACCACCGACTTGCGGCCATTTGGTTCCAATAATGCGGTAGGTGGCCTTGGCTCGACGCTGAATAATACGGGCCTTTTGTTAGCTGGCCTGGAGCGCTATGCCGTCAATGTCCTTGCGAGCTATGAGATTTCAGAAGCATTTCGGCCCTTTATCGAGGCCAAATATGTCCGGATTGACGCCATTCAAGAAGGGCAAGCCACTTTTTTCAACAATAGTTTCAGTATCGATAACCCGTTCTTGAGCGCTGAAGATCGGGCACTTCTCGTGTCCAGCTTGCCGGACGGGCAAACGACGTTCAACGCCTTTCGCTTTGATACCGATTTTGGTGGACGGGGTGAAGATCACCGGCGCGAAACATATCGCATCGTAGCAGGTATTGACGGGATCTTTAACGATGACTGGAAATATGAGGTCGCCTTCAACTATGGCCGACTGGAGACTTTTTACGAAACCAAAGGCAATCTCCGGCTGGCCGAATTTTCCAATGCAATCAACGCGGTGCGCGACGGCAGCGGTAATATTGTATGCGGGATCAACGCTGATGCGGATCCGACGAATGATGATCCTGCATGTGCCCCTGCCAATCTATTCGGGATCAATAATAGTTCTCAAGCCGCACGCGACTATTTCCTCTTTACCTCCTCGCGGGACGAAAAGGCAGAGCAATATAGCGTAACGGCCTATGTTGCTGGTGACTCGTCACAATTATTTGAATTGCCTGGGGGGCCAATCGGCTTCGTTATCGGTGGTGAGTATCGGCGAGATACCGCTTTTTCTGCGTTTGACGATGTAACCGCTAGCGGCGCAACTTTCCTGAACGCTATTGCGGACTTTGATCCACCGGCTGCCGAAGTATGGGAAGCCTATGGAGAGATTAACTTCCCGGTATTGGCCAATCTTCCCTTCGCAGAAGAACTATCGTTTCAAGCGGCGGGCCGGGTATCGGATTACAATAGTGCGGTCGGTACCGTGTTTGCCTATAACCTGTCGGGCACCTATGCGCCGGTCAGTGATTTTCGCATGCGCGTCGGCTATGCAGAATCGGTTCGCGCACCGACATTGTCTGATCAGTTTGATACCGGATCCCAGACCTTCACCTTTTTAACCGACCCTTGCAGCGCGGATAATATTGAAAACAACCCAAACCGCAGGGCCAATTGTCTCGCCGATCCCAATGTGCCTGCCACAAATCCTGATGGCGTGACCCCTTTTACCAATATTGCTGGCTCATCCATTCGCGGGATAAATGCCGGTAATCCTGATATTAAAGAGGAAAATGGTCAGAGTTTAACCATTGGTGCGGTATTCCAACCAAGCTTCATCCCCGGCCTCACCATTGCTGTCGATTATTATGACATCACGGTCAAAGACGTTATTTTCACGCTGAACGGCCAGACGATCATAGATCAATGTTACGACAATCCCGGAGGAATCGACAATCCCTTCTGCGCGGCCATATCCCGCCGACCCGATGGCACTTTTGCAGGCCAGTCTGATCGTACCATAGACGGCAACACCATATCCTTGCCGGTCATTGGCGACTCTTTTCGCGCTGGACCATTTAACTTTGCGCGATTGGAAACCTCTGGCATCGATTTCGACATGAACTACCGGACCGAGATTTTCGATGGTGTTCAGCTGGATGCCCGTTGGTTGCTAAGTTATCTGATTGATCGCACACAATTTACCGACATTACCCAGCCCGATTTTGCGGACCGTTTAAAAAGCGAACTGGGTGACCCTGCATGGACCAGCTCATTTCGTTTAGGGCTGGATTTCGGTGACTTCGATTTCTCTTATGACTTGCGCTATATTGGTAAGCAGACAATCGCCGTGGATTACGAAGATCAAAACTCCTTCAATGGAGAACCTCCGCGCGATCCGGATGCCTTTCCCCAAATTTTCTACCCCGATGTTTTTTATCATGACATCCGGCTTGGCTTGGACGTTGACGAACGCTTCCGCTTTTATGGCGGCGTGGACAATCTCTTTGACCGGCTTCCACCCTTTGGCCTTGACGGCACGGGTCAGGGCGATGGCATTTTCACCAGTACGGGGCGTTTTTTCTACGCCGGTGTTGAGGTGAATTTCTAGATAGAAGCCGCCTTCCGGTAGCGCTTGTTTGGGGCAGCTCCGTCTTGATCAAACAAAGCGCTATTCGGCGACAAGATAAAATAACAAAACAGATTCCGGCGGCACGACCGGCAGTTGCATTCCTGATTTGGAAAGCGCTTCGGCCGAAACGGTTCGTCCCGCACCGGTCAAATCTAGCGCGTCCACAATGGACGGTGATTTCTCACTGGCCCAGTCTTCTGGCCAAATTTGACATATCCGGTAGGAGGCTCTTGGATCCAGTCCAGCGAAGCGCAACCGGCCGGGAAGTGCTGGGATGTGGCCGCTCAAATAAGCGACAGAATAAAGCGCTTCGGACTTGTCCTGTGCAACAACCCCGGCGATATTCAGATATTCTGGGCCATCGACCCGGTAAAAATCACCGCTATGCAACAAGTCTCGATGCCTCTTGTATAGCGCAATCGCCGTCTTTAACTCCTCCAATTCTGCGTCAGGTTCCTCCAACAGATTCAATTCCAACCCCATATGCCCCATCAACGCGGTACCGGCCCGCATCGCCATCGACAAGGAGCGCCCCGTGATATGGCAATGGCGTGGCCCGACATGAGCCCCCATGACATTAAGCGGCAGGAAATGGGACGCGCCGCGCTGGATAGTCTGACGGTCGAGCGCATCGTTGCTGTCAGACGTCCAAACCCTGTCCGTGCGGGCCAACATTCCAAAATCAGCGCGGCCGCCGCCAGAGGAGCAACTTTCAAATTCAACATCAGGATGGGCGTTGCGCAAGCGGTCAATCAATGCCCAAAGTGCCAACACATGCGCGTGCGCTTTTGCAAAACCTTGATCATTTCCGGGATGATTGAGGTCCCGGTTCATATCCCATTTTACGTAGCCGATATCGTGATCGGACAATATCGCGCTGACCCGATCGAAAAGATGCTCGGACACTTCTTGTCTGGAGATATCCAGTACATATTGATTACGGAACGCGATTTGTTCGACACCATCCAGACCTAAAATCCAATCAGGATGGTCGCGGAACAAATCACTGTCCGGATTGACCATTTCCGGTTCAAACCAAATACCCATTTCCATGCCCAAGCCGGTAACATGGTCTATGAGCGGTTTCAGGCCGTCTGGATAAACCGCATCGGAGACATACCAATCGCCCAATCCAGCGCGATCATTACGCCGTGCACCAAACCAGCCGTCATCGAGAACGAAACGCTCGACACCAATATCGGCGGCGCGGGATGCCAAAGCCTTTAACCGGTCCAGATCATGGTCGAAATAGACCGCTTCCCAGCTGTTATAATGTACTGGCCGCGCCTTGGACCTTGTCGATGGGCGCAGTAATTTATGGCGCACATGGTCATGAAATTGGCGGCTCAGTGATGACAGGCCCGATGATGCGTAAGCACCGACTATTTGCGGACTGTGGAAGCTTTCTCCCGGTGCCAGTCTGATTTCTCCGGGAAACAGCAAGGCACCCATGGTCGCGAAAGTGCGACCGTCACCATTGGTATCAACACGCATCCGGCTATTGCCGCTCCAGGCCAAGTGCAAGCCATAGGCCTCGCCCACCTGTTCAGTCGTGTTGTCTTCACAAAGGATAAGCCCCGGAAAACAATCATGGGAAGTTCGACCCCGCCGGTTTTCCCGCAGATAGGAGCCCGTAAAGCGACTAACCCGTTCAGCCTGGAATTCACGGGCCCAGCGACCGGAAAAGCCGATAATATCCGTCATATGCGCTGGTATCGGCAAGCAGATTGTTGCCATATCAACGAGATCGAGCGTTTGATCACCCTGATTGGTAATGGTCGATGAAAAGGTCAGCAGTCCGGTGTTACCGTCGACGCTGATATCATAGCTGAGAGCGATTCTAGTCCGTTCATCAAGGCAGTTTATGCGACAGCCAGCAGATGTCTGATCCACTTGTGCAACCACAAACCGGCTGCCCCAATCGCGGCCGCCGCGATGTGCGGAAAAGCCGCTTGGTCCAGTATAGCCGATGCCCGGCTCCATCGCCAAAGACGGCTGAATAATGCTGTCTTCTATCCCATGTGCGCTTTGCCGTGTGTTGAGCAAAGCGAGCTGCTCGGCCGGCGTTTCGCTTGCAAGCCTTCCACCCCAATAAACGACAAAAGGCGGCTCATTTTTGACGCAGGAGATAATGAGCGACATATCCCCCGCATCAAAACGGAGCATGTCATTACGACTGTCGATTTGCATTTCTCCGGACATATTCTGCTCGTAATCGAATTTTATATTTTGCAATAACGAAAACCGTTCTGGCATGGGCCGCCAAAAAATACTATTAATAGTATGAACCGGGAGAGTTTGAATATGAATAGTGGGGGAGTGTCGGCGGTCCAGATCGGCGTATTTTTGGGAATCATGATATTGCTGGGCCTGTTCACTTATCTAAAGGTGCGCGGCAAAGGCGCTGGCCGCGATGGTTCAGCCAAAGATGTTTTCCTCGCTGGCGGAGGCCTTAGCTGGTTCTTCGTTGCTGGCGCAATCACGCTCACAAACCTCTCCACGGACCAGCTGGTCGGCATGAACGGCAATCAAATGTTGCTGCTCGCCTGGTGGGAGCTTTCCGCCATTGTCGGACTGTCGATATTAGCCTTTGTCTTTGTGCCGATCTACTATCGCAACAATTGCACGACCGTTACCGAACTGCTCGAAAAACGCTATAAGAAGCGCAATATCCGTACGACAATTTCTGCGCTGTTCCTGATCGGCAATGTCGTCATCTATCTTCCCGCCGTGATTTATAGCGGCGCGCTGTTCATGCAGTCTTTATTTGGCGTAACTATTCCCCTCATATTGATCGCAGCCGTTTTCGCTGCTGTTGGCGCTGCTTATGCAATATTGGGCGGCCTGCGCGCTGTGGCGGTGCTCGACACTTATAGCGGTGTTGGTATTTTAGGCTTGGCCCTCGTGGTCGTTTTCCTGGCGTTACAGGCCGTGAATTTCGATATTGTCACCGATGTCCCGCCTGAGCGGATCACGATGATTGGATCGCAAGATTCGCCCATTCCCTTCCACACGCTGTTCACCGGCATGCTGTTCATCCAGATTTTCTATTGGAGTACCAATCAAAATATTACGCAAAAAGCGCTGGCCGCGCCGACGGTTCGCGAAGCGCAAAAGGGCGTGATGGCAGCTGCGGCAATCCGGTTTCTCATCATTCCGGCCATTGTTGTTGTGCCTGGCGTCGTGGCTTACAAACTGTTCGGCGATGTTGGAGACCGCGCCTATGGCATGCTTGTCGCGCAGGTTCTGCCGAGCTGGACCAGCGGGCTCTTTGCCGCGATGATCGCAGCGGCGGTGCTAACCACTTTCTCGGCTGTGCTCAACGCCACCACCACTTTATACACAATCGATTTCCATCGGCAGTTTATCAACCCCGATGCCAATGCCGGACGGATCAACCGGATTGTCGGAATTGGCGCTTCACTCGCCGCCATTGCTCTGGTGCCCCTGTTTGCGAGCGCGGAAAGCATTATCAATCTGCTGCAAGAGCTGAACGGATTGCTTTCCATGCCAATCTTGTCGACCTTCATCGTCGGATTGTTGTTCCGCCATGTCGATGCGCGGGCAGCGATAGCCGGACTCCTTTGGGGCTTTGCTCTTTATGCCTTCCACAATTTTGTCCTCTACAAACCCGGCGTATTTTATGAGGGTGAGACATTTTATCAGCATATCGGTATCCCGTGGCTGCATTATATTGATGTCATGGTTGTGGTGCTGGTCACTTCGGTGATATTCGCGCTCGCTGTAAATCGCTTTATCTTCGGCAAACGCGCGGTCTTTATTTTCAGCAATGAAGGCAAAGCACAACGCGCTGCCGAAGCGACATAGATCGCCAACTCCTCTAAAGGGCTGAGCAATGACAGACTTAATCGACGCGTTTGACAGTCGGCTTTCCGCCATGCCGGTGGTCGCTATTTTGCGCGGTGTTCGGCCAGACGAGATGGAAGCGGTAGGCGAGGCCATTATTGCCGCCGGTATCACTATATTGGAGGTACCGCTCAATTCACCTGACCCTTTTGCGTCCATCGAAATCATGGCGCGCTGTTTTACCCGCCGCGCAATCATTGGCGCTGGAACCGTCCTGAACACCGCCGATGTCTCGCGCTGCAAAGACGCTGGTAGTCAGTTGATCGTATCGCCCAATATGCAGCCAGAGGTTATCAAAGCTACCGTCGCTGGCGGCATGATTTCCGCGCCGGGCTGCCTCACGCCCAGTGAAGCCTTTAACGCGCTCGATGCCGGGGCCCATGCTGTAAAACTATTCCCGGGCGAACTTGTTTCACCAGCATCGGTCAAAGCCATGCGGGCCGTGCTTCCGGCCAACGCGAAATTGCTCGTGGTTGGCGGGGTGACGACCGATAATTTGTCCGCTTATCGCGATGCCGGGGCAACCGGATTTGGTGTCGGCGGATCAATTTATCGCGCTGGTGACAGCCCCGCCGCAGTCGGAGCCAATGCAAAAGCCTTTGCCAACATGTTGCGCTAATTGCCTATCTGGCAGGCTTAAATATCTTCTAGAGTGGGCACATTGCCGCGCAATAGCTGTTGGGCCTCCATGATTAGATTTTGCATCGCCGCTTTTGCCGCTTCGCCATCACCTGCCCTGATGGCATCGGCTATTTTCGCATGATCGGCTATGCTGGCCCCTGCGACCCCCTTGGACCGGTTTGTCACGCGGATGGAGATATTGAGAGCGACATCGACGGTATGGCGCATGTTGACATAAAAGCGATTACCGCTCGCATGCAAAATGGCGACATGAAATTCGATATCCGCGGAAAGTGGATCATCTTCGCCATTTTCTGCGGCCTTCATTCGGTCGAGCGCCAAATAAATTTTGGCTATCGCCACCTTATCACCGCGCTCCGCCGCCAACATCGCCGCCATGGGCTCGATCGCGAGGCGAAATTCCATAAACTCGCGAATTAGTGGCACCGTGTTGCCCTTTACATGCAGAAACCAGTCCAGCACATCGGAGTCCGACAGGTTCCAGTTTTCTTCTTTCTGGACAATGCTGCCAACACTGGCACGGGACGTGACCAGACCTTTGGCCGTCAGCGCTTTTACCGCTTCGCGCATGACCGTGCGGCTCGCATCAAAGGTGGAGCACAGCTCATTAATCTGGAACACTGAACCAGCCGCATATTCTCCAGATACAATTGACCGGCCGAGCGATGTCGCGACGTGATCGGTCAGATTTCCTTTTGACGGTGGTCCCACGTTCCGATTCCTCACTCCTCAATACTAGTCTTTGCGGACCACAAGAGGCGGTTGCAAGTGCCATTTATAACTTAAGTGATAGCAGCCATCATCAAGCGGTATTGCAAATCACCTCAGGAATTCCTTTGATATCAATCTGGTAAGCGAATAGCGCCCCAGCGAGCGGTTGCTTCATAAGTTGCTCTTCGGTCAAATCGACACGCGCTGTCGTGACGAACAATATATCCAGCTTTGGGCCGCCAATGGCCACGCAACTGGGTTGACTGGCTGGCAGTTTTATTCGCCGCTCTATGCTGCCGTCGGGTCGGTATCTCACGACCTCTCCTGCGCCCCATTGCGCGTTCCACAAATGGTCGTCGCTATCAATGCAGCTGCCATCAGGATGCACGGCTTTGTCGGTTTGCGCGAAAATCACAGAGTCACCGACCGGGCCTTTGTCCGAATCAAAAGCATAGCGCCAAATGGTGTTTTGCGGCGAATCAGCAAAATACATCGTCCCGCCATCCCTGCTCCAGCACAGGCTGTTCGGTATCTTGAAACCCGATAGAGCGGCCGTCGTCTGACTGCCCCCATCATGGCGCCATAGAGTGCCCCAGGGTTCATCACCCACCGGGTCTTGCTCAGCCATGGTCGCGGCCCAGAAACGCCCCTGACGATCCACGCGCCCGTCATTCATCCGCAGATGTTTGTGTTTGGCTGACACCGGAGCCATCAGCTGAAACTGATTTTCAGAAGGTGTGAACAGCGTAAAGCCACTTTCAAAGGCCCCCAAATAGGTCCCTGCTGTGTCCGTGAGAGCAAAACTGCCCAACCGTTCGGGCAATGGGAAGCTCTGCGGTTCACCATCTGGAAAACCCCATCTCCAGAATAAAGACGATTCAATATCGGTCCACAGCACAGCGGATTCGCGTGCATCCCAAAGCACGCATTCGCCGAGACGGTTTTTAACGTCGAGCGTTTTGATCGGCGCGATATCCATAGTCATGCAAATATGTCCTGATAGGCTTTGGTAAGGCCTGCAAGGCTGGCTGACTGGCCATCCATTTGCATCGACCTTTTGCCAGTCATTTCAAGCGCGGCGGCATAAAGAGCGGTCAGGCTCGGTGAGCCCGTTAGCTGGACTGTTTCGACGTCATCATAGACCGCTAGTGCCGAACGGATTTCGGCCCCAATGACCAGTCCAGCCAAATAGGAATCGGCGTTCTCTGCAAGCAGGTCGCCAGCCACTTGCCGGCTGCGCACCGTAAAGAGCGAAGATTCCAGCCCAAGCGCATTGGCGGACGCAGTTTTCACGCCATCACTAAACGCTGGCCCAACCATGGCGGCTGGCGACCGCCGAGGGTTCAATAATATGCTGTGCTTGCCGATCAATTCCAGAAGCTCTCCCGTCTGTGCGGTATGAAACTGCTCGATGATGTCGCCCGAGACCCGCGCCCATTTCGAATGGGTGCCCGGCAGACATAGCAATCCATCGTGCGCCATGCCCAATATCTGTGTTTCCTCACCGCGCATAAGATCGGGCAGGCCATCGCCTCGGCGTTTCGTTTTAACGCCGGGAAGGATCGCGAATTTGGTGCCACGTGCTTCGAACAGATTCGCTGCCGATAGGATTGCTTCACTCGCGGCGGGCGTTTCCACATAAGCAGCTTCCCGCCAACCAATGTTTGACCCGACCATTCCGGCCATTAAAACCGGCAGGCCCGGATGCAGTGTGATCCAATCACCTATCGCCTCAAAACACACGGATTCGATTGCATTTGCGCCGTCTATTTTCGCGATACCGGGGCCGGGCTTTTCCGCCAGCATTTGGCCGGCTTCGTCCATAAGAGCGAACCGCGCATTGCTGGTGCCCCAGTCGATCGCGATAAAGGCGGGCTGCGCCATAGCTTTAGTGGGACTCGCGGGTAACAGTGGCACCGCTTTTGCCAACCAAAAAGTCGAGATCGCAACCTTTGTCGGCTTGCTCGACATGAGCGACATGCAAATGGACATAGCCGCGTTCGCTATTGGGCGGAGCGGGCGGCGGCGCCAAAGCGGCTTTGCGCTTTTCCAGCTCGGCCTCATCGACCAGCAAAGACAGCGATCTCTCTGGGCCATCCAGTTTGATCATATCCCCGTTTTGCACCAAAGCCAGTGGGCCGCCAAGATGCGATTCCGGCGATATATGCAAGACGACCGTACCATAAGCCGTCCCACTCATCCGCGCGTCCGATAACCGCACCATGTCACGGACGCCCGCTTGCAACAATTTCTTGGGTAGCGGCATGTTGCCGACTTCCGGCATGCCGGGATAGCCTTTCGGACCGCATTGTTTCAGCACCATGATCGAGTCTGCCGTGATATCGAGGTCGGGATCATCCACCCGCACTTTAAAGTCCTCAATCGACTCAAACACCACTGCTGGTCCTTCGTGGGTAAGCAATTCTGGCGTGGCCGCATTAGGTTTGATGATCGCGCCGCCCGGACACAGGTTCCCGCGCAACACCCAAGTGCCCGATGAGCTTTGAACCGGATTGTCGAGCGGGCGGATCACATCATCATTGAAACATTCCCCTGCCGCAGCAATTTCACCAATCGAGCTGCCGCTAACCGTTGGCGCATCGCTGCGCAAATGGCCTTGTATGCGGTTCATGATCGCGGGCATCCCGCCCGCATAATCGAAATCTTCCATCAGATATTTTCCCGATGGCAACAAGTTAGCAAGCAACGGGACATCGCGTGAGAATTTATCAAAATCTTCCAGCTGCAAATCGACGCCGCAACGCCCGGCAAGCGCTAGCAGATGGACGACAGCATTGGTCGATCCACCAACAGCCGCATGGACCAATATCGCATTTTCAAACGCCGCACGGCTTAAATAGGTGGAAAGTGGTTTGTCTTCTTCCACTAACGCGACAATCCGCCGTCCGGATTCATGCGCCATGGTCCGGCGACGTGCATCGACAGCGGGGATGGATGCGTTACCCGGCAAGGCAACACCCAAAGCTTCGCTCAAACTGCCAATGGTCGAGGCCGTTCCCATCGTATTGCAAACCCCCGCACTGCGCGACATTGCCGCTTCGGCGCTAAAAAATGTTTCTTCGCTAATCTCTCCGGCGCGCGCGGCTTCGCTCAAACGCCAGACGTCCGTTCCGGAACCAATGGTTTCGCCACGAAACTTGCCGCTGAGCATGGGCCCCGAAGATACAACGATAGCAGGCAAATCAACCGATGCCGCGCCCATTAGCTGACCCGGTGTTGTCTTGTCGCACCCGCCCAAGAGGACCACGCCATCCATGGCATAACCGCGCAACGCTTCTTCGACATCCATCGCCAGCAAATTACGGAACAGCATCGCGGTTGGCCGCATCTGGGTTTCACCCAAGGAGGATACGGGAAATTCCACCGGTACGCCGCCGGCTTGCCAGACGCCGCGTTTCACATGCTCTGCCAAAATACGCAGATGGGCGTTGCAAGGAGTCAGTTCCGACCACGTATTGCACAGACCGATAATCGGACGGCCGTCAAAACTGTCGTCGGGAAGCCCCTGGCTTTTCATCCAGCTGCGATGAATGAAACCATCCCTATCGCGCTTGCCATAGACAGCGGCGCTTCTGCGGGCCTTTTTATCGCTCACCTATTTTCCCATCTCAGTTGCTTTGCCATCGGCAAAGCTTGACAAAAGCGACGCCAGATAGTCATTCACATGATCATATTGATATGACTTATGCAAGCCGAATGTCCGGCTGACACCTAGGGTTAGTGATACTATGAGCAATAAGCACATCGCGATCATGGGTTACGGCAAAATCGCAAAAGACCAGCATGTCCCCGCCATTGCGAAAACCAAGGGTGCTGAATTGGTCGCCATTATCAGCAGTCGCAGCGAGTCCCCAGAAGGCATTCCGATCTTTGCCTCTCTACAAGAGCTGGCTCAAAGCGATGTCAAAGTGGATGCTATTGCCCTTTGTACACCGCCGAAAGGCCGCGCTGATATCGCTCGGGAAGCGATGGGTGAGGGCTGGCATGTCTTGCTCGAAAAGCCGCCTGGCGCGACTCTCATGGAAGTCGAACAGCTGTCCAACTACGCTGAATCAACCGGCCGCACGCTTTTTGCGACATGGCATGCACAATATAATGAAGCCGTCGACAAAGCCGCTGCGTTTCTCGCCGATCAAGACATCATATCCTTTGCGATTAGCTGGCGGGAAAATGTCCGCAAATGGCATCCTGAGCAGACCTGGATTTGGGAAGCAGGCGGTTTCGGGGTCTTTGATCCGGGCATTAACGCGCTATCCATCGCTACCAAAATCCTACCGGTGGATTTTCATGTCGATGAGGCGAACCTGTTTGTAGCAGAGAACCATCAGGCTCCAATCGCGGCTGATATCAAATTCTCAGGTGGCTTTGCAGAAGAAGCACGTGCCAATTTCGATTTTCGCATCACCAGTGATGAGATCTGGACGATATCTATACAGACCAGAACCAATCTGCTCGATTTAGAACAGGGCGGCAGCGTGCTCAAAATTGACGGAAAGACAGTTGTGCAGCAGCAAGAAAATGACGAATATCCGATGATCTACGCCAAATTTGTTGATTTGATGGATTCAGGACAATCCCATGTTGATCTGGCTCCGCTCAAACTGACCGCCGATGCCTTAATGATCGGCCAGCGCCATAGCGTTGCGCCCTTTCTAGATTAGGCTGTTGATCGAAGACTTATTGCCTATGGAGATACGACCTGCCATAGTGACCTATCTAACTAATACAGGGGTGCAGTGATTATCAAACGGGCTCTCGCATGGATGCGTCTTCATCCAGTCATTTCCGGCCTGATCGCCCTTGTTGTTATCGCGATCCTTTACAAGGTTCTCGTTCCATCGCCAGCGACCTATGAATATGTCACCGAACCGGCCAGCCGCGGGGAAGTCGCTCGCATCGTGTCTGCCAGCGGCAAATTACGCGCGCTCAATACCATCAATGTCGGCTCAGAGATTTCCGGACAGGTGACCGACGTCTATGTCGATTTCAATTCGCCCGTTACCGCCGGTCAAGTGCTGGCCAGAATTGATCCAACACGCATACAAGCGCGCGTTTCGCAGGCCCGCGCACAAGTAGAATTGTCGCGCGCCAATCTCGCGCAGGCCGAAGCATCAATCATCCGCGCCCAAACCGACTTCCAAGTCCAATCTCGAGAGTTTGAACGGCAAAAGCAGCTAGCGGAAAAGGGTTTTGTATCCAAAGCCGGGATTGACCAGGCTCGTAATGCCCTTGCCAATGCGCAGGCCTCCCTAAGCACCGCTAAGGCACAGGCGCAGAGCGGACGCGCGCAAATAGCGCAAAGTACGGCGGAGCTGTCCTCTGCCCAACTCGACCTCGATCGCACCCGTATCCTCGCACCGACCAGCGGCGTCGTGATCAACAAGCTGGTCGAGCCCGGCACCACCGTGGCCGCCAGTTTTCAGACACCCAACCTGTTTGAAATCGCCGCGGACACCAGCCGTATGCAGGTTGAAGCTTCCGTCGACGAAGCCGATATCGGACAGGTCCGCGTGGATCAGCTCGTTCGCTTCACCGTCGACAGCTATCCCGACGATACTTTTGTCGCCAAAGTGGGTCAGATCCGTAAATCGGCAACAGAAGAACAGAATGTCGTCAGCTATCTGGTGATCCTTGATGTCGACAACAAACAAGGCAAATTGCTAACCGGCATGACCGCCAACGTCGAAATTGTGACCGGCACCAAGGCCAACGTGCTGCGCATTCCTGCGCCCGCCATCCGTTTTCGTCCGCGCAAGGATGACCGGCCTGACGAAGATGAAGAAGACGCTACCAAGCCTGCAGACAAAAAAGCGAAAAAAACGCGTACCGCCACTATCTGGATAGCCAGCGATGATCCCTATAAGCCGGTTCGGCGCAAGGTCACCATTGGGCTTGCCGGAGAAGATTATGTCGAAATCATCAAAGGGCTGAAAGAAAAAGAGAAAATCCTCGTCCGTTCAAAGAATCTTGAAAAAGAAGATGACGAAGACGAGGATGAATTTGCCCGCGGGAATACATAAGACGATGGCCCTGGTTGAAACACAGGATCTGGTCAAAAATTACGAGCTGGGTGGCGAAACGGTTCGCGCGGTGGATGGCGTATCACTGTCCATCGACCGCGGCGAATATGTCGCGATTATGGGCGCCAGCGGATCGGGCAAATCCACCTTCATGAACATGATCGGCTGTCTCGACGTACCAACATCGGGCGATGTGCGGATTGACGGCATAGCGACCAGCGACCGGGACGGCGACGCGCTGGCTGAGCTGCGCAACCAGAAAATCGGTTTCGTGTTTCAACAGTTCAACCTGCTCGCGCGCACAACTGCGCTCGACAATGTCGCGGTCCCGCTCATCTATGCCGGGCTAGGCGGCGAAGAACGCCGAGCGAAGGCACAGGCCAAACTGGAAGAAATGGGTCTTGGTGACCGGCTCGATCATAGCCCCGCCAAGTTATCGGGAGGCCAGCAACAACGGGTCGCCATCGCCCGGGCGCTGGTCACGGAACCGGTGATCTTGCTAGCTGACGAACCGACAGGTGCGCTCGACAGCAAGACATCCGAAGACATCATGCAGATTTTTCAGACGCTCAATGATCAGGGCATCACCATCATCGTTGTCACCCATGAAGCGGAAATCGCAAATCGTGCCAAACGCCGGATCGAATTTCGCGACGGCAAAGTGATCGAGGATATCGCGGTTAAGAAACGCCGGACGGTGGACCCATGATCGGCAATCTGGGACAAAAAGCTGCTGGCTGGATCGTCAATGTGGCCATTGCGATGACCGCGTTGCGGACCAATTTGATGCGCTCGATATTGACGACCTTGGGCGTGATGATTGGCGTGTTTGCGGTGACACTAGCGGTTGCGGTCGGGTCCGGCGCGCAAGTGTCGGTGATGCAATCGATCAACGCGCTTGGCTCCAACATGGCGCTGGTCTTTCCGCAACCGGATACTGGTGAAGGTGGCCGGCGCTCTTTTGATCGCGGCCGGCTGACGATGCGGGATGCCCGTGCAATCGAAAAACAGATTAGCGGTATTTCCGATATCGCACCGCAATTGCGGTCCAATATCCAGCTAGTCGTCGCGGGGCGCAACGCATCCACCAACGCTATCGGCGCAACACCGGGCTATGGCAAAGTGTCCAATCTCGTCGCCGAATCGGGGCGTTTCATAACCGAAGCCGACGTCCGCTCCGCCGCGAGGGTCGTGGTACTGGGCCCTACTGTCGCGCGAAAATTGTTCGGCGATTTTGATCCGGTGGGCGAGACGATCCGGATCAACCGCGCGCCGTTTAGTGTTATTGGGATAACAGAGTCCAAAGGATCAAGTTTTGGCAATGATAATGACGACATCGCGCTGATGCCGATCAGTACGATGCGACAACGTTTTTCGGGCGACACGCTTGCTGGACCAGATGATTTGCAAATGTTGTTTGTCGGCTTTGAAGACGGCGTGTCGCTGCCGCAGGCCAAACGAGAAATGACCAGATTGCTGCGCGAACGCTATCGGGTGCGCGGCAAGGATATTAACCCCTTCACCATCCGCACAACCGAAGAATTTATGAAGGAATCGGCCCAAGTGACCGGCATATTCCAGATTGTGCTCGTTGCGATTGCATCCATATCGCTGTTGGTCGGGGGCATCGGGATCATGAATATCATGCTGGTCAGCGTCACCGAGCGCACCCGCGAAATCGGCCTGCGCATGGCGCTGGGCGCCAAACGCAGCGATATCCGCAATCAGTTTCTGGTCGAGGCCGCGGTTCTCTGTGTAATTGGCGGAGCGATGGGGCTGATACTTGCCATTGCCGGCGGCACCGCACTCACCGTCTATGCGGATTTCCCGGTTCCTATCGGGGTTGGCGTTGGCATTGGTGCCATAATTTTCTCCGCCTTTATCGGCTTGCTGTTCGGCGGTTACCCGGCGGTTCGCGCCTCGCGGCTGTCGCCGATTGAGGCGCTGCGCAGCGAATAGTGCGCGCCAGTGCAGCATTTCCGTCTTCTCGATACCGTGATCTGATGCTATGAGGCGGAAGTCCGCTACTGGCGAAATCAAGATGGATGACCATCGGGGAACGGACAAATTTCAGCCGATCGCCTGGGCATTTCTCAAAGATAGGAGTGACCCATGAACGAATCCAAAAATTTCCACATTGTTTTCCTGTTGTTCGACGGCATCACGCAGCTTGATTTTACCGGTCCCGCACAATTTCTGGCGCGCATGCCGGGAGCGGTGGTGCATACTGCGGCAAAGGCCGTGCAGCCCATCCAGACCGATAGCGGCTTTGCAATGTTGCCGAACACAGATTTGGCCGATTGCCCGCAAGCTGATTTGCTATGCGTTCCCGGCGGCTTTGGCACGCGGGATGTGATGCAGGATCAGGAAACATTGCAATTCCTGCGCGATCAAGCAGCGGGCGCGCAATATGTCACCTCGGTTTGCACTGGATCGCTGGCATTGGGTGCGGCCGGACTGCTGCAAGGCAAGCGCGCAACCAGCCATTGGGCCTATACATCACTGTTAGAAAAATTCGGCGCGACATATGAACCTGCCCGCGTGGTCAAGGATGGCAATGTGATTACCGCTGGCGGAGTAACCTCGGGCATCGATTTTGCGCTGACCGTGATTGCCGAAATTGCCGGCCAGCCCTTTGCCGAGGCCGTCCAGCTTGGGCTTGAATATGACCCCGACCCGCCGTTTCATAGCGGCAGTCCCGATGTTGCAGATCCCAAGCTGGTGCAGTTGCTTAACGATCGGACATATGGCGATGTCTTGAAAGAGCTGGAGAAAGTGATCGACGCTAGCTAAACAGGTAGAGGACTTGGGGCTCCGCTTTCGGCAAGGGCATCGCAAGCTCTCGATAGAAAGCCGATATTCTGACCGACGCCGCCAAATCCTCTGCCAAAACGACGCCGCGCCGGATTAGTGAAACAAAATTGTTTTTCTTTTCCATGGCCTGTGCCGTCGCCGTGGCGAACGGCTATTATATTCATCCGCTCATCGCACCGGTCGGTGATGATTTTGGTGTGAGCGGAACCCTGTTGGGGCTAGTGCCAGCGTTTAATCAGATCGCGCTGGCGCTGGGCATATTATTGCTGTTGCCGCTCGGCGACCGGGTCAACAATCGCAAGCTGGTCATTACCTTTGTCGCGGGCCAATTTCTGGCGCTGCTCGCTATGGCAACGGCACAGGATTTCCGTTTGTTCGTCGCCGCGTCCTCACTGCTCGGCTTTGCGACCATCACGCCTTATTTGCTACCCGCTTATGTTACCAAGCGGGTCCGCCCCGATCGTATTGGCCATGTTACCGGAATCATGTCAGCGGGCATCACCGTTGGCTTGCTGGGCAGCCGCGCGGGCGCTGGCGTGTTGGGGCATTATTTTGGCTGGCGATCGGCCTATTGGGTCGGCACGGCGCTGACCTTGGCCCTGCTCATCATCTTGCCGCTGATCATGGAAAAAGATGAAAAACTACGTGATGATAGCGAGCCGCAGGAAAGCTATGGCGCGCTGATTGCCTCCCTCTGGCCAATCATCAAAACCATGCCGGACGTGTTGCTCGCGGGATTGTTGCAAGCGCTCTCCTTTGGCTTTTTCCTCGCCTTATGGCTCGGCATCGGTCTGCATATCACGAGCCCGGAAATCGGCTATGGCGTCGATGTTGTGGGCTATCTGGCATTACTCGCCGCATCTAATGTTTTTGTCGCTCCGTGGTCGGGCCGCTTGGCAAACCGGATCGGCGCGGAGAAAGCGCGCGCGCTGTTTGCCGTCGCCCAGCTTATTGGCGCGGTCCTCTTGATCTTCGCTGGCCAGAGTATCTGGATCCTGATCCTGCCGATCATGTTCAGCAATTTTGGCGGCGCATCCATGGATGTCGCCAATCGCACGATCCTGTTCGGCCGCGCACCGGAAATCCGCACCCGGTTGATGACCATCTATATTGTCATCATGTTTATCGGCGGCGGTCTATCGAGTTGGCTTGGCACCGCTGCCTATGCCTGGGGCGGCTGGGACGCGATCGTCGCGATCTCGCTGGTCTTTGCTAGCCTGATCATGGGCTTCGCGCTTTGGGGTATACGGTTAAAGCCTACAGCTTAACGAGCACCTTGCCGATATTGCCGCCGCTGAAGAGCTTGTCATAAGCGGTCAAAACATTCTCGATCCCGGCGGTTACATCAAATGGCGTATCGATCAGCCCTTGATCCAGCCACGCCTTAAGCTGCACGGTCAACCGCTCGCCCTGATCCATGAAGTCGGGAGAGAAAAAGCCTTCAACGCGCAGGCGTTTCATCAGGATCTGGTCAAAATTCTCCGGCCCCTGCCCGCGCCCATCGCCTTTATACTGGGCCAGCAAACCGCATAGAGCCACGCGGCCATAAAGCGCCATATTGGGCAGCACATCATCAAGGATAGGTCCGCCGACATTGTCGAAATAGGCGTTGATCCCGCCTTCAACTTTCGCCAGCTCAGCCGCGATATCATCATTCTTATAATCAATCGCCTTGGTGATTCCGAGCTCTTCCTCCAGCCAGCGGCACTTGTCCGGGCCACCGGCCAGACCATAGACATTGGCGCCCAATATTTTCGCAATCTGGCAAGCCAGCACACCAGTTGCACCCGCAGCCGCCGAAACCAGAACATTATGCCCAGCCTCAACGCCAGCGGTTTCCTTCAAGCCCCATAGAGCGGTCCAGCCATTAAACCCGAGCACCCCGAAATGCTGCTTAATGTCGCCAACATCCGCATCAACTTTGACCAGTCCCGCCAGCTCTGGCTCGATCACTGCATGTTCAGCCCACTGACCAAAGCCGCGTACCAGATCGCCCTCGGCAAATCCGTCATGGCAGGACGCTGCGATATGACCCAGCACCAAGCCGACCATTTTTGTGCCGAGTTCGAGTGGCGGCTGATAGCTATCTTCGCGCTCGGTCATCCACATGCGGGTGCCTGCGTCCATCGAAAGATAGGCAGCCTTCACCAGCACCTGACCGTCGGTCAGTTCCGGCATGGTTTCGGTTTCCAGCGACAGCGCGCTAGCGACATCGTCATTCTCGGGGCGTTTATTCAACTGCCAGAAACGGTTGGTGGTCACTGCTTTTCTCCCCTGTATCGGGGCATAGTCTAGAGCAAATCGCGCCGCTCGATATTATCCTTATTGGCAGGGAGGCTGAACAGCATCCCGTCTTTGCCCATCACCATTTTCCCGCGAAAACCTGCCGTCACATCTTTCAGATAATAGGCTTCCAGAAAGCCTATCGGCACCGCCGGAACGATGTGGGAGAAGACCAGCATTTTCGCTTTGGCAGCCTTAGCCGATTCCACCGCTTGGGCAGGCGTCGCATGATAATCGGGAATATCCGCCATGATTTTTTCAAGCCTCGGCCGCGCCGCTTTTTTCATCGCCGCCTCGGTGATTGCGACCATCTCGGCGTTCAGCACTTCATGCACCAAAATGTCGCAGCCATTGCAGGCCTTCTCAATCGCTGCGCTTCGGACTGTATCGCCGCTAAACACGATGGAGCGACCTTTGTAGTCAAAACGATAACCGACCGCTGGCACAACCGGTTCGTGACTGACGACAAAGGCCGTGATTTTCAAGCCATCCTGATCATAAATAACTTGTTCGGCATCGTCTGCAGGCAAGGCAAAGGGACGCGCAATCCCGCCAATGCCGGATGGCGGCATGATATCTTCACCATGATGCGCCACGCGGTAGCGGGCATCAGCGGCATAGGCGGCATTTATCCCGTCAACTATCGGCGCTACGCCCTCAGGCGCGATAACCGGCAACGGCTCGTCATGGCCGCCACCCGCCCAGCGCTGCAATAATAGTTCACCCATGCCGTCAATATGGTCGCTGTGAAAATGGGTCAGCAGCAGCGCTTCGACCCGGCCCGGGCTAAGCCCCATTTCACCCAGCCGGCGCACCGCTCCGCCACCTATATCGACGATGAACATTTTGCCGTCGATGATTACTGCGGAACAGGGGCCAGCCCGACTGGGGTCTGGCAAAGGCGATCCGGTTCCGCATAAAGCCAGATGCATGCCTTCCGGCAGATCGCCTATCACGTCGCGGCTAACCGCGGTTTCTACTGCATTGGAAAAAAGCCGGGCTCCGATTTCCGGACGGAGAAGCCATGTGGCGCTCGCAATGACACCAATGCCGATGGCCAAGCCCCATAGTCGGCGCTTGCTAAAAAACTTGGACTTGCTCATTCGTTCCTCCGGTCGCGTTTCAAGATCTTAACATTCCACCAGATTGACGGCCAGACCGCCTTGCGATGTTTCCTTGTAACGCTCGCTCATATCTAGACCGGTTTTGCGCATGGTTTCAATCACTTCGTCGAGACTGACGCGGTGGGTGCCATCGCCCATGATCGCCAGCCGCGCCGCCTCTATCGCTTTGACCGCACCAACCGCATTACGCTCAATACAGGGCACCTGGACCAGTCCGGCGACCGGATCACAGGTCAGGCCAAGATTATGCTCCATGCCAATTTCGGCGGCATTTTCGACTTGCAGCGGAGTACCGCCCCAAGCTGCGGTCAAGCCAGCCGCCGCCATCGAGCAAGCGACGCCGACTTCACCCTGACAGCCAACTTCTGCGCCGGAGATGGATGCATTTTCCTTGAACAGCGAACCGATGGCGGCGGCTGTCAGCAGAAATGTCTCAACACCGGCAACATCGGCCTTGGGTGAAAAGCGTTCGTAAAAACGCAGGACTGAAGGCACGATGCCCGCCGCTCCGTTGGTTGGGGCCGTCACCACTTTGCCGCCCGCTGCGTTTTCTTCATTCACTGCCAGCGCCCATAGATTGACCCAGTCGAGCACCGTCAACGGATCAGACAGCGCCCGCTCTTGCCGCTCCATCAGGCGCGCATGGATCAGCGGCGCGCGGCGCTTCACGCGCAGGCCGCCGGGCAATATACCGCCCGACTTAATGCCGCGATCGATGCAGGCTGACATGGCGTCGGATATCTGCCTTATACCGGCGCTGATTTCTTTATCCGATTTATCGACACGCTCATTATTGCGCATGATATCGGCAATGCACAGGCCTTTGGTCTTGGCAATTGCCAGTAGATCAGCGCCCGAGCAAAAGGGATGCGGCACATCCCAAAGGCCGCTTTCAGGGTCATTGGCCCCAATCTGATCCTCATCCAATATCGCGCCGCCACCGACGGAATAATAGACGCGGGTCGCCAATAGCTCATCGCCATTAGAAGCGGTAAAGCGCATGGCATTGGAGTGAAAGTCCAGCCGTTTGCGCTGATCAAAAATCAGATCCGCTTCCTCATCAAAGCCAATATCTTGCACGCCGCCCAAGCTGATCCGCGCGCGGCTTCTGATCTGATCGACCAGGGCATCGGCCGCATCCGGTTCGATATTTTCCGGCACCTGTCCCGACAACCCCAACAGGATCGCGCGATCGGTCGCGTGCCCCTTACCGGTTAGCGCAAGCGAACCGAATAATTTCGTTTCTACCCGTGTGACTTGATCAAGCAGCGACTGATCAGCCAGCCGTGCCACAAAATTGGCAGCCGCCGACATCGGCCCCATCGTGTGCGAGCTGGATGGCCCGACGCCGATTTTGAACAGCTCAAATGTACTGGCAACCATGGCCGGCTATGACTTTCTGGTTGTGGCTATCCACTGATCAACCATGGTCTCCAATATGCTCAAAGGCACTGATCCGCCGCCGAGCACCGTGTCATGGAAACCTCTTATGTCAAAATCATTGCCCAATTCTTTTTCCGCCTTGGCGCGCAGTTCCTGAATTTTCAGCATGCCGATTTTATAGCTGGTTGCCTGGCCTGGCATCACCAGATAGCGCCGCACTTCGCTGCGCACTGCTGTTTCCGGGATCGGTGAATTGGCGAGGAAATATGCCACGGCCTTTTCTTCGCTCCAGCCCTTGGTGTGCAGTCCGGTATCAACGACCAGCCGGATCGCGCGCCATATTTCCGTCGTGAGCCGGCCAAAGTCGGAATAGGGATCTTCATAGGCTCCCATTTCTTTCGACAGAAGTTCTGAATAGAGCGCCCATCCTTCGCCAAAGGCCGGTATATAACCACCTTGTGCGCGGAATTTTGGAATGCCTGTCAGTTCCTGCGCGATCGAGCTTTGCATATGATGGCCGGGATTGCCTTCATGATAGGCAATTACTTCCAGACTATGGATGGGCATGGCGCGCATGTCAGACAAATGCGCATAATAGGTGCCGGGGCGCGATCCATCTGGTGTACCAGAGCGATAATGCTGTGCCGCGCCGTCTTGTTCGCGAAAAGGCTCGACGCGCTTCACCACTAAATCGGCTTTCGGCAGAGTTCCGAAAAACTCTGGCAGCCGTTTTTTGATGACCGCCAAATGCTTTTCAGCAGTATCGATATAATCCTGCGCGCCCTTGTCATCCTCTGAAAAATAGAACTGATCATCTTCGCGCAGGAAGGTAAAGAAGGATTGCAAATCGCCCTTGAAATCCACCTTGTCCTTAATTGCTTCCATCTCGGTGCGGATGCGGGCGACTTCGGCAAGGCCGATAGTGTGAATTTCTTCCGCCGTCAGGTTCGTGGTGGTCTGATTGGCGAGGCGGTAATTATAAAAGGCTTCGCCATTGGGAAGTTCCGACACGCCAAAGGGTGCCTCCTTCGTGTTTGGCAGATCCTGTTTGAACCAGGTGATGATCCGCTCATAGGCTGGCTTCAACGATCCGGTAAGCGCCAACCGCGCCTGCTCTTTCAATTCATCCGAGCGGCTTTGCGTAATCGTGCCCGCTTTTACCAAAGACGCCAATTTATTCGCGGTCGCCTCCCACAAGGCCGACGGTTCACCAGTATCAAAAGGCGCGCCGGTTGTGATTTTCCCAGACTGCTCGATCACCCCTTCATAGGCAAAGCGTGGCGGCCGTGTTCCAGCCTCGGCATTGCTTTGCGCGCGCGTGAGTAGCTGGTCCAGCGCTCGCGCACTGCCTTTGAGTCGTTCGATAAAGGCGACCATATCGGACTCGCTAGCCACACGGTGCTGGTTGATCAGAAAGGTCGGGAAAAAGGATTGCTGACCGTTAAATTGATGCAGCACATAGCCATTTTGCCGAAACGGCACACCCGCTTCCGCCTGCTCCAGCCGGAACAACCACATGTCCCAGGATATTTTCGCTTCCGGCGTTAGCTTGTCATAATCAAAGTCACGCTTCATCTCGGCTGTCGCTACGCGCATCCAAGCCAGCTGGCGGTCCGCGGCTTCAATCGAATAATCGTCAATCTGATCATAAGCAGTTCTGCGGCCCAACAGAGTCTGGCGGATCGGACTGAAAGCCAGCTGTTCTTCAAATTTGTTATCGAACCAGATATTGAGGCGATCCGTCTCTGTTTCCATCGCATCCGCGACTGCCGGTGCAGCATTTTGCGCATGAACCGGGGAAGCGGCAACCGCCAGCCCTGCCATTGTGGTGGAAGCCAATAGGAGTTTGAGAAACTTGGTCATGCGGTCTGATCCCTGTGCAAGAAGTTACATTGGCAACTGCATGGCACAGTCCGCGATGTTTGAAAACATCAGGGATAAGTTGATAGATTCCCTAAATCAGAAAAGGGGCCGGAAGTTTCCTTCCAGCCCCTCTTATTTGATTCAGCGTAAGCTGAGCGTTTGGGTTTAGAAGCCCATGCCGCCCATGCCGCCGCCCATGCCGCCCATGTCAGGCATGCCGCCTGGAGCGCCGCCAGCACTGTCGTCTGGCAATTCAGCAACAGCTGCTTCGGTGGTGATCAACAGGCCAGCAACCGATGATGCATCTTGCAATGCAGCGCGGACAACTTTGGTTGGATCAATCACGCCAGCTTTGACAAGATCTTCGTAAACATCGCTAAACGCGTTGAAGCCGAAGTCTTTGCTCTTCTGGTCAAGCAATTTGCCAGCGACAACCGCGCCGTCAAAACCAGCATTTTCAGCAATCTGACGAACAGGAGCTTGCAGCGCTTTACGAACAACGTCGATGCCGCGGGTCTGGTCTTCATTTTCGCCTTCAAGGCCTTTGAGAGCAGAAGTTGCATAAAGAAGCGCGGTTCCGCCGCCAGGGACGATACCTTCTTCAACAGCAGCGCGTGTTGCATGCAATGCATCGTCAACACGGTCTTTCTTCTCTTTCACTTCCATTTCGGTAGCACCGCCAACTTTGATCACGGCAACACCGCCAGCGAGTTTCGCCAGACGTTCTTGCAGTTTTTCTTTGTCATAGTCAGATGTGGTGTTTTCGATCTGCGAACGGATCGCTTCAACGCGCGCTTTAATGTCTTTCGACTTGCCAGCACCGTCCACAATGATGGTGTTGTCTTTGTCGATCGTGACATTCTTAGCTTCGCCAAGCATACCAAGGGTAACACTTTCCAGCTTGATGCCGAGATCTTCGGAAATCATTTCACCTTTGGTGAGGATCGCGATATCTTCGAGCATCGCTTTACGGCGATCACCGAAACCAGGTGCTTTCACCGCTGCGATTTTCAAACCGCCGCGCAATTTGTTGACTACCAGAGTAGCAAGCGCTTCGCCCTCAATATCTTCAGCGATAATCAGCAAAGGCCGTCCGGCTTGCACAACAGCTTCCAAAATTGGGAGCATAGGCTGCAAGTTGGTCAGCTTTTTCTCATGGATCAGGATGTAAGGATTTTCGAGGTCCGCAATCATCTTGTCCGGGTTGGTGATGAAGTAAGGAGACAGATAACCACGGTCAAACTGCATGCCTTCAACAACGTCGAGTTCAAAGTCGAGACCTTTGGCTTCTTCAACCGTGATCACGCCTTCTTTGCCGACTTTTTCCATCGCTTCTGCGATTTTCTGGCCAACTTCTTTGTCGCCATTGGCAGAGATAACACCAACCTGAGCAACTTCTTCACTGCTCTTCACGTTCTTGGAACGCTTTTTCAGTGATTCAACGACCGCAGCTGATGCCTGATCGATGCCGCGCTTCAGATCCATTGGGTTCATGCCAGCAGAAACTGATTTCATGCCTTCTTTGACGATGGCTTGAGCAAGCACGGTAGCCGTGGTGGTGCCGTCGCCAGCGACATCATTGGTTTTTGATGCCACTTCGCGAAGCATCTGTGCGCCCATGTTTTCGAACTTGTCTTTCAGTTCGATTTCTTTGGCAACCGAAACACCATCTTTGGTGATGCGCGGTGCGCCAAATGATTTGTCGAGAACCACGTTACGACCTTTGGGGCCGAGGGTTACTTTTACTGCGTCGGCAAGAATATTCACGCCGTTCAGAATGCGTTCGCGTGCGTCGCGACCAAATTTTACGTCTTTAGCAGCCATGTTGTTTTCCTCTGCTTATGAGAATTAAATGAGTATATGAAAAAGCGGAATTACTTCTCGATAATGCCGAGAATATCGCTTTCTTTCATGATGATCAGGTCTTCGCCTTCAACGGTGACTTCCGTGCCGGACCATTTGCCGAACAGGATGCTGTCGCCTTTTTTGACGTCGAGAGCAGTGGTTTTGCCATTGTCGTCTTTCAAGCCGCCGCCAACAGCAACAACTTTACCTTCGGATGGCTTTTCCTGCGCGCTATCTGGAATGATAATGCCGCCAGCGGTTTTCGCATCCGCCTCTATGCGGCGAACCAGTACACGATCATGTAGTGGACGAAATTTCATATGTTTCCCTTTCTTGTCCAAATTATCTTTCCTGCGGGCTGCGCTCCTTTAGCTTCAGCCATCAAGAATATATTCAATGGAGGATTAGCACTCCTACGAGTCGAGTGCTAACGCAGCCCATATGGGCGATCTGCGCTCAGCGTCAAGGCTTTGCAGAAAATTTTTGGGATTTTTTTTCGCGCTGTATCGACCAGAAAAACGCCATTTCTGAAAAGTGGCGCGCCACTTTTTTATCATATTCGAAAAAGAATTGTAACCAACCGGCCAGCCGCAGCGAAACTCATCTTGAACGTGCCAAACATGTTCATTGTCATTCCCAACTCCCAAGAGAGGAAATCCAAATGTCTAACTCCATCATCAAAGCAACCGCCGCTGCCGCTGCGCTCGCTGCCGCTGCAACCATCGCAATTTCACCAACCACGGCCGTTGCCGCTGGTGCCAAGGAAAAATGTTTCGGCATCGCGCTGAAAGGCAAGAATGATTGCGCCGCAGGCCCAGGTACAAGCTGTGCCGGTACATCTACCGCAGATTATCAGGGCAATGCCTGGAAATACACGGCCAAAGGCGCTTGCGTTAAAGCCGGTGGTTCACTGACCGCGAAAAAAGGCAATACAAAGCCAGTTCCGCGCAAGGGCTAAACGACCTTTCATCACGTTCAAGCCTCTGGCGCAAAACGTGATTTTACGCTAAGTTTTGTGGATGTTACTAATACTCAAACCTCAAATTTTGGTCTGTCCGTCATGAACACGCCTATGTCTCACTCCCTCCCTCCATCAGGTGGCATAGGTCTGAAGTCAGTACATTATAATGATGTATTGTCTGAAGAAGACGGATCAAAGAATCCCGGATGGGTAGAGGTGCATCCACAGAATTACTTCGGTGATGGCGGTCCACTACATCGTTGGTTGACCGCCATCGCCGGAGACTATCCCCTGAGCTTTCACAGCGTCGGATTGTCGCTTGGTTCGGCCGAAGGCTTGAATCAATATGATCTCGAGAAAATCGCAGATCTCTGTGAACGCTACCAGCCAGCTATGGTTTCTGACCATTTAAGCTGGAGCGGCAATGCCCATGATCGCTATCCCGATCTACTCCCCATCCCTTATACCGGGGAAGCGCTGGATCATTTCTCGACGCAAATTGGCAAAGTGCAGGACCGGCTGAAACGCCCCATGCTGATCGAAAACCCATCGCGCTATCTCAGCTTCCGTGACGATGAAATGAGCGAGACCGATTTCATTTCCGCGCTCTGCAAACAATCCGGCTGCGGGCTGTTGTTTGATATCAACAATGTCGAGGTTACCGCCACCAATGTCGGACTGGATATGGAAGCCTATATCGAAGCAATTGACCCGGATATTGTCGGCGAAATGCATCTGGCCGGCCATGCCCGGGAAAACCATGAGAGCGGCGCGTTGCTAATCGACGACCATGGCTCGATTGTCAGTGATGTGACCTGGCGGCTTTATGAGCGCTTTATCAAACGCGCTGGACCCAAACCCACGTTGATCGAATGGGACACCGATATTCCCGCATATGATGTGCTTATGGCCGAGGTCGCCAAAGTTGAAACGGTGCTCGGCAGCCATGTTTTAAATGAGGATCAACATGCCCTCGCTAGCTGACGGCCAATCGCGCTTTATCGCCTGCCTGCAAAAAGGCCCAGCCCATTTTCCCGATGAGCTTTTTGCGGAAGACGCCGATCGCGCGCTTTTGGGCCTCAAAGCCCATGCCAACACCGTATCCCATGCGCGGCTCGTGGCGCTGGAAAACGCCTATCCCAAATTGCGCGAACATATGGGGCATGAAGCCTTTCATGCCATTTCCCGCGACTATATCGAGCAAGACCATATCCTGATGTGCGACATGAATAGTATCGCAGCGGACTTCGCCGATTTTCTGACCAAACGCGGCAGCGGGGAGACCGAAGTCGATCTGGCTCGCATCGAATGGGCGTGGATTAAAAGCTATCATAGCGCAGAGGCCACGCCGCTTGCCCTTAACGATATTGCGACACTGGATGAAGAAGGTTTGCTGGGCCTCGCTATCACTGCCCATCCGGCAATGCGGCTAATCAACCTGACAGGCGTGCTTTCGCCTGAGTTGTCCGAATTAGGTGATGAAACGCCGGATGCGTTGATGGTTGCGCGCCCAGAAGCCGCGGTGTTGTTCCACCCGCTCACACAAGTAGAGCATGATATTGCGGAAAAAATTGCAAATGTTTCAACAATGGGTAACCTTTTGGCAGCTGCCATCGAACTGGGTGGTGAAGACACTGCAATGGAGCGCTTAATCAAGCTGATCCAAAGCGGCGTAATGATAAAAATAACGGGGTGACCGAAAATGATGAGTCTGATTAAAAAAGCAATTAACATGGTAAGCGGCGCTTTTCCTGAAGCTATAGCCCTACTTTTCGCCCGCGTAGCACTCGCTGGGATTTTCTGGCGCTCAGCGCGCACAAAGGTCGAAGATGGCAGCTTCCTGACCATGAAAGACATCACGGTCGATCTGTTCCGCGACGAATATGGCATGCCCTTTCCCGAAATTACCGGATTGATCGCAACCTATGCCGAACATTTTTTCCCGATCCTGCTGGTATTGGGCCTCGCAACCCGGTTTGGCGCAGCTGGACTGCTGGTTATGACCCTGGTCATTCAGTTTTTCGTCTACCCCGAAGCATGGTGGTCAGTACATATTATCTGGGTAGCGCTAGCAGCGGTCCTGATTACCCGTGGCGGCGGTCTGTTCTCCCTCGACAAATTGATCGGCGGGAAACTGGGCTAAGCTGGTAAACGGAGAGAATAGCGATGATCGCCAACGAGGAAACATTGCGCCATTTAATGGTCAAGGCGCAAGGCGGTGACAAGCAATGCTATACCAGCTTGTTGACCGAGTGCGAAAAATGGCTGCGGCGTTATTATGCGCGCAAGATCAATCCGGCCGAAGTCGATGATCTGGTGCAGGAAACGCTGATCTCGCTGCACCGCAAACGTGCCAGCTATGATCCGACCAAGGCGTTTCTGCCTTGGCTGGCAGCCATCGGTCGCTATCGCTGGATTGATGGTCTGCGCAAAATCTATCGCCACGAACATGGCGAGTTGAACGAAGAACTAGTCGCTGATCCGCAAGACGAGGACGTGACCGCCAAGGTGAGTTTGGAACGCCTGCTGGGGATGATCCCGGAAAAGCAGGCCGGTGTTATCGCCATGGTAAAAATAGAAGGGCTAAGCATTGCCGAAGCCGCGGCAAAAACCGGCCAGTCGGAATCACTGGTGAAAGTTAATATCCATCGGGGGCTCAAAAAAATGAGCGCCCTTATTGAGAGTGAATAGAATGAGTAATGTTGCAAACAGCCTGATTGATGATCTGGTCGAAGATCTCGCCCCGGTCCAAACCCTGAAGCCTTCTGGCGGTATGGCGGTCACGGCGATCCTGATGCTCGCCGTCTCTTCCAGCGTGGCCTTCTTTCTGGGCGTGCGTGGGGATCTGGCGATGGGCATGGCACATCAGATGTTCTTTTTGCGCAGCGGCGTGTTGTTGATGCTCGGCGTTGCAACGGCTTTGGCTGCCGCCAATATGGCTCGGCCCGGTGTTGGCAATCTCAACCGCGGATGGATTTGGGCGCTGGTCACAGCATCCCTGTTCCCGCTAACAGCTGCGATCATGAGTGCCATCAATATGCCCCCGGTAGAAGCTTTGCGCCCCTCCGAAGGCCTGCGCTGCCTAACCGTTAGCATGATGTCAGCGCTCGTCATTGGCAGCGGCCTGACCACATGGCTGCGGCAAGGCGCGCCGACCTCTCCGGAACGCGCGGGCTGGCTCGTCGGCATCGCATCCGGTGCTTTGGGTGCGGCCGCTTACAACATCTTCTGCCCGTTTAACGACATTTACTATATCGGATTGTGGTTCACTCTGCCGGTATTGGTCAGCGCCGTTGTCGGCCGGATTGTCGTACCACATCTTATCCGCTGGTAATTTCCGGCCATCATAACCATATTAAAGGCGGCGGTCAGCGATGATACGCCGCCTTTTTTGGAGAATGACGACAATGCAATTTGCCCGCGGAGCTTGGAAATTTCTGGTAGCGATTAAAGACGGCCTTGTGCTGATCGCCATGTTGCTATTTTTTGCCGCCCTTTATGCCGCTTTATCCGCTCGTCCCAATGTTGCGGCAATAAGCGACGGCGCGCTGTTTCTGAACTTTAACGGCGCGATTGTCGAAGAACCGGCGCAGCAAGATATCACCGCGTTTTTTACCGCGAGCGAAGATGTCATGCGCGAATATCGGCTGCGCGACGTGGTCCGCGCCATTGACGCTGCCGCCGAAGATGATCGGGTAAAAGCCGTCGTCCTTGATCTCAGCACCTTCCTGGGCGGCGGTCAAACCAGCCTCAATGCTGTCGGTGATGCGCTGGACCGCGTAAAAAAGACCGACAAGCCAATATACGCATTTGCCAATTTCTATAGCGACGACAGCTATCAACTGGCCGCCTATGCCGATGAAATCTGGATGGACCCGATGGGCGGTATCGTTTTTGCCGGGCCCGGTGGTAACAGACTTTACTACAAGAACTTGATCGACGAGCTTGGCATCACCGCGCATATTTATCGCGTCGGAACATACAAAAGCGCCGTCGAGCCCTACATGCGCGCAGATCAATCGCCCGAATCCAAAGAAGCATCAGCAGCGCTCTATTCTGTGCTCTGGGACAGCTGGCTGACCGAAGTCAAAAAGGCGCGGCCACAGGCGATTGTTAAACCTTATGCCGATGATCCGGCTAGTTTCATCCAAACTGCAGGCGGCGATTATGCCAAGATCGCGACCGAGCAAAAGCTGGTTGATAAAATTGGCGATCGGGTTGCCTTTGGCCGCTTTGTCGCAAGAAAGGTAGGCGAGGATACGACCCCGTCACCGGACAGTTTCAAAAGCATCGGTTATGATGATTTCGTCGCCGCCAATCCCGCCAGTACGAACGGTGACGCTATTGGTGTGATCACCGTGGCCGGGGAAATCGTAAGCGGTAAAGCAGGCCCTGGCATTGCTGCGAGCGGCCGGATTGCAGAGCAAATTTACAAGGCGCTCGAAGAAAAAGAGATCAAGGCGCTGGTAGTCCGGGTTGATTCTCCGGGCGGCTCCGCCTTTGCCAGCGAGGAAATCCGGTTGGCACTGGCTGATATTAAAAAAGCCGACATTCCGATCGTCATTTCCATGGGCGATGTAGCAGCCAGCGGCGGCTATTGGATAGCGGCTGCGGGTGATCATATTATGGCCGAACCAGATACGATTACCGGCTCTATCGGCGTGTTCGCTGTCTTGCCCAGTTTTGAAAAAGCCTTGGGCAAATGGGGCGTGACCGCTGATGGCGTCCAGACCACGCCTTTATCTGGCGAACCGGATTTTGTTGGCGGGTTCAGCGAAGACCTAAGCACCGTGCTGCAATCTGGCGTCGAGCATAGCTATGAGGACTTTTTAAGTCTGGTTGGGAAAGCGCGCGGCAAAACCAATGCGGAGGTCGATACTATCGGCCAAGGTCGCGTCTGGGACGGCGGTACCGCCCGCCAACTGGGACTCGTCGATAGTTTTGGCGGTATGACAGAAGCGCTGGCAGAAGCGGCCAAACGCGCGGGTCTGGAAGAAGGGTCCTATCACGCAAAATATCTCGAAGCGACACCCACATTCAAGTGGCTGCCTATAGGAGGACTGCCTTTCGCAAAAGCCGAAGCAGCGCCAGTGACCGGCATGGTCGGTTGGGTTGCACGTCAGCAAAAAGCGACCTTTGCCGATGCACTGCATACCGCTCGCGGGCTGATGGCGCGGGAAGATGTTCAGGCTTTGTGTCTGGAATGTGGAGGCACTAGTCCACGATTAAACGCCAATACGCCCGATCTTTTCGATCTTCTGAGAAGCTATTCGCTTTCCTCTGCGCCGCGATAGGAAGGCAGCGAAAGCCCTTTTACAATCGCCACGGCGCGTAAGGCAAAACCGGCGACAAAAGCAATAAGCGCAGCGGCTATGCCGGGCATGCCGGTCTGGGCAAGTCCGACAAAGGCAAAGGCGGATAAAGCGCCAGCGGTTACGTATAGCTCTGGCCGGATGATGATTGAGGGTTCACCGGCAATCAGATCGCGGATCACACCGCCGACGCTGGCCGTGATAATGCCCATGATCGCCGCGGGTACAGGGTCAATCCCCAGCTGCATTGCTTTGGCCGCTCCAAACACCGAATAGGCCGCGAGCCCAATGGCATCGAACCAATCCACCGCACCGGCTTTCCAAATCCGCACGGGCGTGATCCAGATGATAAGCGCGATCCCGAGACACAGGATAGGCACGCGGCTATCCTGCACCCAGAAAACCGGCGCTCCAATGAGTAGATCACGCACTGTCCCGCCACCCACACCGGTGACCAGCGCGAAAAAAGCAAAGGTTACGAGGGTCTGCCCATTGCGGGCCGCCATTAACGCTCCCGATACAGCGAACACCGCGATACCGAAGAGGTCGAGCCAGCCCAAAGCATTATAGAGGATCGCGCTGTTCATTCGCCTTTCCTGCTATCTCGGCGGCTGCGGGTGAATAGCATCACAAAGCCCAGTATCGAACCGAACAATGCAAGCGCTGCAGACCCGATCAGGATCGGATGATTGCTATCCTCACGAGTTTGCAAATCCATGATGTGCAGGCCCCACATGAAATCAAAAACACGCCAGAATTTAGTCCGGACCGCAAGCAACTCCCCGGTGTCAGCGTCAATATAGAAGCGCGCATCATCTTCGAAAGCCACCCGCCACGACGGACGATCTCGACGCAAATCCAAAGGCGCGCTGTCGACGGCGAATTTCTCGACCGACTCTATCGCTGCGTTACCAGCACGCGCGGCTATAGCTATGGCGCTTGCATCAGCAGCAGCGATCGATGGCAACAGCTCACCCGTCGCGGCATCGGCGCGCCTTTTACCGCCATCAGCATAGGTGATAACCCAGAACGGCCCCAGTGTATTTTGCTGCAAGCTTAGACTTTTGGCTTGCCGTCCTTCCAACATCGGTGCCACCACGATTATGGGATCGAGCGCAGGTTGCTCGCTGCGCAAATGATTGCCGCGCACCTGTTCAATCGGCTGCGCGACCATGAGCAAACCAGAGGTTGTCCAAATTATCAATGGTACCCCGATCAGCCAGCCAAGCCAGACATGCCATCTGAGAAAACTCCTGTGATTAACGGCCATCACCAACCTCCATCACAAAGTTTCAGACGCCCAATAACGCATCGATCTGCCGCGCACCATCGATCGCTTTATAGTCTTGATACCGGTCCGTGATAACCTGCATGCCCACCGGCAGATTGCGCACCATTCCAATAGGCAGAACCGTTGAAGGAAGACCCGGAAACGTGACTAATCCGGCCCAAGCAAGCTGCTTGGCAGCGGCATGATCCTCACCATTGATCATTATTCTGCGGTCTTTCATCGGTGTCGTATCATGCGGAAAGGCCGCGGTGCTGGATGGCGGTGCCAGAATAAAATCAAATTCTTCAAAAACCGAACGCCAGCGCCGTTGGTTTTGGGCCTGAGCATCCAACAGCACGAACCAGTCCTGCGCTGTTACTTCCGTTCCATCAGGACGAGGCATACCAGCGTTCATGACTGCGTTGAGCATATGCAAATAGTCACGATGCTGCTGCACCAGATCGGGCAGAAGATCAGTAGATCGAGAAACCCGGGCCCCTGTCTCCTCCAATAGAGCGCCAGTATGTTCCATCAGGTTGCACAGACTGTCGTCGGTCATCGCCGAAGGATGATCGGTAAAAAGCAAAATATGTGCGTCCTTGATAAGGATCGTATCTTTAGCCAGCGGTCGATCCAGCGTGATATCCAGCAGAAGCTCAAGATCATCGGCACAGCGCGCCAACGGGCCGACTACCGATAGGGGGCGAGAAGCGCCTTCTTCCGGTCCCGGCATAAAATGGCCTTCCATGCTGATCACGCCATAAGTCGGCTTATGGCCCCAGATACCGCAATAATGTGCCGGTACCCGAATCGACCCGCCAATGTCGCTGCCATATTCCAACGCCACCATTCCGCTCGCCACCGCCGCAGCGGCCCCGCCAGAGGAGCCCCCGGGTGAATGTCCATGATCATGCGGGTTGTTGGTCCGGCCATAAATTGGGTTTTCGGAAAATGTATCAGCAAGCATCGGCGGAATATTGGTCTTGCCAAGGATGACTGCGCCCGCTTGCTTGAGGCGTTTCACCAAGGCGGCGTCTTCGTGAACGATGTTACCCGCCGCGCTTTCAATGCCCCATGTCGTGGGTAAGCCTGCAATATTGAAGCTTTCCTTCACCGTCATCGGCACGCCCAACAATGGCGCTTCTTCACCCTTTGCCAGCCGCGCATCGGCATCCCGCGCCTGTTGCCGCGCCCTGTCAAAATCGCGCACTACCACAGCGTTGATCGCCTCATCTAATTGTTCAATGCGCGAGATTGCTGCTTCCGTGGCTTCAACCGATGTCAATTTACCGGCGGCGATTTCGGCGGCCAATTTAATTGCGGTGGATTCTCCAGTCAGGGATGCAGCTGTCATAGTTCATCTCTCTTTGTGCCTATCAGGGAAAGGCTATATCCGGTGACATGTAAAGTCATGTTCCTCTCTTCAGAGGGTCACGCTTCACATATGGATCGGCTTGCCCTGCACCGCCATCGCCGCTTCCTTGATCGCTTCACTGTGTGTGGGATGGGCGTGGCAGGTATAGGCAATATCTTCGCTGGTCGTGCCAAATTCCATCGCCTGTGTGACTTGTGCGATCAGCGTTCCGGCTAGCGATGAAATGATATGCGCGCCGAGCACGCGGTCAGTTTCTGCGTCCGCAATCACCTTCACATAGCCATCGGTATCGCGGTTGGTCTTCGCCCGGCTGTTACCCGCAAACGGGAATTTGCCGACTTTATAGGCGACGCCGCTTTCCTTGACCTCTTCCTCGGTCTTACCAATGCTGGCAATTTCCGGATAGGTATAGACCACGCCGGGAATCAGGTCGTGGTTCACAATGCCTTGCTGACCGGCAACAAATTCTGCCGCGGCTATGCCCTCATCTTCGGCTTTGTGAGCGAGCATCGGGCCGGGGGTGACATCGCCAATCGCGTAAACGCCTTTTACCGCTGTCTGGAAATCATGACCGACTTCAATCTGCCCGCGATCATTGGTGGCAAGGCCCGCTTTGTCGAGCGCGAGACCATCAATATTGGGCCTACGGCCAATAGCGACCAGCACCGCGTCTGCCTCAATCGTTTCGGCATCGCCGCCTTTGGCCGGCTCCACTGTCAGAGTGGCTTTCTTGCCCTTGACGGTCACGCCGGTTACCTTGGTGCCGGTCTTGATATCAAAGCCTTGTTTCTTGAAGATACGCGCGCTGTCCTTGCGGATATCCCCATCCATGCCGGGCAGGATCTGGTCGAGATATTCCACAACCGTAACCTTCGCGCCGAGGCGCAACCATACGCTGCCGAGTTCGAGCCCGATCACACCGCCGCCTATGACGACCATATGGTTTGGTACTTTTGGCAGTTCGAGCGCGCCGGTGCTGTCGACGACGACATGCTTGCTGTTATCAATGTCCACGCCGGGTAGCGGGGTGACCGACGAACCGGTGGCGATGATGATATTCTTGGCAGTGACGGTCTTGTCACCAATTTTGACGCTATTCGCGCTTTCAAACGCGCCGCGCCCTTTGAGCCATTCGACCTTGTTCTTCTTGAACAGAAACGCGATTCCGCCGGTCAGTTCTTCAACTGCCTTGGATTTTTCTGCGTGCATTTGTTTGAGATCGAGCTTCGTGCCAGTTAGCTTGATGCCGAATTTCTCAAGCGCGCCGCTATGCGCCTCATGATAAAGTTCCGACGCATGCAGCATCGCCTTTGACGGGATGCAACCGACATTGAGGCAGGTCCCGCCCAATGTCTCGCGGCTTTCCACACAAGCGGTTTTCAAACCCAGCTGCGCAGCACGAATGGCGGCCACATAACCGCCAGGGCCGGAACCGATTACCAAAACGTCATAGTCAAATGTAGCCATTTCTTACTCCATCTTCCCAACGCGGCTCATGCTGAGCCTGTCGAAGGATCATCTGCCACCATGCTTGGACAAGCTCAGCATGAGCGGAGGGTGTTTACCAATCTATAAATCAATCAAAAGCCGTGTCGGATCTTCAATCGCTTCCTTGATCCGCACGAGGAATGTCACCGCTTCACGGCCATCAATCAAACGGTGATCGTAGCTCAGGGCCAGATACATCATCGGGCGGGCGGCAATCGATCCGTCAGGCATGACCACGGGTCGTTTTTCAATCCGGTGCAATCCCAGCACAGCCGATTGCGGCGGGTTGATAATCGGGGTCGACATCAGCGAACCGAATACGCCGCCGTTTGAAATCGTAAAGGTGCCGCCTTTCATATCCGCCATCGTCAGCGTGCCGTCTTTCGCGCGCTTGCCAAAATCGCCGATTGTGTTCTCAACGTCGGCAAAGCTCATCGCTTCAGCATTGCGGATTACGGGAACAACCAGGCCGTTGGGCGCGCTCACCGCAACCGAGATATCGACATAATCGTGATAGACAATTTCATCGCCATCAATCTGCGCATTGACCGACGGAACGTCTTTCAGCGCGAGGCAGGCCGCTTTTGCAAAAAAGCCCATGAAGCCGAGTTTCACGCCATGTTTCTTCGCAAACAGCTCTTTATATTTGCTGCGCGTTTCCATCACGGCGGTCATGTCGACATCGTTAAAGGTTGTTAGCAGCGCCGCTGTATCCTGCGCTTCTTTGAGACGTTTGGCGACCGTCTGGCGCAGACGCGTCATCCGCACACGTTCTTCATTGCGACCGCCGGTTGCAGCAACAGCGGCAGGGGCCTGTATCTCAGCACCCTTGGCCGTGCCCTTTTCCACCAGTGGCGCCGGAGCGCCGTTTTTCACATATTGCTCGACATCATCCTTGGTCAGGCGGCCATCTTTGCCGGTACCTTTAATCTTGCTGGGGTCTACGCCATGTTCGAGCACTAGACGGCGGACTGCTGGAGAAAGGGTGACGGAAGATGCATCTGCTACCGGCGCTGCTTTAGCGGCTGCCGGAGCCGGGGTGGCTTTCGCGGCTGATGCGGCCGCGCCACTGCCCGCTTCGATCTTTGCGATGATCGCGCCGACTTCTACTGTGTCGCCCACCGCGACGAGATGCTCGCTCAAAGTACCCGCTTCGGGCGCCGGTACTTCCAGCGCCACTTTGTCGGTTTCCAGACTTGCAATGGGTTCATCCGCCGCAACCGTATCACCGGGCTGCTTGAGCCATTCGCCTAAGGTCGCTTCGGTAATCGATTCGCCCAGTACCGGGACTTTTACATCTGTTGCCATAGTCTTATGCTCACTTTCATCAGCGGATCTATCCGCACATAATCACTTTTTTACCGGATGCCCTAAAGCCTCAGCGACAAGTTGCGCCTGCTGCTCCTTATGCCGCGACGCCAGCCCCGTTGCCGGAGAAGCTGAGGCCACGCGCCCGGCGTAGACCGGATCAGCCGCGCCGACTTTGGCCTGCTCCAAACATTCTTCCAGATATGGCCGAACAAAATGCCAGCTGCCATTGTTGCACGGCTCTTCCTGCGCCCAAACGAGCGTTTCAAGGTTTTTCATTCGCTTCAAACGAACCACCAAAGGTTCAGACGGGAACGGATAGAGCTGCTCAATCCGAACAATTGCCGTGTTCCTATCCTTAGCCGCATCGCGCGCGTCGATCAGATCATAGGCGACCTTGCCCGAACAGAGCACCAGCCGCTTCACATCCTTGTCAGCGGGCGGATTGGTGTCCGACTTGATCCGCATGAAATGATGCTCGCCCTGAAATTCCTCGGCGCTCGACACCGCCGACTTGTGACGCAGCAATGATTTTGGTGTCATAATCACCAAAGGCTTACGGAAACTGCGCAGCATTTGGCGACGCAGGACATGGAAATAATTGGCCGGTGTCGTGATATTGGCAACCTGAATATTATCCTGCGCGCATAGTTGCAGGAACCGTTCAAGCCGCGCTGAGCTATGCTCTGGCCCTTGCCCTTCATAACCATGGGGCAGCAGCATCACGAGACCATTGGCGCGCAGCCATTTGGCTTCGCCAGAAGCAATAAACTGATCAATCATGATCTGCGCGCCATTAGCGAAATCACCAAATTGCGCTTCCCAGAGCACCAATGTTTTCGGGTCGGCGCCAGCATAACCATATTCAAAACCCAGCACACCATATTCAGAGAGTGGGCTATCGAGCACTTCGAATCGGCCATGCGGCACGGTGCTCAAGGGCACGTATTTTTCTTCCGTTTCCTGATCCACCCAGACGGCATGGCGTTGGCTGAATGTGCCGCGGCCACTGTCCTGACCGGACAGGCGAATATTATAGCCTTCGGATACCAGCGAGCCGTAGGCCAGCGCTTCACCGGTTGCCCAGTCGAAATTTTCGCCGGACTTAAACATCTTGGCTTTAGCATCGAGAACGCGGCCCAAGGTCTTGTGAATCTTGTGGCCCTCAGGAACGGTGGTCAGCGTCCGGCCGAGGCTGTCGAATAGTTTTTTATCAATCGCGGTTTCGACATTGCGCCGCGCGGTTTCAGGGTCAGCGGGCGCGTGCAGCCCTTGCCAGCGGCCGCCAAACCAGTCGGCTTTGTCCGGTTCATAATCAGCGGCGGCCTTAAACTCGCCCTCCAGATGATCCGCAAATGCCTTACGCGTGTTGGCGCCCCAGTCAGCATCAATCACGCCTTCTTCCATCAGCCGCGCTTCGTAAAGCTTGCTGACCTTGGGATGCTTTTTGATCGCGGCATACATGACCGGTTGGGTGAAGCTCGGTTCATCGCCTTCATTGTGACCAAAGCGGCGATAGCACCACATGTCGATCACAATATCGCGGCCAAAACGCTGGCGGAACTCAATCGCGATTTTACAGGCGAAAGTCACTGCTTCGGGATCATCGCCATTCACATGGAATATCGGTGCCTGAACACCTTTGGCGACATCCGATGGATAAGGCGAAGAGCGCGCAAATTGCGGGCTGGTTGTGAAACCGATCTGGTTGTTGATCACGAAATGGATACAGCCGCCAGTATTATACCCGCGGATGCCAGAGAAGCCGAGGCACTCCCAGACAATGCCTTGGCCAGCAAAAGCGGCATCGCCGTGGATCAGCACAGGCAGCACCTGATCATGCTTTTCCAGATCATCGCGCGCCACTTGTTGCGCGCGGACCTTGCCGAGAACCACGGGATCAACTGCTTCCAAATGCGAAGGATTGGGCACGAGGCTCATATGCACGCTAATGCCGTCAAATTCGCGGTCGCTAGATGTACCCAGATGATATTTAACATCACCCGAACCCGCGACATCATCGGGATTGGAAGAGCCACCATGAAATTCGTGGAAGATGACTTTATAAGGCTTGGCCATCACATTGGCGAGAATGTTCAAACGCCCGCGGTGGGCCATGCCATAGACAATATCACGTACACCAGCGGCCCCGCCATTTTTGATGATATTTTCCAGCGCTGGCAGCATGGATTCGCCACCATCAAGACCGAAGCGCTTGGTCCCGACATATTTTTTGCCGAGGAAATTCTCATATTCCTCGCCCTCAATCACCTTGTTGAGGATCGCCTTCTTGCCTTCGGGCGTGAAGTGGATTTCGGCGTCCTTGCCCTCCATCCGGTCTTGCAGGAAACGCCGTTCCACGGTGTCGGCGATATGCATATATTCAAGGCCAACCGAGCCGCAATAATTGGCACGGAGCACGGCCTCAATTTCGCGGATGGATGCAGTTTCAAACCCCAAAACGCCGCCAAGATAGACCGGCTTGTCCATCTCGTCGGCCTTGAAGCCATGAAATTCAGGAGTCAGATCAGCCGGCTCTTCCAGCTTGGACAATCCCAAAGGATCAAGATTAGCACCGAGATGTCCGCGCACCCGATAGGTACGAATCAACATCATCGCGCGGATCGATTTCTCCGCCGCCAAGCCAACTTCAGCATCCGACATGGACTTGCCGGATTTCGCAGCAGCAGCCTTGATCTCGACGCCCATTTGCGTGGGGTCGAGCGCGCTGTTCAGTTCATCGGCGTCATCAATCGGCCAATGTTTCTTTTGCCAGCTCGGGCCTGCTTCCTTTTCGGAAGTATCTGCAAATTCCTGACCTTCTAGTCCCATGATCTGTTCCTTGGGGAGGGAGGCCCCCTGCGCACGCAGAGGGCCAAATATTCTAGACCGTTTCTTTCAGCATTGCGTCGAGCGTAGTGCCCAGTTCGCTTGGTGACGGTGACACGCGAATGCCCGCCGCTTCCATCGCCGCAATCTTGTCTTCCGCGCCGCCTTGACCGCCAGACACAATCGCGCCCGCGTGGCCCATGCGGCGGCCCGGAGGTGCCGTGAGACCTGCGATAAAGCCAACCATCGGTTTGCTGCGACCTTTTTTGGCTTCGTCAGCGATAAATTGCGCCGCTTCTTCTTCTGCGCTGCCGCCGATTTCGCCGATCATGATGATCGACTTGGTTTCATCGTCCGCAAGGAAGAGTTCGAGAACGTCGATAAAGTTGGTGCCATTGACCGGGTCACCGCCAATGCCAACCGCCGTGGTCTGGCCAAGGCCAACCGCTGTGGTCTGATGCACCGCTTCATAGGTGAGCGTACCGGAACGTGAGACAACACCGACAGACCCTTTTTGGAAGATGCTGCCGGGCATGATGCCGATCTTGCATTCGTCCGGGGTCAAAACGCCGGGGCAGTTAGGACCGATAAGGCGCGACTTGGAGCCTTCCAGCGCGCGCTTCACACGAACCATGTCGAGTACCGGAACACCTTCGGTAATCGCAACGATCAATTCAATCTCAGCGTCAATTGCTTCGAGGATCGAGTCCGCTGCGAACGGTGGCGGGACATAAACGACCGAAGCGGTCGCGCCGGTTGCGTGCTTGGCTTCTTCCACAGTGTTATAGTTGGGCAGGCCGATATGGGTCGTGCCACCCTTGCCCGGCGTAACGCCAGCGACCATTTGCGTGCCATAAGCCAAAGCCTGTTCGGTATGGAATGTCCCGGTATTGCCGGTCATGCCTTGGGTGATAACTTTGGTATTCTTGTCGATTAGGATAGACATTTAGTTGTTCTCCAATTTTTTATTCAAGCACTCTGCATTTTCGTATCTGGTTTTCACTACCCAAATGATCAAACTAGAAAACCCAATTAGACCAAGCCAAAAAGATGCCCCAATTACAAAAGCAAACATATTGAGGCCGCCATTCTGAACAGACATGAGACCTAACATAGCAACCAAAGTCAGCAGAAATGAATAGACGCTATTTTGACCTTTTCCTAAGATACTAAAGGCTAGTGTAGCCAATGACGCGATCGCCAAAATTAAAAGCGACAGCCAGCCAACTGCGTCTCCAAGCATCAAGTCAGGCTCGGGTCCAATCCCTTACAAGCTTCCAGCAATTCCTTCACCGCATCAACCGACACGTTGAAATTGCCCTGCGCTTCTTCGCTCAGTTCAATTTCGATGATTTTCTCGACCCCGTCCTTACCAATGATGCACGGCACGCCGACATAAAGATTGTCGACACCATATTGGCCGGTGAGATGGGCTGCGGCAGGCAGCACACGGCGTTTATCCTTGAGATAGCTTTCCGCCATCATGATCGCACTGGTCGCTGGCGCATAATAAGCCGAGCCATTGCCGAGCAACTGAACAATCTCGCCGCCGCCGGAGCGGGTACGCTGGACAATCGCGTCGATATTTTCCTGTGTGGTCCAACCCATTTTGATAAGATCGGGGATCGGGATACCAGCAATGGTGGAATAAGCCGGAACCGGAACCATCGTGTCGCCGTGGCCGCCAAGAACGAAGGCGGTGACATCTTCGACCGAAACATTAAATTCGTCGGCAAGGAAATGACGGAAGCGCGCACTGTCAAGAACGCCAGCCATGCCAACAACCTTCTGATGAGGAAGCCCGGAAAATTCGCGCAAGGCCCAAACCATCGCGTCGAGCGGGTTGGTGATGCAGATAACAAAAGCGTCCGGTGCGTTGACCTTAATGCCCTCGCCCACAGCCTTCATCACTTTCAAATTGATGCCGAGCAAATCATCGCGGCTCATGCCGGGTTTGCGCGGAACGCCTGCGGTCACGATGATGACATCGGCGCCCGCAATATCGGCATAATCGCTGGTGCCTTTAAGATTGCTATCAAACCCGTCAACCGGAGCGGCTTGGCTAAGGTCGAGCGCTTTACCGGCAGGCATGCCTTCTGCAATATCAAACAGGACGACATCGCCCATTTCTTTGGAAGCGGCGAGGTGCGCAAGCGTGCCACCGATCATGCCAGCGCCAATCAGCGCAATTTTGTTACGGGCCATTGGAAAAATTCTCCTGAAATCAGAGTCGTAGAAAGATGTATGCGATGGATTAGGACTATCCACAGGCAATTTCAACCGCAGAAAGCACCAATTTGCGGGCTTTCTTTGCAAGTAGTTCGCAATAGCAATTAAGCGATGATCAGATGATGGAAAAGCGGATTAAAAAATGCCGCTCTGCAAGCACGACGCTCATCCAAAGCGCTTTCCTACATCCGCCAGCTTGTGATAAATTCCGGTCTGCCCTTTGCCACTTTTGTGAACAGGAACCGCGCCTATGTCCTGCACCCTTTTGCCTTTGCCAGAAAACTCGAAAGCGTCGCGGCAATTGGCTGTGACTTGTGTGAACTTTGGGCCACCAATTTTACTTTGCCAAGACCGATACGCCGCGCCATGATGTGATAAAAAGAAAATACAGGAGAGAACAGGCCCATGCTGAGCAAAGGCGACGATTATCCGCTGCACCAGACGCCGGAACCGATGGCCGTGTCCGGCGACAACCGCAATTTCTACGACCGCTATTTCTTCAACGGTTATAGCGCGGATGGCAGTATTTTCTTCGCCGCGGCCTTGGGCGTCTATCCCCAGCTCGATATCATGGACGCTGCCTTCTGCGTGTCGATAGACGGCAAACAACATAATCTGCGCGCTTCCAAACGCATGGGCAGTGAGCGGCTCGATCTCAGCGTCGGGCCGATCACGGTTGAGATAGTTCAGCCATTGCAGGAGCTGCGCCTGATTGTCACAGGCAATGACAGCCTGATCACCGCAGACATCCGCTTCACCGCGCGCCACATACCGATTGAGGAACCGCGCTTCATTCGCCGCGATGGACCGCGCATGGTGATGGACTATACCCGCATGACCCAAAATGGCGGCTGGTCCGGGACGATAACAGCCGATGGACAAGACATCGCCTTATCCCCCGAATTGCATCGCGGCACCCGCGACCGCAGCTGGGGTATCAGGCCGGTTGGTTCACCCGAATCCCAGCCCCCGCCCGCTGGCGCCTTGCCGCAATTCTGGTGGTTATGGACGCCGCTCAATTTCGACAGTCACGCCTGTTTCTTTCACAGCAATGATGATGGCGAAGGGCTGCCATGGAATCGTCGCGGAGTCGTTGATGCCATCGAGGGCGAGCGGCAGGAATTTGAACCGGGCAGCTTTGATCTCAGCTATCATTCCGGCACCCGGCGCGTGAAGCAGATTGATTTGCCAGCCGCCGACGGGACGCTTTCCATCACACCGCGCACCGACGATGCGACGCGGACCTTCTATATGTCGGGCCTCGGCTATATGCATCCGGTCTGGGGCCACGGAATGGATCACGGCCCGCTGGAAACCGCTTATGATGTGATTGATCTGGGCAATATACCAGACCATGACATGCTCTATATTCATATCCAGGCGCTCAGCGATGCGGTGCTAACCAGCGGCGATGAAAGCCATGAAGGCGTTGGAATTGTTGAACAACTATTTGTCGGACCCCACAAGACCAGCGGGTTGACCGACCTGCTGCACCCTGCAGCATGAGCGCCGCATTCCCGCTTCGCCCGGAAGAATTTGATCCGCGCTGGGTTGAGGGCGTTTTTGGTGCGCCGTCAGGATCGCTCCAGTCGCTGACCCACAAGCCAGTGGGAACTGGACAGGTTTGTGACAGCTTTCGCTTCACCTGTGACTGGCAAGATACCGGATATCCCGACAGCTTTGTCGCCAAATGTCCGAGTGCCGATCCGATCAGCCGGGGCGCCGCCGCGATCTTCCACCTCTATGATATGGAGGTGGGCTGGTATCGCGATGTTGCCGGGGATTCTGGCGTCGGTTGCCCGCGTTGTTATCATGCCGCCATTGGCGAGGATGAGACTCAATTTGTCCTGATGCTCGAAGATATGGCGCCCGCTCAGCAAGGTGATCAACTGGCCGGAGCGACGCTGACGCAGGTGCAATCGGCGATTCGGGAAGCCGCTGTCCTCCACAGCTATCGCCCAAAAACCGGAATGTTGGAAGATCATAGCTGGCTGCTGCATGGACAAGGCAACGGCGATTACATGCGGCAATCACTGCCTGCTATTTACCCGGAATTTTGTAAGCGTTTCGCCGACAGGCTAAGCACTGATATATTGGATATGGGCGCTGAGCTTATCGCAAAATTTGGTACCTATCTTGATGCCGAACCAGCCAATCCCTGTATCACCCATAGCGACATGCGGTTAGATAACATTCTGTTTGATGACGGCGGCAAACGAGCCATTTTGGTGGACTGGCAGACCGCCACTTTGGGCAACGGCGCGAGCGATATCGCCTATCTTATCGGGACCAGTTTTGCCGATCCAGTACAACGGGCAGAGACGGAAAAGGCGCTGGTGAAAGACTATCTCTCTCAGTTAGCAGCCCGAGGTGTCGAACAAGATCACGATGCGTTCTGGAAGGATTATCGCCGCCTCGCCTTTTCAGGCTTCATAATGGCGATCAACGCGTCCATCCATGTGGAGCAAACCGAACGGGGCGATGAAATGTTTGCGGTGATGGCCGAACGGCCAGCGCAAATGGCGCTGGATCTAGACAGTTTAAGCTTGCTTTAAATCAAGAAGCTTCGGCCGATCCATGACCCAGCGCGAGATAGTCGTCGGATTGCATCTCGACCAGCCGCGACGCGGTGCGGACAAATTCAAACGACCCGTCGCCTTCAGGATAAAGCGCATCGGGTTCAGCATCGGCACTGGCCAGCAGCTTGACCCGATACTCGTACAGCGCGTCGATGAGTGTCACAAAGCGCGCTGCCTCGTTGCGATTTTCTTTGGAGAGGACCGGAATACCGACAATAATCACACTATGATAATGCCGCGCAATCGCCAGATAGTCGGGCGCTCCCCGGGCCTCTGCACAAAGCCGTTTAAACGAAAAGACTGCAACGCCCTTTAGCGTCTTGGGCACATGCATGGAACGGGCGCCTTGGACAGCCAGTTCTTCAGATGGAACATGGTCACGGTCTTCCGGTGGATAGTCAGTCAGACGGAAAAACGCCTCGCTCAACGCCTTGGTCGCCGCTTCGCCATTGGGCACATGCCACAGATCAACGCCGCCGAGCCGCTCGCGACGGTAATCGGTCGGGCCATTGAGTGAGATAACATCCAGGCGGTTCTGTAACAGGTCGATGAAAGGCAAGAAATGCTCGCGATTAAGACCATCTTTGTACAGATCAACCGGCGGACGATTGGACGTCGCGATCAGGGTCACACCAGCTTCGACCAGCCCGGTAAACAGTCGCGACATGATCATCGCGTCGGCGCTGTTATTGACTACCATTTCATCAAAGGCCAGGAACCGGGCTTCATTGGCCAGCGACGCAACAACCGGCAGGATCGGATCGCCCTGCTCCTTCTTGCGCTCCTCATTCAACCGAGCATGGACATCGAGCATAAACTCATGAAAATGCGCGCGTTTCTTTCGGTTAATCCGAAGATTATCGTAGAATAAATCCATCAACATAGACTTACCGCGGCCCACGCCGCCCCACATATAGATACCGCGCGGCGCCGTTGGCTTCTTCGAAAACATGCGCCACAGCACGCTGCCTCGTGGGGGAATCGCTTCAAGCTCATCCTGCAATTGGGCAAGACGCTGCGCGCAAGCGTCCTGATCAGCGTCCGGCTTCAACTCATCATTTGCGATGAGCGCTTGATAGCGCGCATAGAATCCGGTCATGCGTTGGTCATTTAGGCGCCGGTTTTTGAGGCGGCGCTTTCTTGACGATGGCGGTATAAGAAGCCATATTTTCTTGATCTTCCCCCTGCACGACGAGACCGCGGAGAAACAGAAAACGTCCTGTCTCGCGAGCAATCTCAACTTGCGCTTCTAGCGGTTCATGCAGTCGAGCCGCCCCAATAAAATGGGTCTGTAATTCTAAGGTAACCGCAAAGCCGGATGGTCCGATATCGAGCACCCGCATGGCGGCAAATAAGGCACAATCGATAAAACCCATCATGGTTCCGCCATGGACAACATTACCAAGATTGCGGTGCTGCCGTTCGGGAAACATACGAATGCGGGCGATAGTATCTGCAACACCGTCACCGCCGCGCCGCATGATCATTGGGCCCAGAAAACTATTATAGCACTCGGGGTCTTTCAATTTCCAGTGGTACCAGCCGGGATGATCCGAATCTGGTTCGCTTGTGAAAAATTCAGGTTCAGGGTCAGCCATCAAATTTTTGCCAGCCCGTTAGCATCGACCAAATATCAAACCTCTCGGGCTGCTGTCATCTTCTTGATCTCGGCAATCGCCTTGGCTGGCGATAAGCCCTTTGGACAGGCATTGGCACAGTTCATAATCGTGTGGCAACGATAGAGGCGGAATGGATCTTCCAATTCATCAAGCCGCTCGCCAGTCATTTCATCTCGGCTATCCGCAAGCCAGCGATAGGCTTGTAGCAAGATAGCAGGACCAAGAAACTTGTCGGAATTCCACCAATAGCTCGGACAACTGGTCTGGCAACATGCGCACAAAATACACTCATAAAGACCATCAAGTTTGGCGCGATCTTCAGGAGACTGCAGCCGCTCTTTACCCGATGGCGTCGGTGTGACCGTCTTCAACCATGGTTGGATGGAAGCATATTGCGCATAAAAATGGGTGAAATCAGGAACCAAATCCTTGATCACTTCCATATGCGGCAGCGGCGTGATTTTTACTTCCTTGCCGCAATCTTCAATCGCGGTGGTACAAGCGAGGCCGTTTTTGCCATCGATATTCATTGCGCAAGACCCACAAATGCCTTCGCGACAAGACCGACGGAAGGTCAAAGTCGAATCCTGATCGCTTTTCATCTTGATCAGCGCATCAAGGACCATCGGCCCGCAATCATCGGTATCGATTTTAAAGGTGTCATAGCGCGGGTTTTCGCCACTATCCGGATCATAGCGATAAACTTTAAAGGCACGCGACTTACCAGCGCTCAGCGCTTCATGCACTTCGCCTGTCTTGCGGATCTTGCTGTTTTTCGGAAGCGTAAAAGTTGCCATCGATAATCTCTTGTCTTGGCGAAATAATAGGTGTCGCGTTTAAATTTTTATATGTGGCACCGGATATAGCCGGTTTCTCGCCAAATTCAATGACTGAAATCAATGATCAAACCATATCTAAGTCGAGGAAAACCAACGAAAGATGAGACGCTGACAGTTTTGATAATGCAGCAATGCTCGTTTGTTTGGGGCAGCTTGCCTCTTTTTCGATTCTAAAATGCCCTATTTTCCTGCTAACGCCATCGTAACACTGGTATTTATGAAATTGCTGCCCACATTATCAGAAATTACGACAGGACAAAATCTATGCAAACCAAAAACGGCGTGACTCTTTTGCTGCACGGCGAAAATGACACGCTGATATGGGGCATGAATAATGCGGAGCGGAATCGCCGCCTTGCTGAAACATTGCAGGGGGACAAGAACGCTCAGCTATGGGCCAATCTGACCTTTGTTTCTGACCCGCAATGGATGCGATATGTCCATGAGAACCCGGGAACGGTGCTTACTTTCGACGGCGTGCCAGTACTTGCACATCTGCAAGATGAAGATGATGCTGAGGCACTCAATGAGAAGCGCGTGCCGGTCGGCGCGACGGTCATGGAATATCGCGATGGACCGCGCATCCACAATCCTGCGCTGCGCAAACTGGAAACACCCTTTGTCCGGAAACTAACCGCGGCAACAGTCAAAGATATTGAGCGGCAAAGTTATTTTGGGGCTTATAAGGGTGTCACTGATGTTTTGACTAAATATCTCTGGCCGGAACTGGCACTGGTTCTGACCCGCTTTGCCGCCCGCATCGGGATGACGCCCAATATGGTCACCGGCATCGGAGCAATCGGTTGTATCGCCGCGACATTCCTATTTTATTACGGCTATTTCTGGTCCGGCATGGCGGCGGGTTTTGTGTTTATGGTGCTGGATACCGTCGATGGCAAGCTCGCCCGTTGCACCATCACATCTTCATATTGGGGCAATATTTTCGATCACGGCCTCGATCTCGTCCATCCGCCTTTCTGGTGGGTGGCTTGGGCACTAGGCCTTGGCACGGTCGGATTAGCATTGCCAGAGGGTCAGCTCAGCTTGGTACTTATCGTCATTATAGGCGGCTATGTCCTGCAACGCATCATTGAAGGCATTTTCATCCGCGCCTTTGGTCAACATATTCATGTCTGGCGACCAATGGATTCTTGGTTCCGCCTGATCACGGCACGGCGCAATCCCAATATGGCCTTGCTGTTTGTGTCCATGATCTTCGGGCGACCCGACATCGGATTAATCGCCGTCGCGTGGTGGACGTTAATATCGCTCGCGGTTCATATGGTTCAGATATTACAGGCCGGTTTGGTGAAAATGCGCGGCGGTCAAATTGTGTCATGGCTGGAACAAGAGCAAGGATAGGCGGATGATCAACGATACCATCAAAAAGTTCGGCTATCCGGCTACCTTGGTGAAGGACTATGATCATTGGGTCGTCCTGCTACGCCCGGCGCAAGTAACATTGGGTTCGCTAGTGGTCGCGGCCAAGTCCGATGCCGAAGATTTCGGTGCTCTGTCACCCGACCATTTTTCTGAACTGAAAATGGTAACGACTGACGTATCATCGGCACTCGGAAGTCTGGTATCCCATCAGAAGCTCAATTGGTTGATGTTGATGATGGTCGATCCACATGTTCATTTCCACCTCATCCCGCGCTATGAAGGCACCCGGGAATGGATGGGGCAAGATTTCGATGACAAAGCCTGGCCAGGCCCGCCGGCGCTTGGTGAGGCCGTCAAGCTATCGGACGAGCAGATTTCTGGCATGAGCGCTTGGCTAAAATCAGGCTTTGCGAATTAATTCGGTTTTCCCAGCCACTGATCTGTAAGAGCTGTCGCCGTTTCCACATCGTTGAGAAAATCGACCTCGGCCCAATCATGGCCCTGGATTGATACAGTGCCGACCCGTTCACTGGGCGCTAGCGCATCGATAATCTTGAGATACCAGTTTTCCACACCAGCGGGCGTACGCATGAATTCGCGTACCTTCTCACGAAACAGCGCGCCGCCTTCCCCCCGGAAAGCCAGAAAACCGATGGATTCCGCATGGCTTTGTTCTGCCGTCAATGTTTTGCCGATGGCCGTCAACCGATCCCCGTCGAGCGACACTTTCATATCATCGCTGTCATAATGGTCCTTGATATCGACCGTGACGGTAATCGGCCAATTCTCTGTCTGCTGAGCGGTCGCGATGATCTCGGGCGAAATCAAAGTGTCACCGTTGAGAATCATGAAATCACCGTCCATAATATCCCGCACAATCCAGCAACTGCCGAGATTGTCAGCGACTTTAAAAAACGGATTGAAATGCACCGTGATGTTGGTGCCTGCCTGCTTGAGCTGCTCCAGTTCAGCTTCAACCATATCGGTCATAAAGCCGGTCACGACATGAAATTCGCTCACCCCGCCAGCCGTCAGCATCTCTATTTGCCAGGCAATCAGGCTCTTGCCCGAAAAATCAATCAGACATTTAGGCCGCTCTGCCGTCAACGGCAACAGCCGGGAGCCTTGACCGGCGCTCAGGATTATTACTTTATCGATCATGTTGGCAACGGGCCTTTATCGGGATAGGAATGATATGGGGAGACACTTAGAACGATGGCCATCAAAGCTCAATCCTGTAACGACGGGTTACAGATGCGTCTTGGGATGCGTGGTTGATCATGGCTAAGGAGGCGGTGATTAAACCGGAAGAGCCGAGCGGCGAGAACAGCGGGATCAGCCGGATCATCGCCAATACCGGATGGTTGCTTGGCGGCAAAGGTTTTGGCGGCGTTCTCAGCCTGTTTTATCTCGCGATACTGACCCGAACGCTCGGCGTTGCGGGCTTTGGTCAATTTGCCCTCATCACCGGCACTGCCCAGGCTATCGCCCTGATCGTTACCTTTCAGACATGGCAAGTCGTCATCCGTTTTGGCGCGCGCCATATTAAGGGGGCGGAAAACCGGATGCGCTTTGGCCGGCTCGTCGGTCTGTGCACCTTGCTCGATATTGCTGGCGCGCTGGCCGGATGCGCTCTTGCCTATTTTGCGGTCGGCTGGCTCGCCCCGTTTTTCGGCTGGGATCAGGACTTAGCCCAGAGTGCTTTGACCTTTGCGCTGGTCATGCTGCTCTCGATCAAGTCAACACCCACCGGCATATTGCGGGTCGAAAACCGCTTTGACCTCGCCGCTTATGCCGAGGCGATTATTCCGATCGTCCGGTTGATCGGTACGCTGTTCGTGTGGCTAACCAATCCCACGCTGATTAATTTCCTGATCGTCTGGGCCCTTTCAGAGGTTATCCATGCTGTCGGTTACTGGCTGCTGGCCGCATGGCAAAGCCGCGACATTATGCGGCCACGAAATCTGGGCCGCGCGAAACAGACGGTGCGTGAGAATGTCGGGATTGGGGAATTTCTGCTGATCTCCAATCTGGGATCCACTTTTGCGGGCTTGTCCCAGAATATTGGGCTGCTGATCGTCGGGTATTTCGTCGGCCCTACAGCCGCTGGCCTCTACCGCCTAGCCAGTCAGTTAAGCGTTGCGATGACAAAAATATCGGTCCTGCTGTCGCGCGCGATCTTTGCCGAGGTTAACCTAGTGCGCGCGCACCAAGGCGCAGAAGCGATGAACGCCCTGTTCCGCAAAGCCAGCCGCATGTTGTTCATCACCGGCGGAACCGTCATATTAATTGTGCTCGTCATCGGTAAACCCGCTTTGTTTTATATGTCGGGACCGGAGTTCTTACCGGCCTACCCGCTGCTAATCCTGCTGGCCGCAGCAGCGTCGATCGATCTTGCCGGGGCGATATATGAACCCACGCTCTTGTCAGGCAGTGGCGCTCGCACGGCCCTAATATTGCAAGCGGGTATCGCCGCCCTGTTCATCGCGATGTTGCTATTGGGCCTGCACTATTATGGCGCTATCGGTGCGGCAGGGGCGATGGTGGTCGCTGCGATAGTCCGTCTCTTCCTCTTTGGCATCGCCGCGCGTCGTAACTTAGCCAAAGGGTAGAGCTGCTAGGCGGCGCGTTCGGCGAGTATCTGTTCGACCATTATCAAATCGATGTCTTTGTCGACATCTATACAGGCCTCCGCCTGCGCCATGCGGACAATATTGATAGTGAGGCCCAGCTTTTTGCCCACCCGCGCGGCCAGCTGATCAACGGTAAGCAATCGGGTAACCGCCAGTAACAAGAGCCAAGGCCCGAAAATCGTCAAAATCTTCCAGCCCTTTTTGCGGTCTTGCTCCACCTCAGCCCAATAGCGCAATATTTGCCGCGCTTGTGAGGAACCGAAATAGAAGAGATTAGCTCCACTATAGTGGCCGCCGCGCAATTTTAGCCATGTCCGCTGTGAGTCAGGATAGCGGTTCAACAACACATCCTTCTCGACCACCGCAATGGCAATGTCTGAGGATTCGGCTGCGGCCAGAAAACCATCGATCATCGGCGCGTTGAGCAAGACATTATCAGCCGTGGTTATCAGCATCGGAAAGCGCGCATCATCCTGATCCAAAACGGCATCCACAGACACCGCAATGGTGGCAGCACTCACATCCGCGATCACACGATCATTAGTCTCTAACGCGCTGGTATCCGAATGCTCCCAAAAGGGCGCGAAATCTTGCGCCAGAACATGCACATTGCCGATGGCCTTATGGTTCAATAAGGAATCTGCCACATGGGCCAGCATGGCTTTGCCCGCGACCGGGATCAGGGCTTTCATCTTTATGCCATGGCTCTCCGCCATCGGGTCACCGCCAGGACGACTGCCCGCCAAAACGATTGCCGTTGTTTTAGCAGCGCTCATTGACGGCTTTCGAAAAAGACAATCATGTCTTCCAGAACCGGGCCCTTGTTCCGAAAGGGCTTGGAGATCGCCATCATGATTTCGATATGATCCATATCAGGATATTCGGTATATTCCGCGTCACCGCCAAGATCGAGAATCTTGTCATGCAATGTCCGGCTGTTACGCGGCTTCACCTGCGTGTCATCCACACCGGTCGAGAGCCACAATGGCGGCGCATCGGCGCGTGCAAAGTTGACGGGTTGGGTCATTTCAGGCTGGTCATAAGAACCAAAGCTGTTCTTCGTCGTTTCAGACGTGAACGGATAAAAATCATAGGGTCCGGCCAACGCCGCAACCCCTTTGATCAGATCGGTGGTCTTGCCATGCCGCCCCAGCCATTGCTGATCCAGCGCCAGCATCATGACATTATATGCGCCCGCCGACTGCCCGGACAGGAATATGCGGTCGGGATCTCCGCCCAAAGGCGCGATATTATCATGGACCCACGCAACGGCCTTCGCACTATCTTCGAGAAAGCCGGGAAATTTGACGTCGGGATAGAGCCGGTAGTCCGCCAGCACCACCATATAACCGCGACTGGCAAGCGCGCGGCCGACAAAGGCATATTGATCCTTCGATCCATCGCGCCATCCGCCGCCATAGATGAACACAACGACTGGCAAAGGTTCGTCTGATGCTTCGGTAGGCGTCCAGATATTGAGACCCAGCCCCAGCTCTTCATCATAGACCTGACCGCTGACCAACATCTTGGCATTGCTATCACCGGGTATGACATTATTGACCATGTCCAGCTGTTGCGGACCAGGTTGCGAGAAGAACCAATAGGCAAAGCCAGCGAGCGCCACTGCCAAAATACCAAGAGTCACAAGCCATTTCATTCCATAAGCTCTTTCATTTGCCACCTTTTCTCGGCGGGGTTTTGCGTTAATCGGCCTTAGCCAGCAGATCCCGCGCTGGCAATGGCGCGCCGATAATCGGCCTATGACAGCCTCGCCAGACCGTTTCACCCCAAAAACGTGTATTTTTTCAGCTGTGAGACCTTCTATCAGACTCAAAGAGTCTCGGATTCTCGTGGGTTTTCGCTTACTGGTAAAGCATGGTCCAGCCCCACCAATTGCTGTCCAATCCGATCCGTCCGTTGGCGCGACGCCTACGCAGCCACCTGTCGAATCGCGGTCTATCCAAGCTTGCCCGTACAGTGCGGAAAGAGGGTCTGACTTATCTCTCTCCTGCCAAACTGCAGAGGATAGAAGAGGCATTGGAATCGGTCCGCAATGTCGATGGAGATTTTGCCGAATTTGGCGTGGCCCTTGGCGGCTCCTCCATTCTTATTGCCCATCACGTCAAAACGAGCAAATCCAAAGCCCGGCAATTTCACGGCCTCGATGTTTTTGACATGATCCCGGAACCCACTTCGGAAAAAGACGACCACAAATCAAAATCCCGCTACGAAACAATCAAATCCGGTGCCTCTCGCGGAATTGGGAAGGAGCAATATTACGGGTATCGCGATGATCTTCTGGCGGATGTAAAAAACAGCTTTTCTCGTCATGGTCTGACAGTTGGCGAAAATGGCGTTTTCCTTTACAAAGGTCTTTTCGAAAACACTTGGCCTGCCGTGAAAATCGACCGTTTGGCTTTTGTCCATCTGGATTGCGACTGGTATGACCCTGTCGCCTATTGCCTAAAAGGTGCCGCGGCCAAAATGAGCCCCGGCGGTGTGATTGTGATAGACGATTTCCACGATTATGGCGGTTGCCGAACAGCGGTGGAGGAGTTTCTCTCGCGAAACCCAGCATATTTATTCGAGGACGGCGCCAATCCGGTTTTGCGGTATATGGGGTGATTGAGAAGTGTTTTGTTGGACCTCAGGCGCTGGAAGAGCGAGGACTCTAAGTGCTAGATAAGCGCGATCCGCCTTCCGACTCGATTCACTACGGCCTAAGGGACAGATTGCTTTTCTTGACCAATCATCGCTTATAGTAAGGCCGGGCCGGAGAATATTAGCTGTGAACAGCTGTAAATGAGGAATGGAAAACCTTCTTTGGGTCGCTCTTTGGTTCGGCAACTGATATTCAGTCACCGGATTTCTGCTTCATCCCGAAAGCGGACATTAGGGCGCACCATGACCGGCCGTTCAATACAATATTACAGCTAATCGGTTTCAATCGAGTTCGTAGTGGCGGAAATGCGTATGCATGTCCCTCTACCAGGTTTGGAACTAACGTCCATATGCAGGTTATTTTGCTTCGCCAGATCTTGGCAGATTGCGAGCCCCAACCCTTCTCCTTTTGATTTATCGCTTTTTTCATATGCTGTCTGAAAATGGATAATCTCATCATCGGACATACCCAGGCCAGTATCGAGAACGACAATCGTGAATCCATTCGAACGACGTCGGGCACCGATCAAAATCTTCCCTTCTTCCGTATATTTGATGGCGTTGGAGGCAAGGTTGCTGAGGATCCGCATCAACACTAAGGGCGGAATCGTAGATTTTACGCTGCTCTCAACGATACGAAGCTGAAGCCCTTTCGAAATTGCTTCTTCGCGAAACATTTGCCCCACGGTCTCGAAAATCATCGACAGGGAATAAGGCTCATCAGCCGTCTCGGGCTTAGCGGGCGACGGTCGGCTTTCCACCAGATAATCCCCCGAAAGTGTTTCGAGATAATCCAATGCTTCGCGAATATTGGCTTTCTCTCCGTCTCCCAATTTGGCCGAAGCGGCATCCAGGCTCATGCGAAGGCCACTGATTGGCTGCCTTATATCGTGAGAGGCGGTTGCAAGCTGCCTTTGCCTTAGCGCAGCCTGATCCCGGGCACGCGAATAATTTTTCTCGGCCTCCAATAGACGCTGACTTGTCTGCGCGTCCTGTTTGAGGACGCGGATTTTTTCCGCCTGAGCCCGGTCATGTTCTCTTCTTAGCGAGATTATGCCGTAGGTCAGACCCAACATGACCAATGTCCCGATCACTATGAATGTCGTTTTGGCAAAATTGCGCAGGACGATCTGGTTTTCCAGATAACCGCTGAACATTAACGTGGCGTAGATTACAAACGCGATGAAAATAATGCACAGTCCAGCCCACATCTCCAACAATCTGCGATTGGACGATTTCTCCCACCAGTAGAGCGGCAGGAAATGCGCAAGGCACATGATGCCAGTCCAGACGAGCTGGATCTTGTAGCTGGTAACGCGAGGAATAAACGGAATAATTACCAAGGTCACGACAGGGACCACAGCCAGCCATTGGACATGTTTGGACCAGCGGTGGCTGCCCTTGCGGGTGACCATCGAGGATCCGGCCACATAAAATCCGAACATGATGCACGCATAGCTGATCAGAAAGCCGATATAGGCATTCCACTCCGGATGACCCGGATACAAAAACCGTAGAGGAATATTGTCATCAAAGGATAGGGCTGCGAGCAACAACCAGAAAAGCAAGGCATATCGGACCCCGACGTAACTTTTCAGCGAAATATTGACCCCAAGCATTACGATCAGTCCGAATATGGCGAGCGTGTAGAACGCCGCGTTGAGCGCTGCCGTGCGCAGCTCATGTTCGACAAGATCAGCTTCGTCCCTGATCGCAAGGCTGGGCGAAGCTGCCATGAGTTTGGACGTTCGCACCATCAGGATGGCCGATTCTCCAGGCCGCAATATCAGCGGTTTTGACTTGAGCTGGGTGCCGCTGAATATTGTCGGATCATAGGGTTCGGCCGAAGAGAAAGACAATAATCTGTCAACATCACCGGACTGCCGGACCAGCACGATATCGGCATCCCGCACCGCAAATGCGTCGAAAGTTACAATCCACTGGTCTGCCAGCCGTCCATCGGGTTTTGAGCCGTTCTTTAACGTGACAGCTGACCAAAGATCGGAATAGGCAATGAATTCCTCTTCAGTTGTCGATACGCGGGCTTCAAATCTGCCCGCTTCATATTCCGAAACCATTTGCGCGGGCGTCCGATTTTCGCCCAGACCATAAGCCATATGGCCTGCCAAACCCGTCTGATTTTCACCGGGTGCCAATGTGACAACGGATGCCGCCGTTGCCGGCCTCAGACTCATACTCGCTATCATGATGAGAATGACCATGAAGCCCATGAAGCGGAAAGCCGCTTGGACTGATTTCTTGCTTAAGCTAGGAAATGTCATAGGTTACAATCATTTGTGCCATGTTGTAGAACAGGAAAATGCCCCAAGGCAAGCAGAGTAGAAATTTGAAATGAGCCACTTTACCGCCGTTATTGCCGACGACCATGCGATCGTCCGTTCGGGATTGAAAGCCGCTCTGGAAAACGAGACGCTTGTTGACGGGCATATTATCGGCGTGGTTGCAGAAGCCGGTAATGGTCTGGATGCCATCGCTGCAGTCAAACAACATAGGCCTGATATGCTTGTTCTTGATGTTTCGATGCCAATGGCAGGTGGTGTTGAAGTGCTCGTCGAAACGCGGCGCTGGTCGCCTGATACCCGGATCATCGTGTTCACCGGCATATCTGCGATGGGAAAAGTCAGCGAACTTGTCGAGGCCGGCGTTGATGGCCTGTTTTCCAAAGCCGAGGACAATCAGGGTCTTTACCAGCATGTCCCGATGATCCTTCAGGGCGTCCGATATATTTCGCCATTTTTCACCAGTATTATGGACAATGCACCCCAGCGGAGCGCCCTGACCGACCGGGAAAGACAAATATTGAACCTGATCGTGGCCGGACAATCCAACAAGGAAATTTCCGGCCATCTTGGTATCAGCGCCAAGACCGTGGATCGTCATCGCACCAATCTCATGCAGAAACTGGATGTCCATTCGGTCGCCCAGCTTATCGCTTATTCCTTGCGCGAAGGATTGATCGATCCCGCGGCGGAAGTCTGATCCCGTTAAAGATATAGTGTCGGAAAAAATTGTTACCATGACCGGCAAATAGCTGCTGGGACCCCGATTTTGAAATGGGGGATTCACCTCATTCAGCATCACATCCTTCCTTGCTACCCAAGATGACAGGGAGTGGGACCATATTGGTCTCCGATGAAAAGGAAGAGATGATGAAAAAGGGAAACAACGCCATTCGGGGTAAGAAAATCGGTTTGAAAATTTCAGGCGCCTTACTGACGCTGGCCGCAGCCGGTGCGGTCATCGCACCGCTGCCACATCAGACAGCGCAGGCACAGATTCCCGGATTGCTGCCAAAGGCAGAACAGGTAGCGGTCACAGAGCCCATGGCGATTGATGGCGTCTGGCAAATTCGCGAACTGGGCAAACATATTATAGTCGAGGCCGGACGTGCTTACGCACTTGAAAGCTGGATCCACGCCTTTGTCTTTGAAATTCAGCCTGAAATGGTTGTGCTGCGCAATTTCAAACAGCAAGCACCCAATGTTTATGTGGCGGACGACCTCCCCCTGATGGCGAAGGCCAATATGGTGGTTGAGGAAGACGGTTCGATCACAGCGACGGTCGCATCTCTGGTTCCGGTCACCTACCATCTTGACCCGGTCGAGCTATTCTATCCCCAGCATTTCATTGCTGCGATACAGGAAAGCCAGGTGCCTGCCCAATATAGTGGTCGTCTCGGACCGCCATCACATGCGCTGGGGCCACCACAAACCGGCGTTATCGGGCATCCCAGAATTGAAGCTCAACCAGCATTGGAACCGGGCATCACAGAGCCTTTTGTGGAGAGGTGTGGTAACTGCGGTCTTTTGCCCTCGGGCGTAGCCGCGCAGGCCGAATTGGCTACCAGCAGCAATGACAGTGCCGATGAAGGCGGTCTTTCAGACGGGGCCAAGCTGGGTATTGGTACGGTCGTGGTTGGCGGTATCGCTTACAAGGCAAGCGGATCCATCGGCAAAACGGCAAAAATGGTTGGCTCGGCCGGAAAAGTCGCTGGCAGCGGCAGAGCCGCAGCGAAATTGACAGAAGGCGCCCTGAGAGGAGGCATCTTGCAAAAGGCCGGTCCCAAGGGAACCGGACTGCTTATCGGGAAAGGCACAGCCGCGCAGGCAGCCCGCGGAATCGGCGGAGCCACCAGCGAAGCCCAGCTGATGCAGCGGATAAACAAGGCGGGCGATGTTTCCAAACTGAACAAAGCCGGTCGCGCGGCTCAGGTAGCGCGCGGTGCGGGCGGAATAAAAGCCGCATCCACCGCTGCAGACGCTGCTAAGCTTGCCAAAATGGCCAAAGCCGGCGCGACCGCCGGAAAACTGGGCAAGGCGGGTCGTGCAGCGCTGGCGGGCACAGGCGTAGGAGCGGCCGTAGTAGTGGCTGAAATCGCCGCGACCGAAGGCATTGAAGCCGTCACCGGAGCCGATATTCAGGATCCGGTCTCCACCACGTTCCAATATGGATCCGCGATTTTCGACAAGAATGTAACCTTAGGTGACGTCGCAAAGGCACGTGCAGCGCATCACCGAGAGAATTTCCGCAAGATTGGTGAAACATTCACCACACCAGGAAAGATGCAGGAAAATCTGCAAGCCTATGGCGATAAAAATCGTGCGAAAGTCGAAAATGCCACCGGCATGGACCTGCAAAGTGGCAGGGAACGGCGCGCAGCTTACGGAGCGGCCCTGACCAGTGACAAGCCTGTCGCAGCGACTGCGAAGGTCATGGGCGATCGAGCCAAACACCACCTGGAAAATACCGGCAAGGTCACGAAGAAAGTCGGCTGTGGTCTGGGCAATATTTTCCGCAAGAAAGAAAACGATAAGAAGTGCTAACCTGATCGGCATTGGAAGCGACCCGCGATCTCGACAGGTCAGGACAAGGAGGAACGGCGACCGCTCCTCCTTATTCATTTGGCGCATCGCAATCGAGCATTGGAATCTTCAACAATTTCATTTTGGAAGTTTATTATTATGTCCGCTTTTGCGCCTAAAGCGGACATTAAGCTAACTCAACATTTCATGCCGATCTCAAACGCAGCGACAACTTACATCCATTACAGATGTTTATGTCCGCAACGTCCCCAAAGCGTACACTAAAAAGTTTCTACTGTAACCGAAAGCTCTTCTCGCACGAACATTGTTCATCAGGAGGCCAGTTTTTGATTGGTCCGGCTGTGATTGAGGGAGCTTTTCATGACTTATATGCTAGTTAACCAGCGTGATCTTGAATATCTGACCACCATTGATGAACAGGGCAGTTTTGTGAGTGCGGCGCTGCAATGTAACGTCACGCAACCAGCATTATCCAATCAAGTGCGCAGAATTGAAGAGCGGCTCGGCTTGGTTCTGTTTGAGCGATTGCAGAATGGCGTGAAAATTACCCAGGCAGGTCAAAAGGTGCTCGATTCCGCGCGAGATGTCCTTTGTCAAATGCGGGATATGGCCGACGTCGTTCGAGCGTGTCAGGATCCGCTTTCGATTCCCGTCAAACTTGGGTTTTTCCCGACATTGGCACCTTATGCGGTACCGCTGTTGTGCACGGCATTGCGCGAATCTTGCGATGGCATCAATATGGTATTTAGCGAAGCGTTCTCGGAACAATTGATTGAACAGATTCTAAACAAAGATATCGACGCGGCGATGCTCGCTCTTCCCGTCAATGTCGAAGGCATTGATACCGTACCGCTATTTGTCGAAGATTTATATCTGGTGACGCCAAAAGATCATCCTTTGGCAGATTTGCCATCTGTGACTGAAGGCGACTTGCCGCTTAGCGAGCTTATCCTTTTGGACAAGGGGCATTGCCTACGTGATCAGGCACTTAATCTCTGCAACGATTCCAGTGTGGGAGCAGATATTCCGGCGGATTTGCGCGCAACCAGCATGGAAACCGTTGTTCAATATGTTGCGCATGGATTTGGTTGCACGTTGATGCCCGCATTGGCTGTGCAACGCTATGCCAAGCATGAAACGGATTGTCGCTTTATCAAAATCGACTCCGACCGATTTAATCGCACGATCGCTTTTGCGCACCGCACTGGCTGTCCGCGGTCTTGTTTGATTCCGCCGATTGTTGATGCTGTTAAAGGGACTTTTCCCGAAGATGTGATCTCGTTTATCGCCGCCTAAATGATCTAAAGGTTGGTGATTGGCGGACGGCTATTTTAGGCCTGTTCGATAATCATTTGAACCACAAAATTATATCCAATCATGCGCTCTTACCGGGCGTCTTTGCTGCGCCTGAATATGGCATAAACCATTGATATATATTTATATTATTGCAATTACATTTGGTAATGTCAGCCAATTCATATTGGAATTGGAGCTCTTTAAATTGTCTCTTTAAAGGCTGCCTCACCTGATCGGCATTCCCGTCTGACCAGCTTATTTGCAAACTTTTGGAGACACAAGCTCATGACCCCCGATTCCAACCAAACCGGAATATTTAACCGTTCCGCGTCCCGATCCATATCCCTGCGCTATTCGGCATCTGCGGCTGCTTTGATTATTGCCATGGCCGCAGTGCCGGCTCACGCGCAGCAGATCATTAACGACGGCGATAACATGACCGTGACCAGCGGCGCAGACGGTGAAACGATTACCGCCGGCATTGGTGTTACAAGCACCGTCATCGGCGCGCCGGTAGTTGTTGTCGGCAATAATGATGTGACCGTCAGCAATGACGGCACGTTACGCACCACTGGTGTAACCCAAACAATCCAGGTGAACCAAGGCACAACCGGGGCAACGATCAACAACAGCGCCACCGGCATTTTGGAAGCCGATTCGCGGGTCGTGAATTTTGATGGTACCGATGCGACATTGAACAATGACGGTATTATTCGCGGCACCGACAGTCAGCGCAATGGCGCAGTATACGGCAACCGTACATCGAACAATATCAATATCAACAATAGTGCAACCGGCCTCATCGATGCTGGCGTGGAAGGCGCTGGTATCGCGATTGAAGTCGGCGGCGGTGGCGCACCGCGTGGCGGTGCGATTGTCAACGACGGCACCGTTCAAGGCCGCGGCCAAGCCGCCCCTACCGGCGGAACAGCTGGCGACGGACTGCGCTTTTTTGGTCCAGGATTGGCCCCTGAATATATATATAGCGGCGACATCACAAATAGCGGCAGCATTGCTTCTGAATCGAATCAAGGCCCTGTCGCCGGCGTCCGCTTTGCCAACCGTATCGGATTCCAAGGTACATTGGACAATAGCGGTACTATTTCTGGTGCAAATAACGGCCTCTATTTTGGTAATGATGCCGATCACACCGGCGGCATTGTCAACAACTCGGGTACGATTTCATCGGACGGTCGCGCGCTGAACATTGATGGCAGTGGCCTGGTTGTAAACAACCTTGCTGACGGTGAAATTATTGGCACCGCAAACCAACGCAATGGGACGGTATATGCCGATGGCACTGCGCAAGACTTTACCCTGAACAACGCCGGCATCATCGATGCTGGCGCTGGCAATGAAGGCGCTGGCTTCTCTGTTGAACTGGCTGCTGAGGGTAACGCATTTGACATCAACAACACCGGAACTATTCAAGGTCGCGGCACTGCTGGTGCCGGTCTGACCACAGCTGGTGACGGCGTACGGTTCGAACGTGAACGTGTTGCTGGCGCTCTAGATGGCACGACCACTGGTTTGTTTACGGGTAACATCACCAACAGCGGAACCATTGACAGTGAAGGGGATAGCGGCACAACCGCTGGCATCCGTTTTGTAAACGGTGTTTCATTCTCTGGCACCATCGATAACCAAGCTAGTGGCACGATCTCCGGTGTTCAAAACGGTCTGTATTTCGGCAACGCAACCCCAGCGGGCGGCGGAGACTTTACCGGCGCTGTCGTCAATAACGCAGGCACAATCTCATCAGGCAGCCGCGCGCTGAACATTGATGGCACTGGCCTGGTTGTGAACAATACGGGTTCTATTCTCGGAACCGGTAACCAACGTAATGGCACAGTCTATGCCGACAGCACTGCTCAAGACTTTGTTCTTAACAATGGTGGTATCATTGATGCCGGAACTGGACTGGAAGGCGCAGGTTTCTCAACCGAGCTTTCAGCGGAGGGCAATACTTTTGACATTAACAACACTGGCACGATTCAGGGCCGCGGAAACGCCGCTGCGGGCCTAACCACCGCTGGTGATGGCGTACGCTTTGAACGAGAGCGTGTTGCTGGTGCGCTAGATGGAACCACCACTGGTCTGTTCACGGGCACCATCACCAACAGCGGGACAATCGACAGTGAAGCAGCCAATGGTACCGCTGCTGGTATCCGTTTCGTTAATGGTGTCAGCTTCAATGGAACAATTACCAACGAAGCGGATGGAACTATCTCTGGCGTTCAAAATGGCCTGTATTTCGGTAACGCAACCCCAGCCGGTGGCGGTGATTTCACTGGCGCTGTTGTAAATAATGCTGGTACGATCTCATCAGGCAGCCGGGCGCTGAATATTGACGGTTCAGGCCTTTTTGTGAATAACACCGGTTCTATTCTCGGAACCGGCAACCAGCGTAATGGTACGGTCTATGCTGATAGCACTGCGCAGGATTTCGTCCTGAACAACGATGGCATCATTGATGCTGGTGCTGGACTTCAAGGTGCAGGTTTCTCAACCGAGCTTTCAGCTGCTGGTAATGCCTTTGACATTAACAACACAGGGACCATTCAAGGTCGCGGTACTGCTGGTGCTGGTCTGACCACTGCTGGTGACGGCGTGCGCTTCGAACGCGCTCGCAATGCCGGGGTTTTGGACGGAAGCAGTGTTGGTCTGTTCACAGGCAACATTACCAACAGCGGAACCATCGACAGCGAAGGCAATAGCGGCACAACCGCCGGTATCCGTTTTGTTAACGGTGTGAGCTTCAACGGAACGATCACCAACGAAGCTGGCGGAACCATCTCTGGTGTTCAAAACGGTCTGTACTTCGGTAACGCAACACCAGCAGGTGGTGGTGACTTTACCGGCGCTGTTGTGAACAACGCAGGCACCATCTCATCAGGCAGCCGCGCGCTGAACATTGATGGCACGGGTCTGGTTGTGAACAACTCTGGCTCCATTCTCGGAACCGGTAACCAGCGTAATGGCACAGTCTATGCCGATAGCACTGCCAATAACTTCACCCTGAACAACCTTGCCAGCGGCACCATTGACGCGGGAACCGGTAATCAGGGGTCTGGTGTATCTCTGCAACTCGGCAACGCTGATGGCGACGTGAGAAACATTTCGTTGACCAATGCGGGCACGATTAACGGTCGCGGTGATGCCTTGGCATCTGGCGCGACTGCCGGTCTGCGTTTGTTCAATGGTGCTGGTGCTGGGACCAGCGTTACGGTCAATGGCGACATTGATAATAGCGGTTCCATTACTTCCGAAACGGCTCCGGCTCTGTTGATCGAAAATGTCAATTTCACGGGTACTTTCACCAACAGCGGAACCTTGTCTGGCGCAAGCGCGGTTGACGCATCGACAGCTTTGGGCGGATTGACATTCGTTCAAAATGGCGGCGCACTTAATGGCAATTTTATCGGCTCTGCTTTTGCCGACAGTCTGGCTTTTGCCAGCGGTTCGTCGACTTTGGCTGGTGATGTGCAAGGCGGTGTCGATGTTATTGTCGATGCCGGAGCCGAACTGGCAATATCAGGCGCGCGGGCCGTTGATGGTGACTTTACCTCCAATGGCACGCTGGCATTTGAACTTGGCAATGATAGCTTGGCGATTGCCGGCGACAGCAGCTTTGGTGCGGACAGCGTGATCAACATTGAAACACCAACGGACATTGCAAATCTTACCATTGGTGCGCCGATAAGCTTGGTGTCGGAAACAGGTACATTCACAGATAATGGTTTAACCGTGAATGTGACGGATGATGACTTCCTGCTTGATTACACAGTGCAACTGGGTTCGGTGACTGTAACGCCAACTGCTGTTGATCTGTCCGCGGTGAGTGCTGATGCCAATATTTCTTCATTTGGTGGCGCACTGACATCGGCATTGTCCAACAATCGTTTGGCTGGCGACGTAGCAAACAGCCTGAACAGTTCGGCTGATCTCGCCGCATTTGAAGCATCGGCGCTCAGCTTGTTGCCCGCTATCAACGATGGTGTGACTCGGGAAATCTTTGAAACCCAGCGTTTCTCAAGTTCCTTGCTCTCCCGCCGATTGGATGGTGATGCAACCGGATTATGGGGCCAGGCATTTTTCCGGACTTCTGACCGGGATGCGCAAAGTCAATCTGCTGTTGGATATGATGGCGATGCCTTGGGCTTCACCCTTGGACTCGACACCAAACTGAACGAAAAGCTGACTGTTGGTCTGTTGCTCAACTATTCTGATATCGACGTGGATTCAGATGGTCCGGTTGGCGCAGAAAGCGACATAAACAGTTATCAGATATCTGGTTATGCTGGTTTGGATCTTGGCGCAGCTTTTGTGAATGCCGAACTGGGATATTCATTCAGTGACGTTGATAGTCGCCGTAACGGTGTTACCGGCCTGATCTCCGGCGAAACTGATGTGGATGGTGTTATCGCCGCTGTTAACGGTGGCTATACGCTCGAAACTGGATCATTCTCGATCACACCGCATGCCGGATTGCGCTATGCCAGCCTGTCTCAGGATGCCTTGACCGAGACCGGTGGTTTGGGCTTAACTCTGGATACGGAGCGTACAGACTTCCTCGAAGGTACATTGGGTCTGCGTTTCGCCGGCAAGGTAGATGACAGTAAAGACCTGTCCATCGTGCCTTATGCTAGCGCGACTTATGTATATGACTTTATCGGTGATGGCCTGGGCGTAAACGGAAGCTTCAATTCCGGGGCCGACACATTCCGTCTAACTTCAGCAGAACCTTCTGAATCCCGTTTTGATCTTGGTGCCGGACTGAACCTTGTCAACAAAGACGGGTTCAGCATCGGAGCTGAATATCAGGGCCGTTTCGCCTCTGATTACCAATCTCACTCGGGTAACATACGGGTCCGCTTTGAATTCTGATCAAAGCGATATGGTGCTCTCGGGAGAGAAACGGGGGACCGGCTGGTGCAGTGCATCAGCCGGTTTTTCTCTGTTCAAGCCACGCAGCAAAACGATGAATTCAAACAGGACAGCGGCAACCAAACTAAACGGGATCTGTCCGTTTGCCGCGACAATTCCTGACAGCAGTCGCCATTTTTGCAAACGAGCACATAACAGCTTTTACCATTCCAGGCCGAACCAGCTTTATTCCCTTTTTGAGTGATAATGCATGCATGTACCCGGCTTTTCCAGTTCGCTCGACGTGCTTGCGAAGCTAATCGATCATTCGTTTTGTGGTACCCGCGTGCTTACGTTTCTGTAGCCGGTTAGATGCAATCATCTTCAGCGAGGTAGAGAATGACCTCGACCTCACTGATTTATGATCGCCGTTATATTATTCAGCCGCAGCGAGCATGTCATCATAGACGGCACATGCTTCAGCTATATCGAAACTCCCATCCGCAGCACCTTGCTGAACCTTTGCTTGAACCTCTTGCATCTTGGAAGCCATTTCCTGCATTGCTTCTGGATCACTAGCTAATCCTTGCATTTTCTCGCCAATCTCTTGTGCCTTAGCCATCATGGCTTCCTGTGTGCACTCTTCGGTAGCTGCCGCTTCAGTCGCCGCCGCGTCCTCGCCAGCGGGCTTATCTGTGGTGGCATCTCCGCATGCTGACATGCATAAGCCATCGCGATGAGCGGGTAACACTTTGATGTTCGCAAATCAAACGGTGCTTTGGCTCGTCGGTCAGGGCCTGGGCAATATAGCTCTTTTGCCAAACATTGCCGTGTTGAGTGCAAGATTAGCAATACGATTGAGGTTAAATGCAGTAACGCAACGAGCGGGAGAAAAATCAAATCTAAATTGATCATTGTTTCGGTAAAGAGGGACACCAAATTCCAAACAAATGTCGCTAGCGTAAACAGAATGAATATCCAGATTGCTATGATACTTCGCTTTTTCCGTCTTTGGCTGCCCCTGTGCTTTGTTGCTGATCGTCGCTATAGATCGAATGAGCGGATCCAACCCCGCATTTTTCTAATCTTGATCGCTGCTGGATGGGCCGAACGCGTTAGTTATTGTTCCACAATCCATATTCGCGGGAAAACTTGACAAAGAAATTTTGCAAGGCATTGCAATGTCATGACCGAATTGCTTGCCGCTGCTGTCGTATCTTGCTTGCTGGTAGCACTATGCCTTTATCTCCATTTTCAGGTATTACGAAACGGCACTATTCTCATTGCGAAGCTCGAGCATAGAATCCGCAGACCGATGCTGCTGGTAATGACGATAATTTTTCTGACTCATGTCACCGAAATCATCTTGTTCGCAATCGCATTCTGGACGATGGAATTTAATGGAATCGGAAGCCTGTCCGGCGCGCATACTTCGACCGCAGCAGATTTTTTCTATTTCTCTATCGCCTCTTATACGACTTTGGGTATTGGCGATATTACGCCTGAAGGGCCGATACGCGTGGTAGCAGGGATTGAGGCTCTAACCGGCCTGTTGCTGATTGCCTGGAGCGCTTCGTTTACCTATCTCACAATGGAAAGAATTTGGACACCGGGGCGTGATTGATTTCGCAGACGCCTTTCGTCCAATTCGAATAGGGATTGCCGGCGAAGAGGGCCTCCTGTGAGCATCGTCAAACCACCCCAGCCGCCAACGGTGCATGTCAGTATTGGGGTAACTGGGCATCGTGCTGCCCATGCCGATTATGCGAGGAACACTGGCGCTATAAAAGCGGCGATAGATGCCATTTTCGAAACCATTGATCGAACGGCGCAAAATACCCCATCAGAATTTAAAGATGGCTCACAAGCATCCATGCGGCTCAATACTTTGCTGGTCGATGGTACGGATCAGGCAGCGGCAGAACTGGCCTTGGCTCGCAAATGGGAGTTGGTCAGCCCCTTACCATTTGGTCGGCAACTCAATCTGGCGATCAATGCACTGCCCTTGGATGCCGAGGATGCAAGAGCATTGCTTGGGAACAAGAAGGCTAGTGACGAAGCTACGCGCGCTCGGGTAGACGCCATTAATGTAATAGCGGATAGTGCGCTTTTGTTTGAACTGGCTGATCAGGATGAACATATTACAGCGCTGTATCTTGATAAGCTCGATTCACCCGATGACTTCGCCAAAGCGCAGGCCTTTGCTGTAGAAAGCGCACAGCGCGCAATGCTGGCCGGGCGTGTCATGATTGAACAATCCGATCTCATCATCGCGGTGTGGGATGGCAAAAGCACCTCCAATAATGGCGGAACCGGGCATACCGTGGCCTGTGCATTGGAAATGGGGGCTCCGGTCATCTGGATTGACCCGGCAAGCCCGGACAAATGGAGCATTCTATATGCGCCGGAATCGCTCGCTGGTTCAAAGGTCGGTGGCGAGCATGAAGATCGTAATCTGGAAATTGCGTCAATAATAGCTGACATTATTTGCCCCGACCACGCAAAACTGTCCAAGGCCTCGGCTACTCAACCGGGGATATCAGCATTTATCGATGAAAAATGGCATGATCGCAGCGCACGACTAACACATGGGTATCGCAGGATAGAAGCTTTATTTGGCAACACCAAGAAGCCTTTCCGGAGCCTGATTCAAGCCTATGAGCGTCCTGAAGATGTTGCTAATGGAAGCGGTGCTGCACTATTGAAAGTGGCGCAAAACCTGCCCAATGCAGATCTTAAGCTTGCAAAACAAATTGATGCGGTTGCGATGCAGAATTTTGCGTGGGCAGACGGCATCGCAGCACGGCTGTCCGATCATTATCGCGGCGGCATGATCGTCAATTTTATTCTCTCTGCTTTCGCGATTGTGGGCGGGATATTATATCTTCCGCTGGTGTCACCAGAGCAAAAATGGATATTCGCGCTATTTGAATTTCTGTTGCTCCTGGCCATTGTTATCATAACAATTCGCGGGCAAAAAAATCGCTGGCATGGCCGCTGGTTTGAGACGCGGCGCGTCGCCGAATATTTCCGGCATGGGCCACTTCTTTTGATGCTGGGCGTGGCCCGTGCACGAGGGAGATGGCCACAAGGAACGGAAACCTCCTGGCCTGAATGGTATGTTCGGCAAGCATTGCGCAGCATCGGTCTGCCGCAGGTAAAATTGACGTCCGCTTATCTGAGGCTGAGCTTGACCGCGCTGATAAACTCCCACGTTACACCCCAGCGCGACTATCATTTTGGCAAAGCAAAACGGCTAAAGGCCGTGCACCATAATCTGGACCGATTTTCGGAACTTTTGTTTGGCCTCGCGGTGCTGTCTGTCGCGTCTTATCTGTTGCTAAAAGGATGTGCAGAACTTGATCTTATTGACTATGCAATAGTCGGTTCTCTGTCCAAGACCTTCACTGTTCTTGGAGTCATGTTCCCGACATTCGGTGCTGGGATTGCGGGCATCCGCTATTTCGGTGATTTTGAACGATTTGCAGCGATTTCCGAAGTGACCGCGAAAAAGCTTGATGCAATCCACCATCGCATCAACCTGCTTTTGGCTGCTCCCGACACCGCAATCGACTATGGAAAGGTCACTGCATTGGTCCATGCCACGGATGATGTTGTGGTTTCCGAAATCGAAAACTGGCAGGCTGTATTTGGCGGCAAGCAAATCACCGTGCCTGTATAGACGTGACTACCGGCTATATTGGACCGGCAGCGCGACTAGACCCTGACCGTTGAAGAATAGCTGATCAACAGTCTGAGACATTTCTTTACAAATTGTAGGTCGCCTATACTATCTCGTCCGGGGAGATCAGCCATGATCAGTTTTCGAATGAGCTTCAACGGCGGTTTTATTGCTCCCTTCCTCCTATATTTTCTTGCATCCTGCGGACAAGCAGACCCTGATGCGGCCGGTAAACAGGGATTTTATGCAGAACCATCAGTCGCATCCAACGAGCCGTCAGCTGCATCCAACGTGCCCACACCCAATCCGACGCCGATGCCCAAAGACTTTCGGGGGAAAAAATATGAAGACCTGCTCGGTGCCATTGCAGGAGCAGAACTTTTTAAAGAGGTGATGCGAACCAAGGAGGAAACAGGCCGAGTTGTGGCTCCCGGTCAGAAGCGCAATTTGGCTAAGGCCGAAAGCGATCTTCAAGAGATAAAGGAAAAACTGGCTGTCTTGTCCAAAGGCGGCACGCCGACTTACGCTTTGATTCACAGCATAAAAAATGATGACTTTCTGCAGAGTTGGCTGATTGCTCCCGATGGTGGCATCGTCACGGGGTTTTACAACAGAAGTTATGAAGGCTTGGGCGCCATGGCCGAAGGCCTTGGGGTCCGGCGTTTGGCGGTATCTCGAGGTCCAAGACCAGAAGGTCAGCCACCTGTGTCAAAAGAGGCGATGCGGGCGGCAAGGAAAAGAGACCGGTCGCCTGCCGCTGTCGCAGAACGCAAACAGACCCTGTCAAAAACAGCAGAAGCATTGCTGCCGGGTGAAGTGGGGAAGGCGCTAGGCACACGTTCTGGACGTTTGCTGGTAATCGCAGCGCGCGATACCGGCACCGCACCCTATGCGGCATTGCCGCTTGAAAACGGGTTCGCAGCAAAAAACTGGTCGTTTGTCATCCTGCCGGATATCGGCACGTTGACAAACAAAAACAGCTTTTTTGATTTTGCTAAATTGAACATCGATAAAGCGGTCATCGTTGGTGATCCAGATCTATCGAGCGATCCCAAATTCGACTGGTCGCCGCTGCCAGGTGCACGTCGCGAAGCAATAGCGGTTTCGAAACAATTGTCTGACCGATCAACGCGCCTGTTGCTGGGCGATGAAGCAACCCGCCGCAATTTCGTTAGGGCCATAAACAAAAACCCGGACGCCGGAATAATCTATATGGCAACCCATGCTGTCGCAGATCCGGACAATCCACTTACGCAAGGGTTTATGGCGATGTCCGGCGGACATTATTATGCAGGCCATGTTCGGCAGGAGCGTTTCAATGGCTGGGACAATCACCATCCATTGGTGATCATGAGCGCCTGTCAGACTGCACTGGGGCGAGTTCTCGATGGTGGCGGTTTTGGCGTGGCCAGAACATGGACGTCTGCTGGTGCAGGTCAAGTGGTGGCCAGCCTTTGGAATGTGAGCGACAATGCGACGGCGATATTGATGACCAGCTTTGTCAACGGGCTAAAGACCGGTCTCGCACCCGAGATTGCTATGCAGCAGGCTCAAATTGAGACTATGAATTATAAAAATAATTATGGGCGCCAGCCATATTTGAACGATCCAAAAATGTGGGCGAGCTTTTCGATATACGGAAAACCGACACTATAGGGGCTTTCCGCTGTCCAAATATGGCGGTCAATTATAAGCTTGGGAATGAAAGTTGGAAAAGATGCGAGCAAATCAACCATTCCCAAGATCAGCATGAAATCCGGGATATCGTTGATGGGCCTTGCCTTGCTTTCCAGCTGCGCGGCGGGCCGGGATTATAGCTGGCCGAAGTTCGACGAACCGGACGAAGAACCGATTAACAACCTCGCGACCAGCCTTTATGACGAAGATGGCAGGATTGAGGACCCATGTAGAGACGAAAATGACTGCTCATATGTTCATTCGGTTCATAATGCCCCGGCTTCGCAGCAAATGGCCCCGTGGCAGGCGTCAATCTGGGCGTATAAGTATCAGCGCACGTCTAAGCTGCCGGTTGAGCAGGGGGATTGGGCGAAGCGGCATCGCTGCGGTGGAACACTGATCGCCCGTGAATGGATATTGACGGCAGCCCATTGCATCGCGGGAAAATATCGCAATTATACGATGACGGTCCGTTTGGGCTCTACTAAATTGTCCGATAGATCGGGTCGTTTTTACCGGGTGCTAAAAAAAATCCCGCACAAATATTATGATAGCAGAACCAAAGCCAATGACATCGCATTGTTGCAGATCGAACCTGCTTATCGAAATGGTGTAAGACCGATCTCGCTAATTGGTTCCAATCAGGCGGGGGCGAACGGTAGCGCCAATATTTTTGGCTATGGGAAAACCAGAAATGGCGGTAGCTCTGCAATCCTCTTGTGGGCATCGGTTGATGTGTGGAATATGGGTGCCTGTCAGCAGGCCTATAGCCATTATCCAGGCCGAATAAATTCATCTGTCATTTGCGCCAATGGCCCGTCAACCGACACATGCCAAGGCGACAGCGGCGGTCCATTGGTTTTCCGCAACAAGCTATTGGGCGTTGTCAGCTGGGGTGATGGTTGTGCTCAGCCTGGGAGACCGGGCGTTTACGCCAAAGTGGCCCACTATCGAAATTGGATTGACACGACGATGGCAAGCCGCGCCAGAGGAAGGTGAGTTCCCAGGCGCGGCAGCTAATTGGTATAATCGGTGCTATGAATCGATGGGATTCCCTCTGTCTTCGTCATCACCGTCTTCTTCTGGTGTGCCATCGGCTTCTGCTTCCTGAGAGGTTTCATCAGTGGATTCTTCCGCCGACATGGCTTCTTCAACCGGGGCGGTTTCTTCAACAGCTTCGGTGCCTTCGGCTGCAGTTTCCTCTGGTGCGCCGCAAGCTGTCAAACTCGATGAAAGTAGAACAGTTGTGGCGGCCAATAGTATTTTACGCATTTCATTCTCCTGTTTTCTTGCTCACTCAAATCCCAGTTTCAACTGCAAGTCTTTGAAACGCGGGTCATTTCTTAGGGGATCAAATAGAGGGTTGTTGCGCAAAAGAACAAGTCCGGAATCTCTTTTCTCATACGCATGCAACAATATTTGGAAGGCTTTGTCATTATTGCCCCATTGTGCTTGAACTTCTGCTTGCTGGAACAAACAATTATCGCCCATTGATGTGATCATCCCATCCAATATGTTCTTGGCCTCCTCGACGTTGTTCAATTTCCACTCAACGATAGCCAAACCCCTTTGTTGAAGAAGCTGACTGGGTTCCAATCGAAAGAAGCTTCGCGCTTCCTCAAGTTGATTGCTAACGATGGCAATATCACCCAATATCGAGTTTATTCCGATTACCTCTGGATTAATAGACAGAGCACGATTTAGCAGTGATACCGCTCCATCAAAATCGCGGGCAGCAAATTCGACAATTCCGGCATTTCGAAAAGTTACCGGGTTTAGGGGGTCGAGTTTTAGAGCGCGGGATGCAGCGCGGCGCGCTTCTTCGAACTTTCCGGTACGGCCCGCAAAGACGGCATAGGTCGACAATATGTCGGCATTGCCAAAGCCCAATTCGTAGCTTTTTCTGAAAGGAGACCCTGCCGCCCTTATGTCCAAACGTCCATTCAATAAAACGAAGCCTAATGCGGCATGTGCGTCAGCCAAAGAAGGTGCAATTTTAAGCGCCTGGCGCGCTGCCGTGACAGCCGCGTCATAGAGCACCATATGTCCGTCCCCGGTCGTCAGTCTGTTTGCAATTACGGTCAGCGTCCGGGATTTTGCGGCATAGGCTGCAGCATAATTGGAATCCAATTCGATTGCTTCATTGAACTGCGCCAAGGCATTGCGATATGTTTTTTCATCTGCTGCCAAGCCGTAAAACGCTTTGCCCTTCAGGTAGCTATCATAGGCGTTTGAATTTAGCGTTCCGCCTATGCTTTGCCCTGATATTGTAGTTGATGACGATATTGTGGCGACCAGCGCATCGGCGACCGTTGTTGCGATTTCATCTTGAATTGCAAAAATATCGATCATCTTGCGATCGAAGCTTTCGGACCATATTTCAAAACCGGTAGTGCCATCAATAAGCTGGGTGGAGACCCTTATGACATCTCCCGATCGCCTGACGCTGCCATCGAGAATATGAGATACGCTCAATTTCTGGGCAATGGCTTTGGTATCAAATTGCTTGCCCTGAAAACTGTTTGAAGAGGTTTTCGCAGCAACTTGCAGCTGTTGGTTCAAACTCAACGTAGATCTCAGCTCTTCTGACAAACCAGCGGCAAAATAGTCTTGGGAAGTATCTCCGCTAATATTGTTGAAGGGCAGAACGGCTATGCTGCTGGCTGCTGCTGCTGTTTCGCTTCCTATCCAGCCAGCTGCCCATGCCCCAACCGTCCCTGCTGCCAATGTTGCCCCGCCAGCGACCAATGCGGAACGTCGCGTCAACATCGGTCTTTTAGGCAGCGGCGTCACAAGAGGGAGCGACTGTGATGGCTGGCCCATTAGTGACCGGATCGACTGGATGACATTTTGAATTTCCGGAGCATCGGGATTTTTGCGCCATGCTGACAAATCCGCTACTTGAAACTGCCTGAACCCCAGAGGTGGAAGTGAACCGTCTATTGTCACTGGGACCAAACGCCCCGTTTCCCTTCCGCTTGTTGCCTCATCGCGCACCCAGTTGGACTGGACAGAAGTGCTGGTCCAGACAACGAGTACAACATCGGCCTCTTCCAGTGCTTGTTCGGTTGTATGTAAGAATAGCGTACCCGCTTCCAACAAACCGTCCCACCACACGGTAAGGCCGGCTTTTTCAAGCGCCTCAATGATAGGCAAGACTTTAGCCCGATCATCCCGTGAATAGCTCACGAAAATATTCGCCGAATCATTCGGTGTGTCTTGGTCTACCCCTGACTTTCCCATCTTCGCCGTGCAGCCCTCCTGTTCAAGCCAAGTGTGCGACCCCAAAACTTTCACTTGGAAGGCAATGCTGGCACCAGTCTAGCCCTATTGCGATAGGACGGCAAGACAGTCTGTTACACATCGATGGAAGCGGCTGCTAGCTTGGAAGCGATTGTTAACCTACTGATATTTAACTGGACAAACAAATAGGTTTTCATTTGGCTGGCAGTTCCAATCATTATGGGGATCCAGAGCCGCCGCTGCGCACCAACATTGATTTCAGGCGCAGTCAGTACAAGCAGTCAGTACAAGCATTCAGTGCAATAATTGCCAGATAGACTGCAAACTATTGCTCTATCGATTGAGCTTACAGCGCTTTTCGATATTTCCGTAGCGCAAGCAAATTAATGTCCGCTTTTGCGCCCATAGCGGACATCAGCGTTATCGCTGCTCAATCCACAAAGCTGCCTTTTCATTTCTATCGGGGACCGCCCCCTGCAATTAACACTCCGGGGTGTTAATGCAAAAAAGAGGTTCGGGTCGTAACGCCAAGGGTGTCAGGAGACACTAAGATGAAATTCGTTTTACTCAAATCACGCGGCGGCGACTATATGGTGGTTGTGGAAAATATCGCATGGCTAAGGACCGGTGAAAACGGTCAAACCAATGTCGGTATGGTCGGAGGATCTCCGCTGCTTGTTGTTGGAAGCATTGAGGAAACCGCCAAGACCATTCAAGGCGGTTAATATTATCTCAAATCGGATGTAGCCGTTTGGCGATCTGGATTACCAGCGACCACCCTTATCCCTTTGCCGCTTTCGGTAATAATAGATGCCGATGCCAGCGGCAGCGATCATCAAGGCGATCAGCCCATAAGCAATTTGTAATCTAACTGGCATGTTGGTCCTTTTCAGCATTTGCTTCGTCGGCAAATTGCGTGGTTATTTCGGCATCCAGCTTGTCAATCGGATCAACGTGGCCGGCCTCACGTTTTTCCGCCTGAATGGCTTCTAAACCCCATGCCTTGGCCGCTGCCGCCGCAATTTTGCGGCGACTTTCCAACGGATCATTGGCGGCCAGATCGAGCTGGCGGGCTTCTTGCGCCCGGCAAATTTCGGCTTTTACGCGCATCGCCTGTTACTTTCCGCGACCGGTTTTCATATGTTCAAGACCCTTAACAACGCCGCTCTTTGCCGACGGGTTTGACGCGTTGGTCTTTACTTTTTCAGCTTTCGGCTTGCGCACTTCGCGCTTTGATTTTCTCTGTGATTTAGCCATGATCGTGTTCCTTCAGTTGATGGTGGAAACAGGCAAATGACGGTCGGCATTAGTCGCCGGAACCGCGTGGGATTGAAATGCACGAGGATAGATGCGCGTTGTTGCCGGTCTTTTGCATCGCTTATGCTGCGGTCTGTCGAGAACCCGGGCACAGCTTATGCTTATCCTGTCTCAGGAAAGCCAATCAAAGGAATTTTTGATTGAGAAGAGACACCGTCAGACAGTGTTGCAGTAGATATACCGCAACGACGTAGTGTCTATATAGCGATTGATAGCGGCCTTTGTAAGGCAATGCCGTCAATTGAGCCCCAGCAGTGGGTCGAGGGAAAGACGATCGACCCATCGCCCAATAAAAAAGGCGACCCGCAGGCCGCCTCTTTCGTAACTTGTATAATGGTTGGTTTAGCGTTTCGAGAACTGGAAGCTCTTACGCGCTTTCGCCTTACCATATTTCTTACGCTCGACCTTACGGCTATCGCGGGTCAGGAAGCCTGCCGCTTTGACCGTGGCGCGCAGCGCAGGTTCATATTTGGTCAAGGCTTGCGAGATACCATGTTTCACAGCACCAGCCTGACCAGATAGTCCGCCGCCTTTAACCGTTACGTTGACATCATATTGGCCTTCGCGTTCCGTGATCGCGAACACTTGGTTCAGGACGAGACGCAGGGTTGGACGCGCGAAATAGGTTTCCTGATCGCGACCATTGACCGTGATCTTGCCTTTGCCGGGCTTGAGCCAAACGCGGGCGACCGCGTCTTTACGGCGGCCGGTTGCATAAGCACGGCCCTGTTTATCCAATATCTGTTCGCGCAATGGCATGGTCGATACCGGTGGCTCTACAGTTTCAGTCGCGCCTTCTTCAGCAGCGGCATCAGCAGCAGGAGCCGCTACAACAGCGTCGCCAGCGATTTCTTTAAGATCAGCGAGGTCGGTTTTTACGCCTTCTTTGTTATCGGTCGCCATTATTTGCTCACCTTGTTCTTGCGGTTCATCGAAGCCACGTCGAGCGGCTGTGGGTCTTGGCCAGCATAAGGATGCTCGGTGCCATTAAAGAGGTGCAAAGCACGCATCTGCGCAAAGCCGAGCGGGCCTTTTGGAATCATGCGTTCAACCGCTTTTTCCAAAACACGCTCAGGAAATTGACCTTCGAGGACTTTTTCCGCTGTGCGCTCTTTCAAGCCGCCGGGATAGCCGGTGTGCTTGTAATAGATTTTCTGCTTGGTCTTGTTGCCGGTGAACTTCACCTTGCCAGCATTGACCACAATGACATGATCGCCGCAATCAACATGCGGTGTATAGCTTGGCTTGTGCTTGCCGCGCAGGATGTTGGCGATGATGGACGCAACGCGGCCAACAACCAGATCTTCGGCATCAATAATATGCCATTTCTTCTCAACGTCTGCGGGTTTAACCGACTGCGTCTGTTTGGTGATAGTCTTCATAGGACTAAACTCCTTTGGGAGCTCTCCCTTGCAAGAGAGCGACGAATCAAAATGATAAAAGCCGAGCTGATGCCCGGCCGAGTGGGGTGCTATTGAGGACGTTTTCTCGCTAAGTCAAGCAAACTGCGGTATTGCTAGCGGGTATAATGATACCTTTGGATTTCTCAAACCTGCTTTGCGATCTGTCCGGAAAGCCATTTTGCATAGTCGGGATCACTATCATCTGTGGTCCAGCATAAGATAGCCGGCGTGTCATAGCTGTGGAGTGTTTTCAAGCGCGCCATCGCTGGTTTAGTTTGGGATTCGGTGGTTTTTAACAAGACCGGATATTCTTGATCCTCGCAAAATTTGCCGTCCCAGACATATTGAGAAAGGGCGGGCGCGAAATGATTGGCGCAAGCGATCAACCGTTCTTCTATGAGTGTCTTGGCGACCTGCTTTGCCTCTGTGCCTGACCCGAACACGGTATAAATAAGGACAGGTTTATCGGTCATGTGGGCGCAGAAGCAGGGTTTTCACGGCCTAGAACATGGATACCCCAAGCCGTTGCGGCAACAACCAGCGCGCCGACAGCCTGATGCAACACCGCCAGAACAATATCCATTCCAGTCATCACGGTGGCAATACCGAGCAATATCTGGACGCCAAAGGCGCAGTGGATTGCAATAGACGCCGTGCGCGATTGACCGCGGACTTTGCGGGCCAGCACAATCAAGACACCGACCGTCACCCACGCCCACCAGCGATGGATGAAATGGGTGAGATAAGGATCATTATTAATCGCTGCCCATGCACCAAAGGTAAAATCTATGCCATCCGGCACCAGACTGTCATTCATCAGCGGCCATGTATTGGAGACATAGCCTGCGTTAAGGCCGGCAACATAGGCACCAAACAGGAGCTGGAGGAACAGAACCAGCGAAACAACCAGCCCAAAGACGGTCATTTGCGCTGCCTTGGGGTGGCCGCCTGCCAGACGCCTGAGGTCCAGCGCAGTCCAAACCAGACAGGCCAAGATAAACAGCGCCAACAACAAATGGGTCGCGAGCCGGAAATGGCTGACATCGGTGCGATCTGACAGACCGGAACTCACCATCCACCAACCGATAAAGCCTTGCAAGCCGCCAAGAATCAGCAAGCCGGTCAAGCGCAAGCCATAGCCCTTTGGAATGGCGCGTCTCACGGCAAAATAGAAGAACGGCAAGGCAAAGGCCAAACCGATCACACGGCCCAACAGCCGGTGAATCCACTCCCAAAAATAGATGAATTTGAAATCCGCCAGCGTCATGCCCGCCGGGCCGGTAATCTCGATATATTCCGGGATCTGTTTGTATTTTTCAAACTCGGACAACCAATCCGCGTCATTAAGCGGCGGGATCGCACCCATGATCGGTTTCCACTCGGTGATCGACAGGCCGGATTCGGTAAGACGGGTGATCCCGCCCACGATGACCATGAGGAATACCAGAAAAGCGACCGATAACAGCCAGTTAGCTATCGCTACCGGGCGGGTCGGCGTTGCTCCATCAAAGGGCGCAAGAGGCTGGGCGAAACTGCTCATAACCGGCTATGTGATGGCAAAATCACGGCCTGACAAGAGGTACCGGCGGAAAACAGACTCAAATCACAAAATGATATGTTGTATCTTAACACTCTGCAGCCTATATCTGGTGAAACACTCAAACGTAATGGATAGCTGAGTCGTGTTTACGACATCGAAACTTTGGAACAAAGACGGCCTTATGGGCAGGGATGGATTGTGGGACCGTATTGCGGTGCTCATCTCCGGCCTGTGTCTGGTCCATTGCATATCGACCATGGTATTTGTCGCCCTTTTGTCATCGGCGGCGGGTGCATTATTGGACCCGATTGTCCATGAAATCGGCATTGGCGTAGCGATTGCGCTGGGCCTGTTTACATTGGGTCGCGGCGTGCTGGATCATGGCTATATCATGCCAGCGGCGATTGGCGGTCTGGGCCTCGGCATTATGGCTGGCGCGATTACCATCGGACATCAGGGCGATCATGGCGGCATGGAGATATTGTTCACCATGGTTGGTGTGGGGATACTCGCGCTGGGTCACGATCTAAATTACCGCGCAACGCATTAGTTAATTTAACCTCAAGCGCCGGGCGCGGGCATCCGCCCGCTTGGCTATCCTCGCATAAGCTCGGGCGCGCGGTCGCGCTTGCCTCGCTTCGCTCGGAGGATTACCTAAAGATTACCACCAAACCGACGCATCGCGTCGGCAAGGCCGACCGGCCGCCGCGCCTTATGGCGCGTAGCCAAGGCGACGGATGTCGCCGCCCGGCGCTTGAGGTTCAATAAAAACTCCCCCGCGCCCGGCGCTTGAGGTCTAACAAAAAAATCACCACCCTCCCCCCGACCCTTGCCCCCGGACTCAAAAATCCCTAAATCATCCTTATGGGAAAACATGATCATCACGAGCATCACGGCGAGTCTCTCGCTGATGCTGCACGCCATAATCTTGAAGCAGCGGGCGAAAAATGGACCGATACGCGCGCCGCTATTTTTGAAGCGCTGTCGGGCTTTTCACGGCCAGCGTCGGCTTATGACATAGCCGAGCTCGTTTCCGCCGCGCGCGGCAAGCGGGTCGCGCCGAATAGCGTCTACCGTATTCTTGACCTGTTTGTGGCCAAAAACCTCGCCATGCGGGTCGAAAGCGCCAACGCCTATCTCGCCAACAGCCACCCTGGCTGCGAACATGATTGCATATTCCTGGTCTGTGATACTTGCGGCGAGGCCACCCATATTGACGATGACGCTTTATCCTCCAAAGTGCGCGACGTTGCGCACGAACAAGGATTTAGCTCGATCCGGCCTGTTATTGAGGTCCGTGGCGTCTGCCAAAAATGTAGTTAAGCGCGCTTTCGCGTCAGCCCCTGTTCAGAGCTTCCCTGCTCTTTGCAAAAGATAGACATTCGACATTAGCGGCCAGTATCGCTAAAGCTGGGACGAAACACGGAGTATATATGCCAGGTCCAAACACGCCGCTTCTGGATACAGTATCGCTTCCAGCGGATCTGAGAAAATTAAAACCGGAACAATTGCGGCAATTTGCCGATGAATTGCGCGCCGAAGTCATCGATACTGTTTCTGTCACCGGCGGCCATTTGGGCGCGGGACTTGGCGTGGTCGAGTTGACGGCTGCTATCCATTATGTTTTCAATACCCCGCAGGATCGCTTGATCTGGGATGTTGGCCATCAATGCTATCCGCACAAGATTATCACCGGCCGCCGCGACCGTATCCGTACGTTGCGCCAAGCCGACGGACTATCCGGTTTCACCAAGCGCAGCGAAAGCGAATATGATCCTTTTGGCGCTGCGCATAGTTCAACCTCGATCAGCGCCGCCGTCGGCTTTGCCGTCGCCAACAAAATGAAGGGTGAACCCGGTCGCGGGATTGCCGTCATCGGCGATGGTGCGATGAGCGCTGGCATGGCCTATGAAGCGATGAACAATGCGCAGGCTGCTGGCAATCGGCTGGTCGTCATTCTCAACGACAATGATATGTCGATCGCACCGCCTGTGGGCGGGCTGTCCGCCTATCTGGCGCGACTTGTCTCCTCCAGCGAATATCTCGGCATCCGCAAATTTGCCAGCAAGCTGACGGCGAAACTCTCTCGCCGAGTACACAAAGCTACTGCCAAGGCAGAAGAATATGCGCGCGGCATGGCGATGGGCGGTACGCTGTTCGAAGAACTCGGTTTCTACTATGTTGGACCGATTGATGGTCACAATATGGATCAACTGATCCCGGTTTTGGAAAATGTCCGAGACAATGCCGAAGGACCGGTGCTGATCCACTGCGTCACCGAAAAGGGTAAAGGCTATAAATTTGCTGAGGAAGCCGCAGACAAATATCATGGCGTGGCCAAATTTGATGTCGTTTCCGGCAAGCAGGACAAGGGTCCGGGCGGCGGACCGCCAGCCTATCAGAACGTCTTTGGCGAAACACTCGCCAAGCTCGCTGATACCGACCCGCGTATTTGCGCTATTACTGCCGCAATGCCATCGGGCACCGGCGTCGACAAATTTGCGAAGGCCCATCCCGATCGCGCCTTTGATGTGGGCATTGCCGAACAGCATGGCGTAACCTTTGCCGCAGGTCTGGCCGCGCAGGGTATGCGTCCCTTTGCCGCAATCTATTCGACCTTCCTGCAACGTGCTTATGATCAGGTCGTCCATGATGTCGCGATCCAGAACCTGCCAGTGCGCTTTGCGATTGACCGGGCTGGACTAGTTGGGGCCGACGGCAGCACCCATGCCGGATCGTTCGATGTCACCTATCTTGCGACACTGCCCAATATGGTGGTCATGGCCGCTGCCGATGAAGCAGAATTGGCGCATATGACTTATACCGCCGCGCAATATGATGATGGTCCAATTGCCTTCCGCTACCCACGTGGCAATGGCACCGGCGTCGCCATACCCGACACACTCGAAAAGCTCGAAATCGGCAAAGGCCGCATCGTCCGCGAAGGCGGCAAGGTAGCGATCCTGTCGCTCGGCGCGCGCTTGGGCGAAGCGTTGAAAGCTGCCGACCGCCTCGACGCTAAAGGCCTCAGCACGACAGTCGCGGATCTGCGTTTTGCCAAACCGCTGGACGAAGAGCTGATCCGCAAGCTGCTGACCACCCATGAAGTCGCCGTAACAGTTGAAGAAGCAGCGATCGGCGGTCTTGGCGCGCATGTCCTGACGCTTGCATCCGATACCGGTCTGACCGATGCGGGCTTGAAAATCCGTACGATGCGCTTGCCCGATGTGTTTCAAGATCAGAACAAACCCGATGTGCAATATGCCGAAGCGGGTCTGGATGCAGACGGAATTGTTGATACCGTGCTCAAAGCGCTGCGTCATAACAGCACGGGCGTAGAGGAAACGGGTGCGCGGGCTTAATTTATTTGACCTCAAGCGCCGGGCGGCGACGTCCGTCGCCTTGGCTTTCCTCGCATAAGCTCGGGCGCGCGGTCGCGCTTGCCGACGCTTCGCGTCGGACCAGCGCGACATTGAGAGGTTACACCAAACCGACGCGAAGTGCGTCGGCAAGGCCGACCGGCCGCCGCGCCTTATTGGCGCGTAGCCAAGGGCACGGATGTGCCCGCCCGGCGCTTGAGGTCAAATAAATAACACTCTCAAAACTTCAGCTGAAACCGCACTGCCCCACCGAAATCATCATTCAAAGCCTCAAAATGCCCGGGCTCTTGGCGCCAAAACAGGTTGGTGTTGAGATACCCGCCCCAAAGCGGCGTCGCATAAGCCAGTTCGCTCACCAATTCCCGGCCTTCCGGGGCCAGATTCAGCGTCCGCCGGCCAAATTCGGTTTGCAGGGTTTCATAGCTATAACCGACCGGCAGATTGAGGTTCAGTCCGCCCGATGACACGCGCAATGGCTGCGCGAACCGGAACGCGATTTGATCGGACCGACCGAATAATCCGGCCTTTCTGATATCAGCGGAAAAGCTTGATGTTTTTAGCGTCCCGCCGGTTACCAGGCTGGCACTGTCCACTTGCGTCCAACCCTGACGCCAACTTGCCCCGGCGCGCCATCCGCTGCCGATATCAAAGCCAGCACGGCCATCGACAAACCAGCTTTTGGCCCCACGCGCCCCAATTGTGTCGACGAAGCGCGAACCCAATATGGTGTCGCCTTCGCCCAACCAGTTGGCCGCAATGCTAAGCGATGCCCCGCCGACCCGGCGATCAAGCGCAAAGCCGAAGCCGCTAAACCGATAGCGTTGCCGATCCAATCCTGCCAAATCATCGATTCCGTTATCATCTGAATTGACGCGTGCCGAGCCGCTTTCCGCGCTTGCTGTAATCCCAAAACCCGCAATTTCGCGGCGCATCGCGACGGCGCTTTTCACCTGTCCGGTAAAACCGCGCTCGCTTGTTGGCGTTGGCGCGACCAGAAAGGCGGGCGCGCTTGCACCCTGCATCTGAGCGACCAGTCCGCTAGCGCTCTTCTGGAAACCGAAAGCCACTTTCATCTCAGGCGAGATATGCGTCATCACCGAAGCCGCCAGCATCCGCGCCTTGCGGGCGTTGCTGTCCGAGAGCGTCAGATTATCGCGACCGACCAGACCGACGGGATCGCGACCGATATTCACCGCTATTTGAACGCCTGCGCTCGATGCGACCATATTGCGGCGATCCCCGCTAAGCGCGCCGGTCAATTTATACTCCGGTATAGCGACCTGCAGGTCATGTGCGAGGTTCAGCGCAAAGGCGCGGTCGAAACCGTCCAATATCACCGCGCCAACATTTTGTCCCTGCAGGGCAGCATCTCCCATCGCAGCGGATGTCTGTCCACCAGAAGCGGTGAGATCAACCGCCACTTGGCTACCCGCCAAAGAGCTTTGTCCCTGCGGTTGAAACGCCGCAGCAATGTCGAGCACGCCTCGGCCGTAAACTGCATCGGTTCCAGCGTCACCGACATCACGCGCGCTGGTGAAGAGCAGATCGACAATTTGAGCGCCGGTTAAATTGGGAAAGGCTTGTGCCAGCAAAGCCACGGCTCCGGAAATTTGCGGCGCAGAAAACGATGTCCCGCTCCATAGAAAAGCGGTGTCATCATTATCGTCTGCGCGCACCCGCTCACCCAGTGCCGTCAAGAAATTAGCCGATTGACCGCCCGCCCGATTGCTGAAGGATGAGATATTTTCGCTCGCGCCAACTGATCCTGCAATGATGACATGGCCACTACCATTGTCGGCAATACCCGCAGCGAAACCATCGGGCGTCGCGGCGCCATCATTACCAGCTGAAACGACGACCACCACGCCAGCAGCAGCAGCAGCGGCCACGGCGTTGCGGACACTGTTCGAAATATCCGGTCCGCCCAAAGATATATTAACGACCCGAGCGCCGCTGACGCGCGCTTGATTAATGGCCGAGGCAATCGCGCCGCTGCCATGACTGCATCCGTCATCATCGGGATCATCGGGATCATCCATTGCGCAACTTCCCGGACTGTCCGTGCGCAGGACCAATATATCGGTGTCGAACGCCATGCCATGGGTTGCGTTGCCATTTCTGCTGCCCGCCGCGACTGATGTCACGGCAGAGCCATGGCCGCCTTCATCGCCAATCCCGCGCGTACCTGCAAAATCGGCGCTGTCAGGATGGATGCGGCCGACAAATTCATCACTGCTCGCGTTCAAGCCGCTGTCAATCACACCCAATATCACGCCATCGCCGGTCGCACCGGCATTATACGCGGTCAGGGCGCCATGTTGTGAAGGTCCATCGGACCCGCGGAACTCGGCCGTGTCAAAATTGGTCGCCGGCGGGGTCGGGGTGGGTGTTGGTGCGGGAGTAGGCGTCGGAGACGGAGTGGGTGTCGGAGTCGGCGTAGGCGCCGTCGCTGGAGGCGTTGGGGTCGGCGCTGGGCGGGATCCGCCGCCGCCACAAGCGGACAATAGGATCATTGGCGCCAATGCTGCGCCCAAATATTGTGTCCGGCTTACGCGATATTTTGTCATATTACCCTGTCTTCCCCACTGCCGAAAGCTATATATAAACAGCGTTACCGACAGCTTAACATCGATCAGCGCTTGCCCGAACGGGGCGGAATGATTAGGCGCTGTGCCCATGCCACCGGAATTTTCCCATATCGATCACTGGATATTTGACTTGGATAACGTCCTCTATCCGGCCGAATGTGATCTTTTTTCGCTTATCGATGTCAAGATGGGTGAATATATTGCGCGCGCGCTGGACTGTGACCCGGCCGAAGCGCGCAAGGTGCAGAAAGATTATTTCCACGATCACGGCACGACCTTGGCGGGGCTCATGCACCATCATGACACCGATCCGCAGGAATTTTTAAATTACGTTCACGACATCGACATGAGCCGCCTGTCCCATGCCCCGGATTTACATAGCGCCATTGCCGCCTTGCCCGGTGAAAAATTGGTCTTCACCAATGGCGATCGGCCCTATGCGGAACGGGTGCTGGAAGGGCGCGGCCTTGGCGGTTTATTTGATCAGATCCATGACGTTGTCGCCACTGACCTAATCCCGAAACCTGAAAAAGCGGCCTATCACAGCCTGATCAACACCACCGGAATTGACCCAAAACGCTCTTTATTTGTCGAAGATATGGCGCGCAATTTGCGTCCTGCGAAAGATTTGGGCATGACGACCATCTGGGTCAATACCGGTTCGATATGGGGCGCACGCGACCATGAACCGGACTATATCGACCATGAAATTGACAATCTGGAAAACTGGGTCACCAGCCTGTAATTAGATTTATTTTGGACAAGGAACACGCACAGCAATGACTAAGCAATTGATGAACGCCATCGAAGCCGCCTGGGAAAAACGGGAATCGCTGAGCATCACCAGCCAGGGACCTGAACGCGATGCTGTCAACGCCGCGCTGGCGAGCCTCGATGATGGCAGTGCCCGTGTCGCCGAAAAACAAGGTGATAAATGGGTGGTCAACCAGTGGCTGAAAAAAGCAGTGCTGCTCTCGTTCCGGCTTAACGACAATCAGGTCATCGAAGGCCCCGGCGGCGCGAACTATTGGGACAAAGTCCCCAGCAAATTTGCCGACTGGGGCGAGAACCGTTTTCGCGAAGCCGGTTTCCGGGCAGTCCCGGGCGCGGTCGTCCGCCATGGTTCACATATCGGCCGCAACGCCGTTTTAATGCCAAGCTTTGTAAATATCGGAGCTTTCGTCGATGAAGGCGCGATGATTGATACTTGGGCCACCGTCGGCAGCTGCGCTCAAATTGGCAAAAATGTCCATATTTCCGGCGGCGCTGGCATTGGCGGCGTGCTTGAACCTTTGCAGGCTGGCCCAGTAATTATCGAAGACGGCGCTTTCATCGGCGCCCGCAGTGAAGTCGCCGAAGGCGTGCGGGTCGGCGAAGGCGCGGTTCTTTCCATGGGTGTCTATCTCGGCGCTTCAACCAAGATTATCGACCGCGTAACCGGCAAAGTCTATATCGGTGAAGTGCCGCCCTATGCTGTTGTTGTTCCCGGCGCGACCCCACCAAAGGCCAATATCGACGGCGTACCCGGGCCATCGCTCTACTGCGCTGTCATCGTCAAAACGGTGGATGCACAGACTCGCTCGAAAACCGGCATAAACGAACTATTGAGAGATTGATGACGACACCGGTAAACCAGATCAAAACCACGCTGGGGGCGAATGACCATCCCTATCGCAATGGCGCCTGGACACCGGTCTTTGAAGAGCTCGATACGGATGAGCTCGAAGTCATTGGAACAATTCCGGCGGACATAGACGGCGTCTACATCCGCAATACCGAAAATCCAGTGCATGATAGCATCGGCCGTTATCACCCCTTTGATGGCGACGGCATGATCCACAGCCTGCGCCTGTCGGGCGGCAAGGCACGCTATCGCAACCGCTTTGTCCGCACCAAAGCTTTTGAGGCGGAACAGGCAGAGGGCGCGCCCTTGTGGAGCGGGATCATGGGGAAGCCATCTGATTCCAAGCGACCCGGCTGGGGCGCGCATGGCAGTGTGAAGGATAGCAGTTCGACCGATGTGGTGGTCCATGCCGGTCAGATACTCTCCACCTTTTACCAATGCGGTGAAGGCTATCGGCTCGACCCGGAAACGCTGGAAACACTGGGCGTAGAACGCTGGGTTCCAGACGATGGCGTCTCGGCCCATACCAAGGTCGATGAAGCGACCGGTGAATTGCTGTTCTTCAACTATTCCACCAAGCCGCCTTATATGCATTATGGCGTTGTCGATGCGGATAACCAGCTGCAGCACATGATCCCCGTTGAGCTGCCGGGTGCGCGCCTTCCGCATGACATGGCTTTTTCCGAAAATTACGTCATCGTCAACGACTGCCCGCTCTTCTGGAAACCGGAATTGATCGAACGGAATTTGTACATCCCATCCTATCACCCCGACATGCCAACCCGCTTTGGCGTGATGCCGCGGCGGGGACAACCAGAAGATATTCAATGGTTTGAGGCCAAGCCGACCTATGTGCTGCACTGGGCCAATGCGTTCGAAGATGGTGATGAGCTGTTACTCGACGGCTATTTCCAGAACCAGCCGGTGCCGCCGCCGCTGACAGATTTTCCATCCGGCTATGAAAGCATGGGCGCCAGTATCGACCTCCACAGTTTTCAGCCCGAGCTACACCGCTGGCGCTTCAATTTGAAAACCGGTGAGACCCGCGAAGAGACATTGTTCGACGATTATCCGGTTGAATTTGGGATGATCAATCCCCGCATTGCGGGACAGAAATATCGCCATGTTTACAGCGTGACCGGGGAGCCAGGGTGGTTCCTGTTCAACGGTGTGACCAAACATGATCTGGAGACTGGCACGGCCGAACATTATGCGTTCGGCGACCAGCGTTTTGGATCCGAAGCGCCTTTTATTCCACGTGAGAACCAGAAATCCGAAGACGACGGCTATTTGATCAGCTTCATCACCGATATGAAGCAGGACCGCTCGGAATGTATCATTGTTGATGCGCAGAATATATCCGCTGGCCCGGTCTGTACAATCATCCTGCCACATCGCATTTCCAGCGGGACACACGCGACCTGGGCGTCTGCGGAACAGATCGGAGCGGTCTAAAATCCTCTCCCCTTGAGGGAGAAGACAGATTTGCTTGCAAACTTGTTTGCTAGAAAATCTTGGTGAGGGGTTGAGAGGCCGCATTTCGCCAACCCCCTCACCAACTCGACTAGGCAGACAAGCTGCCAAGTCTCCGTTTCCTCTCCCTCAAGGGGAGAGGAGAAGATCAATCAAACAACTCCCCGTCAACTTCTTTGCCAGCCGGTGGCTTCAGCCCAAGATGCTGCCACCCACGATCATTTAACGCGCGGCCGCGTGCTGTTCGCGCCACTAGACCCAGTTGAATGAGATAAGGCTCGATCACTTCCTCGATTGTATCGCGCGGCTCGGACAAACCCGCTGCCAAGGTTTCCACACCGACGGGGCCGCCTTTGTAAATATCCGCTATCATATGCAGATAGCGGCGATCCATGGCGTCGAGGCCGATGCTGTCCACCTCTAGCCGGGTGAGCGAGGCGTCGGCGGTTTTCTGGTCCACCATCGCGGTGCCAGCGACATTGGCAAAGTCCCGCACTCGGCGCAGCAAACGGCCAGCGATACGCGGGGTTCCGCGGGCGCGGCGAGCGACTTCGGTAGCACCATCGGGCGCGATGCCCAGATCAAGCAATTTGGCGGCGCGGTGGACGACTTTTTCCAGTTCTTCGACGCTGTAGAAATTGAGCCGCACCGGAATGCCGAAGCGATCCCGCAGCGGCGTGGTCAGCAAGCCCTGCCGCGTGGTTGCACCGATTAGGGTGAATTGCGGCAGGTCAATTCGCACGCTGCGTGCCGAGGGGCCTTCGCCGATAATCAGGTCGAGCGCGCGGTCTTCCATCGCCGGATAGAGCACTTCCTCGACCACCGGATTGAGCCGGTGAATCTCGTCGATAAACAGGACATCGCCTTCCTCAAGGTTCGTCAGCAGCGCCGCAAGATCACCGGATTTGGCAATGACCGGACCGGATGTCGCGCGAAAACCCACGCCCAGTTCGCGGGCAATAATCTGCGCCAGCGTCGTCTTGCCCAGCCCCGGCGGGCCAAAGAACAGCACATGGTCGAGCGCTTCGCTGCGGCTTTTTGCGGCCTCGATAAACACGCGAAGATTGCCACGTGCTGCTTCCTGACCGATAAATTCGTCGAGCGTTTTCGGGCGCAGTGCGGCGTCGATATCTTCAACTTTGCGTTCAGGAGATTGGAGGCGGTCTTCAGTCATGATGTTCCACATCCATATCAATATTCACCCATGGGTGTTTGCGTGCTTCCCAGACTGAGAATTTTGGCGGCGGAAAATTGGGATCGGCAAATAATCCAACAGGAATCGCGACTGCCTCTGGCATCGGTCCTCCCTGATACCATACCGTCGTGCCGCAGGTCGGGCAGAAATGATAGGTGACCTTCCCACCCCTGTCAGAAGTTCGCGCCCACTTCGTTGCCTCTCCCGTAACCTCCACCTGATCCTCTGGCCATCGGGCCTGCTCTCCAAAAGGTGATCCGCTGCGTTGCTGACAAGCAAAACAATGACAGATTGAAACGCGGACAGGTTCTCCTCTGCAGGTTGCATGGAGTTGTCCACATCGACAAGATGCCCGACGAAAGATCGTCACCGCGCCGCCTTCTTCAACGCCAACCGCACCAGTGTATCCAATGTCACGCCATTGCCCGCCTCAGCGTCCGCCGCCGCGACTGCCGCGCTGGCTTCCGCCGGTTTAAAGCCCAGATTCTGGAGTGCACTGACTGCATCGGCGCTGTTATTAGAAGGCGCGTGAATGGCTCCGCCTCCTGCAATCGGGTCGGTCGCAATGCCGCCGACCTTGTCTTTCAATTCATTGACAATCCGCAGTGCCAATTTCGGCCCAACGCCATTGGCCCGCGCAACCATGGCCTTGTCGGCGGTGGCAATGGCAAGTGAAATTTCTCCCGGTTCCAGTGCTGACAATATCGCCAGCGCGACCTTACCGCCAACGCCCTGCACCGAGATCAACAGACGGAACCAATCGCGTTCCGATCCGCTGGCAAAGCCCATCAGGCGCATGTCGGTCTCGCTGACCTGCATTTCGGTGTAGATAGTCGCGCCATCGCCGACCCCGCCAACAGCGGTGATGGTCCGCGACGAGGCAAAGACCAGATAGCCGACGCCCTGCACGTCCAGCACGATATTATCCGTCCCGATTTCATCGATAATGCCGGTGAGTTTTGCTATCATGATAGTGTTTTAGCGTGACGAGCGAATCTGTCGAGTTTTTGTTTTGTTCTTTTTTCTCTCAACGCTTTCGATGATGCGCGTGGGTGATCGCCACGGCCAGCGCATCGGCGGCGTCATGCCCGGCCAGCTTCACGCCGGGCAGCAGGATTTTGAGCATCGCCTGCACCTGATCCTTGTCGGCCTTGCCCACACCAACGACTGATTTCTTGACCGCCCGCGCTGCATATTCGCCCACTTCCAGACCGGAACGCGACGCGCCGAGCAAAACGACACCGCGCGCCTGTCCTAGCTTCAACGTACTTTGCGGATTGCTGTTGACGAACACCTCTTCGACCGCCGCCGCGTCCGGCCGATATTCCAGCATCAGGTCCGTCAGTTCCAGGTCCAGCTTCAACAGCCGGTTCGCCAAAGCCATTTTGGGGTCGGTCTTTATCTGCCCATTAGCGATATGCGACAGCCGATTGCCCTCAGAGCTGATCACGCCCCAGCCGGTTGTGCCAAGGCCGGGATCGAGACCAAGAATGATCACTCGGCGTTCAGTTTTTCCATGATCTCGTCCGGCACATCATAATTGCCCCAGATGGTCTGGACGTCATCATCATCTTCCAGCAAGTCGATGAGCGTAAGCAATGTTTCCGCCTGCTCCAGATTCACTTCAACCTGCACCGACGGACGCCATGCGAGTTTCACGCTTTTCGCTTCGCCCAGCGATTTTTCCAATGCGCCGGCAACTTCATGCAAATCTTCCATCGCGGTCCAGATTTCATGGCCATCTTCATCGGAAGAAATATCTTCTGCGCCAGCTTCCATCGCCGCTTCGAGAACTTTGTCCTCGCTGCCTGCTTCGGCGGGATATTGGACATAGCCGACCCGGTCAAAGCCGTGGCTCACCGAACCGGATTCGCCGACATTGCCGCCATTGCGCGACATGATCGTGCGGACATTGGTATAGGTACGGTTGGTATTGTCGGTCAGCGTTTCGATAATCAGTGAAACACCGCCGGGGCCAAAGCCTTCATAGCGTACCTCGTTATAATCATCGCCTTCATTGGCCGAGGCTTTGTCGATCGCCCGCTGGATGCCATCTTTCGGCATGGACACCGCTTTGGCATTGTTGACCGCAAGCCGCAGGCGCGGGTTCATGTCCGGATCAGGCATGCCCGATTTCGCCGCCACGGTAATCTCGCGGCTGAGTTTTGAGAAAGCCGCTGAACGCTTTTTATCTTGCGCGCCCTTGCGATGCTTGATGTTATTAAATTTACTATGGCCTGCCATATGATTCGTCCGTATCTAAAGATTTTATAGTTGAGGCTCTTTGCCGCATGTTCGAACCCAACTCAACCATTGGATGGACAATCAGTCGCCTGAAGATGACAACATATGATCTATCGATGTATCTGCGAGCACCAAAGCTGCAGGTCGGCAGATTGCAAATGCCCGGACAAGCGACAGATCTAATATGGCTTTTCGCGGTTAATTGCATCATCGTGGCAACCATCGCCGTAATACTGGTGCCGATCATGCTGGCTTTCGGCGTCTCTATGTCGAGCGACATGTCAGACCTGTTCCAGCGCCCGGTCTGGCAGCTCTTGTTAATCGTCGTGATCATCGGGCCGATTGTTGAAGAGCTAATGTTTCGGTCGTGGCTCAGCGGTTCGCCGCGCCTCCTGATCCCCTTTTCCGGCCTCATTCTGTGGATGGCGTTGACATATAGTTATGAGCAATTGGTGTGGCCCGGGCCCGCTTCCATGGGTACCGCGCCTCTGTTAGCCCTGATCGCCGGTGCCGTTCTGATCGGAGTGACTGCATTGTGGAAAAGGCCAGTACCGGACTGGTATGCCCGGATTTTCCCTTTGGTATTCTGGAGTCAGGCCCTGCTATTTGGTTCCGTGCATATATTTAACTACGCCGGTGATAATCCCGTCGCGCTGCTGCCCTTTGTGCTGCCACAAATAGTTGGCGGATTGATTTGGGGCTATGCCAGAATCCGTTATGGCTGGTGGGCTAATATTGCCATGCACATGGCTTATAATCTGATCGCGACCAGCGGGCTAGTTTACATCCTGCTGACGCGGCCGGATGTTCTCTAGTCAGTCACGACCGCGGTTCCGGATGCGGATACCATCAACATTGATCCTTTGTCACCCACGACTTCATAGTCGAGGTCAACGCCAACCACGGCATTGGCACCCAGCTTGACCGCTTCGGCCTGCATTTCCAGCAACGCCTCGTCGCGCGCCCGTTTCAGGACGTTCTCATATTTACCCGAGCGGCCACCGACAATATCGGTGATGCTGGCGAACAAATCGCGGAACAGGTTAGCCCCGACAATCACCTCGCCAATAACGATACCGCGATAGTCGCGGACCGCGCGGCCTTCGATACTGGGGGTTGTGGTGACGATCATGCTTGCTCTCCCGCCGTTAAAGGACGGATATTAACCCAATGGCTAGGCGATACCAAGGGCAGATTTATAGGTGTCGAGTATTGCTTCCATTTCCTGACGATCATGGGTTTCCATTTTGCGCAGACGCACGATCTGGCGCATGATTTTTGCGTCAAACCCGGTTGACTTGGCTTCGGAATAAACATCGCGAATATCGTCAGCGATGCCTTTTTTCTCTTCTTCCAACCGTTCAATACGCTCAATAAACAGACGCAGCTGATCTGCGGCAACATTGCCTTCGCTCATTCTTCAATTCCCTAGAAATACTATTTTTGGATTCGGATGCTGTCTTTAATCGGCTACTGCGTTTTTGGCTACGCTTTCCTTCATCCTTTGCAGCTTTTCTGGCGTCGCTTCGGTTTGGTATTTTTTCTTCCATTCCGAAGACGGCAAGCCATGGATCGCCTTGCGCGCTTCCTCTTTCGTCATATTGCCGCCCGCCTCATTGGTCGCCTCAAGAACCCAGTCGGCCAGACAATTGCGACAGAAACCGGCAAGCCCCATCAGATCGATATTTTCCGCATCGTGCCGGTGCTGCAGGTGACTGACAAGACGGCGAAAAGCCGCTGCTGCTGCTGCGTCAGATATTTCTTCGCTCATAAAAATGCTTCCGTTGCTTTTTGTTTTTTTCCTGTCATGATTCGGCCCTAACAGGCGTCAATTCAACGCACCAAAACAGGAATCTTCAATGGCATCGCATATGTTCTCCCGCGACCGCAAAGTAAAGGTGCTCGCGACTCTCGGTCCGGCCAGCGGCAGTCCCGAGATGATCGAGAAAATGTATAAAGCGGGCGTCGATGCCTTTCGCATGAACATGAGTCACGGCGAGCATGCCGCTCATGCAAAAAATGTGGTATCCATCCGCGCGCTGGAAAAAAAGGTTGGGCGCCCGATAACGATTCTTGCGGATTTGCAGGGACCAAAGCTGCGTATCGGCACCTTCTCAAAAGCACCCGTCACGCTGGAAACCGGCGCAAAATTCTCGCTTGATCTGCAAAAGAAAAAAGGTGACGCCAAGCGGGTAACACTGCCCCACCGGGAAATTATCGAAACGCTGGAACCCGGGCATACCCTGTTGCTCGATGACGGAAAAATCCGGCTGGAAGTTACCAAGACGGACGGCAAGAGTGTCGAGACCAAGGTGATTGTCGGTGGCCCGATATCCGATCGCAAGGGCGTGAATGTTCCCGAAGTGGTGCTGCCGGTCAGCTCGCTCACCAACAAGGATCGCAAGGACCTGACCTTCGCGCTGGAACAGGATGTCGACTGGATTGCGCTGAGTTTTGTCCAACGCCCGGAAGATGTTGCCGAAGCCCGGCGACTGATTGGCGGCAAGGCGGCTTTGCTCTCCAAAATCGAAAAGCCAGCGGCGATCGACCGGCTTGAAGAAATATTGGAATTGTCGGATGCGGTGATGGTCGCGCGCGGCGATCTCGGTGTTGAATTACTGCCCGAACAAGTGCCGCCGCTGCAAAAGAAAATTGTCGCTGCGGCCCGTAAACTTGGCCGGCCCGTGGTCGTCGCGACGCAGATGCTTGAATCGATGATTACATCTCCGACGCCAACACGCGCCGAGGTATCAGACGTTGCCACCGCAATTTATGACGGCGCGGATGCGATCATGCTTTCTGCGGAATCAGCGGTCGGTGACTGGCCAATCGAAGCAGCAACGATGATGGACCGAATCGCGATGCAAGTCGAAAGCGATGCGTCTTATGCCGAGCGGGTCCATTTTACCGAGACTGTGCCGGATGAAACAACCGCCGATGCCCTCGCCGCCGCAAGCTATAATATCGCGCGTACAGTGAAGACATCCGCGATTGTCTGTTTCACCAAATCGGGATCCACGGCGCGGCGCATGGCCCGCGAACGCCCGTCCGTGCCGTTATTGGTGCTGACGCCAGATCGCCACACCGCGCGGCGGGTCGGCCTGCTATGGGGCGCCCATGCTGTCGTCACGCGTGATGTCAGCAATTTTGAGGAAATGATTGCCAAAGCAAAACGCATGGCGCTGCGTCACAAATTGGGCAAAGCCGGGTCGCGATTGATTGTTTGCGCGGGCGTTCCGTTTGGAACGCCGGGATCAACCAACTTGCTGCACGTGGTGCGATTGAGTGGGGATGAATTAAAGCGCAGCTAGAGCCATCACGCCAGCGCTAGACATGGCTTCACACAACAGTTAGCCTGAAATTTAATCAGGAGGCCGTCCATGTATGAAGTTGCGCTAACCGAATCCTATTTCCCAGCGCAGGGCGGTCCGGAACCATCGCCTATGACCGTTGGCGATATGCTGCGCCAATCGGCCGAGCGAGCCGCGGATCAACCGGCGCTCAAAGAACTAACCTATAAAGGGGCAGTTGCCCGCACTTGGACCTATGCCGAGCTGCTGAACGATGCGGAGCGGCTGGCCCGCGCGCTGGCGAGCCGTCACGCAGAAGGCGCTCGCGTCGCGGTTTATGCCAATAATATACCGGAATGGGTACTGTTGGAACTGGCCTGCGGTCTTGCCGGGATCACGCTGGTCACCGTCAATCCTGCTTATCAAAAGCGCGAGCTGAAATATGTCCTCGAACAGTCTCGCTCCGAAGCCATTTATTATGTCGCCGATTTTCGGGGCAACCCGATGCAGGAAATTGCAGACGCGGTATGCGACGAGATTGCAACCATCAAACACCGCATATTATTGAGCGACCATGATGCGCTTTATGCAGGGGAGGATAGCGGCGTCCTGCGTGACCCCAATCCGCGAGACGCTGTGCAGCTGCAATATACGTCCGGCACAACCGGTTTCCCAAAAGGCGCGGTGCTCCATCATAACGGTCTTGTCCGGAACGGTGTTGATACGATGGCACGAGGCGGAATGGAGCAAGGCGATATTTTCGTCCACACCATGCCACTATTCCATACGACGGGCTGCGCCATCCTTGTGCTAGGCGGCTTTGGCCGGTGCGGCACCATGTTGCTCGCCCCGATGTTTGACCCTGCAGTGATTGCCAACGTCATCGAGAGCGAGCGCGCCAAATTCATATTGGGCGTGCCAACGATGCTGGTCGCCCTAATCGATGAAGTGCGCCGTTCGGGGCAAGACGTTTCGTCTACCCAGCGGATCATGTCGGGCGGGGCGATGGTTGCGCCGCAGCTATGCCGCGATGCCAAAGACGTATTCGGCGCGCCGGTTCAGATCGTCTACGGTCAGACCGAAACATCGCCCGTGCTGACACAGGCGTGGTACGAAGATTCCCTTGAGGACCTAACAACGACCATTGGCCAGCCAGCCGCCCATACAGAAATTTCCATCCGCGATCCCCAAACCAACACCGTCTTGCCGATTGGCGAGCAGGGGGAAATTTGCGCCCGCGCGTACAGCGTGATGCTCGGCTATAATGACAATCCCGAAGCAACCGCCGCTGCCATAGATAGCGAAGGCTGGCTGCATACGGGCGATCTTGGGCGCATGGATGCGCGCGGCTATGTCAAAATTACCGGCCGCGTCAAAGAGATGATCATTCGCGGCGGCGAGAATTTATTTCCGGCAGAGATTGAAAACGCGATGCTGGAACATGAAGCGATTGGCGAAGTCGCCGTCGTCGGCATCCCGGACGAGAAATGGGGAGAGCAAGTCGCATGCTTTTTCCGCAGCAGCTCTGAGGCACCATTGCGCGCAGATGATCTAAAGGCCTTTATCCGCGAACGATTGTCGCCGCAAAAGACACCTGCCTATTGGATCGGCGTGTCCGACTGGCCGCTGACCGGCTCTGGCAAAATTCAAAAGTTCAAACTCGTCGAGGCGTTCGAGGCCGGTGAATTTGAGCTATTAGTTTAACAAAACAGGCATGCGCCGAGACTTGCTATCCGCAGAATATCAGGCCCATCTATTCCGCTAAACTTTCCATTGTTTGCAAATCAATAGCCGTGACTGCCGCTTTCAACACGTCGATCGAATCGACCTTGCCTTTGGCCTCAACATTGAAGCGATCGGCAAAAATAGTGCCGTAGCGACCTCTCTTGCTGCTGCTGTCATAACGCTCGGTTGTCATGCGTCCGTCAACTGTGCCGGTTCTTTCTTCGACCGTACCTGTCTGTTTTTGCGATTCAATATTCAGCGCGCCGCCCAGAGCGGCAAGTCCAGCCGCTGCGCCGAGGTCGGTTACCTGAAGCGTGATTTGATTCTCGCCCGTGCCATAGGTGGCTTCGGCCGTTGATCCGCCAATGCCGGCAACGGAACCGCTATTCGTTTCAAAACCAGAGCGCGATAAACCGTTGGGCAAACTGGCCGGCAATAATTTTAGCAACTGATCAGGCGGCGTTGGCGGGGTCGCCGCGCCATTTTGTGCCCGCTCGCTGGCCGCTTCCATTTTTTTACCCGCTTCTTCCAGTTTGCCAAGATCAAGAGAACCAACACCGGGCACGGAAACGGTTCCGGACATGGAGCTATCATCGTTGAGGAGGGACGGTCCGCCGGAAAAGAGTAGCATCAAAGGTGCCATGATGGCGCTCAGGATGAACCCGGCAACAGCGGCGGAAACAACGATCACAATGGTATAAACCGCGCTCTTGTCTTCCGGCACTTTCATCAATATGGGCAGGCCGATATATAACAGATAAATGCTGTAAAGGCCCAGAATAGAGAGCATCCCCAAACCCGGAATAAGGTTGAAAATGGCCGCGACCCAACCGGCCGTTGCACTATAGGCAGCAACCTTAAAAGCTTTGTCTCGATTGGGCGTGGCTCCAAATTTCGGCGCCAAAAAATCAATCAACAGCGCCAAAAGATAAACAATGACGAGCGTCGCCAGATAGCTGATGATTGCTGTTGATATAGCGCTGATAAAGGACGGGCGGTACGAGATACCAAAAGCACCATATCCAAAGACCAACGAATGAATCAATGTTGCAACAGGCCCAATTGCAGCGAGGGGAAGAATGTAGGATTTGTAGATATCGGCAATGGATGCTGTTTCACCATCAATGACCGGCCATTCTGTCTTAGGGCTCAATAATATGCCCTTAACCCTGGCGATCAAACTATTTTTCTCGTCTATCATAACGCTCTCCCCTTTTTACTTACAAGCATGGATGAGGACCCAAGACAAGTCAGCCTGCCTATTTCACTCGTAAGTGCTATCTCTAAAAATTGAACTCTGATGTTTGATAACAATTGAAATGGAAACTTCAGTGAGCCAGATCACTGGGGTCTGGATGGTTCCTAATGCCTGCTTTCAGGATTTCGCTGACACGCCATTCCCACGGGATTCAACAGCACTATACATCTGCGCTTTATTACGCCACATATTGGCACATGGATCTACAGCTAGAAAATAAAACTGTCCTCGTCACCGCCGGTAGCAAGGGTATCGGATTGGCCACGGCATTGGGATTTCACAAATGCGGCGCGAAAGTCGCCATTTGTGGGCGATCGCAAGACGCGCTCGATGCGGCCGCTGCGCAGATGCCCGGCTGTTTGGCGCTTACCGGCGACGTTTCAAAAGCAGACGATATTGATCGAGTCATCGATGCGGTCACGGCTGAATTTGGCGGTATTGATATATTGGTAAATAATGCAGGCGGCCCACCACCAGGTCTTTTTGAAAACTTGGCGGACGAGGATTGGAATGCGGCCATAGAACTGACCTTAATGTCCGTTGTCCGTGCAACGCGTTTGGTGCTGCCGCATATGCGTGCCCAAAAATGGGGTCGTGTCATCAATATCTCGTCCTCTGGCGTAAAACAGCCGGTTCCGGGGCTTACGCTGTCCAATAGTATCAGGATGGCTGTCTTGGGTTGGGCCAAAACCCTCGCCAATCAGGTCGCGGGTGACAATGTGCTGGTCAATACGGTTTGTCCCGGTTTTACAGATACCGACCGGGTCACCCAAATTCTCGAGCAGCAATCCGCGGCGTCGGGTAAGAGCACAGAAGAGATTGCTGCCGGAATCGCGTCGCAAATCCCCATGCAACGGATCGGCCAACCACAAGAAATCGCCAATCTCGCAATCTTCCTGGGATCAGAAGCCGCTAGCTATATCACAGGAACGTCCATTCAGGTGGACGGCGGGTCTGTGCAGGGCTTCTAAAACCGCTGACAAAACTTCACAGCGGCGTCTTATTCCGCGCTTTCATTGCCCATCATCACCTTACCGCCGGCAAATTGCATCGCGGGATGGCGGTCCCTCGCCAACAGCAGCGGCCCGTCTAGATCAACCCACTCGGCACGCTGGGCCAGCGCAAAGGCCGGCCGGATCGCGAGCGACGTAGAGAGCATACAACCCACCATGAGTTTCAGTCCGGCTTGCTCTGCTGCATCAGCGATACGGATTGATTCGGTAAGCCCACCTGCCTTGTCGAGCTTGATATTCACCGCCTGATAAAAAGGCGCAAGGCGGGGGATATCAGCGCTGGTATGACAACTTTCATCGACGCAAAGCGGTATGGGGGATCGCACATCGGCAAGAAGGTCATCGCGCCCTGCGCTCACCGGCTGTTCAATCAGCTCGACGCCCCATTGGACAAGAGTGCGAGCTTCTTCAGCAATGTCGAGATCATTCCAGCTTTCATTAGCGTCGACTATCAACCGTGCATCGGGGGCACCGCGATGGACGGCGGCAACCCGTGCATGATCATCGCTGCCCGACAGCTTGAGCTTCAGCAGGCTATGAGTAGTGGATGCAGCGCGGGCATCGGCCTCCATTTTGGCCGGGTCGCTGAGCGAGATGGTAAAGGCAGAAGTCAGCGCGCGCGGTTCGGGCAAGGCGGCTTGCCGCCATAACGGCTGTCCGGTTTGTTGGCATTCCAGATTCCACAGCGCGCAGTCGAGCGCATTGCGCGCGGCGCCTCTCGGCATGTAGTCGAGCAACATCTGGCGGTCGAAACCGGCATGGGCGCGGGCAAATGCCTCTATTGCGGCGATGCAGCTATCGGCTGTTTCGCCTTCATAATAGATCGGTGTAGCCTCGCCAATCCCGCTATGCCGGCCGTCGCTGATGGTGCAGAGGAGGACATCGACATGGGTTTTCGCGCCGCGGCTGATGATGAAAGACCCGTTGACGGGCCAGCGTTCCGCGCTCGCCGATACAGATAATGGATCGATAGGTGACGTCATCGGCAGATGGTAGCGGAAGAACAACATCTGTCATCTGCTTTGTGTCAAAACTGATGACAGGACGTGAATATCAGGAAGTGGCACCGGACCATTTACCGGCAGGCAGATGTTTGGCAATCGGGCTCCATTTCGCTTCCTGTGCGCGGCGGCTCAAATAAGTGTCGAGACCAATTTGCAGAGCGACTAACATATAGACAAAAGGCTGAAACGCGACGCCAACAAACAGCGATCCGACCATATAGATGATATGTGCATTTTGCAGCCCAATGGCGAGGGGGGCGACCCACAGCTCGCCCTGTTTCTTGGTCTTGCAATAGCGCCGCCGGAGCACCTCCATGCGCCAGATGCCGCCCAGGTGAATGAACAACCAAAGGGCAAGACCGGGATAGCCTTGCTCGCCCAACATCTCGAAATAGCTGCTGTGAAAGGCGCGCGCTTCATCGATCACTTCGATCGGGCCTTCGTCTTCCAGTTCATAGTCATATTCTTGTTCTGGCTCGCTGGCCTTCTTGTCCGGTGCCAGCTCGTAACGCAGCTTGTTAAGCCGATAGACATTAAAACCACCGCCCATCGGATTGGCATTGGCATAGGCGATGGTCCATTGCCACACGGCGATGCGGGTAGAGGCGGATTCATCGGCCTTGTAATTCTGGATCGTCCCCATGCGTTCGGAAAAACTCTGCGGCAGGAACGGGATCGCCATCAGGCCTGCGGTCACCGCCAGCCCCGCATAGAGGAAACGATATTTAACGAAGCGCAGCTGCAGAACAGCCAACACCGCAATACAGACTAGCCCGGTGCGCGCTTGTGTCCCCACGGGGATCAGCAAGGCGGCAAATACCAAGGCCATAGTGAAATATTTGACCCGCCAGTCGGGTGGAAAAATTGTCCCATGCTTGGAAAGCCACAGCATCAGAGGAATAATCGCAATCGCGACCATCGAGATAATCGAGCCTTCATAAAGCCCGGCATTATCATCTATCAATAGCACCAGCGCGCCATAGCCCCCGCCGGAACCCAGCGTCTTAATCCCGCCGGTGATGATCAGCGTCGCGGCACACAGGACCATGAACAGGGTTAGCGCCTCGATCCTGAGTTTGGTCCGCAAGGTCAGTGGCAGGAAGATCGCGAAAACCAAGGCTTTCCAGACCCAGTCCCATTTCTCCATCGCGTCTTCGGGCAACGCCCCTTGGAACGACGTGTATCCGCAATAGAGCAGCAGCAAAACCATCGCCCCCTGACGCACCGAAAAGCGGCTGTCTTTCTTGTCATCGGCCACCATATAGCCGAGGAAAGCCATTCCAAAGACGATCAACGACAAGGGTATGGAATTGAGCAGGAAATAGCTGAGCCGCTGGGGCGCGACAATGTCGATATAAGCATAGACCAATGTGAAGATAAACGGCCGCTTAAACGCCAGAAACAGTAATGCCAGCAGATAGGCGACAAAAACAAGATCACGCATCGCGTTGCCCCCGCTGCTGGCCGCTTGGGGCATGAAAGCCCTCTGGTTCGGCATCCGGCTCTGGGGGGTCTTCTAAATCAAGGTCGGGTCGATGAATCAGCCGCCATACCGCAATCAGCAGCAAACCGTGGGTCAGAGCGATGGAGAAATTATCGATCATATCGGATTAGGCGGCCTCAGCTCATACATTAGATTCATATCTCTAAAGCCGTGCGATACAGGCTTTGGGTTGACGGAGCGTTAATCCTTTTCAGGCAGAGAATTGCGCCATGACGCGGATTTTGCACATATTGGATCACAGCCTGCCGTTGCACAGCGGCTATTGTTTTCGCACCCGAGCGATCATGAAAGCCCAAGCCGCCAGCGGAATGGCCGTCGCGGGGGTTACCGGTGTCCGTCAGGATCAGCATGGCTATGAAGCACAGGCCCCGCTGGAACATGCCGATGGATTGGATTTCTTTCGCACGCTGACAGATGTTCAAGGGCCATCCCCGGTCCGCGAATGGCGTGAGATATCGGTATTTGCTGACCGTATTGCCGAGGTGGTCCGCGAATGGAAGCCGGATATTTTGCATGCTCATTCGCCGGTATTAAATGGACTTGCCGCCCTGCGCGTGGCCCAGAAAATGGGCCTGCCGCTGCTCTATGAGATCCGCGCCTTCTGGGAAGATGCAGCGGTTGGAAACGGGACCGGCCGAGAGGGCAGTCCCCGCTATTGGCTGACGCGCCAGCTCGAAAACCATGTTGTGAATAGTGCGGATTCGATTGCGGTTATTTGTGAAGGGCTGAAATCTGATCTGGTGACCCGCGGTGTCGCGAAAGAGAAAATCACGGTTTCACCCAATGGCGTGGACATGAGCCTGTTCGGTAAGCCTCCCACGCCCGATGAAGAGCTCAGAGCGAAATTGGGTCTTGCCGGTAAATCAGTCCTTGGCTTCATCGGCAGCTTTTACGATTATGAAGGGCTCGACGATCTGATCGCCGCCATGCCCAAGCTCCAGAATTATTGTCCAGAGGCGCATCTGCTGCTGGTTGGCGGTGGCCCGATGGAAGAGACGCTCAAAGAACAGGTGCGGGCGTCGGCAGCCGCCTCCGCCATTACCTTCACCGGCCGCGTGCCGCATGAAGAGGTAGAGCGCTATTACGGCCTGATGGATGTCATGGTCTATCCGCGTAAATCGATGCGGCTCACCGAATTGGTGACACCACTGAAACCTTTGGAAGCCATGGCCCAAGGCAGGATTGTCGCGGCATCTGATATTGGTGGTCATCGCGAACTGATCGAAAATGGCGTCACCGGAACATTATTCCCCGCCGGATCACCGGAAAAAATGGCAGAAAATCTGGCCGAATTGCTCCAAAAAAGGAAACAATGGCCTCAAATTATTGAAAACGCTAAGAAATTTGTTGAGGCCGATCGTAACTGGTCGTCAAACATTTTGCGTTACAACCCTGTTTACCAAAGATTAATCGCACATAAGTCTTTCGAGCGTGCGGCCTGAGATGACGGAGATCGGCGTGGAACAGACGCAGGAAAATATGATGCGGTTTAAAGATCCAATAATGGCGGCCGCTGCTGGCGTTGGCGCGGCGCTGGTTGTTGTCACCTTGCCGCACGTCTATCTGGAATCAGCTATCGGTGCCACGGGGCTTTCCGAAATGGTGCCCGCCGCAGCGCCGCCGCTTGGCAACACCGCGCGCGGGTTAATCGCCATCATGGCCGGTTTGGTATCCGCATCAGCCATATATTATTTTCTAAATCGTAAAGGGAGCTCTGACATGGGCGTTGCACTTCGAGAACAAATTAATGCCGCCAGTCCGATTGAACTGGACCTGGAAGAAGAAGCGAAAGCCAAGAAGAGCCGGTTTAGCCTGCCCAAGCTTGACACCAAGTCGCTAACCAAATTCCTGAAAAAGCCGAAAAAAGACAAGGCCAGAGTGATGGATCTCGCTGATTTGCCGCAACTGCGCAAAGTCGATAGCGAACCCCAAACGCCAGATCGCCCTTCTATTTTTGAGGAACCTGCCCCGGCAGTATCGCCGCCTTTAGCTGAGGCCATTCAACCTTTTGAAGAACCAGTGCCAGCCAAACCGATGTCGGTAGAAGAAGCGCCGGAGACTTCACCGGAAGTTCCAACAGAAATTCAAATGGCTTCGGAAGATATCCAACCAGATTCTGACGTCATACCGCCAATGGTCGCAACACCGGATGCACAGCAACCAACGCCCGCGCCAGCCCCCGTTGCAGAAATAGCTGCGGTGGATCTGTCCGATCTGAATATCGCCGAGCTTGCGGACCGACTTGAATCCGGTTTGCGCCGTTTGAAGCAGCTCGAGGCAGGCAGTGTTGTCGCAGCTGAGATGCCGACTGCATCCGCTCCAGTGGCAGCGCCAACGGTATCAGAGACGGTGGCAGAGGCTGTCGCTGCTCCAGTAAGCGAAGCACCGGTGATGGCACCACCATCACTCAAAGAGGTTGAAAAATCACCGGAAGATATCGCCGCTGTTCGTCAGGCTGACATGGATGCGGCGCTGAAAGCGGCTTTGGGTACCTTGGAAAAAATGACTGCGCAGCGCTAAAAGCCAGTCGCCGGGCATGCCACCGGATCAATGATCGTCAGGATTTCAAGCGCCATGCTATCCCCGCGAGCGCCTAAATCAGTGACCATCACGTCGGCAACAAAATGACCGGGAAGATCAAACGCATGTGTTCCGACCTTTTCCGCAAAGACCAACAACCGGCTTGGTTCGCTTTGCATGGACCGGTTAATCGCAATGCTGTGGCGCGTGCCGGAGAAGGTAATACTCGCCCACAGGCGTTCGCGCTCGAGCATGACCGTATAATCTGATCCCATTATTCCGGCTATTTGTTCGATCAGCAACGCACCCACATCGCGCCGCGCGTTTTTCGATCCCTTTCTTTTGTGGTGCGCCCTATCCGGCATGATCGTTCCTCCATTTGTCCATAAAATGCTGCGCTCTTTGCGAAATTTTTTGACCCGGCTGCCGGCCATTGCGTAAATCTTCAACAAAGCGCGGATCGCAGACGGACAGCCGGCCAAATTTGGTCCACGACATGTCGGTCTCCCGCATGAATTTCTCAATTTCCCGTAATAGATACATTGGCTCATCTCCGTGCAAAATTGGCTATCTGCAGGTTCGACGGGCTGTTACCGACTCGCTTGCGATAGGGTAAATCCTATTTGAAATGTAATTTCCTACATGTCTAGGATATTTCCTATTGCCATTTTAGGCCATGAAGAATATGGTCGGGGCGAGGCTCAAAGGGAAACCCATGTCGAACCATGATCCACGCGCTAATTTGGAGCAGTTGATCCGAAAAAACGGTGATGATTTTTCATCGCTTTCGCGAATGCTCGGTAAGAATCCTGCCTATATCCAGCAATTTATAAAGCGCGGCACGCCCAAAAAACTGGATGAAGAGGATCGCAGAAAGCTTGCAGAATTCTATGCGGTTGATGAGCGGCTGTTGGGCGCAGCGATACCGGCAATCGGGAAAAATAGCACTGTGCACGGTAATGGAAGCATGGTGCGGATCAAACAGCTTGCGCTGGGTGCATCCGCCGGGCCGGGATCATTGGCGGATGATGAGGCAGCACAAGACACTATGGCCTTTGGCGCCAATTGGCTGAAGCAGCTTGGTACGGACCCAGCCAAATTGTCGTTGATTTCGGTCGATGGCGACTCGATGGATCCGACTTTGTGTGACGGCGACGATATCATGGTCGATCACAGCGCCGCCGAACGGCCCCTGCGTGACGGTATTTATGTCCTGCGCATGGACGATGTCTTGCTGGTTAAACGCTTGGCGCTACGCCCTTCGGGAAAACTATCGATCCGCAGTGATAATGAACGCTATCCCAATTGGGATGATGTCGAACCGCGAGAGGTGAATATCATCGGCCGCGTGATATGGACCGGCCGGCGGCTCTAGAAACTCACGCAGCGGAAGCAAATAGAAGCGCTAGCTTACACATGTTCCATTTTCCCTTGGCGAGGAACCCGCTTGAATATACCGCGCGGCTGGCCACCACTCATGGTCAATAAACCTGCCCTTACAGCGCAAGCAACCATATGCGCCCGGTTTTTCGCGCGCAGTTTCAATCTGACATTCTCAACGTGTCTTTCAACAGTGCGCGGCGATATGGCGACGTGCCGAGCGACTTCCTTTGCAGACAGCCCTAGCGTAACATATTCTAATATCTCGATTTCTCTGCGCGTAAGCACCGGATCGTTAATCAATGCGGGCGGCTGCAACATCATAAATTACCTTCTCATTAAGTCTGCACGGCGTGACGCGCCAGAATGGGGGAGTTGAAAAATGGGGGGCTGCACTCTCATGCAGCCCCAGTTGGCAGGAGAAACAGCAAGGCTATTGTTCCTGCATGAGGTCGTCAGGGTCGTGTGATAAATGTTTCTTCAGTTTTGCGGCCGCACAGTCGCGGTCGACATCGCAATCTTTTGTTCAAGATTCTGCAGAGCTTCTGCCCGCGTCTCATCGACACAGTCCTTGATCTGACTTTTTCGAGCAAGGGCAACTATACCGCGCGGCGAACATACCTCCCTCGCTGCTCGGCTGATCCTGCGGTGCAGCTTGGTGACATCATTTGGGCGGGCTAGATTTAGGCCATCGTAGCGCACCAATTGGATATTGGGTTCAGAGTTATTTGCAGATGCCGAAGATGGCATGAAAGCAGCAATGGTCGTCGATAGCATTACCGTTGCAAGAATGGCGCAGCCCATAATTGATCCTTGCCTTCGTCGTCGGCGAAACATGTATTGGGGGAATGACATCATTCTTTCCTTCTATTGGTTTTGGAAGTTGAACTGACTTTCAACAAGCACGCTCCCAATGGTAGCCTTGCGTGTTACGCAGCATGTTCATGGGCATGTCATTTCCGTTGTTTTTTTCTTTAGGCAGCGTTAAATTGTGCGAATTATTCGCTCACCATCTGTGGCGATGATCACAGCAGCTGCAAATATACGGACCAAAGAGACTCTCGGGGGCGAGTAACGGAGTAGTTATGATCGACCTGGAAATTGACGTACTCGGCGGTTTGTCCGTGCGCCGCAAAGGTGAGCCAATAAAATTGCCTGCGTCGCGTAAAGCGCGCGCGATGCTGGCATTGCTATTGCTAACGGGAAAGCCGCAGCATCGCGAAAGGCTATGCGATCTGTTCTGGGAGGGCCCGGATGATCCCAGAGGCGCACTAAGATCCGCAATATGGAAATTACGCCGATTGCTCAACGAGCCGGGGGCCGAGCGAATCGTCGCCGACCGGGAGTGGGTACGGTTCGAACCCGTTGCTGTGAAAATAGACTATAAATATGCAACCAAACGCGCACAACGCGATGAAGAGTTAGTGGGACAGGAATTTGCGGACCTTCGCGCGGCTCTCGATCAACCCCTACTGGCTGGGCTCGATTTGCCAGATCACGCCACTTATCAAGCCTGGTTGACCACGATGCGCGAAGAGGCGGAAGCACTACGCGAACAGTTGCTGCCGGATTTGGGAGTGCGGTCCGGCGCTCGCGCCGAAAAACCGGGCCAATTGCATCTTGCACGGCAAAAAATTGGATTTGCCCATGCGACGGACGGGACCCGCATTGCTTGGGCCCGCATCGGATCGGGGCCACCTTTGGTCAAAGTCGCCAACTGGCTCAACCATCTCGAACTTGATTGGGACAGCGAGGTTTGGTCGCCCTTGCTGCAGGAACTAGCGCGGGATCATAGTCTGATCCGCTACGATGAACGGGGTAACGGGATGTCCGATTGGAATACCGCTGATCTCGGATTTAACGCTTTCGTGACTGATCTTGAAACTGTGGTTGTGCAAAGCGGTGTCGATCGCTTTCCTCTGCTCGGCATATCGCAAGGCGCGGCCGTTGCGATTGAATATGCGGCGCAAAACCCCGATCGTGTCAGTCACCTGATCTTGTGGGGTGGCTATGCAGCAGGTTGGCGCATCGAAGATTATACCGCCGAAGCCCGGGCCGAAAGAGAAGCGCTTATCACGCTGGTTGCCAACGGATGGGATCGCGACGATTCGAGCTATCGCAACTTATTTTCCAGGGCGCTGATTCCCGGCGCGACCGACGCAGAGAGAATTGCTTTCGACGAGTTTCAAAGAAAAACAGTGTCCGCAGCCAATGCCGCTCGCTTTCTGGAAACCTTTGCAGACATTGATGTGCGTCATCGCCTCAGCCAAATTCAATGCCCCACATTGGTGATGCACGCGCGCGGGGACCATCGCGTTCCGGTTGCCAATGGAGCGGAACTGGCCAGCCAGATCAGCGGCGCGGAATTCGTTACGCTACCCACCGAGAATCACCTTTTGCTCGGGCGGGAACATAGCTCTGAACTGTTTGTGGCCCATGTCCGGCAATTTCTTTCGAGCGATCCTACTAGCAACGTGGAGACCGTTTAGATGTCTCGACGAGCCATTGATATCGAACCGACGCATTATTCAAACCTTGCAACTTGGCAATCGCGCCGCCAAATAGCTTTCTATGACAGAAGCACCCTTAAAGGCCGTGATTATTCCGGTCACGCCGCTCCAACAAAATTGCACGCTCCTGTGGTGCACCAAAACCAATAAAGCCGCGCTCAGCGATCCGGGCGGTGACCTGTCTCGGCTGAAAGCAGCAGTGGCGGAACATGGTGTCGATCTGGAGAAAATTATCATCACCCATGGTCATCTCGACCATTGCGGACAGGCGGGGATGCTGGCCGAAGAGCTGGGCTTGCCAATCGAAGGCCCGCATAAAGACGATCTATTCTGGATAGAGCAGCTTGACGGCGACGGCGCGCGTTACGGTATGGAAGCAAAAAGCTTTGAGCCGGATCGCTGGCTAAATGATGGTGATCAAGTCACCGTAGGCGAATTGGTCCTCGACGTCATTCACTGCCCGGGCCATACACCGGGCCATGTAATTTTCTATCACCAACCGTCCAAGCTTGCCGTTGTCGGCGACGTCATTTTTCAAGGCTCCATTGGCCGCACCGACTTTCCGCGTGGCAATCATCAGGATTTGATTGACGCAATCACCCAGAAACTCTGGCCATTAGGCGATGACGTCACCTTCATTCCCGGCCATGGACCGACCAGCCAATTTGGCTATGAGCGGAAAACCAATGCCTTTGTTGCAGATGACGTTCTGGCGGCGCGATAGCTATCCTGTCAGGCGGTTATAACGCAGATACGCAAAAACCAAGGCGATAGCGGCCGGAACCGTCTGCACGAATATTATTGTCTGAGACACCGTTACAGCACCAAAAATGCCTGCAATGGCGACAAATAATAAGAAACATGTGGCGACCTTGAATCGCCATTCCTCATTCTTGATGAACAACGACCATAAGAGGCCCATGGCAAGAAAGGCGTTATATAAACCCTGATTGGCAGCCATAGATTTCGTCGGCTCGAACAGATCTGCAGGCAAAACGGAGAAGACTTTTGGTCCCTGCGTGGTCCAGGCAAATATTTCAAACCATGCGATATAGAGATGAAGCACGGCAATCAGCCCGATCAAAATTGTCGCCATTCTGTGCATCTCACGGTTCTCCTGATTTAAGGCGGCTAGTCTCGCTTCGTGCTTCTGCGATCCCCTTGCCGGCGTTCTCCTTTGCGGCGATCAGGCCTCTGGAAATTTGGATCATCGACGGAGCGACGGTCTGATTTCCGTCTATCGGATTGTTCGTTCTGGTCCTTACGGTCGTTTGGCATTCTATCCCTCGCTAAAAACTGGGCGACCCCAAGGCGAAGCTAGAACATCAATGATACCGCGTAAAGGGTCTGATAAAAAGCGCATAACTGACATAAGATTCATTATTATTTGCTATATATTTGCATATGCAATGATAATGTGCTCAATGAAGTGATGACTGATTCATCCTCAAACGCCGTCCTCGGCATATTTCGCGCCAATGCCATTCTCGAAGAACGGTTCACGGGCGCATTATCGGCCGTTCATGGCCTAGCCCTTAAAGAATTACTGCTGATGCTTTATGTGCAAAGAGCGCCAGGATCCAAATTGAGCAGAGTTGATCTGGCAAAAAGGCTCCACGTTAACCCCTCCACCGTCACTCGAATGACCTTGCCGCTTGAAAAAATCGGCATGATCGCGCGGGAAGCGGATGCACGGGACGCGCGACTGGCCTATGTCACTCTAACACCAAGCGGCGAAGAGCGACTGAACGAAGCTTTTGCCACTTTGAACCGCATGTCGGCTGATGTTTTTCAAGATCGCTGGAGTGAGGAAGATATCGAAGGCTTTGACTCTCTGCTCCAACGCATTGCCCCCCATTCTTACTCGTGACTTCGTCCGAAATCGGGGGCGGCATCGTCCTGACCCTCTTCAATAATCCGGCGGCGGATCGCCCGGGTTTTGGTGAAGAGGTCAAATAGCTCATCACCCTTGTCCCAGCGGATCGCGCGTTGCAGCGCGGTAAGGTCTTCTGAGAAACGCTGGAGCATTTCCAGCACCGCATCTTTGTTCGACATGAACACATCGCGCCACATGGTGGGGTCGGAGGCTGCTATGCGGGTGAAGTCGCGAAAACCACCGGCGGAATATTTAATCACTTCGCTACGCGTGACGTCTTCTAGGTCAGACGCCGTACCGACAATCGTATAGGCGATGAGATGCGGCAAGTGGCTAGTCACGGCGAGAACCAGGTCATGGTGCTTCGCGTCCATAATCTCGATATTCGCACCCAGTTTTTCCCAGAACGCCTGGACACGCTCAACATCGCCTTCCTGAGCATCCTCGGGCGGGGTCAATATACACCACCGGTCGTGGAACAGCGTCGCGAAACCGGCATCCGGCCCGCTATGCTCTGTACCTGCAACGGGATGCGCCGGGATAATACGTGCGCGCGGTAGAGCAGCCGAAAGCGAGGCAATCACATTGCCTTTGGACGATCCGACATCGCTAATAATGGCGTCGTTAGGCAGGTCTTCCGCCATGTCCGCTGCGATTGCCGCCATGGCGCCAACCGGAACGCACAGCATGACAAGATCAGCGTCAATGACCGCTGCGCCTGCGCTATCGGCGACGTCATCACAAAAGCCCAATTCCTGAACCCGGGCGCGGACAGCTGGGTCCGCATCATAGCCGGTAATGCGCGCTGTCGGCATACTGGCCTTGACGCCATGAGCAATGGAGGACCCGATCAGGCCGATGCCGATAATCGTGATATTCGCAAAAGGCAGCATCAGTCGGCGACTTCCAATATGGCGCGCAGGGCGTCCATGAAACCGAGATTTTCTTCCTCGGTGCCGATCGTGATGCGTAGCGCATGGCCTAGCCCTTGCGCTGGCAGCCTTCGGACCACGTAGCCGGCATCGACCAGTTTGCGGTCCGCCGTTTCCGCGCTCACCGCCCCGTCAAACAGCACCAAGATGAAATTGGCGGCGGAGGGAATGGCGCGCAGGCCGTGATTGGACAAGGCCGTTATCTCGCCCATCATCCATTCGCGCCATTTGGCATTATGTTCCCGGCTGCGGATGACAAATTGTTGATCCGCCAACGCTGCAATAGCGGCCGCCTGTCCGGCGCTGGTCACATTAAATGGTCCGCGAATCCGGTTAAGCGTATCGATAAGATGCGGCTGTCCGTAGGCCCAGCCAATACGTTCGGCAGCGAGGCCGTAAATTTTTGAGAAAGTCCGTGTGATCAGGACATTGCCATGCTGCCGCGCCAGTTCAAAACTGGCCGTGCCGTCATTGCCCAAATATTCGCCATAGGCCTGGTCTAGCACCAGCACGACATCGTCCGGCAGGCCAGCATGCAGGCGTTCGATCTCGCTGTCAGATGTGATCGTGCCGGTTGGATTATTGGGATTGGCGAGATAGATAACGCGCGTTTTTGGCGTTACCAGCGCCAGCAGCCCGTCCACGTCCGTGCCATAATCGTCATCAGGCGCCATCACAACTTCTGCGCCAACTTTGCGCGTGGCAATTTCGTAAACCATGAAGCCGTAATTGACGTGGATAATCTCGTCACCAACGCCCGCATAGCCAGCGGCGACTAGGTTCAACAGTTCATCAGACCCGGTTCCGCAGACGATCCGGTCCGCTTCCAACCCATAGGTATCGGCCAGAGCGGCACGCAGCGCGTGGCTGGCCGGATCGGGATAGCGCGCAACATGGCCTGCCTGCGCGGCCAGCGCAGCGCTTGCATCCGCGCTACAACCGAGCGGATTTTCATTGGCGGAGAGTTTGACGAGCGCACGCCCGTCATCGGCTTTCGCCTTGCCGGGTGTATAGGCGTGAATCGCCGAGATATAGGATTTGGGCTCTGGTTTGGTCATGATCCGGCCTTACCCGCGCGATCAGGAACGATCAACAACAGTGTTCATGGTCGCCGCGCTAAGCACCTATAAACGCTTGCTAGTCTGCGCTTGCCTGATAATGCTACGCCGATGAATGAAGATGATCGGTTTGGCTTGAACAGGCATGTTCGCCTGATGGGACCACTGCCACTGGACAGCGGGGCCGCGCTTACGCCTGTCGAACTGGGTTACGAGACTTATGGAACGCTCAACGCCAATGCCAGCAATGCGGTCCTCATCTGCCATGCCCTGACCGGCGATCAATATGTTGCTTCCACCCATCCCGCCACAGGCAAAGATGGCTGGTGGACACGCATGGTCGGGCCAGGCAAACCGATTGATACTGACCGGCATTTTGTCATTTGCGCGAATGTGATTGGCAGCTGCATGGGTTCATCCGGCCCGGCGACGATCAATCCGGCGACCGAAAAACCCTGGGGCATGGACTTTCCGGTGCTGACCATTGCCGATATGGTGCGCGCCCAAGCGCTGCTGCTCGACCATCTCGGAATTGAGTGCCTTCATGCCGTCATCGGCGGATCGATGGGCGGAATGCAGGCGATAAGCTGGACTGCTCTTTACCCGGAGCGGGTAAAATCTGCGGTCATCATTGCCTCTGCTGCCCGACACTCGGCTCAGAATATCGCCTTTCACGAAGTTGGCCGCCAAGCGATTATGGCCGATCCCCGCTGGCGCGGCGGGGCTTATTATGCCGATGATGACCCGCCTAGCAGCGGCCTCGCCGTGGCGCGTATGGCCGCGCATATCACCTATTTATCCGAAGCGGGCCTGACCGAGAAATTCGGTAGGCGGCTGCAAGACCGCGACAGCAAGACATTCGGCTTTGATGCCGATTTTCAGGTGGAAAGCTATTTACGGCATCAGGGGATCAGTTTCGTCGACCGGTTCGATGCGAACAGCTATCTCTATATTACGCGAGCAATGGACTATTTCGATCTGGCTGAAACCCATGGCGGCACGCTCGCTCATGCGTTCAAGGGATCAAAAACGCGCTTTTGTTTAATCAGCTTCGATACCGATTGGCTCTATCCGACCAGTGAATCGCGAACCATTGTTCATGCGCTTAATGCCGCGGGGGCAGCAGCGAGCTTTGTCGAACTGTCGAGCGCCTTTGGCCATGATAGCTTCCTGCTTGAAAATCCCGAGATGAACCGGATCGTCGACGGGTTTTTAAAGGCGGGGGAAAGCACATGAACAAACTCCGCCCAGACCTTCAGATTATCGCTGACAATATCAACCCCAATGCGCGCGTCCTTGATATTGGTTGCGGCGACGGCGCGCTGATGGCGGCCCTGCGCGACCAGAAAAAGGTTGACGCGCGTGGTCTTGAGATTGAACCGGCCAATGTGGCCAGTGCGGTGAGCAAAGGCTTGTCGGTGGTGCAGGGCGATGCAGACACAGACCTTTCTGCCTATCCGGACGGCAGTTTCGACTATGCGATCCTCAGCCAGACGTTACAGACCACCCACCGGCCAGATGTGATTATCGATGAATTGCTGCGTATCGGCAAGCAGGCGTTTGTCAGTTTTCCCAATTTTGCCCATTGGCGCGTGCGGATGTCGCTGCTTATCGGCGGCCGTATGCCAGTGACCCGGCTTTTGCCGCAAACCTGGTATAACACGCCCAACATCCACCATGTCACCATTGATGATTTCCGCGCATTGGTGCGCGATGGCAAGTTGGAACAAGAAGGAGAGTGGTTTCTCAGTGGTGATAAGCAAACCGGCCGCGCGATGGCCAATCTGCTCGCCGAGCATGCAGTGTTTTTGCTACGGCGGTGAACGATGCTGGGATAGCCACCTTGCCAATATGAGGGTCGAATATGGCATATGATTACGAACTTCTGAAAGTCCTCAAAACCGGGCGGCTGGCTGAAGTCACCATTTTCAATCCGCCCGTCAACCTGATCACGCAGCAGCTTTTTGGGGAATGGATGGCGTTAGCCGAAGAGCTGGAAGCTGATCCTGATCTGACCGTTATCTTGTTCAAGAGCGCCGACCCGGATTTCTTCATGGCACATTTTGATGTTGATCTGATTCTATCCTTTCCCGTCGAAGGACCTGCGGAGCGCAGCGCTGATCCCAATCCATTTCATGTAATGTGTCAGCGCTTTCGCAAAATGGACAAAGTTACCATCGCGCAAGTGGAGGGCCGCGTGGGCGGAGGCGGGAACGAGATTATTTCTAACATGGATATGCGCTTTGGTGTCATCGGAAAAACAATAATCAACCAAATGGAAGTCCCATTAGGCATCTTGCCTGGCGGAACGGGAACGCAAAATCTTGCGAATATTATCGGTCATGGACGGGCGATGGAGGTCATCCTTGGCGCAGAGGATATAAATGCGGAAACGGCGGAGCGTTGGGGCTATCTGAACCGGATTTATGCAGCCGAGGAAATAGACGGCAAGCTGCGCGCATTGGCGCAGCGGATCGCAAGCTTTCCTGCCGAGGCGGTCAGGCTGGCCAAACAATCCATCAATAATGCTGCCGGCCCGCTGGAAAAAGGACTGGCCGAAGAGTCCTTTCTGTTCCAACAGCTTATTCGCAGACCGGATGCGCGATCAAAGATGCAGAAATTTCTGGATGCAGGTGGTCAAACGAGGGATGGCGAGCTGCAGCTCAGCACGCTGGTCGACCAGTTAAAAGACACGTAATTTATACACCGAGACCCTGTTTGAGCGTCAGACAGCAACCGCAAGCTTAGGAGCGAAATTTGGATTGGGCTTACTATTGGGATATCGCAAAACCCTATGCAGGGCTGGCGATATTAATTGCCTTATTCACCGCGTTTGTTGGTGAGCGGAGGCCGCCAGCAGTAACGGCCGTCGTGGCTGCCGGCTTTATGCTGGCGACCGGATTGCTCAGCAGTGATAATATGCTGGCCGTCTTTTCCAACCCGGCGCCGCTGACCATTGGCGCTATGTTCATCTTGTCCGGCGCGCTGGTGCGTACCGGCGTGATCGAGGCGCTAGCGGGCTTCGCTGCACGCAAGGCGGAAAATCGGCCGTTCATGGCGATTGGCGGGTTTTTGGGAGGCACATTCGCATCCTCGGCTTTCGTCAACAATACACCAGTGGTCATCATCCTGATCCCAATAATGCGCAAAATCGCTAAAGTGTCGGGTATCGCGGCAAGCAAGCTGCTCATTCCGCTGTCCTATATCTCCATATTGGGCGGCAGCCTGACCCTGCTGGGTACATCAACCAACTTGCTGGTGGACGGCGTGGCTCAGGAAAATGGACAAGCAGCTTTTGGCCTGTTTGAAATAACCCAGGTCGGCTTGGTCGCTGCAGTGACCGGCATTATCATGATCGCCATATTGGGGCCGCTATTTTTGCCCAAACGCGACAGCGAAAGTCTCGCTGATCAGACGCCGGAATCCCAATATCTGACGGATATCCGAATAGATGAGGAAAGCGATTTCGTCGGTAAGAAGATTTCCGATATCGGCGCGTTCACCCCATCAGGCGTGGAGATATTGGGCCGCCGGGTCGGTCAGGATATCGACCGTTTCGAATTTTCGGAACATATCGTGCAGGGTGGAGAGACACTGGTAGCAACGGTGACACAGGAAGAACTGCTATCCCTTGCAGAAACTGACGGAATTTTATTGGGCTATGCCGGCGTCAAGCAACCAACCATACCTCTGGCGGACGAACATACAAGGCTAGTAGAACTGGTGATTGGGCCGTCTCATCGGTCGGTGGGGAAAACCTTGCCCAATCTGCCCTTTTTGTCCCGCGTGCCTGCCCGCGTGCTGGGCCTATCACGGCCCCGTCATGTTGCCGGACCAACGCTATCCAACGCGCGGATCAGACATGGCGACAGCCTTTTGGTGCAGACCGATGATCTGTCCGTCGCGACATTGCAGGAAAATGTCGACCTGGTGCATCTGGAAGAGCCAGAAGCCCGTGCCTATCGCCGCCGCCGGGCGCCTGTGGCGGTCCTTACCCTTGCGATTATCATCATTGCAGCGGCCTTGGGCGTGATGCCGATTGCCGCGCTGGCGATGCTGGGTGTCGCAGCCGTATTGCTCACCAAATGTATCGACAGTGAGGAGGCATGGGGAGCGATCGACGGTAATGTGCTGGTGCTAATCTTTGCCATGTTGGCCGTGGGCAAGGGATTGGAAAATGCGGGCACCGTGCAGCTGATTATCGACACGCTACTGCCACTGCTCAATATGCTCTCTCCCTTATGGCTGATTATCGTTATCTATTCGCTGACATCCATGCTCACCGAAACAGCGACGAATAATGCGGTGGCTGTGATCATGACGCCGCTGGTCATCGGCATTGCCGAACAAACCGGCGTCGATGTACGCAGCCTGCTGGTCGCAGTCATGTTCGGCGCATCGGCGAGTTTCGCGACACCGGTGGGCTATCAGACGAATACATTAGTCTACACGGCGGGCAATTACCGCTTTTCCGATTTTGTCCGGATTGGCTTGCCGCTCAATATTGGCGTAGGCTTAGCGGCCTGTATGGCGATCTATTATATATTCTAATCACGGCACGAATTTTAATCCGTATAGCCTGCCAATTTGCCGTTAATCACATAGTCCAATATTTCGACAATCTGCGCCGGTGTCTCTGCGACCGCGAGGGCAGCGGCATCCACCTCTTTGAGTGGGTGGACGATATCGGGTCCATGATTGATGATCAGCGGTTTGCCGAGCGCTGCGGCATAGCCTGCATCAAAAGCGGCATTCCATTGCTTATATTTGTCACCAAAGCGGACAACGACAATGTCTGCCTTTTTTAGCAACGTGGAGGTGCGGATGGCATTTACCTGTGCGCCCTTGCGATCATGCCAGAATTTATTCTCTTCACTGCCCAATATCGCCGTGCCGCAATCATCAGAGGCGGGGTGATTGGTAACCGGCGCAGAAAAGCGGACGGGCAAGCCCTTTGCGGCTGCGCCTTCGGCTATTTCTTCACGCCAATTGGTGTGGATTTCACCCGACAGATAGACGGACCAGATTTCCGGCATATTATTTTCCTTTATCGTTCCCGCGTCGCGCTAAATTTAATCTCGGGATTGCGCTCTTCCTGATAATTCACGTCCCAACCTGATTTGGCGAGGAACACCAGATTATCGTCTCGATCTTTGGCAAGGCTGGTCTGGTTGATATTGGCAAAAGTGCTCAGCACTTCATCACCGCCGCTGATCCAGCGCGCCGTTTCAAAAGGAGCGGGTTCGAGACCGGCCTCGACCTTATATTCTGCCGATAAGCGGCTGACCAACACTTCGAGCTGCAATTGTCCGACGACTCCGATAATCCAATTGGCACCGATTTCGGGATAGAAGACCTGTACAACGCCTTCTTCTGACAAGTCGTCGAGCGCCTTGCGTAATTTCTTGGTCTGTGTCGGGTCTTTCAGGATCACGCGGCGCAATATTTCCGGCGCAAAATTAGGCAGGCCGATAATCCGCACTTGATTTTTCTCGGACAAAGTATCGCCAACACGCAGTGTCCCGTGATTGGGGATGCCGATAATATCGCCAGGTTCAGCGGTATCGGCAATTTCACGATCCTGCGCGAAAAATAATATCGGCGAGTGGATGGCGATCGGCTTGCCTAGCCCCGAAGGCGTCAGTTTCATGCCGCGTTTAAACTCGCCGGAGCAAAGCCGCATGAACGCGATGCGATCACGATGCTGCGGATCCATATTCGCCTGAATCTTGAAAATGAAACCGGTGACATCCTTGCTGTCGGGTTCAATCGGCGCGGGTTCCGCAGGCTGCGGCCGCGGGCTAGGTGCATAGTCGGCAATGGCGTCGATCAGCTCTTCAACGCCAAATTGTTTCAGAGCGGATCCGAAATAAACTGGGGTGAGATCGCCATTCTGATAAGCCTCAAGGTCAAAACTGCTATAGCCGCCTTGCGCCAATTCCGCTTCGCTGGTGAGCCGTTCCAATGCTTCATCGCTTAGCACATCTGCGAGTTTGGGATCACCCAACCCGTCAAATTGCCGCGATACACCGTCATATTGTTTGCTGTCACCATCGGGCTGGTGCAGCTGGTTGCGATAGAGGTCATAAATACCCTCAAACTGCCCGCCCATACCGGTTGGCCAGCTCATGGGGCAGACGTCGAGCGCAAGCTTGTCAGCCACTTCGTCGAGCAGTTCAAACGGATCGCGGCCTTCGCGGTCCACCTTGTTTACAAAGGTGATGATCGGCACGCTACGCAGTCGGCAGACTTCGAATAGCTTCAGCGTCTGCGCCTCAATCCCGCTGGCGGCATCAATCACCATGATCGCGCTGTCGACAGCGGTCAGGGTGCGATAAGTATCTTCGGAAAAATCTTCATGTCCCGGTGTATCGAGCAGGTTAAAGGTAATACCGTTTCGTTCAAAGGTCATCACCGAGCTGGTCACGGAAATGCCGCGCTGCTGCTCGATCTTCATCCAGTCAGAGCGCGCGCGCCGGTTGTCGCCGCGTGCCTTGACTTCGCCCGCCAGGTGAATCGCGCCGCCTTTCAGCAGGAGTTTCTCGGTCAGCGTGGTCTTACCCGCATCGGGGTGAGAGATAATCGCAAATGTGCGGCGTGGGTTGGTCATTTTCTGGCAGCTTTCAAGTTTGATCTGCGCGAGCGCAATGTTTTGCGACAAGAATTTCAATGCGGTCCCATATATGTCGGTTGAAATACATATGGCCAGCATTCGGCAGGATTTCCAATGCCCCATATCTGGCTAGTTCTGCTGCTTTCGCGCCGTGGTCAGGTGGCACAAGGGGGTCGAACTCGCCATGAATATAGAGGATGGGTACATCGCATTTGCCCAAATCAGCGGCAAGGCAATCGGGTACTGTCGTCATGGCGTGGATGTGATTTTCGGCGACCTGATGATTTGACGCTGGGCCGGAATAAAGCGCGCGCGTGCAGGCATGCGCGAGATTCTGCTCGATATCCAGTTGGCCATTGAGCATCTGCCAGCTTGCCATCCATCCTGGAAGATCGCGGTCGAAATCGCCTTCCGGGAGGTTTTCCATGAGTTTTGGCCAAAGGTCTTCATCCGGCGCCGACAAGCCGAGCTGCTCTTTGCCCTGTTCTGACGCCAGCGGACCAGCCGCTAGGGCGACGCAACTCAAGACTCGTTCGGGATGGCGGGTCGAGATTAACTGGGCGATATAGCCACCCATTGAATGGCCGACGAGATGCGCTGTTTCGCAAGCGCGGCCGTCGAGCATCGCCAGCACATCGTCTATCAACAGGTCGATAGAATAGGGTTCGTCAAAATGGGTGGATTGACCCGTGTCACGATGCCAGAAACGGACGACCTGATACTGGCGTGCAGCGAGTGCTTCGCAAAATAATTGCGGCCAATATTCGGCCGGGGCACCCGCACCTGCGATTAGGAGAACAAGTGTATCCCTATCGCTACCGAATGCCTCGTAGTGCAGTTGTGCTCCGCCATTATCGCAGGCTTGGATCATCCCCTCAATTCCGCACCCAGTTTTGCTGCACTGGCCACGACCTTGTCGGAGACTGTTTTCAGGTCGTCCTCGGTCAACGTCGCGTCCACTGGCTGCAGCGTAATCTCCACCGCCAGCGATTTCTTGCCTTCGCCAACACTTGCGCCTTCGAATAGATCGAAAAGCCGCGCATCGGTGATCAGTTTCTTGTCGGCGCCTTTGACCGCGCGCACCAGATCACCCGCAGGCAAGTCGGCATCGACGATGAAGGCAAAGTCCCGCGTGACGGCCTGCAATGTCGGCGGTGCAAAAGCTTCACGCATATGGCCCTTGGCTTTCTTCATCGGGATCGCGTCGAGGAAAATCTCTGCGCCAACCGCTGACCCTTTCAGACCCAGAGCCTTGGTCACGGATGGGTGCAACGCCCCATAAGCGGCTAGAATTTTCTTGGGCCCAAGCCGCAATGTGCCCGACTGGCCGGGATGATAATGATCACCCGCTTCCGCGAAATCCATCAATTTATCAACCGGCGCGCCGGCCGCTTCCAATATGGCAAGCACTTCGGCTTTGGCATCGAAAGCGTCATATTTGGTCGCTGACCCCGCCTGCCAGCTGCGCATGCGATTTTCACCAGCAAGCACTAAACCAATGGTCGGATGCTCACTGCTTTCCAGATAGCGGCGGCCGACTTCAAACAGCCGAATGGACGATGCCCCGCGATCAGCATTACGTTGCGCCGCGGCGATCAGGCCGGGGAGCAGCGATGGGCGCATGACTTTCAGGTCTTCGCTAATCGGATTGGCCAGCGACCAGTTGCCACCACCAAAAGGCGCGGCTTCCTTGTCCGAAATAAAGCTCCAGGTCACGGTCTCGTTCAGACCGCGCGCAGCAGCTGCCCGTCGCGCTTTACGTTCGGCCAGCTGTTCCGGTGAAGCAGTTGGCTTGGCAACGCCGGCTTTGCGTGGCAATGGCGTCGATGGAACGCTATCGAGCCCTTCGATCCGGACCACCTCCTCAACCAAATCCTGCCAGCCTTCGACGTCACGACGCCATGTCGGGACGGTAACCGTCCAATTGCTATCGATCGAGAAACCCAAAGCTTCCAGAATCAATTTCTGTTTATCCGGCGCAACATCAATACCGCCGAGAGCCGCGCATTGCTTGGGATCATAGTCGATCGTGCGTTGCTCGGTCGGCGGCGTGCCAGCCCGCGTCACTTCGCTAGCGGTTCCGCCGCAAAGCTCCAGCACCAAAGCCGTTGCGATATTAATGCCATCATCCAGAAAGGCCGGATCGACGCCCCGTTCAAACCGCTGACGGGCATCGCTGGTCAGCATCAGTTTCTGACCGGTTTTCGCAATGGAAGCGGGATCGAAATAAGCGCATTCGATTAATACTTCGGTGGTTGATTCTTCGGAACCCGTTTCCGCGCCGCCCATGATGCCGCCAATATCATGCGCACCATTATCATCAGCGATAACGGTCATGGTCTCATCGAGCACATATTCTTTGTCATTTAGGGCGGTAAGCTTTTCGCCCACCGTGGCCTTGCGGGCAACTAATCCGCCTTTGAGCTTGGCCACATCATAAACGTGCAATGGCCGCCCATGGTCGAGCATCACGTAATTGGTGATATCCACCAGCGCGTTAATCGGTTTCTGGCCAGCCGATTTGAGCCGTGCCTGCATCCAGTCCGGCGAAGTGCCGTTGGACAGGCCGCTAATAGTACAGCCGTAAAAAGCAGGACAGCCTTCGCTATCGTCGGTCCGCACATCGGGGCCGGCGCCGCTGCGTGCAATCGGATCGATGCTCAAGGCTTTGAGCGTACCGATACCGGTGGCCGCCAGATCGCGGGCAATGCCGCGCACGCCCATGCAATCCTGACGATTGGGCGTGATCGCGATATCCATGACCGGATCATCGAGCTGCGCGTAATCGGCATAGCTTGTCCCAACCGCTGCTGCAGCATCGGCGGGCAGTTCAATGATACCATCATGATCGTCACCCAGCTCCAGCTCACGCGCACTGCACATCATGCCAAAGCTTTCGACATCACGAATCTTGGCGGGTTTGAGCGTGAAATCACTGCCGGGAATATAGGTGCCGGGAGGACCAAAGACGCCGACCATATCCTTGCGCGCATTGGGCGCGCCGCACACAACTTGCCAAGGCTCATTTGAACCATCGTCAACCTTCAACAATTGCAACTTGTCCGCATTGGGATGGGGTCCGGCCTCGATGACCTTGGCCACACGAAAGGGTTTCAGAGCATCCGCAGGATTTTCCAGTCCCTCAAGCTCCAGACCAATATCGGTCAGCTTTTCTGTAATTTCGGTGAGGCTTGCATCTGTATCAAGATGGGTTTTGAGCCAGCTTAGTGAAAATTTCATGCGCCAACTCCTCCACTCAATGTGGGTACGTCGAGCGCGTCAAAGCCGTAATGCTCGGTCCAGCGCAAGTCGCCGTCAAAGAAAGCGCGCAGATCGTCCATGCCATATTTCAGCATCGCCAGTCGGTCGATACCGCAGCCAAAGGCAAAGCCCTGCCAGACATCGGGATCAAGTCCGCAATTGCGGATGACATTGGGGTGGACCATGCCGGAGCCGAGAATTTCCATCCAGCCGCCATTGTCTCCACGCGGATCACCGCCAATGATGCGACGGCCTTTTTCGACGGAAAAGCCAACATCGACTTCGGCACTGGGTTCAGTGAACGGGAAATAGCTTGGGCGCAGGCGCAGTTCGATATCGTCGCGCTCGAAAAACGCGCGGACGAAGGTTTCGAGCGTCCATTTCAGGTGGCCCATATGGATTCCCTTGTCGATCACCAGGCCTTCGACCTGATGGAACATCGGCGTATGGGTCGCATCGCTGTCGGAGCGGTACGTGCGGCCCGGGGCGATGATGTAAATCGGTTCGCCAGCACCATCTGTCTGTTTCGCAACATCCATCATCGTGCGGATTTGCACCGGTGATGTATGCGTGCGCAGCAATTTGGGCATGCCACTGTCATCGGTCTGCGGGAAATAGAAAGTGTCATGCATTGCGCGCGCCGGATGGGTTTCGGGAATGTTGAGCGCGGTGAAATTGTGCCAGTCATCTTCGATTTCCGGACCGGTGGCGACCGAGAAACCCAGATCAGCGAATATCTCCGCAAGCTCGTCCATGACTTGCGAAACCGGATGGATGCTGCCCTTTGGCGCGCTGGGTGGCGGCAGAGTCATGTCGAGCTTTTCTGTGGCGAGGCGCGCGTTCAGAACATCGCTTTCCATGGCTTCTTTGCGTGCGGCGATCGCATCGGCCACAGCCTGACGGGTGCCGTTGATTCTCGGTCCCTCAGTCTGGCGCTCTTCGGGCGTCATTTTACCGAGCGTTTTGAGCAGCAATGAAATCTCGCCCTTTTTGCCAAGCGCGGCCACGCGAATAGCTTCCAAAACGTCGCCATCAGCGGCCACCTCTATCTGTCCGAGATATTTCTCTTTAATTGCTTCGATGCCACTCATGACTTTACCCTATTTTCCCTGCTGACCGTCTAAAGCAGGCTGCGGTGAAAAACCCAATAAAAAAGCGCCGCGAGATTGCTCTCCGGCGCTTCTTTGAAATTATGGAAACACTTAAGCTTTCGCTAGAGCATCCTGCGCCTGTTTGATGATACCGCTAAACATTGCAGGTTCATTCATCGCCAGATCAGCCATGACTTTACGGTCCAGTTCAATACCAGCAAGCTTGGTGCCGTGAATGAATGTGCCGTAGGTCATGCCTTCTGCGCGAACCGCAGCGTTGATACGCTGGATCCAGATAGCACGGAAAGCGCGCTTTTTAACTTTACGATCGCGATACGCATATTGACCGGCTTTTTCGACAGCCTGCCGCGCGACGCGGATGGTATTTTTGCGACGGCCGTAATAGCCTTTCGCCTGTACCAATAATCTTTTATGTTTTGTACGAGTAGTCGTACCCCGTTTTACACGTGCCATTTTCTATATCCTTGAATTTTGTGAAGCTATGGGAGCGAGCTATTAAAGCCCGTAAGGTGCCCATTTCTTGATTGTTTTCGCATCTGCGTCAGCACAGTTTTTGGTGCCGCGGTTTTGCCGGATATATTTGCTGTTATGGCTCATCAAACGGTGGCGTTTGCCAGCTACGCCGTGCGTAACCTTGCCGGTTGCGGTGATTTTGAAGCGTTTCTTCACACCACTTTTGGTCTTCAACTTGGGCATTTTGGTCTCCTCTAGAAGTTACCGTTACGGACACATGTGGCAGCCCAACACTGGCCAGTGCATCACATCGGAAGGGCGGCAATAGCGGGATTCGCCTGAAATGCAAGATATATTGCAAAATCAGCGGTGCTTTTGGCTTTTGGAACTATGCGGCGTTGCTATTGTCCGAACCATTGGGGTCGATCGGTCTGTCCATTGCTTGCAGCGGCCGACCCAAGGCTTTGGTCCGTTCCATAGCGCCAATCCCGAAAATCGGGTGCGGCTGCGCCATATATTGCCGCGGCGTCAGACCCATGAACCGTTTGAAATCGCGATTAAAATGCGCCTGATCATAATAGTTGAGATCCACACATTCGCTCCAATTTTGCGAGGGGTTCATCAAAGCCTGCCCCAATGTTCTGACAAACCGTTGTCGCCGCAGGAGTAATTTGGGGAGGAAACCAAAAACGCGGTTTGAAAAGCGGCTCAATTGTTTCGTATCCATCTGCAATCGTTCACTCAGCGCGCTAACACTGTCGATATTGGGATCGGTGAGTGCCAAATGAGCATCTTCAATCCGGTCATCTTCCGCGTCCGCAGGAGAGAGAGCCTCCAGAAGCATATGATTGAAAGTGTCGATCATTTCCGCTTCGGTATCCAGATGCCTGATCGCCGCCCATATCTCCGAAAAAAGATCAAATTTGTGAGCGGCTTCTACATCAATGACTTTGTTTGCCCAGCGCGACGCTGGCTGCCTGACAAATTTGTGCCAACCTAGCGGTAGCAGGCCAAAAGCGGCAATTTTTGCTGATTTGCTCGCAATGGGTGCGGCCAAACTGGTCGGCCCGGTCATCGCTGCCAGCGGCGAATCTTGGGTTTTATGGTCTGGAACCGTCATTTTGACGCTGCCTCGGTAGATATAACGGATACTGGCCCATTGCGGGAGCAACATATCGGATATTTCCGATCCGTCCGAACTCTCAATTTCGGTAAAATAATAGGTCGTCAGATAGCGTTGCAGCGGTGGCGGCGGCAGGACGAACCGCGTTTTGCTGACTGACTCTAGTGATTGCATGCAATGGCCTCTAACACATCATCAACCCGCGCTTGGTCGCCGATCGCCAACACATGACCATCCGATTCGGCATGCAGCGGTTCCCCGTTCCAGTCGCACATCATTCCACCGGCGCCATCGATAATCGGCGCAAGGGCAGCATAATCGTGCAGCATCAGACCAGCTTCGCAGACGACATCGACATGGCCGCTCGCGACTAAGCCGTAATTATAGCAATCGCCGCCATAGATAATCTTGCGCGGCGCGACTTTGCCGGCAAGGGCCATGAAATGCTCAGCATCATGTTCATCGAATTGATGTGGGGTGGTCGTGGCGAGCACGGCGTCTTTCAATTCGCGGCAGCGTGCAGATTTTGCCGCGACGCCGTTAAAAGTCGTTGGACGCCCGACCACGCCGACCCAACGTTCGCGCGCAATCGGCTGGTCTATAATCCCGAGTAACGGCCAACCATCTTGCATAAGAGCAATCAGCGTCCCGAAAATCGGCCGACCAGCGATAAAGCTAGTGGTACCGTCAATGGGATCAAGCACCCATTGGCGGGAAGCACCTTCGTTGATCGTGCCATATTCTTCACCGATAATGCCATCTTCCGGACATTCGGTTTCGATAATCTGGCGCATTGCAGCTTCGGCGGCGCGATCTGCTTCGGTTACGGGCGTAGAATCGCTTTTTGATTCTTGATCAAATTTTGTGCGAAAAAGCGGCCGGATGGCGTCACCGGCGGCTTCAGCAAGTTTTTCAGCGAGTGCGATATCTTTGGGGGTCATATGCCCCTAATTGACAGCAAAATGATCCTTTGACCAGTGCCGCTCTGCGGAAAATGCCACGCGAATCAAGTCTCCTCTGGTTCGGCCGGCCGCCAAGCCCAGAGGTAAAGGATCAATCCGGTGATGATAAACAGCGCACAGCCGGACAGAACCCAGGCATTGGAATACCAATATTCGCCCCAGGAAAACTCACCAGCCATGATCTTTTTCCAGCCGTTGAAATGTTGCATGGCCGCAACGACCAATCCCAGCGCAGCGAGCACCGATGATATCCAGCGGTTCAACCAATGTTGCGGGTTGGCCAAAAGAAGCAGCCCAAGCAAGCCGATGACCGTGCGTTGGGCGCGACAATAGGGGCATATGTATACCCAGCCCGCCCATTCGGTCATCCAGGCAAACACCGAGACAAATATGGCGAGGATCGCGATATAGACGCGATATTTCATCAAAACTTCTAAACTCGGCACAAAAGTTCTCCAGGTCTTAGAAATTAGAGATCATCTTAATCAAACAGGCTCGAAACGCTTGTTTCATCGGCAATCCGTTTAATCGCTTCACCCAAAAGGGGCGCCATGGTCAGATGCCTGATTTTGTCTGAATCTTTGACCGCATCGGTTGCGCCGATAGAATCAGTGATCACAAGTTCTTTGAGGCAGCTATCATTGATCCGCGCCACAGCGCCACCTGATAAAACGCCATGCGTAATATAGGCCACAACTTCGGTGGCTCCTTTTGCCTTTAACGCGTCCGCTGCGTTGCAAAGTGTTCCCCCGCTATCGACGATATCATCAATCAGGATGCAAAACCGTCCCGAGACATCGCCAATGATATTCATCACTTCCGATTCGCCGGCTCGTTCGCGGCGTTTGTCGACGATGGCGAGAGGCGCATTGTCCAATCGTTTGGCCAGCGCACGAGCGCGCACAACGCCGCCGACATCGGGCGAGATGACCATCAGTTCGTGACCCGCAAACCGGGCCTGAATGTCAGCCGACATAACTGGCGCGCCGTAGAGGTTATCGGTTGGAATATCGAAAAAGCCCTGAATTTGGCCAGCGTGCAGGTCGATCGACAACACGCGGTCGGCACCCGCTTCGGTGATCAGATTCGCAACCAATTTCGCGGAGATCGGGGTTCTGGGCCCGGGTTTCCGGTCCTGCCGTGCATAGCCGAAATAGGGGATGACGGCAGTGATGCGCTTGGCCGAGGCACGGCGCAGGGCGTCAATGCCGATCAGCAATTCCATCAAATTGTCATTGGCGGGAAAACTCGTCGATTGCATGATGAACACATCTTCACCGCGGACATTTTCGTGGATTTCAACGAAAATCTCGTCATCGGCAAAGCGTTTCACGCTCGCATCGGTCAGTTTGATATCCAGATAATCGGCTACGGACTGCGCGAGCGACAAATTGCTGTTGCCGGACATGAGTTTCATTGCGTGGCTTCCCCCGAGAGCAGGCCAGCCATTGCATCAGAATCGCGGACCCTATGTGAATGATTCGCGACCCTGTTAGACAGGTGAAAGGCAAATCAAAAGCGCCTTTTGGTCAAATCCAGCCAGTTTGTTTCAACTTTGTGACATAAGCGCGTGAAACCGGGACGTCCAGCCCGCCCGATAGTGACAGGTACAGGTTCCGTCCGTCGCGTTTTGACGTCACTATAGCATCACGCGCGACCCACCAACTGCGATGGACCTGCATACCTTCTATTGGTGCCATTTCCCCAATCGCGTCACTCAATCTCAGCAACAGCATTTCCGTGCGCTCCGCGCTGTGCACGCGCACATAGTGATCTTCGACGCCAAGCGCGGTGATCGGACTGGGGAAACCGGGCGACAACCGGTCATGCAATTTTGTCTGTACCGGGACAATTTTCGCAGGTTCAGGCGTCATCTCGGGCAGTTTGGTTTCCTGAGTAGCATCGCTTTCAGTTTCCGGACTATCCGGCCCAAACAACAACCGCATAAACAGGAAGATGCCAAAACCGATCAACGCGCATTGCAGGTACAGCAGTAAGAAGCGGTCGCCCCATAACGAGGGGTCGAACCGCATGCCGGACATGGCGAAGCCGATCAGGAAGGTGAGCGGCAGAGCTGCAATCGCGGTGGCCAGCAATTCGGCTGTCCAAAACGGCATGGCGATGCTTTCCCGCAGCCATCCCGCGCTAATCGAAACCGGGCGGAAAATCGCATAGCCAATGATGATAAAACCCACCCAATAGGCAAGGCGCAGAGCCACCGGCATGGCATAAGTACCAAAGGGACCGAGGAAACCGAAAACCAGCCCGATAAGCGCCATGACCAGCAATTCGACGGCAATCCATCTCACGGACCATCTTCTGACATTGCCGCTCATATTAACCCCCAAGACGCCATCCCGCCTGTCCATTGGCGCTTCGTGAATGGGCAAAATGCCTGTTTTTGGCGCATTTTACGAATAAGGGACAACCACCGGCGTAAGCAAGCTGGAATTACACTTTCTGATGATCAATCTGGTTTGCAACCAAGTCAACCAACGGAGGGAAATCATGACGAAGCCGAAGGAAGCCGTGCAATCTGGGATGCAAAAGAACAGCGGTTATAATATCCAGAATATCATTCTGGTGGGCGGTGCGACTATATTGGCAACCTTGGTTCTGATGGCGCTGTCGTCCCTTTATGGCGGCTTTGCCTACAGCGCCGATGTAGAGATTGCGCAAAAGCGGCCGATCAGCCTACCGGTCATCATTCACCTTGCGACTGTAATCCCGGCCATTCCGCTCGGCGCTTATATCCTGTGGCGTAAAAAAGGCGACCGGCTCCATAAGCATATGGGCCGCATTTGGGGAATGTTGATGGTGACGACCGCTATTGTGAGCTTCTGGATCGGCCGTCCTGGACAAGGTATTGCCGGAACCGGACTCAGCTTCATCCATATCTTTTCCGTGTTGACCTTGGTGTCAATCCCATACGGTATCTGGCAGATCCGGCGTGGCAATGTTGTCGAACATTACCGCGCAATGCAGGGGCCCTATATCGGCCTGCTCATCGCTGGTCTATTTGCGTTCATTCCTGGTCGGGCTATGGGGTCGCTAGTTTTCGGATAAATCATTTGCCCCGCGCAGCGCGGGTTTCTATCAGGGCCGGATGACAGCACAGCTTATCATTACCCTTGCCCAATTGACCCAGGCCGTTGGCGATTTGCGCGGCAATACTGATGCGATGATCGCGGTCTATCAGTCGAAGCCTGATAGCGACCTGATCGTGTTTCCGGAGCTTCAACTCATCGGTTATCCACCAGAGGATCTGGTGCTGAAACCAGCGGTAGTCGAACGCGCGGAAACCGAATTACAGCGGCTGGCAGATGCGACGACCGATAGCGGCCCTGCGATGCTGGTCGGGTCTATTTTTCGCGAGGGTGGCAAGCTCTATAATGGTATCGCACTGCTCGAAGGCGGCCAGATCAAAGATGTGCGATATAAGGTTGAGCTGCCCAATTACGGCACATTTGATGAAAAACGTCTGTTCGCTTCTGGCCCCCTGCCCGAGCCCATCGCCTTTCGCGGCTGCAAAATTGGTTTGCCTATTTGCGAAGACGTCTGGTTCCCGACAGTCTGCGAACACCTGAAAGAACAGGGCGCGGAAATGCTGATCGCGGTCAATGGCAGCCCTTATGAAATTGAAAAAGATGATCGCCGTCTGGGACAAGTAGCGACACAGCGGGTGCGGGAAACCGGCTTGCCGCTGCTTTTCCTCAACCGCATTGGCGGCCAGGATGAAGTGGTGTTTGATGGAGCCAGCTTTGTTCTCAACGGCGATACCAGAGTGATGCATCAGCTGCCGGACTGGGATGAAGCGATTGTCGACACCCAATGGTCCAAAGGCGTAACCAGCTGGACTTGCGCGCCTGGTGAAATCCACAAGCTCGATGATCATCCAGCCGATATTTACAACGCTATGATAGTTGGCTTACGCGACTATGTGAATGCCAATGGCTTTCCTGGCGTCATACTGGGTTTGTCGGGCGGCATCGACAGTGCGCTCTCTGCGGCCGTGGCCGTCGATGCGCTGGGCGCGGACCGGGTATGGTGCGTAATGATGCCCTCGCGCTTCACCAGTCAGGAAAGCCTTGATGACGCGGCGGGCTGCGCCGCAATGCTCGGTACCAAGCTCGACAATATTTCCATTGTACCGGCAATACAAGGTTTTGACGCGATGCTTGAAGGCAGTTTTGCCGACAAAGACGTCGATATTACCGAAGAGAATATTCAATCGCGCATAAGAGGCGTGACCCTGATGGCAATGTCGAACAAATTTGGCCACATGCTGCTGACCACCGGTAACAAGAGCGAGATGAGTGTCGGCTATGCAACCATATATGGCGATATGGCAGGCGGTTATTCCGTGCTTAAAGATGCCTATAAGCTCACTTGTTTCAAGCTGTCGGAATGGCGCAATCGCAACAAGCCATCGCTAGGCATGGGCCCCGATGGACCCGTTATGCCCGATACGGTCATCACGAAGCCGCCGACAGCAGAATTGCGCGAAGACCAGAAAGACAGCGACAGCCTGCCTGACTATGAAATTCTCGATCCCCTGCTCCACGGCTTGGTTGAGGAAGAATTATCGGTGACCGATCTCGTCGAACGCGGTTTTGATAGAGAAACAGTGATACGGATTGAGAAATTGCTCTATATAGCTGAATATAAACGGCGTCAGGCGCCTCCCGGGGTGAAGCTGGGCACTAGAAATTTTGGCCGAGACCGGCGCTATCCCATTACCAATGCATTTAGGACAATATGACAATAAGAACCCGCTTCGCGCCCTCTCCAACGGGCCATCTCCATGTCGGCAATATCCGTACTGCGCTCCACAATTGGATGTTTGCCAAGAAAAATGGTGGCGAATTTCTGCTGCGGCTCGATGATACCGACAAGGAGCGCTCCAAGGAGGAATATGTCACGGCCATTCGCGCCGATCTCGCATGGCTTGGCATCAATCCAGATAGCGAAGAGCGGCAGTCGGCCCGCTTTGAGCGTTATGAAGAACGGTTTGAAGAACTCAAGACGGCGGGCCGCGTCTATCCCGCTTATGAAACGGCGCAGGAACTGGACCTGAAACGTAAGGTGCAGCTCGGTCGCGGAAAGCCACCAACCTATGACCGTGGCGCGCTCGATCTGACCGCCGCAGAGATTGCCGCATTTGAAGCCGAAGGCCGCCAGGCACATTGGCGCTTCAAGCTGGATCATGCGACCCCGATTGAGTGGACTGATCTGATCCGTGGCGACCAGAATTTTGATCCGGCCCTGCTCTCCGATCCGGTAATCCGGCGCGAAGACGGCAGCTGGCTGTATATGTTGCCCTCGACGATTGATGATATGGATATGGGCATCACGCACGTCGTGCGCGGTGAAGATCATGTTGCAAACACCGCTGTCCAGATTCAGATGTTTCAGGCTTTTGGCGCGAGCACGCCCGAATTTGCCCATGAAGCCTTGTTGGTGGGGACCGAGGGCAAGCTGTCCAAGCGTCTTGGTTCTCTAGGCGTGGGCGGTTTTCGCGAGCGGAATATCGAGCCACAATCCATTGTCGCCCTTCTCGCGCGCATCGGCACCAGCGACCCGGTGGAGCCCATTGCTGACGTTATGACGCTAGTGGAAGGTTTTGATTTTTCACGCTTTGGGCGCGCGCCAGCACGTTTTGACGATGAAGAGTTGGCGCAGCTGAATCAGAAGATCGTGCATCTGTTGGACTATGCCGAAGTATCGGATCGCCTGCCCAGCGCGATGTCCGCCGAGGCTTGGGGCGTCATTCGCCCCAACCTCCATGATATGGGCGAAGTGGAGCGCTGGTGGCAGGTGGTAACTGGTCCTGTGGCTGCTGCCGAACTAGCTGCCGAAGATAGCAAGTTTCTGGGGCAAGCACGCGCGACATTAGAAAGCCTGCCTTGGTCAGATACGATCTGGAAAGACTGGACCGGCGCGCTCAAAGACGGCACGGGTCGCAAAGGCAAGTCATTGTTCATGCCATTGCGGCAAGCTTTGACGGGCCTTGAGCATGGCCCCGACATGGGCGCATTGCTTCCGCTTATTGGCCGGGAATCAGCGCTCGACCGTCTGACAAACGCCTCTTCATAAGCAACGATTGCGAGCGGAACATAGGGTCCGGAACACCATCCCCTTGATTTTTATATGTAATAGTATATCATCACATATGACGGTGCAGATTTATAGCGCCACAAAAGGGGCAGCTGCACTGTCATCCGAGGAGATGGATGAAAGGACAGACTTATGAGCTTCACTTCAACATACGCACAGAAACCGCCCAATTATAAAGGGATTTGCATGGCCGTGGGGGTACATGTCGTAATCATTGCCGGCATCATGGCGATGCCAGGGATTGAATTGCCCGGCAAACTGCCGACCATTATTCAAACATATGATGTAAAAATGGCGCCGGAACCGCTGAAACCCCCACCTGAACCAAAGGAAGCGCAAGTAGAAACGCCTAAAAAAGCGGGAGAAACCACAAAAGTGACGCCAATTGTCAATACTCCGGTTTTTGATGACCTGATCCCAACCACCTTTACAAGCGTTGACGACGGCATTGATTTTAGCCGAGTGGGCGACCGCATTACGATCCCTGTTACGCCACTCGAGACCATTGCTGATCCGGTCATCGCAGATGCCAAGCTGAACACCCGCTTCAGCAAACAGTTCCAGCCGCCTTACCCCTCTGGCCTGCTGCGCATGGGCGAGGAGGGTATGGTCACTGTTCGCGTTCTGGTGGGAAGAGACGGTCGCGCAAAGCAGATTGAGCTAATTGATAGCCCACACGAAGGTTTCTGGACGGCGACAAAACGGCACGCCCTAAAGAAATGGCGGTTTCAACCAGCCACAAAAGATGGTGCGCCTTTTGAAAGCTGGATGACCCTAAAAGTCCGTTTTGAGATTAATGGCTAAGCCTGAAAATCTATAGACCAGTCCTGAGAAGCGGATACTTCCCCGCTTCGGGGCTGGTCATATTCGATTTTACTTCCTATTTAGCGATTATGAAAATGCTGAAAGATGTTTCCGTCGGCGGCGGTCTAAAAGACTTGTTCACCCTATTGCGCCGCAATCCCAAAGAGCAGGCTCTGCCGATTTTATTGGCTTTATGCTGTTCTGGTTTCACCTTCTTTCTCTTCATCATCGACCCGAAGGTCAATACCGATGTCTATGTCCCGCAAGAGGTTATCTACGTCGAAAACTGGTCACTGGAGCGTACAGACGAAGAAATAATGAAAGACCGTTGGGCGGTGCAATGCCTGAAAGACAAGCGCGATAGCAAACGACGCGAAGCGATGAAATCATTGGGTCGGATGTCCGGCATGGATGTTGACGAGATTGAGCGCAAAGCCGCAGCAGACCGGCTCGCACGCGGTGAAGTAGAGGTGGAACGCCCCGCCGACGTCACATGCTAGCCAGCAACGACGCACGCTTCATGGCGGTTGCCATCGCATTGTCGGCCCGCGGCCGCGGGCGCACGGGCGATAATCCCAATGTCGGCTGTGTCATCGTCAAAGACGGTGTCATTATTGGCCGTGGCTGGACACAAGCGGGCGGCAGACCCCATGCCGAAGCCATGGCTTTGGAGCAAGCGGGGCGGGCCGCAACGGGTGCTGACATTTACTGTACGATGGAACCGTGCGCGCATAAGAGCAAACGGGGACCTACTTGTGCTGATCTGGTCAAAGAAGCAGCCCCTGCGCGCGTGATCGTCGCGACACTGGATATTGACGAGCGTACCCGGCGGCAAGGCATTGATCGCCTCGGCAAAGCCGGAATTTCTGTATCAGTCGGTGTGTTGGAACAGCAAGCGCATCGCGCTATGGCCGGCTTTTTTACGCGCATGGAAAAAAGGCGACCGCATGTCACGCTCAAACTCGCCCTGTCGCTCGATGGCTGCATCGCCCTCGCCGACGGCACAAGCCAATGGATTACCGGCGAACGCGCGCGCGCGCATGCTCATCTTGAAAGGGCGCGTTGTGATGCGATTTTGGTTGGTGCCGGCACGGTAGCAGCAGATAATCCAGGCCTGGATGTCCGCCTGCCGGGCTTAGAGGATCGCTCACCCAAGCCGGTGGTTCTAGGCAAGGCCGAGGTTGGCGACCATTGGACCGTAATTTCCGAACCGCAAGGCATTGCTGGACTAGACCAAACCAACTGGTTGCTGGTCGAAGGAGGGGCGGCGACAGCAGCGTCGTTTTTGAAGGCAGACCTAGTTGACCGGTTGCTGCTCTATCGAGCGCCGATCATCATTGGTGGCGGCTTACAAGGCGTTGGTGATATTGGCCTTGGCAGTCTTGACGTCGCTCATGGCCAGTGGGTGCGGTTGGACCGCCGCAATCTGGGTCAGGATATGCTTGAGATATACGAACGCGCCGCCTAAGTTCCACAAGCTAGGTGTTTCACCCAAATTTCAAAAAGGCTTCCCATGTTTACAGGTATAGTTTCCGATATCGGTACGATTACGAAGGTGGAAGAGCGCGGTGACCTCCGGCTCGTCATATCCTGTCACTATGACATGAGTGGTGTTGATATTGGAGCGTCCATCGCTTGTTCCGGTGCTTGTTTGACGGTTGTCGACAAAGGATCAGACTGGTTTGCGATCGATATTTCCGCGGAGAGCATTTCCAAAACCGCGAAATCTATGTGGATGGAAGGCCAGAAGTTGAATCTCGAACGCGCGCTAAAAGTTGGTGATGAGCTAGGCGGTCATATTGTGACGGGTCATGTTGATGCTGTGGGTGACGTCATATCGATAGAGAGCGAAGGCGACTCGCATCCTGTTCGAATCCAAGCCCCCAAGGAAATCGCACCCTATCTGGCTCCCAAAGGTTCGATCACAGTCGACGGCATATCGTTGACCGTCAACACGGTCGATGATCAAGCCGATGGCAGCACGATTTTCGGCCTGAACATTATTCCGCACACAGCCAGCGTCACAACCTTCGCCGACCTGAAAGCCGGCGATCAGGTGAATCTGGAGATTGACATATTGGCGCGCTATCTGTTCCGAATGGAAAAATTGCGCGCCGTGACGGGCTAAGCCTGTCTTAAAATGGCAACCATTTCTGTTTCTTGCTGAACTTCATATAGCCCACATTCGCGCCTAACCGCAGGCCGGCACCCAGTCGCACTGGGATCAGCACTTTGTCGCCGCTGCGCAAATAGCTGACATGAAAGCCACCAACAAAATAGGCTGCGCCCTCCCCCGCAGGAAAGCGCTGGTAAAGATCTTCTGTATCGTAGAGATTATACACTAGGACAAAGCTGTTTGCAGCATTGCCGCCGACATCGAACCCGATGGATGGCCCGGTCCAATATACAGGCTTCTCACCCTCAATCTTGTGGTGCAACTTGCCTGACCCGTAGCGCAGGCCGACAACAAAAGCGCCGGACGCTTCACGCCCTGCGATATAAGCGTTAGGGCGACCCTGTTTCTTCAAAATATCTTCGATGAGGCCAGCAAGGCCCTTAGCGCCTTTGCCGAACACGCCTTCTGCTGCGCCGATTAAATCGTCATCCTGATAGGTGGTCGCTGCGTCAACATTGGCAATCGCATCGCTATTTTGACCCGAGCCATTTTGACTATAGCCATTCTGATCATAGCTATTCTCATTGACGGCATCATCATAGCTTGTGCCATTGTCCACCTGCCCAGGCTGGACGAGATCGCTATTTATGTCGCTGCTCACCGATGTATCTTGCTCGGGAACCGGCGCTTCAAAATTCCCATCATAGTCGGGATTGTCAAGATCAGCATCAATCGCATCATTGGGATCAATCGTCTGGACCTGCGCAAAAGCAGGGGACAGTGTCGGCGAACAGGCCAACGCAGCAACTGCGAACAGGCCAAGCAACCTCGTACCGAGAGTCTCACGGGTAAATTTTTTCACAGACATTTCCTTTGGACACGACTTAAACATGGGTAAACTCCTTCCCATACCAGCCGCCTTAGACTTTGGCGCATAGCGATGACTACGCAATGAACGGACGACGACCCGAGTCGGTTTTGCGACCTGTTGAGTGTTTTACCGGCTTTTGGGCACGAAACATGCGCGTGCCTGCCCTTATCGACCTATATTTTAGGCTCATTCTTATGTATCATACATGATCGCCGCTTTAGCAGGCACTTTACCCGTTGCAACCGCCACAATGCCCCGTTATAGCGCTGAAGCTTGGCCAAGCCAGTCATGAGGACACGTGGGTGAGCGGCTGAAACCACCTCCCTGCTAAGGAGGCAAGGGCCTCACGGTCCTTCGAGGGTTCGAATCCCTCCGTGTCCTCCATTCTTTCTTGAAAACCTCTGCTTTCCTCCTAAACATATGGAATGGTCGAGGGTTTACCAGACGAACCGCTACACAATGCGTAGGAGATGTATGGCTAGCGTTGCTCGATCCGCGTCATTTGCTCAAGCGCAAGGCCATTTCCGCGCTGTCCGAGATGGAGCGCGACATGGTGGAGATACCCTTCGTCGATCTGTCGCAGTCGGTGAGACCGAAGGCGGAGGGCGGCGATGAATAAACGCCTGCTCTTTAGGGTCATGATATGCTAGAGGTGGGCGCGATCCACTGGACCATGATCGCCTTCTGGCTTTGAAATATAGCCGCCGCCGCGGGCGAGGTAGAATATCGTGGTTTCAAGTTCATGGTGTGAGCCGACCATGCGGCGCCAGACATCGAGAGCGCGAGCGGCAATCCTGCCCTTCAGTGCCCCTGTCCGGTTCGGACGACTGATGGATTCGACCACCTCGAACTCGCCAAAGGCGAGCTGCTCATGCACCTGGCCTACAGTGTATTCGGTGATGTGGTGCCTAGACATCATCTTTACGGATCGACCGAGAATGACCCGCACCAGATTTTGCGTGTGATATCGACTTGGCGTCGAGATTATGACGAACCCCTTAGGTTTTAGAACGGCCTTCATCCGCATGAGCAAACCGATGGGATCGCTGACATGCTCCCACAGATTATTGCAAACCACGATGTCGAATGGGCCCTCCGGATAGGGCGAGTGCAGCGCGTCGGCGACTGAGAACGAAATGCCGGGAAATCGCGTGTGGGCCTTGGAGATCGCTGAGAACGCATAGTCCAGCGCGTGGATATCGGCCTTGGGAAAGGCTTTCTGTATCTCGCCGGTGATGTGGCCCTCGCCACAACCGATATCCAGAATGCGGATTGTCTGATCTTTGGTCGCCACTGAGTTCATCAGCTGGAGTGTGAGATCAATGCGCCGCTTTTGGAATGGGCTTGTTATTGATTCCTCCACCGAATAAGGGTCAGCATCTGCGTACTCATCGCTCTGTGCTATCTCGTCAGCGGAGAGATAGACCGGAAACGGATGCTCACTGTCAGTGGACAGAATGGACTGAGTATCAACTAGTGAGTTTCGAATAGTAATATCCCTCTCCTCTGCGTAATGGGCTCGCAATATCTACTCGACAACTCGGCAAAGCAAGAGATATTTGGAGGTGAGGGCGAGGGCCGCAGCGGGCGTCGCCCTAAGGACCACCGGCTTGTTTTGGACGGAATTTTCTGGATAGTGCGAACAGATGTTACCAGGCGCGGCCTGCACGAACATTTTTGGCAATTGGTCGAATGTTTATCGTCAGTTCCGGCGCTGGGCATTGTCGGGATTGTGGGAGTTGCTGCTCGATGCGTTCCACGACAGCGGCAGCGGCAACCCCAGTTTGCAGATGATCGACAACACAATCATCTGGGCACATCATTGTTCAGCAAGCGGCAAAGGGGGCTCAGGGTCTTGGCCGCTCAAAAGGTGACTTTATGACCAAGACCCATCTCTGGTGCGGACTTTTGATCCAGTCAACTTTTGCGATGATCTGGATTTGAGGTGCGGCGCGAAAATACAATATAAATAAGCAGTGGATAAGTAATGATTTTACAAAATTAAAACTTTACAATATAGTAGGCATCCCCAACATCCAGTGAGGGGAAAGTCATGTCTAAAGCAAGAAATAAGTTTTCTTATGCAACAGTGGCGCTTTTTGCTGCCGCTTCGACGCCATCAATGGCTCAGTCAATTGAGCAAACGGTTTGCGAAACATTTATTGTTAGCTGTGATGCTAATGGCAACGGCGGCGTGTCTGAAGAAGAATGGGAAGCTTGCGGTTCTGGAAATGGACCTGATGTCTTTCAAACGATTGATCTCAATGCGGATGGCATGATCGATTGCCCAGAAGCAATATTTTTCTTCTTGGGCTAGTTTTGGGCAAATCAGGTTAAGCACGTGGCGTGAGCAATTGACGAAAATTATTCCCTACGTTTCCAACTTCATTGGCAACAGGAAAGAATCTCAATCGGCCGTCATAAGGCGCAATCACACTCTTTGTTTGCTCCTATAGTACTGTGGGGGCAATGATTCGGAGTAGCTTCCCGTGTCTGTCGGAGAACATCATGATTGCAACCTAACTTAGATGGCGGTTCATGGCTCACCGAGCGCGTAGGCCTTTGCAGGTTTCTCGTAGCACGGAAAGTAGAGCCCAATGTTACCGGTGATAGCAATAGTTTCTCCGATAATTACTGATCGATATTGACCGGTTCTAGGGTTTCTTGCGGGTTATGATCGACGCTTTCTGTTTTAATCGTATCTATCATTCCTTTACGCCAAAACCAGATACCTAATGCCCCTAAAAAGAATGATATTTCCAAAAACAGCTAAATGGCTAGCAACATATTCCTTGAATTGATGCACTCCACCATTGAACGCGGCACTAAGATGTTGGTATTCGCCGCCCAGCACTCCTTTGTGCTGCATTACGAGATTGCGGCCAACTATCGATCAGCTTTGAGTCAAGTTGTTCCACCAGCGAGCGCAGGCACTTGATATTATGCGTTTGAGGTAAATTTTATCGACAAAATTTCTGCAAAACTACTTAGGATGTGAACCTAGCATACCGACTAGACAAACTAGTATGGACTGAGTAACGGTTGGCCAATCACAACAGCTATATTCACACCGCCAATTGGCAGACTCTATGCGTCAAACTGAGATTCTACTAATGAATGAAGTTATGATTGAAAAGCCATTTTGCCCAGCTTGTGCTTCAACAAAAGTCTCAAGCAAAGCTGAGCGGCAAGAAGTCAATATTTGGCTCTGTAATTTCTGCGATTTGGAGTTTGCGACCGCCAGCAATAAATTGGAATCAGGCGACGTTATCGACACAGACCCTGATTTTTTCCATGGATTGACTGAAAGTTTTGAAACTCAGCTATCCAAAGCACATAACATATTACCAAAGCGCTTGGAAGTTTATGCTCGGATATTAGGTCGCCCAATTAGATCAGTTATGGAGGTGGGTTGCGCAACGGGGGCTTATGGTAAGGCCTTTGACCGTCTCGGCATCCGATATCGTGCGATTGAAATCGAAAAAGAGATGGCGCGACAAGCCAAGTTGAACACCGGTCTTGACATCATTTGCGGAAATTTCATGGATACAGATGAAGAAGATTGTTTCGATCTATTCTTTTGTTCGCAAGTGCTTGAGCATGTCCCCGCGCCGCAATTGTTCATTGAAAAAGCCGCCCGAATCGCAAGAAATGGCTTAGTCCACGTTGACGTTCCGAACCATGATTCGCTGGCGGCCAATATACGAAAGTGGGCCGACACTACAAACTATGGCTTTATTCAGCCGCCTTACCATATGATTGCATATAATAAGCGATCATTAAGCGCATTGTTCAATCGAGGCGGTATTCACCTTGATGTGATAAAGGCGTTTCGCAACGACCATGATATCTATGGACAGTTGGGGAGCAATTATAGCGTCACAAATAAAATTCGCTTTGCTGCGGCGGATTTTTTGGGGATGGGCAGTTTACTTACTGCAATTGGTAGGCCATCGATTTAGCGATAAGATACTGTAACAACGTGAATTCGCACACGCGCTAATTTGTGAACAATTGCTAGTTTAAACGGATGATGACGCGCCGTGTCATATGCGTAAAAAGTTCGACGCCGTCCCAAATCTTGTCAAACTGCAGAGCCTGGCCAATAGGGACGATGCGATAGCCGCCACGACCCGATATGCTTTGCGCAAGACGATTGAGCGCGGCCTCAGAAAAGCCAAAATGGGTTAAAGTCTGTATCCGTCGCGAAGTGAAAGCTGCCACATCTTCGATTTTCTCAACATTTGTTTGCATTAAAAACCCGCCACCTTGAGTGCGCTCTAGGGCTAATGCTGGGTCGATAACATCGGTAACTTCGAGCAGGTTACTATAGTGACATGCAGATGTGCCGATCGACTCAGCAAGCAAATCATTGGCAAAGGCAATTTTCCCTATGGCGACGCCTGCTTCCACCGTCTGATTTTTCCCTTCGGCAATAGACAAAATTCGCTGATAGAGGTCCTTGGATTTATCAATGCCATCGCCAATCCACACCAATAAACGCGGTGAGCCACACCCCATTTGATCAAACCAATAAATATCATTGAACAGATTGGTAGCCAGAAGCTCACGTGTTTCGGCAGGCGCCTTATTATATTCCTCTGCTGATATGAGTGCCATCGACTTACGATCAGGAAAGCCTACCGAAAGCCCGTCCGGCCGGATCGGGATTTGCGAAACAGTCTCGATTTTCGCATCACCGCCCCATATCATCCGAAGATCACATTGCCGCGATAACTTCTTTTCAAATTCGCCACCATAGGAGTAGCTGCAAAATACATGTCGCTCGCTCTCTTCTGATTGCGCGACCACAGTTGCGATCAAATCCACCAACCATTCGGTGTCTGCGGAAAGACTTTCCGATAACCGAACGATATTTGCGTTGCCAGCAAGTACAGATAATGCCCAACTATATACGAAAATTGTATCCACATTTGTAGGCGGCAGGTGAAGAGCCAAGCCGCGCGGTACAAGAAGACTGCCATTCTCGCTTAGATGTTTCGCAGAAAAATCAGCTACCATCCGCTTCAATGCTGCTGCGCGAAGCCAATACCCTAGGGCAACATATTGAGGAGCGGCGCGCGCGCGCGGACTGGCTAAAATGGCTTTTGAGATTTTAGAAAGCAGTTTACCGGAACTATCAAACAATGGAGACTGGCCAGCGTACTTCAAGGCTTCGATCCGCGCGAGTAGATCTTCTTCCTCGACAGATTCTTGAGCGGGATTCCAGATGACTGCAGTCATGCCGCTGCCGCTATAACATCACTGCAGCCCCGAAGCTCAGCTTTGGGCACTCGTCCAATTATCCTAACGCCCTTGCCCATCCAACCGTTAATGCCTGCGTCAACGGTTTCAATGACCCCTAAATCCTCCGTCAAGAGACTATGGCCAGGATAGCTGTGCGGCAATAGAGAAACTGTTTGGACAACACCGGGTGTACCGTTGGGAGCGACTTCCCAAGTAACAGGATCCCGAATAATCACGTCGGAAAAGTTGGGCGGATATAAAAGACCGTCCGGCCCCTCGAGCAGGATCGACCCAATCTGCTCTACCATTCCATAGAAGTTATGAATTTTCTTCAATTTGAATGCTTGACCCAATGCGCTACGAAACTGAATATTGTCGACAGCGCGTTCAATCATTTTTTTCCAGCCGCCCGAGTGTATCAAGATGCCATTGGAAAGGTCTAATCCGGCATCGCGAAACTGCTCATAAAAATTAATCCACACCAAATATGTGAATCCGAACATGAAAAACGGCTCTCCATTAACATCATCAAGAAATGCGCGGACGGCATCAAAATCAGGCTGCAGATTTGGCGTTAGCGCAAAAGCATGATTCCTCCCGTATCGCATTATACCCAGGACACCGGCCCCGCGCGCACTCATGTACCTTGGGTCTTTGAAAACCGCATCAGTATCGATGACTAGCATAGGCAAACGTTTTTTGCCTAACACGTGCATTAGGGAACTAGCCAAAGCTCGTTGCTGGATTGACGAGGCCTCAGCATCCATAAAAATCCGGCTGACTGCCTGTCCTGTTGTTCCACTAGAGGTTAATGTAACTCTCACTGCCTCTGGCGCAACGGACATTAATTTTTGCGTTTTGAAAAGCGATACCGGGAGATAGGGCACGGCATCTACAGATTGCGCATTAGTCGCACCTTTCCAATATCCGTCAATTATACGACGATAGGGTTCGCATGCGGCATAGTGCTGAGCAGTCAAGGCATTCAGACCATCTTTCAACAAAGCCTCACGAGCGTCATAAGCCATGCTGTAAGGAACCTGGGACATTGCAGTTTCTAGTGCTGCAATCATATCACTTGTTCCAATTGCCGATAATCAATTTTACCTCTTGACGTTCTGGGAATATCTTTAACTACTTCAAACTTGTAGCAACTTTTAGGTAAGGTGTAATGCGCCGCTAAAAGATGCCTAATTTTTTCGATGATCGCCGAATCGTTAGAACCATCGGAACATTGATAGTGGATTATCAACGTTTCAGCCCTTTGGGTAACGGCGACGTCGGCCGCAAATGTGTTTGCCCCAACATTTGCAAGCACCTCTACTTCATCGAGATTAACTCGAAGACCGTAAATTTTTGCTGACCGTTTGGCTCGCCCCGTTAATGTCAGCCGACCTGCTGAATCCATGCGGCCAATATCTCCGGTTCGCAGTATACCTTCCAACTCGTCACCTCTCAAAAGATCGGCCCGATTTTGAGCGTAACCCATCATAACGTTTGGACCATGATATTCAACGAGTCCTTCCTCACCCAAGTCGACTGGATTGGCATCATCATCCAAAATCAATAACTTCCCGCCAACAAGCGCTTGCCCCACAGATTGGGGCGCTTGTGTGAAGTCTTCATGAGTCAAGGTGGAGATTCTAGGCGCAGCTTCGGTTTGACCATACATGACATAAAAGCGTCCATTGCGTTTAGCCATATAGTCGTGAGCTTTGGTTCTTCCCTTTATATCAAGAAAACCTCCTGCCTGCGCCATTGACCTAAGAGCGGGTAAATCAATCCGCTCATATCGCAACCGCTCCAACATCTGAAAATGGAATGGGACACCCGGCAGATGCGTGACGCCGGCCTGCTTCATCCCATTCCAAAAAGAACGATCTGTAAAACCTGATTTCGTCAAACGAACCGCCGCACCAGCAACTAGGTGACTTGTTAGTACTGACAATCCAAAAGAGTAATGCAATGGCAAATGTGCGCAAGCGACATCCTTAGACCCAATCTGCAAAGATTGCGCAATTGCCGTAGCATTTGCCAACACATTGTTAGATGTCAGCCGGACGAATTTAGGACTACCTGTAGATCCTGACGTAGAAAGTAATATTGAGAGATCGGGATGAATACGCTCATTCTGAGGCTGTAGGCTGACTGTCATATCATAACCATTGTCAGAAGAAATAATCCGTTCAGGCTGATATAGATAGTTTAACTGTTCGCGACTTGCTGACGGCAACGAGGGGTCGAGCAAGACAACTGCATGGTCTGCCATTATAGATCCCAAAAGCGCAGCAACGCTTTCTATCGAATTTTCGAGATATAGAAAAACGAGCCCTTTTGGATCAGCAAGATTCTCGTGCCATTCCGTCACGCGATGATTGAATTGTCGATAACTGAGCCCGACGTCATTTCTATCATCGGCTATACAAATTTGATCGGGCTCTTTGTCACTTAGTAACAAGGCAAAATCCGTAGTTGATAATTTCGCCACTTAAACGAGCATTCCGCCGTCTACACCCAATACTTGGCCCGTAACATAGGTAGATAGATCTGAACCAAGAAAAAGCGCGGCGTTTGCGATATCATCAGGAGAGCCGATGCGCTGCATAGCGATCGATGCAATTCGCTCGTCAAACTTGGCGGTCGGTAATTGCTTCACCATATCAGTGTCTATAAATCCGGGCGCTATAACATTCACTCTAATATTTGCGGGCGCCAACTCTTTGGCTGCCGACAAAGTCGCCCCAATAACCCCCGCCTTTGATGAAGCATAAACCATTTGTCCTTGATTGCCAACGCGGCCAATTATTGAGGAAATGTTGATTATAGAGCCACCATCACCGCGCTTCATCAAGCGCGCCGCAGACTGGATCCCATGTAAAACGCCTATCAGATTGACACCGATTGACTCATCAATATCGCTTTGCGGTACCATTCCAATTAAGCCATCCAGCAGGACCCCGGCATTGTTCACATAAATGTCCAACCGGCGATAATTTGAAAATGCGCTGGCGACCAAAGCCGAGGATGTTTCCGCTTTGGATATATCACCCAGTATCCCAACTACCGGCACATTAAAAGACGACTTAAGCTCGCTGCAATATGCATCCAGCCGTTCACCGTCGCTTCGTGCGTTGAGAATAAGTGATGCTCCTCGAGCAGCAAAGTTTTCCGCTATGGCGCTACCGATACCCCGTGCCGCACCAGTGATGATGGCAACTTTACCGGCCAGACTGAGTAAGTCAGGCATATTTAGCCATAATTTTTACCGCCATATCATATGAACTCATGTCTATTATGTCATCCATATCGAGCATGCAGTCAAAGGCATCCTCAAGGCCTGCAATCAGCGTCATATGTGCCACTGAATCCCACGCTTCAATCTCATTGTACTTTAATATGGATTTATCATCCAGATTGTCCAAACCAAGTGCTTCCAAAAACACTGTGTCAATTTTATCATTCACGTTTGCATAGCCTTACTTTGTTATTTAAGGGAATTCGTTCAGTTCACCTTGACCATTTGTCTGCCAACCGCAGGATTTCCATGCATAAGGAAACCGTCTCCTGCGGACTTGGTCAAAACCGATCCTGCCGATAGTTGTCCGAGAGTTCCCAATTTCGCGTTTGGGTTCATAATAGCTCCGGCTCCTAAAAAAGCGGCAGAACCTGTTGTGCCGTGGCCGTTTATCATCGCTCCAGGTGACAGAACGGAGGAAGTTCCAATTTCAACATCATGCCCGACAGAACAATTTATGTTGAGTACGCAGTTTTCACTTACTCGCGCGAAGGGCCCAACAAAAACAAATGGGCAAATAACAGAACCCGCACCGACCGTCGACGTTCTCGCTACATAAGCGAGTGGATGGACAAGTGTAAGAAATTGAGCTCCTATTTCTGATAAACGGCTATGTATCTTGTGTCTAACTGATGCATTTCCCATGCTCAAGATGAAGTACTTTTCTTCAAGATCCGAAATTGAATTTATATGATCGTGGAAAACCGGGCTGTAACCAATTATATCAGTTAAGTCCTGTTCGCGAGCTGGCTCCGATGAGATCACATCAGTTAATTTCAAATCAGAACCATGGGCGTTAGAAGAAGCAAGAGACAACGCCGCATTTATGTCGACAATATATGTGGCCAACTCAACAGCGAAATCGCCCCCACCATAGAGAATAATTTTTTTGATAATGCCTCCTCTTCTTATCAAAATTTTGAACATCAAAATACAAGAATTCGATATCCGTACATGTCACCTAGGGCTTTCATCTCTAGCGGTTGCTGTTAGGCTATATATTTGTAAGGTTGCAAGTCTATTTGCTTGATCTTTCTATATCTGTTTCACGCTTATGATAGCCCCCGAATCGACGCATACAATTGACCGGTTGTCAGCCGCTTTTGATAGCAAGATTGGCGCCGAGAAAATCTAATGCGAAAAAGTCAATATCTTAGAAGAACAAACGTTGGCTCCAGGATCAGAATCCTGACAAGACAGCCTATGGAGAATTTCTTATCAGGGACACCCGTTCGCTCAGTCAGATAGCCTCACTACAAATGTAAGAGGCATTCAGGGGAACAGAACAATAAGGTAGCCTAAATCTAGGAGTTCGATTTTTCAAAGAATGCCTGCTTTTTAAGCGTAACACAATTAAGAGACTTTTTTGCTTTTCTTTTCTTAGTTTGACCAATCGATCTGCAAGTGGGATTTAGTCGAGATTCAAGCAAGAATCAGGTGTCCTTATGAAATTCAATTGGAAAGCCATTTCCCGGCGCGACGTTTTCAAAGCTAATCTATTACCCGCCATTGTTAGCATAATTGCGGGGAAAGGAGGGTCTACTCTCGCCGAGAAATCCGCTGTAAAAGCAGTGAACTTTGCAATGCCAGTTAGACTAGCGCGTGACAGCAGCGTGTATTCGATAGCTGGAGCAAAAGCTGTTTTTACACTTGCAGGCACGGCCAACCTTACGCCGATTTATACCACTAACAGCCTTTCGGCCGAAGCGCCGAACCCATTGGTTGCGAACGACTTAGGGCGCTTCCCCCAGATATTTCTTGATAGCGCGATCAGCCATCGGTTGCGAATATTCGATGCCGGCGCGGACATAGCATTGGCGACACCCATTGAGGACCTGGATCCTTATGACCCGAGCAAGCAAGGACCCAAGGGGGATCCTGGCTCGTCCGGAGAAGGTTACTCGACCCGCTCCGCCTTAGCCACAGCAGGCAATGCCGCGTCTGATCTTGATGACGCTTTCCTCACAGAGCCAATCCGGGCCGGTAAATTTGTGTTTTCAACGGCAGATCTGTCCGCGATGGTTACAGCAGATCCAGAGCAGGGCCTCCACATAGCTCCGGAGAGTGACCCAACCGGCGCGAGTGGAGCTTGGGTTCGATCAGATAGCTTCGAAAGCATTGATGTCAGTTGGTTTGGTGCCTTGGGTGATGGCGTCACTGACGACACGGTGTCCTTTCAAACTGCATCGACTGTTGCGATCTTAATGGGTATTCCTTTGTCTGTTTTGGAAGGCGATTATCGACTTTCAGATGTTGTCACTTTAGCCACTGGTTTAGCGGGTGCGGGCCAAAACAAAACTAAATTCCAGGCAGTAAATGTGGGCGTAAAAAGCGGCGTCTTGTTGAGCATAAGTGGAAGTGGCACTTATGAAGACTTTACCGTCGATGGCGCAGTTAGTGCCGACCCCAGGTCGTGGAATCCTGGAAATTACAATAGTTTTACTGGCTGGTGGCCTATAGAAGCATTTTCTGCGCAAAATATTATATTGCGCAATATTACAGCCCAAAACTCTGCGCAGGCTGGTATCCGTTTGGATGCCTGCAGGAGCGCTGTCATTGACAATTGTGTTGTGGAACGGTCCCGTAACAATTTCGGAGATGGCTTTTATATTAACCGCTCAAGTAACATTTCGTTAACCAATTGCAAGGCTGTAGACGTTACTCGCATTGGGTTTGTTACTGAAGGTGTTGCAGGTGGAACGATTGAACTTAGCAGCCAAATTTCTTTCACAAACTGCATTGCGGAAAACGCACATGACTATTCCCAGCAATATGGAGGTGGAGAATTCAACAGTGGTTTCTGGTCGGAAAATACAAATATTGTTACGTTTACCGGCTGTGTTAGCCGAAACACTGGCGGTCGCGGGTTTACATATGCGGCAACGGCCCTCAACTTAACCAATGGCTTTAAAGGTGCTCAAGCAGGTTTCATAAATTGCTATGCAGATAATGCAGGAATAGGATTTAAAGCATTAACTTTAGATGTTGATCTGCTGGCTTCAATAACTTTTGATTCTTGCGTGGCTAATGAGTGTAACATTGGTATCGCCGCCAAAAATGTTATCGCATCAATTGACAACTTTCAGTATCATCGTGACGGAGGTAGCAATACTGCAATGGCAATCAACGCCGATAGCGGCGCGCATATCACAGTCACTAATCTTTTCACGAGATGGGTCAACCAAGGCGCTTTTCCCGCCAGCACTTCAAGCGACAGCGCGACTATAAGTAAGTTTAGTTCATCAAATCCGGTATATGTAAAGGTCTCAGGAGCGCGGACGCATGATGAAGAACCAATCACGGTAAAGCATAGAGTGACTGCCACAGCATCAGAGATAATTCTGGAAGACGCCAATGTCTATTTGGTTGTCGTAAAATGTAAGAAGGTGCAGATCAATAACTGCAACATCGCATCTTTAGTTTCTGGCGGTGTAACGGTTACTGCTGACTCGAATATTTCAAATAGCAGATTTAATCTGAGTGATATTATCACGCTTAGTGCCGATCAAGGTGCTGCATATCATCTCGATAACTGCGATGTGAAACGAATTTCCGGAACAGCCTATTTGCGTTTCTTCAATATCGCTAACGCTGAAAGCCTGCCAAATTTCTTTGTCGCAAACAGCCGATTTTTTGGCGACATTGAGGCAGGCGGTAAGCTTATCCAAATAAATGGTGTCAGCTCCTTGTCGGGTCAGGCAAGATCACTCGATCTTTGGTTATCAAATACCGTATTTGTCAACACCGGATCGACAACTGCTAATGTGGCTATACAGCTGACGCGGGGTCATACCGTATCAAACGTGTTCGCAAATGGTGTTTGGAAATCATCTAGCATCACTAGCTTGGCAACACGGACTAAAACCGGCTCTGTTGTGAATGATTTCGACTGATGAGCCGGCCAACCTCCTAATCAGGGCGAATGCAACGACGGTTGCCATGAATTTAGCCGCGACGATTCCCAGAAAAACTTAAATCCTGAAGGTGGGGATAAAACCAATTTTCATATCGTCGGATTGTTTTGCCCAGAGATATTGACGGCTTTGGTTACAGAGCATAACGAATACGCTTGCTAGATCAAAACCCTTGCATTGGTCCGTCATCAAATCGTAGTGACGACGGGCCACAGGATTCGTGGTTTGCAACTAAAACCCTCGATTGAAATTACAGCTGATATTTGAACATGAAATTCTCCTTAAAAACGCTGAATAGCTTCAGGAAAAACCTATCTGGGCCGAGTGCTTGTTTTTATGCGTTTACAGCCTTTATGATACTGGTGTTTTTTACTGGCGGTGGGTCTCGCGATGATGTCCAGTCGCTCGTTGTTCTTCGGCCTTTAGCGATATTATTTGGGGCCTATGCGTTGACGTGCGTGACTTGGAAGCATTGGAAAGGGCGGCTGTTTCCAATGTATGTTGCGACTGCACTGCTAATCCTTATGATCGCTCAGTCTATTCCGCTTCCGCCATCAATCTGGACCGAAATTCCCGGCCGAAAGGTTTTTGCGGACATTGCAGACTTATCAGGTGTCGAGCAGCCATGGCGACCATTGACGCTGTCGCCATCACGCACCCTAAACAGCTTGTTTTCTTTGGCCATTCCTATTTCCGCGATGATGCTATATCTCAATCTTGACGAGGCGCGGCGAAAGCAGGCTATTGTTGTCATTATTAGCCTGGTGATGATTAGCGCTCTGTGGGCGATGCTTCAGTTGGCAGGCTCTTCGCGAGGACCACTATATCTTTACAATATTACGAATAACGGCGCAGCGGTCGGCCTGATGGCTAATCGTAACCACCAAGCTATGCTGCTCGTGGTGACAATTATTATACTGGGATGGTATGGGGCATCTCACGCTCCCGCTATGCGCCTTGCGGTGTTAAAATTAAATGCGAGCATTGCTGCCATTTTTGTTCTGGTTCCTTTGGTTTTCATTACAGGTTCACGGGCAGGATTGTTGCTGATGGCGCCCGCTATTATCATGGCTATGATATTGGTTTATAATGGACGTTTCATTAAGGAAAGTCAGGCTCTTCGAACAATATCACGCAGAAAGAAGCGACGTTTGGTGCCGCGGCAAATGATCTTGATAGGCTTCGTGTCCGCTGTTATGATAATAGCTGTTCTTTCCATCTACTTTTCACGATCACAGGCTTTTGATCAATTGTTCGGAGGGGGTCAGTTAGAAGAGCTGAGATTGCAGCTATTGCCAACACTTTTCAAAATGTTGAGCGATTATTTTCCATGGGGCAGTGGATTCGGTTCATTTGAGCATGTCTATAAGATTCACGAGCCACCAGAATTGCTAAAGCCTACATATTTGAACCAAGCCCATAACGATTGGTTGCAGTTCTCTGTAGAAGGAGGGCTACCGGCGATTGTTATCGGAATGATGGCATTAAGCTGGTTTGTGTTTCAATTGATAAAAGCCTTGAGAAATTGGCGTTCATCGTATTATAGCAAATATGCAGTGATAATGTCAGCTTCAGCTATGTTAATTTTCTTGGGCGGTAGCATTGGAGACTATCCTTTACGCGTGCCTTCGATCATTGCCGTTTTTGCAATTTTGGCATGTGTTTTTTCCGACAATGTTCAAGCTGTTCAGCGAAGAGCAATTTAAATTGAATGATGGATATTTTTCTAGAAAATGGAAGCATTCGTTTACTCATCGGTGGTTTACGTTATAGGTCCCATTCTTCAACGGCCGAATACTATTTACGGAATTTTCGCATAATGCTGAGACCCTTGTTTATATTACCGTTTTTATTGCTGCTGCCAGCTTGTGGGCAGACCGTTCTTGGCGGTAGCCCAGATGTTAGCATAGTCTCTAGCGAAGGTTTGCCAGAGCCCACACGCCTTGACCTAATGAGCTCCAATCGGCCCTATTTGATCGGGCCATTTGATAAGTTGAAAATCGATGTTTTCGGTATTGAGGATCTAAGCAAAGAAGTACAGATTGACGCCAGCGGTAGGCTTTCCTTTCCATTGATAGGCGTCATGGAAGCTGCGGGTCTGACGCCAGGAGAGCTATCCGATGAACTGGAGAAGCTTTTGCAAGGGCGATACGTCCGCGATCCTCAGGTTACAGTCAATTTGGAAGAAACCGTTAGTCAAGTGATCACGGTGGATGGCCAAGTTACTAAGCCGGGCCTCTATCCAGTGATCGGCCGCATGACATTGATGCGTGCGGTAGCCACTGCTGGAGGAACAGCGGAATTTGCGAAACTAAAGGATGTTGTAATCTTTCGTAGCGTCGATGGTAAGCAACTTGCAGGACTCTATAATTTGAAGGCAATCAGAAAGGGCGCTTATTCGGACCCAGAGGTATTCGCAAATGACGTTATAGTTGTCGGCGATTCTCAAGCGCGCCGTCTTTTCCGCGCCCTGATACAGGCATCGCCATTGATCACCACGCCTCTAATCATATTGTTCAGAAACTAAATCATGATGCAGGCATCTTATGAATAATAGTGTATCATCAAATGAGTCAAAAATCATCGCACATGATTCCCCTTACGACGATGGGGCGCATGAAACGCCGATACTGATCCAGTATTGGCAAGCGGTCTTGCGTCATAAAATAGCTATAGCAGCTATCGTTGCTGTTAGCATAGCGTTTGGCGTTATTGTCACGTTACTCATGACTCCATATTATACCTCTACCTCTACAATTGAGATTAGTCGCGAACAAGACAAGATAACCAACGTTCAGAGTGTTGTGGCGCCAGAAGGCGCCTCTCAGAATCTTGAATTTTATCAAACACAATATTCGCTCTTGGAATCACGTTCGTTGGCAGAGCGCGTGGCGCGTGCTCAAAACTTGGCGAGCAAAGATAATTTTTTTGAAATATTTGATGTCGATCCGGATAATTCAGGTTTGCTTGCGGAAAAATCTAACGTGCTATCTGCTGCACAGCGCCAGGAACGGCTTACACTTGCGGCCAATTTGCTGGAAGAAAATATCACCATTTCGCCTATCCGGGGTTCAAGTCTGATCGATATTAACTTTCAAAGCCCAAGCCCGGCTTTATCATCGCAAATTGCGAATGCATGGGTCGATGAATTCGTGGCTTCTAGCCTTGATCGGAGATATAACTCTACGGCCGATGCTCGCAAATTCCTTGTTGAGCGATTGGCCGATTTGAAACAGCGCCTAGAAGACTCTGAGCGGAACTTATCTGCTTATGCAGACAATAAAGAAATTATTACACTTTCTTCTCAACGAACTTCTGATGGAAAGACAGTAGCCCAGAAAACGTTAGCTTCGGCCAATCTAGAAGCTTTGAACAATGAATTGGCGCGGGCTATCTCGGATCGAATCGCAGCAGAGAGTGAAGCAAATCAGCGCACCGGTAATAAGACGTCTTTATCTAATACGGCACTTAACAATTTGAGGGAGGAGCGGGCCAAAGTCCAAGCTGAATATGCGAAGCTGATGGTCCAGTTTGAACCCGAATATCCTACTGCAAAGGGCCTCGAATCGCAAATTGCTGCACTTGATAAGAGCATTATCGCAGAAGAGGCGCGTTCTCGCACGGGAACATCTGCACGTTATCAGGAAGCTCTCAATCGAGAGAAGCAATTACGTGCGCAGGTCACCCGTTTGAAAAATCAATTTAGCAGCGAACGGCGGGACTCTATTCAGTATAATGTTTTTCAGCGCGAAGTAGATACCAATCGAGGCCTCTACAACGCAATTCTTCAGCGCCACGGGGAAATTGGCGTCGCTGGTATAGGGGCTAATAATATTTCTATCGTTGATCGTGCACAACCTGCTCGCGGCCCTTCCAGTCCCAATCTTTTGCTTAATATCATACTTGCTATATTATTTGGCCTAGGACTTGCCGCTGCTTATGTGTTTGTGATGGAACAAATTGATCAGAGTGTAAAAGATACCTCTGATCTCAAGTCAAAGCTTGGCATAGCACCGTTGGGTTCAATCCCCGATTTGGAAAAAGAAGATATTCTTTTAAGCCTAAGCGACAAAAAATCAGTCGCGTGGGAAGCCTATCTTTCGATACGCACAAGCCTCTCTTTCCTAACAGATCATGGCGTTCCCAAGTCTTTCCTACTTACCAGCACGCGTCCGAATGAAGGAAAAAGTACATCAGCGTTCGCACTGGCGGCGGTACTTGCTAGTACCAAGAAGCGTATTCTGCTCATTGATGGAGATATGCGCAACCCGTCTTTGCACCAGATGCTAGGGGCCAAGAACGAAATGGGCCTTAGCAACTATCTCTCGGGAGATGATAAGCTCGAGCAAATTATTCAACAAGACAACGCCTATGGATTTCACGCTATGTCTGCGGGACCAATACCACCTAATGCTGCCGAACTTTTGAGCAGTACACGGATGCGAGAACTGGTGGAAAGGCTAGGCAAAGATTATGACACCGTAATTATAGACGCGCCACCTGTATTGGGACTGGCAGACATTCCACTGTTGGCAGATTCCGTAGAAGGCGTCATCTACACGATCGAAGCTGGCGGCGTAAAGCTACGAAGTATTGAGTCCGCGATACAACGGGTACGTAGCTCACATGCCCATATTTTTGGTGGTATCGTGACCAAAGTGCCGGCTCAGCATTCTGGGTATGGCTATGCATATCAGTATAGCTATGGGAATAAGACTGCAGAGCAAGTATAAAAGTGTGCTAAGATTAGGCTTATGCTGAGAAATGGCTTTATATGGATTTTCGCGTTAGCGCTTGCTTTGGCGTCAGGCTTTATCGCCATGGGAGCTATTTCCAAGAAAAAGGTTCCTGAAATTGCCATCACGTTCAAGCCGCTAAATGGTTTCGCGGCTGAGAGCATAGCTTCAGCTCAAATTAAAGCAGCGATCATCAAGAATCAAGGCAGATTTCCTGATAGTGTTAGCCAAGTCAACTTGGGTTGGGCCAAACGGGCTTTTGTGGCGGAGCCAGCAACCCCAGAAGCGATTGCAGTTTTGGCGATCGATAAATCGGGCACTACTGCCCAGCGACTTATGACGTATGCATTCTCACTTTCTCGGCGAGAACAAGTTGTGACCGGATGGATGATTGCTGATAGTGAAGCACGGCAAGATGTCGCAGCGATCTTAAGCTACTATGATACCATGTTGCGTACCAACTCATCTTCTAGATCAGTTATTTTACCGATTATGGCGAATGCACTTTCTAATCAAACTTTCTTAGAACCTTTCGCTGAATTGCTATCGGCAAATCCACCATGGGCTCGTTTTTTTTGGGCACAGGTTGTTAAAACGCCCGAGGCTATTGGAAACGCGGCTTTGTTGCGAGAGAGACTTTACAAAGAAAATGAACTTACCGAAAGTTATAGAGACCTAGGCTTGATAAGCGCACTGGTGAAAAATAAGATGTTTGCAGAGGCCGAAAAACTCTACGGCTTATTGTCTAACATGCCTACAGATCAATATCTGGTTAAAAACGGATCCTTTGAACACCAACCAAAATACCCTCCTCTTGATTGGCAGCTGTCTTCCAACGGAGAATATGGCGCAGCTATAGGCGATGGCAGCCTCCAGCTAAGTGCTATCAGAAACTCAGGGGGCTTATTTGCCCGGCAACTCGTTAAACTGCCGGCAAGAACTTTAGAGATTGAAGTTCAATCTACGCAGATAATATCAAAAGATATTGATGTTTACATGAATATCTCTTGCGCCGAGGCAACTGATGTTAGGCAACGTACGGCTAGATTTCCTCTGGTTAGCAAATCGACTCGTCGGAAAATTAGTAATCGGAGTGCCGACTGCCTCTATTATTGGCTAGATATATCCGGTCGTGCATTGGAAAGTGGTGATGGTCTTGATGTTGTTTTAGATTCTGTTTCTCTCAAGCTGGAATAATTAAGGTGAACTGTGAAGCATATTATTGATTTTATTGTAGCACTGCTGGCCATTGTTATTCTTTCGCCTATTTTTCTTTTAATCGCTATTTTAAATAAAATATATTTAGGAAAACCTGTGCTTTTTATACAGAAGCGTCCAGGCCTAAACGGTATACCATTTAACCTTATCAAATTTAGAACTATGAAGCATTCGGTCGATGCGAAAGGAAACATTCTTCCCGATGCAGAACGGCTGACGCGTTATGGCCGATTCTTGCGCAGTACAAGCCTCGATGAGTTACCAGGGCTTTGGAATGTTGTTAAAGGAGACATGGCGTTCGTTGGTCCCAGGCCATTATTGATGGAATATTTGCCGCTCTACAGTGCTGAGCAGGCACGCCGTCACGAAGTCCGCCCTGGTATCACCGGATGGGCGCAGGTAAATGGTCGCAATTCAATAAGCTGGGAAGCAAAATTTGCCGCGGATATTTGGTATGTTGATCATCAGAACCTAGAGCTAGATTTCAAAATATTACTTTTAACTGTAAAAAGAGTCCTATCCAGGAATGGAGTAAGTGCTGAGGGCGAAGCGACTATGCCAAAATTTAACGGTAACTCCTCATGAGCAGCCAATCATGATATACTGCATATGGGTAAAGAGATTTGGAATTTTGACTGGTTCACATCTCATAAAACTACTCGAAAAAGAATTGTAATTACCATTGTCGATGGAAAAATATGGCGCCACCTATCAAATAAATGCTTAGCTGCTGCCCTATATTTCATACCGACTCATTTGAATGTACACATCAGAATAAATAACTGCGAGATTGAGGGAGATGCGCTTTTCTGGCCTTATACCACTCTTATTGGCATTATTCAGATAGGTGCTCACTTTCCAATGTAATCTCTAAAGCTATGTAGCTCATGATTTTGTGATCGGAGATTTTGTGACGCTTGCCCCAGGCATAAAATGTAACGGCAATGTCCGTATTGATGATCATGCCGATATTGGTACAGCAGCAACTTATAAAATAGGGAATATCGGACAAACTCAACACATCGGCGCTAGTGCCATAGTAGGAATGGGCGCTGTCGTTGTTGCGAACCCTGCTCGGCCTCTAGAAAGATAAACGCTAATTATCGATCATCTCGAAGCTTTCTCCAGTGACTTTCGAAGAGCATTACAATAACTTTCTAACTGCTCATCGGTTATTGTCGGGTGTGTCAAAAGCATAATACTGGTTTCGCCAAGTTCTTTGGCAACAGGCAATCTCGTTTCAGGCCGCCAGCCAGTTCCATCAAAAGCTTTTTCGAGATAAACTTCACTGCAACTCCCTTGAAATGCTGGATAACCTTGAGCGACGATGTCCTCAATAATTCGATCTCTGGTCCAGCCGGGTTTTAGACCTTTGGAAATAATATATCCATATTGGCGGTAATAAGCGTGAGTATAACCGTCTCCAGGAATTGGAGCGCGCACGGCCTCTGGGAATGACCGGAGTACGTTTTGCAGCGCTTGCGCGTTATGTGTCCGTAAACTAGTCCAGTGATCCATTTTTTTGATCTGTATCCGTCCGATAGCTGCTTGCATTTCTAGCATTCGCCAATTGGTTCCAAAGCTTTCATGAAGCCAACGAAATCCAGGTCGATGGTGTCTATTGTAAACAGCATCCCAGCTCTTCCCATGGTCCTTAAAAGACCACATTCGATTCCAGACGGATTCGTCGCTGGTTGTAACCATGCCACCCTCACCTCCGGTAGTCATAATTTTATCTTGGCAAAATGACCATGCGCCTACGTGGCCAATGGAGCCGACCATTCGGTCGCCAACCTTTGCACCATGAGCTTGCGCGCAGTCTTCAATGACCGCGAACCCATGCTGCTTAGAAAGCGCGACAATTCCATCCATATTACATGGCCACCCCCCTAAATGGACTGGAATCACAGCCTTAGTTTTATCTGATAAAACTGCAGAAATGGTTCTGGGGCTAATATTCCCGGTATCAAGATCTACATCCGCAAAGACCGGAACGGCCCCGGCTGTCACGACCGAAGATACCGAGGCAATAAAGGTGCGGGGCGTTACGATAACTTCATCACCTGCGCCAATTCCCAGTCCCTTGAGCGCGAGGTCTAAGGCTAGCGTTCCATTTGCAAGCGCAATTGCGTGGGGCACTCCTGTCCATCTCGCAAAATCCGTTTCAAACTTGCGCCCGAGCTGTCCGGTCCAATAATTCACATTGTTTGATGTGATGACATCATGGACTGTATCGGCCTCTTCTTTAGAAAAATGGGGCCAAGGTGATAGGTTATTTTTTGTCATGTATTTCCAACTAGAATTTAGGGTTTTTTGCGAGTAAACTTTACGATTTAACGGGGCAAGCTGTTCTTCTATTAGTCGGCCAGTTTTATCCTATATAGGCCAATCATCAAATATGGTTACACCGCGAAAAATCCTGATTAACGGATCATATGCTCCATCACTGATAAATTTCAGAGGCCATCTGATCCGGCAGATGATCGCAAGAGGTCATGAGGTTCATGTAAGCGCACCAAATTTTGAAAAAGTGACAAAGGACAAACTCCTTGAGATGGGCGCGAATGTTCATGAAGTTGAGATGCAAAGAACAGGAGTCGGAATTTCCGGAGATATTAGATATTTTTTCCAGCTGAGGCGTCTGATGCGGAAGGTCGGTGCCGAATTTGTTCTGAATTACACAATTAAACCCAATATCTATGGGGGACTGGCAGCCTATAGCACAGGAGCTGAAAGCGCATCCATAGTTTCAGGACTCGGATATGCGTTTTATGAAACAAATGGCTTTCTGCATGGGACCGTACAGGCAATTTCTCGATGGTTATATAAATTTGCAACAGCTGCGAATAGAGTTGTAGTGTTTCAGAATCCGGATGACCGAGATGATTTTATTGAGGCCGGATGCTTGTTGGACCAGAACAAGGCAAGAATGATCAACGGCTCCGGCGTCGATACAAATTATTACGGTGTCGCAACGCTGCCAGAAGCTCCGATATTTCTGATCATCGCCCGCCTGCTCGTTTCCAAAGGTGTTCGCGAGTATGCTAATGCAGCTAGAATAGTGATGTCAAAGCGACCGGATTGTAGGTTCTTCATAGCTGGATTTCTCGACGGCGGCCCTGATAGCGTGAGCCAGAACGAACTAAATGAATGGGTTGGCTGGGGAATTGAATTTTTGGGACACCTTGATGATGTGCGCCCAGCCATAGAAAGCTGCAGCACCTATGTTCTACCCTCTTATCGCGAAGGAACGCCGCGCACAGTGTTGGAGGCGTCCGCAATGGGTAGAGCCTCAATCGTAACAGATGTCCCCGGCTGTAGAGAAGTTGTCATCGATGGAATAACCGGTTTCATAGTTCCTGTAAAAGAACCGGCCAAATTGGCAGATGCAATGTTAAAATTTATTGATTCCCCTGAGTTGCGTGCAACAATGGGTATGGAGGCTCGTAAATTCTGCCAAGAAAAATATGATGTTGAAAAGGTTAATCGCAGTTTGATAGCTCACCTGGGTCTTTGATTACATTCGCGGTTGATCTGCTATAATAGCAGCAGGGAAAATTATGGCTGTTTTTGCAATATACTCCCATAGATATTGCTGCGTTCCATATTGCGACAGTGCTATGTAATACGGGTTCAATAAATCAGAAAAGTAGAGGCTCAACTGATGGTCGCGAAAAATCGATTTAGTTGCCCAACGTCCGAATTTCTTAAAATGGTCGCCGTACATATCATCGCAAAAATCCACAGGCCGGGTTCCCATGCCTACAAGAGTTTAGCATACCGTGCTGGTTCAGAGCAAAAGCTATGAGCCGACGCCGCTCCATAGCCAAAAGCTATGATTTTTGTGCATCGCTCCATATATTCCGATAAGAACTGACCATCTTCTCAATAGAGAAATGCGCCACGATATGCTGGCGGGCCGCATCGCATCGTGCGTCCCAACCTGATGTCCCGCGCTCCGCCAACAACCCCACAATGGCATCTGCGAGAGCTGTGGAGTCGCGCGGTTGCACCACACGTCCGGTTCCGCCTAAGATCGCCGCTGCATCACCGACGTCGGTGGTGACGCATGGTGTGCCGCAAGCCATTGCTTCTGCCAGAACATTGGGAAAGCCCTCGCTGGCCGAGGACATGACGTGCAGATCAAGCGCGTTCATCACCGCTGGAATATCGTTGCGCTGTCCGAGCAAGTGAACCTGATCAGTCATCCCTAGGTCTGCAATCATCTCTGTTAGTTCGGCATTTTCTCGGTCCATGTCGGTACCTACCAGCAAGCAAACAAGTTTTCTCCCGCGTTCTCGCAGCAGAGCCAGCGCATTCAACAAACTGGCGTGATCCTTGATAGGTTCGTATCGGGCGACAAAGCCTATGACTGTTTCTGACACATCAAGATTCAATGTCGCGCGCAAATTTCTGCCCGCATCCGGGTCGGGGCAAAAGAGCGATTGGTCATAGCCATTGGAGACCACACGCATTCGCCGAGCGCTGTAACCTAACGCGACATGGGCCTCATAAGATTTCTCGGCACAGCAGGCGATCTGGCGCGGTATGAACCGCGACAGATGGGCACAGAGCCTAGCCACAGCAATCGTGCGTCGGCTAGTTAGCTTCGAATCCAGACTGGTATGACGAATACCCCAGACGATATTGCGGCACCCGGCTAATCTTGCGAGCACCCCGCCAAGCAGATCGGCGTGATACATCCAAGTCTGCACGACATCGGGGCGCACTTTTTTAATCTGGCGCAACAGCCGCCATATACCTGAAAGCGTTAACCGCCCCCTGGGCATGTTTAGACAGGTCACTGAAATTCCCAACGCCTTCAGCTTTGACCCATATTTTTCGGCATCGGTCAGAGATACAACCTCATGCTGATCCAGTTGATCATGTTTGACAAGCCGGAATAGCACCCCCTCGGCACCACCGTCTGCTAGGCCGGTAATTATGTGGAGGACCCTCATAGGTAAATGCCCCAACCGAGCCAAGGTTCGTTAAGTCTCATGGCATATTGCAGCAGAGTGTAAAATGCCATTGATCCAATAAATGCGTATCGGTACCCCGTAGGCAGAGCAAGTCCAGCCGTTAAAACAATAAAAAGCCCGCTTTCAAAGATACGGGCCGAAACCGGTGTTAGAAAATATAGTAATAAATAGAATATCAGTATAGCTGATGGAAACAGCTGTTCGCTTAAAAAATCTTTGCCTGCTAGAATGAAGAATAACAAAATCATGGCCCAAAAAATGAAACCAAAGCCACTGGTATCGATTGCCGTTTCAAATTCCGCTGCACCTTGCCTGGCGCCCAGACTGTCGGCGATGGTTATCAAAGTAAAGCCCAGTTCCGCGAATGTTGTTAATGCAATCCCCAATAAAGTGAAGCTTAGTACAAATAGTGCAACCTGTAGGTTTGAAGGAAGTCGTAACCTACTAAGGCCCCAGATGCCCAAGCCGAGTGCTGCAATGAACAGGAATGTCGTATGGATAAAGCAAGCGGCAAACATGAGGCAGATACGCACCCATTTATTCCCTGCGTAGTACCCAAGCAGAAAAACAGAAAGTGCAAGACCCTGCCGCAAATGAGTAATATGGTTCTTCAGAACCTGCGGCATAAGCAGAAAAGCGACCATCCAGAGCATATGGTAAGGATTTTTTCTTACAAGCAGGAATGAGACGATAAAGGCGGAAACAAAGATTATAACTCGCAGAACCATGTCTGGATTCACAATTTGGTTAAGGCCTATGTTGATATAAAGCCACAATGGCTCGTTCGCGAGCACTGTAAGTAAACCGCGAGCTTCATACCGTGCTAGAATATCTTCGCTCAATTGCGCGTAGATTAAGTAGTTTGCGCGGTCTTTGAAAACATCAATTGGCAGTGAAGCCAGTATTGTAGCATAGCAAATCGCGAAAAGTAGCGGGAATATTTTCCTCAGAAGGCCCCCAGGAACGCGTGCTGATGAAGTCTTGACTAAAATTGCTGTCATGACAACATCTGGGCATATTCGGCTATGATGGGATCTGACCGAAAACTCTCCGCACGGGCACAAACATCGGGCGAGTGCGGATCATCGAGCGCCTTCGCCATAGCCTCTGCCAAAGCTGCCGTATCGCCGACTGGTACCAATCGCCCCCATTTTCCTCCTTCCAGAATTTCATCCGGTCCGGTTGGGCAATCGGTACTCACGATCCGCGCTCCGCAGGCCATGGCCTGCACGAGGCTATTGGGGAAGCCTTCGTGCTGCGACGACATTACATAGACTTGGCACGCCGCCATCCATCCGAAGGGATTAGTCTGAAATCCGGGCAACTGTACGCAATCCGCAATTTCTAGCGCGGCGATGCGCTGTTCAAGCTCGACGCGCAAATCCCCATCCCCTAGGATGATCAGCCGAACCTCCCGTTTTCCCCGTAGTTTTGCAAAGGCCTCAATCAAAGTGGGATAGTCTTTCTGCGGCGACAGTCGCCCTACGGCTAGGATCACTGGCGGCTCACCCGGCGTCAGCCATGGGTGATCAGGCCGCTCCTCTGCTTTCACGCATATCATATCTAAATCCACTGGGTTGGGGATAGCCTTAACTAGTTTTTCAGGCACCAATAACTGTTCGATCAGCTCGGAAGCGATTCCTTGCGAGACAGTAACGATACCATCTGCACGTGGATAAAAAAACCGTATCAATAACAGAAAAAAGACACCACCTTTGTGTTTTCTGAGGCCCGAGAGACTGTTGCGCTCGCTAACGACCAGCCTTGTATTCGCCCGCGCCACACCCCTTGCCAAGATCGCGACAATATTCGCGTGGTTCAGCGCCGACAGCATCGCGTGCGGTTGCTCATCGCGCAGATAACGGACCAGCGGAAGCAAGCTGGCCAATACCCGGCTCCTGCCGAGATCAACCACCCGGACCCTGTCTGCAACCTCGGCCAGATAAGGGCCTTCTGCCTTTGTCAGAACAAGGTCAACACGATGCCCGCGCGCGGCAAGCCCGTTGGCTAACGTGACCATTACCCGCTCCGCCCCGCCGCCACGAAGTGACGGGAGGAAGATCGCGATGTGGTGCGCTTTATCCATTTCCATTGTCTCTTGAATTCAGTTCCGACAGCACATCTTCGATCATAAATTCTTCGGGCGAGAACTTACCTGCCTGCCAGTTCAAGTCGGAATCCCAATATCCGGGACAATCTACATAGACTTGCAAGGAAAAAGCATAGCTAACCTCAATTATCAGCCATTGCCCATCGCGGTACACAAAGTCAAAAGCACAAGATTGGGATTTAAGCGCGCGCGTAACATCGAAAGCAATGCGAACGCATTTAATCGGAATATCATCTATATCTCTAATGATGAAGCCACTACCCGATGCCCGAAAATCGCCCTCTCGCACCATTCTCTTAATTGCAAAAGCCCTTTTTCCGATCACAATGATCCGGATATCAAAATTGTTTTCAGGTACAAACTCTTGAAAATAAACGTAATTACGATCAGCCTGGGGGCTACGGTTTTTCTGATGCGGTATTACCGCTCTAACTACCCCCCGAGCTATATTAACAAAGGCCCGCAGACTACGATCGCGCCGGAACTGCCATAAACGTTCATTAAATGCATAGAAACGGGAGTTTTTCCATCCTTGGCGAAAAGATCGCCGGATTATCCGCCGTGCGGTCTTTCGGTCTGATACTAACTTAACGTTCTGCGCGCCAGCCCCGCCGCGAAGCTTCCAGACCAAAGGGAGGTCAATACTTTCAAGCCAGTTCAGAGCAGTCTTCTTGTCATAAAATACGTGACTGGGAATCAGCGGGGCACCGATAGCTTCCAGAAGATATTTCTGACCCACTTTGTCATCATAGTGCCAAGAGGTTGCGGTTCCAGGAAATACAAGCAATCCCATCGCCTCAGCCGAAGCTATTAACTGGCGCGCAAAAAGCATCGCGCGATAGTCATTGTGCTCCCAATGCCAGAGGAGGGCGCGGCAGCCCTGTAACTGGTTGACGATATCTGACGAAAAACAGTCCACTTCCTTAAACGGAATGGAGTATTGATGACAATATTCGATCCAGGCAGCGGGAAAGGAACCTGTTTTCGTGTGAATCGCGAGCATATATATTATTTCTATGAATGGCCTGTGTCAGTTAGCGACGTCCCTCTGCGCATCATGCCATAGAAAATAACTTCTGGGAGAGCAACGAAACAATAAATCGAGCTACCCGAATACCTTGGCGAAGCGCTTTCGCCTCCAGAATTTAGCGTATTTTGCGCCGCTTAACCTTCTCAACAGGCTGCTGCCAAAATGCATGGATCAAGAGGCCACTGGTTAGACGATCCGAATAATGTTATCCTGAATACATGCGATAGTAGCGTTGCTATACAGAAAGACGCTCGGTGTTATTTTGATCAAATCGGGCCACATACCAACCAAATATAAGTATCATCAGCACATTCATTGCAGCGCTAACAATAGAGAATGAAGCTACAGCCATTATAGCACTTCCCGACAGCCAGTATACGGCAATGATTGAAAGCACCCGGAAAACTGTAAGGGCCGCATTGAATACTAGCGACATTCCCTGCTGGTTAATTACAGGAATGCTCCGTACTGTGGGAACATTGGCAATCGCAACGCCAATCCATATCGACATCCAGCGTGCATAATTCCCCGCTTCACGCCATTCTTCGCCAAATGTGAAAGCGAAGACGGCAGGGGCAAACCAAGAAAGGCCAATGACTAACGGCGCCAGCGCAAGTAGTGCCCCGGTTGAGCGCAGTAGAAGAGGCATGAGTGGCTCCCCGTTACGGGCGAGTTCCGCATAGCGCGTATATAGAACATTACCGATCGAAGTGCCGATGACGTTCGAAGGCAGGATCAATACACTGCGTGTTAAAACGTAGAGACCAGCCGTCGCTGGCGAGAATAGTGCCGCGAGGAGGATAACCGGCACTGATTGTGAGGCTGCGTTTAGAACATCGGTGGGCATACGATAAAGCGGAAAATCTCTATATCGCTTCATCAAAGAAAATACCGCAGTGTAAGAAAGGGGTGCAGCAGTATCCATTCGCTTGCGAAAACCAAAACGCAGCATGACGGCCTGCACTGCCGGCGCGACGGAGGTGACCCCTACCAAAATTCCAGCGGTCGGCATAATCAGACCGCCAAGCACTCTGGCAAGGTTAGTTAGAAATGCTTGAATGACTGTGACGACGCCAATCAGGCGAAAAGCATTAAATCGCGCTGCGCGGTAATCGTTAATATCCTTCAGCGCTATACAGAGCAGCGCTAAAGGCAGAAACCAAATCAGTCCGCCGAGAGCTTCGGCTCCCAGTAAGGTGAGGACCGGGGCCTGGGCGAATAACAGCAACAGTCCGAGAAGACTGGAAAGCGTGAAAGCGATCAGCAGTGTCAGTTGGGACAGCCTTCCGGCATCCGCTTCATCGTCAGCCAGAACGATTGCCATCGGATAGCGTAATGCAATCATAGGGCTGAGAATACTAATAAGGGATAGAAAAATACCCTGCAGCCCAAAGATCTCAGGGCTATATATTCGAGTAATCAACGGCGAAAAAGCGAGGGTAATTACCTGACCTGCGGCCGTACCACTCGCTACGCTCAGGATGTTCCGGAGCAAAGGAGAAGAGTTCAGGCGGCGCATATCAAGGGCCGCAGTCAGAGCCGCATATCACTGTCGCCTGGCGCCAAGACGCCCTTGATGTCATAAAGTACCGCATCTGGCGCACCGTAGCGTCGCAATCCTGCCGCTCCTTTCTTTGCGAAGTCATCATGCGCCACAGCAAGCAGCAACCCATCATATCGTCCCGTTTCCGGTTCCTCCACAAGTGCGAACCCATATTCCTCAAAGGCTTCCATCGAGTCTACCCAAGGGTCATGCACGTCGACTTCGATGCCATAGTCCTGCAATTCCGTGATCACATCTACCACTTTGGTGTTTCGCAGATCCGGGCAATTCTCCTTGAAGGTCAGACCTAACACCAGCACTCGGGAACCAGCGACTTGAACGCGGCGTCTAATCATCGCTTTGACCATCTGACCTGCGATATAAGCGCCCATACCATCATTAATGCGCCGTCCTGCCAGAATCACCTGAGGATGGTAGCCAATCTCCTCGGCTTTGTATGTCAGATAATACGGGTCAACTCCAATACAGTGGCCACCCACGAGGCCGGGCCGGAAGGGCAGGAAGTTCCATTTCGTACCCGCTGCCTTAAGAACAGCCTCCGTATCGATATCCATACGATTGAAGATAACCGCAAGCTCATTTATGAGCGCAATATTAAGGTCACGTTGAGTGTTCTCTATTACCTTCGCAGCCTCGGCGACACGAATGCTTTCCGCTTTGTAAGTGCCGGCCGTAATGATTGATCTATAGAGCTCATCGATTGTGTCAGCCACTTCGGCAGTTGACCCTGACGTCACCTTAGTGATGGTGGCCAGGCGATGCTCCTTGTCACCTGGGTTGATACGCTCCGGTGAATAACCTGCAAAAAAATCTATGTTAAACCGAAGTCCTGAAACGCGCTCGAGCACAGGGACACAGTCATCCTCTGTGGCGCCAGGATAGACTGTGGACTCATAGATAACAATGTCACCTTTCTTAAGGACTTTCCCCAATGTTTCCGAAGCTCTAATAAGAGGGGTCAGATCAGGCCGCTTGTGTGCGTCGATCGGCGTGGGCACGGTCACAATATAAATCCGTGCCTCAGCCAAATCTTCGATATCAGAGGTGAAAGTAAGGTGCTCTGCTTGGGCCAGCTCTTCCGGAGAAACCTCAAGAGTACGGTCGCTTCCTGCCGCAAGTTCGGCAATCCGATCTATGTTGATGTCAAACCCAGTGACAGACCGTGTTTTGCCGAACTCCACTGCCAGTGGTAGGCCTACATAACCCAAGCCAATAACCGCGATTGCTGCGTCGTTTTCCGAAAACGCATGAGAAATATTGCTCATTTTCTGTAATAGTCCTTAAACCAAGAAACAAACTGGGCAATTCCTTCGCGAAAATCGGTCTGAGGCCGATAACCAGTCAGTCGCTGAAGGAGTTCAGCGTTAGCCCAAGTTGCGGGAACGTCGCCTTGCTGCATCTCCATATAGTTTCGAATTGCTTTTTTATCGAGGCACTCCTCGATTGCTTCGATAAATTCGAGCAATCCGACTTTCTCAGAATTTCCAATATTTACAATTCGAAACGGCGCTACAGGCGAGAGGCTGTCACCGGGCTCAATTTCTTCCTGCGATACCGGACGTTCAGGTACTGCATCTATAAGAAGGCGGATGCCGTGAACGAGATCGTTAACATAGGTAAAATCGCGGTACATGTCTCCATGGTTGTAGATGTCGATCGGCCGGTCATCGAGGATCGCATCAACGAACTTATAGAGCGCAAGGTCAGGCCTACCCCAAGTGCCATAAACCGTGAAGAACCGAAACATGGTTGTGGGCAGGTTCCAGAGATGAGCATAGGCATGGGCCATACTCTCATTAGCCTTCTTGGTTGCAGCATAGATTGTTAGCTGCGTATCTGCCTTTTCGGTTTCAATAAAGGGCATCTCTTCATTTGCGCCATAGACCGAAGAAGTGGACGCCATGAGCAGGTGCTCAACATTCAGCCGCCTTGCGGCCTCCATTACATTGAAGGTCCCAATTACGTTTGAATCGAGGTAGGCACGCGGATTTTCCAAACTGTAGCGTACCCCAGCCTGAGCAGCGAGATGAACTATCACATCGGGTTGGAACTCGTCTGCCACCGCATCAAAGTGAGCTTGATCCTCAAGCATCCCCTCCACAGCGGTAAAATTGGGTGTCTGTAACAACATTGCATGACGACGCTGTTTTAGTCTGACATCGTAATAATCTGTCATCCCGTCATATCCAAGGATTACAAAGCCTTGCTCAAGCAACAGCCGTGCCAAATGAAAGCCAATGAATCCGGCCGTACCAGTAATGAGTATACGCCTCACGCTTTAACTCCTCTTTACATTGTAGGACTTGGTAGACTCGGCAGTTCTGTTAGATGGCAGCATAAGCACCGATAACCAAGTATTCACCATAACGATCTACAAACATAGAACGAGAGGGCGCTCCAATGGATACCCAATGAGCAAGTTGCAACCCCAAAAAAGCCCTACAGGCCTCCCAAGATACAATGAGCTTGCTACAAGAATGGAAACAGGACTCTAGTCACACCCGTACTCGACTGCTCCTCTTGCAACCTCCGTGTCCTCCATTTTTATTATCCCAGAAAGTCTCATATTGTCCCTAAAGCCATAAATGACGACGCTCGAAAAGTTTGTTTCCACAAAATCGACGATCAACTGGTCAATGATATTGAAGGACCGGTCATATGGGGTGTATTGGCCCCGATATCGCTGACAAAGCCGGAAACAGCGCGAAGCGAACGATGAAGCCGAAACATTTGGAAAACACTGCCAAATCGGCTAATAGAAAACGGTCAATTGTGATGCAGCGGTTCAACTAATCTAGGATCTTGAAAAATCGAAGCCATGACCGCCTTGATCACCTCCATTTTAGAAAAAACAGCAAATATGTTGCGCTGGCAAAAGCAGGCCATCGTTTTGGTTTTGGATATGATCCTTTGTATTCAATCCATATGGATCGCTTATTCCTTACGTATCGGTGTTTGGGTCTATTGGGATTTAGCGATACAGAAAGTCGTACTTGTCGCGCTGTTGACCATGATACCGGTGTTCTACTTTCTCGGCGTCTACAATGCGATTTTTCGTTACGCCGGTTCTGGCATGATGAAAACTTTAGTAAGGGCTTTTATCATTTACGGGATCCCTATGGTTGTCCTGTTTTCGGTTATCGGAATGGCTGGCGTTCCCAGGACAATTGGGGTTATCCAACCCATTATTTTCTTTATAATGGTTGGTTTCTCACGCGTTACGGCGCGCTATTTGATGGTTGATATTCTGGGGCGCAACCGTTTTGGTGGGCAGGTTAAGACGGTTCTGATCTATGGCGCCGGCAGTGCTGGTCAGCAATTGGCATCATCCATGCGGTCTGAACCGGCCATGAGATTGCGTGGGTATGTCGATGATGATCGGCGTCTGGATGGACAAAAGCTCGATGGTGACAGGGTTTTCTGGAGCGGTGATTTGCCGGAGACCATCAATAAATATGCAGTCACTGACATCTTGCTAGCGCTTCCGAAAATCTCTCGTAAAAAGCGTCGCGCTATTGTTGATCAGATTCAGCAGTTTAAGGTTCATGTCCAGACTCTGCCGAATATGAAGGATATTATGGACGGCCAAGTATCGTTTAACGATATTCGCGAGCTGGATATCGAAGATCTACTTGGTCGTGAGCCCGTCGCGCCGAATGAATTGCTGTTAGGCCGGACCATCGTTGGCAAGAGTGTCATGGTGACGGGGGCCGGTGGTTCTATTGGTAGTGAACTTTGTCGGCAAATCATAAAATCCGGTGCGCGCCAATTGATCTTGTTCGAACTTTCGGAATTCTCTCTTTACGCCATTGAAAAAGAGCTCAGAAAATATTCGAAAGATAATGATCTTGAGAATATGGAATTTATCCCTGTACTTGGGTCGGTTGCGGATGCAAATCGTTTAGAGGAAGTTTTCGCTTTCTGGCAGCCAGATACCGTTTTTCATGCAGCAGCCTATAAGCATGTGCCTCTGGTTGAGGCCAATCCCGTCGAAGGCATAAGAAACAATATCTTGGGTACCTATGAAATTGCCAGTGCAGCTCATAGAGCTAAAGTTAGCGATTTCATCCTCATCAGTACGGACAAGGCCGTGCGCCCAACCAATGTCATGGGCGCGACGAAACGCGGTGCCGAACAGATTGTACAGGCATTTGCCGATGCAAGCGAAACCAGCTTCTCCATGGTTCGCTTTGGCAATGTTTTGGGGTCGAGTGGTTCGGTGGTTCCCTTGTTCCGGCAACAGATTGAGATGGGCGGACCCATTACGCTGACACATCGGGACGTCACGCGTTACTTCATGACGATTCCTGAAGCAGCGCAATTGGTTATTCAGGCCGGCGGCATGGCCAAGGGCGGTGAAGTTTTCGTGCTGGATATGGGAAAATCGGTCCGGATTATTGATTTGGCGAAGACTATGGTCCAACTGTCCGGTTTAACCATCCGTGACGACGCCCATTCAGATGGTGATATTGAGATTGAGGAAGTCGGCTTGCGTCCTGGCGAAAAGCTATATGAAGAGCTGATTATCGGCAATGATCCGCAATCGACGGTTCACAACCGGATCATGATGGCCCGCGAAGGTCATTTGGGACAGGCTGGCCTGGACCAGCTATTGGATCAAATCAGAAAATGTCGCAATTCGGATGAAGCCATCGCGCTTCTAAAAATACTTGTCCCGGAATTTGAACATGAGCGGGATAATATCAACGTCGAAAAGGCATCCTGACGATATTGTAAGTCCCCGGTAAGTGCCGAAGCATGCTCCATCAGAGATTTAGAGGCACATAAAGATTCTAAAGTAGCGGTTGATCTTACTACCCTCGCCTCAATGACAAAAAGTTGATCAGTACCATGGCGATGGTGTTGCAGCCGGTGCGGACATCAAATGCAATTTCAGCAGTTATGGAAATATTAGGCAAGATTCGGTACTGAATCGGCGATGAAAAACAATCCGTCACCCAAGCCCAAGGTTGTAACGATTTTCGGCACAAGGCCTGAAGCTATAAAGCTTTTTCCGGTGATCCGGGCGCTATCCAAGCGAACCTGCCTGCAAACGATCAGCTGTGTGACCGCGCAACACCGCGAAATGCTGGATCAGGTGTTGGACATCGCTGATATTGAGCCAGATTATGATTTGGACCTTATGCGGCCAGACCAAAGCCTTGATGAGCTCACGAGCCGTCTGTTGATGGGTATTGGCCAGACACTAGATGACATCCAACCGCAACGCGTGGTCGTACAGGGTGATACCGCCACTGCAATGTGCGGAGCGCTTGCCGCTTACTACCGGAAAATTCCGGTGAGCCATGTTGAGGCGGGGCTGCGAAGCTATAATATTTATCACCCTTGGCCGGAAGAAGTGAACCGTAAAATCATTGGCAATATTGCTGATCAGCATTTTGCGCCAACGGAAACCTCGGCGGCGGCGTTGCTCAAAGAAAATGTTTCAAAAGAGCAAATTAGCGTTACGGGCAATACCGTCATAGATGCTTTGCTGACGACAGCAGACAAAAATCAGCGCGATCACTTGATAAACAGCGATTTAAAGGGCCTCTTCGACAATTTCGCTGACAAAAGAATAATTGGTGTCACCAGTCACCGGCGTGAGAATTTCGGCGATGGTTTAACCAATATCGCGTCCGCCCTTCGCGAAATCGCGCAACGGGATGACGTTGCACTGATTTTTCCGGTTCACCTCAACCCCAATGTACGCGCGATTATGAACGATGCCCTTGGCGGATTAAGCAATGTTGCGATGATCGAACCGCTGGATTATCCGAATTTCGTAGCTTTGCTGAACAGCGCTACTGTGATGCTCACCGATAGCGGTGGGGTCCAAGAGGAAGCCCCTGCGCTTGGGAAGCCCGTGCTAGTAATGCGTGATACAACCGAGCGCCCAGAAGGCGTCGAGGCGGGCACCGCTAAATTGGTCGGAACCGACAAACACCTGATCGTTAAAGAAACCAACCGGCTGTTGGATGACCAAGAATATTATGATTCTATGGCAAAAGCCCATAATCCTTTTGGTGATGGCCATGCGAGTGAGCGTATTGCAGAGATTATCGAACAGAGCCTAACTCCCTGATCACCGGCTCCAAAACCAATCTGCTCCGCTTTCCATTACCGAAATCTTTACGATGTTCTATTATCATAATTCCTGAAATTTTGCGTCTCTGTTGACGCGCTAAGGAGATTTTATCACGATGCTTTCCGACGAAAAACCTTCCGTTTGTGTTTTGGGTCTTGGCTATATTGGTTTGCCGACAGCGGCTGTCATTGCACGGTCCGGATGCTCGGTTCTTGGCGTCGATGTAACCGCCCATGTCGTCGATACGATCAACAGCGGCAAAATTCACATCGAGGAAGTTGATCTTGATGGCCTGGTTCAGGGCGTCGTGTCACGCGGTACCCTGCGGGCCTCATTGCAGGTCGAACCAGCAGACGTCTTCGTAATTGCGGTACCGACACCTTTTGGCGACAATCACGTGCCCGATACCAGTTATGTTATGGAAGCAGCCACAAATGTCGCAGCTGCGTTGAAAGCAGGCGATACCATAATCCTGGAATCGACCTCTCCCATCGGAACAACCGAAAAAATGCGCGACTTGATTTCTCAATTGCGCCCGGATCTTAAGATACCGGGATTGACCCATGATATCCCGGATGTGGCCATTGCCTATTGCCCTGAGCGGGTATTGCCGGGCAAAATTCTTGAGGAGCTGACCAACAATGACCGTTGTTTAGGCGGCATTACGCCGCGTTGTGCCCGCAAAGCATTGGGTTTCTATCGTCGCTTTGTCCGCGGTGAATGCGTCACCACAACCGCACGTGCAGCGGAGATGACAAAACTTGTCGAGAATAGCTATCGGGACGTCAACATTGCCTTTGCCAATGAGCTTTCGATTGTTGCAGACGAAATGGATCTTGATGTGTGGGAGGTTATCCGCCTTGCCAATCGTCATCCCCGAGTCAACATATTACAACCGGGTCCCGGCGTTGGCGGACATTGCATCGCGGTTGATCCGTGGTTCATTATCCATGGCGCTCCTAATCACACACCGCTGATTCGCATCGCCCGTCAAGTGAATGAGGGGAAAACCGGCCATGTGTTGGAACAAGCGTCGCTGATGATTGACGAACTGCCCGGTGTGCCCATCGCTTGCTTTGGTCTGGCGTTCAAAGCCAATATCGATGATTTTCGCGAAAGCCCTGCCCTAAAGATCGCTGCCAAACTGGCGCGGCGCTACGGCGGGCGCATCAAGATTGTGGAGCCTTATGCTAGCGAACTGCCAGCCGCATTTGACGGAACCGGCGCAGAGCTGATCGACATTGACCACGCCTTGGAAAATTGTCCGGTCATGATCACGTTAACGGACCATGACATGTTCAAGTCCATTCCGTTAGACGAACGTGCCGGTAAGGTCGTTTATGACACCCGCGGAATTTGGCCAGATCAGCCGGATAACCGGCAAGCAGTCACTAACCTTAGCATTGCCAGCTGATAGGCTTCTGTCCTTTCCGAAACCAGTCTGTGCAGAGCCGTTTTTTAGCTGCCTAGCCGCCAAAACGCGCTATATCTCGTCAATCAATTCTGCCAATGTCGCCAAACATTCGCGAGCAAGTAACTTGCAGCGCTCGGGCGACCAGCCTTGTTCCATATCCGGCAAGTCCCGATTGTCTTTGAACGGCATTTCCAATGTCATCGCCACCGCGCCGAAACGCTCTGCAACTTGGTTGGTGGACATGGACAGGTTGGCCTTACCTTTGGCAGCCGTTGGATAGCCGAGTTTCTTTTGAAAGTCTGGCGTTCGGACAGCTAGGCGATCTCGGTATGCGTTATAATTGCGGCCGAGCTTCTCGGTCCAGCTGGGGATGCCTTCAAATCCAGCGATAAATACCGCCGGTATGGCTTCATCGCCATGGGCATCTATCGCGAAGTCAACGCCACTTTCATCCATGGCATTACGGACGCACAAGACTTCCGGGCTTTTCTCTGCACTGGGCTCATGCCATTCGCGGTTAAGGTTTGTTCCGGCATAATTGGTCCGCAAATGGCCCCGGAATGAACCATCTGGATTCATATTCGGTATGATATGGAATCGGCATTTTTGCAATAAAGCCCGCGCATGCGGTTCCGCGGGATCGGCAAGCATTTCCAGAGCGCCTTCCGCCCACCATTCCGCCATGCTCTCGCCCGGATGCTGGCGAGCATAGAGCCAGACTTGTTTTTCACCTTCACCCATTTCAATGCAATCTATCGGCTGACCTTCTAGGCTATGCCCCAAAGTGCGGCACGTAACGCCTTCTACTGAAGCCATCTCCGCGATCAGGTCATGATGGCGGTCCATAGTATAAGGCGCGAAATAGGCGAACCAGACGATGTTGCTGGTGGCGGTATAACCTATAGAAAGCGTGCCTTTGTCCTCATCATAGCTGCTGTCGGCGCGGCCCCAATATTCGCGGTCTTCGCTGACGCAGGCATTATAGTCAGGCCATCCTTGCGGATAGGCGGAATCTTTCAGACCGTTGATATTCAATTCCAGCGTATCGCCGATTTCGCATGTGACGCGAAAGTGGAACCACTGGAGAAATTCGCTATCTTTGTCTTTACGAATCGACAGCTCGGCTTTTGTGCCAGCAATTTCATGGACGTTGATGTTTCCGCTATCAAAAGCGGCGGTGATCTGGATATTTTTGGTGCTCATGGCACTCTGATAGTGGTTCCTGACTCTCCGGGGAAGTCCCTGAATAACGCTTCAGCCAATTTAGACGCTGCCAAACCGGGTTGTGACGCCGGCGAGCCGTCTTTAGCCTCTACCGATGAGCGCCCTTCCCAAATAGCCTCGCCATCGGCGCGGCGCGTGATGCGGACGGACAATTCCGTTGCGATTTTGTCCTTGGGCTTTCCGCTCAGATTGATGCCGATTCCCACACCGAGTCCGGATCCATAGCTGCCAGTGCTACCGCCAACGCCAACCGATACCGGAGAACGGCCACCACCAGCCGATAGCCGGCTTTGCTCGACAGAGACACGGGCGACATATTCGCCATTGGCAGCGTCCGTGCCAGGGTCGGAAAACCCAACCCGCTGTAATTCTCGCCGGACCGCCGCTTCATAGGCGCCCTGTTCCAGCGTTCGACCTTCACTCACATCCGATGACGAGACAATAGCCACCGTGCCAGTGGGTATTTGCGTATCCTGCGCATTGTGAAAGCGGGTGACGTCCACCGGCGGTACAGTCGCGACGCAAGCGGTCATCGATAAAGACAATGTTGCGATTCCAAAAAGCTTTTTCAGTGACATGTTTTTCAACTCCCGACCAACTGTGCGCCATCTTAGCCCAAATTCTGATATACCGACGTAAATAATTGCATCCGTATGGCTCTATGGTTAATCGAATGACGATATTTCCCCGCTATGCCGCTGGACCTATCGCGTTTTGAGGAGACATTATGCCGGATCGCTTCACAATATTGGTTACTGGCGGGGCCGGTTATATTGGCAGTCATGCCGTTTTGGCGCTTAAAGATGCCGGCTGGCCGGTCGCCGTGATTGATAACCTTGTGACCGGCTTTCGCTGGGCTGTACCAGATGACGTACCTTTTTATGAAGGCAATGTCGCAGACAGCGCGCTTATCGCGAAAATTGTCGAAGAGCAGAATATTGGCGCGATCATGCATTTTGCTGGGTCAGTGGTGGTGCCTGAATCGGTTGAAAACCCGCTCAAATATTATGATAATAACAGCGCCAAAAGCCGCAGCCTGATCGCAGCAGCGGTAAATAATGGTGTGAAGCACTTCATCTTCTCATCCACAGCGGCAACCTACGGAATTCCAGAAGAAAGTCCGGTGAAGGAGGATACACCCCAAGTCCCGATTAATCCTTATGGCATGTCGAAATTAATGACTGAGCACATGTTGCGAGACGTGTCCGCGGCCCACGATTTTAACTTCTGCGCCTTGCGCTATTTCAATGTGGCAGGCGCTGATCCTGAAGGCCGGACCGGTCAATCTACGGCGGGGGCTACGCATCTGATAAAAGTTGCTGGCGAAGCGGCCTTGGGCAAACGCGATAATGTTGCTGTATTTGGCACAGATTATGACACACCCGATGGAACGGGAGTACGCGATTACATCCATGTTTCGGATCTCGCAGCTGCCCATGTACTTGCACTGGAGGCTTTAATTGCTGATCCTGACCAGAACCATTTACTCAACTGTGGCTATGGTCGGGGATTTTCGGTGCTTGAGGTGCTGGATGCCGTTGACCGGGCGACGAATAACAAGATTTCCCGAAAGTTGGAGGGTCGCCGAGCCGGTGATCCCGATTCGCTGATTTCAGACAATCGCGCGATCATGAAAAGCTTCCCGTGGCAGCCGCAATATGCGGATTTGGACAAAATTGTGAACCATGCACTGGCTTGGGAGCGTAAATTGGGCGAAATTCGCGGGGAATAAGCCCCGCAATGCTTGACTTTGGCGGATGACGACCGTAACTGCACCGTCTGCATACGGCCAAGGCTGTTCAAGAAATTCATATTTAGATTAAGGCGTGGTACCAAAATGAAAGTCCGCAACTCTTTGAAGTCGCTCAAAAACCGCCATCGGGACTGCCGCGTGATCCGTCGTCGTGGCCGCACCTATGTGATCAACAAAACGAATCGCCGGTTCAAAGCGCGCCAAGGCTAAATTCGTTTCGTGGCAGATATGACTGCCATTTCCAGAATTGATACGGTTATTTTCGATGTAGGCAATGTCCTCTATCGCTGGAACTTACGCTGCCTGTTTGAAAAGCTGATTGACGACAAACAGGAACTGGATTGGTTTCTGGAAAATGTCGTCACGCCGGAATGGCATTTCGAGCATGATGCGGGCCGCGCGCTCAAAGACATGGTGCCGGAACGCATCGCACAATTTCCCCAATATGAAGCCCATATCAACGCCTATGCCGCCCGGTTCAATGAGACCATCCCGGGGCCGGTCCATGGCTCACTGGAGCTGGTAGAAAGGCTTGCTGCGCAAAATGTGGCGATATTCGGAATTACCAATTTCGGTTCGGAGTTCTGGCAGGGCTTTCGCCCCACAGCGCCGATTTTCGATCTCTTCTCAGACATAATCGTATCCGGCGACGAAAAACTGCTGAAGCCCGATGCCGCAATATACCAATTGGCGCTAAACCGATTTAACGTCGCCGCACCGCAATGCCTGTTCATCGATGATCGGCTGGAAAATATCGAAGCAAGCGAAGCGCTTGGTATCAAAGGGCATCATTTCCAGGATGCGATGTCGCTGGAACAAGAGCTTAAAGCGCTAGAATTACTATAGCGACCGCTATCCGTTAGGCTTGGCTCAACGCGCTCGACAAGCGGTCCCGGATGTTTTTGAGCTCATTCACCATCACGCCACCATCGTCATTGACACTTGCGGCCATAGGAACGACTGGGACGCCATGTGAAGCCCCAACCAACGACTTATCGCGCGATGACAAAGATTTACGCGCGCCTTTGATCGTATAGCCTTCTTCATTGAGGAGGCGGTTGATCGTCTTCACCATCTCGACATCTTCTGGCCGATAATGTCGGCGAGAGCCAGCCCGTTTCAAAGGCTGGAGCATACCAAATTGGTCTTCCCAATAACGCAATATATGGGGTTTAATATTCAGCTCTTTGGAAAGCTCTCCTATGGTCCGAAAAGCACCGCTATCTTTGGTCATACTATACTCGACCTTTCAGACTAACCAGCCGCGATAATGCGGTCGCGCATCGTCTGGCTGGCGCGGAAAGTCAGGACTCTGCGCGGGGCGATGGGAACTTCCACACCAGTTTTAGGATTACGGCCTGTGCGCTCTCCTTTGTCACGAAGGACAAAGGTGCCAAAGCCTGAAATTTTCACATTTTCACCATCTATCAACGCGTTGATCATATGATCCAAAATTGATTCCACCATCACGGCGCTATCGGCGCGCGAAAGGCCAACCTGGCGATTCATAGTATCGGAAAGATCAGCCCGGGTAAGAGTGCTGCTGTAACTCATATGAAATATCTCCTAGTAAGAGATTGAAAATACAGCTGTTCATATAGAGCAAGTTAGGAAATATGTAAATCTCGGCTTCAATCTATTAGTGGATTTCGTTCATTTCCTGCGATAAGTCGCTGTGATGACCGACCAGATGATCAAAAATGCCGACAAAACGGTAAGCTTATCCGAACTTTTGGAGCAATGTGGGCAGGGCGGCGATAGCAATCCGATAACCCTTCCGCAGGGGTGGACTCAAGGACGCACTGCATTTGGCGGGTTATCGACTGCGCTTGCGTATCACGCGGCAAGCCATATCGAAGATGGCTTGCCCGGGCTACGTTCAGCACAAATTTCTTTTACCGGGCCGTTATTTGGCGCGTTGACAGCGCAGACAAAAATGCTGCGGCGGGGTCGCAGTACTGCTTTCGTCCAGTCTGAGCTTTTTGGCGACAAGGGTCTCGGCCTGCATTGCAATTTCATCTTTGCAAGCCAGCGCGATACCGAGGTCCAAACCCATGATATGGCGCAACCAGATTTTCCACCTCTGCCCAGCACAGAAGAGCTGCATAGCGGACCGGAGCAGTTTTTTACGTCAAAAATGGAATTTGTCGGCAAGCGCATTGATACCAGTATCAAAACCAACCGGCTGACGCGCTGGATGCGACTCAAAGATCGTACCGGCCTTGATCCCATAGCTGAAATCCTGTGCATGGGTGACAGCCTGCCGCCGTCGATCATGGGATTGCTCGATAAAAATGCGATGGTCAGCTCGATGAACTGGCAAGTCAATATCATTGCCGACCATCCGGCAACAACCGATGGATGGTGGTTGATCGACTCGCAAACCCATCATGCCGATCATGGCGCCAGCAGCCAGTTTATGAGCATCTGGAACAGCGATCGCCAATTGGTCGCTACTGGCATGCAAAGCGTTGCCTATTACGCTTGATCGGGCCGCGTATCAGCTTTCGATCAAGCGGCCACTCCGGTTGGCTAGCATCGCTTGAACCCGCCGCTTCCCGCGATGCTCTAGGAGCGCCAGCGCAGGAATTAACAGTTGCAGGATGAAAGCGCCGAACAGGACACCAAAACCCAGACTCGCTGACATCGGAATTAGGAACTGAGCCTGAATACTGGTTTCAAACGTGATCGGCGCGACCCCCAAAAAGGTGGTGAGCGAGGTTAACATAATCGGCCGAAAACGGGATTTGGCCCCTGTAATAATCGCCTCTTCAATCGGCATGCCATTGCGCAGATTTTCGTTGATAAAGTCAATCATTACCAGTGAGCCGTTTACGATCACACCAGACAAAGCGATAATCCCGAATATGCTGAGCACCACCAGTTGCAGGCCCAGCAAGATATGCCCGATCAACGCACCGATTATGCCAAAGGGAATGACCGCCATAATGATCAACGGCTGCACATAGGAACGGAACGGGATCGCCAGCAGCGCATAGATAGCCAGCAAGGCGAACAGGAAAGCGGCCCCCAGATCTGCAAAAGATTCTGCCTGTTCTTCTTGCTCTCCACCTAATGTGTACAAGAGCTGGGGGTAATCAGCCTGCAAACGCGGCATGATCTCGCTGTTGAGAGCTTCGGCTATTTCCTGCCCCGTGACCACGTCTTCATCCAGATCAGCTGTTATGGTTGTTATCCGGCGGCCATCCGTCCGACGAATAATCGATGGGGCTTCGCCAAAGGAAACCTCCGCCAGCGTCGCCAAAGCTACCTCGCCGCCAGCAACACGCACGCGAAAGCGTTCGACGTCGGTGATCGAATTGCGTTCCTCTTCCGGCAAGCGGATATAGACCCGGACATCTTCGCGGCCGCGCTGAACGCGTAGCGCTTCGCTGCCGAAAAAGGCCGCACGCACTTGCAAAGCCACATCCTGCAAAGTTACGCCCAATGTACGGGCAGCAGGTTTGAGACGCAGCTGTATCTCCTGCAATCCCTCGTCCTGATCGGTTTCAATATCAAACACGCCAGAAAAACGCGCCAAATCTGCCATAAGCTGTTTGGATGCGGCATCGACAATCGCAGGATCGGGATCCGACAGCTGGACATTGATGGGCGCGCCGACTGAAATCAGCTCCGAGGCAAAGACCAGAGAGCGCACTTCAACCAGCGGACCCACTGTATCTCGCCAGGCACTTTCAAATTCTTTTGCGTTTAATGCGCGTTGGTCGCCTGGCACGAAGCTAAATTGCACGCTGGCGATATTAGATGACAGTGCACCGCTATTGGGCTCCGGTCCACCACTGGCCGCTGCTTGCCCGACACTGGTGAATATCCCGCGCAAGGGAGAAGGCTCATCTTCCTCTTGCCCAGCCTCAAACTCCGCGAAGGCCTCCCGTCCACCTGCTTCAATCAGTCGGGCAATTTCCTCGGTTTTTTCGATCGTTGTACCGGCCGGCATTTCCAGACTGGCGGTCACGATATCCGCCTCTACCGACGGAAAAAAACCGGTTTTGATGATTCCAGCGGGAATGAAGGACGCGAACAGGATTAATATCGCTACCGAGCCTGCAACAATGACATAGGGCATGCGAATGGAGAAATTAAGCGCGCGGTCCAGCGGACCATCGACAAACGCCTGATAGTGCTTATCCACCCTAGCCTGCAGCCGTTCAAAAAACCGTGTCACGATATTCAAATTGGGCGTGCCCGGCGCCGGCAAATGACTAAGATGATAAGGCAGGATCAACAGACATTCGATCAGCGACAGCGCCAGAACCGCGATCACCACCAGCGGAATATCCGCCACCAATTTACCAATCACGCCGCCAATCGCAAAGAGTGGAGAAAAAGCAGCAACGGTGGTCAGCACAGCGAAAATGACCGGCACCGTTACCCGTCGCGCACCAGAAATTGATGCCCCTAACCCGGTGCGTCCATTTTCCCGTTGCGCATAGATATTCTCACCGACAACAATCGCATCATCAACCACCAGCCCGAGCGCCAGAATGAACCCGAATAGCGAGAACATATTTATGCTCGAACCTGCCAGATCCAGCAGATATATTGCGCCGACAAAAGTGACACCAATCCCAACAGCCGTCCACATGGCCAGGCGGATATCGAGAAACAGCGTAAGTGCGAGCAACACCAAAAATAGCCCGATTGCTGCGTTCTTGAGCAGCAAGCTAAGGCGATCATTCAGTAGCTCTGAATCATCGCTCCAGATCGCATAGGACACGCCCTCTGGCAAAGTGGCCTTAAAATCGTTCTCGAGATACCCGCGAACCGCTGCTGCGACATCCAACACCCGCTCATCACTGGTGCGGAAGACTTCTACGAACGCGACCGGCTTGCCATTATAGAGCGGCAGCAAATCAGCATTTTCAAATCCGTCCTTGATCGTCGCGACTTGACCCAGCCTGATCAACGCGCCATTCTCGTTGCTGACCAGCACGATATCTTCGAAATTCTGCTGATTATAATTTTGACCAATGGTGCGCACTCGCACTTCCTCGGTATCGGTATCAATCGAACCGGCTGGGCTATCGAGGCTGCTCGCGGCCACCGTCCGCGAAATATCATTCAGGGACAGGCCAAAAGCTTGCAGCGTGTTTTGCGGCACTTCAATCGATAGCTCATAATCACGAATCGAACTGGTATCGACAAAAGAAACTTCATCAAGCGCGGCGAGCGAGTCTTCCAGCTGATAGGCCACTTCTTTCAGGGCCGTTTCCGACACATCACCAAATATCGCAATCCGCACAACGCTTTGTCTGGTGGTCAATTCGCGAACATCGGGCTCTTCCGCTTCATCGGGAAAGGTCTGTATCTGGTCAATTTCTGCCTTCACATCGTCGAGCGCGCGATCGATATCCGTACCCAATTCCAGTTCAACCGAAACCGCGCCTGACCCCTCGTAGGCATTGGATTTAACTTTCTTCACCCCGTCCACGGCTTCCACAGCTTCTTCGATTTTCTGGACGATCGATTCTTCGACTTCATCAGGCGTAGCGCCGGGATAAGTGACGCTGACCTGCACGGTATCAAGGCTGTTTTCGGGGAAAACTTCCTGCACGATCGTCCCGAAGGACGCGATACCGGCGATAAGAAAAAACACCATCAACAGGTTGGCCGCGACACCATTGCGCGCCATGAATGCCACGAAGCCCGACTGCTCCATTACCGCTTTACTGGGCGTTTCCGGTCCTGACGGCGGTGAGCTCGACTGATCTGCGCCCTCGGTCATGGCGCTTTATCAGCCGCTTTTTTACTGGTTTTCGTTTTGGTGTTTTCCGATTTTTTAGGGGTATCCTTCGTTTTTGTTACGGCCTTTTTTCTATCCTCTGCAATACGCACCCGCTGACCGTCTGTGGCTGTTTTGAGCGCTCCAAAAATCACGACCGGCTTGTTGCCCAGGCCGACAGTATTGATGAGCGCCTGCGTATCGGTGCGTTGAAAGATTTCGACCTTCACGATGCGTAACCGTCCGTCGCGAACCAACCATATCTGGTTGCCGGGCCGCAGCGCCGCCAGCGGCAAGACCGCATATTGATCCAGCGCCCGGCCGGTAATTTCTGCGTCGACAAAGCTACCGACAAATAACGGCGGGGCACTCGACGCACCGGCAGATTTTTGGCCTTCTTTTTGGACTATCGCGGGCGCGCCGCCGCGCAGCGGATTGGGAATCCGCAGAAACACATCTATCGTCCGGGTTTGCGGATTGAGCACACTGTTCGCTCGATCGACAAAGGCCCGCCAGCGATAACGGGTACCGCCATAATCCGAATAGACCGACGCTTCGATCCGGTTGCTGCCGGGCCGCCATAGTTCCGGAATCAAAGCCGCTTCGCTTTCCGACAGAGGGATAACCGCTTCAAAATCAGCAGTGCCGACCATCGTGCCGAGAGACTGACCAGGCGCGACATAACTGCCCAGCGCGATGTCCTCAGACCGCACGACGCCGGAAAACGGCGCGCGGACGGTGGTCCGTTTCAATGCGGTTTGCGCGTCGGACAATTGGGCCTGGGCGCGGCGCAAGCCAGCCCGAGCGGATAGCAATTGTGGCTCACGAGTCGCCAAGCCATTAGTTGGCCCAGTGGTCGCTGATTGTTGGTTATTGCTGCCTTGGTTCTTCACTAGCGCATCTGGCGGCAAAATCCGCGCGGCATAGTCACTGCTGTCCACACTGGCATAGGCGCTGCTTTTAACGCCGCGCTGCTCAAAGCGAGCAAGCTCGGCCTTGGCGAGCGTTACTTCCTCTCGCGCTTGCATGACTGCGACATTTTGCGAGGCCACATCGGCCTGCGCCGTTTGCACGGCATTGCGGTAGTCGGATGTGTCGATCCGAAACAGGGTCGCGCCCTGCGCAACCCTTTGGCCTTCGCGCAAGTCCGGATTCACATAAACTAGTTTTCCAGCAACTTCCGCCGACAATGTCAGCTCTTCCCGGGCGCGAACCGTACCAGCACCCTGAACCATCAAGTTGCCGGAGCGAATTTCCAGTCGCTCCGCTTGCACCAGCGGGACATTTTCTTCAGGCGGTTTCTCCTCGGGGCCAGAGCGCAGAAAAATTAGCAGCGCTGCAATAACTATTGCAGCGAGCAGGATCAGGCCCCCTATAACGCGTTGCCGATGCACTATTCTTCTCCTTGGATTTCTGAGACCTGATCTTCTGGATCATTGCCCTCGGTAACACGCATCACGGATGCTTTTTCCTCCCAGCTGCCGCCGAGCGCCCGGTGCACCGCAAGCCGGCCCAGCGCCACATCGCGCGCGGCGGACGACAGCGCAGACTGCACCTGATATTGTGCGCGCAAGGCGTCGAGATAATCGACATAACTGCCCACACCAGTGGCAAAACGCCGGGATTGCAATTGGGCGGCGGCAGTCGCTTCATCAAGCTGGGAAAAGAGGAAACGATAGCGCTGCCGTTCTTCTTCATAGCGTTCAATTGCAGAACCAACTTCCTGATAGGCAGTCAGGACGGTTCGGGCATAAACCGCCGCTTGTTGTGAATATTGAGCATCTGCCACATCAATATTGGCTCTGATCCGGCCACCTTGGAACAAGGGCGCCGTCAGGCCAGCGCCGAGATTGAGTATCCATTTATCAAAAATATCCAGCAAGCCTGAAGCGTTGCCAGCCTGCGTTCCTGTCCCGGCCGAAAGACTGATTGATGGAAACCGCTCCGCCTTGCGGGCACCAAGGTTAAACCTGGCCGCTTCCAATCGTTGGCCTTCTGCGTAAATATCTGGCCGCTGTGCCAACAAGTCGATCGGCAGACCAGAGGGAATGGATGTGAAGATGAGTTGCGGCGCAAGCTTCTGTCCAAGAAACTGATCCATATTGTCGGAATAGCGCCCGACCAGCACGGCAAGCTGTCCTTCAGTCGCGGTTAGCTGGATTTCGCGCTGCGGCAGACCGGCTTGAATATTGCGAAAATCCTGCCGCACCTGATAAAGTTCGAATGACGTTGCCAGACCGCGGCGATAGCGATTCTCGGTTTGCTCAACCCGGTCGCCGAGCACATCGATAATCTTGGTGGTGAGGGCAATTTGGTCGCGCGCATCGACAATATCAAAATAGCTGGTGATCGTTTCCGCCATCACCGCAAGGCGCGCAGCCTGCATATCCGCAGCAGCGGCAACCGCATCCGCTTGGCCCGCCCGCGCTTCGTCGCGTAGCCTGCCCCAGAGATCAACTTCATAGGAGAAACCCAGACCAGAGGTGTAACTTTCCACTTGAAAACGTGAGGTTCCGCCGCCTCCGCCAAATCCCGTGCCGGCAGTGGGCGTATCGGAATAGCTACTCCCAACATCAGCATTTACTTGCGGGAACAAACCGCTTTTCGAAACACGCGCTTGCGCTTCTGCTGCACGCAGACGGGCTGCGGCCTCCGCTAGATCAAGATTTTTCGCCAGTGCTTCGTCCAGCAAGCTATTGAGCACTGGATCCTGAAAAGATGTCCACCATTGCGCTGGTTCATAAGAACCGCTCGCGTCGCTCTTCGTAAACTGCTGCGGTACACCAGCGGCAATTTCAGGCGCGGGAGAATCAGGCGCCATGCTGACACAACTGCTCACCAGCAACATTACCGCGCCGGACGACAAAAGGGCTTTAGCAAATTTACGTATCACAATAGGGGGGCACCGTTACAACGACTTGGGACTTGCCAAGTGGGTATAAACTGCCATCGAAAAAAATGAACGTCAACGTTTTATTTGAACGATGACGTTCATTTTGTTAGAGTATAATATCACAAGGGGAAATCGCGGTGCCAAATGCCGATAAAAATCATATGGATAGGCTGACCGACAGGCCAGCGAGCCAGCGCAAAATTGCCGATATTCTGGCCGCCGCCCGCGTTGAATTTTTTGCCCATGGCTTTTCCGCGGCGACGATCGAAGCGATCGCCGCGCGGGCGCAGGTCTCCAAAGTGACTATTTACAGCCGGTTCAAGGATAAGGAAAACCTCTTCGGACAAGTGGTTCAAGCGGAATCGGCACATATGCGAGAGAATTTTGTGCCAGAGAATCTGGCTGAGAAAACCCTCCGGCAAGTCCTATTGCATGCAGCGCTCGCCATGCTTGATTTTCTCTTGCGAGAGGACAGAGTTCGATTGGAAAGGATGTTGGCCGCGGAAATGGCGCGCGATCCGACAATCGGTAAGATGTTCCTCGAAAATGGCCCCCTCCGAATGGCTGAGAGTCTCAAAGCCTTGCTGCGAGCCTCTATCGAAAAAGGCGAAATTCATAGTGATGATTTGGAAGCTTCAGCGGAAATGTTTGCCGGATTGGTGATGGGCAGAATGGATCTATTGTTGCGCTATGGCCATAAGATGAAACTATCTGCTGCGGACAAGGAAAAACGGGCAAAACGGGCTGTCGATGCCTGGATGCTGATTCACCAGCCTTGAACCAGTCGGCCAAATGCTTGTTTATCGCGGCGCTAAATCGATTCGATCTGTGCCCAGACCGGTAGATGATCCGATGCCTTACGTGAGGACGCGCTGTCATGAACTCCGCTTTCAGTGACTTTAAGCTGATCACAATGCATGATCCGGTCGAGCCGGGCTATCGGTCCGCGCGAATGGAAGCTGCGGCCGCATTCCACCAAATTATAACTCCGGCCGAAATCATTTAGACAACCGCCCGATGCACTCCATTCATTGAGATCGCCCATTAATATGGTCGGCCGGTCGCGCCCATATTGCTTGGCATGTTTGACAATAGCAGCCGCTTGGCGTCGGCGCCAAAGCCCCGATAGGTCAAGATGCATGCCAAATATCGACACGGCAAACCCGTCGACTTCAATCTGCGCCATCACTGCGCCGCGCGGCTCCAGATAGGGGATGTGCAATATGTCATGCGCCGTGATCCGGGCCGTCTTATGCGCCAGTATCGCATTGCCATGCCAGCCCATAGAATCGGTCTGCACATCCAGAGGAATGGCGCGATAATCGCTATATTGTTCCAGCAGCAGCGAGGGTATCGCGGCCGCTCTTGCACCGAAACGACGATCGGCTTCCTGCAGCGTGATAATATCTGCATCCAGTTCATTGAGCACCTCAATGATGCGGCCCGGATTGCGCCGTCGGTCGGTACCGATCGCTTTATGAATATTATAGCTGGCTACTTTTAGCATGGAAGATTCTGCAATTATCCTGCGCCGGTTTTTTGTTACCCGATTATCATAGGATCGGACTATCATTAAACTAGGGATAAGCGCTCGTCATGCAAACGGATTCTGGCTGCTGATCGAGGCCTTTGATCCAGATCAATCACGGGCTGGCACAGCGATGGTAGAAGATATATAAACAAGAATGCAAATCTCCATGGGAGGAGAAGAACCAGAAGATCGCGACCATAGCAGACCCCGTTAGCAACACAGCAGAGGCCTGACCGTGCATCCAGAGATACCTTATCTTCGAGAAACCATCATCTTTCTGGTTGCTGCCGGGTTGGTTGTTCCGCTGTTTCGCAAAGCGGGGATTAGTGCGGTGCTTGGCTTCTTGTTTGTAGGTCTGGTCATCGGTCCCTTTGGTGTCGGTCGCCTAGTCGGCGAAACGCCAATACTCGAGCTGATGGTGATCGCGGATGTTGAAGGCGTTAGCCGTTTTGCCGAGCTCGGCGTCATATTCCTGTTATTCACCATCGGCCTTGAACTCTCTATCGCCCAGCTTTGGGGCATGAGACGGCTGGTCTTCGGTTTCGGCACCGCGCAGGTTACGATAAGTGCGCTGGTAATCGGCACCATCGCTTATGCGTTTGGCAATAATCCGGTCGCCGCAACCATTTTTGGCCTGTGCCTTGCGCTCTCGTCCACGGCGCTTGTTATGCAACTGCTCACCGAGACGCGGCGGCTGAGTACGCCTGCTGGTCGCGCCAGTTTCGGGGTGTTGCTGCTGCAAGATCTGGCGGTGGTGCCGATATTATTCTTCGTCGGCATCGCGGGCGCGACAATCCAAGGATCGCTGGCCTTGGCAGCCTTGCAAGCGATCGGTGAAGCAGTGCTCGTGATAGCCCTGATCTTCTTAATCGGCCGCATCGCTGTCCGTCCGTTTCTGCGTTTTGTCGGCGGCACCGGCAGCCGCGAAGTCTTTATGGCTGCCGTCATCTTGCTAGTCCTAATCACTGCGGCGCTGACAGCAATGGCGGGGCTTTCAATGGCCCTCGGCGCATTTCTTGCTGGGCTTCTTTTCGCCGGAACCGAATATCGCCATCAGATTGCGAGCGACATCGAACCGTTTAAAGGGTTGCTGCTAGGTCTATTCTTTATCTCGGTCGGGATGAGCCTCGATATTCTGGCCGTCTGGGCGAATATACAGTGGGTCTTGGTGGCCGCGCTAGGCTTGCTTGCGATCAAGGGGACCATATTGTTCGCCCTCGCCCGGGCCTATCGTTTGCCCAAGGATGTTGCAGTGGAAACCGCAATATTGATGAGCCAAGGCGGCGAGTTCGCTTTTGTAGTTATCGCCGCCGCTTTGTCCTTTTCTCTGCTTGATCCGGACATTGCCCAGTTCATGCTGCTCGTAGTTATAGTCACCATGTTCGTAACACCGCTGCTCGCGATAGCAGGCAAGCGGCTGGGGGAAATATTGCGCCGGCGAGAGGCCACAAACGGTGACGCGCCAACAAGCATTGGCGACGAACATCCCGTCATCATTGGCGGGTTTGGGCGCGTTGGCCGCTTGCTCGCCCAGCTGCTGGACGAGCAGCGCATTGCCTACATCGCTATCGATAGCGATCCCGATCTGGTGGCAACGCAGCGCGCAAAGGGGGCGGCCGTATTTTTTGGCGACGCCAGCCAACCGGATCTGTTAAAACATCTGGGCATAGAGAAAGCCGCGGCCTTTGCCACCACCATGAATACGCCCGAAGCGGCTGATCATGTGATCAAAGCCGTCCACAGAGACTGGCCACATATCCCGATTATCGCCCGTGCCTGCGACGTTCCCCATGCTGAAAGCCTGCGCGCCAGCGGTGCCCGAAGCGCAGTGCCAGAAACAGTCGAAGCCAGTCTCGAACTATGTGAACAATTGCTCACCAATATCGGTTTTCCGCAAGAGGCCGCCCGCGCCATCGTTGATGATCAGCGGACCTGGCAAACCGGAAAGGAGACCGAAGAATAGACCGGTCCTATCGAAAAGCCGGCCATCAATCGATTTAACGGCATCAACGCACGCGTGATACATGAATTTACAAGAAATATTAGAACTGAAATTTTGGAAAGGTACCCCCCCATGTCAGCACAAACCGATCAAACCATTTTCCTCGCAACCGACCTCACAGCGCGCGGCGACCGGCCCATGAACCGCGCTGTCCAACTAGCCAAAGCGCGCGACGCAAAGCTGGTTGTCTGCCATGTGTTGGAGAAAGGGCGTCACGATAGCGCCGCCATCGAAGCGGCCTCGGCTGAAATCGAACTGGATCTCGCCAGCTATAATATAGAAGCAGAGATCGTCATCGAGCGCGGCGATGTAGTCAGCCAGATTGTCAACAATGCCGCTGCGAGCAATGCTGCTATGATCGTCGCCGGCGTTGCGCGGATTGGGCGTTTGGGTGATCTGGTCATGGGCACGCAACTGGAACGGATCATCCATCACAGCCCGCTGCCTGTCCTGATCGCCAAAAACCGAGCAACAACGCAATATGAGCGCCTTGTCGCCGCCAGTGATTTCTCTTCGCCGTCGGCCTATGCGATTGAGCAGGGTTGCGCGCTGTTCCCCAAACTACAGGCGCATATCATCAACGCCTTTCACGTTCCGTTCGAAGGCTTTCTACATTCCGAATCTGTGACAGAGGAATTTCGAACGGAGCAGCATTTGCAGATTACGAAATTCATGGAACATCTGAAACTCTCACCCGATGTCCGCAAAAGCCTCACCTATAGCGTGGAATATGGCGACACCTGTAGCGTTGTGATGCAGGCTTTGAAAAACCGTCACACCGATCTCGCGGTTATCGGCACCCATGGCACGAGTGGCTTTCGTGCCAATATGATGGGCAGCATGGCGCGCGCACTTATCACCTATTTGCCCTGTGATATATTGGCGGTACGCCAACCAGCGGACTAGCGCCGCTGACAGACAATACCTTGATGTAAACTCATCGCTTGCCATGGAGACCGCCGTGCTGTATTAGATCAACAATACACACTGGAGGATTCCCATGAAAAAATTGTTGCTTGTCATTCCTTTTCTCGCGCTTGCATCCTGCGAGGGTTCTATCGCCAGCGCTGTGGGCGATGCAGGAAAGAGCAGTTTTTCCGGTGGCACAGCAATTCCTTCTGCGGATACCAATCCGGGCACGTTTCAAGGCGTAACCCTTGCCGGGCCTGATAATGTCATCTTTACCACTGGCACAGAATTTTCAATCCGGGCGGAAGGCGATGCTGATGCATTGGAACAGTTACGCTACAAAATTACCGATGGTCAGCTGAAGATCGGCCGCGAAAATAGTAGCGTTTGGGGCAACAGTTCCGACTCAGCGGTCATCTATGTCAGTGCCCCTACGTTGAAAAGCGCAAAGCTGGCTGGGTCTGGCGACATGCAAGTCGATGAAATGAACAACGAAACCGCCAGCCTGAGTGTAGCTGGCTCTGGTAATATCAATATTGAAAAATTGGAAACCGCAGCGCTCAGCACCAAAATTGCAGGCTCCGGCGATGTGACGATGGCCGGCACGGCCGACAAGGTAACAATTTCGGTGGCTGGCTCTGGCAATATCAGCGGAAAAGAATTGAAAGCGGAAAGCGCAACGATCAAAATTGCCGGTAGCGGCGATGTTGCCTTATCTTCGGACGGTACAGTGACTGCCAAGGTTGTGGGATCAGGCGATGTCCGGGTTCACGGAGACGCGACATGCGAAACCAAAACCGCGGGATCGGGCAAAGTGACCTGCGGTTGATGATCCCCCTCTGATTTCGCTTTCCTACCGGATTGACCTTCTGCTAGCCTGATCCCCTTAGGTTTGAGGGAGGAACATTATGGCAGAACGAGAGAATCGGAGAGAATATGCGGTAGTTTCAAAACATGCTGCGACCTCTCCCTTTTCATTCGAAAAACGGCGTGTGGTGTGTGTGAACTTTGAAGTTTCATCGCTGAGCTGGAGGCAGTCTCATGCCTAATTTCTGGGAAAAACATGCCGTCCCGCGGATCATAAAATTCGCCTGCTCGCAACCAGCGGTGATGAAGGACCGCAGCGAAATTGTTCCCAGAGCACAGGGCGAGGTTCTTGAGCTCGGCTGTGGCGGAGGAATCAACCTGCAGTTTTATGATCGATCAAAAGTCGACAGATTGACCGGGCTCGACCCTTCCGCAGAATTACTCGACTATACGCGCAGCGAAGCCAAAGCACTTGGGTTTCAGATGGATATATTGGACGGCATTGGCGAGGCTATGCCATTCGATGATGACAGCTTTGATACGGTGCTCACCACCTTTACTCTTTGTTCAGTACAAGATGGTAAACAAGTTCTGAAAGAAATGCGGCGGGTACTAAAACCGGGCGGCAAAATCCTGTTCCTCGAACATGGGCGCGCACCCGACAAAGGCCCGGAAAAATGGCAGCAACGGATCGAACCAATGTGGAAACATATTGCCGGCGGTTGTCATTTGCACCGCCCGGTCTCGAAACTATTCGCGGCAGAGGGATTCGCATTGCAAAATGCAGGTGGGCATTATGCCCCCAAAACGCCCAGATGGTTGGGCTGGATGGAATTTGGAGAAGCACGGCCGTTATGAAAAATCTCTTTATCATGCTGGCACTCAGTTTTGCGGCGCTGATTGCACCGGCGCAGGCGGCGGAACGCAAGTTTTCTATCTCCAGCTTTGAAGATGTCCGGATCATCGGCAGCGTCAATGTGTTTATCTCCACTGACCGCGGCGTATCAGCCAGTGCAGAAGCATCGAACAGAGAGATATTGGACCGTGTCTCGCTACGCAAAAGCGGCAGCCAGCTGATCGTTTCAGTCAAGCCGAAAGCCGGAGGCAATAACCGCTTTTCCGCGGACGAGCCGGTAACGGTGACGTTGAGCAGCTATATCATTAAATCGATCACGCATTCCGGATCAGGCACCGTATCGCTTGACACGCTGGGAGGGGCCAATCCTAAAGCGCGGCTCAACGGCTTTGGCGTGTTGACGATTAACGATGTTGATAGCGACACCCTCGACATTGCAATGAATGGCGGCGGTCAGATGGTGATAGCTGGTAAGGCAACAAAGGGGAAAGTCCAATTGCTTGGTGCCAGCATATTCGACGGCGCCCAATTAACGCTGGAGACCCTTGATCTGGTACACCGTGGACCCGCCAGCAGCCACGTCTTTGTTGAAAGAGAAGCCAATATATCCAACAGCGGTACCGGGAAAATCCAGATTGATGGCCGCCCCAATTGCAGTGTCAAATCCGGCGGATCAGCGCAGATCATCTGCGATCCCAAACGTTAGGACCAAAATACTAGCTTTGGTTTGAACATTTTGGTTTTAGATCAAAGATTTAATGGACGGTGCCAATCGATTGATCGATCGATAACAAGACACATAAGCGTTCGACCTGCCGCCATTTGCAATAATGAATATGATTGCCCACAGCGCGGCTTTTATCAGCGCGGTTAGCAGCCTCCAATCCGGCTTCTTCACCAAAATTGGTGATCAGTTGCTCGGCATCGGAGAAATTGGTGGAGTCTATAAATACGGGTAGTTGCAAAACAGGCTCCTGTACTGGTCAGCGGATCTTTATGACCGCGCTTTGACGCCTTTGTTATTAGAGACCAGTTGTGGAAATTCCGTCAAAGGCGATGGTGAACAAAAGCTTATCTTTTGGTAAGGAGACTGTTCTGGCCAATCGCTCCCGAGCATGGCATTGGAGCGCGATAATTGTTGAACGAGGACCAATATGACAGACGGCCAAGATCCAAACAGCCGCACCAACAAAAGCGCTGGCGGTGTTTTCGTAGCGGCCGGTTGCATTGTGGGCGCCATTGGTGGCGGGTTGCTGGGGCAACCGTCTATCGGATTTCTGGCCGGATTGGTGGCCGGTGCTCTTATTGCGACCGCCATCTGGTATTTCGACCGCTAATCTCGCTCAACCAAACGGCCCTGCCAATAGCGCGCTTGTCATAAGAGGCCGTGGTTCCTATTGTTGATAGATGCTAAAACATATTCGCAATATATCTATATTGATCATCATAATCGCTATCGGCGCTGGCTATTATTTCACGCGCGGCGATACCGCCCGTTTGCCGCTAGAGGCAACGACTGGCGTGAAGCCAACAATAACCGATGTGCGGAAAGAAAATTTCCCTACCATCAACATTGCCGAAGCCGACCCCTGGAAGTCTGGCGAAGGCCCTCTGGCTGCAGAAGGACTGACGGTCGAACGCTTTGCTGAAGGGCTCGATCATCCGCGATCCATGCTACGCCTTCCCAATGGCGATATATTGGTCGCTGAAACCAACAGCCCGCCACGCACCAATAGCGGCATAGAGGGTTGGATCATGCGCAATCTGATGAGCAAGGCGGGCGCTGGCACCGCCTCTGCCAATCGCATAAGCTTGCTGCGGGACAGCGATGCAGACGGCAAAGTTGACGAGAAGTTCGCCCTGCTCGAAAACCTCAACTCCCCGTTTGGAATGGTTTTGGTTGAAGACACGCTTTACGTGGCGAACACCAATGAAGTGCTGGCCTTCCCTTACACCGTCGGTGACACAAAAATCACTGCCGAAGGGCGCAAGGTTGCTAATCTAAACGCCAAAGCACCGAATAATCATTGGACCCGTAATCTTGTCGCAAGCCCGGACGGCAAATATCTGTTCATTGCGGTTGGATCGAACAGCAATATCGGTGAAAACGGTATGGACACGGAAAAAGAACGCGCCGCCGTGCTGCGTGTCGAATTGGCGACCAATGATAAAATTGTCTATTCCGATGGCCTCCGCAATCCCGTGGGCATGGCTTATGAACCGGTGTCCGGCAAACTCTGGACCGTAGTCAACGAGCGCGACATGCTGGGCAGCGATATGGTGCCGGACTATCTCACCGAAGTTCTCTTCGCCTCCCATTATGGCTGGCCATGGCATTTCTGGCGCGGTCATATTGATCCGCGCGTCGAACCAAAAAATCTTGATCACCGACAATATGAACGGCGGCCAGATTATGGCCTTGGCGCCCATGTCGCGCCTTTGGGGCTGGCCTTTTCCAATGGCGAAGCATTGGGCGCTCCATTTGACAGCGGCGCTATCGTCGCCAGACATGGCTCATGGAACCGCAAGCCTCTGTCTGGCTACGATGTGGTCTATGTCGATTTCGACGAAAAAGGGAAACCGCAAGGCAAGCCACAGATGGTGCTAAGCGGCTTTGTCGATGAGGAAGAAAAAGCGCGCGGTCGCCCGACTATGGTTGAATTTGACCAAACTGGCGCTCTGTTAGTCAGCGATGATGTGGGCGGGATTATCTGGCGTGTATCGAAACCCGGAGCGGCAAGCCCGACACTCGAAGCACAATAGCCTAAACCAGCGACTTGCCTGCTCGTCCAGCCAATTCAACTATATATTGCCACGCGACCCGGCCTGACCGGCTGCCGCGCTGTTTGGACCATAGCAGCGCGTCTTCTCTATCGTAGTCCAGCCCATGTACCTCGGCATAACGATCTATCATCGCGAGATAATCATCCTGTGACGCAGCATGAAAACCCAGCCGCAAACCAAAGCGATCCGACAGCGCAAGTTTATCGTCGATCACATCGCGCGGATTAATCGGATCATCCTGTTCGGACATTTGCCGCGGGACGATATGCCGCCGGTTCGACGTTACATAAAGCCGCACATTGTCCGGCCGCGCTGCCGCGCCGCCTTCGAGCATCGAGCGCAACAAACGCGGTGCTGCGCTGTCTTCGTCAAACCCAATATCATCAATAAACAGGACAAAAGCGCGATCAGTCTGACCCAATATCGCAAAGAGGCCCGGCAGGTTTGCAAGCGCATCGGCGCTGGCCTCGACCATGGCAATATCAGTATCGGCTCTATGGAGTTCTCCAACAACCGACTTGGCAAGAGCAGACTTACCCATGCCGCGAGATCCCCAAAGCAAGACATCATGAGCCGCAAAGCCATTAGCCAGACGTTTACTATTTTCCAGCAACCGTGCCTTCTGGTCGTCAATCCCGGTCAGCATATCCAGCGTAATTGGGGCAAAACGGGCAATCGCCTCGATGGTTTGCCCGGTCCAATGAAAAGCCGGACCAGAGCTTATATCGGCAGAATTCGGCGGAATGGGGGAAAGGCGTTCCAAAGCATCGGCAATCCGTCGGAGCGTCGCCCCAGTTTCCAAACCGGTCTCCCCATCTGTCATATCAAGCGACCAGTTGCTCGCTATCGAGTTGGTATAATATGTCGGCCCCAGCCATCCCAGCCGCTTTCAGACCCATGACTTCAGGGACCAGATGGTCGAGATAATAGCGGGTTGTCACCAGCTTCGCTTTCAAGAACGGGTCATTGCCACCAGCCAGTTCCGCTTCGGCAATGCGCTGCTGCTTTTTCATCAGCATCCCGCATGTTGCCGTCGCCAACATGGTCATAAACGGATAGCTTCCCGCCAGCCGGTCATCAATCGATGCGTCGCCGCTGGCCATCCAATTAGCAATATCTTCGACCGTCATGGCCAATGTCATCAGCGCGTCTTCATCCTGCGCCTCTGCCTTGATATCAGCGATCAACCCCATCATTGCATCGCCACCATCCAGACCAAGTTTCCGACCAACAAGGTCAGCCGCCTGGATACCGTTTGTACCTTCGTAAATCGGCGCAATACGGGCATCGCGAAAATGTTGGGCCGCTCCCGTTTCCTCGACAAAGCCCATGCCGCCATGCACTTGCACACCGATAGATGCGACTTCATTACCGATATCGGTACCATAGCCCTTGATCAATGGGGTCAGCACTTCAGCCCGAGACTTTGCGCCTTCTATGCCAAGCGTTGCGCCGTCCACATGGGATGTCGCATAGTAAAGTAACGCCCGGGCCGCCTGCGTGAGGGCTTTGCTGCGGAGAATCATACGCCGCACATCGGGATGTTCTATAATCGCAACAGGCTCTTTATTCCCGCTACCGGCGCGAGCGGATTGCACCCGATCGGTCGCGTAATGGATCGCTTGCTGGGTTGCCCTTTCGGCAATCTGCACGCCTTGTGAGCCAACATTTATGCGAGCATTGTTCATCATCGTGAACATCGCTTTCATCCCGCCAAATTCACCGCCAATCATCTCACCGATGCATTCGTCATTTTCGCCATAAGCCATGACGCAGGTAGGGGACGCGTGAATGCCAAGCTTATGTTCGATAGACACGCAGGTCACATCGTTAGGTGCTGCGCTATTGCCATCGGCATCCAAATGGAATTTGGGAACGATGAACAAGGAAATACCCCGCGTCCCTTCTGGCGCGCCTGGCGTCCGCGCCAGTACCAAGTGAATGATGTTATCGGTCAGGTCATGTTCGCCAAAGGTGATGTATATTTTCTGGCCTTTGATCTTATATTTGCCAGCATGTTCACCGCCCAGGATAGGCTCGGCCGTAGCGCGCAAAGCGCCGACATCGGAACCCGCTTGCGGTTCGGTTAAGTTCATGGTGCCGGTCCATGCACCCGAAATCATTTTCTGCAAATAAGTCGCTTTCTGTTCATCGCTGCCGTGGGCGTGAATCGCCTCAACTGCACCAAAACTCAGCATTGGGCAGAGCGTGAAGGCGAAGTTGGCTGCGCCGCAGGTCTCAAGGACTAGCGCTGACAAAGAATAAGGTAGCCCCTGCCCACCAAATTCTTCCGAGCCGTCAATCGATGCCCAGCCGCCTTCAACAAACTGGCCATAAGCCTCTTTGAAACCCGCAGGCATGGTCACAGCACCATCATTCCATTTTGCGCCTACCGTATCGCCGATGCGGTTAATCGGCGCAAATTCTCCTGCGGCAAACTGGCCAATACCTTCGACAATGGCTTCGACCATATCTTCGCTGGCACCGGCAAAGCGTTCGTGCTCGGCAAGCGCACCAACATTGGCGATATGTTTCAGGACGAAATTCTGTTCTCTGCTGGGCGCTGTAAAGCTCATCTTTAATCTATCCGCTATTGCTTGAAATCTGGCTGGGCTATAGCGCCCTATCATGTCTGGCTCAAATGATCATATTGACGATAAAGCGCGACGTTACGGCAAGCAGGCAATAGTCGCTGCTGCGGCACGGCTGCAATCCGGCGGACTGGTCGCTGTGCCTACAGAAACCGTATATGGTCTGGCCGCCGATTCGACCAATGCAACTGCGATAGCGGAGATTTACCGGACCAAGGGCCGTCCGGATTTCAACCCGCTCATTGTCCACGTCCCGGATTTCGATGCCGCCCGCAAACTGGGGCTGTTCAACGATCTGGCCATCCGATTTGCTAAGCGCTTTTGGCCCGGGCCTCTGACGATTGTCGTACCAAAAGTCCCTGACTGCGCGGTTGCTCCGGCGGTGACCGCTGGCCTCCCAACGATCGCTTTGCGCTGCCCTGCCCACCCCTTGATGCAGGAACTACTGAAAATCTCAGAGCTTTTTCTGGCAGCGCCATCAGCCAATAAAAGCGGCGGCATCAGCCCAACAACGAAGCGTCATGTCGAACGCAGCCTGGGTGGTAAAACGCCTATGGTATTGGATGGTGGCCCCTGTAAAAGCGGCGTTGAATCAACAATCATCGCCATCAGGGACGAGAATTATCAGATTCTGCGCCCCGGCCCGATAACAGCAGAAGAACTGCAAAACTGCGCTGGTAAGGCAGCAATCAACCACCAAGATAGTCGGATAGAGGCACCAGGCCAACTGGCCAGCCACTATGCTCCGTCCAAACCTGTTCGACTAAATGCAACAAAGACGGAGCCTGATGAATATCTTATCGGTTTTGGCGCGGCAGCGGGCGATAGCAACTTATCGGCCAGCGGAGATCTAGCTGAAGCCGCGAGCAACCTGTTTGCCACCCTGCACATCGCTGATGCCAGTGATCGAGTGCGTATTGCCGTCGTTCCAATTCCAAAGAGCGGTATTGGCATAGCAATAAATGACCGCCTCAAACGCGCCTCTCAATAAGTTAGCGGCTGCTTTACATAGATTTACGTGCTGAAATTAGGCAAATTTGCTGATTTGGTTTAACTTTGCGGTCTTGCAGCTCAACAGAGGCTGCGAATAATTCTCGGGGAGTGAAAAAATGACGGCTGTACAAAAATCACTAGCAGAATTTCTCGGTACATTTTGGTTGGTCTTTGGTGGGTGCGGAAGTGCCGTCATCGCCGCAGCCTTTCCGGACGTCGGTATAGGCTTGTTAGGTGTGTCGCTGGCCTTTGGCCTGACAGTAGTCACTATGGCTTATGCCATTGGGCATATTAGCGGATGCCATCTCAATCCCGCGGTTACCATTGGCCTTTGGGCAGGCGGTCGGTTCCCAGCTAACGAAATTCCGGTCTATATTTTCGCACAAGTGATTGGTGCAGTGGCTGCCGCAGCAGCGCTTTATCTGATCGTAAGTGGCAATGCTGATTATGATATTGCCGTCAACGGCTTGGCCGCCAATGGCGTCGGCGAGAAATCACCTGGCGGATATACAATGATCTCAGGGATTGCGATTGAAATATTGCTGACCTTCTTCTTTCTGATGATAATATTGGGTGCAACCGACGGCCGCGCACCAGCAGGTTTTGCGCCTTTGGCTATTGGTCTCGGCCTAACGTTGATCCACCTGATCAGTATTCCAGTGACCAACACGTCGGTAAACCCTGCGCGTAGCACCGGTCCTGCATTGATCGAGGGCGGTATCGCTCTATCTCAGCTCTGGATATTCTGGATCGCTCCCATTATCGGCGCAGTGCTCGCCGGAATCGCCTACAAATTTGTTGGCGGCGATGGCAAAAATGTTGCTGGCACAGAAGGCTAGCCTCTTTCCAACATATTGAGTGAAAACCAAGAGGGCCGGTCTTATGATCCGGCCCTTTTTCGTTGCAAAATGCAATTTTTTATTGGTCACGACGATTTCGCGACTTATGAGGGGATGTCGGGAGGGGACAAGATAGGGAAATATGTCGGGGCGTAGTCGAAAATATTTTAGTCAAAAGTCTCTGGCGTTAATTGCAACGGCTTTGTTGCTTGGGTGCAGCGGAACTGACGCAGAAGAAAAGCCAAAGGCGCGAGATGCTGTCCCCGCTGCAACCATCATCGCTCAATCTGCTAGCCAGAATGAAACGCTCACTGCGGCTGGCACAGTACGCCTGCGCCGGGAAACCGAATTGGGATTTACAACCGCAGGACAAGTAGCATCTGTACGCTATGAGGAAGGCGACCGGGTAAAGCGTGGCGCGATCCTAGCAGCCCTCGACAATAGCACTGTTTCCGCTGATTTGGAGTCCGCAAGAGCCGAACGCGACCGCGCAGAGGCGGAATTTGGTCGCATAAAATCTCTCTACGCAGACGGGTGGGTCACCAAGGCTCGCCTCGAACAAGCCGAAGCAGCGACGCGCGCCGCGAAAGCGCAAGTGAATGCCAGCGGTTTTGCAAGTAGAACTGCCCATATCCATGCGCCAAGCAATGGTATCATCTTGAGCAGAAACATTGATGCCGGTCAGATCGTGAACGCAGGAACAACAGCGATGGTTCTGGGAGAAACCGACAAAGGCTTCGTCTTGAAAGTACCGCTAGCCGATGCCGTGGCATCGCGGGTGCGGGTAGGCATGCGCGCCAACGTAACTATATCTGCCATATCCGATGACCCGATCGAAGCCGTAGTTAGTGAAAAAGATGGCCGCGCGGATGAACGCACCGGTACGTTTGAGGTTAGCTTCTTGCTGCCCGCCAATAGCCGACTGCGATCCGGCCAATTGGGAACCGTTGAAATTGAAGTTTCCCGCGATAATGACGGTTCGATCGCCATTCCCGCCACCGCAATATTTGGCGTGCGATCAGGTGAAGGTCTGGTTTTCGTTGTTGGCAAGGACAAGAAAGTCAAAACCCGCAATGTCATCATCGGTGAGTTAAAAGATGACAGTCTGGAAATATCATCCGGTCTGGTCGAAGGCGATGTTGTTGTCACACGCGGCACCGAAAAACTGCAAGACGGTGATGTCGTCACACCGATCAGCACAACCAAATGATCTGGTGCCCGATAGTCTTTGGTGAGATTTCTATAGATGCTTGCTGAATTTGTCATAAAGCGCTGGCAGCTGACGATGATCCTGTTTTTGCTGCTGGTCGTGCTAGGTATCAGTGCCCTATCCAATATCACCCGAGCCGTTGATCCGCATTTCCCGATTCCCGTCGTCAGCATCATCGCCGTTCTGCCCGGTGCCGATGCGCAGGATATGGAAGAAACGGTCGCGAAGCCTATTGAGGAGGCTGTCCAAAGCCTAGACGATATAAAGGAAGTTCGGTCCAACAGCACCGATGGCGGCAGCACGATCAGCGTCGAATTTACCGACTGGAGCGGGGATGTAGAGGGCTATTTTGACGATGTCGTCCGCGAAGTGAACGCTATTCGTGAGACATTGCCTCCTAACCTTCAGCGCCTCGAATTTCGAAAGGTTCGCACCACTGAAGCGGCGGTGTTGCAACTCGCTCTTGTCAGTGAAACCGCATCTTGGCGGCGACTGGAAAAATTTGCGGATGATTTGGTTGATAATCTGACACGCTATCCCGGCGTCCGGGAAGTGCGGATATTCGGCCTGCCGCAGCCAGAGATTAGCGTAGAGATTGATCCAGCGCGATTATCGGAATTAAGAGTCCCGGCAAGCGCGGTCGCCGATGCTTTAAAACAAGGCGGGATCGAACTTCCCGGCGGGGCAGTGCAAAGCGGTAATCGGCGGTTGAATGTGAAAGCGGGCGGTGTTTTCCGCAATTTGGAAGCCATTCGCGCTCTACCGTTGCGCGCTTCGGGAGGCGCATTACTGACCATTGAAGATGTAGCGACCGTTAAATGGGGTGCGGCTGAACAGATATATCGCACCCGGCATAACGGAAAACGCGCCATAATTGTGACCGCGACCCAAAAAGACGGCGTTGATGTGACTCGCTTAAGAGAGGAGCTCAGCACAGAACTTGCCAATCAGCGGGCTAGCTTGCCAGCGGATATTAAACTGGCGTTGCAATTTGACCAGAGCCGCGATGTTACGCGCCGTCTAGATGAACTCACCCGCGATTTTGCAATCGCTGTCGCATTAGTGATATTCACGTTATTGCCGCTTGGTCGGCGAGCTTCGGCCATGGTAATGATTTCCATCCCCTTGTCCTTGGCATCTGGGCTGCTCGTCCTCTACGCCATGGGCTATAATCTTAGTCAGCTTTCCATCGCCGGATTCATTGTCTCATTGGGCCTATTGGTCGACGATAGTATCGTTGTTACAGAAAATATTGCGCGCCATTTGCGCATGGGGAAAACGCGAACACAGGCGGCGATAGAGGGTACGCTAGAAATCCGCGGCGCAGTTATCGGATCCACTTTCGTTCTCATCTTCGCTTTTGCGCCACTGCTGTTCTTACCCGGGGGGGCAGGCTCCTATACCCGATCATTTTATCTGGCCATTATGGTGACAGTGGCCGCGTCGCTGGTGATTTCACTGTCTTTGATTCCGTTTCTTGCCAGCCGCTTATTGCGCCGAGATGAAAATCCAGAGGGCAACGCTCTACTCCGCTGGCTGAACGATAAAATACAAACCTTCTATAGCCCACTCTTGCATATTGCTTTGGGCGCGCCTCGGCGAACCGTTATTATCGCTATGGTATTTTGCATATCAGCCTTTGCGCTTGTACCCTTAATGGGTTTCTCACTCTTCCCTAATTCTGACTCTCCTTATTTCCGCGTGTCGGTCGAGACCGAGCAGGGCAGCAGCTTGGACCAGACAGACGAGATCGTCAGTCAGGTCGCAAAAATCATGGAAGCGGAGCCGTCGATCAAAGTCAGGGCAGAGAATATTGGCGCTGGCAATCCGCAAGTATTTTATAATGTCTTCGTAGGGGCAGAGCGCACCAACTATGGCGAAGTGCTTGCGGTGCTTGACGAATGGGATGCAGACGACGGGCCAGAAATGGTCGCTCGGTTGCGGGCAAAATTTGATGCGATAGCGGGCGCGCGTGTGAAGTTGGAACCATTTCAAAATGGCCCACCGATTGAAGCGCCGGTGGTCATCGAGGTATCCGGACCGCAGCTTGATGTCCTCAAAGATCTGGCCGGTCAGGTTGAAAATATTTTGCGGGAAACATCCGGTGCTAGAGACATTAATAACCCGATTGGAACAGATAAAATTGATCTCGATATTGGCCTAAACGAGCAAAAAGCGGCCTTACTCAATATTCCGCCGGGCGAAGCACGCCGGGCCATTCAATTGGCGATCAGCGGCGAGCGCGCTGCGATATTTCGGGATGAGGAAGGCGATAACTATCCGGTAACGGTGCGCTTACCGTTAGATGCAACGCAGCCTGTTTCAGCATTGGATGATATTTATCTGGCGACACGTAGCGGCGATCCGGTTGCTTTGTCACAAGTCACCAATCCAAAACTGACCAACGTCCCTCCGCAAATTCAGCGCCGCCAGCTGGAACGATCTGTATCGATTACGGCGCAGCTGGAATATAACGAAGTGGCATCCATCGTGACCGACAATGCGGTGAAGAAAATTCAAAATATCGATTTTCCAGAAGGCTATTCCTTCTCCATTGGCGGAGAAAGCGAATCCATTGGTGACACATTTGGCGATCTGGGGCCGATTGTTTTCACGGCCATTCTTTTGATAATGGCGATTTTAGTCGCTGAATTCGGGCGTTTTAGAGAAACTATAGTCGTTGCAGGCGTCATTCCATTGGGAACATTTGGCGGATTGATCGCCCAATATCTGACCGGCAATGCACTCAGCTTCATGGGCGTGATCGGCTTTATCGCGCTAATTGGTATAGAAGTTAAAAACTCCATCCTGCTCGTCGATTTTACCGCAAAACTAAGGGAACGGGGTATGCCTTTGCGGGAAGCAATTGAACAAGCCGGCGAAGTCCGCTTCCTGCCTGTATTGCTAACATCGGTTACAGCCATTGGCGGCTTGCTCCCCCTCGCCCTGTTTGGTGGGGCGCTTTATGCGCCCGTTGCAATCATCATTATCGGCGGATTGATCAGTTCGACCTTGCTTTCTCGCGTTGTAACCCCAGCTATGTATTTACTAATCGCACGCCGGGACGAAGAACGTCGTGTACAAGAGAATGGAAATGGCGATAGCGCTTCTCCGGACCAAATAGCGCCCGCCTAAAAGGAGTTTATGACTATGCAGGAAGCGATTTTCGCCGGTGGATGTTTCTGGTGCACCGAAGCGATTTTTAACGATATTGCGGGCGTCCACAGCGTCGAAAGCGGCTATATTGGCGGAGCCAATGCAAATCCGACATATCGTGAAGTCTGCTCCGGCACGACCGGGCATGCCGAAGGGATCAAGATCGGCTTTGATCCCGATGTCGTTAGCTATGACGACCTGCTCGACATATTCTTTGCGACCCATGAACCGACCCAACTCAACCGGCAAGGCAATGACATCGGAACGCAATATAGATCCGCTATCTTCCCCCTGGACGACGGCCAACGCGCTGCGGCTGTCGCGGGCATTGAACGGGCTGGCGCAGAGCGGTCGGAACCCATCGTGACCACGATAGAAGGACCGGCGACTTGGTATGTGGCAGAGGATTATCACCAGCAATATTGGGCGGATGAAGGGCGCGGCAATCCCTATTGTGTAGCGACAATCCCTCCGAAATTGCAGAAGCTACGGACCAGTTTCGCGGATAAGTTAAAGGACTAGAGCAATTTCCATGAAACCGATCAAAAAGGCTGTTTTCCCTGTCGCTGGCATGGGCACACGCTTTCTACCGGCAACCAAAGTCATGCCCAAGGAACTGTTCCCGATCGTGGACCGTCCGCTGCTCCAATATGCAGTTGATGAAGCGCTGGAAGCGGGCATCGAGCAGATGATCTTCGTCAATGGTCGTGGCAAGGGGATGATCGAGGATCATTTCGATCTGGCCTTTGAACTGGAACGGAACATGGAGGATCGCGGCAAGGATCGCTCGGTTCTCGATGGCACGCGCCTGACGCCGGGCAACAGCGTCTTCGTGCGGCAACAGGAACCACTTGGTCTGGGCCATGCGATCTGGTGCGCGCGGGATATTATCGGTGATGAGCCGTTTGCCATCTTCCTACCAGATGAATTCATGGTCGGCAGCCCCGGTTGCATGAAACAAATGGTTGATGCCTACGGCAAGCTCGGCGGAAATATCGTCTGCGCGCTGGAAATCCCGATTGAGGATACCCCTTCTTACGGCGTGATTGACCCGGGTTATCGCGACGGTCCGATTACCGAGGTCAAAGGCCTTGTCGAAAAGCCGGCCGCAGGCACCGCGCCGTCAAATTTGATCCTGCCGGGCCGTTATATCCTGCAACCGGAAGTGATGCGCATATTGGAAACCCAAGAAGCTGGCGCTGGTGGTGAAATCCAACTGACCGATGCGATGGCGCAAATGATTGGCAAACAGCCCTTCCACGGCATGACTTTTGATGGACAGCGCTATGATTGTGGGTCGAAAGTCGGTTATGTCGAAGCCAATCTGGCACTGGCACTGGCTCATCCCGAAATCGGCAGTGATATTCGTGCCATTGCGGAAAAATTACTCGCAAGTTCATCTACTTAAACCCCAAGATCAACCCGTTCAGTCCGTCTTCATTGGTCACGGCGCAAAAATAACCACTTCAGGAGATAATCATGCGCCTAACATCTATTCTGACAACAACGATTGCTTTCACAATATTGACCGGCTGTGTTGCCAGCAAGATCATCACTGCGCCGTTCAAAGCCGCTGGCACGGTGGTCGAAACGGCAGTTGACGCCTCGACCCAAACCCAATCCGAGAAAGAAGAGGATGTAGGCCGCCGCGTATTGGCGGAACGCAAGCGGGAGCTGGACACCTGCCTCGATCAAGCTGAAGACAAAGCAGAACGCAAGCAGTGCAAACAGGCCTATAAAGACGATTAAGCTAAATAACCTATTGTTTGCCTCGCGTCGCTAGCAATAGGGGCGGGGAATATTTCCCGTTGGCATCCTCTGCGTTGGCCATTTTGACCATTTCCTCTTCGAACAGCTTCACCCGCTTCTTCCAACGGTAGTGGGTCGGAGCAGAAAAAATGCCTTTCCCATGCTGCTTGCCATAGCGTGTCCAGAACCGAATAGCGGCCTCAGGATCATATCCCGCATTAGCCATCAACCAGACCGATAGGCGGTCAGCTTCGATCTCAGCGGCCTTGATCCGCCCGGCGCTTTTACCAAATTGTCCAAAAAACCCGCGATTGACCTTTTGCGCGTTGAGCCGGTCACGATGTTTGAGCAAATTATGAGCAAGCTCGTGCGCCGCGATCGCCGCTAACTCATCGTCATCCAGAACATATTCTGCAAGCGTCGAGGATATGCTAACCATCTTTCCATCAGCCGAGGCATCGCGGTTTTTACTCACTTGGATTTGAAACTGGCTAGGGCATGCCTGTGTTGCAAGAACTGCGATCTCATGGCGGGATCCGGCGCGTATGATTGTGAGCGCCACGCGGCCATTGGCAGCAGCTTCCAGCACCCGTGCCTTAACCGCTGCTATCCTTCGATATTCCGGTTTCTCGACAGCCAATTTTTCCGTATCAAAATCCATCTCATCAACCAATTGCCCATCAACAGCAATAAGGCCGTCGCCCACCTTCAAACCTGATGCAGCAGCGGGGCCATCAGGAGCCACCGCATTAACTGCGATAGCGCTAGCAAAGCCATGCGCTAGGCGGGCGGCGGCTTTATCACCATATTGATTGAGGTCATGAAGAAGAATCCCGATATGGGGGACATTCGTATCGCAAAATCCCGCATTGGCGGAAACCAACCGATAGCCAGTGGTGTGCATCCGCTGGTCCAGCCGTTGCAGCGCTTTGAGAGCCTGAACAACGTCCGACGGCATCGGCCCGCCTTCTGACTGTTGTGCCCATGCTGGGGTTTGCTGCATAGCAAATAGCAGGACAAGTAGTGGAAAGAGAAAGCGTGTCATCCGTTCTGTTTACCCCAGCAAGCCTTTCGCAGCATTGAACGCCAGATCGATGCCGGTCTCTTCTAGATTTAGATAAGCCATGACGATCGCCACACAAATCAGCACAGCGGCGGCGACATATTTGAAGATACCCTGCACTTTGTCAGCATTGCCGAGATTACGCGCCCGCGACGCTAGGGCCGCATAAAAGGACAATCCTGCTGTTTCGGTAAATATTGTCAGTCCAGCCAATATCGCAAATTGCACCCACAAATTCCCCGTGGGGTCGACAAAGGGCGGGATGATGACCGTATAGAAAAACAACGCTTTCGGATTAGACATATGAACGGCCAAGCCGCTCAGAAAACCGCGCTTGAAGCCTTCTGCTGTGGCAGCAGACCCACTGAGATTCTGACTTGCCCCGCGCAGCATCGCTATCCCGAGCCACGCAAGATAGAGGACACCTAACCAACGCAAGACCGCATAAGCAGACGGGAATGCCTGTATCATCGCGATCAGACCAAATGCAGTGAGCGCATACCAGATGAAATTGCCGACATTAATGCCGACAATCGGCCCCAACGCCCCGCGCATGCCGCCCTGCCGCCCGGCTGGCAAGGCGTGGCTCACCGTTACCATAGTTGCTGGCCCCGGCGTGAAACAGAAGGTCAGGTCCGTAATCAGAAAAAGAAGGATCGTTTCAAGCGGCATATTCAGGCGCAGTTGCCTCGTCGGAAGTTCAGCGATTTATGAAAAATACACACAGGATTACACAAAATTTCCGCCCCTTTCTTAGCCCTGAAAACCTATATGACTACAAATCGTCGCTCAGTTGTTCTTTGAAATTGGTCTTTATCGGAACCACATCCTGTAGGACAGCGCTTTTCGTGCACCCTATTATTCCAAAATGATCTGGTAAAATATTACAAAGATCACACAGATGCTCACTGAAGCCGCGTATCATATGTTGCCAAACAAAAGGCCCCGCTGGAGATGATCCAGCGGGGCCTTTTGTTTTATCCAAAGAGCGAGAAGTTATTCTTTCTCATCATCCGTTTCGGCAGCAGCTTCTGGAGCTTCTGCTACAGGTGCCTCTTCGACGACTGCCTCAACTGCAGGTATCTCTTCAACAACTGGTGCCTCTTCAGCAACCGGTGCATCAAATACCTCTTCGGCGGTCGGAGCCGCGGCGGCAGCCGCTTCTTCGGCTTTCAGTTCCTGAGCAGCGACCATCGCATCAACCACCTTCTGTTGCTGTGCGCGAAGGGCGACGTCACGGCTGGTAGCCGCAATCCGTGCCCGGTTCATGCCAGCACCGGTACCGGCAGGGATCAAACGTCCAACGATGACGTTTTCCTTCAGACCGATCAACTGATCCTTCTTACCTTCGACAGCCGCCTGGGTAAGAACCCGGGTGGTTTCTTGGAAAGAAGCCGCAGAGATGAAGCTACGCGTTTGCAGGCTTGCCTTGGTGATACCAAGAAGAACTGGCTTACCAACAGCAGGTTCCTGCTTTTTGGTGAGCTTGGCATTATACTCAAGCATCTCTTCCTTGTCGATTTGTTCGCCAGGTAGAAGCGTCGTGTCGCCGCCGTTTGTGATTTCAACTTTCTGCAGCATCTGACGAACAATCGTTTCAATGTGCTTATCGTTGATTTTCACGCCCTGCAGACGATAGACTTCCTGAATCTCTGCAACCAGATATTCAGCCAAAGCTTCAACGCCCATGACTTCAAGAATGTCATGCGGATCAGGTGAACCAGAAACGAGGTTATCGCCCTTCTTCACGAAATCGCCTTCTTGCACGTCGATGACTTTCGTCTTCGGTACCAGATATTCTACTGGTTCGCCTTCCTCGGGAACAATCGCGATCTTACGCTTCGCTTTATAATCGCGCAGATATTCAATCCGGCCCGATACTTTAGCGATAATCGAATTGTCTTTCGGAATACGGGCTTCGAACAATTCAGCAACCCGCGGCAGACCACCGGTAATATCACGCGTTTTTGCAGCTTCACGAGACACACGGGCGATAACGTCACCCGCTTGCACTTTCTGGCCATCGGTCGCGGAGAGCGTAGCACCATTCGCCAGCAAATACCGACCAGCTTCACCGCTATTTTCGTCCAGCAAAGTCATGCGCGGACGCAGATCTTCTTTGTTAGCACCACGGCCAGAGGCACGATATTCGGTAATAACACTCTGAGCGATACCGGTTGCTTCATCGGTAATCTCGGACATGGTTTTGCCTTCGATCACGTCCTGATATTTAATGACACCCGGCTTCTCGGTAATCATTGGCATGGTGAATGGATCCCATTCCGCCAGACGATCGCCCAATTTGACCTTCGCGCCATCTTTGATCAGCACGCTGGTACCATAAGGAACCTTATCAGCAGACCGTTCGCGGCCATCATTGTCGATAACGGCAATGATACCGCTACGCGCCAAGGACAGGAAGCGTCCATTCTTGTCTTCGATCACAGGCATGTCGCGATATTCAACCACACCTTCTGCAACCGCTTCCAGATTGGACTGCTCGTTCAGCTGCGCTGCGCCGCCGATGTGGAAGGTCCGCATCGTTAGCTGCGTGCCTGGCTCACCGATTGACTGTGCCGCAATGACGCCAACAGCTTCACCGATATTCACCGGTGTACCGCGAGCAAGGTCACGGCCATAGCAAGTGCCACAGACACCCATTTTGGATTCACAAACCAGCGGAGAGCGGATGCGCGCGGACTGAATGCCGAGCTCTTCGATCACCACAATGGCTGCTTCGTCCAGCAACGTGCCAGATTTAATCACAACGCTATCGTCTTTGCTGTCGACAATATCTTCGGCCATCGTCCGGCCCAAAATACGTTCGCCAAGCGATGCGATAACCGAACCACCCTGGACGATGGCTTTCATCTCCAGTGCATTTTCGGTGCCGCAATCATTTTCGACAATCGTACAATCCTGAGAAACGTCAACCAGACGCCGCGTCAGATAACCAGAGTTGGCGGTTTTCAGAGCGGTATCGGCAAGACCTTTACGCGCACCGTGGGTGGAGTTGAAATATTCGAGAACCGTCAGGCCTTCTTTAAAGTTCGAGATAATTGGTGTTTCAATAATCTCGCCAGAAGGTTTGGCCATCAGTCCGCGCATGCCGCCCAGCTGCTTCATCTGTGCTGGACTACCACGGGCACCAGAGTGGCTCATCATGTAGATGGCATTAATCTGACGCTCGCGGCCATGCTCGTCCTCTGGCGTTGCGGCCAGCTCGTCCATCATCGCATTCGCAACCTGGTCACCACAACGGCTCCAAGCATCGATCACTTTATTATATTTTTCCTGCTGCGTGATCAGACCGTCTTGATATTGCTGTTCATAGTCAGCAACCAAAGCGCGGGTTTCTTCAACCGTTTTATCCTTGGAATCAGGAATGATCATATCATCCTTACCAAAGGAGATACCGGCCTTACACGCGTGGCGGAAGCCAAGATCCATGATCGCATCAGCGAACAGCACCGTGTCTTTCTGACCCGTGTGACGGTAAACTTGGTCAATCACGTCACCGACCTCTTTCTTGGTCAGCAAGCGGTTCACGATGTCAAATGGCACCTTGTGTGATTTCGGCAGACATTCCGCAATCAACAAACGGCCCGGTGTGGTTTCGAAACGCTTGAGGATAGGCTTGCCTTCCTCATCGGTTTGCGGAACCCGGGTGGTGATTTTGGAGTGCAAAGTCACCGCACCAATTTCCAGCGCTTGATGCACTTCGGCCATATCAGCCAAGAGCATGCCTTCGCCTGGCTCGCCTTTGCGATCCATGGTGAGGTAATAGATGCCGAGAACCATATCCTGAGACGGAACGATGATCGGTTTACCATTGGCTGGTGACAGGATGTTGTTTGTAGACATCATCAAGACACGTGCTTCCAACTGCGCCTCAAGGCTCAGCGGAACGTGGACAGCCATTTGGTCACCGTCAAAGTCGGCGTTAAACGCGGAACAGACCAATGGGTGAAGTTGAATGGCCTTACCTTCGATCAATACCGGTTCGAACGCTTGAATGCCCAAACGGTGAAGCGTGGGTGCGCGGTTCAGCATCACGGGATGCTCGCGGATCACTTCTTCGAGAATGTCCCAAACTTCTTTGCGCTCTTTTTCGACCCATTTCTTGGCCTGTTTAAGCGTCATCGAAAGACCCTTGGCATCAAGGCGCGCGTAGATAAACGGCTTGAACAATTCCAAGGCCATTTTCTTCGGCAAACCACATTGATGCAATTTCAGTTCAGGGCCGGTCACGATAACCGAACGACCAGAATAGTCGACGCGCTTACCGAGAAGGTTCTGACGGAAACGGCCCTGCTTGCCTTTCAGCATGTCGGACAATGATTTCAACGGGCGCTTGTTCGCACCGGTAATGGTACGACCACGACGGCCATTGTCGAACAAGGCATCAACGGATTCCTGAAGCATACGCTTCTCGTTCCGGACGATAATGTCTGGTGCGCGCAGTTCCATCAGGCGTTTCAAACGGTTGTTCCGGTTGATCACGCGGCGATAGAGATCGTTGAGATCGGAGGTCGCGAAACGGCCACCATCCAAAGGCACCAGCGGGCGCAGCTCGGGCGGGATCACTGGAATGATTTCGAGGATCATCCATTCGGGCTTGTTGCCAGAATCGATAAAGCTTTCGACAACCTTGAGACGCTTGATGATCTTCTTGGGTTTCAGCGTCGACTTAGTCGTCCGCAGCTCTTCCATCAGATCGTCGCGTTCCTGCTTCAGATCGAGATCCTGCAGCATGATTTTAACCGCTTCTGCACCGATACCGGCGGAGAAAGCGTCTTCGCCATATTCATCCTGCGCTTCGAGCATTTCGTCTTCGGTCAGCAGCTGGAATTTCTCCAATGCTGTCAAACCTGGTTCGATAACCACATAGCTTTCGAAGTACAGTACGCGCTCAAGCTGCTTGAGCTGCATGTCGAGCAAGAGGCCAATACGCGATGGCAGCGATTTCAGGAACCAGATATGCGCAACAGGGGCAGCAAGATCGATATGACCCATGCGTTCCCGGCGAACTTTGGTTACCGTAACTTCAACACCGCATTTCTCGCAGACGATGCCTTTATATTTCATGCGCTTATATTTACCGCACAGGCATTCGTAATCTTTGACCGGGCCAAAGATACGCGCACAGAATAGACCATCACGCTCTGGCTTGAACGTCCGGTAGTTGATGGTTTCGGGCTTTTTAATTTCACCGAATGACCAGCTGCGGATGCGCTCTGGCGAGGCAAGGCCGATTTGAATCTGGTCAAATGTTTCCGGCTTTGCGATCGGATTTGCGAAATTTGTTACTTGGTTCATTTTTTCTTCCTTCGGGGCCTATGCCCAAAAATCTAAATGCTAGGGGCGAGAGTGGGTTTTAACGCCTCACTCCGCCGCAATCGCTACGCCGTCATCATCTTCATCATCGTCACCGAAGCTAGAGAGTTCGACATTGAGACCAAGCGAACGCATTTCCTTGACCAGAACGTTAAAGCTTTCGGGCACACCGGCTTCAAAAGTATCGTCGCCTTTGACGATCGCTTCGTAAACCTTGGTCCGTCCGATCACATCATCCGATTTGACTGTCAGCATTTCCTGCAGCGTATATGCCGCACCATATGCCTGCAGTGCCCAGACTTCCATTTCCCCGAAGCGCTGTCCGCCAAACTGTGCTTTACCGCCCAGTGGCTGCTGCGTGACGAGAGAATATGGTCCGATTGAACGAGCGTGGATCTTGTCATCGACCAAGTGATGCAGTTTGAGCATGTAGATATAGCCCACTGTCACCTTACGGTCGAACTTGTCTCCGGTTCGTCCGTCGAACAGATCAACCTGGCCCGAACGGTCCAGACCAGCAAGTTCCAGCATGTCAGAAACATCGCTTTCGTGCGCGCCGTCGAATACAGGCGTTCCCATTGGGACACCGTTGCGTAGATGGCCGACCATTTCAACAATCTCAGCCGTATCACGGGCATCAATATCTTCATGATATTGTTCGCCATAAATGACTTTGAGCCGTTCCTTGACCGCGTCTGGCGGCGGGGCCGCTTTTGGATCCGGATTAGCCAGTTTCCATTCTTCCAGAGCTTTTGTCACCTGCTCGCCTAGGCCACGTGCGGCCCAGCCCAAGTGGGTTTCAAAAATCTGACCGACGTTCATACGAGACGGCACACCCAATGGGTTCAGCACAATATCAACCGGCGTTCCGTCTTCAAGGAACGGCATGTCTTCTTGTGGAAGAATGCGGGAGATAACACCTTTGTTTCCGTGACGGCCGGCCATTTTATCACCAGGCTGCAACTTGCGTTTCACAGCGACAAAGACTTTGACCATTTTCAGAACGCCTGGGGACAGTTCGTCACCACGCTCCAGCTTCTCACGGCGATCCTCGAAACGTGCGTTAATTTCCTGGATCGCTTCATCATATTGACCGCGGGTTGCTTCAAAGTCGGATTGAACCTTGTCATCCTTCACGGCTATTTTCCACCAGTCGGCATTTTCAAGTTCAGTCAGGCTTTCGGCTGTGATCTCCGCGCCCTTCTTCATTGGCTTCGGTGCAGAAGTCGCCGTTTGGCCGATCAGCATGTCTTTCAATGCATTGAAAGTCGCACGGTTCAAGATGGCACGTTCGTCATCTCTATCTTTCGTGAAGCGCGAAATTTCTTCACGTTCAATCGCCAGCGCACGCTCGTCCTTGTCGATGCCGTGGCGGTTAAACACACGCACTTCAACGACCGTACCCGCAACACCGGGAGGCAGACGCAAGGACGTGTCACGCACATCAGACGCTTTCTCACCAAAGATCGCTCGGAGAAGCTTTTCTTCCGGCGTCATCGGCGATTCACCTTTAGGCGTAATCTTACCGACGAGAATATCGCCAGGTTCGATTTCCGCACCGATATAAACAATGCCGGCTTCATCGAGGTTGCGTAGCGCTTCCTCACCTACGTTAGGTATATCGCGGGTAATATCTTCAGGTCCAAGTTTCGTATCACGGGCCATGACTTCAAATTCTTCGATATGGATCGAAGTGAAGACATCGTCTTTCACGATACGCTCAGAAATGAGGATACTATCCTCATAGTTATACCCATTCCAAGGCATGAAGGCGACGAGGCTGTTTTTGCCCAGTGCCAATTCACCCATATCAGTCGAAGGTCCGTCGGCAAGCGTATCACCCTGCTGAACCATATCACCCACCTTAACCAGCGGACGCTGATTGATACAGGTATTCTGGTTGGAGCGCTGGAACTTCTGGAGGGTGTAAATGTCGACGCCGGACTTACCAGCTTCAACATCGCCCTGTGCACGGATAACGATACGGGTCGCATCGACCTGATCAACAATACCGCCGCGACGCGCCGCAATCGCAGCGCCACTATCGCGGGCCACGGTTTCTTCCATACCGGTTCCAACAAATGGTGCCTCAGCTTTTACCAAAGGCACTGCCTGACGTTGCATGTTCGATCCCATAAGGGCGCGGTTAGCATCATCATTTTCCAGGAACGGGATGAGCGAAGCCGCAACAGACACAAGCTGCTTTGGCGAAACGTCCATCAGAGTGATTTGTTCACGCTGAGCAATCAAAAATTCGCCGGCTTCACGGGAAGAAACAAGTTCTTCCACAAAGCTGCCATCTTCGGTCAGTTCCGCGTTGGCCTGAGCAACCGTATGCTTCTGCTCTTCCATGGCGGAGAGATAGACCACATCATCGGTAACCTTGCCTTCTTTAATCTGGCGATATGGCGTTTCGATAAAACCATATTTGTTCACCCGGCTAAATGATGCCAAGGAGTTGATCAGACCAATGTTCGGCCCCTCAGGCGTTTCAATTGGGCAGATACGGCCATAATGGGTTGGATGAACGTCGCGGACTTCAAAGCCAGCACGCTCACGAGTCAAACCACCGGGCCCAAGCGCTGACACGCGGCGTTTATGGGTGACTTCAGAAAGTGGATTGGTCTGATCCATAAACTGCGAAAGCTGTGAACTACCAAAAAATTCGCGGACGGTTGCAACAGCAGGCTTCGCGTTGATCAGATCGTTCGGCATCACGGTGGATACGTCGACGCTGGACATACGCTCTTTAACCGCACGCTCCATACGCAGCAGGCCAACGCGATATTGGTTCTCGAGAAGCTCGCCAACAGAACGCACGCGCCGATTACCAAGGTTGTCGATATCATCGACTTCGCCCTTGCCGTCTTTCAGATCGACGAGGGTTTTGACGACAGCCAAAATGTCTTCCTTGCGAAGAACCGTGTAATCATCCGGCGCATCAAGATCGAGGCGCATATTGAGCTTAACACGTCCAACAGCGGACAGGTCATAACGTTCAGGGTCGAAGAACAAGCCTTCGAACAACGCTTCAGCAGTTTCGCGGGTTGGTGGCTCGCCAGGACGCATGACACGATAAATGTCAGAAAGCGCTCCATCGCGGTCTTCTGCTTTGTCGACTTTCAGCGTGTTGCGGATCCATGGACCGGTCGTCACATGATCAATATCGAGCAGCTCAAGCTGGTCAATGCCAGCACCGTCAAGCTTCTCAAGATTCTCAACCGTTACTTCGTCACCAGCTTCGATGTAAATCTCGCCAGTTTTTTCGTTGATCAGATCAAAGGCGCTATAACGGCCAAAGATTTCTTCGGTCGGAATGACGACAGATTTCATGCCATCTTTTTCAGCTTTGTTAGCGCTACGAGGCGTGATCTTGTTACCGCTGGCAAAAACAACTTCACCGCTATCGGCATCAACGATATCAAAGGTCGGTTTCTGGCCGCGCCATTGCTCAGCCACAAAAGGAATGGTCCAGCCGTCTTTCGCACGCTTGTAAACGATACGCCCGTAAAATTCGTTGAGAATATCTTCTTCAGAATAGCCCTGCTTCAGGATGCCAGTGATTTCCGCACTCTTGGTCCGACCCTCGTCTTCAATCTTACCCTGAATTTCAATCGCGCCCATAGGCTCTTTGATCGTGATCCGGTTACCTTCAATCTCAGTGATCTCGGCAGGCTGTTTCATGCCAGCAACGCGAACCATTTCGCCAACCTTGAACGGAGGCTTCTTCTCTTTCACTTCGATGATGGCATCACCGAGCGAACGCAGCAGCGCGGTTACGGGCAGCTTACGTTTACGGTCGATACGAACATTGACGATATCTTTCGCATCAAATTCAAAGTCAAGCCATGAACCACGATAAGGAATCACGCGGGCAGCAAACAGGAATTTGCCGGAAGAGTGGGTCTTGCCACGGTCATGGTCAAACAAGACACCGGGCGAACGGTGCATCTGACTGACAATAACGCGCTCAGTACCGTTGATGACGAACGTGCCGTTCTTGGTCATCAAAGGCATATCGCCCATATAAACGTCTTGCTCTTTAATATCGAGAACGGACCGCGCTTCTGTTTCCGGATCGACTTCGAAGACGATCAGACGCAGCGTAACTTTCATCGGCGCTGAATAGGTGATGCCGCGCTGACGACATTCTTCGACATTATATTTTGGATCTTCAAGCTGGTAATTGACGAAATCCATTTCAGCCGAGCCTGCAAAATCGCGGATCGGAAAAACGCTGCGCAGCGTTTTTTCCAAACCAGAAACATAATCGATCGCCGGATCAGAGCGCAAGAACTGCTCATATGATTCGCGCTGAACCTCAATGAGATTCGGCATCTCGATGACTTCATGAATGTTGCCAAAGATTTTGCGGATACGTTTCTTGCGGGTCGGTGTAAGAGCCGTTGCCTTTACCAAAGATGCTTTCGTCGCCATGTATTATTGCCTTCTCGCCATCGCCGGAAAACCGGCGGAAAATCAAATCATGTGGGGCGCTCCAGAACAAAAAGCCACGGCCTCTCAAACCCATATTTCCTGGGCGGAGAGTCGCAGCTTATAGCGTCCTGAAAACCGGTCAGACTTCATTTCTTTTGGCGCACCGCGCAACTGCACGCCTTGTCTCGAAACCTGTGGTGAGCCGCTGATATAGGGAGATGTTGGATATCGGTCAAGGGGAGGACTTTGGTGCTTCTGCAGCAGCGCTCGATTTACTTTCATACAATCTGGTCGCCAACACTCGAACGATCCAATAGAGCATTATCGCCAGGATGATCGGTTCCGGAGCGGACAATAAGCCCGTGTCGCGAATCGCCTCGGGAAAAGCGGTCGCTCCAGGGCCGGTAAACAAGGAACCGGCGGCAATGAAATAGGCAAAGCACATGCGCCATAAATGCCGGGCGATGCGCTGTTTGCCGGCAATGCCCCGTCTGGCAATCATCACCGCGTCCCCGCACGCGGCCAACAGGGCCAGCCCCCCGAAAAAATAATGCGGGAAGGCCGGCAACCCGTCCTTCAACCCGTCAGGGCTATTTTGCGCTTCCAGTCCATAAAACAGCCCGCCGGCGGCGACTCCCAGTGCAATGGCAAGAGCGATATAGTGAAGTAGAACTATCGTTTCACCCTGCTCCCGGGCTGCCATCCAGGATGTGACAACAAGATAGATTGTGAAAATCCCCACCAATACTGAAATGGCCATTGGAACGATGAGGGCCAAATAAATTCCAGCGGCCGCCATGATCGCCATAGTTGTGAAAAAGATTTTGCCGGCGCTGCGATGCGCGCGCGAACCCTTGCGAGCAATTAGGGCAACAGCGCCAGCCAAAACGGCGATCGTGCCCATGATGATATGGAGGACCATTATTAGAGACATTGGTGATTTCCTTTTTCGAAGGTACCGAGCGAGATGCCTGTAAATCAAAATTTATTGACAAACAATAAAACACTTGACGTTTATCGATATATTGGTATTGATAAACAATGAAATACATATTGCAATTCAATAATCACTGGAGACTGTCATGACAAATATCGCGACCATGGGGGAGGAAGATCTCGTCCTGAAGTCGGCACGCCTGCTACTCGGCTTTTTCCGTATAGCGGTGATCATCGCATCTGTAGTCTTGGTCCTGTCGCTCCCCGTCATGGCGATTTTCGGTCAGGAGATACTGGCTGATGTAAGCGAACAGTTCGTCAGCAGACCGCCGGTCGAGATACTGTGGGTATCAGCGGGGGTCGTGCTCGTGCTGCTGCTGATCATGCTGCTGAGCTATTTCACTATTGATCGACTTCGCAAGATTTTGGCTTCAGTGCGCGAAAGCGATCCGTTTAACCGGGTCAATGGCGTTCGATTGCGCGGAATGGGCATTGCCATTTTCGTGATACAGATACTTACCGGAGCGTTGGGCGTCCTAATCGGCGTGATCGTCAGCCTGCTGGGCGAGATGAAGGAGGGCGAGCAGATGACGATTCACGGTGAATTCGGAATCTCGCTGTCCGGCATATTGCTGGTGCTGTTGCTGATCATTCTCGCGCGGGTCTTCGACCGCGGCGCGGATATGCGCGACGAGCTGGACGGGACGATCTGATGCCCGTCCAGGTCAAGCTCGACGATCTGCTGCACGACAATCGCATGACTTTGACTGAACTGGCGGAGCGGGTGGACATCACTATCGCCAATCTGTCGATCCTGAAAACCGGGAAGGCCAGGGCGATACGGTTCAGCACGCTGGAAGCGATCTGCAAGGAATTGAAATGCCAGCCGGGTGATCTGCTGGCGTTTAAGGATGCAGAGGATAAATCAACGGCATGACTATAGATCAAAATGGATCAGCAGAAGCAGAGCTCAGGGGATTGGCAAGAATTGTTGGCCTGTCTTTGCTAGGAACAATCCTTGTCGGCATGTTGAGTGCGCTGACCGTCGGGCAGGGCATTGATATTAACCTGTCAGCCGATGTCGTTGCTACTGCACAGAACATGCTGGGAGCTGAAACGGCGTTGCGAGCCAAAGCCTATATCGCGTTATTGGTCTTCGCACTGGAGGTCGTGATTGGCGCAGGCTTGTTCCTGTTACTTCGAGGGTCCGGTCAGTTGCTCGCGGCGTGGAGCCTGATCGCCAGTCTTGGCGCAGCTCTACTGGCTCTGTCGGGCGCGGTGTTTAACCTCAACGCAGGCGAAATTGCAGGAAATTTGGCTTATTCCGAATTGGCGGATGACAACCAACGATTGCTGCTCACCGGCCTGCAGGCAACGTCCGATTATACGTCCTTCCACCTCAGTTTGATCCTTTCAAGCATGGCCAATGCAGGGTTCGCATATCTATTCCTGCGGTCCGGTTTAATCCCGAAGCTGATCGCCGGATGGGGCCTCTTCGCCTTTTCTTTTGTCGCCACAGCCATTGTGGCGCGCGACTTCATTCCAATCATCGGACACAGCGCGGTGACGTTGTCCTTCATGACTTCCTATATGATCGCTTTGGTTTCTCTTGGATTATATCTTGCGATTAAGGGCGTTCGGTCAGTCTGATTGCTCCGAGCCAAACTCACTCGACTGAACAACTTTCCGCACCATGTCCGGGTCATATTCGACCTGTCCATCCAATATGAGCATCGCCAGTCCATGAACCAATGACCAGGCGTGGAGGGCTGCGACCGTGCGGCGCTCTCCGGACATATCATCCGGCATCAACGCGGTTATGCCCTTGCGCAATTGCAAAAACGCCTCTCCCATTGCCGAAGGATCGTCGCTTTCCAGATCGACTTTGCCGACCCGGTTATAGATCAGGCGAACAAGCGCAGGATTTTCGACCGCCCATTGCACATAGATCACACCGACCTCGACAAAGCCTTCGCGCCCGCCGCCAGCTGCTAGCGCTGCCTCTGCCTGATTGGCGCCTAGACGGTTGAGCGCTTCCAAAGCCAAAGCATCCAGCAATGCATCCTTATTGGGGAAGTGCCGATAGAGAGCCGTTGCCGAAACACCCAGCTCCCGGGCCAGTGCGCGCAGGCCCAAATCGGGATGCGCCATTTCTGCAATCCGCTTCATCCCAGCTGCAATCGCGGCCGCGCGAAGATCACCATGGTGATAGGCGCCAGAAACCTTGCCCGAAACTCCAGACGAATCTTTAATGTTGACACTGTTACCTTTAACGTTCATGTTAACAGCATAAACATGTGGAGTCGTTTAGCCAAGGGGAGTTTGCGCCAATGCTGATATTTGCAATTGCAACGGCCATCATAGCTGTGACTGTCGCTTCGGCGCATTTCATCCTCGGCGAACGCGTAGTATTGAAACCGCTTTTTGCGGAATCCACTGAAGGACTTTTGTCCGCCCCCAGCATGCGCCACCTGACCTGGGCGATGTTTCAGCTGCATAGTCTGGTCTGGGCCAGCCTCGGCATCGCGGTTCTTGTGAACCGGCTTCAGGGCGGCAACGACTTGATCGGATATCTCGCGATCCTGATTTTCGCCATATCCGGCATTGGAAATTTTGCAGCCCTACGGCGACCCCATCCCGGCGGGATATTGTTATTACTCGCAGCGACCACGACCGCTGCCGACATCTGGTTTAACTGAAAAGGATTTCACTATGGCTTCCGTTATTGAGAACACTATCCGCTCGGCGGTAACACCTGTCTTAGGCGCCGTCGCCAATTTCAATCGCAAACGGATGAAAGCGCCAGAAGGCGGGCATCCTTATCTAACCGGTATACATAAACCAATGACAGAGGAACTGACCCTTGCCCACTTGCAAGTGGACGGTGAAATCCCGGCACAGCTTGACGGTCGTTATCTGCGGATCGGACCGAACCCAGTGACCGCGCCTGATGAAGCCAGCTATCACTGGTTTGTCGGCGACGGCATGGCGCACGGCATACGCATCACCGACGGCAAGGCTGAATGGTATCGTAACCGCTGGATACGCTCCAACGCTGTGAGCGATGGGCTTGGTGAAAAACGCAAGCCAGGCACGCGTAAGCCGCAGACCGATACCGCCAATACCAATATTGTGGAAATTGGTGGCCGAACTTTTGCGATTGTGGAAGCGGGCGGATTTCCGGTCGAACTGACCGACGAGCTCGAGACGGTTGCGCACAATCCGTTTGATGGCACGTTGAACAACGCGTTCTCCGCGCATCCCCATCTGGATCCGAAAACCGGAGAGATGCACGCGATTTGTTATGACGCACCGGTGATGGACACCGTCTGGCATGTGGTGCTTGGAGCAGATGGTAAAGTGAAACGGGAAGAACCCATCGCAGTCACCCAGGGTCCATCTATCCACGACTGTCAGATTACCGAAAATCATGTGCTGGTTTTCGACCTGCCTGCAACTTTCTCGATGAAGCGCATGCTGGCTGGCTTTGCCTTCCCCTATGACTGGAACCCTGATCATAAAGCCCGCGTCGGCCTATGCCCTCGCAATGGATCAGGCGCCGACACCATCTGGTGTGACGTCGAGCCCTGCTATGTCTATCACCCGGCCAATGCTTTTGAGACAGATGACGGTAAAGTCATTGTCGATGTGGTGGTCCATGAAAGCACCTATGCCCGAACAACCTTTGGTCCCGGCGGCGAATGGTCGCGGCTCGAACGCTGGACGGTTGATCCGGTAAGCAAAAAGGTGACCCGCAAAATTCTCAATGATCGCGCGCAAGAATTCCCGCGCTATGACGAACGCCAATCGACCAGCGACTATCGTTATATTTACAGCATTGCCTTGGCAGGGGAGCCAGATCAGCTCGACATGGCTGGGAATGAACTGTTCAAACATGATTTGAAAACCGGCGAAACGGCCATCCGCCATTTTGGCGAAAACCGCCATCCCGGAGAATTTGTTTTTGTCCCGCGATCTGCTGACAGCGCAGAAGATGACGGCTGGCTAATCGGTCTAGTGATCGACATGAATAACGAAACCACCCAGCTGCAAATCCTGAAAGCCGATGACTTTACCGGCGAACCGCAGGCGGTGATCCATGTCCCGCACCGCATCCCTCCCGGATTTCATGGTAACTGGATCAGTGCGGCTTAGGCCTTAGTCTTTATCGAGTCTGGCCGAACCAAAGCCTTCAGAAAACTGTGGGGCCTCGTCGGTTATTTCCTCCCAAGCGGCTTTGGAGTCGACAAAGATGTGGGCGGCATAGCCGCGCCCGCCTGGATCGTTATCGAGCAACCCAGCTGGCACGAAGAATATCTTGCTTTTCTTCCCGTCCAGCGGAAGCGGACTACCGCATGTTTTGCAGAATACCGAGTGCCATCCGTTCCCGTCCGGAACGAAGAAAGTTGAAATCAGATCTTCTCCGCGCTCCCAGGTAAAATTATCGCGGGTTGCGTGAAAAACCGAATTGCCGTTCGTGCCCGACACTTTTCGGCATTTGGAACAATGGCATTGTCCAATCGGACCGGGCGGACCGCTGATTGAAAATGATACCCCGCCACAGAGGCAACTGCCCGTCAATTTATCGGTCATGATCTGGCGTCAGTCCTTTTCCAAAATCTACAATGAAGGCATATCATATTGGATCAGCAATAAGAACCGACACGTCTGTTGACAAATGAACACACTCCCTTCGATATGTGGGTCATATAAAACCGGTAGCGAGCAAACCACAAACAGAGGATTGACTCGAGCAAATAGGAGATTCTGATGGCCACCTCTTGGACGAAATATCTGCCGCTAGTAATGTTCCTTTTCTGTATCGGTTTTGCAGGCGCGGCACCCGCGCAGGCCGCGACCGGTTATGAGCCCGGCCATAGCGCTTTGGAAGTATGGAATGCGGAAGGGCAGGCCAACGCACCGCAATGGGTTCAGATTTGGCTGATGATCATGTTGGCCAGCTTTGCGCTGGGTTTGCTATTCGTCTGGAAACGAGTGGAAGCGCGCTGGGTCGTCGGTGGGTTCATCACCAGCTTACTTGTCAGTGGTTTCGTGATACCGGCGCTCGGGCTGGTTTCGCTTTCTGGCTTAATCGCGCTGATGCATTTGATATTCTGGTCACCAGCACTGTATCTCTTGCTCAAAAACCGTCCGTTTTCAAAAGACCGTTCCTTTTATGCGCTCTGGTCAGGCCTTATCACCGCGGTGATCCTCTTCTCGTTCATTTTCGACATCCGCGATGCGGCGATCTATCTTGATCATGTTATGGGAATGGGAGTGTTCTCGGCCTAACGGGCTGTTCAGATATTCTCCAACCGGCAGTCGCGCTGCTCCAAGATATCGCGCATCTCGCGATAAGCGCGCGGCGTGTCGGTGAGCGGGATATAGGGGTGAAGGTGATGGACGATGTGATATTGCATGCCCATTGATCCAATATTGCCCCACGCGCTTTTGAAGGCGCGGGTGTCTTTATAGCGGCCGATCCCATCAGCGGGATGATGCGGCGCCCAGCTGAGAAAAAACTGGATATAGGTCAGGCCAATTTGCCGGGGCAGCCACCACAGCAAGGCCGCTTCCAGCGCATAGCCAGACCAAGCCAGCGCGATCAATATCCCGAAATGGGTGAGTTGAAACAGCGCGCCATCCAGCAGCGCATCGGGGCGGCCAATGTCGCGTAGAATATCACCATATTTGTTGAACCCGCCCTCGGCGCCCGGCTGGCGGTTCTGGATCGACTTCCAGATGGCATGCCAGGGACCGCTAGCCATGCTGCTAATATCCGGATCAAGTACCGGGTCATTGGCATGCAGATGATGCTGGATATGGGTGAGCTTGGCGACGCGATACGGCAGTACCAGCGGGATGGTCGACATATGCCCGACCAGTTCATTCAGCCAGCGCCATTTTGTTCCTTTGCGTCCAATAATATCATGCTGGGCTTCATGTGACGGCAAATAGCAAAGCATGACATTGAACGTGGCAATGATGAACCCCAGCCAAAGCGGCAGGAAACCGAAAAACACCAAGGGCCAAAGCGACAACCAGACCAGCAAATTGCCCAATCCCCATGCCACCGCTTCCCAAGGCAAACGGTCCGCATATTTGCGGGCAATCGCTATTTCCTGTTTGCGCAGGTCCGTTTCGGTCAGAGCCTCACTCATATCCAGCGGCCTTTGAACTGCGCAAAAGCACCCCATGCGCCACCGATGATCAATCCCAGTGTCATGGGCGCGAGCCCCAGAGGAGCCGGCCAACCCAGCACCTGGATGATCTGCGCGAGCAGCGGTGCCAAAAATCCGATACCGAAGATCAGGGGCATGAAATGAAGAATATTTTTCAGAACAAATTGCACGGCACCGTCCTTGTCAGAGACGAAGATTACCGCATCGGAGCTGAATAATCAACTATTCACAGCGCTGTCAGTAAGCGCTGTTATTGCCAGCATCAGCCTGTCTTTCTGCGACGGACCTTCTTAGGCGTGCTTAGATGCTTGGGCTCAGCGCTTTGTTCACCGATGTCGCTGGCCTTGGCTCCTTCATGGGCTGTCGTTTCAATCCGGCCTTCCACATTGGAGGCGGGCATGGCCTTGCTGAACAAATAGCCTTGGACCTGAACGCAGCCCTCTTCCTTAAGCTGGCTCAGCTGATCGCTGCGTTCCACCCCTTCGGCGGTTGTTACCATGCCGAGGCTGGAGGCCAGACCGGTAACGGCGCGAATAATCGCCCGGCAGTCTTCGCGGCTGTCCACTTCCTCGACAAAACACCGGTCGATTTTGATCTTGTCAAACGGGAAGCTGCGCAAATAGTTGAGCGAGCTATAGCCGGTGCCGAAATCATCCAGCGCAATCCGCACACCCAGAGAGCGGATTTTGTGCAGTAACTCCACGTTCGATTGGTTATCATTCATCAGCACGGACTCAGTGATTTCCAGTTCCAGCCGATGCGGAGCGACGCCGGTCGCGGCCAAAGCATTGATGATGGTCGGCATCAGGTTGGGACTTCGCATCTGGGCCGGCGATAGGTTAACCGCAACGCTGAGATGATCTGGCCATTTGGCAACCTCATACAAGGCAGATCGTACGACCCATTCACCAAGCTGCACAATCAGTCCCGTGTCCTCAGCTACTGGAATGAACACATCCGGCATAATCATGCCTTTTTCACTGTGATGCCAGCGCAGCAAAGCTTCGTAGCCGATAGTTTCATTGGTCTCGATATTTACGAGTGGCTGGTAATAGAGTTCCAGCTCGTTGCGTTTCAGCGCGGCGCGCAAATCCATTTCTATATTGCGACGATCCTGCACCGCCTCATGCATAGATAGTTCAAACACGGATGCACAGCCGCGGCCGTTTTCTTTGGCGTGGTACAAAGCAATATCGGCATGCTTGATGAGCTGTTCGGCGTCATCGCCACAATCTGGCGCAAGGGCTATTCCGATACTCACGCCTGTCGAAACTGGCTGTCCCTCAACCATCACTGGCTCCGAAATTTTGTCTATTATATTCGAGGCCACTTGCATGACATCCTCATGCGAACCGACATTGCGCAAGGATACCGCAAATTCGTCTCCGCCTAGCCGTGCCACGACATCTTCTATGCCGATGGTATTTTCCAGGCGGTTAGCGACCGCTTTCAGGACCAGATCCCCTGCGCCATGCCCCAAAGTGTCGTTGATCATTTTGAAATGATCTAGGTCGAGATAGAGCACCGCCAGCTTCTGATCATCCCTCATCCGGGCGATCGACCGTTGCAGCGATTGATTAAACAGAGCCCTGTTAGGTAGGTCGGTCAGGCTGTCAAAATGGGCAAGATGCGCGACCCGTGCCTCCGCTTTTTTAGCACTGGTAATATCAGCTGCGACGCCGCGTATATGCCGGCTCTCCCCGTCCACGGTTTTGATCCGTCGACCGGATAACCTCCACCAGTATTCTTCCCCACCAAGTTTGATCGGAACATGAATATCGCGAAAGGCCTTTCCGGACGCCAGAGACTGGGCCAATTGATTGCGCTCCATGGAATCTTCGAACAGATCAACCAATGGCAGATTGCGCAAATCACGTATTTCCATATCAACGGCCGTGGCAAAACGCGCCGAAGGGTTGACGATCAAATGGTCGCCATCCACTTCCCAAAGCCAATCGGAGCTTTGCTCCGCATAATCATGCAGTAACAACCGCACGGTTTCCGCTGCATCTTTTTGCTTGGCTGCATGCAGATGGCGCTGGACAAAGTTGAAGAAGAACATCCGATAAATATAGTCGATGCAGAGCGCAAAAAAGACCAATAATATCGCTGTGCTGATACCGCCATAGCCCTTTGCGGCGAGGAATGCGCCGACGTAACATATTGTGGTAATGGATAGATTATAGGTTTGCGCGCGAGGAACACTGCCAAAAACAAAGCCGCCGATAACCAGACCGCCCATCGCCAATATGGCAATATCAAGACTGTAGGGAACCTGACCAAAAGCAACCGGGATAGCCAGAACGCAGGAGAAGCCGATGCTGCTAATGATGCTTTCTGTACGGATATCTTTGATGGCTTCTTTATAGTCCACCGTATCGGGGTCCAAGGCCATTTGGCGAGCAAAGTTGCGTACGCTGAGGAATGCCGCAATGGTGACGTAGAAACAGGCTATCGCGATAAACTGCACGTCAGCATAGGTGAACAGCAGTACCAAGGCGTAGATGGTTAGGGGCAAAGCTATCAATGCCCCGATCCGCGATATCTGGCCAAAAGATTTAATCTGTTCGCGCGCGACAAGTTCAGTGGTTTCATGATCAGCACTGATCTTGAAATTCCAAACCTTTTTCTGCATCTCCAGCAAACGCTGCAGTGTGATTGTCTCTCCCATATACGCGCCCCGTTTTACTCTATGTTACAAATAATGACGCGACATTAGGTGCGCAGGGTTTGTATAAAGTTAACGACGATAAATGTCGTTTTATCTGAGTGTTTTATGATTGATATGGGACGCGCCAATTCTCATATGAGCGCAAGAAACCGGGCAACAGAACTCGCCCTTAGTCGCTCCGCCGTTAAGGTCTATCGATTAACCTGGCCCAATAGGAGACTGCACCGCAGGCCTGCTTCCCTAAATGCAGAACCAATCCTATAGCCACAGCCGACGGACCGGAATCGGCCGTCGGGCGGCAACGGGAGGCCGCGTCTATGAAGCGTTTCTATATATTGGTTTTTTCGACCTTTGCTTTGTTCATCGCAATACAGCCGGCGGCCGCGCAGGAAATATTCATTGGGTTGGCCGCGCACGAAGTTGACACGCCCTTGTCTTTTAAAATTGGCGAACAAGGCGTCGATATCCAAGCCGGTTACCGTGGCAAACGAATAGAAGCTTTGGCCGTCATCGGCGCACCGTCCCCTTATATATTTGCGTCGGTCAACAGCGCTGGTGATACCAGCCTCGTGGCGGTGGGTTTAAGCTGGAAAATCGGTGATAAATTTTATCTGCGCCCGGGAATCGGCCTGGCCATTCATGATGGCCCGTCACAGCGTTTCACCGCAGATGGCTCGCAAACCCAATTGGGATCGCGCATTCTATTTGAACCGGAACTCGCCGTTGGTGTCCAACTATCCAAGCGTGTCGATCTGGAAGCAAGCTGGGTCCATGTCAGTCATGCGCAGCTATTCAACCGCAACCAAAATCCCGGTCTCGACATTATCGGTGCGCGGTTGGTGATTAAACTGCCTTGACATCTCAGAATATATGTAACAACTTACATATATGGAAAATGACTATCTCCGTGAATCCGGAATAAAGACACTCGGCACACGTATCAGGCGTCTACTTGAGCGCCTCAACAGCAATGTCACAGAAGTCTACCGCCGCGAACTGAGCTTTGAACAGCGGTGGTTTGCACTGGGCATGTTGCTCAACGAGCGCGGACCAATGAACAGCCGCGATGCGACAAAAATGCTGGGTCAAAGCCATGTCGCCATGGTTCAAGTCGTTGGCGCTATGGAAAAGGCAGGATTGCTCGAGCGCAAGGCCGATGCCAGCGATGCACGGAGCAAGATATTGCACCTGACCGCTGCAGGATCAGAGAAGCTTGATCAAGTATCCGCAATATCGCGGATTGTGGATCAAGCCGCTGCAGACCTGCTTGAAGAAGCGGCTCCGGATTTTCTGAAACAGCTCGATGGGCTGGATGACGCACTGGACCGGCTGAGCTTTGCCGATCGCATCGAAGCGGTCTTTGCCAACAAGGAGAGTTGAGATGATTTCTGCGCTTTTACTCATAGCACAACCGCAGGTTGCTGATTGCACCCAGGAAAGGGCCGCATTAAGCGCTGCCGCCGATGTAATCGAAAGCCGTTATGTGCTTGCCGATATTGCCCGTAAATCAGCTGCCACCTTGCGAGAGCGCGCAACCTCAGGTGCGTTTGACAAGCACTGCGATGATCCTGAGGCCTTTGCCCAATTTATGACCAAGCAACTGCGCACAGTGATGACCGACAACCATGTTTATATGGAATATGCGCCGCATTCATCTGAGCACGGAGACAATGACTGGTTAGAGAAATGGCGACAAGGCGCCCCTGCTAGGGGCCACGGCATCAAAACGGTCCAGCGGCTGGACAATAACATAGCCTATCTGCACGTCACCGACTTTTACGATTATGAAATGGCTGAGCAGGCTTTCAGCTCTGCCTTTACGCTCGCCAGCAGCAGCGACGCCCTTATCCTGGACCTGCGCGGCAACCCGGGTGGTAGTCCCGAAACGGCATGGCCCCTGCAATGGTCCTTCATGGAACCGGGATCGCAGATGCCGCTTCGCCGCGAAAAACGCTCCGGCTTAGAACCGGACCGACAGGAACCGAAAATAACCTGGCCGCGCTACGGGGCGCAACGCCCGCTGGCGATATTGTTGGATCAAACCAGTTTCTCTGCACCAGAGGCGGTTGCCTATTCTTTGCAGGCCCAAGGTCGCGCGGTGGTTATCGGCTCACCCAGCGGTGGCGGCGCGCATATGCTTGGGGAAGGCGCAGCCTTGCCGGGTGGATGGAAAATTGGCGTTCCCGAGATGCGTCCATTTAGTCCACATACAGGAAGCAATTGGGAAAGAACGGGCGTGATTCCAGATATCGAAGCTTCCAAAAATGACGCCATCGCAGCCGCACAAAAATGGATCGCCATCCAACTGAAAACAAAAAGGGCGGCTTCCAAACCGGAAACCGCCCCTTAATCTTGTCAATAAACCGAATGGTTTATTTCATTTCGACGGTACCGCCAGCTGCTTCGATCTTACCTTTGATCTCTTCAGCTTCAGCTTTGTTTACGCCTTCTTTAATTGCTTTAGGCGCGCCTTCGACAAGTGCTTTCGCATCGGTCAGGCCAAGCTGGGTGATGGCACGAACTTCTTTAATCACTTGGATTTTCTTGCCGCCGTCGCCAGTCAGAATAACGTCGAATTCGGTCTGCTCTTCCGCAGCTTCGCCGCCGCCGCCTGCAGCAGGTCCAGCAACTGCAACAGCAGCTGCAGCAGAAACGCCCCACTCTTCTTCAAGAGCTTTAGACAGTTCAGCCGCTTCCATCACGGTCAATTTTGAAAGTTCTTCAACTAGTTTTGCTATGTCAGCCATGTTATTTACGCTCCAAATTTTCTAATCAATGCTTGAGTAAGTTTACTTATTCACCCGTAGCGGCATAAGCGCCGACTACACGTGCAAGGGCTCCAGCTGGTTCCTTGACCACCCGTGCGATTTTCGTTTGTGGTGCAACAAGCAATCCAACAATCGTTCCGCGCAGTTCGTCCAGAGAAGGCATAGAGGCCAGGGATTTAACGCCCGCTTCGTCAAGAAGGGTATCGCCCATCGCGCCGCCAACAATCTCCAGGAGATCATTAGACTTTGCAAATTCCACTGCGATTTTTGCAGCAGCCACCGGATCATCCGATGTAGCAAGTGCGACTGGTCCAGACAGCATATCTGCTATCGGGGCATAGTCGGTTCCTTCCAGAGCCAGCTTGGCAAGGCGGTTTTTAGAGACTTTGAAGCTTGCACCGGCTTCCCGCATCTTTCCGCGTAGCGCTGTAGAATCGGCTACGGTGAGGCCCAGATTGCGTGTTACCACAACAACCCCAGCCTCTTTGAAAGTCGCGTTTAGCGCAGCAACGGCTTCGGTCTTTTGACCACGATCCATATTTTGCTCCTTCACGTGGATTGCGTTTTGAGGCGCAATCCGCTTTCTTCAATAGCGCCATTCCGGCGCGAACCGGGATGACGAGCGAAAGAACCAACCGAGGTTAGTTCTGTATAATCCGAAGGGGGGTTTTGGTTGCTTTGTCGCGTTAGAAAACGCTGACTGCAAACCCGTGTGTTTCCACACGAAAAAACTGATCCCCGTCTAGGCTGGAAATTAAGAGAGGCATATTCCCCTCACCGGCTGTCTCGGACGGAAATTGTGATTCTTTTCACGGAACCGCAATTTGTGATAGCGCATTAGCGGGATGGGGGAATATGTCAACAAAGAAGCGAGCCAAAAAGCAACGGCTTTTGGGTAGTGATTACCGCTGACCATGATCACAACTCGGCTCTTAGGGTACGGACCTTAACTTGTTTCCTTCACCCCAGACCATCAGCGATTGAATTTACCTGCAAGAAATCGGGGGATAATGTGGGATTGTCTGGCAGATGCGCGAAGTCGATCCCCTTATAATATAGGAAGCACCCGGTTTTCCAGACATAGGGACTGGTCGAATAGCCGTATAATTTCACTGATTTGATCTATTTGCTTCCACTTGTTTCAGACAAATGCTCGTGGGAAATTTGGTTCTATTCTTCCGCAGCGGTTTGAATCCGAGCGTGGACACGCTGCACCGCGGCCGCAATTTCCTGAGGAACTTCTTCCTGCGAAAAATAAGCAGACGCCCATGATCTTGGGTTTCAGATGGACTTTGTGGTCACATGCAAGAACGATATTACGCTTGTTTTTCAAAGACCTCACCTTTTCATCATAAAACAATCATCCTGACCACAGGATTTTACAAGTGCGCTCATCCAAAACCGATTCATAGCCAGCGTTGTCGCAAACCCATTTAGGAGATCAAAAGTATCAATTCTAAAGAAGCATTCATCGTCGGGTTTATCGCAGTCGTCTCAATAAACGAAGCTGGCTGCGCAAGAACTGCAGATCAGAAAAGGCGCAGTATGACCGAAGGCCTAATGACAAGTTTTGAGTTATTCATGATGACAAGCTGACATCTGTTTCTAGTATTAAGTTCTTTGGTGATCGGAATGCTTCTTTAGTGAAGTTCAGTAAAGCTTAAATAATAATTTAACGTATATCCAAATTATAACTTAAAATGCATTAAGTTAGACAGATAAATAATAAAATGTTTTAAAAGAATTTCAAATTATAAAATTATTTTTGTAATTTTTAATTGATCCTTCTCTCTCGTTGGGTCAGCGGGCGGGCATTGGGGAATGTTCGTCCGCATTTAACTTCGGTGAAGAGTGAAAATTGATTGTTAATAAAGCAATCGTTATCATTAATAAAGTATATAATATCAAATTATAATTTCAAAATTAAATATACAATACATTATGTTATAAAATATAAATAGAGATAATTATTTAGGAAGAGTATATAATGAAATTAGTATTGAATCTGTCTGCGTGCGCATTTGCGGTCGCAGCGATTGCGACTGCCCCCGTCTACGCTCAAGCCCAGCCTAATGATACAGCCGACCAAGCTGAAGAAAGTGACAACGCCTTTGACGACAATGTTATCGTAGTGACCGCGCAGGGCCGTGCGCAGGCTTTGTCTGATGTTCCCATTGCCGTTTCGGCCATTGGCGCGGAACAATTGCAGCGGAGCGGGACAAGCGACATTCGTGAATTGAACCAGCTTGCGCCGTCCTTGCTGGTATCCTCAACCGGCAACGAAGCCAATGGTTCTGCTCGTATTCGCGGTATCGGCACCGTTGGAGACAACCCTGGGCTCGAAAGCTCGGTAGCGGTGTTCATCGATGGCGTTTACCGCTCGCGTAGCGGTAATGCGCTGAGTGAACTTGGTCCGATTGACCGGATTGAAGTGCTGCGTGGCCCCCAAGGGACGCTTGGCGGGCGAAACTCTTCTGCTGGTCTGATCAGCATCTCCACAGCGGCCCCGGAATTCATGTTTTCAGGATATGGCGCTGCCACTTATGGCAATTATGACCAGATTCGCTTGGAAGGCGGTATCAATGCCCCTCTGACCGATAATATTGCGGCGCGTATCGATGGTGTTTATCTGCAACGCGATGGTTTCTATAATGATGTTGTTAACGATACCGACGTTAACAATAAGGACCGCTATCTTGTGCGCGCTCAGGTTTTGTTTAAACCGAGCGATACCCTTAACATCCGTCTGATCGGTGACTACTCAAAGAAAGATGAATCCTGCTGTGCAGCGACTTTTGTCCAGCCAGAATTTGCGCAGCAGACGCGGGTAAGCCCGAGGCTCGATCCGTTTTCCCTTCCGCAGCCCGGCGCACCTGCTCTCACCAGTCCCGATAACCCAATCATTCCTGTGCTTTTCGGTCTCGGTCAAAACCCCAACGCCCTGAATCAGAGTACTTTTAACCGGGATATCTATGTTACCCCGGGCCGCTCTTATGCCGGTGAGACAGAGGATTATGGCGCTTCGATCGAAGCTAATGCGGAACTCGGCTCCGTCAATCTCACGTCCATCACCGGATATCGTGAATATTCCAACTTTCAGGGTTCTGATACCGATTATACCCAAGTGGACGTCCTTTATCGCGCGCCGAACGAAAATGCTGGCGCTCGGGAGTTCAGAACATTCACGCAAGAATTGCGACTGCAAGGTTCGGCTTTCGATGATAAGCTAGATTGGTTGATCGGCGGTTTCTACGCCAATGAAAAGCTCGAAACGCGGGATAACGTCCGCTTCGGCACGCAATATGGTGCTTTCGCACCATGCCGTATAGTCAATGCGGTTAATCCTGCGCTTGCCTCACCAACCGACACAGGGTGTTTGAGCGCCGGCGGCAGGGCTGCATTGCAAGCAGCCAATGGCGGCACGGGTGCATTTGGCGCCGCGACACCGTTGATTTTTGCTGGCTTGGATAATTTGGCGCAGATTAATGATCGCGGTAGCATTGTTGATACCTATAATCAGAAAAGCGAGAATTTTGCTTTTTTCACCCACAACATCGTCCACATAACCGACAAGCTCGATCTTACATTGGGGTTGCGTTATACTAACGAAACCAAGGATTTCAGAGCCGCGTTCACCAACGATAATACCATTTGTCCAACTCAGCGCGGATTGTTTACCCCGTTGCTCGATGGCCCACTTGGCGGATTGGCAGGCGGACTGATTGGCCTTTCCTGTCAGGGTAATTCTACTTCGGAACTGGATGGCGTTACCTTGAGTGACAGCCGGAGCGAGAATGAATTCACCGGCACGGCCGTCCTTTCTTACCAACCAATCGATGATCTGCTTCTCTATGCCAGCTACTCGCGCGGCTACAAGGCAGGCGGCTTCAACCTCGACCGGTCTGCGTTGACTAGCTCGACACTGCTTGATCCGGCAGCGGTAGGCGACACCGCCAACCTGCAATTTGATCAGGAAACAGTGGATGCATTTGAAATCGGCGCAAAATACACGACCCGGGAATTTTCGCTGAGCGTAGCCGCTTTCCGTCAACAGTTTGACAGTTTTCAGCTCAATACATTCAACGGATCTGTTTTCCTGGTCCAGAATGTTAACGCCTGTAGCGATGACTTGGGCGGTACGGATCTCGATGCTGACGTCACCACGGGCGCTTGTAATCCCGACAATGTCAAATATGGCGTTGTGGCACAGGGTGTCGAGCTGGAAGCGTCAATCAATCCGATCAGTGATGTTAACATCACAATGGGCCTGACATATACGGATACCAGCTATGAAAATGATCTGGTGGGCCGTGATACTGGCGCTCCACTCGATCCTGCGCTGCGTCTGCTTCCGGGGGATAATCTGTCCAACGCTCCCGAAATAACCGCTACGGCATCACTTTCATACACACCAGAACTTGGCAACAGCGGTTTGACCGGCTTATTTTATCTGAACGCGCGGACGACTAGCGATTATAACACTGGTTCGGACTTGCTATTTGGTAAGGAACAGGACGGGTTCACGCTCGTGAACGCCCGTATCGGTATCCGCGGTCCGGACGACATGTGGGCCATTGAAGGCTGGGCTCAAAACTTGTTCGATGTTGATTACACCCAGGTTGCATTCAACACACCATTCGTCGCATCGCAGCAAACTTACTCGGCCTACCTTGCGGAGCCAAGAACCTACGGCATCACGTTGCGTGGACGTTTTTAGAAAATTATAATAATCAGTCAACATAAGGCGTGCAGCACTTTCAAAATAGGTTGCACGCCTTTTTTTTCGAGTCATCCAAATTTTCTTTTTGTCACAAAGTAACTGGCCCGATCGTCTATGTTACTGAAGGCAGTTAACGAAAATGGAGACACCAGTGGAAAACCGGAACGAGATAGATCACAGTATCGAGATCCCTGTAATTTTGGGAAAACTTAGTAAAGCACACGAACAGATCGTAAGAAATGGCCTAGACCCAAAATTGCACCATCTTATCCAACTGCGCGCATCACAAATCAACAAGTGCGCATATTGTATTGGGCTTCACATATCTGAAGCTAAAGCTGACGGGGAAACCGACGCCCGGCTAAATAATCTCATCGTTTGGGACACAACGGATCACTATAGTGATAAAGAAAGGGCAGCGCTCGCTTGGACGGAAGCTCTTACTAATTTGCACGTCTCGTCAAAATTGAAAGAGCTGCGTGGAAACTTGAGTAAACATTTCAGTAATCAAGAGATAAGCTTGATGACAGCAGCCATTTCAATGATTAATCTCTGGAACCGAATACAGGTTTCTCAGCATTGAAATGAAACATGTTGATCATTTTGCGGATTTCGAGGAAGCTCGAAGTTATCTGATAGGAATTGCCTATCGTATTCTTAGTTCAGTTTCCGACGCCGAAGATGCCGTACAAGACACCTACTTAAAATGGGTGAGCGCAGATTGCACTCAAATCCGAAGCTCAAGAGCATGGCTTACGACCGTTTGCACGCGCCGATGCATTGATATGTTGCGCGCCAGTCAACGATCTCGCGTCGATTATATCGGATCCTGGCTTCCCGAACCCATTTGTGCTTCATTGGAAGAAAACCCGGATGCGCAAGCAGAGCTCTCTTCCTCATTGACCACGGCTTTTTTGTTGGTTCTGGAAAGATTATCTCCAAAAGAACGAGCAGTATATCTTCTCCGCGAAATATTCGATGTTTCATATGAAGATATTTCAAAGTTGCTGAACATCTCGAATTCCGCATGTAGGAAACTTGTGTCTCGGGCCAAAGTGCATGTGGGAAAACATAGCAGTAAATATATACCGCCCAAGAGGACTCAGAAGAGACTTCTCTCCGCTTTTCAGAATGTCATCAAAGGCGGTGACATCGCTGAGCTAAGCACCCTCTTGTCCCAAGATATAAAATTGAACGCCGATGGTGGTGGAAAGGTACCAGCACTTCTTAAACCCCTTTTGGGGATCGAGCCTGTTTGTTTGTTCCTTTCCAAGAAACTTCCTGATTATTGGGTGGATTATACTCTGGAGCAAAAACACCTCAATGGCATGCTTGGGATCATTGTCCGGAAGAATTCAGATATTGTTGCGGCAGTAACTTTTGGATTTGACGCTTCAGGTCTAGTTTCGGGAATATTTATAGTGCGTAATCCAGATAAGCTAAAAAACATACCACTAACTGCGGCTAAGATTCTAATAAGTTAAGATAAAAATGCTGATTTCCGAAAGCGAACTTTAGCGAATATGTGCGTCCGCTTTTGCGCCCAACGCGGACATTCGTCACCAGTTCAAAGAACCAATTATTAGCGTTCTGCAGGCTTTGACCTTCTCAATGAGGAGATCAAAATATAAAATCAAACTTATGACATTCAAAAGCCATATCCATGGGAAATGGGAAAGTTGATCGAACAAAAGGCACCGCTGAAACAACAAGAAGCATGAGCCATCAGGGTCCGGTTGGGACTGGCAGATCGGAAGGGGGTCTGGCTCATGAAAGCCTTGGGTTCCGGCGTTTAGCAGGGTAGTGTCTCAAGATATACATTACCGTCTCGTTCCACGAGTTTCGGTGCCGCTTTGAGAGAAGCGCATTTTCCGCTGTCATTCTTGCCACTTTCAATATCGAACCGATAGCCATGCCAAGGACATGTTATAACTCCATCGGAGTCAATCTTTGCTGTGCCTAAAGGACCAAGCCGGTGGGGACAGATTGCACTATGAACGACCCATCGTCTTTGCCAATTTCTTACGACGAACAGATCGCTCCCCATTTCAATCATATAGGATTCATCAGGGTCCATATCTATCACCCGTCCAATCAATACTTCTGGTCGAGAGGCTAAAGCCGGATTCGGTTTCTGCTTTTGATCCAGCGCGAATTGGCGCCCCTCCATCAGGCCTAGATCCTCGTCATACAGTTGACCATATTGGGCTTGCAGATAGTTGAGTATCAATTCCGACTGCGATGAGTCGGTCGGGGCTTGTGGCAGGTAGAACCGTATGTCGACTTCAATACCATCCCTGGAAAGCTCTGTCGCCTGTGTATGAATTTGAACAGCTTCGCCTTGGCCGGCGAGCACAGTGGTTGCCCAATAATTCCTAGGCGCATCCACGAGCAATTCGATAATCTGAAAATTATCACTGCCTACAGGAGGCAGGCTTGCTTTCGCCCGCCAACCCCATGATCCAGATTCAATCAATGCGATACTGGAGAAAGATGATTGATGGACAAAGGGAAGGTGTTCCCAATCGTAAGCATTTTCCATCATCCGCGCCATATTCACCGGAAGTTGGCGGACGTAGTTTCCCAAATAGTGCAATGTGGATACTGCTGAATAATCTATAGTGTTGGAGCGAAGGCTATAAGGTAAGTTTTCCTCGACGACATGCATGAAAGATTCCCTGAATTTGACCGCTCGAACCACAGAATCCCTCGACCTCTACCGAACCTTATCAAAATCGTTGAAATACTGCAAAGTCAACGACCGTTGAAGCACTGGCATCCTATGGAAATGGCGCACAACTAATATATTTTATACCGATATACTGGCCAACCCGCAGTTTTTCGCCATTGCCGATATTGGCTTCATCACAAAACCGGTGCTTCATGCTCTTTTAAAAATGCTGCCGCTGCACCATATAATCCTGGTTCGTCATTCAGAAATTGTTTCACCGAAATTTGCTCCATCAGGGACTGGAAACGACCTTTTGCCGTAAACCGGCCGCGAAAGCCCGATGATGGTAACTGGTGCGCAATCCGGTTGCCAAGCCCGCCGGAAATCACAACCGCGCCTGACCCATGGGCCAGAGCCATATCTCCAGCAAAAGAACCCAGACATAGACAGAAACGATCAAAAGCGGCGGCCGCCAGATTGTCGTCGCCGCTAAAGACCAATTTCCACAAGGCCTTGTCATCAAGCTGTTTCGGCGTTTGTCCCTCGATTTCTGCCAGCATGCGATAGATGGCCTGCATGCCAGGCCCGGCGACAATGCGCTCCACTGAGACCCGACTATGCTGTTTGCGGAAGCTATCCAGCAAGCGATCCTCAAACTCATCACGCGGCGCAAAATCAATATGACCGCCTTCCGTTTCGGATATATGATATTCGTCGCCCTTCCTCAGAACATGGACCACGCCGAGGCCCGTGCCCGGTCCGACGACCGTGATGGAATGTTTCTCACTGATCGGACTATCTGGCCCACAAATATGCTGAAACTGGTCATCGCCAAGCAAGGCGACCGCATGACCGACCGCACCGAAATCATTGACCAGACTAAACCGATTAAGCTTCAGTTTTTCACGGATCAAATGGGGACGGATCAGCCAGCTACTATTGGTAAGGTGGATCACATCCCCGCCAACCGGAGCCGCAACTGCGATCGCTCCGTCTTTGGGCAGCTCACGGTCAATCTCGGCACCATAAGCCTCCCATGCGATTTGAAAACTGTTATGGTCAACGCTCTTCATTGTAACCTGGTTATCGAGCCGGATTACTTGATCTTTCTGAATCACGGCAATAGCAAAGCGCGCATGGGTGCCGCCAATATCGGCAACGACAATCTCCTCAGGCGCCGCGGGCCAGCTCCCTTCGGTTTTCCCTGACATCACAGGCCAGCCTCCTTCAACATTGCTGACCACCTTATCTGCTTCATCTCAATAACGGTCGCTTTGTTGTTAGTTTGGCGGAACAATTTCAGGGCCATAGATATGGTAAGAACAACGAGATTATCTTCAAACTGCCTTAGCAAAATAGCTGGACCCAAAGATCAATCTAGTCCCGAAGAACCTTGCAGAATCAAGCCCTAATTTAAATATTGCAAACCAGCGTCCGCTTTTGCGGCCATAGCGGCCATTAGCAGAGCGCTAATCCTGCGACAATTGTCAGGACGACAAACTTCTGCGATCATCAATATATGTCGCAAGCTCCAGCAAGCCAGTTCACCCATTCCCATAACGTTTTGGATGATGGAACCGTTACTTTTAAATGCTCGTCAGAAAAGGACCAATGGCCGTGGCTGGAGTTGCATCCATTTGATCCCATCGTGGTGCAGACCATCAATTACTGGGCGTCGGTAGAGACTGGCGCGGCGCGCGGGACATTTGATCCGACGAAATGGTCGGCTTTGACGCAGACGGAATGGACCTGTGGAAAGCCCGGAGTAGGGCATGCTACGCACGGCATTGCAAATGCTATGAACGACGAAGGCACGCCGCGTTTCGGGCTTACCTTTTTCGATGAAGATGATTCACTCGTCTACAGCATGGATGGCACCGGTGTCGTATTTCAGACCCGAGACTTTGACGCTTGGCGCAAGAAAGCGAAAACAAAAATGGCAACGATCCCTGCCGTAACTGATTTTCAATATGCACCTGCAAATGCTGTGGGCGTTGCGAGGCAAAGTCAGAGCTTTCTCTCACCCCTTATGGATCGCGATAACCCTTCCGCGCGGGCGTTGATCACAAAAGAAAATGGCTTCCCTCCCTTGCACCCCTACCTTAGCGGTTCTGGCGATCATGTGAACTCGACGCATCTGGCCGATGTCGGGAGACAATTTGCGAGCCTTTTGCTCGACGGAGAACCGTTAATGGTCATCGGCGGTGAGATGCATTTTTCGCGATATGTGGAATTGGGTCGCCCGTTTCATATTGAACTGGATCAACATGGTCGGAAAGACAACATGGTATCTATGACCATTCAACAGGCGGACCGGTTATGCGCAACCATTAGGATCAAGCATCAAGGTAAGCAATGATCCCCTAATCTCGCAAGAACTGTTTCATCAGGTGCAGGTCATCTTTTCAGAAAATCACCGAGACAAAACACTGGGCCAAAAAAGTCGCAATCCCAGCCTGTTGACGGGAATGATAACTGATCGGGATGCTAGGCCCATGTCCCCAACCCAATCGAAGAAAAAATCGCGTAGTTATCGATACTATTCAACCCGTTTGAAACCGCTGGAAGACAAGGCATCCGCTTGGCACCTTCCTGCAGGCGATCTGGAACAGGCCGTTATCAAGGCTATCGCCAATCATCTATCGCATGAACTAATTATGGCTTCTGAAGATGAGAACTTGAACCAGGATAGGATCGATCAATATCGGAAAACTACCAAGACACTTCCAACCATCAGTATGGTTGAGAGGCGCAAGACACGGCCTTCCTTTTCTCAAACAGAATTTTAGCGCTGTATCTTCATGATGATCTTTTACTGGTTTGGGGCGTTTTCCACATCTCGATATTGCGCGCAACAAAGCCGGTCAAATCCTGCGGTGCTTTTCCAGCCAACTTTATGATCGAATCGGTCAACCTGTCCTCGCCACCAGCCGCGATAGCGGTATCCATTGCAGCAAGTAATTCCGCATAGCTTCTGCTCAATCCGCCCGACTGGATGCGCTCCGTCAGTTCCTGTTCGCTCAGTTTATGGTGGGTGATCGTGATACCCAAAGCATCGGAAAGGATCTCGGCAACCTCATCATAGGAAAGCGACTGTGGTCCGGTCAGAATTGCATCACCATTGGGAATGCAAGGGTCCGTCAGCGCGGCGGCCGCAACCGCTGCGATATCGTCGGCATCAATGAAAGGTACCCTTCCATCTTCCGTTGCGGAATAGATGGCCTGTTCATCGCGGATTGTCGGTAGATGCTGTTGTTCCGAAAAATTCTGCATGAACCAGGTGGGGCGCAGGACGAACCAGCCCGGCGCGTGATCATGCAGGTAACGGTGCACGGCACCCATCATCGGACCGCCTTCTTCGAGCGAGGAAGCACTGAGCAGCACAAAGCGCTCGACACCGCTTGCGATCGCGCGGTCGATAAATGGCTGCATGGCAGCCAGCGGTTCCGGAACATTGGCGGGTGCGACAAGATATATCGCTTTGATTTCATCCAGTGCCCCTTCGAAGCTGCCCGGATCTGACCAATCAAAACGGACCTGATCGGCCCCATCGGGGTTCCGGGTTGCAATACGCGGGCGGTGACCGCTAGCGCGCAGCTGTTTGGCAAGACGGCTTCCCGTCTTGCCCGTGCCGCCTGTGACAAGGATTTTATTGCGCATCGCCGGTCTCCTTCAATGCTGCGGCAATGGCACCATCGCCGCCCATCGCGCGCAACAGGATCAGCGGGTTCCAGTAGTCGCGATAATGGGTGATATACCCATTCGCCACGGTCACCACGGATATATAGGTTTGGTCATAGGCGATCCCGGTTTCGGTGCCATAACCGGTGCAGGTGAATTCCAATATTACGATATCGGAATCCTGCGCGCGATGAACCACCGGCTGTGACATCGATTCAATCGTGATAAGCGAAGCCGCACCGGGTAAATATTCTGCCAATGCTGCTTTCCCTTCCACGCGGGGCACAGCGGCCGGAGGTGCATAGGGAAATTCCATTATGATATCATCGGCTACCATATCCAGAAACGTCTCCGCTTCTGGCACCAGCAAGTCACCAAGCGCTGCCCGCAGGAGGCCGGAGAAGCTGGAAAAGGGATCGGATTGCTTGGTCATCATGCCGCACTCCTTTCACTATCGAGATGCGCGAGCTGAGACTCCGGATACCGGGCACCAGCCGCACTGCCATTCGGAATTGCCGCTTCAATATCGGCCAGATCGGCTGCACTCAGGGACAGCGACATTGCGCCCAGCGCTTCGGTAAGCCGATCGCGTTTGCGGGCTCCGACCAAGGGAATGATATCCTCGCCTTGATGCGCCACCCAAGCGATGGCGATCTGGGCCACTGTCGCATTTTTGGCTTCCGCAACCTTGCGAAGGGCATCGACCAGAGACAGATTATGCGCAAGATTATCACCGGCAAAGCGCGGGCTCATGCTGCGAAAATCCCGCTCGTTGTTGCGATCGGGTGACCAATGGCCGCTGATCAAACCGCGCGACAAGACGCCATAGGCGGTGATGCCAATGCCCAGTTCGCGGCAAGTCGACAGAATTTCTTCCTCAATACCGCGCGAGATGAGCGAATATTCGATTTGCAGATCGGTGATCGGGTGAACCGCATGGGCGCGGCGGATGGTCGAAGCACCTACTTCGGACAGACCGATATGCCGCACATAGCCTTTGTCGACCATATCGGCGATGGCGCCGATGGTGTCCTCAATGGGAACGGCGGGGTCCAAACGGGAGGGACGATAAATATCAATATAGTCCGTTCCCAGGCGCCGAAGCGAATAGGCCAGGAAATTCGGAATCGCTTCCGGGCGGGCATCATAACCGCCCCAGCCAATGTCGGGATCCCGCAAAGCGCCAAATTTGACACTGATCGCCAAAGAGTCACGCTTGTGGTTGCGTAACGCTTCGCCGATCAGCATTTCATTATGGCCCATGCCATAAAAGTCGCCCGTATCAAGCAATGTGATCCCTTGCTCGATGGCCATGGCGATTGTGGCGAGACTTTCGTCCCGATCTGCCGGACCATAGACATCCGACATACCCATACATCCTAAACCAATCGCAGAGGTGATGGGTCCTGTATTTCCAAGTTTACGTTGTTCCATTTCTATTTCCTTTCTGGGGGTGAGAGTTAAAAGTCGCTTGCGGTTGGACGAACGATCACTTCGCTGACATCGACATCGTCCGGTTGTTCGATGGCAAAACGGATCGAGCGGGCAATGGCATCAGGTTCGATCGCCACTTTGCGAAAGTCAGCCATGGCTTTGATTGACGCGGCATCTGTTATGTCGCTGCCCAGTTCGGAAGTTACGACACCGGGCGAGATGATCGTCGCGCGAATGTCCTTATGCTCTTGCCTGATGCCATCCGTGATCGCCCAGACGGCAAATTTTGTTGCGCAATAGACAGCGCCGGTTGGCACGACATAATGCGCGCCAAGCGACGCAATATTGACGAACTGACCTGTTTTGCGCGCAATAAAATGCGGTAAGGCAGCAGCAATTCCGTTTAACACACCGCGGATATTGACGTTAATCATCCTATCCCATTCATCCACCTTTACGGCGGACAAAGGCGATACCGGCATGATGCCAGCATTGTTCACCAAAACATCTATTCTGCCAAATCGATCGATTGCCGCATTGCAAAAGGTAGAAACGTCATCACGGTTTGTTACATCGACCATATGATAGATCGCATCGCCGCCCGCTGCATTTATCTGGTCGCAGAGGGCAGCCAACGGTTCGGTCCGCCGTGCACCTAGGACGAGCTTCGTCCCGCTCTGGCCGAGCAAGCGCGATGTAGCGGCACCAATCCCACTGCTTGCGCCGGTGATCAATACGACTTTTTCTGTTGCAGGTTTCATTTCAATCTCCTGGGGTTTGACCCGAGACAGCAGTGTCTCTTCGCATTCTCAATATGGCCCATGCTTGTCTGAGGGAGGTAGAATGCTAATCCGGGAGTCTTGCCTGATCCTCCAGAATGACCGGCTTGCTCTTGTCCGGGCATGTGATCCGTGAGATAAAGCGATCATGGAAAAAGCGCAGGAATTGAACGAAATTGTCAGCCGTCATCAGACTTTTGATGGTATAGAGCCCTGCGCATTGCCGCGGGTTAAGCTTATACGATCCGTGACGACGACGGCATCCATGCCAACAATATATGAGCCTTCTCTATGCCTTGTTGCGCAAGGAAAGAAACACGTGACCCTGGGTCACCTGGAATATGTGTACGATGCGTCCCAATATCTGGTGGCGTCCGTTGATCTGCCGCTGCTGGGTTCAATCATAGAAGCCAGCGAGGAACGCCCCTATTTTTGCATCAGTCTGGACCTCAATGTTCCGGTGCTCAGTGAACTGTTGCTCGAACATGGGACCCGAGCGCCCGCGACCACATCAAAACCTGGAATAGCCCTCAGCACCGTCACGCCAAACCTTATCGACGCGATGGTCCGCTTGCTGCGCCTGCTTGATACGCCTGAAGATATTCCGGCACTTGCACCTTTGGCAGAACGCGAAATCCTGTACCGGTTGTTAAACGGTGAACAGAGTGAGATGATGCGCCATATTGCCAATGCTGAGAGTCATCTCAGCCAGATCAGCAGAGCGATAATCTGGATCAGAAACCATTATGCAGAGCCGTTCAGCATTGATCGACTGGCGCAGGAAGCCGGGATGAGCAGTTCGTCATTGCACGAACATTTCAAGGCAATAACGACCTACAGCCCACTGCAATATCGCACCCGCCTTCGCTTGCAGGAAGCCCGCCGGATCATGGTTTCGGATGCACTGGATGCGGCCAGTGCCGGATTTAAAGTGGGCTATGAAAGCCCCTCACAGTTTAGCCGTGACTATGTCCGGGTATTTGGCGCGCCGCCAATGCAAGATGCGCAGCGACTGCGGGCCAGTCCTGATTTTGCCATGGCGTAATCCTGTGCTGTCTGCGCGACCAAGTCAGATAGAATCCCATTGGCCTAGCGGTTGACACAAAAATTGATATTTTTTGGGGGGCAGTTTGAGTTCAACCGCGCACGATTTCTATTGCCCGCTTTTGCTCCCATAGCAGACAATAGCATTGAGGCTGCTTTGTCCCGAAAACGGATACAAGATTAAGTAGTTCTTGACCGCGACAATTGGGTGGCAAGCGGGCGATCTGCTTTTGGGCGGCGACTTCAACCGGCCAAGGTAGGGCTAAACGGGCGTTCTTCCTACGATTTGAATTGAGCCGAATTAGTCTCTCATAAAAGATTGCTAATATCCATTTAGAATCTGCAATTAATTGATCCAGATAGATAGCGTTTTTTCTACCAATAAAAACGGAAATCTTAAGCCAACGCTAAGTCACATGCTTCACTGCTGCGCACGAACTTCGTTTCAACACTTTTAAGAACGCTGGGACGTACTCCCAATGCTTCAACACAGGTGCGAGAAAAATGAGCTGAATCAGAAAATCCAGCTTCATGAGCAGACGCCGTAATATTTTGTCCATCCGCTAATAAATCAATAGCTCTTCGCAGTCGCAACCAACGCCGCCATCGTTGCGGCGGTGCGCCAAGTTGTTCAGTAATAATATGTGTGAACCGACTGTCGGACATGCCAAGGCTAGCGGCAGCCATTCGAATTGTCGGATATTCCTCCAATGCAATCATTGCCTTTAGAATTCTCGCATCGATAGCGCGCGGGTTCATTGTTTCGGCGTCTTCCTGAAGGCAATCAATCGACACCACTTGAGGATCAACCGCCCGCCATCTATACGCTAGGTCGTCCGCATCCTTGAAAGTATAGTGACGCGCATCAAGATAGGCTACAACGACTTTGCGTCCCCTTGCATCAAATTGGTGCTCGATACCTGCAGGAACAACAACGGGTTCCCCAAGGACGTTATGCGTGCTGCCAACAAGTAGCTGTTTGGCGCCCAATATTATTTTATGCGCGACAGTTTGATGTCTGGGTGTCCCACCACCGTTCCCAACAAACAGAGCAAGCATAGGCGCGAATGCAACAGTTCCCTGCCAATCAGAATTTTCAGCAGATACGTTCATGCGGTTCTCCTCTACGGCCCATATTAGCAACGAATGACAGATAAATATACAGATTCAAAACGAGGTATCATCGTTGTGTGCGGTGCTACCGGCAGGCAAGGTGGTGCGACAACACGAAAACTTCTTCGTGATGGTTGGCAGGTTCGAGCCCTGACGCGGAACCCTGGTAGCGCCCCAGCGCGTGCACTTGCGGTCCAAGGAGCAACACTCGTACAAGCAAATCTTGATGACCCAACCTCACTGGACAACGCGCTGGACGGTGCTCACGGTGTTTTTGGTGTAACCGACTTTTGGGAACATGGTTTCGATAAAGAGATACGCATGGGCTCGAACCTGATTGAATGCGCCAAACGTGCAGATATTGGCCATTTTGTGTTTAGTTCCGTAGGTGCGACTGAAAGAACAAAGGGTTTGGGGATCACTCATTTTGAGGCCAAAGCGGAAATCGAAGACCGCTTGCTGCGATCAGGTCTAAGTTGGACAATATTGCGACCTGTCACATTCATGGAAAACATCATAACGCCTCGATTCAGACGCGCCATTTGTGAACGAGGCATTCTACGCTTTGGGTTCAATAGGCAGAGAACTTTCCAAATGGTTGCTATGGATGACCTTGCAGTCTTTGCGGCGCTTGCATTTGATGATGATCCCCGAGTTAAAGGACGAACCACCGAGATTGCGAGCGATGCGTTTACAATGGATGAGTGGGCCCAAGCACTGGGCGTTCAAATGAAGCGGCCCGTCAAATACAGCGTCGTCACGCCTGCGCAGCTTCACGTTGCCAGCGCTTTCATCGCCATTACAGGGCGGCAAGCCCTTTACAAAGCGGGGCCGTCGTTGATCAATCAGTTCCGATGGAACAATAACAGCCCAATTGGGGGTTGGGACGCTGACATTGAACAACTCCGATCCATACATCCCGCTATGTTAACCCTAAAGGATTGGATCAAGACAATTGATTGGACCAAGGGGCTCAATTCGAAAATTTGATCGCTACTGCAACCGGCAACAACTGGTGCGTTAGCTGACCGTCAGCTGCTACATATCTAATGTCCGCTTTTGCGCCCAAAGCAGACACTAACGCTGTGGCCGCTCTATACCGAAAGCGGACGTTAGGTTTCGCGTCTTGCTCCAATCCGTGGAACGGATTTGGCTAGCCGAATATTTCGGCTTTTGATTGTTCAACGGTAGAAAAATAATTTTTGATACTTGTTATTGTAATGTAATGTTTTTATCATAGATTATTGCTTTCCGAAGGCAGAGGTCACAGGTTCGAATCCTGTCAGGTGCGCCAGTTTTCAAATGTGTGTTATCGCCCGCGGCTGAAATATTCTGCGAGGATATCGAAAACCAGTCGGATACGCCGGGCAGTATGCAGCTCCGAATGCGTCGCCAGCCAGATGGGGAAGGTAAACGGCTTGCGCTCTGGCAAAATCCGTTCGACGCCCGGTGTTAGTTCAGCCACCTCGTCCGACATCACACTGACCCCAAAGCCCTGACGGACCATCTCCCAGGCGACGACCCCGCTCTGGGAACCGAGGCGAAAATTCTGCACCGTAATAGGAATACCAGCAGGTTGAAAATAGCCAACAATCTCGGCGGCGTCGCCGAAGGCTACAAAATCAAGATTAGCCAACTCCGCTTCATTGTTCGGTCGTCCAACTCGGTCAAGATAGGTTGTTGCAGCGTAGAAATTTGCCGAAGCCTCTGCCACAAGTCTGGCAATAAGATCAGGCTGGATTGGTCGTACATGCCGAATTGCAATATCGGCCTCGCGCCGCTGAATATCGCGTATATCATTGGCTGCAACCAAGTCGATTTCCAGCCGGGGCGCTGCCAAACGTATTTGCTTCAGGACAGGTGGCAACAGATAGGCCGACATCACATCCGAAGCAGTGATTCTTACCTGTCCGTCAATCGTCTGAGACTGGCTTGAAGCAGTCAGCGAGATACGGTTTGCAACATCTGCCATTTCGCGCACGTGCAAAAGCAGTTCAGTGCCTGTGCGGGTGAGATTCAAAGACTTGCCAACCCGTTCGAACAGCACCACGCCCAAGGCTATCTCAAGCGCAGCAACCTGTCGCCCTACAGTCGGCTGCGTCTGACCAAGAACACGCGCGGCAGCAGAAAATGACCCTTCCTCCACAGTTGCGAGAAACGAACGCACCTGATTCCAGTCAAAGTTGATTGCCTGCCAGTTCATGCATTTATGCATAACAAAACTACAGAAAGTGGCAATTCAAAAGAAAAATGTTTGAGTTTATAGAGAGGCCAAATCGTAGAAGGAAAGAATAATCCAATGGTTCCCCTATCCAAAGACGCAGCTTTCTGGAGCAAACAATCCCGCAAATATGCCGCCAGCCCAATTGGCGATTTGGACGGTTATCTTAATACGCTTGAGCGCACCAAATCCTATCTCAAGTCCAGCGACAGGGCGCTGGAAATGGGCTGCGGAACGGGATCGACGGCGCTTCTTCTTGCACCCCATGTGGCCCATATCACCGCCACCGATCTCGCGCCGGGCATGATCGAGATTGCAAATGAGAAACTGGCAGAGGAAGGCTTGGATAATGTTACCTTCGCGGTCGCGGACGTCCTCGATCACAGCACCAAGGGTGGTCCTTTTGACGTGATCATGGCCCATAATTTGCTGCATCTGGTATCCGACCTCGACAGCGCGCTAGCCCATATCAGCGGGTTGGTTGAACCGGGTGGTCTCTTCATTTCAAAGACGGTTTGTGCACCCTACCAGGCGGGATTAAAATTCAACCTGATCCGCCGCCTAGCTATCCCGATCATGCGGGCCATCGGGAAAGCTCCTTTTGTCGAATTCATGGCGGCGAATGTGCTTGAAGGAAAGATTAAGGCAGCAGGTTTCAAAATAATCGAAACAGGTGATCAAGCCAGCATGGTTCTCAGCCGATATCTGGTTGCGCGGAAGGTGTGACCACCACCAATGCGACAGATTACCAACCGTTGATCCCGCTTGTCTTTCCGATTGTCGTACGGTCCTTGAGCCTTGTTGGTAGTATCTACCTTATTCCAAAGTCGGGGGTTCATTTTGGTTGGCTGAGATACATTTATGGGCATCCGATTTGATGTAAAACCGCGCTGGCGACTATAGCCGATTTCCAGAAATGCCTTCCTAGAAATCGGCAGACCATAACGTCAACTGATATTGGTCGCTAGCGCTGTGACCGCTTCATCCCGAAAGCGGACTCTAAAGTTATTTTGATTGAATAGCTACAATTGGGTGGAGAGCGGACGGTTGCGTTTTTGGGCGTAGACATCTCTAAGCGGTAGCTAACTCGGGGTGGATTCAGTATAGCTAGACCATCACCGGAGGAACTATTTGTGCAAATCGGACTTATAGGAGGGATCGGTCCTGCCGCGCAGGATTATTACACCAGACGATTGATCGGCTTGCTCGCTCAAGCCCGCGTGCCGCTTGACATGACCATCGTCCATGCGGACGCGCCGACTCTGCTTGCAAATCTAGCCGCTGATCGCAAGGCCGAGCAGGCTGAAATATTCACAAATCTGACCGAGCGTCTAGCATGTGGCGGGGCGACGTGTGTGGCTGTCACGTCAATCGCCGGACATTTCTGCCGTCGCGAACTTGCATCCCAATCCTCGCTTCCAGTTATCGACATGATTAGTACGGTGGCACAGGATGTCGCGAAGCGTGGACTAGACCGGATAGGCATTCTTGGCACACGCACCGTCATGGAATCCCATTTCTACGGGGGTATCACGACGGCGACTGTGGTGCCTCCGTCTGAGTCGGAAATTGATGAGGTGCATGCGGCCTACGTTGCGATGGCCTCAGCGGGGGTGATAACGGCAGAGCAGCAGGAAACCTTCGATCAAGCCGCTCGTCGAATGATAGAAACAGCTGGCGCAAAAGCAATTTTGCTGGGCGGCACAGATCTGGCGCTTGCCTTCGACTCCTCCAACTCTCCGTTCCCTCTTGTCGATTGCGCTGCAATCCATGTGCGGACAATCGCCGAGTACGCGATTAGCGGAGTTGTTCCAACCTAACAGCGACCACAACTTGGTCGTGAGTGTAGAATTAAACTGCTAATCGACGGCTTGCCGCCTCCCCGCAGTGGAGAAGGCAATCCCATTCGGGATACCGGCAATCTAAACTGTCGATGCATAACTAGAAGGTCGGTCTTTGCCCCCAACTCCAGATAATTTTGCATGCGTTGCGATGTTGTGCCATGCGTCAAGCGATAGGAGATAATGGTGGCATCATCACTGACAATTACAATCGGACGGACCTTGTTAGGGCTCTACTTCTTGATACCCGGTTTAATGAAGGTCGCTGGGTCAGCCGGCACGATTGCATATATGCAAGGACATGGCATTCCATTCGCATCACCTCTCATGTGGTTCGCCGCCGCCGTGAATATCGTCGGTGGCCTCTTTCTCATCTCGGGGCGACAGGTCAAGTTCGTCGCTTATGGTTTTGTTGTCTATATCCTGATGGTAAATTTTCTGCTGCATGATTTCTGGAACATGGAAGATGGAAACGTCGCTCATGAAACTCAGAACTTCATTAAAAACCTTGGCATCTTGGCAGGGCTTCTAGTGCTTGCCGGGAACTCTTCCGCTCGCAAGCTATCGCTAGCCGGGTGGTGGCGAAGTGACAGCGCAGTTCTAGATAAGCGGCCAAACTTTGAAGCCCTAAAATAAGTCGTATCTAAATCTCCTGAATTTTGTCGCCACACTGACGACCGATAACATCTAATGTCTGCTTTATCCCGAAAGCAGGCATTAGAGTGATGCTTTCTCTTAACTATCCTGACAATGACGGCGGGTACTCAGCCCATTCTCACACAAATCACTGCAATGGTTCCATGGTGATAAAGTCTCGGATTTCTTGAGACTGCGGCCCCAGTGTGATCGGGTTTTTGACGCCCGGCAGGACGCAGATATCAAACAGTTCGGTTATCGCGCCGTCGAAGCGCAGCCATTGGGCGACGTCTCCGCTGGATAGAGAAACTATTTGGATGCCGCACCATGCGTCGGCGTCTTTTTCCTTGAGTTTGTCGTCGAGTGCCAGTCCTTCAAAACGTCCATGGCGGGGTTTGGACAGGGTGACAAAGGCGTGGTCGTTGTGGAATGCCAGTCCCCGCAAAAAGCCGGGGAAGAAGGCAACCGGATTGAACGCGCCGTCGCTCGGGTGGAGCCAGCCCAGTTCACCGGTGCCGGAATTCAGTACCCAAAGCTTTCCGTCAAACCAGCGTGGGCTGTGCGGCATGGACAGGCCGTCAGCCATGATCTTGTCGGTCTCGACATTGATAATCACGCCGCCGTCATGGCGGCGGTCGCGCCATCCGTCGATGACATCGGACCGGCATATGGCGCTGACATATTTAGGTTCATTATCGACCATCGCCAGCCCATTGAGGTGGCAGCGATCTTCGGGCGCTAGCTTGGAGATAAACGCCGGTTTCCAGATTGGTTTGAAGCTATGTTTGACGCTGGGTTCGCACAGGCAGCTAAAGCGCGTGTTGACGAACACCATCCGGCCATTTTCGCGGATACCAAGCTCGTGAATGTCGATATTGCCGGTGGTCTGCATGTTGCGCGGAACATAGACTTTGTCATGCGCCTTGTTCGCCAGCTGATCCGGTCCCAGCACATTTTCCATCCGCACAATTTGGGTCAGCGTACCGAGATACAGGCGTTCCTGATCCCCGGCCACGCCCATGGCTTGCGGATATTGGGCCTCATGCAGCGCGAGCTTTCCGTCAAGCCCCGCGCCGACTAAATATAGGCGGCCGGTTTGATAGGATGTAAAGCCGATCGAGATGTTGTTGGAAGCCAAAAATGGAGCGAGACCCGGCGAGAAATTAATATCGATTTTACCTGCATTCGCTTGTGCGGTCGCGGGCGCTTCGGTTGGCTTGTTGGTATTTTCAGGCGTGGCCGTTTCGGCGTTGTCGCTTTGTTTTTCTACCAAGTTAAATGCTCCAAGTTTTGATCTTATCGCCCAGACTATAATCGCATATCTAAAGCCAGGGTGATGGCTTCACATTTGGGTCAAATAGGCCTTGAGATCGCGGCAAGCCAGAAAATATTTATTTTCCAATAATTTATTTCATCGCGGTCAGTTAACTGCCTAGACAAGTAGATATATATCTGCGCTAATAAGGCTGCGGCTCACCACTGCGAGATATTCTTCTGCCGGTGTCGACCCGCTTGGTGGGGGCCAAATAATATCATGACAATATTGCACGGTAATGCGCCGTTGGGCGGGGCTGTTTTCGCGCGCGCGAAAGACATCGCGAACCCGAATAAACATGGCATAGCGCGAGCATTGCTCGCCACGGCCTCTGCTAGTGTTCTTTCGATATCCATGGCGACCGGTGCCAGCGCACAAGCGGTTCCGGCGGAATGTACGCCGACCACCGCGATAACCGGTGGAACAATTGTCTGCATAGCCCCTGCGCCGACAGTCATTGATGGCATCGCGACAACGGTTGATGATCTGACTGTCATTGTCGGTGATGCAGCGACCCCGACCTCCGTAAATGAAGCGGCTGGTGATGGTATCAATATGTCCGGCAACAACGGACAGACGCTGAATATCGTCAACACAGGATCGAGCGTTACGGGTTCTTCCGATGGTGTTGATATCCGGGTTACAGGGGGCGTGGCAGACCTAACGATTGTGAGTGAAGGTACCATTACCGGCGGAAGTAGTGGCATTGTCGCATCAGGACTATTTTCTAGTGCCGACATCAATATTACCACCGCTGATGTGACTGGTATGAGTGATGCTGGCATCAGTGCTTATGCTAGCTATGACGGCAGCGTCACGGTGGATAGCAGCGCCGGCAGTGTTCAAGGCGAGACCTTTGGCATTCACGCAACCGGCATCGCCGATATTACGACGGCTGATGTGACGGCCACGAGTGGCACAGCTATTTGGGTCTTTGATAGTTACGGCTCCGCAACGGTGGATAGCAGTGCCGGCACCGTTATGGGCGGGAACATCGGAATTAATGCGGTTAGTGGCGCTTTCGCCGTCAACGTGACTGCAGCCGATGTGACCGGAGGCAATGTCGGGATTAATACAAATACGCCTGCTGGCATCACCACGATCACGCTGGGTTCTGGAGCGAATGTAACCGGTACAGCGGCACAGGGCATTCGCGCCAGCTCTAACTTTGCACCCGCAAATATCACTGTCCAAGGTATGGCTGGTGCCACTGTAACTGGCGGGACCGACGGTCTAGACATCGACACCATGGGCGCGGATATCCTTGTCGATGATCTTGCCAGCATTACCGGCAATGCAGGCGACGGTATTGATGCGGTTTCGGCTGGCGGTGATATTACGATCACGGGCGTGGATACGATCCTCGGCACCGGCGGCAATGGCATATTTGCCAACGCCGGTGCGGGTAACATTTCTATTCAGGACAGCGGCCTTGTCGGCGGGATTACCGGTACAGGTGCGGTTGGCAATATCACCATCGGTGCATCAATTTTATCGAACGCCAATGGCAGTGGCCTTGTCGCCTTCTCCACCGCCGGTGCTATCAATATCGGCGGCACCACGGCTATCGGTAATGTCACCAGCGACAATACGATTGGCATATTGGCCCAAACCACTAATGGCGGTATCACGTTGGATAGCAGCGCTGGCACGGTTACAGGCGGCGATTTTGGCATAGTTACGCGAGAATATGGTGCAGGTGCGATCAGCATCATCTCTGCTGATGTGACCGGGGCGGCCTCTGCTGGCATAGATGCCCGTTCCGTTGATGGGGCTATAACCGTGGACAGCAGCGCTGGGACGGTTACGGGCGGTGATAATGGCATATATGCGATAACTAATGGTGCAGATGCGATCAGTATCACGTCCGCGGATGCGACCGGGACAAGCTTCGATGGCATATATGCCAGTTCCAATGGCGGCGCTATAACCGTGGACAGCAGCGCTGGGACGGTTACGGGCGGTTACGCTGGCATATATGCGATAACTTATGGCGCAGGTGCGATAACGCTGACGGTTGATGATGTTTTGGGTGTCTATGACGGTATAGATACACGCGCAGTAGATGGTACGACAACAATCACACTTGGTTCGACAGCGGATGTGACCGGCACAACCGGTGCGGGGATTTTCTCTTACTCCGCCGGCGCGACGGGCCATATCACCGTACAGGGCATGTCGGGCAATGTGACCGGCGGAACCGATGGCCTAGACATCGACACCATGGGCGCGGACATCCTTGTCCAGAATCTCGACAGCGTGACCGGCCAGGCGGGTGACGGTATCGATGCCGTTTCGAACGGTGGTGACATTACGATTGCGAATATTGATACGATAACCGGATCTGGCGGCTTTGGTGTCCTTACCCAGGCAGGAGCTGGAAATATTTCAATCCAAGGTAGCGGGCTGGTCGGTGGGATCACCGGGGCCGGTTCTATGCCTAGAATGGTAGGCGGTTTGTTCGTCAATAGCGGTGACGGGATTTATGCGACAGCTAACGGATCAATAAATATTGGCAGTGTTGCCGCCATCGGCAACGTGACCAGTGTTAATGGCAACGGAATATTTGCAAGGTCGTCGGATGGCAATATTGTAATCAGCGCGAATAATGTTTCGAGTTCCGGCACTAACAATCCTGATATTTTTGCAATCAATGCCCGAATCCAAAATGGCAATGGCGATATCAGTATAACGACCAGCGGGCTCGTGAACTCTACGGGGCGATTTGCAGGAGGGGTTTTCGCAACCGCTGATACTGGAGATGTGCTAGTAGACACCAATAGGGTAGAAACCACGGGCGAGTATTCCGACGGAATCAAAATATCTGCAAATAGCACTGAGAGTAATTTAACGGTTACTGTTGGCGATATCAGCACAGCTGGATCAGGTTCGTCTGGAATTAACGTCTATGGTACTGCATCGAGTGTAAATATTACCAGTACGGGAACGGTATCAACATCAGAGCGTAGTTCGCGCGGAATTGCCGCAGGATTTTATAGTTCTGACATCAGTATTTTGGCAAATGAAGTCATAACTACGGCCTTTAACTCAACAGGAATTTCCGCCCGAACGAGAGATGGTGATGTCGCAGTCATTGTGACGGGTTCTGTTAGTGCGACCGGCATCGCATCGCGCGCTATTGATACAGCGGCCGCTGGGTCCGGAAATATCGCAATAGATACCAGCGTCGCGCCTATCACGGCCTATGGTAGCGCCATTGTAGCCGAAAATGATGGTAGCGGTTCAATCTTGATTGCCGTGAGCGACGTAACCAGTGGACGAAATGGTATAGACGTCAGCAACGGATATAGCAGCATGGGTAGCGTAACCATAGATTCGGCCGCAGGATCGATTGTTGGCGCTAATCGTGGAGTATACGTTTTTGAACGTGGAACGGGATCGATCAGTATCGCTACAACCGATGTGACCGGAACATACGCCGATGGCATTTTTGCCTACTCTACTGTCGGCGGTATCACGGTGGACAGCAGCGCTGGCACAGTTACGGGCGGCAGCTATGGCATAAATGCACGAAATTCTGGCCCAAGTGCGGTCAGCGTCACCTCCGCTAACGTCACCGGGGGCTTTACTGGCATATTTGCTGAATCCATCGGCGGTAGTGTCACGGTTGATAGCCGCGCTGGTATGGTCACTGGCGACGAGTACGGGATATTTGCGCGCGATCGAGGCGCGGGAGTTGTTGCTGTTACCGCGGCCGATGTGACCGGTGGGACGACCGGCATTGATGCACGCGCTGACGGCAGCGCCGTTCAGATTTCGGTCGCTGGCGATGTCAGTGGCGGTGACAATGGTATCGTTTCCGTTTCGCAAAATGGCACGCAATTGGATGTAGCCGCTGGCAGCACCGTGAGCGGCAGCACCGTCGGTATTGCCACTATGGCGAGTGGCGGCAGTGCGACTTCCAATGATATTCTCAACATATTGGGTAGCGTTAATGGCGCAATCATGACCTTTGAGGGCAACGATGTCGTGACCTTGGCAGATGGCTCGTCGGTCAACGGAGCTGTCATGCTTGGCGCGGGCGCGGACACGCTGAACCTCGATGGCGGCACTATGGGCATGCTGCGCGGCGGGGATGATAGCGATACGCTCAACTTTGTCGGCGGCGGTCTGATCACCAATAGCGGTGACGCAACCGATGCTATTGATGAGTTCGAGACTTTTAACTTTAACGTTGGCGGTTATGCACTTGGTGGAACCCATCAAGGGCTGACCACGACCAACTTTAATGTTGGTGATACCATGCTTCTCGGCACTTTGAGTTCCACCAATGTTAATATTGCAACCGGTGGTGGTTTGTTGGTTGCTGATGGTGCGACCATCAACGGCAATCTGAACAATATGGGTAATCTTGGCATTAATGCGGGCGGCCTTGGCACTTTGAACATCAACGGCAATTTGACTCAAAGCGCGGGCGGTACCTTGACCCTGGATGTAGTGAACGGCACCAGTCTCGATCAGATCATCGTATCGGGCGATGTCACACTGGATGGCGCTTTGGTGGTCAACCAGAGTGCATTCATCAAGGAAGACAGGACGCTTATTGATGGCGGCACAGGTTTGTTCGGCAATTTTAGTTCGGTTTCCGGCCTCGCAACAGACGGCTTGCTCGTATCGCAGATAGTGCAGTTGGATCGGGTCAATAACGACGTCAAACTTAGCACTAGCTTTACGGCCGCGACCGATATCGCCGGGCTAACGACTAACCAGATTGCCGTTGCAAACAGCCTTGTCAGCCAGTTGCGGGTAGGAGGCCTCTCGGGCGGTTTGGAAGATATCGCCCTGGCTATTGGCTCGATCGGCAACGCCAACACTCTGGGCAATGCCCTTGACGAGTTGCAGCCTGAAATAGTGAATGGCGGCATCGAAGTGTTCCGCAATTCGCAAATGCTGTTTGTGCGCACATTGCTCAACAGCAGTGCACCAGATTTCGGCAGTGACCCGGTTGAAACGGCATCGCTGACGCCGGTTGCCATGAACAAATCACCAGATGGCCCGCATATCTGGGGTTCCATCCAATATACCAATTACGAACAAAGCGGTGACTTGACCAATTTAAGCTTTGACACAGACGGGTTTGAGGTTGTGAGTGGTATTTCGAACATAGAGGCGGGACCGATTTCCTTCGGTGTCGCAGTCGGCTACGCCGAGCTTGATACGATCGAAGATGCAACCGGCGGGGACCGGGTCCAGACCGACCTATTTCGTCTGGGTGCTAGCGCGGCCATCGACCTCAACCAAAGTAACAAGGGATTGCAGGCGCATTTGGACAATGCGATCACCGCGGCTTTCGGTTCCAACGACACCACCATGAATATCGCGATACCCGCCATCGGGCTTGCCGTTCAACAAAATGGCAAAGCTGATATAGACAGCCTCAGCATTTTCAGCCGCCTGACGCTGGATGGTATCGGCGACAAAGTTTGGGCTATCAAACCGCATCTGATGGTTGGCTATAACAAAACCTCCCAAGATGCCCTGACGCTCGGCAATGGGGCAACGGCTCTGGCAACGCAAAGCGGCAATTTTGATCGCTTCACCTTTGGTTACGGACTGATGCTGGAGCAACGCCTCAACTACAACACGGCGATCAAGGTCGGCGTTTCGGGGGTTCATCATAGCGATGATACGCAGTCGCTGCTGACCTCGCGCTTTGTTGCAGGTGGCACCGGCGCGCAGCCGTTTAACACGACAGGCAAAAGCATCAGGGATCAATATCTGTTCGAAACCGGTCTGGATCAAAATCTCGGCAACGGTTGGACCGCTTCAGTCAATGGCTATCTCGAGTTCGGCGACCTGGAAGGCTTTGGTGGGTTGCTCAAAGTCGGTAAGAGGTTCTAATTTGCATCGGTGGGAGCCGGTCATGGGCAGCGAAATGACGCAAGATGAATGATCTAGGGTAATTCCGCAGAACTAAATTATTGTGAATAGAAAACGGTGTTTATTTAATGTCCGCTTTTGCGCCCATGGCTAACACTAGCGTTGTGGCTGCTTTGTCACGAAAGCGGACATTAGAAGAATGAATTGGTGAAACCCATCATCGGACAATTTGTTCGATCAAACCCTACACTTCACAATATGTGAACGTATCGCGGTAGGATCCTGCCTTGGATCGAGCCAGAATTGGCTTGGCCTTTTCTCTGGCACCCCATCCGTTCATAAAAGGGAGCAGCGTCCGGATCAGCTTCTACGATTAGTTCTTTTGCACCAAACTCGCGTGCCGCTGATATGGACCATTCGTACAATATCTTACCAACACCCTGACCAATCCGATCGGTATCAACAAAAAGTTTCTCCAAGTAGCATCCGGTCTGATCATTCGAAACTTGCACAACACCCGCCAAACCTATTCGATCTTCCGCCACGGCGACCTTGTCGTTACACAAATCTGCTTCCGTGAGCGTAAGCTCGTCCCGACAGGATATCATGAACGCCTCGTCATAGCCCCAATAGGCTTTGGATCGAAGGCACAATTCGGATACTTCTGACAACTCGGTTTTGTTTGGCGGACGGAGAATCATGGTCATTCCGCTTGTATAAATAATGACAGCGCAATTGTCCGCAATATCCCAAAGCGGACCTGCGGGACAGTTTTCCTATGCGCAGGTAAAATAGACTACGCATCATAACAAATTGCGCATGATACCACTCGCAGACTTGTTGGTGCACAAGCAGAAATGCGCGAATGAACTAAACATGCTCTGCTACGCGGGATTTCACAATTCGCCAAAAAACTATGAAAGTTGGCGGCAGTGCAAGTTCAAAAATCATTAAAACGATGAACAAAAAATGCGGTTCGCCCGACTGAAAAAAAGCGATTACACGCCCCACTCCACCCAAGAAAAATACTAGGAGCAGAATGGTTATTCGATGATGATACTTGAACGGGTCTCGTGCTGCAGCGATTGTGATAACGCCAAACGCGATCCACAAGACAGAATAGAATCTGAGTTCTGAATCCGCATTGGCCGATTGCAAACCGCTGACGGGTTCTCCGGTTCCTGCGACCAAGCTGAGCAGCCAATTGCTAGCCTCAGCTGTTACAGTTGGACCCATCAAAAACATCGAAGTTCCGATAATAACGGCTGCTATACCCAGTGAGGTCAAAGCAACCCGAAAAACCATGGTTGCAACACGTGGTGGATTTTCCATTTTTGACTTTCCCTTCAAGAATATCATTTTCTAACGACGGCTTTCGGAATGAGACTTCGCGGTGGAGCAATGAAGGTCTGTCTGAACACCAATCTGCAGTGATTGACATCATTTGAATTTAAACCTCAGACTTTATCTAATTCGTCCGGGTTTCTTTTGCCTAACAGATTTCTGGCTTCGCTGTAGTGCTTCAATCCTGCGTTCTCTTGGGCGATCGCTCGGATCATGATGGGCCGGATGAGCGGAAAAAGGAAAATGGCTGCAAAACCTGACATCTCCAGTTTCAATATGTTCAAGCTGCCTTCCCGACATGCTTCAAATCGATGAAAACTGCTGTTCAATTCCCTGACCAAGACATTATCAGTTGCCGAAATTGCCCAGGGTTTTCCAGTTCTGGAAAGTGCCCGACGTTTTGCAATATTTTTACAGTGGTGTTTTTGGCGAGTTTTTGAGACGAAAATTTGTCGGTTTCGCCATGCGATCCGTCTAAGGCCCCCCAAAGCGCAAGAGTAGGCTGTTCCGGCTGTCCAAATGGAACCATGTCTCCCGCGAGATAAGATTGAAACATGGATGCCAGAGAAAATCGGGAACCGTGATCGAACGCAGCGGAAGTACAACTGCAGAACCGATCAATTTGGTTTCGATCTCCAACACACAAATCATACCATTGCGGTGCGCGCGAGACCATCATTCGAGGGAAAAGGAGTTGCCCTATGATCGGCAAGGAGATTACCCCGCTTGGATCTCGCCTGACCTTCCACTTCATCTCCTCCTCCCAGGATGGAGCCTGTATCACGACCAATCGGTCGCAATATTGAGGATATCTCGCCGCTATATCGATTGCCGCATAAGCGCCACCACAAGAGAATGCCAGAATAGCGCCTTCTCCGGCAACGCTGCCAAGAAACCGCGCGATAGCATCATTGGTAAGGTTAAATTTGAAGCTGTAATCTGGTTTAGGGACCGAAAAACCGTTGCCGGGCACCTCAAACGCGATGACAGTGAGCTGATCGTCGAGAGCATCGAATAGCGGATCATATAACTCTAATGTTGCTGGTGCGTCACACATAAATACAATCGCTTTACCTTGGCCCCGCTTACGATATCGGATCAAGCAACGATCATCTTCGTAAAATTTAATATCAGTGACAGTATGGGCGGGCGCGCCGAACCGAGCCGTTTCAATTCGCTCTCGCCATCGCCTTTTATCCAAATGCTCACCAAAGCTTCTCAGCATAAGACCACCCTTCAATTTTCTTTTGTACTTGGACTAACAGGCAATGTGTCATGGCGGGGAAGGCCGCTGAGTTTGATCCTCTCACCGACGCCGGCGCTCAGATAGTTATCGGCAAAGGTCTCGCGCAAAATAGCGAAGGCTGGTTCACCGGTGCAATGTCCCGGAGCGATGTGTCGGACATTCCACGTGTCCTTCAATGCGACGGCAACCCGATATATTTCCTCACGTCCTGCCGGGAGCAGATGTAATCCACCGACGATCAAGTGAATGGGCTTGTCCGTTACTTCCTTCGCCGCAGAAACAATTTTCTCTACGGTTGGATGGCTGCAGCCAGCTACTATGACCAATCCATCTGCGGTTTCGATTGCAAGCGATAGTTCCATCACATCTAGATCGACACCCCACTCGCCGCGTTCGATAACAAGATGGATTCCTGGAGCAATCTCGGTATTCTCAGATATCCAGGCAAAATTTCCTTTGGGCCACGCGCTTCCAGACTGGATAGTTGAAGGTGCATTTCCGCCAAAATATCGCATGCTTTCTGGCAATGATGCGTCCCGCTCGTAAAACGACCCGGGCAACGTCATTCCAAACACTCCAAAGTTTTCTTTCGGCGTGTAAATTTGAACGTCAGGGTTGACTGCAAGGAGATGGCTCAATCCGCCGGTATGATCACCATGACGGTGAGATATAACAGCAAAATCAATATCCTTCAGCTCGATCGCGAGAGTTTTCAGGTTTCGCTCAAGCGTTGCAGGATCATTTCCTGTATCGAACAGGATCTGCTGACCGCGATATTCTATGAGAGCGGCAAATCCCCAGTCATGCTTCATCTCGGCATTATTTCCAAAGGCGTCGTAAAGGATGGTTATCCCGCCGTCGTCTGCATTTGCTGGCCGAATAATTGACAAGACAAGAAAAATCAGCGTTGCCGCTCGCATTAGTAAACAGGGCAATATCTTTCTCCTTACCGGGTGGCTGTGCAGGTCGCGATTAAGTAAGCAAAGGAACAAGTCCTCAGATAGAAAAACTGGCGGGGAATCATGACACTGACTTTACCAATGCCAAACGGCGTCATACCCGCGAATTAGAGTAGGCAGGTCATCTGTCCGGATCGGCTGTGCAGCTGGAAGGCAATCTTCCCTCTTCAGTCCACGGCTATCCATATCTTCGGCCGCTACAAATATTTTAGCCTCCTTGCCGGCTAGCGATGCGACCTGTCCGTATATATCGGGCGCATGTTTTTGCTCTCGACCGCCGATCGAAATCGGTGAAACCTTCTGGCCTGTTGCAACATAGTTGGTTGCCGGGCCGCGAAGGAGAATGTCGATATCTGCTCCCGCACCCCGTATGGCGTGGGTTATCCAGACAATCGTGTCATCTTGTTCTTCAAGCGTTGCACGATAGCCGCAGGAAATTATGTTCAGCACTTTCATTTTCAATCTCCTAGTTTGTGCCAACAACTAGCGTGTTGTTCGAGCCGACCGACATCTTCCAAAAGTCTGCTGGTGAACCGCGCTCGACCCCGGCTATTGCCTGGTGAGCACCGCGTTCATCGACGCATAGCCCGCAATTCACCCATTTGAGTGTGAGGCCTTTGCCTTCAGCTTTATCGATAAGCGCCGCGATCCATTCGCGAGGAAGCGGATGGTCTTCCTCATCTACATCATGACCATGAACTGCATTTGCATGCGGTTCCTGTAGCGCAAATGGTAGATACACCGCGCCTTCGTAGGCGAAAACATTGATGTTGCAGCCCTTGTCCAATGCGCTGTCTATTAGCCGCAAGACTGTTGTAGTTCGGGACGCTTCAAATGGTGCATCCATGAGAGCGAAAGTAAGAGTTGATATCGTTTCCATTAAAAGGCCTCCTAACGCCAAATTACTGTTGAGCCATCGATCAGTTTGTCAGCGATCCTGGAGATGTTCGAAGGCCGCACGCCCTCGGTCAAATGACACGAAGCGATACCGCGTTCATCAAGAGCAAAAGTATCCGCAAATATTGGGACATTGTCCTCAACAAGCTGTTTAATCATAGGCGCATCGGCCATAGCTCGCGCGGCCAGAACCGCATTTTCAGCTAGAAAAATGGCCGCACATTCACCAGCCTGATTCAATTTGGTCGCGAGCGCGCCCGTCCATTCTGAATCTCGTGTTTCCATCATGTCTCGTGTTTCGACGATCATGTAATCTTTCACCTTAGCCTCTTCTGTTTGTTGGCGTTTGGGGGGTGTCATGTCGATGTTGCTCTGGCAGGAGCCTCGACTTTCCGGTGAAAGGATTTAGGAAAAGGGGTTAAGGCGACCGACATCGTGACCGACCCGAAAATTCCCGTGATATCTAAAAGGCTCGCTTGTCCTAACCCAACACCAATCGCTGGATTCCATTCCGTAACAGGTTCGACTCCAACCCAATCTCCAACTTTTGCTCGAAAAGTATGAATGGAGAGATCTGTGTTTGGATCAGCCACAATATTTTGAACCGGTCGAGCAATGCCGTGAGCCCAATCCGCCGGCCCAGCGATCTGGGCTAATTGGCCAGCGCCTTCTGCAACGATATCAGATAATTTGAACCAGCAGATTTCCTCAGACGAGCGAACATCCATTATGTCCATAAACCAGGGTTCACCATGAGGAGCAGAACGACTGACCAGTTCAAAATCTTCGGGCGTGAAATATTCAGAGGCCTTGGCACAAAAACCGGGAATATCAATCTCTCTGTCTTCGACTAATGTGACACGTACTGATGCGCTTGGCTGATCTTCATCTTCGGCGAAAAGATGGTTGTCGACTACAGAGACTCTTCCACCCTCATGAAGCGGTTCTATCGTCGTAATAAGTTTTGTGAGAGGAACCGGTTTCAAGAAAGATGTATGCGCGCTTATCGCTCGCCCCCACCCACGACCTGCGGCCTGAGATTCTATTTCCGATATCAACAATCCGGATATTGCACCGCCCTGTAAGCCCTTGAATGGGCCACGAGCCAATGGGGTAGGTTGCCATTTTCCACTTGTGGAATCTCGTTTAAAAACTGCCACTCTTAAATTTCCTTTTGTTCACCTGAATTCTCCAATGACTTAGGTTTGCAATTAAAACAAAAGGGCATTATTCAATTGAGATGAGTTTATTTCATCTACCGAGTCATGGTTCGGGTTCACAAAGAACGCTGCCATCAATGACAGCCTTGTTGGCATTTGAACGTGCTGCATCACATCGAAGTTTTCAGATTGCTGCAAAGGATTTGAGTCTCTCACCGTCGGCGATCAGCCACCAAATACGCGGCCTAGAAGAGAGTTTTGGCGTGCGATTATTTGCTCGCGCTGGTCGGTCAGTCCGGTTAACGCCTGCGGGCGAAAAATATTTTCAAGTCGCAAAATCGATCTTAGAAGAACTCGACCTGGCTGGACGAGATCTGTTGTCGACCAACGAGGCGCGGCGGTACGAATTAAGAGTTAGTTCACTCCCTTTCTTCACCAGCACCGTAATCATGCCATCACTTGGCACACTCAATCGGTATCACCCATCGTTATCGCTCCGTCTTGAGGCAACTCATCAGTATGCCGATTTCGACTCCAGCGGTGTGGACGTTGCAATTCGTTTCGGGAAAACCAGAAGTCGAGGACTAAAATTTGAACCCTTGCTGCGCGTTCAATCTGTACCTGTATGTCACCCCGACATTGCCCAAGGTCTAGATTGCGCCAAGAAGCTTTCTGAAAGCGTGCTAATCCATGTATCTGCGATGCCGCATTCTTGGAGTAAATGGCTTTCCGCGATGGGCGAAGGTGACTTGACACCCGCCGGCGAACTTTGGGTCGACAGCGTCCCGGCCGCTTTGGAGGCGGCAGAACATGGCCACGGTGTTGCGTTAGGAATGAGCCCCCTCATTTACCGGCGCCCCGACCACGGCAAGAAGCTCGTCACGCCACTTGATCCGGCAGGACAAGAAAGTACGCTGTATATGGTGGTACGTCCTGAACAAGCAGGTGATCGGATAATCTGCGCATTTCGTAGATGGCTCATAAACGCCGTTGAGTGTGCGAAGTGAAACAATATGCATCTGGAGTCTGCCGGTGCCGTCCGGAGCTGATCGTCAACAACTGTGGAAAATGCAAAACTCCAATGTCTGCTTTTGCGCCCAAAACCTATACTAGCGTTGCGTCCGCTTTATCCCGAAAGCCGATATTCTATTTTGAGTGCCCGCTGATTTGTAATCGTTTCTATCAATTACGGGGCCATGCTATCGCAACAAGCCTGAGCCGGGGTCACTCGCTTCAACGGAAAACTGTTGCAACAACCAGTTTTCAAAAAGCTGGATTTTCTGTCGTCGCGTATATGCTTCAGGGTAAACAAGGAATAATGACGAGTTCAACGGCAATGTATGATCAAAAAGTTCGACCAGCCGGCCAGCCTTGATATCATCCCGCGCCAACGTTCGCCAACCCAGGACGATGCCTGCACCGTCAACGGCAGCTTGCAGAGCATGGTCCGGCTGACTGAACCGCGGCCCCCGGGCTGGATTGCTTGGCACAGCTCCAAATGTTGCGAACCATGTCTCCCATGTTGGCGCGGCTGGATCGAAAGACATGGATTCATCATGCAACAAAACGTGATTCTGGAGATCTGAAGCCTGGGTAGCTGGCCGTCCATCGTCCAGCAGGCGCGGACTGCACATCGGGGTCACGGTCTCTTGGAGGAGTTCAATTGATTGCACCCCCGGATAGTTCCCGTGCCCTATGCGTATGGCTGCATCAAATGCATCGCTGGTAAAATCAACCAGCGACAGGCTGGATGATATGCGCAGATCCAGCTCCGGAAAGGATGTCTCGAAATCCTGTAAACGGGGTAAGAGCCATTTCGCGGCAAACATGGGAGCAACACTGATCGTCAGTGCCCCTTCCGCTTCGGTTTCGAAGAACCGTTCAACAATATCGTCAAGATCGGCAAATATATGCCTGATATCTTCGAGCAGACTCAATCCGGCACTGGTGAGTGTGATTCCGCGGTGCAGTCTGTTGAACAGCTTCGCTCCGAGGTAGTTTTCAAGCTTCTTGACCTGATGGCTAAGCGCGGCCGGGGTCACGTAAAGTTCGTCGGCTGCCTTCACGAAACTCAGATGTCTGGCCGAAGCCTCAAAGGCACGCATGGCATTCATGGGGTAAAGTCGGCGAGACATTTTTAGACCTAGTTATTTTGATTCAAGACTTAGAAAGGATCGTTTGAAACAACAACTTTTTCTGATCATTTAGGTAACACACGGAGATGAAATGACCAAGATATGTTTAGTCAAATTCTGATCGAACCCTTCTTCGTCCACCTGTTTTACGATGCCGTTGCAAGAAAAAGGAACACCGCCATGCCCCCATCTGCCTCCAAGTTTGACAAATATGCGTTTTCAAAACAGCCCGGCTATGTCGAAGCAGACGTTCGCTCTGAATTTTCCCAGCTGATGCCATTAAAGACAATTGTCATCTATTGTTACGACCCGCGCGCCAAGGGTATTCCGGACGCAATCGCGAAGGAATTTGGCGAAACCTATCCCGGTGAAGAAATCTCGGATGAATCGGGTGAGGTAATCGGCGTGTCGACCAGCATGCTCGATGTTGTGGTCGCTGGCGGCCGGGCGATGGACGCGCTTCGCTCGATTACGGTTGGACAGCATCTTCTGGGCGTCGAAAATATCGTGGTGGTCCATCACACCCATTGCGGCGCGACCTCTTATACAGTCGATGGTATCATCACTGCTTTCAAAGATGAGCATCAGGCCGATATTTCCGATCTCTATCCGACAGAAAGTGTGTGCATTTCGGATTATGGCTCCTCGCTGGTACATGACACCGCGCTGATCCGTCAATCGCCCGGAACGCCAAAGCATGTGAACATATATGGCTATGTCTACGATATCGAGGAACACAGCCTGACGCGCATTATTGAAGATCTTGCGCCCGGTTAAGTCACGCCAGATGCGCAAGCAACAGGCGCCTTCACCAATCCTTCCTCCCCACCTCCAATATGTCACGGAAAAACAATGCCTCATCTCACCTATGCCAAAGATTTTCAAGGAGTCGCCGACGTCTTCCTCCGCTCTCCTGCCATCTACAAACCATTGCTGGAATTTATTGAAAACGTAATGGTCGGTCCTTCGGACCTCAGCAAACCGGAACGGGAGATTCTCGCTGCTCATGTTTCGAGTCTCAACGGGTGCGATTTTTGCCTCGGAGCCCATCGCGCAACTTTGGCGGCAATGGATACCGGTGCCGAGGTCATTGATAGCCTGGAACATGGTTCGAAAATGGAAGGGGTTAGTGATCAGCTGCGCGCCATTCTGGATTTCGCAACCAAGCTGACAAGGGATCCGGGCGGCATCGGAAAAGCTGACATCGACGCACTGATAACCGAAGGCATTGCGGAACAGACGATTGAAGATGCGATCAACGTCATTTCACTGTTCAACTATGTAAACCGGCTGGTCGACTCTTTCGGGGTCGAGGGCGGCCCAAGCTATTTTGAATATGTCGGAACCGCGCTCGCCAACCACGGATATACGCCGCTGCTGGAGTCTTCCGAGACGAAGGCCCGATAGACGGGCGGCAGGAGACGGATCGCATGGCAAACAGCAAATCGACACGCGTTGCAATACTGGGCGGCATCCGAACGCCCTTTGCAAAAGCAGGGACCGTCTTCGCACATTTATCAGCGCTGGATCTGGCAATCCATGCAGTAAATGGGTTGCTCGAAAGATATCAGGTCGATGACGCGGCCATTGACGAGATTATCTTCGGTACGGTGGCCGCCAACCCCGCAATTCCGCATCTTGCTCGAGAGATAGTGCTGCAATCCGATCTGGACCCCAGCATACGCGCACTCAGCGTCGGCAGCAATTGCGTGACCGGCATCAGCGCTATCGAAACCGCATCGGCCCGTATCTCTACCGGCCATGCCGATCTGGTGATTGCTGGCGGCACGGAATCCATGTCCAATCCGCCGGTCGCTCTTGGCCCAGAAGCAACCAAGGCGCTCCATTCGCTGGTGTCTGAGTCTCGCAACCGCGCCCGCTTGAAAATTCTCGAAGAGCTGGATTTCAATAGCCTACTAACATCAGCGGGCGGCTTGCGGGAACCGTCAACGGGCCTCTCCATGGGAGAACATACCGAATTGTCGATCAAGGACTGGCATATCTCTCGCGAAAATCAGGACCTGCTTGCATATACCAGCCATATGAATGCCCGTAAGGCCACGGAAGATGGACGCTTATTGGCCGAAATTGCACCGATAGATGGGATAGAGTGTGACCAGCAAATTCGCTCCGATACCTCCAAAGAGCAGCTTGCTTCCCTCCCGCCAGTTTTTGATCGGTCTTCAAGCGGTTCGATCACAGCGGGAAATGCGAGTCCACTGACAGACGGGTCCGCTTCAATTTTACTCGCGTCCGAGGCCTATGCAGAGCAAATTGGTTTCCCGCCAGTCTGCTTCATCAAGGATATCGAATTTGCCGCGATAGACCCGGCCGAAGGCTTGCTGATGGCGCCCGCATTGGCCGTGCCAAGACTTCTCGCCCGGAACGAATTGCGTTTGTCTGACATTGAGATTCTCGAAATGCACGAAGCATTTGCAGGACAGGTTCTTGCAAATATCAAGGCATGGGAAACGGCTTGGAAAGCTGCTGCCACCGGGCCGGTTGATCATGCCATCCTCAATCCGCTGGGAAGCTCTATCGCGGTTGGGCATCCCCTCGCCGCCACCGGTGTCCGGATCATAACGACGCTGGCCAATGAAATGAAACGTCGGGACGCGCGCTATGGGCTCGCCAGTGTCTGCGCTGCCGGCGGTCTGGCCAGTGCGGTACTTCTCGAAAAACCATAATCTGAAAGAAAGGACTTCAAAAATGACTGATACACTAAGGTGGGACATGATCGGTGAGACGTTTCAGGACGGCAGCCGGTTTTCCGATTGGGTTTTGGTGGAAGATCCAGGCATTTGGCATTGGCAATATGATACACATGAAATCAGTTTCGCTATCTATGCTTATGACGGACAGTTTTGGAAACTCTATCGCAGCCGTTACGCCAAGGAGAATGGCCAATATAATTATGGCTTTGGCGGTCAGGCATGCCGGATGGCTTTGGTATCCTATTTGCGCCCAAGCCGATCTCCGCATTCGCAAATGGCTATGCATCCAGGAGACTTAGAATGGGTGCGTACCTATGAAGTCGATCAGTCCATCCACAGCGTAATCAAAGCTGGAGAAGCAAATGAAAAATATGGGCCACCTTTTGGCTCAAAAAGGGCAGCCTAAGGTATCGGAATGGTTGAAACCAAAAAGAAAGAGACGCGCCCGCTTTGCCTGATTACCGGAGTGGGAGATGCAACCGGTGCTGCGCTCGTCAGACGCTTTGTTCAGGGTGGTTACCGTGTTGCGATGATTGCCCGCAATGCGAAGCGATTGGCAACGTTGGAGCAAGAGATTGACAACGCAGAAGCCTATATCTGTGATGTGGGTGATCTTGGAAAACTGACCGCAGTGATCAAACTTGTGCAAAAGGAGCTTGGCAGTCCAACTGTGGTTATTCACAACGCCGTTGCACATAGTTTTGACCGATTTCTCGACGCTGACCCAAGTGAGCTTGAACGAAACTTCAGAGTTAATGTGACCGCTTTTTTGTATATGTCACGTGCTCTTGCGCCGGCTATGGTGCAAGCTGGAAAAGGGGCGATCATCGCCACAGGCAATACGGCATCGCACCGCGGCGTTCCAAATTATGCGCTTTTTGCGCCAACCAAGGCCGCGCAACGAATTTTTGCGGAGGCCATGGCCCGCGATCTTGGACCACAGGGCGTGCATGTTGGTTATGTGACAGTGGACGCGGCCATTGATGTGACTTGGCTGGGCCCTGCGGAAGATAAACCGGCTTGGTTGTTGCCGCCATCAGACTGGCCCTTCGAGCAGGCTGATTTTTATGCAAAGCCCTTGGCTATAGCCGACGAAGTCTATCATCTCGCTCATCAGGACCGGTCTACTTGGGCATTCGATATGGTAGTTCGTCCATTCGCAGAACATTGGTAGGAGAACTGCTATGGCGTTTACATTTGAACGATCTGAACGCGTGGAACGAATAACGCTTGACCGTCCGCCCATGAACGCGCTGGATCTTGGGCGGCTTGGTGAGAACGTTTCGTTCACTAACAATCATGATTAGAGTCCAACAGTGCATCGCTGTACTTGCATCAGTTTTGCGAGAACAGCTGAAATCGCATCATGTTGGGTTCATCCCGGAAACGGACGCTATCGAACTGTGTAAAATTTGTCGCGCCGTAACAGCGTTATGATCGAAATAGACCCCATTTTAGTCGAACACAAACAGAGGAGAGACAATATGTTGAGGCGTCAATTTCTAGGCGGCGCAGGTGCAACAATAGGCGCCAGCGCGCTAGTTGGTGGGAACAGTGTTTCAGCCTCCGCTTCGTCACAGTCTGGCCCCATCAAAGCTGGTGACTGGAAGGCCCTGAGATCGCTGTTTCCGCTAACCCGTGACTATATTCAATTGTCGACTTTCCTTATCGCATCGCACCCTAAACCCGTGTCTGATGCGATTGAGAAAATCCGGCGCGCTCTGGACGAAAATCCGTCCGATTTCCTGCAGGATAGTTTTCCAAAGTATGACTATCTGGTCGCTGAAACGGCAGCGCGCTATATGGGCGGCGAATTTCATCAGTTTGCTTTGACCGACAGCACAACTATGGGGCTCGGCTTAGTCTATGGGGGCCTCAAATTAGAGCCCGGCGATGAAATATTGCATACTGTTCATGAACATTATTCATCAGACATGGCGATTGAATTTGCCGCGCAGCGCTCAGGGGCCGCGATCCGCAAAATTGCGCTCTATGACGATCCAGCATTGTTCAGGCCTGAGGATGCCGTCCAACGTCTCAGCAAAGCCATTGCAGACAAAACACGGGTGGTGGCCGTCACTTGGGTACATTCATCAAGTGGAGTAAAGCTGCCAATTCGGACCATGGCCGACGTTATCGACGCAGTGAACGCTAAAAGAGACATTGCCGATCAGATCATATTTTGTGTGGACGGTGTACACGGATTGGGAATTGAAAATGAAGATGTGAGCAAGCTAGGCTGCGATTTCTTCATCGGCGGTACCCATAAATGGATTTTCGGACCGCGCGGTACAGGAGTGATCTGGGGCAATGATCGTGCTTGGGGAGCCTGTGATGCTATAATCCCCAGTTTTAGTCTTTCCACTTATGCCTGGCGCGGATTAGCTGAACAGGATCAAGTCCCGATGGGTCAGCATATGTCGCCGGGCGGTTTCCACAGCTTTGAGCATCGCTGGGCGCTCCCTGCCGCGTTTGAGTTACATCTTCAATTGGGGAAAGCAAATGTCCAAGATCGTATCCACCAACTTAACACCCAAACCAAAGAGGGGCTCGCGAAGATGGCACACGTAAAACTGCATACACCTTTATCGACCGGATCATCTTCCGGTTTCGCCTGCTTTGATATTGACGGAATGGCACCCGGCGAAGTTGTTAAACGAATGCACAGCAAGGCCATCATCATGAGCAGCACGCCCTATCGCATAAGCTATGCGCGTTTTGCGCCAAGTTTGCTCAACAATGAGCAGGAAATTGACCGAGCATTGGCAGCAATATCCGAATTGGGTTGAATCGCTCTTTGCGCACTAAACAAATAGCTTTGATATCAAGTCCAGCTAATGTCCGCTTTTATGCCCAAAGCGGACATTAGATTTATGTCTGTAATATCCCGAACGCGGACTCTCTGGAGGGTAATCAAAATTACTACCTTAGAACAAATTTACGAATTGAATTGATCTCCAACCACATCATGCATGGGTATGCAAAACGATTTTTCGATTATCTTAATTGACGGTTTATATAATTAATGATAAGCGCATTTCAGTTGGCAACGAGCTCCCTAAGTTTGATCTATTGCTAATCTACGTTGAACAATTCTGTGACCAGAAACAGCATCAGGAATTAAATGTGACCGAAACATCGAACGATGATTCTGTAATAAGCCAATCCGAAACCTACCCTCGTACCGAAAATGTAGAGGTCCCCGAAAAACGAAGATATCTTGAAGGTAATAATGGCATCCGGAATCTGGAAATCAAGCAATCTACAGATATTCAAGGGATTACGACATCTTTTAGACGCGACGGTTTTGTCTTGGTCTCAGATATTCTGAACCAAGAACAAGTTCAATCATTGGCGGCGGGCTGCGCTGAAGTTATTGACGAGATTCTGGATTTGGATGAGCAAAATAAGGGTAATCGCGGGTCGGGCCGCTATTCTTTTGGTGGATCCAGTTTGACGCGCAGCCAGTTGCACCGCCCTGCGTGGCAGATGCTGTTGGAAATACCTCAAGTATGGACGCTGCTAGATGCGCTCTTTGAATCGCCAAACTATATATTGAGGGCAGCTAGCGGTGATTTCTGCTTGCCTGGAACCGAAGAATATCAACCGCTGCATTCCGATGTGAGTGAATGGAAGGTATCGGGGAATTCACCATTTAGTTCCTACCATGATCCGCGAGGTCAGATCAGCTTGCGTGATTTGTCTTGTCCTTATATTTGCGTCAATTTTCTCCCACAGGACGTAACCCGGCTGAATGGCCCAACCCGCCAGATACCGGGCACGCAAAATTCCAGAGCACCGATTCCAAGCCTCAAGGAAGAACCCGAATGGATGCGACTCAGCACTGTTTGTCCTGCGCCTGCGGGCAGCATTATGATCCGGGATGTTCGGGCTTGGCATGGCGGCACGCCCAACCTGTCCAACAAAGTGCGCTCGATTCCCAATCTGGAATTTTACGCTCCTTGGTTTCGGGAACCCATGATCCCTGGAATAGACTATCAGGATTTTCAAAAACTCTCCGAGCGGGCACAAAGCTTTACCCGGCATCTGGTTGTCGATTCCAGCCAAACCCTGGTCTCTGGATCAACGCTGCGCGCGCCATGAACCATTTCAGAGTTGGCGGCTGAAAATGGACTATCGAGATCTTGGGCATTCCGATCTTCGGGTTAGTAATTTGTGCCTTGGCACCATGAATTTCGGTCCCCGGACATCCGAAGAAGAATCATTCAACATTCTTAACAATGCTGTGGAGGCCGGCATCAACTTCATTGATACCGCCAATCAGTATGGCGGCCATTTGGGTGTTGGCGCGACAGAGATTATCCTCGGTAAATGGTTTGCTCAGGACTCAGCTCGGCGGGATCGGATCATATTGGCTACGAAAGTCTATGAACCTATGTCGGATGATCCCGAGGACCGCGGATTGTCAGCTCGGCATATTCAGGAAGCCTGCGACGCCAGTTTGAAACGGCTCGGCGTGGATCATATCGACCTCTATCAAATGCATCATATTGATCGCGCGGTTCCGTTTGAGGAAACTTGGGAGGCTATGGATAGGCTCATGAAGCAAGGAAAAGTGCGTTATGTTGGATCGAGTAACTTCCCTGGGTGGGCGATAGCAAAGGCAAGTGAGCAGTCGATCACACGCAATCAATTCCAGTTGGTTTCGGAGCAAAGTCTTTATAATCTGATCGAACGGCGGGTTGAACTCGAGGTGCTTCCAGCATGTCGTGAATATGGTCTTGGCTTGATTCCTTGGAGCCCTTTGGCGGGTGGTTTATTAGCGGGCTGTAACGGTTCAAAATCAGGGCGCCGCCGAAGTGAAGATGCGCAAAGCGCGCGAGCCAAATATGTTCCTCAACTAGAGAAATTTGAAAAACTCTGCAGTGACCTGCAACATTCTCCCAGTAGCGTTGCCCTTTCCTGGTTGCTTTATCAACCGGGTGTTGCAGCGCCCCTTATCGGACCTGCTTCAGTAGAGCAGCTCATCTCCAGTCTGAGTGTACCCGACATTATCCTCGACGATGAAGTGCTTGCCCAAATCGACGCGATATTCCCGAAGCAAGGAAAGGCACCGGAAGCTTACGCCTGGTAGCTAACTTTGGGCTATCCTGCATCGGCATCGACAATGTCACATCGGATGATCTTTTCCTCTTTCAATGTATAGTCATGGCCAACAGGACCATCAAACAACAGCTCTTTTTCATGCGTCCAGACCTTCTCCTGAACGACAACAAAAAACCCGTTCTCCTTTGGAGTTACGCTAGTGACATCAAAATGGACAATCGCAGTGCCTTTTTGCCGTGTCCAAACCACGTGCAATTCATCAAGTCCGTGAACGTGAATATCTTTGGGTTCATTCACCCATTCCACCTCGGCGTGCAGCAGTTCAAATATACCATCAACATCACGCGCATTAAACCTCTCGTAAAGAGTATGCGCCAATCGATTGTAATCCATGTTTGCCTCGTTCTTTCAATATTCGGTTTTCAAAATATTTCCAAACCATAGGTTTGACAGTCATTGCCAACCTCTCTATCCGTAGTTTACGGTTTATATAATAAGTGATGCTGCTATCCAAGCCAATTCTTGGCAAAAGATGTAATATCTAACGACCGGAATAAATTGGGGAGGAGAGTGGCATCGATATGAGCGCAACGCAATCCAGACTGCCATTGCCGACGAAACTTGCTTATGGAATTGGTGCAGTGGGCGAACAGGTCTTTTTCGGCATGTTCAACACTTTTATCACGATCTACTACAATCAGGCTTTGGGACTTTCTAATAGCTTGATCGGCGTGGCGATCATGATTGCCTTATTGGGCGATGCAGTGTCCGATCCGGCCGTTGGCATGATTTCCGACCGCTGGCGTTCGCGGATCGGTAGGCGCCACCCATTTCTATTTGCGGCCCCCATTCCTGTTGTTGTCGCGGTCTATCTGGTCTTCATGCCGCCCGATTCATTGCTGACCGGTGGGGATAACGGAGAACCCTCCCAAATCGCTTTATTCGCCTGGCTTTGCATTTGGACGATATTGGCGCGTTTGTTTCTCACATTATACACAATTCCGCATTTTGCCCTTGGTGGCGAATTGACCAAAGACGCCAACGATCGTTCCCGATTGTTCAGTATCAACTCGGTCTTTGGGTATATGACTGGTGCTTTGTTTGCCTTTACCGCCTGGGGATATTTCCTTGGCGGTGAAACGATCAATACCAATGGCGATGCAATACCCCGACATCTGGATGCGGATGCCTATGGACCTCTGGTTCTGACGGCATGCGGTATCATTTTATCGACCATCGTGATAAGTGCTTGGGGTACATATAACCGTATTCCAATGCTCAGCGCACCGCCTGCGAACCAAAGCAAGATAAGCCTGAAAAACTATTATCATGATCTCCTCAATGCTGCTGAGAACAGAAATTATCTGTTCCTGATCGCTGGCTTTTTCTTTTTCATGATGTCTGTCGGACTGAACGAAGTCTTTGCTGTATTCGTGAACACATATGTTTGGGAATTGGGTACAGAGGATATTAAATGGTTCGGATTGGCAGCAATGCCGGCCATCGTGGTAGGGGCCCTAATTGCACCCGCTATGATGCGAAGATTTGATCGTCGCCCAGTCTTACTATGGTCGATCATCGCCGTAGTCATCGCCGTACAAACACCGCTTAATCTTCGATTACTTGGTCTATTCGTGACCAACGAATCTCCACTATTATTACCTTTATTGATGTTACAAATGGCCGTAGTCGCCGGATCCATCGCGATTGCGGCGGTTTCGGTTCTGTCAATGCTGGGGGATATTTCTGATCAGATCGAACTGGAAAAAGGATTACGCCAGGAGGGATTGATCTATTCTGCCAGAGCTTTTTTCGCCAAGGCATCCAATTCCGCTGGCCACTTTATCGCAGGTGTCATGCTCGACCTGTTCATTCGAATGCCGTTCAACGCGGTCCCAGGGAAAGTTGATGAAGACGTCATTTTTCGATTGGCTCTGGCAGGAGGACCAATAATGGCCTTCGGTGCGCTATTCGCAATTCCCCTTTATGCCAGATATCGTCTGACCCGCTCGGAGCATAATAAAATTATCAAACAACTGTCGCACAAGAAAAAGCATCAGGGCGAAGACCATCAAGAGACCCATGGACTGGAATCAAAGTTGCAAACAGAAAGCTAGTGTGATGAATAATATGACGGTGCGATTGGCCGAGCGGCCAATTGGTGAAATTACAGATACGACGTTCGAGATCGCATCAGAAGTAGTTCCAGAACTTAACGGCGACGAGATCCGCGTTGCTCTGGAATATTGCTCGGTAGATCCGGCGATGCGAACATGGCTCGCCGATAAAGCGAGCTATGTACCCCCTTTGGCAATTGGAGAGTTGATGCGATCCGGCGGTATTGGCGAGGTTATAGAAAGCAAATCGACGGACTATCAGGTTGGCGACAAGGTCATGGGGCGTTTTGGTATTCAATCTGTTTACGCAGGTTCTACTGCCGATGTGATGAAACTTGATCCCGGAGAAATCGACATTCGGCATTACCTGGGCGGTTTGGGGGGCACGGGTCTGGCTGCCTATTTCGGACTATTGTCAGTGGGTGCGCTTCGAGATGGGGAAACAGTCGTAGTATCTGCAGCTGCAGGAGCGGTTGGCCATATCGCCGTTCAGATCGCCAAATTAAAAGGATGCCGCGTGATAGGCATTGCCGGCGGCCCGGAAAAGTGCAGGAGGGTTGTGGATGAATATGGTGCAAACGCATGTATCGATTACAAGTCTGAATCTATTGCCGGCCGGATGCAGGAACTTTGCCCGAACGGGATCGATGTCTATTTTGACAATGTGGGCGGCGAGTTGCTTGAAAATGCTCTCGATAATATAGCGCTGCACGCGCGTATCGTCATTTGCGGCGCCATTGGAGAATATGATAATCTGGATGCGGTGCACGCGCCGCGCAATTATCTCAACCTGATCGGCAAAGCGGCCCGGATGCAGGGTTATGTAAACTTTCATTTCACCGAGCAATATGCCGAAGCAAGAGCGGACTTGTTGCAATGGCATCGTGACGGGAAGTTACAGTTCCGCGACCAAATCGAACAGGGCATCGAGAATTTTCCTGCGATTTTGAGAATGTTATTTGAAGGTAAGAATAACGGTAAGTTGCTGCTAAAAGTCTGATACCACTATTTCAAGGCATCAGTCCGGCTGCATATTTCTGTATCCGTTAGCGCGCTAATGGTCTGATCAAAGCCGTCCTGAGGCTCAAGAAGCTCGACAATATTGCCGTCAGGATCTCGGGCAAATTGGATGCGCACATTATAGGTCTCTATGGGTTCACAAATTGCGGCGGCACCCGCTCCGATCATCTGCGTCATGTCGCCATCCAGATCATCTGTCTCCAGACAGATATGCGTGTAACCCAAATCCAGCATGGTCGTTGGTGTTTTTTTGGGTGGTGATTCCGGCGTATGAAATTGCCAGAATTCGAGCAACATGTTTGGAGTTGGCAGCCATGCACCTTCGAGTTGAGCATCTTTGAGGTTGCCCATTTTGTCAGATTGTGGCCCCGGCCCGACCATACCGCGACCCTGAGGTTCGGAACGAAGAATATCACTGTAGAATGCAACTATCCTATCCAGATCAGGCGTCACAATTGCAACATGACCCAACCAGCTCGGTTGTTCTGCGGGCACATAGGGAAGGCCTTCGATTTCGATAATATTACCCTCATGATCACGGGCATAGGCATATTGATTGCCGGTTCCGAGATCGAGAGGATCGGCAAACAGTGAGCCACCGGCATTTTTAACACCTCCAGCCAACATAGCACAATCCCGGTTCTGGATACAGAAATGGCGGATACCGGACTCATTAATCGGCGGGGTGGAATCGGAAACATCAGCAGTTTTCGGAGCCATTGCCGCGCATTCAATATAGCCATTCGGACCTGCAATCAGAGCAATTTCTATGGAAGCACTTCCCGCATTTAGACCTTCCCGCAGCGGGCTTTCTGCATCCCGTGAGTAACGGGACACAGTCGAGAATCCGGCAATTTGTTCATAAAAGTCTATGGCATTGTCCAGATGGGCAACACCGAGGCCGACATGATGTAATCCGGTTATCACAAGCAAAAGCTTTCAAAAATCGTGACGCTGCGGATGGCGAGAACGGGAGAGAACCGACCGACTAGCAGCGTCACACATGCCTTTGCGCGATCAGAACTTAGTTCGCAACGTCACGTTCCAAGTTCGTTCTTCGCCCAGGAATTGCGATCTAGTAGTCCCGTCGAGTGCATTAAACGTAGAACCAAAAATGAAATGTTCATAGTCTTTGTCAAACACATTTTCGACCGAGAAAGTTACCCCGTATTTATTATCAGGTCCATTAACACCAACTCGTAGGTTTAACAGTCCGTATGAGTCGACAAATGTAGTTGGATCGCGGACGAGACTGGTATTTTTCGAAGACTGCCAGGTCCATTCCCCTCTTAGGAAGCCTTCGAAATCGGAGGCGCCGAAATTGGTCCTATAGTCACCAACCACCGAATAGAAGAAGCGAGGATTGTCCCGATATCTGACGCCCACAAGGTCAGGTCGTTCTGCAAATTGATTTATCTCGATATCGTTGTGCGTAAAGCTTCCCGACAGAGTGAAACCTGGTAACGCAGCAGGCCTCAATATAAAGTCTGCTTCAATGCCCTTTGCCCTTATCTTGTCGATCGAGAGGTTCAAAGTTACTCCATTTGCATTGGTGGCAATACCCTGAACATCTCGCACGTCCTGATGATAAAGTGCCACATTCACCGCCAGCGCATCATCAAACAGATTGGCGCGAACACCGGCTTCCCACAGTGTAGGAATTTCAGGCGGCAAGACCGGCAATCCCCCTGGAGTCATAATGGCCGCCACGTTGGCGCTTTCGGCTACATCAATACCTGGTCCCTTATAACCACGCGACCATGAGACATATGTCATCAATTGGTCGGACCAGATATACCGGCCAATAACCCGTCCTGACAGATTTTCATCAGTTACTTTTTGCATCCCGTTTATGTCAGGTCCGAAAAATGCACCAAATGGAGCTCCCTGAAGAATAGGACTCGCAACGCGCGAATATGTGGCTTCCAGAGTTTCGTTTGTATAACGTCCACCGAGTACCAAAGAGAGCTTGTCAGTAAGATCAAACGTCGTCTCGCCAAAGACTGCGAAGCTGTCTGTTTGGACTGTACGATCGGCATTCGTCCGGACGTTGAAGAAAGGTGGGAACGGCAAGGCGAGTTCAATATCTACCTGGCCTTGCGCATCCAAATCTTGGTGGAAATAGAATAGTCCGGCTACGAGCGAGACGTTATCCGAGACTTTGCCGTCTATTCGCAGTTCCTGGCTAATTTGTTCCGTGGAGGACCGGGTGCCATTGCGATTATTGACGTTGGAGTTGGAAACGCCATCCGCTTCGTTAAACTCATCAATCTCCCAATGACGCCAAGCGGAGATCGATGTCAGGTTCAAATCGCCCAGCTCTTGTTCAACCGTAAGCGCCAATCCATAAGCTTCCGATTCTTGCAGAATATTCTCGTCAAGAACTGGAACCGACCGATTGCCTGGTCCGGCAACCACTCCAAATTGTGCTAGAGCTGTCTGTAACTGAACCGCGCCCGGATTTAAAGCAAAGAGCAATGCTGCTGATGGAGCTCCCGCAACGCGATAAGTAGGCAAGCAACAATTATTTTCTTCCGTTACATAGTCGCCTGCAAGCGTAAACTTCAGTTCATCATTGGGTTGAAACAATAGTTTCGCGCGGAGAGACAATTGCTCTTTGTCATTCAAATCCGACTCGCCCGCGATGGGGTTATCGTAAAAACCATCCCTCTTGTTGTAAGTCCCACTAATTCTCGCCGCTAGTTTATCCTCAACCAGCGGACCGGTAACAGTACCGCGGATTTTTATTTCATCGAAGCTACCATAGGAAATGTCAGCCTTTCCGCCAAAATCAAATTCCGGTGCCTTTGTACGAATGTTAATCACGCCAGCCGATGCATTTTTTCCAAAAAGTGTGCCCTGAGGACCCTTGATCACTTCGATTGATTCTACATCAACAAAATCAAAAAAACCCTGCGCTTCACGGCCGAGAACAACGCCATCAATAACTGTTGCGACGCTGGATTCAAAACCGTCACTGAAACTAAAAGTAGAAATACCCCGGATTTTTGAACCAGTTGCCCGCGTTGTATTGAGCGGAGTCAAATCAAAGCCAGGTACAAAGCGCACAATATCTCCGATTTCCACGAATCCCGTCTTTTCGAGAAACTCGCCAGAAATCACTGAAACGGCGACTGGTGTTTCGAACAAACTTTCTTCTGTTTTCCGAGCGGTGACAATAATCATGTTAGAATTCTTCGATTGATCATCCCCATCTTGTGCTTCACCATTTGACTGTGCCCAGACCGGTGTTACGGGCAATGCAACGGTGGTCAGCATCGCTGCTAAAATAATTTTCCTAGCAAGTTTCATATTTTCTCCCCTTCAACTTTTTCTCGCCAACAATTCATATCTGTTGCCAACGTTGATAGGTCACAATCCTTATTATAAGAGCCCTCACTAGTCAATTAATTATATATACCGTCAGTTAAATTATCGAAGCTGTGACATAATCACCGTATTAAACTTAGATGCTATCGCGCATTATTTACGTATGATATAATTATATGCGGCAGCGCCGAGTGGATTGAGCGGAAAGTACAGTGGACTATGACGGGAAATTTCAAAGGAAAAACTGCTCTCATTACCGGCGCAGCACGAGGTATCGGACTGGCAACTGTCAAAAAGCTATCGGCCGAAGGCGCCAATATAGTTTTGATGGATCTTAAGGATTCTCCGCTTGAAGACGCCGTATCGATTGTTGAGACAAACGGATCGTCCGCAGTGTCTATCGCGGGTGATGTATCCGATCCTGAGACCTGGGATCTCGCCAAAAAGTTGACGATCCAGAATTTCGATGCGCTCGATACCATCATCAACAATGCGGGAATATCGGGTCCGAGCTGTTTACTGACTGATTATCCCGTTGATGCCTTTGACAATGTGATGCGAGTCAACTGCCGTGGTGTTTTTCTAGGTATGAAATATGGTGCCAACATTCTGAATGACGGCGGTTCGATCGTGAATATCTCATCGGTATCGGGCATTGGCGGCGGAAAAATGCTCTTTGCTTACAATGCCAGCAAACATGCGGTGATTGGCATGACTAAAGTTGGGGCATCCGAATTGGCCTCTCGCAATATTCGGGTGAATGCTATCTGCCCAGCCATGACGGAAACACAAATGATGCTGAACTTGGAAGCGGGAAAGAACGAAACTCAAGCAGCTGAGATTCGTAGTCATTTTACGGAGATGATACCGTTGGGACGCTATGCCAGCCCATCAGAGATAGCAGACGTCATAGTATTTCTAGCCAGCGACAATTCATCATTTGTAAATGGTGCTGTGGTGCCAGTCGACGGTGGTTTAAAGGCGCAATGAATAGGGTAGACAAAGTTACCTCAGTATTTTTTTGGATTTCTTTTTCCCTTTGCGACTATAATTATCTTCCATGGCCTTGATGCTTCCCATTGCCAGATTGAGCGTTATTTCCTCAATTCTTTTTCGACTGGCAACGCCGCGCGCGATCATGCCTCCTGCAGCCCCTGTCATTCCCATTGCAATTTCCGTAGCCAGAGCAGCGGTTCTCGGAGGAATGTCGAAAGTTTTGGACACATTTTTTGCAAGCGTTTCGACCACTCGTTGCTTGTCTTTGCGATCAAACTCCTCAAACACCTCGGCCACCGATGGCTCGCGCATCAGTCTTTGAACATGGTCACCCGTTTCATCGACATGCTTGAGATATGTGCGGGTCGTCCGGCGGATATAATCTTCAAAATCAGAGGCTTCGGCCACTGCTTGCGCTTGCAGGTCCATAAGCTTGTTCTGCTCGCGGATAAGCAACTCTCCTAGCAGATTAGTTTTGTTCGGAAAATAGATATAAATCAGCGGCTTGCTGACACCAACCTCTCTCGAGACACGTTCCATGGATACGGCCGAAACACCCTCTTTGGCAATTAACTCGGCGGTTTTGTCCAAAATAATGTTCTTACGAACTTCTGGACTGAGTCTGCGGTTTTTCTGTTTTTTGATTTTTGTGGCGGCCGACAAATGAAATCCCACTCTGTTTTTTAGTGTAATGCAGTCGCATTGTTACAATAAGGACATCGGCGACACAAATATTTTAACGGGCTTTATCGCGCAGTTCTGCCGGGCCACGGGCTTCGAAATTATGCCGCAACGAGACTCTCGGTTGCGCTTCTATTGCCCGCACTGAACCGCAAACAACGTGGATACAGGCCATATTCGACCTGTATATCCTTTAGTGGTCGCTCCAGTTGATGTTCAAATTTCACAAATTGTAGATTTCGTGTCTGACGACCAAAGGTCCAGCCATCGGAAATGGCATCCATTGCAGGCTTCACAAGATCAGGCTCCAAATAGGTCATATGGGCCGTGATCACTGCGATCCACATGCCCGCATATGGGTAGCTCATTTGCGCCAACCCAAAAGCCTGAAGCGCAATCTCTCCGACGGGATCCGGATCATAGCCGGTCAAGACATGATGCATGTCATGAGTCTGATATCCTCGGAGCACCTTATACTGGATCACATCAGGCATGCGCTGTAGCTTGCCATCGCTCTTGATTTCCTCGTGCAGGTCGCGATAGCCAGTGGCCAGTTGTTCCTCCAGATCATTGTCAACGATGAACCGGTAATAGGCTTCACCGAGAGTGTCCGGTGCGCAACCCGCCAGTCTTTCCATATCAACCGGTGGTGCCAGCCAACCCTCTTTCGCAAGCGGGCCCTGCTCAGGATGCTCTTCTATGGCCAAGACGTATTTCTCAATGGCATCCTGAGGAGCTTTCTCCCACCAGTCGTTAAACAGCAGGTGCACGCCATAGGCATCATAATCATCTATTGAGGTTAGGAATTTTTCTGCAAATTCGCGATCTACTTTTGGCATTTACACCTCTTTCCAATCTGCAATTGCTTGATTTTAGTTTACGGTTTATATAATAAAAATGTTCTGAATGAGTCAAGGGACTGCTCGCCGAAACTGGAATGCGGGCCTTTGATCCGCCTGCAAACAAGAGGAAATCGACATGAAGAAGCGGCGAATTTTTATCGGTGTTGTGGCCCTATTGGCTGTTGGGGTCGGAGCAACCGCTTATGTTATCTCTCCGACAGTTCATCCCGGACAGGGTGGCGAGGCTCCTGAACTTGGACGCATCGGGGAATATTCTATTGGCACAATAGAGAAGGAATATGTGCTTCCGAACCGCACAACAATAACTGCCTGGGGAGCATTGACGGGCGATCTGGACACCAGGGAGCGCAAACTTTCGGTTCGTATCTGGTATCCGGCTCAGGAGGGTCCCGAGGCTGCGCCAGCGCAATATATTCATCAGATGAATCTTGCGGGCAAAGATCCATTTGAAATTATCAGCAATGGTATCGCCGTTTCCGATGCTGCGCCCCTAACAAATCAGAAGTTTCCATTTGTGCTGATGTCACATGGTTATGGCGGCTGGAGCACTCAGTTCAGCAATTTGGGCGAGCATATAGCATCGCATGGATATGTGGTCGCTTCGATTGATCATGGAGATGAGCTTGCAGATGGCGTCGCTTCTGCAATTTTGTCTTTTGGTAATGTCCTGGTCGACCGCACGCTCGACCAGCGTCAGATAATGCACCTGCTTTTAGAGGAAACGAAAGGCGCAACCAACGGCTACGCCTCTTTGATTGATACAGAAAAACTGGGCTTGATCGGATATTCGATGGGCGGTTACGGCGCCGTTGCTTCAGCCGGAGCGCCTTATGTTTTCGATAGCGATTTGATGTCTAACATTCCTAAAACAGCGCAGGATAGTTTAAAGGAAGCCACGATCAAGCCATTGCCAATAAAAGCCTTGATTACTTTTGCGCCCTGGGGTGGTCAGCCCGATAGTCGGGTCTGGAGCTCAGAGGCGTTGAACAATATCAATATTCCCGCACTGATTGTTTCCGGCAATCAGGACGATATCGTCAATTATGATGAAGGTGTGACCTGGTTGTTCGATAATATGAAAAGCAGTGATCGTTATTTACTGACCTATCGAGAAGCGCGGCATAATATTGTTGGTAATGAATTCGAAGTCAGCGATGATATGATTTTCAACGCACTGGAATTTCTCAAAGAACCGGTATGGCGAAGCGATCGGTTGAATGTGATCAACCAACATTTTGCGACCGCCTTTCTGGATTGGAAGTTGAAAGGTGACGAAGACAAAGCCAGCTATCTGAACGTTCCCACGGTTGAGTCAAACAAGGCAGAGTGGCCGGTTGGCTTTGGCGAACAGCTCAATGGCAAGCTCGCTGGTCCTGAAGAAGATGCTTACTGGCGTGGCTTCCAGCGCCGCTGGGCGGCCGGGCTGGAAATGCGCCAGGCAAATGCCGAGGAATGACGGGAGAGATTTTCGATGAAATTATATGATTATGCCGGTGCACCCAACCCACGGCGAGTGAAGATTTTTGCTGCGGAAAAAGGAATTGATCTGGAGCTAGTGCATTGCGACATCACCAAAAGGGAGCACAAGGTTTCGGGTTTTCTCAAGAAGAACCCAAGCGGTAAAATCCCGGTGCTGGAACTCGATGATGGCCGGTGTATTCCAGAATCGGTCGCGATTTGCCGCTATCTAGAGGCCGTTGAACCCGAACCAAATCTATTTGGCCGGGATGCTTATGAACTGGGGCATATCGAGGCACGCAACCGGCAAATGGAGTTTGAATATTGGCGCGAAATTTCGATTTCATGGATTAACGGCCCGATTGTGGGTGCAATGGGATTGTTCGAGTCAATCCCGGAGGCGAAGGCGCAAAGTGATGAACGAACACATCAATATTACAACCGCCTCGACAAGGAATTTGAGAATAGTGAGTTTGTTGCGGGAGACCGATTCACAATTGCCGACATTACTTTGCTCACTGGCGTCGATTTCGCAGCGTCGTTGGTAGGTTTAAAGCCAGACGAAGGCCTTAACAACCTCGCCCGCTGGCACGAGCAAGTGTCATCCCGGCCAAGTTGCCAGTCAGCAAGTGCCACTCCAAGTCCCCAGACATAAGGAAATTGGAATCATGCCCACCAGAATATTTACCGGATTTGGCGGGCTGAAAATTGTCGCCGACACCTATGGGGACGAGAATGATCCATCAGTGCTTTTACTTCCAGGCGGCATGCAGACACGACAGGTCTGGAAACAGGCAGCGCGGTCGATGGCTCAAGCTGGACGCTTTGTGATTTGCCCGGATTTGCGCGGCCATGGTGACAGCGGAATACCGGACGATGGTAACTATACGCTAGATAGCTTCATTGCTGACTTGATCGCAGTGCTGGCGCAACTGTCATCCCGTCCAGTGATTGTCGGATCGACACTGGGCGGCTGGATAGCTCTCTCCGCGCTGGGTGAAGCGGAAGAACCATTGGCAACCGGGCTGGTTTTGACCAATCCACCGCCGGAAATCACTTCCCAAAATGCAAAGGCTCTCAACAGGACAGTTGAAAAAAGGATCGATGAACAGTTAGCAAACAACTTCTATGATAAGAAAATTCTGGATGGTGGCTTTGATTTTGCGGATATGGAGACTCGGCTGCACGATGCTGCAAAGCGATTGAAAATTCCGACACTGATCGTACGTGGTTCTGAAACCACAACAAGCTCTCCGCAGTCGACGTACAAGTTGGCAGACTTAGTAGCAAACTGTGAAGTTGCTGAAATCGAAGGGGGTGGACATTATGTCGCCTTCGACAACGCCGATGATTTCAACGCTGTCCTTCTCGAATTCATCGAACGGCACATACCGCGACGGGCTCCAGAATATATGTCCGGATCTGACGCACGAACGCTCAGAGATGCGATGGGATGTTTCGCTACCGGTATTACAGTTATCACTACTACCGATCGAAACGGCAAACCGGTTGGTCTAACCGTCAATTCATTCACTTCCGTCTCGCTTGATCCAGCACTTGTTCTTGTCTGTCTAGACAGGAAAGCCAATACTTTGACGGCATTTCAAGATGCGGATGCCTTTGCGGTAAACATATTGCACATTGGTCAACAACCCATATCAAATTTGTTCGCAGCTAAAGGTGTGGACCGCTTTTCCAACACCGACTGGGAAAAATGGGATCAAGGAGTACCGATAGTCTCCAATTCCCTTGCAAATTTCGAATGCGTTAAGCGCAATTCAATTGAGCAAGGCGACCATATCATTTTTGTCGGAGAGGTGGTGCGCGCCAGGTTCGAACAGCGCCGTGATCCGTTACTCTATTACTCAGGAAAGTACCGGCGATTGCATTTTAACTAGCCTTATCTGATGTCTCTGAAATGAGCGCGTCAATCCCACCATTAATGAATGCAATTACGTCATTGATCATCTTGTTGCGTTCACCGCCATACTGCTGCCAGTGCATTGCCGCTCTCTGCGACACCCCGGCACCGAACGCCACTATTCTGACGGCTTGTTGCCGGGATATCTGAAAGGCATCCATTGTACGCTGAACTAGAATAGGGGCTACATCAATTTTTTTCCGCAATTTCGCTTTGTCGATCCCTTTTTCGATATCAGGCTGACTGCGCAAGATGGATAAAATATTGCCGTTTGCCACTTCATCAAAATTTGTCCTGACCGAAATATGCAGCAAATGTTGAAAACCCTGATCGACATCTAGTTCCTCGAGAACCTCTGTATAATAACGAATAATCTCGCGTTCGGTCAGTTCCTGCAAAAGCGAAAGGCGTGTGTCGAAATATTTATATACCAGCGGATTGCTTACATTGGCTTCCTTGGTAACAGCCTCCATCGTTAATGAACTGAAACCCTGTCTCAGGATAATATTCTTGGCACAATCCAGCAGCTGCATACGCCGGTCTTCGGGCAACAGTCGCGAACGTTTGGGTTTGGTCAAGCTGCTCATGAGCTAAATCATAAGCCTATCCTGCTCTGACTCAACTCCAATCTTGGGAACGCAAAATTCAAGTTCAGTTCTGATCCTAATTTGAGAGGTTATAACCCCATCAAGTCTTCAAAATTCTTGCTGTAGAAATGATCTAGTTCTTCCCGTGTTGCATCCACCGCATCTAGACTACGTTCAAAATCTCCAAAAGGGTCGCTACCACCTTCCGGATGCGGATAGTCCGTATTGAACATCAATATATCCTTGCCGACATTACGAAGTGCCCAGCCAGTATCTTCCATATGAAACGGAGTCACTCGAACCTGACGCTGCACATATTCTGACGGCTTGATCGATAAGTCCCGAAGGGCAACATCAAATTTACCGAGTTCCTTCACACCGATATCGAGATTCATCATCATTGCCGGCACCCAGTTGGAGCCTAGTTCAATCAGGCCAATTTTCAATTTTGGGAAACGCTCGAGAACACCATCATAGATCATGCAGGTCATCCAGCGCTCAATGGAATGATGAAGGACGTTTAGATCCTTTGGTTTGGTAGTCTCGATATTGAATGGACTACCTTCCAGATTGCGCTTCACGCCAGTATTCATATATTCGTCGGTCATGTTTGCACCGCTGCCAATGTGCAGAACTATCGGGATTCCAGCCTCTTCCATCACGGCCCAAAGTGGATCATAGGATCGATGTGACGGAGCACGACCATCTACGGCATCGGACAAAAGCCAGATTGCCTTGATGCCGAAATCAATGGCCTGTTTCAGGCTAACCAGTGCTTTTTCTGGATCGGCAAGGGACATGAAGCCAACTGGCAACAGACGATCATCATCAGAACAGAAGTCCGCCATTCCCCGATTAAGTGCTTCGGAACCTTCATAGACAAGGCGAATATCCTTTGATTTTGCGAAGCGAGAAAGTCCAGCCAGCGGAAATACAAGCTGTGACTGAATTCCCATGATATCGAGTGCCTTGCTACGCTCCTTTTTGTCGACCGCGCCATAGGCTGCAAATTGGTTCAATTTGACTTTGTGGCCGAAAATGTTGGATTTCAGTTCTTCAGTGAGATCCGGAGTCTTTCCTGCCAATCTTTCATCCGCTGCTTTTAGAAGCGGCTGCAGTCCGGGCAGCGTCTTTGGGATCAAGCCTTCCGACATATTTTCTTTCACATAATCACTTCCGTAGCCCGCTAGCCAGTCAAATGCATCGGTTATGTGACTATCAGCGTCATGAATTATCCGTCCCACCCGATGAGAGTTTTGTGGTTTTGCTTCAGTCATTGTCATGGTCATCGCTTCGGTCTCCATCATTAACGCTAGATTGTTCCTGTAGATCTTTCATTAGTTTATACATTATATAATAAGAGTCAACTTAGTCCGATATTCAACTGCGAGAGACCGTTAGCCGCTGTATTCAACCTAATTGGTTTTTTTGATCCCAGCACCTTCTGGCGTGCGTTCAAATGCTGGGCAGAACTTCGACTAAGCCAAGTCCGAACATTTTATTTTTAATACTTTGGGCACCCAGTTAATTGACGGCTTTCTAATGTCCGCTTTCGGGATATGAGGGCCTGCAAAGATGATCGAAATTGTCGTAGTCGTATCCATCAGCTAAAGGCCTGTTCAGGGGGTCGGTGTGCCTTGGGGGCGTGAGCATCCGATCCTCACCATTCCCAGCCTTCTCACATAAGACAAATTATCAACCTATCCTGACCACGCGATAATCCCAATTTTGTTAAGTCTGGAACTGGGCCGTTAGCGGACTGTCTGTTTCTGACTGCTAAGGGCGCAAAAGCGGACATTGGTTGAATATCTATTCAAATGCGAACAAAATGGCGATCAGTCCGAATAATATAAGGATCCCTCCGCTCGAATTTTGAACACGACGAAGTGTAGCATTGTTATGCAACAGGACCCTCGCCCGATCAGCAATTAGCAACCATACTAGCATGGTAGTTCCGGCGATTACTAAGAAGCTTGTAACAAGAATGCTGGCTTGAGGAAAAAACGAATGGTCATGATTGATAAACTGCGGCGCAAAGGATGTAAAAAAAATAAACCCGCTTGGATGCAGTACAGCTAAACTAAAACCTGCGAAGAAAATTGCTCGAAACGATTCATCTTTTTGACCCTTTTTTCTAATCCTCGCACTCCCTGCCTGCACAATGGATCTGATTCCCAAATAGACCAAAGCGATCGCGCCAGCTATTTTTACAATCGAGGCTACCATTGGCATTTTGGCCACCAACACACCAATGCCCGCCAGCGATGTGGTCATCGCCAGAAAATCACCTACTATCGCACCGAAGACAACAGGCAGTGCCCGTGCTCTGCCAAAATTCAGGCTACAAGAGATCGCGAAAAGCGTGATCGGGCCGGGTGGGGCCAACAGAGCAAAACTGACGGCAATAAATGCAAGCCACGTCTCTATCTCCATTTTTTCCGATCCATTTGCTCTCTCAACGCTATCATCATTGCTTCAGACAGGCTGAAGCTTCCGTCTACCAGCTGCGGTTCTCGCTCAAAAGTGTTTTTGCGAACAAACTCAAGATCGTTAACAGGACAAGCCGGCGTGCCGCGTTCCACCAACCCTACTTCCAACCCCAATTCCTCGCAGAGCCAGAGAATTCTGAGAACATTTATTGAGGCTGGATATCCATGCAGTAGTAGCATTGAGTCAGATCTCGATCGTGCCGGAGAGATAGTCTACGCAACGACCTTCTAATTCAACCCGGCCGCCATTCATTCGGCATATCATTTCACCGCCACGCTCCGAGGCCTGAAAGGCTTTTATCTCTGGCAAACCCAGCTTTTCGATCCAGTAAGGTGCAATCATGGTGTGCGCACCTCCAGTCACCGGGTCTTCGTCAATACCGTGAGCGGGTGTGAAAAACCTACTGATACAATCATAGCCATCTGTTCCGGGCGCGGTGACAATCAAACCGTTACGATCAAGTTCAAGAATTCTCGAACGATCCGAGAGAAAGTCTGTCACCATGGCGGCTTCGCTCATCACAGCCATGATAAACTGATCACATTTGTGAACTTCCTGAGGCTGAAATCCAAACAGAGAGGTTAAATCGTCGTTAGATGGCGCCCATTGCTTGGCAGGAAAATCCATGATGAGCGTGTCGCTTTGACGCTGAACGACAAGGTTTCCGCTATGGCGAGTTACAAATTCGATCTGCGAAGATTTGGGAATGATATGATTGAATAGTACATGAGCACTTGCCAGCGTCGCATGGCCACATAAGGGAACTTCGACCGTCGGCGTGAACCAGCGCAGCTCCCAATTGCCGTCGCTCCGAAGGAGTGGGTAAGCTGTTTCAGCAAGGTTATTTTCGGATGCAATTTTTTGAAGCAACGCATCGTCCGGATAACTATCGAACAATACGACGGCCGCGGGGTTTCCCGAGAATCTTTTTCCTGTAAAAGCATCGACGACGTAAATTGGTACTGACATTGCGTTTGTCTTTCCTTCAAAAATCAGTTTTCACTATTAGCTATTTGTTCGACTCCCATTACCCATTGGTTTACCGGCTGATGAAAGTTGATTGATGATGGGGTAGTTTCATATGTCCGGACGAACTTAAAACCTACTTTTTGCAGCGTTCTGTTCGGCGCGACATTGAATGCGTTGGGCTGACAAAACAAGCGTTGGAGCTCGAGTAGCTCAAAATAGATAGAAGCACTCTGACGTACACATTCCGTGCCGATGCCGCTGTTTCTTTTGCCGGCTTCGAGCACGTGTAAATGCATATTCGCTTGCTGCCCAAAACTGATCTTATCCACGCTGGAAAAGCCGACTGGCTGACCATCACCAAGCCAAAGAAGCTGAACTCCTCGGCGTTGCTCTATTGGAAGCGCAAAGTCCTTACGGTAGGACTCCAGCCAAACAGTTTTAGTCGGCAAACGGGAACGATCGACTCCCAATATCTCCAAGAATTCTGGTGAAGCGTTGTGGAAATAGTCGATACGGATAGAGACTTCCTCCAATTCCATGGGCCTGACAAACAACTTCATAAGCACTTCTCCAATGCACCCAATGTGGACGTTAGTGTTGTATCTGTTTCATCCGAAATCGGACATAATAAACGATGCACAATCGGTGTTCAGCGAACGTCACTGGGCAACACCACTGGCTCCAATATCTCGTTCATTGCCGTTTGAATTGCAGCCAGAGTTCGGTCAATATCCCCGCTTGTCGTTACCCATGATACAATGCTTATCCGAATTGCATCCCTGCCTTGCCAATGCGTGGCTCCAAACCATGCCTCTCCTGATGCTTTGACATGAGTGGCTATTTTTGAACATAAATTTTCTCGTCCTGGCATCGTCGCTATCACCTGATTTAGAACGACATCGTTCAGAATATCAAATCCCATTTCCTTTAGGCCTTGCGCAAATTTACGCGCAAGACGGCAGCAGCGATCCAGTATTTCGGCTATGCCTTCTTTACCAAGGCTATGAAGCGCAGCCCAAACTTCCACGCCGCGTGCAGAGCGGGAAAACTCCGGAACCATATCCTTTGGTGCGACGGTGCCGCTTTCTTTCAGATAGGGTGCCTGCGTTGCCATGGCGGCATGAACAGCGGCTGGCGACTTTACGATAGCAATGCCGCAATCATAAGGCGTGTTAAGCCATTTGTGACCATCGACAACCCAGCTATCGGCAGCATCATAGCCTTCCAGCTGATCGCACAGTTTCGGCGACGCGGCTGCCCATAAGCCAAAGGCCCCATCCACGTGGACCCATGCACCGGTTCCCTCGCAGATTTTAGCTACAGCGCCAATCGGATCGCTAGTGCCAGAATTGATGTTTCCCGCCTGCAATATAACGATTGTATGATCGTCTATATCGGGTAATTGCTCGGCTAATACGCGCCCCTGCCGATCGCATGGAATATATACAATTTCATCAACGCCAAAACCCAAAAGCGAAAGCGCTTTTAACACGGTGACATGGATTTGTTCAGAAGCGACAATTCGAATTCGCGGCGCATCGTAAAGACCCTTGGCCGAAACATCCCAACCGAGCTTGCTCAAAATGGACTGCCGTGCTGCAGCTAAACAAGTAAAGTTCGCCATTGATGCGCCGGTTGTAAACCCCACGGAACATTGGACTGGCAGCCGCAATATATCGAGAAGCCAACCGCTGGCAACTTGCTCCAATTTCACGCCGATCGGGCTGGTCGCATTGGTTAAAACCATCTGGTCCCAGGCTGTTGCAAGCACCCTTGCCCCCATTGCGGCGGGAAGAGTGCTGCCGACAGATAAACCAAAGAACCGTCCAGCCGCGGTCGCCACTGTAGCTTGAGAACCAAGGCTGTTTAGCAAATGTAACGTTGCGCCCGCTTCGGCCGGGTGATCGGGCATCGGTGAATCAAACCCGTCCATTCTCTTGAGCGCTGTCGAATCAGGAGCTACGCGGCGGTGGTTGATAGTTTTGATATACTCTGCTGCGTAGATGCTTGCATCTTGCAACGCTTCAACGCTATCGTCTGGGAAATGGATTGGGGCGGAGTTTGCCATGACGCCTTCCTATATAGAGAAATATCAATATAGATGTATATCGATGCAGATTCCTGACACGTCAACCCTTATCGCACTGAAAGCCGTCGCTAATGGCAAACGACTGCAAATACTCGAATGGATATTAGATCCCAGAGAACATTTTCCGCCACAACGTGACGGTGATCTCGTTGATGACGGAGTTTGCATTAAATTCATCACGGACAAAATTGGCCTTAGCCAACCCACAGTGACTTCCCATATGCATATTTTATGTGAAGCCAAACTTGTGTCATCAAAGCAGATTAAAAACTGGGTGTTCTACAAACCAGATCGATCCAAAATCGATGCAGTTCTTGCCCAATTGAATGGACGGCTTCAATCTCGATCGGGCTAGCATCGGTTACCTCACAAATAGATTTTTTGCGAATTACAAGGAATCAGCAGTTACTCAGTACCAATTCAACCATGCGCTTTGGAAATTCTACATCCGGCAGATGTCCAGCATCATTCCATCTAACAATCTCACTGTTCGGAACAAGTTCGAGCAAAGATTCTGCTGTACTGTTTCGATGTGTATTGTCTGCGCCGCACCACAAGATGATGGTCTTGGCCCGAACCGGCTCGAATGACGGTTTAGCATTGTTTAACATCGAAGTGATCAGTTCGGCGAGACATTGGCAACCACCGCCCTTGAATACCTGGTGGGTTTTCTTTGTCATATCCTCCGCGTCACCATGCGGCCCGCTAGATATCTCAAACCAAGTCTTTGAGGCGGCATATTTGATCTGCTCATATTGAACTGGCCCATCGGGCTGGCGAAGGGTTTCATTCGGATCTATGCTTTTGTGTATGAAACGGAGTTCCTGTTCCCAGCTAGGAGCTTGCCAAAGAATGAGCTGTTTCACCAAGTCGGGCCGTTTTTTGGTCAGCAGCAGCGCAAAATAAGCATTTGCGCAACCAACAGCGAAAATTGCTTTTGTAACGCCCGCACTATCAAGCGCATCAATCAGTGCGTTTGTATATTGCTCAAATGTGAAATCAAATTCATCGCTTGGTATTGAAAACCCCGTTCCTATGGGTTCGATTGAAATGAACTTAAAGTTATCGGGTCGTTCTTCAAACAAACCTTCATGATGCTCAAGCATTGCCGGGGCGTCTGGAATGAATACGATAGTTTGTGATCCGCTGCCTTCAATTCTCATACGAATCTGACCAGCGGTTGTTTGAGTGAGAATGACTCCCTTAGTTCCAATTTTTTCTTGCAAATGATGGCTCCTCAATAGTTTGCAACACAACAGGTCTTTCAACATTTCGACGGGGAGATAGCAAAAAACATGCAACCAATCACAAGGTCGAAGCCAATCTGATATTCCTTTCCGCTCCTTGAACTAGCCTGTAAGTGTTGATGCGACGTCTCGACCGGGTGGTAGAGTATCAAACCGAACAATTTCATCATCGATTTCAAACCAACTCAGCTTCTCTCCGTTAAAAACATGGGATTGTGCTGGGAAATCTTCGGGATCAGATAGCGTGCCGATATGTAGATGAATTTCATCGGGTAGGGTTTGGGCCTGATATGAAATTGGTGTACCGCAATTGCCACAAAAGGTTCGTGAAACACCTGGTGAAGATTCGAACTTTCTTGGCGTGCCCTTCGAAAATTTGAAATCTTTTGGTGAAAATGAAACGAAAGTGGCAACAGCGCTGCCGCACTGACGTCGGCAATCCGCGCAGTGACAATGTCCAACCCAAATAATGTCTCCGGTGAAATCATATTGAATCTCTCCGCACGAACAATGTCCCTGAATTGACTGTTTTAACAAGGACTAGCCCCGGCTTTCAAACAAAATGAGGCAAGCCATCATAACAGCCAACACCAAGCATAGTGGTGAATAAAACCATGTATCCATTTGCGCAAAGCGGCTGCCGCTCTGAAGCTTGAAAAACCCAAGCAGCTTAAAATCTCCTATTGACCGGAGAGCCAATACTAAGCTTGTAAAAATAATGGCCACTATACTTGGTAGCCGAATCCATGGGACAGGTGATGCCATTGTCGATAGAGCAACCACCACAAGCAAAAGGGCAATCGCAACCGCCATCGTACCCCAAAAGCTTGGCGTAAATGTTGGCTGGCCTTGAACGGTCGGTATCGCCGAACCATGACCCCAATTGCCGCCAAACGCCCAATATGCGTGTAGCGTTGCCAAAGCCAAAAACGTAACGAGCAACAAAGCGTGATTTGCTTTATATAAGAAAGCCCAGTCTAAATCCGGAAAAGCCAAATCATATCTCCTGTGACCGTTAAGGTTTTTTGGTTTTTGACGAGCTGGAACGCGCGACCTGCTGATGAAACTTGCTTGCTGTCTCGCTATCCATTCCAGGTCCGGGTGCAAAATTCACATCCTCGCGCGTAAAATCATCCCCGCAATGATCACAGACGGTTTTTGCATGAACCGTATGACCGCACGCATGATGCTCCATTGCAAGCGGCGGCCCTTTGCCTCCATCAAGCCAGCGATCTCCCCAACGCAACATCGCCGTGATAACATCGAAGAAGTCTGTACCCTTCTCAGTGAGCCGATATTCGAAGCGCGCCGGACGATCCTGATATTTTTCCTTTGTCATCAGGCCTTCTTCAACAAACCGCTTCAGACGCTGGGTGAGAATATTGCGCCCGATTGAAAGATTTTCCTGAAAATCATCGAATCGGGTCGTCCCAAGAAAGGCTTCCCTGAAAATGAGCGGCGCCCACCAGTCGCCCAGAAAATCGACGCTTCGGGCTACCGAGCAAGGCCATTCGCGAAAAGAAGTACGTTTCATGGCTTTCCTATAGCGAGAGATAGTGGGTTGCACAAGGGAACTCACTCTGATAGTGGGTTCTTTAAGTGAACTTACTAAATACAACAAAGGAAATTAGATATGCCGGACAATCCCATTGCGTCTTTCATGGCTTATGCTGAGGCATTCGAAATTGGTTTTGTCACGAAAGATTGGAAAGTCGTCGGTGACCTATTTGCGGACAATATCACCTGGATATTGGACGGACTTCCACCGCCTGTTGGGGGTACGCATATCGGCAAGGAAGCGGTTCTCGAAGGCATCCGGCAAAGCGTTGATGGTTTCGACCGACGTTTTGATTTGCGGAAGCCCGAAATAACCAGCCCACCTGCCGAATTTTCGGACGGCATCTATCTACCGTGGCAAGTGACTTATGAGCGGTGCGACCTGCCACCATTTGTCCTTATTGGTGAAGAATGGGATATATTCCGCGATGGCAAGATGGTCCTCCATTATGAACGTCTTCACAATACAAAAGAATTGGCCACGTTCCTCGAGCAACACAATGAGGCGTTGTTGCCGGCGTGACCAATGCACCCCAGTCCATTTTTATAACAGGCGGCGGTTCAGGCATTGGCGAGGCGGTGGCGACACATTTTCTTTCTATTGGCTGGAGGGTCGCCATAGCGGGCCGACAACATCAGCGATTGGAAGCCGCAGCATCTGCGCTTCAAGAATGTCCGGGCCAAATATCGTGCTTTGATCTGGATGTCAGAGATTATGCGGCTGCGGAACAGGCAATCGAAGCTTTTGGACCCACGTCGCTGGTATGTTCTGCCGGAATATTGGGGCGTGGAACGGTTTGGGATGAATTGACATCGAAGCGCTTTGGCGAAGTGCTGGACACCAACACGCTGGGAACGTTCAATGCTTGCCGTGCGGCAATGCGTTGTTGGCAGAGAACCAACGAGCCCGGCGACATCGTCAACATCAGCTCGCTCGCCGGCCTGCGCGGCATGCAAAAATTTGGAGGTTTCTCCGCATATGCCGCATCAAAACATGCTGTTATCGGGCTAACTGAATCCCTCGCGCTTGATGGCCGCCCATACGATATACGGGTCAATGCCATCGCGCCGGGTGCAGTAGAGACCGCAATGAGCAAGTCGCTCGGCATATCATCACCGGTACTGCCGGAACAGATTGTACCAACCATCGCTTTTTTGCTCGACCGGCATCAGTCCGGCACGACATCTGGCACAACAATCGAGATACATAGCAATGACTTCTGAAAATCGACCAATCGTCAATCTTACACGCCGGGAAACTTTTTCTTCTGCACACAGGCTATGGTCAGAAGATTTGACCGCTGCCGAGAATGAAGAATTGTTTGGCGTATGCGCGAGACCTCATGGTCACGGACATAACTATGTGTTGATTGTTACACTCCGCGGTCCTGTCAATCCCAAAACCGGAATCGTGGTCAATCTGGTAGATTTGAAAGAAGCGATGCATCGGTTGATTATAGATGAAGTTGATCACCGACATCTGAATATTGACGCCGAAATATGCGCAGGCATCAATCCGACCACCGAAAATCTGGTAATTTTGTTCTGGAACACTTTGCAGGGCCGATTTGGGCCGTTGCTCCATGAAATTCAGCTCTTTGAAACTGAAAAGAATTGGGTGGTTTACAATGGTGAACAGCAACTGGGGAGCTGTTCATGAAACCTTATCCAGACAAGCCAACAATTTGGCAAAAATTAAATCGCTGGATGGAACCGCTTTACACTGTGGAAGCAAGTTCGACCGAGCGACTGGAAGACCGAATAACAAACATAGAGATACGTTTGCGGTCAATAGAGCCAGAAAGTCATGAGCGCTCACCGTAGCCTTAGATCCACAGACGACACATCTGAAAAACTGACAACAAAAGCTAAAGGAAAAGCAATGATAACCGGAAAACAGGACTTCCTTGATCGACTGGCGCAATATTTGGTCCTGGCGGTAGGCCTGTTCAGTTTTGGGAATGCTGCCTTCATGATCATTTGGCCGATGGAGTGGTATGTTGCAATTCCGACGGTTATTACCACTGGCCCACCTAATCAGCATTTCATCCGCGATATTGGAATAGCCTTCGCGGTTTGCGGGGTCATTCTCACCTATGCCAGTTTCAATATCCATGCCCGCTGGCTTGCTGCTTTCGCTGGCGCACTCTTCCTCACTTTTCACGGAATTTTGCATATCTATGAGGTGTCTGCGGGTATTTGCTCGCCAGATGTCTTTATCGCCGATGCACCGGGCGTATTGGGCCCGGTAATATTGGTATATATTGCGCTGGGTATCCTGTTCGTGCGTCAACGGATTGCGCCCGCCGGGCTTCCCAAACGCGCATTACTTAACATGATGAACCAGCAATCGCCCCACGAAAGTGAATACATGCAGGAGATCGCCGACGCACCGGGTCATGCGTTTGAAAAAATGATGCACTTTGCTCCTGCGGCATTGCATCGGCATGAAGCACCGTCGGTTTTATTCCATGCTGCGCGACTTGGGGCGACGTTAGCCGAAGATTGTGGGCCATGTGCCATCACTGCGGCGAATGGCGCGATGGCAGACGGGGTGGCACGCAGCAAGGTCAATCTTATGCTAAGAGGCAAAAAAGGATTGCCCGCAGACGAAGCAATGGCCTTTGAATTTGGGCAAGCCATCGCAACGCAATCTGCCGATACCTTTGAACTGGGTGACAAGATCGAGGCGAATTATAGCCGCGGTGTTCGGTTTGAATTGGCGATGACTGCGGCAATCGTACGTAGCTATCCAGCCATGAAACGTGGACTTGGATTGACGAAAAGTTGTTCTCTGTTCGATTTAGAAGTCTAGTTGACTATGGAGCTAGTTGTAAGGCCTATGGAACTGGGAAAGTCGGTATTTGTATCGACTATTTCAATCAATCCTCGCCCGAGCACTTGGAGATATCGATCCAATTGTCGACGTCTGCTCTGGGCGCAAAAGCGGACATTGGAGTTATGCTATGGCCGTCTTAGGGTTAAATGGATCTTAGTATCGACCTGATAGGCATTGCGAATGGATCTACTCGATTTTGCCGATATGGTTTTTGATCTCGTGGAAAGCGGGTTTGTTGTTGTGGGCACCATCCTGCTGCTTGTAGCGTTGGGCATGTCGATCCATTTTCTCTGCTTCCTTAGTAATGCGAAAAACGGTGTCGCACGTGTAGTGGAGCATTATAACGTCCGCCTTTCTGTAGACGAAGAAACCGGGAAAGAGACCCGCCAGTACCAGCCAGTGTTCGAACTGATCGGTGGAGTTCAGTCTGGACTTCGAACGATGTCTAGCCAGATCCACAAGCGCAATGCGTATCCGATTGGCACCATGTGGCCAGCGCAGTTCCATTCACGAACCGGCAAGATCAAAACCTCACGCGATCGCGAAATATGGCCGGCAATTATTGCCATGTTCTGGATTATTGGCATGGCTTTCGTTTGTCTGCCCAATATCGAGAATGGCAGCAATGACATAGGGTTTGCCTATTTCTTTGGCGGTGTCGGCCTGGCAGTTATGGTGGCCGGGATGCTAACGATGATCAAGGATCGTCGCCGCGAGACACGCGCAATGGATGTAATGGCCAAGCTTGCAGATGTAGAGATTGCATATGATTCTGACGGTGCAGCCTACGACGTTCCGGTGCTCAGAATCTTGAGTGGGGATTTTCAGGGCACTGAAAGCGCGGATGTTAGCATTGGCAGCTTTTCCTACGAAGACATTGGGCAGGTCATGCGGGCGCGGTTTGATCCTTATAGCGGACAGATCAGTGCAACGGAGGACAAATATCGAGGGTCACGTTTTGGCCCTGTGATGCTCCTTACAGGCGGGATATTTACTGCGATTGGCTATGCGATGGATAGCGGTCTGTTATGAGACAGCAACAGCTCCATGCTTTTTACGGCCACTATCCCCATAACAGCCGAATTTGGTTGGGTTATGATTATGCGGCAGGTATTGCTGCAGACGCGGTTTTCATTACCCATCCCCATTTTGATCAAGATGCCAGCTATTATTTCAGCAAAGATACGCCGTTATATCGTGATCCGGGAAATTTTCAGATTGGCAGCATAAACGTGCGGGGGATCGCGACCAAGCATGCCGATGCTGATAGTCTTGGAAAACGAGGCGGTGATGTACACAATAGGGAACACTAATATGGCAGAAAAATTTATCATTCTGGGCGCGATTGCGCTTACCTTAGTTGGATGTGGGAATTCGCCAGATCCAATAAGCATGACACCTGACGAAACATATCGGGAATATCATCAACGGGTGTCCGAAGGGATTAGTGTTGAGAATGGAAAACGTTATCATTCCAAGGCGTTTACGCTAAAACTCGACACCCAAATTAAAACGGCGCAGCAAAGAAAATCCAATTCCTATGAAGACTTCATGAAAGTCTATTTTGAACGCCAACAGTCATCGGCAAAATGCAATGCAATGACGTTGGCGTCGGAAACGATTAATGGAAAAACAGCGGAACTAGTTTATCACAGCAAAAGCACATGCGATTGGAATAAAGTTGTAGATACCGATGGTAAAATACGCATGGTCTATGAGGACGGTTGGAAAGTTGATGACATCGGTTTCACTTCTCATCGGCACTGAAATCAAAATTATCTGACGACGGACAGCCAAGCATATCGAGCATTTTTATGGCTGCTATTCGCCTCTCATCAAAGCTCGTTAACGTCGGGAACTGGGCCGCAAAGCTGTCATTCTCGAATAGCAGCGATTGCCATCAACAGGATTTCAATCTGGTTGGTTTGATCGACCAAGCCATCCAGCAATTTCAAGACTTCAGATTGATCAATCTCGTTACCTTGGCCGTGAACCGCCAATTCATGTGCATCTTCCAAAAGTGCGGTGGCAAGAGCAAACAAACCTGATCGTGCTTTTCGGGGATCGATTTCATCCAAGTTGATCATGCGCCAAACAATGCTCGAACGTGACTAGAAGTCCATATACAGCTTTTGAGTTTGGTCAGATATATCACTGGACTTCCATGCTTGTTCGAGCATGGTGGTTCCGGTCGTGTAGATGCTTCACGATGCGCCGCTGGACTTTCAAATCTTGTGGCTTTGGTCAGTGGAAGCGCTGGATACTCCAGTGCCAAGCTGGAGATCCAAAATGGCAACATCCAAACCCAAAACCAAATCTGCGAACGTCATCGCGCTACTCAATCGCACCAAAGGTGCGAGCATCGATGAGGTATGTAAGGCGACAACATGGAAACCGCACAGCGTCCGTGCGTTCCTGACTGGCCTGCGCAAGAAAGGCTTTGTGCTCGCCCGTGAACAACGCGGTGATTACGGCACTGTCTACCGCATCACTCGAAGCCCGGGAAAGAAAGCTGAAGCGGGTGCGGCATGATATCTCTGGCTCAACAGCTGGACGAACTCAGTGCGATGTCGCCTGCTCAGCTTCGCGCCAAATGGCGGGATGTCTATCGGGAGGCAGCACCCGATGTCAGCCCTGATCTGCTCCGACGCGGTATCGCTCATCGCCTTCAGGAACGCGTACACGGCAAATTATCAACGGCCACCTCGCGTGAAATAGATCGGATCAGCGGGCAGCTGCTTAGAAATGGAAAGATCGGGACAAGATCGCAAATTGCCCTCAAGACCGGCACACGCCTGATCCGCAGTTGGGGCGACAAAAACCACCAAGTCGTAGTTTGTGATAACGGTTTTGAATATCAGGGCCGCCGATACAGCAGTCTTTCCCAGATAGCGGAGGATATCACGGGAACCCATTGGTCCGGTCCGCGTTTCTTTGGCCTCAGAAAACGCGGCGAATATCAGCCAAGAGCGACCAATGGGTAATCCCAAGCCCCTTCGCTGCGCTATCTACACCCGCAAATCGACCGAAGAGGGGTTGGAGCAGGATTTCAATAGCCTCGATGCTCAGAGAGAAGCCTGCGGGGCCTATATCCTGAGCCAAGCCAGTCAAGGTTGGGAAGCGGTTCCCGAACTTTATGATGATGGCGGTTGGTCTGGCGGGAATATGGATCGCCCAGGCATTGTTCAACTGCTTGATGATGTGAAAGCAGGTAAAATCGATGTCATCGTGGTTTACAAAGTAGATCGGCTAACGCGGTCATTGGCCGACTTCGCTAAGATCGTTGAAATACTGGATGAGAACGAAGCTTCATTCGTCAGTGTCACACAAAGCTTCAATACCACCAACAGCATGGGACGTCTCACCCTCAATGTTCTGCTTTCCTTCGCCCAGTTTGAACGAGAGGTCACAGGTGAGCGCATTCGAGACAAGATCGCTGCTTCCAAGAAGAAGGGGATGTGGATGGGAGGTGCTGTCCCGCATGGATTTAAAGTTGAGAACCGGAAATTGTTGATCCGGGAAGATGAAGCGGAGGCGGTTCGCTATATCTTCAATCGCTATCTTGAACTTAAATCAATACCGACACTGGCAGAAGATCTCGCAGCCAAAGGCCTTAGAACCCGCGAACGACAGCTCAAAGATGGACGAACCATTGGCAATGTTTGCTTTGGAACTGGACCCCTCGCCCTGCTCCTGAAAAACCCGATCTATGTCGGCAAGATACGCCATAAAGACAATATCTATGATGGTGAGCATGAAGCTATCATTGCTGATGACATCTTCGAAAAAGTGCAAAAGACAATAACAGCAAATTGCCATGAAAAAATGCTTGGCAAGAAATGCAACAATCCGAGTTTGCTCACGGGCATGATTACCGATCCCGATGGCAGACCCATGTCGCCAGCGGCGGGAAAGAGGGGGTCAAAACGATATAGCTATTACGTCACTCGCGTTATTCCAAGCGACAAAAATGCATCTAAGTGGCGATTGCCTGCTGGCGAAATCGATCGCTTGATCATCGGTGCTATCACTAGGCACTTGTCATCCAATGACCGATCCAACGGAACAGACCCTGACGAACTTTCTGACAAACTAGATCGTTATGCGAAATGGGCCGAGCGGTTGCCGAACATGACCGTTCCTCAGAAACGGCAAATGCTGCTCGATTGGAAAGTCACAGTGCAACTAACGGAAAATGCTCTCAACATATCATTGCAGCTTTATCCTAAAATACCGGTTGAAACCATTACCGTTGAAGCAAAGCTGGTCCGAAAGGGCAACGAATTGAAACTGGCATTGTCTCCTGACAACAAATCGGCAAAGCGAATTGCAGATCCCATTTTACTCAAATTGATGGCACAGGCCTTTGCTGCTCGGGAGCATTTCATCGGTGATGCTTCATCGCCGCTTGTTACTCACTACAGCAAACAGCATCTCAGCAAGCTTGCCAGGCTAAGCTACCTTGCTCCTGATATCGTCACAGCAATCATCAATGGCAGTCAGCCACCGCAAATCACGGCACGCCAGCTACTACGCAGCGGCAATATCCCACTCGATTGGAACGAGCAGCGAAAGCAGCTCGGCTTCGCCTGAAGCGAACAAAAAATACCCTAAAACCCATCTGCATCTGAGGACGCTAAATCGGCCTCTAGAGATAATGACCTTATTGCACCGGTTTCGCCAAGGCCAAATGGGTCTCTGGTGTGCACCGCAATCGCTGCGCCCCGGTAAATCCCTGAGAACACGCGACTAGTCTTGCCAAATTAGTGTAATTCTCAGGACACGAAAAACATGAAAGAAAAATGGTGCTGCTAGGGAGAATTGAACTCCCGACCTCGTCATTACCAATGACGCGCTCTACCACTGAGCTACAGCAGCACTAGTTTCATCGCAGGAGCCGTCTGCTCCAAGCCCCGCGCCTATGGCGAAAGGGTTAAGGACTTGTCAAGCGGAGTTGCATTTTTGATAGGACACTGGCAGAGATTGTCCATGCCCAAGCCACAATCAAAGTCCGAAAAACAGCGCAAAGAAGCCGCCAAGGCCGAACGGCTTAATGAACAATTGCGTGCCAATCTGCGACGGCGCAAAGCGCAAGCCAAGGACTTACAGGATGATGCCCCAAGTTAAGTGGTTTTTGGAAGTCGTCAAACAGTGACAACGGCCCGTTCCGGTTCGATAATCTCAAACGCGGTTACAGCATCTATAAAGCTTTGCGCCACTGGCGTTACTTCTTCCGTCGCTGGGTCAAACCAGACATAGGTTAGCTTAACGACATTCAGCAACGTGTCATCGCGAACAATATGGGCGATGGCAGAATAGCTGGTCCGGCCGAATCGAGTAATACGCAGACACACGTCGATTAGATCATCTGCCTTGGCTGGAGCGAGGAAGTCGACCTCTGCATGGCGCACCCAATTGTCGCCGCCAAACAACTCCATAAACTTGCCGAGCGAATCTTCATTGCCCTTGGCCCCGACCAGCGCGCGGAAATATTCGGTCACGCCGATATCGGCAAAGGCAAGATAGTTCGCGTTGAAGACAATGCCCTGCATATCCGCCTCGGCATAGCGTACGCGGACAGGGGTGATCAGGCGAAAACCTTCGCGAGGGTTTTGAGTCTCTTTTGTCATTTGATTTTCTGTTGTCCTGAATATGTCAGGATTCGTCATCCTGAAACCTGTAATTGCCTTTAGGGGATCCTGAAACGCGTTCAGGATGACGAGAAGATAAGAGCGTTAAAGAGCCGCCGTTTGCGCCTTGAGCCAATCAAACGCCTCACCCTTCACCTGCGGTCCAACAATATCAAGCACCTGTGCGTGATAGTGATCCACCCATTGGCGTTGTGCATCCGACAGAACCGTAACATCGATCAACCGTCGATCCAGCGGCGCAAAGGTCAGCGTCTCGAAACCGAGCATCTCCTGCTCCGCACCGGCCACATCGCGTTCTTCGACAAGGATCAGATTTTCGATGCGGATGCCAAAGGCTTCGGTCTTGTAATAGCCCGGCTCATTAGAGCAGATCATGCCCGCGACGAGCGGCTCGCCAAATCCGCCAAAGGCAGCTATCCGCTGCGGTCCTTCATGGACGGACAGATAGGCGCCAACGCCGTGACCGGTGCCATGGGCATAATCAACGCCATCGGCCCATAGATATTGCCGAGCCAATATGTCGAGTTGCCCGCCCGTCGTTCCTTTAGGGAAGACCGCTTTGGCAAGCGCAATATGGCCTTGCAGAACCTGCGTATAGCGCTTGATCATTTCCGCCGAGGGCTCGCCAACCGCCATGGTCCGCGTGACATCAGTGGTACCATCACGATATTGTCCGCCGCTATCCACCAGATAGAGCGTACCGGTTTCAATCTTGCGATTGGTTTCTTCATTCACGCTATAATGGCACAGCGCACCGTTGGGGCCGGCACCAGAGATGGTCCGGAAAGATAAGTCCATCAGCTTGTCGGATTGCCCGCGAAACTCAGCCAGCTTGGCCGCGACCGATAGTTCATCATGGCCGCCTTTATGTGCTTCCTGTGAGAACCAGTGGAGAAACTGGCTGAGTGCTGCGCCGTCACGGGCTTGGGCCGCTTTGTGGCCATTAACTTCAGTGTCATTCTTGATCGCTTTGGCGAGGATAGTCGGGTCGCGTTTCTTGACGATTTGCGCACCCGCTCCTTCAAGCTGTCCGAATATCGCTGCTACGGACCGTTCAGGGTCAACGCCGACTTTCTGACCATCATATTCCGCCAACGCATCAGGAAATTCGCTATAGTCCCGTAGTGCAACAGCATTGCCTAAATGCACGCGCACGTCATCAGTCAGCTTTTCCGGTGCTACAAACAGTTCTGCATTACCGTCTGCTTTGACAATCGCATAGCCGCGCGGAACAGGGGTATTGGAAATATCCTTGCCGCGAATGTTAAAGGCCCAAGCAACAGAATCAAGCGCGGCAATGACGGTCGCATCAAGGCCTTCGTCTTTCAACCATGCAGCAATATCTGCGCGCTTGTCTGCCGCGCTTTTGCCAGCAAATTCATCCGGCTGCACATCTAGTTTTGCCAATGACGGTTCTGGCTGATCTTCCCAGACAGCATCAATGGGGTTTGTCTTGACCGCTGTCAGATTGGCTTTACTTTTTGCTAGCGTCGCTTCCGCCGATTTCGCCCAATCCTGCGTGTGCAACCACGCATCATAACCAATAGAAGAGCCTTCAGGCGCGTTTGCGCCGAGCCAATCAATCACGCTCTGATCCGCCGTACCGACATATTCATAGAGATTGCCATCAACCTGGTCGCGCACCTGAATAGTATAGCGCCCATCAATAAAAATCGCCGCTTTGTCCTTGAGAACAACCGCTGATCCGGCTGATCCACCAAAGCCCGTAAGCCACGCGAGACGCTGGGCATAATCGCCGACATATTCGCTCATATGCTCGTCACATATTGGCACGACAAAGCCGTCCAGACCGTCTTTTGTCATTTGCTCGCGCAGAGCGGCGAGCCTTGCTTCATAGGTGGACATCAACATGGACTGCGAAACTCCTTGAATTAGCGGTTTCACAAACACATAGGTGTTTTAGACTATTTCCGCCACCAATTTCACAGATATGAGGCGTTATGAAACAGATATTTTTACCGCTGATACTGGCTCTCAATCTGGCCACGACTCCCGCTTTTGCTGAATCCAAAACAGAAGAGATCATGACAAAAAAACTCGAAAAACCACCTGTCGCTGAGCAGCGACCCCATAGCTATGAACGCCATGGCTATACGATCAGCGATCCCTATCATTGGCTGAAAGACCAAAGCTATCCCAAGGTCGATGACGAGGATGTGCTGGATTATCTGAAAGCGGAAAACCAGTGGTTCGAACAGAATATGGCCGGACAAAAGGCGCTGACGGACGAGCTGTTCAAAGAGATGAAGGCTCGGATCAAGGAAGACGAGAGCTCGGTCCCGCAAAAAGATGGCGACTGGATCTATTGGGCGAAGTTTGAAGAGGGCATGCAATATAAGCAGCATTACCGGAAATCTGTTTCTGGCGGTGCAGATGTTCTGATGATCGACGAAAATGAACTGGCCAAGGACAAGGAATATTTCCGGCTTGGTGCCATGTCGGTTTCTCCTGATGGAAAATTGCTAGCCTTTTCCGTTGATGACAATGGCTCCGAGCGATTTGAAGCGCGAATCAAAAATCTCGAAACCGGCGAAATGCTGCCGGACGTCATTCCCGGCACGCTCTCCAGTCTGGTCTGGTCCGCAGATTCAAAAAACCTGCTTTACGGCTTGGCCAATAAAAACTGGCGCACCGATAATGCGCGCATGCATGTGATTGGCAGCGACCCCAAAGACGATATCGAACTGTACAAAGAAAATCAGGATGGTTTCACGGTCGGTATTGGCTTGACCCATTCCGAAAAATTTATCGTCATCGCAACCGGTGACAATGAAACCAGCGAAGTGCGTCTGGTGCCGACCGACAATCCGACGGCGGAACAGTTGCTCATCTCGCCGCGCAAAAAGGGCCGCGAATATTCGGTCGAGGAGCATGATGATAAGCTCTATATCCTCACCAATGATGACCATGTGAATTTCCGCCTGGCCACAGCGTCACTCGACAAGCCCGGCGATTGGTCAACGCTTATCGCCGGATCAGACGAATTTTACCTGACCGACATGACGCCGTTTAAAAATTTCTATGTGACCGAAGGGCGCGACAATGGTCTCGATCAGGTTGAAATCCGCTCCTATGCCGATCCGAAGAAGATTGAGCGCATCGCTTTTCCCGAAGCCAGTTACAATGCCGGGCTGGATGATAATCCGGAATATGATGTCAGCAAGCTGCGGCTGGGTTATGAATCGATGGTCACGCCGGATACGGTGTATGACTACACGCTGGCGGACAAGAGCCTTGAAACACTGAAGGTTCAGGAAATTCCTTCCGGCTATGATGCCAGCCAATACACCACCGAACGCCTGATCATAAAAGCCCGTGACGGTGCGATGGTTCCAGTATCTTTGGTCTATAAAAACGGTACCAAGTTGGATGGCAGCGCACCGCTGCATCTCTATGCTTATGGCGCTTATGGCTATGCCGTGCCGCCAAGCTTTTCGACCACAAGGCTATCGCTGGTCGACCGCGGTTTTGTCTATGCCGTTGCGCATATTCGCGGCGGTGATGATCTGGGTCGCGACTGGTATCTGCAGGGCAAGCTGATGCAGCGGACCAATACGTTCAACGATTTTGTCGACGTCGCCAAGGGTCTCGCCGACAAAGGCTATACCGCCAAGGGCCGGATCAGCGCTTCAGGCGGCTCGGCTGGCGGAGAGTTAATGGGTGCGATCGTTAACAGTGATCCCGATCTTTGGGGCGCGATTGTCGCGCACGTGCCCTTTGTCGATGTGCTCAATACGATGCAAGATGAAAGCCTGCCGCTCACCCCCGGCGAATGGCCGGAATGGGGCAATCCGATTATCGATAAAGCAGCCTTTGAATATATCCGCAGCTATTCCCCATATGATCAGGTCGGCGCGCAGGATTACCCGCCGATGCTGATCACCGGTGGCCTTAACGACCCGCGCGTGACCTATTGGGAGCCGGCGAAATGGGCTGCCAAGCTGCGCGCGACCAAGACCGACGACAATGTCTTGCTGCTCAAGACCAATATGGGCGCCGGCCATGGCGGCAAATCTGGCCGCTGGAACCGGATTGAGGAAACGGCGGAGGAATTTGCGTTTATTCTCTGGCAAATGGGCGTGACAGATTCGGAGAAATGAGCGAACATTTCCTTGAGATTGTGGCGCAGCCCGAGGACATTGATGAACTTGGTCATGTCAATAACGCTGTCTGGGTCCGCTGGATTCAGGAACTGGCCACAGCCCATTGGCAAGCCATAGCCCCGCAAGAATATATCGAGCGCTACATCTGGGTCGTGACCCGGCATGAAATTGACTATCGCGGCAATGTGGCTGCTGGCGAGACTGTGGCCGGCAGGACTTGGATATCCGAGCCACCCAAGGGTGCACGCTTCTGGCGCAATGTCAGTTTTTCCGGATCAGATGGCAAGTTGAAGGTTTCAGCCAAAACCAATTGGGCGATTATTGACCAGACCAGCGGTAGGCCTGTCCGCGTGCCTCAGGCACTCGCAGACCTATTCCTCTCCGAAGAATGAAGATCAGGGCGCGGGTATCGGTGTCACAGGCGCCAGCGGCGACGGTTGATCAACACGCTCACCTTCCGCCGTACGCAATTGCTGCGGCTCCAATATGGCAGCTGTTTCAATAACGTCGAGAGCTCGACGCGCTTCATTGTAACGCCGTGCTTTTTCCATCCATTTGTTCGTTAAATCATCGGCATTATCGCTGCCCGGTAATTTATCAATCTCTGCAATAGCAGCATCGACGTTGCCATTTTCTACGTAGCGCTTAGCGCGAATCAGACGTTGCTGCGGCACAGGGGACGGGGTTCCGTCCCGGCGGATCACAAATAGCTCCGACATTTCACGTTTCAATTCGGCCCAGAAACCTGCGCCGGTTGACCCGCTGGTGAGAGAGGGACCGATATCATCCAGTCCAGTAGACAATTCCTCGAGAGTGACAGGTTCTCGTGAGGCGTTCACAATCGTCGTCACCGCCTTGGGCTGCGCATCGCCAAATCGCAGCCGCAACTGCGATTCAATGTAACCAAGAGGTGATCCCCGATCCAAAGCCCGTCTTGCAGCAAAAGCGATCAGCAAGCCTTCTGCCCGCGCAGCATTACCCGACGCGGCTTGCGCCTGGACATTAATCCGTGACAACCGGTCCTCAAGATCGGCAACCCGCACCGCCAAGGCACGTTCTTTATCAGGCGTCAGCGCCGGAATTTCTGTTGGCACAGGGTTTACAGGTGGTGGCGGAAGAACTGTTCCATCCGCATCTATCCGATTCGCCAAGGCTGTTGCAGGATCGGTTGCTACTGAGGGTTGCCCCGACCTCGTATTTGCGGCTGCAACCGCGGTTTCATCGGAGCTTTCAAAGGGATTATAGCGTGAGAATATCCAACCCGTGAGAATCGCGCCACCAACAAAGGCAACAACCATCAGGACCAGAACATTGCGGTTCAAATGACTTTTCCCGCCGTTTGGCGTAATTTTTTCATAGTCCCGGCTCATTCAACTTCCCTAAATGCTGCTGTTGGGCCCTGCGCCCATCCCGCTATCTCTAGTCCAGACATAGTCGCCCCGCCAAAGACAGTAAAGCATCGTCACTTGGCTGCTCCGCTGCCGCGATATTTTTCCATCCGCTGCCGGCGGCTTGGGCAATATTGGGGGATAGGGCTACGACATGGTTGACAGCGCGATTGAGACCAAGGCGATCCATCTCGGCTGCCAATATTTTCGCGGCTCTGACGGAATAGAGCAAAATGACATTTCCTTGCGCCAGCGCAGCCTGCGCCTTTTCCCCCAATGGCAAAGCAACTGCCTGATAGACCTGAAAAAGCGAGATTTTGTGGCCCGAGGGATTGGTCTTTACATGGTCTTTGCCCGTTAGTCGCAAGATGCGCGGATAGCGGCCCGGAGCAAGCGATAGGAGCAATTTCTCTGCGCCACCATTCCCGATTTCGGCCACCTCGAAACCTGCCCGCTGCGCAGCCGTGGCCGTGGCATCACCGACCGCTAACACCGGTAACTGCTGATATTTTTCCAAGGCGCTGCCACCATATTTGACGGCGTTCGCGCTGGTCAGCATCAAAGCATCAAATTGTGAGGCAACCGGCGCTGCCCACGCCATTGGCTCCAAGGCAAATAGCGGATCGATAATGGCAGACAAGCCTGATTTTTCCGCTTTTTCTGCCGTTTCGCGCGCTCCATCGGCTGGCCGTAAAATCACCAGCGACTTATTCATCTGCCAAATACTGCCTTTAATTCTGTGCTGGCCTGCCCCAATAATTTACGGGCAAGCCTTGTTGGTCCCGCAACGTCTCCGGCCTGAAATTCGGAAGCGCCGCTCATGCATTGACTGCCATCCGGTAACAAAATTTCCGCGCGAAGATCAATTGTCAGTCCTTCAATATTCGCATTGGCCGCCACAGGGCTATGACAATCTGCCGTCAATTCTTTCAAGAATGTTCGTTCCGCCGTCACCGCGCGGGACGTGTTCGAGCAGGATATTTCCCGCAGCACGCGCCGCACATGATTGGAGTCCGTCAATGTTTCAATACCGACAGCGCCCTGAGCCGGGGCCGGCAACATCACATCCTGTGATATTTCGGTACCGATATCGTCCATCCCGAGACGGTCGAGGCCAGCGGCGGCCAACAGGGTCGCGGCATATTCACCATCAGCGATTTTTTGTAGCCGCGTCTGAACATTGCCGCGAATGAGCCGGATATCAAGATCGCTGCGCTGCCGCAGCAATTGGGCTTTGCGCCGCGGCGATGCGGTCCCGACAATCGCGCCCTTCGGCAAACCATCTATGGAATCCGCTCCAACGAGCCGGTCATGGGTGTCGGCGCGCGCCATTATAGCTGCAATTGTAAACGCACTGGGCCGCACGGTTTCAACATCTTTCATGCTATGCACCGCGCAATCAATATCGCCATCAAACAGAGCCCGGTCGAGCTCTTTGGTCCACAGCGCTTTACCGCCAACCTCGGCTAATGCGCGATCCTGTATCTTGTCGCCCGTTGCAATCATCGGCACCAGTTCGACCTGATCGGGCCGCCAGCCGTGGGCCGATAAAATGGCACTGGCCGCCATCTCTGCCTGTACCATGGCTAACGGAGATTGGCGGGTACCGATCCGCAAAGGCCGATCAACACCTGCCAATATTTTTCGTTCGATGTTGCTATTGCCTGTCATAGTCCTTGTCCTAATCCTGCCATGGCTTAAGTAAATAGAGATATGAGTATAATTTTGGGCATTGAATCGAGCTGCGATGAAACAGCGGCGGCATTGGTCACATCTGACCGCGAGATACTGGCGCATAAATTGGCCGGACAAGAAGCCGCGCACGCCCCGTTTGGCGGCGTCGTTCCTGAAATTGCTGCTCGGGCCCACGCCGAAATTATAACACCGCTAATTGAAGCGGCACTTACCGAAGCCGATCTGACGCTGGATCAAGTTGATGCGATTGCGGCCACGGCGGGCCCGGGGCTAATCGGCGGCGTGATGGTTGGGCTTGTAACCGGCAAGGCGCTGGCCATGGCAGCGGACAAACCGTTGGTTGCGGTCAATCATCTGGAAGGCCATGCCTTGTCCCCGCGTCTGGCCAATCCGGATCTGAGCTTTCCTTATTTGCTATTGCTGGTTTCCGGCGGCCATTGCCAGATATTGCGGGTAGAAGGCGTCGGCCAATATCGCCGCCTCGCCACGACCATCGATGATGCGGCGGGAGAGGCCTTTGACAAAACAGCGAAAATATTAGGCCTCGGCTATCCCGGCGGACCAAAAGTCGAAGCAATGGCCAAAACCGGAAATGCTGCGGCAGTCCCGTTGCCCCGTCCTCTCAAAGGATCAAAAGAACCCCATTTTTCCTTCGCTGGCCTGAAGAGCGCCGTTGTAAGGGCCCATCAGAGCGGTAACCACAGGCCCGAAGATATTGCGGCTTCCTTCCAACAGGCGACTGTCGATTGCCTGAAGGACCGGTTGGAAAAGGCGCTGCGCGACCATGGCACAGCGCCGCATCTGGTGGTCGCTGGCGGCGTCGCGGCCAACGGTCCGATCCGCGCCATGCTGGAGCAACTCGCCAGTGAATATGATATGCAATTTACAGCGCCGCCGCTCTGGCTATGCACCGACAATGCGGCGATGATCGCTTGGGCGGGCGCTGAGCGCCTTGCCGATGGGCTTATTGATCCGCTTGATTTTGTCGCCCGACCGCGCTGGCCACTTGACCCAACCGCCGAAAAAGCGCGCGGGGCGGGCGTGAAGGCATGAGAGAAAAACAATCGAGAATTGGCGTTGTCGGCGCCGGCGCATGGGGAACCGCGCTCGCACAGGTGCTGTCGGAGGGGCAGGACGAACTGCTGCTGTGGGCGCGCGAAACGGATGTCGTGGCACAAATTAATGACACCCATGAAAATCAGGCGTTTCTTCCGGGCTATCCGCTGAGGAAAAATATTCGCGCGACGCAGAATATGGATGCGTTCGCGCTGTGTGAAACCTTATTGATCGTCACCCCCGCCCAGCATCTACGCACCACCCTGAAGGCTCTACCAGATAACAATGCCACCCTGATTCTGTGCAGCAAAGGCATTGAAGAAGCGACCCAACAGTTGATGAGTGAGGTTGTTCGGGACATTCGGCCTGATAACCCGCTCGCCGTTCTCTCCGGGCCAACATTTGCCCATGAAGTTGCCCAAGGCTTGCCAACCGCCCTGACGCTCGCTTGCGATAGTGAAGAGCTGTGGGACAGGCTCAATCCTTTAATCTCCAAACCCTCTTTCCGACCATATTATTCGGATGACATTGCTGGAGCGGAAATTGGTGGCGCGGTGAAAAATGTCCTCGCCATCGGCTGCGGTGTTGTCGAGGGGGCAGGCCTCGGCCAAAACGCCCGCGCGTCGATTATTAGCCGGGGTTTTGCAGAAATGTTGCGCTATGGCGCCACACGCGGAGCGAGGACGGAAACATTATCCGGCCTATGCGGTCTAGGCGATCTGGTGCTGACATGCTCTTCCACCAGTTCCCGCAACTTCTCGTTAGGCAAAGGACTAGGTGAAGGCCAATCGGCAAAAAACCTGCTCACCAATCGCGCAACAGTGGCGGAAGGCGCGGCGACGGCACCGGTATTACAGCGCGACGCGAAAGCGCGAGCTATTGATATGCCAATTGTTGACGCTGTTTGCGCGCTGTTGGCCGGACAAACCGATTCCCAGTCGATTGTCGCACAACTTATGGGGCGTCCCTTGGTGTCTGAGCGACGTTAGCGCAAAAGATGACAAGGCGAATGGAGTGGGGTAAAGCCGGTTGTTCCGATTTACTCCCCCCGTTTTATGAATTGTTTTACCAGCCGGAGAAATTTTTTTGACCAGTCCGGAATCTTCAGGCTCATCATCTGGCCCGTTGCCCGAAAAGGTTACGGCTCCCCATGACAAAGCGGCTTCTGAAGTGACGGATCAAGAAGACGGAAAAGAAGATCTCGCCGCTTTGGCAAAAGGCGGTCGGACCAATGTTTTTGGATTTCTGCTGAGACTGGCGGCACGTCTGCCATTTCTGTTTGTCGCCGGGCGCATCTATGGCGCAGAAGCGCTGGGACGTTTTGCCTACGCGATATTGATCGTAGAATTTGCCGCACAGCTGGCAACGCTGGGCCTGAAACGGGGGCTGGCAGAGCAACTCAGCCGCACCGAGCGGCCACATGTGCATGTCGTCTGGGATGGCTTGCTCGTCAGCCTGTTTGCCTCAACGCTGGGCGCGGTGCTGTTGATATTGGTTCCGCAAATCATGTTTCCGAACAGCGAAATAAACGGTCTCGACCGATTTCTGCCACTGGTGATTTTTGCCATTGCTGGGTCCGATATAGCGCTCGCGGCGCTGGCCTATCGTTATGATATCGCCTCGACTGTGCGTGCCCGATCGGTAGTTGAACCGTGGACAATCAGTATCGCCGCCTTCCTGTTTTCTTACTATTCGCTGCGGGACGGATTGATCCTTTCTTATGTTGTTTCCATGATTGCGGCGTTGATCGCATCGCTGTGGCCTTTGCTGAGAAGCTATGGCCTGCCATGGGGCTGGCGTCCCAAACCCCTCGCCCTTGCCAAGCTGGCACGGCACAATATGCCATTAGCGGCGGCCGATGCTGCAGAATGGGGGTCGCGGCGTCTGGACCTTGCTATTCTCGGCCTGTTTGCTTCGCCCGCCATCGTGGGCATCTATTATATCGCGCAGCAGGTCGCCAGCCTGCCACAAAAACTAAAGACCAGCTTCGATCCGATATTAGGCCCGGTCATTACCCGTAATCTCGAAGCGGGTAATATGAAGGCGATTGCCAATCAAGTCAGTCAGGTCGGCTTTTGGATCATCGCCGCTCAAGCTGGTATCGCCCTGGCTTTAGCGATTCCTGGAGAAGCCGTCATGGGGTTGGTTGGACCCAATTTTGTTGGCGGTACCGGCGCGCTGGCGTTCCTCTTGGCGGCCGAAGCCGTTGCCGCTACGGCGGTGGTGAGCGAAGCGGCGCTGGTCTATATTGCGCGACATCGCAATCTACTTATTTCACTGTCGATGCTCCTTTTACAGGCTGCGCTCAGTGTTACCTTCATCCAGATTTGCATGCGCATGGGTTGGCCGCCTCTGTTCCAAGCCGCTGCCGTGGCAGCCGCGCTGATGGTTGCGTTGGCCTATGCTTCCGTGGTCAAAGCTGTTTTTCTGTCCAAACTGCTTAAGGCACCTGTCAACGGCTGGCGCTGGTCGCTGATCATGGCAGTCTTGGTGGCAACCGCAATCGGTTATCTCGCGACCTATTTGCCAGAATGGGCGGAGCTCATTGTCGGCATCCCGATGATATTGGGCAGCTATGCCTGGGTCATCTGGAAATGGGGCTTTGGACCGGAAGATCGCAAATTGTTCAAGATGAAGAGTTGAGCGGTCGATAGGTTCGTTGGTCTAACCCAAACGCTGCTTCACCAACTCCCGCAAATCCGCTTCCGGCCGCGCGCCGTAATGCGAGATGACCTCAGCAGCAGCGATCGCGCCGATGGTCAGGCAATCTTCCATGGACCGTTCTTCAATATAACCGCTGAGGAAGCCGGCAGCGAACAAATCACCCGCACCTGTCGTATCGACAATTTTTTCGATCGGCTCTGCGCCCACCGCATAAGTCTTCATGCCCCGTACAGCGATGGCGCCCTGCTCGCTGCGCGTCACGACCAATGTTTCAACCTGTGCTGCGGTTTGTGCTACCGCTGCATCAAAATCTTCGGTTTCACATAGCGATTTAATTTCCGCTTCATTGGCGAATAATATGTCGATCATACCATCTTTGATCAGCCGGGCAAAATCATCACGGTGGCGCTCGATGCAAAAACCGTCCGACAGAGTGAAAGCGACCTTGCGATCATTATTGCGCGCAATATCAATCGCCAGGGCCATCGCCGCTTTTGGCTCTTCGGCATCCCACAAATAGCCTTCGAGATAGAGGATCGCACCGCTCGCAATCAGACCAGCGTCCACAGCGGCAGGTGGCAGAAATTGCGAAGCTCCTAAAAATGTGTTCATCGTTCGCTGGGCATCGGGCGTCACCAATATCAGGCACCGCGCGGTTGGCGGCTCTTTGCCGAGCGGCGGGACATCAAAATCAATTCCGACGGCGCGGATATCATGGGTGAATACTTCGCCGAGCTGATCGTCAGCAACCTGCGCAATCAAAGCACATTGGCGACCAAGGGTAGACGCACCAGCCAGCGTGTTGGACCCCGACCCACCACTAATTTCGCGCGCGACACCCATGTCGCGATAAAGCTGTGTCGCCCGGTCTGCATCGATCAGCGTCATGGCGCCCTTGTTGAGCTGTTCTTCTTCCAGAAAGGCATCGTCTGCCTGCGCGATCACATCAACAATGGCATTGCCGACAGCAACAATATCGTAGCGGGCTTCGGTGGTCATAAAGATGTCCTTATATGGAGAGCGTCTATCCGCTGTCCGTTAAGGGTTAGGCGCGGTGGGTTCAAGCAGAATTGACCCGAGCTGCGATTTCGTGACATGGGTCAGACATGATCGATGCTTTTCTTTTGTCCGTAGGGCAGCTTTCCGACCGGCGCATATTATCGCTACTTTTGAAAGTGTTTCTGATTTCGCTTTTGTTATTGTCGGTTTTTGGCGTCGGGGCCTATTTTCTGTTGTCTTGGCTGTTGTCTCTGACCGCTTTGCAAGATGGCGGATTGGCGGCAGCCGCAGCAGCGGCCATTATTACTGTCCTGACCGCCATTTTTCTGTTTCGTGTCATTGCGATATTCGTGCTCAATATTTTCTCGGACGATATTGTCGATGCTGTGGAGGCGCGCCATTATCCAGGGCGTGCAGAACTGGCCAAACCGCCAGGCTATATTCTTGGCCTGAAAATGGGCTTGGCATCGGTCGGCCGAGCCATTGGCTATAACCTATTGGCAGCGCCCATATATATTCTGCTGTTGATCACGGGCATTGGCGCGCCGATAGCCTTTTTCGGGGTCAATGCGGTCTTAATCGGCCGCGATCTGCAAGATATGGTGGCTGCCCGTCACGTTGATATTATCCCGAACATTGGGGATGATTGGCGGCTCAGCAAGCTGACCCGTTTTGGGCTCGGTCTGACCACTGCTCTGTTGCTTGCCGTCCCATTTGTCAATTTTCTTGCGCCGGTTTTAGGAGCCGCTATGGCTACGCATCTGGTTCACAAGAAACGTGAAATTGGTCTGGAAGAAAGCAACTGACATGATCCGCAAGCTCATCATCCTATCCGCGCTGCCGGCGCTTGCCGCCTGTGCGTCTTCCGGCGCCGTCAATACGCCAACGCTGCCGGCCGCCGCTGCGTCACCGCTTAACAATGTGCAAGGGCTGGAGCTGGTGATGGGCAAAACCGCCAGTCAGCTGAAGCGGCTATTCGGCAATCCGCAGGCGGATGTCGCGGAACCGCCAGCGCGAAAACTGCAATTTTCAAGCGGCGCGTGCGTGCTCGACGCTTATCTCTATCCAAAGCAAGGCGGCGGTGAAGGCCGCGTCACGCATATCGATACTCGCCGCAGCGATGGCGCAGAAGTCGACCGAGTGTCCTGCGTTAACGCCCTTCGGGTGCGTTAGATCCCGCTGATTGCCACTCAGACAGCACGTCTGAATCCTGTTCCAGCGACAGCCGTATGTTTTTTTCTTGATCACATTGATCGGGATGGAGCTGCGACAGGGCCCAGATCGCAGATCCGCGCACCACAGCATCCTCATCATCCAGCAATGCCATAACCGCCGGAACCAAAGCGGCGTCCCCACTATTGCCCGCCGCTATAAGGCTGTTACGCACCATGCGGTTGCGACCAGACCGCTTGATCGGCGACCCGGAAAATATCTTTCTGAAACTGGTGTCATCCATGGCAAGCAAATCCCCCAATGCTGGTGCTGCCAGTTCGGCACGGGGCAGAAAAGCCTTGTTCGCTGCGGCAGCTTCAGCAAATTTATTCCACGGACAAACCGCCAGACAGTCATCACAGCCATAGATATGATTGCCTATCGCTTTGCGATATTGGCGCGGGATTGGGCCTTTGGATTCAATCGTCAGATAAGAAATGCAGGCTTTGGCATCCAACCGATAAGGTTCCGGAAACGCGTTGGTAGGACAAATATCCTGACAAGCAGAACAGCTGCCACAGCGATCCGTTCCGCCAGCGGATGGCTCTAATTCCAAAGTTGTATAAATCGCCCCTAGAAACAGCCAACTGCCATGATCTTGGCTGACCAGATTAGTATGCTTTCCCTGCCAACCGAGACCGGCGGCTTCGGCGAGCGGTTTTTCCATCACCGGCGCGGTATCGACGAATACCTTCACCTGACAGTCGGCATTTTCCACTAGCCAGCGCGCTGTGCGTTTCAGCGCGCGTTTCACCACATCGTGATAATCCTTGCCCTGCGCATAAACCGATATCCGGCCGTGATCGGACACTTTCTCAAGCGCAAACGGGTCACGCGCGGGTGCATAGCTCATTCCCAGCATGATCACCGAGCGCACCTCGGGCCACAAGGCCTGCGGGCTCGCACGCTCATCGGCCCGGCTTTCCATCCAGATCATATCGCCATGCTGACCGCCCGCGAGCCAGTCCTGCAACCGCTGGGCTGTGGCTGGCGCCAAAGCCGCGGGCGCAAGGCCAAAAGCGGCGAAGCCCTGTTCCCGCGCCATTTTTTCAAGGCTTTCGGTTAATCTTAACTTGTCATAAGCCATAGGAGGCCACTATCACGCACCGCGTCCCATTAGGAAAGCCGTAAATGACTTCCAGCGCACAAGAAAATAACGCCGCCAACGCTATTGAAGCACACAAAATCGTCAAAAGATTTGATGGTGATATTGCTGTTGATGGCATCGACCTGACCATTAAGAAGGGCAGTATTTTCGGGATATTGGGGCCCAATGGTGCCGGTAAAACCACGACATTGCGAATGCTCCTAGGGATTATCGATCCAGATGAAGGCGAGCGCTTCCTGCTAGGGTCTTCCGATCCGATCAGTAAATCCCATCAAGTCGGCTATTTGCCCGAAGAACGCGGTCTCTATCAATCCATGAAAGCCTTTGATGCGATTGCCTTCATGGGCGCGCTGCGCGGATTGCCGCTGGCCGAAGGACGCAAACGCGGTCGCCAGATGATGGAAGATCATGGCTTGGGCGATGCCGTCGATAAGCAAATCCGGCAATTGTCCAAAGGCATGGCTCAAACCGTCCAACTACTCGGCACTATTGTTCATGAGCCTGACCTGATCATCCTCGATGAGCCATTTTCGGGCCTGGATGCGTTGAATCAAGGCAAGCTGGAACGTCTGATCCGTGGGCAGGCGGACAAAGGCGTAACGGTTATTTTCTCCACCCATGTCATCGCCCATGCCGAACGGCTCTGCGAAGACATTGCGATTGTCGCCAATGGCAAAATTCCCTTTACCGGCAAAGTGTCCACCGCTCGCGACCGGTTGCGTCCGCAAGTGCATCTGGAGACCCATAATCTTGATGGCCCATGGCGCTCCGCCATTCCTGACGATTGTAAACCCTTAGGCCATAACTGGCATTTCACCCTGCCGGAAAGCGGTGTCGAACCATTGCTGCGCGCGTTAATAGAGGGCGATGCGGGCATTCAATCGCTGTCGATTGAACGCCCCGGCCTGCATGATGCTTTCGTACATATCGCCGGCGAAGCGGTTGCCAAAAAAATGGAAGAAGACCTCGCCAAAGATGCCGGACTGCAGGGAGAAGCAGCATGATTGAGACCATCAGAGCCGCTTTTGTCATCGCGCGCCGCGACTTTGCCGCGATCATCTTTTCCAAATCTTTTTTCTTCTTTCTGCTCGGCCCGCTGTTTCCGCTTATCATCGGCATCGCCGCTGGGGGATTGGGGCAACAGGTACGCCAGGATATTGACCGGCCGGTTATTGGTGTCGCGCTTGAAGAAACCCAATCGGCCAAGCTTGTCGACGCGCGGGCCGCACTGGCCAAAAATCTCGGCAATGGAAGTTTCCCGGAATTATTGCTGCTGCCAGATGTCAGTCCAACAGCCCCCAATATTAAAACCAAGCTGGATACGGCGTCCACACCGCTGACCGCGATCATTTCCGGTTCGCTCGAGGCCCCCTTGCTGACCGGGTCGCAGGCAGACGTCAAACGATGGAGCGGCAGAGTGGCGCTTCTTTCCGAAACAGCCCTTTCAGGATCGAATCCCGTGACGGTGAAAACCGATTTTGTTGCCACAACAGGCAGCTCTAAAAAACGGACGCAAATCGCAACCGCTCAGGGGGGTCAAATCATATTAATCCTGCTGACCATGATCCTCGCAGGCATGGTCCTGTCCAATTTGGTCGAGGAAAAGACCAATAAGATTATCGAAATTCTCGCTGCTGCGATTCCGATGGACGCCATTTTTCTTGGTAAGCTTTTTGCGATGCTGGGGATGGCTTTGGTTGGCATTGCCGTATGGTCGACACTCGGACTAATTGGTGTTTGGGTTATCAGCTCCGGTATGCCCGATTTGCCAGCCCCAGCGGTGGGCTGGCCGTTATTTTGTGTCTTGATGGTGCTCTATTTTTCGATGGCCTATTTGCTGCTGGGCTCCCTATTCCTTGGCATTGGTGCCATGGCGACAACCGTCCGCGAAGTGCAGACGCTTTCTATGCCCGTTACCATGGGTCAGCTTTTGGTGTTCTTCCTCGCCGCCTTTACCGTGACAAAATTGGGCGAACCGATTGAATGGTTTGCCGTCGCTTTCCCGTTCAGCTCTCCTTTCGCAATGATCGCGCGCGCGGCACAGATGGACAATATCTGGCAGCACGGCCTCGCGCTGATTTGGCAGGGCATGTTCACTTTGATTATCATTCGATTCAGTGTGATGCTGTTCCGCCGCAACGTGATGAAGTCGGGTAACAGCGCCCGCAAAAAAAGTCTGTTGGCACGAATCCGCAGCTAGGATTCAGGCGGAAAAATCTCTTGGCTTTCTAGCAATTTGACGGAATCTCGTTGACATTGCTGTCAATAACGGCAGACTAAACGGGTTTTGAAACGCAACCGATTGCTGAAGAAAGCAACGGCAGGAGAGAATCATGGCCTCAAGTCCCGTCCTAGACGCATCAACCCTCACCACTTCCCCCACCGCCGCGGAAGCGCTGGAAGCATGGTATAAAGCCAATCCCCCGGTGAAAGATGCCAATGCTAATCCTCGCGATGTCAGCAAGGCGGATCTCTACAGCAAAGATTTATGGCGTGCGCCTTTTGCCGAAATGCGAGCCAACGCGCCGATTAACAAAGTCGAAGATTCGGATTACGGCCCTTATTGGAATATCTGCGATCACAAGACGATCCAGCATATTGAAGCGCTTCCCGAACTTTATTCCTCCGACGTCAACAATGGCGGCATCACAATCGCAGAAGAACGCGATGATTCGGATTTTCAATTGCCGATGTTTATCGCAATGGACCGTCCGAAACATACCGGCCAGCGCCGCACCGTAGCCCCTGCTTTCACACCCACCGAGATGAAACGGATGGAAGAGGAAATTCGGCATCGGACGGCCGAGGTTCTCGACAGCTTGCCTTGGGACGAGGAATTTGACTGGGTCGACAAAGTCTCGATTGAACTCACCACAGGCATGCTCGCAATTTTGTTCGGCTTCCCGTGGAAAGATCGCCGCCTGCTCACCTATTGGTCCGACTGGGCCGGTGATGTCGAATTATCATTGGCTCCGGAGTTGGACGAGCAACGCCGCGCCATCCTGTATGAGATGGGTGCCTATTTCCAAAATCTCTGGAACGAACGGGTGAACGCGGAACCAACCCCTGATCTGATATCCATGATGATCCATAGTGAAGCCATGAAAGACATGGATCAGATGGAATTCATGGGCAATTTGGTGCTGCTCATTGTTGGCGGCAATGACACCACCCGCAACACCATGTCTGGCCTAGCTTACGGCCTCGATCAATTTCCTGATCAGCGGACGAAATTACAAGAAAATGAAGAGTTGATCCCGAACGCGGTGCAGGAAATCATCCGCTGGCAGACACCGCTAGCACATATGCGGCGAACCGCGACCGATGATGCTGATCTGTTCGGGCATGAGATCAAAAAGGGCGACAAGCTGATCATGTGGTACATCTCGGCCAATCGGGATGAGAACGTGTTTCCCGATGCCGACAAACTGATCGTCGACCGTGAAAATGCACGGCGCCATCTGGCCTTTGGCTATGGTATTCACCGCTGCGTTGGCGCCCGGCTTGCCGAGTTACAGATACGCATCTTGCTCGAAGAAATGGCCAAGCGGCGGATGCAGGTCAATCTGACCGGCGAAATGAAGCGGGTTCACGCCTGCTTCGTGCACGGTTTCCGGAAGATGCAGGTTAAGCTGTCCAAATACTAAGCCCTGGTTCAGACAGTATATTGTAACTATCTTTGCATAAGCACCGAATAACAATCGAGCAGCAAAGAAAGACGGGACATGACAGGCCTTAGCAGACGCAAACTCATCGCCACCGGATTAGCCGGTGCAGGAGCCTATGGTGTCGCGAGCTTTACCGGCATTTTTGGTGGCAGCGCGGTTGCCAAATCTGGTCAAAAGTTCAAGATCACGCGGACGCCAGAAGAATGGAAAAAACGCCTTGGACCGGCGCGCTACCGGATATTGCGCCAAGCCGGAACCGAACGCTCTTTTTCCAGTCCGCTGGATAACGAGAAACGCCAAGGCGTATTCGCCTGTGCAGGATGCAATCTCGGGCTCTATTCATCGAAGACAAAATTTGACAGCCGCACCGGCTGGCCGAGCTTTTGGGCACCGATCAAGGGCAGGGTGGGCACAGCGACGGACTATAAAATCGGTTATCCACGCACCGAAGTCCATTGCAGCCGCTGTGGCGGGCATCTTGGACATATCTTTAGCGATGGCCCCAAGCCAACGGGCCAGCGCCATTGTATCAACGGACTTGCGCTAAAATTTATTCCGGCTTGATGGATATTGCCTAACCGCCTGCTTCAGGTGCTTCCACCTGTTGCCAGAATTCCAGTTTGATCCCGTCACAATCCAATATCCAGGCAAACTTGCCATAGCCCTCATCGACCTGGCCAAGAATTTCGAGACCTTTTGCTTTGAGCTGGCTGACATAAGTATCCAGATCATCCACACGCAGGTTGATCATGAATTTCGCATCACTGGGCGCCAGATAATCACTGTCCGGCGAGAAATGACTGATCAGGCTATAGGGTTTGTCGCCTTTTTCGTCAGACCAACTCAGCATTGGGCCATATTCTCCGTCCAGCCCGAGAAAATCCTTATACCATTGCCGTGTCGCCGCTGGATCTTTCACAATGTGAAAGACACCGCCTAAGCCGGTTATCCCTGCCATTTGCTTCTCCATGATTTTCGTCCCGTGACAATGGAAAATTATATCGGATTTTACGATCCGTGACCCCTATCTTTTCGGCTAACGGCCCAGACTAATAGCCGACTGTCCCGTATATGGACAGTTTTAAGCCACGGTGGTTGCTCACCTTTGGATAGCTTCGCCCAAAGCCCTTCTGGATGTTTACCGCTGTAAACATTGAGCTCTGGTTCCTTGGGACATGCGATAATATAGTCAATATTTCTCGCCTCGATCAGCTCACGGCCAGCGTTTGGATCAGATATGAATATCTTGATTTGGTCGGCCATCGCTGAATCATTGCGATGATGACTGGTCGCAAGCACATTATGCGGTGTTTGCACCAAAATCTCTGGACCAAAGTCAAAAGGAGCAATAATGTTAGACTGCGGCAAGATATTCAGGCGCTTCAGAGACGCTGTTGAATCGCAAGCCGGTAGCCCATCCGATGGCACCTTTTTTTCCGCATCACCTGCTTTTCCATCACCACTAACACCGTTCACCAAACCCAGAAATAACGGGCCGGGAAGGATTAAAAATACGACCGCGACTGTCGCCACAATCCGGGTTGCAGGCCGCCCAATTTTACGCGCACCGAGAAAGGCATGATGGACGGCCCAGCCGACAAGCGGCAGAGCATAGACGGCCGCCACGGCGGTAGCGCGTTGCACCAGCAAAGATACGATAAACGCCCAAACAAGAGCGTAGGTCAGCAGAAATAACTTGTCCTTGTCCGCCACATTGGGCCGCTTCCATGCGATATAAATCAGACAACCCAAGCCGACAATGATCGAGCCACCAAAGAGCGAGACATTTTCGGTCCATGGTTGCTGCCAGATCGGTAAGCCTTCGCGGACATTGACGAGCCAATAATCCCGCACCAACGGGTCCAATTCGCCAAAAGCACTGCCCGCACATTGCGGCGCGCTGGTGTAAAATATGCTTAAAGCAGCTATTCCGGCAAATGCGAGGGCGGTTAAGCGCACCAGCCAGGAAACCGGTGTAAATTTTATGGCCGGCAGGATGATGATGGCGCCCGCAAAACAGGCCAGCAAATGCGCTGGCGCTATTGCGTCACAATAGGTTCGCAGGACATCAAACTGACCGTGATTGAGTAGATAGAGCAACGTGCTGCTGACCAAAAACCCGGCAAGCGTCCAGAACAGCCGGACGCCTTCGTCGAGCGAAATAATCCAGCGCCACGCCAACAAGGCGATGAAGGCAACGGAAAGCGGCAAGCCTTCCAACGAAATGGACAACCAAAGAGCAAGAGCAAAGCCCATGACGAGACCCGCTTTGCGCTTATCGGGCCAGAACATTGTCCATAGAGCGACCAGCGCCAGCACAATCTGCCAGCCGTGATGATCGATCCGCATGGGTCGAAGTTGCGCGATGACGGGGACGGCAGTGGCTGTCAAAGCGGCCGACAAAAGGGCAATTTTGTGGTCAAAAAGCTGTTCGGTGATCCTAGCAACCAACCACATAGCGAGGCCGAGCGCTATCAAGGGAATGATCGTCATAGCGGCAGTTTCGGCCGCAGCAGGGCCGATGATAGGACCTAGCGTAAGAATGACCAAAGCCAAAGGCAGTTCAATCAAGCGCGGCCAATGCATCGGCTGGCTGTCCGGCGCAGCAAGGCGATATTGAGTCGTATCGAACCAGCTTTGCCCGGCGAGCCAGTCACGCAATTGCACCTGTCGCAATTGATCATCTGGCCCCCAGCCAATACCAGAGGCAATCTGGTCCAAGGATACCGCGCTGATCACCGCAGAAACGGCGAGCCAGATCAGGAATAATGGAAGCTTGCCACGCAAACGGTCGGTCACGGTCATTCCCCGCTTTCAGGCTTTCCCTTAGCCTTTAAGTAGAGCCATGGAACACGCTCCGGATCAAATTGTGAACGGTTATGCCGGTCAAAATAAGGCGGCATATGATCGCCAACAATCAGGATATCAGCATCAGGAAAATCGCTGGCCGTAATCTCTTTGACCAAAGCTTTGTCAATATCGTCAAATATCGCAAACTGACGACAGATCATCGGAAAGTCGCGCGCCAATGCTGGAGAAACTCTCGAACAATCATCAACATTGAGATTGAGGCCCGTCGGCACTGGCAAATGCGCGTTGAGCGTCAACCAATAGAGAAAGGTCGGCTGCTCGGCCTGTTTCAAATTTTCAGCCAGCATTGATGGGATCTGCCGGTCACAAGCACCAGCAAAAACACCACCGCACCATTCTGCGCCTCTTTCCTGAAGCTCGGGCCAAAATTCGCGCGTCTTGAACCCGATATTGGGATACCATTCTGTCCGTTTGAAAAATTCACCCTTAAAACTGTGCATCGCGTGCGTCGCATAGCCTTTTTTCGCGAGCAGCGCGGGCAGGCAATTTAGCTTTGCCGCATCGGCGGGATCGAGCAGTTCATAATAATCGCCCCATTGGCCGCACATTTCACGAAACTCACCCGACGTGGTGCTGTTATAATAGAGGCTTGTTCCCTGGCTCACATCATAGCGTGCCTGAATCGCGCTATTGTCATAATAAGCAAATAGCTTGTCCGACATGACTTGATTATCATGCGGCACGCCAAGCGATTCCACCATGATCAATACCAGATGGCGCTGGCCATCAGCGCGACTGGCAAAGCCCGATTTTTCCGCAGCCGATTCAAAATTAGCGCCAACCGGAGCCTCGCGGAAATAATGCCCGCGCATGCTCTGCCCCATCGCAAAATCGGTTGCTGCCAGACCAAAGATCAAAACACCGCCGAGCAAAATATAAAGCGGTTTGGAAAAATTCGTGTCCCGCTTTAGCAGGAACCAGCTCGCGACCAATATCGCGAATATGACGGCTGCAGCAGCAATATATTCTAGAGAGTTGGATGGCTTTATCTCGGCCAAAAACTGCATCGAATAGAGCAGTGAACTCATCCCCAGATTGAACAAACCTGCCACAAAAGAAAGAATAGAATAGGCCATGACGCCGGTAAAGGCAGTCCATTGAATGAAGCGCGGCATGCGCTTGACGATCAAGCCGACCAGGCCGGCCAAAGCAATTTCAAAATAGCGGGGCGGCGCGCCGACGAACCACATCGCCATGAACGGGATATTCGCCAAACCCAGCCAGATTAAGGACCAGTTGAGAAACTTTTTCAAATCTGCTGGCAGCCCAGCCCGGGGAGCTTCCATTGTAAGTGCTGTCACCGGAATACTCCAAATTTACGGGTCAGATATACCGCAAAAAAGCTGACAAAAACCGCCGCGCCCTTGGCGATAACCGGCAGTGTGCCCAGATCGGTCAACCAGCTCACTATGCTGACAGTTATGCCAAGGCCGAGAATGGCGGTGGCAATGAAACCAACCCGTTGTAATTGCAACGCAGCGCCTTCGCGGGTTTTCCCCGGGAAAACAAAGCTCGAAGAAATCAGCCAGTGGACAACAATCCCTGCGCTATAGCCGGCTGCCGATGCCCAACCAGGATCGGAAGCAAAAGCGACCAGAACCATGAACAGAGCCACGTCGAAGGCCAAGCTAACAACGCTCGCCAGCAAATAGCGGGTAATCGAAAAGCGGTTCAGCAAAGCCAGTGGGCCAGGTAGATTTCCTACCCAGACCCCGACGGTAGACCGTCTATCCTGACCGCTGCGATCCATAGTGTTTAGGCCGCCTTGGAAGGTTTGGCTTCTGGTACGTCATCTTCAATCCGGGTCGGTACGTCGCGCATGCTTTCCAGCGCAGCAGCCCGATCTTCGGAAATAACGGTTTCCGCACCCTCATCGCCAGCTTCATGATATTCAGCATCTTCGTTGACATTCCACACATTCCACTTGCGCGACCCGGCTTCAATATTTTCGACCGTCAACATCGACGTCATCATCGCGTGATCCTGATTGTTATAGCGGTGCATGCCATTGCGGCCGACCATGTGCAGCGTTGGGAAACGCGCTTCGAGATCGTCGCGCATCGTTTCGACATTAGATTCATAGCTGTCATCGTAAACCGGATAGGCTTTTTCCTGACGCACAACAGCGCCGCCGACAACATCTTCGGGTTTGCAAAGACCGAGGATCGCCATTTCTTTCTTGGCGAGTTCGACGAGATCTTCATCGGTCGAGGACCACAGGCCATCATTTTCAAAACAGAAATATTCCAGACCAACACAAGCGATGGACTCATCTGGCACCATTTCAGGCGACCAGCTGCGGAAATTCTGTACACGGCCAACTTGCACGCGGTCATCATGGATATAAATCCAGTTGTCCGGAAACAGGTCTTCGGATTTCACCATCAGCGCCACTGTCAGGAAGTCACGATAGTGCAGGTCCTGCGCTTCGGGCAAAGACTGAGGCAACGGATGAATACGGGTAGCCAGTTCGCGCATCGGCGCAGAGCTGATCACATGTTTCGCATTGATAACAGTTTCGCCATCGTCGGTCGAAGCCGACACACGCCAGTTACCGTCAGCATCTTGCGCGAGCTGTTTCAAACTGTGGCCCATGAGCACTTCATTGCCTTTGGACTGCACGAAATCGCGCGCCGCATCCCACATCATGCCAGGGCCGAGGCGCGGATAGCGAAAGGTTTCGAGCAAAGTCTTGGTTTCCATGCCGTCATTGGGTTTCTTGTTGAGACCCAGCGATCGTTTCAAACCGTCAACGACTGCACTCCAAAGGCTCAGGCCCTTGATCCGCTGTGCCGCCCAATCGGCAGACATTTCATCACACGGCATGCCCCAGACTTTTTCAGTATAGGTTTTGAAAAAGATCGAATAGAGCTTCCAGCCGAATTGATTAACGGTCCAGTCTTCAAAGCTTTTTACATTTTTGTTCGGGAAGACTTTTGCTTTGGCATAGCTCACCATACATAGAGTCGAGCGCCAGATACCCAGGTTCCACAAGGCTTCGAAAGCACGCAGCGGATAGCTGTAAAATTTGCCTTCATAATAGATGCGGCTCATCCGCGGGCGCTGAATAAAGTCATCGGGCAGAATTTCATTCCACAGATCAACGACTTCCTTGGATTTGGAAAAGAAGCGATGCCCGCCAATGTCGAAGCGAAAACCTTCGTATTCCACAGTCCGGCTGATGCCGCCAACATAAGTCGGGTCTTTTTCGATCACTTTGACCGAATAACCTTTCTTGCTCAGCAAGTAAGCGGCGGTAAGGCCAGCTGGTCCTGCACCGATAATGGCTACATCTACGGGGTTATTCGCTTCAGTCATAAATCCGGTCCCTATTCAAAAACGCGGCACTCAATAGCGCCAGTTCATGTTTCAGAAACCGGAGTGAACGAAATTGGTTAGCGATAAGTTAACGAGGGTGTAAATTTGGTCATAAGCCGCGGAATAATGTTGAATTTCCGCCGGATTTGGAATAATTTACGATTCGTAGAGGCAAAATGCCTTTGCTATCACTCGGAGCGTTTTTGTTAGAGATTGCGACAACCAGCTGATTTGAAGCCCGTTTTACGGCTCAAATCACAGCAACGATGAAGCCAGTGTGCCTAGCGCACTGGTGCTTTTGTCGTTCCCTATGGTTAAATTTCCGAGTAAATATAATGAACATTTCAAAAGCCGAGCAGCGCGTGCTTCACGCGCTCGCTCAAGGCGGTCATATCCGCCATAAACGCAATAAAAATAGTAAGATAGATGAAGTCATGTGCGTGACCCGTGACGGCTACATCCTGTCCGACTGCACGCTCGACATATTCGCGCGCTTGAAACGCAGGCGCCTGATCATGTCCCGAAGGGGCAGTCCCTATCGCATCTCTCATCTCGGCAGAGTGTCTGTACGCCCTCAGCTCGACAACAGATAAAGGAATAACAATGAACCAACATAGACCAAACCCCATAAGACCGGTTGCTCCGGATGACATCCCGGCTTTAAAGCGGATTATCGACGCCACCGATATGTTTCCCCCTGAAATGCTGGATGACATGATCGCCGGTTTTTTCAATGATGAGGGCAATGACGAAATTTGGCTGACACATTATAAGAACGGCGTTGAAGCCGTTGCCTTTTGCAGGCCGGAAGAAATGACCGATCGGACATGGAATCTACTTCTCATCGCAGTCCATCCGGACTGTCAGGGCGAAGGCATCGGAGCGGCATTGATGCGCCATATTGAAGATGATCTAGCCACACGGGGTCAGCGTATATTGATCGTCGAGACATCGGGAACAGACGCCTTGGCCCGCACCCGGGAATTTTATCGACTATGCCAATATGATCAGGAATCACGCATCCGTGATTTCTACGAGGATGGTGACGACAAGATCACATTCTGGAAAGCCCTTCAGGGCTGAGGCACCTTGATCAAAATACCCGGCCTGTCACATGATGGGTCGGGTATTTTGCCGAAAACTATTCCACCAAATCGGACGGCAACATCGGTTCGCTCAGCAATTTTTCCATGGCCTTCCAACGCCATACCGGGGCATCGCCCTGTCGCTCCACCCATGCCTTCACCATGTCCTGACCCAGACCATAGTTGATTACATAGCTGCGATATTGGTCATTGAACGACAGCGATTGCTCGGCGCGCTTGCGGCTGACCAATTGATATTTCTGGATCAGGGCCAGCGCTGCATCGCGGGTGATGGTCTTGTCGAGATAGGCCTGCGCAATAACAAAGCGCGCGCCTTTCAGCTTGCTCAACGCCTGTTGCAGTTTGAAATAATCCTCTGCGGTGGCCGGGTCCAGTTCTGCGAGCGGATAGAGAATATCCCGTTCAAACGCCAAACGCTCTTCGCCGGGAAAGGCCAGATCAATACCATAGTTGGCCGACCCTTCGGCAATCAGCGACTGCGGCGAATAAAGCGGATAGATGGAAAATTCCTGCCACCCGCGTTCGCGGGTAAGCCGCTGTTCGAGCAGCATGTTGTATACATGATGACCGGGATAGCCTTCGTGACAGCCAAGATCGACAGCGCGGCTGATGCGGATCGGCAAGTCGGTGTTGATCTGGATCAGGCTTTGGAAATTGCCTTGATAATAATTATAGCCGCTCCAGCTTTTGCCGGTGACAAATTCCATCTTGAAATTTTCATCCGCAGGCAGCGCGATATAGGCGGCGGTCCGCTTCTTACACTCCGCGATGGCCGCATCAAAAACCGGTTTCAGACGATCAGGGGCAATCGTAAAACGCTCTTGATAGGCTTCCACCCGTTCATGCAACGGTCCGGTGCCGGGAACCAGTGCTGCGATTGTCACCAGCGCCGCGTCATAGCTGCGCAGCGGTTCAAATGCTGGCGTTACCCCGAACAGGCCTTTGGCTTCTTTCGCAAAGGAAAAAACCTCACCTTGCATCATCGCATGCCGGGTCAGGGCCGCTTCAAACTGCGCCGACAAAAAACGCTTGCGAGCCTCCACCAAAGCATCATCACTGACCGGCAGCGCATCGAGCCGCAGCATCAGATCAACAATGCCATTGCCCAATTCCCGCATACCGCGTGGCTTGGCTTTCGCCGCTTTTGCCCATTCCGCCGGACCGTAATAAGCGTCGACATAGCCGGCTTCCTGCTCACCAAGTTCCAGGGTCAGCTGCACATAGTCGCGGGCGATTAAATCGATCTGCGATGCTGCTTGGCCTTTTTCCGCGACCGTCGATATCAGTGGTGGCTGCTGCGCGCAGCCGGTTACGGCAACCGCCAAGAGCAGAAGCGGGGTAGCCAGCCTCAAAGCGCAGCCTCCAATTTCTCGGCTTCTTCCTCGTCCGGCGATTTTATATGCTTTTCCTGCGGCGCAAAGCGAAGGATACAATAGCCGACAATGGCGGACAGGAACGACCCGCCCAGCACACCGATTTTCGCTTCCTCAATCAGCAATGCTTCGCCAGGAAATGCCAGCGCGCCAATGAATAAACTCATCGTAAAACCGATGCCGCATAGGGTCGCAACGCCGTAAACCTGCAGCCAGGTAGCGCCGCCAAGTCGTCCGGCAAATCCGGTTTTAACCGCCAGCCAAACGGCCGTAAAAATCCCGACCTGCTTGCCCAGGAAAAGTCCTGCGGCAATGCCAATCGGCAAGGGCGCAAAAATCTGCTCTATGCCAATGCCTTCCAGAGATACGCCAGCATTTGCAAAACCGAATATCGGTACGATGAAAAAGGCGCTCCACGGTGCGATACCATGCTCCAGCCGATGGAGCGGAGAATCTGCTGCATCAGGAGACCCCGGCGTCACCACAATGGGAATGGCCAGTGCCGCCAACACTCCGGCAATCGTGGCATGAACGCCGGATAGCAAGACGGCAAACCAGAGCAATAAGGCAAAGAACAGATAAGCGATGAGCGATTTCACGCCTGCTTTGTTCATCGTGTACATGATACCAAGGATAACGGCAGAAGCGAGCAACGCCGCGCCATTAATCTCAGCGGTGTAGACCAGCGCAATAATCGCCACAGCGCCCATATCGTCGACAATCGCAACCGTAACGAGAAACAGTTTAAGCGAAGTGGGAGCCCTTGGTCCAAGCAACGCCAATACGCCGATGGCAAAAGCAATGTCAGTCGCCGCCGGGATCGCCCAGCCATTATAAAGCGCAGGCAGGTCGCGCACGATCACAAGATAGATTATTGCAGGAACCACCATGCCGGCCGCCGCGGCTAGGATCGGCAAGCGTCGCCGCTCCCATGTGTTCAGCCGCCCATCAACAAATTCGCGTTTGATCTCGAGACCAACCAACAGGAAAAATATCGCCATCAGGCCATCATTAATCCATAGATGCGGTGTCATTGGCCCCAGCTTTTTCGACAGCACCGGCCCCTTTAATTCGTGGAGAAAATGATGGTACATGTCATAAAGCGGGCTGTTTGCAACGATCATCGCAAGCGCCGCTGCGACCATCAGCAATATACCGCCGGCCGCTTCGCTTTTCAGGAAATTCCGCAGCGCAGAATCGGTGCCGGTTCGCGCTTGTTTCTCAGAGGACATAAAGGGCCTTTTGTTGATCGTTCTATTGCGTAAACTCATGCGCAGACACGCCTGCAAAATCAAGGGGGAGTATTGGTTTCTTATGGGCTAAACGGACGGCCCTCAAAAAACTCGGACACCAAAACGGTCAATCGATCCAGCGCAGCTTCATCAGGCCGCTGTCCATTCAAAGGAATAGCGTTGAGCCACGCGGCAAGTTCAGCGACCAGCTTGTGCGGCAGTAAACGGATGTCGGGCACATATATATCCAATATATCTCGAGGCTCGAGCTTCATCAGGCCATTAGTAAAGCGCCGAACATGCGCGGCAATCGCGTCTTGCATAGCATTGCTGTTCAATAGTGCCGTCAGTGCCTCGACCTGAATGACATCAAGATTTTTGGGATATACACCGTGAAAACAGGTCAGCGTCTTCACACCTGCGGCATTATGGATGAACCGCATCCGCCCACGCCCAAAGGTGCTTGCCCAGATAGGTGCGGGGTGTCGCGCTTCGGCGGCATACCAGATTGCTTTGGTGCGCGGGCCATGCTTAAGCGGGATATCGAGACCAGCACCGCGCTCTATATAAGCCACTTCAGAAGGCGTCAGATCGCCCGTCGGATTAAACAGAAAACAGGCTTCACCTGCCGCTGCGCCCCGTTCAAAATCGGCATTGGTAAAATTTATACCGCCCACGTGCGCGGTTTTTCCAACACAGCGATCCATCCGCGCCGTGTTGAGACCATGATGTTCCGCCTCTTGCTGGCTCAACAGAAAGAACCGGTTCGCGCCGGTCGCAATACCGCGCTTGGTGGTTACCAGTTCGCCAAGCCTTATGCTGCCTTTCGTTCGTGATGCGACTGACCGGCGCAGCCATATGTCCCATTTCTTCTGTGATTGCAGCAAGTCCACTGACAGGCTCCGGCGAACGACGGCAGCATCCTGTTCCAATGCCGCCAAAGACACCGGATTCGCGCCATCTGGCACAAAATAGCTTTGCACAACCTGCGGCGACTTCGTCACTTTTTCTATCAGCAAGATCGATGCGGTTGCCATATTGTCGGCAAAGGCATGGCCCGCAAGGTCCACGGTCACCAGCCCTTGCAGCAGGCCTTTGTCCAACAAATAGGCCTTTAGCGGCTGGCCATAGTTCGCCGCCATCCACTCCGCCGGGATGATGATCGCCGCGCGGCCACCTTGCGCCAACTGCTCACAGATTTTGATTACAAAATATACATAGAGGTTGGACTGCCGGCTGAGCCTTTGTCCCGAACGGTGCGCAACATAGTCAACAATTTCGCGATCAAGTTTATGATCGCGATGGATGATATAGGGCGGATTGGCGAGTATAGCATCAAACCGCTCATCCCAATCGCCCGACAGAAAATCCCGATGCCGCAGGTCGGTCGCCACCAGCCGGCTCTCAGCCAATTCTAGCGCCTTCGGGTCTAAGTCATAGCCGGTAAAACTACGCCCTACATTTCGCCGCTGGCAGGTATCAATCAAAATACCGGTGCCCGTCGCAGGGTCAAGTATCGACTGAGGGGAATCCACCGCGATCCAGTCCACCATGATATTCGCATAGGCGGCGGGCGTGAAAAATTGGCCCCTATCTTTCCGCTGCTTACGGCTTGTGGATCGGATGAACTGAGCTTCGGGCGTTAGCGGCAAATCCGCTTCCCGTTCCACTGAAGATGCCAGAATATCCATGATCTATGATTAAGGCCGAGAAATCATGCCCCCATCCAAAGCAATCGTCTGTCCAATCAACCACGAAGATGCTCTGGAGCACAGATAAAGCGCAGTACCGGCAATATCTTCCGGTGCGCCCATGCGGCCGCGCGGGATTTGCGAAATCGCCATTTTGGTCATCCCGTCATTTTCGACGATCTGTTTGGTCATGTTGCTGGGGAAGAATCCAGGAGCAATCGCATTCACATTAATATGATAAGAAGCAAGGTCGGTCGCCAGATGCTCGGTCAGATGGATCACACCAGATTTACTGGCAGAATAGGCGTAGGTTGGCATACCCGAATTCCGGATCCCGTTAATCGATGCAATATTGATGACCCGCGCTGGATCGTCCGCATTGCCAGATGCTTTGAGCAAAGGCAGGAATTTTTGGGTCGCAAAGAATATCGCTTTGATGTTGATATCCATCACCTTGTCCCATCCTTTTTCAGGAAAGTCCTCAATCGGCGCTGCCCAGTTGGCGCCGGCATTGTTGATCAGAATATCGACCTTGCTCTCCCGTTCGCCCACCGCTGCAGCAAAGGCCTCAATGCCTTCGACATTCGATAGATCGCCGGGAATGGCGACACATTCACCAAGCTTGGACAGTTCTTCTGCCATGGCCATCAAGCGCTCTTCTTTGCGCGCAGTGATGTAGACCTTCGCTCCGTTCTCCACCAGGCCGCGAGCCATCATGGCGCCAATGCCGCTCGATCCCCCTGAAACCACCGCCACTTTACCGCTCACGTCAAATAGGCTTTTCATATGCTCTCCTGTGCTAAACTTGCTGGGTGCATCCTTTCCACAGCCCAGCGTGCTTGTCACGCGTGATGAGCGTTTGAATGTCGGTAAGGTCGGAAATATGATCAGAAGGCGTTAGTCAGGGCTGCTGGGGCCTATTCGCGTATTTTATCCTCGGTTACGAGACATAATACCATTTATTGGAAGACGTTTTCGTTACGTCAAGCCACCCTATCGAAATTTGCTTAAATCGCGCTGATATAACACCCTGATTTCAGAGATCTTAGCCGGACTATGAACTTAATAATAGCTAGCTCGACACCCCAGCCCACTTTCCGAACACGACCGAAGTGACTCCAGCATTCGCACCAATTTATAGTCGCTCACTGATGGTTTGGTCGTAATACTCAGTTATCATATGATCAAATTGCATTTTGTTAACCCACTCGACAATTGGCTTCGTGCCTTTTCACAAGGCCTCATATCACATTTCAAAAACTGGCGATTAAGGTCAACTTCGTTGCCGTTTTCGGCTTCTGATAATTTTTGGTGAAAACAAAGAAGATTGCAAACTCACCTCCTTTTCATCAGAGGTTAACGAAATTCTTTATTCTTCTCTACAATTGACGGGGAAATAAAATTGTCCAATCTTAACCGTGAAATGCCTTGGGTGGCGGACCTTTATGGTGAATTGCAACTCGCTGAACCCTCTAAAAAGAAAACGCTCGCTTCTCACTTTCCGGGTTTGGCTTTAGTCTCCGTAGTTGCCTGTGCAGCCTTATGGCTGAGCGAACATTACGGACCTCCTGCAATTCTAATGGGCTTGTTAATAGGCTTGGCACTTAACTTTGTGAGCTCTGACAAGAGATTGTCCGTAGGGCTTGATTTCTCATCTCAGACGCTTTTGCGGATTGGTATCGTTCTGATCGGAATACGCGTTAGCTTCGAGGAGATTTCCAGTCTCGGTATTCTATCATTCGTTGCGCTTATCGGAATAATGTCTGCCGTAATAGCTACTGGCCTAATAGCTGCCCGCCTCTTTAAACAGGATATTCTTTTCGGTTTGCTAGCTGGCGGCGCGACAGCCATATGCGGCGCGTCCGCGGCATTAGCCTTGTGGAGTATCATTGGCAAAGAAAGGATCAGTCAGTCTCGTTTCACTATCGTGCTACTCGGAACAACAGTGGCCAGCGCCTGTGCTATGACTTTCTATCCTGCAATTGCAGGGTTTCTTGCACTGAGTGACAAACAGGCGGGCTTTCTGATCGGGGCATCGGTTCATGATGTTGCTCAGGCAATAGGTGGCGGGTTTTCCTATTCTCCCGAGGCCGGTGAAGTCGCGACTGTCGTAAAATTGTCCCGCGTGACTCTACTCGCACCGGTGCTAATAATAGTCGCTTTCATATTGCAAAGAACGACCCAAACGAGCTCAGGTTCGAATGTCAGTTTGAAACAAGGGATGCCTTGGTTCATCGTTGGTTTCATTCTTTTGGTGATACTTAACAGTATGATTATCCTTCCTACCATAGTAGTCGAAATCGGGAGCCAAGCGGCTAAGACACTCCTCCTATTCGCAGTTATTGCGGCCGCAATGAAGTCCAATCTTGCTGGCTTGATGTCTCACGGCTGGCGTTCATTCGGACCAGTTGCAATGACGACTTTTGTAGCTTTTCTCCTGTCTCTGTTATTTGTTCAGATGCTTTAAAAATAGCGTTTAGATCGAGCCTAGCTATGGAAATAGAATAATTTTTTAATTCTCGACCAATAAACAAAAGTAAAATCTATATTTTGCATCTCTGCCTGCATTTTCGATAAGGATTTTTCAACAAGCCTCTCTAATTTCTGATTTCGATTATTGAGGAGCTACAATGAGACTTTTCACAGAACATCCGCGAGAAGTAGGAGAAACCTATAGCGAACATTTTGCTATGGCTTCCAGCTTTGGTGTCCCGATGATTTTTGCCGGCTTTGCTTGTTTGCTACACGGGTTTTTCCCATTTTTGTGTGAAAAAACTGGAAGCAACCTTGTGCGAAAACTATATGGCCGAATGGTGACGCATCGCGTCAAGGAGCCCGCAGGCAAGTCCCCAGAAGTTGAATTGGAATGGTACATTTGAAAAAATATTTAGTCCGCTGCGGCAGCCGGTCATATTGATTATCTGGTTCAAACGCTATTTTCGGAGCAATACGAACTAACCCTAATGTCCGCCTTTGATCCCATAGCCCATAGCCGCCACTAATACTATTTCCGAAAATCATAGAACTGGTGCTTATTCTCGAGCACAAGTACCAGCTTTATAATGGGATCGTTAATGGAGGCAATCCATCATTCACGATAAAACTCTTTTGTTTTCAATGAAGGATGGTGGACAGGATAGGACTAGCCCGATTACCACCTAACTAATTGATTATTAGTTGTTTTTCTTAGCGAGAGTGATGGCCGTGTACTATACGCGTGTACCAGATAACGCAAGGACATTAAACTGCAGTTGACGACGCAAAAATGGCATCAGAAATATCCATCTATTGCTTCCTATTATCTAAGCTCGTTTGCTACTCCGGCCTCGGATAGTTATATACTGCTACCTGCACTAAAATCGACTAAAGAAGCTTTTGGTGAACTCTCTCAGCAAGAAAATACAGACCCTGTGCGGTACACAGGACCACACTCGCTGTAACAATTGTTAACGCTGCTACAAATCCAACTTCAAGCGCGGTCTTTGTGAAAGTTTGCGCATCCGAAGATGCAGCTAAATTGGCAATTTCTGATAGAGAGGGAGCCAACAAGGAGCCAGCGACGCAAAGAAAAAAGCCCAGAAAAGACATTACTGTCAGAAATGAAAATAAATAACAGAGAAACACACGAAAGGTGATGTCAACTCGCGCTGTGTCTCCTTGAGCCGTAATCATTACACTAACATCTGGCATCGTTTCATCTAGATCGCCGCCTTGAAAAGCTACTATCGCTGCCAAGGACGCTATAAAAAACCCCGGCAATATTGAGAAGAATCCGATCATATGATCGGTCGCGGAGCCTGATCCAAACAATTGAATTTTCACAGGGGCTAACAAGTAAATCCAGACGGTAACTAAAGATAAAATCAAGGGGCCATAAAATTTATAGAAGTTCAGTCCCGGCCCTTTGACCGTCAAAAATGCGATTGGACGCATAAACTGATAACTGGTTGCCACTAACCAACTTCCTTTTTTAACACCGCTGTTGCCTTAATTCTAAATTCCTGCACCACTTCATCAGGCGAACTGCTCTGGAGCATAGAGTCGAACCCGGTCAATCGCTTAGACTTTGTATAAGCTTGCCCAATCAGCGTCCCCGTATCTGAATCAATATCAACATGGAATGACTTACCACCACTTTCGGGCTGCACGAGAATACGAGCCATCGGAAATTCGTCTTTAACCATTTTCGCTCCCTTTTTTAAGAAACCCCATCGTTCACCCTTCGGAATATCTCTCGAGACGCTAACTTCTGCTACGTACTTCTTGATTTTCAGGTATCCCTTTTGACCTAGGGACCTTTTCTCTTCCGACTTTATCAGACGCATTCCATTTATGCGTCCAGTTTCAATATCTTTGATAAAAGCATCGGACGGATGACCTGCGAGAAGTATGTGTGGAACATAGGGAACTGCTTTTTTGCTCCCTCCCGGCCTAACAAATGCAAATAGCTCATCATCTACCGCGCATAGCCGCCTTATGGTCCAATTCAGAACTGACTGGATACGACTGGCGTTTACAGTTGGCATAACCTCTATCACTACAGTATAAGTGTTCTCTTTTTGTTCGTCAAGTGAAATCAAGACGTGCGCCGCAAATCCGGCTCCCTCCGGCTCCTCTTTTTTAAAGGTTCGTCCGGTCCTGTTATCGTGGTCTAAGTAGGTAGTATCGGGCGCGTTTTTATCCGAAACTTCGATAAGCAAGGTCAGTACGTTGTCATGCTCGTCGAGGTGTGAATCTTTGATAATGCAGGTTACCATTCCTTTTTCAAACGTCTTCACCGGAGCAGCAGTGTCCGCCCCTGCTTCGATCCAAAGTGCAGCGAGCTCAGACAATTTTGGATACGGTGCATGATGAGTACGGCGAGCAACAATCATATCAAAAAACAACAAATCTCTAGCATGTTTAGTAATAGCCAATGGATAAACCCCTGTATGAAGACAACTGACATTTAAAAAGGTAGTCAGTATTTAGAGAAAAGCCAATCTCATTCGGTATTTCGTGTCCAATTACTTAATTGGAAGATTCTTTTCCTCAGCCTTCATCTCTTAATGTCCGCTTTCAGCGTCAAACTGAAGGCTCGTGCCCTTGATCCGCCGTGTTGACAGTCTGGGTCTGGAGTTTGAGTTTCTTCCTCTCTATACTTCGCGAATGGCAGCACAGCATCAACACTACGTGCCGAAGCTACTATTGCGCGGCTTCCTGAGTAGCAATTCAGAAGAAGCGGCCAAAGAACGCGTCCGCGTCTTTGACCTTGTCGAAAAAAATGAATTTGCAACCTCCATCGACAACATCATGGGCGAACGCCGCTTCAACGATTTCTGGCTGGACGAGGAATATCTTGCAACTGTCGAGCCGGCTGCTGGTCGGATAGAAAGTCATGTTGCGCCGATGGTGAAGCGTATTCGAGACGAAAAACGTCTGCTGCGGACTGCTGAAGAGCTTGGCGATCTTTGCCTTCTGATGGCTTTTCAATTCATTCGGACTAAGAAGATGCGACAGTTGCCTGAGCGACTGAATCGCCAGATTCTCGGTCACGTCGAACGGATGGGCTTGGACCCTACTAAGGTTCAAGGTTTGGAACTTTGGGACGAGGAGAAGTTGAAACGAGAACATGTGCGGCATCAGTTGAGTAATCTGGTGGAGTACGCAAAACACTTCGCCGACAAGGAGTTTTTCCTGATGGTTGCTCCGAAAGGCTCCAGCTTCTATCTGGGCGATCATCCCGTCGTCCTTCATAGCGAGGAAGAGCGCCATCTCATGCGTGGCTTAGGGATTGGCGTTCCATACATTCAGATTTATCTTCCGCTTTCCGCCGAAGTGATGCTCTGCGCATACTGTCCGGCGGTACTCGGACAGCTTATGAAAGGCCGAGACGAAGAAATGACGAACGGGCAAGGACTGGCCCTCAGAGCGCTGATGGAGGGAAGAATCACTGCCGCGCGGATGAAGGAAATAGTCGAAGTGGCGAAGGAACATGATGACGTGACTCCTCTGATTAAATCGATTCGTGCTGGTGAGCCCGTCTACATCGAGCCTCCGCAGGTGCAATGCTACAACTCCCTCCAAGCCTTCCAGGCGCATCGCTTCGTTGTCGATCCAGATGGAAAGTTCGATGTAGCTAGGGAGATGATTGGAGAACGCGAGGCTGCAGACTCCGATGACGCCGACCATGCAGCATGACAACTTTGTTAGCTGACACAAACGCGCTCAGACATCCCGGCTTGGAACAGTACCTCAAAGCTTCGCGCGAGCACACCATCGTTCTCTCGGATTGGACGTTGACCGAAATGCGCAAGAAGAACGCTCTTCTCACTTCGCGGAAGTCTCTGAAGCTTGCTGCTCGCTTTCCTGACCAGTGGTACACGATGAAGCGAACCGATCTCTTGCTTGATTATCAGGTCCATAACCGCAATGATGCCGCCGCGATGATCGACTACCAAGGGTCGCTGGAATTGCGCGGCCTTGCTCGTTCGCTTTGGCAGGTTCCCCCGCCCGACGAGCTAGCTGCCTTCATACACCATTTAGAGGGCGAGGCCGCCGAACTTGTCGCACGGTTGCATACCGAAGTTGAGGACTGGGAAGAGCAGATGGTTGAGGCAGTGTCCGTTTTCAACACTAGCGAAGTCTCCATGCTACGCGGTCGCGGAGACGCGACCATTCCGGACTCAACCATTCAAAAGGTGCACGACCTTCTGCTTCAGGCCACACGGGACTTCATGGTTCGCAATCAGGAGAAGGGTGGCTCGGAACCGATGAAGGTATCAGATGCCATGAGCATGTTCGGCTTTCGATACTCCCTCTGCGTGCTACTCTACACCTTGGGTTGGCTGCGAACTGGCGGCCACCGAGGGCGACCGGTGGAGAAGCGTGTCAACGATGCGGTCGACTTGCAGGTTGCCGCCATTGGCACCTTCTTCAACGGCGTGCTGAGCAGGGATAAGAACCTGCAAGAGGTATCTCGCGCGGCGCGGCATCTGCTTCGATTGTGGGGCGCTTACGTCGGAGTGGATTGGTCTCCTCTAGCGGCTTCAGCCGAATAGCAACGCAATGACCCCACGCAGTCAGCAGTCGGCCCAATTGTAACCAATAATTAGCCAGATTCGTTGTAACTAAACTGAGCTTTTTTTGCCTGTAAGCTCTGAAAAAATGGATAAACCTCCAACTTTAAGCTGCAGGTTCGGAAAATAGATTTCTGTTCGCCATATTTCTATTATATATCAATGGCTCAATTCGGATTTCAGTTGCAGTGATGATTACCCCAATATCGCGGCCATTTCTTTGCGTGTCCAGTTTTGACTATCGCACAGGACAAGTCCCCGAACGTTGGTGACGTGCACCAAGCCGCTGTTCGTTTGCCACGAGCGCCGCCGACCGAAACGCATTGGAGCGGTGGGCCTTTGACAAGGATATGGCCGTGGTCGCTTTTGCCCGTTGGTTTACCGACTAAGCGAACGAGCGTATCTCTTGCTTGCTCAGCACTAGCCGTCGGACATGGATGGCCTTTAGAGCAGGAGCCGTCCATTTCTCTCGCTGCAATGCCTGATAGCCGAACCCTCGGACCTTCTGCGCACCATATCGGACCGTCTCCATCCCAAACTCTAACAGGCGTGCATGTAAAGGATTGTCCGGCAGCGACTATCGCAAGAAATGGAACTAACATCGTCGCAGCATATCAGATAGCCTAGCCATCTGTCACCCAGCCGTAAATCGGCCAGACGATTAACAAAAAAAGAAGTGCGGTGGCTGCAATGATGAGCAGTGTGTCTTTAAGGTTCTTTTTGGAGAGAGGCACAAGTCGCCGTCCATCTTCTGATTTTACTCGCACCCGATACCGTCCCTGTCTCTATCTAGATGTGTTCCATAGCCCGGTTGACCCCGCCGAACAGGCGCAGCACCGGCATTTCGAGCGGCGGTGCAATTGGGGTAATAAACTGTACCATTAGAACGTTTGACAGCCTGAGGTCTGGTATTGCCGCCATGACAATGCCGCCCGCCATTTTTGCGATCATTATGGCAACCGTCAGCAGCAGTCCTGCCACCATGAGCAAAAGCAGTTTGACTACCCGCTATTGGTATGGCCGAAATGATAAAGATAATAATGACTAAATAAACGCGCATGTAGCCCCCCTACAAAGAGGAACATGAATGACAAAAGTTAAGGAGTCGAATATCATTTTGAAATGACCGAAACTGTCAATCTCGGCCCGATCGATCTAATTGCGTAACTATTGGATAACCAAATCATCGGTTATCAAAATAATATCTAGGATTTAAAGCTGTTTGGCGGAGAGTTTTGTTGTTTTGCGGTGAGGTACCTTTCAATCCGTCGGCGAGATTGCAATTTGTAATTTTATCTTAATGGTTTTATTTAAAATTGCGCAATAGTGATAACTCTGCAAAGAGCGTTTTGAGCAATCTGTTCAATCAAAATGCAAACCGGGGGGTTTTATGCAATATTGGCTTCGGCGGCTATTCGCCGTTTTTCTAGCAATTTCGTTTCTGTCATCGCCGGTTACGGCTCAGGAACGCACAGCCATCAAACAGGGTTTTGAACTGGGGGCAAACAGCAACAAGAAGATACTTGTTTTCCGCCCATCTGTCCGTGTCGGTGCCCAGTCAACCGGGGGGCTTTTTGAGCCTAACGCCGAATGGACCGAAGAAGCCAAAAAGAATATCGAGCAAGCATTATCTGAAAAGCAGGCGGCGCTAGGCAATCAGATTATCAAAGCACCTGAGGCCTACGGAGCCGATGCACAAAATCTGCAAGAACATATGGCATTGTTTGCGGCTGTTTCGCAGTCGATCATTCAGTATCAATTTTTCGTAGGTAATCGTCTACCGACAAAAAAGCGCGACAATAAAGCTGACGTGTTTGAGTGGTCTCTTGGCACCGGTGTTGCGAACCTACCCGGTGCATCAGAAGCCGACTACGGATTATTTATCTACAACAAAGATGCCTATGGCTCTACCGGGAGAAAGTTGCTTCAATTTGCAGCCGCGTTTGGTCCCGGGATTGGTGTTAAGTCCGGCGAGCATCAAGGCTTCGCAGGCTTGATAGACCTGAAAACAGGCGATCTTCTCTGGTTGAATGCGGATGGTGCCATGGGAGGCGACGTTCGCAAAGCAGATGGGGCGCAAAAGCGTGTGAGGCAGCTATTAGAGGAGTTTCCTGGTAGCGATGCAGAGCAGGCCGAAGTAGAATGATCTCACGCATCGGGGCGCTTTCTGCCTTCGTGGTTTCAGCGCTGGTTCCATCAATTGTTCAGGCCAAAGACACTCCACTACCGCCACCCTATGAAGGCATTTATCAACCTCAGGGCGTCGATGAAGTTGGCCTTTGGAAAGACGATGACGAGAGCGAACGCGCGCTGATCAATTCACCTATCGTCATTCGAGACGAGGCGCTTAATGCATATCTAAAAGAGATCTTGTGTGAAGCAGTCGGGCCTGACCGTTGCGGAAGCGCCCGCATTTATGTGCTCCGAGAACCAATTTTTAATGCGACCATGTCACCAAATGGAACCATGAGGGTATTCAGCGGGCTGCTGCTGCGCGTTCGAAGCGAAGCAGAACTTGCCGCTGTTCTGGGCCACGAGTTTGGACATTTCGAAAAACGACATTCATTGAATCGGTTTAAATCGTTAAGGTCCGGCACAGATTTGCTCAGTTGGGCTGGGCTGCTGGCAAGTATGTCTCCCAGCTATCAGACACGCTCCTCATTTCAAAACCTGCAACTGTCTGTCTATGGCAATCTCTATCGATTCAATAGAGATCAAGAGCGAGAAGCGGACCTTTTGGGGCTAAGCTATCTTAACGACAGTAATCTGCGCCCTCAAGCCGCCTCAGAAGTCTGGCTCAATTTGATCGGAGAGCATGAAGCATCCGCAAAAATGAGGGGATTGAAAAAACCTCGCTTTGATAGGATCGCATTTACAGCTTCGCATCCGCCTCAGGCTGAGCGCGCTGAATATTTGGACGATTTGGCTGCGCCTGAGGGCGCGGAGCGGGACGATGGAGCTGATCGCTATAGGGCGGCCCTTGCGAAATGGTTACCCGAATTTCTGAATGATCAGATACGTCTGAACGATTTTGGCGCTAGCGAATATATCATCAACGCTCTCGCAGAAAAAGGATGGACAGCCGATCTATGGTTCGCCCGCGGAGAGCTATTTCGCCTGCGCGGCAATCAGCGCGACCTGACTAATGCAGCAAATTTTTACCGCGAAGCGATTACGTTGAGGCCAGAAATGGCGGAGGCGCATCGCGGACTGGGACTATCGCTAATGAAGACTGGGCGGAGAATTGAAGCGCAAGCAGCTCTTAGGCAATATCTATTTCTAAAACCCGATGCTTCGGATGCAAAAATGATCGGGATGATGGTTCCGAAGGAGAAAACAGAATGATTTTTACAACAAGATTGAATGCTGCCATAACCGGTACTTTGACAGTAACGGCTCTACTAATAGCTTCCTCGGCCCATGCCAATGGTTACAGAGAAAAAGGTAAGTCGGTATCGGTTGCAAAGTCCGAGATCGAAGTAACACCGCCACGGGACTGGAATAAACTAAGCATTAGGCCGGGCAAAAATGCTGAAACATGGACGCTGGATGGCGAGCAGTTGAATGATGTCACTTTTTACGGGGGTATTGCCGTGGGCAAACCGCTTGTAAAAGAGCGCAGCAAGAAACGTAATCCGCTGCCAAAAGTGAGTAAAGATATGTTGCTTATCGATATACCTGAGCTCTTGGAAGGAACATACCGCGCCTACAAAAAGATAGGTATTTTTGAACTGACATCGATAGACCCCGGTTCTTTTTTGGGCGAAGAGGGGGTCCATTTCACATATGAATACGTAGATTCTGACAATCTAACCCGCATGGGTGAAGCGCGCGCCATACTAGTCCAAGGCGAGCTATATATGATTACGTTTGATGCACCTCGATTGCATTATTTTGCCGAGGGCTTGGACGCTTATCGTGCATTGGCCGATTCAGCAGTGCTACGTTGATTATGAGAGAAAGAGTATCCATTTAGCCACTCCTCAGCAACACCGGCTGATGCAGAATCTTATATGATAGACCTATTGGCTCTTGGGAGATTGGCTGAAAAGTTTTCAAGCCAGCCGCTAACTAGCTATTCCTGTTAACGGCGATTGACAAATCTCTGATTTATACCCGAAGCGATAAACTGATAACAGAGGTGCACTATGGACAGCCAAGTCAAGAACTATCGGGAAGCTGCTCGTCGTTGGATGCCTGAGAGGCTTGAAGGCCATCGGTCGGCTAATGCCCTGATAGAAGAAATTAGCACTTACGCTGTTTCGGCTAATGCTAGTGATGACGAATTTTATGATCTGGCCGAGCGCGGCTTCAGTGTCCTAACTGAAATAGCAAACGCAACAAACGAGGATTGGGATGCAGAAAAGCACAATGAATGGCGGCATAAGAGAATTCCAATTGTCGGAAAAAAATTCGGCGCACCGTACGTTAGCATAATTGAGATTGAAAATGCGGCAGCCACATATCTCGAATTGCCGTATAGAGTAGTAGCCATCGACCGCATTCTGGTTGATACTCTGATAGCCTCGGAACTTGCTGCCTACCTAGATACACCACAATCAAAGACACCCAGCTTTGGAAAAGCATTGCTCTGGCATTTAGGGATACTAGCGCTTGTATATTGGATAGCCGATGGAGAACCATGGGGTTGGATAGTTATGGCCCTTCTGGCTGCTTGGTTCTGTATTACATCAATCTACGTGGGCAAGCGTAACAAAAAAATCAAAGCATTGAAGATGTCCATGAATGACACCTATCTTGCCATGGCTGGTCAGCCATCTTCAATTAAACGTGTTTCTAAGCTGGTTGACGCCGCTGCCGAGATAGGAGCCGTTTGGCCAGCCCCGTTGTTCGTTTTACTCGAAGACATAGCAAAGCGCAGAACTTCTTTTTGAGCACCTTTACCCTATAGTTCCGACAATGGCAGTTTCACGTTAAGAGATAAAGTGGTCAGTGTTAGTGGAGCCATACATCGGCCTTAGGTCAGAATGCTTGATGGCTAAAATATAATATCTTTATGCGAGGGGCCAACTCCAATCATATGTTGGGCGGATTGCCCCCATACCCCCTCTAGCTGGGGCAATAAAACCGACATTGGTTTGTTGAAATATTACGGGAAAGTTAGAGAGTCGACGGATCAGATCAAACCTCAGACTTGTCTAGTGCCCCGTTAAAAGCCTATTGACAGAGCCTTATAAATTTGCCTAACGAACGATAGGCGTTTTTATAAGGAACCTGATTATGTGCCGTGTTATTACCTACTACCGTGTATCAACGGAGGAACAGGGCCGCTCCGGTCTTGGCTTAGAAGCTCAGCAGCAAGCCGTTCAATCCCTATGTAATGGGAGAGGCTGGGAGATTATTGCAGAGCATACAGAGGTAGAAAGCGGGAAGCGTTCAGACCGCCCTGCGCTCATGGCTGCAATGCGCCATGCTAAGGTTACAGGGGCAATACTAGTCGTAGCCAAGCTGGACCGCCTAAGCCGCTCGGTGGCGTTCCTGTCCGCCCTACAAGACAGCGGAGCCAAGTTTATTGCAGCCGATATGCCAGAGGCAAATGAGTTGACGGTGCATATTATGGCAGCGGTTGCTCAAGCGGAGCGCAAGGCTATCGGTCGGAGAACGAAAGAAGCGTTAGATGCAGCCAAGGCACGCGGTACGTGGACTAAAGCAGACGGGACGCCTTATAAGTCTGGCAAGCGGCTCGGCAATCCCAACGGAGCGGCTGCGCTTAGGCGCGCTGGCAAGGGTAACAGAGATGCTGTGGCCGTACTCCGAAGTGAAGCGGACAAGTTTGCTCAAGAACTTGCACCTGTCATTGACGATATACGCTCAGCTGGGCACGGCTCCTTGCCTGCCATAGCCAGCGCACTTAACGACCGCCATATTCAGACCAGACGTGGAGGAAAGTGGCATCCCACGAGCGTTAAAAACCTGCTTGCTAGGCTGGCTTGATTGGTATGTCATTGAATTGATACCATCTAGCATAGAGAGTAAATCCTAGGACTTCTGGATTAGGCACAGCATTCCGCCAGATATTAAATCGATACCATAAAGCACAAGGAAGCATTCCTAGAACCGGAATGCTTATCGCACATACACGCGCGCCCAAGGCGTATCTCTCTAAACATGATTGTCACTTAACTACACATACGAAAGAAACCCAATATGGACTTAAACGAAATATCCGAAAGGCTTAGCAACACAGATGTCGCCAATTATTTCACAGGCAACGGACACCGTATAGCAGCGTTTCGTGCGCTGCTTGACCTCCTATCCATCCCGCATCCAGAATGGGCTGCAAGGAGCATTAGCGGAACAGGCTCAACCCAGCGTAAAGCGATGTTAGCTTATCGCGCTGATAATCCACAGCCACGACGAACGACCGTCCCTGCCCGTAAAGATAACGCTACCTCTGAAGAGGTGCAGGCCGCCAAAGCAGCTACCGAAGCTCGGTGCAATCCCAACCTATTTAACCAGACATTCTCACAGTAATCTAAACCGGCGATGATCCCGCCATTGAAAAGGATATAATGACAGACCAACAACAGGATATGCTGCCAGCGAGTAGTTTAGCCGCAATCCAGAAAGCTGGGGCTAACCATGATACCCCAGCACTCGACGACCAGAAATCGCATTCCCAACACCTACGTGAAGCAATGTTTAAGGGAAGTATGGCCTACGCCACTCAATACAAGCAAGATAATCCAGAGGCTCGTGGACTTATGACCCGTATCGAAACCTTGGCTTACAAACCGAAGCCCGCCGCATATCGAGCATTTATAATTAGGCTAGTCGATAGCTGGCTTTCTGGCACAGAGGAAAGCTCGGAAACCAACTTAGCTACGGTGGATCGAATAAGAATTAGGTTCGCCGAACACACGTTTGCCGACAACCTGCTCAATAAGCCCTTGTCAGCTTCTGCACTCTCAAAGATCGAAGCAGTTGCTCATGAGCAGGGTATCAAGCTGAATACAAAAACATACAATACGCTATCGAAGATCAAAAGAGCCGCTCGGCAAGGGCATCTAAATCCAATTCATTCAGAGCACCTTACAATTGCCGCCACTATCACAGCAACTCACTTTGGCCATCTCAAGATTGAGCGGTACAGAGAGCAAGAGGTGGTAAGGATTAAGCGACCCGATGGAACGCGGAGGCGAATTGCACTTGCAGACTTAAGAGCACTTGCTGATGTAGTAACGGGGTCAGAGCCTAAACAGGCTGATGCAGTTTCTAATTCTATACATAGTATAGTAGGAAACTTGGTCACAAAGCCCGGAGAGCCGCAGAACTCCGTTAAAACTCCTGTTGAGGTGGACATACCATCCGAAAACATTACCGGAATTTGTGACCAAAAGCTCGGAGAACCAGAGAAACCGGGGCTTACAGAACGTCTAGTGGCACTCCGCGCAGAACTCACACCCGTTACAGATACCCAACATTCCTCGGATTACGACCCGCTCTGTAACCTTTGAAAGCACCACCATAATGACAACACTACCGTTGCGCCCGGAGACCATCCGGGACGCGATCATTGCCGCGTATGGCTATGCTGACCCGGACAGGGCAGCCGTCGTACAGAACCTAGTTGCTCGTTTCGATGATCGCGGCGCACTAGGCGACATAGCCCGCTATTACATCGTCAAGACAGAGTACCGCCGCGCTACCTTCCGCAGCGTACTTAGGGCGCAAGAATTGCCAAAACCTCCGTGGCTAAACAGGAACCGGGATGCCGCTCAGGCTAACCGCCAGTTCCTTCAAGCTACACATGAAACCTATCATGCTTGGCGCAGAAGCCAAAGATCAACAAACACCGCCGTTAACGGCTAATCCAACCTGAAAGAAAACCAATGCCTAAGACTAAAAACACCCCAGCAATAAGCACTAACGATCTGGCTGATCGTATCACTAGCATTTCCACTGACCTACATGCAGCCAAAGCCGATATTGCGCTATTGCAGCGCCTTAAGGATGCAGAGATTAACGCCAAGCGTCTGGCGCGAGAGCTTAAGGATACACAGCAAGATTTGGCAACTGCCCTTGCTAACGAGCATGACGCGAAACAGAAGGCCGCTTTTGCCAATATCCGTAAAATGGCGATAACGCCAAGCGCACCTGTTGGTGACGCTAACCCCGGTCTCCTTAAAATGACATTTGCAGTCACCTATGAGACCCTCTCCTATGACTACAGCACTAGACAGAACGTATGGAAAGCTGCGTCAGCCTTTGGTATCAATTACCTGCAAGCTGCGGAGTTGGCTTACCTAACGGAAGCAAAGCCAGAGATCATCCCGCAACGTATCATGGACCTTGCCCCCGGCAAACCGGCTGAGGCAGTATCCCGTTATATCCAAGCTGTAAGCCGTGGGTACTTGGCATCGTGAAGGATCAATCAAATACACGGCGCTCTAAGAACACAGAGCCGCGTGTCCTTATAAGCATATTTCCCCAGACCATCGAAGAATTACGAGATATGTGCGGGGACTACGGAGAAGCAGCAATGGCCGATGTCCAGTGGGCCGCGGTATCCGTCTGTATTATGAATAACAGGAAGTTTTCTAACCCGTGGCAAGTCGTAGAAGTTTCTGTGCAGCATTGCCGTGCAGAAGACCGCATGCGGCTGGACTGGCCGGACTATCTAGGCCGGAAGCAAAGCCCCGCATTCCACGACCTGTCCACGGCTTCCCAATCCGAAGCTAAGCTAGTGGGCGAGGAAACGCTTGCGGACTGGCGGGCTGCGGGCCGTCCGTATTTAGACGATAATAGGATCAAGCGCGCCTATTGCTACATTCAATCTTGCGTACGAAACGCCGCTGAGGCGGAACAAAACAACATTAAGGAGAAAGCGGAATGACCGCACTAACCAACAAGCAACGCGTCAAAGTAAATGCCGCCCTCGCTATCATTCATGGCCACGGTTTCGGCGCTAACGCAATTGGCAAAGAGGCTCATATTCTAATGGGAACCGGCCATCCAGCCCACACGGCATACGCGATGGCGCTCAATAACTTTGCTCAAAAGCAACCCGGTGTTGGCGGATCAATCGCTAAGGTGACGCGGCTCATTGAGGCCAGCGACAAAACTACGTTGGCACAGTATGACCAAGCCTTAAATCAGTATATCCAAACCGGTGATGACAGCGGCATTTCCGCGCTACAGGACATGATTGTAGCCGACAGCATGGCTTTAGCTATCCGCAGCGGCGAAGGAACAGAAGACACGTTGGCAGGCCTTACAATAGATACTGCCTTGGCAGTCTCGCATGATGAAATGCAGGACTTGGCCGATCCAGCCCCGGAACCAGCACCCGTGCCGAACCAAACATTCTCATTTAACGCACCCGGGCAAGCCACGGCCAAGCCTAACGCACCGCCTCCTAATGCCAATCCAACACAGGGCGAACCCGCCCCCTCAAGCGACACCGCCGCCCGCGCATCAATGTCAGGGCATCGTGCACGCAGTTGGGCCGGTGTTCCAATCGGAGCAGCCCCAGCCATAAGAACGGCAGAAGGTGGATACCGATCTCCAAAGACAGGTCAGGCATTGGCCCGTGCTGTTGGCGTCCCGCTCGCTTCGGCAGAAGGGCAAGCCGCAGCAATGTCAGAGGCCAGTACCGTATAAGCCACAGCCTAGGAGCTTTGTATCAAGGTTCCTAGGCTGGCTTTGCTGGCTCGAAGGACAGCATCGGATAACGAACCTTGCTGATTGCTTCGAATAACCGCCGTGCACTATCACCGGCCCCATAGTTGGCCCCTACTTGATCAACCGCCGAACGGCCACCGAGGTACTGGCCAATAGCTGTCTGATGCAATTCCGCTTCCCGCAGGGCGTCCTCAAAGTTATGTCTGAGAGCATGAAGCCCTTGCCCCCGTTGCCCAATGCCAAGTTGTTTGCGATAGCGGCCAAACCAGTCTCCGAACGCATCGCCCCATATACCGCGATTGTCGGCGGCCTGTCCTTCAAATAGCAAGCCTTGTGATGCCCGCCGCTGCGCAAAGGCGAAAAGCCCTAGCCGTATTAGCTCAGGGTGCAACGCCAGCTTTCTTTCCGCGTTGCCGGTCTTTAAATCTCCCGTAACCTCGAACATCATTACATCGTTTTGCACCTGAAACTTGGAGGCATCTAGTTGGGCAATCTCTCCCCGGCGCAGGCCATGATATAGAGCTATAATCGGCCCCCAGTATCGAATAGCTAGCTTATCCTGCAAAGGCGTGGGCGGCGTCCAAGGTTCCGCTCCAAACAGCTTCACAAGCTCACTATCCTCATAGGGTAAACGCCTATCTGTTTTTCTACCGGCAACCTCAACTGTCAGTCCGTCAAAGACATTTCGTGTTGTCCAATCCTCTTGCACGGCATATCGAAATAGCGCGCCCCAGAATGACAAATAGCTGTCGCGGATTGTCTTGGTTGATAAGCAGGGCAGCCCATTTGTTTCCGCCAGTGACGCCCGCTCATAAATCGACAAGCCTCGCCCAGCCCAATGGGCAGCTGGCTGCTTATGAAGCATTGCTAGAGCCTTTCGAGCATCATCCCGCGTTATTCTCGGCAGGCGTGCGCCCTCGCCCAGAACAGCGATAAGGAAAGCAAATGCCGTTCCATTGGATTTCTGGGTAGAACCTTTTTTGTTTGCGACACGTCGCTCCGTATAAAGTGCGATTGCATCGCCAAGCGTTTTGCCCGCTACGCCCTCTGTATCGGCTCTCACAGCCACCGTAGCGGCCATAACATCCTCAGCGCGAGCTTCTTTGGCTTCCCTGATAACATCAACCATCGCGGCCACCTCCGGCGTTAGCTCAGCCGTGGATTGGTGCAGTCGTTCTTTTAATGCAGCCCTCAAAGGTGCACGGGCTAATCGGCGCTCCTGCCTCTTAGCTTCAAATGCTTCCCGAGCCAGTCTGTCCTCACGTACCCGCGCTGCCTCAGCTAGTCCGGCTGGCCCCGAAAGGATTAGCTCCGCCTCTGTAATTTGACTATCTAGTTGCGCTCCTAGCGCCGCGTGCTTAGCGCGTCCTTCTATCGGGTCACGGGTTCCGAGCGACCGCAGCCATTCATTCGCTGGGAATTTAACACAGTCAACGGTCTGGCCTTTCAGCGCATCAGGGACGCGGCGGCGGTATCTGTATATGCCACTAGGTTGTCGAAATAGATATTCTGGAAGTTTACCCAAGTTGTCCTCCGTGGATGATACACGTGTATCAATCACGTCAAGAAACTCCTTTTAGATCAATTGCCTACAAGCTTTCAATGGCTTAGCAAGGGCTGGTGGACAGGATAGGATTCGAACCTATGTACGCTTACGCGGGCAGATTTACAGTCTGCTGCCTTTAACCACTCGGCCACCTGTCCATTTGGTTGCCTGATCTTTGCCGTTTTTCGGCAAGATGCGGCTCAATGACGAAAGCATGGCCCAGTGTCAATGCCTGCCCTTTCAAAATCACGCATTTGCTGCGAAAAAGACCCAAAAAAACAGGTGTGCCATTTTAGTCGAGCCGCTAAGGAGCATTATGGCACGCAAAAATAGATCTGTGAAGAAAACCGGCGGCGGTTTGAAATTCTGGGGCCGACATGCGGTGGAAGCTGCACTGGCTAATCCGCATCGGTTTGTGAAGAAAATATCAGGGACGCGCGAAGCACTGGGGACGCTTGACCTGCCGGAAGATTTGGCGGTTGTGTATAGCGATGTTTCTGATCTTGGCCGGGTTATCCCGCGCGAAGCGCCCCATCAAGGCATGGTGCTTGATGTTGATCCGCTACCGGAGATTTGGCTCGGCGATTTGCTTGATAAGGCGGCCGAAAAAGGCCGTCCTATCTTGGTGCTGGATCAGGTAACCGACCCTCATAATGTTGGCGCCATCTTGCGGTCAGCTGCTGCCTTTGATGCTGCAGCGATTATCACACAGGACCGCCATGCCCCACCCGAATCTGGTACGTTGGCAAAATCGGCCTCTGGCGCTCTGGAAATCGTACCGTGGGTACGGGTAGTTAATCTGGCGCGGGCGCTCGACGAAATTGCCGAAGCAGGATATTGGCGCATCGGCATGGACGGTGATGCCGACGAAACGCTCGGCAGCATCATGGGACAAAGCAAATTGGCTTTGGTCATGGGCGCAGAAGGCGAAGGCCTCCGGCAGAATGTCGCTGGTCATTGCGATGCGCTGGCGCGGCTGCCAATGGCTCCGCAGATGGAAAGTTTGAACGTGTCTAATGCTGCTGCGATCGCTCTTTATGCGGAATATACGAGAAACAGGGAGAGTTAGAAAATGAGAGAGCTATTCAAAATTTTGGCCGCGCTATGTGTGCCGTTGTTGCTATCCGGTTGTTTGCTGATCCCCGGCAAATTCGATTCCAAGATGCTACTCCAGAAAGACGGCCAATATACATTTTTCTATAATGGCCAGATGCAGATTTTTTCTGGCGACGGCAAAGGCCTGGGTGGACGAAGCTATACACCATTTGATCCTGATAGTCTGAAATGCTCGAGCAAGATTGATAACGAGACCGGCGAGGTCACTGCGCTGGATTATGAAAACTATGGTTCATCTGACGATGATACCGACGCGCCCTATCGCTACGAAGACCGGGAATGCAGCAAGGAAGAAATTGCCACCAAACGACAAGAGCATGAAGATCGTAATGCCCGGCGCAAGAAGGAAGAGGACGAACAAAAGGCAGTGATGGGATCGATGTTCGGCGGCGCTATTCCTGGCAATGACGAAAATCTGAAGAAATTCGCCGAACAGCTTACCAAATATGACGGCTGGAATAAGGTCGAATATGTCGGCAATGACATGTTTGAGGTCGAATATGCCATTAGCGGGCGGTTCGATCAGACCTTCTCTTTCCCGTCCATTCCCAGCGCGACTATGCAATTTCCTTTCGTCCAAATCATAAGGCGCAAAGGACAAGAGCTGGAAATCCTAACCCCAGCGATGGCGGGTCCAGGCGGCTTGTTCGGCGCGATGGCGATGAAGGAAATGGGTGGCAAAGACATGCCTGAAATGTCGCCAATCGAAGGGACGTTTGTGATCGAAACCGATGGCGAGGTTTTGACCAACAACAGTGCCGATGGCTATGTAAGCAACGGCGCAAATAAGACTATGACATGGGAGGTCGGCAAAGACGGGGCCCTCGGCGAAAGCCCGCGTGCAATTGTGAAGCTAACCCAATAGCGCGCTAAGACGGTCACAAAAAAGGGAGCGATAATTCGCTCCCTTTTTTATATCCTATTGTCGAAGAATTTAATCTTCTTCGGCGATTTTCACTTTCAGGCCATCGAGATCGTCATTTAACTCGATCTGGCAGCTGAGCCGGGAAAATTCATCGCGATGGTCGCTGCTTTCCAGCAAATCATCTTCGTCTTCGCTCATCGCTGGCAGTTTGTCTTTCCAGTCGGAAGAGACGTGGACATGGCAAGTCGCGCAAGAACAACATCCACCGCACAGCGCTAGTAATTCGTCAAAACCATTGTCACGGATTGCTTCCATGACATTCATACCGCTGTCAACGGTAACGGCTTTTTCTTCTCCGGTACGACCGGTTACGTGGATGGTTGGCATATAAACCCCTTAAGCTGTTTTCATTCAAAATCCGGCACGCTATGTCCGCTCGACTGAAAAGAATCAAGAGCCCAAAAGGGCAGTAAGCTGAGGCAAAGCCGCAATGGGCCTATCAAAAGAGACGATCAGAACGAGCTTGGACGCCATATGCGAGGTAGAACCAGCGCTTGGAGAAGCCATCACAGCGGCTGGCTATCCGGAGCCGCGAATCAATCCCGAGGGTTATCAAACCTTGCTGCGCACCATTGTTGGTCAACAAGTCAGCGTGGCTTCGGCCGCAGCGGTTTGGAACAAGTTGGAAGCGCGATTGGGTGCTGGCTGTCCCGCCGAAGCGCTGATCGCTACCGACTTTGACGAGCTACGCGCCTGCGGCCTGTCGCGCCAGAAACAGGGTTATGCCCGCAGTTTGGCAGAGCTGATATTATCCGGCGGGTTAGACCTCGGCAACTTGCCGCAAGATGATGAAGAAGCGATTGCACTGCTCACAAAGGTCAAGGGTCTTGGCCGCTGGTCAGCGGAAATCTATCTGCTCTTTGCCTTGGGCCGACCCGATATCTGGCCTGCCGGAGACCTCGCGATACAGGCCGGTGTGGGCGACATATTGGGCCATGACACCCGGCCATCGGAAAAGGATTTGCGAGAGATCGCGCTTCCATGGTCACCCCATCGCGGGTCTGTCGCGATTTTCATCTGGCATCATTACAATACAATGGTGATGTGAACCAAAGGCGTTCCAAGCCTATTTTTTTAGCGTCGGGTTCAGAGCCATCACTTCTTCCATGAAGGACCGCGGTTTTTTCCAGAATTTGGTATTTGTATTGAATCGATAGCCCAATATCGCAACGGCCTCGCTAGCAAAATGCACGCAATTGCGCTTATTGAGACTATAGCTCTTCTGCGGCTTGTTGCGCCATTTCGCGACTAGGGCCATGAGCTCTCGATATTTGCTGTCCCCCACGGTGACGGTAAAATGCGGGTTGCTGCTGGTAATATATTTGGCCTTTGGTGTCTCGACCTTACCCTTGACCGAACCCCATAAAATACCCGGAGAGACATTCACTGCGGTAAAGCCAAAGCTGGTATCCACAGCTTCTCCAGTTTCCAGTTTCCCCTTCATCACGAAGAAGGCATGCGGGAAATTTTTTCCGAAATCATGAGAATAAAAGGTCACTGCCACTTGCGCCTGCGCTGGTATGGCTGCGATGAATAGAAGGATTAGAACGGCCAGAAAACGCAGCCGGAACATCGCAAAAAACTGTCTTGTCACTACTGGTCTTTCCCGTCTTTAAGTCGCTCATCCAGCCAGCGGGCTGCCTGTCTGGGCGATTGCTTGTTTGCTTCGCGGTCGACCTTGTAATTGGCTTCCCGCATATTTTCCACCGTGATCGCACCAACGAGCGGTTTGATCGCGTTGATAAATTTATCATCGCTGCTGCGCCTTGAAGCAACTAATACCATCGCCTCGTAGGATGGCACGGCGTCCTTGCCGTCTTCCAGCACAACAAAACCATTGGCCGCTATCCGACCGTCCGAAGAAAAGGCCGAGATCACATCGACTTCTCCGCTCGATAAAGCGGGATACATGAAGGTCGGATTAAACGACCGCGCTTCCTTAAACTGGATCGGATAGGCGGCTTTGACCATCGCCCATTCCGGCCGTTCGAGAAATTCAAGGTCCGTGCCGAAAGCAAAATCCGACGATACGCGGGCCAGATCATCCAGCGTTTTGAGTTGTTTGCTTGCCGCGTCTTCCGGGCGGACTGCAAAGGCATAGGTGTTTTCAAATCCCAATGCTCCCAGCATTGTGACCCCATAGGTCGCCGTGCTCCATTTTTCGATCTCGCCGAGCATTATATCGGCAGACGGCGTATCAGTCCGCTTCATCTGATTGGTCCAGATCGTGCCGGAATAATCGACATATATATCGATATCATCAGCGGCCACGGCCTGAAACACAACCGCCGAACCAAGGCCGTCCTGATAGCGCACCTCATAACCGGCGTCCTCCAGCCGCGAGCCGATCAGACGCGCCAATATAAATTGTTCGGAAAAACCTTTCGCACCGATCACAACAACATCATCACGCGCGCCTAACATCGGCAACACGGCAATAGCCAAACCGATACCAATCACTGCGGTTGCACCCCAAGCGATGATTTTGCGCCGCTCACGGATCGCTCGTTCAATAAGGCCAAGAAGCAGGTCGACAATGATTGCCAGGCCTGCAGAGGCAAAGCAGCCGGTAAGGACCAAAGTCCAGTTTTGCGTTTGAAGGCCGGCAAAAATCAGGTCACCAAGGCTGGCTTGCCCCACTGTCGTTGACAACGTCGCTGCGCCAATAGTCCAGACCGCTGCCGTCCGGATTCCTGCCATGATAGTCGGAGCGGCGAGTGGCGCTTCGACCAGTCGCAGTTTTTGCGCGGCAGTCATGCCCAAGCCATCCGCCGCCTGTTTTGCTGCTGGAGCAACGCCAGTTAGTCCAGTGACCGCATTGCGCAGGATTGGTAGCAGCGCATAGAGCGTGAGTGCCAGCAGCGCGGGCAAAAAACCGAGCGCCGATATGCCGCCACCGAGCAATGCCGACAGACCCAGTAGAACTGGATAGAAGAGCGCGAGCAGGGCCAGCGCAGGGATTGTCTGGATCAAGCTCGCAAATCCGAGAATCACCGCTGCTACTTTTGGAGCCCGCGCTGCCCATATCGCCAGCGGCAAGCACAAAGCCATAGCGAGCAGTAACGCTGAAAAACTAAGCTGCACATGGGCCGCGAGCAATTCGGGAACGCGGGAAAAGGCCTGTTTCCATGCCTCCGTCATGTCTTTTTGCTCAGTGCGATCAAATGCGCGGCCTGTGCACGCGGGATGGCGACCAAGGCTTCGGCTTCATCACCAACCCCGCCGGATAAAAGCTCCGCAGGGGTGGCATCCGCTTTGATCTGACCGTCTTCCATCACCAATATGCGATCCGCAAGATAGAGCGCTTCGGCCATATCATGGGTGACGATAATCGTTGTCAGTCGCAGCTTTTCATGCAGCGCCTTATATTGCCCCGCGAGACTATCACGCGTGACCGGGTCCAGCGCGCCAAAGGGTTCGTCCATCAGCATCAGACCGGGCCGTGTTGCCAGCGCCCGCGCTACACCGACCCGTTGCTGTTGCCCGCCGCTCAATTGATGCGGCATCCGGCTAGCCATCTCCTGCGGTAATTCGACCAATTCAAGCAATTCCGCAACGCGCTCTTGCCGGCCATCTTTCTCGCCGGCCAACTCCAGACCAATGGCGATATTGCGGGCAATCGTCATGTGCGGAAACAGCCCGATATTCTGAAATACATAACCGATTCTGCGGCGTAATATGTGGGGGTCCGTGGCCTCGACATTTTTATCCGCAATCAAAACCTCACCCGCCGTCGGCTCGACGAGCCGGTTGATCATTTTTAGCAAAGTGGATTTTCCTGATCCGGACAGCCCGACCAAAGCAACAAAACTACCTGCAGCGATTTCCAGCGACACAGTATCCACGGCTGTAATCGCGCCGTAATCACGGCTTACACTTTGCAAGCTTATGGCTGGACCGGAGGCGGAAGGGGCAGAATTCATTAGAGATACTATTGGCCAGCTTTAATCAATATGTCCAATCGCTCTTGACCTTATGCGGAAAAACCGCTGGAATGAACACTAATGTCAATAAGACGATCGATAAAACGGCTGAGGATCAAAAATGGCGTATCAGAGCGGACAGAAATCTATATTCATTACCGGCGGGGCATCGGGATTGGGCCGCGAAGTTGCGCGCTATTTTGCTGGCAAAGGCTGGTATATTGGTATTGCTGATATCAACGACGCCGGGATGGCGGAAACCGCGACGCTGCTTCCCGAAGGTCAAAGCTCCGTGCACAAGCTTGATGTCACCAACCGCGCCAACTGGAAGTCTGCGGTTGCTGATTTTGGCGAAATTACCGGCGGCACAATGAACGTCCTGTTTAACAATGCCGGCATTGGTGAAGGCGGCCCGATTCAGGAGATGACCGACGAAGATATCGATCTGATGATCGCCATTAATTTTACAGGCTGCATCAGCGGAACGCGGGCCTGTTTCGAAATGCTGAAAAACACGCCTCACAGCTGTGTGCTCTACACCGCATCCGCGGCAGGTATTTACGGCGTGGCCGACCTAAGTGTCTATAGTGCAACAAAATTCGCGGTGCGCGGTCTGGCAGAATCGCATGATCTAGAATTTAACAAATATGGCATCAAATCCCGCTCGCTGATGCCCGGCTTTGTCGATACCAACATCATTTCAGATGTTGTCGAGGGAACCAATCAAACGGGCAAAGAACGGCTCGAAGAAAGCGGCGTACTTGTCAGCCCAGTGTCGATAATCGGCCCCGAAGCATGGGAAGCGGTCCATGGCAAAAAGGTTCACCGGCCCGTTAATAAAATGGCAAAACAATTGGCCTTCGCAGCTCGCTGGATGCCGGGCCGGCTTCGCAAACAAGCAGTCGAATTAGCCGACCTCGGTAACGTCCTCGCCGGAGCTGAGCCTAAAAATTAGAGAAAGCTCTCAATTTTCCTCGCCAAATCCACATCCCGTTCCGATAATCCGCCATTTTCACCCGCATCATGGGTCGTCAGCGTGATCTCGACATTATTGTAGACGTTAAACCATTCGGGATGATGGTCAGCTTTTTCGGCATGCAGTGCTACACGGGTCATGAAGGCAAAGGCTTCGGTGAAATCAGAAAATTTAAACTTGCGGTCAATCGCATCCCGCTCGCTGTCATATGTCCAGTCCGATAGCTCCGCCAGTGCGGCTTCCCGCTGGGCATTATTTAGTGCTGCAACCATATTTCGATACTCCTCGCTTGGCTTTACAGCCGTTTCATGGCTTAAGTCTTCCTCATGAGCGAAGGGGCGTCAACCAAAATAGGAGAAGAAGGGAGCGATAGTCTGCGCGCCAAAGCGCTGTCCTGTGTGCGCGGTGACAAAATGCTGTTTCGTGACTTGAATTTTGCCCTGTCGCCGGGACAGGCGGGGCTGGTCACCGGTCCCAACGGGGTTGGAAAATCTAGCCTGCTGCGATTGATCGCCGGACTGCTGCAGCCGTTTTCAGGGTCGGTCGACACGCCCTTGTCGATCGCCTTATGTGATGACCGGATGGCTCTCGATGAAAACCTGCCACTTGCTATTGCACTTCGGTTTTGGGCCAAGCTTGATGGCAAGACTGACACCGATTGCATGATCGCGATGGATGCCGTTGGCCTGGGCCATCTGGCCGAAGTCCCAATCCGCTATTTTTCAACCGGTCAGAGGCAACGCGCGCGCTTAGCCCGCACCTTCCTGTCATCCGCCAATTTATGGTTGCTGGATGAACCCGCCAATGGCCTGGACGCCGCATCGGTCGAGCTGCTGGGTAAGACTCTGCAAGCGCATCTCGATGATGGAGGCATGATTTTGGCCGCCAGCCATATCGCGCTTCCGATTGCATTTGATCTGAAACTGGAATTGGACGCGCTGGAACCGGTAGAGGCGTCGCTATGATCGGGGCGCTCAAGACCCTGATCTGGCGCGATGTCCGGCAAAGCTATGCCAGTGGCGGGACTTGGCTGCCGGTGATCTTCTACCTCTCGGCCGCCACACTATTCCCCTTTGCTGTCGGGCCAGATCGTGATTTGCTGCTCCAGACAGGCGGCGGGATATTGTGGATCGCAGCCTTGCTGGCAACGCTGCTTCCCCTTGACCGGCTGGTACAGCCAGATCTCGACAATGGACTATATGATCAATTGATCGTACGCGGTATTACCGACGAATTGATCACGTTTGCGCGATTGATCTCGCACTGGCTGGCCTTTGGTCCGCCGCTACTATTCGCAGCCTTGCTTGCCAGCGGGTTGATGGGTTTGGAGGGGCCGCCGCTGGTCACCTTGCTCGCCAGCTTGGCCATCGCAACACCAGCGCTCGCCGGACTAGCTGTGATGATCGCCGCCTTGACCGCCGGCCTGAAAGGCGCAGGCGCTTTGGGCGGATTGCTGTTGGTGCCGCTGGCTATCCCGTTGTTGATTTTTGGTGCGGGTAGCTTGGCAGATCAAACCAGTAGCGCGCTATTATTCCTCAGCGCTGTGTCTTTGTTGCTGGTCGCGATTACGCCTTTTGCTGCAGGAGCGGCGTTACGAGCGGTGCGGGAATAGATCCTAAATACCGCCCTCTGTGACTTCATAGCCTGCGGCTTCCAAACCCGACTTCAACGCTGCCGAACAGGTCGCTAAATCATCCGCGTCAGTTGACCGCACCACAAAATTCGCACCCACTGTGCCATTTCGGAAAAACGGATAACTGCCAATTTGACAGCCTTCATGTGCGTTTTCAGCCGCGCTAAGAACATCGGCAATCTCGCTTTCCGGTGCCCATGCCCCAAGCGTTGCGGACAAGAGCGGCGCGCCACCTTCTAATGTCCCGGTCAACGCATCAAGCATGCCGGCCGTAATATGCGGGACTCCGGCCATCAGGAACAAATTGTCTATCTTGATCCCCGGTGCGCCGGACATGCGGTTTTCGATCAGCTCCGCGCCATTGGGCACCCGTGCCATGCGCAGACGGCCTTCGTTAATCCCGCCTTTGTCGGCGTAATATTTCTCTAATATTGCACGCGCGGTCGGGTGAATAACGACATCGACGCCCAGCGCCTTGGAAATCGCATCGACCGTGATATCATCATGGGTCGGCCCAATACCGCCAGTGGTGAAGAGATAGTCATTGCGCGCGCGCAATATGTTCACCGCTTCGGCAATGGCGTCCATATCATCGGCAATCACCCGCACTTCGCCCAGCCGGATGCCCTGCACATTCAGCCATTTGGCAACCTGCGCGATATTCTTATCCTGGGTACGACCAGAGAGGATTTCGTCACCAATGACGATCAAGGCGGCAGTGTAAATACGAGGCTTGTTCATGAAATGGGATATAGAGCAGTTCGGCAAATCATCAACGGGCATTTGCAATTTGGTAAGGTCCGGCATCTAAATTGAAATGGGGCGTATTACATCCTCTCCAACAGGAGAATATTATGACCGTTCAATTTGGTTTTGAGGCAGCGTTGCACGATGATGCAGCAAGCCTGTCCATGTCTCAGGATGGCTCGCGCCTAATTATCGAAGAGACGGATGCACCCTCGAGCATGGTATCGCTAATAGCCGGTATGGGTTTTGCGATGTCCTTTATGGTTTTCGGCCTGTTTGTGGCGAGTTGGGAAATGGACGCGGCCAACGAACCGCTGCGCTTCCCGGTCGCCGGGCTTTTTGCGCTGGTCGGTCTAGGCCTATTGTGGCTGATGATCAGCCGGAAGAACGGTATAAGGCGACTGACTGCGGATAGCGCCAGCCAGACCATCGAATATGGTCAGCTCGTCGCCAGTAAGAAAGACCGCTGGCTCTATCAGAAAAAAGGCGTGTTTGATTATCGCAACGCCGAGCGTTTCGATACCGGCTATGTTGATCATACCGCGCCCGGTGCCGAACGCACGTTCACTGGCCTTTATGTCAAAGCACCAGCCGGACCGCGTGGTGGTTTATTGATAATGGGCGCGCTTTATGAAATCGAAATTGCTATTGATTATATCTATCGGCACATGACCGACACGCCGCAAAAAGAGAGTAATTTCGGTAAGGGAGGTAACAGCCTGCCACGCAGTTTTGTTCCGCAAAACAGAGGCCGCCATTGATTCTCTCACCAAATTTCCGATGGTCAAGCTCGGCAATAGTCCATATATAAAGCACATGACCGATTATCTGACCGTAGAAGAAGCCACTCCGCAAAGCCGGACCGGTGCGATTAAACTCCATGGCCCAGAAGGCTTTGAGGGTATGCGCAAGGCCGGACGACTGGCCGCTGAAATCCTCGATTCTTTGGTGCCGCATGTAGCGCCCGGTGTCACGACAGCTTTTCTGGATGATATGGTTCGCGTACATGCCTTTCGCGAAGGCGCTGTCCCGGCGACACTTGGCTATCGCGGGTTCACCCATAGCTGCTGCACCTCAATCAACCATGTCGTTTGCCATGGGATACCGGGCCAAAAGAAACTCAAAGAAGGCGATATCGTCAATATTGACGTGACCGTGATCGTTGATGGCTGGCACGGCGATACCAGCCGCATGTTCCTTGTCGGCAAGGCGCCGGTCAAGGCGGCAAGACTGGTTCAAAATACCTATGAATGCCTGATGCTCGGCATCGAACAAGCCAAACCGGGCAACCAGATGGGCGATGTCGCGCACGCGATCCAGAACCATGCCGAAGGAAATCGCTATAGCGTAGTTCGTGACTTTTGTGGTCATGGTCTGGGACAAATGTTCCATGACGCGCCAGAGGTTGTCCACGCCGGACGCCCCGGCACCGGCCCGGAATTGCGCCCCGGCATGTTTTTCACCATCGAACCGATGATTAACATTGGCAAATATGCGGTCAAAATGCTCGAAGATGGCTGGACAGCCGTAACGCGCGACCGTTCACTTTCGGCCCAGTTTGAACATAGCATCGGTATTACCGAAACCGGTTGTGAGATTTTTACCAAAAGCCCTACTGGCTTGGACTGCCCGCCTTATACATAAACACGCAGCAGCCTTGACCGGGTACCCTAAATTTAGCTAGTCAGTTAACATAGGTGAAACCCATGCAGGTTTTGCCGGTTGGGGAGAATTGACGATGCGTCGCTTGGGATTGTTTTTTGCCACATGTTTGCTGGCGGCTTGCCAGAATCAGGCTGATGATAGCAGCAGCACAAAAGCCGCATCGGATGATGTAGAGTGGAGCAATATTGGCTTCAATGCGAAAGAACAACGGCACAGTCCTCTTGACCAGATTGATGAAAGCAATGTCGGCGAACTGGGCATCGCCTGGTTCAAAGATTTACCCGACGCGCGCGGTCAAGAAGCCACTCCGGTTGTTGTCGGTGGCAAGCTGTATATCTCGACGGCATGGTCCAAGGTTTTTGCCTATGATGCAAAGACCGGAGAGGAGCTATGGTCTTATGACCCTGAAGTTCCCGGTGACAAGGCGGTGGATGCCTGCTGTGACGTGGTCAATCGCGGTATCGCAATTTCGCGTGGCAAATTGTTCTTCGGAACGATTGACGGTCGGCTGATTGCACTGGACGCCAATACCGGAGCGCGGCTGTGGGAAACCCAGACCACCGACAACAGCAAACCCTACACGATTACCGGCGCACCGCGCGTCGTCAAAAATATGGTCATCATTGGCAATGGCGGCGCTGAGTTTGGCGTCCGCGGATATCTGACCGCTTATGATGTTTCTGACGGATCGCAGAAATGGCGTTTCTACACAGTACCCAATCCCGAGGGCAAAAAGGACGGCGCAGCGAGCGACGAGATTTTCGCCAAGGCGGCTAACAAGACCTGGGGCGATGGCAATTGGAGAGAATCCGGCGGCGGCGGAACAGTTTGGGATAGCATCGTCTATGATGAAGAACTGGACCAGCTCTATTTTGGCGTCGGTAACGGCAATCCTTGGAACCACGGGCTGCGTTCCGGCGGTGAAGGCGACAATTTGTTCCTTTCCTCCATCGTTGCAGTGAACCCCGATACCGGTAAATATCTCTGGCATTATCAGGAAACACCGGCAGAAACTTGGGATTATACTGCCACCCAGCATATCATCATTTCAGAAATCGACTGGCCAGTTAGCACCGAAGAGGGCGAAACCTCTGCCTTGACCGAAAAGCGCAAAGTGCTTTTCCACGCGCCTAAAAATGGCTTTTTCTTCGTTATCGACCGGACCAATGGCCGCCTGATGAGTGCAGAACCGTTTGTCGAGAATATCAATTGGGCAGAAGGCTATAATCTCGAAACTGGCCGGCCCATCGAAAATCCGGATGCGCGTTTCTACAAGACCGGTAAGCCGTTTGTTTCGATCCCTGGCGCTCTAGGCGCGCATAACTGGCATCCAATGAGCTATAATCCCGACACCGGTCTGGTTTACATACCCGCACAGCAAATCCCGCAAGGCTATGATGTACCAACGTCAGAGATTGACAAGAAGCGTGAGCGCCTTGGCTTCAATGTCGGGATTGCATGGGCAATTGGTCAGCTGCCTGACGATCCAGCCATTTACAAAGCCGCGATCGCTGCGACGACGGGTAAACTGGTCGCGTTTGATCCCAAAACGGGTAAGACTGCTTGGTCGGTCGATCATCCCGCTGCCTGGAATGGCGGCACTATGACAACCGCTGGCAATCTTGTATTTCAAGGCACTAGTGTAGGTTTGTTCAAAGCCTATGCCGCCGATAGCGGCGAAGAACTGCTGAGCATGGATATGCAGTCCGGTATCGTCGCCGCGCCATCGACATATATGATAGATGGCGAACAATATATTGCGTTCCTGACCAGCAAAGGCGGCGCGTTTCCACTGGTCGCTGGTGTCGCTGGCGGCGCATCACGGCAAATCCCGAACATTCCGCGGCTAGTTGTCATGAAACTGGGCGGGGAAACAAAGCTTCCGGCCCTACCAAAGAAGAGCGAAGTCGTTTGGAATCCGCCAGAGCCAACTGGAACACCGGAACAGGTTGCCGAAGGTAAGGCACTTTACGGCCGCAACTGTCTCGTCTGTCATGGTGACAGTGCAGTGGGCAACGGCTTTACCCCTGATCTTCGGATATCCGGTACCTTGCCTAGTGAGGAAGCTTGGGCTTCGATCATCACGGGCGGCGCTTTGAAACAACATGGCATGGTCAGCTTTGCTTCACAGCTAGAAGCTGACCAAGTCGAAGCGATGCGCCATTATGTTATTGACCGGTCCAACTGGACGAAGGCCAATGTCGCAGAGGACACCGCCCCGATAGCGCGCTAGGAGATACAACCGCACTGCCTAAAGATTAGGCACCACCCTCCATAAATGCCTGTTTTTTGGGCGGCATTGAAACTGTCCTCTTTTGGCTTTAGCAGATTACTGGCGATTCTTTTCCCGATTTCAATCTGGCACGGTAATTGAATTGTAACGGGCAAGTGCGCCCGATTTTGGTGCTGCATAAGCACGCCAAAACATGAGTAACGGGACAGGGACTTACAAAATGAAAAAGATCGAAGCGATCATCAAGCCATTCAAACTCGACGAAGTCAAAGAAGCGCTTCATGAAGTCGGTGTATCGGGTATCACTGTCACCGAAGCCAAAGGCTTTGGCCGTCAGAAAGGCCATACCGAATTATATCGCGGCGCCGAATATGTCGTCGATTTTCTCCCCAAAGTGAAGCTCGAAGTTGTCGTCGAAGACGGCCTTGCCGAGCGGGTCGTCGAGGCCATTTCCACCGCCGCGCAAACCGGCCGTATTGGTGACGGGAAGATTTTTGTCATGCCCGTCGAATCCGCCTTGCGCATTCGTACCGGCGAGCGTGACAACGACGCGATTTAATTTTCACCACATTCAAACCAGAAAACAAACCAAGGGACACAATAATGGGCAATACACCTGCAAATATCATGAAAATGATCAAGGAACATGAGATTGAGTGGGTCGATGTACGCTTCACCGATCCGCGCGGAAAATGGCAACATCTGTCCATGTGCGCAGAAGTCATTGACGAAGATGTGCTGGAAGAAGGCTTTATGTTTGATGGTTCGTCCATCGAAGGATGGAAAGCGATTAACGAATCCGACATGATCCTGCGTCCTGATCTGGATGCGGTTTACATGGATCCATTTTCAGCCACGCCAATGATGATCCTCGTCTGTAACATTGTTGAGCCCGGCGATGGCTCCCTTTACAGACGTGACCCACGCTCCACCGCCGTCCGGGCGGAGGCCTATTTGAAATCCACCGGCATTGGTGACACTGTCTATGTCGGTCCGGAACCTGAATTTTTCATGTTTGACGATGTGAAATTTGAAGATGGCTATGACCGTAGCGGCTTTAAAATCGACGATATCGAGCTGCCAACCAACACTGGCCGCGATTATGATATTGGCAATATGGGCCATCGTCCCCGTGCCAAAGGCGGCTATTTCCCTGTAGCGCCAGTGGATAGCGCTGTGGACATTCGCGGCGAAATGGTTGCGACGATGATGGAAATGGGCTTGCCGATGGACAAGCATCATCACGAAGTGGCCGCGGCGCAACATGAGCTGGGCATTACCTTTGGTACGCTAACCGAAACCGCTGACCGTACGCAGGTCTATAAATATGTCGTGCAGCAGGTTGCCCACGCTTATGGCAAAACCGCAACCTTCATGCCTAAGCCAATCAAGGACGATAACGGCTCTGGCATGCACACCCATATGTCTATCTGGAAAGACGGTAAACCGCTTTTCGCCGGCAATGAATATGCCGGTCTGTCGGAAATGTGCCTGCATTATATCGGCGGTGTCATCAAACATGCCAAAGCGTGTAATGCGTTCACCAACGCCACGACCAATAGCTACAAGCGTTTGGTTCCTGGCTTTGAAGCCCCTGTGTTGCTCGCTTATTCCAGCCGCAACCGGTCTGCCTCTTGCCGCATTCCATATGGCGCAGGCGACAAAGCCAAGCGCGTGGAATTCCGTTTCCCGGATGCACTTGCCAACCCATATCTGTCGGCTTCTGCCCTGTTGATGGCTGGCCTCGACGGCATTGAGAATAAAATCCACCCCGGCGATGCGATGGACAAAAACCTTTATGATCTGCCACCAGCAGAGCTGGCCGAAGTACCAACCGTTTGTGGTTCGCTCCGTGAAGCGCTCGAAGCACTCGAAGCCGATCACGAATTCCTGCTCAAAGGCGATGTGTTCTCTAAAGACCAGATCGACGCTTATGCCGAACTGAAATGGGAAGAAGTCAGCCGTTTGGAAACAACACCAAGCCCTGTTGAATTTGACATGTATTATTCCAGCTGATCTCTGTGGTCAGATTGATGGTAAAAAGCCCGGGGCAAGAAATTGTCTCGGGTTTTTTGTGTTCAGGTTCAGCATCCTGACAGATTGATCCTGCTTTTTATCGCCTAGGGAATATCCATTACTGAATCTAATTCCGGCTTTCTTATCCGCTGCGGCAGCATTTGTTTTTTCCTGCACTTTTGCTCTAGTAAGTGAGCCCGGTCTGATGGAACTGGAGCGGATCAGTCTGGACATGACAGCGAATCAAGTACGCGCGAGGCTTACTCATGCGGCAGATTGACCAGGCTCCCTCCGAACAACAAGAGCTTGAAAGTATCGAGCGCTAGCGTGCCGGTATCGGGTGCAGCATGGTCAGGAAATTAAGCTCGGTTCCGGCCCGGCGATGTTCTGATAAAGCCTGATAATCGGGATCATTATACCACGCTGTCGCGGCTTCCGCGCTTGGGAATTTAAACAATACCACGCGCCCCTCAGGTGGCGCCTTGCCCTCGAAAGTCTCGCTGTTGTCATCCAAGGTAATAAATGTGCCGCCGTGCTTTTTGAGGATCGGGAAAAACCCTTTTTCATAGAGGCGATATTTCGCGGCATCATGAACAGTGAAATTGGCCATTACATGGACCGGCGCTTTGTCTGACATATTTGTTCCTTAATCGGTCTTTTTCGAGTGACCTATGGCGTCTCTAATCTCGTCATTATCTGCGCCCAATGTTGGCGGGTCAGCATAGACATTGGCGGGGCTGGCGGAATAGTGGACGGGGTGTTTGATCGAACGATATTTGCCGATCTTCTCGCCCTCGCGCTCGCTCCAGAAACCAACCTGCTGGAGATGCGGGTCTTCCAGAACATCGGCCATTTGGTTGTAGCGCATGGCCGGAATATTATTCTCGTCGAGCAGCTCCAGCCACTCGTCCGTGGTCTTGGTCGAGGCAATTTCCTCGATCAGCGCATAGAGTGCAGTGATATTCTTGGTACGTTCGGAATAGGTCGCAAAACGCGGTTCCTCAAAGACGCCCGGCTTGCCGCCCAGCTCAAAGAAGGTTTCCCATTGCCCATCGCTATAAGGGACTAGGCCGATATAGCCGTCTTTGGTCGGATAAGGCTTACGATTGGGATTGATCGAGCGCGTATAAGCCAGCTTGCCATTGCCGGGAATGAAGGTTTCACCCCACAGATTTTCGACCATGTTAAACCAGGTAAAGGCTTCAAACATCGGTACCTGAACAAACTGACCCTCGCCGGTTTTTTCCTTGTGATACATGGCTGCGAGCGTGGCGTTAACCGCGAATAGTCCGATAGTTTTGTCCGCAACCAAAGACGGCATGTATAGCGGCCGTCCGCTGTCGCCGCGCATTTCGAACAGCGAGGCAAAACCGGAAGAACATTGGATCAGATCATCATAGGCCTGCCGGTGCGAATAGTCGCCACCTTGGCCAAAACCAGCGCAATGGACGTAGACAATGCCAGGATTAACTGCCTTCACCGCTTCATAGTCAAGCCCCAGACGTTCCATCCCGGCAAGCCGAACATTGTGGAAAAACACATCTGCATGTTTCAGCAATTCGACGATCACCGCCTTGTCGGCTTCCTCTTTTGCATTGAGCGTGATCGATTTTTTATTGCGATTGAGCGACGTAAAGATCGGCCCCAAATCACCGGTTGGGCTGTCGCCAGCATGACGCATCATATCGCCGGGAAACTTGCCGCTGTCATTCTCAATCTTGATCACATCGGCACCCATGTCGGCGAAATTCAACGTGGCAAAAGGACCGAGAACCACGGTCGACATGTCGACAATCTTTAGACCCTTTAATGGTCCTGTTGGTTCCACGTCCCATTTTAGTTCTGGCCAGCCACTCATAGAAAAACCCTCAAATTATTAGGTGCAAGAAAGTCCATGTCTGTTATCAGTTTTAATCGATTGATGAACTGTTTATTTGAGGGATGTTTTATGGCTGTTGTGGATCCAAAGGCGCCGGTACTCGTTGGCGTGGGAGAGGCCAGTGGCGAGTCGCTGAAACGCGATCAAGGTCTGGAATGGCCTTCGACTGTGGATTTGGCATCGGCTGCAATTTCAGCAGCGCTAACCGATAGCGGCGTTGGTGCCAAGCTGGCAGGCGCGATTGATTGCCTGCTATCCACGCGTCTATTTGTCGACAGTGGCTTAACCCATGAGTTCGGATCGCCGGACAATCATCCCGATGCCATTGCTCAGGCTTCCGGTCTCGAGCCCGCGACTTTGCTCTATGGTGATGTTGGCGGCAACAGCCCGCAAAAGCATATAAACCAATTGGCAAAACAGCTGCATGACGGCGAGCATAAGGCGGTTGTCATCGCCAGTGCCGAGAATATCGGGACGGTGAAACGCGCCCGGCGCAGTGGCCATGCATTGGATTGGAACCAGACATCGGACCGTGAATTTACCGATTTGCGGACCAATGATCCTATGCTGACTGCCTATGAATGGCGTCAAGGCTTGATCAATATGCCCATGTCTTATGGCATTGTCGAAAATGCTAGACGTGCGCGGCTTGGTGTTGATCGCGCCAGCCATGCAAAGGATATGGCAGAGCTTTGGGCGGCTTTCGCTGGCGTTTCATTGACCCGCGATCATGCCCAATATGCCCGCGATTGGACGGCAGAGGAATTGCTGGAAGACGACAATGGCAATTATCGGCTGAACGATCCCTATCGGCGCTGGATGGTAGCGCAAGATGCAGTGGAGCTTGGCGCGGCTGTGATTATGACGACCGCTGGACATGCAGTGGAACTTGGGATTGCCGAAAATAAACTGGTTTATCTGCATAGCGGTGCAGATGCCAGCGTACCCCTGATCAGCGAACAGGATGATTTATCAATATCACCAGCGATGGAATGGGCCTTTCCCAAGGCGCTGGATCTGGCAGAACTTAATGTGTCAGATATTGGCCCGATAGACATTTACAGTTGTTTTCCGGTGGCCGTTTCACTGGCGATGGATGCGCTGGGCAATCCCGACCGCCCGCTCTCAACCTATACGCTCACCGGCGGCCTGAGCTTTTTTGGTGGCCCGGGAAACAGCTATAGTACCCATGCGATTGTCGCGCTGACACAGGCGCTGCGCAAAGATGGCAGCAAGCCGGGCATGATCTCGGCCAATGGCGGGGTCATCAACAAGGAATCGGTTGGCATTTATGCAGCCCAGCCGGTCGCCGGTGGATGGTCACCAGACCGCATAGCGATACCCAATAAGATTGCGCGCCCAGCGCATGTGAAGCCGGAACATTTCTTCAATGGCAATGCGGTGATCAAAAGCTATGCAATGCCCTATGGCAAGAAATCTACGGGTGCAGCAAGCCTCTGGATGGAGGATGAAACCGGTCTGCCCAGCATAGGTTTACTGGCGGATGCTCCGGAAGATACGGATCTGATCGGAATGAAAGTGAAAGTCACAACAAGCGATAAACGCAATCATGCGGTGCTTGTTTGAGCGCCTAAGGTTCGTGCTCCGTATCAGGTGCAGCGCAAGCTTCTGAACCTGCGGCAAGCCAACGAACCGCATTCCTAGATTCCCTCAGCTATGCTATTCTAACTGCGCTCTTTTTCAGCTTTGATGTTTGACGAGTAAGCCTGGATAGCGCCCGAAATTTATGCCCGCGATTCCGTCCAAACTGATCGAGCATCTTTATTCCCCCCTGCTTGAAGCATCAGAATATCAACAAGGGCAGCATTATCCTTATGATTATTCTATTGGAATATAGGATAAACGTGATTATATTCTACACAATGGTGGGATTATGAAAAACATTGATGAAAATGATCGAAACATCCTGAAGGCTTTGCAGCGGGATGCCAGCCTGTCTCTGGAAAACTTGGCGACGCAACTGAGCCTGTCGACCAACGCTTGCTGGCGTCGTGTCAAGCGGATGGAGGCCGACGGTATTATTGCCCGGCGCGTGGCGATTGTAGATCCCGAGGCGGTGGGGCTGAGAATGACAGTTTTTGTCGCCGTGCGGACTAGCGATCACAGCGATAAGTGGCTCGAGAAATTTGCCGCGGCCGCTTCTGCCATTGAGGAGGTTGTCGAGTTTTACCGCATGGCCGGTGAAGTGGATTATCTGCTGAAACTGCTCGTTCGCGATGTCGCTGATTATGATCGGGTGTATAAAAAGCTGATAAAAGCGGTGCCATTGTCCGATGTCTCGGCGAGCTTTGCGATGGAGCGGATTAAGTACGAGACGGCAGTGCCTGTTTAAACCGCCACAATCTCTTGCCGGATCGCACCGAAAATCGAATGACCATCTTCGTCGAGCATTTGGATTTTCACCGTGTCGCCAGCACTCATAAACGGCGTTTTGGCCTCGCCATCGGCGATGGTTTCGATCATCCGGATTTCGGCGATACAGCTATAGCCAAGGCCACCATCGGCAACAGGTTTGCCGGGTCCGCCGTCAGCGCCTTGATTGGAGACAGTGCCAGAACCGATAATGGTGCCAGCGCATAAGGGCCGGGTTTTGGCGGCATGAGCGACAAGCTGTGCAAGATTGAAGGTTGCGTCAACGCCAGCATTAGCACGACCAAAGGGTTCACGATTATAATCTACGTGCAGTGATAGGTGTATCACTGAGTCTTTCCACGCATCGCCTAATTCGTCGGGCGTCACGCAGACGGGAGAAAAAGCGCTAGGCGGCTTGGACTGGAAAAAGCCAAAGCCTTTGGCGAGCTCTCCCGGGATCAGGCCGCGCAGCGATACGTCATTACAGAGCATGACCAGTTTGATGTGATCGACAGCCTCTTCCGCGCTAGTGCCTATCGGGACATCGCCAGTGACAACGGCGACTTCGCCCTCCATGTCGCAGCCCCATTTGGGATCGCCCAGCGGGATATCATCGCGGGGCCCGAGAAAAGCATCAGAGCCGCCTTGGTACATCAGCGGGTCGCTGTAAAAGCTCTCAGGAACTTCTGCTCCGCGCGCTTTGCGAACCAGTTCGACATGGTTGATATAGGCGCTGCCATCGGCCCATTGATAGGCGCGCGGCAAGGGGGAATGGGCTTCGCGTTCATGAAAACGCTCGCACGGCACAGCCTGATGTTCGACATCACGGTACAGGGCTTCAAGTTTCGGGGCGCAGTCTTCCCAATTGTCGAGAGCGGCTTGGAGAGTGGGGGCTATATTATTCGCTTCGCAGCAACGGGTCAGATCTTTTGAGACAACGACCAACCGGCCATCGCGTGTGTCATTTTTCAGCGTTGCGAGTTTCATAGGGTTCCCATCTTTTATTGAAAACGGATAGTGCGCCGGAACGGATCAACAATCAACATGCGCGTTTAATGTTCGTCGCGGGCTTTCTCATGGAGCCATGCGGCATGTTGCGGCGCCTTTTTGGTACGACTCCATTCCTCGAGCATATCCGGGGCTACGCGGCGCAGTTCCTTCATCTCTTCGTCCGTTCCAATATCACAGGCAATTTCCAGCCGGTGGCCATTGGGGTCAAAGAAATAGATGGACTTGAAGATGCCGTGATGGGTGGGCCCCAGGACTTCGAGCCCTTCGGCCTCTGCATTGGCCTTGGCGGCCAGCAGTTCATCCAGTGTGTTCACCTTGAATGCAATATGCTGCACCCATGTCGGTGTATTGGGGTCCTTGCCCATTTCCGGCTGCTCAGGCAGTTCAAAAAAGGCGAGGATATTCCCGCCACCGGCATCGAGGAAAATATGCATATAGGGATCATATTCACCCGTCGACGGCACTTCATTCTCAGCAAAGGCGAGATCGAAATCCATACCCATGACGCGTTGATAAAATTCCGTGGTCTCCTTCGCATCCTTGCAGCGATAGGCGACATGATGAATGCCGGAAAGATTGGGAGCTGATGTCATTCTGCAGGTTCTTCCACATTCAAGACACCGCGCGCAACCTGATCGCGTTCGATGCTTTCAAACAACGCTTTGAAATTACCCTCGCCAAAGCCGTCATCGCCTTTGCGTTGGATAAATTCAAAGAATACCGGGCCAACCTGCGCTTCTGCAAAAATCTGCAATAATAGGCGCGGGTCTCCGCCTTCGGTTGTGCCGTCGAGCAAGATGCCGCGCGTTTGCAGGGCCGAAACATCTTCGCCATGACCCGGCAAACGTCCGTCGAGCATTTCATAATAGGTGTTGGGTGGTGCGGTCATAAACGGAACACCCAGTTTTTTGAGTCGATCCCAACAGGCGATGAGATCATCACAGATGAGCGCAATATGCTGGATTCCCTCACCATTAAACTCGCGCAAAAATTCTTCTATCTGACCCTTGCCGCCTTCGCCCTCTTCATTGAGCGGGATCTTGATCTTGCCATCAGGCGCCGTCAGGGCTTTCGAGGTCAGGCCGGTATATTCGCCCTTGATATCGAAGAAGCGGATTTCGCGGAAGTTAAAGAGCGTCTCATAATAATCCGCCCAATATTTCATCCGCCCACCGTAAACATTATGGGTCAGGTGATCGATAATATGGAAGCCCGCGCCAACCGGATTGCGGTCAACACCCGGCAGATATTCAAAATCAATGTCGTAGATGGAAAGTGACTCACCGCGTTCACCGCCATCATAGCGGTCGACCAGATAGAGGATCGCGCCGCCAATGCCGCGTATCGCGGGGATGTGCAGTTCCATCGGTCCCGTTTCCACATGAACCGGTTCTGCGCCATTTTCGAGCAAGTGGTCGTAAGCTTTGCGTGCATCCTTCACCCGGAAGGCCATGCCGCAAGCGGAGGGTCCATGCTCGCGGGCAAAATACCAGGCTGGCGATTTGGGTTCATAGTTGATGATCAGGTTAATCGCGCCCTGCCGCCATAAATGAACGTCCTTGCTGCGATGCCGGGCAATCTCTGTAAATCCCATGACCGCAAACACCGGTTCGAGTATGCCACGCTCGGGTGCGCAAAATTCTACAAATTCAAAGCCATCAAGGCCAACCGGGTTTTCAAAAAGATCAGCCATAGGTGTATTCCTTATAAGCGAGAGCAATATAGTTACAAATGAAACTATAGCGTAGACGATCGGAAAACGCAAGGGTGACGAGAGGCGGTCAATCCTTACTTGATCCGCCGAGCGTAAGTCGCCAAATGGCAGAAATCAAAGTTAAAAAAGGGTAGCGTAGTGATCCAGAAGATCAAAACCATGATCGAGTCGGCTTGGTTCCAAAATGCGATCATGGCGGTGATCGTTGTTAACGCGGTGGTGATTGGACTGGAAACCTCTCCGGCCCTTATGGCTTCCTTTGGTCCGATCCTGATAGCGCTTGACGAGATTGCGATCACCATTTTCGTAATCGAAATTCTGCTGAAACTGCTGGTCTATCGACTGCAGTTTTTTCGGAGCGGCTGGAATATTTTCGACTTTATAATCGTCTCCGCAGCGTTGTTGCCGCTGGGAGGAAATTTTGCAATTCTACGGGCTTTGCGGATAGTGCGCGCTTTCCGCCTCATCTCCGCCATGCCGAAAATGCGCCAAGTGGTGCAGGGCTTGCTCTCTGCAATTCCATCAATGGGTTCGGTCATCCTATTGCTTGGCCTGATCTTTTATGTCGCCGCTGTTATGGCCACGAAGCTTTTCGGCGGCTCTTTTCCGCAATGGTTCGGTACTGTGGGCGAATCTTTCTATTCACTGTTCCAGATCATGACGCTGGAAAGCTGGTCCATGGGCATCGTGCGCCCTATCATGGAAGTTTATCCCTGGGCTTGGGCATTTTTTGTCCCGTTTGTTCTGGTGACCTCTTTTGTCGTACTCAACCTGTTCATCGCGATCATCGTGAACGCGATGCACGAGGAAGCAGACGAAGAACAGAGCGCGCAAAGGGATGAGATATTGAACGAGATACGCGGATTGCGAGAGGAAGTTGTTGCGATGCGGAATGAAAAAATGACCTGATCGGTGGCCTTTTACATTGGTTGGATTTCAGGCTTTTCACGATAAAAATGAACCTGCATCTCCATCGGACCGATTAACGCTACATGATGCAATTGCTCCGGCTCAATCAACTGACGATCTCCGGCAATCATCAGGCGTGTATCCTGTGTTTCTTCAATCACATAGTTGAGGCTACCACCGAGAATCTCCAGCACGCCCCAAGCACCAGCTTTGGTACTATGGGCAGCCTGCAGGGCTTTGGGCAGGCTGGTCTCATCAAAAACCGGCGTCGAACTATAGGGTTTTGGTTCAGCCATATCAGTCACACAACCGCAAAACGGATAATTGCAATACCGAGGCCAAATAGAGCGAAGACGATAGGCACGACCAGCATTTGCCCATAGACCGCGCCAAAGCTCATCCGCCCGGTATGGGTATCAAACTTTCCTTTGATCCACTGGCTCTCTTGTTCCGCGCGGCCAGATGCACCCAAGCTGTTCAAAACAAAGGCGGTCCCAAAATACATGACGGCATAGAGCATGCTGATGGCGATCATGAACAAGGCCCGCCCGTCATGGCCCGTGCCCAGGATAAGACCGAAAAAGAACAAGGCATAGCTCGCCGCCATACTGCCCCAGATGATCGGGGGGATACCGAAGGTACGGGATTCAGGTTGCGCAGACACCGCAAGTGTCGCCAGTTCATGGGACGCGGATTCATGATAATATTCATCACTTTGGACAGCCATATTATTCTCGTCGAGCAACATTATTTGTCTCCTTCTTTTTGCGCTATTTTGGGTAAACCATCGCGGTGGATGGAAATGCCGGTCATTAAGCTGTCGGCGATGCGCGCCGCGCGTTCGGACAGAAATTGACAAGCCGCCGAGTTCGGCATGACTGCAGGCAATGTCTCGTCAAACAAGGCTAGCCAGTGACTGAAATGACCGCGATCAATTCCGGGGATCGCCAGATGTTTGACCATCGGGTTGCCGCGAAACCGTCCCGATTCAATGGCGATGGACGTCCAGAAATCCTTCATGCGGGCGAGATGAGGCGGCCAGTCGGCTATGGTCTCGTTGAAAATCGGTCCCAGCAAAGCATCGCTGCGAATCTTTTCATAAAAGCTATCCACCAGATCGGAAATCCGCGCTTCGGTAATCCCCAAAGCAGCTGCATGGGCCGCTTTGTCTTCACGGGCAGCAATCGTATGTGGGTGGGCCATGGCTCGACTCGTTTAAAGAGGTATATAATATGCCTCTTATATCCGCCTTGAACTTAAAAGCAATATATAATACGCATGTTTAATGAGATTAACCACACAGACCGACTATGCGCTGCGCACATTGATGTTTTTGGCGTCACAGGAAGGCAGCCAAACGATTGATGATATCGCTTCGGCTTACGGCATTTCCAAAAATCACTTGATGAAGGTTGCCCAGCGGCTCGCCAGCGCAGGCTTTATCGTCAGCCAGCGTGGCCGCGGCGGCGGGCTTACACTGGCCCGTGATCCTGCGAAGATTAATATTGGAACAGTCGTCCGCGCGATGGAGGAGGTCAGCCAGTTCGTTGAATGCAGTCCCGGCTCAACCAATAATTGCATAGTTACACCGGTTTGTGGCCTCTCCCATATGCTGGTCGACGCCGTGGAAGTCTTTTTGAGTCATTTGGACAAGTTCACATTGTCCGACGTCATGGGAAAAAAGGATCGGTTCGCAGATATATTTCAAACAGCGATGGCCTAAGCTCTATCAAGCTTCGCTATATTTTTGGGCAAGTTCATACATGGCCACTGCGGCTTTAGCCGCTTCGCCACCCTTATCTTTCTGTCCCTTATCCGCCCGGGCCAATGCTTGGGCTTCATTCTCAACCGTGATGATACCGTTGCCAATTGCTGCGCCATCCAACGTGAGAGCCATTATACCGCGCGCGCTTTCGTTCGAGACGATTTCGAAATGATAGGTTTCCCCGCGCAGCACAACGCCTAACGCGACAAAGCCATCATATTGGCTGCTATCTATCGCCATAGAAATCGCGCCAGGTATTTCCAATGCGCCGGGCACCGTCAGCGTCGCATGCGCATGGCCGGCGGCATCCAATGCGGCCTTGGCGCCGTCCATCAGCATATCGTTGAGATGGTCGTAAAAACGCGCTTCGACGATTAGAAATTTGGCCATTATGCGGTCTCCAGCTCTTGGACTTTCTCACCATCGGGAATCGCCCGCTGGCCGACAATCCGCAATCCATAGGCATCCAGCCCAACAAGATCATGGCTGGTATTGGATAGTAACTCCATATCGCTAACGCCCAGTTCGGTCAGAATCTGCGCGCCGACACCATAGTCGCGTAGCTGATCCATATCGGCAGGCTTCTCGCCTTTCAGGCGCGCCACTTGGCGGGAATAAAAATCGGGCATACGCGGGCTGATGAAGACGATGATGCCGGAACCCGCTTCCCCGATAATCTTCATCGATTCGGCCAAGGTGCCGGAATGGCCGCCTGTCTTGCCGAAGACATCGCTGAAGATGGCGGTGGCATGCATGCGAACCAATGTTGGGCTGTCGGGATCGACATGGCCTTTTTGCAAGACAATTTGTTCCGATTCAGTAGCCGTATTGAAAAAGGTAATCGCTTTCCACTCGCCACCCCAGCGGCTTTCAAATGTGGCTTCGGTGCGTTTCTGAGCGAGATGGTCATTGCGCAGACGATAGGCGATGAGGTCACGGATCGTGCCGATTTTCATCCCGTGGTGCTGAGCAAATTCGATCAAATCATCGAGCCGCGCCATTTCGCCATCATCCTTCATGATCTCGCAAATCACGCCGGATGGGTTAAGGCCGGCAAGACGCGACACATCCACGGCCGCCTCTGTATGACCAGCACGCACCAGCACGCCGCCATTGCGTGCTTGTAATGGGAAGACATGGCCGGGAGTGACAATCTCACTCTTGCCCTTGGTGCCATCAATGGCGACCGCCACGGTGCGGGCACGATCGGCAGCAGAAATACCGGTGGTAACGCCTTCGCGCGCTTCGATGGAAATGGTGAACGCCGTCTCATGCGCGGTGCGGTTATTCTGGCTCATCATATCTAGGCCGAGCTCTTCGACCCGATCCTTCGCCATAGCCAAACAGATCAGCCCCCGGCCATATTTTGCCATGAAGTTAATCGCATCGGGGGTCGCCATCTGCGCGGGAATGATGAGGTCGCCTTCATTTTCGCGGTCCTCGTCATCGACCAATATATACATGCGTCCGTTCCGCGCTTCGTTGATAATCTCTTCTGCGGTCGCCATCACGCCGCTGCCGCCGCGGGCCAGATATGTCTCGAGCTTGCCGAGCGTTTCAGCGGTCGGATTCCAGTCAGCCTGCCCCAAGGCTCGCAAGCTATTGGCGTGAAGGCCAGCCGCACGGGCTAGACCAGCGCGTGTTTCTTTACCCGAATCGATCAATTCGATCAGTTGCTCTATCAATATCTTGCTCATATCTAGGACCTTATTTGATGTTTCTGCAGCCTCGTTATCACATTGCAGTGTGATAGGTCCAGAATTATATCACATCAAATGTGATAGGCTGTGGGGCCAGCTTGCATTTTGTCAGGTCGAAGTTGATTCAACACGACCAATTCACGACACTATGCAGCTGTTTATAGAAACGCCCGGAGCTCGCCAACAAATTGGTCAAACTGATCATGATGCAGCCAGTGCCCTGCATTGGCGAAGCTTTTCACCGACACATTGTCGCCAAAATACTGCATCCGGCCGTCTTTTTCCGGATTGCTTGCCCAGCTATCATCGCCATAGTGCAATTGGGTCGGGCAGGTGATGTTCCGCCATAGTTGCTGGATATCGGACTGTTGCAGATCAATCGAATCCCAATGCTGCACATAGGGATCAAATTTCCAACTATAACTCCCATCCTCGTTACGGATGACCGCGTGGGTGGTCAGGTGGCGGGCCTGTTCATCGGACAAATGACCATTAGCATCCTGCATGCGTTTGAGCGCATCCTCAAATGTCGCATAGCGCTTCACCTGCCGGCCCGCGGCCTTGCGCTTTTCCTCAATCGAATTGCGCACGCGCTCAATCTGGCCGATTTTTTCGCGTTCGGCGAGCATCTCTGGGCTGGGGCCCAAACCTTCAATCGCAACCAGCTTGCGCACCGTATCGGGATAAAACCCTGTATAACGCAGCGCGATATTCCCACCCATGCTGTGCGCGACAATCGTGACAGGAGAGAGGTCAAGTTGATGGATGAGCTGCGCCAGATCGGTGACCATCGCCATGGTCGTATAATTGCCGTCTGTGCTCCACTGGCTGTCACCATGACCGCGCACATCGGGCGCAATGATATGCCAGTCGTTCCGCAACTGCTGCGCAACCCAGTCCCAGTTGCGGCAATGATCCTTACCGCCATGCAGCAGGATCAACGGCGGCTTTTCCGCATTGCCCCAATCGGCATAATGCAGACGAAGCCGCTGAGAGAAATAGCTATGCGAAGCGGGGCCGACCAAATCCATTTTTTGTCCTGTTTATCTGTCACCGTTAAAAACGCTAGACCAATGGCTCGGACTGGTAGAACCCAAGACGGTCAAATATGAACATTGTCCCTAGTCCGATAGCGTGAGTTCGACAAGCGCCCACCCGATTTTCAATGGGCAAGACACAAGAATTAAAAATGGCGGAGTCGGAGGGATTCGAACCCTCGATAGGTTGCCCTATACACGCTTTCCAAGCGTGCGCGATCGACCACTCTGCCACGACTCCGCAATGCTCATCAGAATCATTTGGTTGGTCGAAACTCTGACAGCGACGCTTCCCCTAGTGCGCGAAACGCTCTTTCGCAAGAGCTTGCTTGTGGTTAGGGTGGGTATATGACAAAATTTCCACTGATCGCATCGCCCATCGTCTTCATGGCCGCCCTGATGGCGGCTTCTTCTCTTTCGGCACAAGAGCTGCCCAAAAAGGAATATCCCAGCCCCAATGCGATAGTCGACGCAGCCCCGGCGAGCGACTGGAAAGCCATAGCGGCCAGCGATCTGCTGGTCATGGATCTGGCCCCCGATGCAAAGGGTGAAGCACGCCGCGTGGTCATCCAGTTAATGCCGCCGCCTTTCTCGCAAGGCTGGATTGGCAATATCCGCAAACTCGCCGCCGCGAAATTCTGGGATGGGACCAGCATCAACCGGGTGCAGGACAATTATGTCGTGCAATGGGGCGATGCGGGATACGACAATCCGGAATCGGGAGAGACGGAGCAAAAAGCTTTGCCCGAGGGTTTGGAAGAAATTGCCGAGCGACACTATCAAGTAGAGCCATATCATGACGGCAAGACAACAACGCTCAAAGTAGAAGGCCAAGCCGACAGCTATGCAGACTGGGTCAAACATAGTGCCATGGGCTGGCCAATTGCCGGAACCGCAAGCGGCTGGAGTTGGCCCATCCATTGCTACGGCGCTGTTGGCGTCGGCCGCAACCTCTCCCCCAATACCGGCACCGGCGCAGAACTCTATACGGTGATCGGCCATGCCCCGCGCCATCTCGACCGCAATATCGCAGTGGTTGGCCGGATTATTGAAGGTATAGACCATCTTTCCAGTCTGCCACGCGGCAAGGGACAGCTTGGCTTTTATGCTGACGCCAGCAAACGCGTGCCGATCCAGTCGATCCGGCTGGGCAACGCCCTACCCGCTGGGGAACAACCCCAGTTTGAATATCTCGATACAGACGGAAAAGCCTTCGCAAGCTATGCCGATGCCCGCGCCAATCGCCGCGATCCGTTTTTCATAAAACCAGCAGGCGGCGCGGATATTTGCAATATCCCGATCCCGGTTCGGCGGGTGAAGGCGGATTGAAGCGAGCGAAGCTGTGTGAATTTTGAAAAAGGAACTGATTGCGATGAAGCCCTTTTACAGCACAAAATCCTTCTTTCTCTTGCTCGCCGGATGGGTGTTGATAGCCCTGCCCGCCCACGCGCAGGACGAAATATCTGGGGCCCAGACGCCTCCGCCCACGCCCGAGCAAGTGCTCAATGCCGCGCCCGCTGAACACTGGCTCCCCATCTCGGTCAGCGATTTGATGATCTTCACCCTACCCGATGATGCAGAGGGCAATAAGCGTCAAACGGTCATCCAATTAATCCCGTCTGAAATGTCCGGCGCGCATGTTCGCAACGTGCGCAAATTTGCAGCAACGCGCTGGTGGGACGGCACGAAAATATATCGTGTCGCGAAAGATTTCGTCACCCAATTTGGTGGTAATCCCGATAATAAGAAACTCCCAAAGAATCTCGAAACCGTGCCCGAGAGCGATTATTTTAACGCCGCGCTTGGCACAAAGCGCGATACCGATATGGCCGCGCTGGATGCTGCGGTTGCTTATAGCAATGAATATCAGGGCACCGAAATCCGACCGCTGATGAAAATGATCTATGAGAGCTATGGCGCGAAAGTCGGCTTTGGCGCGGGCTGGCCGATTGGGACCAAAGATGGCAAAGCCTTTCCGCTAACCTGTCGGGGATCCTTGTCGCCGGCCCATTATGACCCGCCGGATGCGGGCACGGGCGCGGAAATTTCTTTCGTTACGGGCGAAGCCGCGCGCAGTCTGGATATGACCTTTGGCATGGTGGGGCGGGTAATTGACGGGCTTGAACATGTCACCAACCTGCCGCTCGGCACCGCGGCGGGCGGCTTTTATGCCGACAAGTCGGAGCATATAGTGATCACCTCGATCCGGCTGGCCAGTGAATTGCCGGTCGCCGAGCAGCCGCGCTATGAATATCTCGCCAGTTACAGCCCGTCGCTTTTGCAATATATTGAAGCCCATGGCGGCTATGGCAATATTTGCACGGTTCCCGTGCCCATAAGGAAAATTGCTGAATGATGTAATTTTATTACGCAAGCCTCTCGCACATGTCATATTTTGCTGATATTGGATGCGGGCAAGACTCGGCAAAAACAGGAGCCTCCCCATGCGTGTCGGTACCCCGAAAGAAGTGAAAAACCATGAATATCGCGTCGGGTTGACGCCGGAATCGGTGCGGGAACTATCCGCTCATGGCCATGACGTGCTGGTCGAAACCGGCGCTGGTCTCGGTATAGGTGCCGATGACGCGGAATATGAAACGGCGGGCGCGACAATATGTGCCACTGCGGCTGACATCTTCGAAAAATGTGACATGGTGGTCAAGGTCAAGGAACCGCAGCCGGCCGAGCGCGCGATGCTGCGCGAAGGGCAGATATTGTTCACCTATCTTCACCTCGCCCCCGATCCGGATCAGACTGCTGATCTCGTCAAATCCAAAGCCATCTGCATCGCTTATGAAACCGTCACCGGCACGGGCGGCCTGCCCTTGCTGAAACCGATGAGCCAGGTCGCGGGACGCATGTCGATACAGGCCGGCGCAACCGCGCTTGAAAAAGCCCATGGTGGCCGCGGCATATTGCTGGGCGGCGTCCCCGGCGTATCGCCGGGTAAGGTGACCATCATCGGTGGCGGCGTTGTTGGCTTTAACGCCGCGCAAATGGCCGCTGGTCTGGGCGCAGATGTGACCATATTGGACCGCAACCCGGATGTACTGGAATCCGTCGGCACCCATTTTGAATCGCGGGCGAAAACGCGATTCTCGAACAAAGCCAATCTGGCCGAATGTGTCGCCGACGCTGATTTGGTCATCGGCGCGGTGCTGATCCCCGGTGCGGAAGCGCCCAAGCTAGTAACCCGCGACATGCTTTCCACCATGCGGCCCGGTTCCGTGCTCTGCGATGTGGCCATTGATCAGGGCGGCTGTTTTGAAACATCCAAGGCAACAACCCATCAGGACCCGACCTATGTCGTGGATGATGTGGTTCATTATTGTGTGGCCAATATGCCAGGTGCGGTATCGCGGACATCCACCTATGCGCTCAACAATGTCACCCTGCCCCATGCGCTGGCTATTGCGAACAAGGGTTGGGAAGCCGCGCTGCGGGATGATGTTCATCTCGCCGAGGGGCTGAACGTGTGGAACGGGCATGTCACCTATCGCGCGGTGGCCGAAGATTTGGGCTATGAATATATGCCGGTGTCAGAGATAGTGGGGCATAAACCCGAATAGAAGGACATCCTATAATGGCAGCAGCAGATCAGAAACCGCTTGGCTCCGGCTTTCCGCCCAAGAGCGAACCGCATGAAGTGCTGGCTGACATTGACCTGACAGGCAAGACCGCGATTGTCACTGGCGGCTATTCCGGCATTGGACTGGAAACCACCCGCGCGCTGGCTGCCAAGGGCGCGAAAGTGATCGTTCCGGTGCGCGATGAAGCCAAAGCGGCGGAGAATTTGTCGGGCGTGGAAGGTAATGTATCTTCAGCGACCATGGATTTGTCAGACATAGGCTCAGTACGTAAATTTGCCGATGCCATGGTTGCAAGTCTGAGCCAACTCGACCTGCTGATCAACAATGCCGGGATCATGGCCACGCCGCTGGAGCGTGTCGGTCCCGGTTGGGAAAGCCAGTTTGGCGTCAACCATATGGGCCATTTTGCGCTCACCAAAGGGTTGATGTCCTTGCTCGAAAAGGCCGAAGCCCCGCGCGTCGTCGCGCTGTCTTCAATCGCCCATAAACGCAATGGCATTTTGTGGGACGATATCCAGTTCGAAAATAGCGAATATAATAAATGGACCTCCTATGCGCAGGCCAAGAGCGCCAATGCGTTATTCGCCAATGCGCTCAGCCGCCGGATGGCCGGTTTTGGCGGGCAGGCCTTTTCGGTGCATCCGGGGGGGATTTTCACGCCGCTGCAGCGCCATTTACCTGTCGATGAACAGATCGAACTAGGCTGGCTGGACGAAAATGGCGAACCATCGGAAATGGCCAAAAACGGCTTTAAATCAACCACGCAGGGCTGTACCACCAGCCTGTGGGCCGCGACATCACCGCTGCTGAATGACAAGCATGGCCTCTATTGTGAGGATTGCGACGTCGCCCAGTTGATGGACGAAAATTCGCCGCCATATAGCTGTGTCGCACCCCATGCGTGTGACGAGGAAAGCGCGGAACGGTTGTGGGATTTAAGCGAGACGTTGCTCGCCGCAGCTTGAAGGCCGGGCTGATGACCAAAGAGACTTTTCACGAAGGCGAATATGCAGGACTCTTGATCCGCGATGGTGGCGGCTTTGTGCTGCAGTCCGATGATGGGCGGCGATATCGCCTCGAACTGCTGCGCACGCCAATTGACGAAGTGGAGAAGCGCGTCATCGTCACGGGTTTGTTGATCAGTGACGATCAGATAGAGGCCGAGGGCGTGCGGCTGGCAAACGGAAGCTGAGCGATGACAGGGCAAGAGATGATCATGCGTAAGGCCGAGGAACAGGACGTCGCCGCATTGCACACGCTGGTTGAAAGCGCCTATCGCGGCGACAGCGCCAAGCGTGGCTGGACCCATGAAGCCGACTTACTGGGTGGCCAAAGAACTGATGCTGGTGCTCTTCGAGAGATTGTTGAAGATCAAAATCAAACGATATTGCTCGCCATGGATGATCAGAATATTGCCGGTTGTGTTCAGCTGGTACGAGTAAAAGAAGGGCTTGCCTATCTCGGTCTGCTCACTGTCGATCCGGACCGCCAAGCGGGCGGGCTGGGCAAAATTTTGCTAAATGCGGCAGAGCTTTATGTTTCCGAAAACTGGCAGGCTCAAATGATCGAAATGACCGTCATCCGCCAGCGCGCTGACCTGATCGCTTATTATGAACGGCGGGGATATACGCTTACCGGGGAACGCCGTCCCTTCCCGCTTGATGATCCGCGCTATGGCCTGCCTACGACGCAGGAACTGGAATTTGTGGTTTTGCGGAAGGAAATTGCCAGATAATATCGTAGCTTGTTAAGCCGCTTTGCCTTCCAAGGCTTTCTGCCGACGGCGTTGCACCGAGCTGCCCAGTCCCAGGGCTTCCCGATATTTGGCAACCGTCCGCCGAGCAATATCAAAGCCCTTGTCTTTGAGCAACGCAACCAACTTGTCATCAGAGAGAATCTTCTTCGGGTCCTCGTTGTCGATCAGCGACTTGATATGGCTCTTTACCGCTTCTGCCGAAGCCGCTTCGCCGCCGGTTGATGACTGGATGCCACTGGTGAAGAAATATTTGAGCTCAAACGTACCACGCGAGCAAGAGAGATACTTATTCGACGTAACCCGGCTGACCGTCGATTCATGCATTTCAATTTTGTCCGCGACATTTTTCAGAGTCAACGGGCGCAGATGTGCGACGCCTTCGCGGAAGAAATTCTCCTGCTGCTTTACAATTTCAGTCGCAACCTTGATGATCGTGCGTTGCCGCTGGTCGAGTGCTTTAACCAACCAGCTGGCATCAGCAAGGCAGTCGTTGAGCCATTCTTTCGACGCCTTGTCCTGCGCCCCGTCTTTCAGTTCCGTGAAATAAGTACGGTTGACGAGTACCTTGGGCAAGGTCGCGCTATTGATTTCAATCAGCCATTTCCCTGCCCGCTCCGCGATGAAAATATCCGGTACAACGGCCTGCACATCACCGCCGCCAATCTTGCAACCCGGTTTAGGATCATAGGCCCGAATCTCTGATATCATGTCCATCAGGTCTTCATCGTCAACGCCGCACATACGTTTAAGTTGCGGCAGAGCGCCCTTGGCCAGCAGATCGAGATTATCAATCAGCTTCGCCATTGCCGGATCATAGCGATCTGCTTCCTTCGCCTGAAGCGCGAGACATTCGGCCAAATCTCTTGCCCCAATGCCGACCGGTTCAAGGCTCTGCACCTCAACCAATATGCGCTTCACATCATCGAGCTGCACGCCCAGCCGATGGGCAAATTCCAGCAAATCGGCCTGCAAATATCCAGCTTCATCAATCTGGTCGATAAGATGCTGGGCAATGAACAAGTCCGCGCCTGACAATATTGCGCCAGCCTGTTCCATCAGATGCTCGGCCAGGGTCGTTTCCGCAACCAGCATATTTTCAAAGTCCGGGGCTTCACCGCCAACTCCACCGCTGCCCGATGCGCCGGGACCGTTTAGACCAAGGCCGCCATCCAAGGCACCGTCGCTTTCACTCAGGCTATTGTTCGAAAACTGGTCGGCATCTCCCGCCATATTGAGCGAAGATTCCGCTTCCGCCGGGCCAGAAGATAATATCTCGTCGCTGCCTTGCGTCCCCGGCTCTGGAGGCAGGTCAGCACCAGTGTCCCCGCCATCGTCTCCCTTTGCTTCCACGCTGAGATCACCCGTGTCGAGCAGAGGGTTTTTCTCAATTTCTTCGGCGATATAGGTCTCAAGCTCGAGGTTGGATAAAGCCAGTAGCTTGATCGCCTGCTGCAATTGCGGCGTCATTACAAGCGACTGACTTTGCCTCAGATCAAGACGGGGGCCTAAAGCCATTATTCTAGCCGTTTCCTAATCACAGAGCGAAACCTTCACCAAGATACAGCCGCCGTACATTTTTATCTTTGACCAGCGCTTCAGGGCTGCCTGCAAACAAGACCTGACCATCATAGATGATGCAGGCCCGGTCAACGATATCCAACGTTTCGCGAACATTATGGTCGGTAATCAAAACACCAATGCCGCGATTTTTGAGTTGCACCACGAGATCGCGAATATCGGAAATCGAAATAGGATCAATCCCGGCGAATGGCTCATCGAGCAATATAATTGACGGGTCAGCGGCCAATGCGCGGGCAATTTCACAGCGGCGGCGTTCACCGCCAGAAAGTGCCATAGCAGGCGAGCTGCGCAAATTTGTGAGGCCAAATTCATCAAGCAGCCGGTCAAGCGTTTCAGCGCGGACTGCTTTGTCACTTTCGACCATTTCCAGAACCGCGAGGATATTCTGCTCCACTGTCATCCCGCGAAAAATCGATGTCTCTTGTGGTAAGTAACCCAGGCCTAATATCGCACGGCGGTACATGGGAAGCGGTGTAATATCTTCGCCGTCAAGCATGATCCGGCCAGCGTCGGGACGCACCAGACCCATGACCGAATAAAAACAGGTCGTCTTACCCGCGCCATTGGGGCCTAGAAGTCCGACCACTTCGCCGCGTCCTACGGACAGGGACACATCCGACAAGACCGCACGCTTGTCATAGCTTTTTGCGATAGACACAACCGCAAGCCCATGCTCCATAGCATCGCTTGCCATTGCCGAGCCGCGATCAGCAATAACTGGCGTTTCAATTGTGGTTGCGTCGTTCATTTTGGTCCTTCAGTTCCGGTCCTGTTTGAACCCGATTAGATTGTATAATGGTTAACAGCATGGCCCAATTTACTCGAAATTGGCAAGCTTTATGCATGATTACATAAAAATCGTTCTTTTTGGCGCGGATGAGCCGTATTTCATCGCCCATCCGTTGGTAAGACACAGCACAGCACCTTCGGAAAAATGATACTACCGCCGATTTGAAGAAATTTAATCCGTGCGTTGGGGTACAGTGAATGTCCCCGAAACACGCCCACCAGAATTTTGCGTCCCGGGAGCAGAGCCGCCCGCAGCGCGCCCATCGATGGTGGAGCGACCCGATGTAAGGTCGATAATCACCCGTCCGCCGGACAATCTATTGGCCCCTTGCGTCAATGTGACGCCGCCAACCAAGGTTATCAACCGCCGATTAAGATCATAAATCGCAACATTTCCGCTCGCCGTATCACCGCCTTTACGGATCGTCACGCCACCAGAGGCATCAATCCGGTCCACTTCAACGCCATCCGTATTGCGATAGGCGACCGTCATCCGGGCCGAATTCAGTACCAGCCCCCCTTGCTCAACCCGCACTGCACCGGAAAGCACGACACGATCGGCTCGGTCCTGCACTTCAATACGCCCAGCATCAAAATTTACCGGCGCATTGCTGTTGTGGCCGCCAAAGACCTGAGCGGGCGCTGGACCAGCGAAAGTCAGCACGGCTGCGGTGGCTATCAACCCACCGGCGGAGGCTGCAAGAAAAGAACGTTTGATCATCTATCGCCCTCTTAGTCCGTTTTGGACGATACGCAACTTTGCATTGCCATCCAGTGTCACTGTTCGCTTGGTCATATCGGCCTGCAGGTTGTCAGCCCGGAATGAACCTATATTCGTTCGACCTTCTACTGGCGCATCGCTTTTCAATGTCCGGCTTTTCAAATCGACCGTTACATTATTGGTCGTCAACCGATATCCCCCAGCGCTTTCCACCTGAACAGCGCCGGGTACCATAACGTCCTCTCGGTCCATATCATAGCGACCTGCACCAGCGCGGATTTGCGCGGGGCCATCCCCTAGTAATATTCGCGCCGAGAGGTCTTTCAATTCAACAATCGCTTCGCGTGAACTTTTCTGGACGGCTGATCCCGCTTTAATCGAAAAAGGGCGACCTTGGCTGTCTTCGCCACGATAAAGCGCTTCTGTCACACGCATCCTTTCCTTCGCGACATCGACGCTATTCTTGTCGAGAACAAAACTCAATTCGCCACTGGTCGTGAAAGGCGCCAACGCCAATACGGCGCCCAAAGCACCGACGCCCAGCGGCAATATGACCCGCAGCAGTCGTATATTGCGATCATGTCTGCCGCCGGGCGAAGCAAATTGCTGACGCTTGCTTTTAATATGTTCGGTCGTGATGGTCATCTATCTATAAACACAGAGCGCCCGTAACAGTTTATGGTCGCTGAACTGATGCATGATTCAAGCATGTGCAAAAATATCGGTTTCAGGCCAACCTGCGATATCAAGTCGCGCCCGATGCGGTAAGAAGTCGAAACAGGCCTGCGCCATTGCCGTGCGCCCCTCCCTTTCCAAACGGGTTTCCAACTCGTCTTTCAGTCGATGCAGAAAGCGGACATCAGATGCGGCATAATCGCGTTGCGCATCGCTGAGAACGGGGCCGCCCCAGTCACTCGACTGCTGCTGTTTCGAAATATCCTGACCCAAAAGCTCACGGACCAGTTCCTTCAGCCCATGGCGGTCCGTGTAGGTCCGGATTAATCGCGACGCAATTTTGGTGCAAAATACCGGCTCGGCCATGACACCCATATAATATTCGATGGCGGCGAGATCAAAACGCGCAAAATGATAGAGTTTTATGCGGTCCGGGTCAGCCAAAACCTGTTTCAAATTAGGGGCGGCATAGTCGCTGCCCGGATTAAAACGCACAAGATGTTCGTCCCCATTGCCGTCTGAAATTTGAAGAAGGCACAGACGATCCCGCAATGTCTGCAAGCCCATGGTTTCAGTATCCACAGCAACTGGCCCAGCTGCCAATAAACCTGCAGGCAAATCTTCTTCGTGAAAAAATACCGCCATTATGCTGCGCTCCGCACTGTTGGATTCGAAAATGTTTCTAAAAAATTGCTCATCGCTATGGTATGTGCCGCAGCATAAGCTAAACAGCAAGAATTAGATTGTTGCTAAAGCACAGAATCAGTAGCTGTAAAGAGGGGAAGAACAAGATGACAGATCAAACGCCACAGCCGGCATCAAGCGGTTTTGACATGAACAAAGCGACCATCATATCGTTGCTCTATATAGCAAGTTTTTTTGTCGGGATCACCGGCTTGGTTGGCGTGATCCTTGCCTTTGTCTGGAAAGATGAAGTTGCAGGCACCTGGGAAGAAAGCCATTTACAGTTCCATATAATGACTTTTGTGATCGGCCTGATTGGCAGCGTGATCGGCATAATTCTGTCGTTTGTTCTGATCGGCATACCACTGCTGATTGCCTTGGCCGTCTGGGTTTTGGTACGCTCGGTTCTTGCGCTTTTGAAAGCCCAGAAACAGGAACCTATTGCCGATCCGAAGACTTGGCTCTTTTAAATAATCCTATTGGATCGACAGACGATTCAATCGAAATTAACCTTATGCGGATTTTTATTCGCATAAGGCTTGGTTTTTCTATATAGTTGCGGCGCGCAATATCGGGATTCGCGCAAGAAAATGATCGTGCTATCGTCCGCTACGACATTGGATTTGATTTATCGGACGAAGTGAAAGACGATTCAAGAATGGGTTTTGACAGAAACCGGCGTGGCAGAGGCCGGGATAAGCGCGATAGCTTTGGCGATGAGAATTTTGATGGATATCAAGGTGACAGCGCCCCTCCAGTAGAAAGATATACGCGACCAGACACGGGCTATAGCGGCGGCGCGCAACGTGGCGGTGGCTCTGGAGGCGGAATGCCTGATCAGGTTGTTGGCGAGAGCACCGGCAAGGTAAAATTCTTCAACGCCGAGAAAGGTTTTGGCTTTATTGTTCAGGATGCTGGCGGCGAAGATGTGTTTGTGCATATCAGTCAGGTCGAACGCGCTGGCCTTAAAGGCTTAGCGGAGGGTCAAGGCCTACGCTTCTCCTTGGTTGATCGCGGCGGCAAAGTGTCTGCTTCCGACATACAGATTGAAGGCGATTTAATCGAAGTGGCCGAACCCGCGCCTCGCGAAGAACGTGGCGGACCACCAACACGGGAACTGACCGGTGAAAAAGCAACCGGCACCGTCAAATTTTTCAATAGCATGAAAGGCTTTGGCTTCATCCAGCGTGATGACGGCCAGCCAGATGCATTTGTCCATATATCCGCCGTTGAACGGGCAGGTATGAGTGGGCTTGAAGAAGGCGACAAGCTGGAATTTGAACTGGAAGTTGATCGTCGCGGCAAAACCGCAGCAGTTAATCTGGTTTCCAAATAGCCATTTGGGCCTAATCGAAGGTCACAGTGAGAAAAATCTAGCGGGCGAAAGTCCCGCTATTTTTTTACCTGTCGTTCAAGCCCTATGACAAAAGGGCAGCGCAACAAATTACGCTGCCCCATATTCATGATCACTCTTGGCTTCAGGCGTTCTGAGAACTTTCCAGCAGAAACCAGGCCCGCTGCTCAGCCTGATCGGTCCAGTCGTCGATAATACCGTCCGTCGCATTATCGCCGGCTTCACCAGCTAGCTCTTTGGCCGTTCGCAAATTCGCTACCAGCGCTAGATTATCATCACGCAATTCCCTCAGCATTTCCTCTGCTGATACTTTTGCAGAATCGTTGTCTGCGATCGTCTGCCGTTTGGAGATATCACCAATAGACATGAGTGTCCGTTGGCCATTTTTCCGCACACGTTCAGCAATAGTATCGGTCGTCAACAATATCTGAGTGGCTTGTTCATCAAACATCAGATGATAGTCACGAAAATGCGGTCCGGACACATGCCAGTGGAAGTTTTTGGTTTTAAAATAAAGCGCGAAGCTATCTGCCAGCACCGCATTTAAGGAATCGGCCAAAGCTTTTCTTGCGTTGTCACCTGTTGTCATTTCAATCTCCATCTCTGTATCTGGAGAAAACTTAAGTGGTTACGCAGGATAGGGCCAACATAAAACTTGGGTGAAAGTAATCGCTTTTGTCGATGATACAATCATCATGTGATCGCTTTTATGAATTTAGACAATGCCCCATGCGCTAAGCGCCATGCCAGTGCCGATCACCAGAAAAACGCCGCCGCCTATATAGCGAATGAGCTTCATCGGCAATATTTCAGCGAGTTTTTCTTGGAATATAAGCGCCGGTACACAGGCCAGCATGACACCAATCCATCCACCAGCGGCAGCAAATTGCCAAGCATCCGTGCGCGCGGCCGTTGCCGCCAATATAAATTGTCCTTTATCGCCGAATTGCAAAATGAAAAGGCCAAGGAATGACGTCCAAAATGGCCCCAATGTCCATTTATCGAGCAAATCGACCGGTCGTCGCCACGCCAGCATACCGAGACCTGCAAACAGCAGCGAAAGTGCGTAGAACAGCCGAAGTGGTTCCTCGCTAATCCATTGGTTCACCATCGATCCACCAAACGCGGAAAGGAGGCAGTTAAGTAATGTTGCAAACCCCAAGCCCCAAATAATCGGCGCCACTCGTCCATAACGAATGGCGAGGGCAGCACATAATATCTGAGGTCGGTCACCAATTTCTGCAATCAGAAGGGCAAATAAAGAGGTTAGGAATGCGTCCACAAGCCCAGCCGCTACGGCTGTCCACCTAACCGCAATGCGACATTGGCCATCAATGTTTCTGCTACGCCACTGTCCACCGGCCCACATGTCAAAGCGTCGTGCATCGCGTTCAGATAGGAATCGGCAACGATCACACCTGTTCCGCTTTGCAGTGCCTGCTGAAGGGCAGATTCAAAGGCGCAGCTCAGATCATGCAAAGCAGATAGGTGATGTTGCGCCGCTTTTTGGCGGATTTGGTCCAAGTGCATCAAAAATTGCAGGGGATGCTTCTCTACGAGAGAGGATGGTATCCCCTCCAACAGCGCTAGCATTTCTGCGTGAATAAGTAGATTTTGATCGTGATCCATAGGATTGCCTCATTTACCAGTACACCATGCAAAAATATGGTTAAAAGCTAGTAAATGACGCTTGGACAGTTTCGGACTTAACGGATCGCGGCTTTTCCTTGACAATCTCCGCTGCTTTCAGCATTAGCGCGCTCAATTACAGCGAATTACGCCGGATATTTTGGGTAAATCGCTTTTTCAGAAAATTGCTTTTTAAGGAATGCGCCATGGCGAAACCAGCCAATGTAAAAATCAAACTCGTCAGCACCGCGGATACCGGATTTTTCTACGTAACCCGCAAAAACCCTCGCAATCTGACCGAGAAAATGGTGCAACGGAAATATGATCCGGTTGTGCGTAAGCATGTTGAATTCAAAGAAGCGAAGATCAAGTAAGCCGGTTTTTGCCGCTTATTTAAAATCTGCTACGTGGTTAGTCGCGCAGGACACCCTGTACCGATTCGATGAATTTCGCGACTGATATCGGCTTCGAGACATAGGCTTCTGCCCCTGCGCTCAAAATCCGGTCCTCATCACCTTTACCCGCATAAGCAGTAACCGCCATGATCGGGATGATTTTGAGCTGAACGTCTTTTTTAATCTGCTCGATCAGTTCCAGCCCACTAATATGTGGTAGCTGAATATCCATGATCACCAGATTGGGCACGAAACTGCGGGCTTTATCGAGCACTTCGCGGCCATCTTTCACCGGTTCGACTACAAAACCATGCGCGCGCAGCAGATCGCAGAACAGTTTCAGGTTCAGCTCGTTATCTTCGACCACTAAAACTCTTTTTGCCACTGTGCGACTTGCCCCTTCCAAACGCCCCGTTAACCCTTTAGGCGAAAGCCCAAATGGAAACAAACAGCAATATCTCCGCAGAAACCGAAATATTGGCACTGCAGGCCTTAGGCTGGGTATTGCAGGATGAAGATCGGGCTCAGCGCTTACTGGCATTAACCGGACTCGACCCCAGAGAGCTGCGCTCTGGTTTGGAAGATCCAGCGATGTTGTCTTCGCTCTTGGGCTTCCTCGCTAATCACGAACCCGATCTGGTTGCATGCGCAGAATCGATCGGCGTTCCGCCCGAAAAACTGGCCGCCGCGGCCCAATATTTGAATGATCCCGGAGATTTCACATGAGCCAAAAGCCGCTTCTCATAAGCGACTGTGACGAGGTACTGCTGCACATGGTGGTGCCATTCCGCGAATGGCTGGACGCTGAAAAGCATATCCATTTCGATTTGGAATCTGGCGATTTTGTCGATGCGCTGCGCCACAAGCATGACGGTACATTGGTACCCCGCGAAGATGTCTGGCCGATGCTCAAAGAATTTTTCAATGGTGAAATGCACCGGCAAGGTGCAATTGATGGTGCTGTGGGCGCCATCAACAAATTGGCAGAGACAGCCGATGTTGTGATCCTCACCAATTTGCTGGACGACCGCCGCGAGGCACGCGCGGAGCAATTGCGTGCCGTAGGAATTGATTTTCCGGTCTATTGTAATCAGGGCGGCAAAGGCGAACCACTGGCGAAAATCGTTGCCGATCATAACCCTAGTGTCACCGTCTTCGTCGATGATCTGGGATACCAGCACGGCAGTGTCGCGAAACATGCCCCGGATGTCTGGCGCCTGCATATGGTCGGGGAACCGATACTCGCTAAGCATATCAAGACCAATCCGGCCGCCCATGACCGGATTGACTTATGGTCCGATGCGTTGAGCTGGATCAGCGATAAATTTGAATCGGGAAAAGCTGCGCCGGCAATTGATTTGCCGCCAGAAGAGCTTGACCAGTTTGCCAAGACATGATTGGTTCAAGACTATGACAGATAATATCGAAAAAGCACTGAACGCCAAAGGCATCGAGCTTCCCAAAGCCGCCGCGCCGGTCGCATCTTATGTACCCGCGGTCGAAATAAACGGCCTGCTTCACATCAGCGGACAGGTCTCCATGGCCGATGGAAAGCTTATTACCGGCCGGTTGGGCGATGGTATGACCTTAGAGGAAGGGCAACAAGCGGCCAAAGCCTGTGCTCTTATGATAGCGGCGCAGATAAAACTGGCAGTAGGTTCGCTCGATCGAGTCGACCGGATCGTTAAGCTGGGCGTCTTTGTGAACAGTACGGCTGATTATACAGACCACCCGAAAGTCGCCAATGGCTGCTCCGATATGATGGAAGTGATTTTCGGCGCTGCTGGGCAACATGCCCGTGCTGCGGTTGGCGTCGCGTCGCTGCCACTTGGTGTCGCGGTCGAGGTGGATGCTATTGTCGCTATCAAGTCCGCTTGATGCGCTACTGGCACCTGCGCCAGAATCCGCGCGCGTCGCGTTTCTAAAGGGCCAGCCTTATGCGCATCGCGGACTGCACGGAAAGGGCGTCTTAGAAAACAGCCCTGCCGCTTTTGACGGCGCAATAAAACTGGGACACGGCATCGAGTGTGATGTGCAGGCAGCCGAAGATGGCACCGCCTTTGTTTTTCATGACTATGAGCTGGATCGTTTGACGACACAGCATGGGAAAATCGGCAGTTTGCGAGCGAGCGACATTGACCAGATAGACCTGAAAGAAGGTCATGGGAAAATCCCGCGGCTCCGAGCAACATTAGCGCAAGTTGCCGGGCAAGTGCCCATATTGATCGAGATTAAGTCCGACAATATGCGGGTCGGGCCGCTATGCCTATCTGTACGACGGGCGCTGGAGGGCTACACCGGCAAAGCAGCAATTATGTCCTTCAATCCCTTAGTCTCGGCCTGGTTCCGCAAAAATGCAGCTCATGTCGTTCGCGGACTAGTGGTGACCGAAGAGGGCAGCAAGAACCTCAAAGGCCGGATCACGCGACATCAGAGTCTGTGGACGGCCAAGCCTGATTTTCTGGCCTATGATGTCCGCGATTTTCCTTCCGCATTTGCCGCGTCAAACCGCGCGAGGGGATTGCCGGTGGTTACATGGACTGTCCGCACCGCTGGTCAGGAAAAAATCGCCGCCATTCATGCCGATGAACCGGTTTATGAGATGCCGCAGGCCTGATAACATCAAAACACATGTCTGATTCTCCTCCATCATCGTCTGACAATCCAACCGGTATACTCGCCCGGGTAGCGGACGATATTGCAAGTTTGCCCGCCGCCGAGTGGGATGCCTGCGCGGGTACAGCTAACCCTTTTATATCACACGCTTTTCTCTCGGCGATGGAAGAATCGGGTAGCGTCGGTCCCGGGACCGGATGGAAATCCCTACCAATCATCATTGAAGATGAGGCCGGAAAAATCGCTGCTTGCTTGCCCAGCTATCTCAAATCTCACAGCCAAGGCGAATATATTTTTGATCAGCAATGGGCGCATGCCTTTGAAAATGCAGGTGGGCAATATTACCCAAAGATTCAGATTGCTTCCCCATTCTCCCCCGTGCCGGGTCCACGTCTGCTGCTGCGGGATGAAGTCTTGGCTGTGCCGCTGTTGCGCGCTGCCGAACAGCTGGCAACCAACAACGGTATATCATCGGTTCACGCAACATTTGTCACGGAAGATCAGCTCGATTTTTTCCGTGAAGCGGGGTGGATGATCCGCTCGGACAGCCAGTTTCACTGGCGCAATGATGGCTATACCGCGTTTCAAGATTTTCTCGACGCCCTGTCTTCCAGGAAACGCAAAGCCATCAAAAAGGAACGCCGCAACGCACAAGAGGCGGCCGAGATTATCCATGTTTCCGGCAGTGACATCACGGCGGAATATTGGGACTATTTTTGGGAATTTTATCAGGATACGGGCGCCCGAAAATGGGGAACACCCTATCTGACACGCGCGGCTTTTGATCTTTTGCACCAGAAAATGGGAGACAAGCTGCTGCTGATATTAGCGCTTCAGGACGGTATTCCTATAGCCGGAGCGCTTAATGTCATCGGGGAAGAGACATTATATGGCCGCTATTGGGGCTGTAGCCGCGATGTGCCGTTTTTGCATTTCGAGATTTGTTATTATCAAGCGATTGACGCGGCCATTGCACGCGGCCTGAAATATGTCGAGGCGGGCGCGCAGGGCAGCCATAAATTGGCGCGCGGTTATCAACCCGTGCCGACCTGGTCCGCTCATTATATTGTTGATCCCGGTTTCCGGTCAGCCATAGCCGACTATCTGGATCGCGAACGGCAAGCGGTTGCCGCAGATATCGAATTTCTGGCCGATATGGGCCCGTTCAAAAAGTCAGGTTAGAATTTTAGGCCGCGCGGCGCGATGTTTCCTGCAACCAGCTACGTGCTTCGCGCTGTGCTTCAGCAATTTCGCGCGCTGTCATTTCCAGTGAAATTTCTGCCCGGCAGACTTTGCTCTCATCGTGGCCAGATAGTGATGCCAGATTAAACCATTTATGTGCTTCAATCAGATCAACATCGACGCCCTCTGAACCCGTCGAGTAGATCACTCCGAGATCAAAATAAGCATTGCTGCTACCTTGTGCCGCTTCTGCGAGCCGGCTTTCTATCAAGAAGGCTGCGCTTTTCATGCTGTTGCCCATAGTCTTCAAGTCCCTGTTCCTGTAGCGCCACATTCGGCGTCAGAGAGACTTTCACAGCAATTTCTTAAAAGAATGGTTAACAGAGGCGGCAGAAACTTGCCATACCGGCCTCAGAAACACTTAAAAACTAACATTTTACATGTTTTTGCACGGTTAACGTATCCCGCGCAGCACCTAAGCTACAGCGATATTATCAATCAATCTGGTCCGACCAATATGGGCTGCAGCCAATAATCGGGCCGGATTTTTGAAAATAGACATATTCTCAAGGGTTTCGGCATTTCTGAGCTCGAAATAATCGATTTTATGAAAGCCCGACACGAGTAATTTTGCCTGCGCTTCGTTCAAAATACTATCGATATCGCCCCCCTTCACGATAGCGTTTGCTGCGTCTTGCATCATGTTAGGCAGAGCAACAGCTTGGCGGCGCTGTTCAGCTGTCAAATAAGCGTTACGCGAAGACAATGCCAAGCCATCTGGATCGCGCACGGTGGGAACACCGATAATATCATGCGTAAAATCAAGATCGCTGGCCATCCGCTTTATCACCGCCAGCTGCTGATAGTCTTTCTCCCCGAAAAAGGCGGCATCCGGCCTAATCTGATTGAATAATTTGGCGACAACTGTCGCAACTCCGTCAAAGTGGCCAGGTCGCGATCCTCCGCACAGCCCGGTACTGATGCCGCTAACACTGACATTGGTCGCAAAGCCATCAGGATAGATTTGATCGACCGTCGGTGCCCAGATCAGATCAACACCCGCCGCTTCCAGAAGCGCTGCATCAGCGGCCTCCTGTCGCGGATAGGCATCTAGGTCTTCGCCTTCGCCAAACTGCGTGGGGTTGACGAAAATGGACGCAACCACAGCATCACATCGCTCCATTGCCGCTTCAACAAGCTTCATATGGCCTGCGTGCAAAGCGCCCATAGTCGGTACCAAACCCAAATTCGATTTTGTTTGCCGAATATCGCGTAAAGCGTCGCGAAGCGGACCAACTTGTCTTACAATTTTCATGCGTCTCAATACTCTCTCAATAATCTTTGGACACTTGAACATTGGCGCTCTGGCGGCCCAATGTCGAAATACTCGACAATATCGATAACCAACGGGTGATCTGAAACTCAAGCGTTGTGGCGCTATACCCTTTCCCATCGGTGATAAGCTCGACATAGGCCCGGCGGGTGATATATTTTCCGGCGGCAATTGATGTGCCTTGACCACTATCCACATCAGACGGGAGGATACGCAATCGGTCCAGCCCCACCGCCTTTCTAAGCTGGTTGATCGGATCGAGCCCGCCACCACTATTGAGGGATGCTACTGCCGCAGCCAGTTGGACGGCCTCTGGTGCAGAAAGGTCGGATATCGACGCGCCAAATAATACCCGGGACAGCAATTCGTCTTCCGGCAGCGCCGGTACGCTGTTAAATGCAATATCAGGGCTGTTACCAGTGCCGGTCACGTTGATGGTCGCATTTAAGCCGCTTAAGGCTGCTTCCGCCTCTATATCCAGCACCGGGTTCGGTGGCTGATTGCCGACAAAGCGAATTCGGCCCCGTTCCAGTTGGAAACGGCGACCGGCAAATGTATAATTGCCGCGAATAAGATTAGCACTACCGGCCATCGCAAAATTATCGACCGGCCCTGTTACTTTCAGATTGGCGCGCCATTCGCTGTCGAGACCCAACCCGTTCACCTGCAAACGATTGGGCGCATTGGCATTTAACGCAAAGCGCCATGGCCGGCTGCGAACAGTCGGCGGCCGCTCGTCGGCCCGGCGATTAATCTCTCTAACCTTGATTTTCGGGAGAGCGACGGTCTCACTGGCATTACCGAATTGGAAGAAACTGCGGTTCAGCGTCACGTCGCCGGATATCAGGCCACCTTCGGCGGAACTGCGAATCTGGATCGGACCCGTTACCGTCGCGGCAAAATCATCCCGTGCAATTAGCCGCGCGTTTTTGGCGCTCAGGTCAAGCCTGATACCGATCCCTTCATCTGGCGCCACGGCAAAATTAAAGTCGCCATTTCCGCTCACCGAGCCGCCACCTCTCGTCGATCCGGTAATATTGGATAGTATCAGCCGGGAGCCATCAAATTGGCCCTGAGCCTTTATGTTGGAAATGACCGTTCCGGTTAACCCGCTCTCCAGCTGTGCATTACTGGTCCTCATTTGTCCGCTAATCTGCGGGTTGGCGAGCGTGCCCCGCACATCGGCATTGATGGCCAAAGGCCCTGTCAGGTCAAATGTCTCAACTCCCGTCAACCGCCATAAGGCATCCGCGGCACCATTGAAGCGCGCTTGTGCAAATAAAGGGCTGCGCAGCAGTTCATCCTGCCAATTGCCGCCGCCAAAACCTGTGACTCGCCCCTGAAAGCGACCAATTGTCTTTGCTTGCGATTGAATAATTCCGCGGGCGGCCGCATTGCGGTTAGACACGGCAATGTTAAGACCCAGATCAACCGGCGTGGACGTTAAAATCAGTCCGGAGCGGGTCAAGCCCTTGATGTTCAGCTTCGCTTCGCCAACCGGCATTTGCGAGCCCGTCTGAGTCAGGTTTACCGTACCATTTATCTGCCCGCCAAGCCCAAGACCATCCGCCGCGATATCAGCCAGCGTCAGCGGCATTTTCGACAAATTTAACTGGAGCCGCGACACCCCGCTGCCCCACTGACCGGAAAAGCGAGCGGAGCCGCGGCCATAGCTCAATGTCGTCGACGGAACCGACCAACCATTGCTTGTTCGGCGTAATTCCAAGGGTTGATCCAGTTGAATATTGCGGCCTTCAAACAGCCCATTGCCTGTCATTACATAACGGTCTGGGGCGATGTCCGCCTTTGCTTGAAAGTTAAACGTACTGCCGCGTGTGCCCGCGATAGAGAAGGTCGCATTCCCGGTGCCATTGGTCAGCTTAGCATTGCCGGCTATCCGGCCAATCATCAACGCGCCACGGCTAATCCCCTGAGCTCGGATTGTTGCGGTAATGTTAGACTGACCTTCTACCAGCACGACGTCGGCGTCCAGTGCGCCGGTGCGGATGAAAATCGGCGGCTTGCCATCAAAACGCGCGTTTTTGGCGGTTAGTTTCGCCTGGATGAGTTGGCGGTTGGAGCCGGGTTCAAACAGGACATTGCCGATCACTCCGCCTCCGCTAATCGCCAGATTGCCGGCAAGCCCTGATTGGGTAGGCCGAATGGTACCGGTCGCGAGCGTATCGGATACCACCAGCCGCTCGACCCGAACAAGTGTCTCTTGTCCGGGCACAGCTATGATTGCACCATTGCCGCTAAACGGCCCCAATGTTGAGCCACCGGCAGCAGTGAAGGTGAAGCCATTGTCAGCTGGTTCAAGGTTGAGCTGCACCACGGACAACCCAGCAGCAGGCAGCGGACTTTCTAACAAGACAGCAACTTGCGGCCGAGCCAATGGTCCTTTCAGCGAGAGATCAAAAGACCCATATTGATCATGCGTCCCGCTGCCGGTAAACTCAAATATCGTTGCATTTTGCTGCACTCCGCCGCCCGTGAAGCGAAGCTTTGGCGACTGGATACTCAGATTGGGGAAACGTAATTTCCCGTCATTGCCGAGCAGCAACCCGGTCTTAACCATCGGCATACCGCCGCCCAGCTCCCGAAGAAAAACATTATCAAATCGGCGCAAATTGGCTGTGATATCGCCGTTTAGTGCCAGACCATTTGATCCCGGTCCAAGCTCTATTGTTGCGATGATGTCCGCTATGCCTACACCTTGTAAAGCCAGGCTTGGTGCTTGGGCGTTTATATCAATCTGATATTCACCCGTCGCCAACCGTGCGTCGATATCCGCCGTCGCTCTGACCGTATCCGTCGTCATAACCGCGTTGTCGGCAAATAACCGTCCTTGCTCCAGCCGAAAAATTGCCTTGCCGTTAAAGCCGGACAAGAGCTGCTTCATGAGGTCGCCATTGCCGATGAGGGATCCGACCGCCAATTCCACCGGAATATCAAAACCGCTAGAGTCGCGCCTTCCTTCACCAGAACCTTTGACGTTGCTGAGGAGAGTCTTGCCGAAGGCCAGCTGCGGCGCTGTGAGCAAATATTGATATCGGAGTTCGGAAAACTTGCCGTTCAGCAATATCTTCAGCTCCAAATCCTGCGCTCTCATATTGGCGACCAATGCATCCGGTTTGCGGACATCTAATTCGAGCCGCAGCGCGTCCAATGCATTGCGCGCCAGATCAACGCCGCCCTCGGCGGTCAAAACTGCCGCATTCGACCGAGCCGCAACGTCTATCTTCAATAGTCGGTCGGCGGTCGATGCATTGCCATTAACGTTCAGCTGCGGTGCCATCAGCCGCTGTCCTATTCCGGACGGCAGCAAGGACGATGCTATGCGACCATCATAACCGAACAAGCCTTCTCGGGCTTCGAGAGTCATCTCGGCCAACTGTTGGTCACTGCTGGTCACCAATAGCTCACCATCCCATTTGGTCCAGTTGCCTTCACCGACAACTGTCATCGCATAATCCTGCTGCAACCCCAGATAGCCTGCAATTGCGCCGCCTGCTGGAGCGGTGATTTCTGCATTCAGGTCAAGCTTTTGACGCTCTGGTTCGGCATTGAGAGTCAGGTTTATCTTGTCACCGCTGCGCGTTGTCGCGGCATCGAGAGACACCATGGCGCGGCCGGAGCGAATATCGACGGCGCCCTCCAAATCCGCACGTTGTTCCTCGCCAGTGATTGCCTTGCCTAACGCCAGATTATCAGCCCGGAACGCGCCTAGGTAGATGTCAAAATCTGGCAACAATGGACCGTCTTGCTGTGTATCAATAAGCTCTGGCAAACGGTCCAGCCGTGCTTTGGCGATTACCGCATCCGAGATATTGAGTTCGTTAAAGACCCACGCCAGAGGGTTCCAATCTACCGCAACCTGGCCAGCCCGGAAAAACACACCTTTCGGGTCAGCTAATTCAAGATCGACAATCTCCATCTCACCATAAATCGAGCCTTCAATCGCCCCAATAGTAATGCGCAAGCCATCTTCAGGCTCGAGCGCCTCGACTTTGTCGATGATGAAGGCATGCCCGCTATCGCTATCCAGCCAGTAGGCCGCACCAGTCAATGCAACGATGACGCCGAAGAGCATCGTTCCCAAGAGACCAAGAACAGCGCGGCGGATCTTGCGAGCGGGCTTGACCGGTTGGATGCCAGTGACAGTGCCTTCATTGTCCATCAGAATGCCTGCCCCAACGATACATAGACGGCAATCCGGGAATCCCCTTCCTGCGGATTAATCGGTGTACCGACGTCCACGCGGATAGGGCCAAAATCACTATAATAGCGCAAGCCCAATCCGGTCCCGAAACGCAAGCCCGAAAAATCAGGCAAAGACTCCGTATAGACATTACCAGCATCAAGAAACGGCACGACACCAAAATTGCCGCCAAACAAGTCCAACCGTACGCGCGCCTCTAGCGAGAATTCTACAAGCGCGCGCCCGCCAGCGGGGTCGTTATTCACGTCGCGTGGCCCGATCCGTTGAAAACCAAATCCTCGCACCGAACCGCCGCCGCCGGAATAAAGCCGCCGCGACGGAGCTATCCGGTTGCTGCCCGCTCCGACAATCGATCCGAATCTGGCCCGCCCAGCGAGAATGATTTTTTCTGACACCGGGTAATAGGCGCTGCCATCAATCTGGCTGCGGGCATAAAAGAAGCTGCCCGATTGCAGCGATGCTTCGGGCGACAATCTGGCGCTGAGGCGAAAGCCGTTAGTAGGGTCCAACAGATCATCACTACCATCATAAGCTAAGGTCGCTGGCAAAGCGCCGATAAAGAAGGTCTCTCGCGATGTTGTCTGATTATCACCATTGATATCACGCTCCTGTGATGCGAGCAGCTCTATCCCAGCTGACCAGTTCCATTTCTTTTGGAAAATAAGATTGCTTTGTCGCTCGAGATTTGCGGAAACGGCAAATGTCCGGGCTTCGAACGCTGAATTATCGATGTTACTCAGCGCTACTCGGCCGTTCAGAACATTGTCCCGCCGACGGAAATTATTGCGGCGATAGGTTATGCTACCAGATTGTTCCTGAGTCGCAAAAACCCCGGTGAGGCGAATCAATCCCTCTGGCGGAAAGAAGTTGCGATGTTCCCAGCTAACTTCTGACCTAAGCCCTTCTCCCGTTCCATAGCCCAAAGCGCCTGAAATGGTCCGCAGAGGGGCAGGCGTGACATTCGCAGCAATATCAACGGCACCCGGGTCCGTTTCGGAAGCGACGGGCTCCAAGGTTACTGTAGACACTAATCCAGTTGCGATTAAGGCCCGGCGGAAATCCTCAACATCGGATTGCTTGTAAACATCTCCTTGCTCAAATCGCGCAATTAACTCAGCATGGTCTTGTCCGAAAAGCGCGCTATTCTGCATCAAGATAGAGCCGAAAACATATTTCTCCCTCGGCGTGACGACAATATCCAGGTCCCCGGCACGGTCGGCATGGTCAATGACGAGTTCCGGCTCCTTCGTCTCGGCAAAGGCATATCCACTTTCCGCCATGTCCCGATCGAGTTTCGCTCGTGCCTCAACAATGGCATCACTGTTAACAATATCTCCGCTTTGCAGGCCAAAAGCATTGCCGAATTGCTGCGCATCATCGTCTTCCGCTTGCTCAACGCCCACCAAATTGATTTCATCCAATTTATATTGCGGACCAGCAATCACCGTTACCGTCACAGCTACTGCCTTGCCTTTGCCCGCTGCAAAACGGTTGCGAACAATCGCGTCATAATATCCTTCTATACGCAGCAGCCGTTCGACCAGCTCACGATCCGTTTCCGCGCGCCGCTTAATCTGAGCAAAATTGGCTTCCTCGCCCTTATATTTTTCCAAAGCAGAAAGGGCCTTGAACCGCTCGCTAAATATCGTGTCCAATTCCGCCGGCAGACCAGAAAAATAATATGCGTAGTCACGCTCCGCTAGCGCATCAACGGGCTGGAAGTTTACAGCACCGCCAACGTCCAGGGTTTCCTCACCTTCGCGTCCCGCATTCTCACCGTCGATCTCGACATTTTTTTGTTCGATTGCCCCTTCTTCCGCAAGGCGGCGATCCATTTCCAATTCACGGGCAGTATCCTCGACCGGGTCCTGTGGTTCTGAGGTGCTGGATATGGGCTCATCAAGATCTGGCCAATCCACACCAAAATCAGGGAAATCGGTCAAAGGCTTATCGGGATCGAGAGGCTCCAAATCGCTAGGAGCATCAGCGCGCTCCTCATCAATCGCACTGCCAATTTCTGCATTTTGTGCAATGGCTGATGATGGTACAACCAGAGTCAAAGCTGAAAGGACAATTCCAACCAGCAACATGAAAAGGCGGCAACGATATGCGGTCAGGCCCATAGGTGGTTCTTTAGCCGGTGGCTTTGAAGGAAGCTAATAAAATAGCCCACGTTTCAGCCAAGTTTAGCAATAAACCGGGTAATCTGCCCAATGGGCTGCCAAAAAATGTTCGTTCGAACTGAACACACGACATAAACAGGCATCACATAACCGCTGATTTTAACCACTCATTAACTAAGTTCGTACATATTTTACAGGTTGATATGAACGGCTCTGCGTATCGAGCCGAGAAAAGTGGGAATGCAAATAATGTCGAGTAAACGGACCATATTGATCGAAGCCTCCTTGGTCATTGGCATATTGATGACGGGTATGGCTGCGGCACAAGCCGCGCACGCCGCGCCTTTACAAGCCGCCATTCAGGCAGCCCCAGACCCTCGCGCCAATGTAAAAATTGAAAGCAAAGTTCTGGTCGAACGGTCAGAAACCAGCTCTGCCGGCACAGTGACGAAAAAATTACATGACCCCAGCGACGTAAAGGTTATTCCCGGAGACAAGCTGGTTTTCGTAAACACATATCGCAATACAGGCGGTACGGCTGTTACAGGTTTCGTTGTTAATAATCCCGTGCATGCAGCCGTCACCTTTACCGGGGTGGCTGAAGATTGGGCTTTGTTGTCCGTTGATGGCGGCAAGAATTTTGGTAAATTGACCGAACTAACTGTTACCGACATCACTGAGGAAAGTGAAGAAACCGCAAGCACGAGCATGACTCGAGCAGCCCTGCCGAGCGATGTTACCCATATCCGGTGGACGTTCGACGAAGCTATTGCCGCAAACGCATCAGGCGAGTTGCGCTTTAACGGCATAGTCAAGTAAAACGCTAACCTAGCCGCCTTTTCGGGCGCACTGCCATTCGATAGTCTCAGCGCCGATCAATCGTCCTAACCGTCCCAATTCTGCGTCGAGTTTGTCTGCGCGACGACTCGTCCATTTTATCCCTTGCTCGGGCCATATCTGAATGACCTTCAATAGCCCTGCTTTACGGTCTGCCTTCAATTCAATGCGGCCGACAAATTGGTCTCGTTCCAACAGTGGATAAACATAATAGCCCCAGCGCCGCTTTGCGGCTGGCACAAAAATCTCGATGCGATAATCAAATCCGAACAGCCGCGCGAGCCGCGTGCGATCCCGCACCGCCGGATCAAATGGGCTCAATATCCGCAGCCGCGATGTTGGCGCGCCGGTCTCGGCGAGCAGCATTTCGATATCCGGAGAGGCGACCATGCTGACCCAGTCGCCGTTCACCGTTTCCAGTTCAACAGGAACGCAGTGATCTGCAGCCTTATCCGCCCATGATTTGACTTCCCGCGCATCAAGCGCTGCCCAGAATCTTTGAATCTCGCCCAATGTCCCAAAACCCAGCCGGTCGAGTGCCGCTTTACACAGCCAGTCCCTTTGATGCTCGTCGCTATGTTCAACCTCTCTATGAGCAGCAGGCACCACTCGTTCGGTCAGATCATAATATTTGATAAATTTCTCTCGATGCGCGGTGGCGAGCTCTCCAGCATACCAGAGTTGATCCAAAGCCCGTTTATGTGGTGGTCGCGCCCACATTTCTTTCTTGCCCTCAATCTTTGTATCGAATGCATGGGTTGATAAGGGCCCCTCCTCTGCAATACGGGCCTTAATCGCCGCAACGCCTTTATCGTCCATTGCTTGATGTTTGGATGCCCGCTTCCCTAAACGCAGGAACTGACGCCGCCAAAGGGGATAAAACTCCATCGGCAACACCGATGCATCATGAGTAAAATGCTCAAATACCGATCGCTCGTTTGCCAGCAAATGATTGAGCATCGGCTCGCGATAATTCTGGTTGCGACTCCACAAAATATGATGATGTGCGCGTGTGACATTGCGGATCGTATCGAGCTGGACAAAGCCCAAATCCTTGATGATCTGTAACAGATCAAGCGGACCGGTCGGCGTGCGCGTTAAACCCTGACGACCCAACCACAACCGACGCGCATCACGGTTTTTAATTTTCAGCGCCATATCAGATGGCCGTGGTTTCGACATGGGCGACAGGCCGACCGCGGCGGGTTGCCATAATGCAACCGGCAACGATCAACACGGTTCCAAACACGGTAGAGGCAGTGACCGGTTCATCAAAGAACACCCAACCAAATAGAGCCGCCCAGATGAAGGCACTATATTCCAGATTGATGAGCAACTGTGCTTCGGCACGGGCATAGCCCCACATGATCAGCAGGATCGAAATAATTGCCAGTACCGCAGCCAATATTATCGTGGGCCACGCCGAGGGTTCAGGTACAATTGCAAACCATGGTGCAACTGTCAGATACGCCAGAAAGACAATCAGGTTTTGGAAGAAGCTGACTTCTATTGGGCCAACACGCATCGCTTGATAGCGTTGAATCACCAAATTTCCGGCGTATAAAATTGCCGATAGCAATATGGCAGCAAAGCCCCAGAGCGTGTCTGCCGGATAGTCACCAGTCAGTTTCTCAAAAGCTATAACAGCGACGCCCGATAGGCCAAAGAGAGATGCCCATATCGCCTTTGGGTGGATCGATTCCTTTAGAAAAATTGCGGCGAGATAGAGCGCGATCAACGGCGCAATAAAGCTTAGCGCTATGCCCTCCGCAAGCGGTACGCGGGTCAGCCCCCAAAAGAAAAGATAGGCCATGAAAACGATCATACCGCTCCGTAAAATATGGACCTTCATGATGTGGCGATCTGGCCAGCTTGGTCGTTGCCATAAATATAGGACGCCGATGATCACAAAGCCCACGGCATAGCGCCACAGAATCGCGTTATATGGACCCAAGCTCAGGCTAAGGCTCTTCATCACTGCATCCATGGCAGAGAAAGAGGCAAGCCCCAGCATGACCGATCCTGTCGGTAGCAAAGGCGCAGCATTTGGCTTTGTGATTATCGGTTGCTCAGTCACCGATATTCTATCGGCCCATGACGAAGCCATGTCCAGACAGGAATATTCCCTCTCGGATCAAAGCCCCATTTGCCGCACAGCCAGATCGCGCATGATTTCCTCTGAGCCGCCGCCAATCGCCATGACTTTCACCTCGCGGTAAAAGCGTTCGACGACATTGCCGCGCAAATAGGCTGCCCCGCCCCAGATTTGCATCGCTTCACTCGCACAATATTCGAGATTTTTGGTGCTGAAAAACTTGGCTTTGCAAATTTGATCGACCGGCATCTGGCCGTTTTCCGTGAGAAAGCAAATCTGGTTGACCCATGCTTCGGTGGCATCGACCCGCGCAGACATCTCTGCGATTTTGTGGCGTATAACCTGATGCTGGCTGAGCGGTTTGCCAAAGGTTTCTCGCTGTTGTGCATAGGCAATGGATTCTTCCAGCAACACGCGCATCATGCCCAGACATTGGGCGACCATGCCGAGCCTTTCATAGTTGAAATTATGCATGATCTGAATGAAGCCGCGCCCCTCGTCACCGAGCATATTGCCAGCCGGGACCCGAACATCGTCGAAATAGAGTGTCGCCTGATCCGATGCCCACCAGCCCATTTTCTTATCCAGCGCGGTGCGCGAAAAGCCTTCCATGTCCTTCTCGACCAGGAAGAGGGAAATGCCGTTCAGTCCCTCTCCGCCGGTGCGCGCGCCGACGACGAAATAGTCCGATGTCATACCGCCCGTAATAAAGGTCTTGGACCCGTTGATGATCCAGTGATTGCCATCTTGCCCCGCGGTGGTTTTCATATTGGCAACATCAGAGCCGCCGCCTGGTTCGGTTACGCCCAGACTCGAACCTGTGCGCCCTTCGACAATATCTTTGAGAATGCGATCTTTAATATCCTGAGACGCGAATTTTTCGATCGGACCAATGGAAATACTGCGCCCACCCAGCGCCGCCAGTGTGCCGCCATTATGCGCGCGTGCGGCTTCCTCGCCCCAGATGCAGCGCATATACATATCGTCAAAGCCAAGACCGCCATATTGTTCTGCGACACCAAAGCCCCAAGCGCCCAGCGCCCCGACTTTTTCATGGATTTCCCAAGGGATTTCTCCTGCTTCATCCCAGTCATTGGCATAAGGCTGCAATTCCGTTTCGGTAAAGCGCCGGGTCATTTCCCGAAATTGTTGGCGTTCTTCGGTATCCTCGGCGTGGCGCATGGTCTCGGTCCTTTAACTGATCAGTTAAAGGGTTATCAATTCCAGCGCAGAACGCAAGGGGGCGGACAGCGAGGTTGGTCGCCTGCTCTCCCGATCCACATAAACATGAGTAAAGCTTCCTGCCGCCGACGCGGTTTTTTCATCACCGCGAAACAGGCCAACACCGTAGGTGACACTGGTCCGGCCGAGCTTCTCAACCCTGATGCGCGCTTCGACTAGATCGGGAAATGATATGGGAGCAAAATATTCGCAAGACGTCTGCACTACCAGACCAATGACATCGCTCTTGCCAATGTCGAGCGCGCCTTGTTCGATCAGATAGCGGTTCACTGCACTATCAAACCAGAAATAATAGATCGCATTGTTGACGTGGCCATAGGGGTCATTGTCATTCCAACGCGTAGTGATCGATGAGCCATCACGGTAATCATCCCAGACCGGCGGCGCAGTCCGCTCTTTACCAGGCATTGGTATAAATCCGTTTGGCATCGGCAAGGTCGAGTTCTTTGGGATTGTTCACGAGCAGCCTTGTCTGCAACATCGCCGCGTCTGCCAATTCGCCCACAGCATCTTCAACGATCCCGACATCGCGCAAGCGCCGGGGAGCTTTGACTGTCACCGCCAAGCCTTCCAGATAGTCGATCAATTCCTGCGCCCTCGCTTCGGCGCTGTTGGGACCGGATTTCTGTACATTCAACGCATCAGCCAATTCCGCATAAAGCGGCGCAGCAGCGTCGAGGTTAAACTGCATGATATGCGGCATGACCAGCGCATTGGAGAGGCCGTGCGGGATATGATAAATCCCGCCCAGCGGATAGGCCAGTGCATGGATCGCACCAACGGGTGAATTGGCAAATGCCTGCCCCGCCAGCATGGAACCGCGCAGCATCGCTTCTCGCGCCACCATATTGGTGCCGTCCGAACAGGCGGTTTCAATATGTGCCGTCAGTAGTTTGAGCGCTTCGATCGCGAGCATATCGGATACCGGGTTTTTGGCATTGCGTCCGGTATAAGCTTCAATCGCATGGACCATCGCGTCGATACCCGTGGCCGCGGTTACATCAGCGGGCAATCCCAGCGTCAACGCTGGGTCGAGTATCGCAGCGTCAGCAAACAGATGCGGCGAAACGATCCCCGCCTTGGTTGTCTCGCCCGTGGTCAGGATGGAGATGGCGGTGACTTCGGAGCCCGTGCCCGATGTCGTCGGGATCAATATGGTTGGCAGACCCTTGCGTGCCAATTGACCCACACCATAGATTTCGGAAAGGCCCTGCGCGCCGTCAACAGACAGCGCAGCAACGACCTTAGCAGTGTCCAACGAGCTCCCGCCGCCAAGACCAATGACGATATCGACCTCCGCCGCCTTCGCCATATCAATGGCTTGCTGCACGACAGTTTCGGGTGGATCGGCAACGACCGCATCATAAATCTGCGTAGTTAAACCAGCATCGGATAGAGCTTGCTCCACCGGGGCAATCAGGCCCGCAGCGATAATACCTTTATCGGTGACGATCAGCGGTCGGGATCCGCCCAAGGCGGCAATTTGATCGGCCAATTGGGAAAGGCAGCCCTCACCAAAATGCAGGACCGGTACGGTTTGAAAACTATAGCTGTTCATGGCCGGACTTTTGCACCGATCATGCGTGCGCGCAACCGGCATTGATTAGGCAGCAACAAAAAAGGGGCCGGAAAAACCGGCCCCTCCTTGGTGGTGACGAAATGCCCCCAATTCGTTTAAATCCTAGAACTTGCCGCGAAGCGTCACGCCAAACATGCGCGGTGCCTGGATGAAGGCGGACCGTGAACCGGAACGCAGCACTGTGTTAAAAGTAACACCGCGCGTGACTTCATTGGTTAGGTTCGTGACCCAGGCTTCAATGCCCCATGCATCGTCAATATCAGCGATACCGGCCCGCATGTTGATTTTGACTGTGCCATCCTGAACATCGAATGGAACAAGTGGAGCCGCATCAACCGCTGCCTGAACACTTCCAGCCGCTGTAATTTGCGCAGCGCTTGGAACGGTCGTGGCTTGTGTTGAAGTCCGGCGATCGCTTTCCATCCGCAATTGACCATTGAGGAAGAACTTCAGACTGCTACCAATATCGCGGTCATAAGTCGCTCCCAGAATACCCACCCATTTCGGAGCATTGGTCAGCGAATTGCCACAAAGACTTACAACGTTGGCAGAGTCGGTTTGCGTACCAGCACAATCATTTGGATAACGCGCATCGGTATAAGTCAAACCACCATTGATCGTTAAATTGTCATCCGGACGAATGACTGTTTCAATTTCAATACCGGTTGATTTTGCACTTGGAACATTAAACGTGGTGAACTGAGCGCCGGTGAATTCCAGAACCTGGAAGTTTGTGAATTCCTCGTGGAAACCCGCAACATTCAAGGTCACAGCGTTATCGAGGAACTTGGCTTTCAGACCAACTTCGTAAGCATCCACTTCTTCCGAAGCAAAGCGCGGATCAGCGCCGCCGGATGCAGCGGTTGAATCAAGGTTAAAGCCACCGGACTTATAACCATGCGTAAAGCTGGCATAGACGGTTACAGGATCGGCGAATTCATAGCTCACTTTACCGGTATAGATCAGCTCTTCATCACTAAACTCGCTAACGAAGGGCCGCGGCAGTGGGAACGGATTTGCATCTGTTCCAATCGCTGGTGCGACAAAGGCGAAACAACCCAGTCCGAAGAAACTGTTGGTAAGAGGGCTTAAAGCGCCGCCTGGGAGACCGCCTCCAAAAATCTGACCCAATGTTGCGGGGCAGAGGTCGTTGTTAATCGCCGGCTGACTGAATGAACCGTCTTTGCTCTCATCTGAATAGCGCAGACCAAGCGTCAGTTTAAGCCCTTGGGCAACTTCCAACGTGTTGTGCGTGAACACGGACCAGCTTTTGCTGCTTTGTGTATAAGCATTGGTGGTCCGAACCGTTGCAGGATCGATACCAGTCAATGTTTGCAGTGGTGTCGCGCCCGCGAAAAGTGGGCTAGCCGGGTTCAGTGTAGCGCCGCCGGTACCAGCTGCCAAAAGAGCGCCGACAAGACGGTCATAATCCTGACCCAGACCAAAGTTAGTGGACTGGGTGATATCCTCATCAGAATAATAAGCACCAACCAACCAGTCGAGTGCACCATCAAAGGCTTCGCCTTGCAGACGAAGTTCATGGGTCATCGTGTCGATGGCTGTATCACTGCCTGGCAGAACGTTGAAAATATCAAGGCCGGAGAAATCCGAGTCATAAGCTTCTTCCGCCCGGAATTCGCGGTACGAACCGATATATATCAGGTCGGCACTGTCACCGATCGGAAATTCGATTTCGCCAGTAACGCCCCATTGGTCATTGGATGGATCGGCTCTCAAATCAGAAGTAGCGATGCGATTATCAACAGCCCGCTCCGCCGCCGTTGTATCAAACGGGGTCAATGCAACATCCGGAGCAGCCATGCCGCCACGTGCGCCGAGACCGACCGCGCCAAAGAGGCCAGCGGTTTCAATGCCGGATTGCAAAACCTCTATAGCCGCACAACAACTTGCCGTGCTCTTTGAATAATCTACAATCAAACGCGCCTGAATACCGCTATCGCTTTCGAAACCAAGCTGGCCACGAACAAGATACTGATCAGTATCGTTGGAATCGCCGACACTGTTTCCAGCGCTGTCGATAATATCCACAAAGCCGTCACGTTTCCGATACGCACCGGTTACGCGTAGTGCCAATGTATCTTCAATGATCGGAGCATTAATCGCGCCCTGAACACTCATATGGTCAAAATTGCCATAGGTTGCATTCACAAAACCGCCAAACTCATCAAGATCTGGGCGCTTGTTTGTGATGTTTAAAGCACCGGCTGAAGTGTTGCGTCCAAACAATGTGCCTTGTGGACCACGCAGAACTTCGACACGCTCAACATCGACAAACTCACCAAGCGCCACACCTGGGCGGGACTGGTAGGCACCGTCGACGAAAATGCCGACAGCGGATTCAAAGCCGATGTTGTTAGAAGTTGTACCAACGCCGCGAATACGCAGAACGACAGTACCTGATGCGGTTTGCGCATTAGAGGTTGAGAAGCTTGGTGAAACGCTGCCAATATTTTGAACGTTGACGACGCCTTGCTGCTCCAACTGAACAGGGCTGACCGCTGTCACGGCGAGCGGAATATCTTGGACATCCTGCGCACGGCGGGTGGCGGTAACGATGATGACATTGTCATCAACTTCTTCGGCACCGGCATCTTGTGCATAGGCTGGGGCTGTCATTGCGCTGGTGCACAATGCTGCCATGAGGACGCGATTCAAACTTTTCATAACTATTCTCTCCCGTTGAACTCACCACCGCTTGCCATTTGCCCCGGTATTCTGGGGAAGGGCAATGATCTTATAGCGCCGGTTTCGAGTACACAGGTCGTGTAATCGCGCCGTTAAATCAAGCTGATATCCGCATTGCAGCGCAGAAAAAAGCAAGCAGTGGCAAAAATGATACATTAAAAAAGGCTGGGTTTCAGGCGAAAATCCGGGCCAGAGCACAATTTGTGGTATATTTAATGTGCTCTGCATACCATCTGGCGAGTATCGATCGGTTGAGCGCGCGCAAAACTTCGGTGAAGCGGCCTTAGGTACAGACCACCGAAATGTCGCTTAACAATTTATAAGCATTGGGAATTTCCACCCTAGATGACGCCAAGTGACTGGATTTGCCGCAGCCGACCTTGCATAAGCGGTTTAACTGGGCCATTAAATCAGCTGAAAAATACCGACCGGCGGCCCAGAACCACGGCGTGATATTAGATAAGAAGTGCCGGATAACAGGCGCGCGGGAGAGAAAAATGATGCGCAGTTTTTTAAATCTGACGGCAATTTGTGCTTTGATGGTCGGATGTTCCGGCGGCGATGGCACGGCCGACCAAGAAAATACGTTGGCCCCGGGTGAAACGGCAGAGCAGCCTAATCCAGATCGCAATGTTTATTTTGGCGACCTCCATATCCACACCCGTAACAGTTTTGATGCCTATATTTTTAACGTCCGTACCACCCCCGAAGACGCTTATAAATTCGGCATGGGCGAAGGTATTACCCATCCCTCCGGCTATGACCTGAAACTCGAAGGCCCAGCCCTCGACTTTATGGCGGTTACCGATCACGCGGCCTATCTGGGTCACCTGCCCGCGATGGATACTGAAGGCACAGAGATATCTAAGCTCGATATTGCCAAGGACATGTTCAGCACAGACCCAGACAAAATCATCGCTGCATTCCAGCTTATCGGCGGCGCCGTCCGCGATGGCAACGAGATGGAAGGTGTCTATGACCCCAAAATTGTCGGTGACGTTTGGAAAGCGACCATCGATGCGGCCGACAAATATTATAAGCCCGGCAAGTTCACCACTTTCTCCGCCTATGAATATACCGCAACGCGGGTGACACAGGGAAAGGAAGGCGGCTTTGCTGGCGGCAATCTCCATCGCAATGTGGTCTTCCGGGGTTCGGCCCCTGACATGCCCTTTGGCACTTTGGATTCCACTAATCCCGAAGATTTGTGGAGCTGGATGGACGAACAACGCGCTGCCGGAAATGACGGGCTTTCGATCCCGCATAACAGCAATGTGTCCGACGGCGAGATGTTCAAGCTGGAAACCTATAACGGCCAGCCGCTGACCAAGGCCTATGCCGACCAACGCATTCGCAACGAGCCGATTGCCGAAATCACGCAGGTTAAGGGCACATCCGAAACCCACCCGTCGCTATCGCCCAATGACGAATGGGCGGATTTCGGGATTTACGAGTATCTGCTGTCCTCGCAAATCAAATCCAAGGTTAATGGCAGCTATGTCCGCGAAGCGCTCGCCAACGGCCTGATGCTGGAAGACAAGATCGGCAGCAATCCTTATAAATTCGGCCTAATCGGGTCCACCGACACCCATGTTGCGGGTGGTTCGTTTGACGAAAAATTCTTCTGGTCAAAAATCGGCGTCGTCGATGGTACCGCGGAAGCACGGGGCTCCATTCCACCGGGTGGCAAGAAAAGCTGGGAAGGCGTGACGGTTGATCCACGCGCCGCGAGCTGGTTCTCGCGCTGGGGCGCATCGGGCTATGCGGCCGTCTGGGCAGAGGAAAATACCCGCGAGGCGATATTTGACGCGATGCGGCGCAAGGAAACCTATGCGACCACCGGCACGCGGATAAAACTGCGCTTCTTTGGCGGCTTTGGTTTTGACGCAGCCATGCTGGATGATCCCGAGATGGTTTCCAAGGCCTATAAAAATGGCGTGACCATGGGCGGCGATCTGGTCGGTCAGGGAAAAGCCCCCGGCTTCATCGTCTGGGCGATGCGCGACGCGATGAGCGCGCCGTTGCAGCGCGTGCAGATTGTCAAAGTCTGGACCGATGGCGGCAAGACCAAAGAAAAGGTCTTTGATGTGGCCTGTTCCGATGGCGGGACGGTCGATCCGGCCACAGCCCGCTGTCCCGACAATGGCGCTAAAGTCAATCTGTCCGACTGCTCCATCTCGACAGACAAAGGCGCGCCGGAACTCAAAACCTTCTGGCGTGATCCGGAACATGAAACAGGGCAACGCGCCTCTTATTATGTCCGGGTATTGGAAAACCCAGTTTGCCGCTGGTCAACATGGGATGCGTTGCGTGCAAATGTGCCGCCTAACCCGGCGCTGCAGAAAACCATTCAGGAACGCGCCTGGTCTTCACCCATCTGGTATGTACCGACCAAGGCTTAACTGACGGGATAGTCTGTGAAAATTTTTCGAGATCCGATCGTCCATTTCGTTCTGATCGGGCTGGCACTGGTTGCAATCAATCACGCTTGGTCAAACTATCAGGGTGAGCAGGGCCGGACCATCACCGTCAGCGAGGCCGAGCTAGATCGGCTCAGCGCGCTATGGGCCAATACCGCTGGTCGCCTGCCCACTGGCGAAGATAAACAACAGATTATCGACCAATTTGTGCAACAGCAAGTGTTGGTGCGCGAAGCTGAGCGGCTTGGCCTCGGGGATGAAGACACAATTATCCAACGCCGTCTGGCGCAAAAAATGGACTTTCTGGTCAGCGGTGAAAGCAAAGCGGCAAATCCATCGGATGCAATACTGAAGATATGGTTTGAACAAAACAGCGACAAATTTGCCGCGCCCGAGCGGCGGAGTTTTGTCCATATCTATCTCAGTCCCGAAAAACATGGCGGCGCGATAGAGACGGTTGCGGCCAGCACCCTGCGCGCCGCGCAATCGGGAACCCGCTGGAAGAACCTTGGCGATCCGTTCATCCAGAAACGCAGCTATGCTGCGCTACCGGAAAGCGAAGTTACTCGGCTGTTCGGACCTGATTTTGCGAGCACCATCTTCAAACTGGATGCGGGGCAATGGAGTCCGCCCGTTGGTTCTGCCTTCGGACTACATCTGGTGCGCATCGAAACCATTGACAGCGCAGCCGAGGCAAGTTTTGAACCGATCAAAGCAGAGATTACCGCCGCCTGGCAGGAAGATCAAAGCGCGAAAGCCAAGCAAGCGGCGCTGCAAGAACTAGTCGACAGCTATAATGTGGTGCTTGAGAGCTCAGACAAGTGACCATCATCCGGCTCGGTTTGTTGTGGGCTGTCATCATGTGGCTATCCGCCATAACAGCCAGCGCCCATGAAATCAGACCCGCCGCCCTCGAACTGACTGAGCGGCCGGACGGCATCGTTACCGTGATCTGGAAACAGCCGATATTGTCTGGCCGCAAACTCAAGATGCGGCCCGAGCTGCCGGACCAATGTCCGCAGCCAGAGACCAGCCGCCAAGTCATATCTGGCGATGCGATTGTCGAAAGCTGGCAGGTGCTTTGCCGGCTCGATGGCGGCGACATTAGGATTGACGGTCTCGACCGCACGCTAACCGATGTGTTTGTCCGCCTCCGCACTGCAAGCGGCGAGGAAAGCACGCATATCTTGCGGCCTGCCAGCACATCCTTTGCCTTGGGCGGACCGGCTGGCTCACCCGCCAGCGCCTATTTGCGGATAGGCGCAGAGCATATGCTATTCGGCTGGGATCATCTGTTATTCGTCCTCGGCCTGTTACTACTCACGGCGCCAAGGCAGCTGCTATGGGTTATTACCGCCTTCACCGTTGGTCATAGTGTCACGCTTGCCATCACCGCATTGGGCCTGTTCATGCTGCCTAGCGAACCGGTGGAGTTGCTCATCGCTCTGTCGATATTTTTCCTTGCGGTTGAAGTGGTCCGCAAATGGGCGGGCAGGACCAGTCTCACCATCCGCAAACCCTGGCTGATCGCCCTCGCCTTCGGGCTCCTTCACGGTCTCGGTTTTGCAGGAGCGCTGGCGGACATCGGCCTACCCAAAGGGGAGGAGATATGGGCTTTGCTATTGTTCAACCTCGGCGTGGAATTCGGTCAGATCCTTTTCGTGGTTCTGGCGCTGGGCTTATTATGGTTGGTGCGGCGCATTTCCATTGATCAGCGCAAGTGGATTGAAACGCCTGCACTATATGTCGTCGGCGGGCTTGGTGCTTTTTATACACTCACGCGTATATTGTAATTTCATGATGCTACGAATATGCCGCTTGGTCTTAAAAGCCTTCGTCGCTAAAGATGTTGCAACTCTTTAAATAAGGACCGCTCATGCCTCAACTCATCCTTCTCCGTCACGGCCAGTCTCAATGGAATCTGGAAAACCGCTTCACCGGCTGGTGGGACGTTGATGTTACGGAAAAAGGCATCGAAGAGGCAAAAGCGGCCGGCCGCCTGATGAAAGAAAAGGGAATTGAATCGGACCTGTGTTTCACCAGCTTACAAAGCCGCGCGATCAAGACACTCAATCTGGCGTTAGAGGAAATGGACCGCTTATGGCTACCGGTAGAAAAAAACTACCGGCTGAACGAACGCCATTATGGCGGGCTGACCGGCCTTAACAAACAGGAAACCCGAGACAAGCATGGCGATGATCAAGTCCATATCTGGCGCCGCAGTTTTGATACTCCGCCGCCGCCGATGGCTGCAGACAGCGAATATCAAATGTCATCAGACCCCCGTTATGCCGGAATCGAAGTCCCCGCTACAGAAAGCCTTAAAGACACAATCGCCCGCGTATTGCCTTATTGGAAAACGCGGATTGCACCGGAATTGCAATCGGGCAAGCGGGTGATAATCTCCGCTCACGGCAACAGCCTGCGCGCGCTGGTCAAACATCTGTCGGGCATTTCGGACGATGAGATTACAGGGTTGGAAATTCCCACTGGCCAGCCGATTATCTATGATCTTGATGACGATTTGAACGAAAAAGAACGTTATTATTTGTCGGAAAGATAGAGATAGAATTATCTAGGCTTCGAAGTTTTAGGCCTCGTCATTCCGGTATCGTTATTCAGGTATCGCCATTTTTTGATCGGTACATGGCTTCATCGGCACGTGACATCAAAGAGGACACGCTGTCCGTGGGTCCGACGAAGCTGTAGCCGATTGTCGCACCAAACTTTAGCGTCTGTCCCTCATGTTCCAGATTCGCGGATTTGATCAACCCAATTAATGACAAGATCTTGCCCTCGACGCGGTCAGCGTCAAGATTGTCCAAAAGCAAAGCAAACTCATCGCCGCCGATTCGTGCGACCAAGTCACAGCCCCGGATATTTTTCTTCAATATGTTACCCAAACAATGCAACAACTTGTCCCCAACTGCGTGTCCATGGGTATCGTTGAACGCCTTTAAATCATCTACATCAAGAAAGAGCAGCGCCGTATTATCACCATAGCGTTGGCAACGCATGACCCGTTTTTCCAAACTTTGTATGAAAAAGCGCCGATTGTGTAGCCCGGTCAAGGCATCATGATTAGCAAGTTGTTCCATTTCAACGAGTTCTTCTCTCAATCGAATGTTTTCGGACTGTAATGCAGTACAGTTTGGACATGTTTCTTTTTTTTCATCGCTACTGACTAATTCGCTGATCATCCGATAATCCCTGTTATGAAAAATCAACATGTTATTATTTATCTTTTATTGAGTTTTAGTTCAATCGCGTCTGTCCCGTCAATAACATTGATAGATAACGACCTAATTATGTCCTAGATTGTAAAACAATCCGCAGAAAAGAGCACAGATCGCCATTGCCACATTGCGCGCGCGGCAATTCATGGCTAAACGATTTTGCTTCCGCGACACTATTCAGGTGCATGCATGACAGAAGCGACTCGAAAAATTAGGCCGCAAATTGGTATCATCATGGGCAGCCAGTCCGACTGGGCGACTATGGGCCTCGCCGCTGAAATTCTTGAACAACTCAATGTTGCCCATGAAGTTAAAATCATCTCAGCACATCGCACGCCTGACCGGCTCTATGACTATGCCAAGGCGGCGGTATCCCGAAATTTGAAAGTCATCATCGCCGGCGCTGGCGGTGCTGCCCATTTACCAGGCATGGTTGCGGCAATGACGCGCGTGCCGGTCTTGGGCGTGCCCATTCAATCGCGCACCCTGAACGGCGTCGACAGCCTGCTTTCGATAGCGCAAATGCCAGCGGGCATTCCGGTAGGCACATTAGCAATTGGCGATGCAGGGGCAAAAAATGCCGCTTTGCTAGCCGCTGCTATTCTCGCCAATGAAGATGAAGCACTGGCCGAGCGCCTCGACGTATGGCGCGCAGCGCAAAGCGATGCTGTCGCAGAGCAACCGGAATAATTGGCTGCGATGTCGCCGCTTCCTCCCGGTTCGACCATAGGTATTTTAGGCGGTGGTCAATTGGGCCGGATGCTTTCGATGGCCGCGGCGCAGCTTGGCTATCGCTGCCATATCTATGCGCCGGACGAGAAAAGTGTCGCGGCGGATGTGGCCGCGGAGTTTACTTGCGCCAAAGATGACGACATCAAAGCCTTAAAGAAGTTTGGCAGCGCCTGCGACGTCATCACTTTTGAATTTGAAAATGTGCCGGTGAACCCACTATCGGCGATAGCAGATCTCGCGCCACTATATCCGCCAGTGACCGCTCTCGACATTGCTCAGAACCGGATCGCAGAAAAGACTTTTGCACGGACCCATGGAGGTACAACCGCTCCTTTTGCCGAAGCCACTGACCTTGCATCTCTTGACAAGGCGATCGATCAGGTCGGCACACCCGCCATCCTCAAAACCATCCGAATGGGCTATGATGGCAAGGGGCAAGCCCGGATCAAACAAGCGGACGACCTTGCCGCACATTGGGATGCGGTCGGGCATCAACCTTGCGTCGCAGAAGGCTTCGTTACCTTCACCCATGAATTTTCGGTAATCTTGGTGCGCGGACAAGACGGAATAATCCACTATTGGGATACGCCGCATAATATCCACGAAGATGGTATTTTGGCGCAATCTTTAATCCCGGCCCCCACTGCTATCGCCGAGCAAGAAGAAACTGCTCGTGCGCTCGCAGCAAAAATGGCCGATGCTATGGACTATGTCGGCGTGCTGACCTGCGAATTTTTTGCCACCGCTGACGGGCCAGTTTTCAACGAAATGGCCCCTCGCGTTCATAATAGCGGCCACTGGACCATCGAAGGCGCGATCACCAGCCAGTTTGAAAATCACATCCGGGCAATCTGCGGATTGCCTTTGGGCGACACCGGACTGGCCGCTGAAAAGGTCGCAATGACAAACCTTATTGGCGGCAATGCAGACGAGTGGCAGGCTTTGCTTTCCGACCCAGCTAACCACCTTCATCTATACGGAAAAGGCGAAAGCCGCCCGGGCCGGAAAATGGGCCATGTCACGAAATTATTTTTCTGATTTGCACTGGGTTTGATCTGAGCTAGGCGCATCTCATGAACCATCCCGAAATCATCCTGATCCTAGCGCGCGCCGACAATGGCGTGATTGGCAAAGACGGCAATCTGCCCTGGCACTTGCCAGCCGACCTGCGCCATTTCAAATCACTGACGCAGGGCAAACCGATGATCATGGGGCGCAAGACCTTTGATAGTTTACCCGGTCTGCTGCCCGGACGTCGGCATATCGTCTTGACCCGCGACAAAAATTGGGAAGCCGAAGGCGCAGACGTTGCAGGCAGTGTTGCAGAAGCCCTCAAAATAGCCAATGCTCCCCAGATTACTGTCATCGGAGGAGCAGAAATCTATAGACTGTTTCTGCCCAAAGCGGATCGGATTGCACTTACCGAAGTGCATATTAATCCCGAAGGTGATACGATCATGGATGGTTTTGATCCCGCAATTTGGCAGGAATCATTGCGGGAGAACCATGATGCTGAAAACGGAAAGCCAGGCTTTTCCTTTGTTACATTAAAGCGGAAAAACGGATGAAGAAGTTATTACTGGCCACATTGTCCCTTGTTGTTCTTTTGGCGATTGGCTTTTTTGCCCTCGCGCCCAGCATCTTCGAAAAGCAGACAAATCAGATTGACGGCGAACCGCTACCTGCAATTACCGCCGAGGCACAGAAGCTGCATGATAGCTTGATGATTGTGGACCTCCATAGCGATACATTGCTTTGGAAACGCAAGATTACCGACAGTGTTGACTATGGTCATATGGACTTGAAACGGATGCAGGCGGGCAACGTCGGCCTGCAGATATTTTCAAGCGTAACCAAGACGCCAAAAGACCAGAATTACGATAGCAACAGCGCAGAGACAGACAATATTACAATGCTTGCCGTCTCACAGTTGCAACCCATCCGTACCTGGACCTCGCTTTTAGAGAGACAGTTATGGCACGCTACAAAATTGGACCGAGCGGTAAACGCCTCGGATGGCGCCATGGTTGCCATCGGCACATCCGATCATGTCGATGGCCTCGCGTTGGCGCGTTCCAAAGCCGAAAACTTCATCGGTGTTATGTTCTCTGCGGAGGGACTGCAAACGCTAGAGGGAAAACGTGAGAATCTCGACAAGCTTTACGATGCCGGCATGCGCATGGCGGGTCTCGTCCATTTCTTTGACAATGCGCTCGCCGGTTCAATGCATGGCGAGGAAAAAGGCGGGCTGACAGATTTTGGCCAGCAGATCGTCCGCGACATGGAAGATAAGGGCATGATCGTTGATATTGCCCATTCGAGCCACGGAACAGTGGCGGATATCCTTAAAATGGCGCGGCGTCCGGTGGTCTCCAGCCATGGCGGCGTGCAGGCCGTTTGCGATGTTAACCGCAACCTTTCCGACCAGGAAATAAGAGGCGTGGCAGCAACCGGTGGTGTCATTGGCCTTGGCTATTGGGACGGCGCGATGTGTAACACGGACCCCAAAACTGTGGCCAAGGCCGTCAAACATGTTCGCGATCTTGTGGGCATAGAATATGCCGCACTGGGCAGTGATTTTGACGGCGCGACAACGACGCGCTTCGACACGAGCGGCATTGTCCATATCACCCAGGCTTTGATGGAGGCCGGTTTTACCGAAGCAGAAATTCGCGCGGTTATGGGTGGCAACGCTATGCGGGTCATAAAGCAAGGGCTCATCCCGCTCAAAGATTTACCCAAACAAGATGTTGAACAAAACACCGAAACTGGCCAATAGCGCAAATATCATGCGGCTAAGTGGGCAAAACAGGATTCCGGAAAATATGCGCGGCGCGATCATTGCGCTCGGCAATTTCGATGGCTTTCACAAAGGTCACCAGGTGGTGGCGCAGACGGCGATCGACTGGGCCAAGGCCGAGGGTCGACCCGCGATTATCGCGACCTTTGATCCACATCCCGTACGCCATTTTCAGCCCGATACCCCGCCTTTTCGGCTAACCAGTCTTGACCAGCGCGAGCGCTTGTTCACGGCTGCTGGCGCTGATGCCATGCTGGTCTTTGAGTTTGGCGCGGAACTCGCCGGCACAACAGCAGAAGATTTTGTCGCAAAACTGCTCGTCGAACGTTTTGGCGCGGCTGGCATTGTGACCGGTGAAGATTTCACCTTTGGCAAAGGCCGCGCAGGCAATGTCGAAGTGATGAAACAACTTGGCGCACCGCTGGGTCTCTCCACGAGAGCGGTTGGCCCGGTCAGCGATGGCGCAGAGGTAATCTCTTCCAGCCGCATCCGCGATGCCCTGAAGGCCGGTGATTGCGAAACCGCGACCGAGCTGCTGACCCGCCCTTTCGCTATAGAAGGCGTGGTCATTCATGGGGACAAAAACGGCCGCAAGCTTGGCTATCCCACTGCCAATGTTGACATCGACCATTATCTGCGTCCCCAATATGGCATTTACGCCGTCAAAGCCAACTTGCCGGATGGACGCGTTGTCAACGGAGCCGCGAACCTGGGTATTCGCCCGACCTTTGACCCGCCCAAGGAATTGCTCGAACCCTATTTATTTGATTTTGCCGAAGATCTTTATGGTCAGACGATCGAAGTCGAGCTGCACCATTTCCTGCGCGGCGAAGCGAAATTTGACGATCTCGACGGCCTGATGGTGCAGATGGCGAAAGATTGCGACAAGGCCCGGGCCCTGCTTACATGAAGAAAAAGCTGCTATGGAGTCTTGGCGGGCTTTGGATGCTTTTTCTTATCGTCCTGTTGCTCAATAGTTCCCGATGGGCCCCCGAACCCCAAGGCCGCTTAAAAATGATCGCCCATCGCGGTGTCCACCATATCTACGATCCCACGGGCGTTGACCGGGATGATTGCACAGCGGTTCGCATGCTCCCCGGCCAAGAAGAGCTGGAGATTTTCGAGAATACAATTCACTCCATTCGTGCGGCCGTCAACATGCAGGCGGATATGGTTGAGGTGGACGTTGCGCCAACTAAAGATGGAAAAATGGTGCTGTTTCACGACTGGACCGTCGATTGCCGCACCGAGGGTAAGGGTAATACGCGGGACCTGACGCTGGCGGAATTGCAAGCATTGGACGTAGGCTATGGCTATTCATCCGATGGCGGCAAAACATTCCCCTTGCGTGGCAAGGGGGTGGGCAAAATTCCTACCGTCGAAGAGGCACTGGGGTCAGAAACCTTCAAGCCCTTTCTATTCAATTTCAAAAGCAAAAACCCGGATGAGGCCGATCAACTATACGCGATCCTCAAAGCTGCGGGCCGCGATCCGTTAAAAGAAGGTGACGGATTTTACGGAGCGGAAGCGCCGGTGAAGCGCATGAAAGAACTGATCCCCGGCATTTGGGCCTGGTCGAAACCCGGCGTCAAAGCCTGTACCAAGGATTATGCGTGGATGGGCTGGCTCGGTATTACGCCGGATAGCTGTAAAAATGGCACATTGGTGGTGCCGCTCGACTATCAATGGGCCTTTGCCGGATGGCCCAATCGCACCGCGGCCCGCGTGGAAGCCGTCGGCGCGCGCACCCTGATTATCGGCCCGATGAACAACCGCGAATCTACCCGCGGCCTGACCTATGGCGATCAGCTGTCGGACATTCCAGCAAGCTATAATGGCTATGTGATGGTGGAGGATATTAGCAAGGTGGGGCCAGCCCTTATTCGCTAGCCGATATGTGCGCAGTCATGCGCTTTAAATCCCGCTTGCGCAGCGGCTCTCCCTCGCCTAATCCCCGCCAATCATGACTGACAATGCACCAGATTATAAAGATACGGTTTTCCTGCCGAAAACCGATTTCCCGATGAAAGCCGGCCTTGCCAACAAGGAACCGGCGATTTTGGAGCGTTGGCAGAATATTGGGCTTTATGAAAAGTTGCGAAAGAACCGCGCAGGGCGGGAAAAGTTCATTTTTCATGATGGGCCGCCTTATGCCAATGGCAATATCCATATCGGGCATAGCCTCAACAAGACGCTGAAAGACCTTGTCGTAAGGTCACAGAACATGCTCGGAAAGGATGCGCCCTTTGTTCCGGGATGGGATTGTCACGGCCTGCCGATTGAGTGGAAGATCGAGGAACAATATCGCAAGAAAAAGCGCAACAAAGACGACGTCCCGGCCAGCGAGTTTCGCGCCGAATGCCGCACTTATGCGGACAATTGGGTCAATGTGCAGCGCGAGGAATTTAAGCGGCTGGGCATTTTGGCGCAGTGGGACAAGCCCTATCTGACAATGGATTATGATGCCGAAGCGGCGATTGTCACCGAGCTGCTGAAGTTTGCGGAAGCGGGACAACTCTATCGCGGCGCAAAACCGGTGATGTGGTCACCGGTTGAGAAAACCGCCTTGGCCGAGGCCGAGGTGGAATATGAAGATATTACATCGACGCAGATTGATGTGGCGTTTGAGATTGTTGAAGCACCGAATGCACCAGAGCTAGTCGGCGCGCATGCTGTGATCTGGACGACGACGCCTTGGACCATTCCGGTCAATCAGGCGCTCGCCTATGGCGCTGATGTTGAATATGTAGATTGCCAACTGCTACTAGCAGACCAGCTGATTCCCGAGGAACTTCGCGGCACTGATGAATGGGCTAAGTTCAATTTCCGTGAGGCTGGTCGTTATCTTGTTGCTGACTATGAACTTAGCACTAATCTGGAAAAGAGGATTTCCCGTGACCTTGGTGTTACAGCGTTCTTGAGACCAGAGGCGGAATATAGCGGTGCTGATCTTGCCGGCGCCATCGCCAAACACCCGATGGCGGACACATTCCCCGACAGCGAATTCTACACCAAGCCGCGCCCGTTCCTCGACGGCTCGCACTTCGTCACCACCGACGCGGGTACCGGCCTTGTCCATATGTCCCCTGACCATGGCGAGGATGATTTCCTGCTGTGCAAAGCCAATGGCATCAACCCGGTTTTCGCGGTCGATGCAGATGGCGTGTATCGCGAGGATTGGGATTGGCTGCCACGCGGTGATGAACGCGCGGGCGGGGTGATTAACAAGAAATTTGTCAGCAGTACCGGCCCAATTTGCGAAGACCTACGCGAAGCCGGAGGCTTGCTGTCGGCCAGCGATGATTTTCAGCATAGCTATCCGCATAGCTGGCGGTCCAAGGCGAAGATCATCTATCGCTGCACGCCGCAATGGTTTGTGCCGATGGACGAGCCGCTGACCGCGCCTGCCATTATCGATCCGATTGAAGATGAGCCCGGTGAGACAGTCGTCGGCCATGCCGAAGGCGTCGCCGAGACCCTGCGCGAAGTCGCGCTCGACGAAATCCGCAACAAAGTGCGCTTTGTACCGGAACGCGGCAGACGCCGTCTGGAATCCATGGTCGAAGGCCGCCCCGACTGGGTGCTCAGCCGTCAGCGCGCCTGGGGCGTGCCGATTGCGCTTTATGTCGATCGCAAGACCGGCGACTATCTCAATGACCCGGCGGTTAACGAACGGATTATCGCAGCGTTCAAAACCGGCGGCGCGGATGCCTGGTTCAATGCCGATCATCAGGAATTTCTCGGCAACAAATATAGCCTCGACGATTATGAAGTGATTACCGATATTCTCGACGTCTGGTTTGATAGCGGCTGTACCCATAGCTTTGTGCTGGAAAGCGGCAAATGGCCGGATCATCAGACCCCTGCCGACCTCTATCTGGAAGGCAGCGATCAGCATCGCGGCTGGTTCCAGTCAAGTTTGCTCGAAAGCTGCGGCACACGCGGCCATGCGCCGTATAAAGCCGTACTGACCCACGGCATGACGCTCGACAAAAACGGCAAGAAAATGTCGAAGTCGCTCGGCAATACGCTCGACCCGCAGAAAATTATCAACGTCAATGGTGCGGACATCCTGCGCCTCTGGGCCGCCAGTGTCGATTTCACCGAAGATCACCGGATCGGTGATGAAATCATCAAGGGTGTCACCGACAGCTATCGGAAATTGCGCAACACCTTCCGCTATATGATCGGCGGCTTGAATGATTTTCAGGATAGCGAGCGGGTGGCTGTGGCGGATATGCCAGAGCTGGAGCGCTATGTGCTGCACCGTCTGGCCGAAGTTGACGCAAAGCTGAAACAACATGTGAATGATTTTGCTTTCGGTCCCTATATGCGCGAGCTGACTGCCTTTGCGCAGGATGATCTGAGCGCCTTCTTCTTCGATATCCGTAAAGATTGCCTCTATTGCGATGCGCCGGATGATCCGAAACGCATGGCCTATCGGACGGTGATGGACATATTATTCCATGCCCTGACCCGCTATATTGCGCCAGTACTGGTCTTTACCGCCGAAGAAATCTGGCAGAGCCGGTTCCCGGACGAGAATGATTCGATTCACTTGAAGGAATGGCCAGAAGTTGACGGCACATGGACAGATGCTGCGCTCGCCGGAAAATGGGAAAATATCCGCACCGCACGGATTAATGTCACCGAAGCGATTGAACCGTTACGCCGTGAAAAAACCATTCGTTCCAGTCTGGAAGCAGAAGTTACTTATCCCATGGGCGATTTGCCAATGGATACGGACGAGTTTGCCGAACTCTGCATTGTTGCGGATGTGAAAGATGGAAGTGCAATCACCGTGACCAAGACCGAACATAGCAAATGCGGCCGCTGCTGGCGCTTGCTGCCCGATGTCTCGGAAGACGGCGCGCTGTGCGGCCGCTGTGATGGAGTGCTCAACGCATGACCGAAGCCGTATCGAAATACCGGATCACCGGCCTTGTTGTTGCTTTCGTGATCTTCATCGCGGACCAGTTTACCAAATATATGGTGATGCATCCGCTTGACCTGAAAGCCAAAGGCCAGATTGAATTGCTGCCGTTTTTCAATCTGACTTGGGCGGAAAATTACGGCGTATCCATGGGTTTCCTGACCGCATCGACCGATTTTCAACGCTGGGCGCTCGTCGCGCTTACCGGCTTGATTGGCGTTGCGGTGCTGATCTGGATGTGGCGGGAAAAGGCGAAATGGGATATTATTGCCCTGTCTTTCGTGCTTGGCGGCGCGATGGGTAATATATTGGACCGGGCGCGGCTCGGCTATGTTGCTGATTTTGCAGATTTACATATCGGTGATTTCCGTCCGTTCCTGATTTTTAATGTTGCCGATGCCTGTATTTCCATCGGTGTCGTAATCCTGCTTGCGCGCGCGCTGTTAATACGCGAGAAGCCGGACGAGAAATAATATTCAGCTTGGCGACAGTTGACCCATGGCAAAGAGCCCGGCAAGGCTTGAAAAAAGAATTTGAGGGAAGTGAATATGCGTAAATCAGTAATTGGTATCAGCCTGGTCTCGCTGGTTGGACTATCTGCTTGCGGTTCGAGCGGCTTGTTTGACCGCGATCGTCCCGACGAATTTGCCGTGACGCGTCAGGCGCCGTTGGTAATCCCGCCAGATTTCGCTCTAACCCCGCCACAGCCCGGCCAGCCACGTCCGCAAACCGGCGGTGTCCAGCAACAGACTTTGGAAGCCATGTTTGGCGGAGCGCAAGCGCGCAGTGTCACGGAAACCGCAATTGTTGGTCAAGCCGGCAGCGCAGACGCTGGAATTCGTTCTTCCGTCGGTGATGCAGGAACTTTTACGGTCGATAAAGGCAGCGTAACCCGTGATATTATCGCCGCGCCCGAAGGCGATGGGCAAAGCGCACAAGCCGCTACCCCAGAGTAACCTTCCTCCCAATAGCCTACCTAAGACAATCGTTTTCCATAGCGTGCCAATAGGAGCGATCGGTTGCGCACGCCTATTGTGATAGCCATCACTGTAAAAAATATTTTTTGCCATAGTTAATAGTGTGTTTCAGTTTGTAACCTATTGGCTTTAGTGTAATTGGTACGCAGCGTGTGGGGCGCTGTTTTTGGGGAAAATTGGGTGAAATTCAAAAATTGGGGCCTTGTTGGCACTGCTAGCGTGCTGGCGACCTTTAATGCATCTGTTGCCTATGGGCAGCAGATCAATCCGCCTACGCGCGACGAGATAGCACCTGTTGTTCCTCCGGTTGGCGAGGACCAGCCGCGTCTCACGATTACAGATAATGTCGAACGATCGCCCTGCCCGCTGGATAAGCCGGAATATGATGATATTCGCGTCGATATTGATGATGTGTTTTTCAACAATTTGCAGGGCATAACCGAAGCAGAAATGCGGCAGACTTACGGGCCCTATTTGGGGAAATCACAGCCGATCAAACGGGTATGTGAAATCCGCGATGCCGCCGCGACAGTGTTAAGGAACAAAGGCTATCTGGCCGCTGTAGAAGTGCCAGCCCAACGGATCGAAGGCGGACAGATAAAATTCGAAGTGCTCTACGCCCGCATCACCAGCGTACGGGTGCGTGGCCAAGCCGGCCGTGCGGAGAAATTAATCGGCGGATATCTGGCAAAACTGGAAGATGATCCCATTTTCAACCGCAATAATGCCGAGCGCTATCTTTTGCTGGCTCGCGACCTTCCCGGTTACGACGTGCGGCTGACCTTGCGGCCCGCAGGCACTGCCGCAGGAGATCTTATCGGCGACGTTACGGTTACGAGAAAACCGTTTGAAGTGGATTTTAACATCCAGAATTTGGCCGCACAGGACACCGGAATATGGGGCGGACAGGTCCGCGCACAATTTCATGGCCTTACCGGCATGGGCGATAGCACCAGTATTTCATTCTATTCGACGGCAGAATTTAGAGAGCAGCAAATTTTGCAAGCAAGCCACAGCTTTCGTGTCGGCGGCGAAGGTTTGCGCTTTAACGGCCGTTTCACCTATGCGTGGACAAAACCCGATCTGGGTGATTTTGGCGGTGGCAATACGCCTGATCTGACGGCGCGCACCTTATTGGCATCGGCCGAGGCAAGCTATCCGGTCATTCGCAGCCAGACCCGCAATCTGACGGTCGCAGGCGGCTTTGACTATGTGAACCAGAAGGTCAATTTCATTACACCGCTGAGCCAGGACCGGCTGCGTGTCGCCTATGCCCGCCTTACCGCCGACGCCATTGATGACCCGTCGACTGGCGCGCCCAAATGGCGGGTCGCCGGCAGCCTCGAATTGCGGCGCGGTTTAAGCATATTGGGAGCGAGCAAGGGTTGCAATCCGCTATGCCCGGCTGGCGTCACCCTGCCCAGCAGGATTGATGGCGACCCGACGGCCACCAGCATCAGGGCATCGGTTTCGGCTGAATATGTGGTGTCGCCGCAGCTGTCATTTTTTATCAGTCCCAAAGCGCAATATGCCTTTGATCCCTTGTTCAGTTTTGAAGAATATTCGGCTGGCAATTACACGATTGGGCGCGGCTATGAACCGGGCGTGATTATCGGCGACGATGGCGCCGGTTTTCAGTTGGAAGCACGCGGTCCGCGGATCAGTCCGCCGAAAATGTCCAACGTCACAATCCAGCCCTTTGCTTTTGTTGATGCGGCATGGGTGTGGAACAAGGACCGTCCCGGCAATCTTGATCCGCAGCGATTATTATCAGTTGGTGGCGGATTGCGCAGCACTATTTCCGATCGCGCGCGGCTTGACCTGACCATCGCCTTGCCGACGCGCGCAGCAGGATTGCAGACCCGCAAGGGCGATGTCCGCTTTCTATTGTCCTTTACGACCAAGTTACTCCCATGGGGAAAACGCTAATGACCGGTAAATCCAGGCCCTTACATTCGCTTCGCTATCGGCCATTAGGATCCAGCGCAGCGCTTGCCCTTGGCCTTTTCTTTGGCACGTCCTCAACCGTTCATGCCCAAGCGGCATTTCAAGGGACGCCTACCGTTTCATCCGGTGACGCTGACATTAGTTCAAACGCATTTGTGGATACCATCACGGCTTTTGCAGATCAGGTGGTGATTGATTGGGCGCCCAATGACACGGCGGTTAATGGCGCGGACATTGATTTTCTGCCGGACGGTAATGCAGCGATTTTCCAGACTGATATGGGTGGCCCATCAAACTTCACCATCCTTAATCGGATTATCCCGGTTGATAATACGCGGCCGATAATTTTAAACGGAAATATTACCACCCAGGTTACTGATGGTTTCAGTGGATTTCTTCCCGGCGGAAGCGTCTGGTTTTATGCGCCCGGTGGTATCGTCATTGGCGGAACGGCGGTTATCGATGTCGGCGGGCTTTTCCTGACCACTGCTGATCCGTTTGTTGATCCGGACGGTAATTTTATCGGTCCCGGCGGAACGACCAATTTCGCCCCGGCGATAAGCGGAACTTTTGCGGAAATTGATGCGGGTGCTTCGATCACGCTGACGCCTGAAAACAGCTATGTCGGCCTGCTTGCGCCTATTGTCGGACAGTTGGGCGATGTCGACGTAAACGGCTCGGCCGCCTATATCGCGGCGGAACAGGCATCAATTACATTTAATCAGGGCCTGTTTGACATTAACGTCACCATTGGCACGGACGGCGATATCCCAACCGGTGTCGCCTTGCGTCATGATGGTGTCACAGCCGGTCCTGCCAGCAGCGGCGTGGGTGATAATCACCGTGTCTATGCGGTCGCAGTCCCGAAAAATAACGCGATCAGCATCGCCATCCAAAATGGCGGTGACATCGGCTTTGATATTGCCGGAGCCGCGGATGTCGTCGGCAATGCGGTGATTTTGTCGGCCGGCCATAATGTTGCGGGCGATGTCATTGCGAACACGCCAGTCAACGGCATTGATGCATCTATCGAAATTGAGAATAACAGTTTCACATCAGCCGTTTCCGCGCGCGCTTCGAACAATATCACGGCGATCGCCAGTGCAGGCGCGATGGCATTTGCCTCCAACCTGACATTGCGGGCCGATGATCTTGTCGATGTCATGGCCAACGGAGCGGGTAGCGCGATTACCGTCGATGGTATTACGAACCTGAGCGCTGATGTTCAGGGCGTGATGGACGGGGCAGACGGCACCGGTGGCGTGATCGGCATCCTCGGCAGCGGCGGAGCCATTACTTTAAATGGCGATGTCATGCTCAGTGCCAATGGCACGGGCGCCGATAATTTCGGCGTTGGCAAGCTTGGTGACGGATTTGGCGGAACAGTAGAGATTGGCGCAGAAGGCGGCGGCGCCGTAAATGTCAGCGGCGCAGTCACGATGTTCGCCGACGGAATTGGCGGTTTTAGCGGCAGCGGGGTTGATGGCGGTGACGGCATCGGCGGTACCGGCAGACTATTGGCCAATGATGGCAACTCAACTGTGTCCATTGACGGCAATCTATTCATTTCTGCGGCGAGCAACGGATCGTCGGGTAATGGCGGCCTAAATGATACCAATGGCAATGCCGTCGGCGGCACGATCACTATTTCTGGCACGGGCGGCGCGAATAATCTGATCGACATTGGAGGCTTCACGACAGTTGGCACGGGTGCACTAGGTGCGGATGCATTTTCTGGCGATGCCGGTTCGGCCCTAGGCGGTGACATTACGATCGATGCTGGTTCCGGAACCACATTGAATTTTGTCGGCACGCTCATCGCTGGCGGAATGGTGCAGGGCGGCAATAGCGACGCGCTCGGCAATGGCGGCGATGTGACCGGTGGCACAATGTTGATCACAACATCCGATGCGACCGGCATTATAACGACCGGCGCGGATGTGCAGCTGGCGAGCGCCGTCAATGGCGGTTTTAGTAGCTTGGGAATGCCCGGAACCGCACTAGGTGGTTCTGGCACGATCAGATCTGGCCCTGGCAATATTACGATAACCGGTCCGGTTGACCTCAACGCGGACGCATTTGGCGAAAGCAGCAGTTTCGGTGGCTCTGTCGCGTTGGAATCGAGCGGCGGCAATCTGACGGTCAATGATAATGTTAACCTGAGCGCCAATGGCATTTCCGGATCCGGCCCAGATGACGGCACTGGCGGTACCGCGAGCATCATCGCCAATGGTGGGACATTGACCATAAGCGGCACCAGCTTTGCTTCCGCCGACGGCTTTGGTGGTTTTGACGGCGGAGCGGGTATCGGCGGAACAACGAACTTGCTCGCCAATGGCGGCGGCATTGTGAATCTGGTCGGCGACACCACGCTTATTGCATCAGGCTTCGGCGGCGATGGGATGGGCGTGAGCGCAGGCAGCGGCACCGGCGGCGCCATTTTTGCGCAAGCGGGCGCGAATAGTACAATTAACGTGACCTCTCTATTGAATCTGGGTGTCACTGGTTTTGGCGGAAATGCTGATAGCGGCAGTGATGGCGGGGACGGCATTGGCGGTACGGTTTTACTGGGCGCAAGTGGCGGTAACGCAGGTCTTCTGGTCGGAACGGCCACAACAATTACCGCCGAAGGCCGTGATTCAACCGAAATGGGCATCAATCTAAATGGTGCCAATACTGTTGGCGGGTCTGTCACCATTACCGGTGGCGGCGGAACAAATAACCTCGTCGATCTGGGCGCAACGACCATCAATGCCTTTGCAGAGCACGCCAATTTTTCCAGCGGAAATGGTGGAAATGCGACCGGTGGCGATATTAATGTCATTGCCGAGACAGGGACGACGATCAACTTTGACGGCCTGTTTGGGGCGGCATTTGGAACAGCCGGAACGGCCACAGCTATTGGGGGCAGTGCCTCTGGCGGCGCCATTCAGCTGGTAGCCAATGGCGACAATGCGAATATAAATGTCACTGGGGCACTCGACCTGGGTACCCAAGGCAATGGCCGCGGTGGCGCTGGCGGTGGCACCGGCACTGGTGGCAACATTAATATAAGCGCCAATGGCGGCGCAAATAATCTGATCGATATTACCGGCGGAACGACATTGCTTGCTGATGCTGTGGGTGGTGACGCCTCTAACGGAAATGCAGGTGATGCCACGGGCGGAGCGCTGGCGCTTTCGATCGGTTCCGCTGGCATGATATCTATCGGCGGAAACACTCTTTTAAGAGGCGCTGCCAATGCTGGAACATCATTGAGAAATGGTCTCGGCGGCGACGCAATCGGTGGTTCTGCCAATATTACAGCCGCTGGCGGAGGCGGTGGCGTCCTAACCGGCAACAACCTGAGCATTGCTACTGACGCAACGGCTGGCAGCAGCGCTGATGGATTTGATGGCGGGAATGTTGTTGGTGGAATGACATTTATAAGGCCCTCCAGTTCCTTAGCTGGTGGTCTCAGCACCATTAGTTTTGACGACGTGGTTATTGATAATTTGGCAAGCGCCGGCAATGGCGGCAATGGCATCGCTGGCGGTGCCGGCGGCAATGGCGGTAATGCTATGCCGGGCGAAGAAATATCACTCTTAGCCACAGCGGGTAGCGGCGTATTAACGCTTGGTAACGTGACCATCAATAGTTCTGTGGTCGGCGGCATCGGCGGCATTGGCGGTGATGGCGGGCTGGGCGCAGGCGGCAATGGCGGTTCTGGCGGATCAGCAGAAGCGACCAGGGTTGTGCTCGGTTCTGTCAGCAGCATTGATACCCCAGACACTTTGGGGTCTGCAACATATGGCAACGCGTTCATTACGACCGATGCTGTCGCAGGAAATGGCGGTAATGGCGGCACGGGCGGGATAATTGGCGATGGCGGAGACGGCGGGGAAGCCCTCGCTGGTGCACTGACAATTCTCCCGCGCGGCTCACCGGTTACTATCGGTGACGTGAGCTACACTGCCCAATCGGTTGGCGGAGATGGCGGAGCCGGCGCAACACAAGGCAATGGCGGCAATGCAATCGGTTCTGACGCCTTAATATTTGTTGCCAATCGCCTAAACCGAACCGAACAGGGTTCGCTGAACGCGGGTAATATCAATATTTTCAGCACGGCCAATGCCGGAGCAGGCGCTGTTGCAGGAACCAGTACAGTCGGGATTGGTGTCATTGATATTGTGCAGGGTACAGCAACGATCGCGTCATATGATGCGTTTATATCGGGCGATACCGCCGATGCCGGCGATCCGCCCAGTTTTTTCTCTGCCGTAGATGGCACGCTCAATGTCACCAATGACCTGACTTTGGTCACCGACAGCAATATCGCTGTCGTAACAGATAGTGGCGCGATTACTATCGGCGGCAATCTTGATCTTGATACCAACGGCACCTTTGTCGTCAGCAGCGATGGCATACCGCCCGTTAATCCCGGATTGCTGTCCGTCGGGGGCACGACGCTCTTGGCGTCAGCAGCGGATGTTATCTTGAGCACAAATATCGACGCTGCGGCGGGCTTGATCACTGCGGTCACCGGTGATGTCAGCTTTGGCGACATAGTCAGCGGTGGCGTGATCGATATCGCCGTAACCGGCAGTTTGCAGACCGGGAATCTATCGAGCGTCGGTGATCTTATGCTGGATGCCACCGGGACATTAGCGACCGGTGATCTGGACAGCACCGGAGCGGTGATCGTGTCTGCTGATTCGGATCTGATGTTGGGCAATCTGACGGCTGTTGGACCGGTACAGGCGACGTCCGTAAGCGGCAACGTGACCGCCCTTGCTATAGATACGGATGGTGATGCCATCCTGACTGCCAATGCCGGTGCGGTAATGGCGGGTATCATTGATGCTGGCGCGAATGTTCAAGCCGATGCGCTCAATGCTATCACATTGACCGATGTTACAGCGGTATTGTCAGCGCAAATCATATCTCAGACAGGAACAATCTCTGGTGGCAATATCGATGCAGGCACTGACATTGTTGTTGACGCTGCCGACGCTCTTGTCCTGGCAAATGCCAATGCAGGCGGTTTGATCGATATAGTTGCTGGCGGCAATGTGCAGACCGGCAGTTTGACCAGTACTGACGACATCAGGCTGGACTCGGACCAATCGATTTTAGGCACTGGCGCGATTATGACGGACGGTGCTTTTGAATCGCAGGCTCTGGGCAGCGGCAGCTACGGCAATATTTCAGCACAAGGCGTCGGCAATGGCGGCGTCTTGGGTATTGCCATCGATACCGCTGGAGGCATTTCCACCGGCGATCTTTCCACTGGTTCAGCGGCCATTGGCCTATTGACACCATCAGCAATAACCACCGGTAATGTCACTAGCGCTACCGATGCCATATTCTTGGCCGGCACTGGCATCACGGCGGGCGCTATTAGCACAGCGAACGGTCCGGATAATTTCATATATCTCGCCAATTCCAGCATGGATACGTTTTTTGGACCTAATGGCGATCCCACACCCTTGTTTGCGCTTGACCCAGTGGCAACCAGTGGTTCGATAACGATCAACAACGCTGTATCCGGCGGCAATTTGGTTGCGGCCACGGCTGGTGATTTTGTCAGCCAGGGCAACATGGCACTTTCGACCTTGTTTAGCGTCGAAGCAGCTGGCCTCGCAGGCTTTGGCGGGGCCTTAACCGCACCAACCATAATGTTGATATCCAGCGATATCGATATCGGCGCGAGCGGCGGTCTGGGCGATGAAAATACCACCGAACTGACATTGACCAATAGCGGTACAGACGGTGCTTCGATCGGCGATGTCGCTTCTGGCCCGTTGGGCTATGCGTTAAGCAACGCAGAAGCCGGACGGCTCCGTTCCAATGTGATCAGCATTAATTCTGATGGCTCGAGCGGGATCGTCATTGGTGACCTGAACCTGACCGGTTCAAACGGGGCGAGCAGCAATCTGGTTGGCCCCGACGGTAGTTTACAGATATCTTCGGCAAATAATATCCGGGTTTCGGGCAATCTCAATCTGACTGATCTGGCACTGGACAATCTTCTATCGCTAACCGGCGACATCATCAGCGTGGCTAGCGACACGGGCGGCATCCTGATGGAAGGTAGCTCGCCCGGTGGCACGCTGGATATTTCCGCGCGGCATATTCATGTTGGCAGCACGGCTTTGCTCGACCAATTGGCGGTTGATCCGTTCTTTGTCGGACGGGACAGTCTGTTGGCGAGAGCCACACCGACGGGCAATCCGGATGGTTCCATTCAGGCAGCGCGCATTACATTTGGAGCCGAAGAGACCCTGCTCATCCAAAATGTCGGCGTGGGCGGGATAGCCTATGGTTTCTACGCAGAAACCGGCGAAGTAGAGATTATTCCGACAGGCGGAAATGATCTGGATGTTGTCATTTACGGCGCGACACTGAACGCCGATGGTACCCAAGTGATCAACAGCGATGTTCGGGATTCGATTTTCCCGACAGCGCCGACCAGCGGTTTTACTGCTGAATCCAGCATCAACGGTTGTTTGCTCACCGCAACGGTCTGCATAACCATGAATAGCGAAGACACGCCTATAGCCTCTAACGTCCGCGACACGATCGTGGAGCAACAGGAGGCTGTTGAAGAAGGCGTGGATGAAGAAGTGACAGAGGAAGAAAAGGAAGAGGCCGAAGAAAAGGCGACAAGCAAAAGCCCGATTTCACGGACTGTTTCGATAATCAACACCCGCCCCATGGGCAGCACCGGATCAATCTCTGAGCCAGTGACCAGTGGCGGCAACCCAAATTTGATGGGGGCGCCCGCCGCTCCGCCACCAAGTGACCTTGGCGAGGGGGACGGACAATGATCAGACGGAATGATAAACTGGCCGCTGGATTGTTCTTCGGCTTTGCAATTGCAACCCTTGCGTCTCAACCGGCCGCGGCCCGCGATCTGCCTTTATCCGTACAGGATAGTTTTCGGATCGGCAGCACCGGCGTATTATGTACCGCACAAAATGCACCCAATCTTGCCGGATTGTCGGGCATGTTTGACCGGGGTTACAATGTTGTTTGCCGGGATGCGGCGACCAGCATCGGGACCTTCCTGGCCATTCGCGATATTTCCGACGATGCGGTTAGCGTGGCCGGTTTTAAAGCATCGCCCGATCTGACCTGCCGACAGGAAGGCAAGGCTACCATCGAAAACCTCGGTGCTGTATCTTCTACAATCTGCACCAACAGCGTCACACGGATTGATCACCGCATTTATGCGGTCGCGCGCGGCAATACGACATATATTGCTCAGGGATTGGCAGGATATGATTCCGCGTTGCGCCTTGGCCTTGCGGCCCTTGTTTCGGATCGCCCGGTTGCCGGCGCAGTAGAAGTCGCCACCACATCGGTTAGCGATCCGGCCGCTTTTGCTCGCATTCAAGCGGGGTCTCTCGATATCGAAGGCGCCCGCAGCGAAGCTTATGCCCGCAATCATAACGGTAGCTATGCAGAGGCCTCCGAGTTTTTCGAAACGCTGGTGAAGCGCGACAGCAATAGCACGGGCCGCGGCGCAGAATTTTTGGCCAATCAGGGCCTGCAGCAATCCAATCTCGGCAATTTCGCAAGTGCCGACGCATTATTTGATCGCGCCGATAAATCGGTCGCAGCGCGTGACGGCGTAACCCAGCGGCTCATCCGCAATTTCCGGACCATCCATCTGCTCAACCAACAACAGGCCGACGCGGCCTTAACCTTGCTGGATCGCTCGGTCGTAAAAATTACCGCCGGCATTGATGACTCGGTCGTTTCGTCTGGTGAGATCACATCGGAACTGGCGAACCAGATTAATCGAGAGAATGAAAACCTGCGGCGCGTTGGCGGATTTGACAGCGGACTGAGCGACTTTGAACGCGGTCAGATACTCGACGGGCAAGCCAGCCACCTGCGCGGTGTTGCCATGCGCATCAACAAAGATTTCGTGGCGGCAACCGAAGCGCAGAATGCTGCACTAGAGACCATCGAAGCCGTACGGGGTGGCCGGGTCATCTCTACAGCCTGGTTACGCTCGGACATCCAATCGGAACTCGCGCTCACATCTGAGTTTCTCGGCAAAATCGATAATGCCAAAGGCTATTTTGCCGAAGCCATTTCCATTTTTGAAACAGAATATCCACAATCACCGGCCTTGCTCGCCGCCAAAGCAAGATTTGCAGGATTTCAGGGGCGCAGTGGCTTGGTCGACGAAGCACTCGCGCTCTATGCGACGGTGGTAGAAGACAGCAATTCCGTGCCGGGTGCCGCTGTAGTCATGCGGGACCTGCTCGGTCCCTATTTTGAATTGCTGACGGCTCGACCTGATGATGATGCAGAAGCTGCTGCTGCCATGTTCTTGGCCTCTCAGGCCCTGCAAAGGCCTGGAGTAGCGCAAACCCAGGCGGCTCTTGCACGCGAGCTTTCAGAAGGCGATGATGAAGCCTCTGCGCTATTCCGTTTGGCTGTCTCGCGGACGCGCGAAATTGCTCGGACGCGGAGTCAGATCGCTCAACTCTCCTCAAAAGGATCGCTCAACGCCAATGAGATTCGCGACCTTGGTTACTCTCAAGATGCCCTGACGTCTTTGGAGCTTGAGCAGACGCAATTACAGTCCCAGTTGAGTAAATTCCCGCGTTACCGCGTTCTCGCCCCGCAGGCCATGTCACTTGATGAAATGCAAAAGCTGCTGAGAACCGGTGAGGCCTATTATAAAGTCAATATCGTGGGCAATGCCATATACAGCATCCTCGTGACACCCGATGATGTCCGCAGTTTCAAGGTTGCCGATGACTTGCCAGCTCTGCAGCAAACCATAAATGACTTGCGCGATTCCATTGTTCGTATCGAATATGGCGCGCCGACGACCTATCCGTTTAATGTGGAGCTGGCGCGCACGCTCTACCGTTCGTTGTTCGAGCCCGTTGAGGCCCAGCTCGCCGATGTGAAGCATCTCATATACGAACCCGACGGGCCGCTGCTGCAATTGCCGCCCTATTTACTGGTCGAAGATCAAGCGAGCGTGGACGCTTATATTGATCGCACGCAGGATATCGATTCAGACTTGTTTGATTTTACCGGCGTCCAATGGTTTGGTAAAGGCCGCGATATGTCGATCGCAGTGTCCCCCCGCTCCTTCGCAGAGGTGCGCGCGATTGCGCCATCAACAGGAAAATATCGATATCTCGGGCTAGGCGAAAATGCGGTTCCCGATGCCAGCTTGCAATATACCGCTGCGCAAGACGATCAGTGCCAATGGGGCACCGAAACATGGGGCAATCCGATTTCCGGCGCCGAGCTTCATCTGGCGCGCGATATTGTCGGCGCGGCACAGTCAAACGTCATCACTGGGGCCGGTTTCTCGGACAGCGCTCTTTTGGCGCAAGACGATCTCAATGAATATCGCATCATCCATTTTGCCACTCACGGCCTTGTGACTGCGCCCAAACCTCAATGTACGGCACGGCCCGCGTTGATAACGTCCTTTGGCGACAAAGGTTCTGACGGGTTGCTCAGCTTCCAGGAAATTTTCGACCTACAGCTTAATGCCGATGTCGTAATCCTGTCGGCTTGCGATACCGCCGGAATGGCCAGCGTCGGAGCGTCGCGCGAAGCGGGCGTCGCAACTGGCGGCAACTATGCGCTGGACGGATTGGTGCGCGCCTTTGTTGGGGCAGGCGCAAGATCGGTCGTTGCCAGCCATTGGCCGGTGCCCGATGATTTTGATGCAACAGAGCGTTTAATCGGAGGCATGTTTGGCGCCGAACAGGACATGCCGCTCGCAACCTCGCTGCGGTTGGCGCAACAGAAGCTGATGGATGATCCGATTACATCCCATCCTTATTATTGGGCTGCATTTGTTGTGCTGGGCGATGGCGCAAAAGCTTTTTTGACAGAAGAATAATGCCCTTCTGCTTTATTGCCGCCATTCTCATCAGTGCCGGAAATGGCGCATCCCAGTGAATAGCATCGCCAGACCGGCTTCATCGGCTGCCGCAATCACCTCGTCGTCGCGGATGGAACCGCCCGGTTGAATCACTGCCGTCGCACCCGCCTCAACCGCTGCCATCAAACCATCAGCAAAGGGGAAGAAAGCATCGGAAGCCACTGCGGAGCCAATCGTCCGCGTTTCGCTCCAGCCGGCTTTCTCGGCTGCATCTTTGGCTTTCCAAGCGGCAATGCGAGCCGATTCCAAACGGTTCATTTGCCCCGCACCAACGCCAGCGGTCGAACCATCTTTGGCGTAAACAATCGCATTAGATTTCACATGTTTCGCGACCGTCCACGCGAACAGACAATCGGCCATTTCCTGCGCGCTTGGTTCGCGCTTGGTGACGCATTTCAGATCATCTTGGGCGATCTGCCCACTGTCGCGCGATTGCAGCAGGTAACCGCCCGCAATTGACTTCACCCCCATGCCGGGCCGTGCGGGGTCGGGCAGATCACCGGTTAGCAAAAGCCGCAGGTTCTTTTTCTTGGCGAAAATCGCGCGCGCGTCTGCGTCAGCATCGGGCGCGCAGACGACTTCGGTGAAAATACCCGTCATCGCTTCGGCTGTCGCGCCGTCCAAGGGCCGGTTCACCGCGATAATCCCGCCAAAGGCCGAGACACTGTCACAGGCGAGTGCGGCCTTATAGGCATCCAATATGCTATCCCCGCTCGCCACGCCGCAAGGATTGGCATGTTTGACAATCACTACTGTCGGCGGACCATCGCGAAACTCGCTGACCAGTTCCAGTGCGGCATCAGCATCATTATAATTATTATAACTCAGCGCCTTGCCTTGCAATTGCTCTGCCTGTGCAATGCCTTTGGCTGATGGGCCGTCGGGCAGATAGAGCGCGGCCATCTGGTGCGGGTTTTCGCCGTAGCGAAGCTCCGTCGGCTGACTCATCGTCAGCGGCAATGTCGGCGGGAACATCTGCTGTTGATCCGCAAAACCGAACCATTGCGCGATCATACCGTCATAGCTGGCGGTGGCAGCGAAAGCTTTGGCCGCCATTTTCTTACGGAAATTTATGCTGGTTGCGCCGCCGCTTTCTTTCAGTTCTGCAAGCAGTGTATCATAGTCCGAAGGATCGGTCACAATGGTCACGAAATCATGGTTCTTTGCCGCGCTGCGCACCATACTGGGACCACCAATATCGATATTCTCGATAATCTCGTCGCGCGCGGCGCCTTTGGCAACCGTCTGGGCAAAGGGATAAAGATTGACGATCACCAGATCGATCCCGGCAATATCATGTTCTTCCATAGAAGCGACATGGCCCGCATCATCGCGCCGCGCGAGCAGACCGCCATGCACTTTGGGGTGGAGCGTTTTCACGCGGCCATCCATCATCTCAGGGAAGTTGGTGACATCGGAAATATCAGCAACGTCCAAACCTGCATCACGCAGCGCCTTGGCCGTACCGCCTGTCGAGATTAACGCCACGCCCATAGCAGCAAGCTCTTTGCCCAGCTCCGCCAGTCCGCTTTTGTCGGACACCGAGAGCAATGCTCTTTTAACCGCAATATTTTCCGTCATGATATTCGTTATCCCATATGCTTGAGCAGCCAACCGGTTGCTCCACCGCCGCTGCCCACTGTGTCGGTTATCACCATCTGCATCACGCCATGGGGGATACCCATGCCATCGACCCAGACGCTATCTTCCAGTGCAATTACACCGCTGGTCGAACGGAATTGCCATAAATTGCCATCTTTAAGGCGCAGCAAAACGCCCTTGCCTTCCGATATCAAATCGCTCTCAATATCCGGGCCCAAATGGAAACGCAGCGCATATTCGACGTCCTTTTTCTTGCGCCGTCGCTTGTTGCTGTCCGGGATCAGCATATCCTCGCCGCGTAATTCCAATCCGTCGGAACGCATTAACAAGAGTCTTTTGTGGACAAGACCAAAGCGCCGGGCATAGCCATCATGACTGGCTTCCAGCCGGGTCGCATTTTCAACATCACGGCGGAACAGTTCCACCTCGTTCACGCCGCGCCCCAGTTTGCCATCCGGCAAAATGGAGGTGCTGTTGCTATTGTCGATACACAATGTGCTGTGCGCCGCCGTCGTCCGGAGACCGCGTGCCAGCGATGCCGGAATGGTCGCACCGACTAGGCCTGCACCGCCGCAATTGGCAATAATCCGGTTATCGCCGTTAGAAAACTCAAATGCGAGTGTCGAGGCACAACCAGCCACAGCCATACGCGCAATGGGCGGCGGGGCAGCATCAAGTATCAAAACAGAACGCCCAGAAGATACCCTTTGATAGCCCCAATCCCGCGCTTGGCGAAGGGGGCGCGCGCGAATGCCGCTGGCGGCGATGACCTGTTCGACTTGGTCAGACGCCGTCGCACCACCGCCCTGCCAATTGCCCATGCTGCCATCAAAATGGGTGAGGCCGGTCAAAGGCGGCACGGCGAGTGCCAGCGCATTTTCGAGGAATTCAGGCGCATCTTCGTCGCGCGCCAGATAAACCTGCTTGAGCATCGATAGCAGGATCACGGCGTCCATCTGATTCAAGGGAGACCGGGAAACCGATCCGCCATCGGCATGGAAAAATTCGCCCATAGTCTTTTCCAGACCTGCTTCGCCAACAATCCGTCGGACGCGGCCTTCCGGAATCAACAGCGACGCTGCAACCACTCCGCTCCAAGCGACCAGGCGCCCTAGGCTGGAGGTCGCCTTGTCTGCCGTGCGATCCAAATGCCGTGCGGTACGGGCAATATTGTTCAGCACCTTTGACCGATAAATCAGATCGCTGGAAGACAGGATCAACGGCGCGTGGCTGGCCCAAATAAGCAGCCGCCAACCGCAATTGTCAGGACGCCAGGCCGGTTGCCGGATTTTCTTTCCGTTAGCATCCAGCCATTCTTCCATCAGCTTTTCGGCAACCGGCAAAGCTTGGTCACGGGACGCCGCCGTATCAAGATCGCGCAACCATTGGAAACGATGGACATAATCTTCAAAGGCTGGCGGTAGTTTCAATTCAGCAAAATCAATGCCGTCGAGCTTTTTCTTGAGGCCGCGAAACAGAAAATATCCGGCGCGGACAGCGGTACCTTGGACACGATCGCCATCCACGGGATCAACCGGCACGGCCAGCAAGCGAAGCGGTAATTTACCGGACAAACGCAACCGATGGAGCGGCATCCGCCAAGTCATACGATAATAGAGCAGGGCGGTTTGTTCCGCGAGCGATTGCCCGCGATCACCGTCTGCGCGCAGCGTCAGACTTTGGCCGTCGGGCGCTTCACTTTCCTCGCCGCTATAGCGGTCTACGCCTGCGCCTAGATCATTACCGGGATCATCAGCCTTGGGAGGGTCTGCGCTCATTCACCCCTCAGGCCGCTGATATTTGCAGCATAGTGATCAGGGCCGCCCCGGAATGTTGCGGTGCCGGCAACCAGCGTATCTGCGCCAGCCGAAATGGCCTTTGGTGCAGTCTTGAGATCAATGCCGCCATCAACTTCTAACCGAATGTCTTTGCCAGTTGCGTCGATCCGCTTGCGAATGGCCTCGATCTTACGGAGCTGCGTGTCGATAAAACTCTGACCACCAAAACCGGGATTGACGCTCATCACCAAAATCAGATCAAGGTCGTCGATCAGATAGTCGAGCGTATCAAGCGATGTTGCCGGGTTAAGCACCAGCCCGGCCTGCTTGCCGAGCGTATGGATCGTTTGTACGGTCCTGTGCGGGTGCGCCCCTGCTTCAGGATGGAAAGAAATAATATCCGCGCCTGCATCAGCAAATGCTTCGAGATATTGGTCCACCGGAGATATCATCAGATGGACATCAAAGGGTTTGTCGCTATGCGGACGCAATGCCTTCACCACAGCGGGACCGATTGTGATGTTGGGAACAAAATGCCCGTCCATCACATCGACATGCACCCAATCACAACCCGCTTCGTCAATCGCGCGAACCTCTTCACCCAGCCGCGCAAAATCGGCGGAAAGAATAGAAGGGGCAATACGAACAGAGCTAGTCATGGCGGTTCCTTTGATATCCAGCCTCTAGGATTTTTACATGTCACCCGCAAGGCGCGATCCGGCTGGAATCCCAATGGCCTGTGGACAATTTGGGGACAGGCTGGATTTTATCACCGTGTCAGCCTTTTCGCTGCAGTTTCGCGATGAAAAAGCCGTCAAGGTGACCCTTGTCCGCCAGCATATTGGGCAGCGTTCGCACGCAACCATTTTCGGTCGGGCTAATGGTGTCGGGGAGCGCATCAGCTGTCACCGGAACTATTTCGAATTCATCATGGCCTTCGAGAAATTGCTCGATCTGCTCTTCGCCCTCTTCGGGTTCGAGCGAACAAACGGCGTAGACCAGCACGCCGCCCGGTTTGACCCACGGCGCGATCCGGTCGAGCAGCGTTTTCTGCACTTCCGCGCGGTCGGCAATCTGCCGCGATCCGATACAATGCAGGACATCAGGATGGCGGCGAAAAATACCGGTCGCGCTGCACGGCGCGTCGAGCAGGATGGCATCGGCTGGCTCGGCTGGTTCCCATTTCATCAGGTCGGCAATAACGACTTCGGCATCCAGTTTCGTTCGAGACAGGTTATCCGTGAACCGCTCCATCCGCTTTTCACTATTGTCGACAGATTGAATTTTCCAGCCCGCTGCTGCCAGTTGCATGGTCTTGCCACCCGGAGCAGCGCAGAGATCAAGCACAGTCTTGCCTTCGCCTTCACCCAGCAAACGGGCTGGCAAGGAAGCTGCCAGATCTTGCACCCAGAACGCCCCTTCATCAAAGCCGGGCAATTCAGTGACAGGCTTATCGGGCTGCATCCGCAGATGTTTAGACGCAAGTTTCTCGCCCTGAAGCTCTCCAGCGTCATCTGTCTTAAAGCTGAGATCGAGCGGCGGCGATTGGGCCCAAGCCTGTCCGGCTGCGATTGCAACATCTTCACCCCAACGGTCGGTCCAACGGTCCAGTGTTTCACCGGGAATTTCGGGATGCTCTGGCAACCCCAGTGCGCCCGATTCCAGTCCGCGCATTACGGTGGAGAAAACGCCGTGGACCAGGCGCCGTGGTCCGCCATGAACCAGCGGCAAAGCGGTCGCAATTGCGGCATGTTGGGGTGTTTCGAGGATCAGCACCTGCACCAAGGCGATACGCAGCGCCATGCGCGCTTTGGCATCATCGGGTAGGCGTTTCTTGGTCGCGCTGTCGATCATCGCATCAAGCGCGGTCATCCAGCGCAGCGCATTGGCCGCAATATTATGCGCCAGCGACCGATCCGACGGATTGCTCAGCTTTGCGGTGGCGACAGGCAGCGCCTGATCGAGCGTTTCACCGCGACGGCATACAGCGTCCAGCAAGCGTAGCGCTGCGATCCGTGCTGGCAGGCCGGGAATTTTGGAGGGGCTTTCAGTGTTCATCTTATGGCATTCCGCACTTGATGCGAGACCCGGGGTGGATCACGCTGGCTTCCCCATAGACGCCCTAGGCTCTGGATCAAGTCCAGAGCAAGTTACGGCTAGTTTCCGCGGGTCGGGTCAAGTGCGCTGCGCCTAGCTTTTGACTTGCCTTTGATCCGGCTCATATCACCAATTTCGTCGCTATTGTTGGACCAGCCATCCGATCCGCCCCCCGATCCACCAACATGCGCCATATCTTGCAGCGCCGCGATACGATCTTCGGTCGCGGGATGGGTTGAGAACATCTGCTTAACACCAGCGGGTACGATGTAGAGCTGCGCTGCCGCTGGGTTCCGCTGCGCCACTGGATTGGGGATGCGCTTGGCTTCCCCCGAAATCTTGTGGAGCGCGGAGGCCAGTGCCAGCGGCTTACCGCTAATATCTGCCGCTGCTTTATCCGCGCCATATTCGCGGGTGCGGCTGATCGCCATTTGCACGATCATTGCTGCGAAGGGGGCGATAAAAACCGCCAATATTCCGGCCAGACCCCGATTGCTCCTGAAAAACATTCCGAAATTGGCGAGCATCGACACCGCCCCGGCAATGGTCGCAACCATGGTCATGATCAGCGTATCACGGTTTTTTACATGGCCAAGTTCATGGGCCATCACGCCTTCAATCTCGTCATAGCTGAGCATATTGAGTAGGCCTGTGGTTGCCGCGACCGCGCTATTTTCGGGGTCACGGCCGGTGGCAAAGGCATTGGGCTGCGGCTGATCAACAATATAGACTTTCGGCATCGGCAATTGCGCCTGCTGCGCCAATCGCTGCACCATGGTATAAAATTCGGGATGGCTGCTCGCGTCTACCTCGACCGCCTTGTGCATTTTAAGGACGATTTTATCGGCATTCCAGTAAGTAAACAGGTTCATCCCCGCCGCAACCAACAGCGCCAAAATCGCGCCACGCGGACCGCCGAGCGAGAATCCCATAACCATGAACAAGGCCGTCAGCGCCGCCAGCAACATCGTCGTCTTTAGAAAATTCATGCGTCTACTCGCTTGATTATCATCATTTCTCTCTCAATATAGGGGATGAAGCGGGCTTTTTCAAATATACGGGAAATAGAAACTATGGCCGAAAACGATAGAAAAGCTGATGCGCGCAAGCCCGGTGTACGCCCACCCCACGTAAAAGCGCCTGCCCATTTATCCAAAAGCAAACCCGTTCCACAACCCGATCCACTGGAGAAAGCGGACGATATTTTGGAAAAAGACGGCCCCACCCGCTACGGCGATTGGGAACTTAAAGGTCTGGCGATAGATTTTTAAAGGAACAGAAATGAACCGCTTTGCCGATCACTTCGATTTGAAAGTCCCCTTGGCCCTTGCCCCCATGGCATTGGCATCCGGCGGCGATCTGGCATCGGCTTGTGCGCAGGCTGGAACATTGGGACTGGTCGGTGGCGGTTATGGCGATTTGGAATGGACGAGCCGGGAATATCAAATTGCAGTGGAGGCGATCGAAGACAATGCAGCGGCTATGAAGCGCCTTGGCTGCGGGTTCATCAGCTGGAAGCTGGCAGAAAACGCTGATGCCCTTGATTGGTTGATCGACAATCATCGCCCTGCTGCGGTCATGCTGTCCTTTGGCGACCCCCGGCCATATTCGGAACGGATTATAGAATCCGGTGCCGAGCTAATATGCCAAGTCCATTCGCTGAAAGATTTACCGCTGGCGGTTGAAGCAGGCGCAAAAGTAATTGTCGCGCAGGGTACCGAAGCTGGCGGACATGGCGCGACCCAAGACCGCGGCAGAGGGACATTTTCCTTTATCTCGGAAACCGCAGACTGGCTTGCCGCCCATGCACCCGAAACCTATTTGCTGGGTGCCGGGGGCATTGCCGATGGCCGCGGCCTCGCTGCGGCGATGGTATTGGGCGCAGATGGCGTCATGATGGGATCACGATTTTGGGCAACCAAAGAATGTCTCGCCAACCCGGAAGCCAAGAAAGTTGCGACCCAGACAGATGGCGATAATACGGCGCGCAGTTCGGTTTTTGATATTTTGCGGCGAAAGAACTGGCCTGAATCTTTCGATTTTCGGGCCATCCGCAATGACCTCTATCGGCAATGGGAAGACCGCATTGATCAGCTGAAGAATGATCCGGAAGAAGGTCGGGCCGCTTACGATGACGGCGTGCGCCAAGCGGATTTTAACAGAGCCCATATCGGTATCGGCGAGTCTGCTGGTATGATATCCAACGTCCCGGATGCGGCAACCTTGATTGATGACATAGAATCAGAAATGAAGAGCGCGCTAAAGCGGCTTAATCCATGATCGAAACTCGGAGGCACCGGAATGACCGTTAGTGCAGAAATCGCCGTTCTCATCGGTGCTGTGGTGGGCGCTATAGCTTCTATCGCGACGGTTTTCGTAACCCATTGGCTTTCAAAGCGCCGCGAATATCGGCTCGATGACAAGCGCAAAGAGCGGCTGATATTATTACTGCGCGGTGAAAAATTTAAGTGGCGTGATATTGAAACATTATCGTCCGCTGTCGGCGCAGATATCATCAAAACGAAAGAATTGCTGATCGAGATAGACGCGCGGCAAAGCCTGTCGAACAATAGTTCATGGGGCCTGATTTCGCGCAATCCCTATCCGGAAGATATCCAGCCGAAAGACTGAGCCTCTCGGCGCAACCCTAGCCTTCCGGCACGGCGTAAAAGTCGCGATAAGATATTAACTGACCATCTGCGACCTTATACAGACCAACACCTTCAATATCCCCCTCAGGCCGTTTCCAAAGCCAGCGGGACCAGGCGACATGTTCGTCGCCAGCAATTTCCAGCACTTCGAAATGCATTTTCTTATCGGCCAGTTCCTTGGTCAATCCAGCGAGCAGCTTCTCTATCGCAGGCTTCCCTTCGACGCGGCCAATGGCAGGATCTTCGAACACGGCTTCGTCGGCAAATAACGGACTCAATTTGGTATAATCATGGTCGTTCTGAATTTCCCAGAATTTCTCGATAACCTGTTTCGCAGTCGCCATATCCAATAACTCCATCCTCTGATGCCCTTAGGTTAAGGGCGGAGCAGACGTTTCTGCAAGTCCCGTTTTGACTAGCGTCAGGGCGTTGCAGCCTCTGTCTGTTTCCGAAGACCATCCTTGAACCAGCCTTCTATGGCCGTGATGAATTTGCCAAAGGCCTGATCATCGACAAAAGCCAAAGGATCACCCGCCTTCTGCTTTTCCCGTTTTTTCGCCATGCTGAAAAAGCCGGGATGATTGGCGAGGAAGACATCTGGCTTCCAGTCACGGGTTTTATCAAAGGTGCTGCGATAATCGTCCACTATGCCTTCATATTGCGGCGGGTTAACGAGCCGGTTTGCGGCCACAGTCGCAGAACAAAAAACTAGCACGTCATAAGTCTTGCCGCCCTGCGCAACGTCCATGGTCCAGGACGTACAACCACGCGAATGACCGGGATGCAAATGGGCTGTCATCGTCACGCCGCCATGGCGGACAGTTTCACCATCGGCGATGATCCGGTCGACCTTGACCGGCGGCGCGAGCAGGAAGTCTTCTTCTTCGGATCCCAGATAAAACCCGCCTTCCAGTGCAGACCGATCCCCTTCGCTGGCAATCATCTGCGCGCCGCTCATCGCCTTGAGATCAGCAAGCCCGCCCGAATGATCGAGATGCGCGTGGCTGTTGAGCAGGATTTTTATGTCCTTGGGGTCATAGCCGAGCTTTGTGATCGCATCGGCCACCATCGATGCTTGGTCCGGCATACCGCCGTCGATGACAATATGCCCGTCTGCCGTTGGAATGAAGAACATACCAAGGCCTTCGGTTCCGACATAATAAATGCCTGTGCCTTGTTCGCCAACCACCTGAAAGGGCTCTACCGCTGCATACCAGCTCGGGTTATCCTTGCGCCATTTGGCCAGATTTTCAGCGCTGACTTTATTCTCCGCGAGGGCGTCGGGTGCTGCGCTACTGGCTTGTTCATTGGGTGCTTCAGCGATATCGAGACTGGGCGCGCAAGCGGTGAGGGCCAATAGAGGCAGTGCTAAAAAGCGCGTCGTTTTCATATTCAAAATCTCCACTCCCCGAGAAACCCGGCGCCCGGGACATGGCAGCTGCTACCTTTCGAAAAACTGAATAGTTTCATCGTCCATCGGGAACATTAACTCAATGCGCGTTTCGCCAGCCTGCGTGTCCTGTACAGATCCGAATTGGGCGATGGTGGAGAACAGCGACAAGCGATTTTCGCCTAGCCGCAAGATCGTCGGAATCACGGCTTGATTAAGGTTGATCGACCCCAGATCAGCATTTTTCACCCGTTCGAGCCCCGCCACACGTTGCATCAGGGCAGACAGCTTTTCGTCTCCGCCCAGTTCCAATATTTCGGTGCGCAGCCGGGTCAGCGAAAGCATCGCGACTTCATCCCAATTCTCAATCAGATTCATCTCGGCACTGTTGATCAATATATCCATCATATTCACTGTGCCGCTCGGATCAGCGAGCGCCAACAGCATCTCTGCGCCCTTGTTCGACCGCACCACATTCCAGTGCCGGTCCACCGCTATGCCGGGATAAGGATCATGATGATCGAGCATCGTTGCAATGGCTTGATGAACCGGAGCGAGTTCCGGCGCATCGTCGGGCAGGCTTGGATAAATGGCCGCGAAACCCGCAGCATGCAGCGCCTGATTGGCCATTGGCCGCGGCAATTGCAGTGCTTCGGAGAGACGCAGCACCATCGCGCGGCTGGGATTGGAACGACCGGATTCAAGAAAACTCAAGTGCCGCGCCGACATCTCTGCCTCGAGAGATAGATCAAGCTGGCTGAACCGGCGAACCTTGCGCCATTCCTTCAATATGCTGCCAAATTCTGTCTGCATCTTTCAATCCTCCCGCTTATGATATCGCATCATGCCAGCCCAGCACAAGCAGTGCACTTACCTATGGGGTAATTGTTTTCGCTATCGCAATCGGCTTGGATGATTGCGAACGAAAAAGGAGATAGAATATGTCACCCACTGCAGCTGCCCGTTCCATGCGGGTTATTGGCGTTTTTTCCATTATCACAGCGGTCTTATTTGCGCTGGCCGGCGTGAATGATTTCACCGGTGCGAATGACATTTTTTTCAACCTGGCTTCATCCGGAAGCGAAGGCGTTGCTGGCCTGACGACACCGGAATCCAAACTCGCCATGGCGATTGCTGGCGGCGTGTTTGGCGGCCTTGGCGCTATGTATCTTTTCATTTCGGCGCCCGGTGTCGAACAGGGCAGTACGCTGATCCGGCGCGGGTCTATCTATGTCTTTTTGACATGGTTTGTCATCGACAGCAGCGCGTCCGTCGCGTCTGGCAACGCTGCCAACGTGATCCCGAATCTGGCCTTTTTGATCATCTATCTGGTACCTCTGCTGATGGTCAAACAGACGAGCACTGCGGCCAAAGCCTGATCAACTGCGCTCGTTTACATCCTTTATCCATGGGCCAAAGGGCGAATTGCCGAGCATTGCCACCTGCGTCTTGGCGCTGACATCGTTAATCCCCAATGCGGGCTTGGGACCCGGATGCACAGGCAGGCGCAGGGGCCGTTTGCCTGGTGCCATAGCCATAACCGCAGCCATTGCGCGCGGTACGTCCATCGGATCGGTCGAACCGCCGCCGTCCCGCAACGCTCCGGCAACCAGCTCAGGATAAGCGGCTTTCCGTTCTTCACTAGCGCGCTCCAGCATCGGTGCGGTCAGCTTGTTGCCATTGTCCCATATCTTGGTCGGGAAGCCGCCCGGCTGGACAATCGTCACATCAACCCCGTGCGGAACCAGCTCATAAGCCATTTGCTCGCTCATCGATTCCAGCGCAAATTTCGTGGAAGAATAGAGCCCCATGCCAGGTATCATCACCCGTCCAAGCTGAGACGATACGTTCATGATCGCGCCTGATTTCTTGGCGCGCATTGCTGGCAGCGCGGCGCGCGCCACGCGCTGTGGTCCCATGACATTGGTGTCAAACAACATCTGCATCGCTTCCATGTCTTGCAATTCCACCGGTGCGCCGGTGCCAACGCCAGCATTATTGATGACCACATCAAGCGCGCCGCCGTTCAGCCGCTCGGCTTCTGCCACCGCCTTGGTCACAGATTCATCGGACAGCACATCCAGTTCAAGGACAGTCAGATCAACGCCGTCTTTACCGGCTGCCTCAAGCTTTGCAGCCTCTGGGCGCGGCATATTACGCATGGTCGCGAACACTTTGGCTCCCCGCTCCGCATAAAGCAGCGCACCAAGATACCCAAAGCCCGACGAGCATCCCGTGATCAGCACCGATTTGCCTTTAAGGCTTGCTGGTCCGTCTTCTGCGGCAACAGACTGGGAAGCGGTCAGCGCAATGCTGGTGGCCGCTCCGGCGGCAAGCATCTGGCGGCGGTTCATTTTCATATCGGTCATAGGGGCCTGCTCCTTGTTCATTTCAATTATAACAATATCACAAAAATAGGATATACACCTATGATATAATAAGAATCAGGGGGAGAAAATATGCAGATATCCAAAGCCAGTGAAGCTGTCGGGGCGATCGTCGACGACATCGATTTATCATCCTTAAACGACGACGATTTTGCCGAATTGCGCGATGCTTTTTTCGACCGTGGCGCGCTGTTTTTTCGTGATCAAAAACTGACTCCGGAAGACCATATCGCCTTTGCCGAGCGCTGGAATAATATCGACATCAACCGCTTTTTCACCCCCGTCGAAGGTTATCCGCAAATTGCCAAAGTGCTCAAAGAAGCCGATCAGGAAGTGAATATTGGCGGCGGCTGGCACACCGACCATAGCTATGATGAAATACCCGCTATGGGCTCGATCCTCTATGCGCTGGAAATTCCGCCGAGCGGCGGCGACACCTTATTTGCCGGAATGCACGCCGCTTATGAAGCGTTGGACGATGCCATGAAAGCGCGCATTGAAAATCTGAAGGCCCGGCACGGCAATGCCCATATTTTCGGCAAAGACAGCGCCTACCAAAAGAAATTTGGCGGTCGTTTCGGAAATACGGAATCGGCCGTACAAGAGGCAGTCCATCCGGTCGTCCTCAAGCATCCGGAAACCAGCGCAAAGGGTCTCTATGTCAATCCGGGCTTTACGCTGAACATTGTCGACATGGCCGAGGACGACAGCAAAGCTCTGCTCGACACGCTTTATGCGCATATCTCGCGGCCCGAATTTCATTTCCGGCTGCAATGGGAAGAAGGCATGCTGGCGATGTGGGATAACCGCTCCACATGGCATTATGCGCTCAATGATTATCGCGGGCATCGTCGCTATCTCAACCGGATCACGGTTGCTGGTGTGCCGTTATAAGGCGAATAACGACCCAGCCAATCGTAAGTTTTTGTCACCGGTCCTTTTATTCAAACGTGGTTTAGTTTAGCACTCCTACAAAGGGGCAGCGACTTTTGACATTCTGTCCTGGACTGAACCATCGGGTTATCTGAAAAGGGGCAATAGCTTAAGTGGCCGATAGCAAAGCGCATCATATAGTCTTTGCCAATGAGAAAGGCGGGACCGGCAAGTCGACCACCGCCGTTCACGTTGCCGTGGCGCTTGCCTATCAAGGCCACAAGGTTGCGGTCATTGATCTGGATCCACGTCAGCGCACCAGCTATCGTTATCTGGAAAATCGCCAAGCCACGATGGACCGGCTGAACATTGTTGTTCCACAACCCTATTTTGAAGTTTTCGAACATGATAATCTCGCGCGGCTGGAGCAATTGGTCGAGCGCATGGGCCACGGCGTGGATTACCTGCTCTACGACACGCCGGGCCGCGACGATAAATTTGCCCGCTTTGTCGCCACCCGCGCCAATACACTAGTGACGCCGATTAATGACAGCTTCGTCGACTTCGACCTGATCGGCCAGGTCGACCCGGAAACCTATAAGGTTCGCAAGCTCAGCTTTTATGCTGAACTCATCTGGGAAGCACGAAAAGCGCGCGCCAAGGCAGACGGCACCACCATCGATTGGGTCGTGCTGCGCAACCGCACCCAGCATGTCGAGGCGCATAATATGCAGCGCGTCATTTCTGCCCTCACTGAATTATCCCAGCGTGTCGGCTTTCGCGTGATCCCGGGCTTAAGCGAACGGGTTATCTATCGGGAATTATTCCCAACGGGTTTGACCATGCTCGACAAAGAGCATCTTGGCCGTCTCGCCACCAGCCATATCGCGGCCCGGCAAGAATTGCGCGAGCTGATCAAACATCTTGCTCTACCGCAACCGGAAGGTCAGCGACCCTTGTTCGGTAAACCGCAACTCGTTGCCTAGCCCATGACATTCATGCTGATCCTCAGCGGTTCAGTTATCGCCGCCCTCCTCTTGTCCGGTCGTGCCAAGACCATGGGCCCTAATGACTGGTTAGCCGTTGCCATTGCTTTGGTCGGTGTCAATTTTCTGCGCGGCGGAAACTGGCTATTTGGTGGCGGGCTGATTGCAGGCGCATTTGCCTGGAGCGGCGCGAAAGTTTTCAGCATGTTCGGCGCTGTTGCAAAAGAAAAGCCCAAAGCGCGCAATTTTGAGCTGGACCGAGCCCGCGCGTTACTGGGGGTTGACGAGGGTGCAGATCAGGCGGCGATTAAAGCGGCGTGGCGCTCCCGTCTGACCGAACATCATCCTGATCGCGGCGGTGATGAAGAGCTTGCCAGACAGATAAACCGAGCCCGCGACATTTTGCTGGAGGAAATACAGGCGGCTAATACGCCCTAAAAAGCCGGTGCGGCGCAGACTAAGGGCACGAGGGGGACTAGCTTTTGCATCACAGGCTTTCTATTATTGCGTCTCCTTCAAAACCAAGCTCACGATCCACTCCCCCAAAGGAAAATATAGTTTATGACCGCACGCAAATCGCACGAGTTCCATTCCACCAGCCTGCGCGAATATGATATTCGCGGGATTATTGGAGAAACGCTTGGCAATGATGATGCCTATGCCATTGGTCGCGGTTTCGGAACGCTCATCGCAAGGGCAGGGGGCAGCGCGGTCGCCACTGGATATGATGGCCGGACCAGCTCACCAGTGCTGGAGGATGCGCTGATCGAAGGACTGAACGATGCCGGTGTCGACGCCGTTTCCATCGGCATGGGTCCGACACCGATGCTTTACTATGCCGAATGCGTGTTAGAACAGGTGCAAGGCGGCATCGAGATCACCGGCAGCCATAATCCCGCCAATTATAACGGCTTCAAAATGGTATTTCAGGGACGGCCATTTTTCGGCGCGGACATCCAGAAGCTCGGCGCGATGGCGGCGAGCGGCGACTGGAAAACGGCCGCTGATGATGCTGTCGGCACTATCGAGCGCATTGATATTATCGACGAATATGTCGCGCGATTGACCAAGAATTTTACCGGAAATGCGATGAAAATCGGCTGGGACGCAGGCAATGGCGCAGCCGGGCCAGTCATTGAAAAGCTCACCGCCAATCTGCCCGGCGAGCATCATCTTCTCTATACCGACGTCGATGGCAGTTTCCCCAATCATCACCCTGATCCTACGGAAGAGAAGAATCTCGCCGATCTCAAAGCGCTTGTCGCAGAGAAAAACCTCGATTTCGGCGTGGCTTTTGACGGCGACGGCGACCGGATCGGTGCGATTGATGGCGAAGGCCGGGTCATCTGGGGCGATCAGCTCTTGCAGATTTACGCCGAAGACGTCCTGAAATCCGAGCCCGGTTCAACCATTATCGCGGACGTAAAGGCGTCCCAGGCGCTGTATGACCGGATTGCCGCACTTGGCGGCAAGCCGCTTATGTGGAAGACCGGACACAGTCTGATTAAATCCAAAATGAAGGAAGTTTCCTCACCGCTTGCCGGAGAAATGAGCGGTCATGTCTTCTTCAAGCATGATTATTACGGTTTTGACGACGCGCCTTATGCCGCGATCCGCCTGATTCAGGCAGCAACCAATATTGGCAAGAGCGTCACCCAGTTGCGCAGCGATATGGTCGAGATGATCAACACTCCCGAAATGCGCTTTCAGGTCGACGAAAGCCGCAAATTCCCGGTGGTTGACGAAATATTGGAACGGCTCGCAGCGAGCGGGGCCGATGTGAACAACACGGACGGCGCGCGCGTGAATACCGACGACGGCTGGTGGCTGCTGAGAGCCTCGAACACGCAAGATGTGCTGGTCGCACGCGCCGAAGCCAAGTCGAAAGACGGGCTAGAGCGGCTAATGGCGCAAATTGATGAGCAGCTCGCGCTGTCCGGTTTGGAGCGGGGGGAGACGGTGGGGCATTAGGCACCGCGGTGTTCGCTTTATCCCGATAGCGGACATTAGAACAGCTTACTAATGGGCGACCTCCTCATAAGAACGACGGTACCCAAATACATAGATCATCCCGAGCAACCATATAGCGACCAATACATGGAATAGATGCCAGCTGATATCTGGATCCAAATGCGGGGATTGACGGATCAACAGCAAGTTTATCAAAAACATTGAAACAATAGCTGCTAAAGAAACCCGGCGAACTACGGAGCTGGCAGGTATCAATGCTGCCGTTATGATTGCTGCAGAAAGCCACGTAATGAACAGTGGAGTTGTGAACGCTGGAACCGCGAGCGCTGTAACGGCGCTGACGAAAACTGCTACCAAAACGATCCACTTTCCGAACCTAACTCGATTTACCAATGGCTCTGCCAGCAGAAGTTGCGCAGATATGAATGCCATCGCAATCGACCCGCCGATTTGTGAGAAGTATTTATGAAAGCTGGCCAGCTCCGCAATCTGATTGGTACCAAATCGATATACGCCAATGGCTGCTGCAAATCCGAAAACTGCGATTCCCAACGCTGCCAACCAATGCTTTGATCGCGATAAACGTGCTGTGCACCAGATCGCAGCCAAGACGATAAACGCCTCAGAGATTGCATAATGTGGACCGGGCATAGTTTAAGCCGTCTTCAGCAAAACTGGATCTTGCGCGTCTATATTTTCCAACTTTATTTGCGTTTTATCATATTCCTGTTTGATGTCGGTCGATGATTGGCGCGATCCATCATGACTCCAGCCAGGAGGAGCCAGAACATATAAAATTCGCTGCCAAAGGCTCAGACCGCGCTGGGATACATCCTTAGCAATACCCCAATATTCGTGAAATATGATGGTGAAGGGGTTGAGAGTTTCCAGATTCTTGACCAATCCATAATCCACCCGATCCTCTTCATCTTCGGCGACAAATGTCCCAAACATCTTGTCCCAGATAATCAGCGTACCGGCATAATTAGCATCGAGATATTGCGGGTTGCGACCATGATGAACCCGGTGATGCGAAGGCGTGTTGAAAATCGCTTCGAACCAACGCGGCATTTTGTTGATAAGCTCGGTATGCAGGAAGAATTGATAGGTTGGATTAATCACACCGCAAAACAGCACAAGAACGGGATCAAAACCGATCAGCACCAAAGGTATTTTAAACATCGCCGTACCGGTGAAATGCTTCGTCCAGCCCTGACGCAGGGAGACGGAAAAATTAAATTGCGTACTGCTATGATGGGTTACGTGCATCGCCCAAACCCAACGGCAACGATGGGCAACACGATGATGCCAATAATAGCGCATATCATCGAGGACAAAGCAGACAAGGAGTGCCGTCAGGGAAAGCGGGATGGCATAGAGTTGAAATTGTTGGACCCAGAATAGGGCGGCGACAGAGATGAACGCCGTCGCGCCGTTGGTGACTGCGCTGACCAGCCCCATCGACATCGAAACGCCATTGTCTTTCCAATCACCCGCGCCGCGTTCGTGGAAGAAATGGTTGAAGATGGACTCCGCAAAGATCGCGATAAAGTAGAGCGGGACAACAATCAGCGCGATATTCGATGATACAACAGACTCTAATGTCATGGCTCAGCTCTCTTCCGGTTCAGACTATCTTTGGACGACCGAGGGGTAGAGGAAATTTTTACTGAAATAAATTGAGATAAAAGACCATATTTGTTACTAATAGGAACATATGGATGACCTTCGCCTAATGCGCCATTTTGAGGCGGTCTACAGACTACTCAGTTTTTCGAGCGCGGCTCAGGAATTGCACCTTACCCATTCGACGCTCACTAAAAGCATCAAGGCATTGGAAGATAGTTGGGATGTGAAATTATTCCATCGCACCACGCGTACGGTTGTCCCGACCGAAGCAGGCAAAAAGCTCTACCCAATGGCGATCGATCTATTGAGCTTTGCGGAGACCGTCAAAGCCGAGACACAAAGCGGCGAGCATATTCTCCAAATTGTCAGTGGGCCTGCCATATTGGATACAATGATCCATCCGGCCATTGGCAAATTCGCAAACCGTTATCCGAAAACGAAAATCAATGCTGAGACCATGCCACCGACCCATGCTGTGGAGGAATTGATCCAAAGGCGTATTCATCTGCTCTTGTACAATGAAGCAACGCTTAGCCAGCTTCCGCATCTTGATCGGTTGCGCGTTCGAAAGGTTATCAAAGAACCCTATTACGTCATCTGTCGACCAAATCATCCGGTGTTGGAGACGGATCTTCAACTGGCGGATGTTGTCGAGTATGATTGGGTTATTGCGGGATTTGATACCCTGTTTGAAACCAGCCTTCCTCCAGAGACACAAGCTCTGCTCAAACAGCATCGCTTTCCCAAATACCGATTGCTCAGTCAGGCGGCCTGTATCGATTTGGTCGTGGGGTCTGACATCCTGACAGCCATCCCGAAATCTGTAGCTGATCCACTCATCAATCAAGGCAAGTTAAGCGGTTTTCCGCATCCCGAAGATTTGCAGTTTTCCGTCAGTGCTGCCGTTCTGATCGATGCGGGTTCCGAACCAACCGTAAATCACTTTATTGACTGCCTCTGACATTGGATTCTATTGTCCGCTTTTGCGCTCATAGCGGAAACCCATTCTGGATTGGTCAAAATTATCGTTTTGCGCTACCCACTAACCACAGCATAAAACATCTCACCATCAGTGAGGCAAGATGACGCCATGAACGCTAAGCTCCCCTCTCAAACGCAATCGGTTTTCGACCGGCTTCCAAAAGCTATGGTCGCTCGGCTGGTAGCGCTTAGGGCGCTGATCCTCGAAACCGCCGCCGAAAATCCGGCCATAGGCCCGCTCGAAGAAACGCTGAAATGGGGAGAGCCAGCCTATCTGACTTCGGCCACCAAATCCGGCACGACCGTTCGCATCAACCGCCACAAAAAGTCTGACAGCGAATATGCAGTATATGTGCATTGTCAGACCGATCTGGTCGAACGGTATAAGCAATTATATGGAGACATTCTGAAATTTGAAGGCGCGCGCGCGGTCGTTTTTGATGTGGATCAGGATATTCCGAGAGAGGCGGTGAAACATTGTCTCGCTATGGCTTTGACTTATCACTTGCGATCTTGACCGGCGCTAGGCGTTCTCTCTCAGCTTTATTCATTTCCGCAAAAATCCGCCAGACCGCAATGAACAAGGCCGCCAATAATGGCCCGATCACAATGCCGTTAAAACCGAACAGTTGAAGACCGCCCAATGTCGAGATCAATACGATATAATCGGGCATGCGCGTGTCGCGTCCGACCAATATCGGACGGACGAGATTATCGACCAGGCTAATGACGAAGATACCGGCAAGAATAAGCACAACCCCTTGCCAGATCGCCCCTGTCACGAGCAGATAAATGGCTACCGGCACCCATATAAAGCCTGTGCCAATGGCCGGGATGAGCGACAATATCGCCATCGACACTGCCCAGAGCAAAGCCCCGCGAATATCCAGTGCCCAGAAGATCAGGCCGCCAATGGTCCCCTGAAGCAAGGCAACAACAAAGCTACCCTTTATCGTTGCGATGATGACGACAAAAAATTTATCAATCAATATGCGGCTTTTACTCTCTGACAGCGGCACAACATGCTCAATCTGACCGGCCAAGGCGCGCCCGTCCCGGAGCAAGAAGAAGGTCAGATATAGCATGACACCGAGCGCGAGAAGAAATCGAAATGCCCCTTGACCAAAGCTGAGCGCCTGCGCGATCAAAAATTCAAGACTGCTGCCAATCGCCTCTTCAATCTGCGGCCGCACGGTTGCCAAATCACCATAGCCAAGAGCGGCTATCTCATTTTGCGCCCATGTTGGCAGACTGTTCTGAAAGGCAATGAAGGCGCCGCCAAAATCAATTTCCCCGGCCTGTATGCTATCATAGGCGCTGGTAGCCTCTCGCACCAAGGCCATGCCGAGCAATATGGCGGGAACGATCACCAGCAAAATGACCAATATCAGCGTCAGAAAGGCCGCCAGATTGCTGCGCGGAAATAGCCATCCGGATATTTTTTGGTAAACCGGCTGAAACAATACTGCTACGACAACCGCCCAGACAATCGCGCCAAAAAACGGCTCGATCAGCAAGGCAAAGGCGAGCGAAATGCTCACCAGCAGGGCTAAGACAAATAGCCGTTCTATTCCGAATTGAGGGCGTTCTGTTTCATTCATAAGTTTGCTGTTGCCTGCGTAAAACAAATTGAGTCCGGACACAATGAAGGTGCAGCCAAGCAGCCGATTTTGTCACCCTATCCAAAACTATCGAAAACTGCCAAAACATCAAAAAACAAGATAGCGACAAGGCGAGAGGCAGCATGAACAACATCCCCTTCCAAAAAGGTCTGTATGAAACCGGCAATGGCATCTTTGCCTATTTGCAGCCCGATGGTGGTTGGGGCTGGTCCAATGCCGGACTGATAACGGATGGCGGACAATCCTTGCTGGTCGATACTTTATTCGATGCCAGCCTGACGCGCGATATGCTCGCCACCATGGCGGATGCAGCAGGGGTCGGCGCGGATGATATTGGTACGATCGTCAACACCCATGCCAATGGTGATCATTGTCATGGCAATGGCTTGTGCAAACATGCCGAAGTCATTGCCTCTGACGCCAGCGCGCGCGAAATGGATGAATTGCCTGCGCCTGCCTTGGCCGCAATCATGGCGCAGGCAAAGGACATGGGGCCGGCAGGACAATATCTGGTCGATATTTTCGGCAGCTTTGATTTTACCGATGTCGCGGAAAAACACCCGACCAAGACATTTAGCGGCGAATATAGCGTGATGGTCGGCGACAAGCAGGTCGATCTGATCGAGGTAGGCCCAGCGCATACAGCTGGTGACATATTGGTGCATGTGCCTGACGACAAGACAGTTTTCACCGGCGATATCCTGTTTATCGAAGGCACCCCTATCATGTGGGCAGGACCGGTGTCGAACTGGATTGCGGCTTGCGATCATATTATCGACCTCAAACCTCACACGATCGTTCCGGGCCATGGCCCGATCACCGATGAAGCCGGTGTCCGGCGGGTTCAGGACTATTTACACTATATCGATGGCGAGGCTCGCAAGCGTTATGATGCGGGGCTCTCGGTTCGTGATGCGGCGCATGATATTAAGCTGGGCGATTTCTCCAGCTGGGGCGATAGCGAACGGATCGCCGTTAATGTTTCGACGCTCTATCGCGAATATGCCGGCGACACGACACCGCCCGATGTGACGCAATTATTTGGGTTAATGGCCGAATTGCGACGTTAGAAACCTCTTCGTCACTGCCACAAATAGCAATTGCATTCCTGACGAATTTAATCGATTGATTAAATTTTATTCGCGGAGGCCCAGATGAGCATTACAGTAAAAATAGACGGTGATATCGCCTATCTGACGATGGATGATGGCAAAGCCAATGCTATTAATCCGGATTGGATGACAGATTTTATCTCAAAGTTCGAAGAAGCGGAAAGCGGCGCGAAAGCGATCATCTTGTCGGGCCGCGAAGGCGTTTTCAGCGGCGGCTTTGATCTCAAATGGCTGGCGGCAGAAGGGGCGGCGCGTTCTGGCGAACTGCTTGATCAAGCAAGCAACATGCTACTCAAAGTCTATGGCAGCCGGGTTCCGGTCATTGCCGCATGTAATGGACATGCCATCGCCATGGGCGCGTTTCTCTTATTGGCTTGCGACACCCGCATCGGTGCAAACGGCGCGTTTCGCTATGGTGCGAATGAGACGATTAACAATATGAACCTGCCGGTCTTTGCCATCGAACTTCCCAAGGCGCGCCTGGATGGTCGCAAACTGACGCAAGCACTCATCCAGTCGCAGCTTTACGAACCAACAGAAGCTCTGGAAGTCGGATATATCGACATGTTGGTTGATCCCGACTTGGTTTTGAAAACCGCAAAAGAGCAGGCGGATTTGCTCAGCAAGCTTCCCGGGCGGGCCTATGGGGCCAACAAAGTGGCGGTGCGCAAACATACGCTCGATCTCATTGAAGCCGCGATAGGTACATATTAGATATCTCGACCGTCCGAAAATGATTCGATAATCCAGCCACCCTGCTTATGGTGGCGCGATGAGCGGCGACGCACTTCCTAAACCTCTTTCCGAATGGTTCGCCGCGCGCACATGGATGGTGCGACGGCATCAGATGGAAATGTTGCAGGCCGCTAGCGATGGGCGCCATGCGTTGCTTACCGCACCGACAGGAGCGGGCAAGACGCTAGCTGGGTTTTTGCCGACGCTGGTGGATCTTATCAAACGGCCCGATTTTGACGGTCTCCACACGCTGTATATTTCTCCGCTTAAGGCGTTGGCAGTCGATGTACAGCGCAACCTGTTGACGCCGATCGACGAGATGGGCCTGCCAATCACAGTGGAGACCCGCAGCGGTGACACGCCCGCCAATCGCAAGGCACGCCAGCGGGTCAAGCCGCCACAAATATTACTCACGACGCCAGAATCGCTTAACTTGCTGCTGAGCCAGCCGGACAGCTTCACGCTATTTGCCAATTTAGAGCATGTGATTGTTGATGAGGTCCATGCCTTTGCTTCGGGTAAACGCGGTGATTTGCTCTCGCTGTCGCTCGCGCGGCTGCAACGGATTGCGCCTGATATGAAGCGCTCCGCCTTATCGGCCACGGTCGCTGATCCAGATGATTTCCGCGCTTGGCTCGCGCCTTATGGCGATATCGACACCGTCACCCATGTGCTCGGCGAAGAAGGTGCGCCAGCGGATATATCCATCATGATCCCCGAAACACCGGAAGGCGAAAAGATCCGCGTGCCTTGGGCTGGTCATGCCGGCGTATATGCGATCCCGCAGGTGATGGAACAGATTAAAGCCAACCGGATGACGCTGGTTTTCACCAATACGCGCTTTCTCGCCGAGTATATCTTCCAGAAGCTGTGGGACATAAACGAGGATACCCTGCACATCGGGGTCCACCACGGTAGCCTGTCCAAAGAGGCCCGGCGCAAGGTAGAAAACGCGATGGCATCCGGACAAATGCGCGCGCTGGTCTGTACCGCATCGCTTGATCTGGGAGTCGACTGGGGCGACATTGATTGCGTGATCCAAATGGGCGCGCCCAAGGGTAGCTCTCGGTTGCTCCAGCGGATTGGTCGCGCGAATCACCGGCTGGATGTCTCATCCAAAGCTCTACTCGTGCCCGGCAATCGCTTTGAATATCTCGAAGCGCAAGCCGCGCTAGATGCGGTCAATGAAGGCAAGCGCGATGGTGAGCCGTTTCGACCCGGCGGGCTTGATGTACTCGCGCAACATGTCATGACCTGCGCCTGTGCAGCCCCGTTTCAGGAAGACGATTTACTGGATGAGCTGCAATCATCACTACCCTTTAGCGCACTCGATAAAGAGACGTTCGACCGCGTCCTCGGCTTCACCCGCGACGGCGGCTATGCGCTGAAAGCCTATGACAAATTCAAGCGGTTGCGACGGGATGCAAATGGCATATGGCATCTGGTTCACCCACGCTTTGCGACTCAACACCGTCTGAACGCCGGAATTATCGTTGATGCTGCCATGATGACGGTACGTTTCAGAAATGGTCGCAACCTCGGCAAGGTCGAGGAAAGTTTCGCGGCGATGCTAAGCCCCGGCGATACGTTTTTCTTTGCGGGTATGAGCCTAGAGCTGGTCAAACTCGACACGTCCGATGTCGTCGTCCGCGCAACCAAAAAAGCCGCGATGATCCCGAGCTATATGGGCTTGCGCCTGCCGCTCACAACCCATTTGTCGGACAGGGTGCGCGGATTGCTAACCGATCGGGCAGGCTGGGCACGTTTCCCGGATGACGTCCGCGAATGGCTGGAAATGCAGGACCATCGCTCGCGCTTGCCGGAACCGGGAGAACTGCTGGTCGAGACATTCCCGCACAAGGGGCTGCATTATATGGCGGTCTATAGTTTTGAAGGCTGGAACGCGCATCAGTCACTCGGGATGCTGCTAACCCGGCGGATGGAGACGCGCGGGCTGAAACCCATCGGCTTTGTCGCCAATGACTATGCTCTGGCTTGCTGGAGCGTTGATCCGATCACGGATCCTGCGTCCCTGTTCAGCGCTGACATATTGGAGGATGAATTTTTCGACTGGATCGAAGGCTCTTATCTGCTCAAACGTGCTTTCCGTGAAGTGGCCGTGATCAGCGGCCTCGTCGACCGGCAACATCCCGGCAAGCGCAAGACCGGTAAACAGGTTACCTTCTCCACCGATCTGATTTTCGACGTGTTGCGCAAGTATGAACCCGATCATCTGTTGATGCAGGCGGCCTGGGCCGATGCGCGGGCGCGGATGACCGATGTCGCGCGATTAGGCGATTTGCTCGACCGCGCGGCTGGTTCCATGGTTCATGTCGATCTCGACCGGGTCAGCCCGTTGGCGGTTCCAGTACTGGTTATGATTGGCCGTGAACATGTTGCGCAGGGTGCGACTGACGATGCGTTGCTCATAGAGGCGGAAAGCCTGATCGGGGAAGCCATGCGCGGCGACTAGCAGCGCCTATTGCCCTTCAAGCCATTTGTCGCCGGTCGAAAATTGGAGTAACCATGTATCCATGAGTATGTTTTTCCCAATAAGCGCGGCCTTACCGCTGCTGTTTTCGCTGCAAATTGCCGAACCGGCAGCCGTTCTGCCAGAAACCGCAGCAGCCATTCCCGAAATTGTCGAACCCGAGGCGATATTGGCCGACCGGCTGCCCGACCAGTTTATTCAACCAGATGCCGAGCAAATTGCCATCTCAGAGGATCAGAAAGCGCGCATGACCGTTCCGGTCAGCATCGAAGGTAGCGGCCCTTTTGATTTCATTATCGATACCGCGGCCCAACGCACGATATTATCCAAAGAAGTGGCCGGCAGCCTGACATTGGAACTCGAAGACGAAGTCAATATCATCGCCTTAGCAGGAAACACGGTGGTGCAAACTGTCTATGTGCCGGAACTGACATTGGGCAGCCGCAGCTATGGCGGTATCGTCGCACCGACCTTCCGGTCGACCAATATCGGTGCTGATGGCGTCCTGGGTCTGGACAGCTTGCAAGGGCAGCGCATCCTGTTCGATTTTCTCGACCGCTCCATTGCCGTCGAGGACACGTCCCAAAAGCGTAAAGCCCGCTCTCGTCGCGAGATTGTCGTTACTGCACGCCGGCGGTCTGGCCAGTTGATTTTTACAAACGCCGAAATTTCGGGAATCAAAGTCAGTGTCATCATCGATACTGGCGGAGAGCTATCGATCGGAAACAAGGCCTTGCAGCGCCGCTTGCGGATGAAGCGCTCCGCGCTGCAACAGATTAGTCTTGTTGACGTGACCGGCCGCTCCGTCGCGGCAGAATATGGGATTGCCAGCGAACTCCATATCGGCCGCGCGCGCTTTGGGATCATCCCGATTGCTTTTGCCGATATCGCACCTTTTGCTGCGCTGAATTTGGATAAAAAGCCTGCCATGTTCCTCGGCATGGATGCGTTGCGAAAATTTGATCGGATGGCAATCGATTTCGCCAATCGCAAAATCTATTTCCTGCTTCCCAAAGACGCGTCATAAGTTGATTTTGGTTACAGACCCGTTGGTGGCACCAAGGAACAACATAAATATATCCGGAGAGTAAGATGCCAATCTTTTCCATGAACTTGATCCCCGCAATTGCCGCTTCTGCGCTAGCTCTGGCTTATCCTGTTCCGATGGGACAATCGGTTGAGCCCGGCAGCCTCACCAAACCGGACAATGAAATTGTCGCGATAGACGAAGACCGCGCCCGGCGGATGACGGTACCAGTCAGCATCGAAGGCAGGGGGCCGTTTTCTTTTGTGATTGATACCGGTGCGGAACGGACCGTCCTGTCGCGAAAAATTGCAACCCGGCTGGCCTTGGATGCCGAAGAACCAGCGGAGCTTATGAGTATCGCGGGCAGCAGCATGGTCGATATGGTCTATGTCCCCCAATTAACTCTGGGCACAAAAAGCTACGACAGTCTGATTGCTCCGGTCTTGCTCGCCCGTCATATTGGCGCCGATGGTATATTGGGTCTCGATGGCTTGCAGGATCAGCGCATCTTGTTCGATTTTCTCGCCAATCAAATCTCGATTGAAGATACCGCCGCGCCGCAACCGATGGCGTCGCACCGCGAAATCGTGGTCACTGCCAAACGCCGCTCAGGGCAGCTTATTTTTACCGAAGCGACCATTTCAGGAATGAAAGTCAATGTGATTGTCGATACTGGCGCACAGATTTCCATCGCGAATCTGGTCCTGCAAAAACGATTGATGCAACGGGCGAAAGAACTGGGTGAAGAAAACAGCCTTATCGCCGTCACTGGGGAAACATTGGGCGTCCAATTTGGTCGCGCCAAGAATTTTCGGATCGGCCGCGCGAAATTTGCCAGCTTACCCTTGGCTTTCGCCGATGCACCACCTTTTGAACGATTGGGCATGGCCAAAAAACCAGCGCTGTTATTGGGAATGGACGTGCTGCGGAAATTTGACCAAGTCGCAATCGACTTTGAGAAACGGAAAATCCATTTTCTGCTGCCGAAAAATGCAAAGCATTATTTCGAGCAACCGAAAAACACCCGTATCAAATCATAGGCTTTTAAGCAGCAAATAGAGGTTCGGCGTCACCCGGTCTCCACCGGGAATATTTTGTCATCGCGGTGGTGAACAGATCCGAACCCAAATGCTCCGCAAGCCATTTTTGCAGCGCTGGCAACGATTGCGCATCGAACCAGTTCCGGTCATTATTGGCAAATTGGCGGATGAACGGGAAAATCGCATAGTCCGCCAGACACGGCTGGTTTCCGAGCAATTGGCCGTTGGCCGCGATATGCTTTTCCAACGTCCTGAGAAATTCTAACCCCCCACTACGATGCGCAATCGGATCGACATCATCATAACGTGTCGGATATTTATAGCGGTCAAGATTATCTTTAAAATCGCTGTCGGCTTCGGCAATCAGATCATGGCTCGCCTCTTCATTCGCGGCCCAATCATGGGGATCATTCCGGCCCAACGCCCAATGCATGATGGCCAGACTTTCATCGATCACCATACCATCATCCTGTACCAATACCGGCACAGTCGCCTTGGGCGATGCAGCAATCATTTCCTCTGGCTTATCGCGCAGCACCACTTCGCGCAGACGCACCGGCGTTTCGCTGATCAGCAGCGCCATACGCGCGCGCATTGCATAGGGACAGCGCCGAAAACTATAGAGAATCGGCGTATCGCTCATGCCGATCCCAGATGCTGGCGGCCTTCTTCTGCCGCCTTTTCCACCTGCCGCTGGCGTTCGCGATAGCGTTCGCGCTGTTCGTCCGTGCGGCTGTCATAACAATGTGGGCAAGCTTCGCCCGGGACATATTTTTCCGACGCCCGTTCTTCGGCATTAAGCGGCATGCGGCAAGCATGGCATTGATCATAGTCGCTTTGTTTCAATCTATGGCCGACCGCAACACGTTGATCAAAAAGGAAACAATCGCCATTCCAATGGCTGTTTTCTTCCGGCACATTCTCCAGATATTTGAGGATACCACCTTTCAGATGATGGACATCGTCAAAACCTTGCGCCTTCACATAAGCAGTGGCCTTTTCGCACCGTATGCCGCCGGTACAAAACATCGCAATCTTGGGTTGCTTGTCGGACTTTTCTCGCAATTGCTTGGAAAAATCATCAAACCAAGTTGGGAAATCGCGGAACGTCTCGGTGTCGGGGTTGATCGCGCCTTCAAAACTGCCGATCGCCACTTCATAGGCATTGCGCGTATCGATCACAATTGTATCAGGGTCCGCGACCATATCATTCCAGTCCAGCGGATCGACATAATCGCCCTTGGCCCGGGCAGCATCTATGCCCTCCACGCCCATGGTCACGATTTCCTTCTTCAGCCGTACTTTCATCCGCAAAAACGGCATGTCGGCGGCGGCCGAATATTTAACCTCCAACCCTGAAAATTGCGGAAGGTTTCTCAGAAATATAATAGCAGCATCGATACCTGCCGCTTCACCGGCAATCGTGCCGTTAATCCCCTCGGGCGCGAGCAGGATCGTGCCTTTCAGACCGTTAGCTTCACAAGCCGCCAAGATTTCTGGTTTCAACGCCGCAGGATCATCCACCACCGCAAAATGATAGAGTGCAGCCACTTTGTAAGACATATTTGATTCCGTCATCACGCGCATATAGTCGCGCACCGCGTGAAATTCCAACCCTTCCCGCTTGCAAGCACCCGAAGATCGTCGCATAGCGAGGCCATGGTTCCCCTTTCGTTCGCTAATCACCTATTTGACGCGGTCGCCCCCGCCGCACTGTACTGGCCAGCCCAAAAGGCATTGCTGGTAGCCGATCTCCATCTTGAAAAGGCCAGCTTTTATGCGCGACAAGGGCAAATGTTGCCGCCCTATGATAGCCGTGCGACGCTGGACGAGCTGGCAGTTCTGATTGCCGAAACAGAGGCGGAAAAGATATTTTGCCTTGGCGATAATTATCATGATGATGAGGGTGAAGCCCGGTTGGAAGGGCAAGCAGCCCATCTGCTGAAAAAACTGACGCAAAGCACCCAATGGATATGGATTAGCGGCAATCATGACCGCGATGTCAGCGGTCTATGGGGCGGGGAGGTAAGGATCGAATGGATCGGCGATGGCCTCGCACTGCGGCATGAAGCAACTGCAGATACCAAACTCCCCGAAATTTCCGGCCATTTCCATCCCAAGTTGCGCGTACCGGTGCGTGGACGGCATGTGTCGCGACGCTGCTTCGTCAAAGGGGAAAGGCATTTGATCATGCCGGCTTTTGGCGCACTAACCGGCGGGCTGGCGGCCAATGATCCAGCGATAGAACAAGCCGTTACAGGCCCGGCGGAAGCGCTGATTGCACTCAAAGAAAAGCTGGTGCGCTTTGATCTCGGGTTTGCTCCCACGCGACCTGAAATAATAGATCAACCGGAACTGCCTTTACCGCTTGCCCCTTTTACTGCTGGCCCCATTACCACTGGCCATAGCCAATAGCTGACTGCTAACAGCGCCGCGATGTCGCGATTCGATCCTTTTCACCAGCAGTTGGACGCGCTTGATCGGGCGGGCCGCAAACGCACCCTTATAACCCCGCCGGGCAAGGATTTTTCGTCGAACGATTATCTCGGACTGACCCACAGCGCCTTTTTAAGAGACGCCGCCCATGCCGCGCTCGACAATGGCATTGCACATGGTTCCGGCGGCTCAAGATTATTAGGCGGCAATCATTTCGAGCATGAAGCGTTGGAGGCTTATGCGGCAGCGCATTATGGAACAGAAGCGGCTTTGTTTTTTAGCACTGGTTACGCTGCCAATCTCGCCCTATTCTCTACATTACCGCAATCGAGTGACCTCGTGCTGTATGATGCGTTGATTCATGCGAGCAGCCATGATGGTATGAAGCTGGGCAGGGCAAAGACGCAGAGTTTTAGACATAATGATCTGCATGATTTGACAGACCAGATAGTGGCATACCGGCAAACTTCTGGGGCTGGAACGATCTGGATCGCGGTTGAAAGTCTCTACAGCATGGATGGGGATCGGGCACCGCTTGTTGAACTTGCGCAAATTGCCGGTACACATGATGCATTCCTAATCATCGATGAAGCCCACGCGGTTGGGGTCTTTGGGACCGGCGGTGTCGGTCTGTCGGGAGCGATTGAGAATCAGGACAATATCATCGTTCTACGCACCTGCGGTAAAGCCTTGGGGGTCGAAGGCGGCCTCATTACCATGCCGCAAGTCTTGCACGATTTCTTTATCAACCGCGCTCGCGCATTTATCTTCTCGACTGCGCCAAGCCCGCTAACGGCGCATCTGGTGCACAAAGCGATACAATATATTGATCAAAATCCTTCGCTGCAGAACCAGCTTCAGGATCATATTCGGCTTGGCGAAAAGCTGCTCGGCCATCTCTGTCCCGCTTCGCGATCTGGCAGTCAGATTTTCCCCGTCATTCTCGGTAAAGACGAAGCTGCTGTCCGCATGGCAAATCTTTTACAGGGGGCTAGTTTTGATGTCCGTGCGATTAGACCGCCCACCGTTCCGGCAGGCACCGCCCGGTTGCGACTATCGCTCACCTTGAACGTCTTGCAAGAGGATATCGCATCGCTTGCCGACGCTTTAACCGAGGCCCGTAAAATGGAACATGTAGCATGAACCAGAATTTCGTCATCACCGGGACCGATACCGATATCGGTAAAACCGTCTTTGCCGCCGCCCTAACCGCCGCGCTCAACGCTTATTATTGGAAGCCGGTGCAGGCTGGTCTGGATGGCGAGACGGATAGTCAGGCGGTTGTGAGGCTGGGTGGTCTGGGCCCAGACAGAATCCTGCCAGAAAAATTCCGTTTGAACACACCGGCCTCTCCCCATTTTGCAGCAGCCAAAGACGGCGTCACGATAGCCGCGCACGATTTGGCCATCCCCAAGGTGGATCGGTCGTTGATAATCGAGGGCGCCGGCGGAGCGCTCGTTCCGATCAACAAGACGTTGCTGTTTGCCGATCTGTTTGCGTCATGGGGGCTGCCCGTCATCATCGTCGCATCGACCAAATTAGGCACTATCAATCACAGCCTGTTGACCATCGAAGCGCTGCGCAGCAGAGGCGTGCCGATACACGGCATTGCCTTCATCGGCGAAGAAATAGCCGATAGCCAGGACACTATCTGTAAGGTCGGGCGTGTGAAACAACTGGGGCGACTGCCGATTATTGAAGACTTGTCCGCCCATTTTTTACGGTCGGCTTTTGACGCACATTTTAACGTGTCGGATTTCAGCCAATGACCGCAAAAATCTGGCATCCCTTCACGCAGCACGGCTTAGGTCAGCCGATCCCGGAAATCGTGAGGGCCGAGGGCGCAACGCTTTTCACGGATGACGGCCGCGCGATCATCGACGCGATCTCGAGCTGGTGGGTGCAGACCCATGGTCATTGCCATCCTACAATCGTCGCGGCGATTCAAGAGCAGAGCGCGAGCCTGGACCAGATCATCTTCGCCGGATGGACACATGAACCGGCTCAGCAACTGGCAAAGGGCCTGTCCGACTTTTTGCCGGACAGCCTTGATCATATTTTCTTTTCGGACAGCGGGTCTACGGCTGTCGAAGTCGCCCTGAAAATGGCGCTGGGTTACTGGCACAATCAGGGTCATGAGCGGCACCGCATAGTGGTGATGGATCATAGCTATCACGGCGACACCATCGGCGCGATGTCCGTTGGCGCGCGCGGCGTGTTTAATCAGGCCTATGCGCCCTTGCTGTTTGACGTGGGTTCAATACCCTTTCCAACAGAGGGTGCGGAGCAGGTGACGCTTGATGCACTGACAGCATTTTGCACCAATCAGGATAATCCTCCCGCCGCGCTGATTATCGAGCCACTGATTCTGGGCGCGGGGGGCATGAAGATCTATTCGTCCAAGGTCCTCGCCGAGATGTACCGCATTTGCCGGCAACATGATGTGCTATTCATCGCGGATGAAGTCATGACGGGCTGGGGCCGGACCGGTACCGTCTTCGCTTGCGAGCAAGCTGGTATCACGCCCGACATATTGTGCATGGCCAAGGGGCTGACTGGCGGGGTAATCCCGCTTGCTGTGACAGCGGCCAGCGCGCCGATATATGACGCCCATTTTTCCCAAGACCGTACCAAAATGTTCTTTCATTCCAGCAGCTTCACTGCCAACCCAATTGCCTGCGCCGCTGCTAATGCCAATCTGCAAATCTGGCGCGACGAGCCCGTGCAGCTGCGCATCGACGATATCATCACACGCCATAAAGATTTTGCCCGGCAGCTTAGCGAGCACAATAATATCTCCGCGATTCGCCAATGCGGCACAATCCTCGCCTTTGAAATAGACGAGGCTAGCGGCAACTATATGTCTGCGCTTGGACCACAGCTGCTTCGCTTTTTCGCCGACCGAGGCGTGCTGCTGCGGCCTCTTGGTAATACGGTTTACTTGATGCCTCCTTATTGTATTACCGATGTTCAGCTCTCTACGGTTTACAGTGTTGTGGAAGAGGCCGTAGAGCATTTTGCGTAGTGGCCATAAGCGCATGCAGATGATATTTTGCATATCCCTTAGAGAAACGGCATAGATTACAAATGATTATTGTTGATTCGCTGATGGTGAAAATTGCGTTGATTGGCCTTTTGGGCATTGGCGCACAATGGGTTGCCTGGCGTACCGGACGACCAGCCATTGCCCTGATGTTGATTGTTGGAATCCTCGCTGGCCCAGTTTTAGGGATTATAGACCCCGAGCGGGATTTTGGCGCACTGCAAGAACCGATTATCAAGCTCGCGGTCGCTGTCATATTATTTGAAGGCGGGCTGAGCCTCAACTTCCGGGAACTTCGCCAAGCGGGCGGCGCTGTATTCATGATGGTATTTATCGCTGGACCGATAGCCTGGGTTCTGGGGACGGGTGCTGCCCATTATGGGGCGGGACTATCTTGGGAAATTTCCGCGCTGCTTGGCGGCATTATGATTGTTACCGGCCCCACCGTCATTGGCCCAATGCTGCGTACCTTGCGCGTACCATCGCGGGTGCGCAATGTTCTGAAATGGGAGGGTATCGTAAATGACCCAATTGGCGCGCTGCTAGCGGTAGGGATTTACGCCTATATTACCTATGAAGGTCCCAACGCCAACATTGCGGCCATCAGCATGGACGTACTGGCGGCCAGTTTCCTCGCAGGCCTGATCGGTGCGGCTTTGGGTTACGCCATCACTTGGCTGTTCCCGCGCGGGCATGTGCCTGAATATCTGAAAGCGCCATTTTTGCTGATCACGGTCATCGGCGGCTTTGTTCTTGCCGATCTCATCATGCATGAAACCGGATTGATCACTGTCACCGTCATGGGTGTTGTCATGGCTAACCGGCAAATCTATTCCAGTCAGGCGCTGCACCGATTCAAGGAAGACTTGGCAGTCTTGCTGATCTCCGGCGTCTTCATCATCCTGTCTGCTACGCTGGATTGGGAAACCGTTCAGCAGTTCCGGCCACAATTTGTCATCTTCCTGATCCTATTGTTGTTCGTCGTCCGGCCGATATCGGTATTGGTCGCGCTGCTGTTCAGCTCTCTGCCCTGGCGAGAGCGGCTCTTCATCGCCTGGATCGCGCCGCGCGGCATCGTCGCCGTTGCCATTACCGGCCTGTTTGCCATCCGTTTGGTCGATCATGGTTTTCCGGGGGCAGAAGCTTTAGTACCGCTGAGCTTTGCCGTGGTTATCGCGACAATCTTTGCCCACGGCTTTTCCGCTGCCTGGGTCGCTGAACGTCTCGGCATTAATGAGGGCAAAGGTGAAGGCATATTGATCGTTGGCGCTACAAGATGGTCGGTAGCCCTGGGTAAAATCCTCAAATCCCTCGATATCGAAGTGCTGATGGCGGACACCAGTCAGTTTGCGCTGCGCCGTGCTAGGCATGAAGACTTAAAAGTCCATCAGGGCGATATATTGGACGAGGCCCATAATGATCATATCGAGTTGGGCGAATTTCAACATATGATTGTGGCCACCGACAATGATAGCCAAAATCAGCTGATCACCGCTGATCTGGGGCCGGAAATGGGCTTTGACCAGATCAGCCGCCTGTCCAATGACAGCCGCGGGAAAGCCAAAAGCAAGGTCGGCCATGGCCGGATATTGTTTGAATCGGGAACGGACTTTAACAGTCTGCTCGACCGAGAGCGCGATGGCTGGCGGTTTAGCAAGACCAATATTACCGAGATTTTCTCTGCCGAAGAATATCGCAAAAATCTGGAAACAGACGAAGAGCCGCTGGCAGTGTTAAAAGAAGATCGCCGCTTGCTTTTCTTTGCCACTGACGCGAAGCCCGTGATCGAAAATGGCGACGTTGTAATCAGTTTTGTGGCTCCGGACACGCCGGAAGAACGCAAAGCAGACCGCGCCGCCAAAGAGGCCGAGAAAAACGGGGATACTAAAAGCGAAAGCTAGGGTCGCGCGCCAAAGAGAGCTGTACCAACCCGCACATAGGTCGCGCCCAATTTGATCGCGCTTTCAAAATCACCGGACATGCCCATGCTGAGACCCATCAAGCCATTATCTTTCGAGAGTTTCGCCAGCAGCGCAAAATAGGGAGCAGGGTGAACACCGGTTGGCGGGACACACATTAACCCTGCGACATCTATTCCGGCCGATCGGGCCGTTTCCAGAAGGTCCGATACATTGCCAATCATGCAGCCACCTTTTTGTGATTCCTCGCCTATATTCACTTGAATATAGCATGGAATTCGCCGATCGAGCTTGTCCATCGCCTTGGCTAGAGCCTTGACCAAGGACGAGCGGTCTAGCGAATGGATCGCGTCAAATAGCTGTACCGCGTCTTCGGCTTTATTGGATTGCAGTTGGCCGACCAGATGCACTTCCACATCATCATAAGCCTCGCGCAGAGCGGGCCATTTTGCGGCAGTTTCTTGTACCCGGTTTTCGCCAAACAGCCTATGGCCCGTATCTAACAATGTCCGTATCTCGTCGGCAGATCGAGTTTTGGAGATCGCCATGAGGCGCACGTCTTCCGCTTTGCGCTGCGCCAACTTGGCCGCTTTGGCGATTTTCTCCTGAATCCCGTTCAGGCGCTCGTTACATTCCAGATTCTGCGTCATAAATTTCTCAATTGGCTATTGGCCGCCTATATGGCAGGTGACCGATATGCACCACCCCTGCTTTTCCGATCTTTATCCGCAAATCTGGTTGATGACGGACGTGCGCAATGATGCCGTGCTGGAACAATCGATAAGAGATTTGCCACGCGGTAGCGGGATTATATTTCGCCACTACCATCTCGATGAAGACCGGAGATATGAGCGGTTTCAAGCCATTAAAAGCGGCGCGCACCGAGGCGCTCATGTCCTGATCCTTGCAGGATCTCCACAACTGGCACGCCAATGGGGTGCGGACGGCGTCCACGGGCGGCAATGGAAAAGACATCAGACGTCCGGTTTGCTACACAGCGCCCCAGTTCATGGTCCTGCAGAAATTATGGCAGCCAAACATGCGGGCGTGGACCTGTTCTTTCTGTCCCCGGCTTTTCGGACCCGCTCCCATCCCGGCCAAAAGCCATTGGCACAGCTGCAGCTCAAACTTCTTATCGGGCTATGTACAAAGCCGGTAATATTGCTTGGCGGCATGAACGCGCTGCGATTCCACCAACGGCAACATCTTGGCGCGCACGGTTGGGCCGCCATTGATGGGCTAAGCAGATAAAAATATAAGCTTTTTGGGAACCAGGCTATTTTCAAAGCCAGTTATCAGAAGCGGAATTGTGTTCCAACATAAACGGCTTGGCTGTCCTGACGCGAATCGGTCAAAGGAGCCATCCGGTCCCGCTCATTGTTCAAACGAACACCAGCGGTTACATCAAGATTGCGTGTGACTGAATAGCTGCCACCCAAATCAAGCGAATAATCTTTTTCACTCGCCCTTAACGCACCTGGTGAAGCACCCATTGGGGTTTTTGCATCAATCGATACGCGCGGGTTAAACCGGCTCTTCTTGCCAGATTTATTATCGTTTGAAGCGATTCCAGCACCGATTTCAGAAAGATCAGGCAAGTTATCGCCAAGTTTCTTAACCGGAATGGCAAAGCTCTTCAGGCCTTTGGCTGTTCCCAGACTGAAAGATGTCTGTGTAATTTTGGCTGGTGTCAAAACGCCGTTACCCGCCAATCCCGAAGCGATATTTTCGCGAATGGAAATGGCCTTGCTGGACGCATCTTGACGCACCACCACGGTGATTGCGCGATCGCCGCTTGTGTTTCCACCAGCAGGCGTAAATTTAAACTGGGTCTTGCCCCCCAAGCCATTGCGTTTGAAACGCGCGGCCAATTCAGGGTCAGCGCCGGCTGTTGTAAAAGAACCGATGGTGTTGAGCGAACGCAGCGAAACAGCGTTGCCTTGATCAGACAAAACACGTGCCAATGCAGGAGTCATGGCAAGACCGGACGCAGCGAGTCCCGCTGCTAACCAACCTAAAAGATTGCCATTTTTCTTCATGACGACGTAATTTCCCCTTGCTGATTAAGGTCTATATCAAATTTCTGCCCGCGATACGAGTCAACTTACTGTTTTCGTCCGATTTTCTTGATCTAAGCGCTTTCTGTTGCACATCGGTTACGGTTTCTCGCTCTACAATAAGAACGTTACACAGTCCAAGCTGAACCAAGGATTATCGAGTCGCTCATCCCGGCCGCATCGTGGTGGCGGTCTGAACAGTGGCGAGGATAGCTTATTCAACTGCTATTCACGCGCGGCTTCGCATGAGCGAAATGTTGCGCTTTGGCTTGCCCCTTGCGGCAAAGCAATTATAGAGAGCGTTGAAATCAGATTTACAGGCACAAGGCGCTGCTAAAAATATCGGTGCCAACCTGCCAATGAGGAGTGTGTTCATGTCCCGCCTTTCTTTCTCCGCCTCTTTGTCCAAAGCAAAAATGCGTCCTCTGATCATGGGCCTGTCGGCTGTGGCATTGGTATCTGGCCTTTCCGCCTGCGCCAGCAAAGAGCGTCCAAGGGCAGATCTAGCCGCATCGCAGATCACAACCATTGGGGTGAACAGCTATCTTTGGCGCGCGACACTCGACAGCTTGTCGTTCATGCCACTGACCCAGACCGACAGCAATGGCGGCGTGATCCTGACGGACTGGTATGTGAATCCGCAAAATCCTTCGGAGCGTATGAAGCTCAATATCTCGATCCTTGATCAGGATTTGCGCGCCGATGCCCTTCGCGTCGCCGCCTCTCGGCAAGTACGCAATGGTGGGACGTGGGTCGATGCCCCGGTAAAAGCCGCGACCACGCAAAAGCTGGAGCAGATCATCCTGACCAAAGCGCGCGACCTTCGCCGCGGATCTCTGACAACCAACTAATCCCGTCATAAGAACCGGTAAAACCGGTCAAATATTTGTAGGACCAGCATGACCGATCAGCGTTTTAACCCTTTATCGGCGGACAAGCGCTGGCAAACTCGTTGGTCTGAGGCCGGCACTTTCGAAGCCGATGACAATTCGACCAAACCGCGCAGCTTTGTGCTGGAAATGTTTCCCTACCCCTCTGGCCGCATTCATATGGGCCATGTCCGTAACTATACGATGGGCGATGTGCTCGCCCGGTTCCGCAGAATGCAGGGTTATGAAGTGCTCCACCCCATGGGATGGGACGCCTTTGGGATGCCGGCTGAAAACGCGGCGATGGAAAAGAAGGTCCATCCCGGCGAATGGACCCGCGCCAATATTGTGGCGATGCGCGACCAGATAAAGCGGCTGGGCTTTGCGCTCGACTGGAGTCGCGAACTGGCCACGTGCGAACCCGATTATTACGGGCAAGAGCAGGCGCTGTTCATTGATATGTTCGAAGGCGGGCTGGTTTATCGCAAGGAATCTGCGGTCAACTGGGATCCGGTCGATATGACCGTGCTTGCCAACGAGCAGGTCATTGACGGCAAGGGCTGGCGCTCAGGCGCGCCGGTGGAAAAGCGCAAGCTCAGCCAGTGGTTTTTGAAGATCACTGATTTTGCCGATGAATTGCTCGACGGTCTGGATGAATTGAAAGGCTGGCCGGAAAAAGTCCGGACGATGCAGGAAAACTGGATCGGCAAATCACAGGGCCTGCAATTTCATTTTGCGCTGGCGGAAAAGCAGCAAAATATTGAAACGATAGAAGTTTTCTCGACCCGCCCGGATACGATTTTCGGCGCGAGCTTTGTCGCTCTATCCGCCGATCATCCCCTTGCCCAGCAATTGGCGCAAGATAATGACATGCTCGCTGCCTTTTGCGAAGAATGCAAAAAGACCGGAACGACGGCTGCCGAACTCGAAACGATGGAAAAAAAGGGCTTTGATACCGGCCTGAAAGCGACCCATCCGCTGGACCCTTCTTGGGAATTGCCGGTGTTTGTCGCCAACTTCGTGTTGATGGATTATGGCACCGGCGCCGTGTTCGGTGTGCCCGCCCATGACCAGCGCGATCTCGATTTCGCGCGTAAATATGCCCTACCGGTCACCCGGGTGGTTGCTGCTGAAGGCGAAGAAGACGCGCCGATACATGACGAATCCTACACTGGTCCCGGTAAGCTGGTGAATAGCCGCATGCTCGATGGCATGGACATTGAGACCGCACAGCAAACCGTCATCGATAGAGCGGAAGCAGAAGGTTGGGGCAAAGCCCAGACCACATGGCGGCTGCGCGACTGGGGTGTTTCACGGCAACGTTATTGGGGAACGCCAATCCCAATCATCCACTGCGATGATTGCGGCGCAGTTCCGGTCCCCAAAGATCAATTGCCAGTCACACTGCCGGAAGATGTCAGCTTTGATATTCCGGGCAATCCACTGGAACGCCATGACAGCTGGAAAAATGTCGCTTGCCCGAAATGTGGCAAGACGGCGCGGCGGGAAACCGATACGCTTGATACATTCACCAATTCCAGCTGGTATTTCCTGCGCTTTGCCAGTCAGCCAGATGATCAGCCGTTTGAAGCAGAGACCGTCAAAAAATGGATGCCGGTATCGCAATATATTGGCGGTATCGAACATGCGATCCTGCATCTGCTCTATGCGCGTTTCTGGACGCGGGCGCTGGCGTCCATCGGCAAGCTCGATTTTGCCGAACCATTTGAAAGCCTGTTCACCCAAGGCATGGTGACGCACGAAACCTATTTCGAAATCACTCAGTCAGAAGATACCGGCGCGGACAAGATTGTCTATTACAGCCCGGATGAGGTCGACCACCGCGAAGGCGGCGTGTTTAAATCTTCCGGCGGCGCACCGATTCAAATCGGCCGCATTGAAAAAATGTCGAAATCGAAGAAAAACGTCGTCGACCCTGATCCGATTATCGAACAATATGGCGCAGATGCGGTGCGTTTTTTCATGCTGTCCGACAGCCCGCCCGAGCGCGATTTGCCGTGGTCAGAGGCAGGAATCGAAGGCAGCTGGCGATTTGTTCAGCGGTTGTGGCGCCTATTTATCTCTGTAGCGGATCAGCAGAACCCTGCCGGCGAAGACAAAGCGATTAAACGCAAGCTGCATCAAACTATCGCCGGTGTTGCCGAAGATGTCGAAGCTTTATCCTTCAACAAAGCGGTCGCGAAAATATTTGAACTGATCAATATGATTGAGAAGGCAGCGGCATCTGCGGACCGTCATGAAGCCATTCGCACGCTCGCCCCGATTGTCGCTCCGATGGTGCCGCATATCGCCGAAGAAGCCTGGGCGCTATTTGGCAAAAGCGATTTAATCGCCAATGCGCCGTGGCCCGATGTGGACGAAAGCCTGCTGGTCGAGGATGAAGTTACCATCGCGATTCAAGTCCGCGGCAAGCTGCGCGATACGATTACCGTTGCGAAGGGCAGTGACAAATCCGCGCTGGAGGAACTTGCACTTGGCTCTGAGAAAGTGCAGCGTACCATTGATGGAGCGGACATAAAGAAGGTGATCGTCGTGCCCGACCGACTGGTAAACATCGTTATATGAAGCTGATGCGCAAAATCTATATGCTGGCTGCTGCCAGCGCGATGCTCGCTTCCTGCGGCCTGCAACCCCTTTATTCTGGTGGCTCCAACAGTGTCGTAGCGAGCGAACTGGGCAATGTTACCGTGGAACCGATTCAGGGCAAAGCAGGCTGGTTGATGCGCAATGCGCTCAACGATCAACTCGCCACATTTGAAGGCAGCGAAGCCAAATATCGCCTGATTGTCGAACTGGATGATAAAATTGCCGGCTTTGGCGTGCGCAGCAACGACCGCATCACCCGCGAACGTCGGACGCTAAGGGCGCGCTATCAACTGGTGCGCCTATCGGACGGGAAAGTCGCGCTCGATGCTACCGCAGGCTCAGATGCCGGTATTGATGTTGTTTCGTCGGAATATGCAACTGTTGCCGCGGAAGAAACGGCGCTGGAAAACCTGTCGACCCGCGTTGCGGATCAGATTGTCAAAAAGCTCTCCCTCTTCGCCCGCGAGCAAGCCAGCGCTGATGCAAATTGATGACAGCAACTAATGGCTGCGGCGTGAGCGTCCGGCCGTGAAAGTAAATTCGTGAAGGTCAAAGATAAAGACATAGTAAGCCGCTTTCACAGCGCGCCGGATGCCATCCGACTGGCGGTTCTATGTGGCCCCAATGCGACCCGCTGTCAGGCTTTGGCCAATGAACTGGCCGCTCCGCTGGCAAAATCGTCCGAGCGCGTGGACCTCACCATTGCCGACCTCACCGAAAGCACCGCGCGGCTGAACGATGAGGCCACGTCCGCATCCTTATTTGGGGATAAGCGGTTTATCATGGTGCGGCTCAATAGCGGCGAAGCGGTGCGGGCAACAGCGGCTATAGAAAATCTGCTGGAAAGCGACACCAATGGCGATCCGGTGTTTATCGTCGCGGCTGGCATGGCAGACAAAACCGCGTTGGCCAAAAAAATTACCGCTGCCCCCGACGCGCTGATTGCGACATGCTATGAAACCTCGCAAGGCGACGCGGTGGCAGCGATATCCAGCATGGCGCGCGAGGAGGGGGTAAGCATGTCGCGGGACACCGCAACCGCCATCGCCGCGCTCACCAGCAATGATTTGGTGCTGGCAAAGCTTGAAGTTGAAAAAATCGCCCTTTATCTGGATGCTACGCCGGACCATCCCCAGGAAGCCGAAGCGGAACTGCTGACGCTGCTGGGCGCGGAAAATGACGAAGAAGATTTGGGCCTGTTAATCAACGCGGCCGTCAGCGGCGACACCAAAAAACTCACGCAGGAATTGGCGGCAGTCAGCACCACCGGCTTTAGCGAAGTTGGCCTCATTCGTTTGATGCTGCGCCACCTGGCAAAGCTCGCCGAGCTGCGCACCAAAGTCGATGAAGGCTCCAATATCGGCAAGCTGGTCAACCATCCCAGCGTGTTCTGGAAAGACCGCGACAATTATGCCCGGCAGCTGAATATCTGGTCATCCGGCCATATCGCGCGGTTGATCGAACGGATATTGGCGCTCGAAATTGCCTTAAAGAGCAGCGGCCAGCCAGAGCATGTACTTGTCGAGCAAGAATTGCTGACTATCGCCCGCAAAGCGGCACGCCTGCGCTAGAACGGTTTATTCATAGTCAGCGGTAATAGCGATCCGGCCGCGAAATTGACCGCTCGCATTGCCGGTCACCCTCAGCTTGCCACCAAAGGAAAATGTCAGCCGCCCATCATGGTCAAGCCTTGCCTGCGCCGGCAAATCTGTGTCGAGCTTGACCAAGTCGGCTGTCGAGCCATTAGGCGCGCTCAATGTAATACGTTCCGGCAAATGGACGCGCACCACACGCCCGGGTTCCCCCGTTAAACGGCCTTCGCCGTGCAAAGATACCCCCCCTAAATCAGTGATACCGCCGCTAATCCGTCGCTGTCCCGATTGCGGATCAAGTTCGACCTCTCCGCCAGCACGATTAAGCAAAGCCAGTCGTGAAAAATCCAGATTGGCGGTAATTTCGATATTCAGCGGCTTGTCAGCATCCTTAGAGGAGGCCGCGGACGACCCACTTACCGGCTGCTCAGCGCATAAACGGCATTGTGCAACCGCTTTGCCGGGCTGAATTACCATCCAGCACGACAGCAGCAACAAAGCCGGAAAAGCCAGCCTGAAAGTCGCATTAATCATCACCACCCTTTGGTTTTATCGCAAAGCCCTGAAAAAATGGTTAATTATTTATGATCGCGGATCGGTACCGTTGCGGATATCTGGCTCAATATCGCTTATGCCCTTCGTAAAATTAGCCCGTAATGCTTGACGTCCAACCCATTCCTCCCCACCTTAAAATGATGGAAAAAATCATCTTGAGCGCCGAAGAATGGCGCGACAAACTCTCCTCCGAGCAATATCACGTGTTGCGCGAAGCTGGCACGGAACGGGCCTTTACCGGCAAGCTCAACGCCGAAAAGCGCGATGGTGAGTTTTTCTGCGCCGGGTGCGGAACCAAATTATTCGATGCAACGACAAAATTCGACAGTGGCTGCGGATGGCCCAGCTTTACCGAGCCAGCGGAAGCCGAAGCGGTTACTGAAATCGAAGACCTGACCCATGGCATGCGGCGGATCGAAGTCCGCTGCACCGGTTGTGACGGGCATTTGGGTCATGTTTTCCCCGACGGTCCTGCTGAAAATGGGCTGCGCTATTGCATGAATAGCGCCGCGCTCGAATTTGAACCGAAGGACGGTTGAAGATTTCGCTGTCCACCGCCGTTCAGCCTGCAGTAAGACGATAAAACGCTAAAAAGCGAACAGTAAGCGTAGGGTGAATGGAATAATATGGCGCGGGGCAAAAAACGCAGCAAACAATCAGGACCGGTTCGTAAATGGATCGGCCGGATAGTAAAAACCGGGCTTGTCATAGGGCTTTTCGGCTTTATCGCCCTTGTCATTGCCGTTCTGGTCATCCGATCGTCCCTTCCTGGCTATGAAGATCTGAAGTCTTCCCCCAATGGCCAGATGATCCGCGTATTGGATGTTAGTGGCCGGGAATTATTTTCCATGGGGCCCAGCTATGGCCAATGGCTGGACTATGAAGAGATCCCGCAAGTCATGATCGACGCGATGGTCGCGGTAGAAGACCGCCGCTACGAAAGTCATTTGGGGGTCGACCCTATCGGCATTGCCCGCTCCTTAAAGGTCCGCATGGAACGCGGACGATGGGCCCAGGGCGGTTCTACCATAACGCAGCAATTGGCACGCAACGTCTTCCTCAACAATAACCGTACCTTCGGCCGTAAGGGCAGGGAGATGCTAATCGCACTGGCGATGGAACGAAAATTCTCCAAAGAACAAATTTTGGAACTTTATCTCAACAAGGTTTATTATGGCGGCGGTGCCTATGGCATTGATGCCGCCTCTCGCCGGTTTTTTGCCCATAGCGCTAAGGAACTGGAGCTTGCCGAAGCCGCGATCATCGCCGGATTGGTCAAAGCACCATCGCGCTATTCGCCCACCGCGGATGCCCAAGCAGCGATTGATCGGGCGACGGTTGTGTTGGAAGTCATGCAGGATGCTGGCGCCATCACAGCAGCCCAGGCAGCAGAAACCAAGCCAACGTCCGTCGAACTAGCGCCAGAACCGCGCCAGAATAGTGTGCGTTATTTTACCGATTGGGCGCTGCCGCAGCTCGACCTGCTCATCGATGAAGCCGTAGAACCGATTGAAGTATGGACAACGCTTGATCTGGGCATGCAGCGCGCCGCTACCAACGCCATCCAGACCGGTGCTCCTGCCGGTACCCAGGGCGCTTTGGTCGCGATTGACCGGGACGGCGCAGTGCGCGCCATGGTTGGCGGTACCGATTATGTGACGTCCAATTATAACCGCGCCACTCAGGCGGTGCGCCAACCGGGGTCTGCCTGGAAAATTTTTGTTTACTTAGCCGCTTTGGAGGCTGGCTACACACCCAATGATATTGTCACCGATGAGCCGATCCAGATCGGCAATTGGACCCCCCGTAATAGCGGCGGGCGCTATGCCGGTGACATTAGCTTACGCACCGCCTTCGCTTATTCTAAAAATACGGTCGCAGCCGCGATTGGCAATGATATTGGGACGTCCACCATCGCCAATATGGCTCGCCGGTTCGGGGTAACAACGCCGATTGATACCAACCCTTCAATGGTTTTGGGTACATCGGACGTCCGGCTGCTCGATATGACGCGGGCCTTTGCTTCGGTCAATGCCAACGGCATTGCGATAACACCCTATGCCATTACCAAAGTCACAACGATGAAAGGCGATGTCCTTTATCAAAGCAAGTTTGACGGCAGTCGCGTGCTGGTTGATCCTTGGGTAGCGGCGGGTATTACCGATTTACTGCAAACAGCCGTCAATGCCGGGACCGGCAGAGCCGCCCAAATTGGGCGCCCGGTAGCGGGTAAGACCGGGACCACAAGCAGCAATAAAGACGGCTGGTTTTTAGGCTTTTCAAGTGGCCTCACCACCGGTGTATGGATGGGTCGTGACGACGCCAAACCGGTGCGTGGTTTGCAAGGGGGGCGCGCGCCAGCCGCAGCCTTCGCTTCCTTTATGAAAGTCGCAGTGGCCAAACGGAAAGTAGAAAAATTTGATACCGAACTGGTTTTGCCCGACTGGCAGCTAGAACCGGATGAGGAAGAATTTTACGGCGAACCAGAAGATGGCATATATGTCGATGAAAACGGCATGCCGATCGAAACTGGTCAGGGCCTAGAGTATGATCTGGAAGGCGGACAGGCAGAAGACGGGCCGCCGCAGCTCGATCAAGACTGGATTGATTCCGTCCTAGGTCGGGATGAAACAGAAGCCAAAAAGCCAGAGAATGAGAAGAATGATCCGCCAGCGGATAGTCCAAATGCGCCGGTCTCTATCTTGCCTAAACCGGCTGAGGAATGAAACTTATCGGGCTGGCACACCAATAAGATGAAGCGCGGCACCATGTTGCTTCAGCCAGTGATCAGCTTCCCGTCGTTCGCCCTCGAAAATTTGGTCCAGCAACGCATAAAAGGCCGGACTATGATTCATATGCCGCAAATGAGCGACCTCATGCGCCACCACCGAACGCCGAACCATCGGCGGAGCCATGATCAACCGCCAGCTTAGCCGGATTGCTTTGCGGCCGGAACAACTGCCCCAGCGTCTGCGCGCATCGCCGACCGACAGGGTTGGCGCATCTAAACCTGCTCGTTCGCAATAAAAAGCGAGGTCTTGGGCATAAACATCCCGCGCCTCATCTTTCATCCAGTTGATAACCCGACCTGCAATTCGGTCCTTTGGCCCACCAACACGAATTTCATCGTCTGTTTTCAGCGGTTTGCGATTGAATTCAGCGGACCATCGAATGACATGACCTTCTCCTGCAAATGCAACCTCTGCGCCATCGACAATCGGAACCGGTGGCAAGGCATCGGCAAAACGGTCTGCCAGCCAATCTGATTTTGATTGGGCGAAACGCAGTGCCTGCGCCATACTGGCATAGCGCGGCATGGTCAGCTGGACCTCACCCTTCACTGTATCAGCGGACACAGCAATAGAGCGCGCCTGTGCTAATTTGCGAACCCGCAAAGGATAGAACTGGTCCCCTAGTTCGATTTCCAATTCATCCCTATCAACCGGGACGGATCGCGACTTAGAGCGGTCTATCGAGGATATGCTGTTCAATCGGCCCAGCTTCCACCTCCGTTATCACTTTGCCGCGGATCGAATTCCCGGTTTTGTGAATCGTTTCCCGGTCGCCCGAGACCAGATAGTGCCATTCTGGCAGCGGCAGATCGCGCGCCCGCATTTTATAGGCGCAGCTGTCGGGAAGCCAGGTAAATTGTTCCAGTTTGCCCCGTGTCAGGCGGACACAATCGGGCACATAATAGCGGCGGCGGCGATAATCGCTGCACTGTGCGCTTTGCGTGTCGAGAAGCTTGCAGGCAATATTGGTCATATAGATATTGCCATCATCTTCATCTTCGGCCTTCAGCAAACAACATTTACCGCAGCCATCGCACAAAGCCTCCCATTGCGCGCGGTCCAGCGTATCAAGCGGCTGTTCCCAAAAAGGAGCTTCCTTATTTATCGCATCCACCGGGTGATTTCATCCGCAATTTCCTGCGGGGTGCCGTCATAGGGAAGCAGTGCAACCGGTTCACCATTGGGTCCGAAAAGATAACCTTGCCGGCTATGGTCCACAAGATATTCGCTCGCGCCTTCATCCTCTCGCTTACCATAGATTATGACATATTTTTTCGCGACCTCGGCAATCTCTTCCACGCTGCCGGTCAGACCGATAAGACGCGGATGAAAAGCCTCTACATATTGCTTTAGCTGCTCTGGCCGGTCGCGTTCAGGGTCTATGGTGATGAAAATCGGCTGGACTTTCTCTGCCAGAGTCGGATCATTTTTCTCCGCCAATGCCAGCCCCTGCATCAATCTTTGCAGATCAACAGGACACACATCAGGGCAATAGCTATAGCCAAAATAGATGATCCGATATTGGCCAGTGAAGTCTGTATCGGAACTTTTGCCGCCATCCTGATTGGTGAGCGTAAAGCTGCCGCCAATTGTTGCCCCGGCCAGTGGTGGCTCGGTTTGTTCATTGCCGGAAGAAGCCGGGTTGCAGCCTGATAGAAGCGACAGTAGAAGCACAGTCGAAAGGACAGATAGAAATTTGTTCATCATGCGGCCAGACATGGTCTGCTATGGTAGATTATTCAACTAATAATTGACGACTTCTATCGTCAACGAGCGATAGATTTTCAATTTTATATAGGGCAGCATATTATGCTTCGGGGCAGCATCACATTTTCACGGATCAACAGACCAACCGCTATTATGCAGGCCTTTGCAGCCATATTGGTCATCTTTTCTCTCGCAATCCCAAGCACCGCCACTGCGCAATTTTCGGCTAGCTATAATTTCCTGAAGGCAGTCAAAGATCGTGACGGCACCGAAGCAACCAAATTTCTGAATAAGCCTGGAACCGTTATCGTGAACACCAGGGACAGTTCCACTGGCGAAACGGCGCTGCACATTGTTGTAGCCCGCCGGGATTCCACATGGACCGGGTTTCTCTTGCAGAAAGGCGCCAATCCTAATCTTCAAGATAAAAACGGCACAACGCCGCTGATGCTAGCAACCCAATTGCGCTTTATCGAAGGCGCAAGAGTGTTGTTGAGCAAAAAAGCCAACGTCAATCAGACCAATAATCAGGGTGAAACAGCCTTGATAAGAGCCGTTCAGCTGCGCGATTCTGAAATGACACGAATCTTGCTGAAAAACGGCGCCGATCCCGATCGTACCGATACTCTAGCCGGCCTCTCAGCGCGCGATTATGCGACGCGGGATCGTCGCGCTTCTGCCATATTGGCGGAAATCGAAAAAGCGGATCAAGAAAAAAAGCCGGAATCTAAAGAACGGTTTTTTGGTCCCGAAGGCTAAGCGTTACAACACTGTTCAGTAAAATTCCCGTGCTTCAGGATCAATCCAGCCATTTACCGCAGATAATCGCTGCATAGACCGTCGCGCTAGGCGCATAGTCTCTGTCTTCCGCCGCGCTGGCGCGAGGGCATGGGTGGCAGCAGAGCGAACCATCTCGGCATCATAAGCGTCCGCAACAATCAATCCAGCGCGGTCCGGCATGAACTCTGGCCTATCCAATGGTGAGGCATCAAAGCCGCTTGGCAAGGCCCAGTAAAAGCGGTCACAATAATCGAGATATTCGGTCCATTTATTATCGCCCAGCAAATCGCCGCGCGCGACCTTTATTTCAACGATCACAATCTGTCCCTTGGCATCGACTCCCATCAAGTCCGCGCGCCGTTTGTTGGGCAGGCTAACTTCTGACAGAACCATGATATCGTGCCGCGAGAATAGCCGTGCAACACCGCGAGCCACTGCTGCAGCACCGGTTAAAGGAGAAAGATGATCTTTCATTCCGCCGGGCGTCGATTCAGGATTGGGCACTAGCACAGCGGCAGTTAGGGGCGAATCGCTTTGTTCTATCATCATGACGAAAGATTAGAACATAAACAGAACAAAATAAAGGCCCCCAATTGGGAGCCTCTATAAAATCAGCATGTCGTCGGATTTACCGATAGAAAATATGATTATCGATCGTCGCCATCCGCTTCAACCGCCAGCCGGGCGATACATAACGGGCATGAAAGAATAAAGCGCCTTCAACCGGGCTTTTCCAACCATCATTCATCGCAATTTTTGCAATTGCAACGGCGTTGCGCCAATGGCGGTGCCCTTTATTGATGCGTGGCATCTTGCCGCCGCGAATAAAAGAGAATTGTTTGCGCTGATAAACAACGCCGCACATGGTGTTGGGGAAACGCGAAGAAGCAGTCCGGGCCATCACGACCCGGGCAACCGCAAGCTGGCCAGCCAATGTTTCGCCTTTTGATTCAAAATAGACAGTCCCGGCAAGACACTGCATTTCCTTGCTCAACGAACCTTCAAGCGATTGCTGACCGACAAGCTGACGCAGCGAGCTAGCACCATCATTGTTGAAACCAACGGTCTCTGTGGACGCCTGCTCTTCATTGGCAAGCCGGTCTGCTTCGATAATATCCTGAGGAATTTCGGCAATAACGGCCTTTGGTTCTCCGAAAATTACGGGAGCGGCTTCATTTGCGGAATCCAGCATATCCGGATCAATAACGATCTCGGTTTCTGGCGTATCATCATTAGCTTCCAATGCGAATGACGCATCGGTCACAGCCAGAGCCGCGACCGTAGATAATGCGAGCGAGAATACGCTCGCAGCTTTAAAAATTTTGCTCATAAACCTGTTATTTTATGCGGCGAGTCCAGTGCAAGCCAAAACCTGCGTAAAATAAGCTTAAAAACCAACCAACAGCTTATCCCTGTTCCCTCCGTCTGCATGTTTATTCCGCGTCCATATGGACAATCCCTCGGAACAACCTTTGCTTCAAAGTTGCTCGCGAAATAGGGTGCAGTGCAACAAAGTCAAGAAATCAGGTCATTTGAGCGATGAGCCGTTCCGCATCTGGGATGTCCAGTTCAATTAACCATAGATCGGGATCAAATCCACTTCGGCGCTTCAAATATTCGTCTAAATTTTGTTGTTTTTCAGTATCTTGCGGCCAAATCACCTGCCAAGTCGATGGACCGTCCAGGCTCGGCATTTTCTCCAGAAGCCGCGGATCTTTACCCTTTTCGACGCATATTATCAGGATCGCGCCAGAGATTCGGTCGCCTTTACGAAGGACCGCTCCAAAACCGCCTTCCTGATTCACTTTGCGCAACAAGGACTGCACGATCATCTCGGCAGACAGTCGTGGTTCGATCATAGATCCTGCTTATAGCCAGGGAGCGACGCCAGCGGGATGTGAGAACGCATGAATGTTCCGGTTCCGCGGGCAATTTCTTCACCCTCCTCGTCAATAAGCCGAGAATCAGCCACAAAAACGCGCCTTTTTCCGCTGACCCAGCGACCTTCTGCGGTCACGGTGCTCGATTTCAGCGGCCGGGTGAACAGCAGGTTGAAGGCGGTTGTCAGTAAAAATCGGTCAGACACCAGACTATTGGCAGCATAAAAGGCCGCATCATCGAGCATCTTGAAATAGCTGGTCCCGTGAACGGCACCGGCTGCATGATAGTGACGCTCATCAACCGCAAAGGTGATTCTTGCAAAACCGCGTTCGATAATGTCGAGATCCGATTGAAACAATTGGTTGATCGGCGCTTCTTTGTAGAGTCGCTCTAGGCCGCGAAAATGTTCATGGGAGCCGTTCGGCTCTTCCGCTGAGTCATTCTCTACGGAGTCATTCTCTTGAGCCATTAGGCTGCTTGCTGATCCTGTTGCCCGGTCAGCAAGACATAGAGCGCATCTTCCGAAGCGGCACCGCGTAATTTTGCGACAACAGTCTCATCGCGCAGAAACCGTGAAACTTCTGCCAAGGCTTTAAGATGTTCCGCGCTACCTTGCTCGGGTGACAATAGACCAAAGATCATGTCCACATCCTGGCCATCATGAGCATCAAAGTCGACCGAGGATTCGAGGCGAATGAACAAGCCGACACATTGGTCCAACTCTTTGATTCTGGCGTGGGGAATAGCGACCGATCCACCAAAACCGGTGGAACCGAGAGTTTCGCGATCGTTGAGGCGCTCCAGCACCACGTCTGCGTCCAACCCATAAGACTGAGCCGCTTTTTTCGCTAATGTGGCGAAAATCTGTTGCTTTGATAGGACTGTCGCACTCGCCATTATAGCGGCGGAATCGATATGAACTGATAAATATTCCATTTTATCCTCTCAGACTCGCTGGCCTGAATTTTTACTACGCAATACATCCTCACAGGCGAAACGCCATCACGAGATGCAGCTGATCACAAACATGAGTTCGCCAATATTGATGACGAACTGGGGGGCTTAAAAGCAAAAAAAGCTACTTTTGAGGTTCGACCCAGCCAATAGTACCATCCGGGCGGCGGTAAACCATATTATGCGATCCAGTTCCAGCATTTTTGAACAATAGCGCGCTGGTATTACGCAAATCCATCATCATCACCGCGTTGGACACGCTCGCTTCGGGAATATCGGTACTTGTTTCAGCGATAATAGGTGGAGAATCAGACGCAGCATCCTGTTCTTCTTCATCATCGCCTGAATCAAAAACCCGATAAGCGGCTTCTTCTTGCTTGGCGGCATATTGCGCCTGAACATGGTGATCATTCAAACGACGCATGTAACGGCGCAGCTGTTTTTCAATCTTGTCGGCGGCTTGTTCAAACGCCTGATGCGCATCGCCAGCACGGGCCTCTGATTTCAGCATCAGGCCCGTCATAATGTGGGAGACAATGTCGCATTGAAAGTGATTGTGCGGCGCTTTGCTAAATGTCGCATGACTGGAAATGGCCTTGGGGAAATATTTGGCGGCTACCGCATTCATTCGATCGTCAACATGGCCTTGGAGCGCGTCGCCGGTATCCACTTGATGTCCTGAAACACGAATTTCCATATTTTTTCTCCATTATGGTTGCGCAATATCTTTGTAATCATTCAGAAATAAAACCAATTTCGTCTGTCAGCTTTTGGCCCAGAGTGGGTCTTTTATGCCTTCCATAAACGCCGCATGACGCGTGAGTTCTTCGGCGCTGGCGCTATGCGGTCGCGGCGCGATAAACTGCCGCCGCAACGCTGCTTCCTTTTGCGTCGGTTGGCGCTCATTGGCATCGGAAACCGCTTTATCATCCGCCAACCCAAGGCCAATCTGCCGGCCACCGGTAAGCTCGATATAAAGCTGTGTCAGCAATTCTGCATCAAGCAAAGCGCCATGTTTCACGCGATGGCTGCGATCAATGCCGTAGCGGCTACACAGCGCGTCCAAAGACAATTTCGCGCCGGGGTGTTTCACCTTTGCGATTGCCAGCGTATCGACCATACGAAATTGCGAGATCGCTGTCTTACCGCACAAGATCAGCTCAGCATTCAGGAAATTAAAATCAAACTGCGCATTGTGCGCGACCAGATTAGCGTCACCAAGAAATTCGAGCAGTTCGTCTGCGCCGTGCGCGAACAGCTTTTTGTCGGACAGGAATATGTCCGAAAGTCCGTGTACTTCTTCTGCTGATTTCGGCATCGGACGCTGCGGATTATAATAGCAATGAAAGCTATTACCGGTTTCAATCCGGTCGACCATTTCAATGCAGCCTATTTCGACCATCCGGTCGCCACTTTGAGGGTCGAATCCGGTGGTTTCAGTGTCGAAAATTATCTCACGCATAAGGACAATATCGGACTCAATTTCCGGTTAGGCAAGAGAAGCTTTCAATTTTTCTATGGTATTTTGCACCTGCTGCCGTGTTTCTTCCAGAGACTGCGATGTGTCGATTACAAAATCAGCCCGTTTGCGCTTTTCTTCATCCGGCATTTGCAGGGCGTTTATCTTTGCAAATTTTTCCGGCGTCATCCCGGGGCGGCGCAGCACGCGCTCCCGCTGATCTTCGGCCGATGCGGACACCACGATGACGTGATCGATACCGGCAGCGCCGCTTTTTTCGAACAATAATGGAATGTCGAACAATATCATCGGAGCGGTTTTATTCTGGTCGAGAAATTCAAGCCGCATCGCCCCGACTGCCGGATGAATCAGAGCTTCCAATTTGGCCAGCGCATCTGGATTGCCTAGCACGGCAGGGCCCAACTTCTGACGATCGACGCCCATTTCATTGGTAGTCCCAGGAAACAAAGCTTCGATTTGCGACACCAACGCGCCGCCCGGCCCCTGCAAGACGTGCACGGCAGCATCGGCGTCAAAAATAGGGACGCCTTCGTCCGCAAACATCTGCGCGACCGTCGATTTGCCCATGCCGATAGAACCGGTCAGGCCGATGATCATCGGTTTTGTCATGCCAGGAGCAGCTTTCTCAGCTCTTCGTCATGCTCTAGTGGCGGAGCCTGGCCAAAGAAAATTTCAAAAGCCACCGCCGCTTGTCCAATTAGCATCGACAAGCCATCAATCGTATCAAGGCCTCGCGCCTTGGCAGCCTTAAGCAATTTCGTTTTGATCGGCGTATAGACCAGATCATAGACAATCGCGTCATCGGGCAACCCTTCCAAATCAATCTTCAGCTCATCCTGCCCCTTCATGCCAAGCGCGCTGGAATTGATCAGTAGGCGGGCTTGGGGAAGGGCAGAGCCATGTTCCAATGCCTGCCCCTTGAGCCCAAAGCGGAGCAACAAGGCCGAAGCTTTAAGAACATTGCGATTGATCATGGTGACAGAACCCACATCAATGCGGGATAAAGCGAATAAAACCGCTTGGGCAGCGCCACCAGCGCCAACAACAATGACATCCTGACCGCTCAACGGAACATCGGCAATAGGCGCGAAAAAGCCGCCAGCGTCGGTGTTTGTGCCAAAAAGATCGCCGTTTTCCGTCCGGGCAATGGTGTTCATTGCGCCGATAGAGGAACGCACTTCTCCCGGATCAGACACATGATCCATCACGGCCAATTTATGGGGAAGCGTAACATTGCAGCCCTGCCAATTCGGGTCATCACGGCGGGTGGCAATATAATCGCCCAATTCTTCCGGTTTCACGTGGAACATCCGATAATCGGCTTTAATCCCGAGCTTTTGAAGCCAGAAATTATGGATTATCGGTGATTTGCTGTGCGCAATCGGATCGCCGATCACTTCCGCATAGGGCAGTGTTTGGGTCATGACGGCATCACGCCTCTGACGCGCAAATAGTCAAGCAAATGCAGCAGTGGCAAACCCATGATCGTAAATTGACTCCCTTTAATATCTGAAAAAAGCTGCGCGCCGCGCCCTTCAATCTCGTAGCATCCCACACAGTGGCGGATATTGTCCCATTCGGCATCGACATAGCTATCGATAAACGCATCGCTTAACGGCCGCATCGTCAAAGTGGCGATATCTACGTGCCGCCACAAGGGCGACCCCTGATCCGCGATCACTGCCGCGCTGAAGAGCTTATGTTTCTTGCCAGAGAGCAGTCGCAAATGGGCTTTGGCATCATCGCGATCAACCGGCTTGTCGAGCATGGACCCGTCTTCCAAGGCGAGAAGCTGATCACCGCCCAGTACCAATGCCACCCCTATGCGCCGGGACAATCGCACCGCTTTCGCTTCAGCCAGCGCGTCAGCCAAGTTGCGCGCCGTCACACCATCGGCCCGCAGCCCTTCTTTCAAAGCGTCTTCATCAACATTGGGCGCCAGCGATTCAATTACGACGCCAGCTGCCTCCAGCATCGCGCGCCGCGCTTTGCTCTTTGAGGCCAAGATCAACATCGGTTCGGGCAGACCATCACTCATCGGTTGAGCTCTTTTGTTCCGTGTGACGTTCGTTATAAAAATTGATGATCGCGGCGGCCGATTCCTCAATGGAGCGCCGCGTCACGTCGATTGTCGACCATCCATTATCTGCAAACATGCGCCGTGCATATTGAATTTCAGCTTTGACCTTTTCTTCGTCGACATAGTCGGTTTCCGGAGCCTGATTAAGCGACAACAACCGATTACGCCGCACCTGTACCAACCGGCTCGCCCCTGCGATCAGACCGACGACCAGGGGGTTTTTCAAACGATAAAGCGCATCGGGTGGCGGGGATTCTGGAACAATCGGAATGTTCGCAGTTTTATACCCGCGATTGGCCAAATATATCGAAGTCGGCGTTTTCGAAGTCCGCGAAACGCCGGCCAAAACAATATCCGCCTCCTCCCAGTTTTCCCAACCGATGCCATCATCATGGGCAATGGTGAACTGGATCGCCTCAACCCGTTCAAAATAAGCGGCATCCAATATATGTTGGCGGCCCGGCCGCGCCTTGGCTTCCTGTCCCAACATATTGGACAGCGCGTCTGTTACCGTGTCTAAGGCTGGCACAACCGGCAAGCCGAGATGGCGGCATTCCCTTTCCAGCCGCGCGCGGATATCGCTATTGACCAATGTGAAAATGACGAGACCGGGGTTATCCGCTACCTCAACCAATATCCGGTTCAAATGGGTTTCAGAGCGTACCATCGGCCAGAAATGTTTGATAATTTCCACGCCATCAAATTGCGCCAGCGCGGCTTTTGCGATATTCTCCAGCGTCTCACCAGTGGAGTCCGATAACATATGAAGATGCAAACGATTCATGCCCGCAACCCTGTGATTTCATTGTGGATAAAGCAAGGGATGAATGCGGGATATTTGGCATCTGATTTTTGATCCCCATCATCCCGATTTCTATCCACAGCCGGCCAAGTTTTGAAACTTTCATCCACAGATTGTGGATAGTGGGGATGAAATTTGGGAATCGGTAAATTTTTCGTTAACAGCCGTCTGTCAATCTGTTTGTAATCACGGTAGACCCGTTTTACCTCTCCTATCCACGCTCTATCATCATCAACAAGATTCTTTAAATATACTATATTATTATATTGGGTGACCCTTATCTTATGCCTGACGCTACCGACTCCCAGAAAATTTTGCTCGAAACCTTGCATGGCAGAAAAACATCTCAGACTCCGGTCTGGCTTATGCGCCAAGCGGGCCGCTATTTACCGGAATATCGAGAGTTACGCGCACAAAAAGGCGGATTTCTGGAGCTTTGCTATGATGCAGAGGCCGCGGCCGAGGTTACGGTGCAACCGATCAAGCGTTTCGGTTTTGACGGCGCGATCCTGTTTTCAGATATTTTGATCGTGCCACATGCCATGGGTCAGAAACTGTGGTTTGAGGCAGGAGAAGGACCCCGGCTGTCACCAAGACTGGTCGATGCCGCTTTATCGTCTCTAGAGGCGGCTCCAGAGCATTTTGAGGCTATTTATAATACGGTTCGGCATGTCGCTGCGCAGCTGGATGATAAAACCACCTTCATGGGCTTTGCCGGAAGTCCCTGGACCATCGCAACCTATATGACTCATGGGCAAGGCAGCAAGGATCAGGCTGTAACCCGGCGCTATGCCTATAAAGATGAAGCGGCTTTTTCAGAATTGATCCGTGCGATCATCCACAATACCGTGACCTATCTGCTCGGTCAGATTGATGCCGGGGTGGATGCGATACAATTGTTCGACAGCTGGGCAGGGACGCTATCTCCTGCACAATTTGAAAAATGGGTGATTGCACCCAATGCGGAAATTATAGCGCGGATAAAGGCCGTTCATCCCGATCTGCCGATTATCGGTTTCCCCAAAGGCGCGGGCGCCAAACTGGTTGCTTACGCCCAAGAAACAGGGGCTGATGCCATTGGTCTGGATGAGACAGTCGATCCGGTCTGGGCTCATAAAAACCTGCCAGCGGACCTGCCACTGCAAGGGAATCTTGATCCTTTGGCCCTGATCGCTGGCGGCGACGCGCTGGAAAAATCGGTGCGCCATATCTTGCAAGTCTTTGAAGATCGGCCGCATATTTTCAATTTGGGTCATGGGATATTACCGGACACGCCCATTGAACATGTTGAAAAGCTGCTTACACTCGTCCGGCAATGAATGAAATAATATCCATGCTCTATCTCTGGTTAAAATCGGCACATCTTATCTTTGTCATTTTCTGGATGGCGGGTCTTTTCATGATGCCGCGTTTCTTCGTCTATCATCAGGAATCAGCTGTTGGATCGCAAGAAGATGGCAAATGGATTGAACGCGAAGCCAAGCTGCGCAAGATCATTCTCAATCCCTCGCTGATCATTGTCTGGGTTTTGGGATTGGTACTTGCGTATAATATCGGCGCATTCAGCCAGGGCTGGTTTCACGCCAAATTGCTCGTGGTTTTGCTGCTGTCAGGCTATCATGGCTGGATGATGGGCTATGTCAAAAAGCTGGCGCGCGGTGAGCGGACGATGACGGACAAGAAATTGCGTTTGGTGAACGAAGTGCCCGGAATTGCGGCGGCCATAACCGTGATTTTGGTGATTGTGAAACCGTTTTAATCGGCTTTATCCGATTTGGATTCGGCTTTTGTTGACAGCTTCAGAGCAAAGGCGTAATTGACCGCTAAAGCCCGTCCGGGCGACCTTTCATGTGAAAATTTGACGGCGCACACGCTGCACACATGCAAAACAAACATAACTTCCTATTATTTTTGGATAAACCTCCATGCATTTAAAAGAATTAAAAGAAAAATCGCCCGCTGGTCTCGTCTCTATGGCGGAAGAACTGGGCGTTGAAAGCGCATCAACCCTGCGCAAACAGGATCTGATGTTCGCGATTCTGAAAGAACTCGCGGATCAGGACGAACTGATCATGGGTCTTGGCACGATTGAAGTGCTGCCCGACGGATTTGGCTTTTTGCGTTCGCCAGAAGCCAATTATCTGGCCGGTCCCGACGATATCTACGTTTCGCCCAACCAGGTTCGGAAATTCGGCCTGCGTACCGGTGATACAGTCGAAGGTGAAATTCGTGCGCCGCGTGATGGCGAACGTTATTTTGCGCTGACCAAGCTGACCGCGATTAACTTTGACGAGCCCGATGCTGTCCGCCACCGCGTTAATTTCGACAATCTGACTCCGCTTTATCCCGATTCAAAACTGACTCTGGATAGTCTTGACCCCACGGTCAAAGACAAGTCAGCCCGCGTTATCGACATTATTTCGCCGCAGGGTAAAGGTCAGCGTGCCTTGATCGTGGCACCGCCGCGGACCGGTAAAACCGTGCTGCTGCAAAATATTGCCAAAGCGATTACCGACAATCATCCGGAAGTCTATCTGCTGGTGTTGCTCATCGATGAGCGTCCGGAAGAAGTGACCGATATGCAGCGCTCCGTGAAGGGCGAAGTGATCAGTTCAACCTTTGACGAACCCGCAACACGCCACGTGCAAGTTGCTGAAATGGTTATTGAAAAAGCCAAACGTCTAGTTGAGCACAAGCATGATGTTGTTATCCTGCTCGACTCTATCACGCGTCTTGGCCGTGCCTATAATACGGTCGTGCCAAGCTCTGGTAAGGTTCTTACCGGCGGTGTGGATGCCAATGCTCTGCAACGTCCGAAACGCTTTTTCGGTGCCGCGCGTAATATTGAGGAAGGCGGTTCGCTTTCCATTATCGCGACCGCGCTAATCGATACCGGTAGCCGTATGGACGAGGTTATCTTTGAAGAATTTAAAGGCACCGGTAACTCCGAAATTGTCTTGGATCGCAAAGTTGCCGATAAACGGATCTTCCCAGCGCTGGATGTTGGAAAATCCGGTACGCGTAAGGAAGAATTGCTGGTCGATGATGACAAGCTCAAGAAAATGTGGGTGCTGCGCCGTATCCTCATGCAAATGGGTACGATCGACGCGATGGAGTTCCTGCTCGACAAGATGAAGGACTCCAAAGCGAACGACGATTTCTTCGACAGCATGAATCAATAAGCCTGCGGGACGACCGCAATGATTGTGGAACAGGCATTGCTGCAGGTTAAACCGGGTCAATCTGATCAGTTTGTCGCGGCAATGTATCGGGCGAAATCGCTAATTGCGGCGCAGTCTGGTTTTCAATCGATAGAGGTTCGTCCCTGTGTCGACCGTCCTGATCAGTATCTTCTGCTGGTCACATGGGACAATGTCGAATCCCATCGTGATGGTTTCCGTAAATCACCTGAATATGAGCAATGGCGCGCCTTGCTTCATGATTTCTATGACCCTATGCCGACCGTAAGTTATTTTGGACCTTCGATTTTTTCATGATTGACCTTCTTTCTATTTTATCCGCAGCAGCTCCGGCTGGACTTGGCAGCCTTTCAGAAATGTGGGCGGCCATCGTTCATGATTTCTCCAATATCGGAACCCCAGAGGCTTTAGCCGCTTTTGGGCAAGTCATCCTGATTGATCTGGTTTTTGCAGCCGACAATGCCATTGTTGTGGGCGCTCTAGCAGGTGGTTTACCTGCTGATCAGCGCCGCAAAGTCATTCTGATTGGCATAGGTGCCGCTTTGGTGCTGCGCATAGTCTTTGCGTTAATTGTGGTGCAATTGTTGCAGATTGTTGGGCTGGTTCTGGCTGGTGGCCTATTGTTGTTATGGGTGGCGTGGAATTTCTATCGAGAAATCTTTCATCAAGGTGAGTCTCCCGGTTCACCTGAGATAGAAGGCGATGAACATAGTGGTGTAAAGCCCACAAAAACCTTCTGGGGCGCTGTTTGGGCCGTTACCGCGGCCGACGTCTCGATGAGCCTCGACAATGTCTTGGGCGTTGCCGGAGCCGCGCGCGAGCATCCCGGCATATTGATTGTGGGATTGCTCTTGTCGGTGGCTCTCATGGGTCTGGCAGCCAATGTGATCGCCAAATATATCGAGCGCTATAAGTGGATCGCTTATCTGGGTCTGGCGGTGATCATCTATGTCGCTGGCAAGATGATTTACACCGGCTGGGTAGGGGACGCGCAGACAATTGGTCTGATGACGCTTTTTTGATATTGAGGCCAAGCCTATGATATTGGTGATAACCGGTGGCCCGGGTGCTGGAAAAACGACATTAATTGAAGCTTTGGCTCATCATGACTTTTGTACAATTGCAGAATCAGGACGGGCAATTTTGCAGTCCGCTGGTGGAATGAAATTGCGTGCGCGTGACCCCTCTGCCTATGCCATTGCTATGTTGAAACGCGACCAAGAAAATTTTGATCGGGCCCAAAAGACTAACAATAAGTACGTATTCGATCGCGGTTTTCCGGATATCGCAGGCTATTTGAACCTGATGAGCATAACTATTCCGCAACAATTGGGTCTAATTTGTAAGCAAAAGCGATATTCTGGACCAATATTTGCCGCACCACCTTGGCTGAAAATTTTTGAAAATGATACGGAGCGAACGCAGGATTTTGACACGGCTCGCACAACATATGATGCTGTGACTAATGCTTGGATAAGCTATGGCTATGAGCTCATCAGTCTGCCGCTTACAACCGTCGAAAAACGAGTGGATTTCATTTTGGAAAAATTGAACTAACCCTTCATTGTCTCCAACATTTTACCCATTTCATCCCAGACTTTGTTGATCGCCTTTAACGGGCGGACCATGACCTTGAAATCCTGAATCTTGCCGTCATCATTCCAGCTGATGATATCGACGCCATTTACTTTTATGTCATCCAGTTGCAGCTCAAATTCCAGCATCGCCATATTGGCACCATCGTCGACAATCTCGCGCACATAGCGAAAGCTGTCATTACCCAGGACATTATCAGCCGCCAACAGATAGGCCATGACAATGGGCTTTCCGGCCTGCGGCGTATGAACGACAGGGGAATGGAACACCGCATCATCGGCGAGTTGCGCGCTGAGCGCTGCTTCGCTCTTATCCGCCATGCGTGCGTGCCAGACCTTCAGATTTTCGCTTGTATTCATGCCAAATGTCCCTTGAAAAATTCTATGGTGCGGCTGTCCGCCAATGTTGCCGCTGCTTCGTCACGGCGAGCGCCAAATTCGGCGGCAAAACCATGATCGAGGCCGTCATAATCGTGCAAGGTGACCTTGGGATGGTCATCCAGCCCTTCATGCATCGCTGCCTGCGCATCGGCGGGTACAAAGCCATCAGCGGTGGGGATATGCAGCATGACTTCATGGGCAATGGCGTGACTCTCGCGCAGTAAGCCATCAATACCCACGCCATAATAGCCGACAGAGGCATTAATATCGGTTCTCGCCGCTGTCATGAAAGCCAGTCTGCCGCCCAGACAATAGCCGACACAGCCCACTTTTCCGCCATTTACACCTGCACGGGCAAAATGAATCGCGGCTTCAATATCTCTTATGCCCTGATCCTGATCAAATTTGCCCATCAGGTCGAGGGCGATCTGAAATTCTTCCTGAACATCGGCATCCAGATTGGTGCCCTCATTGATTCGCCAGAACAAATCTGGGGCAATGGCGAGATATCCTGCTTTGGCCCAATGATCGCATTTGGCTTTGATGCCTGGATTCACGCCAAAAATTTCCTGTATCACGATGATTGCTGCTTTGGCCTCACCGTCTGGACTGGCTACATAGCAGGGAAATTCTTCGCCTCCGCTCAGCGTCTTAATCGGTTTCATTTCACCCATTTTCTCAGCTCCTTTGCATCATGACTTGATTAATGGTGCACATTATCCCCATATCCTGTTGAGGCAAGGTGGAACATCATCTGTTGTGGTGAGGGGGGAACTTCGCTTCAACGATAAATATAAGAGGAAGCCAATATGAAAGTAACCGTAGAGCTGGATTGTACACCCGAAGAAGCGCGCCGTATGATGGGGCTGCCGGATGTGGCAAAACTCAATGAAACCTACGTGAAAGAATTGTCCAAATTCCTCCAAGGCGCGAGCTCGGTTGAGCAGTTGCAGAATTTCACCAAAATTATCGCGCCAATGGGTGAGGCCGGCATCAAAATGTTCTCCTCCTTTCTCGGTGGGGCTATGGGCGGCGGTAGTTCAAAATCATCTTCCACCAAGAAAAAAGACTAGATATCAGATAGATAGATCATGGCCGCCGATACAATCTTCGCATTGTCGAGCGGGCAACCGCCGGCGGCCATTGCTATTATCCGGATTAGCGGGCCCAAAGCATCATATGCTTTGGAAGCTCTAAGCGGGTCTGTTCCGGATGAACGGCGAGCTAGTCTCGCAAAGCTCAATGATCCTGCGAGCGGCGCGCTGCTCGATACTGCGTTGATCCTTTGGTTTCCCGGTCCGAATAGCGCGAGCGGAGAAGATCTGGCTGAAATCCATTGCCATGGTGGCCGCGCGGTTGTGCGCATATTGGAAAGCGCTCTTGAAAATATGGACGGCTTACGTCCAGCGGAGCCCGGAGAGTTTACGCGCCGGTCCTTCACACATGGCCGGATGGATTTAGCCGAAGCGGAAGGATTGTCCGACTTACTTTTCGCGGAGACAGAGCTGCAACGTCGTTCTGCCATACAAGCAGCGGGCGGCGCGTTGTCGCGGAAAGTCGAAGATTGGCAGAGCGCGATTCTGCAATTGTCAGCGATGGTGGAAGCGGAACTCGATTTTTCCGATGAAGATGATGTTACGCCGGCGCAATTGTCCGTTGTACAGTCTACGGCTGCAGAGCTGGCCACGGAAATGAAAAACATGCTCGATCGGCCGCGCGCGGAAAAATTGCGCGAGGGCGTTCGGGTGGTGTTGGGCGGTCCTCCCAATAGCGGCAAGTCCACACTGCTCAATGCGCTGGTGGAACGGGAAGCGGCCATCGTGTCTTCCATTGCGGGAACGACGCGGGACGTGATTGAAGTGCCGATCGCGATAAAGGGCATACCGTTTCTGTTTATCGACACGGCCGGTGTTCGCGATGAAGGTGCTGAAGAAATTGAGCGCATTGGGATCGACCGGGCGCGTCAGCAATTTGATTTGGCGGATTTGATTTTGTGGCTCGGCCCAGAGGGGAGGGGTCCGCAAAATACCAATATGGTTGAAATCGCTTCGCGTCAGGATCATCCTGACTATCTGCCGAAATCTTCAGAAACGCTTTCCGTGTCTCCGCTAACCGGTGACGGTATGGATGCGCTTGTCACATTGCTTGTGGATCGCGCAAAAGAGATCGTTCCGCGCGGTGACGAGATTAGCGTCAACAAACGCCAAGCTGATCATCTGTTGGAGGCGCAAAGAAATCTGAGCGGCATATTGGATCTGCAAGACTATCTGATTATCGCAGAACAATTACGGCTGGCACGCGGTGCACTAGATGCATTGACAGGCAGGGCCAGCACTGAAGATATGCTCGATAGCCTGTTCGGAAAATTCTGCATCGGAAAATAAAAGCTGTTCCACGTGGAACATTGCTTGGAGACTGAGCCGGGTTGCGAGATCATTTTGACCTGAAACCTAGGTTCCGCTATGGGCGCAGCATGAACTGTGATTTTGATCTGATTGTCGTAGGGGGTGGACATGCTGGCTGTGAAGCCGCGGCTGTCGCGGCGCGCATTGGCGTGCGGACGGCGTTGGTCAGTTTTACCAAAGACAGCATTGGCGCCATGTCTTGCAATCCAGCCATTGGCGGCTTGGGTAAAGGGCATCTGGTGCGCGAAGTCGATGCGTTTGATGGCCTGATCGGAAGGGCAGCCGATGCCGCCGCCATCCACTATCGCATGCTCAATCTGTCCAAAGGCGCCGCCGTGCAGGGCCCCCGTGTTCAGGCGGATCGCAAGCTCTATAAAGCGGCCATTCAACGGATGTTGGATGCGCAAGACAATCTGTCAATTGTTGAAGGCGAAGTCGCGTCGTTGATCTTTGATGGACAGACCGTGAGCGGAATTAATTTTGCTGACGAGCGTCAGATTACGGCATCGGCGGTTATATTGGCGACCGGCACTTTCTTGAACGGGAAGCTCTTTCGCGGCGAAGAAACATTTGCCGGTGGCCGGACAGGAGAGGCCAGCGCTGTGTCTCTTGGCCAACAGATTCGCAATGCGGATCTGCCCATAGCGCGTCTGAAAACCGGAACACCGCCGCGGATAGATGGTCGAACTATCGATTGGGCAGCGCTTCCAGAGCAACCGTCTGATGATGATGCTTGGACCATGTCGCCAATGTCATCCCGGCGCGAAGTGCCTCAGACATTTTGTGCGGTCAGCCGGACCAGTGCCGCAACCCATGATATCATCCGTGATAATCTCGACCGCTCGCCATTGTTCAGCGGTGCGATTGATGCGCAGGGGCCGCGATATTGTCCATCAATCGAGGATAAGATTCACCGCTTCGCGGATCGCGATTCCCATCAGGTGTTCCTGGAACCGGAAGGGCTCGACACCCATTTAGTCTATCCAAATGGGATCAGCACATCTTTGCCTGTCGATGTTCAAGAGGCTTTTGTTCGGACCATGGACGGGCTTGCCAAGGCGGAAATTATCGTACCGGGCTATGCGGTGGAATATGATCATATCGATCCCCGTGCGCTGGACCGCTCTTTAAAGGTCCGCGATCTGGATGGGCTATATTGTGCTGGCCAGATTAATGGCACCACCGGATATGAAGAAGCGGCAGCCCAGGGCCTGGTTGCCGGTATCGGCGCGGCTTGCGCCATTCAGGGGAAAGATGCCCCGCAGCTTGATCGCGGTACGAGCTATATGGCGGTGATGATTGATGATCTTGTGCTGCAAGGGGTCACTGAACCTTATCGCATGCTGACGGCGCGCGCGGAATATCGTCTGCGGTTGCGGGCAGATAATGCGACCACGCGCTTGAGCCCTGTTGCCGAAGCCATTGGTTGTCTGGGTTCAGAAAGACGCGCTTGGTTTAACCAGCGTCAGACACAGCGTATGGCAATCATGAATGAGCTTGAGGCCGTTTATAGTTGCGAAGCGATTGCGGACCAAGGGATTGAAGTGCGTCGGGATGGAACCAAACAGCCTTTGTTTGACTGGCTGCGCTTCCCCAATATTTCGATTAATGCCTTAGGCGGTTTGGGAATATCTGTCGCAAATACCCATGAGGGACTGTTGGCAGAGGTAGAGGAAGACGCGCGCTACGCGCCGTATCTGCAGCGTCAGGAATCGGAGCTCAGAGACTTGCGGGCGAATGAACAGATACGACTGGGCGACGATCTCGACTATGCTGCGATAGCTGGACTGTCGAATGAAATGGTTGAGCGTTTGAAAGGCGCAAGGCCCCAAACGCTGGCTGCTGCGTCCCGTGTTCGGGGCATTACACCAGCGGCCCTCGCGGCCATTTTGGTGCACGCTCGCCGGCGCGAAGCCAAGACCTTGGCGGCATGATCAAGATATGACGGAACAAGAGGCGCAGGATTGGCTGCGCAAGAATTTTGATGTTCCACGTGAAACATGGGAAAAGCTTGAGGCTTTTCTGGCCTTGCTAGCTGAAGAAATGTTGCTCCAGAATCTCATTTCCAAATCAAGCGCCGATCATATTTGGGACCGCCATGTTGTCGATAGTGCTCAGTTGCTGATGCACGCGCCCAAGGACGGGAACGGTAAGATTTGGATGGACCTTGGGACCGGTGCAGGTTTCCCCGGGATCATCATTGCGATATTGAGCGACTATAAAGTGCAGATGGTGGAATCACGCTCTCGCCGGAGCGCCTTCCTTGAAACTGTCGTGCAGAAGCTGGGATTGACCGAAAACGCCTTGGTTTTTGGAGAGCGTTTGGAGAATGTCGAAAGCCATCCTGTGGACGTTATTAGTGCCAGAGCTTTTGCGCCATTACAGAAACTATTGTCACTTTCACACCGGTTTTCCACAGATAATACTGTTTGGCTCTTACCTAAAGGCAAAAATGCGGTAAGGGAGTTAAAAGGCCTATCGCCAAAACGACAAAAAATGTTCCACGTGGAACATAGTTTGACCGACCCGGAAGCGGGAATATTGGTTGGGATAGGCTGAAAAGCATTATTTTATCTTAGCTTAGCAAAGGGTTCTGCGTAAAATGGTCCGGATAGCGATAGCAAATCAAAAAGGCGGTGTTGGTAAAACGACCACAGCCATTAATATGGCAACCGCTCTTGCTGCGAGTGGTTGGAAAGTCTTGCTGATTGACCTAGATCCACAGGGTAACGCATCGACAGGGCTTGGCCTGAACCAGGCAGAGCGCACGCATAGCAGCTATGATCTGCTGATTTCCGATATCCCGTTGGCTGAATGTGCGATCCAAACGCGGGTACCTGGACTTGATATTGTGCCGGCGGTTGTGGATCTGTCTGGCGCGGAAATTGAGTTGGTCGAGTTTGAAGAGCGGACTCATCGTCTCAAGAAAGCCCTGGACGCGGGTGATGATGGTCGGTGGGACATCTGTCTGATCGATTGCCCGCCGTCGCTTGGCTTGTTGACCCTCAACGCAATGGTCGCTGTTGAATCGTTGTTGGTGCCGCTGCAATGCGAATTTTTTGCATTGGAGGGGCTGAGCCAGTTGCTGCAGACTGTTGAACGTATAAGAGCGCGTTTTAATCGTGCATTGTCGGTCATGGGTGTCGTGCTGACCATGTATGATCGCCGCAACAAGCTGACCGAACAGGTTTCCGACGATGTTCGAGCCTGTCTTGGAAATGTTGTATTTGATACGGTAATCCCCAGAAATGTGAGGCTTTCAGAGGCTCCAAGCCATGGCTTGCCGGCTTTGATCTATGATCACCGGTGTAGCGGATCGGAAGCCTATATCAATCTGGCGCGGGAATTGATTACGCGTCTGCCAGAACGGAAGGTGGCTGCGTGATGGCGAAAGAAGAGGAAGCTCCATTGCCGAAAAAGGCTGCGATTAAAAAAGCTACTGGACTGGGAAGGGGGCTAAACTCCCTTTTTGGTGAGATTCAGCGCGAAGAACCTTTGATTCAGGCAACAGAAGCACAGATTGATGAAAATAGTCCAGAGGCCCGTACAGACGGCCTACGGTCTATCGCAATATCTGATATCCGTCCGAACCCAGATCAGCCGCGTCAGACTTTTGACAATGAGGCGCTGGATGAACTGGCCGATAGCATGAAGCTGCGTGGGGTGATTCAACCTATCGTCGTGCGGCCCCATGGTAAAAATTTTCAGATTGTTGCCGGCGAACGCCGCTGGCGCGCGGCGCAACGTGCCCGGCTTCACCGTGTTCCAGCGATTGTTCGCAGTCTTAATGACGCTGAAACACTGGAGATTGCGATTGTTGAAAATGTGCAGCGTCGTGATCTCAACGCTGTTGAAGAAGCCGAAGCCTATGTGAAGCTGAAAGATGATTTTGGCCATAGTCAAGCAAAATTGGCGGAATTGGTCGGTAAATCCCGGAGCCATATCGCGAATCTCATGCGATTATTGGATTTGCCTGAATCTGTTCGCAATTTGGTGGGAGAAGACAAGCTGACGATGGGGCATGCGCGGGCGCTCATTAATGCTCCTGATGCGGTGGAACTGTCTAAGCAGGTCGTGAAACAGGGACTGTCAGTTCGGGACACAGAGAAGCTCGTGCGTAAAGCCTTGGGCGGAACGCGGCGCAAAAACAAACTGCCGTCAGCTGGGGTCAGTGAAAATGATGCTGATATACGAGCCGTTGAAAGCCATTTGGGTGACCTGCTTGGTTTGAAAGTAACGATCCAGTCCAACGGACAGACCGGCGCCGGATCGATGACCATAGATTATAGCAATCTCGATCAGCTGGACCTTATTTGTCAGCGGTTAACGGGCGAACATATTTAGATTTGATCCCTTTTTAACACGGATTTCACGGCATATTGCCGATTCTGAATTCTAAAATTTTGTAATATAATCCTATATAATCATTATATTACAGATGGTTATCTAGTTTACAATTTTTTAACCATGGCTGGCAGCAAAGCCTTATCCTTTTTCCCCGATAAGCAATCTCGAATGTTGGCGTAGAGCGACGTTTGGCCAGTGGGTTTGGCCGGACGCACCGTAGGCGCCCTTTCGTATAGTAGTAAAATATAGGGACCAGAAAATATGTCTAAATTTATCAAAGCCGTTGTGGCTTCTTCCGTGCTTGCCGCTTCTGTAATGGGTGCAAATGCTGCTCACGCCGCCACTGCAACTGCAGATGCACGTGCAAACATCCTTGAAGAACTGACCGTTACTAAAGATGCCGGCACAGATCTTGATTTCGGCACAATCATTACAACCGGCACAGCTGAAACCGTAGTTGTCGGCAATGACGGTACGCGTGCTGCTTGTACGAACGTTGTTTGTACCGGTGCATCCGATGCTGCTGACTTCAGCGTTACCGGTTCGGCTTCAGAAGCTGTTACATTGACCGTACCTACGTCCGTTACATTGAACGGCCCAAGCGGCGCGATCATGAATGCCAACTTGAGCAACACCGCGCTGACCGCGTTGGATGGTTCTGGTAATGGCGGTTTCTCTGTAGGCGGCGCGCTTGACGTTGCAGCCAACCAGACCGATGGCGCCTATCTTGGTACCTTCACGGTAACTGTCGAATATCCTTGAACAATTTAGCTATCCTGTTCGCAGGATAGTGATGTTCAACAAGTTAGAAGCCCGTCCGCGACATATGTTGTGGGCGGGTTCTTGCTGTTTGACCTGCTGATTTTACCGATTGGCGGCCCGCAGTCGATAAATAGATGGCGTGGTTAGCGCTTTGGTAACCCTCTTTTGCCATAGTCAAGGCGTGGGGATATGTGCGGGAGACCGCCTGTCCGGATGACCAGTATTGAAACCGGAGATAAAGATGGCGACCAGGAGTCTGAAACGACTGAACAATATATGTGTTGGCTTGGGAATGATGGCAGCGGCTCTCACGCTCCCTGTACAAACAGCACAGGCAGCGGGTGATCTTCTCGTCGCTCCGACCCGGATCATTCTTGATGGTCAGCGCGGTACCGAAGTTATTTTGAATAATATTGGTTCGGAAACAGCAACTTATCGAATCTCCTTGGAGCTTCGCCGAATGACCGCCGAGGGCAAACTGACGGATGTCAGTCCCGAAGAAGTCAACGAGCTGGAGCAGGCCGCGAAGGATATGATCCGCTATGCGCCGCGCCGTGTAACCCTGCCGCCCAACCAACCACAAGCTATCCGTCTTGGCGTCAGAGCACCAAAAAATCTGGCGGACGGAGAGTATCGCGTTCATCTTCTGTTTCGCGCTGTTCCCAAAGCGACATCGGTTACGGCCCCAACAGAGCAGACTGAAGGATTCTCTATCGCGTTGACCCCTATATATGGGGTAACCATTCCGGTTATTATCCGGCATGGAAAATTGACGGCAACAGCCGCTATTGCAAATGCTCGTATCGAGCAGGGAGACGAGGGACAAGCTTTTGCCTTTGATCTGAGTCGCACGGGCGACCGCTCCACTTATGGCGAGATTCGCGTCGTTAAACAGGGCGTGGATGAGCCACTGCTGCTAGTTCGCGGCATTGCCGTCTATCCCGAAATCGCCAGCAGAACAGTATCATTGCCAATCCCCCCTGAAGTTGCAGCCCAACTTAAAGGGCCGCTCTCGATCGAATATTATGAGCCCCGTAATGTCGGCGGCGGATTAATAACCAAAACCGATTTGGTTCTTAGATAAGCTTTTATATCAACCGTTTAGACTGACGTCACGCCGTTAAGCAGTCTAAAATTACGATGATGAAAAAACAACGCACCATATTCCGCCAGCGGCTAAAATCGCTGGCACTAGCCGCGGGGATCACCATGATCTCGGCGGTTTCGCCGTTTATGGAGCCGGCCGCCCAGGCGCAAGATACAAGGGCCGAAGGCGGATGGACCGCCAGTGACGATGACGCGCTGCTATTTGACCTGCGTTCGGGCAAATATCGCCTGGGTGATGGCATTAGAGGCTATCAAACCGACCGCGGCGTTTGCGTGGACTTTGCCGACATGATCATTGCGTTGGACTTACCAATTAGGTTGGATAAAAAGTCGCGCCGCGCAACTGGTTGGGTGTTTGCGGAACGCGAAACACTGACTGTCGAGCGCGACAGTAGCACAGTACAAAAGGTGAACAATCAGAAAAAGCTGGCATCTGGCGAGATTTACGACACGCCGGAGGGCTGGTGCGTGGATGCTAAAACGCTGTCGGGTTGGCTCGATATTAATCTAAAGCCAGATCTGTCCAATGCGCTGTTGGTGATCGAAACAGAGCGCAAATTGCCATTTCAAAGGGCATTGGAGCGCAAGGAGCGGGCCGCAAAAATCCGGCCACGACGGAATTTTGATCTCTCTAGCCTCCCGCAATCAACTGAGCCCTATAAATTCTGGCGAACGCCGTCGGTAGATGCCGTCGTTTCCGCTGGCGGATTACGCGATAAGCGGTCGGGCCAGGAATTTGATGTGCGTTATGAACTTTTTGCCTCAGGTGAGGTCGGAAAGGCCTCCTTTGATGCGCGCCTATCGTCTGACGACGAGGGTGTGCCTGAAAGTCTGCGGCTACGGGCCTATCGCACGGATCCCAAAGGAGAGCTTTTGGGGCCGTTGAAAGCCACGCATGCGGCCATTGGCGACGTTTCTACCTTTGCAACGTCGCTTGTGTCCCAGAGCACGGCAGGGCGGGGCGCTATCATTACCAATCGGCCGGTTGACCGTCCGGACAATTTCGATCGGACCAGCTTTCGTGGTGAATTGCCTGCGGGCTGGGACGCGGAACTGTATCGCAACGGCCAACTACTCGCTTTTGCCGAAAACCGGTCCGATGGGCGCTATGAATTTCTCGATGTGCCGCTGCTTTACGGGCAAAACCGTTTTGAAGTGGTGCTCTATGGCCCTCAAGGCCAAATACGCCGTGACAATAAATCGGTCCCGGTTGGCGTTGATTCCATTCCGCCACGGAAAACCTATTATTGGGCCGGCGGGCAGGAGGCCGGCAAAGACCTGATCAGCTTTAACAGGCGTGAAAATCTGCGACAGGCAGGTTGGCGCGGCGGATTTGGCGTCGAGCGAGGGCTTAATGCGAAAACATCGGTTGCTGCCTCGCTGTTCAGCCTCCAGATTGACGGGATACGGCACAATTATATTGAAGGATCGGTCCGCCGTGCGGTTGGACCGGCCTTAGTGGAGCTGGCGGCTTCGTCAGACCTCGATAATGGCGCAGCTTTTCGTGGCCAATTGCTTGGCGAACTAGGCAGCACCCTGATTACAGCCGAGACCATCTGGGCGAGAGGAGGCTTCCGGTCAGACCGTATTGAACAAAACGTGAACGGCAGGCATCGCCTGTCGTTGGACCATGGTTTCAAGCTGGGCAGCAAGATTGTGCCCTTCCATATCGATGCGCAATATGAAACGTGCACCGATGGCCGATCTTCATTGGACCTGACGGGCCGAACTTCGTTGAATTTGCGGCGTTTCTCGTTAACGGGCGAGTTAAACTGGGAAAAACAATTTATCGATGGCGGCGGTTCGGTGGACCGGATCGAAGCGCGGCTGCTCGCCAACGGGCGGGTTGCCGGTGTGCGCTTGCGCGGGGAAGCGACCTATCGATTGGCGCCTGAGAAACGTTTCGAAAGGGTTAATTTTACCGGCGAATGGCGTGCCGGAGATCGCGCGGACTGGCGTGCGGAGCTTGGTTATGACGTTGGGATTGATCGTGGCCGCGCAGCGATTGGAATCATCCGCCGCTTTGACAAATTCTCACTGACGGCTAGCGCCGAAGCAGCGACGGACGGTTCTGTTGCGGCAGGATTAAACCTCGCTTTCAGTCTCGGTCCCGATCCGCGTAACGGAAAACTGCGATTCTCGAGCAATAAGCTTGCAAATAGTGGCCAAGCACTGGCGATTGTCTATCGGGATAATAATCGAGATGGCAAACGGCAGGAGAACGAAGAACTGGTCGAAAATGTTGAATTGACGGCCGGACAGTCAACTGCGCTAACCCCGACAGATACGAATGGGCGTTCGATTATCGACAATCTTGAACCTTTCCGTCCGGTGCTGATCGGTATTGATACCAGCAGCTTACCTGATCCCTATATGCAACCCGCGTTGCCCGGTGTTGTGATAACGCCGCGGCCGGGCATTGCCGCCACGGTAGAGCTGCCGCTGGTGAGTGCAGGCGAGGTCGAAGGCACGTTGATGCGCAAAGGCGGCGCGCCACTGGCGGGTGTTGGTCTGGAACTTCTGGATGTTGAAGGGCGCGTGACCCATCAGACTCAAAGCGAATTTGACGGCTTCTTCTTGTTTGAAGGCGTGCCTTATGGTGCCTATCTGTTGCGAATTCAGACCTTGTCAGCGCAGGCCATTGGGGTCACGCCGCTGCTCAACATTCGCGCGGTTGTGGATGATGACAATCAAATTGCTAAGCTTGGTGCGGTGGTGGCTGCATCCGATGCGGTGATGGCCAGCGTTGCCGGAGTGCCCACCGGCGCGCCGGCGGGATTCCCGGACCCTTGATGGTAGAACTCCCCTGATCATATCTTGTGTGGCTTCGCGGTTCTGCTAAGCTTTTGGGCTGTTTAAACAGCCACTATGGAATCAGGATCAGAATATGCAAGTCACCGCCAACGGTATCAATATTGAAGTGGAAGACCATGGCGAGGTCGCCGATCAGGCCATCTTGCTGATTATGGGATATGGGACGCAGCTTACTGCCTGGCCAATGGATTTTGTGAATGGCCTGGTTTCATCGGGCTTTCGGGTCGTCACTTTTGACAATCGGGATGTCGGACTTTCCTATAAATGTGACGGAGTTTCGGCCCCCGGTCCGATCCGGCAGTTGTTCACGAAACGATTTTTCCCGAGCCAAAATTTGGCGCCTTATAACCTCAGTGATATGGCCAGGGACGCAATCGGCGTATTGGATGCCCTTGAAATTGAAAAAGCGCATATCGTCGGAGCCTCCATGGGCGGGATGATCGGGCAATTGGTCGCTGCTGATCACGCGGATCGTGTTTTGTCTCTCACCCCAATCATGTCCTCCACCAATGCGCCCGGTCTGCCCGGCGCTGACCCTCTTGTCCGCAAGGGACTGATTCAATCGGCGCGAGCAAAAGCAACGACGATCGACGAGGCACTGATCGCCGGCATGGCTTTTTCATCGATTATTGCCTCGGAAGAAGGACGGGCAAGAAAAGAAGAGCGTAAAGCGATGATGAAAATGGCGCTGGAACGCAGTTTTTATCCAGCCGGTCGTCAGAGGCAGATGGCCGCTATCATTGAAACAGGTAACTTGCGGCCAAAAGCCAAGGCCATTGCGGTTCCCACTATGGTTATTCATGGAACAGCCGACCCGCTGATTCCCCATCCGTGCGGTGAAGATATCGCCGCCAACGTAAATAACGCGCGCCTAGAGCTCGTCGATGGCATGGGCCATGACTTGCCGCCGAGCAAATTACCGGTGATGGTAGAGATGATCGCGCAGCATTGCCGCGCCGCTTAAGTCCTATTTTCTACTATTATCTGTCGTTTTAACTGTCTCGCGGCAGGCAATATTCTACGACATGGTTCGTCATCATTATCTGAGTAGGAGCCAGCAGCATACTGTCTCCATCCTCTTGAAAAAAATGAATATTTTCCGTTTCCCCCTGACTTGCAATCGTCAGCGACTGGGCGCGACAAAGATGTGCGAAAGACAGGTTTTGCGGGTCTTTCCCGCGTGCGACCGACGATATGAAGCGGATAAAATGCCAGCGACTGGCTTTGGACAAAGCGATCAGGTGAAAATAGTTTTCGCCCAGACCGGCTTCTGGCGTCAGAGCCCATGGGCCAGCAAAATAACGACCCTTGGCAATATAAAAGGCCTCGCACGGCAGGCTATTTTGTGATCCGTCGGCTGTCGCAACATCCAACAAAAATTGCTGCCGCGGCCAACGAAAAAATAGTTTGGCAAAAGACCAGACATAGGCGGTGCGGCCGATTTTCTTTTTGAGCGGCGGCGAATGTCTCGCGACGGCAACACCATCGGGACCGGCACTCAGGCAAGCTGCAAACGGGCCATGGTCGCTGGTAGCGATCGGCTCTCTCAATCGAGCGGTTGCTCCTGCAAGATATCCGCGCATCACCTCGCTGGCAAATTGCTCCGGTTCGGTTGCATAGCCCAATTCTCGGGCGACCAGATTGACCGTGCCGGCTGGAAAAATACAAAGCGGGGTTTTTGAGCCGCTTTTCTGCATCGCTGCGATAACCAACCGCAAGGTGCCATCGCCGCCGGATATGCAAATCAGATCGCTATGCTTGGCAAGGCGCATATTGCCATCAATTTCCGTCGTTCCCATGATCACCTTTGCCCCGCAAGCTTCAAAGGCCTGCGAGAGCAGGCCGAGGCGCAATTCGTCATGGGTACCCGATGCCGGATTGTGGAACAGTTGAACAAGCATTGGTCCGACATGGCGATATATTGCTGCCTACGTCAATGGTGAAGAGTGATTACTATTGTTCCCCAAGCGCATTCCATCTTATTGGGGGGTATGAGCAAAAAAATCACAATTATTGGCGGCGGTTACGCTGGAACAATGCTGGCGAGGGAGTTGGATTCCCATGCCGATATCAGCCTGATCGAACCGCGCGAAAAATGGGTTCATAATGTCGCGATGATACGGGCACTTGCGCGGCCGGAACTGCTCGATGACATTATAATGTCCTATGACGGCTTGCTGAAAAAGGGCCGGGTCGTGCGCGGCAGGGTGGCTTCGATGGATGGCACCACCGCGATACTGGAAGATGGAAACAAAATTTCCAGCGATATGACCATCATCGCCACGGGATCGAACTATGCAGCACCGTTTAAAATGCAAGGTGATGATAGCGCAGCCTTTGTTACCAAAGCCAAACGGGTGATGACGCAGATTGGCAAGGCGAATAATATCGCGATCGTCGGTGCTGGTGCCGTCGGCAGCGAGCTCGCTGGCGAACTGGCTTTTGCACGGCCGGAAAAGCGGATCACGCTGATCTCTGCAGCCGAGACTCTATTCCCGGATTATCCGGCGAAGCTAGGTCGGAACATGCAACGGCAATTGGGTGAATTGGGCGTGAAGCTGCGCTTGGGCGAGCGGATCAAAAAATTGAAACGAACCGACGAGCCGTTTGTGCCACTGAAGAATAAGATCAAGCTGTCGGACGGGTTTCCGATTGATGCCGATTTGGTGATCCCGGCCATTGGCGCAAAACCGCAGACTAGTTTGTTGCAGACGGTGGATGGCGTTGTGTTTGATGATCACGGCCGGGCTAGCGTCGATGACCGGTTACGGCCGACGGATAATCCCGATTTGTTCGTCATTGGCGACATTGCGAGCACCGGTGATACGATGACGATTGTCGGCCTGACCCGGCAGGTAAACTGGTTGAAAAAGGCCATAAAAGCGCATTTGCGCGGTAAAGCCATGACAGAGGTCAAGCCCTATAAGCCATGGTCTAAACCACTGATATTACTGCCTTTGGGACCAGATAAGGGCGCAAGTGCTTTGCCCTTTGGTGTGGCCGGGCCGCTGTTAACGTCGGCGATTAAAGGGAAAAAACTGTTCATCCCCCGCTATCATCGGGAATTTAACTGGACGCCTTAAGCGACGACCGGTTCCAGCATTTTAAGCGCGATATCCTTGGCATCCTTGTAACCCGGTTTGCCATTTGCGGCCCGAGGTACATCGTCCACCACCAGAAATGCCCTTGGGGTTTTATAGTCGGCCAGCTTGCCACGAACATGATCATGTAAGGCGGCTTCATCCAGCGAGTGGCCGTCGGTCACGGACAGCACAGCTGTCACTTTCTCACCGAAACGGTCATCAGGCACACCGACCACGAGACAGTCATACACACTGTCATGAGTCTTGAGCGCTTCCTCGACTTCCTCAGGGAAAATCTTTTCGCCGCCGCTGTTAATGCAAACCGAACCGCGGCCGAGCAAGGTTACCGTCCCATCGGCTTCAACCAGCGCGAAGTCGCCAGGGATCGAATAGCGCACGCCGTTAAATGTCTTGAACGTTGCCGCGCTTTTTTCCTCATCTTTATAATAGCCGAGCGGGACCATCCCGCCATTACAGATCATCCCCATTTCGCCAGATCCCGGTTTCACTTCGCGGCCATCCTCGGTCAGGATTTTCGTAGTTTCGGCCATTTCAAAGCTGGCGGTTTTGTCGATGGCGGCGTTTTCGCGTGTGGTGACCGATGCGCCCATGCTGCCTTCGGTAGAGCCCATGCTATCAACTATCATCATTTCGCTATGTTCTAGCAGACCTTGTTTGACTTCGGCAGACCACATTACGCCGGATGATCCCATCATCTGCACCGATGTTAGGTCATAAGGCTTGCCCGCTGCTTTGGCTTCATCCAGTGCCGCGAGCATCGGTTTGGCAAATACATCTCCGACAATGGTGATATCCGTGGCCTTCTCGTCATCTGATAGCTGCCATAGCGCATGCGGGTCGAAATGCTTGTTGTTGAACAGCACAACACAGCCGCCCAGAGAATGCGGAATCATGGCGCCAATCCACATGCCGGTGCCGTGCATGATTGGGCAAGCCGGGATTGATCGGTTAGCTGCACCTGCCGCGTGCAGGGCTTGGGCTAATGGGCCGAAGCCGTCTGCTCCTTCCGGTAGTGTCATTTCCCGCATTTCAAAGCCCTTGGTGAACAAGGCGCTGGAGAAGGTTTTGTGATCGTACATCACGCCTTTGGGCATGCCGGTCGTTCCGCCCGTGTAGAGCATGTAAAGGTCATCGTCGGAGCGTTTGATGAGCGGCATCGGATCGGCGGCTTGCAAAGCTGTTTCATAATCCACTGCGCCTTCGAGATGTTCGCCGGAGCCGTCGTCAATTTCTAGAAAGAGCTTCACTTGCTCCAACTGGTCGCGGATGGCGGCCACGCGCGGGGCGAATTGGGCGTGAAAGACCAAGGCCTCGCTATCGCTGTTATTGATCACATGCGTCAGTTCCGCTTCGAGATAGCGGTAATTGACATTGACCGGACAGATACGCGATTTGAAGGCGGCAAATTGCGCCTCCATATATTCGGCGCAATTATAGGCATAGATGGAGAGCTTTGCACCGGGCTTCAGTCCGTGATCGGTATAAACTTGCGCTAGCCGCGCGGCACGCTGTTCATATTCCGACCAGCTATAGCGCTTGTCACCTTCGATAATCGCGGGTTTATCGGGAATCGCCTGAGCAATATTCTCCCAGATATCTGCCATTTGCCAGCTCATCGAATCTCTCCTTTTTCTTTTGAACATAGCCGGAAAAAGCCAATGCACAATAGATAGACCCGATAGATTTATTCACCCGGTTTTGATAGAACGGATCCCTGGCGCTGGCGGAGTTTCCGCACCGCCAGCAAAGCATTGGGCAATTGCCATCCACCGGTTTGCGTTTGGACCGGTTACTTGCAAGCCAGTATCGGCGATGTTTCGGGTCTGAGTCACGACCTGACAAAATTCCTCTGCCAGACCCTCAATCCGCTCTTCTTTGCTCTCATCGCCATAGTCCCAGACCGCGCCGGAGGGAGCGGTGAGTTTCAGATAAGGCACAGGCTGCGGCGCTTCTTCGCCATTGACCTTGAATGTCCAGCCATAGGTGTTGAGACCGATCATCACGATATTGCGGATGCGATCTGCATTCTCGCGCTTGAGTCCGAGCACATCATAAATGGCCTGCGCATGCGACCAGTTTTCCATCAACCGCGCGGTGATCGACGACCGTACACTCATCGATGGACCGGCCCATTCGACTCGCATCGCCGGATCAGCAGCGCCAAATTCCGGTGCCATTTTCTGATAAAAGTCGCGCCAGGTTTTCACGAGCTGCGCACCGGAGAGACCATCAAGATAATCCGCTTCGAAAAACCGCATCGATGTCTGACCCTTCATCCCGGCCATGGCTTCCTTGAAAAACCCATGGAATTTTTCAGGCTCAGTCAGCGACCAATAAGCCGCTATGTTCCAGATATGGAGGTGTCGCAATATCGCATTGATCGTCCAGCTCTTGAAACCGGTTTCCTGCTCCATCTGCTCATCGGAAAGATTTTTGACGAGCGCATGTATCGCTTCGCTTTCATCGAGAAAATCCTGTGCCTGCTCCATCATTTCTCAATTCCCATTTCCTGCAATATTTCTTGCGTATGTTCGCCAAGCGCCGGGCTTGGGCTTGTGGTCGGCAGTTTCTGTCCATTGATATGCACCGGTGATGCGACATTGTGAATTGTGCCGAGCAAGGGATGGTCCTGTTCCTCGAACGCCTCGATCGCAACGATTTGGGCATGATCTTTCACATCGGCCAGTGTCAGGCACGGCGCGGCTGGCACATCGCCTTTGGTCAGGCCAGCGATCATGGTATCGGTATCATGGTGGGGCGGTTCACTGGAAACAATCTGCGCGAGTTCCGCCATGTGCATGCTGCGATTTTCCAGGCCCTGATATTTTTCTTCAGTCTTCAAATCTTCGCGGCCAACCATTTCGAAAACAACCTGCCAATGCTCGTCGCTCATCGCGGCATAGGCAATCGCGCCGTCGGTGGTGCGCAGCGGCATCTGATAATAATCGGCAAAGGGCGCTGCGTGGATCGCGTCATCGTCCATCAAGGTCAGATGCATGCCGCCGTCTGGCCAGAGAAAGGCGATACAACTCGCTAGCATCGACAGGTCAATATGCTGCCCTTCACCGGTGTGTTCGCGGGCAAATAGGGCAGCCGTGATCGCTTGCGCAGCGGTATAGGCGGTCAGCTTGTCGCACAGCAAAGTCTTCACATAGGCAAAGCCATTGGGATGGCCTTGGGTACCCATGAAACCGGCCATGGCCTGCATCACATGATCATAGGCGGGGCGATCAGCCATTGGACCCTCGCGCCCGAAACCGGTAATCGCGCAATAGATGAGCGCTGGCTTCTCCGCCCGCAGGCTTTTGCTATCGAGGCCCAATCGCTGCATCACGCCAGGGCGATAATTGTGGATGACAATATCAGCATCAAGGCACAGCTTGCGGGCCGCGGCAATACCCTCTTGGGATTTCAAGTCCAGTGTGATTGAGCGTTTGGCGCGATTGCAATTGTTGAACAGACCGGAAATGCTTTCCTTCCGGCTGCCAAGCCAGCGCATGGGATCGCCAATGCCAGGTGGTTCGACCTTGACGACGTCCGCGCCTTGCTGCGCAAACATCATGGTAGCGAGAGACGCGGTGATCATCGTTGAAAATTCAACAACCTTTATGCCGGCCAGTGGCTGCCGTGCTGTCACCTCTGTCATAATATCCCCTAGTCCTCTAAATTGGCGGCGAGTCTTTCATAGGCGGTGATAAAATCTTCCTTGAAGCCTTGCACAACCTGCGCAGTGGACATCGGCTGATTCATCAGGCCAACGCCTTGGCCGACCCAATAAGTTGCGAGATCCTTTGCACCCTGATTATCGCCCTGACTCAATTTGTCGATAGAGCGCAGCGGCGGTTCGGCCACCAAAGACTGTAACGGCATGGCTAGTGGTTGCGGAGCATCTTCCGCTTCCCACGCATCCGTCCAAGGTGACCGCAATTGCCGCGATGGCTTGCCGGTGCGCGAGCGCGCCCGAACCGTATCGCGGGAGGTGGCGTTCAGCATTTTCTCTTTCACTACCGGATTGGTTTCTGCCTCTGCGGTGGTCAGCCAAACCGATCCGCACCATACGCCGCTCGCGCCCATAGCCATGGCGGCGGCCATTTGTGAACCAGTGGCGATACCGCCTGCTGCGAGTACCGGGGTATTGTCACCCATGTCGTGCAAGGCGTTACAAACTTCCGGGATTAAGACCATCGTTGCGACATCACCGGTATGACCGCCGGCTTCTCCGCCAACTGCGATCAGGATATCAACGCCAGCGGCGACCTGACTCATTGCATGTTCCTTGGTGCCGATCAGGGCGGCGACGGGTACGCCATGCTCCCGGCCCATATCGGTCATGACCTGCGGCGGAATACCCAGCGCATTAGCGATCAGCTTGATCGGATGGCGAAAAGCGACTTCAAGCAAAGCTCCGGCATTTCCTCCGCGCAGGTTATCTGCGCCCACGGCATGTTCGCGGCGCAGGTCGGTCAGGTCGCCGGGGTCGACGCCATGACGCGCCATTATGTCTCTGGAAAATTGCTTATGTTCCTCCGGGACCATAGCCAGTGTGCGCTCGACATCAATCTGCTCGCCTTTGCCCTCGACCTTGTTCGGGACAATGATATCAAGGCCATAAGGCTTGCCGTCGACATGGTCATCAATCCAGCTGAGCTCTTCTTCCAATGTTTCGGGTGTACAGTTGACGCCGCCAAAAACGCCCATGCCGCCTGCTTTCGAAACAGCAGCAACAACATCGCGGCAATGGCTGAAGGCGACCAAAGGAAACTCGATGCCCAACATGTCGCAAATCGGGTTTTTCATCACGCGTCATCCTCTTCGGCTGTTTCATCGGCCACAATTTCCATAATCAAATCATCGGCTGCAATCTGCTTGCCGGCTGCGGCCGCAACTGTTTCAACCGTCCCGTCAATCTCCGCCAAAATCTCATGTTGCATTTTCATTGCCTCCAGCACCGCCAGCTTGTCGCCCCTTGCCACGGCCGCGCCTTGTTCGACGAGTATCTCAAGTAATAGGCCATGCATCGGTGCAACGACGGTACCGCCGCCAGCCATATCTTCCATGGCGCTGAGGCCCGTCATGTCGGTGACGGATATTGACCGTGTTGGAAGCGCAAGATGCAGATGGCGGCCATGGGCATGATAAATGGTTTCAACCGTCCGACCATTGACGCGCAGTTTTGCTGTATCATCTGCAATCGAGAGCAACTCTATCTGTGCTTCCTGACGCGCGCCTTCCACATGATAATGGCCGGGCTGGCCAACATGGACATGGATAGTGCCATCCGTCTCGGTCGCTTCTCCCAATTTTGCATATTGAGTTACGGTTTGCAGATTGGCTGTGCTCGACCAATCCAGCATTTCCGGATTGACGTTGAGCGCCAGTTTGTGCGCTACCTGTTGGCGCAACTTATGCTGTAGCACTGCCGCAATCGCGAAGGTGGCAAAGTCATGCGCACCCAGATCAACGCCGTCCTCGCCATAATTTTCAGCAATAAACGCAGTGGTCGCCTGGCCTGCCACAAAATCTTCCTTGTCCAGCGCATCAATCAGAAAGTCGCGATTGGTCTTTGGACCGAACAGGGCGGTCTGGGACAAGGCCTTGACCATTTGTCGCCGCGCATCCTCGCGGGTTGCCCCATGGGTAATGATCTTCGCGACCATGCTGTCGTAAAAAGGAGAAACCTCAACGCCAGTGGCTATGCCGCTGTCGACACGGGCCGTATCCGATGGAAGCCACAAGTCGATATGGCCTGTGCTGGGCAGAAAATCATCGGCGGGATCTTCGGCATAGAGCCGCACTTCCATGGCATGGCCGGTAAGGGTGACATCATCCTGCGCAATCCCCAGCGGCTCGCCTTGTGCGACCTTTAATTGCAACGCAACCAGATCGAGGCCGGTTATTTCCTCTGTAACAGGATGCTCAACTTGCAGCCGCGTGTTCATTTCGAGAAAGTAGAAACTGCCGGATTGATCCAGCAGAAATTCCACAGTTCCCGCGCCGCGATAATCAACCGCACGGGCCGCTTCTACGGCCGCGGCGCCCATTTCAGCGCGCAGCTCTTCGGTCATGACCGGGCAAGGTGCTTCCTCGATGACTTTCTGGTGACGGCGCTGTACCGAACAATCACGTTCACCCAGATGGATGGTGTTGCCATGGCTGTCGGCAAAAACCTGAATTTCGACATGACGGGGTTTGATGATCGCTTTTTCTAGAATCAGTTCGCCATTGCCAAAAGCATTTTCCGCTTCCGATCGCGCAAGCTTGATCGCATTGGGCACGTCTGCCTGGTCGTGAACCAGCCGCATGCCACGGCCGCCACCGCCCGCGGCCGCCTTGACCATAAGCGGCACACCGATTTTCTCGGCTTCGGCAACCAATGTTGCATCGGATTGATCGTCATCCTGATAACCAGGGACGCAAGGCACACCGGCCGCAATCATTGCGCGCTTGGACCGTGCCTTGTCACCCATCACATCAATGGCTTTTTCCGGCGGTCCGACAAAGATGATATTGGCATCAGCACAAGCTTGGGAGAAAGCGGCATTTTCGGACAGGAAGCCATAGCCGGGATGGATGGCGTCCGCGCCGCTATCCTTGGCGGCCTGAATGATTGTGTCGATCAGCAGATAGGATTCATTGACCGGTGCAGGCCCGATATGGACCGCATCATCCGCCATATGAACATGGGGTGCATCGGCATCGGCGTCTGAATAGACCGCGACGGTTCTTATGCCCTGCGCCTTGGCCGTGCGCATGATACGGCAAGCGATCTCGCCGCGATTGGCAACAAGGAGGGTGGATATTTGTGTCATCTCTGGTTCCTTATTCCGGCTTCACGGCCCAATTGGGTCGGCGCTTTTCAAAAAAGGAGGCAACGCCTTCTTTGGCTTCGTCACTGACCATGCGGTCGGCAAAATTTTCGGCAGCGAGGCGGATCACTTCTTCGCGCGGCTGGCCGGCAATCTGGCCAAGCAGTTCCTTGGTAGCCGCCACGGCGCCCGGCGCTGCGCCGAGCACTTGTTTGCGCAGCTGCATCTCGATGGCTTCGAGGCCTGGAACATCATCCGCGATAAAATCGGCAAAGCCCAGTTCATGGGCTTGCGTGCCGTCAAAGCGCGCAGCGGTCAGCATCAGCCGTCGGCCGGCGGCATAGCCAAGCTTTTGAATCACAAACGGCGATATCTGCGCCGGGGTCACACCGATGGCGGTTTCGGTCATCGCGAACCGTGCACCGGATTCACAGATCACGACATCGGCGCAGCAGGACAGGCCAAAGCCGCCGGCCATGGCTGCGCCCTCAATTAGGACGATCACCACTTGCGGTGCGGTGTTGACCAGGTCGAATATTTCAGCGGCTCCCATCGACATGGTGATGGTGGCTTCCCGGTCACCGCTTGCCTGAAAATTCTCTTTGAAATTCTTCAGATCAGCGCCGGCGCAAAAGACCCCGCCGCGTCCGCGCAAGGTGATGCCCCGGACCGTTCTGTCATCACGAATGCCTTTTAAAACAGCGGCTAACTCTGCCACCAAGGCGTCACTCAACGCATTGCGATTATCGGGCTGGTTGAACCAGATGGTAAGCCAGCCTTGCTTGAGCTCGAGTTCCAGAGTCTCGGTTTTGGGAAGATCGGTCATATGCGCGCTACTCCAAAAGCATTGGGATGGAGAATGCGGTTTTGTGCTTCAAAAATTGTTTCGAGGGCAAAGCCGAGCACCTTGCGCGTGTCGCGCGGGTCGATCACACCATTATCGAGCACGCGGCCCGAGGTGAAGAAGGCGCTTTCCTGCGCTTCGAAAATATCCCTGATGCGTTGATTTTGTTTGGCAATGGCTTCTTCGTCTGGCGCGACGCCTTTGCGCTGGGCCTGCACTTTTGCGACATGGCTCATGGTATTCGCTGCCGAGGCGCCTGCCATCACACCGGTTTTCGCATTGGGCCAGCTAAACAGAAAATCGGGTTCAAAGGCGACGCCGCTCATCCCGTAATTGCCCGCACCAAAGCTTGCACCGATATAGAGCGACAATTTTGGCACGCGCACATTAGACACCGCCTGGATCATCTTGCTGCCCAGCTTGATCATGCCCTTATGTTCGGACTCCGTGCCGACAATATAGCCGGTGGTATTGTTCAAGAAGATGATCGGCAGCTCTGACTGGTCGCAAAGCTGGAAGAAATGGGTCGCCTTGGCGGCCGCTTCCGGATCAAAGGGGCCATTATTGCCGATCAGTCCGACCGCATGGCCCATGATGCTCGCCTGCATACAGACGGTACCGGGACCATAGCGGCTTTTAAATTCCTCGAAATCGGATCCATCAACAATGCGTGCAGCCACTTCCCGGACATCATAGGGAATAGTATAGTCGGTTGGCACAATACCGGCGATTTCATCAATATCATATATGGGTTCTTCGTAGTCATTCTGCCGGATCGGTGCGGTATTCTTGTTCCAGTCTATCCGTGCCATGGTGTCGCGGGCGATTTCAATGCCATGCGCATCGTCATCAGCCAGATATTCGACCGTACCGGTGGTGCTCGCATGCATTTCGGTACCGCCGAGCTCGCGGTCATCGGCCACCTCACCGGTCGCCGCATGAACTAAGGCCGCACCGCCGAGCGCTGCCATGCCATTGTCGCGCACGCCGATCACATAGTCCGACATGCCCGGCATATAGGCGCCGCCGGCGGTTGAGGGGCCGTGCAGCACGACCATTGTCGGAATGCCCGCTGCGCTCAGCCAGGCGAGATTGCGGAACAGCATCCCGCCATGCGCCCATAGCTCCACCTTATATTCCATCAGGTTCGCGCCTGCGCTTTCGACCAGATGGATGAAGGGGAGTTTCAGATCCTGCGCCATTTTTTGCGCGCCTTTGCTAGCGTCCCAGCCGCCAGCCGTCGCCGCTCCAGCCCTTATGCCGCTGTCATCGACCCAGATCATGCAGCGCACGCCTTTGACAAAGCCAATGCCGAGAATGACACTGCCGCCGGGAATGCTGGTGTTCGGATTGCTATCCTCCAGCAGATAATTGGCCATATTATACAGCCGCAAAAACGGCATACCGGGGTCGAGTAGCCGGGTCAGTCGCTCATGCGGGGTCAGTTGGCCGCGTTTTTCAAAAGTCGGGCGGCGTTTTTCTGATGCCGCAACCGCGCGTTGCTCCAAGCTGCGCAGATGGTCGATCAGCGTCAGCATATCCTTGCGGTTTTGGGCAAAGCTGTCAGAGCTGGTGGATATTTTCGATTTAAACTGGGGCATAGTCAAAGCGCCTCTGCAAGAGATTGCGGTATGGAAACGGGAGTGGCGAGCAGGATCTGGGCATAGCTTTTACCCTGCGGATCATTGCGCATCGATGCAACCCCGCCGCCGCCGAGAATGTCATGGAGTAGGAAGTTGATCGCGCCGGTGCCCGGCATATAGAAACGCTCGACGCTGGTTGGATCATCCGGTTGCGCAAGGAAATGGGCAAAGCGCTCCCGCACGGTGTCTTCGCCGAGCGCGGCCCAAATCCATGGCGCAAAGACCGTGTCGCGGGGCAAGATGCCGATATTGGATTTGTCGCCTTTGTCCCCCGATCGGCCCCAAGCAAGTTGAACCAACGATACTTCCACCATCGGTTCATCAGTGCTCGGAAGGCTGGGCGTGTCGGGACGCTGGATCATTGCCGTGTCAAAAGCGGTGCCGCTGGCTTGGGAAAATTCTTGTACTTCATCACCCATAGTGACTGAAACCGAAACTTCGGATTTCGGCACCAGTAACGAAAACAACCGCACCACCGGAGAGGGCTTGGGCCGCCCTCCGGCAAACAGCGCCAGTCCCGGCGGCGTAGCCAGTCCCATGCCAGTCGCTTCCTTGAGCATCAGCATGGTTGCTTTGGGATCGCGATGCTTGACGCCAATTTTCAGGACGACCTCGCGCGTGCCAGTCCCCCTTGCAAACGCTCCATAGTGGCTATCATCGCCGAGTGTCTCGATCAGCACGTCGTCGAAATCACCGGCATTGGAAGCACGCAATTTGGCGCGCGCGCGCTTGAGGGCATTGGCGGCAAAGCTCTCGGCTTTCCGTTTCACATCCATTCCGATGAAAAAAAATGGTGCAACCAGCTTCCAGCCATCCGAATAAGTGGCACAGGTCTTATATGTATCAGGTGCCGCATGGCCGAGGGCACCAGAAACCGAAACGCGGTCCTTGCCGACCTGTTCCAGTGCCACGCCGCTAAAATCACAGACAACGTCCGGCAACATATAGGCTTGCGGATCGCCAATTTCATAGAGCATCTGCTCGCCGATTGTGCCGACATTGACGATGCCACCCGTGCCATCCGGCTTGGTTGCGATGAAGCTGCCATCCGCCGCGATTTCCGCAATCGGATAACCGGCATTGTCCATGCTGTCGGCTATGCTTTCCCAGTCGGTGAAATTGCCGCCTGTCGCTTGCGGTCCGCATTCCAATATGTGACCGGCCAGGCTAGCGCCGGAAAGCTGGTCGATATTATTCGCGTTCCAGCCAAATTCATGGATACAGGCACCCAAGGTGACCGCGCTATCGACACAGCGGCCGGTAATCACGATATCCGCGCCCTGATCAAGCGCGGCCGCTATCGGGAAAGCACCAAGATAGGCATTGATGCTGGCAATATTTTCCGGGTCTGGGAAAGCCTCACCTGAGAACATTTCGCGACGATCGGCAAAATCAGCCGCGCGGGATGTCAGGTCATCGCCGGTTATGACAGCGACTTTCAGGTCGAGCCCGGCCTCGGCAATCACGGCGCGTACGGCCGCTGCACAAGCGATGGGATTGGTCCCGCCGGCGTTAGAGATCAGCTTGATGCCCTGTTTTGCGATAGCGCCAATATGCGGCTTGATCACTGCAGAGACGAAATCGGTTGCATAGCCAAGGTCAGGATTTTTCGCCCGCGCCCGCGCCATGATCGACATGGTAATTTCGGCAAGATAGTCGAAAACAATATAGTCGAGACCGCTGCCGCTCTCGGCCACTTTCAAAAGCTGCGGCACCGCCATGTCAGACTCGCCCCAAAATCCGCTGGCCCCGCCAATCCGAATGATCTTGTCATTTGACACATCGAGTCTCCTATGGTTATTTGAATAGCATTCGGTATTTTCGAGTCAAGCTCAATAAAGGATTGGATTTTGGCGACCAAAGCGGTCAATTTGGAAACCCAGCGCGCGAAACTGGAGCGCAAGGAACGGGCTATTTTGGATGCGGCCCGTGCTGTTTTCATCGAGCATGGCTTTGACGGCGCGCGCGTCTCGGAAATCGCCCGTCGGGCGAGTATCGGTGAAGGCACCATCTATAGCTATTATGAATCAAAGGCGGAGTTGATGCTCGCGGTGCTGCAGCAATTCTGGGATGGCCTGACTCTGGAGGCAGAAGCCGTCATGGCTTCAATCAAGGCCGAAGGATTTTTCGAAAGATTACAAGCGCTTGCACAATATCATCTGAACACGGTCATTGTGAATGCGGATTTCATCAACCTGACCTTCGCCCTGCGCCGCAACAATAGCGAAGTCAGCGTGTCCCGGGACCATTTGCGTCATTATGTTGCGGTATTTGACCAACTGTTTCGGCGCGGTCAAGATCGCGGTGAACTGAGGAAGGACGCAGTTCTCTGGCAGGCACGTGATGTATTTTATGGCGCGCTGGAATATAGTGCGCGGTCGATCGAGATGACTATGGATGTGAACCGCCATCTGCGGCAGCAAAAACCGGTTGTTGATCAGATGATTTCTCTGTTTCAAGCACATTATGGCGCGCAGCATCAAGCGCCCGAACCCGACAACTCGGCCCTGGACCGCCTGTCATCGAAATTGGATCAGCTCTCTGAAAAATTTGATAGTCTCGATAAACGGCTTTCACGATAGGCAAAAAAAAGAGCACCCGAAGGCGCTCTTTTCTTTTCATTTTTCTTTGGTTTAAGCCGCTTTGTAAAAGCTCTCACCGGCATCCGCTTTTTCACGGAAGCTCATGGGCGGTTTGAACCGTTCGCCATATTTCTGGGCCATATTGTCGGATGTGCGGACAAAATTGTCGACGCCGATCGTATCGATATGGCTCATCGGGCCGCCGGTCCATGGCGCAAAGCCCCAACCAAAGATGGCGCCGAGATCAGCAGATTGCGGATCGGACACGACGCCTTCATGGAAACATTGGGCCGTTGCGATCAGCTGAATGTACATTAACCGCTGTTTGACTTCCTCAACATCGGGCTGTTCCTCTGCGAGCGGGAAATGCTCGCTGAGGTCCGGCCATAATTTCTTGGAACCATCATCGCTATATTCATAGAAACCACCACCAAAGCGGCGTCCGCGACGATCGATCTTTTTGACCATCAATTCCATCAAGTCCTCTGTCCCGCTGGAAACATAGGCGTCGCCCATTTCTTCCTTGGTTGACGTCATGATGTCGTAACCCAGTTGCAGGGTGGTCTCATCAACAATCGCCAGCGGTCCAATGGGCATGCCCATGGCAACGGCCGCATTTTCGATCAAGGCGGGTTTGACGCCTTCGGCAACCATCAGCATCGCTTCATTGGCATAAGGCGGGAACACGCGGTTGGTATAGAAACCGCGGACATCCTTGACGACGATCGGCGTTTTGCGGATCTTGGCGTTATAATCGAGTGCAACAGCCAGTGCCTTGTCGCCGGTTTCGTCGCCCGGAATAATTTCCAAGAGCGGCATTTTTTCGACCGGTGAGAAAAAGTGCATGCCGATAAATTGATCGGGACGTTCGCTGTTTTTCGCCAAACCAGTGATCGGAAGCGTTGAGGTGTTGGATGCGAAAACGATATCCTTGCCGATGACCGCTTCGGTCTTCTTGATCACATCGGCTTTGACGTCGGGACGTTCAAATACCGCTTCGATGATCAGGTCGACATCTTTCAAATCATCATAATTGTCGGTCGGGGTGATCCGCGCCATGAAAGCATCGGCTTTTTCTTGGCTCATTTTGCCGCGCTTCACGCCTTTGTCGACAATCTTCTGACTATAGTCGATCGCTTTCTGCGCCTCTTCCATATTGCGGTCGAGGACGATGACATTCATGCCGCCCTTGGCCGTCACATGCGTGATACCCGAACCCATCAGGCCAGCACCGAGCACGCCAACGGTTTTAAGGTCAGAGGCCGGAACATCCTTGGGACGTGCGGCGCCTTTTTCGGCGGCCTGCTTGTTGATGAAGAGTGTGCGGATCATATTTTTGGATTGTGGACCGCTTAGCAGCTTGGTGAAATATTTCGATTCGACGCGCAGCGCTGTGTCCATCGGCAACATGGAGCCTTCGTAGAGGCAAGACAGGATCGCCTTGACCGCTTCATAATTACCCTTGGATTGTTTCAGCGCGATGGCTGACGAACCCATATAGAGTGGCACGGCGCGTGGATCCATTGAGCCAGCACCTCCAGGGAATTTGAAGCCTTTCTTATCCCAGGGTGCGGCTGTTTTTGGATTGGCTTTAACCCATAGTTTGGCTTTTTCGATTGTTGTTCCGGCCGGAACAACTTCATTGACAAGACCTTGTGCCAGCGCTCCTTGTGGGTTGGTTGGCTGTCCGGTCATCACCATCATACCGCCAGCCTGCAACCCGGTTAGTCGGGGAATTCTTTGCGTTCCGCCACCGCCAGGAAGCAAACCAACCTGTACTTCCGGACAACCGAGCTGGATTTTCGAATTGTCAGCGCAAACGCGATAGTGGCACGCCAGCGCAAGCTCCAGACCGCCACCGAGCGCCAGTCCTTCCAATGCACAGGCAACCGGTTTTGCGTGTGCTTTGCCTTTGATCAAATCTTTCGCACTATGCCCGCCTGTTTCCATCCGGCGCAAAGTTGCGTTGAGGCCCCAGGCCATTTCGAACGCTTCTTTTATGGTCTGCGCTTCTGAAGAACCAAGCATGTTTAAGTCGGCTCCGGCTAGAAAACCGGATTTCTTACCAGATGCGATGACGGCACCTTTAATGTCATCATTGCTGTTCAATTCGTCGACGAATTTTGGGAATTCCGCCATCAACGCATCATCCCAGACGTTCATGGGTTTGCCGGGAACGTCGATGGTGACAAGGGCAATGCCGTCGCTGTCAATGTCGACGGTGAGAGTTTCGTAAGTCATGAATTTTGTCCTGCTAAATATGGGATTGGAGTGATTGGAGGCTTTTGCAGCGCTCTAGTTCACCCGCTCAATGATGGTGGCAATGCCCATGCCGCCGCCGATGCAAAGCGTCGCCAAGGCCGTCTGCTTGTTCGAGCGTTCCAGTTCGTCAAGCACGGTACCAAGGATCATCGCGCCGGTTGCTCCCAAAGGATGGCCCATGGCAATCGCGCCGCCATTGACGTTCATGTCGCTATGATCAACATCCATGGCTTCCATGAAACGCAGGACGACTGCTGCGAAAGCTTCGTTGAGCTCCCAAACATCAATGTCGGATTTATCCATACCTGCGCGCTCAAGCGCTTTCTTTGCGGCAAACTCCGGGCCGGTCAGCATGATCGTTGGTTCGCTACCAATAGCTGCCATCGACACGATGCGAGCGCGTGGCTTCAAGCCATATTTTTCGCCGGCCAATTCATTGCCGAGCAATACCGCAGCAGAACCATCAACAATACCCGAGCTGTTACCGGCGTGATGAACGTGGTTCATTTTCTCAACATCGGGGTGCTTCAGTATTGCGACATCGTTGAACCCCGGCATTTGCTCGCCCATGCCTTGAAAGGCGGGGTTCAGCGCACCGAGAGACTGCATATCGGTTTCAGGACGCATCAGTTCATCATGGTCTAGCAAAACTTCGCCAATCACATCGCGGATTGGCAAGATGGATTTGGCAAATCGTTTTTCATCCCAGGCCTTGGCTGCGCGTTTTTGGCTTTCGACGGCATAAGCGTCGACATCATCGCGGCTATAACCATATTTGGTGGCGATCAGATCGGCGGAAATGCCCTGTGGAATGAAATATTCCTGAAAGACCAAAGTTGGATCGGCCATGCCGCCCATGCCGTCGCTGCCCATGGGAACGCGAGACATGGATTCGATACCGCCGCCAACAGCCAGATCGGTTTCGCCGGCCTTTACCTTTGCCGCTGCGATGTTGACAGCTTCTAGGCCAGAACCACAGAAACGGTTCACCTGAATGGCAGAGGTTGTTTCCGAGTAGCCAGCTTTCAAAACCGCTGAACGACTGATGACTGCGCCTTGCTCTCCAACCGGGGAAACGCAACCAAAGGCGACGTCTTCCACTTCATGACCCTCAAGACCATTGCGGTCATTGACCGAGCCCAGCACCTGAGCGGCCAGATCGAGAGCAGTGATTTCATGCAGGCTGCCGTCGCTGCGGCCTTTGCCACGCGGGCTGCGCACAGCATCATAAATATAGGCTTCGGTCATGCGATATTCCTTATTTTGATTAAGTCTTGAACTATTAAGTGCATAGTTAATGTTGCGCTGCAGCACAGTCAAGCAGTTTACGTAAACGTCAATCGCGAAAGATAGGCGACTCGCCTTATCCTTCTTGTGCTTCCGCTATAGCCTATTCGAGAATGCTTTGATATTTCTGGCTGAAGACATCCCGCCCAACAATGTAACGCATGATTTCACTGCTGCCGGCGTAGATCCGGCTCATCCGTGCGTCGGTGAATATCCGGCTGATCTCATATTCTTTCATATAGCCCGCACCGCCATGCAGCTGCAGCCCAAGATCGGCCATTTCCCATTCGATTTCACTGCCGAGCATCTTGCCCTTGGCCGCGATATTGGCATTGAGTCCGCCCTGGTTATGCACTTCGACACAATGGTCGACATAGACCTGCAGCATGTCAATTTTGGAATCCATTTCGGCCATTTTGAACTGGGTATTCTGCATGTCGGACAGCTTTTTGCCAAATACATCGCGCTCCATCACAAATTCGCGTGTGACATCAAAGGCGCGGCGGGCTGAGGCGGCATAGCCGACCATCGCAATCAGCCGTTCTTCGGCCAGACCTTCCATCAGATGGATAAAGCCTTTGCCCGGCGTGCCGAGCTGGTTTTCCTTGGGGATCTTGACGTTGTTGAAAAACAGCTCGGCCGTATCTTGCGCATGCAGACCGATTTTCTCCAGATTCTGACCACGCTCAAAACCTTCCATACCGCGTTCGACAATCAGCAAGACCATGGCATGCTTGTCATCCACACCCGCCATTTTTGCAGCGACAATGACCACATCCGCGTTGATGCCATTGGAAATATAGGTTTTGGAGCCGTTCAGCACCCAATGATCGCCCATATCGGTGGCCGTGGATTTCATGCCCGAAAGATCGCTACCCGCGCCAGGCTCGGTCATGGCGACCGCCAAGATGGTTTCACCGCTGACACATTTGGGCAGGAACCGTTCGCGCTGTTCCTCATTGCCGATATTCTTGAAATAGGGGCCAACCAGACGGCTGTGCAGCGTGTTATACCATTCGGCGCAGCCCGCCCGGGTGGTTTCCTCGATGATAATCTGCTCATAGCGGAAATCATTATCGCCCATCCCGCCATATTTTTCATCCGGCCAGATCATCAAAAAGCCCTGATCGCCCGCTTTCTTGAAAATTTCGCGATCGACAATCCCAGCTTCGCGAAATTCATTCATGCGCGGAGCCACGTCATCGGCCAGAAAGCGGCGATAGGCGTCGCGGAACATATGCTGTTCTTCGGTAAATTTACGCATGGGAGAAATCCTTCAATATTTGGCAGTTCAGCGGCATTTTTGCTTTATGGGGCGATAACGAATCGACTTTAACTGGTCAATTAAAACATCTTGCGCACCAAAGCCGCAACCTGTTCTTTTTGTCATGCTCCCCGATCGTTGTTGATCGTTGCAATTGTTTGAAAAGGCTTGCTAAGAGTGGCCATGGTGAAAAATGACGATAAACCTTTCATATTGGGCCTTGGCGGCACGACCAATCCGCATAGCTCGACTGAACAGGCTTTGGCGATCGCGCTGAAGACAGCGTCGGATGCGGGCGCGGAAACCGAATTATTCGGATCGGCCAAGCTATGCGCCTTGCCGCATTACCGGTCCGACCCTGCAGGATTAAACGAAACCGGAAAATTGTTGGTCGAAGCGGTTCGGCGTGCCGATGGCATTATATTGGCGAGCCCCGGCTATCATGGCACCATTTCTGGCCTGGTCAAAAATGCGGTTGATTATATTGAAGAAACATCGGGCGACGAGCGCGTCTACCTCGATGGCTTGCCGGTCGGATTGATCGTTACGGCCTACGGATGGCAGGCGACGGGTTCCACATTGGCGGCCATGCGCTCGATCGTTCACGCGCTGCGCGGTTGGCCAACCCCGCTAGGTGTCGGCATCAATGCCTCGGGCGGTATTTTCAAAAATGGTGTTTGTGCAGATGAAGGGGTGAACGAACAATTGCACCTCGTCGCGCAGCAGGTCATGAAGGGTTCCCATCGCCGGTAGCGTCTCGTTGGGCAGCTAGTCCGGCGGCAGATTACCGTAAAATTCACGATACCAACTGACAAAACGCTTCAACCCGTCTTCCAGCATGACCTTTGGTTCATAACCGGTCAGAGCATGGAGTTTGGAGACATCGGCATAGGTGGCGGTGACATCGCCGGGCTGCATCGGGCGCATGATCTTTTCTGCTTCCATGCCCAATGCTTGCTCGAGCGCTTTGATCATTTCCATAAGGCCAACGGGCCGGCTGTCTCCGATGTTCAGAACGCGATGGTCACCGGAGGCTGGGGGATTGTCGAGCGATCCCAATATGCCGTCAACAATATCGTCGATATAGGTGAAGTCCCGAGCCATTTTGCCTTCGCCGTAAACCTCGATCGCCTCGCCCGCGAGCATCTTTTTGGTAAAGCCGAAATAGGCCATATCCGGACGGCCCCAGGGGCCATAGACAGTGAAGAACCGCAGGCCTGTCTGAGGAAAGCCATAGAGCTTTGCGTAAGATGCGCTCATCAATTCGCAGGAGCGTTTGGTTGCGGCATAAAGCGATACCGGGTCAACTGCGGGCTCCTCTTCTGTAAAACCTTCCCCGCCCATCGGCTTGTCGCCATAGACAGAGCTGGATGAGGCATAGACGAGATGCTCGAAATCCGGGGCATGACGGCTGGCTTCCAGCAAGCTTAAATGGCCTTCCAGATTGGACTTTTGATAAGCGAAGGGATTGTCGATGCTATAACGCACACCGGCCTGAGCGGCGAGATGGATAATACGCTTCACGCCATGGTCTTGCACCAATTTACTGACACCTTCAGCGTCTGAAACATCCAATTCCGCAAATTCAAACCCTTCCAGTGCTTGTAAATTTGCGAGGCGTGCGGCTTTTAGCTTCGGGTCATAATAGTCATTCAGATTGTCGATACCGATCACGCGCTCTCCGCGTCCGATCAGCTTTTGGGACACCGCGTGGCCGATGAAACCTGCAGCACCTGTAACCAATATGGTTTTTGAATTCATACCACCATCATCCATTTGGTTCATCAATTCATTCCTCTGTCATTGGATATCATGGCCCAATGCGGTAACAGCAAAAATTGAAAACTTCCAATCAGCTGATCTCGGCTCAGCCTATTTTCGGTCAAACTCCGAAACATAATCGTCAATACGGTGAAGTGATTGTGCAATGGCGTCTTCGCCCAGAAATGATCCCCGAAAACCGTTTTTTGCCAATGTGACAATATCGTCTTTATCAAGGTCTAAAGCGGCAGCGGTTGCCTCATAATTATCATTGAGATAGCCCCCGAAGTAAGAGGGATCATCTGAATTCATAGTCGCGCAGAGGCCAAGGGCGAGCATTTTCTTTAATGGATGGTCTTCCAGCTTGTCGATGACGCATAGCGATAGGTTGGACAAAGGACAGACGGTAAGCGCCATTTGATTATCGCGCAGTTTTGCGATCAACCCGTCGTCTTCGAGTGACCGGTTTCCATGGTCCATGCGATCGATCCTCAGCAGATCAAGTGCTTCCCATATATATTCCGGTGGCCCTTCTTCCCCAGCGTGTGCGACGGTTTTGAGGCCCAGCGTCTTTGCTTTGGCAAAGACTTTCGCAAATTTGGACGGCGGGTGACCCAATTCCGAGGAATCAAGGCCAACGCCGACTATCCTATCGAGATAGGGCAGGGCTTCTTCGAGTGTCGCAAAGGCCTCTTCTTGGCTCAGGTGGCGAAGGAAGCACATGATCAGCTTGGATGTTATGCCTAGATGCGACTGTGCATCACCCATGGCCCGCAATATGCCATCAATGGTGGTTGAAAAGGCGATCCCGCGCTCGGTATGCCCCTGCGGATCAAAAAATATCTCTGCATGAATAGCATTGTCGGCGTGGATGCGCTTAAAATAGGCCATGGTCAGATCATAGAAATCCTGCTCGGTGCGCAGGACATTCATTCCCTGATAATAGATATCCAGAAAATCCTGAAGATTGGAAAAGGCATAGGCTTTGCGGACCTCGTCCGCCGAAGCAAAAGGAATATCGATCCCGTTGCGTTGGGCCAGCGCAAACATCATTTCCGGCTCGAGCGAGCCTTCAATATGCAGATGCAGTTCGGCTTTCGGAATGGCAGCGATAAACGCCTGGCGTTGTTCGGGAGATGTAAAGCTCATGTCTCACTCTTTGTCATGATGGGGTTAAGCACATCTTCTTCACCGAAGATAATCGCCGCATCCGTTTTGTTGTTGAAAATTTCTTCTTTGGTGAGGCCGTCCAGTTCGTGGGGAAAGATCAACCAGTCTTCGGTTTCGTGAATGAAGTAATCGGGTCGCAAATCCGTCTTGTTCCGCGCGGGCTTACTGTAAACGGTCGCAACGCGAACATCTTTCGGCATATTATGGCGGCACCGATCGCTGAGTTCCTTTAGAAACGCTTCGATACTGCGGCCACTGTCAAACACATCGTCGACGATTAGCAGGTTATCATCGGGATTGAGCGTGTCGACGAGATAGCCCAGCGCAAATACCCGGACGGACCGTTCCTGCTTATCAATACCCGAATAAGAGGAGGTTCTGATCGCGATATGATCTGTCGATACGCCATGAAATTCCAGAATTTCCTGCACGGCAATGCCAACCGGCGCGCCGCCTCTCCAGATGCCGACAATATGGGTCGGTGAAAAGTCACTTTTGAGAATTTGCATGCCGAGGCGAAAGGAGTCCGACAATAATGTGTCAGCGCTAATGTAGATTTTCTCAATCGTCATGGGGATCACACTCTCTGGCCGCTAAAAGAAATGTCTTCATGCATAAAGTCCTAGGATATTATCGCGTTAGCATTATGCAGGAGATAGGTAGCCGCTGTTTCAAACATGTTAAACCGATATTTCCTGGAGAGCCAAAATGACATTGATCGTACACCATCTCAATAATAGCCGGTCTCAACGCATATTATGGCTGCTGGAGGAAATTGGCAGGCCTTATGAAATTCGTCATCATCAACGCGATGCCGTGACCAATCAGGCGCCGCCAAGTTTGACGGCACTGCATCACCTCGGCAAGTCGCCGATGATTGAAGATGACGGGCGCATGATCATCGAATCCGGCGCTATTGTAGAACATATTTGCGCGCATCATGGCGGCAGCGAATATGTGCCGGCGCGTGGGACGGATGATTATATCCGGCATCTCGAATTGATACATTTTGCCGAGGGGTCAGCAATGACGCCGATTTTGTTGAACCTCTACGTTGGCCGGCTGGAAGAAGCCGGCGCGCCGTTAATGCCGCGGATCAACGAGCAGCTCACCAGTCATTTTGACTTTATGGAAAGCGAACTTTCGTCTTCTGGCCATTTCATCGGTGATAGCCTGAGTGCTGCCGATTTTATGCTTAGCTTTCCCGCCGAAGTGGCGATTGCCCAAGGCCGTGCCGACACGCATCCGAAATTAGCGAAATTTGTTACATGGTTGCAAGCCCGCCCGGCATATCAACGCGGTTTGGAAAAAGGCGGTGTCTATAATTTTGCACCCGCGCAAAACAGCTAAAAACCAGCAGTAATTTTAATATCACCGGACATTGGTGACGGACGATTTATCGCCCGCAATTAAAACTGCAATAAACTGGTCATGCGTTAGTCACAGACAACACATATTTTTGGAACATGCGATCCGTAGGGGACCCTCAAACGAGGGAGCCTTACAAATATGTCAGTTTCAAAAAATATGCGCCGCTTTGCAATCTACTCCGTGCTTTTGGCGACAGCAGCCATGCCTGTAACAGCATCGGCGGGAACGATTGTCGGAACGGTTAGCGACCCTAGTGAGACCCGAGGGTTGCAATCTGCTCAGGTTCGGATTGTCGAGCTGGACCGGGTGGTTACAACTGGCCGCGACGGCCGCTATCGTTTCCCGGATGTACCGGCGGGAACTTATACGCTCGAGACGCGCTATGTCGGTGCCGATACGGTTCAGACAAGCATTGCGGTTTCTCAGACCGGGCTGACCGCAGCGGATATTGTTCTGCAGTCTGGCAGCAACAATGAAATCTTGGTCATCGGCCAGGGCGCGAACCAGGCCAGCGCCTTGTCCCGTAAGCGCGAAGCCGACGGCGTATCATCGGTTTTGACCCGGGACGCCATCGGACAATTCCCGGATCAGAATGTGGCAGAATCGCTGCGCCGTCTGCCCGGCATCAATATTCTGAATGACCAAGGAGAGGGGCGCTTTGTTTCCGTGCGGGGTCTTGATCCCAGCCTCAACAGTTCATCCTTGAATGGCGTTCGTATCCCGTCCCCGGAAAGCGATGTCCGCTCTGTAGCGCTCGACGTTATCTCCAGCGACCTGATCGAATCCATCGAAGTCAAAAAATCACTGACACCGGATATGGATGGTGACACAATCGGGGCCTCGATTGAAATTAATACGGTTAGCGCTTTTGACCGCAAAAAGGACTTACTGACTGCGAAAATCGAAGGAAGCTACAATGACTATTCGGGTACCGTAACGCCCAAGGCCAGCATCGATTTCTCAACCCGGTTAACGGATGATATCGGGATAGCAGGCGGTGTCTCTTATTATAAGCGCGAGTTTGAGACAGATAATATCGAAGCGGAAGGCTGGGATACCAATGGCGACGGCATAGTCTATGCCGACGAAGTCCAATATCGCGACTATGATGTCGAGCGCGAACGGATCAGTGCCTCTCTGTCGCTCGACTTCCGGGCCAGCGACAGCACCGAGCTTTATGCCCGCGGCGTCTATAGCCAGTTTGACGATCAAGAATTTCGCCGGCGCACCACGTTTAAACTGGACGAAGCGGCCACGAGCGGAGATGCCAATAGCGCATTATTTGATGACGCCGATGGTGAAATCGAGATCGAACGGGACAATAAAGACCGTTTCGAAAGTCAGAAAATCCGTTCGGTCGTCTTGGGCGGCAAAACTGAAACCGGGCCTTGGAAAATCGAATATTCCGGCAGTTGGGCTAAATCGAGTGAGTCCGAAAATGGATCTGTTGATCCTACGACCTTTTCCAACAGTTTCAATGGTGACGGGCTAAGCCTATTATTTGACTATGGCGATGATCGTACTCCATTTTTCAGTTACCCGACAGGCTCGGCTTTGGCCAATGACGCGAGCCTTTACGATTTGGAAGACGTCGAACTGACGGCGCTTTCCGATGCGCAGGATGAGGAATTTGCGGCGCGTCTTGATGTGTCGCATGTCTTTGCAATGGGCAGCGGCGACTTTACCTTGCAAGGCGGGTTTAAAGGCCGATGGCGCGAAAAAAGCTTTGATAATGATGTCGAGTTTTATGAGGATGACAGCGGAACCTATGCGCTGGATGATGTTTTAGGCACGCAGTCATATCGTTTGGCCGATCTCGGGCCGTTCACAAGCCGCAGAGGACCCACAGAATATTTCCGGGCCAATTTCACTGATTTCGCGCTGCAGGACATAGACAGCCAGTTTGATTCCGCCGTGTCCGATTATGTAAATGAAGAAGATATTTATGCGGGCTATCTGCTTGGCCGGTGGGACAGCGAAAAGTTGCGGGTCATTGGAGGGGTTCGTTTTGAGCGCACGGAAAATGTTATCTCGGCCAATACGGTAACCCTGGTCGAGGAAGACGCGACTTTCAACGGTGCCGTGGTCACAGAAGATACCGTGTTCGTGACTCCAAACGGCTTTACCCGCAGCTATGATGACTGGCTACCCAGCCTCAACATCCGGTTTGAACCACAGCGCAATCTCGTCCTTCGCGCTGCCGGTTATCGCAGTGTTGTGAGGCCAAACCTGTCCGATCTTGCGCCCCGTTTTGCAGTCGAACAAAATGACGAAAACGAGCGTGAAGGGGAATTTGGTAATCCCGATCTACTTCCTTACGAGACCTGGAATTTCGATGCATCGGCTGAATATTACTTCAGTTCAAACGGTGCGATTACAGCCAATGTCTTTTACAAGGATATCAAGAATTTTATTGTTGATAGCGTCGAGGAAGACGGCACCCGTTTTGGCATTGCCTTTGACGAAGCGGTTGTTCCGATCAACGGGTCTAGCGCAGAAGTCTTTGGCATTGAATTTGGTGTTGCTCAGGCCTTCACCTTTTTGCCTGATCCGTTTGATGGCTTGCTGATCAACTTCAATTATACTTTCACCGATGCCAGCGGAACGGTGCCGACCGATGGCGATATCAACGACTTACGGAATATCCCGCTACCCAGTAGCTCCAAGCATACGTTTAACGCAGTGCTGGGCTATGAAAAAGGACCCTTTGATTTCCGATTGGCAGGGACCTATCGGGATCGCTATCTCGATGAATTAGGCGCGGAAGCCAGGGAGGATCGCTACGTTGATAATCACTTTCAGTTGGACGCGAGTGTGAAATTCAAAGTGACCAAGAATATCCGCCTGTTCGGTGAATGGATCAATATCAACAACGCCAAATTTTTTGCCTATCAGAATTTCGATACGCGCAAGCGGCTTCTGCAATATGAAGAATATGGATCGACGTTCAAGTTTGGCGCGAAGGTGAATTTCTGATGCTGCGGTTCAAGAGCGCCCTTTTGGCTGGAATTATTTTGATCTCTCCGGCTTGCAGTGAGCAGAGTGTTCAGACGAGCGATATTGCCACGGTACCTGCGGTGGCCGAAACGGATAGTGTCGGAACCATTGGTGATGATGCAGCCGATGATCCAGCAATCTGGCGCAATCCGGAAGACCCTTCGCAGAGCTTGATTATAGGCACGGACAAAAAAGCAGGCCTTCATATCTACGATTTGCGAGGTAAACAGAAATCGTTTCTCGCCGCACAAGCGGTGAACAATGTTGATCTCAGAACGATTGATCAGACCATTTTGGTGGGCGCGAGCGATCGCAGCGACCCGGAACAACCAAGGCTCGCGCTCTACACATTGGATGTCGAAAAGGCGGCGTTAAATCCTCTCGCAAACATCCCGGCCGGCACCGGGGAGGCCTATGGTTTCTGTTTTGGCGTGCTAGGCGAGGACGACTTACGCGCATTCATTGTGACCAAAGAAGGCGGCATTATTGATATGTCCATCACTCTTTCGGGCGGCACCGCGTCTGCAGAAGTAAAGCGGATGTTCAAACTGGAAACACAACCGGAAGGTTGCGTGGTCGATGACCGCACCGGCATGCTTTATGTCGGTGAAGAAAATGTCGGCATCTGGTCGTTCGATCTCAATCGGGATAATCCCGCGCCGGTGGGTTTCGCCGTTCTGAAAGCAGGCGAGCTGACTGCCGATGTTGAGGGATTGGCGCTTGCACCGGATGGCGCAACCAGCGGCTATTTGCTCGCATCAAGTCAGGGCGACAATAGCTATGCGATATATGATCTGGAATCCCGTCAGTTTCGCTCACGCTTCGCGGTAGAAGATGGCGATATCGACACGACGTCAGACACGGACGGTATTGATATGATGCTGGGTGATTTCGGACCGGATTATCCCGGTGGCATCTTCGTCGCGCAGGATGGTGATAATGGTGATGGCACGCAAAATTTTAAATTTCTGTCCTGGGATGCGATCCGCAAATCATTGGACCTTTGATTGGCAAAGACACGAAGGTGCCTGCGCTCAGAGATTGAAAACCCTGCGGGCATTGCCAAACAGGAATGCGTCTTCTTGTTCCGGCGTCAGGTCTAGTTGGTTCAGTTCTTTTAGGCATCTCGCCGGAGATAGCATCGGCCAGTTTGTTCCAAACATGACACGCTTGGCTCCAACGCCTTTCATAAAGGTGACAAAATCGGGAGGGAGTCGATGCACAGCATAGGCGGATGTATCGACATGGAAATTGGGGAACTTGATGGTTAGGGAAATCAACTCATCAATCCATGGAAATCCGACATGACCACCCACAACAACCAGTTCGGGAAAATCGAGCAAGACATCCTCCAGATAGGGAATGGGCCGTCCTGTTTCCGACCGTAGTAGCGGTCCGGTATGTCCGATCTGCGTACAAAAGGGCACGCCAAGATCAACGCAGGCGGCATAGACGGGATAATAGCGGCGATCATTAGGCGGCAGGTCCCAAAGCCAGGGAACAATGCGTACACCGACAAATTTCTTGCCATCCACCCATTTGCGGATGTCCCTGACCGCTTGCATGGGGTTGGCCAGGTCCACAGTCGCCAGCCCGCGGAAACGGTCCGGCGCACTGTCGATTTGTTCGCTGACTTCCTCATTGCTGATTAGTGACCCTTGCGGACCATGCCAGGCTGAGAGCAGGGAAATATCCACGCCAGCCTCATCCATCGCTCGTAAAGTCGATTCGGTTGAGGGTATCAAGGGGTCGCCAGATTGATTGGTCCACCGCAGCAAAGTCTCCAGCCAAGGGGCCTTTGCCATTCGTTCTGTGGTCATTTGCGACCAGACATCTATCGCGCCCATTTCAATTTCCTCTTGCATTAAACTACATATATGTAGTAATTCAGTGTGAATAGGATTGTCAATATCGAAAGGAAACGGATGTCCGCTGCAGAGCACCGTCTCTATTTTTTGCTCCAGCTTGTGGCGCACCGCCTGAAAAAGCGGGCGGACGCGACGCTAAAACAGTCCGCGGATCTTACAACAGCGCAGGCGGCGGCTTTGTCGATCATTGCGAAAGACGGGCCTGTGACGCAGCGTTTTGTGGCGGACAAGCTGTCTCAGCGGGAAAGCGCGGTTATGACCATGGTCACCCGGCTTCTTGTTGCGGACTATATTAGCAGAGAGCGATCTGTGTCAGATCGGCGGGCATGGGAGTTATCCATAACAGCAAAAGGATCCGATGCGCTGACCTTAATCAAAGGACCGTTTGACGAGATTAACGATCTGCTGGATAAAAATTTTGATGCCGACGACACCGGACAATTGGCAGCTAGCCTAAAAAAGATACTCGCCGCTCTGGATCATTAGCGAAGTTAACGAATGAAGGGGAGAAGCAATGCCCAGCCGCAAGAGAGTTGAACAATTTATTCATGCCGTCGTGCACGGGGACCATGCCGAGGCCATAAAAGATTTTTATCATACCGACGCGACGATGCAGGAAAACCTCGATCTGCCACGCCGAGGCCGCGACAACCTAATAGCGCATGAAAAACGCGCAATGGACCGTCTTCAAGCGATGAAAACGCATCCGCCCGAAACGGTGCTTGTCGATGGCGACAATGTGATGATCATGTGGACGTTTGATGCGACGGACAAGCAAGGTGTGACGCGCAGGCTCAATGAAATTTCCCACCAGCTTTGGTCTGCTGATGGCATTATGAAAGAACGTTTTGTCTATGATAGCGCGACCGCGTGGCAGGTTGTGGAATTGGATTGATCACAAAAGCCAATAGTAGCCTATATATTTCCGAAACCTTCCCCTAACGTCCTGTGGATTGCACAAACCACAGGACGTTATTTCATGAATCTCAAAGACAAAATCATCGTTATTACTGGCGCTGCGAGTGGTATTGGCGCGGCTATGGCGCGGCGTTTTAACGAAGCAGGCGCGAAGCATGTCGTCTGTGCGGATCGGGATCTGGCTGGCGCGCAGGTCGTGGCGACGGAAATTGGCGGAACGGCCATACCGACAGACGTGTCTTTGGAAGCAGATATCACGTCGCTCATCGAAACAGTGGAGAATGACATCGGCCCGATCGATCTGTTTGTTTCCAACGCTGGCATTATCATGGAAGGCGGCGTTGAAGTTGCTGATGACGGCTGGCAGAAAATTTGGGACATTAACGTTCTGGCGCATATTCGCGCGGCGCGCGTTCTGGTTCCCAAAATGCTGGCGCGTGGCGGCGGTTATATTTTGAGCACAGCCTCTGCAGCCGGCCTTCTCGCACAAATTGGTTCTGCGCCTTATTCGGTCACCAAACATGCAGCCGTTAGTTTTGCCGAGTGGCTCGCCATCACCCATGGCGACGACGGACTGAAAGTATCGGTGCTTTGTCCGCAGGGCGTGGCCACGGCGATGACGGCTGATATCGACACCTCAACCGTCGCAAAAGACGGCATGCTGACGGCCGAAGCGGTTGCGCAAGTGACGTTGGAAGCCATAGAAGAAGAGCGCTTCCTGATCCTGCCACACCCACAAGTGGCCGACTATATTAAACAAAAAGGAAGCGACCCGGAGCGTTGGATTACCGGCATGCAGCGCTGGCAAGCCATGTTGAACGCGCAAGCCTCCTAACACTAATGGCCTGACAAAATGGAGCATTGGGCGCTGGTGCCTGTGCGATTAGCTTCCTCCCCAAATATAAAGGAGGATTCGAAATGGCATTGGTATCAGTGGTCGGCGCAACCGGGCGTCAAGGTTTGGCACAAATCAGGCAGTTGGGGGCGACAGGCCACAAGGTGCGGGCCCTATCGCGCAGCGAAACTCCTGATCTGGGCGGCAGTAATGTTGCCGATGAAGCGCGCATTTTCGATCTCTACGACGAAGACACGTGGGTCCCAGCCTTCGAAGGCTCGGACGCCGTCTTCTATACGCATCCTTTGCAGGCGCGTGAAGATCGCGCCACCTTGACCGGACGTGTCGCCGCTGCGGTGCAAAAGGCGGGCGGGAAACGCTTTATATGGAACACGTCCAGCTGGATTCCCGAGCGGCCGGGTGATCCTTTCACCTATGGTAATAATACCATTGCCGTAAATTCGATTTTTCGTTCAGGTGTACCGGCGACCGTTTTCGGCTCGGTGCTGTTTATGGACAATCTGCTGACCAATTGGGCGCGGCCGTTCATTGTGGACGAAAACCGTTATGTCTATCCGCACAGAGCCCATTTAGAGGCCAATTGGATCAGTCTGGATGATGTCGGTAAGTGCATGGTCGCCGCGATGGATCGCCCTGATTTTGAAGGGTCATGGTTGAATATCGGCGGACCGCAGCGGATCAAACCGCCGCAGGTTGCCGAGATTCTGTCCAAGGTTTTTGGCCATGAAATCAAATATGATCCGTGCACGCCAACCGAATTTGGTGACTTGCTCGTCAATGCATTTGGTGATGATGTACCGGAAGAAAATCGCGCACCCATGTCTGCCGGAATTGCGGCCTTCTATGAATATAACAATACAGCAGAGACCAAGCCGTTCGAAGTGAACACAGACTTCATGCAGCAGCGCTTGCCAGAGGTCGAGTTTGAGACGCTGGAAGAATGGGCTACGCGTCAGGACTGGTCAGAGAACGCGCACAGACCACCGGCTGGATAAGGAAAATGGCGAAACGCTTGGAAGGCAAGGTGGCTCTCGTTACTGGCGGAGCCTCTCGCCCGGGCATTGGCGCTGCCATCGCAGAACGGTTGGCTGAAGAAAATGCGATTGTCGTGCTTAGCGATGTTGATCAGGCCGGAGTTGAAGAAACAGCCGCTTTGATCCTCGAAAAAGGCGGTAATGCCTTTGCGGTTAAACAAGATGTGACCGCTCAGCAGGATTGGGATGACGTCGTTGCCGCGTTGGTTGCTGAACACGGGCAACTGGATGTGCTTGTCAACAATGCGGGCATATTGGAGGTTGCTGCCATTAACAGCGACAGAGCCGTGCCCGCTCTGCGCCGGCAATTTGACGTCAATGTCGAGGGTAGCTTTATGGGAACGCAAGCTGCCGTCGGCGCCATGCGTCAATCCGGCGGCGGCTCTATCATCAACCTGTCCTCGGTTGCCGGACTTGTAGGTTTTCGTGGCAGTGCAAGCTACGCGGCTTCGAAAGGCGCGGTAAAACTGTTTAGCAAGTCAGTTGCCCTTGAGGTGGCTGCTGAGAACATAAGAGTGAATACGATTCACCCTGGCATCATTCGCACCAATATGCAGAGTGCTGGTGCAGACACAAATTCTGATAATTATGCAGCGATAGAGGCGGCCATACCTGCAGGGCGACTTGGCGAACCTAGGGATATCGCCAATTGCGCGTTGTTTTTAGCATCGGATGAATCCAGCTATGTCACTGGCGCGGAATTTGTGGTCGATGGCGGTTACACAGCGCAATAGCGTTAAAATTTTCGCTTGATTGAACCTTTTGGCCCTTTGCTCCGACTATAGGAGTAAAGGTCATTGGGATGTCTATGCGTTACAGCGATACCGATAGGATTTATGATGAGCTGTTGCTGACCCGGATTCAGGCCGGAGACCGGCGTGCGGGCGAACGATTGGCGGCAAGATGGCATCCGCGCTTGATGCGGACGGCCTATCGGCTTTTGCGTGATGAGGAACAGGCGCGCTCTGCGGTGCAGGAAGCATGGGCCGGGATTTGCAAACGTTGGCGCAGCTTACGTGATCCGTCCCGCTTTCCTGCATGGGCGTACACGATCCTGCATCGCAAATGCGCCGACCAGATAGGTAAGAATCAGAAGAAGCGGAACCTTCATGCCGCCGCTGCAGAAACTATGGAAACATCCGTAGCGCCGCGTGGCGAAGACAAGGTCACAATTGATCAAGCCTTTGACGGCTTAAGCAACGACCACCGAATGGCGGCTTTGCTCTATTTTGGCGAAGGCTTGACGATAAAGGAAATTGCCGAGGTGACGGGTACGGCAATTGGCACAGCAAAATCCCGCCTGTTTCATGCGCGCCGTCAACTAAAGGCAGCGCTGAATGACGAACCCAATGAAGGAGAAATATAATGACAAAATTTGATGATGAGTTGGCTGCGACATTAAGCGCTGACGATAAAGCTTTTCTAAAAGATCTGGAAGATGGTCGCGGGATGTTCGAACAATTGGGCAGCGCTTTTCAGGGACCCATGCGTTTCTGGACCTATTTAATGTTTGTCTACACACTGGCATTCGTTGCGCTGGCATTTTTCTGTGGGTGGCAGGCGATTGAAGCAGTGGAATTGCGCGAAACCATATTATGGTCAGCGGGTTGTGTGATTTCATTCATCGCCATTGGTTTGCTCAAAATGTGGTTGTTCGACCGGATGAATACGCTGACAATTCTTGGGGAGCTGAAAAAGATAGAACTGCGGCTAGCACAGCTCAGTGATGCGCGCGGCTAAACCGGATCAGGCGACCATGCGTTCGATAAACCAATAAGTTGCGATGATACCAATCGCATAGGATGTTGCCGTCTTGACTGGTTGCAACCATGATCGCCGAAAGTTACGGATCAGTGCCAGCAGGGCAAAGGCCACCGCAACGATGAAAAGCTGCCCGATCTCGACGCCGAGGTTGAAAGTCAAAAGCGCCATCGGAACATCATCTTGCGGTAATCCGATTTCGGCCAAAGCACCGGCAAAACCAAAACCGTGGAGCAGCCCGAACAGGAAGGCGACAATCCACGGGAAGCGTTCTGACAGGCGCGGCCCGGTTTGACCTTTGTCGCGTTGTGCTTTCACGATTTCGACCGCTAGAAAAACAATCGAGAGCGCGATAATCGCTTCGACCGGTTGTGAGGGCAGGGACAAATAACCCAGCGTGGAACCGATTAACGTAATGCTATGCGCAATAGTGAAGGCGGTAACCGTTTTAGCGACAAGCCAGCCCCCTTTCAGAAGCAGGACCAGCGCCAGAACGAATAGCAGGTGGTCAAAGCCCAGCACGATATGCTCGAAACCGATAATTGTATAGGTCCATGCCACGTTGGCGATGGCGTCCTTTTGGGCGATGGTGGCGACGGGCGCATCTGGGGTTAGACGCAGTGTCTGGGTTTCATCATTAAGCGGGGCAACACGAACCAGCGCGTCGGTTGTGGAGAGTTCCAGTCCCTTGAGGCCGATGGATTGACCAGCGATGGAGCCAGTGCATTTGAGCATCTTGCTGGTCAAAATATTCGATGCAGCAAAGTGCCTTTTGGCTTCACCGACGGTACTGCACACCTCCGGTATTATGACGTCGCCTGAACGGCCCAATCTGGACTGGGCAGATGCCTTCCAGAGCAAGGTCCACTCGCTTGGCGACACCTGGTTCAGTTCTACATAGGCGGGGCGAAGTTCGTCAGCATGGGCCTCAGTTCCTCCGAATAGCAAACCGAGGAAGCAAGCAATGGCGAGGGCGCAGCCTCTCATTCCCGGCCAGTGACTTTGATTTCATATTGCGCGCGATATTTGTCGAAGGCGGCTTCTTCCAAATTGGCCGTCTGCGCGGCGCGCCAATCGTTGGTTACTGTCTGTCGCACGTCATCTAGCGCAGGTGGTTTGCCGGGTGTTTTGGAAGTGACTTTTACGAGATGCTGTCCAAAGCCGGACTGTATTGGACCTTGCCACTGACCAACGATGATGCTGTCCAACTCTGCGATAAATTTTTCCCCAAACTGGCGGGTAATTTCGAAGGCACCGGCTTGATTCAATTTTGCGGGGAGTGAAATCGGCTGCCCGATAACATCTGGCTCCATCGTGCCTTGATTCAAGCCATCCAGTGTTTCCGAAATAGACCGTTCGGCATTCCGACCAAGATAAATTTGTTCCAGATCGTAGAGCGACGAAAGAGCATATTTCTCGGGATGATCATCCAGCCATTTTTGCAATAAGGCATCAGAGGGATTGTCTTGTGCGCCTTCCTGATTGTCGAGGAAGCGCATTTTCGTAAACAGGCGGCGACGGATCAGGGGGTCATTGCGATCGAGGCCGAGACGCAAGGCCTCGCGATAGTAGATTTCCTCCTTCACCTCTTGGTCGATCAGGCTGTCCAACTCGTCTTGCGTGGGCGCTCGGCGGAAATTTTGCACCCAACCAGCCTTTAGCCGTTCGACATCCGTCTCGCCTATGGAGATTGCATAATCTGCCGGATCGCGATTGGTGCCGGTGGCCCAGAAAAACGCGAACACCAGCAATGCCCCGCCCAGAAAATGGACCAACGGTTCTTTCAGCAGTTTCATCTCTCCATGATACTCCTGATTAGCCGCGCAGGTTGAGCACCCATAGGGTCAGCTTGTCGTGGCGGCTGGCGTGTACCAGATGGGCGAGGAGTAAGCGCGCTCCTGCTGGATTTTGATAACATCATCCGGCAGCGTCAGGCCGAATTTCAGCGCATCATAAACCGGCCATGTTGGTGTCGGAATTTCGAGTACGCGCACGTAGTAAAATGCATTTTGTTTCGCATCGAAATCCGGGTCCTGCCACCATGTGACCAGTTCCGGCGCGCCGATATTATTCTCCCAAGTGCCTTTGGTCAGATCAACGGTATTGCCTACCGCGGCCAGTTTTCCGTCAGCGCCGACTTTGCGGCTATCGGGACTGCTCCAGCTGACATTATAGATTTTCTCTTGAGATTTCCCGCTGGCATCGACCCAGCCTTTGACAACCTGAATCCGGTCGAGATTGGCGCTCTCGGGATCCATAAGAGCTGAGACGAGGAACGTCGGCGCCTTGCCATCTCCGCCTGTCAGATCGCCGCCCATGGGCACGCCCTTGCTATAGCCAGCCTTTACGAGATCGCCGGTATCACCCTCGGCAAAATCAAACCCGCCGAAGAAACGGACCTGCATACGCGGGCCGGTGGTCGCATAGACTTCGCGGCGCATCATCGCGTCGAAAATGGCTTCGCGCGTATTGCTGGTTGCCCAAACTGCAGCATAGCCGCTGGATAGATAGTTCCAGCCAAAACGCCCTTTGCGCGTGCCCAAATTCTGCGGGGCCATTGCGCGATCTTTATTGTTTATCTCGTTGCCGCTATGCTTGCCGTAGAAATTATTCTCGTCAGCCGTGGCCAGCGACGTGTGGCTATCGGTTGAACCGATCATGCCAAACTTGAAGGGATTGGCTCCCATTGTCTGCGTGAATTCCAGACCGCGCTTCAATGCTTCCCGGACGTAGCTGCCACCATAGCTTTCAGGAGGCATATCCTTGCCGCAGCTTAGATTGCATTTGTCCCAACCGGCATCACCATAGTTGGCAAATTCATCGTTGGGAGAAAGGAACGGATGGCTTTCGCTGTCGCCCTTAATCTGGGTGACCTCGACAATCGGTTCACGCAATGCACGCGTTTTTATATAGGCTTCATCGATGGGGCTGCCATCCAGCTTGTTCATCGCAAACATGCGACCATTGGACACATTGCTGTTATGAGGAATGGCGAGGACTTTGCCGCCCGTACTCTTTTCATAGGCGCCCATATAAGCCCAAAGCTGTTCGGGATCGCCAGCGTCAAAACTGGCAAAAGGAAGCATGGTGCTGGTTTTGTCGGCACCGTCGCGGAACATCACGACCCGGTGCAGATTATCCCCGCCCGGCATCGGCGTATATTCAAATCCGTGAAAGGCGGTAAATTTGCCGGGCTCATTATATTCGTCCAAGGTCTCGCCATGTTCGGTCCATAGGGACATGATCCGCTCCGCTGATTCTTCGGGATCGAAAAGCCCTTCCGGCAATGTTCCGGCTGCTGCGCCGTCAATCAGTTCTGATGTTACCTGCAACGAGCCCTCGTCACTTTCGTGCATCATGTCATGCCAGCGGAGCAAAAATTCATTGCCTAAGAGCGCAATGCGCGGAGCTTCATAAAGTGCCTTGGTTGCGCCCACTGCATCGCTGTGATCCGCGATCACCAGAAAATCCAGAGGACGGGAAAGCTTTGCTTTCGAGCCTTTGCTTGCGGTTACTTCTTCCCCTCTGGCGAAGCGTAAAGCAGCTTCGGCGTCGAGCCGGGTACCAAAACCGAATGCATCAATGCTGTTATCAGTGTGGAGATGAGTGTCGCCCCAGAAGACCTGTTCGGGATATTCCGTGTTGGTGACATTGGCATCAGAGTCACTCGACCCACCGTTTTTACTACATCCTGAAACGGCCAAAGCTGCTGAGCAGACCGCGAGTAAAAGTGCTTTGCGCATCATATTTTCCCTCATCCTATGGAGAGAAAACTATCGGTCATCGCTTCAACGCGCAAGGGCTTCGTGACTAGCCATTTTAACAGACCGATTCCGTAACGTCATCGTGAAGCTGTATTCCCATGACTTGGTTTGCCGTCAGCTATTGGGGCTAAAATAGGGCCGATCGCCAGCGATAGTTGCGCGTTCCATGATGCGGGGGGCCGGAAAATAATCGGATGCAGCAAAATGTTGCGATGCCCGGTTATCCCAAAAAGCGATGGCGCCTTTGGTCCATTTGAAGCGGCATTGAATCTCGGGGTTGGATGCGGTGGCATAGAGTGTTTTGAGCAGCTTCTTGCTCTCTTCTGCGGTCATTCCGACAATGTGACTGGTGAAGGCGCTGTTGACGTAAAGGCTCTGCAATCCGGTTTCAGGATGTGTGCGCACCACCGGGTGTTCCTGTAGCGGATATTGCTCGTGCAATTCTTCGGGCTTTTTGTTCAGGCGTTTGGCAAACACTCTGGCAATATCGTGTATCGCCGTCAGGCCGGTGATTTGTTCGCGGATATCCTGCGGTAATTTTTCGTAAGCAAGGTTCATATTGGCAAATAAAGTATCCCCGCCAACAGGTGGAATTTCCAGAGCACTGAGCACCGACCCCAGCGACGGTTCAGTGCGCCAAGTGACATCGCTATGCCACATATTTTCCTGGCCCTTGCTCTTCTCCCCATGCGCAATCCGCAATATTTCGGGATAGGGTTGGTCCTTTGGCGTCGCGGGATGGATTTCCAGCGGCCCGAATCTTTTAGCAAAATTCAGCAGCTGTTCCCGATCGAGATGCTGGTCGCGAAAGAAAATCACTTTGTGGTTGAGCAGAGCCAGCCGGACATCCGCGATAATATCGTCCGTGAGTGGTTCGGACAAATCAATGCCAGAAAGTTCAGCGCCAATTGCCGGGGTCAGCTGATAAATCTCAAAAGCGCTTTCAATGTCGGATGCTTGTGCTGCGGTTGCCATGCGAACTCCTTAATAGTGTGAGTTATACGTAGCATGATTAGTTGTGAAATCGCCAGTATCAGATCATATGTTCAAAAATAGCTTTCAAGCGCTGCAGAGCCCTTGCTAGTGATTAATAAGAGAATTCCACAGGAGAGCATTTGATGAGCGATATGATTCAGCCCGATGGCAAGGCTACCGGCAATACCCATTGCAGCTCAGAGGATTATCAACGGCTCTATGCAGAGAGTATATCTGAGCCTGATGCGTTTTGGACGAAACAAGCCGAGCGTTTAGACTGGACGCAGTCTCCCTCCACAATCTCGAACTGGTCTTATGATCCGGTATCGATCAAGTGGTTTGAGGATGGCGTGCTCAATATCTGTCACAATGCCGTCGATAGGCATGTGGCGGCAGGCCGGGGCGACGTGACGGCGCTGATATTTGAGCCTGACGATCCGGATGGCATTGGGCGGGCGCTGAGCTATGCCGAGCTGCTAGCCGAGGTGATCCGCATGGCGGGCGCTCTCAAAAAATTAGGCGTCCAGAAGGGCGACCGGGTCACGATCTACATGCCGATGATCGTCGAGGGGGCAGTGGCGATGCTCGCCTGCGCGCGGATAGGTGCAATCCACTCGGTCGTGTTTGGCGGTTTCTCTCCAGAGGCGCTGGCAGGGAGGATCGAAGATTGCAAAAGCCGATTTGTGGTCTGCGCCGATGGCGGCCTGCGCGGCGGCAAGGGCGTGCCGCTCAAGAGCAATGTTGATGCAGCGCTCGAGAAAGACGGCGCGGATGTCGATGCGGTGCTGGTGGTCAACCATACGGGCAGCGATATTGCAATGACCGAAGGCCGCGATCACTGGTATCATGAGATCACCGCCGATGTGGCCGCCGACTGCCCGTGCGAACCGATGAATGCTGAAGACCCGCTGTTCATTCTCTATACGTCTGGTTCGACCGGCAAGCCCAAGGGCGTGCTCCATACTACGGGCGGCTATGCAGTTTGGGTCGCCACCACCTTTCACTATGTGTTCGACTATAAGCCGGGCGAAGTCTTCTGGTGCTCGGCTGATATTGGCTGGGTCACCGGCCATAGCTATATTGTCTACGGCCCGCTGATCAATGGCGCGACCGAAGTGATGTTTGAAGGGGTGCCTAACTATCCAGACCATGGCCGGTTCTGGGACGTGGTCGCTAAGCATAAGGTCAATATTTTCTATACCGCTCCTACGGCTATCAGAGCGCTGATGCGGGAAGGTGATGAACCGGTAAAGGCGCATGATCGCAGCTCAATCCGATTGCTTGGCACGGTCGGCGAGCCTATTAACCCAGAAGCGTGGCGCTGGTATTATGATGTGGTTGGCGAAGGCCAGTCGCCAATTATCGACACGTGGTGGCAGACAGAAACCGGTGGAGCGATGATTACTACATTACCCGGCGCGCATGGCATGAAGCCAGGCAGCGCGGGGAAACCTTTCTTCGGTATTCAGCCACAGCTGGTTGATGGCGACGGCGCCGTTCTCGATGGCGCGACCGACGGCAATCTCTGCATCACCGCCAGTTGGCCGGGTCAGGCGCGCAGTGTCTATGGCGACCATGAGCGCTTCATCCAGACCTATTTCTCTACCTATAAGGGTAAATATTTTACTGGCGATGGCTGCCGCCGCGATGAGGATGACTATTACTGGATTACCGGCCGGGTTGATGATGTCATCAATGTGTCGGGTCACCGCATGGGGACAGCGGAAGTGGAAAGTGCGCTCGTATCCCATCCGCTGGTCGCCGAAGCTGCCGTGGTTGGCTATCCGCACGACATCAAAGGACAAGGCATTTACTGCTATGTCACGCTGAACGCCGGGGTGGAAACATCTGACGACTTGACCGCAGAACTGAGGAGCCATGTCCGAACAGAGATCGGGCCGATTGCGACCCCGGATCAACTGCACTTTACACCCGGCCTGCCCAAAACCCGTTCGGGCAAGATTATGCGCCGCATCCTGCGCAAGATTGCCGAGAATGATTACGCGAATCTCGGCGACACCTCCACACTCGCAGATCCCTCCCTCGTCGAGGGCCTTATCGACGGCAGGATGAACAGATAAGCTTTCAACGCTTTGTAATTAAATTACGCGGCGTGTTTACGACGCGAAAATGACCTGATAGCAAAGGGCTAATCATAAAGGGAATCGCAATGACCAAATATGTCCTCCTAGCTACCACCGCTATGCTCGCCGCTTGCTCCTCCACAAACGGAGACATTGCTAGCGCCAGTGCCAATTCATCAACGGCGCAGGCCGAACAGGTCGAAGTTGATAGTGATGTTAACGCGCGTCTTTCCATCTTTTTTGAAGATTATGATCAGATAGAACTGGCCAACTCCCCGATTTCGAAATCCTTTCGTGGTATCAGGGATGCGGATTATGCCAAGCTGGATGATCCTAGCGAAGCCGCGGAAATAGAGCAATATGAGCGCGGTCAAGAAGCGTTGACCGTGATGGAAGCCGAGTTTGACGAAAGTCAGCTAAATGACGACAGTAAACTCAGCTATCGGCTGTTTCAGGCACGGGCCGAGCGCTCGAAAGAAGCGTTCCCATTTCGCCGGAACAGTTATATTTTTGATCAGATGAATGGCGCGCAGAGTCAGATTCCAGCCTTCATGATCAATATTCACCGGGTGACCAACAAAGCCGATGCCGAAGCCTATGTTGGCCGGCTCAGCGCGTCGGGCCCATTTTTTGATTCACTGGTCGCACAATCGGCCAAGCGTGCAAATGACGGCATCATCGTCCCGGACTGGGTTTTCCCCTACGTGATCAATGACACCAAAAATGTGATCAGCGGTGCGCCATTTGAAGATGGTGAAGATTCTCCCATTTATGCTGATCTGAAAAAGAAAGTGAATGCGCTATCCATTCCCGATGCTGAGAAAGCCGACTTGATTGCGCGGGGACGCACTGCTTTGACCGGTAGCCTAGCCCCTGCCTATAAAAAGCTGATTGCCGAAATGGAGCGGCAGCAGAAAATGGCAGTCGATGGTGATGGCGTCTGGCGGTTCAAGGATGGAGCGGCTTATTATGCCGAGCGGCTGAAAAACTACACGACGACCGATCTGACGGCTGATGAAATCCATCAAATTGGACTTGATAATGTCGCGCGTATTCATGGTGAAATGCGCACGATCATGGCGAAGGTCGGTTTTGAAGGCAGCTTGCAGGATTTTTTCAAACATCTCCGTACAGGTGATCAATATTTCCACACCAGCCGGGAAGATTATTTGACTGAGGCTAATGCGAAGCTGGCAGAGATGGAAAAAGAGCTGCCGAAATTTTTCAACACGCTGCCCAAGGCGCCTTTTGTCATCAAGCCGGTTGAAGCGTTCCGCGAAAAATCTGCGGGCAAGGCATTTTACCAGCGCCCCGCGCCCGATGGATCGCGGCCTGGCACCTATTATGTCAATCTCTATGATCTGAAAAGCATGTCGAAAACCGAACTGGAAGCGCTGGCTTACCATGAAGCGTTGCCGGGTCACCATTTGCAGCTCGCGATCCAAACCGAGCTGGGAGATTTGCCCGCGTTCCGGAAGTTTGGCGGCGTCACCGCCTATTCGGAAGGCTGGGGTCTTTATACCGAAGAATTGGGTAAGGATATGGGCTTTTATACCGACCCCTATTCGGACTTTGGCCGGCTTGGCATGGAGCTTTGGCGCGCTTGCCGGTTAGTGGTGGACACAGGCATCCACGACAAGCGCTGGAGTCGCGAGAAAGCGATTAAATATCTCACCGACAATACGCCTAATCCGGACGGCGATATTCGCAAGGCGATTGAGCGCTATATCGTCTATCCCGGACAAGCGACGGCCTATATGATTGGCAAGCTGAAGATTATGGAATTGCGGGCAAGGGCGCAAAAGCAGCTTGGGGACAAGTTCACCATGGGCGATTTCCATGATGTCATTTTGCGCAGCGGCCCAGTTCCGCTCAACATTATGGAAGAACGCGTGGATAGCTGGATTGCCGAGACACTCTAACCACCTCTTTTGTTGGCCGTAATTGTCAACGAACAAAATGAAATTATGTCCTTTTTGTCCAATTATTCTGGGGTGATTTGGGTGCATTAAGGCGTTGCGACCCAAAGAACTCTGACTGCGACTTTATTGTGGCTAGAACTTCTTTTCCTTTTTGGCCTAGTCATTTATTTGGCTAGGCCAGTTTTTTTTCCTATTTTTTTGGCTATAAGCGTGCAACCAATGGTGTTCCGGCTCGCCCCCGCGCCGGATGAAGGGGTTCGTTTTGGTTAGTCTGAGATATTTTGCGCCCGCAGAAGATGTTCGAGACTTAGTCTCGGTCTACTATTTGTTTGAGGTTGAGCACCCGAAATTTGCAGATAATGAGCGTGCTGCCATTGCGCAACTGCGTTTTCTTTTGGAAGGCACAGCGGAACTGGGTTTTGCTGATGGCAAAACTTATCCTGCCAAAGATGCGATGCTGGTTGGCCCCTCTACCGGTGCGATGCATTTTGATGTGAAGGGGCCATTTCGGATGTTTGGAGTCGGTCTTTTACCAGCAGGCTGGGCCGCGCTGACGAAGAAATCGGCGGCCGATTTCACCGATAAAGCGGTGCCAGCACACAAGATCTTCACCACAGAAATCGATAAAAGCCTTGAATTGCTGCGGGGTTGCGAAAACGCCGATGGAATGACCGCCTGGGCGGACAGGATTTTTCGTGATTTGCGCCACAGGGTCAAACCGGAGGTGGAACAGTTCACAAAAATGGTCGACGAATGGCTGTCATCCGAGCCATCACCGCCAGTAAGCGCCTTGATGGAACGATCGGATCAAAGCTCTCGCCAGGTACTTCGCACGGTCAACAAGCTTTACGGCATGGCGCCCAAATATCTCGCGCGCAAATATCGTGCTCTTAGGGCGGCCCGAGCCTACGCAGAGCATAATGAAGATGAGTTGCTTGCGCTGGAAGATGCTTTTTATGATCAATCGCACATGATTCGCGAGATCAAGTTTTTCGCCGGAACCACACCAACCAAATTGCGGGTGGCGGAAGGCGAAACGGCCAAGCTGATTGACCAGCGGGGCCAATTGAAAGGCCATATCCCGCCTCTCACTTCTGATACGTAAGGCCTGCTGGGAGTTGCAATACTTCCTAAATACGACTAAATAGGTCTTATTTAGAGAATCACACGATTTTTGCGAGATTTTATGCGGCTTTCCAGCCTTGCCGACTATGCTGTTGTCCTGATGTCCGCTGCTTCGCGGCACTGCGGTGCTGCGCTTTTGGCAGAGGGGAAGCTCAATGCATCGACATTGTCTCAGGAAACCGGTGTGCCGTTGCCGACAACGCAAAAGCTGGTCAGTCGTCTATCCTCTGCCGGATTGATCGAGTCGACTCGCGGCATTGGTGGTGGAATCAGGCTCGCCCGTCCGCCGGCATCGATCAGCCTCGCTGATATTGTTGAGGCAGTTGAGGGGCCGCTAGCGATTACGTGCTGCACCATTGAAGGCAATCATGACTGCGCACTGGAAGATAATTGTACTGTCAAACCACATTGGGGCGCCGTGAACCAGGCTATCCGTAAAGCGCTGGACGATGTCAGTCTGGCGAGCCTGGCAGGTTCTCCTGCCGCACAGAAAATCAAAAGCATGGAACAAGCGTTATGAGCGAAGCAGTAAAAACGGATATCCAGGAACAGGACGAGCGGACTGCGATGAATGCCGAAGCGCAAGCCGCGGTGGATAATGCCAGCAGTTATGAATTTGGCTGGTCATCCGACATTGAACAGGATTTTGCGCCCAAAGGCCTGAACGAAGATACCGTGCGTTTCATTTCCGACAAAAAGGGTGAGCCGCAATGGATGCTCGACTGGCGTCTGAAAGCGTTTCGGATGTGGGAAACGATGGAAACGCCGGATTGGGCGAAGCTCGAAATTCCGATGATCGATTATCAGGATGCCTATTATTACGCCGAACCCAAGGCCAAGGAGAAGCTCGGCAGCCTCGACGAGGTCGATCCGGAAATTCTGCGCGTTTATGAAAAGCTTGGCATTCCGATCGAAGAGCAAAAGGTTCTTGCGGGCGTTGAAGGCGCGCGCAAGGTTGCCGTGGATGCCGTGTTTGACAGCGTTTCGGTCGCCACCACTTTCCGCGAGGAACTAGAAGAAGCGGGCGTGATTTTCCGCTCAATCAGTGAAGCGATCAAGGAATATCCCGATCTTGTCCGCAAATATCTCGGCAAGATTGTGCCGATGAAGGATAATTATTTCGCGACGCTCAACTGCGCCGTGTTTAGCGATGGGACGTTTGTCTATATTCCCAAGGGCGTCAAATGCCCGATGGAGCTCTCCACCTATTTCCGGATTAATGCGGAGAATACGGGACAGTTTGAACGGACCCTGATTATCGCTGAAGAAGGTAGCTATGTCAGCTATCTCGAAGGCTGCACTGCGCCGATGCGCGACGAGAATCAACTGCATGCCGCCGTGGTCGAGCTGGTCGCGATGGATGATGCGGAAATCAAATATAGCACCGTTCAGAACTGGTATCCCGGTGATGAGAACGGCAAGGGCGGCATCTATAATTTCGTGACCAAACGTGGCCTGTGTCAGGGCAAGAACAGCAAAATCAGCTGGACTCAGGTCGAGACGGGCAGTGCGGTAACATGGAAATATCCCAGTTGCGTGCTCAACGGCGAAAATAGCGTTGGCGAATTTTATTCGGTCGCGCTGACCAACAATTATCAGCAGGCCGATACCGGCACCAAGATGATCCACAATGGTAAGAACACCCGTTCGACGATTATTTCCAAAGGTGTAAGCGCAGGTAATAGCGACAATACCTATCGCGGCTTGGTCCGCGTAGGGGCGAACGCAGAAAATGTCCGCAATTTCACGCAATGTGACAGCTTGTTGCTCGGCGACAAAAGCGGTGCGCATACGGTGCCTTATATCGAGGTGAAAAACCCGACCGCACAGATTGAGCATGAAGCCACGACGTCAAAAATTTCCGACGACCAGATGTTCTATGCCCAGCAACGCGGGCTGGACGAGGAAGAAGCAGTCTCCCTGATCGTCAACGGCTTTGCCAAGGATGTGCTGAAGCAGCTGCCGATGGAATTTGCGGTGGAAGCGCAGAAACTGCTGGCGATCTCGCTTGAGGGGAGCGTGGGGTGATGATGTTGACGGAAGTCGATAATTCTCAAGTGCGTGCTGCCTATGAGCTTATTCTTGCTGAGTGGCCGGATATTATTGAGCCTGGTGAAAAATCGTTTCACATCGATGGCGGCTGCAACATGCGGAAGTTGAATGAAACTCATGACCAGATTGAAAACTGGGCCTCAGAAACCGAATTTGCACCAGAGCTAGATGAGATCATTGGCTCGCTTGAATGGTCAGTTTTTCAAACCGTTCATAGTGCACTGCAAAACCTCAGTATACTTCGTAAGTTAGACATTGACTTTGAGGCCGTACTTTCCCGTTTCGACGGACACCCAAACTATAAAGTGAACCCCGATGCTAAAAATTGAAAACCTCCACGCCCAAGTTGGCGAAACAGAAATCCTCAAAGGGCTTTCGCTGGAACTGAACGCGGGTGAAATCCATGCGATTATGGGGCCCAATGGCGCGGGTAAATCGACGCTGTCTTATGCGCTCGGCGGCCGCCCCGGTTACGAAATCACATCTGGAAGTGTGAGTTTTGACGGACAGGATCTGCTCGAACTCGATCCGCATGAACGGGCAGCAGCGGGCATCTTTCTCGGCTTCCAATATCCGGTCGAAATTCCCGGTGTGTCCAATCTGCAATTCCTGCGCGAAAGCCTAAACAGCCAGCGCAAGTCGCGCGGTGAAGCGCCTTTATCTGGCGCTGAGTTTATCAAGCTGGCCAAGGAAAAAGCAGGTCTGTTGAAGATGGACATGGATATGCTCAAACGCGCGGTCAATGTTGGTTTTTCCGGCGGCGAGAAGAAGCGCAACGAAATGGTCCAGATGGGGATTATCGATCCGAAACTAGCGATCCTTGATGAGACCGATAGCGGCCTGGACATTGACGCGCTCCGCGTGGTCGGTTCTGGCATTAATGCGATTATGCGGAAACCTAACAAGGCGGTGCTGCTGATCACTCACTATCAACGCCTGCTCGAATTGGTCAAACCGGACTTTGTCCATGTGTTGGCGGGTGGCCGGATCGTCAAAACCGGCGGTCCTGAACTGGCGCTGCAGCTGGAAGAAGAAGGCTATGAGGCGGTGGCCGCATGATTTTGAGTGTCCTCTTATTGGCGGCGGTACAACCGGCCGCGACTTCGGTCGAGAATGAGATTGTCGTTATCGGACGGCGGCTGAACAGCATATCTGCCATGGTTGGCAAAGATAAAAAGGGCCGCTTCACTTGCTCGCTCGATAAATCGTCCGGCAACATCAATCTGGACAAGCGGCTTTGCAAAACAACCGTGCGGTGCATTCGCGATGGGGCCGCCGATGATGGCGCCATTCAAACCTGTGTGGATGCTGAGAAGCCCAAATTGCTAGCGAAGTTACGCCGCGAATTGAAAAGGTCTCAGCCATGACAGCAATGCTTCCCCTCCCGACCAAGCGCGATGAAGCATGGCGCTATGCTGACCTGAAGGCGCTTGAGGCCGTTTGGCCCAAGCTTGACGGGCCGGAAAAGATCGCGGTTGCCGCTGGTGAATCGGCGTCTCGCCAAATTTCTGTGCTGCCGATAATCGACGGCGTCGGCATAGTCGATCTTGATGTCACCATTGGAGACGGTGCGAATTTCGCATTGCATGTGTTGGCTGTTGCCGCCGACTATGGCCGCATTCAAGTCAAAGTGACGCTCGGCAAAGGCGCGCATTTTGAACTGGGCGGCGCGATATTGGGTTCCGGAACGCAGACGCTGGAAATTGTGACCGAGACTATTCACGCGGAGCCAAATGCGACATCCAATCAGGTTGTGCGCTCGGTACTCGCTGGCAAAGCCACTGGCAGCTTCCTCGGTAAAATCAATGTCGCGCGCGATGCGCAGAAAACCGATGCGGCGCAATCGGTCAAGGCCATGCTGCTCGACCGCACGGCGACCGCCAATGCCAAGCCGGAGCTGGAAATTTTCGCCGACGATGTGAAATGTGCCCATGGCGCAACGGTTGGCGAACTCGACAAGCAGGCGCTGTTCTACATGGCCTCGCGCGGCTTGCCCCCGGAACTGGCGCAGAAATTAATGCTGCAGGCGTTTATCGCTGATGCTTTTGTAAGCATGGATGATGACGTAGCGCGCGAAGCGATTGAGAGCAAGGCACTTGAGGTTTTGGAACATTTGTCGTGAATAAAATGTCCGCCATCAAGACAACTCATCGCGCCGACTTTCCCGGTATAGCCGAGGACTGGCACTATCTCGATACCGCTGCGACCGCACAAAAGGCGAAGCCGGTATTGGACGCGATTGCCCGAGCTTATGGTCCCGATTATGCGACTGTCCATCGCGGCGTGTATGAACGTTCCGCCAATATGACGCTGGCCTTTGAAGCCGCCCGCAAACGGGTTGCTGATTTCTTGGGCGCCGCTAGCGAGAATGAAATCGTCTTCACCAGCGGCGCGACCGACAGTATTAATCTGGTCGCTGAAAGCTGGGGCAATACGAATGTCGGCAAAGGCGACCGTATCATGCTGTCGCAGCTTGAGCATCACAGCAATATCGTGCCTTGGCAAATGCTCGCCGAGCGCGTGGGCGCGCATATCGATGTCGCGCCTTTGACCGACGATGGTCAGATTGATCTCGACTGGATCGAAGCGAATCTGACTGAACGCCACAAGCTGGTGGCGCTGGCGCATGTATCCAATGTGCTGGGATCGTTGCTAGATGCCAAGCGCGCGGCGGCGATTTCCCATAAATTTGGCGCAAAACTATTGCTCGATGGCTGTCAGGCCGCACCGCGATTGCCAGTGGATGTGCAAGACCTGGGTTGTGACTTTTATGTCTTCTCAGGCCACAAAATTTACGGCCCGACCGGCATAGGCGCGCTGTGGGCGCCTTATGACATTCTTGACGCCATGCCCCCATGGAAGGGCGGCGGGTCGATGATCGACCGCGTGAGTTTTGACGGCACGACCTATGCGCCGCCTCCCGGACGGTTCGAAGCAGGCACGCCGCATATTGCCGGTGTTGTCGGACTGGACGCTGCGATCCAATATGTCGAAGCTATTGGTCTGGACGTGATCTCGGCCCATGAAAACGCCACACTGGCAATGGCGCGCGAAGCCTTGTCCGGTATCAACAGCGTACGGGTTTTTGGCCCCGACAAAAGCATGGGCATATTAAGTTTCGCGGTTGGCGACGTGCATCCGCATGATGTCGCCACTATATTGGATGAAGGCGGTGTCGCGATCCGCGCCGGCCATCATTGTGCGCAGCCGCTGATGGACTATCTCGGCGTGCCAGCGACCGCGCGGGCGAGCTTTGGGATTTATAGCGATGCAGAAGATGTCGCGGCTCTGGTAAAGGGTATCGAACGGGTAAGAAAGATTTTCGGGTAGGAAAAAGAGATGAACGAAGAACGCAAAATAGTGGTCGAAGAAGTTGACAGCGTGGAAAAGCCACCCTTGGCGAAAGTTGAGGATGCCGTGGAAGAGAAGCCTGCGCCTGTAATGGCGCCGTCGCCCTATGAAGCGGAAAGCGATGTCAGCAAGCTCAATCGCAAGCGCGATTATCTCGAAGGTTTTCTGGCGCAGCAACCAACCGAAACACCGGCTGGCGAAGCGGGTGGCGATCTTTATGAAGCCGTCGTCGATACCTTGAAGTCGATTTATGACCCTGAGATTCCAGTGAATATCTATGACCTTGGTCTGATCTATGGTGTGGAGATTACCCCTGATAATCACGCGATTGTCACCATGACCTTGACCACCCCGCATTGCCCGGTGGCCGAATCCATGCCCGGCGAAATAGAAATGCAAGTCGGCAGTGTCCCCGGCGTTGGCCATAGCGAAGTGAACCTCGTTTGGGACCCGCCATGGGACCCGCAGAAAATGAGCGACGAAGCGAAGCTGGAACTGGGGATGCTATGACGGCGACGGCCTCCCTTAAAGCTGCATCCTCCGCAACGATCGTGCGTGCGGATTATGCCAATGCCGATCACGCGGCGGCGATCGTTCAGATGCTGCGCGCCTATGCGATGGATCCCATGGGCGGTGGCGAAGATTTATCGCAGCAGGTACAGGCGGCTCTGGTACCGGGACTGGCAGCGACACCGGCGGCATCTTCGCTTTTGGCCTATGTTGGCGACGAGGTTGCAGGTCTCGCCAATTTGATGACTACATTTTCCTCCTTTGGCGGAAATCCACTAATCAATATTCACGACATCGTGGTTGCCAAGGATTATCGCGGTACGGGCGTCGGACGGGCGCTCTTCGCAGAAATAGATACCGTCGCGCATGAAGCCGGGGCCTGCAAAGTGACCCTGGAAGTGCTCGAAGGTAACACGCCAGCCAGGGCGCTTTATGCGTCGCTGGGCTATGGTGACTATGTGCTGGACCCTGAAATGGGCAAGGCATTGTTTTGGCAAAAGAGGCTTTAGATATGACCGACACGAAAACCAAAACCAGAGAAATTCCAGCGGCCATCATCCTGACGCCCGCAGCAGAACAGCGCATTGCGGACTTGATGGCCAAAGCGCCTGAAGATGTGATCGGCGTGAAACTGTCGACCCCGCGCAGAGGTTGTTCCGGCCTCGCTTACTCTGTGGATTACGTCACCGAGGAAGTAAAATTCGACGAGAAGATCGTCACCCCCGGCGGCGTGTTCTATGTCGACGGCCCCAGCGTGCTTTATCTGATCGGGTCCACCATGGACTGGCAGGAAGATGATTTTACCGCAGGCTTTGTGTTTAGCAATCCCAATTCCAAAGGCGATTGCGGGTGCGGGGAAAGCTTCACCGTCTGATGGCCAGGACTATTGTTCTGGAAACAGAAATCCCTGCTACCATTGAAAAGGTCTGGCAGGAAGTGCGGACGTCCCGACTTTTGCACTATATCACGCGCGGTTTTGTGCGTTTTGTCCCGACCAAAGCGAAGCCGTTTCCCGAGATCTGGGTGGAGGGCGAATATAGAGCCCGGCTGCTGCTATTTGGCTTCATTCCCATTGGTTGGCAGATAATCGCCATTGAAGATCAGCCGGCCGAAGGCGAGGTTCGCCGTATCCGCGATAATGGCTGCGGCATGATGATCCGCACTTGGGATCACATGATAGAAATCAAACCAAGCGGCATGCAAACGCACTATACCGACCGGATAACCGTTGATGCAGGAATTTTGACACCGCTAGTGGCGATATTTGCAAAGGCATTCTATGCGCATCGCCAAAAACGGTGGGTGCGGCTGGCCGAAAATGGGTTCGATTATGACCGATGACTTGCAGCTTTGCGTGAGCCGCTAAAAATCAACCTCGCTCGGATAGTCCGTATAAAAATCATTATCGACCGGGAAGTTGGTGAAGGACATACCAACAGTGTGATCAAGTGCCTCGACATGGTGCCACCAGCCGACGGGTAGGAAGATCGCTTCGCCCGAGCTGATATCGCATTGCCATAGTTTTGGCACCGCCCCGCCTAGCGCGCGGATGTCGTCCGGTGAGGTCCATTGACTGAAGCAATGCAGGTGATTGCGCATGTGGGCGCTGTCATAGGCGGCGACCATCGTGACACGCTTGCGCCCGGAAATTTGCAGCAGCAAATTATTGGTCAGGTCATGATGAAAAGGCGTGATCGTGCCTTTTGGCCCCATCCAGAAAAATCCGTCCTGTCCGCCATTGGGTTTGAGCAGCGAGATATCGCCGACATCTTCCCACAATGGTGCCAGCGCCTGTTTGTTGACCGTGTCATTATAGGCGGTGATGTAAAAATCATTGCTGCTGTCGGTCTGGCGCAGCAGTCCGACAAATTCGCTGAATTTCACATGGCGCTTGTGCCGGTCCTTGGCCATTTCATAGTCCTCGCCTGAAAGGCGCTGGCCCTGCAGTTCGACGACCGCATCGCCGATTTTCTCTGCCAGATAGTCGAGCGTCCAGCGCTGCATTGCCGGCCAGTGATCGACCAGCCCGGTCAGTTTTATGGGCAGATTGCGATGATGATAGTCGCGGAAAAACACATCCGGTTCGACCGCGTGAACGACAGGAATTTCCGCGCCGTCTCCGACATCAGCCCGATGCAGGCGGCGATAATTGTCCAGCGTCCAGTGGCTTTTTTGCAGCCGGTTGCTGACCCTCTTGCCCGCGTTGAAAAGCGGATCCTTCATCGCCCGACCGGCCTCATAGGCGGCGGCTTTTTCGCTATAGCCAGCAAAGACGAAGCGCTCTGCCAGCTGCGTCAAAGGCGTTCCGTCTAGCAACGCCTGCGCCAGGACGCCGCGTTTGTCGGGTTTGTTTTTGGGGGATGGAGAGCCTGTCATGAAAGCGTCATATCAGGGTGAGGTTGCAGAAAAAAGACGGTGGTTTGAGCGTGTTTTCTAATGAACTTATTCGTGGCACGCAGACGACGTTTGTCTATCTTGGAATTTGGAACCTTACGGCACTGCGCCAATAAGAAGCAATTGGCTGCCCTTCAGCATCAAGTGCAGGCTTGAAGGCAGAGCGCTTCATAAGTGCTCTACAGACCGCATCATCAAATTCCTTTGGACGAGTCGTTTGTTGGATATGGCAGGCGGTTGTTTTGCCAGTATGATCGACGCTTAGACGGAATTGCACCAAAGCGGGCTGTCCTTCGCGAATCATATCAAGAGGATAGTCTTTGGATCTAATCCAACGTCCAGGATCACCTATGATATGAACCGGCTGACTGAGCGTCTTATGTTTTTCAACATCTATACCCCAGTGGGTTAGAAGCTCATCGACGCATGTGGACAGAGCCGCAAATGGCTTTCCCATGGAACCCAGCTCTAACATAACGGGCTTCCGCAATGGGCGCCCAATTGAAAGATAGGTTACGGCAGCTTTTCGTTCTTTGCTGATTTTGGCTATAGAATAATTGTCTTCGGGCCTGCTGTTTGCCCTCGCTAGCTTTTCAGCTTCCGTCTCCCCGGCGATCCGCATGGCTCCGCTAAAAAGCAAGGCAGGTTTTTTGCCTAAATTACCGATCAGGAATTCGGCCTCCTGTTCAAACTCTGATGGACCAAATTTCAATGTTGCTGGTCGCGAGGAATGCCGTACTCTTAGTGGCTTCCCGGCCAAGACCAACCTGAAATAATCTCCTGGCCCAAAACTGTTGAATATCATGGTGACAGTTTCATCTTCCGCCCCAAATTGGCGAAGCAACCGGCAGCTATCATCTTCATAGCTCGCGATCCATTTGGAACTGGGCTTGAGGATAAGAGGTTGTTTTTGCGCTGCTACAGGCGGGCTCATCAGAATGCTGCCTGTAAGAATTAACGCTATAAAGCAAAATAATCTGTTCATGATAAGACAATATTCCAAGCCAGACTTATTGCAATAGTTGGTTTATTCATGAGCAAAGTAAAAACCCCGGCGCTTTCACGTCGGGGTTTTCTTAACTCGTCAAGCTGAACGCAGTTCAGGATGATCTATGGGCTCAGCGTCGAATCGGTACTAAACCTTCTCGGTCAACTCCGGTACGGCGTTGAACAGATCCGCAACCAGTCCGATATCGGCCACCTGGAAAATCGGTGCGTCTTCGTCCTTGTTTATCGCGACGATTGTTTTCGAATCTTTCATGCCCGCCAGATGCTGGATCGCGCCGGAAATGCCGATGGCGATATAGACTTCTGGTGCAACGATTTTGCCGGTCTGGCCGACTTGGTAATCGTTGGGGACATAGCCCGCATCGACCGCAGCGCGGGAAGCACCGATGCCGGCGCCGAGCTTGTCCGCGAGAGGCGTGATGACTTCTTCGAATTTCTCGGAAGAGCCCAAGGCACGACCACCGGATACGATGATCTTGGCGGAGGTCAGTTCGGGGCGCTCGGACTTGGCGATTTCTTCGCTCACAAATGATGAAAGCCCGGACTCGCCTGCGCCGGTTACGCCCTCAATTGCAGCGGAGCCACCTTCAGCAGCCGCCTTGTCAAAAGCCGTACCGCGCACGGTGATGACTTTCTTGGCATCCGATGATTTGACGGTCGCAATAGCGTTACCCGCATAAATAGGACGGGTGAACGTGTCTTCGCTTTCAACCGAAAGAATGTCGGAAATCTGCATGACGTCGAGCAAGGCAGCGACGCGCGGTGCAATGTTTTTGCCGGTGGTGGTGGCGGGCGCGAGGAAAGCGTCATGGCTTTCCATCAGGCTAGCGACCAAGGGCGCAACATTTTCAGCGAGCTGATTGGCAAGCGCCGCATCGTCGGCGACATGCACGGTGGCAACGCCAGCGACTTTTGCGGCTTGCTCACCGACGCTGGCACAGCCAGAGCCGACAACCAAAGCGTGGACTTCGCCCAGTTGGGACGCAGCAGTGACAACAGCCAGCGTCGCGTCTTTCATGTTCGTGTTGTCATGTTCTACGAGTACAAGAGTCTTCATCAGATGGCTCCTACAGCTTTAAGTTTCGCGACCAGCGCATCCACATCTTCAACCTTTTCACCGGCCTGACGGACAGGCGGCTCGGCCACAGTGATGGTGGTGAGGCGCGGAGAGATATCGACGCCGTAATCAGCCGGTGTTTTTTCATCCATCGGCTTTTTCTTTGCCTTCATGATGTTCGGCAGCGACGCATAGCGTGGTTCGTTGAGGCGCAGGTCGGTTGTGACTACGGCGGGCAGGTTCAATTTAACCGTCTGCAAGCCGCCATCAATTTCACGCTTCACTTCGATGCTGTCGCCGTCAATCGCAACCGTGTTGGCAAATGTACCCTGACCCCATCCGAGCAAGGCTGCGAGCATCTGGCCGGTCTGGTTTGCATCGTCATCAATCGCCTGTTTACCGCAGATTACCAGCTTCGGTGCTTCTTCTTCAACGATTTTAGCAAGGATTTTGGCAACGCCCAATGGCTCGACTTCATCGTCGGTCATCACTAGGATCGCGCGATCTGCGCCCATGGCGAGAGCGGTACGCAATGTTTCCTGTGCCTTTTGCGGGCCAACCGAAACAGCGATAATTTCTTCTGCCTTGCCGGCTTCTTTCAGACGAATCGCTTCTTCGACAGAGATTTCGTCAAAGGGGTTCATCGACATTTTGACATTGGCGAGATCGACGCCACTGCCGTCGGATTTAACCCGCGGTTTTACGTTATAGTCTATGACCCGTTTGACGGGCACCAGGATTTTCATTGCTGTTTCCTTCTTTATATTTCTGCAAACGCCTTAGCTTACGTTCACGTAAACGTCAAATATCGATGTTGCGGCGCAGCATGCGCGTTTTCAAGAACCACGCATAGCTGCCCTTTGTGACCTATGCCGCGGTTCAGGCGGCGTCTTTCACTTGTGCGACAATTTTCCTCGCAGCATCGCCAAGGTCATCGGCAGAAACGATCGGCAGACCGCTATTCGCCAATATTTCCTTACCCTTGGCAACATTCGTGCCTTCGAGCCGGACCACGAGAGGAACCGACAGATCCACTTCCTTGGCTGCGGTAACAATGCCTTCAGCAATGATATCGCATTTCATGATGCCGCCAAAAATATTGACCAAAATGCCTTCAACCGCTGGATCAGCCAAAATGATTTTAAACGCTGCGGTGACTTTCTCTGTCGTCGCGCCGCCACCTACATCGAGGAAGTTGGCAGGGAATGCGCCGTTTAGCTTGATGATGTCCATCGTCGCCATCGCGAGACCCGCGCCATTGACCATGCAGCCGATGCTGCCGTCGAGCTTGATGTAAGCTAGGTCATATTTGGATGCTTCGACTTCCGCCGGGTCTTCCTCGGTCTCATCGCGCAATTTCACCAGATTGGGGTGACGCATCAACGCGTTGCCATCAAAGCTCATTTTCGTGTCGAGCACGAGCAGCTGCGCGTCTTTGGTTTCCACGAGCGGGTTAATTTCCAACATCTCGCAGTCCATATCGGTAAACGCGGTATAAAGTTGTTTGCCGAGTTTCTGTGCCTGCTTGTTGAGATCACCGGAAAGACCAAGAGCAAAGGCCATGGCCCGGCCATGATGCGGCATAAAGCCCTGTGCGGGATCAATCGTGATCGTCTTGATTTTTTCCGGCGTGTTGTGCGCAACGTCTTCGATATCCATGCCGCCTTCGGTCGAGACGATCATCGCAATGCGGCCAGACGCCCGGTCGACCAGCATGGAAAGATAATATTCTTCCTCAATGTCGACCCCATCGGTAACGTAAAGGCGGTTGACCTGCTTGCCTTCGTCACCGGTTTGAATGGTGACGAGCGTGTTGCCGAGCATTTCTGTCGCATTGTCGCGGACTGCATCGACTGATTTGGAAAGACGCACGCCGCCGCTGGCATCTGCGCCGAGTTCCTTGAACTTGCCTTTGCCGCGTCCACCAGCATGGATTTGCGCCTTCACGACATAAAGCGGTCCGGGCAGTTTTTCAGCTGCTGCAACGGCTTCTTCAACGGTCAGCGCCGCGTGGCCTGCGGGAATGCCAATGCCATATTTGGCGAGTTCTTCTTTGGCCTGATATTCATGGATGTTCATGGGACGGTGCAGCGCCTTTCTTATATATTCGGTTATCGAGTCTTGTGCAGGGCTAAAGCATAGTCTGATAGGGATTTCCAGCCCTTCGGCCCGGATCGATCACGATTCATGCTGATGATTTTGACAGGCGGTTCATTTTAATGCGCAAACGACGCCAGAAGAGGTGACGACGCCCAGGATTTCTGGGTCTTGCAGCGCCTTGGTCCGTTTCACAAATTCATTGACGCTAATATCCCCGGGATCGCGCTTTTTGAGTTTGCCGAGACCATTGAGCTTGTCGATTTGTGAGAAAGACAGACGGTCAACCATGCGGTCTGCCATGCAGCTTGATATCGGCTTGGACAAACCTGCGCTCATCAATCCGTTGCGCACGCGGGTTTCTGGAGTCGTGCAAGCGGCCAGACTGGCGATCAGCGCCAATCCAGCCACTAGAGATATTCTGGTCATTTTGTGGTTTTCGCCAACTCTATTGCTTCCAAAACAACGCGCTTGGCTTCTTCGGCATCGCCCCATTTGCCAACGCGGACCCATTTTTCTGGTTCCAGATCTTTGTAATGGGTGAAGAAATGCTCAATCTGCTGCATGACGATTTCGGGCAGGTCGCCGCCTTCGCCAATCGCGCGATAATAAGGGAAGGTCGCGTCAATCGGCACGCAGAGCAATTTTTCATCGCCGCCATGTTCGTCTTCGAGATTCAGCACCGCAATCGGGCGGCAGCGTACGACACAGCCAGGCATGAACGGCGAGCGGGCCACCACCAGAGCGTCGAGTGGATCGCCATCGGGTGACAATGTGTGCGGAACAAAGCCATAATTGGCCGGATAGCGCATCGGTGTATGCAGGATACGGTCCACGAACAGCGCACCGGATGCCTTATCAAATTCATATTTTACCGGTTCGCCGCCAACGGGAACCTCGATAATGATGTTGAGGCTTTCCGGCGGGTTATCGCCGATAGGGATTTTGGTGATGTCCATAGGGTATGTGGTCCTATTATCTGGTTTTTGGCTTTAAAAGCCGGTCAATGCCCCCTTCGGTTTGGCTACCCTCTCCAACGGTTTCGTCCGCGATTATCTTTTCGAGGTGCGGATAGCGAAGCCCGCCTGAATAATCGACCATAAAATTGCTATATTGATCGTCATTTTTCGCAAAAATCTCAATTTTATTGGGCTGTCCGCGATTTTCCTCAATCGCTTGCGTCAACATTTCGGCACTATAGGCCTTGCCATTGACGGCCGTGATGGTGAGACCGGTTTTAAGGCCTGCCTTAAATGCGGGACCGTCCCACATAACCGCTTTGACCACACCTTTGTCACTCATCACCATGCCGATACTATGGCTAAGATCCAGCTGTTTACGGCGTTTGTCATTGGCGCTGATAAACTCGCTTCGCGTCGCATTGTAGACAAGCTTATATCCACCCAAGGTGAGGCCATTTTTGGGAGCCTGCGTGGTCGGTTTATAAACTCTTTCTTGAATGAAGCTGGCCCAATCAAATGGCTGCACTGCGTTGAGCGCATCGATCACATCGGGCAGCGTATAAGTGACGACACCATAGTCACCATTTTTACCCTTGAAGAAGGTTCGTGCAAAATTTTCAAGTGACTTTTTACCACCGGATTCGCGGCGGATAATGCCGTCAGCCTCCAGCCAGATCAGCAGGCCTTCATTGTAATAATCTTCCTGCCGTTGCCAGCTACTCCACGGTTTGGGTCGCCGAGCAGAAATAATCGGGTCATGCGTGGTATCGATTAAAGCCCGCCACTGCCGGCCGACACGCCGATCCATGCCCGCAGCAATTGCTGCAAAGGCATCCAATGTGTCCTGTTTAGAATATAACCCGGATCGCGCGCCGAGGACATAGCCCCAAAACTGGCTCTGTCCTTCATAAACCCATAGTAAATTATCGCGCATCGGTTCGCGAAAGTCCGGCGTCCACATGCCTGCTGGACGGCGATATTTGCCGTTCCAGCTATGGACAATTTCATGCGGCAAAAGATTGCGGCGACCGGGTCCGTCATTCCATTTGGTAAAATATTCCCGGTTCACACCATTTTCCGAAGAGCGATGATGCTCCAGACCAATGCCGCCCATTTCCTCTGTCAGCGCGAGTAGGAAATCATAGCGATCGTAGGGATGACTGCCAAATAGCGCCTCGGACTCGCGGACCAATTTACTGTGTTTGGCGATGTGCGTTTTTCTGGGTTTGAGATATTTTGCATCATCGGCAACAATATTCAGATGGACCCTGCGGCTCAGCCGGTGGGTTTGAAAATATTTTCCGGCAAAGACGGGACTGTCGACCAATGTGTCATAATCGGTTTTTTGATAGGCAACGCGGTTTAGCTCCGTTGATTTATCCTGCCGCGCTTTCGGGCGCATTGCGCTCGCCGCGCGCCATCCGCCGGGATAAATGGCCGTAGCCTCCACAGGAATCTGTCGGACATAGTGGCCGGCGGGATAAAGCGAAACCTGATGCCAACGCAGATTCAGCATAGACGGCGCCATAACAATCCGGCCCTGATTGCTGGTGGTGGCAGAGGTAAACTGAAATTTGGCCGTAATTTCGGAGACGCCTTCAGGCACGACCAGATGAAAGGCATAGACATTTACATTGTCGCGGGTCCATTCCAGCGTCTCGCCGCCGGCGGTAAATTCCAGGGCAGCCAGTTTCTCAATCTCTCCGCGCGGTGCGTGGTTACCCGGCAGCCATTCGGGATAGAGCAGGGTCAGTTCGCCGGCCTCGGCCACTGGGATCACCTGCGTGATGCGGAAAATACCTTGTACATTGTCGCGGGCATCCACCTCCAGCTGCATCGTGCCGGGATAGGGAATATCCTGCGCTCGCGGGATGGTGTCTTCAGGAGCGGTATAGACCGGCTTGCTGAGATTATCCGGCATAGCAGCAGAAGCAACCGAGATAGGCGAAACCAAGGACAGGGCCGAAATCAGACCCAAAAGTGCAACCAGACGCATACTAAGTTAATCCCCTGAAGCTTATCTTCTGTGCTGAATGGCGCGTTTTGGCGGCTGCGTCCAGTGGTGCGATAAGAAAAGCGGCAATATTGGCAATAGAAAACAAGCCATCTTTCGCTTTTGCGCAGCACCGGCTAAAGCGCCCCAAGACAAAAGGGACATGATGGCAAAAATACAAACGCCGCAGCCGGTGCGCGGCACGCAGGATATATTTGGCGAAGAGCAGGAGCGTTTCCAGCATGTCGTGGAAACCTTTGAGCGCGTGCGGCGGCTTTACGGGTTTAAGGGCGTGCAAATGCCCGTGTTCGAACCCACCGCTGTCTTTGCGCGATCACTGGGTGAAACCACCGATGTCGTGTCCAAAGAAATGTATAGTTTCGAGGACCGCGGCGGCGACAGCCTGACCCTGCGCCCCGAATTTACCGCCGGTATCAGCCGCGCCTTTCTGACCAATGGCTGGCAGCAGCATATGCCGATGAAGCTTTCCACGCATGGGCCGCTTTTCCGTTATGAGCGCCCGCAAAAGGGCCGTTACCGCCAGTTTCACCAGCTTGATGCCGAAATTATAGGAGAAGGAGAAGCGGCCGCAGATGTCGAATTGCTCTGTTTCGCCGATCAGCTTTTAAAGGAGCTGGGTATAGATGATGGCGTGACCTTGCAGCTCAATACTTTGGGCGATGCCGAAAGCCGTGATGCTTGGCGAGATGCGCTGGTCGAACATTTTCAAGCCCATAAGGCGGATCTGTCCAAGGATAGCCAAGACCGGCTGGAGCGCAACCCGTTGCGCATATTGGATAGCAAAGAGCGGCAGGATCGCCCGATTGCCGACAGCGCGCCGGATATTGACGCCTATTTGTCGAACGAAGCGAAAGAGTTTTTCGCCCAAGTGACAGAAGGTCTTGATGCCTGCGGCGTCAGCTGGACGCGCAATAGCCGACTGGTGCGGGGGCTCGATTATTATCGCCATACCGCGTTTGAATTTGTGACGGACCGATTGGGCGCGCAAGGGACCGTGCTGGCTGGTGGCCGTTATGATGGGTTGATCGAATCGCTAGGTGGGCCGGTGACGCCTGCTGTCGGTTGGGCCGCCGGAATTGAGCGGTTGGGGATGTTGCTTGCTGATGCTCCTGTAAATTCTTTGGAGCTAGCGATCTTGCCGATGGGCGAGACAGCCTCCGTCAAAGCGCTGGCCGTCGCAAGCGAACTTCGCCGATCACAATTCTCCGCAGAAATATTCGGCAGCGGTAAGTTTAAAAAACGCATGGCCCGCGCCAATCAGGTTGGGGCGCTGGCCGTCATTATCATCGGTGAAGATGAGATGGCGTCCGGTAAAGTGCAGTTTAAAAATCTGGCAACCGGCGAGCAAACCGAATTGGATGTCGCCGCCGTCATAGAAAAAATGTGGGATCTCAGATTTTCTGAAGATCTCGATAGTTTTGACGCGGACCTGGCGGATTTGGAGCAAGACGTGGCGCAATTGGGAGAGGCTGATTGACCACCATATCCCCCCAGCGCATCGCGCAGATCGAAGCGCGCTTTGCCGAGCTGCAGGCGATGATGGCCTCTGGCAATCTCGACGGTGACAAATTTGTCGAAACATCCAAGGAATATGCCGAGATCGAGCCGGTCGCCAATGCCGCTGCCGAAGTCAAACGCCTGCGCGACGAACAGGCGGAACTCGAAGAAATGCTGGCCGGCGATGATGCTGAGATGAAGGCGATGGCGGCTGACGAAGTCGATGATGTCAAGAAAGCGCTGGAAAAGGCGCAACATGCGCTGGCGCTGCAATTGCTGCCCAAGGATGCGGCGGACGAGCGTCCGGCCATGCTGGAAATTCGCGCGGGCACTGGCGGTGATGAAGCGGCTTTATTCGCGGGTGACCTCTACCGCATGTACAGCCGCTTTGCCGATGAACAGGGCTGGAAGATCGAACTGATCTCCGCCAACGCGTCCGAAGTCGGCGGGTTCAAGGAAGTGGTTGCCAATATCAACGGCAAAGGTGTGTTCGCGAAACTAAAGTTTGAATCCGGTGTTCACCGGGTCCAGCGTGTGCCTGAAACAGAATCGGGAGGTCGTATTCATACTTCTGCTGCGACAGTGGCCGTCCTGCCAGAACCGGAAGAAGTCGATATCGACATCCGCACCGAAGACCTGCGTATTGACACCTATCGGGCGAGCGGCGCCGGTGGCCAGCATGTCAACAAGACCGACAGCGCGATTCGCATCACCCATTTGCCCACGGGGCTGGTTGTCCAGTGTCAGGACGGTAAATCGCAGCATAAGAACAAGGCGCAGGCCATGAAAGTATTGGCCGCGCGGTTATATGAACAAGAGCGCGCAGCGGTGGCGAGTGAAGAGGCCGATGCGCGCAAGGCGATGGTCGGTTCCGGCGATCGCTCAGAACGCATCCGCACCTATAATTATCCGCAAGGGCGGGTGACCGATCACCGGATCAACCTGACGCTGCACAAATTACCTGAAATTGTTGAAGGCGGCGCGTTGGGCGAGATGGTCGACGCGCTGATTGCCGAGGATGAAGCCAGCCGGCTTGCCAATCTTGATGGCTGACATGGCCGCAACCCTGCGGGCAGCGGCGCAGGCTTTGCAAGCGGTGAGCGAAACGCCGCGCCTCGACGCAGAATTATTGATGGCGCATGCTCTGGACCTGAGCCGTCAGGACTTGCTGCTTGATCTGCTGAAGCTCGATGTTCCCAATGGCTTTTCCGCCCTGTTGGAGCGCCGCAAAGCGCATGAACCGATCGCTCATATTATTGGCGAACGGGAATTTTGGAGCTTGCCATTTCAGGTGTCGTGCGATGTTCTCATTCCAAGGCCAGACAGCGAAATATTGATCGAAACGGCTGTGCACATCGGTGAAGACCGCGCGCCAAGCCTTATTCTTGATCTCGGAACCGGAAGTGGTGCCTTGTTGCTCGCTGCCCTGTCCGAATTTCCCGAAGCCAATGGTCTCGGGATTGATGCCAGCGCCGACGCCCTGGCCATGGCCCATAACAACGCCGACCAGCTGGGACTCAGCGACCGTACGCGCTTCCTGTTGCAGGATTGGACTGAGCCGGGTTGGACACAATCCTTGGGTGGCCCGTTTGATTTGATCCTCGCCAACCCGCCTTATGTGTCGACAGACGCCCAATTATCTCGCGAAGTGGCGGATTTTGAGCCGCATGAAGCGCTATTTGCCGGCGCGCATGGTATGGACGATTATCATATCATCATTCCGGCTCTGGACGCTCTGTTGGTGGACAAAGGCATGGCGCTGCTGGAAATTGGATTTGATCAGGCTGAGAAGGTGACAAAATTGGCCGAAAAACATCGTTACACCGTTGAATGTAAACAGGATTTAGCCGGTAATGACCGGCTGCTAATCCTGCGATAGGAACGGGTTCAATAAAATTCGCTTGGTTTTGGCTTATGAAGGCGCTAAGGATGTTTTAGGCCCAGAGGATTTCTGGCAATTTCCCTAAAATCGCTGGCCTACCCCCATATAGATAATTTTGCTGATGTCCGGCGATATATTATCTTTCTTGGGTTGCGGTGGATCATCGGATCTGCCGCGCAGAGACCGCCTTTGTGGTGGCGAAATAACAGGAAAGACCGAGTTTATTAACGGTATAAGGACACCCAGAATTTGATGAATAATCGTCAGCCCGGCCGTCGTCGTGGCCGCAACAATAGCAATAATAACCGCAACCAGAGCAATCGGGGCGGTGGCGGCGTTGATCGCGATAACCGGATCGACAACCGCGCACGTGGCAATGCAGCCCAGATGCTGGAAAAATACAAGAAAATGGCGCAGGATGCTCAGGTTAATGGCGACCGCGTCAATGCCGAATATTATCATCAATTTGCCGACCATTATTTCCGGGTAAATGCGGACACTCAGGCGCGCCGTGAAGAGCAGCGCCTTGCTCGCGAGGAACAGCAACGTGGTCAGAATAATGACCGTAACGATAATCGCAGCGACAATCGCGACGATAGCAGTGATCAGGAAGATGGCGAACGTCAGGACCGCGGCCCGCGTGGACGCCAGCAATCAAGCCGTCGCCCATCAAACAATGATCGCGCCATTGAAGATCGTAATGAAGATCAGCCTACGGAAGCGGCTGTTTCTGACGAGGGCGATAAGCCAAAAGCGCCGTCTGAGAAAAAACCGGTCCGTGCGCGTCGCCCACGCAAACCGGCAGCCGAAACCGTAGAAGCCAATGGCGAACCAAGCGGGCTAGATGCCAGTGCTTTGCCGCCTGCTATTTCGATCAAGTCAGATGATGATGCGGTCGAAGTCGAAAAGAAACCGGTTCGCAAACGGCGCGCCGTGAAAGCCAAAGTGGCTGAAGAAGGCGACGCGGCTTAAGCTTCTGGTTGTTCTACCAAGGCGGCCTTTAGCCAGTCTGGTAGATTGAGATGGACGATATCGTCCATCCGGCGATGTTCGACCGATAGCCCGAGATCGGGATAGGCCACGCGCTGACGCTTTTCGTCTGCTTGATCGATGGGGACCACGACCAGACGGCGATTAACTTTCTGCCGGTAGTTCATTCGCGCAGTATTTTCCTGACCGACATAGCAACCCTTGGTGAAACTAACGCCGTGCAGCTCAGTGGCATTGCATTCCAGCCACAACGTCTTGTCGCTGCCCAATTCTGCCTGACCCTCTGTCACGCCTCGCGAAAGCCGGTGCGCTTTATAGGCGGCATCGGCGCTTTCGTTCGTCTGGCTGCTATCCAACCAGCGATAACCCAGAATAGAAAGCCGGGGATCAGCAGGTTTATCGGCGGTATCGTGAGACCAATGCACCGTGAGGCTTTCGTCTATTTCAATGCCAATCTTCCGGCGTAGACGATAGATTTTCAGACGTTTTGCCAAGGCCTCCGCATGGTCCTTCTCACAATCGATCAGGATATCGTCGCCATCGGCCCACAAGAAAAAGTCGAACAGCACTTTCCCTTGCGCTGCCAGCAAGGCTGACCATTGCGGCGCATCAGGCTGGACGGCTTGCATATCCTGTGTCACCAATCCTTGCAGGAAATCGCGACAATCTTCGCCATCCCCTTCATTGGTATCATTTGCAGAAATGCGGATCAGCGCGCGCTGAATAAGTCTGGTTTCGGTCATAAGGATTAGGTAGGGACGCTCAGCGCCAAAAGAAAGCCCGAACCATGAATCAATCGCCTGACCAGATCACCATCAGACAGCCCGATGACTGGCATGTGCACTTGCGCGATGGGGATATGTTGCGGTCGGTGGCAACATATACCGCACGGCAATTTGCCCGCGCGATCGTCATGCCCAATCTCTCGCCGCCAATCACGGGCACGGCAAGCGCAGTTGCCTATCGGGACCGCATATTATCGGCAGCGGCCGATCATGCTGATTTCACGCCGTTAATGACCTGTTATTTGACCGACAGTTCGGATGCAGAGGATATCGCGCAGGGTTTCAACAGCGGTGTCTTTACCGCGGCGAAACTTTACCCTGCCAATGCAACCACCAACAGCGCGCACGGGGTGACAGATGTCGCCAATATCATGCCAGTGCTGGAACGGATGCAAAAAATGGGCATGCCGCTATTGATCCATGGCGAAGTCACCGATGCCGATGTGGATGTGTTTGACCGGGAAGCCGTGTTTATCGAACGCACCCTTTCGAAAGTCGTGCAGCAATTGCCGGAACTTAAAGTCGTATTTGAACATATCACCACCGCTGAAGCAGTGGATTTTGTGAACGCATCTGGCGCCAATGTCGGCGCGACCATCACGCCGCAGCATCTCCATATCAATCGCAACGCGATGTTTCAGGGTGGTATCCGGCCTCATGCCTATTGCTTGCCAGTCGCCAAGCGCGAACAGCACCGGCTGGCCCTGCGTAAAGCCGCAACATCGGGATCAGTTAAATATTTTCTCGGCACCGACAGTGCTCCGCATGAAATTCATGCCAAGGAGTCCGCCTGCGGTTGCGCGGGCATATTCAACGCGCCTTACGCTTTGGAAAGCTATACCACCATATTTGATGAAGAAGGTGCGCTCGACAAGCTGGAAGGCTTTGCTTCGATACATGGGCCGCAATTTTACGGCTTGCCGCTCAATGAGGGAACGGTGACCTTGCAGCGTTCGAAAACCATCGTGCCGGATGCCATAGAAGCCGGCGGTACGACGATTGTGCCCTTCCACGCCGGACAGGAACTTGATTGGCAGATTGTCGGATAAGACGGCTCAGGTTGTTGCGGCCTTATTTTCTTTTTTGCCGAAAATAGAATCGGCAGAAAATAGCGCGAGGCTGCTCCATATTAGTATGAAGCATATCAAATGCGATGTCGTCAGCGGTTCGCGATAGAGGAATACGCCGATCAGAAATTGCAAAGTCGGCGCCAAATATTGAAATAGGCCGATGGTGCTCAATTTCATTGTTTTAACCGCCGCGGCAAAAAGTGTCAGCGGCGCCGCGGTAACCGCTGCGCCACCTAGCAAGAGCATATTAATGGAAAGCTCGTCGCCAAAATGAGTTGTCGTTGTCGGCGGCATATTGCCGAAGCTGATCCACCCGATAAACAACAGGAACGGCAGGAACAAAAAGCTGGTTTCGATGGTCAGTCCGACGACGGGGCCGACGACGGCGACTTTGCGCACGAGCCCATAAAGGCCCCAAGAACCAGCCAGCGCTAGGCTGATCCATAAGGTCTGCCACGCCTCAACCGCCAGGATCGATACGCCAATGGCGGCAATGCCAACTGCAATCCATTGATTCCGGCTGAGCTGTTCCTTCAGGAAAATTTTCGCGAGAAAAACACTGAGCAACGGACTGATAAAATAGCCCAGACTGGCGGCAAGAATATGGTCTTCCTGCACGGCCCAGACATAGACGAGCCAGTTGGTTGCGATGAGCAGCGAGCTGGCGAGCAGCGCGCCCCGCACCTTTGGTTCAGCCCAAGAGGCGAGCAGGCCGGAAAGATTTTTGCGGAAATAGAGGATGACCAGTAACAGCGGCACAGACCAGATGACACGGTGAGCCACCACTTCAAGCGGCGCAACGCTTTGTAAAAGCTTGAAATAAATCGGCATGACGCCCCAAAAGACACAGGCGAGCAGTGCTTGCATAAGCCCCAACCGACTGCCCGATGCCTGATCTGTCATATTTCGGCGACTAGGCCTCAGTCGAAGGGGTGGCAATATAAATTAGTTTGGGGGCCTGATAAATATACTGTGTCAGATAATCCCGCCACCCATCCACAGCCGGAAGGCACAAATACACATGACGATCAGGCAGAAGTACATGCCGCTGCTGCGCGAGGAGATCAGACCGAAGAGCGCGCCGACGCCAGCAATGGGCAGAATGAGCCAGTTGGTCCAGCCGAGCAGGGGTACCAGTCCGATAAAAGCGAGAATGAGGGCGATGCCGCCGATGAGGATAGAAATTAGATTAGCCATAACTGTATTATAGGCATAGTGCACCGATTTTGCAAGTATTTCTATATGGATAGGCCCGTGATAACAGGGATGCTTAAAGGAGGAAGACCATGGATATCACAGACATCAAGATTGAAACCGAACGGCTGATCCTTCGCCCACCTAATGCTGATGATTTTGATCGTTGGGCCGCGTTTCAGGCAGACGCAGAAACAATGACTTTTATCGGCGGCGTAAAAAGTCGGGCGGAAAGCTGGCGGGACTTATGCGCTATGGTCGGCGCGTGGCATGTGCGTGGCTATGCGATGTTCTCGCTCATCCTCAAAGATAGCAATCAATGGATTGGCCGCATTGGTCCTTGGTATCCCGATGGCTGGCCGGGCACCGAAGTGGGTTGGGGTGTGGCCCCGGAATATGCGGGTAAAGGCTACGCGCTGGAAGCCGCAGCGGCGAGCATGAACTATGCGGTGGATGTGTTGGGCTGGAGTGATATCTGCCATACGATTGATCCAGAGAATCTCGCGTCGATCAAACTGGCGGAGCGGGTCGGCTCGACAAACCGTGGGCCGACGCAGCTGCCTGAACCCTATCAGGATGCGCGGGTTGACGATTGGGGCCAATCGCGCGAACAGTGGTTAGAGAATAGAAAGCAATTTCAATAAGCCCACCATGAAGTAAGTCCGGCAAGGAGAGTGTGAATATGGCAGAAGAACGATATCTGGATCCGACGCGGGCGCATTTTGATGCCTTCAAGGCGCTGCCGCGGGATGTCCCGATCAACATGCTCAATCTGCTGCAATTTCATGAGCACGCCCAATATCCAGAAGGTCATCCGAGCGGCGCTCACGGCTGGAGCGGCGCGCGGGCCTATGAGGAATATGGCAAAACCAGTGGGCCTATTTTCAAGCGGGTTGGCGGCACAATCATCTGGCGCGGTAAGATGGAAGCTATGGTCATTGGACCGGATGATAAGCAATGGGACAGCTCTTTCATTGCGCGCTACCCTAACAGCGGTGCGTTTTTGGAAATGGTCACGGACCCCGAATATCAAAAGGCGGTGGTCAATCGCCAGGCAGCTGTGTTCACCTCTCGACTCATTCGATTCGGTGAAATGGACGGCCCTGATGGCTTTGGCTAGAAATCCCGAAATGGGACAGGTGGTTAACAGAAGATTGGCGGTTTAACCACGTTTCCTAATAGAAAATTAACGCTTTTCAGTGCAATTAAGCTCGCATATTCAGGAGCATATTGCATGATACATCTATCCCGTTCCCTCTTGCTGGCAGCCACGGCGTTTACCTTGCCGCTGACATTGGCCGCCTGTGGCAGCAATGAAGGTAATGAAGCAGAGCTAGCGGAATTGGATGATAATCTGACCGCCGATCCGGCGATGAACGATGCACTCGAAGACCAGATTTTGGTTGATCCCAACCTGACCGATCAAGCCAATAGCAACGCGATCCGAGGCGCCAATGGCGCGATTGATGGCAAAGTGCCCCCTGCAGGCGGCAAGGCAGCAGCAACGGCCCAGTTTGAAGGCAAGATGCTTAGTGCACCCAAGCCCCGCAACATGACATCGGACGATGAATGTACAAGCTGCGAAGGATCAAAAGGCGTAACGCTCGGCGCAAAAGCCGAAGCCCAAAGTGCACAGCGCGGCAAAGGCACGTGCGACCAGAAACTCAGCTATGACATGGGCTGGGCCAACCGGATGCCACCGGAATTCCCGGTCTATCCGAAAGCAAATGTCAAAGAAGCTGCCGGCGTTGAAGGCGGACTATGCGATATTCGCGTGGTCAGCTTTTCCACAGCCAGTGCGATGAAAAATGTTGTGGATTATTATTACACGCAGGCCAAACGCGGCGGTTATAGCGCAGAATATCTCTTGCGCGGTAGCGAGCATGTGCTTGGCGGAACCCGCGGTTCTGATGACGGCGCTTATGTGATTACGCTGAACAAGCGCTCGGGTGGCGGCACGGTTGTGGACATCGTTGCCAGCAACGGACGCTAAAGCAGCTAGAAATTACCGACGCCAGATATTCGCATTTCACTAATCTGGCTGAAGAAGGGGTGGTTTAAGCCGCCCCTTTTTGCGTCCGCTCTATTCGCGCCGCCCTATTCACGGTAGCTGCCGCCGCCATCAATCGTGATATCGTTCGCAGTGGTAAAGCTTGCGCCTTCGCTGGACAGCCAGATCATGGCATTGGCCACTTCCTCTGCCTTACCCACGCGGTTGATCGGATGGTTGGAGTTAAAGGCCACGACCGCTTCTTCATGGGTGCCGGGAAAAGCGGCCAGATAGCGTTGGTACATGGGCGTATCGATAGCGCCGGGATGAACGGTGTTTACCCGCACTTTATTACCCTGTGCCGCGCAATGCAGTGCCAATGATTTGCTCAAGGCCGTGACCGCGCCTTTGCTTGCAGAATAGGCCGCCATGGCAGAACCCGGGCGCATGGCCAGCATGGAGCCGACATTGACGATGGATCCGTCTTCATCGCTGGCCACTATGGCCGGCAAGGCTGCCCGGCATCCGTAAAATGTGCCGTTGAGATTAATGTCGATGGTGCGGCTCCAACTGTCGAGATCGACATCATCCACCGCGCCGGGTTCTGAAATTCCGGCGATATTGAATAGCGTCGTGATCTTGCCGAACCTGTCTTGCGTTGCCTTTACCGCCGCATGCCATTGATCAAGGTCGCGCACGTCCAGTTGGATTGCACTGGCACGATCACCCAATGAAGCGGCATGGGCCTGTGCTTTTTCAAGCTGGATATCGCCGAGCATGACGGACCCGCCTTCCTCGACGAAGCGCTGTCCTGCAGTACCGCCAATGCCCTCGGCGCCACCGGAAATAAGCGCAACTTTTCCGTCCATCATGCCCATAATATCAGCCCCTTTACCTGTTATCAGCGTTTGTCAAAAGTGAGCGGCAGGTTCGCCAGGCCGCGCAGCATCATATTGGGGGGATAGGTCAGTTCTGCGCCCTCTTTGATCCGGATATTGTCAATCCGCTTGGCAAATTCCTGGAAGGACACGGTCATTTCCTTGCGCGACAGCATATTGCCGACACACATGTGGATGCCTTTACCAAAGGCGAGATGGGTCCGCGCATTTTTGCGATCCACCTGAAATTCATTGGGGTTCTCAAACTGCTTGGGATCGCGATTGGCGGCATGATAGCGCATCATCACCATGGCCCCTTTAGGAAGCATGACACCACCCAGTTCCGCGTCCCGATGCATGACCCGCCAGATACCCGAAGAGCCGCTCGACATCCGCAATACTTCTTCGACGGCATTGGGAATAAGCGACGGATCATCCTGAATCTTTTTATATTGATCAGGATTGCTTGCGAACAACCGAAGGCCTTCGCCCAAAGCGGCGGTGGTTGTCTCGTTACCAGCCACCATCAACTGCTGGACGATAGAGAGCGATTCCGCGTCATCCAGCGGACGTTCGCCATCGACCTGGGCATTGACCAGATCGGAAAGAATGTCGTCTTTCGCTTCTTTGCGGCGATCATCCATATTGGCCTTTAGCGCGTGTTGATATTCGACCACTTCGCGTTCTGTTTCCAGCTGCCGTTCGCGCGTCATCATGCCCGACAGCCGATCAACAAAGGCGTTGGTCCAGCGTTTGATGGTACCGGCATCGGCAACATCCAGCCCCAGCTGCACGGCGATGGTGCGTACAGGCATGGGAATGGCATATTCTTCCATGAACTCGCATTCGCCCTTGTCGATAAAACCATCGATCAGCTCGGTCGACATTGCCCTGATATTGTCTTCAAGCTTGTTTACCTTGGGCATGGAGAAGGCAAGATTGACCAGTTTGCGGAAGCGGGTGTGTACCGGCTGGTCAGCGGTCAACAAAGTGTTGACCTGCGGCCACCCTTTGGCTTGAATCTCCTGAATCTCTGTGTCGTTTGCGAGTTCTTCGTCGGATTTTCCGCCGGATAAAAGGGCCGTAAAATTGTTGGAAAAATCATCAAGCCGGCCAACGGCTTCGGATATCAGGCCATAGTCCAATACAATGTAAGCGCCGCTGGCTTCATCGAGAAAGACCGGCGTTTTGGCCCGTTTTTCTTCATAGAAATCAAATGGATCCACCAATATATCTGGTTGGAATAGAGATTTTGAGACCGCTTCATTCATGTCATGATTCCTATTGGGGGTTAGTCAAAAGCGGGTGTCGGCACACCCTCTGCATTATAAACCGGGCCCTCAGCATCAACGCGATATTTTGCGCTGACAGCATTGGTCAGGCCGAAACTGCCAATATGGGCAAGCATGCTTGCATAATGGACGTCCTTGAAATGCTGTCCGAGCGCTTCCTCGTCGGTCCATTCCTCAAACACTTCGATGCGGGCCGGATTGTTCATGTCGGCCGCCCAGCTATAGCACAGGCAGCCCTCTTGAGAGAGCGCGCCGTCAATATAGGGTTGTGCCTTTTTCAGACATTCTTCGCGTGTTGCCGGGTCCACATCAATATGTGCCGCAATTACTATTTTAGCCATTATTCCAATTCCCTTAAAGCTTATTGCCGCCCAATTGAGCGACAACATTGAATATACGTTTTGAGTAGAGCCACTGGCCGTCGATTTTGACGAACTCGTCGTCATAGCGACCGCCGGCAATGCGCGGCTGTCCCTTTTCGACCAATATTTCATGAGTCTGATAGCGGCCGGTTGCCGTGTCGCCGGTAATTTCAAGGCTGCCGGGTATGCCGACAAAACTGACGGCATCAAATTGGCTCATCGCGCCATTCCAGAGATTGACGATATTTTCGCGTCCAACCACTTCGGTGCCCATGAGTGACCAGACGGCATCCTCCGTCCACAATGCGCCCCAATCAACAGGATCGGTCCGTAATACGGCGTCGCAATAGCTGTCGTGTAATTCCCGGATTGCCAGCCGATCTTCTATTGGTCCTGAAAACATGGACTCATCCTCTCCTTATTATCGGAGAGACTACACGGTAAAAGCGCCTGACATGCAAGCTGCCATAAATGCTAGGTAATAGGATCTAGTCGCCGCTGATCCGTTCAATATCAGCACCAACAGCGGCCAATTTTTCTTCCAGCCGTTCGTAACCGCGATCCAGATGATAGATGCGCTGCAACTGGGTTTCGCCTTCGGCGGCGAGCGCGGCTATCACGAGGCTCATCGATGCGCGCAAGTCGGTTGCCATGACCGGAGCGCCGGTCATTTTGGTAACGCCGCGGACAACAGCAGTACGGCCCTTGGTCTCAATATCCGCGCCCATCCGATTAAGTTCGGGGACATGCATGTAACGGTTTTCAAAAATCGTTTCGGTCAGCACGCTCGCGCCGTCGGCCATGCAGAGCATCGCCATGAGCTGCGCCTGCATATCGGTGGCAAGACCAGGATAAGGTGCGGTTTCTAATGTAAGAGGCTTTAGGGTGCCGTTGGCCGCTACCTTGATACCCTTGTTATAGGGCTCGATGTGCAGGCCTGCTTCAGTGAGCGCGGCAAGAGTCGCTTCCATTTCATCAGCGTTGGCGCCGACCAGATCGACTTCCCCGCCGGCAATGCCAACCGCACAGGCATAGCTGCCTGCTTCAATCCGGTCGGCCATAACCCGGTAGGTACAGCCGTGCAGACGGGAAACACCGTGAATCGTTAGGTCGGATGATCCGATGCCTTCAATCTCTGCGCCCATAGCTACCAGCATATTGCACAGATCAATGATTTCCGGTTCCCGCGCGGCATTTCTCAGGCGGCTTTCGCCATTGGCGAGCACGGCTGCCATCAAAGCATTTTCGGTGGCACCGACCGATACAACTGGGAAGGTAAATTCACCGCCCGGCAGACCGCCATCCGGCTGACGCGCGGTCACATAGCCGCTGGTGGTTTCAATGATGGCGCCGAGCGCTTCAATCGCTTTTAGATGCAGGTCAATCGGCCGGTTACCAATCGCGCAACCACCCGGCAGCGACACCCGGCATTCGCCAGCACGCGCCAGCAATGGCCCAAGCACGAGGATGGAGGCACGCATTTTGCGGACAATGTCATAAGGCGCTTCGGTCGAAGTGATCTTCCCTGCTTTCAGCGTCATCACTCGGCCAAAATCTTCGGGCCGCGCACCTTCAATGGTGGTCGACACGCCAAGTTGATTGAGCAAATGGCCGAAACTATCAACATCGGCGAGCCGCGGCAGGTTGCGCAACGTTACCGGCTCTTCAGTGAGAAGCGCGCAAGGTAACAGCGTCAAAGCGCTGTTTTTGGCGCCGGAAATCGGAATAGGGCCAGACAGCTTTTTGCCGCCGCGAATTGATATAATATCCATCGCGATGGTTTAGCGAAAATGTGTGATCGCGCAAGTGAGAGCAACCATCAAAGCGGTAAAGTTACAAAAGCCGTGGCTAGTGATCGAACCCAGGATTAGTGCGGTTCAATTTGCGCATCAGGCCGGGCCAGACGAGATTGTCGCCAAGACCGGGCATAAAGGCGGGTGCCGTTTGCTGATGCACGCGATTGCCCATTTCCTCCGGCTCCTCATGCAAATGTTCTGCTCCGCCAACGGCTTGCGCCAAAATCTGGGTTTTGCAGGCATTTTCTAGAAAATACATGCGCAGGAATGCCAGTGCACAATTTTTGCCAATGGTCAGCGTGCCGTGATTGCGCAGAATCAGTAGATTTTTTTCGCCAACATCGCCAATCAAACGCTCACGCTCATCGAGATCCAGCGCAATGCCTTCATAGTCATGATAGGCGAGGTCATCATGCACCTGCATGGAAAACTGTGTGTAGCGGCGCAGGCCTTCTTTCTGGACAGAAACCGCAATGCCATAAGGCGTATGAACATGGATTACGCAGCCAGCATCTTCGCGGGCGCTGTGCACCGCGCTGTGGATGGTAAATCCGGCGGGATTGATGAAATAGGGTGTGTCCTGTTTGATATTGCCTTCTAGGTCGATTTTGACCAGCGCGCTGGCGGTCATTTCGTCAAACATGACGCCATATGGATTGATCAGAAAGCGCTCCTCGCCATCTTCATCGGGCAAGCGCGCGGATATATGGGTGAACACCAGATCGGTCCACGCATGCATCGCGCAAAGCCGATAGGTAGCGGCAAGATCACAGCGCAATTTCCATTCCGCGTCAGAGACTTTGCCTTCAAGCCGGTCAATAGTCGTCGGATCGGGAATGTTGAACCCTGCATCGACCTGCATTGCGCTACTGGTGTCTTTGACTGCGGTGGCCATTTATTCTCTCCTGATAGAATCATTTCGATCTGTTGACGCAATAATGGCATAATCTTGACCGCATAGGACAGCTTTTTTTGCTTCGGTACTGGCTTACGGGTGATCCTATCAACCGGATGCAAATTTTGATAAGCGTAACACTGTTCTTCCTCCCCCGAAAAGGCCAGCCATGTCAGAGCAAGTCGAGACAGAACCCGAACGTCCCTGCGTGATTGTCACCGAGCTGCGCTCTGGCATGCAGGCTTGCCTGCGGCCATTGCACCCCTCTGATCAGGATGAGATTGAGCGCGGCATCATGGAGCTATCGGACCGCTCCCGCTATCTGCGCTTCTTTTCCGGTTTCAAGACAGTCCCGCCATCGGTGGTCGAACGCCTGTCGGCTGTCGACGGCGTCAATCACATAGCATGGGGCGTGGTTGATATGGATGCGGACGACCATCCCGGCATTGCCGCAGCCCATGCGATCAGGGACCCGGAAGATCCGTCTTCAGGCGAATTCGCTATTGCGGTGCTGGATGACTATCACGGCAAAGGGGTGTCCCGTGTCCTCATTGCAGCCTTATTCTTGGATTGCGCCGAGAAAGGGCTGCGGACAATGGATATCGCGGTAATGCGGGAAAATCGGAAAGCCGTGCGCCTCGTCGCTGCACTAGGCGCCAAAGTAACGCACAGTGAAGGCGCTGTGGCCCATTACCGCCTTGATCTCAAAAGTACATTAGATGCCTTGCGGGCGATGGAAAAGCCAATCGGGTTGGCCGATGTATTTGCGGCTTTTGATGATTGAGCCATGGGCGGGCCATCAATAGATATTATCTATTAACAATCATTATTCTTGACGATTGGCGGGTATGCATGGCTATGGACAAGTCTAAAGTTCAACCAGGCGGGGATCGGGCGCAATGGCAAGTGGCGAGGCAAACGGCGGGACAGGCGGCGGCGCGCAAAGCCTGAACACGGGAATTTTCGGATGGATTGAGCGTACCGGCAACAAGCTTCCTGACCCGGTCTTTCTGTTTTTCTACCTGATCCTGTTCGTTGTCGCTTTGTCGGTTATTGCCGATCTGCTGGGCTGGTCAGCTGTACACCCTATCGCAATAAACCCGGATACGGGTGAACGCACCGTCATTGCTGCGACCAGTCTGTTCTCCGCCGATAATATCCGGCGGCTGTGGGTCGAGATGCCCAAGACTTTTACGCATTTTCATCCGCTGGGCTATGTCTTGGTAGTAATGCTGGGGGCCGGTGTGGCGGAGCGATCGGGTCTGTTTGGAACAGCCATGCGCGCTGGCGTCCGCAATGCGCCGACATTCTTGCTCACGCCGATTGTTGCGCTGGTGGCGATGCTCGGCAATCTGGCGGCGGACGCGGCCTATGTCGTATTGATTCCGCTCGCAGGCATAATTTTTGCTGCTGCTGGCCGTCATCCGATTGCCGGAATTGCAGCCGCCTTTGCCGGGGTTTCGGGCGGGTTCTCGGCCAATCTTTTCCCCGGGCAGCTTGACGCATTGCTGTTCGGGATTACCCAAGCGGCGGCGGAAACCGTGTTTCCCAGCTGGGAAGCTAATATCGCTGGCAACTGGTATTTTATCTTTGTCATGACCTTCGTTTTTCTGCCCGTCATCTGGTATGTTACCGACAAAATTATCGAACCGCGGATGGGGACGTATAGCGGCTCGATCAACCCCAGCGCGAATGCTGCGAATGGCACCGAAACTGTCGATGATACGCAAGACCGTCCGCTCGAAGAGGGCGAGAAACGCGGCTTGCGCTATGCCGGCCTCGCGACGCTAGGCGTGATTGCCCTATGGCTGTTGATGACCTTTGGTCCGGGTACCGCATTGATCGACGAAACCGCTTCCCCGGAAGCGCAATTCACGCCCTTTTACCAATCGCTGGTCGCTGGTTTCTTCGTGCTCTTCCTGCTTGCCGGCTGGGCATATGGCAAAGGCGCTGGCAATATCAAAACCCACCGTGATCTCGTGAGGATGATGAGCGACAGCATGGCAGATATGGCCTATTTCCTTGTCCTCGCTTTCATGGTCGCGCATTTTGTGGCGATGTTCGGCTGGTCCAACCTCGGATTGATCACTGCCGTCCATGGCGCAGAAATGCTGCAAAGTTTCGACTTGCCTGCACCGATATTATTGGCGCTGGTCGTTATATTCGTGGCGGTGATGAACCTGTTTGTCGGCTCTGCCAGTGCGAAATGGGCACTGCTCGCACCGATATTGGTGCCGATGCTCATGCTGATCGGGGTAAGCGCTGAAACCACAACGGCCGCTTATCGTGTCGGCGATAGCGCGACCAATATTATCACGCCGCTGATGGTCTATTTCCCGCTCATTCTGATCTTCTGCCAACGCTGGAACAAGGATTTCGGGATCGGCAATCTTACGGCAATGATGTTGCCTTATGCCTTATGGTTGCTCGGCGCAGGACTCGCATTGATCATGCTCTGGGTGGCGTTTGAAATCCCATTGGGGCCATCCTCACCGGTATTTGCTCCGCCGCCTACGAGTTAATCCCGCAATAGGCCCAAAGCGTTATAAGCCTTGTCAACTGTCGGCTGTGCTAAAGCCTGCGCGCGTTCAGCGCCATCCCGCAAAATCTCATCAATCGCGCTTTCATCTTGGCGCAGCTCTTCATAGCGATCGCGGATCGGGGAGAGTTTGGAAACAGCGAGGTCGGCCAATGCCGGCTTGAAAGCCCCAAAGCCTTGTCCGGCATGCTGGTCCAGCACCGCTTGCGGGGTACTGTCTTCCAATGCGGCATAGATGCCGACCAGATTGTTCGCCTCTGCGCGGTCTTTCAGATCTTCCAATCTGCCGGGCAATGGCTCGGCATCTGTACGCGCCTTTTTGATCTTCTTGGCGATGGTGTCATCATCATCGGTCATGTTGATCCGGCTTAAATCTGATGGATCCGATTTCGACATTTTGGCCCCACCATCACGCAGCGACATGATCCGCGCGGCGGTTTCACCGATATAGGGTTCGGGCAGGGTGAAGACGTCTTTTTCGGTATCGCCGTTAAACTTGGTCGCAATGTCGCGGGCCAGTTCCAGATGCTGTTTCTGGTCCTCGCCAACCGGTACATGAGTGGCTTGATAGATCAGCACGTCAGCGGCCTGCAGCACCGGATAACCATAGAGCCCCAGTGACGAGCGTTGTTTATGCTTGCCGGACTTTTCCTTGAACTGCGTCATCCGGTCGAGCCAGCCCATTGGCGTATTGCAGATCAGCAACCAGGCTAGTTCAGCATGTTGTGGCACACGCGCCTGATTGAACAGGATGGACTTTTGCGTATCGACTCCGGCAGCGACCAGAGCGGCCACCATGTTCCGGCAATTGGCGGACAATTCTGCTGGATCATTGGGGACCGTTATGGCGTGCAGATCGGCAAGGAAGAACAGGCATTCCGATTCTTTCTGCAGCTTCACCCAGTTTTTGATCGCGCCCAGATAATTGCCGAGATGGAGATTACCCGTGGGCTGAATGCCCGAAACTGTACGCATGATCTATGGTCCTTCTTTTCCCGCCTGTTCGGCTGCTTTTTTCTTGGTCAGTAACGCGATTTTCTCGCGATCGACTGCGCCTGTTATCAGAGCCAGCACCGCATAGACCAGCCCTCCAGCGCTGCATAGGGCCGTGATCGACACGACCCGTTCCCAGATATTGCCGTCATATAATCCCTCGCCAATGGGTGCGGCGTAAATAAGCACAGCGGCCATGCCGATGGCCGATATAGTGATGCGGCCGATCCTGAGTAGCAGCGATAACTCAAGGCGGAAATGTCCGCGCCGATGGAGCATTGTGTAGAGCATCGCGCAATTACACCATGCCGCTATCGCCCCGGCCAATGCCAATCCGAAAATCCCATACAGAGGAATCAGGATGAGATTGAGCGTGATATTGATGAGCAGCGATATACCTGCGGTGTAGACCGGCGTTTTGGTATCCTTGCGCGCGAAGAAGTTCGGGATAAGCACTTTGACCATCACATAGGCGGGCAGGCCAACGACGAGGGCTGCGACTACCTTTGCGGTGGTTTGTCCGGCTTCAACCGTAAAATTGCCGCCAACATAAAAGGCGGTAACCAACGGCCCGGCGGCAAAAAACAGCGCAATCGCAGCTGGAATGGTGAGCAACATGCCCAGTTCAATCGCGTTGCTCTGGATGCGCTGCGCGCCGCTAAGATCATCTTTGGCGATAAAGCGGGAGAGCGCGGGCAGGATCGCTGTGCCAAGGGCGATTCCAATAATGCCAAGCGGAAGCTGATTGAGCCGATCGGCAAAAGCCATAAAGGCAAAGCTGCCCTCTGGCAGGCGGCCGAGGAAGAACAGATCGATAAAGCGACTTATCTGATAGATGCCGGCTCCGAACACAGCGGGCAGGATCAGGACACCAAGCTCGCGCACATCTGGTGTGAATTTGGGTTTTTTGATCGCGAAAGAAAAACCGGCCTTGCGGACCCAATAATAGAGCCAGAGCATTTGAAGCAAACCAGCCACAGCAACGCCAGTGGCCAGAAAATAAGCTGTTTCGCGGGGGTTGTCGCCGCCGTTAACTGCAAGGGCAATGAGCAGCCCGCTGATCATACAGATATTCAGTAATATGGGCGCAGCTGCCGCAGCTGCAAAGCGGCTGACGCTATTCAGGATCGCGGCAAATAATGTCGTCACGCTGATCAGCGCCAAATAAGGAAAGGTAATCCGGGCGAGAGAGAAAGTGAAGCTGTTCGTCCGGCCGCCATCTCCAAAATCGTCAAACAGCCAAATAATGCCAGGCATGGCCAGCATCATGATTGCCGAAAAGATAAGCAGGATCGGAACGAAAACCGAAAGCACATCAATGGCAAAATTTTGCGCGGCGTTGCGGCCGTCATCTTCCTCCATCTTGCGATTGAAGAGTGGCACAAAAGCGGCCGAGAAAGCCCCTTCGGCAAAAAGCCGGCGGAAAATATTGGGTAGCTGGAAAGCGAGCTGCCACGCGTCAGCCGCTGCGCCTGCACCAAGGATGCGGGCCAGCATGATGTCGCGGACAAAACCAAATATCCGGCTGACCATCGTCAAGCCAGCTATGGTTCCGGTGGATTTTAGCAGGTTCACCGACGCGGCCTATGCTGGGCCGGCAGGATATTCATACCCCCGAAGGTGTTATGCTCAGGCGTTGCCAACCGGTTGTTCTCCGGTTTCCATCGCCGCTTGCTGTTCACGCTGCTGCATGTAGAGCGCTGTGAAATCGATGGGTTCCAGCATCAATGGTTGGAAACCGGCATCGCGGACAGCGTCGGAAATAATCGCGCGGGCGAACGGGAATAACAGACGCGGCGCTTCTGCAAACAGAAACGGATGGGCTTGTTCATCGGTAACGTTGCGCAGACCAAAGAGGCCGCAATATAACAGTTCGACCTGAAACGCGATGCCCTGATCGGCTTTGGCGACGACGTCGATTTTCAACTCGACTTCATTCACTTCATCGGACACGGCGCTCGACCCGATATTAAACTGCACGTCAATCTGCGGCTGGGTTTCCCACTGATACACGTCGGGCGCATTGGGGTTCTCAACCGATAAATCTTTGATATATTGTGATATTACACCGATTTGCGGCTGATTATCCGCGCCATTGGCTGCCGGATCCGGGGTTGTCACATTGCCATTTTCTTCGGCCATTTGGTTCGTCCTTTCGGGAATTTATATAATATCAGCTGTGGAGCATAATGCCCCTTTTGCAGCGCGCCTAGCAGGGGATCGGATACAGAGCAATGCCCGAAATATGTCCAATGCCCGGTCTAATAGTGCGCTAACATGGCATTGTTTTGTAAGCGCCTATTCACAATCGGCCATCTAATCTTGGCATATTCTGATGCCTAGAGCCGCTTTATTGGAGCGATAGGACACAAAAGAGTTGAAAGCCATTTGAAACTGGCGCTGTTCCCGCCTATGTAGAGGGAATTGAGATATTGGAGATATCGTGACTATCGAGATTGTTCTATTAGCAATGGTAGCTGCTTTTTTAGGCCTGCGCCTCTATTCCGTTTTGGGAAAGCGCACCGGCCATGAGCAGGAACATACCCCCCGAAATGTAGAGAATGGCTTGGATAAGCGCCCTCAGGACCGTGGCGCGCTGGATGAAAACCGGGATAGTCCTATTCCTGATATCGTTCCTTCTTCTTCCGTTCCAGCACCGCAGCCGACGATGATTTACGACGCAGCTGCCGAGTCGGGCATGCGCGCTATCATCAATGCTGATCGCAATTTTGACGCCGGACGCTTTGTCGAAGGCGCGAAGGCAGCCTATGGCATGATTTTGGAGGCTTTTTGGACCGGCGACCGCGAACAGCTCAAAGAGCTATGCGACGATGATGTCTATGAAAGCTTCGTTTCCGCGATTGAAGCGCGTGAGAAAAACGGCGAAATTTTGGAAAACCGGCTTGTACGGATCGAGGAAGCGCGGATTTCCGAGGCTGACTATGATCGCCGGATGGCCCGCATTACCGTACGTTTCGAAGCAGATGTCGTAGCGGTAGTGAAAGACAAGGATGGTAAGCTTATCGGCGGTTCGGTGACAGATGCGGTTGATACGCACGAATCATGGACCTTCATGCGTGACCTTTCCAGCGCAAATCCGAACTGGATTCTTGACGAGACCGATGAAGCGTAGGTCCTGGCTGGGGCAAGGCGTAAGAATCATGAAAATTGGGGGATTGGTTAGCGCGGCGGCGCTGGTGAGCGCCTGTTCGCTATCGATTATTCCCGAAGGTTCAGCGCGCGGAACCCCTCCTGAGCAAGGCGATTGGGTGCAGGGCGATGTCCCGGCGCAACCAACCCGCCCATCCCCGCGCACGCCAACCACACAGCCACCAATCACACAGGCACCGGTGCGGCAGACCGCGGGCACCATCGTGGTGGTTTCGCCCGATCAAATTACCCCAATCTCCGATGATGAGACGCAGGCTACGGGTGTCGGTGTGGCGCTCGGACCTGATATTGCTTCTCTCAACTTGCAGTCCGGCAAAGCCTCTGCGGCGTTGCAATCTTTCCGGACCAGCTGTTCCTCGCTCGTCCGCCGGACCGACAATAGCGGCCTCACCCAAGGCGAAGACTGGCGTCAATCCTGCGATGCCGCCGAAGCTTGGCAAGAAAATGACGCGCGCCGCTTCTTCGAAAACTATTTCGAAGCGGTGCAAGTCGGTGATGGCAAAGCTTTTGCGACCGGTTATTTTGAGCCGCAGATTCAGGGATCGCGTGTTCGCACCAATGGCAGTCAGGTTCCGATTTACAAACGCCCGTCCAATTTGCTTGATGTCGATCTTGGGCAGTTTTCCGATGATCTGAAAGACAAGCGCATAAGAGGCAAAGTCGATGGCACCAAGCTGGTTCCGTTCGAGGAGCGCGCCGAAATTGATGATGGCGCATTGCAGGGTAAGGGCCTCGAGATTGGTTGGGCATCGGATTATATCGAATTTTTCTTCCTGCAAATTCAAGGTTCTGGCCGGGTCGCAATGCCGGACGGTTCGGTCATGCGGATCGGCTATGCTGGGCAAAATGGCCGCGGCTATACCGGCATTGGGCGGATAATGCGTGAACGCGGGCTGCTCGCCGATGGTAAAACCAATATGCAGGGCATTGTCGAATGGCTGCGCGCTAACCCGGAAGAGGGTCGCAAGATCATGCGCGAAAATAAGAGCTATATCTTCTTTCGCGAGCTGACCGGTCCCGGGCCATTAGGCGCTATGGGCCATCCGGTGGTCGGGCGCACTTCGGTGGCAACGGATCGCAAATATGTGCCGCTGGGCGCGCCGGTTTTTCTCGATATGGAGCATAATATTGCTGACGGCCTGTGGGTTGCGCAGGATACCGGTGGCGCGATCAAGGGCGCGAACCGATTTGATACTTTCTGGGGCGCTGGCGAAGAAGCAGCGCAAATTGCTGGCGGTATGTCCTCGCGCGGACAGGCCCTAGTTTTCTTGCCCAAAGGCAGTGTCGCGAAACTGCTTGAAAGCCGGCAAGGCAACTAGGTCGCATGTCCGACCGGCCCCTAACCGCCGGTGAAAAGGCGCTATGGCAAAAAGTCATCGAGACGGTTGAGCCGCTTGATCAGGCCAGAGTCAGCCGGGTCAAATCTTTGCCTGTCGCCAAAAAGCTGCCTGAACGGCGTGGTCCGATAACGGCAGAAACATTTGGCGGAACATCGGCAAAGGCGATTCCGTTAAGAGATCAGGTCGCGGTTCCCGAAAAAACGGGCCTTGATGGTCACTGGGACCGCCGCTTGAACAAGGGCGTGGTACAACCGGATGTGACCATCGATTTACACGGCTACACTTTGTCGTCCGCCCATGGCCGGCTTGATAGCGCTCTGGAACTCAGCATTGCCGCTGGCCACCGCGCTATCCTGCTGATTACGGGCAAGGCGCGCAGCGACGAGGAGCGGCGGCGCGAAGGTGGTCGTGGCGCTATAAGGGCCGCGATTTCAGATTGGCTGGCGGCGTCTCGTCACGCTTCTCATATAGCAGCGGTTCGGCGGGCCCATCCACGGCATGGCGGAGCAGGAGCGCTCTATATTATATTGCGACGACGGCGGTAGTAGCGCGCATTAACCAAGCGCCCGCTCAACTACCAATGCATAGATTTTCGACAGCTGATCGAGATCGTCAGTCGCGACGGCTTCATCAAGTTTGTGCATCGTCGCGTTGCATAGGCCAAATTCAACCACCGGAACGATTTTCGACAGGAACCGCGCATCAGATGTGCCGCCCGTGGTCGACAATTCCGGTTCTACGCCGGTCACTTCGGTAATGGCCTGCGCTATTAATCCAGACAATTCGCCCGGCGGCGTCAGAAACGGTTCGCCGGAAATAATCGGATTCAGCTGGCCGCCGTGGCGTTCAACAATCTCGTGGACCATGGCGCTGAGACTATCGCCGGAATGCTGGTCATTAAAGCGGATGGACAGGCGCCCTTCGGCCTTAGCGGGAATCACATTATGAGCCGGATTACCTACGCTGAGATCGGTAAATTCTATATTGCTTGGCTGAAACCAGTCTGTGCCTTCATCCAGCTGGATTGCGTCAATCTCGCTCAGGATTTTGCCGAGCTTGGTGATTGGATTGTCCGCAAGATGGGGATAGGCGACATGGCCCTGCATGCCATTGACGGTAATCCACATATTGACCGACCCGCGCCGTCCGATTTTCATCATATCGCCGAGCCGGTTGACCGATGTCGGTTCGCCAACGAGGCACAGGTCAGGTGTGATACCGCGTTCTGCCATGAGGTCCATCAGAGCGACCGTGCCAAAATGCGCCGGCCCTTCCTCATCACCGGTAATGATCAAGCTGATCGTGCCGAGGTCGCTCGGCAGGCTATGGAGCGCGCTGACAAAAGCAGCGATACTGCCTTTCATATCAACCGCGCCGCGCCCGTGTAGCAAATCGCCCTTCACTTCGGGACCGAACGGATCGCTGGCCCAGCCTTCGCCCGGTGGCACCACGTCGAGATGGCCAGCAAAAGCAAAATGGCGAGATTCTTCTGGGCCCTTGCGGATCGCGAACAGGTTCTCGACCGCGCCGCCCAGACCCTCATCCTCCGGCCTGTCACCTGCGATGAAGCGCGATACTTCAAAACCCAGTGGCTCCAGCATCGCTTCCATTGCGTCAAACACTATACCGGTTGCAGGCGTGATACTCGGGCAGGCGATCAGGCGCTTGGCCAGTTCAAGGGCGCTATTGTCGCTCATGTTGTGGCTCAGCCTTTTGCCGCTTCAGGTGTATCAAAATGTTCGATCACCCAAGGTTCTTCTTCAGCCGCTTCCATCCATTGGACGATCCAGTCATGGCCCAGCATCGTTTCCATATAAGATGCGGCAAAGCCGGGAACCTGAATGCCATAGGTCTGAAAACGCAAAATAATCGGCGCGTACATTATGTCTACCGCACCAAAAGTACCGAATAGAAACGGCCCACCGCGACCAAAGCGCGCCCGTGCTTGCGCCCATAATTGCATGATACGGGCCGCGTCCTGTAGCACTTCGGGCGCAAGTTGCAGGCCCTCATAACGTTTGCGCGTGTTCATTGGGCATTGTTTGCGCAGCGCCATGAAACCGCTGTGCATTTCCGCGGCCATCGACCGGGCCATACCGCGTGCAGTTTCATCCTTGGGCCAGAACCGGTCGCGGTGGGTTTTGTCAGCAAGCCAGTCGATAATCGCCAAGCTATCCCAGATCACGCTTTCGCCATCCCACAGGATCGGTACCTTGCCGCCCGATGGCGCGAAATTCTCGGTTTCCCGCATATCATCCCAATCCTCACCATAGAGCGGCACGGTCAGCTCTTCGAACGAGAGGCCGGATTGTTTGCAAGCAAGCCATCCGCGCATGGACCAGCTGGAATAGGCTTTATTTCCGATTATCAGTTTCATGCCATCATATTAGCCGCTGGTTTCCGGCGAAGTCGAGTAACAAATTCAGACTATATCTGAACGGCTTCCAAAACGGCCATGCGCAGCGCGTCAATGCCCTGCTTTTTCTCCGAAGAGGTGATGATCAATTCGGGATGGGCCGCGGGATGCTTTTTCGCTGCAGCCAAGACTTTCTCTTTGGTTGCTTCCAGCTCAGTGGCTTTGACCTTGTCGGCTTTGGTCATCACGATCCGGTAGCTGACCGCCGCTTTGTCGAGCATCGTCAGCACATCTTCGTCGGTATTCTTGATCCCGTGACGGCTGTCGATCAGAACAAAGGTGCGCTTGAGCACCTGCCGCCCGCGCAGATAATCATTGATCAGATAGCGCCATTTCTGGACGACCTTGGGCGGGGCTTTGGCAAAACCATAGCCCGGCATATCGCAAATCCGGAAAATGAGCGGATCACCAATATCAAAGAAATTTAACTCCTGTGTCCGTCCCGGCGTATTGGATGTCCGCGCCAGACTGTTGCGGCCCGTCAGCGCATTGATCAGCGATGATTTCCCTACATTAGATCGGCCCGCAAAGGCAATTTCCGGAACACTCGGATCCGGCAGGAATTGCAGTTGCGGTGCCGATTTCAGGAAATTAATCGGGCCGGAGAATATTTTGGGGTGCAGAGCGGTCATGCGCCCGCTTTTTCTTCCGCAGCTTTTTTAGCTTTTTCCTCAGCATCCTTTGCCATTTGCTCTTTCAGCTGTGGATGGCGCGAATAGAGCCATTTTTGCTGGGCAATGGTGAGGACGTTGGACACCGTCCAGTAGAGCTGCAGACCAGCGGCAAATGGGGCCATGATGAACACCAATATCCATGGCATCAGGCCGAAAATCTTCTGCTGCATCGGGTCCATTTGCTGCGGGTTCAGCTTGAACTGATAGTGCATCGTAATACCCATCAGGATCGGCAGGATACCAACGGCAAGGAAGCTGGGCGGATCAAACGGGATCAGGCCGAATAGGTTGACCGGCGTCATCGGGTCGGGCGCGGACAAATCCTTGATCCACAACGCAAAGGGCTGGTGTCGCATTTCAATCGAGAGCATCAACACTTTATAGAGCGCAAAGAAGATCGGAATCTGCAGGAAGATCGGCAGGCAGCCGGCAAGCGGATTGACCTTCTCGTCCTTATATAGCTTCATGATTTCCTGCTGCTGCTTCTGTTTATCGTCCTTAAACTTCTCTTGAATTTTTTTCATCTTCGGCTGCACGGCGCGCATTTGGGCCATTGAACCAAATTGTTTCTGGGCGATCGGGAACATGATCCCGCGCACGACGAAGGTCATCAGAATGATCGCGACACCAAAATTGCCGGAAAATTTGAACAGCCAGTCGAGCAGATAGAAAAGCGGCTTTTCAAACCAGTAGAACCAACCCCAGTCGACCGCACGGTCGAGCAGAGTGATGTCATATTGCTCTTTATAGGTGTCGAGCAGCGCGGTTTCCTTGGCACCAGCGAACAGGCGGGTGGTGGTGTTCAGCACTTTGCCGGACGCGATGACTTGGGCATTTTCGCGCGCTATTTGCGCTTGATAAATGTTGCCGCTGCCCGCGCGAAACTTGGCTTCGACTTTGGCTTTGCTGACAGGGATTAACGCGCCGAGCCAATATTTGTCGGTAAAGCCGACCCAGCCTTTGGTTGCATCGGCAGCGATGCCGCTGGCCCCCGCTTCATCGACATCTTCATAATTGGTGTCGAAATTAGCAGCGCCTTCAAATACGCCCATCGGACCGATATGGATCGTCCAGCTATCCGCTTCGCCGGGCGGCAGATTGTCGAGGTCGCGGACCCGGCTGATAATACCAAAGGGATTCAGCGCAATCGCGTTTTCGCCGCGATTGGTAACGCTTTGTTCGGCTGTGATCAGGTAATTTTCATCAACCGAAAATGTGATCGCGTAGCTTTGGCCGCTGTCATTGGCCCAGCTTAATGTCACGGGTGTTTCGGGCGTCAGTTTGCTTTTGTCCGCTGTCCAGACCGTATTGTCATCCGGTACTGTCACGCCATCTCCGGCCCAGCCAAAGCGGCTGAAATAGGCGTCTTTCGTACCGGTTGGTGAGAACAGGCGCACCGGCGGGCTGTCTTTCGACAGCGCAGTCGTATGATCGGTCAGCGTCAGGTCATCGAAACGAGCGCCTTGCAGATTGATCGAACCTTTGAGGCGCGGTGTTTCAATAGCAACGCGGGGGTTTTCGGCAAGAACGACGGGCAGCTTGCGGATCGCACCAGCGGCGGCACCCGTGCCGATCGCGGTGGTACCCGGCGTGGTCGAAACAGCGGGAGCGGTTCCATCAGCCTGCGCGGTGCCCTCGGCTCCAGCTGCGGCCTGTTCGGCTTGCTCGACCGCTTCATTCTTATTCACCATGTCCGGGAAAAATGTTTCCATCAGCACTGGCCAGCCAAACAGGATGATGCCGGTTAGCAAGACCGCCATGATGATATTACGCTTGTCGTCCACTGTTTTTCCTAAATTCTGGCTTAAAGATCGGTTTTACACCACGTAAGACTGGTGCCTGTCCTATTCAATTGGTCCTAATGCAATATTGGCTTCAAGGAACCGGGTCATAACCAGAGCCCCCCCAAGGATGACAGCGCAATAGCCGTTTCGTGGCCAGCCAGCTACCCTTAATTACACCGTGTTTTTCTATCGCTTCAATCGCGTAAGAGGAACAAGTTGGGCTGTAGCGACAAGTCGGCGGCAAAACGCGTGACGGGCCCCATTGCCAGCAGCGCACGAAGAAGATGAAAACGGCTTTGAGCATTGTTTTTAAAGCTTTTTCGCGAGTTGTTTCAGCGCCTTTTCGAGGTCTGTTTTCATCCTAGCGAAATCCTGTTCTTTCTCTTCTTTGCGGCCAATCATGATATGATCCACGCCGGTCATGCCATATTGCGGGAGTAATTCGGCGAGCAGCGAGCGAAACCGGCGCTTCATCCGGTTGCGGGCTACGGCATTTCCGATTTTTTTGGTCACCGTGATACCATAGCGGATGGTGTCGGGAGCAATAGGGTGTTCGGCGTGCCGTTTATGAGCGAGCAGAACGAAGTTCGGCGTCACGAATCGCTTTCCGCGATTCGCTGCGAGAAAATCGGGACGTTTGCGAATCACTTGGATCTCGCGAACGGCATCTTGATTGTCGATAAGTTGAGGCTGCGGATTGGTCACCGCATCACCCTATTTTCTGCAGGAGCAGATACCTTAGGCAGAAAGCTTCTTGCGGCCACGGTTACGGCGGGCAGCCAATACTTTGCGGCCTCCGACGGTCGCTTTGCGGGCGCGGAAACCATGGCGGCGTTTGCGGACCAGGCAGCTTGGTTGAAATGTGCGCTTCATCGCGTTTATCCTACGTAAAAAATTTCGATAAAAAAGGCCGCCAAAAGCTGCGGCCATCTCGTTGTCGCTGCGGATAAGTGTGCAGCCGCAGAAAGTCAAGCGTTAGCCCGCAGCGTCAGGTAAAAAATCAGCTTCCCTACTTGGTTTTCACCTTGCCAAATATCGGCAGTTCAAAATCATCGGGGAGCTTTTTGTGCCGCTTGCGGCGCATGGCCCAGTCGGTCCACTGACCATATTGCGGAAAACGCCGCTTGAAATCGACATAACGCTTTTTCCCCCATCGTGAATTTTGCAATACCAGCGCCAGTCCCAATGGGAACATGATGATGAAACCGGGGCCGGGAATAGCGCCAACGATAGGCGACAACAGCATCAAGGCAAAGCCAAGGACCGAGAGCGCGAATCGCGATCCCGATGTATAGCGCCACCGCTTTTTTGCCTGTTTCTCGTCCATATCCACTTTCATGCGCTCTATGTGATGCATCGCGGCATGACCCGCAAGCCGCACCGTCGAAGAAATTGTGCTTCTCGTCGATTATCCGCTTATTTTATGGATATAGCATGAATGGGTGAGTCGGCGGCTATCAGGCCCATGATATTGGTTCGAGATATTGCGGATTTAGTGCAACAGCTGAAAGCGCGCCAGATCACTGCGGGACAGTTTAAGCTGCTGAGAAAAGGGCACGCTGTTGGTCAGCGCATAAAAGGCCTTCGCCTTGTCGGCAGGTATGCCCATTTCCGCGTAATAGTTGAGATATTCAGCATGAACCGGATCATGGGGCGGATAGTCGTTCGCCTCTAACCCGTCTTCGTCCATCCAGCTATGAACAACAAATTCTGCGCCTTTATCGGCGGTATGCTTCACGCCAGCCAGAAACAGCTCGACGGCCCCGGAACGCACGGACCCGCGTGCGGGCACATGGGTGCTGATTCCCGCCCGTCGGATTTGCCGTGCGAGGTTCAGGTTCGCTTCTTCATCAACAGATCCATCACAATCAATCATCTCGATCCGTTTGATTCCGGGATATTGTTGCAGCATTTTTCTAAAAAGAGCGGGGGAGTAGCTGTCCACGGTGCCAGACATTTCTGCGGTATCCGCTGAAATCACCCGAAACGGCCCATAAGCAGGGTGTACCGATGAAGAGGACCAGCTATCCGACCCTGATACCTGCTGTTCTGGTTCGACAATATCATATTCGAACGTCTCATATGTTTCGACGACCGTATAGTCGGAACCAGAGGCATTTGCCTGTTCAACGGGCAACAGAAACAGAGCGAAAAGGGCGAATAGAAAAACCCAAAGGCCCAGGCCGACATGCGCGTTCGTGCCTTGCTTCACGCTGTGATTCGTGCCGTTGTGCTCGGCACGGGCTTGTGGGTGTATTTCCAACTGCATCGGCCGCTTTTGTCAAGCCGCGCTTGATAAACCGTGGAGGTCGATGGTTTGCACGAAATTAACCTGAAAATCGCCCGGATATCTGCAGGTCGATCGCGTTTTGACGGTTGCGGCCAAGCCCTTGTTCGCGCTCGACTCTTTCTATGCGCCTTGTCAATGTTCATGCGCCACTGTTGATGGAACGAGGGGCTTATGGGCGGCATGACATGGTAGCACTGGTTTCGACCGTCGCTTATTTGGGTCTGGAAGCCCGCGGGGTTGAGGTACAATGCCAGGTTGCACCCGGCGTGCCGGCATTTAACGTTGTGGGACTGCCCGATAAAGCCGTTGGTGAAAGCCGTGAGCGGGTCCGCGCCGCCATTGCAGCACTGGGATTGTCGCTGCCGCCCAAGCGGATCACCATCAATCTATCGCCCGCCGATTTACCCAAGGAAGGGTCGCATTATGACCTGCCCATTGCCTTGGCGCTGCTCGGGGCGATGGGGATTATCGATGCCGAGACTTTGGCCGGCTACGTGGTGGTCGGGGAATTGTCCCTCGATGGACGATTGGCGGCGACGCCCGGTGTGCTGCTCGCCGCAATCCATGCATCGGGAGAAAATCTAGGGCTGATTTGTCCTGCTTTGCAAGGACCCGAAGCGGCCTGGGCCGGTAATGTCGAGATTTTGGCGCCGCATGATTTGCTCGCGTTGCTCAACCATTTCAAAGGCCAGTCGATTCTTAACCCGCCAGAAGCGGGCGTGGCGCCGGAGCCTGACCATGGCCCGGATTTAAAGGATGTGAAGGGACAGGAAACGGCCAAGCGCGCCTTGGAAATTGCGGCGTCTGGCGGACATAATCTTTTGATGAACGGTCCGCCGGGGTCCGGCAAGTCCCTGCTCGCATCTTGTCTGCCCGGCATCCTGCCGCCCTTATCACCAGCCGAAACCTTGGAAGTTTCGATGGTCGCTAGTGTCGCTGGCACTTTAGAGGGCGGCCAGATGAGCCGGGCGCGCCCCTTTCGCGCGCCGCATCACAGCGCCTCGATGGCCGCTTTGGTCGGTGGCGGTTTGAAAGTCCGACCCGGAGAGGTCAGTCTGGCCCATCTCGGAGTGTTGTTCCTCGACGAATTGCCAGAATTTCAGCGGGCCGTGCTCGATTCGTTGCGACAGCCGCTCGAAACAGGCCAAGTCAGTGTGGCGCGGGCCAATGCCCATGTCACATTCCCCGCGCGCGTCCAGATGGTGGCTGCGATGAACCCCTGCCGCTGCGGGCATCTGGGTGATGCAAGTTTAGCCTGTTCGCGGGCACCCAAATGTGCCGCCGATTATCAAGCGAAAGTATCGGGACCACTGCTCGACCGGATTGATCTGCATATTGAGGTTGAGGCTTTGTCCGCTGCTGACCTCACTATGCCGCCGCCTGCCGAGGGATCAGATTTGGTTTCTGCCCGAGTGGCCCAGGCCCGGGGTTTGCAGAGCCAGCGCTATGCCGATCTCGATGCCCGCACCAACGCGGAAATTGATGGCGATGCGCTGGAAAAATGTGCGACGCCGGATGAAGCGGGGCGGCGGCTATTGGCGCAAGCCGCCGAAGCGATGCGCCTGTCGGCACGCGGCTATACCAGAGTGCTGAGAGTTTCCCGTACAATTGCTGATTTAGCGGGCGCGGAGCAAATCGGGCGTATTCATGTCGCCGAAGCGCTCAGCTATAGGCGGCAAGCGCCGCGGAATTAGGCAGGCGCACCCTTATCGCTTTGTTAGGTAGGGCGCGCGTCCAAACCTTGTCATCGGATTGCAAGCTGCCGGCTTTGTCGCAAAGCCGGCGACAAGCGTCTTGAACCTCCGGCTTGTACCGGAAGGATGGATGGTTTGATGCTGTGAAACGCGCCGGTAAAGCGAGGTGTTAAGCCGCTTTATCGCCCGAAGTCAGCTCCAATGGTGGAGATTTCTTCGCCATATCAACGGTTGTTTTGGCGAGGTTCGGCGATTTGGCGCTCTTATGCTTGAACTTGCCGTCAACATGACCGCCTTGTTCAATCGTGACATTTTCATAAGAGACGTCACCGCCAATGCGGGCGCTGGAGCTGATCACCAGATCGCCGGCTTCTATCGAACCTTCGACTGCGCCGGACAGGCTGGCATTTTGGGCAATAATAGCGCCTTGAATTTTGCTCGACGGGCCTTGAACCAGCGACAGGCATCGAATGTCGCCAATGACTTCGCCATCAATATGCAGGTCGACCTTGGCTTCAATATTGCCAGTGATGACGATGCCGTCTCCAATGATGGAGAAACTTGATCCGTTACTTGCGCTGCTTCTAGCCACGGCTGGAGCCTGACTTTTCTGTACGCTTCGTTGGTGCGTTGGTTCGCTGTCTTGCGACGGCTTTGACTTTGAGAACATCTGTATTCGCCTCCAGAAATGGTCGGGGGTTCACTGCGGTACCGTTCAGGCGCACTTCAAAATGAAGATGTGTGCCCGTAGATCGTCCAGTGCTTCCCATAGCCCCCACTTGTAATCCCTGTTTTACTTTTTGACCAGTGGCCACATGAATCTTGGAAAGATGCGCATAACGCGTCATCAGGCCATTGCCATGTGTAATTTCCACCGTTTTACCATAGCCGGATTTCCATCCAGCATGGGTAATCTTGCCGCCCGCTGCCGACAGGATCGGCTGGCCATGCGGGCCTTTGAAATCAATACCGCTATGCATGGCGCCGCCGCCGGTAAAAGGATCGCGGCGATAGCCATAGCCGCTCGACATCATGTTGATATCTGCTGGCATTGCTGATGGGATGGTGAGCAAAGTGCGCTCAAGTTGGTCCATCCGCAATAAGGCATTGTTTAAGCGTTCCAATGTCGGGTGCAGGTCTTTCTCACCGTCGGTAAAGAAAGGAATATATGGGCCACCGATTGCCTCATTGGCAGAGACAGAAAGTGTTGCGGGGTTTAATCCAAATTCGCGAATGGCGGCTTCTGCGCGTGCGGTGCGTTTCATCGCGGCCCGCGTCAATCGTTGGGCAAAAGCAATCTGCCGGGCTTCGAGTCTGGCCAGTTCAGCAGCTTCGGGGAAGGCGGCGCTAATTTTTTTGGTGTTTTCGGACAGTTTTTTCTCGGCTTCGGTCAGAGCTTGCGCCTCTGCATCTGTTTCTTCGCCGATAAACTGCTGGGTTATTTGTTCCATCGCATCTTGACGCTCGATCAGGTCTTTCGCGACGCCGTCAATCGAATCTTTGTAAGCGGCGACCCGGTTCTGGCTGCTGTTTACGGCGGCTTCTTTTTCCGCCAGCGCCATCCGCTCGCTCGTTACGGTCAACTGATTTACCGTCATTGCCAATGTAATCAGCAACCAAATGCCAACCACTGTGCCGACGCCTATAGCGACCCGTTTTTGCAATTGCCCCGAAATAGTCAGGAATCGTACCTGCCCATTGGCGCGCATGAAAAACTCGCGATCCGTGAACATCTGATCCAATCGGGCGAACAGCCCTAGCTTGGTTTTTTGATTTTGCATGACCCGAACACTCTTACTAATCCCCGAGAGGCGAGTAGCAGAGGGTAGTTAATCGGGCGAATCATCGCGGCGCGAGTCGTGCTGAGTCGAAACAGAGATGCGGTGAGTTGCGAAATTAATGTAAAATTAACCGACGGTAACGGCTTTTTTCGATTCGTTTGTGCGATTTGTCACTTTTGGCCAGGATAATTTTGGAGGTCTTTCGGAGACTGTTTTTGCTTATCGACAGGCTATTGCCATGCTAGCAGACGCCCATGAATGATCACCAACAGCTTATGGCCGATATGGGGCGACGGGCGCGGCGCGCTTTTGGCGTCATGTCCGGTGTAACCGATGTGCAAAAAGCGCAGGCTTTGACAGCAGCGGCGATGCAATTGCGCGCCCATGAATCAGCAATTCTTGATGCCAATGCAGCGGACATGGACCGAGGCCGCGACAATGATTTGAGTGACGCCATGCTGGACCGGTTGATGATTGATGCAGAGCGGCTTGACGCCATTGCGTCGGCCGTGGAGCAAGTGGCGGCATTACCCGATCCGGTTGGTGCTGTAATCGACCGGAATGAGCGGCCTAACGGCTTGACCATGGAGCGGGTACGGGTACCCCTTGGCGTCATTGGCATCATTTATGAAAGCCGGCCTAATGTGACGGCAGATGCCGCGGCCTTGGGACTGCGTTCGGGTAATGCCGTCATCTTGCGCGGCGGATCGGAAGCGATTGAAAGCAATCGGGCGATACACGCGGCGATGGTTGCTGGGGTGGTGTCAGCTGGCTTGCCGGAAGATGCGATTCAGTTGGTTCAGACGACCGATCGAGCGGCTGTTGGAGCGATGCTCAAAGCATCTGGCTTGATCGATATCATCATCCCGCGCGGCGGCAAGTCGCTGGTGGCTAGGGTGCAGGAAGAGGCGCGCGTGCCCGTCCTCGCGCATCTCGACGGCATTTGTCACACCTATATCGGCAAAACAGCAGATCAGGACAAAGCCATTGCTATCGCTGTTAACGCGAAGATGCGGCGCACGGGTGTTTGCGGTGCGATGGAAACATTGCTGGTCGATCAGGATTACCCTGCACCGGGGCCCATGTTGCGCGCCTTGATCGATGCAGGCTGCGAAGTGCGCGGCGATGACGCGATCATGGAGCTTGATCCCCGCACAGTGTCTGCTGAAACGGAGGATTGGGACACCGAATATCTCGCGCCCATCGTGTCTGTGCGGATGGTCGGCGGGGTTGATGAAGCACTGGCTCATATTGCCGAGCATGGCTCGCATCATACCGATGTGGTGGTGACCGAAGATGAAGCGGTGGCCAATCAATTTATCCAGCGTGTCGATAGCGCGATTGTGATGTGGAACGCGTCTAGTCAATTTGCCGATGGCGGCGAATTTGGATTGGGCGCCGAAATCGGTATTTCTACCGGCCGTTTGCATGCACGCGGCCCCGTCGCGCTGGAAGGATTGACCACCTATAAATGGGTGGTGCGCGGCACCGGGCAGATACGGCCTTAAATGTTCGCTTCTCTGGACCTCGGCCAAAAACTGCTCGTTGTCGGCGGTATATTGAGCCTGCTTGCCAGCCTACTCCATGTTGGTGTCATTATCGGGGGTCCGGAATGGTATCGGTTTTTCGGGGCGGGCAAAGACATGGCCAAGATGGCTGAAAAGGGATATTTTTACCCGACGTTTATCACCATTGGAATCGCATTGATTCTGGCTATCTGGGGCTGGTTCGCCTTTGCCGGTGCCGGACTAGTGTGGAAACCACCGCTGCTGCGAACCGGTTTGGTCGTCATAAGTTCGATCTATTTGGCACGTGGGCTAATATTGCTGCCGATGGCTCTCTTGGTTCCCGAGAAGATCAATAATTTCGCCGTCTGGAGTTCGCTCATCGTGCTTGTCTACGGGCTGTTTTATGCTTTTGGCACCTGGAAAGCTTGGCCCACGCTGTCATGAAAACCACCGGCCTTCTTGGTGGATCGTTCAACCCGGCTCACGGCGCCCATCGCTCGATCAGTCTGTTCGCGATGGAGGAATTGGCGCTCGACGAGCTATGGTGGCTGGTGTCGCCGGGTAATCCTTTGAAAGAGGGAGCGAGCGACATGGCGCCGCTTGGCGCGCGCCTGGCTTCGGCTCGGAAAATGGCCCGGCGCAGTGCGATTCGACCCACTGCTATCGAACAAACACTGGGCACCCGATATACTTACGACACGCTGCTGGCGCTCGTCCGGCGCTACCCTAAGCGGCAGTTTGTCTGGATCATGGGTGCGGACAATTTGGCGCAATTTCATCGCTGGAAAGACTGGCGAAAAATCGCCCGATTATTGCCGATTGCAGTTATAGCGCGGCCCGGCTATGATGATGATGCTTTTGCGGCACCCGCAATGGCATGGTTTCAGCGCTCCGTCCGGCCTGCGAACCAGCGGATGAACTGGACTAATTGGAGTACGCCAGCGCTGACATTCTTGCGCTATCGTCCCGACCCACGCTCGGCCACCGCGATCCGGATGGCCCGGCCCCATTGGCACAAACAATATGCTCATCGCTGCGTCCGCGACGCCGTGACGCGTAAATTGGTTTGCCAGACAGATTGATAGGATTTGAATTGACGAAATCGAAAAGCAAAGCGCTGAAATCTGCTACTTCTAAGGAAGGCAAAGCCGAATCAGATGCTCTCTATGCGCTCGTGATGAAATCGCTCGACGATGATCAGGCGCAGGATATTGTGGCCATTCCGCTCGAGGGCAAAAGCAATATTGCCGACCATATGGTGATCGCTGAAGGGCGTTCGACTCGGCAAGTCGCGTCGATGGCGCAAAAACTGGCTGAGCGCGTCAAGCAAGCAGGCGGTGAGGCGCGGATTGAAGGTCTGGCTAATGCCGACTGGGTGCTCATCGACGCCGGTGATGTGATCGTGCATCTGTTTCGCCCCGAAGTGCGCAGCTTTTACAATCTCGAGCGCATGTGGGCGGTTGGCGAAGAAGGCGAAGCTGAGGCGGCGGAAGCCTGATTCCGGCGGGTCTTTTATCATGAGGCTCCATATCGTCGCTCGCGGGAAAATTGGCCGCAGTCCCGAACAGGAATTGGTGGAGCGTTATGTCAAACGGATCAACTGGGATGTGAAGCTCAGTGAATTACCGGAGCAGGGCGGAAAAACTCCCAAGATCAGCGATCAGACAAAGATCATTGCGCTCGATGAAACCGGCGAAAACTGGACATCAAAGGCTTTTGCGAAAGTCCTGAACGGATGGCGTGACAATGGCGTGCGCGAGGCCCGCTTCCTGATCGGGGCCGCTGATGGGCTAACCAGTGAAGAACGCAGCAGCGCGGACCATTTCTTTTCTTTCGGCAAAGCCACTTGGCCGCATCTTATGGCGCGCGCGATGTTGGCCGAGCAATTGTTCCGGGCGACCGCAATTATCGCTAATCACCCATATCATAGAGAAGGGTAGGGAATGCTGCGCTGGCTTTTCATCCTGCTTGGTTTGGCTGCTGTCGGTTCTTTTTTTGCCGCCGCGCTGCCAGCGCAAACCCGCGGACCATCGCTAAGCGAAGAACAGCGTGCGCTGGTTTCCGCTCGCGAACAGTCTGAAACCGCTCGGCAACAGAGCAACGCTTTGCGCCGGCAGGCGGAGGCCGCGACCAATGAGGCGGACCGGATTAATAGTGAGGCGGCGGCACTGGCTGCCCGCATACAGGCAGCAGAGGCCGATATCCGCGCGGCGCGTTTACGCATCGCGATTGTTGAGCGCTTGCAAGAGCGCCAGAGCGCGCGTCTGGCCGAAAAACAGGGGCCGGTTGTGCGCTTGACGGCGGCTTTGCAGATGATGACGCGTAAGCCCACGGCGCTGGCGCTGGTTGAGCCGCGTTCTCTGGATGAGCTGATCTACATTCGCTCGATCATGTCGACGGTGGTTCCCGAAATTGAGCGACGGACAGCCAATTTGCGCCGTGAGGTTGAGCAAGGGGATAAGCTCCGTACACAGTCTGCACGGGCCATCACGTCGCTAAACGAGAGCCAACAGCGCCTGGAACTGACGCGCAACCAGCTGGCTGGCCTTGAAACCAGCGAGCGGGTTGATGCGCAACAATTTTCCGACGAAGCCGGTCTGGAACAGGACCGCGCTTTGGCTCTTGGCGAAGAGGCCCGCGATATCCTCGACCTTATGGACCAGATTCGCGAGAGTGGAACGGTGCGCGAAGCATTGGCTCAGCTTGATGGACCGCTCTTGCGGCCAAACCCCGATGGCGAAGGACCCGTCCGTGGCCAGCCACGCAATATCAATCTGGCCAATGCCTATCGTCTGCCGGTTGTCGGCGATATAGTGACGGGATTGGGCGAGATATCCGATAGCGGTTATCGTTCACGCGGCCTGACCATTGCGGTGGAGCCGGGAGCTCAGATTGTTGCTCCGGCGGCCGGTAAGATCGTCTTTTCCGGGCGCTATCGCGGCTATGGCAACATCCTGATCATTCAGCATGACGGCGCTTGGACCAGCCTGATCACCAATATGGCGACGACCAGCGCGGAGGTCGATGATATGGTGGTGCAGGGCGCTCCGGTCGGCCGTTCAGGACAGGATGATCCGAATGTGACCGTGGAATTGCGCCGCAATGGCCGTCCGATTGATATTGCTGCCTTGGTCGGGTGAAACGGCTGAGAAATTGACGTTCGTCGATAATCAACGTCATATTTGGTTAAGGTGCTTGGCTTTATGCGCGATTCAAGCCTATATTTGGTACACATTTAGACATACAGGACATTTCCGATGAAGAAGCCGTTTTTACAGGCAACCGCTCTTGTGTTGACCGTGGCGCTTTTGCCCGCAACCACTTCTGCTATTTCTGCCGTCGACGCGACCACCTATCGCGAGATGGAACAGTTTATGAGCGTGTTTGACCGGGTCCGGAAGGATTATGTTGACCAGGTAGATGATGCGGACCTTATAAAAGGCGCGATTAACGGCATGCTCGGTAGCCTTGATCCTCACAGTAGCTTTTTGGATGCGCGCGATTTTGAAAATCTGCGGACGCAAACCGATGGAAATTATGGCGGTCTCGGATTGTCGGTGACGATGGAAGACGGCGCTGTCAAAGTGATCGCGCCGTTTAAGGACACGCCGGCTGACAAAGCGGGCGTGAAGGCTGGTGACTATATCACCCATATTGATGGATCACTTATCTATGGCGGATCGCTGGATGAAGCGGTTGAGGAAATGCGCGGTAAGCCAGGTTCACCAATTGCATTGACAATCGTCCGTCCGGGCCGGGACAAGCCATTTGACGTTTCGATGAACCGGGCAATTATCGATTTGAAACCGGTCACTTGGGAAGTCAAAGACAAGGTGGGTGTGATCAACATTACCAGCTTTTCCAATGACACCGGCGCGGACGTAAAGGCTGCAATTCTCGGCATTGATAAATCACTCGGCAAGAAGCCATTGGGCTATATTCTCGATATGCGTTCCAACCCGGGCGGGCTGCTGGACGAAGCCGTGAATGTTTCTGACGTGTTCCTGTCCCGCGGCGAAATTGTATCACAGCGCGGTCGCGGTAAATCCGACATCGAACGCTATTTTGCAAAGAGCGGTGATGCTGCCAATGGTTTGCCGGTAATCGTCTTGATTGATGCGGGTTCTGCTTCGGCTTCGGAAATTGTTGCCGGCGCATTGCAGGACCATCATCGCGGTCTGGTCATGGGCGAACGCAGCTTTGGCAAGGGATCGGTGCAGACATTACTGCCGCTCTCCAACACTTCTGCTCTGCGCCTGACCACAGCGCGCTACTACACACCGTCGGGAAAATCGGTGCAGGAAGGCGGCATTGAACCAGATATCATGGTGCCACAACTGTCTGATCCTGATTATAAGACACGCCCCCGTTTCCGCGAATCCGATCTGCGCAAGCATCTGATCAACGAAGTGAAGCTGGAAGATGACGTGCTGGAAGAAGACGCCAAGGATGATCCGCGCTTCACCGAAACGGCTGAAGACCTTGAGAAAAAAGGCATTGAAGATTTTCAGTTGCACTATGCGTTGCAAACCATCGGACGTTTGGGGCCAGAGGGTCTGAAAGTTGCGATGAGCAAGGCGGCGAAAAAGCCAACAAAACCGGTCACTGCTAAAAATTAGGAAGCCACATATGGCCCTTTCCCGTGCAGCCCTTTGGCTGGCCCTGATCATCCCTTCGGCCTTGCTGGGCGGGGCGTTGATCAGCGAATATATATTTGGCCTTTATCCATGCGAAATGTGCATGTGGCAACGCTGGCCGCATCTCGCTGCGATTATTCTGGCTTTGGCCGCGATGCTTATACGCCATCATAAATTATCGAAATTTCTGATATTGGATGCGGCGTTGGCAATTTTGATCAGCGGGTTGATTGGCGGCTTTCATGCCGGGGTGGAATATGGCTGGTGGGAAGGTTTAACGTCTTGCGCAACGACGCTTCCGGCGGGCGGCGACATACTTGATTCCATTATGAACGCGCCGCTGGTGCGATGTGATGTTGCGCCTTGGTCGCTCTTTGGCATTTCCTTGGCCGGTTATAATTTTCTCTTGTCAGTTGGCGGTGCGATCCTCATCTTGGTAATGATGGCAAATGGCCGGAAAGACCGAGCCTGAAAGGACGCGCGCAATGGCTGAAGCGACATTAGGAAAAGCAAAACCGGATATCGCATCGATGATCCGGGTCAATCAGGCCGGCGAATATGGTGCTGCGCAAATCTACAAAGGTCAGCTCGCGGTTATGGGTGATGATGGGCCCGACAGTGGAGCGATTCATCATATGGCGGAGCAGGAGCAACGGCATCTCGATGCGTTTGACCGGATGATTGTGGAGCGCAATGTTCGGCCGACGGTCTTGCAACCCTTTTGGCAAGTGGCGGGCTACGCGCTTGGAGCAGGTACGGCGATTATGGGCCCCCGCGCTGCTATGGCGTGCACGGCTGCCGTTGAAACCGAAATTGACAAGCACTACCAGGAACAGATGGAGCAGCTCGAAACGGAAAATGATCCCGAACTGCTCAGTAAGATTGCGGAGTTTCGTGAAGAGGAGCTGGAGCATAAACGGGTGGCGCTTGAAGCAGGTGCTGAAGAGACGCCTGGCTACCCGGTGCTGAGTGCAGCCATTCGGTTGGGATGTAAGGTAGCTATAGGTCTTTCGAAACGGATTTAGGTTCAGCTTTAACAACAGACGATCGTCAATTCAGGCCTTCAGCGACGGTTCATTCAGGCGACGGCATAGGATAATATATGAAAAACACCGCTATTCTTTCCGCAACCCTGCTTTTGGCAGGCGCAACATTTTCAAGCCCCTTGTTGGCACAAGACGAAGCGGGTGACCGGGTCAACCAACTGGTCATTTATGGCGATGACCCTTGTCCGCAAAGCAAGGATGGCGAGATTGTCGTATGTGCCCGCAAAGCGGAATCAGATCGCTACCGGATTCCCGAAACGCTGCGCGACAATCCCAATGACGCCAAGAATGAATCATGGTCACAGCGGGTAAGGTCTTACGAATATGTCGGAAAAACCGGTACGCAAAGCTGTTCGCCCTCTGGCGCGGGCGGATTTACCGGCTGTACCCAGCGTTTGTTGCAGCAGGCTTATGCCGAAAAGGGTCAGGATGACACCGTAAACTGGGGCAAGCTGATCGAGGAAGAGCGCCAGAAGCGTCTCGCCCGGATTGATGGCGAAGCCGAAGCGGTTGAAGAACGGCTGCGCGAGATTGAAGCCCAGCGTGAAGCCCGCGAAGCCGGTGCCGCCGAAGCGCGTGCTCGGCTGGAAGCGCAAGATGCCGCGACTTTGGAAGCTCAGAACGTTCAAACGCGTGCCGACAATGATCTAGCTGTGCCACCAGGCGCCGATGAAACGCCGCCGCCTGTTCCAACGGACGATCAATAGCGCATAACGTTGCCTATTTGATGCAGGATCCGGCTAGCTAGCCTTTTTCGCTTCAATCCACCGGTTCACCTGCGCCTCCAGCATATCGAGAGGCACCGCCCCTTGACCGAGAACAACATCATGAAATTCGCGCAGGTCAAATTTTGTACCCAGGGTTTCGTTTGCCTTCCCGCGCAATTCACGGATTTTTAGCTCGCCCATTTTATAGGCCAACGCCTGTCCGGGCCAGCTTATGTAGCGATTCACCTCCGCCTCAATATTGGCCGTACTGAGCGCGGTATTGTCGGTCATGAAGTCGATGGCCCGCTGTTTGCTCCATCCTTTGCTGTGAATGCCGGTATCGACGACTAGCCGGGTCGCGCGCCACATTTCGTAGGACAGTCGCCCCATATCTTTGGCCGGCGTGTCATAGAGACCCATTTCTATGCCAAGACGCTCTGAATAGAGGCCCCACCCTTCAACAAAGGCGGTGAAAAACGCGCCGTGCTTGCGGAAGTCCGGCATGTCGAGCTCTTGTTGCAAGGCGATCTGCATATGGTGACCGGGCACCGCTTCATGGACACTCAGCGCGGGAATCTCCCAGAAAGGTCTCTGGTCCAGCTTCGATGTGTTGACATAATAGAAGCCAGCTATGCCGACATCGGGGGATCCTGGGTTATAATAAGCGGTAGTGGTGCCTTCCGCGGTTTCTGCAGGAATTTCCTTGATGCCATAAGGCAGGCGCGCAAGCTTGCCGATGATTGACGGCATCTTGCCATCGATGATCTTTGTCACCCTTGCGACTTTCTCCATTAGCTCTTCGGGGGTCTTGGCATAATATTTGGGATTGGTACGCAGGTCCGCGATAAAGGCTTCACGCGTTTCAAAGCCAGCCTGTTTCGCAACCTCGACCATCTCGGCGCGGACGCGGGCGACTTCAGACAGACCGATATTGTGGATTTCGTCCGCTGATTTTTCTGTCGTCGTCATTTGGCGGATACGAAAATCATAATATTTGTCGCCGCCGGGCTGGGCCGAAACGCCGGGTGCCTTGGCGCAATTGGGTGCATATTTTGTGTTATACCAGTCAAGATGCCCCTTCAGTGACGGCGTGATATTGGTCGCTATGGCTTCGGCAGCGCTGGAGGCAAGGCTATCAAAGGTCGCCTGATCAATCCCGTCCGGCTTGGTCCGCTTAAACGGCTCAAAGAAGCGCGTATCTTTTGGGTCTTCCTTGATCAGACCGGAAATGCTGCTTTCATAGCCAACCATCGAAACGCATGGTTGAACATAGCCGCCTTGCAACGCCTTATTGGCGACGGAAATTGACTGTTTGTGGATGATCTCGTATTTTTTCAAACGGTTGATGTATGTCTGGTAATCGGCGGCCGTGCGGAAGGGCAAATTATTTTGCATACTGGCAAAACTCTGATGCCAACCGCTGCGATTGGTAAAGTTGATGGTCCGTTGGCCATAGGTGCTGGCCTCGACCTGTTCGGCGAGGCTGCGGCGGAGGATACCGAAATTGGTTTGATCATCTTCTGAAAGGGTGTTTTGATCAATGTTGTCGAGTTGTACCAACCAGGCTTTTGCTTTTTCGACCCGCTTGTCTTCGGCTTCCAGACTGTTATCGCTCACTCGGCCAACCGGATCACTGACGCCTAGCGAAGATGCAAATTCGGGATATTGTTCCAGACTATATGCCCAATAATCATCAATAATCTGATGCAGTGCGGTTGATTTCTTGTCGACATGATCGTCTGCCCGAACCGGCGTGCTGATGGCCAATGCCGATAGTGAAATCAAAATTGCGAAACGTGCCTTGCGCATGATGCCCTCCTAAAAAATATCTCTTGTAACCATCGTGAATATTCCGCAGCCTCTGTCAAGCGCCATGACCTCAGTCTGATCTGATCAACTTTGCGCGCAAAGCCATTGCCGACGCCATCGGGATATCGTTGATCTTGAGCGGAGCCATAGGTGACCCGCCAGCGATGCCAACCGTCACGGAGGCCAAGTCCAGCGGATGATCCAATGGCGACTGGCTGATATCGACGGTTTGAATCTTGCGGATGGGCAAAATCGTGAGCTTGCGTCGCCACCAGCCCGTTCGCACGAAAAGCTGTGTTTTCGTCAGTGTATATTGGTGATGCCGCCAACCCAGAAACTTCACTGCGACAATCGGGACGGCGAGCAATATCAGCGCATAAAAGCCGGGATCAACGAACAGGCCGATGCCGATACTGACCGCACTAAGCACGATGGTTAAAAGGACCGCATCGCGCCACCACAGCGCTGGATTGACTCGGCAAAATTCCAGATCGGCTGTGACATTGGCTATGCTTGTCTCCGCTAATATCGGTTCTACCTCCGCCATCTGTGCGCAGGGGGCCGCGCTGTGGTCGCTCTCGCCGCTGCCGTCGCCCGCGAGCGATTGGAACTTCAAATGATACCATCCGAATCGCTGGCGGATCGGGCCAGTTTTGAGGATTGCCGCCTGCACCCGGTGGATCGGCATGACCATGTCGGTTAGCGTGAACAAGCCCCGCTGCCGCCGAAATCCAGGTTGGCCGCGATCGACGCGATCAAGACGGAAACCATATTCGCGAATGAAAGTACGGATGATCCCGCTGCCCAAGCCAACAGCAATAAGAGAAATCAGAGCGGCGGCGGCCCCGGCAATTTGCGCCGAAGAACTGAGGCCGTTGACCACGTCCTGCTCTGACAATTGTTTCGCCCAATACCAGGGATTGAAAAAATCATCTGGCAACAGGAAGTCGAGATTTTGTGCGATAGCAGCCAAAATGGCGAGCAGAACGAAAGAGAAATTGAAAAGGCCAGCGATGAGTATCCGCCGGTTGTCCATTGCAAAAAGCGGTGGTCGTTCCTCTGGTTCCGCGGCGGGCAAAGCGCCCTCGTCTGGATCTGCCGCAGTTGCCGCAGCGCCGGACTTATAATCGCGCACCCTATCTCGCAACGCTTCGCCGTCGGCCAGCGCCAGCGCATCTAACTTGCCATCTTCGCCTGCTGACGCGCCGGTTTCCAATTTCACTGTGGCTAGGCCTAATATGCGGCTGACCAGCTTTTGCTCCAGACTGACATCCTGAATGCGGTCGAACGGAATCGAGCGATTATTACGGCTGATGAGGCCGCTTTTGATGCGGATTTCTTTGGGGCCAATATGATAGGTGAAACGCGACCAAACCAGTGCGGTTACCCCGATGATAGCAGCAAGCAAGGCGATGGCAGCCAGACCCGTATAGATGATATTCCGGTCGAATACGCTGAAATAGAGCACGCCCATGGCAATCAGGTTTTGGCTGATCGCGGCTATTGATTTCAAGATGATGCTGAGCGGATGTAGTCGCTGGAACGACGCCTCACCCATGGCGGCATCATCCGCACTTTCGTCTTCGGTTGTTGATGTTAGGGGCGCGTCGATCATATCATATCTTGGCGGATATGGCCCTTGATCGTGTCGCGCATCGTCTCGGCATCCGGGGTGCTGAGGCCGGGCAAGGCGACGACGCTGTTATGGGTGCCGGCGGTGTGGACGATCAGCGTTGATAATCCGAATACCCGTTGAAACGGCCCCTGCGCGACGTCAATATGCTGGATGCGGTTAAACGGGACGATCGTGTCGGTCCGCCACATAAACCCGCGCAACACACGCAATTGTTCTTCCGCCATGTCATAGCCCCAGCGGCGATAGATACGGTTTGGTAACATGACGAAAAGGAATAGAGCAAAGGCCGCGATGGGCCCGATGATCGATCCGGCGGCTAGCGGCAGTTCATTGCGGACAGCGAACTCTATGGCGGCCGCAGCAATGGTCAAAATGATCGCGAAAATTCCAGTGTTCAGCCGGATCAGCGACTTTTGCGGCGGATGGAGCGGGGTCAGGCCCTGATTATAGGACTGTGCTTCGTCTTGTTCGATCTGTTCAAACGGGTCGGGGCTGGAAACGGCTTCTGTCATGCGTCGTCTATGCCGAAGCTGTGTTATTTAGGCAAGACGGATAGGGCCTGTGTTCCGTAGCTGATTAGGAGCAGGGCGATGGAAAGCCCTAACGCGCCAGTGCCGTCTCAGCTTCACCGGTGAGCGTTTTGATAATATCTGCGACGCTTTCCTCCGACTTGACCATGCCTACCGATTGACCGGCCATGACCGAGCCGTTTTCGACATCGCCGTCAATCACGGCCTTGCGCAGCGCACCAGCCCAGAAATGCTCGATTTGCAACTGCGCTTCACCCATTTCAATCTCGCCTGCGTCGAGCAGTTTGGCCACTTCAATCTGTTTCCGGGTAAATTCCTCTGTGCCTTTGTTCTTCAAAGCGCGCACCGGGATCACCGGGAGTCGCGGATCGACTTGGACACTGGTGATCGCATCACGGGCATTGCCGCGAATAAAGGCTTTCTTGAAGTTCTCATGTGCGATGGATTCATGGGCACAGACAAAACGCGTGCCGAGTTGAACCCCGCTCGCCCCCATTTCGAGATAGCTGGCAATCGCCTCGCCGCGGGCAATGCCGCCGGCCACAAAGACCGGCAATTGATCTGCTATTTCGGGCAAGATTTCCTGCGCCAGAACTGAAGTCGACACCGGCCCAATATGACCGCCCGCTTCCATGCCCTCAATAACAATGGCATCAACGCCGGAGCGGATGAATTTCTTGGCCAGCGCCATGGCAGGGGCAAAGCAAATCACTTTTGCGCCGATTTCCTTGATCGCTTCCAAACTGCCTTTTGGCGGCAAGCCCCCGGCCAGTACAACATGACTGACGTTGTGATGGCCGCACACCTCAATCAGCTTCATCAGATCGGGATGCATGGTGATCAGGTTGACGCCAAAAGGTTTGGTCGCGAGCTTTTTGGTCTCCGCAATCTCGGTGTCGAGCAATTCCGGTGTCATAGCGCCGCAAGCGATAACGCCAAAGCCACCTGCGTTGGAAATGGCACTGACCAGATTGCGTTCCGAGACCCAGCTCATTGCGCCACACATAATCGCGGTCTCGCTGCCCAGTAAATCAGTACCACGCTTCATGAGAGTGGAAAGTTTGGATTGAGTCATAAGTTAAGCTGCATCCTCTGCATCCAGGCCATAAGCGGTGTGAAGCACCCGCAGCGCCAGTTCGGTATAATCTTCTTCGATCAGTACGCTGACCTTGATTTCAGAGGTCGTAATCGCCTGAATGTTTACGCCGCGATCGGCCAGTGATTTAAACATGGTCGAGGCCACACCGGCATGGCTTTTCATACCGACGCCGACGACGGAAATTTTTGCGACATTCGTGTCCGAAATCAACCGGTTATAACCAATATCCGGTTGTGCCTTTTCCAATACCTGCATGGTGCGGTCCAGATCACTTGTCGGCGCGGTAAAGGTCACATCGGTTTCGCCTTTTTCGCGGCCAACATTCTGAATGATCATATCTACGTTAATCGCGGCCTCGGCCAGCGGTTCAAAGATATTCGCCACCGCGCCCGGCTTATCGGGGACGCGGGTCAGGGTGATTTTGGATTCATTCTTATCATGGGCAATGCCGGTGATCAGCTGACGCTCCATATCATCTTTCTCCATTTCGTTTTCACTGACGATCATCGTTCCGGGCAGATCATCCGCACTTGGCGCGCCATCTTCGGTAAACGATGACAACACCTGAATGCGTACATTTTCTTTCATTGCTAAGCCAACCGAGCGCGTCTGCAGAACTTTCGCGCCAACGCTTGCCAGTTCCAGCATTTCTTCAAAAGTCACGGTTTTAAGCTTGCGCGCGCGTGTCACAATACGCGGATCGGTTGTATAAACCCCGTCGACATCGGTATAGATATCACAGCGATCGGCTTTGACCGCTGCCGCTATGGCCACCGCGCTAGTGTCTGATCCACCGCGGCCTAAAGTGGTAATCCGCCCGTCCTGACTAATGCCTTGAAAGCCAGGAATAATAGCAATTTCACCGCTTTGCATCGAGGCTGTCAAATCATCGGCATCGATCGTCTCGATCCGCGCTTTGCTATGCGCTTCTATGGTGCGGATCGGCATTTGCCAGCCGAGCCAGCTGCGTGCCTTGGCACCCAGCGATTGCAGAGCAATAGCGAGCAAGCCTGACGTCACTTGTTCGCCGCTTGCGACCACGACATCATATTCTGCGGCATCATAAAGCGAGCTGGCTTCGCGGCAGAAATTGACGAGCCGGTCGGTGTCCCCGGCCATGGCCGAGACCACCACAGCGACCTCATGTCCGGCATCGGCCTGTTGCTTGACGATCTGCGCGACGCGGCGGATACGTTCGATCCCGGCCATCGACGTGCCACCAAATTTCATCACTATCCGTGCCATGATGCCAGTAATCTGTCTTTCTGTTGAAAAAGGGTCTGAACGAGACGCTTTGGCTGTGATAAAGAGGGGTCATGACAAACGCAAGCACCAGCAACGCTGCCGTTTCAGGCGCAGCTAAAAGCACGATAAACCCCCAGGAAGCCGCGCATTTTGGTACTTTGGCTGCTGAGTGGTGGGACCCGACTGGGTCCTCTGCTATGCTCCACAGGCTTAATCCAGTGCGGCTGGGTTACATACGCGAAGCGATTAACCTGCATTTCGGCTCCGACGTTGCCAGCTTGAAGCCATTGGCAGGCAAGCGCGCGCTGGATGTCGGTTGCGGGGCCGGACTAGTGTGCGAACCTCTGGCGCGGATGGGCGCGAAAGTCACGGGGCTGGATGCGGCGCCGGAAAATATCGCAGCAGCGAAGGCCCACGCCGAACCGCAGCGGCTGGATATTGATTATCGTCACGAAGGGATAGAGGCATTTGGAGAGAGCGGTTTTGACCTGGTAACCTCGCTGGAGGTGATTGAGCATGTCGATGACCCGGAAGGTTTTGTCGCTGGTCTGGCCCGCGCGTTGGCAGATGACGGGCTCATGATCCTGTCGACCCCCAATCGTACCGCGATGTCGAAACTGATGCTTGTTGAACTGGCTGAGATGATGGGGCGTATTCCCAAAGGGACGCACCACCATGACCAGTTTTTCACGCCTGACGAGCTAGAAAAACTGCTTAGCGAGGCTGATTTGAAGGTGATTGATACGACCGGCATATCCTATAGCCCGTCGCACGGTTTTTCCTTGTCGGATAATCTGGCGCTGAATTACCTGATGACGGTAGTACGCGCGTGACCGCAACTGTTCGACCTTTTGCCGCAGCTGATAAAGAGGCCTGCCTGTCATTGTTTGACAGCAATGTGCCGCGCTATTTTCATTCTAGCGAACGAGCCGATTTTGCCGGTTTTCTGGACAAACCGGATGGCGCTTATTTTGTCATCGAGCAAGATGGAGATATCTGCGGCTGTGGTGGTTTTGTGAAAGAAGCGCGCGGGCAGGCGCGGTTTACTTGGGGGATGGTCGATAATGCGCGCCACGGTTCGGGGCTCGGCCGAATGCTGGCCGAATATCGATTACAGGCTATAGAAGCGTCAGGGGATTTTGAGGAGGCGGAGCTTTTCACCACCCCGCAAGTCGCGCCGTTTTTTGCAAAATTTGGTTTCAAGACCGTGGGTGTTGAGACAGATGGCTTCGCACCGGGTATGGACAAAGTGCAAATGGTTTGCCCTCTGGTGAGCGCCGCTTCCGAACGCCCCTAAAAATCCACTTTCTCATAATGGCTGGGTGGCGCAATCACTTCCATACGCTCCGACAATAGGGGCCGGAAAGACGGCCGGGATTTGAACATCGCATACCAGGCCTTGGTCTGCTCATGGCCGGTCCAGTCAATCCCGCCGAGATAATCGGCGACGGAAATTTGCGCCGCAGCAGCTAAATCAGCGAGGCTCATGGTTGCGCCGGCGAGCCAGCTGCGGTGGTCAATGAGATAGTCTATATAATCGAGATGCACATTGGCGCGTCGCATGGCTTCGCGCAGTACCTTCGCGTCAGGCGGTGCGCGATGGACAATCCGTTTATGCATGCGCTCGTACAGCATCGGCGCGGTGACATCGCCGTAAAATTGCTCGTCAAACCAGGCGACGAGCCGGCGAATCTCCGCGCGGTTGGTTGCGGTGCCATTGATCATCGGGGTCTTTTCGACTGTCTCTTCAATATATTCGCATATGGCAACGCTATCGACCAGCAAGACATCCCGTTGGTCATGACGCATAACCGGTGTGCGGCCAGCCGGGTTCATATCGAGAAATTCGTCCCGCTGCGCCCATGGCGATTCGCGGACCAGCTCATAGCCGACCGACTTTTCGCCCATTAACAGGCGAACTTTGCGCGAAAACGGACAAAGAGGAAATTGGAATAACTGCCACATATTGTTGCTGTTAATCGGGAATCCGTTGCGGGGGAAGGGGCTTGATGCGGGAAACCGTCAATAGACGGTCAGACGCGACGAAACATGTTATCGGCAAGCACTATTCCAGCTCGCCCATCCGGCGTTTCATGCTCTTGCCCATGGCTTTGAGCTGCGGCAGCAGTGCGCCAAATTCGCTAGCCATGATACCCATTATCGCCGTGCCTTTGCGCATTTTGTCTTCCATGTCGGCGTTGAAATCGGGATTGTCACCCGCGGCCAGATCACGCAATGTCGCGTCGGGATCGATACGGGAAAATGTTTCACCGTCATCCATGCCTTCCGGCACGGCTTTCTCCGCCACGGCAGCAAATTGGCCAACGGGCAGTTCCATCATCGCAGTTAAAAAGCCAGACATCATGGCCACCATGCCGTCCTGAAAGGCGGGATCATTGAGCTTTTCGATCATCTCGGATTCTGGTTCACGGTCCTGAGCAGATGCAGGAACAGCAAGGCTTAGCGATACCGCCAAAAGGGGAAGAGCAAGAAAATGTCGCATATAAAGCCTCCTAGATATTGTCGTTAGACTCTGTCTAGCAGCCTGCGTCTGAGTTAAAGCTGAACCCGCGGAGATTTTGGCAACACGATCTGTAAACAGTTGTAACAGTGCCCAAAATCACGTGGTTCAACCCGGTTTATAAATTGCCAATCGATTGCCAGAAGGGTCCAGACATTCAAAGCGTTGCCCACCGGGATAGGCAAAGACCTCTTTGACAATTGCGCCACCGGCAGCTTTGACCTGCGCGAGAGCAGCTTCCAGATCATCCGTTTCAAAGGTTGGCATCGGGGCGGACGGTTCCTCCCCAGCGGCGATACCAATTTGCACTGGCCCGCCTTCGACCGCGGCATATTCCGGACCATAGTCGGTAAAGGCAAAGCCGAAGGCTTTTTCATAGAATGTTTTGCTAGCGCTCAGATCGGCGGCTTTCATTTCGAGATAATTGGGGGTGATTTTGGGCATGGCTTTGGCTCCTGATGATAGCGATGCAGATTTTGGCGTGCAGGAAACAAGGCTAGTAAGCCCAAGTAGGCCAAGCCCCTGAATCACATCGCGCCGGTCAGTCATGGCATGATCATAGATTGCGGACAGATCAAAACAAGAACATTCTTCCAAGTCGCCATGAGTTCAGGTAAATTGTGGCGCCTCACTTCGTCGTTCCAGCAAAAATACATCTCGCCATTGGCCGGCCAATGGGCCGAACGTCATTTTCCCGATACGCTCCCGTCGGCCTAATATCTTGAAGCCAGCCGCTTCATGTAGTTTTAGGCTCGCGACGTTTTCCGGAAAGATACCTGCGGTCAGCGTCCAGACGCCAGCCTCCTCCGAAGCATTAATGATGGCTTGCAATAATTTTCGTCCAACGCCCAAACCGCTAAAGCGGGTTCCAACATAGACACTTTCTTCGGCCACTCCGGCATAGACGCAGCGGGAAGAGGTTGGGCTGAGTGCCGCCCATCCGGCTAGTTCATCGTCTGCAATAGCACCGAGGCGCGGCATTTTCAAATGAGATTGATCCCATTCATCCCAACTAGGGGCATATTCCTGAAACGTGGCATGACCGGTATTGATGCCTTGCTGGTAGATGTCCAAAATAGCGGAGGTATCGGATTCCGTGAGGTCTCGAATGATTATATCTGCGGCCTCCAAAATGGTCATATATCTACTCTGCCGCCTCAATCGCCTCGCTATCCGATAATGGATGATCCAACCGGTTTACCATTTCCTTCGGACAAACTTGCCAAAAGCGTTCCCGCCAGCGATCCCAGTCGCGCAATATCGTTTCCGACCAATTACTGTCCGTGGTCTGGTGATGCGATTCGATCAGAGATTTGAGATGCTCTTCCCAATAGTCGCTGTCCAGCCGCTGCCAGACAAGGCTTTCGGGGTTGGCATGTTTCTCAAAGTTCCGGTCTAGGTCGAGGATGAAGGCCATGCCGCCGGTCATGCCAGCGCCAAAATTATTGCCCACCGCGCCGAGAATGACAGCATTGCCGCCGGTCATATATTCGCAGCCATTGGCACCGCAACCTTCAACAACAACATCCGCGCCGGAGTTCCGGACCGCAAACCGTTCGCCCGCTTGACCAGCGGCGAACAGCTGGCCAGAGGTCGCGCCATAGAGGACGGTATTCCCGATAATCGTATTGGCTTTGCTATCGAGCGGCGAGCTGACCATCGGGCGGACGACAATCTTGCCGCCGGATAGGCCTTTGCCGACATAGTCATTGGCATCGCCAAAGACCTCCAGCGTGATCCCCTGACACAGAAATGCGCCCAGTGATTGACCAGCTGAACCGCGTAACCGTACATGGACATGGTCTTCGTTGAGTGTGCTCATGCCATATTTGGCAGTGACCTCTGCCGAAAAGCGTGTGCCTACCGCGCGGTGGGTATTGCGCACCGTATAGGTCAGCTGCATTTTCTCGCGCCGTTCGAATACAGGCTGCGCATCTGCAATCATTTGCGCGTCGAGACTGTCTGGCACTTCATTGCGATGGGTTGGCAGGTTGAACGTACGCTCGGTATCGGGTGCATCGACCTTGGCGAGGATGGGGTTGAGGTCGAGATCGTCGAGATGCTCGGCCCCGCGGCTTACCTGACGCAGTAATTCCGTGCGTCCGATAACCTCTTCCAATGTCCGGTAGCCGAGCCGCGCAAGAATCTCGCGCACTTCTTCGGCCATATAGGTCATCAGGTTGATAACCTTTTCTGGCGTACCGGTAAATTTCTCCCGCAGCTTGTCATCCTGCACACAGACGCCGACCGGGCAGGTGTTGCTGTGGCACTGCCGCACCATGATACAACCCATGGCGACAAGGCTGAGCGTACCGAGACCAAATTCCTCTGCGCCCAATATCGCCGCGATGACAATGTCGCGGCCAGTTTTCAGGCCGCCATCTGTACGCAGCTTCACGCGATGACGCAGATTGTTGAGCGTCAGTACCTGATTGGCTTCGGTAAGTCCCATTTCCCATGGCGTACCGGCAAATTTGATCGATGTTTGCGGTGACGCGCCGGTTCCGCCTGTGTTCCCGGAAATCAGGATGACATCGGCATGTGCCTTGGCAACACCAGCAGCAATCGTGCCGATACCAGCAGCAGAAACGAGCTTCACACAGACGCGTGCTTTCGGGTTGATCTGCTTGAGATCATAAATGAGCTGCGCGAGATCTTCGATTGAATAAATGTCGTGATGCGGCGGCGGGCTGATCAGGGTGACACCAGGCGTCGAGTGACGCAGCTTGGCAATGAACTCGGTAACTTTGAAGCCAGGCAATTGTCCGCCTTCACCGGGCTTCGCGCCTTGGGCAACCTTAATCTCGACCTCTTCACAAGCGCCGAGATATTCCGCCGTCACGCCAAAGCGTCCAGACGCAACCTGCTTGATTGGGCTGGAGGCATTATCGCCATTCTCGAAGGGTGTGTAGCGGCGTTTTTCTTCCCCACCTTCGCCGGACACGGACTTCGCGCCGATGCGGTTCATTGCGATGGCAAGTGTCTCGTGGGCTTCAGGGCTAAGCGCGCCGAGCGACATGCCCGGTGTATTAAAGCGTTTGCGAATTTCGGTAATGGCTTCCACTTCGTCAATGGGAATCGGTTCCGGCGCGTAGTTAAACTCCATCAAGTCGCGCAGATAGATCGGCTCCAGTTCGCGTACGCCTTGCGAAAATTGCAGGTAGGACGAATAGCTGTCATGGGCGACCGCGCTCTGTAGTAAGTGCATCAGATGCGCGCCATAAGCATGCGCTTCGCCGCCATCGCGCTGTTTGTAGAAACCACCAACGGGCAAACGGACAACGGCGGGTTCAAACGCCGCCTCATGCTTGTCCTGTGCGTTGATGAACAAGGATGCATAACCTTCGCCGGAAATCTTGGTCGGCATACCGGGGAACAGGTCATTACACAAAGCGCGGGACAGGCCCACGGCTTCAAAATTATAGCCACCGCGATAGCTGGAGATGACCGCAATGCCCATTTTGGACATGATCTTCAGTAAGCCTTCGTCGACGGCTTTCTTGTGGCGCGCAATGCACTCATCGAGGGAAAGCCCATCGAATAACCCGCGCGCTTGGCGGTCTTCGATCGCTGCCTCGGATAGATAGGCATTGACCGTGGTCGCACCGACGCCAATCAGCACCGCATAGCAATGGGTGTCGAGGCATTCAGCCGCCCGGACGTTTACTGATGCATAAGCGCGCAATCCCTTGCGTACCAAGTGGGTATGCACGGCGGCCGTCGCGATTATCATGCTGATCGCCATATGGTCTTCATCGATATTTTCATCGGTCAGAAAGACTTCTGTCTTGCCTTGCCGCACCGCTTGTTCCGCTTCGTCGCGGATTCGGGCAATCGCATCGCGCAATTCAATCGCGCCGCCGGTATTGGACATGGTGCAGTCAATTTCCGCAACCGCATCGCCAAAGCTCGTTTTTAGCCGCTCCCAGGCCCCACAGCTGAGTACCGGACTGTCGAGCACCAGAACATTTTCATTCTGGCTGTCTTTTTCCAAAATATTGGCGAGATTGGAAAAGCGCGTGCGCAAGCTCATCACATGGCGTTCGCGCAGGCTGTCGATCGGTGGATTGGTAACCTGGCTGAAATTCTGTCGGAAGAAATGACTGATTTGGCGTGGCTTCAAGCTGATCACGGCCAGCGGTGTGTCATCACCCATTGAGCCAATGGCTTCCTTGGCGTCCTCCACCATTGGCGCGAGGATCACTTCCATATCTTCCAGTGTATGCCCGGCCGCGGTCTGGCGGCGGATCAATTCTTCCTTGGAAAAATTCATGCCCGCGTCCGCTGGCGCTGGCGGCAGGTCATCCATGGTCTGAAAACCTTTGACCCGCTCGGGATAAGGTTCTTCGGACGCGATTTTATCTTTAATGGCCTTGTCGGAGAAGACGACGCCTTCTTGCAGATCCACCGCGATCATTTGACCCGGTCCAAGCCGGCCTTTTTCGATAATCTGGCTTTCGGGAACCACAACCATGCCGGTTTCGGACCCAATGATCAGCAGATTGTCAGAAGTCTTGCTGTACCGCAGCGGCCGGAGCGCATTGCGGTCAACGCCCGCGACAGCCCAGCGGCCGTCAGTCATGGCAAGAGCAGCGGGGCCATCCCATGGCTCCATCACGCTGGCCATATATTCGTACATGGCTTTGTGGGCTGGATCCATATCCGCCTCATTCTGCCATGCCTCGGGGACGAGCATGAGCTTTGCCGTTGGCGCATCGCGGCCGGAGCGACAGATCGTTTCAAACACCGCATCCAGCGCAGCGGTGTCAGAAGCGCCGGCAGGAATGACGGGTTTAATATCTTCGGAATGATCACCAAAGGCGAGGCTCGCCATCTTGATCTCGTGGCTCTTCATCCAGTTTTTATTGCCGCGGATGGTGTTGACTTCGCCATTATGGGCGAGCGTCCGAAACGGCTGAGCCAGCCACCATTGCGGGAATGTATTGGTCGAATAGCGCTGGTGGAAAATCGCGACGCGGCTTTCAAACCGCTCGTCGGTCAGGTCGGGATAAAAGACGGACAGTGATTCCGCGAGGAACAGGCCTTTATAAATGATTGAGCGGCAGGACAGGCTGCAGATATAGAAATCCTGAATCTGCGCGGCGATGACCTTTTTTTCGATCCGGCGGCGGATGAGATAGAGGTTTTTTTCAAATTCTGCGATGCTCTGACGGTCGGGCAGCGGTCCGGCGATCATGATTTGCTCAATTTCAGGCCGCGTATTCTGCGCCTTCACGCCTATGACAGAAACATTGACCGGGACCTGACGCCAGCCATAAATTTTATACCCCGCTTCGATGATTTCCGCCTCTACAATGGTTCGGCAGGTTTCCTGAGCGCTAAGGTCTGTACGCGGGAGAAAGATCATACCCACGGCGAGCCGGTTGGGCAGGACTTTATGGCCGCTATCGGCAATCGCATCATCAAAGAAACGCGCGGGCAAATCGACATGCAGGCCGGCTCCATCACCAGTCATCCCATCGGCATCCACTGCGCCCCGGTGCCATACCGCTTTCAGAGCATCAATTGCCGAAGACACGACCCGGCGCGACGGTTTGCCATCGGTCGCCGCGACCAGCCCGACGCCACAGGCATCGGATTCAAACTCAGGACGATACATACCGGTTTCGGCAAGGCGTTTATGTTCGGGCGTTGGATAATGGGTCATTATATTTTCATTTCAGTAAGTGGAGACAGTTTCGGTATGGGCGGCTGTCTATTTGTCTTTCGCCATTGTCGCTTTGGCGTTCGACTGCGCTTTTTCGAGGGCTTCGTAATATTTCTCAAACGCCGTGTCAGAATCGGTGCTGAGTTTATTGACCAGCTCGCGATCTTCGGCCGACCAGTTTTCGGGATCTTCGAAGTTGGTTATATCATCGGAATTGCCGGCTTCGTCCACAACGTCTTCGACCGAAGCAAAAGGATCATTTGCGCCGGGCATTTTTACCGGTGGCAGATGGGCCGTCGCTTCTTCAACTTTCTTCATGATGTTGGGCATGGCCTGCATCATTTCCGGCACCATAGTCATCATCGACTGCATCATTTCAGGATCAACAAAAACCATCATATAGTCGCGGGCAAAGGCACTGCCGGTATCGGTGGCGAAAAAGTTGTTCATTTCTGTAAGCTGAGGCGCAGTGAATTTGCGCGCATAAATATTGGTCAGCGCTTCACGGACAGCTGGCTCCATCGTGATCATTATGTCGATCATCTCGTCCATCATCACTTTGGTTGAAATTTTCATCCGCTCATCAAAATTTGGATCTGCTTCGCGCGATATCTCGGCTAGCGTTTTTTCGCCCACACCATCGGGCATATCGCCTCTCGCGACGCCGCCAGCACCGGCCAGGTCACCCATGCGCATATTACCCATGCCCATCATCATCTGGTCCATCAGCTGGTCCATCGTACCCTTCATCATCCGCTCGTACGTGCCGAGAGGGAACAAATAATCGACCGTGTTTTTGGCCGCTTTCAAACGCGCGGGGTCGATAGGTGCTGCTTCGGTTGCGGCGCCGGCATTACTATCCGCGTCTTGTGCTGCGGCAGGGGCACTCAAGGCCAAGGCCAATGAGCTTACGGCAATTGCAAGGAATTTTTTCATCTATAGCTCCGAAATTGGGGACGAAAATTTCAATATTCAGGCGGCTTGTTTCGCCGCCTTTGCTTTTTCGCGCAAAAATTTGTGCATATGCTCGGTCACGTCACGACCGTCACGAATGCCCCATACCACAAGGCTGGCGCCACGAACAATATCACCGGCGGCGAAAACACCGTCAAGATTAGTCATCATGCTCTTATGATCGACCCGTAACGTGCCCCAGCGTGTGACGCTGAGGTCAGGGCAATCAAACAGGCTAGGCAGTTCTTCAGCATCAAAGCCCAAAGCCTTGATAACAAGATTGGCTTCCAATGTGAATTCGCTATCGGGCTGCACCTCAGGCGCGCGGCGGCCGCTGGCATCGGGCGCGCCGAGGCGCATCTTGGTTGCCTTGACCGCAGTGACATGCTCCGTGCCTTCAACCGCTTTGGGAGCGGAGAGCCAGACAAATTCTACGCCTTCTTCTTCAGCATTTTTCACTTCATTTTGGGACCCTGGCATGTTCGCGCGGTCGCGGCGGTATAGGCATTTTACCGATTTCGCGCCCTGCCGCACAGAGGTGCGTACGCAATCCATAGCGGTATCACCGCCGCCGATCACGACGACATTCTTGCCCGCTGCATTGAAGCGGCCATTGTCGAAGTCTGGCACGTCATCACCAAAGCTTTTCCGATTGGATGCGGTTAGGAATTCTAGTGCTTCTTCAACGCCCGGCGCACCAACGCCCGGCATTTTTATCTCGCGTGCTTTATAAACGCCGGTGGCGATCAGGATCGCGTCATGTTTGGTACGCAGTTCGTCCAAGGTAGAGTCTTTCCCGACTTCGAAATTTTCGTGGAAATTTATCCCACCGTCTTTCAAGCGTTGAACACGCCGCATGATCACATCTTTTTCGAGCTTGAATCCTGGAATACCATAGGTCAGCAATCCACCAGCGCGATCATGGCGGTCATAAATATGCACGTCATAGCCCGCGACACGCAGATATTCTCCAGCCGTTAAACCAGCGGGACCAGCACCAATAATGCCAACCGATTGCCCGCGGGATTTTCCGGGAACCAAAGGTTCGACCCAACCTTCTTCCCAAGCTGTGTCTGTAATATATTTTTCGACCGCACCAATGGTCACTGCACCATGGCCGGAAAACTCAATCACGCAATTGCCTTCGCATAAACGGTCCTGTGGACAGATGCGGCCACAAATTTCTGGCATAGTCGATGTCAGGTTGGACATTTCATAAGCTTCGCGGACCCGGCCCTCGGCAGTCAGGCGCAACCAATCAGGGATATGATTGTGCAGCGGGCAGTGGGTCGAGCAATAAGGCACCCCGCATTGCGAACAACGTGCAGCCTGTTCCGCTGCCTTTTCTGGTGCGTAACGGTCGGCAATTTCCTGAAAATCCTCGGCGCGCAGCGCGGGCTCGCGTTTGTCAGGGTAGGTTTGTCCAGTATGAACAAATTTCAACATGTCTAATTTTTTCGTGCCTTTTGGCATGCAGATCGCTCACTTTTTGTATTTTTCAATTGAGATAGCCTTGCCCGTTAGAGCGGACGTTGGCCCCGCGATAGGTGAAACAGCAGCCTGAGTCACGCAAAAACAATATTAAAGGACAGTATAGCTTACCCATATAGCATGTTCGTTCTGATGTCGGGCCAAGAAGTCAGTTTAAGCCACGATAAAAGTATCAAACCGGACCTAAATTCAACAGGGACAAAACGTGCTGCGGTAACTATACGGGCCACTCCTTTATTTATCCGGGTCCCATCATGACATTTATTCAAATGCTGCTCCTCGCCATCGTGCAAGGCGTTACCGAATTTTTGCCAATTTCTTCGTCCGGTCACCTCATATTACTCCCGGTGTTCACTGGCTATGCGGACCAGGGGCCGATGATTGATATTGCGGTGCATGTCGGTTCTCTGCTCGCGATCATCACTTATTTTTTCAAGGATGTGATTTCTCTAGGTAAGGGCGGTTTTGCGACTATCGGCATCGGCAAGGCGGATGCAGAGCGCCGCCTGCTTTGGTGGATCATTATCGGAACCATCCCGGCGGTCATTGTCGGCCTGTTCCTCAAAACGGGCGGCTATCTGGAAGGGTTTCGCAGTACTGATTTGGTTGGGATTAACCTCATCATCTACGGCGTTCTTCTCGGTATCGCTGATCGTGTTGGGAAGCAGGTTAAATCCTTTGAGGATATGACACTGAAAGACGGCATAATCGTCGGTTTGGCGCAAGCACTGGCGCTGATCCCCGGGACCAGTCGTTCCGGCGTCACAATGACGGCTGCGCGTTTCCTTGGTTATAGCCGCGTCGAATCCGCGCGCTTTTCTTTTTTATTGTCCATTCCAGCTGTTGCTGGCGCAGGCATCTTGATTGTGCCTGATCTGATGGATGCCAGTGGCGACCTGGTTAAAGAGGCGCTGATTACCGGCGCGCTGACTTTCGTCGCAGCTTTTGCCACGATGACTTTCCTGATGCAGTTCCTGCGCAAAGCTTCGATGATGGTCTTTGTCGTGTACCGTGTCGCAATGGGCGCTGCCCTATTGATCTGGTTTTAGCGCTCGATCGGATTAGCTGGCTTTGGCTCTCGCCCCAAAGCGGCCGTGCACGGTATATTTTTCCATCCATCCGCGCGCAACGCTGGCCAGCGGCGTTGGTGTGATGCCAAAAGCCTCCAGCCCTGCCTGGCCATCTGCAACCACATTGTCTTTTTGCAGCATCTTATATTGATCAGATGTAATCGGCGCGCCCGGCAAAAATCCGGTACATGTCGCCATGACTTTCGCGGCAAAGTCGGGTATCTCGATAAAACCGCGATCGCGTTTTATCATTTTAGCAATCCGCCGGTTGAGATCGCCCATGCTTATGACCTCCGGCCCGCCCAGTTCAAATGTCTGTCCGGCATATTGCGCGGGACTGTCCAATGCCGCCGCCACGGCCTGTGCCACATCGCCGACGAAAACCGGTTGAAACTTGGTTCCGCCGCCGATTATCGGTACAATTGGTATCATTGTTATCATGGCGGCGAAGCGGTTGATAAACTGGTCTTCCCGGCCAAAAACAATCGAGGGGCGCATGATGATCGCGCTGGAAAATGCTGCGCGTACGACTTCTTCCGCCTCGCCCTTGCTCCGGCCATAGCGGGACGGTGATTCAATATCCGCCCCGATAGCAGACATTTGGATAAGTGCGCCGCACCCCGCTTCGGCTGCAGCCTCGGCGACGTTGCGCGCACCGTTCACATGCACGCCTTCAAAGTCACCATCCAATATGCCAACCAGATTGATCACCGCATCGCAGCCATGGACCGCCCGCACAATGCTATCTTTCTTGGTCACATCGGCGCTGGCAAACTGGGTCTGACCCAAATTACCTAACGGCTTGATACGCAACGCATTTTTGGGGTCGCGTTCCGCAACTCTCACGCGGGCGCCGCGTGACAATAGTTGCTGTGAAATATAGCGACCGAGAAAACCACCGCCACCAAAAATGCAAACCAATTGTCCGTCGAGCGCCATATTGTAGTGTCCGTTTCTTGATCGAAGTTGCAAGATGTTATTCAGCCGCGCTTTTGCATGACCGCTATGCTGCGCGCAATATCCGAATCCACTTTATTCCCGATGCAATCATAGCATATTATCTTGGTTGTATCGCCAGATAGGATATTCGAGATCCGTTTTTTTGCCCATGGTGGAGCATATGGACGTTTCTGTTCATGATGTTCGACCCCTTTCTGAAAAGAAACCCGGTTTCCAGCCGTCGCGCCTGGATACCAGTCTGTCGCTTCCACCCTCAGGACTTCAGGAAAGTCACGATGCTTCGGGCTTATCGGTAACAATATAGTGGCCGCTAATGTCAAAGTAAAAACAAGTAATATATCTAAATAAGAATATTACAGTCGAATATAAATCATTATTAGGTGGTTTTTGAACCATGGTCTTCATGACCGGACCTTGATAGCAAATTTTACATAATTCCTATAAAACCGAGGGTGTTAGGGTTGCGGTCGCAGGCGCATTTCTGTTAACCCAAACCATTAGCAAATCGTCGGGGGGCATCGGCTATTTGGTTTATGTGCAATTGTTTGGATAGATTTACAGTAAAATCCTAGCAGTGCCGATACGGGAGACCTAGATGCCCAGATACCCGAACACGCCGCCATCGCACTTGCTCGCTTTAGAGCCACGAATGATGTTTGATGGTGCGGCGGTGGTTACAGCGGCGGCGACTTTATCTGTCGCTGATGGGCAGGACGGCGGTCCGTTTATGCCTAACTCTCTTGCCACCGGAATGAACAATGTTTTCGGAGAAAATGCGCCAGAGGTTGGATTGGCGCCCTCTGCTGTGCGTGCCGATGGTGCCAACGACTTTGCTGCGGACAGTGTTGACGGAGCTGTGACAATCGCTGCTCAAGACAGTCCGAGCGCATTCTCCGATGATTTGGCGGTTGATCTTGATGACCGCAATAATATGGCGGTGGTTTCACTACAAGAAGCGGGCGCCGCCGACATTGAACCAAGTGCAACTAATTTTGATCTCAATAATTCTGACAGCTTTACTGTAAAGGAACAAGTGTCTGTAAAAGAAGCGGTTGTTGCCAGCCCATCTGTCAATGCTGCTATTTCTGATCCGGGCCCATTTGATCCTACAGGAACCAATCTCAATGAAGATGTGCGGACCACGGACATTAGCGCATATCGTGATGCCTTGCCGACGGACGAGCTCTCCACAGACATTCGGGAGGTCGGAGTGCGGCCAGCTGACTTCCGAGACTATTTTGTCATCGATGATAATGATTCTCGCGCCGTTATCGGGCAGGGGATGTCATTATATCAGCAAGGCGCCTCCGACGATGCCGTGGTTGAGCAGAACGGCGCGGCCGCCGGGCAAGATTACATCTTTATCGATACCAATGTAGAAAATTACCAAGAGCTAGCCGAGACGTGGGCGGGCAAAGGTGTGATTGTCCTTATTGATGGCAATAGTGATGGCATCGACCAAATTATGACGGCGCTTGCCGGGGTCGACAATATCGGCGCGATCCATCTCGTCAGCCATGGCGATGAAGGTGTCTTCTGGTTGGGCACGACGCAAATTGACAGCGCCTCGGTTTCGGGCGCGTTGGCGTCCTCACTCGCCTCGATCGGCGCGAAGCTGACAGCCGATGGTGACATATTAATCTACGGCTGTGATGTCGGTGATGACGAGGCCGGGCAGCAATTGATGAATGCCCTGGCCGCGACAACGGGCGCTGATATTGCAGCGTCAATTGATGACACGGGCAGCATTTTGCGCGGTGGCGACTGGACTTTGGAAAACCGGTTGGGTGTAGTTGAATCCGCTTCTCTGGTTGCGCGTGATTGGGACGGATTGCTTGCGCCGACATCGATTTCAGCGCCGAATGATTCGCTCACCGTGCGCGATGCAAATGGCAATATCGTTGCTTCTGGTAGCAACGGTTTTACCGAGTCTGGCAATCGCTCACCGGGGCAAACTGTAGGTGCAACCGGCACATGGGACAATGTCGGAACAGTTAGCGGCCAATCTATTTCCATTCGTGCGACCATCGTGTCGATCTCCTCCGGCGATACCATAAGATTTGACCGGCCAACCGGTAGCAATGACGATCCCGCTTTTCTGCTGCGAAGCAACGGCGGGCCGCTTGCGACAGCAGAAGTCCGCTGGGACATCTTTTTCACCGCCAGCGGAGCGCCTGTCGATATCGATGTATCCTATACGGTTGCTGACATTGACGGTGCTAGTGGGCAACCTCGAAGCCGAGAATTTGTCACAGTTAGTACCGATACACTGTCATCTTTCGAAAATGCGGGCACATCGAATATTGTATTTGATACATCGACTGTCGGCGAAGTAACTGCATCTGGCACGCAGAGCGAGAATTCCAATCCACCGCAATCGCCATCGGCTGCCCGATTCAATTGGCTGGACACTAATAATTTCACGATCACTTATAATATCGATCCCGCATCAGGCGTTGGGCAAGCAGGTTTCAGCCATGATGGCGATCTGGATTTCAACCTTGGGTCGGGCGGCACAACAGTGTCCATCCCGCGCCTGGATCTTGACCGTAATGACAGCACGGCGAGTGGCTCGGGCTATCAGGGCACTTATGTCGAGAACCGCGATGCCGTCGGCATTGTCGACCGGGACGTGCGGATTACCAATCCCGATGGGCAAGTGCAAAGCGCCAGCATAACGCTTACCAATGCACAGGCAGGAGACCGGTTGCTGGTCAATGGCTCCGATGCAGCATCAGGCACGGTAAGGGGCATCAGCTATACACGCACCGATACCGGTGTGGAGTTGACGGGGGCAGACAGCGCGAGAGACTATCGCCTTGCACTGCGCGCGATAACATTTGAAAACACGACGGAACGGCCATCTGAGGTTGATCGCAACATAAATATCAGTTTCGCTAACGCGGCGCTGAACTCCAATGTCGCGGTCTCCACCATCAGCGTTGTTGAGATTAATGACCCACCGACGGCAGTCAATGATGCGACTCAGGCTACCAATGAAAGCACAGCGATAAACAATATCGATGTGCTGGCGAATGATTTTGACGGGGATGGTGATACACTGTCTGTCGTTTCTGCAAGTGCGCCCAATGGCACCTTGGTAATCAATGGCGATGGCACATTAAACTATACGCCGAATAGTGGGTTTTCTGGCACGGATACGGTCACATATATGATCAGCGATGGACGTGGCGGCACTTCGACCGCGACGTTTGATGTGACAGTAGCTTCGGTGAATGATCCGCCGGTGCCGGTAGGCAGTCTGCCTCCGCAAAGCAACGTTGATGCGGCGCAGGGCATTTTTGTCGGCACATCGCAAGGTTTTAGCGATCCGGACAATGGCTTTGGCGAACTTAGCTATTCGGCAACCGGTCTGCCGCCGGGCCTCTCGATCAATGCCAATACCGGCGCGATTACCGGCACAATTGACAACAGCGCAAGCCAGGGTGGTTCCGGCGGCGTCTATAACATCGTTGTGACGGCGACCGACCCTGATGGTGAAGCAGCGACACAAAGCTTTGCCTGGACGATCACCAATCCGCCGCCGCAAGCCAATAATGATGGCGGCGCGACCAATGAAGATACGCCAGTCACCGTCAATGTGCTGGCCAATGACCGCGATCCTGATGGTGATGCGCCGCTAACCGTCGTTGCGGCCAGCGCGCCTAATGGCACGGTGGTGATCAACGCAGATGGCACGCTAACCTATACACCCAACGCCGATTTTAATGGCAATGATGTGATCACCTATACGATCAGCGATGGCGAAGGTGGAACGGATACGGCGGTCTACAACATGACCGTTGTAGCTGTGAATGACGGGCCGGTGCCGGTTGGTAGCTTGCCGCCGCAAGCGAGTGTCGATGCCGATGGCGGCGTGAGCGTCGCGACGGCGAGCGGCTTTAGCGATATCGATGGCCCGACGATCAGTTATAGCGCCGCCGGATTACCGCCGGGGCTTTCGATCAATTCAAATACCGGAGAGATTACCGGTACGATTGACAATAGCGCGAGCCAAGGCGGCACCAATGGTGTTTATAATGTTACGATAACGGCCACTGATTTTCAGGGCACGCCTGCGACCCAGGTTTTCGTATGGACCGTGACCAATCCCGGTCCGACTGCGGCCAATGACACCGCTTCAACCGATGAAGACACGGCGGTCACGGTCAATGTACTGACCAATGATAATGATCCCGATGGCGATGACCTGAGCGTGACGGCTGCCAGTGCTGTCAACGGCACGGTTGTGGTCAATCCCGACGGTACGATTACTTACACGCCCAATGCCGGATTTAATGGCACCGATACGATCACCTATACGATTAGTGACGGCGAGGGCGGTACATCAACCGCGACCGTCGATGTCACGATTGCCGCTGTCAATGACGCGCCGACGCCAGTGGGCAGCTTGCCGCCGCAGACCAATGTGGATGCGGATACGGGCATCAGTATCGCGACTGCTGGCGGGTTTACCGACAGCGATGATGCGACATTAACCTATGGTGTGTCAGGCTTACCAGCGGGCCTTAGCATTGATGCAAATACCGGCGAGATTACCGGTACAATTGATCGCTCCGCCAGTCAGGGCGGCTCTAATGGCGTCTATACGGTTACCGTTACCGCCACCGATGCAGGCGGGCTTAGCACAACCCAGACATTTAGCTGGACTGTCACCAACCCGGGGCCAGTTGCGGTCAATGATACGGCCACAACCAATGAGGATACAGCAGTTCTGATCGATGTGTTACCGAACGATAGCGATCCGGATGGTGATCCGATCACGTTGATCGCTGCTGCAGCGACGGTTGGACAGGCGACAGTGGTTGGCAATCAGGTCAACTATGCGCCGCCAGCCAATTTTAACGGCACCGCGACTATCACTTACACGATTAGTGATGGCGAAGGCGGTACTGCGACTGCTACCATTACAGTGACGGTCACGCCCGAGAATGATGCGCCAGTAGGCACAGCACTGCCGCCGCAGGATACTGAAGATGGCGCGGTGATTTCCGTTCCGGTTGCGGCTAATTTTACCGATGTCGATGGCGATAGGCTGACCTTTGCGGCAGCGGACTTGCCACCCGGACTGTCAATTGATCCGGATAGCGGTGTCATTTCCGGCACCATCGACAATAGCGCCAGCCAGACGGGTGGCGGTGTCTATACGGCGACCATCACCGTTTCTGACGGCAATGGTGGCACGACCACGCAGACCATAACCTTCAATGTCACCAATCCCGGCCCATTAGCCGTGGATGACAGCGCGTCCACCGATGAAGATGTGCCAGTCACAATTTCTCCGCTGGCCAATGACAGCGATCCTGATGGCGATGATCTTACGATAACTGCGGCCGATGCCGTAAACGGCAGCGTCGTTGTCAATCCCGATGGTACGGTGACTTATACACCGAACCCGGGCTTTAACGGCACCGATACAATCACCTATGAAATTTCGGATGGCGAGGGCGGAACTTCCATAGCCGAGATTACGGTTACTGTCGCAGACGTTAATGACATTCCAACGATCAGTGGTAGCATCGGTGATCAGACCAATCTCGATAGTCAGGTAATCAGCCTGCCCGTCGCGGGCGCGTTTACTGATCCTGATGGGGACGCGTTGTCTTATACCGCGACTGGTCTGCCTGCAGGCCTAACCATCGATCCGGCCACCGGCGTTATCTCTGGCACGATTGACCGCAGTGCTAGCCAGGTCAATGGCGGCGTATATGCGATTACCGTGACCGCCGATGATGGCCGTGGCGGCACGGTGTCCACGACTTTCGAATGGACAGTCACCAATCCAGCGCCTGTGGCGAGCAATGACAGCGTAACCACGGATGAGGATACGGACGTCAATATTGCAGTGCTGACCAATGATGTTGATGCCGACGGCGATCCGTTGACGATCACCGAGGCCGAGGCTGGTAACGGCACCGTTACGATCAATCCTGATGGGACGCTGGCTTATTCGCCTAACGCCAATTTCAATGGTGAAGATACGATCATCTATACAATCAGCGACGGCGAAGGCGGTTTCTCTACCGCGACGGTTACTGTCACCGTCACGCCAGTTAATGATGGGCCAACCACGGTTGGCCTTGCCAATCAAAATGGTGAAGATGGCGCAGATGTCTCTATTCCAACGGCGCAGGGCTTTGATGATATAGATGGCGACGATCTGACCTTCACGGCGTCCGGCTTGCCGCCGACACTGTTCATCGATCCGGATACAGGATTGATCACCGGGACGCTGGATTCCGACAGTTCGGTCAACGGACCCTTTGTGGTGACCGTCACCGCGACCGATCCATCGGGTGAATCCGTATCGACGACCTTTGTCTATTCGATCCAGAACATCCCGCCGATTGCTGTTAATGATGTGGCCACAACGCCGGAAGATACGCCGGTTACGGTCGCGGTGCTCACCAATGACAGCGATCCCGATGGAGATGCGCTGACAATCACGGCAGCGAGCACGTCGGACGGCACGGTTGTGGTCAATCCGGATGGCACACTGACATTTACACCAGCAGAAAATTTCAATGGCCAAGCCGTGGTCAGCTATACGGTTTCGGATGGTCAGGGCGGTACTGCCACGGCGACGCTGACGGTCGATGTGGTTGCGGTTAATGACGCACCGGAATCCCTGCCAATTCCTGATGTGACAAATGAAGATAACCAGTCGGTTTCCGTCGACACGGGCAGCTTCTTTAGCGACCTTGATGGCGATACGCTAACCTTCGGTGTCACCGGTTTGCCCGATGGCCTCAGCATCGACCCGGCGACCGGCATTATCAGCGGCACAATTGACCGTGATGCCAGCCAGCTTAATGGCGGTATCTATTCGGTCACTGTCACCGGTACTGATCCCGATGGCCTGACCACAAGCCAGACCTTTACCTGGACCGTGACCAACCCAGCCCCGACGGCAGTCAATGACACCGCCACCACCGATGAAGACACGCCGGTCGACATAAACGTCCTTGCCAATGACACTGATCCGGATGGCGATGTGCTGACCGTCACTATGGCGACTGCGCTAAACGGCACCGTGACTATCGCGCCAGACGGCACGCTGACCTATGTGCCGGATGCCAATTTTAATGGCGCCGATACGATCACATATGTGATCAGCGACGGCAATGGTGGGACGTCGACCGCTGCGGTGGATGTGACCGTCAATGCGGTCAACGATCCGCCTGTGGCCGTCGATGATGTCGCAACCACCAATGAAGATACACCGGTCACCATCGGCGTGCTTGGCAATGATAGCGACATCGACGGCGATCCGCTGACGGTGACAGATGCCACATCGCCTGATGGTACAGTCGTGATCAATCCCGATGGTACTGTCACTTTCACGCCAAACCCGAATTTCAACGGCCCTACGACGATCAGCTATACGATTAGCGATGGCAATGGCGGGACCTCCACCGCGACTGTTTCTATCACTGTCGATGCCGTGAATGATCCACCGGTTGCCAATATGGACAGCGCGACCACCGATGAGGACACGCCGGTTGATATCGCGGTCCTGACCAATGATACCGATGTGGACGGCGACCCCCTAAACGTGACGGCGGCCGATGCGCCCAATGGCACGGTCACGATTAATCCAGATGGTACAGTAACTTATGTGCCCGATCCGGATTTCAACGGCACGGATACCATCACCTATACGATCAGCGATGGTCAAGGCGGATTCTCCACCTCCACCGTCGAAGTGACTGTAAACGCGGTCAATGACGCGCCGGTTGCAACGCCGATTGCGCCGCAAAATGATAATGATGCGGATGTCATCAGCGTTTCGGTCGCGAGCAATTTCACCGATGTGGATGGCGATACACTGGCTTTCACTGCCATGGGTCTACCGCCTGGTCTGTCGATTGATGCGGTGGGTAATATTACCGGTACGATTGATCCTGATGCCTCACAAGGCGGCCCCGGTTCCGACGGCATTTACCGCGTCACTGTTACTGCCGATGATGGCGATGGCGGAACGGTCAGCCAGACCTTCGTCTGGGAAGTGAACAATCCCGCGCCGGTTGCTACAGATGATGTTGCTGCGACCGATGAAGACACGCCGGTTATTATCCCGGTTCTCGCCAATGACAATGATCCAGATGGCGATGCTTTGAGCGTGACATCGGCCACTGCTTCCAATGGCCTGGTCACGATCAATCCAGACGGTACGATCACCTATACGCCCAATCCGGATTTCAATGGCACCGACACGATCACCTATACAATTAGCGACGGTAATGGCGGCACCTCTACCGCGACGGTTGAAGTCACTGTCGCGCCTGTCAATGACGCGCCGGTCGCGTCTAGCCCGCTGCCTAATGTCACAGGCGTTGATGGCGAGATGCCCTCAATCCCGACCGCTGGCAATTTTAGCGATGTTGATGGCGATACCCTTACCTTCACTGCCGCTGGCCTGCCGGCCGGTCTGTCGATTGATCCGGACACAGGACTGATCACGGGCACGATTGATAACCAGGCCAGCCAGATAAATGGCGGCATCTATACAGTCACTGTGACCGCGGATGACGGCAATGGCGGTACGGTGGATTCCACCTTCACCTATTCGGTCACCAACCCCGCGCCGACGGCTGCCAATGATAGCGCGACCACCGATGAAGACACGCCCGTCATCATTGATGTGCTTGCTAATGATAATGACCCCGACGGCGATGATCTGACGGCCACTGTCGCGAGCGCGCCAAACGGGACGGTGGTAATCAATCCGGACGGCACAGTCACCTATACGCCCAATCAGGATTTCAACGGCACCGACACGATTACTTACACGATCAGCGACGGCAATGGCGGCACGTCCACCGCAACCGTCGACGTCACGGTCGCGCCGGTCAATGACGCCCCCGAAGTTGATATCCCGATTGCCGATCTCAGCAACGAGGATGCAGATGTCATCTCTGTCGATATCAGCGACAAGTTCAGCGACCTTGATGGTGACACACTCACCTTCACCGCAGCTGGCCTACCGGCCGGTCTGTCAATTGACGCCAATGGCGTGATCACGGGTACGATTGATAATCAGGCAAGCCAGTTAAATGGCGGCGTTTATACGATCACAATCACCGCTGATGATGGCAATGGCGGTACGGTGGATGGCTCCTTTACCTGGATTGTCACCAATCCTGCTCCGACTGCGGCTGACGACACGGCGACGACGGATGAAGATACGCCAAGCGCGCCGATTGCAGTGCTTGCTAATGACAATGATCCAGATGGCGACACGCTGACCGTGACCAGCGCGACCGCGCCTAACGGAACAATAGTGATCAATCCCGACGGCACCTTGGTCTATACGCCTGCTGCGAATTTTAATGGCACTGATACAATTACCTATTCGATCAGTGACGGCAATGGGGGGACCTCTACCGCGACCGTTGAAGTGACGGTTGTCGCGGTCAATGATGCACCGACGGCTGATCCGCCGCTGAACAACCAGACCAATGATGACGCGGATGTCATCTCGGTGGATGTTAGCGGTAGTTTCGAAGATCTGGATGGTGATACGCTAAGCTTCACGGCCAGCGGTCTGCCCGATGGACTTACGATCGACACCAATGGTGTGATCACCGGAACAATTGATCCTGACGCTAGCCAGCTGAATGGCGGTGTCTACACAGTCACCGTAACCGCCGATGACAGCAATGGTGGCACGGTAGATTCTGTCTTCACCTGGACGGTGAACAACCCGCCACCGGTTGCGGATAATGATATGGAAACCACGGCTGAAGATACTGCGGTTAACATTGCGGTATTGACCAATGACAATGATCCCGATGGTGATGCACTGACAGTGATTTCCGCCGACAGCGCCAATGGCGTGGTTGTCATCGAGGCCGATGGAACAATAACCTATCAGCCGGACCCCAATTTTAATGGTACCGATACGATTGTCTATACGATCAGCGACGGCAATGGCGGTACCGCGACCGCGACGGTGGAAGTGACCGTAACAGCCGTCAATGACGCACCGGAAACGGTTGGATTGCCAGACCTGTTTGATCTGAACAACGAGGATATCGTTGTCCCGCTAGGATTGGCATTCAACGATGTTGATGATGCTACCTTGGTTTATACTGTTACGGGGCTACCCGGCGGCCTAGCCTTTGATGTCGACACGGGCGAGATCACTGGGACAATCGACGCAAACGCTTCGACGGCTGTCACCGACGGTGAATATACCGTCACCGTCACCGCCACCGACGCGGCGGGGCTTTTTGTCAGCACGACCTTTACCTGGACAATCGGCGGCCTGCCGCCGACCGCCATCAATGATAATTATGTCGGCACAGAAGACACGCTGATCAATCTCGATGTGCTGGCCAATGACACCGATCCTGATGGTGATCCCATGACTCCCATCGAGATTGTTTCTGCCGTGGCAACCAACGGTACGGCAGTCATATTGCCGGACGGCACGATCAACTTTACACCCGACCCCGATTTCAATGGTACGGCGACTGTCACCTATACGATTCAGGATATCAATGGCGAATTTGCTACAGCTGTAGCTACCATCGTTATTGATCCCGTAAACGATGCGCCGGATGGCACGATCCTGCCCAATCGGGATAGCGAAGATGGTGATGTTGTCAGTGCTGATTTCGGGCCGTTGTTCAGTGATCCCGAAGGCGGCGTACTGACCTTCACGGCGGCGAACCTGCCCGATGGTTTGTCCATCGACATGATGACCGGAGAGATTACCGGAACGATCGATCCCGATGCCAGTCAGGCCAATGGCGGTGTCTACCAGGTGGAAATAACAGCGACCGATGATGGCGGAGAAGAAACCACTCAAAGCTTTATCTGGACGATAACTAATCCCGGACCGACGGCCAATGCGGACATGGCTTCGACAACAGAAGATACGCCAACAGCGCCAATTGATGTTCTGACCAATGACAATGATCCTGATGGTGATGACCTGACCGTGACGACTGCCAGTGCGGATAATGGCGCAGTGGTGATCAATGCAGACGGTACGCTGACCTATACGCCGGATGCCAATTTCAACGGTACGGATACAATCACCTATCAGATCAGCGATGGTCAGGGCGGAAGCTCCACTTCAACCGTGACGGTGACCGTGGACCCTGAAAATGATGATCCGACCGTGACGCCGCTGGCAGCACTGGGCAATGCCGATGCCGATGTGATTGCGTTAGACGTCAGCGGCAGCTTTGACGATCTCGACGGCGATACACTGACCTTTACGCAAATGGGTCTGCCTCCGGGACTTACTATTGATACGGCGGGCAATATTACTGGCACGATCGATCCTTCTGCTTCGCAGGGCGGGCCAAATGGCGATGGCATTTATAGCGTCACCATCACCGCGGATGATAGCGTTGGCGGAACGGTGTCCAGCACCTTTAGCTGGACCGTCACCAACCCACCGCCGGTTGCTGTCAACGATGGTCCGATTGCGGTGACCGAAGATACGCCGCTGGATATCAATGTCCTCGGCAATGACAATGATCCCGATGGCGATATGCTGACGGTGACATTGGCAACCGCCGGCAATGGCGAAGTGACAATTAATCCTGATGGCACGATCAACTATGTGCCTGACCCCGATTATAATGGTCCCGATACGATCACTTATACGATTAGCGACGGCAATGGCGGCACCTCCACCGCGACCGTTGTAATCAATGTTGGCGAGGTCAATGACGAACCGGTGGCCAGCCCGATCGCGCCACGCAATGATGTGGATGGCGCTATGGTTTCCGTGCCATTGGCCTCCAACTTCTCTGATGTTGATGGCGATGCCCTAACCTTTACGGCCGCGGGATTGCCGCTTGGACTCACCATTGATCTCAATACTGGTATTATCTCTGGTACGATCGACAGCGATGCGAGCCAGCCAGCTGGCGGTGTCTATACGGTTGTGGTAACCGCTGATGATGGTCGGGGCGGCACGGTTGATCAGAGCTTCACGTGGACGATCACCAACCCTCCACCGATTGCTGTAAATGATACTGCATCGACGTCCGAAGATCTGCCGGTCAATATCCCGGTACTCGGTAATGACAGCGATCCCGATGGCGATATGCTAACCGTTACCACGGCCAGCGCGGCCAACGGCAGTGTCGTGATCCAGCCAAATGGCACGATTGATTACACCCCTAATCAGGATTTCAACGGCACAGATACAATCACCTATACGATCAGTGACGGCAATGGCGGCACGGCTACCGCAACGGTGACGGTCACGGTTGGCGCGGTCAATGATCCACCGGTTGCAGTTGATGATGCGACCGTGACGGATGAGGAAACACCGGTCACGATTCCAGTGCTGGCCAACGATGGCGATGTGGACGGCGATCCGCTGACGGTTACGACGGCCAGCGCGCCCAATGGCACGATTGTCATCAATCCTGATGGCACCATAACCTATACTCCAGATCAAGACTTTAACGGCACGGACACAATCACCTATGTGATCAGCGACGGCCAAGGCGGCACGGACACGGCAACCGTGGCGGTAACAGTGAATCCGGTTAATGATGCGCCAGTCGCTGTTGATGATGTTGCGACCACGCCAGAAGACACACCGATCACGCTGAATGTGCTTAGTAACGACACTGATGTAGATGGCGATCCGCTTACTGTGACTGGTGCAACGTCGCCCGATGGTCAGGTAACGATCAATCCCGATGGCACCGTGACCTTTGTACCTGATCCGAATTTCAATGGCACGACAACCGTCACTTATACGATTAGCGACGGTAATGGCGGTACGGCAACCGCAACAGTCACGCTCACGGTTGATCCGGTCAACGATGTGCCAGTTGCTACACCGGATGTTGGCCAGACCGATGAAGACGCACCGGTAACCGTCTCTGTCCTTGAAAATGATACGGACGCTGATGGTGATCCGCTGACCGTTACAGCGGCGAGCGCGCCTAACGGCACGGTTGTGATCAATCCGGACGGCACCGTAACCTACACGCCGGACCCGAATTTCAACGGTACCGACACAATCACCTACACCGTCTCTGACGGCAATGGCGGTTTCGCGACGACGACTGCGACAATCACCGTCAATCCGGTGAACGACGTGCCCGTGGCCGTGAATGACAATGTCTCGACGCCGGAAGATGCGCCGGTCACCATTCCAGTACTCGGCAATGACACGGATGCGGACGGCGATCCATTGACGGTTACCGATGCGACATCGCCAGACGGCACGGTGGTGATTAATCCCGATGGTACGATTACCTTCACGCCCGATCCGGATTTCAACGGCCCGACCGCCATTACTTATACGGTCAGCGATGGTAACGGCGGCACGTCCACCGCAACCGTCACGGTCGATGTGACCCCGGTAAATGATGCGCCAGTAGCTACACCCGCTGTCGCCGCTACACCGGAAGACACGCCGGTCACCCTGTCACCGCTAGACAATGCGACGGATGTGGACGGCGATCCGCTGGTCATCTCCAGCGCGACGTCGCCTAATGGCACTGTGACGATCAACCCAGACGGCACGATCACCTATACGCCTGATCCGAATTTCAACGGCACCGATGTGATCACCTATCAGGTTAGCGATGGCAATGGCGGCTTCACCACCGCAACAATCACCGTGACCGTTGCCCCGGTAAATGATCCACCAGTTGCGGCCAATGATATTGCCGATACTGACGAAGAACGACCGCTGGTCATTCCGGTGCTCGCCAATGATGTCGATCTCGATGGTGATCCGCTAACCGTTACCAATGCGACCGCGGCCAATGGCACCATAGTCATCAATCCCGATGGCACGATCACCTACACGCCAAATGTCGACTTTTTCGGTACTGACACGATCACCTATACGATCAGCGACGGCAATGGTGGTACCTCCACTGCGACCGTCGCTGTCACCGTCCGCAACGTCAATGAAGTGCCGGTCGATGGCAATGAAGAAGTATTCGGCATTGGCGGCGCGGAAACGATTATCGACGTGCTCGCCAATGGCAGCGACCCAGACGGCGATCCATTGAGTGTCTTTACCGCCAAGGTTGATATCGGCACGGTGGTGATTAATCCTGACGGTACGATTTCCCATTTTGCCGATCCTGAATTCCAGGGGGTTGCGACCATCACCTATATTGTCAGCGATGGGCAGGGCGGGTTTGTGGAATCCACGGCAACCGTCATCGTCACGCAAGCCAACGCCAATGTGAACGACTTGCTCGGCAATCCCGGCATCGGTTATCCCGATAGCGAGCGTCTCAATACCACTCTGGACCCGATAACCGAATTTATCACCACGCCGCTGATCATCGATGATACAGTCAACAGCTTCAAGTCGCTGAACAACACGCCGGATCTGAACGGAAGCCGGCCGCTATTGACGGCGGTGAACGGATTGCGTTCGCTGAACGGCATGGGTGAGTTGGACGTGGATGGCAGCCCGATTGGCGAAGTCGTCAATCAACTCGACCAAATTCGCGATCTGCGCTTTGGGGCCGACCGTCTGTTTGATCCGCGTTTTGGTGATTTCCTAGTTGAAGGTCTGACCGGCTTCTCGGTTCGTCAGCTGTCCACCGGCAGCGATCAGGTGATGATTGAATCGGTCGTGCGCGACCGGGTCATCTACATGGAAGTCCGAGATATCGGGGCCGAAAGTGATCCGCGCATGGTCGAATATCAACTGCGCACCCGTGATGGTAGTCCGCTGCCTAGCTGGATCCGTATGGACGCGCGCGGTCTTGCAATTATCGAGCGGCCAGTGGACGCGGAAACCGTCCGCTTGATCGTACGCGCGATCCGCGCTGATGGCCAAGTCACTGAAATACCTGTTATTGTTCAAGGGGCAACAGGTGAAATCCAGATTGATGAGAAGACGACACTTTCTCAGAACATGAACGGTGCTGCTCCCCTGGGTAGTGCCATGGCAATGGCGGATGCCAGTGTCGCAGAAGAAACGGCGCAGCTTCTGGCTGCGTTCAAGGCCTAGATAGGGAAGCAGACTATGCATATGAAACACACTCTGAGTATTTCGGTCTTGGCCTTACTGGCTGGCTGTGCGGTCAATCCCAAACCGCTGACACCAACCCAGATCGATACAACTGCACGTGAAAATATCGTCGCGGTGGATGCCGATCAGGAACCGGTTACGGCCCCGATCAACCTGTATGAAGCCATGGCCCGGGCGCTGAAATATAATCTCGACTACAAGGTCGAGTTGATGGAAGAGGCGCTCAAGAACAGAGAGCTGAACCTGTCACGCTATGACATGTTGCCGCAACTGGTTGCGAACGCAGGCTATGCCGGGCGGAATAATTTCTCCGGTGCCAGCTCGCTGTCGCTGATCACCCGTCGTCAGTCGCTCGAACCATCGACCTCTGCCGAGCGCGATATTTTTACCGGCGATCTGTCGCTTAGTTGGGATGTGCTCGACTTTGGTCTCTCCTATGTCCGATCCCAGCAAAAGGCCGATGAATTTCTGATCTCTCAGGAACGTCGCCGCAAGGTTGCCAACCGGATTATCGAAGATGTCCGTACCTCCTATTGGCGGGCGGTCAGTGCAGAGCGTTTGCTGACCAAGCTCAAGGAGCTGGAAGGCAATGTCAGCACCACGCTCGACAATAGCGAGCGGCTTGCCGAACGCCGCCTGTCCGCGCCACTGACCGCGCTTACCTATCAGCGGGAACTGGTCCAGATTCAGGCCGAAATCCGCAAATTGCAGCGCGAACTGGTGGTCGCCAAGGCACAGCTTGCAGCCTTGATGAACCTGCGCCCCGGCACCAAATTCGCACTGGTCTTGCCCGATCGCACCCAGAATTTGCCCGCCGTCCAATATTCCGGTGAGGATATGATGATGACGGCGCTGAAAAATCGCGCTGAACTGAGAGAAGTCAGCTATCGTCAGCGGATTAACAGCAAGGAACTGGATGCGGCGCTGCTTTCAGCCCTGCCTAGTTTCCGCGGCATATTGGGCGTGAATGTCGATTCCAACGACTTCCTGTTCAACAATAATTGGTTCCAATATGGCGCGCAGGCGAGCTGGAACGTGCTCAACCTGTTCAAAATAGGCCCCAAGAAAAAAGCAATACGCGCCCAGGACGATCTGCTCCGCCAACGCGAACTGGCGCTGACCATGGCGGTGATGACGCAGGTGCATGTATCGCGGGCGCGCTTTGGCCATTTGCAGGAAGAACTGCAAACTGCCGAGCATCAGCACCGGGTGCAGGACAAGATCCTCTATCAGATCCGTTCCGGTCACAAGGCGGGTGCGATGAGCCAGCAGACTTTGTTGCGCGAAGAAATGAACACGCTGGTTGCTGAGGTTAAATATGATATAGCCTATGCGGAGGCGCAAAATGCCTATGCGAACCTGTTCGCTTCCATGGGCATTGATGATTTCGCGCCGGACCTGACCGGACGGGAAGATGTCGGTACATTGACCAGCTCGCTCGCCACGCTTTGGCAAGAGCGCGAAGCAGCAATGAAGCTGGACAAGTAGCTTGAAAATAGAAAGCTTTATTCATGAGTGAAGAAACCGGAGACGAGACTCCGGACACCGAAAAAAAATCAATGGCTCCATGGCTATGGGGCGGCGGCGTTGCGGTGGCCGCGGCCATTGGCGTGGGTGTGGCCAGCAGCGGTGACGGTCCCAATTGGTCAAGTAATGAGGCGGCGCTGAGCGCAACGGAAGCAAAAGCGGAAGAGACGGCTCAGGCGGAGGTTAAGCCGGAACCAAAGCGAGATCCAGACGTGCGCGGGGTGATCAAACCCAAGCAGGAGTCTACCATTGCCTCAAGAATGACCGCGCGGATTACCTCGATGCCCTATGGCAAAGGACGCAGCTTCCGCAAAGGGGCCTTACTGGCGCAATTTGATTGTTCCGCGATCCGCGCCGAATTGAGAGCGGCACAGGCGGCGGCCAATGCCTATAATGTGACCTATAAAACCAATGTCGAACTCGATCAGTATGAAGCGATTGGCAAGAATGAGGTGGCGGTCGCAAAAGCCAATCTCGGCAAGGCCAATGCCGAGGCCAGTGCGATCAAGGCAAACCTGTCAGACTGCGCTGTCTACGCCCCTTATTCCGGCACCGTGGTTGAAGAAATTGCCGGGCGCGGCGAAATTGCAGCGAGCGGCCAACCGCTGCTGACCATTCAAAGTGGCGGTGATCTGGAAGTCGAACTCATTGTACCGAGCAACTGGCTGACATGGTTGCGTCCCGGCGTGGACTTTACCTTCAAAATTGATGAAACCGGCGCGGACGTGACGGGGCAGATTACACGGCTGGGCGCGTCGGTTGATCCGGTGAGCAAGACCATCCGGGTCACCGGCAATGTCGACAGAACCGAAAGTCTGGTCTTGCCGGGTATGAGCGGGACCGGTGTGTTTGCCAAACCAACGGATAATGTGGCGGAAAAAGCGCCCAAAAAACCAGCAGTAAAATCAGAAGCAGCAAAAGCCGATGGCCGCCAGCCCTCCTGATCCCGAACCCGCACCAATTGCGATATTACCCGTAGCGGCGGGTGCAGCGCCGATATCCGGCGACGCCAATATGCTGGCCAGCTTGTTGCAATTTGAAGCAGAGCTACGCCGTCAGCCCGGCGTCGCCGAACTGCATTATCATGTTGCGAATGAAATGCGCCGCATCCTGCCCTACGAACAAATGTTTATCGCGCGCCAACCCCGTATTGGCGATGATTTTCATATCGTCTGTGCCTCCAGCATATCTTCGGTAGATCGCAACGCGCCGCTGATTCAGGCGATGGAAAAACTGGTCGCGAAACTGGCGAAAGATGACGGTCTGGACCGGCCGCATGATTTTACGCTGGACGCCATGAGCAATGATCCGGCGCTCGCGGAATATCCCTACGGCGAGTGTCGCTGGCAGCCTTTGCTTGATAGCGAGGAAAAGGTTTTTGGTGGACTTTTGGTCATGCGGGAAACGCCGTTTCGGGAAGGGGAAGGCTTTCGGCTGACACGGCTGTCCGAGACCGCATCCCACAGCTGGCGGGCACTGACGGGCGACAAACCGGTGAAGCGGTTGGGCCGTTTTGGCCGCAAAGAAAAAATCGGTGTGACTGTGGCCCTGCTGGTGATCGCGCTCTTCCCGGTCCGTATGACCGCGCTCGCCCCGGTGGAAGTCGTGGCGGCCCGTCCGTTCATGGTCGCAGCGCCTTTTTCCGGTGTCATTGCGCGTATCCATGTCGCGCCCAATGCGGCGGTAGAGGAGGGCGCGCTTCTGATATCTTTTGACGATGTGAAGCTGTCCAACGAGCTAAAACTGGCGCAGGAAAAACTCGCTGTCGCCAAGGCACGGGTCGATCGTTCTACCAGCACGGCATTTGGTAAAGATGACGAAACCCGCGAGACCGCAACGCTTCGCGCGGAATATGAACTGGCACAAGCTGACTATAATTTTGCCAACGACGTGATGGGCCTGTCGCAGATAAAAGCGCCGCGCGCGGGCATGGCGATTTATAGCGACCGCCGTGACTGGGAGGGACGCGCCGTGAATGTCGGAGATCCGATATTGCAGGTGGCTGATCCGGGTCAGATTGCCCTGCGGATAGACTTGCCGGCGGCGGAGCAAATGGCGCTGGATCGCGGATCGCGAGTAAAAGTCTGGCTGGACGCGCAACCGCTTTGGGCGGTGGAAGGGAAGGTCGAGCACGCCAGCTATCAGGCGCGGCAGACGGCTGAAGGCATATTGGCCTTTGCCGTGACCGCCAAGCCAACCTCCGGCAATCCGCGCATCGGTTCACGCGGCACGGCAAAGCTTTATGGCGAGTGGGTGCCGCTCATCTATTCGTTACTCAAACGCCCGATCGCGAGCTTTAGACAAACAATCGGTCTATGACTGTCGCCGTACCAGCGGAGCCGGAACGGTCCTTATTGCCTCCGTTGCGCCAAGAGTTGCGGATCGAACCCGGCGCAGCTCTGGTCACTGGCGCGCCCAGCTGGACGCTGTTTGATCCGGTGCGGCATCTGTTTTTTCAATTGGGCAAAATAGAATATCGTATCCTCTCGCGCTGGGCATCTGGCGACCTTGCAAAGGTCAATGACGACCTTGTTGAGGAGGGACTGGACGAGGAAGAAATAAACAGTGCCTTTGGCCGCGTCGTCGATTTTTCCCTTTCCAACAGCCTCACCGTAACGCCCATGGGAGACACGGTCGCAAGCTTTACGGAACAGCGAAAAACCGCCAAAAAAATGTGGTGGAAATGGATGTTGGATAATTATCTTTTCATCCGCATCCCGATCGTCAAACCTGCAGCCTTCCTCGAACGGACCATCGATAAAGTCGCGCCGCTCTGGTCCTATCCGGCCTTGACCTTCTTTGCTTTGCTGGCGCTAACCGGGTTGTTTCTTGTGTCGCGTCAATGGGACAGCTTTCTTGCATCCTTTCTCTATTTTTTCAGCTGGCAGGGTCTGATTGCCTATGGAATTGGTCTGTTTGTGATCAAGATCCTCCACGAATTGGGGCATGCCTATACCGCCACGCGCTTTGGTTGCCGCATACCCAGCATGGGGGTTAGTTTTCTCGTGATGATGCCCGTCCTTTATACCGACACATCCGGCGCGTGGCGGCTGACGTCGCGCAAACAACGGTTGATGATCGATTGTGCGGGCGTCATGGTCGAGCTGATGATTGCCGGTGTCGCGACCATGGCTTGGGTGTTGCTGCCCGATGGTATGTTGCGCAGTGTTGCCTTCATCCTTGCGACCACCAGTTGGGTGATGAGCCTTGCGATCAACCTCAATCCGTTCATGCGCTTTGATGGCTATTATGTATTGTCCGACTGGCTGGGCGTTCCCAACCTGCAACCGCGCGCCTTCGCGCTTGGCCGTTGGCGTTTGCGCGAGATATTATTCGCCTTGGAAGATGAAGCGCCGGAACAGGTGCCCGACAGATTGCGTCGCGGCATGATCGTCTATGCTTGGCTGACTTGGATCTATCGACTGTTCCTGTTCATCGGTATCGCTTTGCTCGTCTATACGCTCTTCTTCAAACTGCTTGGAGTGATCCTGTTCGTTGTCGAAATCGCTGTATTTATTGCCCGCCCCGTCATGGCTGAGTTCAAGGTTTGGGCGAGCATGAAGGACCGGATATTGGCAACATCACGGACGCGGCTACTGTTGATCGGTAGCGGCATTGCTTTGCTGCTGTGTCTCTTGCCACTCGACCGCAATATCAGTGCGCCCGCGGTGTTGACCCCCATTGGCGCTTCTCCGATTGTCGCGGGTGATCCGGGCAAGGTTGAAAAGATATTTGTTGAAAATGGGCAGCGGGTTGCGGCCGGAACGCCGGTGGTTCAACTCTCTGCTCCTGAACTGGAACGGTCCATCGCAGCAGCCAAGGTCAGGATTGCTAACCTGCAACTGCAATTTGGTCGCGGCGCAGCGGATGATATCGACCTGTCCAATCGCATGGTGGTCGAGCGCGAATTGAAACAGGAAGAGGATCAGCTTGCGGGGCTTGAATTGCGCAGTGAGCGCCTGATCCTGCGCGCGCCAATGGCTGGTATCGTGACCGATCTATCACCCGATATTCACAGCGGTCGCTGGCTCGGCGGGGCGGAGACCATTGCCTATGTCGTGACATCGGATGACTATGATATTCAGGCCTATGTCAGTGAAGATGATATCTGGCGGATCGCCAAAGATGCGCGCGGTCGCTTTGTGCCCGATGATCCAGTACAGGCTTCCCGGGCGGCCAAGCTGATCGAGAAATCCACCAATGCGGTTGAAAGAATCGATCAACCCATATTGGCGTCAGTCAATGGCGGCCCTATCGCTTCGGATAAAGAGGAGAATATATTGCGTCCCCGCACCGCGCTTTACCGGGTCCGCCTGATTGCTTCCAAAAAGGCTTATAAGGATGGCACCAGTTTGCAGCTTGTCCCCGGCAGTGTTGAAATTTCGGCGACCGGTCGGTCGGTCGGGGGCGGCTTGCTCGACAAAGTAACGCGATTGTTCCGAAGCGAAGCCTCCTTGAGCAACTAGATTTATCCCAAGCTTAACGGATTCGCTTCTTTAACCAATCTGACTTATGCTCAGCGTAATAAGAATCATAAGGGGTGAATGATCATGGAACAATTGGGCGCGCTCGATGCGATGTTTGCTTATACGGAAACGCGCAATACGCCGATGCATATCGGCCAGCTGCTAATCTATGATCCATCGACTGCTCCTGGCGGTAAGGTCGGGTTCAAGGACATTTTGCATTACATCGAAGGCCGACTGGATGGCGCGCGGATATTCCGCCAGAAACTGGTGCGGGTGCCGCTGGACCTTGATCATCCTTATTGGATTGAGGACGAAAATTTCGATCTCGAATATCATGTCCGCCACATTGCTTTGCCGCAGCCTGGTGACTGGCGCCAGCTATGTATTCAGGCCGCACGCATTTATGCGCGGCCGCTGGACATGAACCGCCCACTCTGGGAATTTACGGTTATTGAAGGTCTTGAGAATGTCGAAGGCATTCCCAAAGGTAGCTTTGCTGTGCTGCACAAATTCCATCACGCCGCAATGGACGGGCAGTCGGGACTGCAGATGACTTTGGCGTTGCATGATCTGGACGCAAAAATGAAGCCGCGAGAATGGGACCAGAAATGGCGACCAGAATCCAAGCCTAAAGACCTCAACTTGCTGATGCGTGCGCAGGTCAATAACATCGCTAATCCGGTGCGGGGCTTGCAGACGCTGGGTAAGTTGCTTCCGGTGCCGAAGCGGATTTTTGATTTCGCAAAAGAGAATAAGCAGCAAAAAGACGCAGCGACCGGTGTTCCCAAGACGCGTTTTGGCGACCGGCTGACCCCGCATCGCGTGTTTGATGGCAAGATATTCCCGCTCGCCGACATTAAGACGATCCGCGCCGCTTTCCCCGGCGTGACCGTGAATGATGTGATGCTGACCGTGGTCGGTGGAACGATGCGCGCTTATCTTGAAAGCAAAGGCGAGTTGCCGGACATCACCCTGAAAGCGGGCGCGCCTATTTCTGTCCGCAATGATAACGGTGAAGCGGCTGGTGGAAACCAGGTGTCGATGATGACCGTCGGCCTCGGCACCCATATTGCGGACGCCGCGAAACGGCTTGAATTTGTCGCCAAGGAAACCAACCGTTCCAAGGAAATGGTAGAAGCCGTTGGCGCGCGAACCTTGATGGAATTGAGCGGTGCGATGCCAGCGGGTCTGACCGCTGCGGCAACGAAGCTCGCCGCGCGCATGGGGTTGGGGCAGACCGTGGCACCACAGATGAACACGGTCGTGACCAACGTGCCAGGGCCGCCCGTATCCATGTATTTTACCGGAGCAGAACTCAAACGCAGCTTTGGCATGGGGCTACCGACCGACGGCATGGGCGTTTTCCATATCGTCACGAGCTATCATGGAGAGGTCATGCTGACGATTACAGCGTGCCGCGAAATGCTGCCCGACCCCTCCACCTATGTGGATTTCGCCGAGAAAAGCTTCAAGGCGCTGATGGCCGCGGCGAAGAAAGCTAGCGCAGCGGCATCGAAAAAACCCAAGCCCAAAAAGGCAGCGGCAAAAAAACCGAAAAGACGCCTGACGACGCGTGCCGCTACGGCAGGCAAGGGGCGCAAGAAGTAAGCGACTTTTCTCAGCCGCCCAAACCATAGCCTTGGCTTGACTCACTGGGTGGGATTGCGCATCCATCGGCGCAATCCATATCTATGAACAAGCGAGAGGCGAAAACCCCATGAGCACAGTAGAATTTAATGATCGCGTAGCCATTGTCACCGGTGCTGGTGCCGGGCTGGGTAAACAGCATGCGATGGAATTGGCGCGCCGCGGCGTAAAAGTTGTCGTCAACGATTTCGGCGGCGCGCGTGATGGTACCGGCGGCTCCGCCACCGTGGCTGAGCAAGTGGTCGCAGAGATTGAAGCGGAAGGCGGCGAAGCCATGGCAGCAGGGTGCAGCGTCACCGATATGCCAGCGGTTGAAAAAATGGTTGCCGATGCAATTGCCAAATGGGGTCATGTTGATATTCTCGTCAACAATGCCGGCGTCCTGCGTGACAAAAGCTTCCACAAAATGACCATGGAAGATTTCCAGTTTGTCATGGATGTCCACCTGACCGGCAGTGCCAATTGCACCAAAGCGCTGTGGGATCATATGCGCGAACGCCAATATGGCCGGATCGTGATGACGACGTCGTCCACGGGTCTCTATGGCAATTTCGGTCAGGTCAATTATGGAGCCGCGAAACTCGCTTTGGTGGGCATGATGAACAGCCTGCATCAGGAAGGCGCGGGCAAGGGCATTCACACCAATTGTATTTCCCCCGTCGCAGCCACTCGCATGACGGAGGACATTATGCCGGAAGAGGCACTGAAAATGTTGGTTCCCGAAGCCGTCACCCCTGCCGTGGTTTATCTGTGCAGCGATGGCGCGCCATCGAAGACGATCCTGACTGCTGGTGCTGGCGGCTATGCGGCTGCAAAAGTTCTGGAAACTGAAGGCATCTGGCTACCGGTTGAAAAGCGTAGCGCCGAGGCTATTGCCGAAAATATCGACCAGATTCTCGACGAAACAGGCATGCAGGAATATGCCAATGGCGGCGGACAGGGCGGCAAATTCTTCCGCCGTATGCAAGAAATCATGAAGGGCTAAAAGACCCCCAATTAGGAGAAGAAATATGCCAGTAATAAACGCAAGCGAACTAGAATCCTGGAAAGGCAAAGAAGTCGGCGTGTCCGAATGGATCGAGGTTGGACAAGACCGGATCAATAAATTCGCTGATTGCACCGAGGATCACCAGTTCATCCACATTGACGAAGAAAAAGCTAAGGCGACACCCTTTGGCGGTACGATCGCACATGGCCTGCTGACGCTCTCGCTCTTGCCCGCTCTGTCTTATGGCGTCACGCTGGGTCTCGAAGGTACAGTGATGGGGATCAACTATGGTTTTGATAAAGTGCGTTTCCTTAATCCCGTACGCGCGGGATCAAAGGTTCGCGGTCGTCACACGTTGGTCGATGCGGTGGAAAAGCAGCCCGGCCGCTGGCTGATGACTTATGATGTCACCGTGGAAATTGACGGCATCGAAACGCCTGCGCTGATCGCCCGTTCTTTGGCGATGATTGTCGTTGGCTAAACAAAAACAGTGTTTATCTTACGAAGGGCTCTGGATTGCTTCCGGGGCCCTTTTTCGTGAGCGGCTGGCGAGCAGGATAATCACGCCTAGAATTGCGCAAAAAATCGCCCAGTAAAAATACCGAAAATCGGCTGCCTGACCAAAAACAAAATGCGGCCCGAGATACAAAATACCGGAGGATGATAACGCCAGTAATTTTTGTCCGTCGGAGGTGGCGCGCAGTCTCAATCCCAAAATGCCCAAGCCGATCAGTCCCAATACCCAAAACCATCCCTGCATGAACGGCCACCTCTCCCAAAAGAGCGGCCATCCCTGCATGACTTTGGACGGCATCGGATAGGCAGTGGGCACCCCTGCTGCCTTTGCGGGTTCGGGAAAATGTATCTCGCGCAGATAATAGCCGCGTCCACGAAATAGGTGGACAAAATCCACCGAAAACGCCAGCCGATGCCTGGCATAAGCCAGCGGATTGCCGGTCACTGATGCCAGCCAGGCAGAGCGCAAGTCGACCATCGCGTCGGGGTTCGATTTCCGCAGCAAAATATTCCCGTCCGGATTTTCGAACAAGATCGATTTTATGTCACCCGGCTCATAATGCGATAGCTGACGTTCCAGACGGGGATTATCCGAGACCAGAGTGGGCGGTAATGTGGGATCACCACCATAATGTTTGATGCCAGCCAGATCGTGGACCATAGCTCTGGAATAGGGATCGGAGTGGCTGGGCTTTAGCATCACATCATGCACGATTGTCTTACCAACAAAGAATAGCGCAAAGACAATCACCACCATGCCGCCGGTCGTTATCATCTTTCGCTCTTTGCGATGGAAAACCAGAAAGATTAGCGGAAGCACTGCCAGAATGGCATTGCCGCGAACCATCCATCCATACCACAATGCAACCAAGAGCAGAACTATAGACAGCTTTGATTTCGGCGGAAAAAATATCGCGATAATCGCCACGAAAAACCAAGGCAGCGCATTGTGCACATCCTTCCAGATAACACCGACGAAATTCAGGCAGAATGGTGCAAGGGAACATAGTCCAATTGCGATTGCCAGCCTGTGTTGACCGCTGGACCAGAAGGTCTTGAAGAGCAGGAACCAGCAGGTAAAATACAAACCGATTTGCAAGATCAGCATCGGCTGCGGGCCGTCTTTTATTGGCAGCAGGGCACTCCAAAGCGCGGCCATGGCTGGCGGATGGTGCGCGTCAAAGCGAAAGCTCTGCGCTTGTTCATATTGCTCATAGCTATCTGGTGACATGGTCCCGGGATAAAAGCCAAACCAGGACAATATTGCCAAAAATACAAATCCGAAAAAGGCCGCCAGAATGATGCTGCGGTCTCGCTTCGCTTGTCCTGAAAGATTGAGCAGGGGCCTGTCGTTCATTGCTGACACGCCGGTTGGTTTAGAAATCTGGCCGCAAAGAACAACGCAATCACCCCCAATGTCATGCGAAATGCGATATCATTTAGGCCGGAATACCAGCTTCAACAAGGCAAAGTTTAGCGCGAAAGACGCGGCAATCGCGACTGCGAGGCGCAGCAGATCAGGAAGCATCCCGCCTGCTATCCAAAAACCGGAAATATAGATAATCGCAATCCGCAGGGCCAATGCGCCCAAGGCACTGCCATAGGTCTTAGCCATCCGTGCCAAAGAGAATGACGCACGCGCTGTTTTGAAGACCCAAAATTCAAAAAGCAGATAGTTACAGCCAACGGCGACCAAAAACCCAAGCGCGGCAGCTATTTCAAGAGAGAGCAGAAACTGAGATCGCAGCGCCAAAGCGACGGATAGATCAAGCATCAATCCCACTATGACCGCGGTCCCATATCGAAAACCATTATTCCCGCTCATGATCGATTGTGCGGGAACAGCCGGCTTAAATTTGCGCCTTCCCATTTGGGATCAATCTGAGGAAGCATCTCGAAAAAATCGTAAATATTGTCGATCTTTGCGCCCATGATCGAGATAAGATCCGGGGCATCGCTGTGCCGGTGGAACAAGATCGGTCGGCCGTCGTCCCGTTCATTTTTGACCAGAACGGCTTTCACGTCGAACAGGGATTTTTCATATCGCGCCTGTTCAAAGCACGGCATATATCGCTGCGCGTCGTTAATCATATGCCGCCATCTGCTGTCTTTGGGCATGTCGCGCAGAACCGCGTCTGGCGATGTACCGCTCTGGTTATCAGTCCAGCTATGATGCGGCGTGTAACGAACGTGGGTGAGCGAATGGAGCTTCTCAGAGGGATAGGGCATGCAGGACCAAAACGGGCCATCCATTATCGTCACTGCAAGATCCGCAAACTCATCCGGCGGCGTCACCAGAGCCAGCTCCGCCAATTCATATTTCAATTCTATCGGCGCAAGGCCGCTGTTGATCAGTAAATTATTGATGTTGGCGTAGGTCACATTAAACGCATTACTCGCCAGGAAGGAACGCTCTCCAGCAAGATGTATTCTAACGCCTGTTTCCTGCGAGCTTACATTTTCGACGCGTTCGTCCAGCAGGATAGCGATACCCGCTTCATCCAGACGGGCGCGCAGCTGATCCCGTAATTTGGTCCAGTCAAAAGCGAATTCCTGACATAAAAAAGCCTGTTCGATCAACTCGTCATTAAACAAGGCCTCTTGCTGCGGTTTGACGAGCGAAATGGGGGCATTCATATCGGAATACATCCGGTGGAAACGCCGTGCTGATACTTTCGACCGTCTGCGGGCGATGGCATAGATCATCGAGAAATCGTCGATGATCGCGTCGGGGAAATCTTTGGCAAAACGGGACTGCAAAGCCTTGGATCGTAAGGCTGTTACAAAACTTCTGGGATAGTGAAAGCCGGTATGCACCCGTGCCTGGTTGACGCGAGAGGCGCGGCCCATAATGTCCGACCCGGCTTCGACAAGCGCCACGCGGTCACTCTTACTGGCCAGAAACAGCGCAAGACAGCAGCCATAAAAACCACCACCGATCACTATCGCGTCATAGTCGGTTTGTTCTTTTGCCTGTGCCATGACTATTCAGCGTCTCCCAGATTTGGGATGATAGACACCGAATAGCGCCTTGAACAAAACGGACAGAAGTTCGAACAGTGGCGCCCATCCTTTTATCTTGGTCGGGACGGGTTCATTGGCCGGATAGACGCGGCTGGTCGGCAATTCGGTGACCGGATACCCCAATTGGCTGGCCCGCACGGTCAGATAGGCCAGCAGCTCATATTTCGTGAAAATCTCTCGAAAGGGCTGCGTAGCGGGGTTGAGCAGAAAATCCCGGGAATAGGCGCGAAAACCTTGCGTGGTGTCGGTAAACCAATATTTCGCGGCAAGGCTTTGCAAGGGCGCGTGGATCAACCGTATCGCGAGATAGCGGGACAGGGGGATATTCTCGCTGACGCCGCCTGGGATGAACCTTGATGCCTGCACATAGCCATGACCTTTATCCAGGGCTTCGGCAAATCGGGGAACAGCATCCACGCCGTCCTTGCCATTGCCGTCGATAGTGATGATCCCGTCATAACCCTCGGTCAGTGCCCATGCATATCCGCATCGTAGCTGCGCCGATAATTTTCCCGGACCCGTTTTCGTCAACAGAGCCCGCACACCTGTTTCCTTCAGAAACTTTATATCCAGCGAACCGTCTGTGGACCCGCCATCGACGATGACCGTGTCTATCGCTCGGCAAATGCCTTGCTGCGCCATGTCGCGCAATTGGGCTTTGATCCGCTCGCCTTCGTTGATGACCGGAATGATGATGACATATTTCGACGTCTTGTCTTTCAGCGCCGCTGTTTCAAAACTGGGTACTTGCCAGTCTCGTGCATCCGGCTGTTCGTGAATCTCAAGGGCCATTTCTAGGCGCTTTTGTCGGCGGCAGGGGAAACCATATTTTCGACTTCGACATTCAGGTCCGTCGTTCGATCAAAAAAACTGGTGTTAGATATCTCATCCCGGATGAGCCCTTCATCCGAGCCACGCAAGCGGTCGTAAATGCCGGCCAGTCCCAGACAAAGCAGGCCCAGTGCCATGGCGATAAACCCGACCGATCCCGATTGTACGATAGCGGTGGAGAACCAGCCCTCTTGCACATTGTCGACCGTCAGTAACACCGTGCCTGCATAGATGGCGTAGGCCACCGCCAGAAACACCACGAGTGTCGAGAGAATGGCAAAGCCCCGCAATATTCTGGGCGCGGAATTGGTGACGAGTTCGGACACCAGTTCGAACCGGTCCGCCATCGTCGATCGGCTCTGCAGCGATGTCGGGTAATCCACTTTCTGGCGCTTGTAATTTTCATTGCCCTGCTTCGGTTCAAAGACCAGATCCACCGTTGCGGTCGGCGCGTTGAGTATTTTGCCCAAAGACGTTCGGGCAATGCCAATGGTGCGCATATCGCGAGAGCTGACTTTATATTTTGAGACTGCGCTCAAAACGGCATGAAAAACCGGCATGGCAATGCGCCGCCGGGATCGCCGGGTCAGAATAATATCGCCAGTTTCAAATATTTCTTCTGCAATATCTGCGACGGATATGTGGTCGAGCTCGCGGAAGGATGACAGCAGCACGACATCGCCGATGGCTTCCGACGCAATCAACACGCGCCGCCGATAAAAGCTAATATCATTGCTGACGATGATGATGCGCAAGTTGCGAATTTTGGATATCGTCGATGCTTGCGCGCTCAGCGAGGACTGAAACCGCTCGCTGACGGCATAGACAATTTCGGAATAGTGAAACCGCTCAGCGACCTGTTGGGATAGATTCTCCAATTTCTTCAGGTCGTCGGCGACGCTGCCTTCCTGGACAAGGCCAATGGAAAGCAGAAAGTCTTCGCGGCGGCCTATCTGCGTCATGTTCTGTCCGTCCGGGTCAATATTTCGGAGCAGTTTTCAAGAGATTTTTCTACCTGCGCCAGTTCCTCGCCTGCAACGGCCCTCATTTCAATCGAATACCAGTGTTCATAACCCCGGCCCGCGATTTTGGCGGCGATGCTGGACAATTGTTCGGCGTTTTTGGGGGCCGGTTCGAGGTTCGGTTCACTGATGTGGACGTGGGATATCCGGCCGGTTGCTTTGTCAAGCAACGGGTCCGCATCTTCTATCTCGCCGGTCATATACAGGGCTCCGATATCGAAGTTGACCGTGACCGCCTCATGATCAACTTGCTCGGCAAAGTTTATGGTTTGCAGTAAAGTGTTCAAAAAATTGGTCCCATATTCTGCGGGATTAGGCTCCAGCGCAAGCTTGACACCGGCCCGTCTGGCATGGTCGCCCAAACCATAAAAAACATCTACGGCATTTGCAATTGCCGCCGCATCATCCCAATCTGACGGGATTATCCTGTTGCGCGGGCAGCCCATTACCAGATTTGGGATTTCGACGCGCTCGGCCAGTTGGATCGCCGCCATCAATCCGGTCTTGAAGCGTTGCTGTTCCTCTTCGTTGCCGAACAGCAGGGCGCCTTCGACACCAAATAGCAAGGACTGCATCGACACGGGGCGCACGTCATATTGTGACAGCCGCCGCGAAAAGTCGCTGATGCTCTGATTGGCCGGAACAAAGGCATTATCATCTTTGTAAAATGCCAAACCGGGCGCAATTTCAAGGCCGCGCGCGCCATATTGCTGCATGATCGCGAGCGCATCTTCCAGCTGATCTGCTGGCCAGGCGATATTGGAAATGGCAAGCTTCATGATTGCCCCACGGACCAAGTGTAGAAACGGTTTAAATCGTCCAAAATTGCGCTTTTGTCGTAGAGATAATCACTGTCAGAACCAAAAGCCGCGCCATGGTCAGACCGGACGTCTTCATCGACGCGGGCCGGGCCGGTATTGGCAAATTCTGTTCCGGTCAAGAATTTGTGCACAGCGCTCGCTTGCACCGGCTCCGAACAAATATTCAGGACTTCAATATCCTTTTGAACCGCAATATCGATGTCGCGGGAAAGGTTTGCGAGATTATAATATTGAAAGCGGCTTTCACTGTTGGTGAATTGGGTCGACAGGAAATTTTCGCGCGCAAAGGCCGCGATCAAGGCCTTGGAAATATCGCTATTCATATATTCCGCGCGCTTATAGGCCCACATTTCCAAACCGGCATCATAGGCATAGGCCTGTTTCAGGGCGGCAGATTCCGCATGGGAAAAGGCTTCCACAAGGGCGTCAAATTTATCCGGTTTTATAAAGGAGGGTTCAGGGTTCAAAATATCGAAGATAAAATTCTTCTTGAGTCCCGGCCCGAATAGCGCAGGCAACCGCACAATATGCATGTCGCCAAAGCTTGAAGCCAGATCAACCTCCAATTGCCGCCGATTGCGGCCATAGGCATTTTGCTGTTCAAACCGGGCATTGCTCTCTGTATATTGCGCAGAAACATCATCAAAAACGCCGATGGTCGAGACCAATATCATGCGGCCAATATCGGCCTTGCGCAGCGCATCTGCCAAATTTTCCAGATTACGCGCATCGCCCTCAGGATCGGCATTGGCCGCCCACATGACCGACGGCGCTCCGGCACATATGACTTCATCAAATTTGCGGCCGGCAATTTCGGATATGTTCGCAGAGTTAAATTGCCCGTCAAAGGATCGCGACGGCAAGAGATTGCTTCCGACAAAGCCCGTATGTCCGATCAGAGCTGACTGCATGTGATACCCTAAAGCTTAGTTTCCCGTTAACCATAACTCTATTGGCGACAAATGCTTACATGTTATTTAATTTTATGAAAGAAAAGCGGAGGATAGCTTGCTGGCGGCATGATCGTGCATGGCCTGCTTGCGCTCTTCTAAATGTTAGCTATGTCCGCTTAGGGCACAAAAGCGGATATCAGAGATACGGCAGCTGACAATCCACCAACGACCCAATAGCGAGCTTTGCTTTGGATAAAAATTCGCTTGTAGTTAAGCCTGCTTCCTTTCATCAACCTCAGTTATGCCAGTAATTCTCACCTTCGGTGCCGGCCTTCTTGCCCTTTCCACTTGGATCTATTTGAGAGGTTTCGATCGAGCCGCGCGAAGTATCTTGATTATTGGCCTGCTGTATTTGCTTCTTGCCGACATACTTGGTGCTACACTAAGTCTGATTGGATCGCTTGGGCTCAGCGCCGAAAACGAGTGGTCGGTTTTAACGCTTGTGCTGCTCATACCACTTGTTGAGGAAGGGGTAAAAGTGCGTGCGGCAAAATCGAGGACATTGCCTTCGGAGACGTTCGCCCTAGTAAGTCTGTTTGGAATTTATGAATTGATGCTAGGCAAACCATTCTCGATGATTGGGGCGCAAGAGTGGTATGAATTTCTCACGGCTATCCCGGCATTCGCCATGCATTTGGTAACTGCGTCGATCTACGCCTACCATTTTAAGGGAAATCATCGACTACAGTTCGCGACCTGTTTTGTCGTACATGCAGGGTTCAATGCGTTAGTCTTTGAGTTGTCCTCCGCCTCGACCTCCGCCTATTATGCGATATTGTTTCTCATCTTCATGGCCCTTACCGTTGCGGTGATCTGGCTCTTGCCCTCAACGGTAAGGTTAGCAGGACATTTAAAAGGTAGCCTGTCGAGAGATCCCTTGGACTAACGTAGCTGTCCGCTTTCGGGATACATATCCCTCAAGGCGTCCCGGCAATCCTGATACATTGTCCTGTCACCCATTCCGAGGCGGGCGCACATAGATAGAGCGTGAGCGCCCCAATATCTTGCGGCGTCCCCAAGCGTCCGGCAGGCAAGCCCAGAGTATCCTCAAAGCCGATAAAATCTTCATCCGTCATGCTGAGCGCCTTTTTCACCGTCTCGGTGGGGACAAAGCCGGGCAGGATGGCGTTGACGCGGGTCTTGGGGCCTAGTTCATGGGCGAGTGTCTTGGTCAGCATCAGCACGCCCGCCTTGGCCGCGCTATAATGGCCGCTGCCGGGGAAGGGATCTTGGCCGGCCATGGAGCTGGTGTTGACGATCCTGCTGCCTTCGCCGAAATGCTTGCAGGCGGCGCGCACGCCGTGAAAGACCGAGGTCAGGTTGACCGCCATGGTCTTGTCCCATTCGGCTTCGTCGAGTTCGGTCAGCGGCGCGGAGACCAGCGAGCCGCCTGCATTATTGACCCAGATATCGAGCCGTCCAAATTCATCAACCGCGCGCTGGGCCAGCGCGTCCATATCTTCTGCGCTGGTGACATCGGTGACTTGTGCAATCGCACGGCCACCGGCATTGCTGGCGTTAATCTCGTCAGCGACCGACTGGATTTCGGCGATACTGCGCGAGGCGCACACCACGTTGCAACCGGCGTCAGCCAGCGTCTTGGCCATGCCTTCGCCAATGCCGCGCCCGGCGCCTGTGATGACGGCGACTTCGCCGGTGAGATCGAAAAGAGCATTGGTCATATAGGTTCCTTTATGGGATTATTCGGCGGCTTCGAGCGCTTCTGCCTTCGCCCGCACGCGGATCGGAATGCTGCTCATCAAAGGAATACCGGTGCGCTTGTCAAAGTCGCGGTCATTGAAAGACAATCTACCGGTATTGCCGCCTGCGCCCATAGGATCTTCTTTCTCGTCCGGATTGGTCCCCCAACTATGGGGAAGCGAAACGCAGCCGGGTTTGACCGTCTTGTCCGCCTTGGCCACGCAGCTGATGAAGGCGCGCGCGGATTCCACTTCCACCGGTTGATCTTCGATCAAACCCAGTGCCGCCATATCTTCGGGATTCATGAAAGCGGGATGATGCGGCACGCGTTTGCGCTGCACCGGATCTTCATGCCAGTTGCTGTTGTGGATTTCGGTCATCCGCCGCCCAATCATCCGCATGGGAAAGGCGGTTTCTTCCACCGGCTGGCCAAGCCGCTCGGCATAGCCAGCCAGCTCTTCCATCATCGCGCTATTGCCAACCGACAGCTTGCCTTCCCAATCGGCAGGCTTGGGTTTCACCATCAACGCCTGCGCATCGACAATCTTGCCCTTTTGCGCCTCGGGGTCAGCATAGACATCGGCGACCGGAACGGGCGATCCGTTCAGCGCAGCGCTCCACGCGGTAATCGGATCGGGCGTTTCACCCGGCGCGAATGTCGTGGCTTTTTCCTCGCGCTCCTCAAGATGCGACACCAAGGCAAAGCTTTTGATTTTCAGCGGCTTGTCCATCTCGGTGGCAAGTGTGTGGATAAATTCATATTCCTCACACAGGTCCGACCCTTGCGGCGATTCCATGATGGGCAGGCTCGCCTGCGCATAATTATTCTCAAAACCCCAGCCAGCGCCAAAGCCGCCATAGAGTTCGGGGGCTGCGGTATTGCCGTGCACTTCATAATGGAGTTTGGGCGCAATGACATAGTCGGCCAGCTCTGCCGTCTTGGACATACGCGGGTCGAGGCAGACGAGTAAGTCCAGCGCCTTCATCGCCTCAAAAGTCTTCAGCTGATCCGGCCACGCGAGCATCGGATTACCGCCCAGACAGATGAGTGCCTTCACCTGCTTGTCACCGGGCGTCAGGATTTCATCGGGTAGCGCCGCGGTCGGCATGCCTGAAATGCTCTGCTCCAAATCGCGACTATGCAATTTGCGGCCAAAGCCCCAAGCCTGCATCGGTCCGGGGGATGCTGCGACCGCTGGGGCCGGTTTCATAAACACGCCGCTGCGCCGGTTAATATCACCTTCGCGCAGCCAGTGCCCCATGATCGATGTCAGCGACAGGTTGAGATATTCGGTAATATTGCCGCCGCCTGCCATATTGGGGCCGGTACCGACGCTGATGCTGCCTTTTTTCCAGCCACCATAGATGCGCGCGGCCTGTACAATTTCTTCGGCTGTCACATCGGCGCGCTGGGCGGCCAGAGCGGGGTCAAATGGGGCAACCGCTTTTTTCAGGGTTTCGAAACCTTTGACATCATTGGCGACAAACGCCTCGTCGTAAAGACCTTCCTCAATCACGACTTTGGCAATTGCGCCGAGGATGATCGGGTCTTCGCCGGGGCGGCATTGCAGGTGTAGGTCAGCTTGACGCGCGCTGTCGGTCTTGCGCGGATCGATAACGATCAGCTGCATTCCGCGCTTCTTGGCGTCATGCAGTTTTTTGGCCGGGTTCATGCCGAGGCCGCCGTTCATCGACACGACCGGATTGGTGCCAACCAGCATCAGCCCGTCCCAGTCACCAACGCGAGGCGCACCAGCCAGCCACGGACCAACCAGCGCGCGGGCAATGCCTTTGCCCGGCTGGTCGATCGTGACGCTGTCATAGACCGAGGTGGAACCAATGGCATCCATCAGCGCGAGCATGAAGGCGTGGCCGTTGAGGTTGTTATAGCCGAAGGTTCCGACATAGGATGCGACACTATCGGGCCCATGTTCTTCGACAATGGCTTCGATCCTCTCGGCAATTTCTTTCGCAGCGGTGCGCCAGCTGACCGCTTCTTTCTGGCCGTGCTTCATGCCCTTGTAACTGGTCAGCAGACGGGTATCGAAACTGTGATAATTGGCGAGTTGACGTCCCTTGATACAGCTATAGCCTTCAAATTCGGGGTTATTCTTGTCGCCATGGGTTTTGACCGGAACGCCATCTTCAAAATCGACAATCAGGCCGCAATGGGCGTGGCAGGCCCGGCACATCACATGTTTCTGTTCGATTGCCATTGTCGCTCTCCTGATTGATATTTCAGACCATTGCTTTTTGGAATTTAATCGTTCAATTAATAGTCAATCGATTCCCAAATTAGGGCATGGCAGCGGGCGCTGCTACTGACCCTATTGATAAGAAAATTTCAGGAGCATAGTCCCATGGCCGAGAAACCCAGTGCCGCCGAGTTAAAGGAATTTGGCGACGCCGCCGATGCGTGGTTCAAGGAAAATACCGTTCGCGATCCCGGCTTCATGCTGCCGCTGACTTTCATGGAAGTGTCAACGGACCAGCAGTTTGATTTCCTGCGCGATTGGCAGCGCAAGGTTTACGAAGCAGGATTTCTCGGTGCCAGCTGGCCAAAGGAATATGGCGGCGGCGGCATGCATAGCGAATATCAGCGCGTGGCCACCCGGGCGATGAAAAAGCATGATGCACCGATTATGCTCAACGCCATCGGCAATGGCTGGGCAGGGCCACTCATCCTCGATCTGGGGTCGGAGGAGCAGAAGCAGACCTATATCAAGGGCATGCTGACCGCCGAAGATATCTGGTGTCAGGGTTTTTCCGAGCCGGAACATGGCAGTGATCTGGGCAATGCGCAGCTCAAAGCGGTGAAAGAGGGCGACGAATATGTTCTCAACGGATCGAAAATCTGGACCTCGCTGGGCGACCGCGCGAAATATATGATCCTGCTGGCGCGGACCGATTTTGAAGCGGAGAATAAATACAAGGGCCTCAGCTTCTTCCTCAATCCGATGAAGATTGACGGGATCAGCACCAGCCGGATCAAGAAGCTGACCGGCGAATATGGCTTTGTTCAAACCTTCTTCACCGACGCGCGCATTTCTGCCGATTGTCTCTTTGGCGGCGAGGGCAATGGCTGGTCGATGGCGATGAAGACGCTGGAATATGAGCGCGGCGCGAAAGTGAAACCAGTGGGCGGCTATTTCGTCAAGGAACTGGATGTCATGCAGATTGTCGAGCTGGCGAAAAATTCGATGCGCAATGGCAAGCCGCTGCTGGATGATCCGGTGATGCGTGACAAGATGACGCAATATATGATCGATATTCAGGCGCTGAATCTCAACAATACCCGCCGCCGGATGCCGCAATTGATGCAGGACAAGCCCATGGGCCTGCCGCTGATGAACAAGCTGGCGCGGACCGAGTTGATTCGCGAGCTGACCGAATTTTCACTGGGCTTTCAGGGAACCAGGGCTGGCTATTATGTTGGTGACGAAAATGCCGTGGATGACGGCTATTGGCACCGCAGCTATCTCAACAGCTTCTCCGCGACCATCGGTGGTGGCACGTCCGAGATCCAGCGCAACATCGTCGCCGAGCATGCGCTTGGCTTGCCTAAGACACGATAGATCAGGAATAGAAAATGGATAATTTAGGCAATATCGGTACGACCGAAGAGCAAATTGAATTGATGGATGTCGCGACAAATTTCTGCCGCGACAAGTCACCTATGGACAAGGTTCGGGCGCTGATCGACGATGATCTGGGCTATGACCCGGACGTGTGGAAGGAGATTGGTGAACTCGGCTGGCTCGCCATCGCCATCCCCGAAGCGCATGACGGCGTCGGCCTTTCCATGGCCGAAGTGGTTCCCATAGCCGAGCAAATGGGGCGTAACCTTATGAGCACGCCCTTTGGAACCACGACACTGGCCGCACAGGCGCTGCTGGCGGGCGGTAGCGAGGCCCAGCAGGCCGCATGGCTGCCCAAGATTGCTGCCGGTTGCGCGGCTACTTCGGCACTTTCCGAAGATAGCGGCGACTGGGACCTCACCAATATCGCCTGCACCGGCAAGCAGGATGGTGATCAGCTTGTCCTGTCTGGCAAGAAGCAACTGGTACGATGGGCCGACAGCGCGGAACTGATCATCGCTTCGGTCAAAGTGGATGGCGATGTTCGCTTTGTCCTGATCGAACGGAGCGCGATCAGTGAGGGCGCATTGCGGCGGGAGTCGATTATCGATGAAACCGCGCGCAGTTTTGAACTGACCTTGGATGGCGTGACGATCCCGGCAGATGCTCTGTTCGATGCTAGCCGGACACGTGAAACGATTGAGAAGATCGAGCTTGCTGCGGGTTTGATCCATGCCGCCGAAATGTGCGGCGGGTCGCAGGCAGTGATTGACTATACGCTGGAATATCTGAAAACCCGCAAGCAGTTCGACAAGATTATCGGTAGCTTTCAAGCGCTCAAACACCCCACCGTCGACAATTATGTCGAATATGAAAAAGCCCGCACGCACCTGTATAGCGCAGCCTATAGCTGGGGCGAACAGGGTCGCGGTGAAGTGGCCGTCCGTATGGCGGCCGCACAGGCGCATAGCAGCTATAGCCGGGCAGCCGATCGCTCGATTCAATTTCATGGTGGCTTTGGTTTCACGCATGATTGCGACGCACAGCTGCATCGGCGCAAGGCTATATTTGACGGCGCGCTTATTGGTGATGCCGCTTATCAACGGTCAAAACTGGCCGGATTGCTATTCGATTAAAATTTAGAGGAGAGATCAACATGTCAGAAGTACTCACAGATATTCAAGACGGTTTCATCATCGTCACCATCAACCGGCCAGAAGCCAAAAATGCTATGACCAAGGCAGCCGCCGAAGGCATCCACGCGGCGATGGAGCAGCTCGACAACGACAATAGTTTGAACGCTGGGATCATCACTGGCGCGGGCGGAACATTCTGCTCCGGCATGGATTTGAAAGGTTTTCTGCGCGGAGAAACACCGTCGGTAAAAGGCTATGGCTTCGGCGGTATTACCGAAAAGGGTCCGGAAAAACCCATTATCGCCGCGGTTGAAGGCTATGCGCTGGCGGGCGGTCTGGAACTGGCTTTGGCTTGTGACTTGTGTGTAGCAAACAGCAAAGCGAAATTCGGTATTCCGGAAGTCAAGCGCTCGCTTGTCGCAGCGGCTGGCGGCGTGATCAAGCTGCAGCAATTGGTTGGCAAACGTGTTGCGATGGAAATGGCGCTTACCGGGGACTTCATGGACGCCCAGCGCGCTTATGATGTCGGTTTTGTTAACCGCCTTACCGATGGTCCTGCTCTTGATGCAGCGATGGAATTGGCTGCGACGGTTGCGGCTAATGGACCTCTGGCTTTGAAAGCGACCAAGAAAATCATCAACGAAAGCTATGATTGGTCCAGTGCAGAGGCTTGGAAGAAGCAGGCTGAAATTACTGCCCCTGTGTTTATGTCCAAGGATGCGCAGGAAGGTTCCCTCGCCTTTGCCCAGAAACGTAAACCTGATTGGAAAGGTGAATAGCCATGGCTGATATCGAGCGGATCAATCCGGATACGCTGCCCGATGCTGGCGCGATGGGCTATTCTCAAGTCACTACTTGCACACCGGGGAAGATGATTTTCATCTCCGGACAAGTGGCATGGACCCCCGGGGGTGATCCGCCGCCTGCAACGATTGGAGAACAGGCTGCACTGGCCGCCGACAATCTCGGCAAGGCACTGGCTGCAGCCGGCGCCGGGCCTGAAAATATCGTGTCTGCGCGTGCTTTCATTGTCGATTATACCGAAGAAAAGGGTGCAGAGGCTTTCGCGCCCATAATGACCTTTTTGGGAGGCCATCAGGTGGCGTTTACCGCGATTGGTTGCTCGGCTTTGGCAGGGCCGGGTCTGATGATTGAGATTGAGGCGATTGCGGTTGTCTGATCCAATAGCGTCGGGCCGGGGCGATATTGTCGATCTCTGGTCTGCTGATCAAGAGCTGCCATCCTGGTTTACTGAAGCGCTGGACGTCCCGCGTGAAGAAGCCCTTATTGAGGTTGGTGGGCACAAGGTTCATTATTTCCGCTGGGGCAAACGCGGCAATCCGCCGTTGCTGCTCACGCACGGTTTTCTGGCTCACGCGCGCTGTTTTGCTTTCATCGCGCCGTTTCTTGCCGAGGATTATGACATTATCGTCTATGATCTGGCTGGCATGGGCGAGAGCGAAATTGGAGCAGAGTTTGAAGGCGCACAACGCGCGGAAGACATGGTCGCGCTTGCCGATGCGTTGGATCTTTTTTCCGGGCCGGTGAAACCCAAGATTATTGCGCATAGCTTTGGTTCTGGTGTCGCGCTTACCGCAATGGAATTGGCCGGAGAGCGATTTGGTGGTCTGGTTATCTGCGACCTGATGATTATGCGGCCAAAGAAACTCATGGAGCATTTTAAGGGTGGCGGCGGTCCTCCGGGTTCCGGCAAGTCGGACCGACCGACTAATGTGTACCCCGACTATGAGACGGCGCGTGGACGCTTTGTCTTGGCTCCGCCGCAGGATGTACAAACCCCGTTCCTGCTCGACTATATGGCCTATCACAGCATGCGTCAGGTGGAGGGCGGTTGGACTTGGAAATTCAACCCAAAGGTTTTCCACCGCAGCGAAAACGATCAAGCCAAATGGATGCAAGCCCCGCAGCGGATCGCCGACCTGCCACACCGGCTAGCGATTATCTATGGTGAGAATAGCAAATTATTCGATGGTGATAGCGCTGCCTATTTGCGGGAACTAGGTGGCAGCCATATCCCGATGATTGCTGTGCCAAAGGCGGAACATCATTTGATGCTTGATCAGCCGCTTGCATTTGTTGCCGCTCTGCGCTCTGTTCTAGCTTTGTGGGATGTTCCCTAAAGCACAAAGAGGATAAGCCGTGACCAGCATTTCCAAAGGCCGTATCGTTTCCGTCGTGCAAGCCGGGTCGGACCCCTTCGATACGCCGGCTACCCTGACCAAATTCGCAGACCTATTGTCGGATGCCAAAGCGGCCAAAAGCCAATTGGCGGTGCTTCCCGAAGCCTTTGTCGGCGGCTATCCAAAAGGCGTGGATTTTGGTGTGCGGGTGGGATCACGCAATGATGCCGGGCGGGAAATGTTCCGGCTCTATTCGGACAATGCGGTCGAATTGGGTTCACCCGAATTTGAAGCGCTGAGCGAAGCGGTCGCAGCCAATGACATTGCTGTGGTTGTCGGGGCTATTGAGCGAAAAGGGGCGACGCTCTATTGCTCGACCTTCGGTTTTGAACGCGACGGATCGCTGCTGGGCATCCACCGCAAGCTGGTTCCCACCGCAATGGAGCGACTGATCTGGGGACAGGGTGACGGCAGCGATTTACCGGTTATGGAAAGCAGCGCCGGTCGGCTGGTCAGCGCGATCTGCTGGGAAAACTACATGCCGCTGCTACGCAGCTATTATTATGACGCGCAGCCTGATTTCTATTGTGTCTCTACTGTAGATGATCGCCCGGTCTGGCTGCCGACCATGCAGACCATCGCACTGGAAAGTCGCGCCTTTGTTCTTTCTGCCTGCCAATATTTGGAACGCGGGATGATCGGGTTAGGCGTGGAGCAATTTGATGCGGCCCAAGGTAATGATCCCGATGTCGTTTTGATCAATGGCGGCAGCTGCATTGTCGCGCCGTCAGGCGCGCTACTGGCTGGGCCAATATTTGGCGAAGAGACTTTGCTAACCGCTGAAATCGATTTGGACGACCGGACGCGCGGTAAGTTCGATATGGATGTAGCAGGCCATTATGCACGGCCCGATGTGTTTGAACTGAAAGCAAATATTGCCGCGCAGAAAAATGTCCGGACGGATTAAAGGGCCAGGAATCGTCTGACTCGTCCAGATATGCTAATATTGGCTTCTCAACAGATTTATGATTTGGGAGGATCAAATGGGAGAGCAAGCGCTACCGGATATTGTCACCGAGGAAAATTGGCAGGCCGCCATCGAAAAGCTCCGCGTGAAAGAAAAGGAACTGACCAGAGCACAGGATGCCGTTAATGCGATGCGGCGACAATTGCCGATGGTGAAAGTAGAGAAAGACTATGTGTTTGAGAGCAAGGATGGCAAGGTCAGCTTGCTCGACCTGTTTGATGGCCGAAAACAGTTAATTGTCTATCATTTCATGTTTGCGCCGGATGCCGAAGCGGGTTGCCCGGGCTGTTCATGGGTGACCGACGCCATGTCTCATCCGGCCCATCTGCATGCGCGGGATACATCTATTATACTGGTTTCACGCGCGCCGTTGGAGAAGCTTGTGCGATATAAGAAGCGCATGGGTTGGGATCTGCCGTGGGTTTCATCCTTCGGTAGCGATTTCAACTATGACTTCAACGCGACGAACGACGAAGGCGAGAATCACGTTGCCAGCGTTTTTCTGCGTAACGGGGAAGATATTTACCGCACCTATTATACGGATCAGCGCGGTGTCGAGCATTTGGGCAGCCACTGGACCTGGCTAGATCTCACACCTTATGGCCGTCAGGAGCCTTGGGAAGTCACCCCTGAAGGCTGGCCGAAGGGAGAGATGTTCTGGGACAAGCGGCATGATGAATATGGTGCGTGAGGTGGCCGTCAGGCTGACTCACGGATCGACCAAGAGTCGCTTTTGACCAAGTCGTAACAAATAGAGTCCGGGAACGGTGGCAACGCAGAATATGATCACGATCGCCACAATATATCCCGATGGGTCACCGGCACTATCAGCTATTTCGGGACCGAAGAAATTATCCAGATCGCCCATGGCATTGATAAAGCTGTGGATCGCAATTGTTGGCCAGATAGATTTCGTATAGACGGTGATACCGGCAAATCCGATGCCCAAAAGGGTCGCATAGATCACTTGCGGTACAACATCTCCCACGGGGGAATTTTGCAAGTTGGACAAATGGGCAATGCCAAAGATAAGCGCCTGGGCCAATGCCGCCAGAAAGATGGCGTTCTTGCGCTCTTGCCAACAACGATAAAGAAAATAGAAGCAGAATCCCCGCAACAATATTTCTTCGAACAATCCCGTGGAAACGCTGTTGTAAATCCATCCGGTCACCCGAACAGCATCGAAGGTAAGCGCATTCCAATCGACAGATAATAGGTTGATCAGTCCAATTAATGCCATCGGTACAACAGCGAACGGCCAGTTTCGCGGCCAATTGCGGATAGGGTTATTCAGCCCAGTTGCGCCAAATAGCTCAAACCGTCTCAACAATGCGATGACAGCAATGCAGAGCAGCATTTGCAAACTGCTGTGGACCATGTCTTCGGTAAAACGCGATGAATATGAATAAAGACCAGCGAGTTTGAACAGCAATATGCTGCCAGCCACAAGAATAATTGGTAGCAGCAAAGGATAGCGTTGGGGTTGGAAGGCCCTGGGAAAAATTTTCATCCTGATATGCTATCGCCTTGGCGCCTATCGCGATTTGATAATTCGACCAATAGCGCCTCTGTTTCGATCAGTCCCGCCCTCGAATTGGCCGCCTGAAAATCTTTCAATCGTTGCTCACGATCCCGGCTATTTACCTTTGCTTTTGGCTGATTTTTTGAGTGCAGCCATGCGTTCTTCAATCTCTGAGTCGCGTTGCAACTTGTCAATCTCGGCCGCACTCTTGGCGAATGCGCTATCGACGCTGCTGCCTTCAACTTCTGCTACCAGCCCCATGGACCGGTCAAATGTCCGTTGCGCATTTTCAACTTTTCGTTCGATGGACCTTTCAAAATCCGCCTTGTCTGTCCCGCCCAATTGCGTTTCGCGTATGGCTTTTTCAAATTCTCGAAGCTCCTGGTTCATCTCGTCACGACGAGCCTTAAGCGCTGTCAGGGATTCTTGGAGCCGTTCTGATTCTTTCTTGGAACTGGCTTTAATATCTTCAAATCGTTTTGATTGTGCTTCCAGGTCCATTTGTCGCGACAGCGCGCCTTCTGCCAAATCGTCACGGCCTTTCGATATGGTAAAAACAGCCTTTTCGCCCCATAGTTTGGCGTTCTTCAACGTGGATTGCTGTTGGCTTGCGGCTTGCACTTTTCGGTCGTTAGCGTCATCAATCTCTCGCTGAACCTTGTCAATGGCATGATCTACCTCGCGGATAGCCTGGCGCATCAGGCTCGTTCCGGACGCACGTTCCACTTTATCCAAGGTCTCCTCAATGCCTACCGAAACGACGCGCTTGGCACGCATGTAAAAAGCTTCTGCCATCACTACCCCCTGATACTGGAAAATATGCTACAATCTTTAAAGTAAAAGATAACCAGAAATTCGCTAAAAAACCAATAATGACTGGATAAACAGTAATTTGTCCAAATCAATCCAAACTGGCAGATTAATATGCTTTAACTCCTCAAACGTTCATCAGGCTAGCAGAGCTGATTGCCAGATGAACAACTCTGCCTCTTCACGACAATTTGATACAATAAAACCGGAATCCGACAAATTTCTGCGACGGCTTTTCGCCATAACTGCTTCTGACGCCGCAGTTGGCGCCGCGTAGAAGAGGAGTTTATGATGAAAAAGATTCTGATGATATTGGCTGCATCAACAATGGTTGTATCGCCCATATTTGCAACACAGGCTGAGGCCGCAACGCATAAGACGGTCAAGAAAACGACGACCAGCAAGCACGGAAAGCGCGTTGTTACCAAGACGACAACAGTGAAAAATAATGCGGTGCGGAATGTTTCCAAAACACGGCATGTCGTGAGTCAGAAACGCTGGACCCAAGGTCAGCGCTTTGATCGCCGCCATGCCGTAAATTACAGGGTCATCAGCAACCCGCGCGCTTACCGTTTGTCAAACGCACCACGGGGTTATCGCTGGGTTCGGTCTGGAAATGATGCCGTATTAGTTGGGATAACCAGCGGCATTATCGGAGCGGTGATCGGCAACGCGATATTGCGCTAATTGCAGACATGATCAGATAAAAGCAGAAGCCTCTGGACTCAATCCCGGAGGCTTCATGCATTTTTGACCGTAAGACCGCCGTCGACCGGAATAACAGCACCAGTCAGGAAACTGGCGGCCGGCAGCACACAGGACAAAGTCATATGGGCAACCTCTTCCGGTATTGCATAGCGGCGCAGCGCTACCCGGCGTTTGGCGTAGATGGTCTTATGCTACTCCGAAATTGCATCGGTAATGCCCGTGCGGATCGGTCCGGGGCAGATGCAATTGACGGTGATGCCGTCACGGCCGAGATCGACCGCTAGGCCTTTCGTCAATCCAATCACGCCATGTTTGGCGGCGACATAAGGGCTGTTGCCCGGTGATGCTCCCAACCCTTCGGTTGACGCGATATTGACTATCCTCGGATGCTCGGCCTGCTTGAGATGGGGCAGGGCAGCGCGGATCATCCGCTGGTGAGCCGCCAGCATGACAGCCAGAGTTGGTTCCCAGCTATCCTCGTAGCTTTCTTGTGCAACATCCGCGGGAATCGCGAAGCCGGCATTGTTGACGAGTATATCTATGCCACCAAATGCTTGAGCGATATCGGAAACAACCGCCTTGATAATGTCAGGATTGCTAACATCCAGGGACCAGGCCTCGGCCGAGCCGCTATAACCGGCTGCCGCTATTTCTTCGACAACGGCGTCGCACCGCCCCTGATCCAGATCGGTTACGGCAACCACTGCGCCTTCAGATGCAAACAGATGCGCTGTGGCACGGCCCATACCGCTGGCGGCACCAGTGACAATGGCTTTCTTCCCAGCAATGGAGCGGCTTAGCGGTTGATAGGGTTCCATGATTAGGCGGCTTGGAAGCCCTTGAGTCGACCGTTGATGATCTCGTCGGCATCTTTCATGATGCCGTCGATCAATTCCTTGCAGGTGGGAATATCATTGATCAGACCTGCAACCATGCCGCAACTCCATGCGCCGATGTCCATGTCGCCTTCCAGCATGATTTTGGGATAGACACCCGCCACTTGCTCGATGACATCGGTAAATTGCAATTCGGCGCCTTTTTCCTTTTCGATTTCCAGCAGCTTTTCGACCGCAGGATTGTTCAGCACACGCTCGGTATTGCGCAGGGGCCGCATCACGAGGCGCGTGTCCAGTTCGCTGGCGGCGACAATCGCGTCTTTGACATTTTGATGTACTGGCGCTTCTTTCGTTGCGATGAAGCGGGTGCCCATGTTCATGCCCTCTGCACCCATGGCGAGCGATGCTACGAGCGAACGGGCATCAGCCTGTCCGCCAGAGCTGACAAAGGGAATATCCAGCTCATCGGCAGCACGGGGCAGCAGGATCATGTTGGGAATATCATCTTCACCCGGGTGACCACCGCATTCGAAACCATCAACGGAAACCGCGTCACAGCCAATGGATTGGGCTTTCAGAGCATGGCGAACGGCGGTGCATTTATGGATGACCTTGATGCCGGCATCATGAAGAGCAGGCAGCACCTGCACAGGATTGTTACCAGCGGTCTCGACAACTTTGACGCCGCCTTCGATAATCGCCTTGACCATGCCCTCATAGTCCGGGGCATTGACCACAGGCAGGAAGGTCAGGTTTACGCCAAAGGGTTTGTCAGTCATGTCGTTGCATTTGGCAATTTCATTGGCCAAAGCTTCGGCAGAAGGCTGGGTCAGCGCCGTGATAATCCCCAAGCCGCCGGCATTGGACACTGCTGCAGCAAGTTCCGCAAATCCCACATAATGCATCCCGCCCTGAATGATCGGATGTTCGATGCCGAAAAGCTCTGTGATGCGTGTTTTCATGGGATTATGTCCTCTTGCGTTGGAATGATTGGAGACGATAGGCGTTGCTCCAAGAATCGGTTTAATCGGGCAGTTAACTAGCAATCCAGGCGCCGGTTGTCACGCCTTTCCAAATCTGGTCCGGTGACGTTACGGCAAGCTCAGCGCCCAGTGTTTTGGACCAATGATGCTCATTACCTAGCGCATCGCGCCAGGCCCATAGGCGGCGGGTATAATGGTGGAGATCATATTCCTGCGTATAACCCATCGCGCCATGCACCTGATGGAAGGGCACGGTGACCGCTTCGACGCTATGACCGATCTGGACCTTGGCGACCACCGCCTCATGCCATGCTTTTTCCGGATCATCAGCGTTACGGGCGAGCGCGCTGGCCGCCTGAGTCGCGGCCATGGTCGCGGCCGCGCTCTCGGATGCAGCAACCGCCAATTGATGCTGGATCGCCTGAAATTTCGACAATGGCCGCCCAAATTGTTCGCGGTCCGAGACATAGGCGATGGAAAGGTTCAGTGCGGCTTCGATGGCCGAGGCCATTTGCACCGCGCGGACGGTAAGGATCAATGCCTCAACCGCACGCCGGGACAGGTTGGTCGCAGCGCTGGCAACCGGCGTCGCGGTGGAGAAGTCCAGACGCCTATCGCTATCGGGTGACAATGCTTGCCCATCAGCAGCCGAAGCATCGGCGGTTTTGTAGAGGGCAATCTCGTTCTTGCCGGTATCATAGACCGCCACATGACCGGCCGGTTCGGCGAAGGGAATGCTGGCTGTTTTGCCCTCGAGAAACGCGAAAGTGGAAGCGCCGTCAGGGATGGTGATACCGGCCCGGTCGAGCAGCCAGTTGGCAATCAATGTTTCGGCAAAGGGCACTGGCGATGCGGCTTCTGCGGAGACCCAGATGGCTCCGAACACTTCATCATAATCGGCACCAAAGCCGCCATTTTCTTCGCTGACCCATGCCAGTGGCAGGCCGTTTTCGGCCAGCGCATCCCACAAGGTCTGGGGATAGTTGCCGGCCTCGGCTTCATGCGGTACTTCGCGTCCGCACAAGTCAGTGTAAATTTTCGCTGCGGTTTCCGCCACCATGCCTTCTGTGTTGATCATTAGCGTAACCCTAACTGCCGCGCGGTAATGCCGCGCATGACTTCGGTCGTACCACCGCGCAACGTATTGGGCGGGGATCGCAATATGCCGATATTGAGGATACGCCGCATTTCATCGCTCCATTCTTCTTCCGGCAGATCATTGAGCAATGCCCGGACTTGCTGGGTCAGATCATTTTCAAGCCGGTTGCCGAGGTCCTTGACCAAGGCGGCTTCGGTCTCGGGCGATACGCCCTGATGCAGCAGATTGGCGATGCCCCACGACATGCCGCGCAAAGTGCGCAGATTGGCGATCAGCTTGCCGAGACGCGCATGGGAATCGGAGCCGAGTTTACCCTGCAATTGGTGAAGGGCTGTTTCGAGCGTGATGTAGCTCGACAAAAATCGTTCCGGCCCTGATCGCTCCATTGCGAGTTCACCTGTGACCTGTTTCCAGCCGCCGCCTTCTTCACCGAGCAGGCAGTCATCCGGCACGATCACATCTTCAAAATAGACTTCGTTAAAATGCGCGTCGCCCGAAAGATCGGTAATTGGTTTGATCGTCACACCGGGCAGGCTGAGATTAATCATGATTTGCGAAAGACCGACATGTCGGTTGCGGCCATCAGCCGGTGACGTTCTTAAAATGGCTACCATATAATGGCAGATATGCGCGCCGGAGGACCAGATTTTCTGACCGTTGACTTTCCAGCCGCCATCTACTTTTTCGGCTTTGGTTTTGACATTTGCGAGGTCCGAACCGGCACCGGGTTCCGAAAGACCAATGGCGAAATAGCATTCGCCAGCGGCGATACGCGGCAGGATATCGAGCTTCTGTTCTTCAGTGCCATGTTCCAGCAGCATCGGCGCATGTTGACGGTCGGCAATCCAATGGGCACCCACAGGCGCACCGGCGCGCAGCATTTCCTCGGTTACAATATAGCGTTCAAGAGCGGTCTTATCATGACCACCATATTGGCTCGACCAAGTCAGGCCGATCCAGCCATGTTTGCCCATTTTTTTGGAAAATTCGGTATCGGCAGATGCCATCCAACATTCTGGCTCGGGGCGGAAATTGCCAGCCTCCCGTTCTTCGCGCAGAAAGGTCTGCAATTCTGCGCGCAGTTCTTCCAGTGCTGGATCGGGCTGGACGACGGGAAAGTTAAATCGTTGCATCGACAAAGGCCTTTAGGGGGTGACAATGTTAAATTGCGGATTTACCGGATCGAGCGCCACGAACATAGATGCCATTAGGGCGGTATCGCCGCTGACCGTCATCGCACCGGACTGAACTAATTCCCGCGGATTGACCTGCCGCAACAATAGCCGCGTGAAATCGGTTCGACTAATCCCGATTTGCGCGGTTGCCGCGTCTGCTTGACCGGCACGCGGGAACATCACGCTTTTACCAAGATCGACATTTACCGCTTCTTTGCGATCCGCAAAAGTGAACTGGATAATGCCGCCTTCGCCTTGCATTTTCTTTGGATTAAAACGGGTGGCGATGGCGTCGAACAGGTCGATCGCGGCGATGCCGTTCAACACTTTCGCGTTGGAGCTATTAACAGTACCGGAACTCTTATTGCCTTCCCGCAATTCCTTGGCCCCGACCAGGTAGATATTTCGCCACGTACCCGCTTCGGCTTGAAAGCCGAGTTGCTCATAGCTGGAGGCGAGCCATTTCTTCGCGGTTTCATTGGCGGGATCGGCAAAGACAATATGATTGAAAACAGTTGCCGCCCAACGATATTCGCCCGCTTCAAAAGCCTTCTCGCCAACAGCAAGCGCTTTGTCTGTTCCGCCCATTGCAGCTACATATTTTGTGGAAGCCTCTGCAGGAGGCAGTTGATGATAGGTCGCGGGTACCGCATCCCACCAACCAAAATAGCGTTGATACACGGCTTTGCTATTGTGGTTCAAAGTGCCGTAATAATCGCGCACCCCAAAATCTGTTTTGGCAAAATCAGGCTCACCAATCTTTTCGGCCAATTCATGCATTGTCGCGCCCTGATTGGCCTGACGCATGGTTTGATCATGGACATAGCGGTATAGACCGCGCTGATTTTTCAGGGCTGTTTGAACATTGGCGCTGCCCCAAGTCGGCCAGTGATGCGAGGCTAATAATACGTCTGATTTTGATCCATATTTTGCATACATGGCATCGATAATCTTACTCCATTTAAGTGTGTCGCGCACTAACGCCCCGCGCGGCGTCAACACATTGTGAAAGGTTCGCGTTGCCACTTCTGCGCTGTGTAAAGCTTTAAACTGTGGCAAATAGAAAACGAATTCAGCTGGTGCCTCGGTTTCGCTGGCATCCATAAATTCAAATGTAATGCCATCAATGGTCATTGTTTCGCCGTCTTCGCCGATGCTTTTTGTTGGCGGGACCAACGCAACATCGCCACGCGACAATGCCTGCCCTAAACCGCCGCCGACATGACCTGTTTTTCCAGCTGGTAACGAGGTGCCAAACTGAAACTGAACCCGGCGGCTCATGGCTGTGCCGGCGATAATCGCTTCGCCGATGGATTCTCTGACAAATCCATGTGGCGCGATGACCTGAACATCGTCATAAGCAAGATCGAGCTTGTTGATCACACCATTGGCGCCACCATAATGATCGCCGTGACTATGGGTAAACAACACGGCGGTTACCGGCCGTTTGCCGAGCGTTTTATTGGCCAGCGCTAAACCAGCCTTCGCTGGTGCGGGCGTGGTCAGCGGATCAACAATGATCCAACCTTTTTTGCCAGCAATAAGCGTCATCTGCGCAAGATCATATCCGCGAAACTGGTAAATGCCGGGCGTTACTTCAAACAGACCGTGGATGCTGTTGAGTTTCCCTTGCCGCCAAAGCGAAGGGTTTACCGTGTCCGGAGCGTCACCTTTCACAAAATCAAACTGGCTCGGATCCCACGCCACTGAACCATCTTCATTGAGAATTGGCTCTTCTATTTTGGCAAGGAAACCACGATTGGCGTTTTCAAAATCGGTTTGATCGGCAATGGGAAGGCGCGCGCCGAAGTCCGCATTGGCTTTTTTGGTCGCCTTTGTTGCGATGCCCTCGGGTGGCGCAGCATAAGCGGTTGTTGCGATGGCCAATGTTAAAAACGAAGCAATAATTTTTTTCATGATCAATGCCCCTTAAACACTGGTTTGCGTTTCTCCAGGATCGCATCAATTGCTTCCTGATGATCGTCGAGCTGTTGCAAGACACCTTGAAATAATGCGGCCTGGTCGAGATTTTCTTTGAGCGTTACGCTCTGTGCGGTGCGGACGAGTTCTTTGGTTTTGCGGATGGCGAGCGGCGGCAATGCTACCACTTGTTCGGCCAATTCATAAGCCCTAGCGAGTAAGCCATCATTGGCGACGACCTCTGACACCAAGCCATAATCCAGCGCCTTGTGCGCATCGATAAATTCGCCGGTAAACAGCATCTGGTTAGCGCGCGCTTGACCGATGATGCGCGGCAGTAGCCATGCGCCACCATCGCCGGGAATTATTCCAACGCGCAGAAAGCTCTCTGCGAAAATTGCATCTTCGCCGGCGATTCTTATGTCACACATGGTGGTAAGGTCATTGCCTGCACCGATCGCATGGCCGTTAACTGCCGCGATTACTGGAACCGAGATCTCGGCCATGGTCAGCGGGATGCGTTGAATGCCGGTTTTATACCATTCTTCAATTTGCAGCGGCGTCATATTCTGCTCGGCTGTCATCGCTTTTATCTCGTGGAGATTACCGCCGGAGGAAAAGCTTTTGCCATTGGCGGCGAGCACGACGCAGCTAACGCTCTTGTCAGCATCGGCTTTTTTCATCGCGTCGACCAGCGCGCTACAAAGATCGGTCGACAGCGCGTTGCGCGTTTCCGGCTTGTTCAATGTAATGGTGACCACGCGGTCCTGTTTGTCATAAAGAACGACGTCGCTCATATTATTCCCCACCTGCTTGTTTATTTTGAATCGCTTCATTGTATCGCTCATCCATTGCAGGACCGCTGCGCTTCTGCAAGAGAGGGATCGGACTGAATCGATAAGCTGATGCTATGAAAACGCGCCGAGACCGCTGCCGACATAACTGCCAAAATATTCATGAAGCTGGCTTCACGCTTGTGGAACTCATGATTGTACTAGTGATTCTTGGGCTTATGGCTTCGATTGTGGTTTTGTCGTTTCCCGATGGCAGTAATGATCTGGAACAGGATGCGCAGAAATTTGCCGCTCGCACCGCGGCCTTGCGCGATAATGCGATATTGCAGTCGCGCCCGATGGCGGTGCAGATCACGCCGTCCGGTTACAGTTTTCTGGAGCGGCGCAAAGGGGCTTGGTCGGTAATGGAAGACAAGCCTTTTCGGTCGACCAACTGGTCTGCGGGGGTAACCGCAGAGGTTGGAGAAATTGGTCCCTTGCTGATCAGCTTTGAAAGCACGGGGTTGCCTAGCGATCGCGCAGAGGTGCGTCTGGGTTATCAGGGCTTTGTGCGCCATATCGTGATCGCTCCGATGGGAGATGTGCAATTGACGGGCGGAGAGGAAGGGCCATGAAGCGGTTTAGCAAAACATCCGGCCAGCGCGGTTTCACGCTGATCGAGATGCTGGTGGCTTTGTCCGTGTTCAGTCTCGCGGCGCTCGCGCTGATCCGCCTTCAAGGCTATACGACGCGCAATGCGGCTGAATTGGAACTGCGGGTGGTGGCCCAATCTGTGGTTCGCAATCGGGCCGTGGAGATACTGACGGATCCGCGGCCACCGAGTTTAGGCGAATCCAGCGGTGAGCAAAAAAATGGTGGCCTGGATTGGATTTGGACGCAAGACGCGCGTTTGACGGAAGAGGGAACGTTCGTGCAGGTTGATATCACCGCGCAGGAAAAGATCAGCGGCGCCCCGGCGACACTGACGATATTAAGGCCAGCGGGTGCGGTGTTGGATGCGCCCCAAGCCATATCGCCGACTGAAAACTAGCTTTAGCGAAACACAACCGTCCGATTGCCATTGCGCAATATCCGATGTTCACCTGCCCATTTCACGGCTTTGGCGAGCACTTGCGCCTCGATATCGCGGCCGAGGCGGACCAACTCCTCGACACTTGCCCGATGATCGACACGCTCCACCGCTTGCTCGATAATAGGACCTTCGTCGAGATCAGTGCTGACGAAATGGGCCGTGGCACCGATTAGCTTTACTCCTCGCGCATGGGCACGATGATAAGGTTTTGCACCTTTAAAACCGGGCAAAAAGCTGTGGTGGATATTGATGCAGCGCCCAGCCAGCTTGGTGCTCAGGTCATCGGATAATATCTGCATGTAGCGGGCGAGTATCAAATAGTCGGCCTGTCCCTGGTCCATCACATCCAATATCGCTTGTTCTTGATCCGCGCGATTATCCCCTGTCACGGGCAGATGATGGAACGCCACATCATGCCATTCGGTGAGGGCGCGCAGGCTGTCATGATTGCTAACCACCCCAACAATATTAACCGGTAGTCCGCCGGTTTTCCAGCGGTGTAGCAAGTCGTTGAGGCAGTGGCTGCCCTTGGAAACTGCTATAACAATATTGGGCTTCGCCGCGCCGCTGACCAGCTTCCAATCGAGCGCATAGCGGGTACCGATTGTTGAGAACGCTTCAATTAGCGCATCCAGACTGGCGGGAAACTTCGGGCCTGCGTCCTTAAATTCGACCCGCATGAAAAACCGTTCCTGCTCCAGATCGGCATATTGCTGGCTGTCGAGAATGAAGCCGTCATGCTCGGCCAGAAAGCCGGTAACGGCGGCCACGAGGCCGACCCGGTCTTCGGCCGTCAGCGTGAGAATATAGTTTTGCGTCATAGGAATATCGCCTCTTCGGCTATCAATTGGCGGAAACTTGGTGGTTTGAAAAGCGGGATTTCCCCTTGTGCTGATTTCTGCAACGATTAGAAGCCTCATCAAGACACCCGAAAGACAGGACGCGATATGAGTGAAGACGAATCATGGGATTTGGATGATTTGCCGGAAGGCGAAGATTCTCAACTCGAATGGTGGGATTTTGACGATAAGGCCGAGATGGTTGATGCTGTCGCTGGCGACATCGCATTCATCATCGAAAGCGCGCTGGATGCGCGCGGCGAAGCGTTGCTGGCCTTGCCGGTCAGCGATGACGCGATGCCCGTGCTCGAAGCGCTCGCGGAAAAGCAGATTAAGTGGAAATATGTCACCATCATTCCGACCGATGATTATCTGGTTCCGGTTGATGATCCGCGCAGCCATGTGAAAACATTGGCGCAGTTATTTTTGACGCGTGGGGCTCGGGTGCTGCCGATCGCGACGGAAAATGAAGACTATCACTTGGCTGGAGGCGCGGCCGATGCGCGGCTGCAGGATACGAAATGGCCACCGGATCTAATCTGGCTGGGCATGGGCGAAGATGGCAGCACCGCCGGTCTGGTGGAAAGCGCTGATCTGGAAGAAGCGCTGGACGGGCCCAAGGAAAAGCGCGCCGTCGGGATCATGCCCGACAATGGCGACACGCCGCTGGTAACCGTGACCAAGGCCGCCATATGCGAAGCACGGACCGTATTGGTGCTGCTCAACGGCGCGGGATCGCAGATGTTTCTCGAGCAGGCTATTTCCGAAGGGGCTAGCAGCACGGCGTCAATTGGTCGCGTATTTGCTGATTTGAGCGTCCCTGTGGATATCTATGTGGAAAATTAGGGGTTAATTGTCTCAGTCTATATTTAGGGATTAAGACAATCCATTGATTTAACTGCGCGCTTAAACCATGATGAGGGAAATGCGAATCGCCACCAAAGGCGGTCGCCCTCAAATGGAGAGACGCTACCGATGCACCCCTATCTGCATGCTCAAGAAAACCCTGACAAACCTGCGGTCATAATGGCCAGTACTGGTGCCGTTGAAACTTATGGCGAATTGGACAAGGCCTCCAACCGCATGGCGCAATTGTTTCGCAGTCACGGCCTGAATATTGGTGATACGGTGGCGGTGCTGCTCGACAACCATCCTAATTTCTTCGACTTTGCTTGGGGGGCTCAGCGCGCTGGCCTCTATTATGTCGCGATTCCCAGCCGTCTGACGGCGCCGGAAGCATCCTATATTTTGAGCGATAGCGGCGCGGCCCTCTTGGTCAGCTCCGAGAGTAAGCTGGGCGTGGTCGATGAATTGTGCAAACTCAATCCCGATGTGAAGCAATATATTTATGGTGCAGATGATAGTCGCGGCATGGAAGCGGTTTTGGCGGCTCTACCCGACATACCGATTGCCGATGAGCGGCACGGCACGGACATGCTCTATAGTTCGGGGACAACGGGACGGCCCAAAGGCGTGCGTATCCCGTTTCCCGAGAATGAGGATATTGCTGCGCCCAATGCAATGGTGATGATGGCGCAGGCCGCATTTGGTTTTCCGCTTGGCTGCACTTATCTCTCGCCCGCGCCGCTTTATCATGCTGCACCGCTGCGCTGGTGCATGACCGTCCACAAAATGGGCGGCACGATCATCATCATGGAAAAATTCGAGCCTGAAGAGGCGCTTGCCTTGATCGAAAAATATAAAGTCGACGTGAGCCAGTGGGTCCCGACCCATTTCAACCGCATGCTCAAACTACCCGAAGAGGTGCGCGCAAAATATGATGTGTCGTCGCTGAAAAGCGCAGTCCACGCCGCCGCGCCTTGCCCGGTGCCGGTGAAGGAAAAAATGATCGACTGGTGGGGGCCGATATTGATGGAATATTATGCCGGTTCGGAAGGCAATGGCTTTACGTTTATCAATGCGGCCGACTGGCTGGAGCATAAAGGCTCGGTGGGTAAGGCTTTGATCGGCACCGTGCGCATTTGTGACGAGGATGATAATGAGGTCGCGATAGGCGAAGAGGGGCAAATCTATTTTGAAGACGGTAGCCCGTTTTCCTACCATAATGATCCGGAAAAAACCAAAGCCGCGTCCAACAAACATGGCTGGACTTCCCTAGGCGATGTCGGAAAAGTTGATGAAGACGGCTTTCTCTATCTGACCGACCGCAAGAGTTTCATGATCATTTCCGGCGGCGTGAACATCTATCCGCAGGAGATTGAGAATCTGCTCGTTACTCATCCGAAAATAATCGATGCTGCCGTTATCGGAGCGCCAGATGAGGATATGGGGGAGCGCGTTGTTGCCGTCGTTCAACCGGCCGATATGGCGGACGCTGGCGACGCCTTCGCGCAGGAGCTGGAAGTATATTTGCGGCAAACGCTGTCCGGCGTCAAAGTGCCGCGTCAGATTGATTTCCGTGCCGAATTGCCGCGCGTGGCTACCGGCAAATTATACAAGCGCCTGCTCCGTGATGAATATTGGGGTAAGACCGGCAGCAAGATTGTTTGATGGCCAGAGATTTGAGAGGGATGATATGAGCGCAGCACCACAAGCTCCGGCCGATATCGCAGCCGCGGTTATTGATCCCGTCGCTTATGCCGAATGGGATGGCTTGCTCGACAAATTTGATGTGCTGCGTCGGGACATGCCGGTCGCGCGTATCGAAAATGGTGACTTGCACGATCCGTTCTGGCTGGTGACCGGCTATGATGATGTCATGCGGATCAGTAAGGATAATGCGACATTCCTCAATAATCCGCGCGGCGTTGTTTTTACCTTTCGCGAGGGCGAAGAGTTGGTGAAAGCGGTGACCGGCGGTAGCCCGCATTTGGTCAATTCACTGGTCGCGCTGGACGCGCCCATCCACCCCAAATATCGCCGGCTGACCCAAGAATGGTTCATGCCGAAAAACCTAAAGCAGCTCGAAGCGGAAATTAGTGCGCTGGCCAAGACGACCGTTGATCGGCTGGTTGAGGCAGGCACCGAAGCGGACTTTGTGCCGTTGGTGTCCTCCCCTTATCCGCTGCATGTTGTCATGCAGATATTGGGGGTGCCGGAAGCGGACGAGCAACGCATGCTGTTCCTGACCCAGCAGATGTTCGGTGGTCAGGATGAAGACCTCAACAAAACCGGTATGGCGAATATGACAGCGGAGCAGATCACCCAATTGGTGGTGGGCGCGGTTGCCGATTTTGAAGCCTATTTTGCGAAGCTTACAGAAGAAAAGCGCGCTAACCCAACCAAGGATGTCGCGAGCGTGATTGCGAACGCTAAGGTAGACGGCGAATATCTCAGTGATCGTGATATGGCGGGCTACTATATCATTGTGGCTTCGGCCGGGCATGACACGACGTCGGCATCCACCGCTGGCGCGATGATGGCGCTCGCGCAGGACCCGGAACAATTTCAGCGGCTCAAAGCAGACCGCGATCTACTACCCGGCATTGTCGAAGAGGCGATCCGCTGGACGTCGCCCGTGCAGCATTTCATGCGTACCGCAGCCGAAGATGTGGAGCTTAGCGGTGTGTCCGTCAAAAAGGGCGACTGGTTGATGATCAACTATGTTGCAGCCAATCATGATGAGCGGGTTTTTGAAAATCCTCGCAAATTTGATGCGGCGCGCTCGCCCAATCGTCATCTGGCCTTTGGCGCAGGGGCGCATCAATGTCTGGGCCTGCACATGGCGCGGATGGAGATGAAGATATTGTTCAATGAACTGCTCGACAGAATTGAGACGATTGAACTGGCAGGGGAGCCAAAACGGGCTAAGTCGAGTTTTGTCGGCGGACTTAAAACTTTGCCCCTTAGATACACTCTATCAAAATGAGAGGCGTGGGCGGCCTTGTAATAAGATATACGAACACAAAATAGAAACGATATGGCACAAATTCCAAAGGAGAGCGACATGGTTACCCAATATAAGAATCTCATCAACGGCGAGATGATCAGCACATCCAAAATGTTGGACGTGGTCAATCCCGCTAACGAAGAAGTGATCGGTCAGGTGCCGTGTTCCGGCGAAGCAGAACTCAATCAGGCAGTAGCTGCCGCGCGCTCTGCATTCCCGGCGTGGAGCAAGAAGTCTATCGAAGACCGTCGGGCAGTGGTGCAGGCCATTTCTGCAACGATCAAGGAAAATAGCGATGAGCTGTTTCGCTTGTTGACTGCCGAGCAAGGCAAGCCTCACGCACAGGCGCAGGGCGAGATTATTGGCGCATCGATGATGGCCGGAGCCCAATCCACGCTCGACCTTGATGATGAAATTAATGAAGATAGCGATGAGCGCCTCAGCCGAACCCGCCGGGTTCCGGTTGGCGTAGTAGGCGGCATTGTGCCTTGGAATTTCCCGGTCATGATGGCGGTTCAGAAAATTGCACCTGCCTTGCTGTCCGGTTGCACGATCGTGCTCAAACCGTCTCCATTTACGCCGCTAACGACCTTGCGACTGGCGGAATTGATCAAGGATGTCGCACCCGCTGGTGTGGTCAACATCATTACCGGTGAAGATAGTCTGGGACCCTTGATTACCGGTCATCCTGATATCGACAAGATTACTTTCACCGGCTCGACCGCAACCGGTAAGAAGATCATGGAAGGCGCATCCAAGGATCTCAAACGGATCACGCTCGAACTGGGCGGCAATGATGCGTCTATCGTCTTGCCTGACGCCAATGTCGAGAAAGTTGCCGAGCAGCTTTTCTGGTCGAGCTTTACCAATGCCGGGCAAATTTGCGTCGCGGCGAAACGCATTTATATACACGAAGATATTTATGATGAGCTGAGTACGGCCATTGCTGAATATGCCAAAAATGTGAAAGTCGGTGACGGCGCGCAGCAAGGCACTGCGGTGGGCCCGATCCAGAATAAGAAGCAATATGATCGCGTGCTGGAATTGGTTCAGGATGCCAAGGACAATGGCTATAAATTCCTCGTCGGCGGCGATCATGATCCCGATGTTCCGGGATATTATATGCCGATCACGATTCTCGACAACCCGCCCGAAGACGCACGGATTGTGGCTGAGGAGCAATTTGGTCCGGTGATGCCGCTGATGAAGTTCAGCACCGAAGAGGAAGTGATCCAGCGCGCCAATGATAGCGAATATGGTCTGGCCGGTGCGGTTTGGACCGCTGATCCCGACAAAGGTGTCGAAATTGCTGAGCAGCTGGAAACCGGCACCGTGTGGGTTAATGAATTCCTCCACCTGTCGCCATTTGCTCCCTTTGGTGGACACAAGCAGTCCGGCTTTGGCGCGGAATATGGCAAAGAAGGCCTGCTCGAATTTACCTATCCGCAGGTGATCACGGTCAAGAAAGATAACGTACCTGCTTAAAATCGCAGGTTAAGACTCGAAAAAGGCCGGTTATCACAATGGTGATGATCGGCCTTTTTCATTTGACGCTAGGACAGTGCAAGTTTAACCGTTCAATTAAATTTTGGATTCTCAGATAACATCAAAGGAGCAGGAAGATGGCAGAAGCCTATATTGTAGACGTAGTTCGGACCGCAGGCGGTCGCCGGGGTGGCCGGTTGGCTGGAACCCATGCGGTAGATTTGGGCGCAGCGACGCTGGATGCCATTGCGGATCGCAATGATTTTGACCCCAAGGCTATCGAAGATGTCATTACCGGCTGCGTGATGCAGGGCGGCGAACAATCGGGTGATGTGGGGCGCAACAGCGTTTTGGCTTCCAAACTTCCGGACAGCATTCCTTCGGTTTCGATTGATCGTCAATGTGGGTCTTCGCAGCAATCCATCCAGTTCGCGGCCCAAGGCGTCATGTCTGGCACGCAGGATATGGTTTTGGCGCACGGCGTGGAAAGCATGACCCGCGTTCCCATGGGATCGACTTTTAAGCTGTTTAAGGATGCCGATCTGGGCACCAATAAAAGCCCGCGTCTCGACGAAGCTTATCCCGGTATCAATTTCAGCCAGTTCATGGGCGCGGAAATGCTGGTGAAAAAACATGGCTTTAATCGCGATGATCTCGATGCGTTCGCCTTGGAAAGTCACAAAAAAGCTATTGCAGCCACCGAATCCGGTGCGTTTGAAAATGAGATTGTCGGTGTGCAGATCGAAACGCCGGAAGGCGACGACATGCACAAAGTTGATGAAGGCATTCGTTTCGATGCCAGTATGGAAAGCATTGGCGGCGTGAAACTACTGCAAGAAGGCGGCGCGATTACCGCTGCGAATGCCAGCCAGATTTGCGATGGTTCCAGTGCCGTTTTGGTATGCTCCGAACAGGCCCTGAAAGACCATGGCCTCACCCCACGCGCACGGATCGTCAACTTGACTGTGACGGCTGGTGATCCGGTGATCATGCTGGAAGAACCCTTGTTCGCTACAGATCGGGCTTTGCAGCGCGCTGGCATGAAGATTGATGATATCGACCTATATGAGGTCAACGAAGCTTTTGCCCCTGTGCCGCTTGCATGGCTGAAACATACCGGCGCGGACCGTAGCAAGATTAACGTCAATGGCGGTGCCATTGCTCTGGGTCATCCGCTCGGTGCTTCCGGCACGAAATTGATGGCGACCTTGCTCAATGCAATGGAAACGCGCGGTTCGAAATATGGTTTGCAGACCATGTGTGAAGGCGGCGGTCAGGCTAATGTGACCATCATCGAACGCTTGAATTAAGTTAAGAACAGAAAGAAAACTCATGGAACTCAACAACACAATGTCGGCGGTCGTTACGGGCGGTGCATCCGGACTCGGTGCTGCCACGGCCCGCCGCCTCGCGGAAAAAGGCGTTAAAGTCGCCTTGTTCGATCTCAACGAAGAAAAAGGCGAAGCGCTGGCCGCTGAGCTGGGCGGCGTTTTTTGCAAGGTCAATGTGACCGATGATGACAGTGTCGACGCTGGTTTTGCAAAGGCCCGTGCGGCCAATGGTCAGGAACGCATTTTGGTCAATTGTGCCGGTATCGGTAACGCGATCAAAACCGCGAAACGCAGCCGCGAAGATGGCTCGATCAGCCATTTCCCAATGGATGCGTTTAACTTTGTCATTCAGGTGAATCTGGTCGGTACATTCCGCTGCATCGCAAAGTCGGCCGCCGGAATGCTGACCCTCGACCCGCTCGACGATAATGGTGAGCGCGGGGCGATGGTCAACACCGCTTCAGTTGCTGCTGAAGATGGCCAAATGGGACAGGCCGCCTATTCCGCTTCCAAAGGCGGCGTGGTTGGCATGACGCTGCCGATTGCACGCGATTTGATGGGCGACGGCATTCGTGTGAACACAATCCTGCCCGGTATTTTCGATACGCCATTGCTCGCTGGCGCACCGGACAAGGTCCGTGACGCTCTGTCGGCGTCTGTGCCGTTCCCGAAACGTCTGGGTCAGCCTGATGAATATGCCAAATTGGCGCTATGCATGATCGAAACCGGCTACTTTAACGGTGAAGATGTGCGTCTTGATGGTGCTATCCGTATGGCGCCAAGGTAGTAAGAACAAGCTCCTCTCCCCTGGAGGGAGAGGACAGATTTGCTTGTCAGTTTACTGGCTAGAAAATCTTGGAGAGGGGGCGAGAGGATGTACCAAGCCAATCCCCCTCTCCAACTTCGCTAGGCAGCCAAGCTGCCAAGCTCTCGTTTCCTCTCCCTCAGGGGGAGAGGAGTTTTAAAGGAGAGGACCTCCCCATGACCTACACACAGATCAAATATGATGTTGCCGACAATGTCGCGACCATCACGATCAACCGCCCCGAAAAAATGAACGCCTTCACCAACACCATGTTGAAGGAAATGTGTGACGCATTTGATCAGATTGATGCCGACGACGATGTTCGCGCGGTGGTGGTAACGGGGGCAGGGGACCGGGCATTTTGTGCCGGTGCTGACCTGACACCAGAAGGCGGCGCGAAGCCGTTTGCCAGCAGCGACCCGGTAGACGATTATTCCGACCCGCGGGTGCGTGATGGCGGCGGTAAGCTGACGCTGCGTATCTATCAATGCCTGAAACCGGTTATTGCTGCGGTTAATGGCGCAGCCGTCGGCGTTGGCGCGACATTGCAACTGCCGATGGACATTCGCCTTGCGAGCGAGACAGCCCGCTTTGGATTTGTCTTTGCCCGGCGCGGTATTGCTCCTGATGGCGCGGCGAGCTGGTTCTTGCCGCATATTGTTGGTCGTCCGCAGGCACTGGAATGGTGCATGACCGGGCGTGTGTTCAATGCGCAGGAAGCGCTCGATGGCGGCCTGATCCGCTCGATCCACAAGCCCGACGAGCTGCTGCCTGCTGCCTATGCTCTGGCGCGGGAGATTGTTGACAATACCGCTCCAGTTTCGATTGCGCTCACCCGGCAGATGCTGTGGCAGATACCGTGCGCCGACCATCCGATGGAAGCGCATAAGATTGACAGCCGGATCATCTATAATCGCGCAAAATCGGGCGATGCAGCAGAAGGAATCGCCAGTTTCCTCGAAAAACGCGATCCGGTCTATCCGGACAAAGTGTCGGCGGATATGCCAGACACCTTCCCTTGGCGGGACGAACCTGCTTATAAGTGATCACTTGAGTAAGAGCCTGCTTGTGAAGAGGCTTGCCGAGTGAGGGGAAATATGATGAGCGCTGACAAACAGGCTGACAAAAACGGGGATATGGATAGCGCCAGCGCGCGCGGCAAACTGATCGAAACGGCCAGTCTGATCATGCGTGAAGGCGACACGATTGATATATCCTTTAGCGAGCTATCCGTCCGCTCTGGCCTGAACAGCGCGCTGGTCAAATATTATTTCGGTAATAAAGACGGCCTGCTCGAAGCGATTCTCGAACGCGACATGACCAAGATTGTCGAAGATGTTGGGCTGCTGATTGCCAAGGATATGCCGCCCGAGGACAAGCTGCGCCACCATATCGGCGCGGTTATCGATACCTATTATAAATATCCCTATATTCACCGCCTGACCATGCGCTTGATCCGCGACCTGCCCCCCGAAGGCGCGCGCGACATTGCGAATAAATATCTCAAACCGCTGTCAGAAGCCTATAATATTTTTGTCGGCGATGGCATTAAGACCGGCGTGTTCCGCGATTTGGACCCTGACCTGTTCTATTCCGCCGTCACGGGCGCTGCCGACCGTTTCTTCACCGGCAAGCTGGTCTGGAAATATTGCTATGGTCGCGATGATTTCGACGAAAAAATGCGCGATGCCTATCGTGAGCAGACAGTCGATCTGGTGATGGCTGGAATTTTGGCGCGATAGCGATAACGAGTAGCGCTGAAGTCGTGCGACCAATGGAAACATGATCTCGGCAATCTGCTGTTGTTGAAAAGCCGCTTGCCTTATCGGTCAAATTGGCGAAAACTCGGTTTATGTCGGGAGAGTTTGAAGCAGCGGGAACGATAATTGAAGGCGCCTTGATTGCGAAAGCAGTCGAGAGCGAAAGCGGTGACGCGGCTGCAGGAGATTCTGGCAAGTGTTTGAATTGCGAAGCACCTGTTACTGGCAGCTATTGTAACAATTGCGGACAGCCGCTGCATATTCATCGCTCGATCGGCGCATTTTGGCATGATATCCTGCACGGTGTCCTGCATTTTGAAGGCAAATTCTGGCGAACGCTGCCGCTCTTGGCCTGGAAACCGGGAGACTTGACCCGGCGTTATATTCACGGCCAACGCGCGCGGTTTATCTCTCCCATGGCGTTGTTTTTGTTTTCCGTTTTCATGATGTTCGCGGTCTTTTCCTTCCTTGGAGATCCTTTCTCGGGCGGTAACGGATTGGAGACTGACGAAAACGTCAACAGGGGCATCATGGTGCAAACTGCCGATATCAAGCGGCAGATTACAGAAAAGGAAGCCGAGCTGGAGTCGGCCGGTGAAGCGGACCAAGAAAATTTGCGTCAGGAGCTACTTGATTTGAAGAAAGGGCGCAATCTCCTGGCGACGATGACTGGGAAGGACGCGCCCTATCCGGAGGTCAAGTTGGGCGATGGTGCCATCAAAATAGGCAATTTTTCCGATGAAGAGCTCGATCAATTGCAAACTGGCCTTGATGATATTCAAGAGGGCAATATTCTGAACGATGACAGCAGCGTAACGACCGGTTCGAAGGAATTGGATGAGACGATCAGGGACGGAATCAAAACTGTAAACGAGAACCCGGACCTGCTGCTCTACAAGCTCAAAGCCAATGGTTATAAATTTGCATGGTTGCTTATCCCGATTTCTCTGCCCTTCGTATGGCTGACCCTTATCGGTCGTCGCGGTTATCATTTTTATGATCACGCCGTTTTTACGACCTATTCGATCAGCTTCATGTCGTTGCTGTTCATTACTTGCGCAGTGCTGGCAGCGCTCGGCGTTTCACAAGCGATATGGGCTAGTTTGCTTATGTTCTATCCGCCATTTCATATGTACCGACAGCTGCGGCATGCCTACAAGCTTTCCAGGATCGAGGCCCTGCTCAGACTTTCGGCCTTGCTTGTCTTCACTGTCATCAGCATGACATTGTTTTTCGCCATTTTGTTTGCAGTTGGGATTTTGGGATAAACATATGAACACAAAAATTGATCGCCGCCAGCTCATCCAGCTTGGAACCTTTGGCCTGGGCGCAATGTCCGCCTCAGCATCTGCCACATTGGCGCGCGCAAGCGGTTTCACACATGGTGTGGCCAGCGGCGAGCCTTCTCAGAATTCCGTGCTTTTATGGACGCGTTATGTTGGCAACGGCGATATGAAGTTGACCGTTGAAGTAGCGCAAAATGTGGACTTCTCTGATGCCAAGATGGTGGGCGAGGTCACCGCCTCTGCCAGCCGCGATCATATCGCCAAATTTATCGTGCCCGATCTGGCAGAGAATCAATGGTATTTCTTTCGCTTCATAGCGCCGGACGGATCAAAGTCTGCCGCGGGCCGTACCCGGACGCTACCGCAAGGACCAACCGAAAAATTTAATCTTGGTGTCTTCGGCTGCTCCAACATGCCCTTTGGTTATTTCAACGCCTATGCCCATGCGGCGGAGCGGAATGATCTCGACTTGGTCATGCATACAGGTGATTATCTTTACGAATATCCGGTCGGCACCTATCCTTCGATCAAAGAGGCATTGGAAGGTCGGGTCCTTGATCCGGGGCATGAGATTGTGCAGCTCGCGGACTATCGCCTGCGCTACGCGGCCTATCGCAGTGATCCCGACTTACAGCGGATTCATCAGCTCTATCCTATGATCGCCATGTGGGACGATCATGAATTTACCAATGACGCCCATATGAGCGGCGCGCAAAATCACCAGCCTAAGACAGAGGGTGATTGGGAAGTCCGCAAGCGTGTGGCCGAACAAGTCTATCGGGAATGGATGCCGGTGCGCGACCGTGAAGACGGCGCGCCTTTATGGAGTGAATATCAGATTGGTGATCTCGCCACCTTGTTCATGACCGAAAGCCGAATTGGCGGACGCAGCGAGCCGGCCGATTTAGCCGCTGCCTTGCAGGGTCAGGAAAATATCCAGACCGCGCTTGAAACATTTCGCGATACCGTCTGGCAGGACCCCGAACGGCAGATGCTCGGCGCTGTCCAAGAGACTTGGCTAAATGATGCGATGCGCAAATCCCGCGCGTCAGGAACCAAATGGCAGGTCTGGGGCCAGCAATGTGTCATGGGCGAATTGAAACTACCGCAAGAGGCCGTCAACTGGCTCGCCGATGATGCGCCTGCCTTTGCCAAAGCGCGGGTTGCGGTTGGAGCATTGGCGGCCAAGGTTGGCCTGCCGATTAACCTCGACAGCTGGGATGGTTATCCCAAAGCGCGCGAGCGAGCTTTGCTGGGCGCGCAGGAAGCGGACGCTGACCTGATCGTGCTATCGGGTGATAGCCATAATGGTTGGGCGTTTAATCTGGAAACCGAAAGCGGCGCAGCAGGCGTTGAATTTGGCGGTCATAGTGTGACATCGCCTGGCCTAGAATCTTACCTGTCTGGAGCAGACCCCGCGACAGCGGCGCGCGCGGTGCGGGAGACCAATGACCAGTTGCAATGGTGCGATACATCCAATCGCGGGTATATGACCGTTTCGCTGACATCGGAAAAGGCGACCTCGACTTGGCATTTCCTCGACACGATCCGAGCGAAATCGACAGCGTTGAAGGGTAGTGAGAGTCGGACGGTAATGCGCGGGAAGCGTAATCTCGAGATCTGACCTGACTCAGAGAGGCATCACAGCTTATAAATTGTCTTGAACCCCTCGACATTCCTATCAAAGTTGCGCAAAGCAGCGCCTGTGTAAAACGAAACACCGGAATCGATTAAGCCATGTCAGATGAATTCTACCGCATCAAACGCCTGCCACCTTACGTGTTCGCTGAAGTGAACGCGATGAAGGCGGAAGCGCGCGCCCGCGGTGAGGATATTATTGATCTGGGCATGGGTAATCCCGATGGCGCTCCGGCTAAGCATGTGATCGACAAGCTTTGTGAAACGGCGAATGATCCCACGGCGCATCGCTATAGCGCATCCAAGGGCATTAAGGGGCTGCGGCTCGCCCAGTCCAACTATTATAAACGCCGCTTTGACGTCGACCTTGATCCCGAGAGCGAAGTCATTGTGACGCTTGGCTCGAAAGAAGGCCTCGCCAATCTGGCGCAAGCTATTACCGCGCCCGGTGATGTGGTGCTCGCACCCAATCCATCCTATCCGATCCATACTTTCGGTTTCATCATTGCTGGCGCGGCGATTCGGTCCATTCCTGCAGCACCCGGCCCTGATTTCTTCACGCGGCTTGAATATGCGATGAGCTACAGCGTTCCGAAACCATCGGTGTTGGTGATGGGCTACCCCTCCAACCCGACTGCCTATGTCGCGGATCTCGATTTCTATCAGAAGGTCGTCGATTTTGCGCGTGAACATAAGCTGTGGGTGATCAGCGATCTTGCCTATGCCGAGATCTATTATGGCGATGTCCCTACACCATCGATGTTGCAGATTGAGGGCGCAAAGGATTGTGTCGTCGAATTTACCAGCATGTCGAAAACCTATTCCATGCCAGGCTGGCGCATGGGCTTTGCGGTTGGTAACCAGAAGTTGATCGGCGCGCTGACGCGGGTGAAAAGCTATTTAGACTATGGCGCTTTTACGCCGATACAAGTCGCCGCAACGGCCGCACTTAATGGTCCGCAGGATATTATAGATGAAAACCGTGCACTTTATAAAAAGCGGCGCGACGTGATGGTCGAAAGCTTTGGCCGTGCCGGCTGGGATATCCCTCCACCGGAAGCCAGCATGTTCGCTTGGGCACCCGTACCAGAACAGTTCCGCGAACTTGGTTCGATGGAATTTGCCAAGCGCCTGATCGCCGAGGCGGGCGTGGCTGTTGCGCCTGGTACCGGCTTTGGTGATGAAGGCGAAGGTTATGTCCGTCTGGCGTTGGTCGAAAATGAGCAACGCATCCGGCAGGCAGCGCGGAATATGAAGAAATTTCTCAGTCGAGGCTGACTGCGCGTACTGTAACGGTTAGTCGTTCAACATATTAATTGCAGTGTGGACCCGGTTGCGAATATCGTCGCGGTCCAGTCCCGGTTCAATTTCGTCCTGCACCGCATAGGTGATCACGCCGCTATTTTGCACAAATGTATCGCGCGGGGACACGATGCCGCTATCGAGCGCCACTGGCACAAGAGGCAATCCCATGAGCTTGTAGACGCCCGCAAATCCGGTTTGCAGTTCCGGGCGCTGGCCATGATGGGCGCGGCTACCTTCGGCGAAAATAACGATTGGCCGGCCATCGGCAACCGCCTTTTTGGCTTGTTTGATAATCTGTCGCATCGCCGCACCGCCACCATTGCGATCGATACCCAGTAGCCCGTGTCGTTTGGCGATCCAGCCCCAGAGCGGAATGACCAACAGCTCTTTTTTGGCAATTACGACTGGTTTATCGAAAATACGCAGCAGGTCGATCGTTTCGAACATGCTTTCATGCTTAAAAACGTAAAGCAGCGGTTCGTTGCGAATTTTGCCCTTTATCTCGACCCGGATGCCAAGAATATAGCGCGCGCAGAAATAGTGATAACGGCTCCAGACTTGCGCCATATAATGTGTGCCGGATTCTGAAAAAACCGCAACGATAAACGACATGATGATGATCGGTGTTGATCCGCCATAAAATAGCGGCAGGAACAATATCGATCGGATTTTTGCCAACATGCCTAAACCCCCGCTAATGCCGCAAGGCGGCGCATCAAATATTTATTATATTCTTTGAATAAAGTGCCGAGCGACGGCGCGGTCGCAACCGCATCTGGGATAATTGCGATATCTGTGGGTACCGCGCGTTCCAGTTCCAGCCGTGCTCGCCGCATATGCCAGTCAGAAGTTACCAACCGTATCGACGTGTCTTCCCGGCGCGCGGCCCAGCGAGCGGTTTCCAGCGCATTGGACCGGGTATCGACCGCCTGAAACCCCAATTCTATGCAGCATTCAAACAATGTGTCGGGTCGATCATATTCGACCGCCAACTCATGCGGTTTCACATCCCTATCGACGCCCGATATCAGCAGATATTTGGCTTTTTCCGCCTCTAACAATGTTAGGCCATGGTCGATCCGTTTCGGACCTCCCGTGAGGACGACGATAGAGTCCGTGCGGACATCATCTGCTGCGGCGCGCGGTAAATCTATCGCAAACCAGGCGAAACCGATCATCCAGAAAAGCAGCAAAAAACAGAAGAAACGCAGGATCATATAATGTGACTACAATATTTTCTTAAGCGCGCCCATGACCGTCATTCGTGCGGTCACCATGGCAAGAACCATTCCCAATATCGGAACGGTACCGATAAGCAACCAGCTATACCAGGAAAGTCCCAGTGATTGCACCAGTCCGGACCCTAGAGCAGAAAGTTGCATGCCAAGCAGCAGGATGATCGCTGTCCCGCAAATCAGGCCCAATATCCCGCCCAGAAGGGCATCAAGCGCAATCCGCCGTTGAAACAGGCGACTGATCTGGCGGTCTGTTCCGCCAAGCAGGTGAATGACGCCGATGGTTTCTTTATGGGTATTGAGCGCTGCCCGCGCCGAGATAATCACCGCAGCTGCTGTTGCCATGGCCAGTAAGGCTACCAGGCCAAATGCAATCCATTGGAGTGACCGGACAAGTGATATGACGGGCGAGATCAGGCTGCTACTCGGTTCGACACGCGCGCCGGGCGCCAAGGGCTTGATCGCGCTTCGTACCGCTTCCAGTTCTTCGTCTCCGGCCGGGCGCGCTAATTTGAGATCAATCAAGGCCGGCAATGGAATATCTTCCAGAAAGCCGCCAGCATCCTGCCCGCCTTGCGTCCCAGATGTTTGGCCCAGCCATGGCGCGATCAATTCTTCTATTTCTTGCGCTGGTAATACCCGGACTTCATCGATCAGAGCCATGCCACGCAGGCGGGCCGCGGCGTCATTGGTCTGTTGGGCTTTGCGATCGGGATTGGCTTCGATAATTTGAACGGTCGCACGGCTCGCGAGTTGATCGGAAACATTCTGGCCTGCTTCGGCAAAAGCGAGGCCCGTTGCCGCGGCGAGCACGGTTAAGAAGATCATGATAGCAATGACCCAGGGCATCGGCCCGGACAGGCGTCCTTCGGGTATTAGCCGGCGGTCATGGCCCGGAATGACGAACATGCTGAGCATCGCGCCGCTACCTAAGCTCTGTCACGAGGTAACGGGGGGTTACGCAGCGAACCCGTTGGGTCGGAAAGTCCGCCCTTCTCAAGTTTCATCATTTGTGCGCCGGGTACTTTGCTGAGCAAGTGAATATCATGGGTCGCCACCACAATGGTCGTACCCAAGGTGTTGAGCGCTTCAAACAATTGTAGTAGGCGCACGGCCATTTCGGGATCGACATTGCCGGTTGGCTCATCGGCTACCAAAATCTCTGGCCGTCCAATCACTGCACGGGCAATAGCGACGCGCTGTTGTTCGCCGCCTGATAGCGTTGCTGGCCGAGCCTCTGCGCGATCACCAAGACCGACCCAGTCAAGCATTTCAGCGACCGGTGTTGTCAGATCTTTTTCCTTCACCCCAGCAACACGCAACGGCAGGGCTATATTGTCAAAGGCAGAAAGATGCGGGACTAGTCGGAAATCCTGAAACACGACACCGATGCGCCGCCGGAAACCCGGTAGTCGCTCGCGCGACATGGTCACCGCATCTTCACCAAATAGCCGGATCAGACCACGGCTGGGACGCTGTGCCAGATAAAGTAATTTAAGGAGCGATGTTTTACCTGCGCCTGATGCGCCGGTAAGGAAATAAAAGCTGCCCGGATAGAGCGTGAAACTAAGGTCGGACAACGTCTCGATACCGGCCCCATAGCGCAGACCAACATTTTCAAATTGAACAATTTCATTCATCGGAATTTTTCAAATCACTTGATCGGGTTGGGGCGCTATAGAATTGCTTGCTTCAATAGGACGTTACGTCGTCTGAAATCAACTGCTGCGTGCCGATCTACCTATAAGACCGGCATGAAAACGTGGAAAAAAAGGCACTTGTCTCAAAAGCATGAACCACAGACTTGCAGTTTTCTGGATTGGCGTGTTTAGAGAGATGTCATGATATTGAATTGCCCGGCTTGCAAGACGCGTTATCTCGTGCCCGACAGTGCGATTGGCCCTACTGGCCGGTCGGTGCGCTGCGCATCATGCCGCCATAATTGGTTTCAGGAGCCAGCCCCGCCAGAACCGGTTGCAACCGCTGAGCCGGTTGAGCAGCCAGCTCCAGGATCGGCGCCACTTGCCAAAACGCCATATTCCCGGCCCGATCCCGAAACCGCTAGAGTATCGTCCGCAGCGTCAACAGCGCCGCCAACTGCTTCGGTGACGCCGCCCTTTGTGTCGGAAAGTAGCAGTTTTGCGCATGAACCGCCGTTCAAACCGCGGCGCAACCCTGCCAAATTATGGACCATCGCCGCCGTTGTGTTTGCCAGTTTGGTTGTCCTGACCGGCACCGCGCTTTATGTTTTCGGGCCGTCCAATTGGTTTGAAAACTATCAAATGGCTTCGGTCGATGACACGCCCTTGCTGATCGAGCTTAGCCAGAAGCAGGATCGTCGGACTTTGCCGGATGGTACGGAATATTTTGCCGCCAGCGGAACAATCATCAATCCAACCGATAGCGAACAATCTGTGCCGGCCATGCTGGTCATCCTGCGCGATGCCAGCGGTCGGATTGTCTATAGCTGGAAGATGAAAGCGCCCACCAAAGCAATGGCTCCCGGCGCAAAAATCAATTTTAACGAAGCGAAGCTAGATGTGCCCCGCGCGGCCAGCCAGTTGGAAGTGGGCTGGGCAGATAGCGCGCGCGAATAGCGTTGATCCGCTGGCCTAGTGCTAATGAAATTCGGTGAGCATAATATCTGGTTGACCGGCTACAGAGATTTCTCCGTGGGTGCGGACCAATGGGCTTTTATGTCTGCGTGACGGCAGGGTTCCGGAATCGCGCTTTGCTGCCGCCCCAACGCTTAAGCTTTCGCCGCTGATAATATGTGCAGAAACTGTCACTTGGACCCGTGCGCCCGATTGCTGAGCAGCGACAGGGACGCTGGTGATCAGTAAAGAGGCCATTAGGGCCAAAGACAGGCGGACATTGCTCATTGGCAGCAGAAAGCCTGCAAAACCGTGTGGTGACAAGGTAAATAGAAGGTTAACAACCCGTTTTTTCGTCCTCTCGCGCCATAAAACGGACGGAGCGAGCGAAACTGTATGAGATGGGGACATTTGTTGATGAGCTGTTAATGCCGAGCATCCGCAACGAGTGCCGCAACAATATCTGTTGCGGCCCTATCCACCCTTTGCTAGAGGCACGCGCCTACCAAGGGCTTATGGCCCAGTTCAGATGACAAGTGCGGTCGTGGCGGAATTGGTAGACGCGCAGCGTTGAGGTCGCTGTGGGGTTAATACCCCGTGGAAGTTCGAGTCTTCTCGACCGCACCAGTCTCTTTACAAAGAGCGGTTAATTGTAATCCGGCCCCAGTTCGGGATCCAGATCTCGCGGACGGGTGAACCTGCCGAGTGTCGCACAGTTATCCGCAATGTCTTCCCATTGGGCAATATCGAGGCTGAGTTCGGCCAGAGCAGCTGTGGGATATTTCTCCTCCACCGCGCTGCGTGTCTCAGATGAACCGTCGTCGGGGACGAGATCAAAGATCAAGTCTTCAAGGCCGGGATTATGCCCGACCATCAGGACGTGATCGGCGTCCGCGTTGGCGCCGCGCAGCACGTCCATTAATGTGACCGACGAGGCCAGATAGATTTTGCGATCCCATTGCGGTTCGAAAGACAAGCCGCTGGCGGATTCCACTTGCTCTAATGTTTCGATAACTCGGACGGCTGGGGAGGCAAGAACCTGATCAAAGGCAAGATTGTTGCGCTTTGCAAACTTGCCCATGACCGCTGCGGCTCGTTTGCCTTTTTCGTTCAGCGGTCGATCAAAGTCACGCGTCACCGCATCATCCCAGCTGGATTTTGCGTGCCGCAAAAGTGTTAGTCTTTTCATAATCCGCCCGATTTATCTCTTTGGACGGCGTCATGCCCTAAAGATATGTCAGGGGAAAGACTGGATTGCACAGTTTTCGTTCTAGCCGCTTTTATTTCTGCGAGCGCCTGATCCAGCGGCATCCGTTCGACCGGCGTGCCTTCAGGAAAAGCGGTCAGCAGCCGGGATGGAAAAGCGGATGAGAGGATAACGAAATGACCGTGATCGTCGGCGCGGCGAATGATCCTGCCAAAAGCTTGTGCAAGCCGGGCGCGGATGATGCGATCGTCATAGGCGGTTCCGCCGCCAGCCAGTTTCCGGGCCTTGTGCAGGATATCAGGGCGCGGCCATGGGACCGACTCCATCACGACAAGGCGCAGGCTGCGGCCCGGCACATCGACGCCATCGCGCAATGCATCGGTGCCGAGCAAGCTGGCTTTCGGATCATCGCGGAAAATATCCACCAAAGTGCCGGTATCGATCGGATCAACATGCTGGGCGTAAATCGGCAAGCCGCTTTGCGCCATGCGGTCGGCAATCCGCGCATAGACAGTGCGCAGCCGCCGGATGGCGGTAAACAGGCCGAGCGTGCCGCCGCCCGATGCTTCAATCAGTTGTGCATAGGCTCCTGCCAATCCGGCCATGTCCCCGCGCTTTACATCGGTGACGATGATGACCTTGGCCTGCTCGGCATAGTTGAACGGGCTGGGCACCTCAAATTCCTGTACCGTCTGATCCAGATGCATAGCACCACTGCGCGCCCGGGCTGTCTCCCAGTCGCCGCCACCTTTGAGCGTCGCCGATGTGATCATCAGGCCATGGGCGGGTTTCATGACGACTTCGGTCACCGGAATAGTCGGGTCAAGCCAGTGGCGGCAGATACCGATATCATATTCGCGGCCTTCAAATCGGTCGATCATCAGCCAGTCGACAAAATCGGGGTCTGCCGGTCCACCGATGCGCGATAGCAACGCCAGCCAGCCTGATAATGTATCGCAACGCCAGCCCAGGCTCGACAACGCGCCTTCCATCCGCGCCCGTGCTGGCGCGTCCATCCAGTCGGGGCCTTCCTCGATCAGATGTTCAATCCGCTGACCGAGCCGGACCAAGGGTTTGAGCAAGGCATCAATCGCTTCCGCGGCATTGGCGACGGCGTCAATCATAGGGCCTTCGACATCGGTGAGTTCGGTTTCGAGGCCATAGCCGGCATCCGCGCTTTGGCTCTCGTCACGCGCGAAGACCATATGGCGAACTTCCCCGAGCAAGGCTTCAACCGGACCAAAGGGTTCGCTTTCGGACAATCGCTGCAGCCAGCCATCGCTGGGCATGGTTTCGGCCGCATGGCGCGCGCTTTCGATCGCGCGGCCGCCTTCGTCATCATAAGAGGCAAGGTCGGCGAGCCGGGCCGCGAGACCGCGCCGCCGCCCGCGATTTTTGCTTTCCGGTCCGATCACCCAGCGGCGTATCTCAATGGCTTCTTGCCCCGACAGGCGTGCGGCAAACATGGAATCGGCGGCATCGAACAGATGATGGCCTTCGTCGAAAATCAAACGTGTTGGCGCGTTCTGTTGTTCGCGTCCGCGCGCGGCATTGACCATGACCAGCGCGTGATTGGCGATCACGATGTCAGCCTGTTGACTGGCGCGGCTGGATTTTTCGATGAAGCACTTTCGGTAATGGGGGCAGCCCGCATAGACGCACTCGCCGCGCCTATCAGTCAAAGCGGTGGCGCCATTGCGACGGAATAAAGTGGTGAGCCAGCCAGGCAGGTCGCCGCCGACCATGTCGCCATCTTTTGAATAGGCCGCCCATCGCGCCACCAGATGGGCAAGGATCGCGGCCCGTCCGGCAAAACCGCCTTGAAGCGCATCTTCCAGATTGAGGAGGCAAAGATAATTTTCACGGCCTTTGCGCACCACGACCTTTTTGCGAAACGTTGCTTCGTCCGGATAGATGCGCCGGGTTTCGCGATCGAGCTGGCGTTGCAGCGCTTTTGTAAAGGTAGAAATCCAGACGGCCCCACCTGCCTCCGCCGACCAAAGCGAAGCCGGTGCGAGATAACCCAATGTCTTGCCAATGCCGGTACCGGCTTCGGCTAGTAGCATATTGGGCGCGCCTTTGACGCGGCGTGGGTTGAATATCTTGGCGACGGCGGACGCATAGCTTTTTTGGCCCGCACGCTCCTCAGATCCTTCACCTGTTAGGTCGCCTAGCCTCGTTAAGGTCGCGCTTTCGTCCATCGTTATGGATCGCGGAGCGGCGCGCGGCGTTTCTTCCTCCCATTCCTCGAGCTTGGAAAACAGCCAGCGTTCGGCTTCGTCCGGTTTTTTGAGGCGCTGGGACACTTCCCCAGCCCAAGGCCAGCGCAAGCGATAGAGTGCCTGCGCGCTACTCCACGCGCCTTCGCGCTCTGGCCAATGCTTTGCTCCTAGTCCGGATAATAAGTGGTCCGCAGCCAATCGGTAAAGCTTTGCAATATCCGCTTCCTGCTGAGCCGGTTCCAATCCCAATGTCTTGGCCAGACCAGCAGGTGTTGGCACAACAAACTGTGCCGGATGAATGAACGCAAATAGCTCCAACAGATCGAGACCAGACAAGTCGGGATAACCCAATCGTTGTCCCATAAGCGGCGCGTTAAGCAGGATATGCGGGGTCTCGGCAACACAGCCAATGGCCTCGCCCTTGCCAATGGCGCGGGACACACCATCGCTGCCGCAGATCCAGATGCCGCTATGGCTGGCATGTAGGGCGGGATAGGGGAGAGTGTGGTCAGTCAAGCTATACCGTCATCCGGGTGCGTTGGGGCCTGCCAGCGCCACACCGGCATAGAAGCGATGCATGCCGAACAAGACGATATAAAGTACCAGTGCGATCACGACGCTTAATATCTCCCGGCCCATGGTCGCGGTTTCGGTTGGCTTTACCCAAGCGCCTTCGTTGCGGGAAACCGTGAAAATCGAAATCAGCGCCCAAAGGCCCAGTCCGCCAAACAGGATGACCGACCGGCTGTCACCATTGGCGAGCAAATGCCCTGCTGACCAGACAAGGACGCCCGTTAGCATCGGATGCCGGATGGCTTGCTTGACCCGGGATTTCCCCTGCGCGGCTCCGAACAGCAAAATCGCAAAAATCATCGTCAGCATATTGAGATGCCGTCCCCATGTTGGAGGGTCATAGACAAATTCATATTGGGCGGTGCGCCAGCCATAGATCATTAGGGCCAGAGCTATGATGATCAGCAACGCCACCAGCCCCTGATGAGGGCCTTCTCCAATCTTTGTGCGAATATTGGTTCTAAGGCCTGGAGCGACCGATTTGACGAGATGTACGACGCTCCAGAGCAACACACCCGCGATCAATGCACCCATTTGAAATCTCCTGCTTTTGTGCTGTTCTAACTTGCTATAGACGGTAATGCTACTATTGGCGCAGAACCAAGCAAAATAAACAACGCAAACCATTTAATAGGACTATCACATCGTGACCGATTATCGTGAAGCAGCACAGCAATCCAAAGCATGGCCGTTTGAAGAAGCCCGCAAATTGCTCAAACGCTATCGCGGTGAGCGCGGCGCGCCTGCGCCCAAACCCGGTGGCGAGCCGATGCTGTTTGAAACCGGCTATGGTCCATCAGGGCTGCCGCATATCGGTACATTTAACGAAGTGCTGCGCACCACCATGGTGCGGCGCGCTTATGAGGTGCTGACCGGTAATGCGACACGGCTGATTGCCTTTTCCGATGATATGGACGGCTTTCGCAAAGTGCCGACCAATGTCCCCAATCAGGATATGTTGGCCGAGCATCTCCATAAGCCATTGACGCAGGTACCGAACCCCTTCGACACCGAGTATGAGAGTTTTGCAGCGCATAATAATGCGATGCTGCGCGAGTTTCTCGATCGCTTCGGTTTTGATTACGAGTTTATCTCTTCAACCGAGCAATATCAAAGCGGTGCCTTTGATGAGACATTAAGACTGGTGCTGGCGCGCAATCAGCAGATACTCGACATCATGCTGCCTACGCTCGGCAAAGAACGGCAAGCGACTTATTCGCCGATCCTGCCAATCAGCCCAAAGACGGGCCATGTCTTGCAGGTGCCTGTTGAGATTGTCGACGCGGATGCGGGCATCGTGCGTTTTGAAGATGATGGCGAGATGATCGAGCACAACGCGCTCTCCGGCGGCGCGAAGCTGCAATGGAAAGTCGACTGGGCTATGCGCTGGGTGGCTTTGGGCGTTGACTATGAAATGTATGGCAAGGACCTGACCGACAGCGGAGTGCAGTCGGGCAAGATTGCCAAAGTGCTGGGTGCGCGCAAGCCCGAAGGCCTGATCTACGAAATGTTCCTCGACGAAAAAGGCGAGAAAATTTCGAAGTCCAAAGGCAATGGTCTATCGCTCGACGACTGGCTGCGCTATGGCTCGGAAAACAGCCTTGCCTTCTATATTTACCGGGAACCAAAATCAGCCAAGCAGCTGCATCTGGGTGTGATCCCCAAAGCGGTCGATGAATATTTCCAGTTCCGCGCCAACTGGCATGACCAAGCGCCGGAGAAGCAGCTCGGTAATGCCGTGCATCATGTTCATGGCGGCGATGTGCCGGGCGATACTATTCCCGTAACTTTTGGATTGTTGCTCAATCTGGTCGGCGTGATGGGCGACGCGGACCGCGAACAAATTTGGGGCTATTTGCGCCAATATGCGCCCGATGCCAAGCCCGAGAAATATCCTGATCTGGATGAGCTGATTGGCAATGCGATGGCCTATCACAAGGATTTCATCGCACCGACACTAAGCCGACGGAAGCCCGAAGGCGTCGAAGTGGCAGCGCTCGAGCGGCTGGATAACGAGCTGGGCGGATTGCCAGAAAATCCGGTGGCCGAGGACATCCAGACGATTATTTATACCATTGGCAAAGAGGGCGGATTTGAAAATCTGCGCGACTGGTTCAAAGCGCTCTACGAGACATTGCTGGGCAGCTCGCAAGGGCCGCGCATGGGCAGTTTCATCGCGCTCTATGGTGTGGAGAACACGCGCAAGCTGATTGCTGAGGCCCTGTCATGAGCGGTTATCACCTCGCGCAGATTAATATCCTGCGTTTTAAACGGCAAAAGGACGATCCGGCAAATGCCGATTTCATGGTCGCACTTGATCCGGTAAACGCACTGGCGGACAAAGCGCCAGGCTTTGTCTGGCGGTTGGTCGGTGAGGGCAATGACGCCGTTGATATTGATCCCGTTCCAGACGACCCGCGTTTGGCCGTGAACATGTCGGTCTGGGAAGATGTCCAGTCACTGGGAGACTTCGTCTACCGGAATCCAGAGCATCTTGCGATCATGCGCCGCCGCAAGGAATGGGCCGAACATATTGAAGTTTATCAGGCACTCTGGTGGATTCCGATCGGACATATTCTATCGGTTGAAGAAGGTTTCGGAAAGATCGACTTGCTGGAACAGCGCGGTCCAACAGCAGATGCATTTACCTTCCCCCAGCCCTTCGACGCGCCTGACGGAAAGCCCGCGAATCCCGTACTAGACGCGTGCGCCTGATGATCGACATTTTTACCACCGGCGGCACAATCGATAAGATATATTTCGATGCGCTGTCGGAATATCATATCGGTCCGACCCCTTTGCCCGACATATTGGCAGAGAATAATGTCTATGTTCCGCACCGCGTGACGCAGTTGATGCGCAAGGACAGTCTGGAGCTTACAGACGATGACCGGCAGGCCATTCATGGCGCTGTAGCCGCCAGCGATGCCGACAAAATCCTCGTGACCCATGGCACCGATACGATGGTGCAGACCGGGCAGGTGCTGGCCGATATCGCAGGTAAAACCATCGTATTAACCGGTGCGATGCAGCCGGCAACTTTGCGTAACAGTGATGCTGAATTTAACGTGGGCTTTGCACTGGCAGCGACCCAGACATTACCGCACGGCGTCTATATTGCGATGAACGGAGAGGTGTTTGATCCCGCGACCACCAAAAAGGATCGCGCTGCGCATCGTTTCATTCGCGCGTAGCTTTCTGGAACCAGGGAATCTGCGCGATCGCTTTTGCCGCATAGGGCATGGCCTTCAGCATCAGCGCAATAGTGGCTATCATAACCAGATAGGCCACAGCGCCATAAAGCGTCAGGCCCGGCACCGTCCACATCAGCAGCACGTCATTGCCGCCGGGCACAGTTGCTGCGCCGATGCCCATCAGGAAGCCGCCGGCCAGATTGGCAGTAGCCAGTTTCCATGTCCCGAGCTGGGGATGGAATTTATTTTTCAGCCAGCTGCTGAAAATCGCACCAGCGAATAAGGCGACGACGGCCAGTTCGACGGTCATACCAACAGAGAGGCCTTGTCCGGCCAGCAAGCTGTTGAGCACCGCCGCATAAGACCATTCAGGACGCGTGCCATAGATGATGGCTGCGGTTATTCCGATGGTCAGCAACGCCAGCATCGCCATATTGCGCTTGGCAATGATCAGCCACAGACTGAGCAACGAGAGCGCCGCAAAGCCGAATAGCACCGCTTGCTTGACGATGCTGTCTTCAATCGCGATCCGTCCCTTGGTCACGACCGGATCAAAGGGATTGAGCGCATCCACGCGGAGCAGCAACATGGCCAGCGCCAACCCGACAAACGTCAAAAGATAACTGAACTTGCCGACACCAATATAGCCAACCGTGCCCACAAAGCACCCGCGATTGATCATGGCGCCAACGCCCATGATGGCGGCACCGAAAAACAGTTGCCAGCCTATTTCGATATCAACCGGGATATGGGCGCGCCCCGAATATTGGAGAAGCAGAAAGAGTACCAGTCCCGCCCAAGAGGTGACGATCAGCAATCCGAACAACCAATCCAATTTACCGTCATCAATCCAGCGCATGGTCGCAGCGACCGTGCAGGTCGCGGCGCGGACCAGCGCAAAGCCGAGCAGGAAGGCCAAAGGGATGATGAGGAAAGCCATCATAATTCCGATGCTTAGCTGATTATTCGGTTTTCTCAATCAAGTGAATTGAAATAGAGGTAGCAAAGCTTAGATATACGACATGCGCATAAACGCTGATTTTGACAAACCCGTGGTCCTCAGACCCGAGGATATGAAATGGGTTCCCTCTCCGTTGCCCGGTGTCGAGCGCAAAATGCTCGACCGGGTCGGCGGAGAGGTCGCTCGAGCCACCTCGTTAGTGCGCTATGCCCCTGGCAGCTATTTTGATCCCCACGTCCATAGCGGCGGCGAGGAGTTTCTGGTCGTCGAGGGTATATTTTCGGATGAGCATGGCGACTATCCGACCGGTACCTATGTGCGCAATCCGATTGGAACCAGCCATAAGCCGCATAGTCAGGTTGGCTGCATAATCTTGGTGAAGCTACATCAATTTGATCCAGCGGATACGGCGCATTTCTCCGTCGATATCAACAGCCTTGAATTTGAAGATGGTGGCGCGCCGGGCGTCGAGTTTGCCTGGCTCCACCGCTTTGAAGGCGAAGAAGTCAAGATCGTCAGATGGGCGCCGGGCAGCAGCTATCCCGAGCATGTCCATGAAGGCGGCAGTGAAACCTATATCCTGCAAGGCAGTCTGGCGGACGAACATGGTGTTTGTCCCACTGGCACTTGGGATCGGACTCCACCGGGATGGACACATACGCCTTTTAGCAAAGAGGGGTGTCTGGCCTGGACCAAAACCGGTCATCTGACGGCCGATAAACCTGGAAAATTTGCCGCTTAGGTCGTTGCGGGGCGGGTGACTTGCTTAAGGACATCCCGATATCCGCCCGCAATCGTCATGCGGTCTTCCATGCCTTTGGCTATTAAGAGCGCATGCGCTTTGGGCAGATTATAGCAGGGCACGCCCATGAACAGATGATGCTCGCTATGATAGTTCACCCAATAGGGTGCGACCATCGTGCGTTCCAACAGGTTCGCATAGGTGGTGCGGGCGTGGGTGAAGGGATCATCGCTGCCCGTCGTCGTGCAGGCATGTTCGGCAATATTGCGAATGCGCAGGAAAAGCTGGAACGTTGTTGCCAGCGCGATAATCCATATCAGAAAGGGGATGATGCCCAATGTTGCCAGGCTGACGGCCAGAACGATTAACTGGATCAGCAGAAAGCGTGCCACAGTCTTGGTGGTCCGTATGGCTCCGTTCAAATCGGTTACCGGCGCAGAGACGCCAGCAGCGCCGCCGCGGTTAAGCGGTGTGCCGGCCGAGGTGTCGCGCTTGCCATTGCTATCTGTCGAAGGCGGGCCGCGCAACATTGCCTGGAGTCCCAGCCATGCCGCGACCATTTGGCCGCTGCGCTGTTTCAGGAATGTTTGCCCGGTCAAATCGCGAAAGATTTTGCGCTTCATACTCGCTGGCGTTGTTGGAAACGGCTTTGACAGCGCAAGATCAGGATCTTCGGGTTGCTGCGTATATTTGTGATGGGTCAGATGATAGGCGCGGTAACTATGCAGATCGCTTCCTGTCGCCGCGCCGGTAAGCCATTGGCCGGCGAAATTATTGACCTTGCGATTGGGATGAAGCAATCCATGCGCGCCTTCGTGCATCAATATGGAAAGGCCCAATTGTCGCCCGCCGACAATGGCGACCGCAAATGGGAAGGCGACAAGACCAGCCAGCCAATGCCAATCCCATAACAACGCTGTGCCCGTTAGAACCAAAGCCGTCGTCAACCAGCCATGTAGGATCAACCAAAGACCCCGAAAGGGCGATATACGCGTTAAGCGTACCCACTGCTCGCGGGGGAAAATATCTGTTGGTCGGGCGGCTTTAACGGCTGGCATAATCCTAATAATAGGCCAATTTCCGCCAAAAAGCTAGGTTTTTGCTTTTCATGCGATAACCCTCGCATTCCGTACCGTAAACAAACAATGCTGCCGTGAAGGTGTAACAAGCATCTGTCATTTTTGTCAGATGGCTCGGCCCTGACACAGATTGGCGGTACCGAATCGCAACTGACCTGCTCGGTTAGACCGCGGGTTAAATTTCGACCAAGCTGCCCTCGACACTATCAATCCGCTGATATATTGCCGCGCGGGTCTCGCCATCAGCCGTCGCGCAAACCAGTTTCTGTTCGCTTACTCTTGTTGCATTTCTTCGATCAATCGCAGCATGAAATCGGCACCGCGAGTGAATTGCTCTAGGCTGATATATTCATTGGGCTGATGGGCTTGTTCGATGGAGCCAGGTCCGCAAATTACGGTGGGAAAGCCAGCTTGTTGAAATTGCCCTGCTTCGGCGGCGTACGATACCACCCCTGCAGGCGCGTTGTCTCCGGTCAGCTTGCGGACAAAGGCTTCGGCGTCTTCCGATCCGGAGTGGCTCAGTGGCGGTGCGTTTGAGAGCTGTTCTACGCGGACGCCGGTATTAGGGAAGGCCTGTTTCAGTTGCGCGTCAATAGCAGCGGCTTTTTCTTTGAACGGTTTCAAGATTGTGTCGGGATCAACATCAGGCGGGCAGCGCAGGTCAAAAAGGAAATGTGCGCGACGGGCCAAGATATTGGCTGCGGTGCCGCCCTCCATCTTGCCGATGGTCAGCGTGGCATGTGGCGGAGTGAACGGAGAGTGCGGGTCAGCATTTTCCCAAAGCTTACGCGCTAGTTCGGCCAAATCATGCATGAGTTCGATCGCGACCATATTCGCGGAAATACCAAGATGGGTCAGGCTGCTATGCGCTTCATGGCCGAGCACTTCCACCTCATGGACGCAAATACCTTTGTGGCCGGTCACCACCTTCATCATCGTCGGCTCGCCAATAATCGCCAGCGCCGGCTTGGGCAGGGTAGCCGCTATTTCCTCAATCATCGCTGGCGCCCCGAGGCAGCCAACTTCTTCATCATAGCTAATCGCCAGATGGACGGGGCGTTCAGCATCTTTGAGCATAGGAACCGCGGCTAAGGCGAGTGCGATAAAACCCTTCATGTCGCAGGTCCCACGACCATGTAGCAGGCCCTTGCGCTCAACAACTGTGAAAGGATCGCTCGACCAGTCCTGCCCATCTACGGGCACGACGTCGCTATGCCCCGATAATATAATGCCGCCGGCTATGTTCGGGCCAATGGTTGCATAGAGATTGGCTTTTGACCCATCGGCATTGCTGACGCGTGTGGCGCTGATCCCATATTGCGAGAGATATTCCTCGACCCAAGCGATGAGCTGCAAGTTGCTATTTCGCGATGTCGTATCAAAGGCGATCAGCGAATCGAGTATCGATAAAGATGGTTTCAGTAACGGATTTGTCATGCTAGCAACATAAACGTAGCATTAACAAAAGGGAAAGCGCTTAAAAAAAGCTTTATCTTTCAGCTGCTTTACAGCATGTTACACAGGGTCATTTGGAGGGTGGAGGGAATCTAGCTAGGGAAACTCATCGGATGGTTAACCAGATGTTAAAAACATCTCTGTAAACCTGACTGAGATCAAAGGTTCCAAATCGCGTATGAAAAGAGATATTTCAGTTGAACAAGACTTGGACCTGCTGGCCAATATGGCGGCGCGGCTGCTCGCCACGCCGGTAGCAACAATCACTCTTTATGATAGAGACGATGCGGATGCAGTTGGTGCAGCTGACACTATCGCCCATATGGCTGTGTCTTGCGATAAAAGCTGGGCGGCCAGTCATCCAGACATAGATATTACCCAGTTGTGTAGCCCGCGCAGTGCGATGACACAGCATCTCGGGCTTTATGCCTCGGTACCGATGCGCAATGGCGATGGCCGTACCGTTGGCATGGTGGCCTGTGCCGGCGATGAGACTAGAGATTTGAGCGACAAAGAGCTGGCTGTACTAAAACACGTTACCGCATTGGCGTCTGCTGTCGTTCACGCCTAAAATTGTTAACCTTTCCGTTAACAATTAGATGCTTTTTGAATGGCTCTTGTTTCCTAATTTCGGCGCTATTCTCGCTTCAGGCATCCATGTCCGTTGTTTGCAGAGCAGCTTTTCCGCGCGCCGTAATCATTGTGTCTAGAAAGCGTGGTCCAGAGGATTGCCCGGTTAGGAACGCTTCATATAAAATCATGCCATTGTCGCTTAAACCCTGCACAACATCGACAAATAGCGCTGGATTACCGCCATTATCATCTGACCCAATCACATCTGGAGTCATGGTGGCAGCCGACGGCCAAGCTTGATTGAGCGATCCCAGAACATAAAGTTCCGTCTCGGACAAATGTGCTTCGGGGGAGTAAGCAGGTGTCATTTTCTATCGCAGACCAGATCAAATTAAGTATGCCCCACTCGCTTTGATTGCGTTAACCTTTATTAAACGAAAAAGTTAAAAAAGTGTTAACAGCCACTTCTCATCTCTTCCCTTTTCAACCGTGTTCGGACCTTTTTTCAAAGGCCGCAAAGCCAGTTGCAAGCTGGGTTTGAACAGTGTCGTTCCCTTACAGATTTTTGCGGTTGCGATGAAAGCGAAGACGGTTGTTCTGCCCTTAACGCCAGACGAGTTGAATCGCCGGATTCATAATATGGGTAATTTGCCCAGAGAAAACTAACCACAGTTTAGCAAGGCGCGGGCATTGACATTTTTATCTATAAGAATAGATATCTATATATTAGATGATAATGGAGATTCGAATATGGTTTCGCGAAGACGGGTTCTGATTAGCGGCAGCGCATCGCTTGTGCTGTTGGGCGGCGGCTTCGGTGCTTATGTTGGCACACGCTCAATTGCCAAGGCACAGGAGCCCTGGAAACAGGCAGCGGCAGGTTTCGGAGATCCGCGGCTCGATGCATTGGCTTATGCCATATTGGCGCCCAATCCACATAATCGTCAGCCATGGCAGGTACGGCTAGAGGGCGATGATAGTTTTACTCTCTATTGTGATCTGGAAAAACGTCTGCCGCATACCGATCCGCCCAACCGTCAGATTACCATTGGTTTTGGAACATTTTTGGAACTGTTCCGCCAAGCGGCTGCGGAAAACGGCTATCGTGCAGATATTACGCCTTTCCCTGAAGGCGAGCCTGAACCCACACTCGACAAACGACCTATTGCATCGGTGACGATGATTAAAGACTCAACCATCCAGAGCGATCCTCTATTTGGTTCGATATTGAGCCGGCGTAGCACCAAAGAGCCCTACACGCAGCGCAGCGTTGACAAAAACACGTTTGCCCAGCTTCAGGCCATGGCATTTGCGAGGCAACCAATGCAGAGCTTGTCGCTAGCGCTTACCAGTGATGTGGATAAGGTCATGAAATTACGAGAGCTGAACTGGGAAGCATGGTCGGTTGAATATGATACAGCTCGCACACAAAAAGAGAGTGTTGATTTGATGCGCATCGGCGCAAGTGAGGTCAACGCGAGCCCGGACGGTATTGATTTGAGCGGCCCGATGATGGAGGCGCTGCGGCTGGGTGGCGTGATCTCTCGCGAACAACTCGCTACAAAGGGCACGAAAGCCTATGAAACTGGTATCGCGATGTATCAAAAGATGCTCAGTAACACGAGCAGCTTTGGCTGGTTGATTTCTCCGGACAATAGCCGGACGACACAATTACAATCCGGAGCCGCCTGGGTAAGGATCAATCAGGCTGCGACCGCTCTGGGGCTCGCGATGCACCCTGTGAGCCAGATATTACAGGAATTTCCGGAAATGGCGGCGCTTTATGATCAATATCATGACTATGTTGGGGTGTCTGCGCCAGCACGGGTTCAAGGTTTCTTCCGCTTTGGATATGCGGCTGTTCCTGAGCCGTCCCCTCGATGGCCGCTGGAATCTATCGTCGTAACCGCCTAAAGGCACCTCATGACCGAAGAAATGCAAGCAGAACCAAAGCCAGCAGGACTGGATGGCGACCCTGTAGAATTCGCAGTGATGACAGAGATTGGTATCATCAGCCAGCTTGCTGAAAATCTGTTTCAATCGCATTTGCCCAAAGGCATGACCGTTGCGCAATTTTCAGTGCTTAATCATCTTCTGCGATTGGAAGTTCAAGAAACGATTAGCGAGTTGGCTAGTGCCATGCAGGTTACTCAGCCGACCATGTCTTCCACAGTACGCAAGCTAGAGGATAAGGGTCTGGTCGAGTTAGTCCACGAACAGGATGATCGGCGGATAAGACGTGTCGCAGTAACTGCTGCGGGCGCAGGGTGTCGGAATAACGCGGTCGCCTCTCTTGCGCCAATGGCGGAGATATTGCGACAGAATATGCCACCATCGATATGGCGCGATATTCTGCCGCAGTTGAACGAGATCAGGGTTTTTCTGGATAAGATGCGCGATTAGATCTGCGTTGCAATCCAGTCGTCAATTTTCTTTTCCAATACTGTCATCGGCAATGCGCCAGTGTTTAGAACCTGATCGTGAAATTCGCGCGGGTCAAAATTATCACCGAGGCTAGCTTGCGCCTTTTTCTTCAGCCGCTGGATCGTCAAAGCACCGATCTTGTAAGCCAGAGCTTGCGAGGGAATCGCGATATAGCGTTCGACTTCTGCCGTTGCATCGGTCTCACCCATGCTGGAGTTATCCAGCATATATTTGATGGCTTGTTCACGCGTCCATTTTTTGCTGTGCAGGCCGGTGTCGACTACTAGCCGCATAGCGCGGAGCATTTCGTCATCAAGATGGCCGAAACGCTGATAGGGGTCGCCAAACAACTCCATAGGGAAGCCGAGTTTTTCTGAATAAAGCGCCCAGCCTTCGACAAAAGCGGTGTTGCCGCCAAAGCGCATGAAATTGGGCAGATCTTCATTTTCCTGCGCCAGAGAAATCTGGAAATGATGACCCGGTGCGCCTTCGTGAAGGTATAGTGTCGTCATGCCCGACGTGTTCCGCGAGGGCAGGTCATAGGCGTTGAAATAGAACACGCCGGCGCGTGAGCCATCGGGCGTCCCGCTCTGATAGGAACCGCCAGCCTGAAACTTTTCGATGGATTCATCATAAGGACGAATTTCGAGCGGAGATTTTGGCAAGGTCTTGAACTGAGTAGCAATGACTTTGTCGACCTCTTTGCCGAGAGCATAATAGCCTTGGGTCAATGCCTCGCGGGATTCCGGTTGGAATTTGGTATCTGTCCGCAAATGAGTGAAAAACTCGCTCAAAGTGCCCTTGAAACCCACTTCGTCCTTGATCTCTTCCATTTCGGTTTTGATCCGGGCCACTTCGCTGACGCCAAGTTTGTGGATATAGTCGGCTTCTAAAGGCAGAGTCGTCGTATTCTCGATCAGATGCTTATACATCACATCGCCGCCCTTCATGTAGGACAGGCCAACGCCTTCGCGGGCTACGGGCAGATATTCGTTTTTCAGAAAATCATGCATGGCTTGGTAGGAGGCGAAGATTTTCGTCGTCATCGCCTCATATTCTTTCGTCAAACGGGCTTTGTCAGCATCGCTGAAATCTTCCGGAAACGCCTGTGTCGGCGCCATGAACGGGCTTTTTTCAAGGCCGAGGGCAATTTGCGTGGCGAGCTGCTCGACGACATTGCCGATGGTTAGCTTGGTTTCCACCACACCGCTGTCCATGCCTTGCCGGAACCGGCCCACGGAACGGTCGGTCATAGTAATAAACTCGGCATGGCGCTTCAGATTATCTTCGTAATTTTTGACAGTCTTAAACTGGGCCGCGCCTTTACCGGATGCAAAATTTGGATAAAAGGTATGGAAGCCGCTGAAATGGTTGAGTGGACGGACAACGCTCAAGTCCATAATCTCTTTGGACATGCCTTTAATCGCCTGTTTCTTGTCGCGCATGAAGACATCATAGGCAATCTTGTCGGTCACACTCAGCTTAGTGCGGTCGAGGGCCGTTAATGCGGCCAACTCGCTTTCTTCGGCAGCCAGTTCGGCGGCAAAATATTCATCGCTGATATAGTCACCGAGGCGATCGGCATAGCGTTCGTCGCCCCGGAACAGGGCACCAATCGGATTACGTTCCAGACTGTCTGCATCGCTTTGTGCAAACAGGGCCTTCATCTTCTCGCCCTCTGTCATCGCGGACTTGGCGGCTTCCTCTTGCACAGCAGCGGCGCTGGTCGCGGACAGGCTGCTGGCGTTCGCAGCTGACGCGCTGGCGAGCAGGCTGGCGCTGGCGAGCAGGGCGAGAGTTTTATTGATCATGATGATTCCCTAATTTTAATGCTGTTGTGCACGGCTAACACGGCTTGGTTTCACCTGCAACGATTGCCGATGTCGTTGGTCGAAGGGATTCGGTCGTTGGTCCGTGATCATGCGTTGTTTGTTATCAGAAACGAGAGAATAGCAGTGCCTTATTGCTTCCAGCGACCTTTCCACCTGTTCAGGCGGAACCATTTCGTGATGATGTATTTTGTGCCTTTGACCACCGGCGTTCCGGCGTGCAGCGTATTGAGATTAGGGCGGCCGTCCGGCCCCATATTATTCCAGACCAGCAGCATGCCCTTGCGCGGTTCGACCTGATATTCAAGTTGAGGAAAAGAGGTTGCGCCGCCTTCTCCCGGCTCATTCAGATAAGCCATGGCTGTCCAGCTGCGCTGACCGCCATTATTGGCTTCGACCTTGGTCCAGTAATCTTCGGTTTCATGGAAGAAATCATGATGAGGCTTAAATTCTTGCCCCACTTCATAACGTTGTCCCTGCAAGACTTCGCTATGGGAATTTTCTAGCCCCATCAGGTCGCAGACGTTCTGTTCGATGCGTTGGATATCTTTGTCATGCGCGCTGACATTGCAGCTATAGCTGGTCCTGAAGCCATCTTGCTCGGTGCCGGTATAGAGGCTGGAGGGGACCGCTTCGGCGTCGATCATCTTGATCAACAGATCGCAATCCTTGTCGGTCAAGAAATTCTGACAAACAAATAGCTGCGCGTGCGGACTTTCCAGCCACTGTACATGCGGATGGGCATTGAGCCGGTCGGTAACCGAGCGGGTAATCTCGGCCAGACGCTTTGGACTGTTGTTGCGGGTCGCCTTGGTCTTGGTACCACCAATTTTGGAAACAGGCGCGTTCATTCTACGGCTCAGTCAATCAGTCGGCCGCGGGCCATGCCGCTATCGATCTCCCGGCCGCGGACCATGACCCAGTCGATCTTTTCCAGCACTGTGACATCCTCAAGGGGATTGCCGTCAAAGGCGATCAGGTCAGCGGAATAGCCGGTCGCAATCCGACCAATCTTTCCTTCCATTCCCAGAACTTCGGCGGCCAATGTGGTAGCGCTTATCACGGCCTCGCGCGGCGTAAGGCCATGGCGGACCATTAGCGCAAATTCTTCCGCGTTGCGGCCATGATCGAATACGCCTGCATCGGTGCCAAAGGCGACAGGTACACCCATTTTTTTCGCCATGGTGACGGCTTTGCCAACGCTACCCAGTGTTTCACGAATCTTGTTTTCCACGACCGGCGTATAAATGCCTTTGCCGAGTCCTTCGCTCACTCCCTGAAATGCCATCAGGGTTGGGACGAGCGCAGAGCCACTGGCTTTCATGGCTTTGAGTGCAGCTTCATCGGCAAAAGTACCATGATCAATTGTGTCGATGCCGGCGCGGGCGGCGGCCTCAATACCCCGCGCGCCGTGCGCATGGGCCATCACTTTCAGGCCAAGCGAATGGGCAGTATCGGCAATGGCGGTCATCTCGGCGTCAGTAAAATGCGCTTCAAGGCCGCGGCCCTGCTGCGACAACACACCGCCGGTCGCGGTAATTTTGATAATGTCAGAGCCAGCGCGAGAGGCCTTGCGGACTTTTGAGGCACATTCGACGGCGCCAGTGCAACTATAACCGCTGGCGAGGGCATCATTGATATCTTCTTTAAAGCCTGTCGTGTCACCATGGCCGCCGACAATGGCCAGGGCCGGACCTGCCGCAACGATGCGAGGGCCCGGTATCTTGCCCTCGGCAGTGCCTTTGCGCAGCGAGAAAGCGGAATATTGCGAGGATCCAGCCTCGCGCACGGTGGTAAAACCGGCCTTGGCGGTTAGCAGCGCATTTTTTGCACCAACAACCACGCCCCATTCAGCCGGTTCGGTGGCCTGTTTCCAGAAGTCACCGCCGGGATCGCCGGTAAGATGCACGTGCAGGTCAATCAGGCCCGGCATAACGGTTTTGTCGGACAAATCGATCATCGTGACAATGTCCATGGCCGCATAGGGTATGGTGGACCCGGGAGTTACTTTGGTAATTTTGCCCTCACGGACCTGAATGATTGCCGGGCCAATAGCGCCCTGGGCCGGATCAGCAATAAGATTGCCGACCTGAATGATCGTCAGGTAAGTCTCAATCGGAGCATCTTCATCTGCCGGTGCACTAGCGGCAAAGACGGGGGCTGCAAGGGCCCATGCTAACATTGCAAGCAGATATCTGATCATATCTCAATCTTTCCCATTAGATGTTTTGACCTGTGTGCGACGAGCGGCAGATGGTTTCAAGAGGTAATATAGAAGAAGGCCCGCAATCATTTCTGATTACGGGCCTCACCTGAGGGAAAAGGCTTTCCTGTGGTCTGACTTAATAGAAGAAGTCGTAGATCACATCGACCACACGGCCATCATATGTGTCGATCAGTAGAACGTCGCCATAATAACGAACCCAGCGATGACCCCCATAAGCGGGTGGCAGGCGATAGCGCCATGGGTCGTTTATCCAGTAGCGTGATCCGTAGAAGGACGATCCCAGATAGATACCGATGTTCCAGCGCCGGTAACTATGGTTGCGATAGGGCGAATAATAGCGTCCGGGCCGATAATAGTTGCGGTTCGCCTTGCGATACTTTCTCCAGTTATAGCGCCGGTCGTTGCGCCAGCTGCGGTTCCATTTTTTGTAACCGCGGCGTCCGTCGCGATAGGCGGAACGACGATTATCCCGATAGCGGCGATCAATACGGCCATCACGATTGCGGTCTACCCGCCGGTCAACGCGGCCATTATTGTTGCGGTCAAACCGGCGATCAATCCGTCCGTCCCGGTTCCGATCAAAGCGGCGATCAACCCGGCCGTCTCTGTTACGGTCCCCGCGCGCAATGGCACGGCGATTGTTCTTGTAGCGACGATCGATCCGGCCATCACGATTGCGGTCTACCCGCCGGTCGACGCGGCCATTATTGTTGCGGTCAAACCGGCGATCAATCTGGCCATCGCGGTTGCGATCAAAGCGGCGGTCGACGCGGCCATCTCTGTTCCGATCGCCACGAGCATTAGCTCGGCGGTCTGAACGACGGTCGCTTCGCTGGGCGACATTCCGGCGGGCTTGGCGGTTGGACCGGCCAACGTCAGCGCGGCTGCGCGAGACGTTACGGTTCACATTACCATTTTGCTGGCGAGCGGTCCTACGCTGCTGCCGCTGTTCGGCGCGGTCGCCTTCGGTCAGTACATCAGCGCGTCCACGATTGTTGCGGTTTTCGGCTCGGCCTGCTCGGCGTGCCTCTCGGTTGCCGCGATTGGCCTGCCGCGCTTCCCGATTACCATTGCCACGGTTGCCGCGATTGGCTCTACGCTCTCCACGGCCATCGCGTTGCAAGGCGACCTTGCCGGTCAGATCCGCGGTTATCGCGCTGCCGTTCTGGTTTAAATTGGGCGCAATATCTGCGGCTGACGCGCTCGCTGGCGTCAACATAGTGGCTGCCATCAGGCCGGTTACAAAAAATAGTCGCATAGGCTTACTCCATAACTACGCGACTCTGTTTGCCGCATCTGTGGAACAAGTCATAGCTTGTTAACCCTGTCGGGTAGCTGAACTCGGCTGTAATATTCAGGAAAGAATCGATTTATATGAACAAAAATCGGACTATTGCTACGTAAAACTACGCGCTTTCCTCCTTATCCAACCACTCTTCGAGCCATTTGATCGTATATTCACCGGATTGAAAACCTTCGTCATAAACCAGCTTTTGATGCAGCGGGATGGTCGTTTCTACCCCTTCGATAACAAATTCATCCAGTGCGCGGGCCAGCCGCATCATGCATCCGTCGCGAGTCCGTCCATAAACAATCAGTTTTGCGATCATGCTGTCATAATAAGGCGGGATCGAATATCCGGCATAAAGCCCGCTATCGACGCGAACATGCATGCCGCCGGGGGCATGATAGCTCACCACCTTACCAGGTGATGGAGCGAAGGTCTTTGGGTTCTCTGCATTGATCCGGCATTCAATCGCATGGCCCTTAAATTCCAGCTCTTCCTGTGTGACAGAAAGATCTCGGCCATCGGCAATGCGAATTTGTTCACGGACCAAATCAAAGCCAGTGATCATTTCGGTCACCGGATGCTCGACCTGCAAGCGGGTATTCATTTCGATGAAATAGAATTCGTCATTTTCGTAAAGAAATTCAATCGTGCCAGCGCCGCGATAGCTCATGCCCTTCATCGCATCGACACAGACCTTGCCCATGCGTTCGCGCTGTTCAGCGCTGATCACGGGTGAGGGTGCTTCTTCAAGCACTTTCTGGTGACGGCGCTGCAAAGAACAATCGCGTTCGCCTAAATGGATCGCATTACCGCGTCCATCGCCAAAGACTTGAAATTCAATGTGGCGCGGATCGCCGAGATATTTTTCGATATAGACAGTTGCATCGCCGAAAGCCGCTTTGGCTTCTGTGCCAGCCTGTTTCATCTGGGTTTCGAGTTCTGTCTCGCTGTTCACGACCTTCATGCCGCGCCCGCCGCCACCAGAAGCTGCTTTGATGATGACCGGATAGCCGACGTCGGCGGCGACCTGCTTGGCTTCCTCGATCTCGCTTACGGCGCCGTCAGAGCCGGGCACCAAAGGAATGCCGAGTTCGCCAGCAGTTTTCTTGGCCGCCACCTTGTCACCCATGATCTTAATATGTTCCGGCTTCGGGCCAATCCATTTAATGTCATGCGCTTCGACGACTTCGGCAAAATGCGCATTTTCGGAAAGGAAACCATAGCCGGGATGAATCGCATCCGCGCCGCTAATCTCGGCCGCAGAAATAATCGCCGGGATGCTGAGATAGCTGTCGGTCGCTGATGGTGGTCCTATACAGATGGCTTCGTGTGCCAACCGAACATGCATCGCATCTTCATCAGCGGTGCTGTGTACCGCAACAGTTTCGATACCGAGTTCGCGTGCTGCGCGCAGGATACGGAGCGCGATTTCGCCGCGATTGGCGATCAGGATTTTGTTGATGGTCATGCGCTAAGCCTCATCTACCCAATCACAACAAGCGGCTGGTCAAATTCTACCGGCTGGCCGTTTTCGACCAATATTGCTTTCACGGTGCCTGCGCTTTCAGCGGCAATCGGGTTCATCACCTTCATGGCCTCGATAATCACAACGGTGTCACCGGCAGCGACCTTGTCGCCTATGCTGACAAAATTTGCCGCGTCTGGATCGGGGGCCAGATAGGCCGTACCGACCATAGGGGACTTCTGTGCGCCGGTATGATCATCAGCCGGTACTGGCGTGGCTTCTGTTGCTGGAGCAGCGGCCGGTGCTGGTATGGGAGCCGGTGCTGCCACCGCATGAACGGGAGTAGATACCCCACCGCCGCCTCGAGAAACGCGTATTTTGCGGTCGCCATCTTCGACTTCAATTTCGCTTAAACCGGCATCATCCAATATTCCGGCAAGCTCGCGAACGATATCAATATCGACATTCATGTTGCCATCAGCTTCTTTTTTTGCGGCCATTACCGGTTCCTATACTGCAGTTAAAATTTCGAAATGGCGTCGAGCGCCAGTTGATAACCCAGAGCACCAAAGCCGCAAATCGTTCCTTTTGCAACCGGTGCAATCAAACTCTTGTGGCGAAATATTTCGCGCGCAGCTGGATTGGAGATATGTACCTCGATCACCGGCACGTCTATCGCCTTGATCGCGTCGTGTAGCGCGATGGACGCGTGGGTAAGTGCGCCGGCATTCAGGATCACAGCTTGCGCTTCATCTGCAGCAGCTTCGTGCAGCCAATCGACCAGATGACCTTCATGATTGCTCTGGCGGATATCAACCTCAAGGTTCAGTGCGTGCGCCTGGTCTTCCAAGCGTCCGGCAATATCATCCAGCGTATCGGAACCATAGATATCCGGTTCCCGCATCCCCAGCAAGTTAAGGTTCGGGCCGTTGAGGACGAAGACTGTCTTTTTTGCGCCTTGTGTTTCCGGCTTTCCCTCTGACAATATATTGTCCCCCATATCGTGCTTTTGGTTGCGGCACTGCTTAGCTGTTTATATGGCCTCTTTATAGGGCTCGATTCCGAAAAGCGAGATCAAACACATGGAAACGTTGGTAATGCCGGAAATTTCAATTCAGTTAAATGGTGATAGCAAGCAGATCGGAGATGGGATGACCGTCGCCGATCTGGTCCGGTCGCTTGATTTGGAACCAGAGAAGGTTGCTGTAGAACGCAACCGAGAGATCGTAACGCGCTCAACATTGGCAGATGTCATGGTAGAGGAGGGTGATCAGCTGGAAATCGTGCATTTTGTTGGCGGCGGTGATCACGCTAGTGACGTTACCGCCGATGATGGTTGGAGCGTAGCGGGTCAAAATTTCAAATCGCGGCTGATTGTAGGCACTGGCAAATATAAGGATTTTGAAGAAAATGCTGCGGCTGTGGAAGCTGCCGGGGCAGAGATTGTTACCGTGGCGGTGCGGCGGGTAAACGTCATGGATCGCAATCAGCCGATGCTGACGGATTTTATCGACCCCAAGAAAATCACTTATCTACCGAACACGGCCGGTTGCTTTAACGCTGATGATGCAATCCGCACTTTGCGGCTGGCGCGCGAAGCGGGCGGTTGGGATCTCGTGAAACTGGAAGTGCTTGGCGAAGCAAAGACGCTTTATCCCAATATGCGGGAAACGCTGGAAGCAACCGAAGTGCTCGCCAAAGAAGGCTTTAAGCCGATGGTCTATTGCGTCGATGATCCGATTGCAGCGAAACAGCTTGAGGAAGCAGGCGCGGTTGCGATCATGCCCTTGGGCGCGCCGATTGGTTCGGGGCTCGGCATTCAAAACCGTGTCACTATCCGTTTGATTGTCGAAGGCGCGAGTGTGCCGGTGCTTGTTGATGCCGGCGTGGGCACGGCGAGCGATGCCGCTGTGGCGATGGAGCTGGGCTGCGATGGTGTCCTGATGAACACAGCCATTGCCGAAGCCAAAAAGCCAATCCGTATGGCCCGCGCCATGAAGCTTGCTGTGCAAGCCGGGCGAGAGGCCTATTTATCGGGAAGAATGGGTCGGCGGATGTACGCAGACCCGTCAAGTCCGCTATCCGGGCTGATTTAGTGCAATAATACACCTCGATTCGGTGTCATCTGTAACTATCTGAATAGTAACAAAAGTTACATTATGTTACTTTGATCGACGTCCCAATGTCGTTGGTCGAAGCCTTTTGTTGTTCACCGACCAAAATGGCTGTTTATCGAAGTTCGGATGCTCACGCGCCTGCCTTCCCGTATCTAAAAATACGAGACGGGAGCAGCAGTATAGGTCTCAAGGCTCTTCCCCGAGCTGGTCGAAAAAATTGCTCCCGTACTCATAAACCCCCTCCCTTCTTTTAGAAGGGATAACACGGGTAGCCCGGTTCCCCCTTATTCCGGCGCTTCCCCCGAATATGAGTGAGGAGTGAACACACATGAGAAATTCGATTTTGAGAAACGGTATTTTTGCCGCCGCGGCAATGGCCGTCACCGCGACTGGATTTTCCGCCAGCGCCAGTGCGCAAGGCCGAACAACAAAGTCTGTCGAAATCAGCTATGCTGACCTTGATCTGACCAGCGCCGCAGGCCAGTCCAGTCTTGATCGCCGGATCAAAGGCGCAGTTCGTCAAGTATGCGGGACTTATGACCGCAAAAATCTGCATGATATGGCCGATCACGGCAACTGTGTCGAACAAGCCAACATGTCCGCCAAGCGCGCTAAAGTGTCGCTAATCGCCAGAGCCGAAGCGGGTACGCTTGGGACAAGCACTGTGGTTATCGGCGGTAACTAACATTAATTCAAGAGCCGCGAATCCCAATTAAGCGGCCCCTATTTGGCCAAATCAACTTAATGCCCCGGTGCCCTTACACCGGGGTTTATTTTTGCTTTCAATTGATCACATATCTGTTGTTCTTTGCCAGTCAGCAATATCAATCAGCGCCCGGCGAGTTTTTTCGCTGCCGCCAAATGGGTGCGACCGATACGGATTTCGGTACCGCATTTGAGGCAAGCGATCCAGATTCCGCCACCATCGTGACGCAGGCCAGCAATCCAGTTGCGGCGCACCAAATGGGATCGATGGAGGCGGATAAACTGTTCTGGGTTCAGCCGCTCTTCCAGCCCGGTAATGGTCTGGTGCAACAAATAGCTGGTCCCGCTTTGCGCGCCGCTTTCACCGCCACCCACATGCAGCCGCATGTAATCGCGTTCGGCCTCAACCCGGTTGATTTCGGACGCGGCAATACGGCGCAGTTCCGATTTATAGGGCACCCAAAACTCTTCCGCCCAAGGTGAGTCCTCGACCACCGTCGGGGCGTGTTCGGTTTTGCGTTCCAGTACCCGTGATATGGCAAGCGACAGGCGTTCGGTTTCAACAGGTTTTAGTACATAGTCGATTGCGGCCACACCAAAGGCTTCGACAGCAAATGTATCAAAGGCGGTTACAAAAATAATCGCTGGCGGCTGCTTGAGCCCGGATAGCCGTTTGGCAACTTCAAGCCCATCCATGCCCGGCATCGCAATGTCGAGCAGAAGCAGATCGGGTTGCAGTTGTTCGGCAAGGCGGATGGCGGCTTCGCCATCGCTGGCTGTACCAACTAGATTTATATTTGCTTGCCGGGCGCATAACAGCTGTAGGCGTTCAATTGCCAGTGGTTCATCGTCCACGATCAGCGTGTTGAGCTGTGATGAGGGTACTGATGAAGGGGGAGCTGAATCATCGGTCATAGTCAGATATCCGATATGAGGGGCATGGTAAGGGTCGCGATAAATCCGCCGGTTCCTGGATGACCGGTTTCTAGTTTAGCCTGAGAGCCAAACCTGGTCTCCAGCCGGTCGCGGACATTGGCCAAACCAATACCGCTATTCTGATCTTTCGATCTATTCTGCTGCTGCGCTTCACCATCATCAGCTACAGTCAGCCTTAGGAAATCACCTTTCGCCTCCGCACTGATGCTAATAGTAACTGGTCGCTTGCTATGTGCCACACCATGTTTGATCGCATTTTCTACCAGTGGTTGGAGGATCAGACCGGGAACCAATACATCCATCAGCTCGTCCGGAATATGGGTTTCGGTTTTCAGCCGCTTGGGAAAACGTACCGCTTCGATATCGAGATAAAGATTTTGCAGATGCACTTCTTCGGATAGCGCGACGTCTTCCAGAGGATCGCCGGACAGGCTGGTGCGATAGAATTTCGATAGGTTGAGGATCATTTTCTCCGCTTCCTCGGGCTGGCTGCGCATAACCAGGGTGCTCAGGCTATTCAACGTGTTGAACAGGAAGTGCGGGTTGACCTGGTAGCGCAGACTGCGCAGCTCGGCATCTTGCGCTGCCTGAGCAAAACGGGCGGCTTTGCGCTCTACCATGCGAACTTCGCCGGCATAGCTGAGCGTCATGTACAAAGAGGCCCAGCTGATGATGAAGAAAAACCGCGAAACGCTGTCCTCTACAATCGCTTGCAGCGCATAATTTTCTTTCTCCATATATTCGCGCATCTTCTCCATATGCGCCTCATCAAAAAGGCTTTGGGGATCATAGACGTTGAACATATAATAGTTGAAAATTCCGACAGCGATGGCGCACGGAATCGCGCCCGCAAAAGCCGTCACGATCCGCGTCGACAGCGCCTTGTCCTCAAACAACCGCAGCAGCCGATATAGCAAATAGGTGATACCGATCCCGAAGACGGTGACCACCACGCGGCGCAGGGCGAGTTCTTCCTGTGACGGCCAGTCGCTAACCGCCGCTCGCAAAGTAATGATGATCACATAAAACAGCCAGAACCCAAGGATAGAAAGGATTGCAACCTGTTGCCCAACAGATGGTTTGTGATTTCCGATGTCGAATTTTCTCATCAAGCGCCTAATTTCTTATTTGGGATCAGTTTAGAATGAAATGGTATCAATTGTCTCTATCTGAATCGTGTCCGGTCGAACCATGGTTGCGGTTGGTCGAAACCTTTCTCCCAGCATAGCGAATTACCTCGCGATTTTAACAGCATAAGCGAGTTTATTTGCCGATTTTGGAATGAATCGGGCTGCGTTTAACGAAATACTAACCATGTTTTGGTCCAATGGTTCTCGTGGAAAAGGACCGCGTGTTCCAGAGTAGGAGTTACCATGGCCAAAGATATGCAAGCGATACCCGGCGCGATGACGCTAGCGGAAATGAAGGAATTTGCGGGCTTTGGTTCGGCAACCCAACGCTATATCCGGCGCTCTCTGGACGTTGGTTTGGACCGCGCGGACGCTGTGGAAACCTGGTCCCGCGATGCCGTTGAAGAAGCCGGCATCAAAGTGCAGACAAAATTGTACAAACGCCTTGCCGACATCCGTAAAGCCATTCCTCAGGATTGCGCGATCGAGAGCATAGAAAAATTCATGCCAGCGCTGATTTCGTTGTCCGCCTATGATTTGGGGCAGGGACGGATTAGCAGCTTTCCGGCCTATCGTTTTCTCTACGAGCGGCTGCTTGGCCCGGACGCGCGGCCCTGGCTGCCCGGCAGTTTTTGTGCTGCAGCCTCTTTGCCGCATCTGCACCCCAAGACCCGCAAGGGCTTACTCCAATCGATTAGCGAAGCGGCCGCGACGGCACCAGGTTGGTCGACGCGTGAACCCAGCTTCTTCCCTGAATGGGTCGAGAAGGTGGACATGAATAAGGCCGCCCATTAAGCGGCAATCGTCCCATGATATTGGTCTTTTGACCGGATAATCCTTGCACTCATCGGGCCGGTCCATAACAGTGGAGCAGCACCCATAAAACCCCGTCGATGAGAGCCAAATATATGTATCGTTTTTCAACATTGATTGCGGCTGGCCTCCTTCTGGTCCTGTCTTTCCCGGCCTTGTCTATATCTGCTGTAGCCAGCGATGTAATTTTTCCTGCCAAAGGCGCCGTCGGCCTTCTTCCTCCGGGTGACATGGCCACTTCCGACAGTTTCGCCGGTTTCGAGGATGTTGAAGAAGGTGCCTCAATATTGATCGCAGAATTTCCGGTGGAAGCTTATGCAGAATTAGAGCCGATGTTCACCTCCGAACAGCTGGCCGCTACTATGACGACGCTCGGCCCCGTTCAAAAGCTTACCCTCGCAGGCGATGTGGAAGCGTTGCTCGCGATGGGATCGCAGACGCAGGCGGGCATCCAATATCGCAAATGGGTGATGATAGCGCGTGGCGCTGAAGCCACTGCAATGGTAACCGTTCAAATCCCGGCCACCAGTGAGGTCTATCTGGACGATCAGATACTGGGGGCTTTACAATCCGTCCGGTTCCAGCCGCGTGGATCGCTCGAAGACGAAATATCAGTGCTGCCTTTTACAATGGGAACCCGGGCTGATTTCCGGGCCGTACGTACTTTGGCCGGCAGTGGCTTGATCATGACCGATGGTCCCAAAGACGTCGTGTCTGATGCTTCACAACCGCTTGTCATCGTTGCCTCCAGCATCGGTTCCGATCGAGCTTTTGGCACTCTGACAGAAGAACAACGCATCCAATTGGCGCTCAATGCTCTGCAAGGGCTGAACTACAAAAACTTTCGCGCCGATAGCACGGACGTTGATGAAGATGGCGATATCATGATTGCCGGAACTGGTGTGGATCCGGAAGGTCGGTCGATGCTGCTGCGTCAAATCATGCGTTTCGGGCGAACAGGCCATGTGCGCACAGTTTGTATTTTCACCGCAGAGCAGGAGATTGCCGAGCGTTGTGATCAGGTCGGCCAAGCGGTGGGGTTAAAAGGCGGCGATGGGAAGTTGACGCCGAAAGAATAGCTAGCGGCGCGCCAACTGGCGGTGACGGATATTATGTGGCTTGTGTGCCGTCTGGGAGCGCGGCGGCAAATTCGCTTTCTGCAAGATCAATCAGATGCCGGTCATCTTCGTTCCATGGATGAAAGCCGGGCAAGAAAAATTTAATCCATGGCACAATGATCTTCCGCGCCACGCCCGGCGTGAACAGCAGGAAGCCGAGCAGCTTCATCTTGGTACGAAAACCGGTAAAGCCATCCTGTGCGAGCAGGTCGAGCGTATCAGTATAGCGGTTGGTCCAGAAATTCCGGGTGATGACCAGCATCAGCAGCGATTTGACTTTCCAACGCTGCCAGCGAGACCAGTTTTTGGTGGCATAGAGCCAGGTATCATAGGCGACGCCCTTATGCTCGATTTCTTCGAGCGCGTGCCAGCGCCACAGGTCGGCGGTTTCTTTATCGGCATTGGCAAAATGATGGGGGTTGGCAATGAATTGCTGCGCCATGATTGCGGTAAAATGCTCGAGGATCATCGTCGCGCCGAGATTGGCAATGGCCGGACGATCCTTGGTCATTTCTAGCGACTCGATGACCCGTTTTTCAATGCTGTACGTGTTGTATCCGGCTTCTTCAACTCGTCGGTTCAGCGCCACATGTTCGCGGGTGTGAATAATTTCCTGCTTTACGAACGCGCGGATTTCTTTTTGCAATTTTTCCGGCGTGACGTCACGAAAGGCTTTGACGCTTTCGATGAAAAACGCCTCGCCGCGGGGAAAAGTGAGGGATAGTGCGTTGTAGAAAGCTGTTGCGATAGGATCATCATTCAGCCACCAACGGCCCGGTTGATGAGCGGCATCACGGCCAAAGCGGCGATCGCGCGGGGTGATCTGGTGATCTTTGGGGGTCGGTGTATCAATTGTTTCCGGCCCGGCATGCAAGCTGCTATGCATATTCATAAGGGGTTCGCTTTTACACAAAATATGTTTAATCTACATTTTGGATATTAGGGTTACTTACATAGATGTCAATAGCTAAACGACGCCTCTCTCCAGAAGAAAGCCGCGGCATGGCCTTGGCCGCCGCCTGTGATTTGTTGATCGAAGCGGGGCCGCAGGCGGTGACGCTGAAAGCCGTTGCTTCGCGCATCGGCCGGACGCATGCGAATCTGCTTCACCATTTTGGTTCTGCTTCCGGACTGCAGAAATCACTGGCGCAATATCTGACGGATCAGGTTTGCGGGTCGATTGCGCAAGCCGTTATCAAGTCGCGCACCGGAGAAGGGACCGTACGTGATATTGTCGACCTGACCTTTGATGCGTTTGACAAGCAGGGCGCAGGGGCTTTGTCGTCGTGGATGTTGCTGACCGGAAATGAAGATGCGCTCGACCCGATTGTTGATGCTATTCATGCGCTGGTTGACGAAGTTGGCGAGGGCGGTCACGAAGATCGCGAGATGCACGAAGACACGCTCACGCTCGTGTTGATGGCATTGGGCGATGCGTTAATCGGGGAACGGCTCGCCGATTCCCTTGGTCTGCGGCGAGATCGCGCCCGCGATCTCGCGGAAAGCCATTTGGAACACGCGCTTGACCGATGGAAACAGGAGCATGAGGCTTAGGGAGCCAATATTTTGACGGCTTTCGCTCTGAAACGGACCAAATAGCCAAATATTTTACGGGCATTTACATATATGTTTTCCAACGCTCTCATCAGAGAGGCCTCGTTTATAACAGGGGGGAAATATTATGGAGCATCATCCCAAGATCACGGGTTCAGAGCGGATATTGCATCCGGATGACCCAGCGCGCCATCTTGTCGGAGATAGTGCAGCGATAGAAGAAGTACGCTGCCTGATCCGTTATGCGGCGGCGACCACGATACCTGTGATGATTACCGGGCCATCGGGATGCGGCAAGGAAGTCGTGGCAAAGGCGTTACACCGTTGCTCTTCGCGGGCAGACGAGAAATTTGTCGGGGTGAATTGCGGGGCAATTCCCCGTGATCTGCTCGAATCGGAACTGTTCGGGCATGAAAAGGGCAGTTTTACCGGTGCTATTGCCCAGCGTATCGGCCAGTTCGAAGATGCCAGCAAGGGAACGCTGTTTCTGGATGAAATTGGCGATATGCCCTTTGATATGCAGGTCAAGTTGTTGCGCGTGCTGGAGGAGAAACAGATTGAACGCATTGGCAGCACCCAGTCTATCGCCATTGATACGCGGATTATTTCCGCCACCCATAAAAATCTCGACCAAGCCATTGCCGAAAAACGTTTTCGGGAGGATCTGTTCTATAGGCTTTCGGTATTCCCGATCGACATCCCAGCGCTCAAGGACCGCCGGGATGATATTGCACCGCTCATCCGCCATTTTATCGCGCAGATTGGCGGGGAAGCAATATATTTTACCGCCGAAGCGATGGATATTCTAGAAAACTATGCCTGGCCCGGAAATGCCCGCGAATTGCGTAATATTATCGAACGCGCGGTGCTTTTATTCCCGGAAATGATGATATCGGCCAATCAGGTGTCATCGCTTTTTCGGCGCCGGGCGTCCAATGCACCGACCTATCAGGCCGATGCGTTGCCTTCGCGTTTCCCCGGTGCTGCAGAGGCGCGCCCGTTCAAGGACGATGCCGACCATCGCGGTACTTTGGGTGGCGGCTTCGATCTCAAAAAACATTTGATGCAAGAGGAACGCAAATATCTGCTCTCAGCCTTAAGAATGGCACTGACCGATCCGCGTTCCGGATTAGTCGCCGGATCAATCAGAGATGAATAGCTGATTATCATCCGTAAATGCCTTGAATTCTAGGGCATTGCCACTCGGGTCGAGGAAAAACATCGTTGCCTGTTCACCCGTCTCGCCGCGGAAACGAACGGTTGGTGCGATGACAAAATCCGTATCATGAGCCATTAAGCGTTCTGCCAGAGCATCCCATTGGTCCATTGTCAGGACAACGCCGAAATGCGGGATGGGCACGTTTTCACCATCAACCGCATTGGTCTTCGCTGGTGGTCTGGCAGCCGCATCCAAATGCGTGACAATCTGATGGCCATAAAAGTTGAAATCGATCCAGTGACCGCTGCTCCTGCCTTCTTTACAGCCCAGCACATCGCCATAGAATTGGCGTGCTGCCGCCAAGTCATTGACAGGAAAGGCGAGATGAAAGGGCCGGCGTTCAATGCTCAAAATTTTGTTCTTTCTTTTTCGGGGCGGCGAGCGCGAAGCAATGATCAATATCCAATGTTGGTTCAAGGCCAGGATTTTGTTCCAGCGCTTTCATTTCCTCGCGCGTTTGCGTCAGGATGATATCGCTTTCGCTGCCACTTATACCCTCACCGCGCATCTTTTCGCGCGCACGATTATCGAGGACAAAGGCCAATGTTTTTAAATCTTGCGCCATTTTGGATAGTTTTTCCCGGTGATAAACCTGCTCATAGGCGAGCTGCATCATCCCGGCGCATTGGTTCAAACTTGGTTTCGGCTTTGGCGGCAAAGCAGCGTCTAGCAGTGGCAGGCATTTTTCCATCTCAGCGGTGACTACGTCTGCCGGCTCGGCGCCCTCCTTAACCTTTTCCTGCTGCTGGGCCGCAGCGGCCAATATAACCGCCTCGACCTGTTCGCGCGAACGTCCCGTTTCTGCCATCACCCTCTCACCGGTTTGGCCAGCATAGGTACGGCCACGCTCGATCAGCAAGGGATAACGTAGCGCGGAATCAATGCCACGTTGTTGTTCCGATGCAACGATGGCAAAAATGGCAACGCAGGTCAGATCTCGTTTGTGAGTGTCGGTTAGCGCTGTTGCTACCGGTTCATTATTGACCGCAACGGATTGTGCCAGCGCCAGCAGTATCAGCATTATTTTTTCCATAATCGTTATATAGCGGCGCTTCACCCTTTCCGGCAAATGACAATTGCCAAATAACGCTTTTCTGCACTTTGCCGGAACAATCTGCAGTCGCAAATAGGACGAAATTCACCCGTGGCTTGCAATTAATGTTTGAACCTGTCCGTCGAAAACGGCAGAAGCCGCTGGTGAAATTTCTGAAAACCCTGTTCGACAAATATCCGTTCTGGCTGTCGCTTTTGGCGGGGGCCTTATCGGCTGCGGGATTTGCGCCATTGGGCTTGTGGGAGATCAGCTTGATCGCGCTGGCCTTGTGGATTGCGATTGTCGATAGTCTGAAAAGCCGGAAAGCCGCTTTCTTTTCCGGCTGGTTATTTGGTCTGGGGCATTTTGTCGTGGGGCTGAATTGGATCGCGAAAGCCTTCACCTTTCAGGCTGCCATGCCCGAATGGCTGGGCTATATCGCTGTTGTCTTGCTATCGCTGTATCTCGCGGTCTATCCCGCGCTAACGGCGCTCGGCGCATGGTTGTTGGGCAGGGGGCGACCGCTTGTATTCGTTTTGGCGTTTGCAGGCTTCTGGATCATCACGGAATGGTTGCGCAGTTGGGTCTTCAGCGGATTTATCTGGAATCCCTTGGGCGTTATTATGGTCGAAGAGCCCTATGCTGTCAGTACCCGATCTATCGGAACCTATGGATTATCTGGTATCTTTATTGGCCTCGCTGGGCTTGTTGGCCCCTTCATCAGGGGGTTGCTTACTTGGCAACCGCGGATTGTCATACGCCGGGCATTTGATCTCATAATTGTCGCTATTGGGTCTGTTCTGTTGGGCATAGTCGGTAGCGGAAATGACATTATTGGCACCGATAGTGACCAACTTGCATCAGACAATCAACCCAATATTACCGTCGTCCAGCCCAATATTGGTCAGCAGGACAAATGGCAGGCCGGATATGAAGAGCTGAACCTGTCCAAACTCGCCGGGTTGACGGTGCGCAAAGATGACGAGCCCCGTATATTGTTCTGGCCGGAAGCAGCGATCCCTGACTATTTGGAAGCTGGCTATCCGCAGCGTTATTATTATGGGCGGTCACCCGAAATGGTTCGCGCCCAGCTCGCCAGTCTTATGAAACCGGGGGACGTGTTGGTGCTCGGCGCGCTGAAGCTTGAATTTGATCAGGCTGGCGCCCCGGATGAAAGGCGCGCCATTGGAGCGCGCAATAGCGTGTTTGCCATGGATTCCGACCGTGAACTGCTTGGCCGCTATGACAAGAGCCACCTGGTACCCTATGGTGAGTATCTTCCGATGCGGCCGCTGCTCTCGGCTATCGGCCTGTCGCGGCTGGCACCGGGGGATTTTGATTTCTGGCCGGGTCCGGGTCCGCGCTCTTTGGATCTTGGTGTGTTTGGTAAAGCAGGCCTGCAAGTCTGCTACGAGATCATCTTCTCGGGCCAAGTTGTGTACCGGGAAGATCGTCCCGATTTCATCTTCAACCCGTCCAATGACGCGTGGTTTGGGGCATGGGGGCCGCCGCAACATCTCGCCCAAGCGCGGCTGCGCGCGATAGAGGAAGGGTTGCCAGTGATCCGTTCAACACCGACCGGTGTATCGGCTGTCATCACGAGTACAGGCAAGGTTGTGGAAAGCATTCCGATGGGACAGGCTGGCCGGATTGATACGAAATTACCTTTGCCAGAGAAGCCAACTGTGTTCGCGAGATACGGCAATATCCTGTCACTTGGCTTTGCGTTGATTTTGCTCATCTGTGCCATTGCCATCCGCCTTCGTGCTCGCTAAAGAATGCATATAAACCTTTCTTTATATCTATGGTGCCGCAATCCCCGGCGGTAAAAACACTAGGAAAAAAAATGCGCTCAGAATTTATCTTCACCTCCGAATCGGTTTCAGAAGGTCATCCGGACAAGGTTTCCGATCAGATTTCTGACGCGATCGTTGATTTATTCCTGTCGAAAGATCCAGAAGCACGTGTGGCTTGCGAGACGATGACAACCACCGATCGCGTCATTCTGGCTGGTGAAGTACGCGGCAAGGGTATGATCGATACCAATGGCAATTGGGCTCCCGGAGCGCAGGAGGAAATTCAGACTGTTGTGCGGGATACGGTCAAGAAAATTGGCTATGAGCAGGAAGGCTTTCATTGGCAGAATTTGACCTTTGAAAACCACCTGCACCCCCAATCCGCCCATATCGCGCAGGGCGTCGATGAAAGCGGCAACAAGGATGAGGGCGCGGGCGATCAGGGTATCATGTTTGGCTATGCCAGCGATGAAACGCCTGATCTGATGCCAGCGACCCTGCAATATTCCCATCAGATATTGAAGCAAATGGCGGCAGACCGCCACAGCGGCAAAGCCCCGTTTCTGGAGCCTGATAGCAAAGGCCAGGTGACGCTCCGCTATGTTAACGAGGTTCCGGTGGAAGCGACTGCGCTGGTTGTGTCCACACAACATGCGCCGGGCTATTATAAGGACAGTGATAATCCTGCCCTTTACGAAGAATTGCGCGCTTACGTCATGAGCGTATTCCAGTCGGTTCTGCCCGATGGCTTTATTACCGATAACACCGCTATTCACGTAAATCCCACGGGTCGTTTTGAAATCGGTGGACCGGATGGTGATGCAGGTCTCACGGGGCGGAAAATCATTGTTGATACCTATGGTGGTGCCAGCCCCCATGGCGGAGGCGCTTTTTCTGGTAAAGACCCAACTAAGGTTGACCGGTCTGCTGCTTATATTACGCGCTATTTGGCGAAAAATATTGTCGCAGCTGGCCTTGCTAAACGCTGCGCGATCCAGCTTTCTTATGCGATTGGCGTCGCGGAGCCGCTGTCTATCAATGTCGATCTGCATGGCACCGGAACCGTCAGTGAAGAAAAGCTTGAAGAAATTCTGCCAAAGCTGGTCCGGCTGACGCCAAAAGGCATTCGTACGCATCTTGGTCTCAACAAACCAATATACAGCCCTACAGCAGCTTACGGGCATTTTGGCCGCAAAGCTGATGGCGATCTTTTCACTTGGGAAAAGATCGATCTGGTGGATGCGCTAAAAGCTGCTTTTTAAATCAGGCACCGGGTGCTAACCGCGCCGGATGACCAGTAGAGACAATCAAGACCCGACCACTATCCGCCAGCTTTATGGCCGGCGGCAAGGCCATACGCTGCGCGATGGGCAGGTAGAACTGGTGGAGAAATTGCTCCCGCAGATTAGTGTGCCGACAGAAGGACCAGTATCCTCGCCAGTGCTATTTGGTGATAACCGGCCGCTGCATTTCGAGATTGGCTTTGGCGCAGGTGAACACATGGCTGCCCGGGCGGATATGCTGCCGGATCACGGGTTTATTGGTTGCGAACCCTATCTCAACGGAATGGTGGGCGCGTTGCAGCATATCAAAGCGGGTCTGTTGTCCAATATCCGGTTGCACATGGGTAATGCGCTCGATGTGCTCGAACGGATCCCAGATGGCAGTTTAAGCTTTGTCTATTTGCTGCATCCTGACCCTTGGCCCAAGGCGCGCCATGCAAAACGGCGGTTTATGAACCATGGCCCGGTCGATTTGATAGCGGCCAAGTTAAAGCCAGGCGGGGAATTTCGTTTTGGCACCGATCATCCGGTCTATCTGGAATGGGCGATGATGATCATGAATCAGCGCAGCGAGTTTAACTGGCTTACCGAAAGCCCAAAAAGCTGGATGATCCGTCCCGGCGGATGGCCCGAAACCCGATATGAGGCCAAGGCTCGGCGGCAGGGGCATGAGGTCTGGTATTTCCGCTATCAACGTCGATGGGCTGTTGGAGCGGTTCCGCGTTAATCTATTTTTACTGTGATTTTTATTTGAGTTGTCTTGTAAACAACTGATTAACCGTGAATTTTTTCACTGGCATGAGTATTTTATTAACCCTCCGAATCTATGAATTGCTTAACCAAAAAACTGGTCGCGCAGCTATTGGATTTTAGGAGGCCGTAAAAGAACATGGGCGACGTTTCATCGCACACACACCAGGCAGAGGCGGGTCTGACAGAGGGGGCAGCCATCGTTGGCAGCGCTACGCCGGCTGACCTCAACATACAATCGCGTAACCGCCATTTTTCGAGCGCCGCCATGGAGCGTCGCCGGTGGGTAGGCGGTGACCCCTATGCGACCGCGTTTTTCAATGCTCTGTCGATTACGTTTCCCAAAGGCGAAACGTTTTTCATGAAGGTTCTGAAGCAATATCGCGACGAGGTACCGGAAAAACTCGCGCGTGAAATTCGCGGTTTTGTGCAGCAAGAGGCTGTGCACAGCAGAGAACATCTGTTCTTCAATAAACAGATCGAGCAATCCGATTTTGATATTTCTCGGTTGGAGCAAGCCCTCACCGATGTCATCGATAATATTGGCGGTATGCCGTTAATCAAGCAGCTTGTCGCTACGACTTGTCTGGAACATCTGACCGCGATCATGGCCGCCGAATTTATTGCCAATCCGAAGCATTTTCAGGACGCAGACGAAGAACAGCGCAAAATGTGGCTGTGGCATGCTTCGGAAGAGGTTGAGCATAAGGGCGTCGCTTATGATACCTGGCTGCACGCCACCAAAGACTGGAGCCCGATGAAGCGATGGGCAACCCAGTCGGTGTTTATGATCCGTATTTCCCTCGGTTTTGCGAAAAACCGTACCAAGGGCATTTTCGATCTGTTGCGCCAAGATGGTATTTCTGGCCCGCGTGCATGGTTCGGTTTCGCGCATTATGCACTGGTCAGCCCGGCACCATTTCGTCGGACTTTGGTACCATGGTTCCAGTTTTTTCTGCCCGGTTTTCACCCGTGGAATAAAGATGATCGCGATCTTATTCAATTGGCCGAAAGCGAATATGAAGCAGCAATCATGGACAAGGCCGGGGACCCGGAAACTATTGTTCCCATGGGCGATCGCCGCAAACCGGGACGCCTGCCCAAAGTAGCTTAAGCCGCTAGCGGTCGGGTGACGTCACTTTCAATATCGCTGCTCATGTCACCTTCAAAAGACAGTTCAAATTCAACAGCTGCGACTGAGCTATTGCGTCCTTTGCTGAACCGGGGCGCGGTACGGCCCGTCGGGCGGAAACCCAATTTGGTCAAGACGTTGCCGGAGGCGGGATTATCGACAAAGTGGCTTGCAACAATGTCCCGGTGGCCCAGCGCCCGGGCCGTTTCCAGGGCCGCGTGGCCCGCTTCTGTGGCATAGCCTAGACCCCAATGATCGCGGCCGATCCAATAGCCGAGTTCGGCGCTGCCATCTGCCATCATATCAATCCCGCAGGTTCCAACCAGCGAAGGGGAGCCTGCCGTCCGCCGGTAAATCAGCCAGCGCGGGCTTTTGGGATGATGCGGCAATGATAGGAAGTCCTCCGCATCATTTCGACTATAGGGCCAAGGGGCGCTGGCGAGGTTGCGCACAATCGCTTCGTCATTAATCGCACGGTACAGGGCTTCGGCGTCTTCGGGCCAACCCGGTCTCAACAATAATCTTGGTGTTCTAGCAAACATCGGGACTCTCCGTTTTTTTAACCGCCCCTGCGATGTGACCGATCCCTAGAAGGGGTGGATGACAATGCAGTGACATTTTCGTCAGGGAGAGAGATATTTACGAGATATAAAAAAAGGGAGAGGGGGTGACCCTCTCCCTGAAATTTAGTGATTCTTTTGAATCATTCCAAATTATCGGTTTGGTCATCCCTCAAAGGATAACCCGTCATCGATTATCCGGTTATTCAGCGGCTTCTGCCATCATATCGACAGACACATATTTGCGGCCGAGCTTGCCTTTGTGGAATTCCACTTTGCCATCAATAAGCGCAAATAGGGTGTGATCTTTACCAATACCTACATTGCGGCCCGGATGGGTCTGTGTTCCGCGCTGGCGAATAATAATATTGCCGGCGACAACAGCTTCGCTGCCAAATTTCTTTACACCAAGACGGCGGCCTGCTGAATCGCGGCCATTGCGGGATGAACCGCCTGCTTTCTTATGTGCCATGGTTTAGCCCTCTTTCTTAGCAGCCGGCTTTTTAGCGGCTGGTTTCTTTGCTGGAGCCTTTTTGGCTGCAGCTGGTTTCGCTTCTGTTTTAGCAGCGGCCTTCTTTGGCGCTGGCTTTTCAGAAGCGGCTTTCTTCGCCGGTGCAGCCTTTTTGGCTGGCGCAGCTTTTTTCGCAGCTACTGGCTTGTCTTCAGCAGGCTTAGCAGCTTCTTTTTTCGGAGCCGCTTTCTTTGCCGCCTTTTCAGAGCCGATAGCACTGATTTTCAGCACGGTATGCTGCTGGCGGTGGCCATTTTTACGACGGTAATTATGCCGGCGGCGTTTTTTGAAGATAATGACCTTCTCGCCTTTTTCCTGTGCAACAATTTCAGCCGCTACGGTCAAACCTTTGAGGTCTTTCATCTCGCCGCCATCACCGGCCAGCAAAACATCATCAAGGGTTACCGAATCACCAGCTTCACCAGCTAGTTTTTCGACTGCGATTATATCTCCTGCGGCAACACGATATTGTTTACCGCCGGTGCGCACTATTGCGAACATGGCATTTTTCCGTTTCAATCTTGTGGTTCCAGCGCGCAAGCAAGGAAACGCGAGTCTCTCGGCTCACGCTGGAAAGAGTGCGCAGCTACTAGATGGGCATGGCTGTGTCAACCAGTCTTGGCCGATTTTTTGGCTAAAATTCTGTGCGCGCGCTGTGTCGCCATGACAGTCTAGTATGGAGAATGCAAAGACCATTGCCGCAGCAATCACCGCGCCCTAAAGATGTTCCTATGAAATTATCCGTTTTTTTGGTTCCTGTTCTGGGCTTGTCGTTATCCGCTTGTGCAATGCAATCGGACGATTTTCCGTCCCTTTCGAAGCGACCTTATGAAGATGTCCCGGCCATAGACGATACGGCTGCCCCACCACCGCCGCAAATAGCGGTTCTGCCCGCTGCGCTAAAAAATGCCGTGGAGGTCGCCGTTCAGCAGAGCAACGTCGCGCATCAAGCGTTCTTGGCTGACCTGCCCAAAGTGAAGCAAAGTGTGTCGGCGGCGCGCGGTGCCGCACCATCAAGCGAATCATGGGTGGTAGCGCAAGTTGAGCTTTCGTCATTGGAAATGGACCGCAGTCCTTCGGTATCGGCGTTGGCGGATATCGATTCGCTATATTTGCAACGTCTCGATCAAGAATTTTCTGGAGAAGATAAGGGAGCAGCGGCGTTGATAGCCCTATCCCGCCAGAAGATCGAAGCACAGGTTTCCGCGCAACAGAGCGAGATTGATCAGCTAAAAGCGGGTATTCGCTAATTTGAGGTCGCTTATCGAGCGGCTTTGACCGCGGCTTTATGTGCTTTTGCATTCTCGACATAATGGGCCACACCCATTCGCATGCCGGCAATGGCTGGTTCGGTTAGGTCGCGCATATATTTTGCCGGTGATCCCGCCCATAGCTGCCCGGTCGGGATCCGTTTGTTGGGCGTCAGTGTAGCGCCTGCGGCCAACATGGCGTCACCTTCAATGACACAACCATCCATGACCGTGGTGCTGAGACCGACAAAGGCGCGGTCCTCCAATGTCGCGCCGTGCAACATGACCATATGGCCCACTAATACATCGTTTCCGATGATCGTAGGATGGCCGTTGGGCGTTACCGGAGTGGCGCTATCACAGTGGATGGTCGTTCCATCCTGGATATTGCTGCGGGCACCGATTTTGATGAAATTGACATCAGCACGAATCACGCAATTGTACCAGATGCTTGCTTCTGGGCCGATTTCGACGTCGCCAATAATCTTGCAACCCGGCGCAATAAAAGCTGATTCGTGAATTTTCGGTGTTTTGCCATTAAACGGCAGGATCAGCGGCTCAGTCATATTTCGGGTTTCCAGTCTTGGGCTTCGATTCGGTACACAATGGTCGGATTCAGCTCTTCGCCGTAATTGGGGTCGTGAAAATCCAATTCAGGCCGATGGGTCATACCCAGCCGTTTCATCAAGCCCCATGACGGTTCATTGCCGGGTACCGTCAGGGCCACGACAAATGGGGCTTTGTGTCGAGTAAAGGCGGCGTCCATCGTTGCCGTCGCCGCTTCTTTGGCATAGCCTTGGCCCCAGACATCTTCCCGCAGACGCCAGCCAATTTCAAAGGCGCCAGTGAGTTTGGGTTGTGGCGCATTGACTCGCTTCAAGCCACAAAACCCCAGTAAGGCATTGTCGGATTTTCGTTCGACGATCCAGAATGTATGCCCAAAATCGCGATCATAGCCCCTGATTCTCTCCACCGCTTCCAGAAAATTCTCGCGGGTCTGTACGCCGCCGAGCCATCGGGTGACTTTGGGTGTATTGAGATATGTCATGAAGGGATCAATATCTTCGTCTCGCCAACCGCGCAGGCGCAGCCGCTGCGTTTCCAATATGATGTCACTCATGAAGAAGCCGGGCCGCATCGGCGGCGAAGTAGGTGAGGATACCCGAACAGCCAGCGCGTTTAAACGCTATCAGCTTTTCCATCATTAGCGCATCGCGGTCACCAACGCCGGCAGCGGCCCCGGCGGCGACCAGCGCATATTCGCCAGAAACCTGATAGGCAAAGACCGGCACGTTAAACTCGGTCTTGGCGCGATAGATAATGTCGAGATAGGCGAGGCCCGGCTTGACCATTACGCTGTCCGCGCCCTCGGCAATGTCGAGCGCGATTTCACGCATCGCTTCATCGCTATTGGCTGCGTCCATCTGATAGCTTTTCTTATCGCCTTTCAGAGTTCCGCTGGAACCCACAGCATCGCGGAACGGCCCGTAAAAGGCGCTGGCATATTTTGCGGCATAGGACATGATCTGGACATTGTGATGATGCGCCAGTTCGAGTGTATCGCGAATAGCGCCGACCCGCCCGTCCATCATGTCGGATGGTGCAATAATATCGGCTCCGGCATTGGCCTGATTCAATGCTTGCTTGGTCAGCATATCAAGCGTCCGATCATTCTCGACATAGCCTTCAGCGTTAACAAGGCCGTCCTGCCCATGCGTCGTGTAGGGGTCGAGAGCGACATCGGTGAGCACGCCAATATCGTCACCCAAAGCGTCTTTGATCGCTTTGGTGGCGCGGCACATTAAATTGTCGATGTTCAACGCCTCTGCGCCATCATCGCTGCGTTTGTCCGCTGGAGTGTTGGGGAATAAAGCGACACACGGAATGCCAAGATCACGGGCCTCCTTCGCACGTTCTACAATCAGGTCCACAGACCAGCGAGACACACCGGGGAGCGAGGCAATCGGTTGTTCAACCTTGTGGCCGTCCGAAATGAACAGCGGCCAAATCAGATCCGCAGGCGTCAGGACATTTTCGCAAACCATCGCTCTGCTCCATGCAGAAACACGGGAACGGCGCAGACGGGTTCGAGGGAAAGCAGGGTTTGGGGTCATAAGAGGTCAATATACGTCAGAGGGACAAGAGGGCAATTGAAATAGCATTTTGGACAGCTTGCAGCAGCCGATTGTATCTTTGCATATTGACAGAATGATGGAGTGTGGGCGTTGATGAACCTGGTTATCAGATTGCACGCACCAACTACAATCCAAAGGAATTCCTTATGCCTCGTAAATCCTTGATCACATTGTCAGCTGTGTTGCCTGCCATGTTGGTCCTGTCCGCGTGCGGTAGCGCGGATGATGAAAACAGTCTGACTGGCGCTTTTAACAACAGCTTTGACGAGGGATGGAATACGGAATTTGTTTCCGGATGCATATCAGAATCGAAAAAGGCTGGTGCCACCGAAGGGGATGCAACGCCGATATGCAATTGTTTGGCTGAAGAATTAAATAAGAGTCTGGATGGTGTTACGGAGAAAATGAACCCGCCTCAGGAAAAATTGGAGGCGGCCACCAAAATTTGTATTAGTGACATTTAACCGCTGAAAGTCTCAGCTAACCGATGCTTTGCTCAACCGGTTAATTTCCCGCTGCTTCTTTTTGTCGCTTGATACGCTTTTCAGAGTGCCAAGGGCCGCGCCCGGGGTAACTTTCTGTAGGCGCTGTAGCTCGCTCTTGAAACGTTTCAATTCCCTGCCGCCCAGTTCAGCCCGCTGAACGAATTTGACAGAATTGGGATTGATTGTCCGGCCATTACGATAGAGTTCATAATGAAGATGCGGGCCAGTCGAGAGGCCGGTGGAACCGATATAGCCGATAATCTGGCCTTTGCGGACTTTACGGCCATTGCTGACGGCAATGCGGCTCATGTGCGCATAGCCAGAAGCCAGGCCACCGCTATGCTTGATTTTTACGAACTTTCCATAGCCGCCTTTTCTGCCGGCAAAGCTGACCCTGCCATCGGTCACTGCGTAAATCGGGGCGCCATAACCACCACCAAAGTCGAGGCCGCTATGCATCCGTTTATACCGTAATATCGGATGACGGCGCATACCATAGTTGGATGTTTTTCGGCCACGGGTCGGACGAACGAGCTCGCCGCGGGATTGACCAACACCAGAGGCCTCAAACCAATTGCTTCGCCCACCGCTGGTCCATTTCAACATCTGGGCCTTGGCTTTACCGTCACGCTCTATGCCCGCATAGAGCAAGTTGCCCACTTCCACTTCGCCAGTTTCAGCACGCCGATAGTCCAAGACAATATCAAATTCATCGGTCGAACGAATATCCCGAGACACGGACATTTTTTGTCCGATGACTTGCAGATATTTTTGGACAGCATCGGCCGGTGCGCCGGCAGCGCGAGCAGAGCGATACAGGCTTGATCCCACCACGCCTCTGATCCGAAGTGGCGTATTGTCGACCATGATAGGTTTGCGGTTGAGCTTTAGCGTATCGCCATTGCGAAGAATCTCCAGATTCAAATCAAAGCGAGCTCGGAACGCCATTTGGTCAAGGGGGCGTGGTTGATTTTTGCCGGGACGACGGCCCAACGTCACATCAATTTTTGTGCCAGGCTTGATATCACCCAATGTTACCGCGCTGGAAACGAGATCGGTCACCTCCCGGGCCTCTATTTTGGCCACGCCAGCGCGCTGCAAAACCCGGCGTAGACTGTCGCCGCGGCCCAAGGTTGCAACCAGTTCAATCGACGGGCGCTCTGGGCTTTGTGCCAGCGGACGCACCGCATCGGTGGCAGCCATGCGAATGCCTGTATCTGAGCCATATGCCAATGGCGCGATTGTTTGTGAGCGGGCCTGATCGGCCCGAAAACCGGTCAGTGGTGCATTTTGGTGCCCCCTGATCGGTCCAAAATCGGGCAAACAGGAAATTGCGACGCCGCACAGCAGCGTTAATGTTACCAAACCACGAAACCAAGTGAAGCTGCCAATATCCCGGCCAAGATCGGGCACCCAATCGGTTTGTGCCAATTCTTCGCGCCAGTTGTCGACAGCGCTGGTCAGGGTTTCGGGCACAGCAAATGTCGACGCACGCGGGTCTACTGCTATAGCTGCAGCCCCATTTCCTTGATCGGCAAGCATGTCGATACTCTTGAACAAATGCACCCCTTGGCGATGCCATCTTTCTCTACGCAAAAGACAGAATTGCATCGCAATATTGTTTCTTTCTCTGTGAAGGAACAGAGTTAATGTCAAATTAAGAGCGGGGTCAGATGGCTTGCTATGCGGTAAAACGTGTAAAATCACCGATATCCAACCGAAAAGCCGAGACTCTTGGCGATTCGGGACGGAATATACTTGCCAGCATGGCGCAGATGCGGTGAGATAGCGTAAATGTCCGACTTCTCCCAGTCTCCCATTATTGCCGTCCTCGGTCCGACCAATACCGGCAAAACCCATTTGGCGGTTGAGCGGATGTGCGCCCACTCCAGTGGAGTGATTGGTTTTCCCCTAAGATTGCTAGCACGAGAGGTCTATGACCGGGTTGTTGCCCTCAAGGGAGCCAATCGGGTGGCGTTGGTCACTGGAGAAGAAAAAATCATTCCGCCGGATGCGCGCTGGTTCTTATGCACAGCAGAAGCGATGCCGATTGATCGGGATTTTAGCTTTGTCGCCATTGATGAGGCGCAGCTGGGTATAAACCCTGAACGTGGCCATATCTTTACCGACCGTATGCTGAATATCAGGGGCCGAGATGAAACAATGATCCTGGGTTCTGACAGCTTGCGGCCTTTGGTTGCACAACTGATTCCCGATGCTGAAATTATCTCTCGGCCGCGCTTTTCAACGCTGAGCTATGCTGGACCACGGAAGTTATCGCGGCTGCCGCGTCGATCAGCGATTGTCGCATTCTCGCTGGAAGATGTTTATGCCATCGCCGAAATGCTGCGTCGGCAACATGGCGGAGCGGCGATTGTGATGGGGGCGTTGTCACCGCAAACGCGCAATGCGCAGGTGAAAATGTATCAGGATGGCGAGGTGGACTATCTCGTCGCCACTGATGCAATTGGCATGGGGTTGAATCTTGACGTTTCCCATGTTGCTTTTGCTGCTCTCAAGAAATTTGATGGTCGTCGCCGTCGTCGCCTGACTCTTGCGGAAATTGGACAGATTGCTGGTCGCGCCGGTCGGCACCAGAAAGATGGGAGTTTCGGAGTACTGTCGGGGCTGGCTTCTTCTGAGGAGCTGCAGCCTGAGGAAATCGAGCGGCTCGAAGACCATAGTTTCCCCGGATTAGAATGGCTCTATTGGCGCAATGCCGCACCAGATTTGACCAGTGTCACCAGCCTTATCCAATCCCTGGAGGACAAGCCTAAGGACCGGCTTTTACAAGCTGCACCGGAAGCGGTTGATTTGGCGGTGCTCAAAAGACTCGCACAAGATCCGATGGTGAACCAATTGGCAATTGGTCACGAGCAAGTGCGCTTGCTTTGGGAAGCGTCCTGCATTCCCGATTTCCGCAAAATAGGTGCGGACCATCAGGCACGTTTTGTCGCCTCTCTTTGGCCTTATCTGGCGCAGGGCAATGGCCGCATCCCTCATGCCCGGATGGCACAGGAAATTTCTCGATTGGAAAATGTCCAAGGTGATATTTCTACCCTTGCCGCTCGCATATCTGCGGCTCGCAGCTGGAGCTACATTGCGCAAAAGTCGCGCTGGGTTGAGCAGGCGGATGTAATGGTGGAGCGCACCAGCGCACTAGAGCGGCGCCTAAGTGATGCCATGCATATTCAGTTGACCCAAAGATTTGTTGATAAACGCACCCGTGTGCTGATGCGCGGAGTGATGAAAGATGCCCTGCCTCAGGATGTCGCAATAGAAGCCGATGGCGCACTATTGGTAGATGGGCTGGAAATTGGAACGCTGAAGGGGTTCCAATTTGTCGTGCCTTCGGATAGCCGGAGAGAAGACCGCAAGATGCTGCTTGCTGCAGCGGAAAGATATTTGGGACCGATTATGACTGACAAAGCCGATGCTCTGGCAAAAGCCCCCGATAGTGAATTGACACTGGCTGCCGATGACGCTGGCCAGCCGGTGGTCTATTGGCAAGAGGCGAGGCTTGCGGTGCTGACCAAAGGCAAAAACCTTTTGCAGCCGGAAATCAAATTCGATCGCGCACTCAAGGATATTTCACCCGAAAATAGCAAGAAGGCCGAAGAACGAATCAAGCAATGGGTAGAAACGATGAAGGGAAAGCATCTTGAGGGGCTCGTCAAAATTGATGCGCTGGCCAATGATGCCAACACGCCAGCTTCGGTACGCGCTTTATTCGCCCAGATTGTCGAAGCAGGCGGTATCATTATGCGTCGCCAGATTGATCAAGCCGTTCGCGCTCTCGACAATGATATGCGCGGTGTTGCGCGGCGTGGCGGTCTGGTTTTCGGCGCGCTTGATATCTTTCATCACGCGCTGATGAAACCTGGTGCGGTGCTTTGGCGTAACGCTCTTTTTGCGGCGCTGGATGAGCAACCGATGATTGCGCTTCCCGGTGACAATGCGGTGCATCTGAAGGACTGGAAATTTGCCACTCCAGACCATGCGAGCCGCCTCGGCTTTCGTAAGATTGGCGATGAATATATCCGTGTCGATATGGCCGAACGTCTAGTCAAACAGGCACATGAAGCACGGCAGGCGGGGCCTGTTTTCACGATTGACCCTGCTCTTGCGACCTCATTGGGCCTATCGACCGAGGTGCATCAAGCGCTGCTTGATATGGCTGGGTTCGCGAAAACGGATGATCTGCCTGCGGCCACAGAACCAGAGAAAACAACAGGTGTCGGGGGGAGTGAAACGAATGTATCGGTTCCGGAAGCCTCAACCGAAGCGGTTGCTGTTGAAGCAGTTGAACAAAAAGCTTCCGGTGAAGTTGCCCAACCCGAAACGCCCCTGATTTATTGGCGTTGGAAGGGTATGGGTAAGGCGCGTTCAGGAAAGTCTCATAAGAATCATAGCAAGAAGCCAAATGGTAAGCGGCCGAAAAAAACCGGCTCAGCGCCCCGCAAAGCAGAGCCGGTCTTGGCCACTGCTGGCGGTGCTTTCGCCGAACTGGCGGCGCTGAAAGAGGCAATGAAAAAATAGGATGCCACTTTGAAGACTAAAAATGCTGCTGAAACGGAACCTGATCTGTCGGTGATCAGGATCGATAAGCTGCTCTGGTATCTTCGCTTTGCTGGCAATCGGACGATGGCTAAAAAACTGGCTAACAAGGGTCATGTTCGCCTTAATGGCCGCCGAGTGGATCGCGCGCATATGATGGTTCGGCAGGGTGATATCTTAACGATTCCGCAAGGACGAGAAGTGCATGTCATTCGAATATCCGCGCTACCTTTACGGCGAGGGAGCGCATCGGATGTGCAAAGTTGTTTTGAAAGGTTGCGTACTGGTCAATGAATTAGGAGCCGAAACCAACTGTTGACGTTCCCAATTTTGCGCAATAGCAGTGATTTAACGACCGCAAATATAACGGTCCGTAAGATGGAGTAGACGACCCGATGACTTATGTTGTTACCGACGCATGTATCAAATGCAAATATATGGACTGCGTTGAGGTCTGCCCTGTCGATTGTTTCTATGAAGGCGACAATATGCTCGTCATCAACCCAAGCGAGTGCATTGACTGTGGCGTATGTGAGCCGGAATGCCCTGCGGAAGCAATTTTGCCAGATACAGAAGATGGTCTGGAAAAATGGCTGGAAGTGAATACCAAATATTCTGAAAGCTGGCCCAATATTACGGTTAGCCGCGAACCACCTGCTGATGCCGATGAGTTTAAGGGCGTTGAAGGCAAGTTCGAAGCGCATTTCTCAGAGAAGCCCGGCGAAGGCGATTAAGCCCCGCTTGACCTGAATAAAAGCATGACCATATCACTGGGCGTCTAAGGGTTCGCCGAGCGATCAGTTGTGCACTGCAACGATAAAATTGCTTTTTTGTGACGAATCTGTTAACACTGATGTCGGTTAGCGACCGGACACGGGGGGTGTTTGGTCGTTATATGTATGAACAAAAGGGTTTTTTCGTCGGGGTTTTGAAAAATTTGACTGAAATAAACCTTCTTTTCCATCGAGAAAGAAAGGCTTTTTATGGCTGCGAATACGCTGTCCTTTGATGTGGGCGATTACGTTGTTTATCCGAAACACGGTGTGGGTCGTGTGATTGAACTGCAAAATGAAGAAATTGCGGGCATGCAACTGGAACTTTATGTTTTGCGCTTTGAAAAAGAACGCATGACGTTGCGTGTACCAATGAACAAGGCAGAGGGCGTGGGTATGCGCAAACTGTCTTCTGACAAGACGCTAAAAGAGGCGCTTGAAACACTGAAAGACAAGCCAAAGGTTAAGCGCTCCATGTGGTCGCGTCGCGCCCAGGAATATGAAGCGAAGATCAACTCTGGTGACCTCGTCTCTATTGCCGAAGTCACTCGGGATTTGTTCCGCGCCGATGATCAGCCAGAACAAAGCTATTCCGAGCGTCAGATTTTCGAAGCGGCCTCTAGCCGTTTGGCCCGTGAACTGGCTGCGATGGAAGAAACCGACGAGCCAACAGCTCTAACGAAAATTCTGGAAATCCTGAATATTGCGGCGCCGCAATATTATGAGGTTAAAGAAGGCTGAATTCTAACGGTCAGTTTTTCGATCCCAATCACTAATAGGGCCGCCTCCGCAATGGGGCGGCCCTTTTTTGTGGGTTTGCCAACCATCTGGCCAGCGAAAACTGATTCGTCAGAGGACCGCGCTTTTCTTGATTCTGTTAGCTGGCAAAGCGAATTCTATCATTTTGGACCATTTTGGATGTTGATTCGTTTACTTGCCGTTCAAAAATTAACTACGACGATAAATGATTTTACAAATCAAATTTCCTTGGAAAAGCAAGGTTTTGTGAGGGATGTGTCCATATTTGGTGCATATTTCTCTGATGTAAAAAGTTAATTCTTGCAACAGTGTCAATAGTCGTTAATTAATTATTCACCATGTAGATCAGGCCGCTTTGGCTTTTGTTACATGACGTTTGCTTGTGGGCGCAAAGGCAAACTTTCAGAATTGGTTCGGATCTATCCGGATCATGTCACGTAAACCAAACATTATTAGGGGATTCTAATATGAAAAAGATTGTACTGGCCGCTTTGGCCACCACCGTTGCTATGGCATCAACTCCTGCTCTCGCTGCAAAGTCTGACACGAAAGATTTCGACATCAATGCACGTGTTGCCCAAGAGTGCAGCATGGAAAATCCAACAAACATCAATTTGGGCAGACTGTCGATCAACCGTGCACCAGGTGCGAACGCGCTTCTTCTTAATGGCGTTCCAGAGTCGGCCGTGCAAAATGTCTGGATGAGCTGTAACTACAACGCAGATATCTCGATTACGACTTTGAACCGTGCACTGAAAACTAATTCACCAGTCACCGATACGGCTCAGTTTACCGACACACTCCACTATGGTGTTAAACTTGTACCAAGCAATGGTACTGCGTTTGACGGCTTCGGTAGCTGGAAACCTCGCGTCCAACCTGTGACGACTACTAAACCTCAGGTTTCTGAATTCCACGACAATGCAGAACTGTCGGTCAAATTTGAAGCACCGAACGTCAATGCAAAGCGTCCGGTTGCTGGTGATTACACCGATACCGTTACTGTCACTCTCGGCACGATCTAAGCCGAACTTGACATATTAAAAAACGAGGGGGAGAGCGCGGCTCTCTCCCTTTTTTTGTTGCTCTCTCCCGTTTTGTGTATTTTATTGAATATATTCCGCCGTTAACCTGAGCGACGAAATTATATATTTCGAATTTTCGTAACGATTTATTCACTATGCAACGGGGGCAAAGTCTTAAGTTCTTAACGCTAGTGCATTCTCTAAGTTAATTGGAGATTCACTATGCACATTGCCGCTAAAATTGCCGCGTTAACAGCCCTGTCCTTAGCGTCCTCGCCAGCATTGGCATCTATGAACGCTAGCGGTGGCGCGCAGATCACTGCCCGCGTTCCTGCGATATGCGATATCTCAGCGAACAATTTTATTCTCACTGAGAGCGGCCTTATATCGGGCTCTGTTCAGGAATTCTGTAACACAAGTACAGCATATCAAGTGTTTGCAAGCCATCGCCCTCTCGCGATGAGCGAGATAGCAACCGTGCGTTATGGCGCGCGGGTGACTTCGCTAGATGATAGCGGCCTTGCTACCGTGGCTTTTCGTTACGGGCAACGTCTGGAAAATGTGCCAGTCGAGATTGATGCGCAATCTCTCTCGGCTCCGTTGGCTGTCGCGTTCACTCTTTCAGCAGTGTAAAACAGACTAGTTTGCGGTAACGGTCACTTCGACCCGATCTGAATAATTTCCTGCGCGCGCGCGAAATGGTTCGACGCGGACGCCCATCCTATGCAGCTTACCGAGCGAATCTGTCCCGCGAGCAACATAGGTCGCAACTGCTCCAGCGACGCTGACCGGCTGGCGGTCCATCAACAACTGATAGTCGATCGAGGCGTTCACACTTGAGTGGACGAGCTTGCCGTCATTCTCGGATCGAAAACTGACTGTATAAGGGGAAGTGCTCCAGATACGGACACCGAAGGGGCCTGAAGCATTAGTGGCCTGTGGATCCAAGATGCCTAAGTTGACACTGGCAATCGCATTCTGCCCCGTTACCCCGACAACGCGAACCTCGACGGCAGGAGGCACATTAAGCGAGATAGTCAAGAGCTGAGTGTCTACGACTGATCCCCTTTCGTCCAAAAGAGAGACGATGAGATCTTCGACCTGCGATCCTGATGAAAGGCCCCAACCGCTTGGGATAGTCAGCTGGAATGGCACACTAAGACCATTAGTCCCTGATGGGAGCTGTGGGATTGCAAGATCGCTTGCGGCAGTGCCAGGGAGATTCTCGCTTGACGATATTTCGAGGGTCCTTCCCCGCGATCGAAGATTATAGGCAATAGTAGTTGAAGAAGGAGAGGTGCTAAGCCGCGCAACTCTGAGAACTGCAGAACATTGTGTACCTGGCGGTCCGTCGTTTCGGACCCGGATTTGAAAGGTCTCGGATGATGACGAGCCTGCGCTTACCGCAATGTTAGATATGTTTACTATTTGTGATGACTGGACAAATTCGGGTTTGCATCCTGTCTGAGCCGATGCCGCACTAGCGACCATTACCATGGGACCGATGAGTGCAACGATATGAAATTTCTTCAATTTAGCCTCCTATTCCGCGACTGGCAGTATGATTGTATCCATCCGCAGCACCGGATCCCCTTTGGCGGGAATTTCGATTACGAATTTCCGGTCTGTGTCAGACAGTAGCACTTCATAGCTCTTGCCCGGTGCAAGTCCAAACAAACCAAACCTGCCTCGCGAATTGGTGAAAAATGGCAACGCTTCAAAGTCTTCGTTCTCGTCGAGCGCAGTAACACGTCCCGCAGCCAGCGCAATAGGGCCGTCACCATCAGCTATATTGCCAATAACACTCACAAAATGTTCACTGCCAACAATCAATCGATAACCGCTTTTATAAGGCGGTTCAATCATCACAGTGCCATCGCCAACATCGAATCCATCGACTGGGTCAGCGGCATCATATTGTACGCTTTGTCTGTTATAGGGTGACAAGTCGCCTTGCACAGCCGCCCCGACAGCTCCGCTCCGCGCATAATAATTACCTCTGGCAAGCGTACGGGCCGAGACAACGCCCTGTTCCTCAAGGGCGGGATGGGGCTTCGCAAGCAGGAAAGAATTGCTGATTGGCCGACCTATACCAAACGAGCCTCCAGCATAAGCTAACGACGTTCCAATCTGCAGTCTTGCTCTCTGTTCATCGAATACATTGCCAAAGGAATTTCCGGTGCTTGAAAGATCTGCCCGCGCTTCGAACCTGTTTGCATTATATTCCAACTGCGCGTCGGCTTGGGTATCATCACCGAATCTCGACATTCCGATATCATATCCGAATGAACCAACCTGTTCATCCGAACCGCGTGATATGTTTGCCCTCAGACTGTCGGTCCGGCTTCGGTAGTCGGCACTTGCCCGCGTACGCCCGCCTAATGCCATCGTAACGCCGACCCGTACTCCCAAACTGCGGCGAAAGTCTGTAGCGAGCCCATATTCTGCTCCAACCGTCAGACGCAACTTGTTCGAAATGCGATGATTTACTTCAAAATAGGCTGTGTAATCGTCGCGCGCTCCGCCGCGGCTCAAATAGTTGCCGCCGAACACCGCAAAAGTTTTTTCGTTGAAAGACTTCGAGTAGGTTGCGGAAACTGACAACAGATCGAAATTAGAAGGAAGAACATTTTCAATAGTCCGAAAACTACCGCTCTCATAATCGATATCAATGGCAAACTGGCTCGCTTCCGTAGGCGTGCCGCTGGTTAGGTAACGATACCCTGCTCTAAAGGCGAACCCAGTCCCATCGTCTGAATTGCTAGCGGCCGCTTCAAGATCGAAAACGCCCGGCACCACTTGCGGAACGACCGACATGGTTCCCCCAACGACCTGAGCATCCTCGGATACCTGAAAAGCGCCCCCGACAATTAGGTCCGATGACAGCCCAAGGCGGTAATAGCCAGAGGCTGCAATGTCATTGCTGTAACTGGGTTCAAACCCCAAAGAGTCGGCAAGAAAACCTATCCCGAATGAATATTCCTCTTCGCCAGCCGGAAGTTCCAAATTTTCGAAGAAAAAATTATAATCAATGATCTTTTCTTGGCCAAAGGAATCGCGAACCCGCAACTGAATGTCGTTAGAACCCTGCTGGACAGGTAAACTCGCCAAGTCGTAAGTGCCGGCATCCAGTTGAAAACTGTCATATTGGGCGCCGTTAATCAGGACATCGACATTCGATCTGTTGTCGAGGAATATCTGCCGGCCTGCGAGTCGCGTGACCGAAGAGAAAGGGTCAAAGATATCTCGGCTTTTTTCAATCGCTATGCCACCGATTTGTGGAGAGCGAAGGATTGATAAAGTGTTGAGGCGAATATCACCCGCTGAGTAACGTCGATAAGTTTTCGGATCGTCATATACCGCCCGGGTATTGCGGCGAGAAAATCCATAGGACCCTCCGAACTGATCGGTAAGCGCTCCTTCATATTCGACAACAACGCCACCAACGCGGGTTGCACCGTCAAAAAAGAAATCGGGTTTGTCGCCGCTGCTACGGGTTGAGTAGTCGAAATTCCCCGTGACGTTCATATATGTGCTGAAATTTGCGGGTTCCGCGGTTTTTAGCTCGAGCCGACTATTGGAGGGCGCGGTTTGCCCTAGCTGTTGAACCGGTAAAAATTCGGGTTTGATTGAATTCACGGACAGCCAAAGTTGTTTAGGGTTATATTGCAGTTCGAAGCCAGCCGTCTGGAGGTCCTTTGTTTCAACAACAGGGCGACCATTAATGGCCGCATCGAGCGCGATCTGACCGGCCTCGTTGAGGCGGTTGCTCAATTCCCGTCGCAAGCTCGCGGCATCGACAGAGACTTCGCCTTGCGAATCGACAGAGACTTCGCCTCGCGAATCAACTTTGAGCTGGACGTCGCCGAAGGGAACGCCGGCTAATGCCAGCGGATACAAGCTCATCTCCGGTCGCGCTGCCGGTTGTTCTAAAGTATTCTTTTCAGGGACCGGTTCGGTTTGGGCACCGCCCTGCGCGAGAACCTCGGTTCCTGTCGTCAATGCGAGCGCGCCCACACATAGCCTCAGATTTTTCTTTGCACCCCACATGATCGATTAGGGATCAACAGTGATTTGAAGCGAATCTGTATCAAGTTCTTTTTCGGTTGGGAGAAAGAATATCCGGTTCTTGCCGGGCCCGACCACCCCTGCTCCGATCAGCCGCGACATTTCTTCGCCGGTGTAAGATTGTTCAAATGGCTCGCCTGCGGTGGTTTGTGCCGAAATCGACCAATCGGACCTACCGGCGAAAAAATAGCGGTTTCCATCATTACCCAAATCAACGAGAATGCCCTTTTCCAAAGGCGCTTCTTCAGGTTTTTCGTCATCCGCCAAGTCATCGGTCGATTGCTCGCGCTCAATATAGGATGCGCTGCGTACCGAGGCCTGTGGCGAAGTCCCGTCAGGTACGACGTTGACCAAGACATTGTAATTGATGACTACTTGGACCTGGTTCTTCCCTTCTTCGAATGCCACCGGAATTTGTTTGACCGAAAGATAGTAAACCTGCGAGCGATCAAGCGCTTCCTCACCGACATATTGTATCCGGAAGACTTGCTGTGTATTTGCTTCGACTATCGTTTGAGGGGGGGAGACGATAAACTGTTCGTCCGCGCTGGTGAGCGAGAGCTGACCTTCGGGAGAGATTTCTCCTCGCATCATTTCCACTTCATAAGGAATGTCACGCTGAGCGTCGTTGGTTAGCTCCACACGAGCCACAGAATCTCTACCTGTTGGCTTTATCTCGACGATCATCGGCGACACGCGCGACGCCTCTGCCACCACGGCCGTTAAAGCAAACACGGCTGCGGAAACCACGCCAACTAGACGGGCTACCCATCTTTTTACTCTTTGCAGCAAGATTCAATCCCCCAATTGAAATGCGGCTATCTCCAATCGAGATATACCAGCAATTAAGGACTAACACCGAGATCGTAGAGAAGGCAACAGGATTAACCTTTTGTCGATTCAAGTAGTCACAATTGGTTTCTTTTCTTTTCTGCCCTTTCGCCGAGAGTTTTTGAAAATCGGCGCTTGCTGATGGCATTCCAGAAAGTCTTTAAAACCTCGCATTGCGTTCAAGAACTAGTCTAGCAGTAGATGCTCGAAAGCTGACGTCGCCATCGAATAATAACGAGTGTTATCACTGATGTTCAAATACGATGGACAACATAAACGATACAGGACGGTATGTAGTTTTATAAGAATCAAATATTTGCTTTATAATTCAATTGTATATCAAAAAACTGGTGCGGACGGCGGGACTCGAACCCGCACACCCATTCGGATAGCAGATTTTAAGTCTGCTGCGTCTACCATTTCGCCACGTCCGCACCGGTAGATCCAGTCTTGCTGGAATAAGCGACAAGCATCATTGCGCTCGGCAGGTCAAGTGCTGAGATGGGCTAAATCGAAATTTTTATAGAAGCTGCCCGGCATTTGACAGTTTCGGACGCCTAGCGGCTTTTGGGCTCAGCCTTTGTTGAGGCGTTCACGAATTTCTTTGCCTGGTTTGAAATAGGGAACACGCTTGGCTGGAACCTCCACCGATTCTCCGGTGCGGGGATTGCGGCCGATACGCGGTTTACGCTCCCGGGTCGAAAAGGCGCCAAAACCACGCAATTCGACGCGACCGCCCTCAGCCAGTTTTTGGCTTATCTGATTGAAAAATAGGTCAACAATCTTTTCAATCTCGTCCGGTTTCAGATCGGGATTCTCTTCGGCCAGTTTCTCAAGCAGTTCAGAACGTATCATGAGGGTGCCTTTCCAATTGTGGGGCAATCAAGGAATCTAAGCTGTTCGCTTCCCGTCAACACCGCGTTGAACCATAGCGATTATGATAGGATAGTGACAGAAAATTTACATGTTTTCAATGGGCTTTGGATTTTACATTGCAATACGTCTTGAACTGGGACGGATTGGCCGCATCTCCGATTACGCAGAAAATCTCTCGAGCAATGAAAAAGCCCGCCTCCTTTCGGAGAACGGGCTTTTTCTTGAAACTTGTTCGGGCCCCTGAACGGATATGGGCCCAGCGGCTTAGTCGTCTTTTTTCTTGAGCGCTTCGCCAAGAATGTCGCCGAGGCTTGCACCGGAATCGGTGGAACCAAACTGTTCGACAGCCTGTTTCTCTTCTGCGAGCTGATGGGCTTTGATCGAGAAATTCGGTTTTTTGGAACGATCGAAGCCGATAACCATTGCGTCGAGCTTTTGCCCAACCTGGAACCGGTCAGGACGTTGCTCGTCACGATCACGACCAAGGTCGGTCCGTTTGATGAAGCCGGTTGCGCCGTCGTCACCAACCTGCACTTCGAGGCCGCCGTCACGGACTTCCAGCACGGTAATGGTAGTAACCGAACCTTTCTTGAGGCCGCCTGTGTCGGTACCGCCAACAGCTGGCGCACCTTTTTCAAGCTGCTTCATGCCCAATGAAATACGTTCTTTCTCAACATCAATGTCGAGAACAATCGCTTTAACCTGTTCACCCTTATGGTGGAGGTTCAGCGCGTCTTCACCGGAAATGCCCCACGCGATGTCGGACATGTGAACCATGCCGTCCACGTCGCCTTCAAGGCCGATGAACAGGCCAAATTCGGTTGCGTTTTTGACTTCGCCTTCGACATGGCTACCAACCGGGTGCGTATCTGCAAAGTCGGTCCATGGGTTGGACTGAGCCTGTTTGAGACCCAGAGAAATCCGGCGCTTCTCGGTATCGACTTCGAGAACGATAACGTCGACTTCCTGAGAGGTGGAGACGATTTTGCCAGGATGAACGTTTTTCTTGGTCCAGCTCATTTCTGAAACGTGGACAAGACCCTCAATGCCAGCTTCCAGTTCAACAAAAGCACCATATTCGGTGATGTTGGTGACGGAGCCAGACAATTTCGTGCCAACGGCATATTTCTCGGAAGCCGCATCCCATGGATCGCTTTCAAGCTGTTTCATGCCGAGTGAAATACGCTGTGTGTCTTTGTTGATCTTGATGATCTGGACTTTCAGCGTATCGCCGATGTTGATCATCTCATTAGGATGATTAACCCGCTTGTAGCTAAGATCAGTGACATGGAGCAGGCCATCAATGCCGCCCAGGTCAACAAATGCACCATAATCGGTGATGTTCTTCACAACGCCTTCGGTCACTTGGCCTTCAGCCAGTGATTCGATCAGACCAGAGCGCTGTTCTGCGCGGGTTTCTTCCAAAATAGCGCGGCGAGACACAACAATATTGCCACGCTTGCGGTCCATTTTCAGGATTTGGAAAGGTTGTGAGATGTCCATCAGCGGGGTCACGTCGCGCACGGGGCGGACATCAACCTGGCTGCCGGGCAGGAAGGCTACGGCGCCGTCAAGATCAACCGTAAAGCCGCCTTTGACGCGTCCGAAGATAATGCCGTCAACGCGGTTGCCTTCGTCATATTCTTTTTCAAGCTTGTCCCAAGATGCTTCGCGGCGTGCGCGGTCGCGGGACAGCATGGCTTCGCCGTTTACATTTTCAATGCGGTCGACATAAACTTCGACTTCATCGCCAACATTCAGGTCTGCTTTTTGACCGGGAGCGGCGAATTCGCGCAGCGCTACACGGCCTTCTGATTTCAAGCCTACATCGATGACAGCCATGTCATTTTCGATGCCGACGACGGTGCCTTTGACCACGCGGCCTTCAAAGCCTTGATCTTCACCGCCAATTGATTCGTTTAATAGTGCCGCGAAATCGTCGCGACTGGGAAATGCCGTAGAGGCCATATAAGAGTTCCTTAATAGTCATTTTTTCGGGCCAAGCGGTTGGTTCCGCTGGTCTTGGACCAAAACATAATCGCCACCGGATGTGACAACCATATTCCCCAGAAAACTGCCAAACTAGGTGATCGGAAGGGTCAGCCAGAAATAGAAAAAGCTGCGCCAAAGCCAGAGCGGTTTGTCACCGTTCCGTCTTGCACATCGCTTTTCTGCTATGCCGGATCTTTGTCGCGCCGGCGGCTTATCTTCGCATTCACCAAGGCAATTGCCTGTTGAATGGCGTCGCCTATAGTCAAATCGGTTGTATCAAGCAAGTCCGCATCTTCTGCGGGTTTCAGAGGCGCGGTTGTGCGATTTTGATCGCGTGCATCGCGTTTCAGAATATCTGCAAGAATATCATCGAAATTCACACGCTCGCCGCGCCGTTTCATTTCTTCAAAACGCCGCACTGCGCGTGCCTCGGATGAAGCGGTCACGAACAGCTTCACATCAGCGTCAGGCGCTATGACTGTGCCGATATCGCGGCCATCGAGGACGGCGCCTGCCGGTTGGTAGGCGAAATCCTTCTGACGTTTGTCGAGCGCGCGGCGGACTTGGGGATGGACGGAAACGCGACTTGCGAGGCCGCCAACCACTTCGCTGCGCAAAGCCGGATTGTCGAGCAGCGCGCTGTCGAACATGCAGGCCAGCAGCGCGTCTGTCGGATTATCGGCATTGCCTTCTTGCTCGCTCAACGTCCAGCCGACGGCCCGATAGAGCAAACCGGTATCGAGGAAGGGGAGAGAGAAATGCTTCGCCAGCTCCTTGGAAATTGTGCCTTTGCCAGAGGCGGTAGGACCATCAACGGCGATGATCATTTGGCAGCGCTCTGCAAAATCGCGAGCAAATCGGTAAAGCCCGGAAAGCTGGTCTCTGTAGGGCTCATGTCATCGACGGTCGCGCCCATGTTTGTGACCAGTCCCGCAACGGCAAAGCTCATCGCAATCCGGTGATCAAGGGCTGTTTTTATAGCTTTGTTATCGGCACAGGCGGTCAGAAGCTGACCGCCTGTGCCGGTTATGATCAAGCCATCTTCTTTTTCGGTGACCTCGACACCCAGCAAACCAAGGCCTTCGGCCATTTGCGAAAGCCTGTCAGACTCTTTGACGCGCAGTTCTGACAGACCTCCGGTTGTCGTTTGTCCTTCTGCTAACGCTGCAGCGACAAACAGAATCGGAAATTCATCGATCATGCTGGGCGCTATATCGGGCGGCACCTTCATGCCATTGAGTTTGCTGTGTTTTACATGGATATCGGCGACCGGCTCGCCACCGACCGTGCGCTGGTTTTCAAAGCTTATATCGCCGCCCATTTTCTGGAGCACGGTAAATAGGCCAGCGCGAGTGGGGTTAATCCCGACATTCTCAACCACGATGTCTGACCCTGGCACGAGCAAGGCTGCGACGATCGGAAAGGCTGCAGAAGAAGGGTCGCCGGGGACCGTAATGGTTTGTGGCGTTAATTCTGCTTCGCCAACAAGCGAGATGATCCGACTACCTTCTTTGTCAACTTCGACCGAGATATCTGCACCAAAACCCTTCAACATGGTCTCGCTGTGGTCGCGGGTCGGAACGGGTTCAATTATACGCGTAACGCCGGGGGTATTCAGTCCGGCTAACAGGATCGCTGACTTTACCTGCGCAGAGGCAACTGGCAGGCGATATTCCATCGGAACCGCTGGGCAAAGGCCGCGCACTGTTAAGGGCAGGCAGGCCTTGCCATCCACTGACATTCGCGCCGTAAAATCAGCACCCATCAGAGAAAGCGGATCTGTTACCCGGCCCATCGGGCGCTTTGAAAGGCTCGCATCGCCTGTGAAAGTTACACTAATGTCATGAGCGGCCACTAGCCCCATAAGAAGGCGTACAGAGGTGCCGCTATTCCCTAAGTCAATGGCGGTCTCTGGTTGCATCAAGCCGCCTACACCGACCCCGTAGACTGTCCAGATGTCATCGTTCTTGTCGATTGTCGCTCCCATAGCGCGCAGTGCGGCTGCTGTGGCCAGAACATCTTCGCCTTCCAGCAGGCCAGTAATCTCGCTCTTGCCGATGGCGAGTGCAGAGAGAATCAGCGAGCGGTGGGATATGGATTTATCGCCCGGTACGGTTACCCGACCGGTCAAAGGTCCGACTGGAGCAAAAGATGCCGGTTTGGCTCCGCTTGTTCTCTGATCTGTTGGTTTGCTGGTCATTTTCGGGCTTTTTATGCGGTCGTACGCGATTCAATCGCGCATGATTCGTTTCAGGATGTGAAACGGCTTTTGACAGCGCGGCTCAGCTATGGCAAGGCGCGGCCCGATTGATTGATCGAATCCGCAATTCTTGCGAGCGGTCATTATATATTACTGACAAATAAGGATTTGGAACCAGCCATGGTGAAGCCAGAATGGGGCACGAAGAGAAGCTGCCCGAAATGCGGAACACGTTTTTACGATTTGGGTAAAGAAGACCCGGTGTCTTGCATCGAATGTGATGAAACATGGTCGCCAGAGCCAAGTCTGAAATCCAAGCAACCTATGCCGTTTGAAGAAGCGCCAAAGAAAGACGCCAAGAAAGAAGACGAAGTCGCTGACGACGATTTGGACGTGAACATCGATGATGATGAGCCTTCACCGGACAATGAAGTCGATCTGGGCGGTGACGAAGACCTTGGCGTTACCAAAGGCAAAGGCGACGACGACGCTGCTGAAACTTGATTTTGATTGTCGCAAGTCTCAATTGGGACTTGCAATAAGCGGTGCGCTTCGATTAGACGCGCCGCACAAGGGGCCTTAGCTCAGCTGGGAGAGCGCTTCGCTGGCAGCGAAGAGGTCAGCGGTTCGATCCCGCTAGGCTCCACCAATTTTTTGGATCAAAGCCCGTCCAGTGGACGGGCGACCGAAAGATTCCCGAGCGTAAGCGAAGGATGTAACACGGTATTCCGAGCGGATGGCCACCCCCCACACAACATAACCAGTTTGCCAATCTTAGCTTTGGCGTAGGATGGCTTTCAATCATGACCAAAACCCCAACCCAATATGATGCGATCATCCTCGGCGCCGGCGGAGCTGGACTGATGTGCGCAGCCATTGCCGGTCAACGGGGCCGGAAGGTGTTGCTGATCGATCATGCAGACGATCCAGGTAAAAAAATCCTGATTTCCGGCGGTGGCCGCTGCAATTTCACCAACAGCAACACCGCGCCGGACCGGTATCTCTCGGCTAACAAGCATTTCGCCAAATCGGCGCTTAGTCGTTACACGGCGCAAGATTTCATCACGTTGGTCAACGGCTATGACATTGCGTGGCACGAGAAAACCTTGGGTCAGCTTTTTTGCGACGGCTCGGCCAAACAGATTGTAGCCATGCTGATCGACGAGTGTCCGGACGATGCGGTGACTTTGTCTCTGGGGCAATCGATTACTGACATCCGTCATAGCGACGCGCAATATCATGTGGATTATGGAGACAAAAGCGCGACCGCTCCATCCTTGGTCATCGCAACCGGCGGGCCTTCGATCCCGAAAATGGGCGCCACCAGTTTCGCTTATGATATTGCCCGGCAATTCGGCCTGAAAGTTGTGGAACCTCGTCCGGCGCTGGTGCCGCTCACCCTTGGCGGGGAAGAAACCTTGTTCCGCTCGCTGTCCGGCGTCTCCGCCCCGATTATCGCGAGCTGTGGAAAAACCGCCTTTCGCGAGGCGGCGCTGTTTACGCATAAAGGACTATCCGGCCCTGCGATATTGCAAGTGTCCTCTTATTGGCGTCATGGAGAGCCGGTCAGTGTCGATTTCCTGCCTGATCTCAAGCCGGACTGGCTGAGACAGTTGAAGCGGGAGAACCCCCGAGTTTCTTTGAGCAAGGCCGTCAACGAGCATTTGCCCACACGATTGTCAGAAACGCTACTCGACCGCATTGCGTTGGCGGGTGACCTCGGCAATCTGGCTGATCGCAAGCTGGAAGAAGTGTCTCGGCGTCTTTCCAACTGGCGTTTCATGCCCAATGGCACCGAAGGATATGCCAAGGCCGAAGTCACCGCAGGCGGCATCAGTACGGCAGAATTATCTTCCAAAAATATGGAAGCTAGGCAAATGCCGGGACTCTATGCTATTGGCGAGGCCGTAGATGTTACCGGCTGGCTCGGTGGCTATAATTTTCAATGGGCTTGGGCGAGTGGCCATGCTGCCGGTCAGGCAATATAGTACGCAGCACAAACCCTCTAAATAACTGATATATTATCACCGACCGCAGGCAATTGGCATTTCCGCGCGGCTTTCAATCTTTGCCACGGAAATTTGAATATGCCTTTCTCCTCAGTATCACCGCTTCTTGCCGAAGCACTTGCAAACCGCGAATATGCGAAACCGACGGCCGTCCAGGCCGCTGTGCTGGAACCGGAAACCCAAGGTCGCGACCTTATTGTGTCTGCCCAGACGGGTTCGGGAAAAACGGTTGCCTTTGGTCTGGCGATGGCGCCGCAGCTTTTGGATGATAATGGCCGCTTTCCATTCCTTGTGGAACCTCTTGCGCTTGTCATCGCCCCTACGCGTGAACTCGCGCTGCAGGTTAGCCGCGAGCTGAAATGGCTCTATGAAGGCGCTGGTGTGCAAATGGCGACCTGTGTTGGCGGAATGGATGCTTCCAAAGAACGTCGTACATTGCGGCGCGGCGCGCATGTGATTGTCGGAACGCCCGGCCGTCTGCGTGACCATCTTGAACGTGGCGCGCTTGATCTCAGTAAGCTTCGCGCAGCGGTCCTCGATGAAGCCGATGAGATGCTTGATATGGGCTTCCGCGAAGATCTCGAAGAAATCCTCGACGCAACCGGCGAGAATCGCCGGACGTTGATGTTCTCTGCGACCATCCCAAAACCGATTATCAATCTTGCCAAACGCTATCAAAATGATGCGATGCGCATTTCTACGGTCGGCGAAGATCGCGGACATGGCGATATTGCTTATCAAGCGATAACTGTCGCACCTGCCGATACCGAAAATGCGGTGGTCAATCTGCTGCGTTTTCATGAAGCGGAATCGGCGATGCTGTTCTGTGGGACACGCGAAGCTGTTCGCCGGCTCCACACCAGCTTGGTCGACCGCGGTTTCAGCGCGGTAGCGCTATCGGGCGAACACACGCAGGCAGAACGTAATCAGGCAATGCAGGCCCTGCGCAGCAAGCGCGCGCGGGTATGTGTGGCAACCGATGTGGCCGCACGCGGCCTTGATTTACCGAGTTTGAGTCTTGTTATTCATGTGGAAATTCCGCGTGATGCAGAGGCTTTGCAGCATCGTTCTGGACGAACAGGCCGTGCTGGTAAAAAGGGTACAGCGGTTATCATCGTGCCCTATCAACGCCGTAAACGTGTTGAATCGATGTTGCGTGGTGCCAAAATCAACGCCGAATGGAAAGATTCGCCAACACGCGCAGACATTCGCAAGAATGATGCGGAGCGTTTGATCGAAACATTGCTCCAGCCGGTTGAAATTGATGAAGATGATCTGGAACTAGCCAAGCGCTTGATGGCGGAAAAAACGCCGGAAGAAATTGCAGCGATGTTGGTCCAATCTCATCGCGCCAAGATGCCCGCACCAGAACAAATGCTGGATCGTGGTACGCAGTCACAACCGGCACCCGGCGGCCCGCGTCCCGGTTTTGAAGATACCGTATGGTTCAAAATGGATGTTGGGCACAATCAACGCGCTGATGCCCGTTGGATTTTGCCGGTGCTCTGCCGCCGTGGTCACATTACCAAGAATGAAATTGGTGCGATCCGGATCAATGGCGATGACACCTTGTTTGAAATTCCGCGCCGTGTGGTGGAAAAATTTACGAAGGCGATTGCCGAAAAACGCGAAAGCGGCGGCGATGATACGGACGATATCACGATCACCCAGTTTGAAGGCACACCGCGTGATGCGGCGAAACGTAACCGCAAAGGTGGACGCGGGGACAATGCTGGCGGCGGCGGTGGCCGGGATTATAGCAATGCCAGCAAAAAATTTGGCGGCAAGAAATTCGGCGCTAAAAAATTCGGCGACCGGAAACCGGGTGGTGGAAGTTCAGACGGTCGAGATTTCAGCGGCAAGAAGAAATATGGCAACAAGTCCGATGATGGCGGCAAGCCCTATGTGAAACGCAAGCCAGCCGGAGACCGTGACGGCGGCACCGAAAGCGGCGGCGGTAAGCGCGAATTTGGTGAGGGCTTTAAAAAGAAGCCTGACTTTAAGGGTGACCGCAAGTCGGGCCCCAAAGGTGACTTTGGCGGCAAGAAAAAGCCTCATCGCGGCAAGCGGCCCTTTGAAGGTAAGCCTAGAAGCGACTAAGCCGCTTTATGACTCAAGTCATTCAAATTTATGTCGATGCTGATGCGTGCCCGGTAAAGGACGAAGTTTACCGGGTGGCCTATCGACTCGAAGTGCCGGTAATTGTCGTCAGCAATAGCCATTTTCGTGTGCCATCCCATCCATTGGTCAGCCGCGTGGTGGTTAGTGATGCCTTTGACGCAGCGGACGACTATATTGCAGAACGGGTCTCGGCCGGCACGGTCGTAGTCACTTCCGACATCTTGCTGGCCGATCGCTGTATCAAAGCAGGGTCAGAGGTGCTTGCGCCTAATGGCAAACCGTTCACGGCAGACTCCATTGGCGCGGCGGTGGCTACTCGAGCTATTATGGCAGATTTGCGTGCTGGAATGGGGACCGAAAATATCGGCGGTCCACCGCCATTTAGCAAAAATGACCGGTCGAAATTCCTGTCGTCTTTAGACCAAATATTAGTGCGGTTGAAACGTCTCGCCTAGTCGACTGTAACCTGAAAAGTCAGGGCATAGCCTTCTGCTGGCCCCAGGCTCGCGGCAGTTGCAGTTAGGACCGCTCCGCTAACGGATGCACCGAATGGATCACTTTCATCTGCGCCGGTAGCATCGTCATCTTCGGCGGTTGCCGCCGAACCACAATTGCTGCCGCTTTGCATTGATGCTGCCGTATAAGTAACATTGCCCGGAATAGTGTCTGTGGCGCTAATCGAAGATGCCGTGGCGCTGCCAGCGTTGGAAATTAATATGCAATATTGGATGGTCGCACCCGGAATAGCCTTTGGATCGGTTGCCCCGTTGACCGGATCGCTAATAACACTGCTGATCTTGGTCACGCTAAGTGTTGTTGCAGGATTACAGAAATTGATATCGTGAATGGATATCGCCTGTCCGTCGGGGTTGGCAGGCGCAGTGCTGGCATTACCATATGCAATGGTAACTGTATCAACGGGCGATGAGAATGTGACAACGACATTACCGTTGGCTGAGTCCGAGTTAGACCCTCCGTCACCAATAGCGACATTGCCGACGACATAGTTGACGACACCATTGGTCAGCGTTGGCATTACCGTGGCACCATTGAAACTGCCCGTGACAGTTAGTTTATCAGCGAAATCATTGGCGGCAAAATCAATATCAAAAACGGTAAATTGCAAGCTGGGAACCGCTGTCGGCAGTGTCAGCACCGTTGACGCCACTTGGGTTCGATTATCAAATTGCAGATTTTGATAGAGCGATTGTTCGCTCGCCGCTAATCCGCCAAAATTATTGCTGTTATCTTCGGGGGAGCCATCGTCATATGTACCACCAGTATTGCTTAGCGCGAAATTGATGGTCCCGATGTTGGCAACAGAATAACTGTTGCTGAGCGTACCCGATGCCCAGGTCACGCCCGCTGCGTTCCAATCGAACAAAGTTTGATTAACAATAGGGCAAATAGAATTGAAATTCGGTGCCGTGCCAGCGGTTCGCGTGCCTTGAACGGTGAAGCTGCGGCTGGCGTCATCATCTTCGTTGGTGCTTCCATTGCCTGGAGTGCTGTCGGTATCAAAATTGGTCTGTGAAAAGACTTCGGCGAAATTGGTAATGGTGACACCTGCTGGCGCTGTCACGGTTCCTGTAATCGTAATCGACCTGGTTTGTCCCGAGGCGATAGTAGGAACGGTCCATAAATTAGTACCGGTGGAATAGGATCCAAAGCCTGCCGCTCCTGTAAAGCTGAAACCAGCTGGTAAGATATCTTCAACCTGCACATTTGTTTCGGCGACTGGTCCACTGTTTGTGAGGCTTAACGTATAGCTGATCGTGCTGCCGGCCACCGGTGCTGCGTTGCTGACGGTTTTTGCCAGTGACAGATCGGAAATGGCGGTACCCAGCGCCTGGAAAGTAAAATCAGACAAGCCGAGATACTGTGTCCCGCCGTTCGGGTTTCCGGGTTCATTCTGTCCGAAATGATATGTGATTCGAACGCGGTTGACCGAAATGGCACCGAAATTGACCGAGATGTTGCCGTTGGTCCCAAACTGGTTCCCTGCAGACCCAGTACCATGAAACCCCTGAACCCCTGACAAAGTGGTAGTGCCAACGACGCTGCCCAGCGAGAATGTCGCTGGGACGCTTCGGATATTAAGCCATGTGCCGCCACCCGTATCATATTCTATTGTAACGCCGTCGTGGTGCGGATTGCCGGCACGATCAACATGGTCAACAATGAACGCAAGATTGGTGACATTGGAATCGAAGCTATAGATGGTTTCAAACCGATCATCTGGATCAAATGTGTCATTGTCCATCGTGTACAATAACGTCCCGGTTTGAGATCCGATCGTCCCATTAAAATAATTAACCATTTCGGTGCCATAATTATTGGTGAACGGGCCGCCGTCGGTAATTTGTTGATGGGTGATTGTGACCGTCCGCGGTCCCGCTGTTACGGATGCGCCTGATGGTACGCCTTCAAAACTGCCTAGACCAAGGTTGGTCCAGTCTGCGGTGAATGTTTGAGCCTGTGCGGGAACCGAAAGCATGGCAAGCACAGCCAAGCCTAGCAGCAACCGAATATGGTTGCTCACAGACGCGTACATGCCGGATCTGGTCAATCCGTTATGATATGTTCCCACAAACATGCCATTTAGTTAGAGGAATAGGTTGAATATTTGGTAAAAATATCATCCATCAAACGCCCTTAACGAAATTTTACATTTCCGATATTGTGAATATTTTCAGCAGATTAAGCTAAATCAACCTCGTCTTACCCATTCCAGTCGCCACGACCAGCCATCCATAAACTTATTGCCGCTACGGCAGCAGTATCGGCCCGTAATATGCGGGGACCAAGCGATACGGGGATTGATTGGGGCAGGGCACGGATCATTGCGTTCTCGGCATCAGAAAAGCCGCCTTCCGGGCCGATCAATATCGCAGCGGGGCCATCATGGGCGACCAGTGCTTTGCGGAAGCTACCTTCACCGCTTTCATGGATGCGTTCGTCAGCGAAAAAAAGATGGCGGTCGCTCGGCCAGCTTTCCAACAAGACGTCGAGTTTTACGAGTTCGTCGAGTATTGGCAGCGCCGTGCGTTCGCATTGTTCCGCCGCTTCAATCATGTGAGCGCGTAATTTGTCTGCCCTAATCGCGGTATTTTGGGTCCGCTGCGTTTGCACAGGGGTCATTTTGGCAATGCCCAGCTCGGTCGCTTTTTCGGCTATCCAATTATAGCGGTCTTTCTTAATCGGGGCGGCGAGCAACCAAAGGTCTGGAACATCCTCACGCTCCCGCGTTTTTCCGTCGACGAGCAGGATGAGGTCGCGTTTGCCTAGCATCGTGACATGGGCCAGATATTCACCTGTTCGGTCGTCTAATAGCTTTATTGGCTGACCTTCTTTGATCCGCATGACTTTGAGAAGATAATGGGCATGGCTGCCATCCAACCGGACTTCTGCGCCGTCGCTGAGTTCGACATCAATATAAAGGCGCGGGGCACTGTGCGGAGGATAAGCGGGTGTGGCGGGCATAATGTGAAAACTCCATTACGGCACACGGAAACAAGTTCAGCATGACGAAGGTTCTAAGTCGATCTATAGAGGCTGCATGTCAACCCAACCGAAAATAGTCCCTGACACCGAATATCGCGGCTTTATGGGATTGCTACCATCGGTAGCGCGTCCCTATGCGCTGCTCGCTCGACTCGATCGGCCCATTGGCTGGTGGTTGCTCTTTTGGCCCTGCGCTTGGGGTGTGGCTTTGGCTGGTGGCGCGGTACTGCGTTGGGACTTGGTTCTTTGGTTGTTGCTAGGTTCCATCGCGATGCGCGGCGCGGGCTGTGTTTATAATGATATTGTAGACCGCGATCTCGACAAGCAGGTCGAGCGCACTCGCTCAAGGCCGCTCGCTAGCGGCGCCGTGTCACTAAAAGCTGCATGGATGTGGCTTGGCTTTCTCTGCCTGATCGGTCTCATGGTTTGGCTGCAGCTTAACCTGATAACAAAACTCGTCGCGCTAGGTAGTCTGGCGCTGGTCGCGGCCTATCCGTTTATGAAGCGGATCACCTGGTGGCCTCAGGCATGGCTGGGCATGGTTTTCTCATGGGGGGTGTTGGTTGGCTGGTTAGCCATTACCCCGGAATTTTCGGCCGCTATGTTGCTGCTCTATGCCGGATCAATATTCTGGGTCGTTGGCTTTGATACCATTTACGCGTTGCAGGACCGGGAGGATGACGCACTGGTCGGCATCCGGTCCAGCGCTTTGCGGCTGGGCAATAATGTGCGTTTTGGTGTGCTGGTTTTTTATGTTTTGGCGCTGGCCAGCTGGGCTGGGGCGTTTTGGATCGTGCGTCCGCAACTATTGGGCTTGGCTGCGCTGATTCCACTGGCGCTGCATTTGCTGTGGCAGATCGGTACGCTGAACAGCAGCGATGGCGACGATGCGCTGGCTAAATTTCGGTCCAACCGTTTTGCCGGATTTCTGATGTTTCTCGCCTGTCTGGTGTTGGGACAAGCCGGATAGAGCAAGTCTCTTCTCAGATTAATTACATTGCCTCTTGCAACCTATGGTAATTCTGGCATCTTTAACTGCATAGTTAAATCAAAAAACCTCCCGGAGAGCCTGAATGAAACGACGCCGTCTTGGTAAGAGCGCCCTGCATGTTTCCGATATATGCATGGGGACCATGACTTTTGGCACGGGTGCCGATGAAGCCATGTCGCATAAAATCATGGATCAGTCGCTCGATGCCGGGATTAATTTCTTCGATACGGCTGAAATATATCCCGTACCGCCTAAGCTCGAATATGCGGGGCGGACCGAGGAAATTGTCGGCCGCTGGCTCAAGGACAAAGATCGCGACTCGATTATATTGGCAACTAAAGTGGCCGGGCCCAGCGGAGGTTGGTTTCAAGCCGCTGTACGCCAAGGCAATACCGCGCTCGACCGGCACAATATCGTCAAGGCGTTGGATGATAGTCTCAAGCGGCTGGGGACAGACTATATTGACCTTTATCAGACCCACTGGCCTGATCATGGCACTGGCTACGATGAAACGATGGAAGTGCTCGACGATCAAATACGAGCAGGTAAAATCCGCGCTATTGGCTGTTCTAACGAAACCAGCTGGGGCTTGATGAAGTCGCTGGAAGCATCAGAGCGTCTCGGAGTTACCCGCTATTGCACCATTCAGAATAATTTCAGCATGAACAACCGCCGTTTCGAAGATGAACTGGCGCAGGTTTGCAAGAAAGAAGATGTCAGTCTTATTCCCTATTCGCCGCTCGCGGGCGGGGTGTTGTCCGGCAAGTATAATGATGGCGCAAAACCAGAGGGCGCGCGGTTCTCGGCCTATCTGGAGATGGAGGGCAAGCGCCAGTTTAAAATGGCCGAACGCTTTGTGAACGAAAAAAGCATCACATCGACCAAACGCTTTATGGCCATTGCCGATGAAGCGGGCATCGCTCCGGTCACGCTCGCAACAGCGTGGTCGAAACAGCATAAATTTGTGGCTTCCACCATTGTGGGCGCAACTCATACCGATCAATTGGCAGACATATTCGCTGCGAGCGAATTGGTGCTTAGTGATGAGGTGATGAAAGCCGTCGATGCGGTGACCAAAGATATTCTCTATCCGATGGGCTAGTCGGCCAGTTTCAAACCCCGAAGGACGCAAAGAAAGTTAAAAGCCATGAACCGTTTTCTTGAACATACTGGTGCGAAATATCCGATTGTGCAGGCGCCGATGGGCTGGATTGCTCGCTCGCAGCTTGCCTCTGCCGTATGCAATGCAGGCGGCTTGGGTGTTATCGAAACATCATCAGGTGAGACTGAAAATTGCTTGGCGGAAATTGCAAAGATGAGCGATCTGACCGACGCGCCCTTTGGCGTAAACCTGCCGATCATGTTCCTTAAAGATCCCGCGCTATTGGATCATATCTGCGGATCAGGCGTAAAATTTGTGACGACATCAGCCGGTAGCCCGGCCAAATTTATTGGCCCCCTGAAAGAAGCGGGGATTACGGTTTATCACGCTGTTCCCACAGTTGACGCTGCTATGAAATGCGTGGAAGCGGGCATTGATGGTCTGGTTGTCGAAGGCGCAGAAGGTGGTGGTTTCAAGAACCCCGAAGAAGTCTCGACCCTTGTTCTGCTCCAGGCCATTCGCCGCCAATCCGATATACCGATGGTCGCTGCTGGCGGTATCGCGGACGGCAAAGGCATGGCGGCGGCTTTTGCTCTGGGAGCGGAGGCGGTCCAGATGGGTACGCGTTTTGTGTCCAGCGCGGAAAGCCCAGTGCATCATAACTATAAACAGGCGATACTGGATGCCAAGGAAACCGGCACCTATGTCCTGAACAAGAAAGCTACGCCCTGCATCCGCGCTTTGAAGACAGAGCGCACCGCGAAAATCTATGAAGACGGTTTGATGCCGCCCGATACATTCAAGGGCATATTGGACGTCTATTTTGGCGGTGATATGGAGGCCGCTGTTGGTCTGGCCGGACAATCATCCGGTTTGATTGACGAGATAAAAACTGCCAAACAGATTATCGACGAAACGGTGGACGAGTTTTTCACCATTACCGAGCGTATGAGCGCCCTGAACGCATCCAAAAGTTTTTGAACCCAACCCTAAATAGATAAGGAAATTCCATATGAGCATCGATAATGCAAAGCAACTTTTCACCACGGTAACAGATGACGGCAAGCTGGTGCTCTCGGTCGAGCCTTATGATGTGCCAGAGCCCAAGGATCACGAGGTGGTCGTGGCAATGGAAGCCGTGCCGATCAACCCGTCCGACCTTGGATTGCTGCTGAGCCCCGCGCAAATGGACACCGTGCGGTCGGAAACAGTCGACGGCCATCCGGCACTGGTCGCTGATGTCGACCCTGCGATGATGCGTATTTTTGCTGGTCGCAAGGGCAAGAAACTGGCCGCTGGTAATGAAGGCGCAGGCAAGGTTGTCGCAGCCGGTGCATCCGATGCTGCGCAAGCGTTGCTCGGCAAGACCGTGACGATTGTTGGCGGTGAAATGTACCGAACCCACCGCGTCATGCCTGCGATGATGTGTGTCCCGCTTCCTGAAGGCGCAGCGGCCAAGGAAGGCGCGTCGCTTTTCGTCAACCCGATGACAGCGCAGGGCTTTATCAACACCATGCGGGCCGAAGGCCATGAAGGCATAGTGCATACAGCAGCGGCTTCCAATCTTGGCCAGATGCTCGCGAAACTATGTGTGAAGGATAATATCCCATTGGTCGCGATCGTGCGGTCCGATGCGCAGAAGAAAATCCTGACCGACCTCGGCGTCACACACGTGCTGGACAGCACTAAGGATGACTTTATGCCAAGTCTGGTTGATGCGCTCGCTGAAACCGGCGCTACGTTAGGCTTTGATGCAATCGGTGGTGGTAAGCTGGCTAGCTATATCCTCACCGCGATGGAACAGGCCGCTGCTAAACGCGGCGCGGAGTTCAGTGTTTATGGTTCAACCGTACACAAACAGGTCTATATTTATGGCCGGCTCGATACGGGCGAAACCATTTTGGGCGGCGGACTGGGCCTCTATTGGGGTGTTGGCGGCTGGTTGTTGACCCCGCATCTCGAAAAGGTTGGCATGGAACGCATGATGGAAATGCGGATGTATTCCGTCGAAGAACGCAATGGTATTTTCAACAGCGAATATTCAAGCGAGATTTCGCTGCTCGACATGATCAATCCCGAGATTGCTAAAGGTTATGAGAAAAAAGCAACCGGCGAGAAGGTATTGGTGAACCCAAGCCTATAAGACGAAACATCGTCCCATCGTTATCCTGAATATGGTTCAGTGTGACGATGGGACGGCTTATCCAAGCTTAGCCCGCAGCGCCTCATTTTCCGCTGTCAGCCGAGCGATTTCTTCCTGCAAAGGTTTCGCGGCAAGATCGACCATCTCTTTGGTAAAGCGCGGCACGATATGTTGCGGACAATTCCAGTCATAGGACTCAAGCGATAGAGTCATTAATCGCTCCGGCTCGCCCAGATAGTCGGAGTCGACAATCCGTTCGGCAAGCTCAGGATTGGCGTCCAGCGAATGAACCGTCATATGAGCAAGCAACTTCAACCGCTTGCGCCGCGGATAGTCGACCATGAATAGCGCCACCCGATCATCGGCCTTGACGTTACCGAGGCTGATATATTGCCGGTTGCCGCGAAAATCGGCAAAGCCCAGCGTCTTGTCATCCAGCACTTTCACAAAGCCGGGCGGACCGCCCCGATGCTGGACATAGGGCCAGCCATTTTCTGAAACGCTCGCCATGTAGAAGCTGTCGCGAGCGGTGATGAAGGCGGCTGCCCGTTCATCAAACTGGTCAAAACGGCGATCACCGGAAAAATCCGCCCATTGTTCACGGGCACCATTTTCGGACTGGGCGTCGCGGACGCTGTCGGTGGTCAGCATATCGAGAAATTTATAGGGCATGGTCTGTCTCCATGGCCCGGTTCGGGCCGCCGTCGTTAAAGGTTACGCGCTGGCGGCCCGGATGGGAAGATCGGTCCGATCAGGCGTAGCTGACAATCTCGAACTCAATCCCGTTCCAGTCAAAGAAGTAAAACCTCCGCCCCGGATCATAGTCTTCATGACCAAAGGGTTCCAGCCCAGCCGCGACGACTTTGGCTTCGACGGCGTCGAGATTATCGACGGTCATCCCGACATGGTTCATCGGTTCGCCCTTGCGAAATTGGGGATCGGCGGCTTGCACCTTTTCGTTGGTGTAGAGCGCGAGATATTGATCATCAGTCCCGACGTGGATCGTGTGGCCACCCAACATTGATGGCCCCTCCCACCGGATATGCCACCCAAAAAGGTCGCGCATCAGGTCGGCGGACCGCTGCGGGTCGCTCACGGTCATGTTCACATGTTCCAGAATTGCATTTTTCATTTTTCATTTCCTTTTCCTTGGTTGCTGTTTGAAATTCGCCATGGCGGGAAGCGGCGATTGTCGCCGCCGTAAAAGAGGCACAAAGCATTGCCGGCAGGATCGCGCAGACGCGCCTCGCGCCAGCCCCAGCTTTGATTCGTCGGCTGTGTATCAAAGGCTATGCCCTTGGCCTCCAGAGCTGCGACGTCGGCGTCGAGAGTATCGGTTTCGAAATAGATCATTCCGCTGGGCTCGTGGACTTGATCCTCCTTGTGAATGGAGAAGGTCTCTCCGTTATCCGTTTCAAAGCGCGCATAGCGGGGCGGAGCATCGACAATCTGGACAAGGCCCAGCGTCTGGTAGAATTGGACGGACGTGTCGTAATCGAGACATCCGACGGTTACCTGGTTTAACTTCACAATCTTGATCCCTTGTTCAAACGGCTGGACAGGTTGGATGGCTCTTCTCTGGCACTGGTGCGCCGGGCTTTTTCTCCCGGCATTTCCAGTCACAAAAGTAATCTTTCTGTCCTCACTTGCGATTCGTACAACCTCAAGCTAAGTTGAGATCAAGAGATTATTTTCACGACTGTTTTGAAAGGGAAATTCATGCCGGAAACCAAAGCGCTGACCATCGGTGCCCTCGCCGCACGGACCGGCCTGTCGGTCTCGGCCATCCGTTTCTACGAGGAAAAGGGGCTGGTCGAACCCTTTCGCTCCAGCGGCGGCCAGCGGCGGTTCTTGCGGTCCGACATAAGGCGCTTGTCCTTCGTCCTGATCGCGCAGCAATTGGGGCTCACCATCGGAGAGATTGAGCGCCAGTTAGCGGACCTTCCTCATGGTCGCACACCGACGCAGGCCGATTGGACCCGGATTAGCAAAGCGATGCGTAAAGTGATTGATGCGCGGATTGCGGAGCTGGAGCGGACGCGCGACCGGCTGGATGGGTGCATTGGTTGCGGTTGTTTGAGCCTGAAGAAATGTCAGCTCTATAATCCGGAGGACCGCATTGGGTTGAAAGGGCCGGGGCCGCGGTTGGTTTTGGAGGATTAGTGGATGTTATTGGTCTTTCCAATGTCCGCGATATCCCGGAAGCGGACATTAGAATTTCCAGTTTCATAAATCGTAGGGATACTACTCGAGATGAATTGGGTTTATGATCTGCTCACCGATTATATTTATTTGACAACATATTACCAGAAAGGTAACTAGCTACTATGCAACGTTCTGTTGAAGGAGAAGAATTAACGAGTTTGGTTTTGGAAACGTTTCGTTTGAATGGTGCTTTGTTGGCAAGTGGTAATCAACTTACCAAACCGTTCGGACTGACAAGTGCTCGATGGCAGGTGCTAGGACCTATTGAAGATGAACTTTTAACAGTCTCGCAAATTGCCAGGCGCATGGGCTTAGCTCGACAGGGGGTTCAGCGTATTGTCAACGATCTTGAGGGCCTTGGACTCGTCGAATTTGAAGAAAATATCGATCACAAACGTGCGCCGCTCATCGCGCTTACAGAGTCTGGCAGAAAGGTGATGGCCGAAGTCAATGAGGTGCAAGCGGAATGGGTAAACAATCTCGCAGAAGGACTGAGCAGCCGCCAGATAAAGCAAGCATTGAAAGTGATTGAAACAGTACGTGAGCGCATTGAATAACCATACCACTGGAGAAGAACTAACATGATACGATCGATGAATTTGAGTAACCAGAGACAATATTCCAACACGTCGTTCTTCTTAACGCTGATTGCACTGGTATTTGCTGCACTTTTGATTTCGGGCTGCACTCAGGCCGCACAAGAGACCACCGCTGAAGAAACCAACCAAAATGAGGCCGCTGTTATGACTACCAAAGATCCCGTTGTTTTGATCAATATGTTTACTGTGCCTGAAGGTAAGCTGGACGATGCAGTTACCGCGTGGGAGGCTGGACGCGATTTTCTGTCGCAGCAAAAGGGCTATATTTCGACCAAATTGCACAAATCATTGTCCCCCGATGCGCAATATCATTTGATCAATGTAGCTGAGTGGGAAACGGCAGAGGACTTCAAAACAGCAACAGCGGCGATGCGAGCTAATTCCTCCTTCCCACCTGTTGAAGGCGTTACTGTTGCGCCAGCTCTGTATACCGTCATTCGCAACTAGGAGCGGTGACGATGACAGCAAAAAGTTCAACTGATCGATACGGCACAGTTGCGATAACCATCCACTGGCTCAGCGCATTGTTCATTCTGGTTCTGATTGGATCTGGGTTCAGGGCGGACGGAGCCGAAGATGCGGCTGCCAAGGCCGCAATTTTACGCGTTCACATTCCTATTGGGATCACGATCCTTTTGCTGACTTTGGCGCGTATCGGTTGGTGGTTTTGGGCAGACAAGAAGCCTGCTCCAGTCGAGATGGCTGTTTGGCAGGATCGCGCTTCCAGGCTTGTGCATCTGCTTTTTTATATCGTCATTTTGGGTATGGCGGCGAGCGGCATCGGCATGATGGTTCTTTCCGGTGCAGGTCCAATAGTTTTCGGCAGATCGCCTGAATCGCTGCCTGACTTTAAGGACTTCATACCGCGCGTTCCGCATGGCATTGGCGCCCGTGTTATGATCGCACTACTTGTCGCTCATGTGGGTGCTGCATTTTATCATCACTTCATCAAGAAGGATGGGTTGATCGGGCGCATGTGGTTTAAGCGGGAAGGCCAATAGAAGACCGATTCTTTAACATCTAACGTTCCGCTGTTATTGGCAGGCATGAGTTTCGTGGTGTCCGCTTTTGCGCCCAAAGCAGACGCCGCGCCGCACTCACTCCGCCGCCAGCAATTCTTCCGCCGCATCCAGATCCACCGATACCAGCTGCGAAATTCCTCGCTCGATCATCGTAACACCGAATAACCGGTGCATCCGGCTCATCGTCACTGCATTATGGGTCACGATCAGATAACGCGTATTGGTCTCCGCGACCATTTTGTCGAGCAGGTCGCAGAAGCGTTCGATATTCGCGTCATCCAGCGGCGCATCGACCTCATCGAGCACGCAGATGGGAGCGGGATTGGTCAGGAAAAGGCCAAAGATCAACGCCACGGCGGTCAACGCCTGTTCACCGCCGGATAGCAATGTCAGAGAGGTCAGCCTCTTGCCCGGTGGCTGCGCCATGATTTCGAGGCCCGCTTCGAGCGGATCGTCGCTGTCGACCAGTTCCAGATGCGCGCTGCCACCGTCGAACAGGGTCGAGAACAGCCGCTGGAAATGTTGATCGACCTCAGTAAACGCCGCGAGGAGCCGTTGCCGCCCTTCGCGGTTGAGGCTGCCGATGGAGCCGCGCAGCTGGTTGATCGCTTCGTTTAACTCACTGCTTTCCTTGGTCGATTTTTCCCACTCGGTTTCAAGCTCTTCCAGTTCATCGGCTGCGACCAGATTAACTGGGCCGATGCGCTCACGGCTGAGCGTCAACCGTTCGAGTTCCGCCGATTCCAGTCCGGCTTCGCCAACCGTGGCTTCGTCAAATTCACATTTTTCGGACAATAACTGCGGCGGACATTCAAATTTCTCACCCGAAATCCGGCCCATTTCCACCCGGCGTAAATCCTGATTTTCGGCCCGCGCCTTGGCCCCGGCGCGTTCCTCACGCGCCTGACTCAGCGCCTCGCTCGTGGCGTTTAACCGGTCTTCATGATCGCGCTGTGCCAACTCCGCCGTCTGCTGCGCTGCATTTTTTTCCGCGACCACTGCGTTAAGGGCATCCTGCTGTTCTTGCAGCTTGGTCACTTCCACTTCGATGACGCGCGGGCGATCAGCGAGTTTTTCAACCTCTGCCTCAATCGCCGTGCCGCGCTTGCTCATCTCTGCCATGCGCGTGGCAGCCTCGCTGGAGCGATCCTGCCAGGATTTAATCTGCGCTCCGGCCACGGCTTTCTGCTCTTTTACCTGTGCCAGCTTTTGGTCGAGGCCGGACAAAGCCGCCTGTGAAGACATAACCTGCTGCCGAGCCGCATCGCGTTGATCCTGCAAAGCTGCGCGCGCGCTTTCCTGTGCTGCGCCATCGGGTTGGCTGGTGCGTTCTTTCTGAGCTGCTTCCAACTCGGCCTGCGCGGTGGCAGCTTCTTCTTTGAGCGCCGCTTCCCGCTCGGACAGGCTGGCAGTTCTCTTTTGCAGCCAACCCAGCGCTTCTTCTGCTTGATCCGCTTGCCGCAGGGCTTGCCGCAGCAAATCCTCTGTCTCGCGCCGGGCCGTACGCGCTTCGACAAGCTGTTGCTCCGCCATGGCAATGGCTTCCTGCTGGCTGTGCAACGCGGTTTCCGCCGTGGCGGCTTTCGCCTCGGCTGGTCCAAGCAAGCCGGATAATTCGGTCAGGCGATTGGCGCGCACCAGTCGTTCGGCACTGGCATTGCCATCGTCACGCGCCACAAAACCATCCCAGCGGCGCAAGGCCCCTGATTTGGTAACCAGCCTTTGGCCGACCGCGAGCGATTGGTTCGCGTCGCTATCGGCAACAAAAATCTGTGACAGGCGACTGTGCAATTGTTCCGGCGCGTCGACATGGTCGAGCAATGTTTCCGTTCCGGTTGGCGCTTTGCCCGCGGCGAGGGCGCTGCCACCGCCCCAGAAGCGATCGCCTCCTTTTCTACTGGCTTCGCCAATGGCTGCCTGCAAATCGTCACCCAAAGCTGCTGCCAACGCCCGTTCATATCCGGGTGCGGCCTTGACCTGATCGATTGCCTTATGATCGCTCTCGCCTTTGGAGAGTTCCCGTTCCAAAGCGCTATGCTCGGATGTGAGCCCCGCCAATTCCGCTTTCAAAGAGGCCAGCGCAGACTCGGCGACATCACGCGCTTCGCTGGCAGCTAACCGCTTTGTTTCCAGCGCCGCGATTTGCGATCCGCTGCCATCAGCCTGTTTCTGGGCCGCTTCCCGCGCAGCAATGGCGTCCGCAAGGGCGGCTTTAAGTTCTGCCTCATCGCCCATTTCGGCCCGTTCCTGCACCAGCCGGTCCAGCTCAACAGCCAAGCGGCTATGACGGGTCTGGGCGGCTTCCAAGGCGGCATTGGCAACCTTGATCTCCGCCTGAATTCGCGCTTCTTCGGCCACCGCTTTGGCCAGTTCCACTTCGCTATCACTCGCAGCGCGTTCTGCTTTTTCGGCTTGTTTTTCTAGGTCCGGGCGCTCCGTTTCCAGTTCTGAAAGCTCGGATGTAAGGCGCTTGTTATCCAGTTCGAGCCGAGACAATGCCTCCATCGCATCGCGGGTCAATTGATCCTCGCGCGCATTATCATCATGGATGCGCTGAGCTTGTGCTTGCAGGTCGAGCAAGCGGGATTTCAGGTTATCACGCTCGTTGGTCAGTGACAGCAGCCGATGGCTGGACTCACTCGCTTCCTCACGCGCTCTGGTAAGGTCTGCGCGCAATATGCCAAGTGTCTTGGCGCTCTCATTCTGCGCTTTCACAGCCGATTGTTGGGCATTCTGGGCGGCGTTGACTTTGGCCTCGGCCGTTTCTGCTTCGGCCTTCGCAGCATCAGCAGCCGCAGCCGCTTCTTTCCAGCGAGCAAAAATCAGCCGCGCTTCGACGGTCGTAATCTGGCCGCTCAGTTTCTTGTAGCGTTCCGCTTGCTTGGCCTGCCGCCGCAAAGCTTGGGCGCGCTGTTCCATATCGCCTAATATGTCATCAAGCCGGCCGAGATTTTTCTCCGCCGCACGCAGCTTTTGCTCAGCATCCTTTCGGCGGACATGCAGCCCGGAAATGCCTGCGGCTTCCTCCAGCATTTCGCGCCGGTCAGTTGGTTTGGAAGAGATCACATTGCTGATCTTACCCTGACTGACAAGGGCTGGACTATGGGCTCCGGTCGCAGCATCGGCGAAGATCAAGGCTACATCCTTGGCCCGGACGTCAACGCCGTTGGCGCGATAAGCGGAACCGGCCCCGCGCTCAATGCGCCGGGTAATTTCCAGCTCGCTGTCATTGTCGCCAACGTGCAGCGAGGAAACATCATTTGTTTCACGCTCGGCATGAAGCGCAACTTCTGCAAATTGGCGTTCCGGGCGCTGGTCGGTTCCGGCAAAGATCACATCTTCCATGCCACCACCGCGCATGGATTTGGCAGAACTTTCGCCCATGACCCAGCGGATGGCTTCGAGAAGGTTGGATTTGCCGCAACCATTGGGGCCGACCACGCCGGTCAGCCCTTTCTCAATGCGCAGCTCGGTGGGATCGACAAAGCTCTTGAAGCCCGAAAGTTTGAGCTTCTTTATTTGCACGCAGATTGCCCTGCTTGATTGTCATCCATCACTGGCATTGCTCGCTTCCCCCAAGCGAAGAAGGGCGCTTACCGAGCGCCCGCTTCTTTCAATTTGGTTTCCACCATATTCCAACTTGTGCCATCGATTTTCTGACCATTGATCAGGAAAGTTGGCGTGCCTTGAATGTCAAAATCCTTGACCGCTATTTGTGTGTCAGCCATCAGTTTTTCCGCAGCTGCCGTGTCGCTCAAGCAGGCTTTGGCTTGATCTGCAGAAACGCCGCGCTGTTGAAAATAGCTTATCAGGTCGAGCTGTTCGGCCAGCCGCACGAAGCGCACATTCGGTTCCGATTGCAAGACACTACTATAGGTTGCTTCACCCATGCCCTGGGCCTTTTCAAACATTGGACCTTGATTGCTAAGTGCCTGTTTGGTCAACGCAAAAAATGGTCCTTCGCCACCGCAGCGGGATAGGATTGCGGCTGTCAGATCGAGTGGATCGCGAACGAAATTACGAATTTCAAAACTCACGCGCCCCGATTCTACATAATTATCGCGGATCGTGTTAAACGCTTCCTCACCAAAGGTGGCGCAATGCGAACAGGTAATCGACATATATTCAACCAGCTTGATCGGCGCGTCGGGGTTGCCCATCACGTAGCCGCCAGCATCGGTCTGCGCGACCGTGGTAGACCATTTCTCACCTTCGGGAGCAGCAACGGTTTCGACGGTATCGCCCGAGGTAGCGCTGCCTTCGGTTTCTGCAGCGCCGCCACAGCCGGTGAGCGCGAGTGCCAGAGCCATTGGTGCGATATAGAGTGATTTAGACATAGATATTTTTCCTGTTATTCCTGTGGGATTTCATATTCATTCCGGCAGAGCCAGCAATGCGCTGCGCAATCGCGCCCAGTTATGGACCTTTTTGATTGGCTGGTCATTTAGCGTAAAACTGGGTGTGCCAGAGAGTTTTAACACTCCCGTTGCATATTTGGTCATCGCCAAGATTTTATCCTGTGTGGCTTGATCGGCCAGACAGCTATTGACTTGCGCTGCTGAGTATCCGCGTTTTTCCATCACACCGTAAAAGTCAGCGGCTTTGGCAATTTTTTTGAGCCGCTGGGGAACTGTGCCTTCGTTCAATGATTTCATGACATCTGGCGAGGAGGACTGGAAAGTTTCCATCCAGCTTGCCTGAGAGCCGAGCAAAGCGCGGTGATTGCCAAAAAACTTGGTGCGCCCGCCGCAGCGCGCCAGCATCGCAGCGGTTAAATCAATCGGGTTGAGAACCAGATTGCGAATTTCGAAGCTGATATGACCCTTTTGAACGAAATCGGACTTTAGCGAATCATGTGATTCCGCTTCAAAATTCGCGCAATGGTTACAGGTATAACTCATATATTCGGTAATCTGGTGCAGGGCCAAAGGATTGCCGACGATATGGCCGCCTTTGTCTGACAAGGTGACGCGTTGCGTCCAATCTGTTTGTTGGGCGGCCACTGGGGCAGCGATAACGATCGCTGCTGGAAGGGCTATCAAAGCAAGATACGCGCTTGCAAATTTCATTCGTCGTCCTTCTTCTTTTCTGGCTGGCGTTTTGCGCCGCCGCCAATTTTACCCATGATGGTAATCGGCTTGGGTTCCTCTATTTGCGGAGCACCTTCCGACTTGGCAATAGCTGTTGCCAGTGATTCGAGCACCCTGTTCAGTTCCGGGTCACCAATATCGCGCAGGCTGTCACCCAATTCGATCGGCGCGGGTTTCAACGATGGCGGTAAAGCCACCCGCTTTTCCCTTGGTTTTTCAACGTCTTTGAGCGGATTTACCGGTCCTTGCCTGAATCGTACCTGACTAATCGCGCCATAGCCGAAAAAGCGATTCACGCGCTCGATAATCTCCGGTGTAATATGTTGCATCAATGTCGAATGGGCGCCGGAAACCAGCAAATGAAGCGTACCGCCTTCTTTTTCGCCGCGCGGAAAGCGGATTGATTCGGGTAGCGAGACGCCTGCGTAACGTTCCCCAACAATTTCCGGCCAACGGCTGACCACCGAACTTTGGATGAAGCCGTAGCGGCGAAATGCTGCGCGGCCAATTTCGGGCATCAGGTCTGATATGCTGCGTGCTTCACCGCCGCGGGGGCGTTGATATTTGCTGAATTTTCTGGCCGCGGATGGACGCTTAGCGCTCTTGCGCTTGGGCTTTTCGCTGTCCGGATTATTTTCCTTCGCCATAGAGGGGCATCATGGCATAGGCACCCCATGGGCGTCGACAGAATAACCGGTGAAGAACAACATATCACCGCCAAAATCAGTGCACATTATGTGGATAACGCCCGCAATCTGCCATGGCGCGTGCCGCCCAAGATTTCGGCAAGCGGTGCCTTGCCCGATCCCTATCATGTCTGGTTGTCCGAAGTGATGTTGCAGCAGACAACGGTTGCGGCGGTGATCGCCTATTTTCAGAAGTTCACAAAGCGTTGGCCAACTGTAGCGGATTTGGCTGCCGCTGATGAGGCGGATGTCCTGGCTGCATGGGCTGGTCTGGGTTATTATGCACGGGCGCGGAATCTGCACAAATGCGCGCTCTATGTGGCCGATGAACGGAACGGCGCGTTTCCCGCACAAGAGGCAGAACTGCTCAAACTCCCAGGTGTAGGCGCCTATACCGCTGCGGCGGTCGCGGCGATTGCCTTTGGCGAGCGTGCGGTGGTTGTCGATGCCAATATCGAACGGCTGGTGGCAAGGCTATTTGCGATTGATACACCGCTGCCCAAGGGCAAGGGAGACATTCGGATCGGCATGGATGCCCTGACCCCGGAACAGGGTGCCGGAGATTTTGCACAAGCCTGTATGGATATCGGCGCCAGCATCTGTACCGCCAAGGCTCCAAAATGCGACATGTGTCCGGTGCAAGTGCATTGCGCCGCCTATGCCAATGACGATCAAGAGCGCTACCCGGTCAAGCCACCCAAAAAAGCAAAACTAACGCGGAACGGCCGTTTTTTCTGGATTGAACAGGGCGGAAAATTGCTGCTCATCACACGTCCGGCAAAGGGCATGCTCGGTTCTATGCGCGCCTTGCCGGACGACAATTGGGCAGCGGGAGCCGATGGGCATGGTCAGCCGCCGTTAGACGGCGATTGGCAGCTGCACGAGAATGTCGTTCAGCACAGCTTCACCCATTTTTCGCTTGAGGTTGATTTGGCGGTTTATCAAAGCGAGAAAATCGTTATTAACAAAGGTGATAATAAAAAAGTCGGACTTGGCCAAGTGCTGGATGACGTAATCTGGTGGCCGATAGACGAAATTGAGGATGCGGGCCTGCCAACCTTATTTGCAAAAGCGGTGCGCTGGGTTGTGAAACAGAAACTGAAGGAATCACTATGACGGTAGACAAGATAGCGAACATAAATACACTTCCGGCTTTTAACCGCCGCTCCGTTCTTGGTGCTATCGGTGCTGGAGCCTTTTTGGCCGGCGCGCCTAGTACTGCTTTTGCGCGCTCACTGGTCCGGCCCGCTGCGCCGTTTCCTGGTTTGACCAAGATCATCAACGACTATGTCTCCCAGAAAAAAGTGGCAGGCATGCTCGCAGCGATTGGGATGGGTCAGGCCGACCCGACGATCATTGCTGCTGGAACCCATAAATTGGGCGGCGACAAAGCGGTTGATATGAACACGCTGTGGCGTCTGTACTCGCAGACTAAGCCCGTGACCGGCATGGCGATTATGATGCTGATCGAAGACGGCCAACTTAAACTGGACCAACCACTGGCTGATATTCTACCCGAATTTGCAGAAATGCGGGTTTTGCAGGACCCCGAAGGTTCGCTGGACGAGACCGTAGCAGCGCGGACCCAGATCACCATCCGCCATCTGCTGACCCATACCGCTGGTCTTGGCTATTCGATCATCAGCAAGGGGCCGATTCAAACCGCTTATTTTGCAAAGGGTATCACGCCCGGTGTAGTTAGCCGCATGCCCCTTCCCGGTACGCAACCCGGCCCGCCGACACCCGATGCAGCAACCTTTTCAAAAAATCTCGCGTCCTTGCCGCTGGTTTATGAGCCTGGCACGAAGTGGAGCTATTCGGTGAGTCTGGACCTGCTCGGCTATGTTGTCGAAGTCGCTTCCGGTATGCCGCTGGAAGATTTTTTGCAGAAACGTATGTTTGATCCGCTGGGTATGAAAGATACATTCTTCCGCCTACCCGCCGACCGCGTAAAAGATTTCACGGACAATTATTCGCCCTTTGGTGGCACCCTGATCCCGATCGATCCGGCAGAAAATAGCATCTATCTCGACAAACCTGCTTTTGCCTTTGGCGGTGCGGGTCTTGTTGGTTCCGCAGCAGATTATGATAAATTTCTGACCATGCTACTCGGTTTCGGAACCTTTAAGGGCACCGCGATCATGCAGCCAGAGACGGCGAAGCTCGGCATGTCCAACCTTCTACCTGAAGGCACTGATATGAAAGGTACTTGGGTCGCCAATCATGGCTTTGGCGCGGGTGGCAGAGCTGGTCTGGGAACGACAGCAAGTCCCGCCGGAACCTTCGGCTGGGGCGGAGCGGCAGGAACGTCGGCCTTTGTCGATACCGGTAATGGTTTCCGTGCAGGAGGATACACGCAATATATCCCATCGAACGCCTATCCGTTCCAGTCCAATTTCCCGAAATATGTCTATGCCGACCTGATGCAAGCTATGTCAGCGGGTGAAGGAAAAACCAGTCCGTGAACGATACTGTTAGCCCGATCATGACAAGCGATTTGAGTGCAATCATTCCGACCTTTGCTGGCGGAACAATCGATCGCGCGGATCAGGTCCGGGTTAACCCCGAGCGGCTAAAAGAAGCAATGATGCGCCCGAATGCGCGATTGCTTAAACTTGACGGCCTAAGCCCGGTTTTCGATAATCTCGGCGATCTGGCGTGGGGCCCGCTTTACGAGGCATCGCCCGATAATGACTTGCTCTTGTTGGGCATCGATGGAGACACGCCCTGTTTTGCTGAGTTGAACGGAGCGGGCAGTGCCATGCCGACCGCTGATCCGCGGTTGTGGCAATCGCTGGGTGTCTTGCCGCCAGAGCAAGCTGCCATCTATGCGACGGCGCGCAGTCTGGTCGACTGGCATGCCCGGCACCGGTTTTGCGCCAACTGCGGCCAGCCCACCGAATCTCGCAAAGGCGGCTGGGCACGGCAGTGTAACAAGGAAGAACAAGGTTGCGGCGCTGAACATTTTCCGCGGACCGATCCCGTCGCGATCATGCTCGCTGAATGTGAAGGCAAAATATTGCTCGGCCGGCAACCGCGCTTCCCGCCCAAGCGCTTCTCCGCACTCGCCGGTTTTATTGAGCCGGGCGAAAGCATCGAGGGCGGCGTCGCGCGCGAGTTGTGGGAAGAGGCGGGCATCAAGGTTCGCAATGTCCGTTATATTGCGAGCCAGCCTTGGCCCTTTCCATCTTCGTTGATGATGGCCTGTACCAGTGTCACGGATGATCCGACATTGACGCTGGACGAGGAAGAAATTGAGGAAGCGGCGTGGTTCTCGCTCGATGAAGTGAAAGCGGCGATGAACGGTGATCCTGATGCGCCCTTCATTGCGCCACCGCCCTTTGCCATTGCCTATAACTTGCTCAAAAACTGGGTGGATGAACAAGAGCGGTGAATAATGGATAGGCGTCTGGAACTTCTGGGTGCGCCGGGCTCTCCATATACCCGGAAGATGTTGGCTTTGCTGCGCTATCGGCACATTCCTCATAATATTATCTGGACGGGAATGGACAAACCATTGCCTGACTATCCTGAGCCAAAGGTGAAATTACTGCCAACCTTCTACTTTTATGATGATCATGGGAATAAAGAGGCTGTTGTCGATTCCACTCCTATTATCCGCAGGCTGGAAGATATGCATCAACCGCGGTCGGTCATTCCCGACAATGAAGCCCTGCGGTTTATCGATCTGCTGATCGAAGATTTCGCCGATGAATGGTTGACCAAGGCGATGTTCCATTATCGCTGGGCCTTTGAGGCGGATGCGACCAATGCCGGTCCGCTTTTGGTCTATTGGGGCAGGCCGCAAATGCCGGCACAGGACGCACAAAAACTGGCAGATAGTTTCTCGCAGCGACAAATTGATAGGCTTTATGTCGTAGGCTCAAATGCTGTGACGGCACAAACCATCGAAGAGAGCTACGTTCGGTTGCTGGGCATATTGGATCGACGGATTGCGGCAAGCGGTTTTATTCTAGGTGGCCGGCCAGGATCAGCCGACTTTGCGCTTTATGGGCAGTTGACCCAACTGGCTATTATTGAACCGACATCGGCGAAGCTGGCGGCGAAACACTCGCCGCGTTTGCGGGCATGGATTGACCGAGTCGACGATTTGTCCGGATATGACCAGGCACCCTGGCTGGCTGACAACGAACTGAGTCAATTGAACGAGCTACTCCAGGAAATTGGCCGGGTTTATGCACCAGTTCTGATCGCAAACGGCACCGCTCTGGCCAAGGGGCGGGATATGTTTGAAGCCGAAATTGATGGACGGCCATGGCAACAGCCTGTTTTCGCCTATCAGGCCAAATGCCTCATGGCTTTGCGTGCGGCTTATTTTGCTTTGTCCCAAGATGCGCGCAAGACCGTGGATGGCGCGTTAGCGAACACCGGTTGCGAAGCGCTATTTGCTGGGGAAAACTAGGGTCCCGGGAAAGGCAGTTTCAAACCAGACCCAGTTTGGACAGCTCGCCTAGCATTTCTGCGGGCATTTCATCCGCGCCTTCTGCGCCTTGGCCCAGATCAACGGGTGCGTCTTTCTCTTCGAGATAGCGCCAGCCCTGATGCGCACGGCGGGGGATGGTTTGAACGGCGATCAGTTTTGGCTCCAGCCGAATCCATTGGCGGCCTTCTCCGTTGTCTTGAAAGCCGATGATCGGACTGCGACCAACGATTTTCTTGCTGTGGATCCAATAGAGTGAGCCGCCAACCATCTCTGCATGTCGTTTCGGTAGATAGCGGGTCGTTAGCCGCGCTTCGCCATTTGTCGCTTCAAGCCCAATATGCGATTCTAGCCATGCCCGTAAAGTCGCGGGGCTTTCGCTGCGAAACGCGATTTTGGTCATGTTGAGCGGCATGGCGCTTATGTGTGGGGCGCGGCCGGATTAGTCAAGCGGCCTCGGGCCATATTCGTCTCTCACAGCCACGAAGTCACGATTCATCCCGTTCTCCATATTTTGTATTGCAAATGATTATCAATAGCATACTATAATCATTCTATTCTGAAAGAGGAGAATGATTAATGGGTATCTGGTCGGGAAATCTTGCAAAACTGGTAACGCCTTTGCCCGACTTGATGTCGCTCCCAAGCGCAGAGGCACGGATTATCATGGCGTTGCGTGTCGCGGTGATGAGCCAGAAATGCTATCGTGATGCGCGGCCCTATCTGGAAGACCGGCTTGGCAGTGAACGCGCGGTTAGCCGCTTTCTGATTCTGGTCGAAGCTATTGGCGGTGCATGGCCCGAGAGCGTGACAATCGCTCGCGCCTGTTGTCCGCACACTATGCCAGATGAGATATTGCTGCTCCAAATGATGCGCCACGCAGTGAACCGCAATCGCCCGTCGTTTGATGCGCTGATTTGTGAGATGATCGACCCGAGCAGTCGCGATCGAATTTATCTTGATATGGTGAATTTTGCTGCGGTCTATGGGACGCGAGCGGCGAACAGATGACAGTCTGGCAGATAATGGGCTGGCTTTTTCTATAGACGCGGCATTGTGTTGGTTTGAGCTTTAAGAACAAATGCGTTCGAACATGATGACGTCGCTATCTTTATAGCGGCCAGGACCTGTCTCTTGATATCCCAGCTTGTCGGCCAGTTTGATGGAAGGTTCATTTTCAGGGCTGATGATACATACTGTTTTGTCCGGTTTGAATTGTTTCTCCAGCCAAATATGGGCCGCCGCCATGGCCTCAAAGGCATATCCTTTATTTTGACCAGCTGTGGATAATACCCATGCCGCTTCGTGAAAAGGATCAAAACTTGGACCCAAGTCCCGGTGAAAATCACTGAAACCGGCATCGCCGATAAATTGACCGGTCTCTTTTTCAATGATCGCAAACATGCCGTACCCTTGAATTTCCCACCGCCCGAAATGCGCTAGAAACCTAAGCCATGCCTCGTCCGCTGTAGATGGTTCCCGGCCAATATATCGCATGACCTCAGCATCTTGCGACATGGCTTTGAATGCATCAAAATCATCAACGATGTGAGGGCGGAGCAATAATCGCTTGGTTTCAATCATATCTGTGACCTAAAAACTGACCATCCCGCTGGCGACGGCAAGGCCGAGGAAGGCCAAAAACCCCATCGTATCGGTAATCATGGTTACGAATACCGACGAAGCAAGCGCTGGATCCTGTTTCATACGCTCAAGCGTGACCGGAACAAATATCCCGGCAAATCCCGCAACTACGATATTGATCAGCATGGCTGCGGCGATCACACCGCCCAGCATGGGGTTGGTAAAGGCGATGGCGGTACCTATGCCGATGAGCACCGCAATTGTCCCGCCATTCAATATGGCAATGCGGAATTCGCGCCCTATAATCCTGCGTGTGTTCGACCTGGTCAGTTCATTCATTGCGAGCGCGCGGACTGAAACCGCCATGGTTTGGGTGCCGGCATTGCCGCCAATAGACGCCACGATCGGCATCAATATCGCTAGCGCCACCATTTCTTCAATTGCCGCGCCGAATATCGAGATCACAAAACTCGCCACCATCGCGGTGGCGAGATTGGCTATCAACCAACGGACGCGCGCTGTATAACTGTCGCGGATGGGTTCGTTAATATCGCCTTCGCCAGCACCGGAGAGCAGCAAGACATCCTCGCTCGCCTCATCTTCGACAATGTGCAATATGTCGTCTACCGTGATCATACCGATCAAGCGGCCGTCCTCGTTGACCACAGCGGCGGAAATCAGATTATATTTCTGGAAACGCAGCGCGACTTCTTCCTGATCCATATCAACTGGGATCAGCGACTGTTCCCGCTTCATAATGTCGGAAACTGCAATGTCACGCGGTACGCGTAATATCCAGCTGAGTTGACAAGTGCCAACCGGCCTATGGGCTGGATCGACGACATAGACTTCCCAGAATTCGGTGGTCAAATCGCCATGTTCGCGCAGATAATCGATCAGCTGCCCGACATTCATATGCTCTGGCACAGCCACCAGATCGCGCTGCATGATCCGGCCAGCGGATTCTTCCGGATAGGTGAGGGCGCTTTCAATTGCCGCCCGATCTTCCGGTTCAAGTTCCGCGAGAACCGCTTTTTGCTCGTCTTCCTCAAGATCCTCGATAATCGCAACGGCGTCATCAGTCTCAAGCTGTTCCGTCAGGTCCGCGATCTGACCGGGTTCCAGCACTTCAATGAGATCTTCGCGAACATGCTCGTTCATCTCGGCGAGCACATCTGCGCTGACCAAATCACCAAGCGCGCCAGCCAATGGCGCGCGTTCGTCTTCGTCGATCAGCTCAAACAGATCAGCAATATCGGCATTGTGCAGCGGGTTGACCAGTTCCTGGGCGAGGTTGCTATCGCCTTCGTCCACGGCATCGGAAACCGACCGCACAAATTCGTCGGTCAGACGGTTGTCCTCGTCCAGGCTGGGCGGTGCGATATCTTCCGCTTCGGGAGCGTCTGTCATCTCGGTCATGGCGATGCTCCCTGTTTGGCGTCACATATCGCCGGTTTGTAGTAGCTGTACGGCTATAATTGCAATCTTTTGTGACATTTATCGAACGCAGCGGGTGATTTTTCCGAATGGTCCCCCTATATGCATGGCCAGAAGATTCACGACCTAAACAGTAATTATAAGGAATAGCCCATGGCGCACGAAAAAATGACCCTCCACCTCGACACCGGCGACGTTGAAATCAAACTGCGCGCCGATCTGGCGCCCGGCCATGTTGAGCGGATTACCGAGCTTGCTTCTGAAGGTTTTTATGACGGCGTTGTTTTCCACCGCGTGATTGACGGTTTCATGGCTCAAGGCGGTGATCCAACCGGCACAGGCATGTCCGGTTCCGACAAGCCCGATATTGCAGCAGAATTCAGTCAGGAGCCGCATGCACGCGGTGTCTGTTCCATGGCCCGTACGATGGACCCCAATAGCGCGAACAGCCAGTTCTTCATCTGTCTCGACGATGCCGGCTTCTTGGACGGCCAATATACCGTCTGGGGCGAAGTCACGAGCGGCATGGATGCCGTGGATGCACTGCCCAAGGGCGAGCCACCTGCGCAGCCAGGTTCGATCAAAAGCGTGACACTCGGTTAAAAACACCGCACGATCCATCTGTGAAAACAGCCTTTCTCTCCGGCCTTACAACTACCAGCTTGTTGCTGGTGTCTTGTGCGGCCGGAGACGGCGAAACAGATGGCCCCAACAATGAAGTGACAGCGGCCATTGATCCGGCCGCTGCCAAAACCGGTCCGCTTGCGCAAATGCAAGGCCGCTGGACGTCCGATGAGGACGCCAAAAATACCATCCTGATAGACGGCAGCAACTTTCAGAATATCGTTGATGGTGAGCCACAAGATGATGCCGCGATCATATTCGTCGATACTTGCAAGACGCAGGTGCCTGACTTCGAAGGCAAAGCATTCATTTTACGCGGAAAAGAAAAACCAGTCTGCTATCTGCTTTATTCCGTGTCAGAAGAGAAGCTGAGTTACATTCATGCTTTACGTGGAAGGACATTCCGGTTCACGCGGCAAAAATAATTTGATATCTGGAGGCAAGTACATGACCGATAAACTCCCCGAATATACCCCGCCCAAAGTCTGGACATGGGATACGGAAAGCGGTGGACGTTTCGCCAATATCAATCGCCCGATTGCAGGGCCCACTCATGACAAGGACCTACCGGTCGGCAAGCATCCTTTTCAGCTCTATTCCCTTGGCACACCCAATGGGGTGAAAGTCACGATCATGTTCGAAGAGCTGTTGGAAGCTGGGCTGAACGCGGCGGAATATGATGCATGGCTGGTCAATATTGGCGAAGGCGCGCAATTTGGCAGCGGTTTTGTCGATATTAACCCGAACAGCAAAATTCCAGCACTGATGGATCACAGCACCACGCCGCCAACGCGACTATTTGAATCCGGTTCGATGCTGATTTATCTCGCCGAAAAATTTGATAAATTCCTGTCGAAAGACCAGCCGACGCGCGCAGAAACCCTGAACTGGGTGATGTGGCAAATGGGCAGCGCGCCCTTCCTCGGCGGCGGTTTTGGGCATTTCTATGCTTATGCACCGGAAAAATATGAATATCCGATCAATCGCTATGCGATGGAAGTGAAGCGGCAAATGGATGTGCTCGACCGCCATCTCGCGGACAATGAATATTTCGGCGGCGATGAATATAGTATCGCAGATATGGCGATCTTCCCATGGTATGGCGGGTTGGCGCGCGGCGTTTTGTATGAAGCCGGCGAATTTCTGTCTGTACAGGACTATAAAAACGTTCAGCGCTGGACCGCGCAACTCGGTGACCGTCCAGCAGTAAAACGCGGCATGATGGTCAACCGTCCTTATGGCGAGCCGGAGACGCAGTTGCACGAGCGTCATGATGCCAGCGATTTTGAAACCAATACACAGGACAAAAGAATCGCGCGCGGAGAGGTTGAGGCGCCAGAATAATGCGGCTCAGCAAAGCGCGCATTGCTCCGCTGTCTGATGCGGAGATGGATGACGAGCAAAAGGCCATGCTGGGCGAGCGGTTCCGGCAAGGTCCCGTGCTCAACATTTTCCGAACACTGGCCCGCGCACCAAAGGCGTTTAAGGCGTTCATGTGGTGGGGCGGCTATATGCTGTCGCGCCACAACAGCCTGCCAGAGCGTGAGCGGGAAATCATCATATTGCGGACCGGGTTTAACTGGAAATCCGGCTATGAATGGGCGCAGCATGTTCGCATCGGCAAAGATTGCGGGATAACGGACGAAGAGATTGAGTGGATCAAGCAGGGTCCGGATGCAACGGGATGGGAGCCTTTGGAAGCGGCCATGTTGCGGGCCACCGATGAACTGACCAGCGACGGCTTTGTGTCCGATGCAACATGGGCGGGTCTTTCGGAGCTGACCGAAAAACAGCGGATGGACCTCGTCATGACCGTCGGGCAATATACGCAAGTGTCAATGATGCTGAACAGCTATGGCGTGCAGCTCGATGAAGGTTTGGAGCTGGATCCTGATCTAAAAGGCTAAGCGGCGATGGTGCCAAAAGGCACGACCTTGTTTTCGACATCGTGACCGATATCCGCGCCTCCCAAATATGGAATATCAAAACGCGCGCATAAGCGCTGCACGATCTCTTCGGCTTCTTCGCCAAAGGGTCGATTATTCTCGGGCACATCACTGACCCGTCCCAAACGTATCCCGGCAAGACCTTTATCGGACAGGTGGCTGGTGACATTGAACAGCGCGCGATCGAACGCATAGAGATATTCGGCGATTTCCTCGATCATCAGGACATGGCCTTCCAGATCGGGTAGCAGCGGCGTGCCGACCATCATCGCCAGAGTCATGAGATTAAACGCAGCATATTTCTGTCCGCCTTGGACATGCGATTCCAGCGCAGTTGGGTCTCTTCTTACCAGCCAGTCGAGCCCGCGCTCGACGGCCACCATGCCGCCATCGCGCCGCATGTCGACTGGCATTGGTCCATGCGCCTGCGTTCCTATTCCAGCCTCGTATAGCGCGCCCAACAGGTTTCCGCCGTCGCTGTAACCCATATAGGTTTTATTCCGTGCCGCGGGTCCGAGTTGCGTCAAGATGCTGTCGGCAATTCGCGCGGCGCCATATCCGCCGCGGGCAAACCAGATGGCGTCAAGAGACGGATCATTTGCGAGAGACACAAAGGCAGAGCATCGCAGGTCGTCTTTACCGGCAAAATGTCCTTCTATGGCAAAACATTGATCGTGAAAGACCAGTTCTGCTTCGGGGTGACTTTTGCTTGTGTGAGCAATGAGCTGCTGCGCTTCTTCCTCGTAGAGGGGCGTTGATGGCGCGCAAATACCGATCCTGACCTGTTTCACGAAAATTTTACCCCAACACAATTGCCAAAAAGCTGTCGAGGCCATAGCGGGGGACTATGACCAAAGACAAATCCTATTATTTTTGCGGCATCGGTGGATCAGGCATGTTGCCGCTCGCTATGATTGTTCGGGAAAACGGCGCTGTGGTCGCTGGTTCCGACCGAGCGCTCGATCAAGGACGGCTGGCTACCAAGTTTGAATGGCTGAAAGCCAAAGGCATCGGCCTGTTTGCTCAAGATGGCAGCGGACTGACCTCGGGTGACCAGATATTAATCGCATCGGCGGCGATCGAAGACAGTGTGCCGGATGTTGCCAAGGCCAATGGTTTGGGCTGTGCTCGGATGACCCGCGCGGAATTGCTCGCAGAGCAGTTTAACGGCTCGCCGCGCAGCATTGCCATTGGCGGGACAAGCGGCAAATCAACCGTGACCGGCATGATCGGTTGGATATTGACCGAAGCTGGTTTGGACCCGACGATCATGAACGGCGCTGTGATGAAAAACTTCGTCGCGGATGACGCGCCCTTTGCTAGTTCGCGGGTCGGTGATGGCGGCATAATGGTCAGCGAAGTCGATGAAAGCGATGGATCTATCGCTTTGTTTGATCCGGAAATAGCCGTACTGAATAACGTGAGCCTCGATCACAAAAGCCTTGAGGAATTGCGGCAGCTCTTCGGCGACTTCGCTGGTATAGCCAAATATTGTATCTGGAATCTGGATGACTCTGAGACAGCCGCTTTAGTAGGCGCGCTCGATTTGAGTGACGCCATCAGCTTCGGTTTTTCGAAAGAGGCAGATTTCCGAGCCAGCGATATCGAGGAAGCCCCGATCAGCTCTCACTTCACATTGTCTGCTGAGGGGCGTGATTTTGAGGTCAAAATGCAGGTGCCGGGCCGTCATAATGTTGCCAATGCGCTGGCTGCCATCGCTGCAGCGTCCGCCGTCGGTGTGCCGGTGGCAACAAGTGTCGCCGCGATTGCCCAATTTAAAGGCCTTGCCCGGCGTTTCGATGTTGTTGGCACAGCGAATGATATCAGTGTGATCGATGATTTCGGTCACAATCCAGACAAGATTGCTGCAACCTTGAAAACGATGAAAACCTTTCCCGGCCGTATCATCGCTTTTTTCCAGCCGCATGGTTTTGGGCCGATTCACAAAATGGGCGCGGAGCTAGCCGAGGTTTTTGCGGATATTTTGGATGAGGATGATCGCGTGATCCTTTGTGATCCGGTCTATTTCGGCGGCACGGTGGATCGCAACATTGGCAGTGAATTTATCACCGATGCGGTGAATGCTGCAGGCGGAACCGCTGAGCATATAGCGGACCGCGCGGATTGTGGCGCGCATATTGTTGACATGGCCCAACCTGGAGATCGCATCGTGATCATGGGCGCGCGCGATGATACGCTCAGTATATTTGCATCAGATATATTGGCCCAACTGGCTGCCAAGCCATAGGACCCATCGAATGCAAATCAGGCCCTGAAAACAGGGCCTGATCTTAAGGGATTATCGCGGGTGTGAAGTGAAATTCGCTTTCACTTCTGTCAGGGGCTTGTCGGTGTATCGTCGTCGTCATCGTTGTTGATTACGGTCAGTGTTATAAATCCAACAGCAATAGCGCCGGCCAGTACGGCGATGATGGTGTCGCTGCCGCCGCCTAGATTATTCGCCTGTTCCTGAGTCGCAGAAACACGCTCAACGCTTGCACTGGTCACAGGAGCGACCGCTTGTGACTGCGCCATAACCGGTGCTGTCGAGAGGGATAGAGCTGCTAAGGCAGCCAAAGTATTGAAACGCATGCATTTTCTCCAATATTTTATCGAGGAAAACTATATTACGAAAGATTCGTATTATGGTTCCCAAATATTTGGTTTTACGACAATAGTTGCCGGAAACGCGTGACGATTTCAGTTATTTATCATAAAATTGGAATAACGTCATGGAGGGTGACAGTTAAACTGGCACACTTCGTCGTTTAAAGCCCTGCTTTTACAACCCAATCGTGGAATATTCGCACTGCGCGGTTTTTCTTGTCCCGTTTCCGACACACGAACCAATAGGAATAAGGACTGTCGATATCATAATCGAATAATCGTGCGAGGCGCGGGTCGTTGGCGTCTGAAAAATGGCCGCCGTGCATGATCGCTACGCCGAGGCCCTGGGCAGCGGCCTCGAGCATCAACGGACCGCTATTCATATGATCGATGCTAGCGGGATCGAGGTTTGGCAGGCCTACTGCTTCCTTCCAGCGATCAAAGGCTTTGGCCATATCGCTGTGGATAAGGATATTGTGATCCTGCAAATCTTCCGGTGTTTTGATTGCATTGGCACCATTGACAAGATCGGCGGCCGCGATGGCATAAACCTTGTTGCTATCCAGCTTGACCGCATACAGATTGGGATCGACGTGGTCAGCGATGATGATCGCCGCATCAATCACATCTCCCAGCATATTTTCAGCATGGGTAGAAGTGTCCACATCAATATGCAGCTTGGGATAGAGCTTTCTAAGCTCTGGCAACCGGGGCACCAGACGCGTGGCACCAAAAAGTGGGAGAACGCCCAAGCGAAGGCGCAAATCGCCGCCGCTGACCGTCATTTGATCGACAGCTTCGCCAATGGTTTCCATCGCAGGCGCCACAGCATCAAGTAGCAATTGCCCATCGTCGTTAAGGACCATTGATTGGTTGCGGCGTTCAAATAGCGATTTTCCGATATGCTCTTCGAGCGATTTGATTCGGCGACTCAAAGCAGGGGCGGATAGCGCCAATTCGGCGGCAGCCGCCTTGGAAGAGCCGAGTCGGGCGACCCGGATAAAGGCTTCCAAGGAGCGAAGGGGAGGGAGACGTCGCATGGTGCGGTTGATATCGGAGTTAAATGCGAATTGTGCAACGCAAAACTGCATCAAATCCGCATAGACTGGCTAAATAGCTACCCTAAAACAAATATAAGGTTGCATAACGTGCAACTCGCGATGTTCTTTTCGCACTTGCAACATAAATGATTCTCGGCCAAATAGAACTCGCCTTTCAGGCATCCTCTCCTAAAAACTTTTATAGGCCAGTCCTTCGGGATTGGCCTTTTTTTTGTCTGAAACCCTGCTCTGCTCGACGGGCTTGTCAAATTCAGGGTCGCATAATGGAAGCCAGCTCCCTATCTTATTGGAAACAATAAGAACGGCAGGAGTATATCCCCCAATGGCTGATCCCAAATCTGATTCCTCATCTGAACCTGAATCCGATTCCCAGATGATCAAATTACAAGTCGCCAATGCGCGGCCGGAAGATAGCGGACGTGGCCTAGCGCGCCTGTCACGAGACAATTTGAGTAAATTGGGCCTGATGGAAGGTGATGTTGTCGAGATAGGCGGCAAGCAGGCGACACCGGCGCGCGCTGTCTTGCCTTATCCTGAAGATGAGGGATTGGACTTCGTTCGGCTTGACGGTTTGCAGCGCGCCAATGCTGGCGTCGGCTCCGGCGATTTTGTCGAAATCCGTAAGGTCGAATCAAAAGCTGCGAAGAAAGTTATTTTTGCGCCGGCGCAAAAAGATTTGCGCCTGCATGGCAGTGGTGCTGGTCTGAAACGCAGCTTCATGGGGCGTCCTTTAAATGCCGGCGATTTTGTCGCAACCCATGGCCAGCAGCAGGTCGACCGTAGCGATATGCCGCCGCAATTGCAGCAAATGCTGGCGGCTCCGGCTTTTTCGCTGACCCAAATCCGGCTGATGGTGGTATCCACGGTTCCCAAAGGCTTTGTGCATATTGACGAGAATACCGAAGTCGAGCTGCGTCCTGAATATGAGGAATCGACCGAACATCGCCGCGCGGATGTGACTTATGATGATGTTGGCGGACTGCATGAAACGATTGATCAACTGCGCGAGATGGTCGAGCTTCCGTTGCGCTATCCGCAATTATTTACGCGCCTTGGCGTTGATCCGCCACGCGGCGTGTTGTTGCATGGTCCTCCGGGGACAGGCAAAACCCGTCTGGCGCGTGCGGTCGCCAATGAAAGTGATGCGGAGTTTTTCCTGATCAACGGGCCCGAAATCATGGGCTCGGCCTATGGCGAGTCCGAGAAAAAGCTGCGCGAAGTTTTTGAAGCGGCAACCAAGGCTGCGCCATCGATCCTGTTCATCGATGAAATCGATTCGATCGCGCCCAAACGCGGCGAAGTGCAGGGCGAAACCGAGAAACGTCTGGTGGCGCAGTTGCTGACCTTGATGGATGGCCTCGAATCGCGGCTCAATCTGGTCGTGATTGCGGCCACCAATCGTCCCGAGGCGATTGATGAAGCGTTGCGCCGTCCGGGCCGGTTTGATCGCGAAATCGTTGTCGGTGTTCCCGACGTTCGAGGCCGTAAAGAGATTTTGGGCATCCACACGCGCGGTATGCCTTTGGAGCCGGCCGTCGATCTGACCGAACTGGCCCGCACCACCTATGGGTTTGTGGGTGCTGATCTTGCTGCCTTAACCCGCGAAGCCGCAATTGAAGCTGTTCGCCGGATCATGCCAAAGCTTGATCTGGAATCCGAAACCGTCCCGCCAGAAGTGCTTGAGGAACTCGTGGTCCGCCGCGATGATTTTGTCGAGGCGCTCAAGCGTGTGCAACCGTCCGCTATGCGCGAGGTGATGGTGCAAATGCCTGATGTGCGATGGGAAGATATTGGCGGTCTGGACGATGCACAGATGCGTTTGAAAGAAGGCATTGAATTGCCCATGAAAAACCCGGAAGCGTTTATCCGTCTGGGTATCCGTCCGGCCAAGGGATTCCTGCTCTATGGACCGCCGGGTACCGGGAAGACCTTGCTTGCCAAAGCGGTCGCGCGGGAAGCTGAAGCCAATTTTATCGCGATCAAATCGAGTGACCTTTTGTCGAAATGGTACGGCGAGAGCGAGCAACAAATCGCGCGTCTCTTCGCGCGGGCCCGGCAGGTCGCTCCGACGATATTGTTTATCGATGAGATTGACAGCCTAGTCCCAGCGCGGGGGAGTGGCATGGGCGAACCGCAAGCGACCGAACGGGTGGTTAACACGATCTTGGCCGAAATGGACGGGCTGGAAGAAATGCAGTCGGTCATCTTGATCGGCGCCACCAATCGGCCCGGTTTGGTTGACCCGGCCTTGTTGCGGCCCGGCCGCTTTGACGAGCTGGTCTATGTCCCGGTTCCGGAAAAAGATGGTCGTCGTCGCATATTGGCGATCCACACCTCGAAAATGCCGATGGCCAAGGATGTTGACCTTGATGATATCGCCGAACGGGCGGAACGCTATTCCGGTGCTGATCTGGAAGACCTGGTGCGCCGTGCCGGACTTTATGCGTTGCGCGAATATGGTGGGCTGGTCGAGAAAGTGTCGATGAAGCATTTTGAGAAAGCGCTGAAAGAGAGCCGTGCCTCGGTCACGCCGGAAATGGAGGAAGAATATTCCAAAATGGAGGCGTCGCTGAAACAAAATGCCATGCGGGCAGAACCAATCGGCTTTGTCTCCCCCGGCATGCTGACGCCAGTGCGCGACAGCAAGCACGAGTTTTAGCGATCTAGGTCAGGGGCTTCATCAAGCTTCAGCGTTTTGAGGCCCCAGCCAAAGATGAACAAACACATGGTGACGGCTATCCAGAAGGGCAGCGCGCTGAAATAAGTGTAAATCAGCACGCCCAGCGCTGGAGAGGCGATGAAGGCCATGCCGTTTACCGACGCGACTATCCCGGCCACGCCATTTTGTTCGGATCGGTCTACAGCCAATGAAGCCCCTGCGGTAAAACCCGGGCGGAACAGGCCAAAGCCGAGCGAGCTGACCGCAAAGCCGATGATGATACCGTAAAGATCGGGAGATATTCCGATGATGAGACAGCCCAAGGCGGCGAGCAACATGCCCCACAATACCGATGACCGTGGTCCCATTTGCAGCAGCGGGATTAAGCCCCATTGTGCCAGCAAGGTCGCCGCTGCCCCGGACATCAGGACTATACCGGTCATCTCAATCGCGGTTTTCGGGTCATCTCTCAATCCCAGCCGGTCCAGCACCAGAAAGCCGATAACGCCCAATATAATCGCGTGGGCATTACCGCCCATGATGCCGGTGATTAGCCATGGTTTGATGCGCTTGTCGCCCCAGCGCAGTCGCGGCGGTATGGCATCAGGTGACGGCTTTCCAACCGGTTGGTCCTCATGACCATCGTCTTTCAGGCTGCCCGCTGATGGCGCTGCACTATAAGGCTCCGACGTCACAACGCCGCGGGCTTCAAAACCGGGATCATCATTGGGCAGTTTAAGCGCCAGCGCGATCATCACAACGATCCCGATAAGAGCAAAGGCAAACATCGGACTCGACAGGCCCAGTACCGGCAGGATCAACAAGGGCGCGATGGCGGGACCAACAATCGTGCCCAGACCAAAGGATGAGGAGATAAGCGAGAGCGCCTTGGTGCGATCTGCACGGGCTGTACGGGCAGCGACATAAGCCTGAACCGCAGGCGGAGCGGCGGACCCTAGTCCGCCATAAAGACTTCGGAAAATCGCAAATAATATGAAGGTCCAGATGGCGCTATACCAGCCGAGCAGCCCGAGAAAGAGCGCAAGGCCAGCCAAGGCCATGGACGACGTAAAGCCGATCATGCCCAGCCGCATCAATGCCTTGCGCCCGCGATGATCGGACAAACGCGCCCATTTGGGAGCGGTATAAACCCACAGCAAAGCGGACCAGCTGAACGCGGCGCTGACCCAGAAATCCGGAATGTCTAGCTGCGTCCCGATGGTCGGTAATATGGACTGCATCGCCGTATTGCCCGACGCTGTGACAAGCATCACCGCAAACAACACCGTCATGCGAGTGCTGTCGATCGGCTTATGCTTTTTGGCGGCCATTGATGGTGCGGGAGAATCAGCCATGAACGCCCCTATGGCACGCTATTTTTTTCAATCCCAGATTTATTCCAATCATAGCTGCGTTCTATCTTCGCGACATGCAGCGTATAGCTTTCATACCATTTGCCTCGGCCTTGGTCGCGAATGGCGGTGTGGACTGGGTGATCGCGCCATGCCTTGGCGGCAGCATCATTTTCCCAATAGCTGACGGTAATGCCCAATCCGTCTTCCGAGCGGCTGCTATCCTGTCCGAGATAGCCGGCTTGCTGTGCTGCGAGATTGCTCATGACGCCCGCTGCCGCCGCATAGGCTTCGCCATCAGTTTCGGTGCGCTGCGCGCAAAAGATTACGGCAATACAGCCAGGGGGGTGCAAGTCCATGTCACCCTTTTAAACTTCTCTCAGCCTCGGACAAGCGCGAAGATGTTTGAAACTGTCACTGTTCTGGCTTAGTAAGACAGCCGGATGATAGCAGGAGAATTTGATTGACTAACAGCATTGCAAAAGCGCCAATATGGGGCCGAATCAAGCTGCGCGCAGCCCGGATATTTGGTGCATGGGGCGTGTTCTTCAAAGGTTTTCTAAAGCATCCGGTGATGGTGGGATCAATCATTCCGTCTTCGACCGTAACTATCAAGAAGATGCTGGAACCGGTTAACTGGGACGACTGCGACCTGTTCGTTGAATATGGCCCCGGAGTGGGCACATTTTGCCGCCCCGTACTGGAACGGATGAAACCTGATGCGACGTTGGTCGTCATCGATCTGAATCCTGATTTTATTGATTATTTGAGCAGAAGCATCGGCGACAGCCGCTTCTATGCCATTCACGGTTCGGCTGCCGACGTGCAGAAAATTATTCAGGATCTGGGACATGAAAAGGCGGACTATATCTTGTCCGGCTTGCCCTTTTCCACCTTACCCAATCAGCTGGGCCCCAAAATAGCAAAAGAGACTTATGACGCGCTGCGCCCGGGCGGCGCTTTTCTGGTCTATCAATTTGTCAAACGCGCGCGTGATTTCATGGCGCCGCATTTTGATCGTATCGATAATGGCTATTCCGCATGGAATATATTGCCGTGTCATTTATTCTGGGGGTGGAAAAAGAAATAACCGCCTTTGCCAATGCGTTGTTGTTGGTCGATGCTGGCCGACTGTTTGTCGAAGATCAAACAGGACTTGCGCGACAAGTCCGCATGTTCATAGTAGTTTCCAACTATACCATATGTTGAAGAGGAATTTCCGGATGCCACGTTTTTCCCGCACAATCGCGATTGCGCTAACCTCCACCGCCTTGGCATTTGCCGCCCCGGCTTTTGCTGATGACCATAAGAGCGCTAAACCCGCTCCGGTGAGTGAACTGGTCGACGCCGTCGATATTCCCTACGAGCGCTTCACGCTCGATAATGGCCTTAAAGTATTGGTCCACACCGATCGCAAGGCCCCAATTGTCGCAGTGTCCATCTGGTATGGTGTTGGTTCCGCTAATGAACCTAAGGGTAAGACTGGCTATGCTCACCTATTCGAGCATATTATGTTCAATGGTTCCGAAAATGCACCGGGCGACTATTTTGAGCCGCTGCGTCAGATCGGGGCAACCGATTTAAATGGTACGACTTGGCTCGACCGGACCAACTATTTCCAGACGGTTCCAAAATCCGCTTTGGAAGTAGCACTGTTCCTTGAAAGCGACCGTATGGGGCATCTGCTCAACGCCGTGACGCAAGAGAAGCTCGATAACCAGATCGGTGTGGTTTCCAACGAAAAACGTCAAGGCGACAATCAACCTTATGGTCTGGTCGGCTATCGCCAGACCGAGTTGCTCTTCCCAGGGGAAGGCCATCCTTATGGTCATGATACGATCGGGTCGCTCGAAGATTTGGAAGCGGCTTCGCTGGATGATATGAAGCAATGGTTCACCGATCATTACGGCCCAAATAACGCGATATTGGTACTCGCCGGCGATATTGATGCAGCAGCAGCCAAGCCATTGGTTGAAAAATGGTTTGGTGCAATTGCAAAGGGCAAGCCGATTCCGGAATTAAACCCGGAATTACCGACATTGGACGAGCCGATTTTCGACGTGATGAAAGACAAGGTCGCGACCACACGTATCTATCGCAACTGGGTGGTGCCGGGTTTGAACGATCCCGATTACACACCGCTTGATGTCGGTATGGCGGTGCTCGGCGGTCTGGCGAGTTCGCGGCTCGACAATATCATGGTCCGCGAAGAAAAAAATGCGGTGGCGGTATCGGCTTTTGTCCTGCCCTTCGTCCATGGCAGTCTCGTGCAAATCCAGGCTGATGTGAAGCCGGGTGAAGATGCAGATGTCGTTGCCAAGCGGTTGGACGATATTATTGCGGACTATATTCAAACTGGTCCTACCGAAGATGAAGTGCAACGTGTTGCCACGCGCGATGCAGCCTCGCGAATTGCCGGGTTAGAACAAGTCGGCGGATTTAGTGGAAAGGCGTCGGCACTGGCCAAGGGCGAGCTTTATTCCGATGATCCGAAATATTATAAGAAGGAACTGGAGCGCCTGGCTTCGACGACGCCGGCATCCGTAACGGCAGCGATGAAGAAATGGCTGACTCGGCCTGTTGTTGGCATCAGGGTGATACCGGGGGAACGCGAAGCCTATCAGGAAGTTGATTCGGGCAAAGGCGCACGCACCGGAACGCTCACGTCTCCGGCTTTTTATATGCAAGACGATGGCGAAGAAATTGGAACGGTGACGGTGGATCGGTCCTCTCTTCCGCCCGTTGGAGAAGTCCCCAATGTTGATTTCCCGGATGTCGAGACATCGACATTGTCTAACGGAATCAAAGTTTATTTTGCCCGTCGCGACGCGGTGCCGATGACGCGCGTGAACCTGTCATTCGACGCCGGAGCAACCGCTGACCCCGTCGATAAAATTGGCCTGCATAATTTTGTCACGGCCATGATGGAGGAAGGCACGACTAGCCTGACTTCGGTACAAATTGCTGAGCAACAAGAGCGTTTGGGCGCAGGTGTCAGCGTCGGCGGCGGGCGCGACCGAACCAGCGTTAATCTCAGTGCGGTTAATCCCAATCTTGACGCGTCGCTCGACCTCATGGCCGATATCGTCAAAAATCCGGCCTTTAAGACGGATGATATGGAACGCATCCGGGTCCAGCAATTGACCGCTATCGATCGGGAAGAAAGCAATCCCCGCAGCGTGGCGACCAATGCTTTGCCGCCGCTATTATTTGGTGACGCGCACCCTTATGGTCGCGGACTATCTGGCAATGGTACCAAAGCATCGGTTGCCGCGATCACCCGTGATGATCTGGTCAATTTCCATCAAAGCTGGATGCGCCCTGAAAATGCGACCATTTTTGCGGTTGGCCAGATTGACCGTCAGGCGCTGCTGGAGAAACTGGAAATGCGCTTTGGCCAGTGGTCGGTCGAAGGGCAAGCCGCGCCAGCGAAAAATTTCGATGCGCCGATTCCAGAAGCTCAAGGTAAAATCATTGTCATTCATCGTGCCAATTCACCGCAGTCGATGATCCTTGCCGGGCAAGTTCTGCCCTATAAGGGAACCGATGATCTGCTGACGTTGAATGCTGCCAATGAAGTTTTGGGCGGGAACTTCCTGTCGCGGATTAATATGGATCTGCGTGAGACCAAGGGGTGGAGCTATGGTACCCGCAACAGCCTTTTGCGCGGCGAACATGATGTGCCCTATATAATGCGCGCGCCGGTTCAGACCAATCAAACGGGTCCGGCGGTTGCAGCCATCATGAGCCAAGTGAAGGACTTTCTCGGTGACAAAGGCGTGACGCAGGCCGAACTGGAGCGCACCATCAATGGGAACGTTCGTCAGCTGCCAGGACAGTTTGAGCAATCACGCCGGGTGCTGGGCCAGATGCAAGGGGATGTGATGTTCAAGCGTCCGTCCAACTATGCCGAAATCGTAGCTGATCGTTACAAAGCGTTGACGGCTGACGATCTCAACAAAGCCATGGCGAGTGCGATTGATCCCGACAAATTTACCTGGGTGATTGTCGGCGATGCAGACAAGATCAAGACGCAGCTGGAAGCGCTTGATATGCCGATTGAATATCGCGGCTATGAAGCTGGTAACACCGATGTTAGTAAGGCAAGCAGTTCAAACGATTCGGCAGTCGGTCAAGACTGATCGCCGGTTCAGAGCTTAGATTTAAAAGGAGAATAATATGTCGATTGATGGTTCATATGATTGCGTAACCAAATCCCCCATGGGTGACCAAGCCTCTGTCGTGACGATTGTCACCAATGGCGATACGTTCACCGGCACCAATGAAGGCGCTATGGGTTCCATGGAATTGGAAGATGGCAAGATTGACGGCGATACGTTGACATGGGTCATGAACATGACCGTGCCTATGCCAATGAAACTAGAAGGCACCGCAACGGTTGCTGACGGCGTTCTGACCGGTTCTGTCAACGCTGGCGCCTTTGGTGAAATGGCGATGAGCGGCACCAAAAAATAAGCTATTATTGCAGACATAAAAAAGGCCGCTGCCCAATCGGGTTAGCGGCCTTTTTTTAATTCTTTACGCGCTTATTGAACGACAACGCTGACTGCACGGCGGTTTTGTGCCCATGCAGATTCATTTGAACCCAAAGCATCAGGGCGTTCCTTGCCATAGCTGACCGTGGTCATCCGCGTGGGGCTAACGCCCAGAGACGCGAGGTAATTTTTCGCAGCGTTGGCACGGCGTTCACCAAGCGCGAGGTTATAATCCCGTGTACCGCGCTCGTCGGCATGGCCTTCAATAGTAACCCGCGAATTAGGATGTTGTGCCATCCATTGTGCCTGACTTTGCAGGACGACTTGATCCTGTGCATCAACATTATAGCGGTCAGTATCAAATAGAATGCGGTCTGACATTGTGTTGGCCAGGAAATCACCTTGCGAGCCAGGCGCATAGCCGGGGCCAGAGGGTGGCGGCGCGGTCGGCTGGCTTGTGCCCGTAGGAGCCGGTGGCAATTCTTCGGGTGCTTTCTTTGCGCAGCCTGCAAGAACCAAGCTTGAGGTAATCAGGAGGGGGGTCGCATATCTCAACATATTTCTGCTCCTAGTCTAATTTGCCCTTACGGGTAGTTATAACCTGTTTTCAGTCACTTGTCGCGTTTAGTTACACCTTATGGCAATAAAGGTCCCCATGCAGGGTCAGAGCCATTGACTGGTGTTGGCAATTGCCGTTCATTCCGGCCGGTTAGATCGACTTGCCAGATACCGGTCTTACCGCTGCCGCGCGTGGTGCGGAAAAACTGGATGATCCGGCCATTGGGCGCCCATGTCGGGGCCTCGTCCTGCCAGCTATTGGTCAACAAACGCTGCCCGCCGCCGCTCGGGGTCATGACTCCAACCCGAAAATTGCCAGCCATTTTGGTGAAAGCGATCAAATCTCCGCGAGGGCTCCATTCGGGTGTAGCAAAACGTCCGCCGCCAAAGCTGATCCGTCTTTCGCCACCGCCATTTGCGCTCATGACATAAAGCTGCTGGCTGCCCGAACGATCGCTTTCAAACACGATTCTACTGCCGTCCGGCGAGAAGCTACCGCCGATGTCGATGCCGGGCGAGGACGTCAGCCGTGTCGGTTGGCCACCTTGGGCTGATACTTTGTAGATATCGGTATTGCCGGCAATGGCCATTGAATAGAGAATCGTCTTCCCATCGGGCGACCAGCGCGGCGCGAAGGTCGGATTGGTGCTCTGGGTGATCAATCGTTGCCGTCCGGTGCCAATTTCGTAGACATAGATGCGCGGATTGCCGTCGAGAAAGCTGAGATAGACGATTTGCTTATAGTCTGGCGAAAAGCGCGGCGTCAGTGCGGTTGCCTGACCATTGGTGATGAACCGGTGATTGGCGCCATCGCTGTCCATGATTGCCAGCCTTTTCCGGCGGTTACCTTTGGGGCCGGTTTCGGCAATATAAGCAATCCGGCTGTCGAAAAATGGCGATTCCCCGGTCAGCCGCGAATAGATGCTGTCGGCACATTTATGCGCCGCACGCCGCCAGTCACCGGGATCGACAACAAAACCTGTCCGGGTGAGCTCGGTTTCGAGCGCCACGTCATAGAGATAACAACCCACGGTCAGCTTGCCATCGCCATTGGAGCGAACAAAACCCTGGATTAGGGCAGATGCGCTCGTTCCATTCCAATAGGGAAATTGTGGCGCGGTCACCTCGCTAAAACTGATGCCGCGCACCTGATTGCGGCCGAGCGGTTTGAACAACCCGCTGGAGCGCAAGTTGCTGACGATTACATCGCTGATTTTATTGCCCAGTTCTGCCGTCGTACCTGCTGGTGTTTCGTTGCTTTGCGGCGTTGTCAGGCCGGGCACCGCGATGGTCAGTTCATCCGCAGCTGTATTTTCAACATCGACTGTCAACTGGGCCTGTGCGGGCAACGCCAAACCAACCGACAGGGTGATGGCAACAAACCACGATTTCATATGCTTAAGGCCCAATATAGCCATGATACTCTCCTATACACCGAGGAAGAGGACAGGTTCGATCACCTGCCACTCATCATAAAATTTCTCGGGAAATGTTTTAAATGGCGCGGCCAGTTTGACCGCAGCAATGGCGCGTTCCTTGTGGATTGCGGCTTGTGATCGATTGCTGGCGTTGACGCCGGATGTGGTGGCAGACGGCGTGCCGACAATATTGCCGCTGCGGTCGAGCCGTGCGGTGACCTTTGTGCGCAATTTCTCGGCATCCGCGCCGGTTGGCGGTCTCCAGTGCGGTTTGACCTGCCGTAGCAACTCTCGGCGCAAAGAGGCAACCGCGCTTGCTGAGGCTTTCTCTGCTGAAATATTCTGGTTGCGACTGACCGAGGATTGATCGGTCACGCCTTTCAGGAAATCCTTGCCGAGACGCGATCCTTTGGGCTTTGGTTTGGGTTTCGCCTTGGGTTCTGGCTTGGGCTTAGCAGCCGGTTTCTCACGTGGCGGCGCCGGCTTTACATCTGGCGCCGGGGTGAGTTCCACAGGATCCGGCTGGCTGAGGTCTGCCGGATCGGGATCGCCCAGTTCTGGGGCCACGCTGGTGGCGGGCGGGACCAAGGCGGGATTGGGCGAGGCGCTTTCCAGTCCGACCTCGTCAGCGATCATCACTTCAATGGACTTGGGCTTATATGCCTCATCCGGCTGGGAAAGCAGGCTAAGCGAAAGCACGCCGAACAGGACAATATGTCCGCCAGCCGCGACGCCCAAGCCAATTTTTTCAGCTCTTTCCATAACAGCCTGTGATTTCTAAATTCACTTTGATGAACCTGTTGTGACTAATGACACCCGGTTTAGGCCCGCCCGATTAAGCTCTCCCATCACCCCCATGATCAGCCCATAGTCTAAGGTTTTGTCGCCCCGTAGCATGATCTGGCGGGGGTCTTCAGGGCTCTGATTTGCGGCGATTTCGTTTAATCGCGTCGCGAGGCCATTTCGGCTCATTTCCTCATCATCAAGGTAAATCCGGCCTTCTTGATCGATGGATATTTGTACCGGTTCCTGATCCTGATCCAGCGCATTGGCGCGGCTTTCTGGAAGGTCGACGGGTACACCGGTCACCAACAAAGGCGCGGTGATCATGAAGATGATCAGCAGCACCAACATCACGTCAACGAAAGGCGTGACGTTAATCTCTGACATCGGTGCGCGGCCACGACTGCGGCGGCCATTGCCCGGGGCAAGGTTCATCGCCATTGTTTAATCCCCCAATTCCAGCTCTCGGCTCAAGGTCGCATGAAATCCATCGGCAAAGCGGCCCATACGGGATTCCAGTTTGTTGAGCCGGTGGGAGAAGCGGTTATAGGCGATAACCGCCGGGATAGCGGCAAAGAGGCCAATAGCGGTGGCAAACAGCGCTTCGGCGATGCCGGGCGCAACCACCGCAAGCGAACTATTCTGTTCTGCGGCAATGGCCGAAAAACTGCGCATAATGCCCCAGACAGTCCCGAACAGGCCGACAAAGGGTGCGACGCTGCCGACGGTGGCGAGGAAATTCAGCCGATCCGCCAGCTTGTCCACCTCATGCTCAATTGTGGCATTCATCGTGGTCGCAAGCCGCTGACGTGTGCCATCGCGATCAATTGGACCGCGCGCGGTCGAACGACGCCACTCGCGCATACCGGCATTTAATACTCTGGCCATTGGCAGGGATGACTTGCCGTGGTCCTGATAAAATTCGTCAGCATTTTCGGCTTTGGCAAAAGCATGCTCAAATCGATCGGATTTTTTCGTCGTCTTGCTGATTTTCAACGCGAAACTGACGATGATTGTCCAGGTCCAGACGCTAGCGAGCAAGAGGCCAATCATCACCGCCTTCACGATGATGTCCGCTTGTAAAAACAAGGCAAAAGGCGAAAACTCACCGGATACTGCGTGGATCGAAAGACTGTCTAACAAGGGTTTATCCTCTTATTTCTGTTCGTTATCATCGATGACAGCTGCAAAGGCTTTCGTCCATGCCTGTGGCTGCCGTCTTGGTCGCCCGGCGGGCGTAAGGAAGGCTGCCTGAACGCTGGCTGACGCTATCTTCTCGTCTCCCCGCATGATGATTTGCTCGATTTCTACGCTCGCTTTACGCAATTTTGTGACGCGACTGATGACGAGGAGATTATCCTGAAATTTGGCCGGTGCAATATATTTAATGTGCAAATCGACCACCGCATAAGCGCCTTCATCGGCTTCAAAGGCGGCACGCTGATCCATACCCAGCTGATGCAGCATATCAGACCGCGCCCGTTCCATAAATTTCAGGTAGCCGGCATGATAGACAATCCCAGAGAAATCTGTGTCTTCATAGTAGACCCGGCACGCAAAATAATGGTGATGGTCGCGAAACTGACCTTCATGCGGGGTGATATCGGTGGGAAGATTGCTGATGGCGTCCATCAACGGGACATTAGTCTTCTGATTTCAAAGGGGAAAGCGTGAAACGTTCCGTTCAGCGTAAAATTGAGTCTTTTTGGCGGTTAACCGCTGAAAATCATTTCCAGTCATCTTCCGACATGGCTTTTCCGGTTTCCACCATGCTTTTGAGATTGCTGAGCACAGCAGACCAGCCTTCCCGAACCCCTTTGTCCATCGAAGAACCGGGTTCAAGTTCACTATGAGTGACCGTGAGTTTGGTGTCAGGGCCCAGTGCAACAAGTTCATAAGTTACTCGCGACAGCTTGGCCGGTTCCTCTGCCTCACTTGCGAAGGCCCAACTCCAGACCATCTTATGCGGCGGATCAATTTCGATAATCTGACCTCTGACATCGACCTTGCCGCTGCCATTGCTGACAACATGTTCCCAGCGCGAGCCCTGTTTCCAGTCCGATTCATTATAATGACCCCAATAAGCCTTGGTCATCTCGCGGTCGATCAAGCCATTCCAGACTTTTTCCGGGCTGGCGGCGATATAGATGGTGTAGACGAAATCAGGGGCGCATATTTCACCGGTGGATGCGCGAGTGGGGATGGTTTCTAGGGGGGCTGTATCAGGCACGGCGTTTCTCCTGTTTGGGCTTTTGGTCTTCTTCAATCTGATCTTTGAAATCGGTCAGTGCAGCGATGCGTGCATCTTCAAACTTACCGACCCAGCGGTGGACAATGTCGCCTAGCGGCAAGGGATTGAGATAATGGAGCTTGGTCCGGCCCTGCCAGTGAACAGAAACCAGATTGGCTTTTTCCAATATCCCGAGATGTTTTGCGACGGCTTGGCGAGACATGGGAAAGCCTTGGCAAAGGTCATTCAGACTCTGCCCGCCTTTTTCAAACAGGCGGTCGAGAAGCTGGCGGCGCGACTCATCGGCAAGGGCGTGGAATACATCTGTCATGCTTGCTATTATGCAACCATATAGTTGCATGTCAAGATATTTGTTCCGCGAGGTAGATGTCCATGCTGGATTCAGCGGTCACAGGCTTTCCTACATTGCCCGGAAAAGCTAAACTTATTGCTGCTCTTTCTCAGTTCTGAATATCAATCCTACACATTGCCATCTTCGGCAAACCTCTCCACAAAAGGGGTGTGATATGTGTGAACTTTGGCTTCGAATGACGCGATGAAAATAGCTCAAAGGACCGTACAATAAACGCAGCACGCAAAAAAGACTCCTTTGGGCCAGTCTTTAATGCTTTTCGAGGGGTTTGCGCCATTTGGCATAGAGCCGAATGATTAGTGCTACGAACAATATGCCGGAACCAACTATGCCGACATGATTTAGTTCTGGATCGGCCAGTCGCCCGAAATAGGTAAAAACATAGATTAACCAGATATAATGGATTCCAACAACATGAAGCCGTTTCCAGTTTTTGCCCAAAAGTTTCATTGACCAGTCGTTGGACGTCAATGCCATCACATAGATCATGAAATAGGCAAGCCCGCCGCCTAATACCGTAATTAAATCTGGCGGCGTTTTAGCGATGGCCAGATAATAGATCAGTGCCGCCAGATGCACGCTATGTGTCCATGCAAAGGCCAGTCCCCATTGTCGCCTCCGCCGCACCAGGGTTTTGGTTAGGTCATTTTTGGAGAGTCGGAAAAGCGTCGAGGCAAGGTAAACGGTCAGAAATACAGGCACACCCACCCGCGAGGTCCAGCGTGCGGAAAGCTGTGCGCCTTGGATATGCTCTGTGCCCGTGATGAAGCCCGCCCCAACCGCACCGATGCTCAGAAGCAGGCCGATAAGAAGCGGTGTCCAGCGGGATTTCAATAAACTCATGACGCGCAACCGATGCACAGCGCTGCTGCCGGATCAATCTCGAGGCGCTTGTAAGCAATGGGGTCACCGCATTCGGCGCACCAGCCATATTCGTCCGCCTCGATGCGTTTCAGCGCAACATCGATCCGTGCCAGATCACTAGTGCGCCGACGCGCCTCGGCCTGTGCCATTTCCTGTTGCTGGAGGGCATCCATACGCGAGAGGCGGCCAACGCTTTGCTGGTCGAGTTCGACGGTATCGCTCCAGCCAGCAGCTTCTTCATCCAGCGCTTTGAGCTCAGCCTGCCGTTCGAGCAAGAGATTTTTCAGAGCCGCGATCTGGCTTTTGGATAGATCGTCGGCCATCTCCGTTTACTCTGCCTTGGGCGCAAGAAAATCCAAGGCGGCTGCGGTCATTGCTTCGGTTCCCAAGGTTACGGACTCGCGCGGCATGACTTTGAAAAACGGCGAGTGATGAGATGGAACCGGCTTTCCGCCCGCTTCTTCTGCATCAAAATCAGCTTGTGGCGTTCCGCCGACGTTAAAATAGACGCCCGGCACATCGGTATTGGGGGAGACGAAATAGGCAAAATCTTCACCGCCCATGCCCTGGCGCGGTTTATTGTCGAAAATATCCGCGCCAAAGCGATCCTTAAACAGCGCCTGCACGCGTTTCGTCAGGGCCGCGTCATTATAGACGGCCGGAGTTGCTTCATGCGATACTTTTACTTCGGGCAGTTTGTCTTCGGGCATGTCGTTCATTCTGCCAACATTTGCTGCCACACGTTTGATACCAGACAGCAATTTTTGCCGCGTTTCATCTTCGTCAGAACGCACCGTTAGTTGCAGGACGGCACGGTCCGAAATAATATTATGTTTGAAACCACTATGAAAGGATCCAACGGTTATCACAGCGGGTTTCAGTGGCGCTATTTCGCGGCTGATGATGGTTTGAAGACCCATGATAATTTGCGCGCCCATGACAATCGGGTCTTTGCCGCGATGGGGTGAAGCACCATGCGCGCCAACGCCGTGAACGATGATGTCGACGGTATCGACCGACGAATAGCTAATCCCCTCGTTCAGCGCCAATTTACCAGTGGGTGTGTCTGCGCTGACATGAAATGCCATCGCAAAATCAGGTTTTGGAAAGCGGCTATAAAGACCATCATCCATCATCATTTTGGCCCCGCCAATCCGCTCTTCGGCCGGTTGGGCAACCAGCACAATCGTGCCCCGCCATTGGTCCTTCATCGCCGACAAACGCCGCGCGGTTCCGATAAGCGAAGTGATATGCACATCATGACCGCATGCATGCATGACCGGTTTTTCTTCGCCATCAATGCTGACCTGTTTGACGGTCGACATATAATCCAGCCCGCTATCTTCGACCAAAGGCAATCCGTCCATATCGGCGCGCAGCATCAGCGTCGGGCCGTCGCCATTTTTCATGACAGCAACGACGCCGGTGCCGCCTACTTGTTCCGTGACATCCCACCCCACAGCGCGCCATTCTTTTGCAATAATGCCAGCGGTGCGGGTTTCCTTGTAAGACAGTTCCGGGTTTTTGTGAAAATCGAGAAACAAAGCTTCCAGCTTTTGATCATAATCTGCTGCAACCGCTTTACTTAGATCAGCGACAGGTTCTGATTGTGCCAGCGCCGGTTGTGTTGAAACCAATGCGCTGCTGATGGCCAAAGCCAAGATGAAATGCTTCACGTTTTTCTCCCTATTTTCTTTCTTATGCAGGCCCGACGCGAAAAGCGCAAAGCTTGTTGCCTTCCGGATCCCGAAAATAGGCTGCGTAAAAGGCTTGAGGCCCTTCTTCGCCGCGAACGCCCGGTGCGCCCTCATCGCTGCCACCCAGTTCGATTCCCTTGTTGTAAAAACCGTCAACCTGGGCTCTTTGCTCCAAGGGAATGGCGATCATATTGCCATTGCCCGGGACGGCGGCTTTGCCATTATAAGGTTGGGTGATGGCAAGCGAGGGCGCGCCCATTTCAGCGCCATAAAGCGTGAAACCGCCCTCTTCGAGTTCCATCAATCGTTTCGCGCCGACTTCACCAAGCAACGCATCATAATATTGCTGCGCTTGCTCGATGTTATTGACGCCCAATGTCACATAACCAATCATTTTCATTCTCCTTCTAAAACTGGGTTTAGCCGCCCATGTTCATTTTGCAGACACACAGCTTGTTGCCGTCGAGATCACGGAAATAGGCACCGTAAAAGACATCTGGTGCGCGCCAGCCGGGAGCGCCTTCATCAGCCGCGCCCAGTTCCAGGGCTTTGGCGTGGAGTGCATCAATCTGGTCAGTATCATCGAAAGCCAGCGCGATCATGGTGCCATTGCCGAAGCAGGCTTCGTTGCCATCATAAGGATTGGTGATGCAGATCATTGGCTGACCCGGCTTGCGGCCATAAAACTGACCACCCAAAGGTGTCTGGAATAATTTCTTGATATCCGTGCCTTCAAAAAGCTTGTCGTAAAAGGCAACGGATTTGTCTTTGTCGTTGGTGCCCAGCATTGTGTATGCGATCATAGTTTCTCTCCTGATGGGGGTGTTTGATTCGGTTTCGGAGTGAAACCTATCAGTCGCAGAAATAGATGCAATGACCTGAAGGATCATTTTCGGGAACTTGTGTACGATAGAAGGCAATGCCTTCCTTTTTCGCGGGGTTAATCCATAGGCCTGATTTCAGGGCATAGGCTTCTCCGCTATGGCCAAAGCGCATGGCACCATCTCCAAACGGATCATCCTTGCAGGACGCGGGCCGCCGCGGCGCGGCAAGGATGTGAATGGCCAGGCCATAAGCGCAGAAATAACCATTTTCGCTGTCACCATTATTGTCATCATATTGCCAAATGGGATTGGTCATCAGGGCGATGCTGGTTGGGCTCAGATAACTGCCATCATTGCGCAAAAATATTTGCCCAACTTTGGCGAGATCACTGGCGGAGGTGCGTAATCCGCCTTGTGGGCTGAAAATCGATCCTGTTTGACCAAGCTGATAGCGCGTGATGTCACAGTTGCCATCGCGGGCAGGGACCACCGGACAGCTTTCCCTTATCCCGCGCAGGTCATCACGGGCAACCTCTCCTGTGGCGCGATAGAGAGTGACAGCGGCGATCAGTTTTGCATCGCTACACAAGGTCCAATTGAAACAAGCGTCCAGTTTCAGGGGATCAAAGACTTGGGACTTCATGATATGGTCAAAGCGCTTGCCTGTCGCCGCCTCCATGACCGCAGCGATGACCGGAAAGTTGAGATTGGCATAAGCGAAATAAGCACCGGGCGGGTGTTCGGCGTCCCATGCCTTTGGATTTTGTAGTTCGGTTTCCAACTGCGCGTCCATCGGCAGCGCGTAATTAATACCGTCCCGCAGCCCCGATTGATGGGAGAGTAACAAGCGCAAGGTTATCGGAACATCGCGATGGGCGGGGTGCTGCAAAGACCAACCGAGATAGCCTGAGACATCGCTATCAAGGTCTAGCGCCTGCTGCTCGACCAGCCGCATGACCGCGAGGCCAACAAATGTCTTCGAGATGGATGCGATCCGAACGGGATCATCAGGCATCAAGGCGCGACCTGTGCTGTGGTTTGATAAGCCCTGAATGGCGGTGGTGGCGATCTGATCGGGATCAAATTGCACCATCACCGCAGCGGGCGGCGCGTCGGTCTTTACTGGGGTCTGGGCTGAGACAGTCAGGGACGACAGTCCGATCAGCCAAAAGAAAACGGAGCAAAAGCGCTTGGCCTTTGCTCCGTTCTTTATGGTTTTCCGGATCAACGGATTAGCCCGCTGGGCAATTGCCGATCCGCTTGCCGTTGCTTTTGGCGGTGATGTTCATTTTCATCCCGCCAGCACCGCCATTCATTTTCATGGTCATGTCATAGCTGCTAGGTCCATATTGACCTTCCATTGCCATGGTCATTTCACCGGGCGTGCCGGCTGGCGAGCATGACATTTCAGACGAGATCGCGCCGCCGCTCATGTCAAATTTCTTCACTTTACAATCGGCCTGTTCCTGCGCTGCAAAAAACTCTGCGCCCGGGTTTTTTGCCTGTTCTTCTGTGATGCACGTCTTGCTGACGGTTGTCGTCTTCATGGCGTCCATCGCATTGGCAGGTACGCCGTCTGGCAAGCCCTCGACTTCGACGTCTACGATTTCAACCGTATTTTCCCATTCACCAGGCTCCAGCGTTACTTCGTTCATGACTTTCGCCACTTCATCAGCGCTGATATTTCCGTCACCATCGGCATCCGCCTCGTTACTGGAGCAGCCCGCCAATAATGCTACGGCGGCAACCGATAAAACTAATCTCTTCACTTGAATTTCCCTCATTTTGATACGGTACTCATTTTTCACATAACCCGGTTCATCAATATTGTAAATTTGCGAAGTGTAACGTCTTGAATATAGAAATATTGGGGGATGACAATGGACCCGTTTTGTTCCATATCTTGATCATGGCAAAGCTGGTGATTAGAGAAGGTTTAGCGGAACCGCAAACCGATGAAAATTTCGTTCCGCATAAACCGGTTCGGCCTGAAAAATCAGAAGGCGGCAAGGCTTTTGAACTGGTCAGCGATTTTGAGCCCTCTGGCGATCAACCGACGGCGATTAAAGAACTGGTGCAGGGGATAGTTGACGATGATCTGGATCAAGTGCTGCTCGGCGTTACCGGGTCGGGCAAGACCTTTACCATGGCCAAGATTATCGAGAAGACCCAGCGCCCGGCCCTGATATTGGCGCCGAACAAGATTCTCGCCGCACAATTATATGGCGAGTTCAAGAATTTCTTCCCCAACAACGCGGTCGAATATTTCGTCAGCTACTATGACTATTATCAACCGGAAGCCTATGTTGCCCGGTCGGATACTTATATCGAGAAGGAAAGCTCGGTAAACGAAGCGATTGATAGGATGCGCCATAGTGCCACCCGGTCACTGCTGGAGCGGGATGATGTGATTATCGTCGCGTCTGTATCATGTCTCTATGGTATCGGCTCGGTTGAAACCTATTCGGCGATGATCTTTGATCTCAAAAAAGAGCAGGCTGTGGATCAGCGCGATATCATCCGCAAGCTGGTGTCGCTGCAATATAAGCGCAATGATCAGGCCTTTGCCCGTGGCAATTTCCGGGTGCGCGGCGACAATCTTGAAATATTCCCCTCACATTATGAAGACATGGCGTGGCGGATATCCTTCTTTGGCGACGAAATTGAGGAGATTGTCGAATTTGATCCGCTAACCGGCAAGAAGGGCGCCAGCCTTAACAGCGTCCGCGTCTATGCCAATTCACATCATGTGACGCCCGGGCCGACGATGAAGCAGGCGATGGAGGCGATTAAGCTGGAACTTGGCGTGCGGCTGAAAGAGCTGGAGGCGGAAGGGAAGCTGATCGAGCACCAAAGGCTGGAGCAGCGCACCCATTTCGACCTAGAGATGATCGGCGCGACCGGCAGCTGCGCGGGTATTGAAAACTACTCCCGCTTTCTGACTGGCCGTCTGCCCGGCGAACCGCCGCCGACTTTGTTTGAATATTTGCCCGATAATGCCTTGTTGTTTGTCGATGAAAGCCATCAGACGGTGCCGCAAATCGGGGCCATGTCAAAGGGCGATCACCGGCGGAAAATTAACCTTGCCGAATATGGTTTCCGGCTACCTAGCTGTATCGATAACCGTCCGCTGCGGTTTAACGAGTGGGACGCGATGCGGCCGCAGACGGTGAGCGTATCGGCGACGCCGGGTAAATGGGAAATGGAACAGACCAGTGGCGTGTTTGCCGAACAGGTGATCCGGCCCACCGGCCTGATTGACCCGCCCGTCGAGATTAAACCGGTCGAAGATCAGGTCGATGATCTGGTCAATGAATGTAGAAAGGTCGCTCAGCAAGGCTATCGCACCTTGGTTACGACGCTAACCAAGCGGATGTCGGAAGACCTGACCGAGTTTATGCATGAAGCGGGTTTGAAGGTCCGTTATATGCATAGCGATGTGGAGACGCTGGAACGGATTGAGCTGATCCGGGATTTGCGGCTGGGCGTTTATGATGTCTTGGTCGGGATTAACCTGCTCCGCGAGGGTTTGGATATTCCAGAATGCGGATTGGTGGCGATATTGGACGCGGATAAAGAGGGCTTTTTGCGCTCCGAAACATCGTTGATCCAGACCATTGGCCGTGCGGCGCGTAACGTGGATGGCCGTGTGATCCTTTATGCGGATCGCATTACCGGTTCAATGGAGCGCGCTCTGAACGAGACCGGGCGGCGGCGTGAGAAGCAAGAGGCTTATAATAAGCTGCACGGTATCACGCCGATTTCAATCAAGAAAAATATCGGTGATATTGTTGCCCATGTTGCGAGCAAAGATCAGGTCACCATACCCATTGACGATGATACGGAGCATCTCGTCGGCCACAATCTGCGCAGCCATATTGAAAGCCTTGAAAAACGGATGCGGGATGCGGCGGCTGATCTGGAATTTGAAGAAGCCGGGCGTCTGCGCGATGAAATCCGCAAGTTAGAGGCGGATGAACTGGGCATACCCACCGATTTGCAGGTCGCTAAGCCAAAGGGCAGGGCCACCGAAGGCAAACCCGGCACGCGCAAAATGGGCTTTGGTCGGACACAGAAGAAATTTTGACCTTCTAGATTGTCAGCCTCCTTCTCGACCAACGACATTCCTTTATAGACCAACGGCTTGGGCGCGCCTTGAACAAGGCAGCGCGCAGGTCCATGCTTCCCTCAATAATTTTAGGGGAGAGATTTTATGCGAGCAGTATTTTTAACGGCCTTGGCAAGTTCCGCCTTGGCACTCGGCGCTTGTTCTTACGATAATGGTGACACCGCGTCCGCTTCATCTGGGGCTGCGGCACAGGCGGCCCCTGATTTCGCTGCAGCAGTAGCCGCGCCCGGCCGCGAGGAAGGCGATGTGAAATTGGATGCCAGCCGGCAGCCCGCCGCAATTTTGGCTTTCATGGGATTGGAAACGGGCGATGCCGTGCTCGATATCTTTGCAGGTGGCGGCTATTATAGCGAAATTATGGGCGCAGCCGTTGGTTCGGGTGGGTCCGTGGTAGCAGTAAACCCACCGCAATTTGTATCCAGCGATGCTGCAAAGGCCAAATGGGCAGGGATTTCCGCGCGGCAGCCCGGCGTGTCGATGGTGCCGTCGCAATTGGGTGATTTTACGCCGGAAGCCAATAGCTATGATTTTGCGATGATGCATCTCATCTATCATGACCTTTACTGGGAAAGCGAAAAGTTCAAAGTGGCGCGAATGGATCCTGCGGCTTTTCTGACCAAGCTTTACAAGGGTATGAAGCCCGGCGCTGTGGTTGCGGTGGTCGATCATGTCGGCAATGCGGGAGACACAAGAGTGGTGGTCGAGAAAGCCCATCGGATTAGTCCGGCCACGGCTAAGGCCGATTTTGAAAAAGCAGGTTTTGTGCTGGAGGCGCAGAGCGATATGTTCGCCAATCCGGACGATGATCTGGAGAAAAACGTGTTCGATCCATCCGTGCGCGGCAAAACCAACCGCTTTGTGATGAAGTTCCGTAAGCCTGGCTGAGCTGTCCTAGCTTGGCTGCCAACCGCAAATGTCATCGAATGACATCGTGAAATGAAGGTCGGGGCGAATCGATTCGCCCCGATTTTTTGTGCAGTGCAGCATTTTTGGCAAAGCGTGATGAGCGTTTAACGATTAAATTACGCTAATTTGTAATATAATTTCAATACTTTACGAAGAGTTACAATAGTTTACAAGACTGTTCAGGCCCAGTTGCGCTAAAGAGTCCTACATAAGTTGCGTAGTTACGAGCTGACACGAAAAGTGAAACACCGGCCACAATGATGAGCCGCGGTCAGCATCTCGGTTTTGGACAGAGAGGTTCTTATGGAGCTTGTTGTGAACAATGACGAACAGATGAAGGCTGGCATGATGGCCGCGCCCGGTAAGTCCGGCCGCAGAAACGCTGCTGCTTTCGACTCTGCCGAGCTGCGCGCTGGACCAACTTTGGATCAGGGCTTGTACCTGATCGTATCAGGGCCAAGCCCAAAACCAGGCGCGCATATAAGATTGCTACCGATACTGGGCGACACGCAGCCTGAGTATCAGCAGATTGAGTTAACTTGGGACACGCGCGCGGCAAATGACCATGACGTTTCGATGGGGGTCGAACGTTATGAGAAATCTATGCCGCTTTCTGGCCTGTCAGGTAAAAAGGGCATTGAACTGGTTGGCGCCAATGGCACCAAGAAGTTCAACCTGACGGGTCACTAGTTTGACCGGCGGCGGCTTAGGGTCGCATGTCGTCGGAACAAAGGCGGGGGACAGATTTGGGTTGCGTATTAAATCTGTCTCCCGATCCTTTGATCAGGAATAAGCATTTGGTGCTTACAATTTAGGTCCGGCATTCCGTTATACGGGGGCTTTCAGGGGGTTTGCAAGCCGCCGGACTTTTGGGAGTAGGGCTGGCGCGCTGGTTGTGTATCGCGCGACGGCCCTACTTTCCGTTTCATCTATCCTAATCGTTAGCTGGCATATTTGACCGAGCAGCCATAGGGCCGGGATTGCGCTACACTGACGCTTTGGCCTGCCTTCAGCTCCGTTAGAGCGGCCGTGACGTGATTACGCGCGCCTTTGATATCCGCCTTATTCGCGGTCGGTTTGTCATCAATGCCGCCCTGATAAACCAGCTTGCCTGACGCATCGATGATATACATATGCGGTGTCGTTTTGGCGGCATAGGCTTTGCCAACCACCCCTTTGGTATCAAGCAGATAATGGTCAGAGTTCATACCCTGATCTTTGGCGAGCTTTTGTGCCGCCGGGCCTTTCATATAACCCTGTTTCCCCTGCGCGCCGCTATTGATGGTGAGCCAGACTACACCTTGTTTTCGGGCCGCGGCCTGAGTCTTCTGCATATTGCCGCTATCATAATGTTTCACGACAAAAGGGCATCCCGGATTGTGCCATTCCATCACCACGGTCTTGCCGCGAAAGCTGGAAAGTTGAACAGTTTTTCCATACATATCCGTCAGTTTAAAGTCCTGAGCGACGGCTCCGGTTTTCTGGGCGGCGGCTAACGGTGTCGCCATGCTAATAGCAGCGACAGCGGCGAGGGATGTAACGGCGGTCTTATAAAACATGGGGGGTCTCCTATTCATTCAATCCAGCTCAGGGTGTGTGCGAACTACGTGACCAGATCGGTTAGCGTGCCAACGGTCAGTATCTGCGGTAATATAACAGGCTCTTCGCCCGGTGCATAATAGAGGTAGAGCGGCACACCAGCACGGCCATGTTTTTCGAGAAACTTGCTGATAACGGGATCAGGACGGGTCCAGTCGCCCATCAGCACTGCAACATTAGCTTCAGCAAAGGCATCCGCAGTTTCTTGTCGCTGGACAGCCGCGGCTTCATTGGCTTTGCAGGTAATGCACCAGTCCGCTGTGAAATAGGCGAAAATCGGCTGATTGGATGCGCGCAATTCAGACAATCTTTCCTCGCTAAAAGGCTCGCTGGGCAGAGTCGCGGACGATGTCCTAGCGACGTTCTGATTATCCATCGCCTCGGCATTGGGCTGTAACAAAACACCGCCGACCATCGCTGCGGTCAGCGCTCCGGTAGCCCATGTTCCGCGTGACAGACCTTTCATTTGGCCGCCACCGAACCACCATAATATCAATGTGACGAGCAGCAGGAAGATGAGTGATAGCCCCAGTGCATTGGTCCCGATTTGCCGCCCTAGTAACCAGATTAAACCGATCGCGGTGAGGAACATCGGAATGGCCATGACCTTGCGGAAACTGTCCAGCCAAGCGCCCGGTTTGGGTAGCCGATTGCGGATCGCCGGAACGAAGGCGATAAGCAGGAAGGGCAGAGCCAGGCCGACGCCCAATCCAGCAAAGATTATCAGGGCAGCAATAGGGGGCAGCACGATGGTTGCGCCCAGGGCAGCCGCCATGAACGGGCCGGTACAAGGCGTGGCAACAAAGGCGGCGAGCGCTCCTGTCCAAAAAGAGCCTCCAGCGCCGTCCTTCTGGGCCAGCTTGTTGCCGAAATTGACATTGGGCAGTTCGAACAGGCCAGCGAGATTGAAGCCGATGGCGGTCACCAATGCAAGCAGGACAAAGATGATTTTGGGGTCTTGCAGCTGGAACGCCCAGCCGACAGCTGCGCCGCTTGCACGCAAGGTCAGTAGCAGTCCGCCCAGAGCCGTGGCGACAACAACCACGCCAGCGGTGTAGGCCAGCGCATCGCGGCGCACGACAGCTTCGTTGCCGCCCGCTTTGGCAAGGCTGATGGCCTTCAGGCTAAGGATCGGAAACACGCAGGGCATCAGGTTGAGCAGCAATCCCCCGACAATCGCTCCGCCAAGCGCTATCAACAGCAGAGAGGCGTTAGATTGGTCGCCACCACCAATAAAATTTCCGCTGTCTCCACTTCCGATAAGCGGTGTTCCGGACATTTTCACATCACCGCTGGCCGCCTTGATCGAAAATCCGGAACTAGGGCCGATTTTGACGACGCCCGAGATATTCTGCAACGCATCCCCGCGCGCGGCCGTTTCTATGATTAGTTTATCGCCATCGCGGTTGACCTTTTGCGGCGCGGCATAGTCGACGATCCCGTCTTCCTTGATGAAGAAATAGGGTGTTGCTACGTCGATATTCGCGGGGAAAGGAACGGACAGACGGAATAAATCATCCTTGACCGTGAAGGTCGCCGCGCTGCCCAGTTGGCGCGGCAGAGCTTCCCTATAAGCATTGAAAGCATTGTTTAGAGAAACCGCTGCATCCGGTCCGACGACTTGCAAATTGATCGACAGTTCGTCCTGCTCGGGTACGCAGACTTCATCGGTACAGGCGAGCCATTCGGACTTGACCGATATCGGCAATGGTCCCGGCTTCACTTTCTCGGACACAACCAGATTGACGAGGACCGCATAATCGCCCTTGTAAATATAGTTCATGATGCCAGAGATCAGCAGTCTGTCGGGTACAGGATATCGCGCTTTGCCAGCGGTGACACCGTCTGGCAGCTTCCAGTCGAAGCTCATTCCGATGCCCGCATCTCCGGGATTTTCCCAATAGCCGTGCCAGGTGGGTTTGGGGTTCATGACAAAGGCGAGGGTGACACTTTGCCCCGCCTGTACTTGCTGCGATTCTGCAACCAGCGTGGCCGGTACATTCAGCTCACGCTTGTTGAGATCAACCTGCGCTGCAGCTGGGCTGATGCCGATCAGTGCCGGCACCAAGAGAGCAGCGAGCAAAAGCTGGAAGCTCGTCCAGATTGTCCTCAAAGAGGGTTTAGATGTCATAAAAACTCACCATTTTATCTTTAACGCTGTTAGTCTATCGACGGCCCTCTTGCCACAGCCGCTTTATACCATGGGGATTATTCGTGCGCGTCATTAAATATGTTACAAGTCTGATAGCTTTTATCGCAATTTCCACCACCGCCAATGCCGAAAATCACAGTGAAGCGAAACCCGATAAACCGAAACTGGTAATCGCGATATCGGTGGACCAGTTTTCCTCTGATCTGTTCAGCGAATATCGTAGCAGTTTTACCGGCGGCCTGAAACGTCTGGCGGGCGGTGCCGTTTTCCCATCGGGATATCAGGGGCATGCCGCAACCGAAACCTGTCCGGGCCACGCAACCATCATGACTGGCGTCCATCCAGGGCGCGCTGGTATTATCGCCAATAACTGGATTGATCTGGGCGTGATGCGCGACGACAAAACCGTTTATTGCGCAGAAGACGAACGGATTGAGGGCACTAGCTTTGGCAGCATCACCGCTGCGACGCAGGGCGATTATGTGGCTTCGGCCTGGCATTTGCTCGTTCCTACTCTGGGGGAGCGACTGAAGACAATATCTCCCGATTCCCGCAATATGGCGGTGTCCGGCAAAGACCGAGCGGCCTTGATGATGGGCGGCAATGCGCCGGACATGATATTCTGGTGGAAGGGCGAGGGATTTCAAACCAAACAAGGCGGTTTGATGCTGCCTGCGCTGCCGAAATTTAATGCAGAGCTTAAGGCCATGCTTGCCAAGCCACGCGCGCCCATCGCTATGCCTGCCCATTGCGAAACCCGCAATCGGCCCATTCCGGTTAGCGCCGACAATCCGATTGGTACTTATAGGTTCCAGCGACCGGAAAATGGAGCGCGTATCTTTCGCGCGTCTCCAGATTTTGATGCTGCGATATTGGCGCTGGCGACAAAGATGATCACGGATGAACGGCTGGGTACGTTTGAATTTACCGATATCTTGAATATCGGCCTTTCCGCGACAGATTATGTCGGTCATGCCTTTGGCACCGGCGGCGTTGAAATGTGCATCAACCTGTCTGAGCTGGATAGAAATCTTGGGCAATTTTTTGACAGTCTGGACAAAATGGATCGCGACTATCTGGTCGTACTCACTGCCGACCATGGCGGCCATGACTTGCCTGAACGTTTGAAACAGCAGGGCGTTCCCGAAGCGCAACGGGTCGACGCCAAACTCAATGCGAAAGATATCGGCGCGCAGGTCAAACAGGCGCTGTCCCTGACTGGCGAGGAACCGGTGCTTTATGCCGACAGCCCGTTTGGCGACTATTATGTCAGTCTGGCGCTGGATGCCGATACCAAGGCCAGAGTGAGGGCCGAAGCGATCAAACAGTTAAGCGGTCACCCCCAGGTCCATGCCGTATTTGACGGAGCAGATCTCGCCGCAATGCCGATGCCGCAAGGACCGGTAGAGGAGTGGACGATGGCCGAGCGTACACGGGCGTCTTTCCATCCTGACCGGTCTGGCGATTTCATTGTGCTGCTGAAAAAAGCGGTTACGCCAATTACTAAGGCTATGCGCGGCTATGTTGCTACCCACGGCAGTCCTTGGGACTATGACCGGCGCGTTCCGATTATGTTTTGGCGCGAAGGCATGAGCCATTTCGAACAGCCAGTGTCTGTTCAAACCGTTGATATTGCTCCGACCTTAGCATCGGTTATTGGTCTGGATGTTCCCCAAGGCGAATTTGACGGTCGCTGTCTGGATATTGATGGCGGTCCGGAGAATAGCTGCCAATAGGCGCAGCAACGCAAAACCTTATCGCTGATCGTAACGGGTCAATCCCCGGCCTAAACGGTTGTTCGCAATCCGCATCTTGTCACCGCTCCAGTCGGCGACAAACCAGGTATTGCGCTCGACGCCCTTGGCCAGGGACGCGCTGTTGGAATGGATGTTCAGGCCAGCAGAACTATGTTTTTTGCCCTCGGCGGCAACCGCTACAAAGGCGCTCCAATTTTCCTTATTTTCACCCTGCACAAACACATTGCCGCTGATCACGCCAGAGGCGCCAGCAGGCAGGTCGATCATGTAATTGGTGGTGCTGCCTTTTGTGTCGTCAAAGCTGCTATTGGTGACGGTGATACGCGGCGCGCGGCTTTTGACATAATGGCCGCCATTGCCTTTTTCAAAACGGCTGTTGGTGACGCTGAGCGAACCATAATCACCGATATAGATGCTGTGCGCACAGGATAGGCCGCGGTCACAGCGTCCCAGCCGTTGGAAGGTCGAACGGTCGATGACAATGCTGCCACTGGCGTCATCGGCGGTTAGCAAACCCTGTTCACTGTTGCGGAACAGCGCATTGGTAATCGTCAGGTTCCCGCGCTCCAGACGGATGCCCGCGCCATTGCCATCGGGTACGCGTTGATTTTGAAAGATGATGCCATCAACAATGGCGGATTGGCCGCGAAAGACCAAGGCTGCTTTGCCTTCGCAAATTCCGCCATCAAGGATCGCTTGTCCGGCAACGGCTGCGCGATAGGTAATCTGTCCTTCGGTTTGTACGGCGCAATCGCCATATGCCCCAGATGCAATGACGATCGTTCCCCGACGATTGCCAATCGCTTCGACGGCATCTGACAGGCTGTAGAAACCTTGCCCGTTTTCCGCGATTGTGAAGGGCGCGCTATCTTGAGCGACTGCTGCTGTGCTGTTGGCGATCGCTAAAAGGCCTGCAATAAGGGTTGGGACCGAAAATCTCACGTACGAAGCTCCTGAAAAGCGGGGGTTATCTCAGCTTTTCTATAAAGCGATGCGTATTTCAAAACAATATCGACGATCATGCTGTCCCAGAGTGCGTCATCATGGAGGTCAAAAGTTAACAGCCCTGTTTATGCCCGCCTATTCGTTCAAATTGGGCCGCAACCACTGCCGTGCACGATCCAGCGGAATAGCACGCCGCGTTGCATAATCCTCGACTTGATCCTCGCCAATCCGTGCCACGCCGAAATAATCGGCTTGCGGGTGGCCGAAATAAAAGCCGGAAACGGCGGCTGTCGGGGTCATCGCAAAGCTGCTGGTGAGTTCCAGTCCGGTATTGGTGGTCGCATCCAGCATATCGAATAATATCGGTTTCAGACTATGGTCAGGGCAGGCGGGATAGCCGGGGGCCGGGCGGATACCTTGATATTTCTCTTGGACCAGTGCCTTATTGTCGAGATTCTCATCCGGCGCATAGCCCCAAAGGTCTTTGCGGACATGTTCGTGCATACGCTCGGCAAAAGCTTCGGCGAGCCGGTCGGCCAGCGCCTTGATCAGGATGCTGTTATAATCATCCTTGTCCGCCTCAAACCGCTGGACATGCTCGTCAATGCCATGACCAGCGGTGACCGCAAAGCCGCCCATCCAGTCGTCTGATGTGTCGATAAAATCAGCGAGGCAGTTGTTTGATTTGCCGGACCGCTTGCTGACCTGCTGGCGGAGCATGGGCAAGGCGACTTCTTCATTTTCCGGAGAGACCATGATGTCATCACCGTCCCGTCGTGCGCGCCATAAGCCTGCGACACCTTTCGCGGTCAGCCATTTTTCCGCGATAATTGTATCGAGCATGGCTTGCGCATCTTTGAACAAATCGCTCGCGCTTTCGCCGACCACGTCGTCGGTCAGGATGGCGGGATAGGTGCCGGCCAATTCCCAAGCGCGGAAAAACGGCGTCCAGTCAATATAGTCTCGTAAATCCGCTAAATCCCAGTCGTCATAAACATGTATGCCCGGCTTTTTCGGCGCGGGTGGTTTCTTACTCATGTCTACGGCAGCACCATTGGCGCGGGCTTCATTGAGCGAAGCGAGTTTCTTGGCGGTCTTGCCGGCGCGCGCAATCCGGACTTGCTCGTAATCTTCACGGGTGCTGGCGATAAAGCCCTCGGCCTGCGTATCGCTGACCAGTTGGGAGGCGACACCGACGGCGCGGCTGGCATCGAGCACATAGATGGTCGGGCCCGAATAAGCAGGCTCAATGCGCAAGGCGGTATGGGTCTTGGAAGTTGTCGCGCCGCCAATGAGCAACGGCATGGTCATCTTGGCACGCTCCATTTCTTCGGAAACGGTAACCATTTCGTCGAGCGATGGTGTGATCAGACCAGACAGACCGATCATATCTGCATCATTTTCATTCGCGGCTTTTATGATGTCCGTCCACGGCACCATGACACCCAGATCGACGACCTCAAAACCGTTACACTGCAGGACGACGCCGACGATATTTTTGCCGATATCATGCACGTCGCCTTTAACGGTCGCCATGATGATCTTGCCCTTGCCCTTCGCGCCTTCTTCCTTTTCCGCCTCAATATAGGGGAAGAGATGGGCGACGGCTTTTTTCATAACGCGCGCGGATTTGACCACTTGCGGCAGGAACATTTTCCCTGACCCGAATAGATCGCCGACAACATTCATGCCGTCCATCAATGGGCCTTCGATAACTTCGATCGGACGCCCGCCCGCGTCTTTGACGGACAGCCGCATTTCTTCGGTATCTTCGATAATATGCGCATCAATGCCTTTGACCAGAGCATGTTCGAGGCGCTTCACGACATCATAGCCGCGCCATTCGGCAGCCGCTTTTTCCGCAGCGACATCGGTGCCGCGAAATTTCTCTGCCAGTGTGATCAGCCGGTCGGTCGCATCATCGCGGCGGTCAAAGACCACGTCTTCGCAATGTTCGCGCAGTTCCGTATCAATATCGTCATAAATGTCGAGCTGACCCGCGTTGACGATGGCCATATCCATGCCAGCGGGAATGGCGTGATAGAGGAAAACACTGTGCATCGCGCGGCGCACAGGTTCGTTGCCGCGAAAACTGAAGGACAGGTTGGATAGGCCGCCCGAAATATGGACATGCGGGCAGCGTTTCTTAATCTCTGCTGTGGCTTCGATAAAATCGAGCCCATAGCGGCGATGCTCTTCAATGCCGGTCGCGACCGCGAACACATTAGGGTCAAAGATAATATCTTCTGGCGGAAAGCCGATGCCGGTGAGCAATTCATAGGCGCGGCTGCATATTTCAACTTTGCGTTCCTTGGTGTCCGCTTGCCCGGTTTCATCAAACGCCATGACCACGACGGCCGCGCCATAAGCCATGCACTTACGCGCATATTTCAGGAATTCCGCTTCGCCTTCCTTCATCGAGATGGAATTGACGATCGGTTTGCCGGATACGCATTTCAGGCCCGCTTCGATTACCGACCATTTGGAGCTGTCGATCATCACCGGAACCCGCGCGATATCAGGCTCGGCAGAGATGAGTTTGAGGAAGGTCGTCATCGCGTGTTCCGCGTCGAGCAGGCCTTCATCCATATTCACATCGATAATTTGCGCGCCATTTTCGACCTGTTGCCGCGCGACTTCCACCGCAGCTTCATAATCATCGTTGAGGATGAGTTTTTTGAACCGCGCGGAACCGGTGACATTGGTACGCTCGCCAATATTGACGAATTGCGCGGAAGATGGAGGTGTGGTCATTTATAAGTTTTCTTTTGAAGCGTGCCGGTGAACGGATCAGGCGGCCATCGTGAAAGGTTCAAGGCCGGATAAGCGCGTCCGGATAATTGGCGACGCCATGGCGCGGGGCTCGGCGCCTTCAACCGCTTTGGCAATCGCCGCGATATGCTCTGGTGTGGTGCCGCAGCATCCGCCGACAATATTGACGAGCCCGTCGTCCAGCCATTCGCTGATCAGCGCTGCGGTTTGATCCGGCATCTCGTCATATTCACCCAGTTCATTGGGCAGGCCAGCATTGGGATAGGCCATGATCAGCGTATCTGCTTCCTTCGTCAGCATCGCGAGATGTGGGCGCAGTTGATCGGCGCCAAAAGAGCAATTGAGCCCGATGGTGAGCGGTTTCAAGTGGCGAACGGCGTGCCAGAAAGCTTCGACTGTATGGCCTGACAGATTGCGTCCTGACAAGTCGGTCAGGGTCATCGAAATCATCAGTGGCACATCACGACCGCAAGCATCGGCGGCTTCTTGTGCGGCCATGCCCGCGCATTTGGCGTTGAGCGTATCAAAGATCGTCTCGATCAACAGAAAATCGACACCGCCTTCAATCAGCGCATCGCATTGCTCGCGATAAACGCCCTTGAGATAATCGAAATCAATCTCGCGAAAGCCGGGGTCGTTGACGTCTGGAGACAGCGACAAAGTCTTGTTAGTCGGGCCGATGGAACCGGCGACAAAGCGTTTGCGGCCGTCTTTGGCCTCAGCCTTGTCGCAAGCACGGCGCGCGATTTCGGCTGATTTGATGTTAAGGTCTTTGACCAGATGTTCGCAGCTATAATCCGCTTGGCTAATCTTGGTGGAGCTGAACGTATTGGTCTCGACAATATCGGCGCCGGCTTCGAGATAGGCGGAGTGAATGCCTTCGATAATATCGGGCCGCGTCAGGCTGAGCAGGTCATTATTGCCTTTCTGATCGTCGGTCAGTTCCAAATTTCCCCGATAATCGCGTTCGCCGAGGCCGTGATTCTGGATGGCGGTGCCATAGCCGCCGTCAAAGACCAAGATGCGTTCGGCCGCTATCGCGCGGAGCTGATCGCCCGGGTTCGTCATGCTGCTTTCTCCTGCGCCGCGCCGGTCGGGCGTTTGCCGAGCAAGTGGCAAATCGCATAGCTCAGCTCTGCGCGGTTGAGGGTGTAGAAATGAAACTGCCGGACGCCGCCTGCATAAAGCTTGCGGCACAATTCCGCGGCTACCGTTGCTGCGATTAACTGGCGCGCGGCCGGGTGGTCATCGAGGCCTTCAAACAGGTCGTTCATCCACACGGGAATTTCTGCGCCGCACATGCCCGCAAACTTCCGCGTCTGTGCCACGTTTGAAACTGGCAGTATGCCGGGAACCAATTCAGCATCAATTCCTGCGGCGCCTGCAGCATCCCGGAACCGGAAAAAGGCCTCAGCGGTAAAGAAAAACTGCGTAATTGCGCGGCTTGCACCGGCATCCAGCTTGCGTTTCAGATTGTCGAGATCAGTCTGCGGACAACTCGCTTCCGGGTGTGTTTCGGGATAAGCGGCCACTGAAATCTCAAACGGCGCAATGTCTTTCAGCCCTTTAACCAGTTCCGCGGCACTTTGGTAACCTTCGGGATGCGGTTCAAACGCTTGCCCTTCCGATGGTGGATCACCGCGCAACGCGACAATATGCCGCACTCCCGCTTCCCAATAGGACTGCGCAACCTCAGCAATTTCCGCCTTGCTGGCGCCAACACAGGTCAGGTGCGCCGCTGCAGGAATCTGTGTCTCCTTGGCAATTCGCGCGACTGTGGCATGTGTACGCTCCCGCGTGGATCCGCCAGCACCGTAAGTCACCGACACAAACCGCGGGTTAAGCGGCTCAAGGGTCACCACGCTATCCCACAGGGTTTGTTCCATTTTTTCGCTTTTCGGAGGAAAAAACTCAAAGGACACGTCCGCATCACCGCTAAGGCCAGCAAAAAGGGGGATGTCTAGCGCGCGCTTTGCTTCTTCTAATTCGCTCAGGCCTAAAGGTCTTGTCTGTTCGGTCATAAGGACGCTCTTTTTTTGGGAATATTGGAGAAGGAAGCCGAACTGCCGTCGGGGTTGATCTGAGGCAGGGCGGACTTTCGTCCAACCCATATTTTGACGGTCAACTCGCCACCATCGAGTGTTCTGCTTTGCACCAAGTCGATCTGTGAGGCGGCAAACCACCTTTTCATGCTGTCTTCGGAAAACCCAAGGCGAGCATGGGCATGCGCAGTTCGCAGTTCCTCGCGGTCATGCGCAGCAAAATCAACAATCATCATGGTACCGTTACTGCAAAGCACGCGGGATACTTCGGCAAGAACCGCCTCGGGATGCTGGGCATAATGAAGAACCTGATGCAAAACGACGCTATCAATCTGGCCATTACCAATAGGTAAATTATTGAAATCGCCGAGTTTAAGCTCAGTTTTTCTCGCCAACGCGGCTTGCTCCGTCTGATCCGCTTCGTTTCCTAATATCTTGGCGCGGGCCAGCCGGAGCATCTCTGGACTTTTGTCCAGCGCGGTAATTTTTTCCGATTTGGGTCCGAATAGTTCGATCATCCGACCAGTCCCTGTGCCAATATCAAGCATATGCCCCAAGTTAACGTCCTTCAGCAAAGCCAGCATTGCCTGTTCGACATCGTCTTCTGCAATATGCAAAGACCGGATGGCATCCCATTCCTCAGCATGAGCGTCAAAATAACGCTCTGCCATTTCGGCTCGCGTTTTGCGAACCAGGCTAAGTTGTGCTTCATCAAGGATTGCCTGTTTCGAAGAAATAACAGAGTCGGAGCGAAAAAGGCGGCGTAACATATCTAGTTCAGCTGCTTGACCAGGCCTCAGGAAAACCCAACTTCCCTCTTTCCTTCGCTCGGCCAATCCTGCCTCACCTAATATCTTTATGTGGCGTGAAATGCGTGGCTGACTTTGCGCTAAAATTTGCGCAAGCTCGCCAACCGCGAGTTCCATTTTGAGCAATAAGAGCATGATTCGTATCCGGGTGGGATCCGCTAGTGCTCGGAATATGATCAAAATTTTGTCCATCTTCCAATACATATAAAGAATTCTTTATATGTAGTCAATCCATTACATTTGCTGGGCTTAAATCACCAATATTGCAGACTGCACCAAAAAAAACCTAAAGGGATCATGGCTTAAGGGTGTTCGCCATTGCTATCCTTTTTTCAACCGTTTAATAGCACGCTCCGTGAGTTGAATGAGGGAGAAAATCATCTGCTCGCATGTTATATTGAGGAAAGATAAAGGGTTTACCCAATGAAAAAAGTTACAACATCAATCGTTCTAGCTGCTGCTCTCGGGCTGGCTGCGTGTTCCGGTGCTGCTGAAAATGCAGAAGCTGGTGCTGAAGAAGCCGTAGAAGGTTCAGAAGCCACTGCCGAAGAAGCTGCGGACGATGCAATGGACGCTGCTGAAGGTTCTGCAGACGCCATGGGCGAAGCTGCCGCAGAAGCAACTGAAGAAGCTGGTGAAGCCGCTGAAGGCGCTGCTGCTGAAGCTACCGACGCTGCTGGCGAAGCCGCAGACTCTGTCGCTGACAAAGCAAAAGATGCTGCCAAAGGCGCCGCTAACGATCTGATCGAAAAGGGCGCAGACGCTGCAAAAAGTGCAGTTGAATAGGCCTTTTTGACATGATTTGAAAAAGGGCTGCCTGATTGGCGGCCCTTTTTTTGTGCACAAAACGCATTTTCCTGTACTGAATTTTCAGTAGTTTGATTGTGATAGAAGGCACGAGAATATGAAGAATCGATACGTCCTATATTCGGGTTTGCTTTGGCTAGCAGCCTGTGGCCCTGCTCAAAATGATCCTGGTCCGGGCGGTGTTACGGTTGGAGAAGCGCAGGCGCTGGACGCCGCCGCAGAGATGTTGGATGAACGAAATGCGCCGCCCGAAGACGACACAACAACCACGAAAGCTCCATCGCAGTTAGAGTAACGCTAACGGTTGTGGTAGCGAGCAACGGCACGGGTCACTGCTTGCATCATCCGCATGCGCTCTGGAACGGACGCTGTGGTGTCGCCCAACATTACCGCGACGGCATAGCGGCTGCCATCTGGGGCGGTCATCATGCCAACATCATTATAGCCGGTTGATACAGCGCCCAAAACTTGGCCGGTCCCAGTTTTGTGAAGAAACTCCCAGCCGGATGGGACTCCTGCTTTCAGGCGGTTGGGGCCGCTGCGTGTCCGTTTTAATATGGATTGGAGCAATTGGGTCGAGTTTGCCGACAATAATTTCCCGCGCGCGAGCTGATCAAAGGCATTGACAATCGCATCGGGGCTAGCGCCATCGATCGGGTCGGCGAGATAATCGGCCAACGCTTGTTTACGGGTTTCTATTGGTAAATTTGCGCGTGCGGTATAGAATTTCCGGCCTTGCGATAGGCTTTGATTCCATTTGAGACCAGCGATCTTGCTTTGCATCAATCGTTCACCGGGCCCGAATTTGATTTTACCGAGGCGACTACGGCGGATAAAGTCATTCACGGCATCCGGCCCGCCGGCATGACGCAGGAGCGCATCATTTGCGGTATTATCACTAAAGGCTAGGGCTCGCTCGAGCAGAGTATAGACGCTTTTGATAACGGTGCCCTCACGTTTCACTTCTGCGGCAAGCGGTTGATAGAAGAGTGTTAGGTCGTCTGGGCCGATACGAATGGAATCGGATAGTGAGATGCGGCCTTGATCGACTTTGTCGAGTACCGTCATCGCGACCCATAGCTTCGATACGCTTTGCTGCGGGAAATTCTGATCCGCGCGGTGGCCAATACTCCAGCCGCCGTCAATGCTTCTCACCGCTATCCCTGTTTTGCCCGGGAAGCTGCGCCACAAGTCCGCTATTTGCTGTTCCAAAGCAGGATTTGGGCGGTTGCGCGATGGTGTGGCTTTGGCAGGTTCTGGCGGTCGCGGATTGTAGCGCGATGGCGGGTTTTCTACCCGTTGATTAGATGCCGCTGGCCGTCCCTCGGACGGGGCAACGCAGGCTGTCAGAATGCTGAGGCAAAAGACTATGATCAGCGTACGAAAATAAAACATATGAACTCATTATTCCCTGTTTCGAATGGCAGTGATCAGACGGAAACCCATGCCCTTGAAGGTAAACTAGTCTTCTAAATGCGGGATTGTCCCTGAACAGAGACAAAACCAGTGTTTGCGGTGAATGATTCTGGACGTACGACCAAGCGCAGATATTATTTCTTCACACCGAAATTGAGCCTGCGGGTAACGGTATAATCCAATATGTTCACTACGAAATAGGATAAGGTCCAGCGCAACCGGTTCAGCAGGCCTCTGCGCGTCTTATGGAGTTCTCTGGAAATCGGCAGAGCGTTAGCGCACATCTCATCCACCACGATGCGCACGTGATCCGCAAAGGCTTTATCCTCTATACGCGCCATTATTTCGACATTAATAAACAGACTCCGCAGGTCGAAATTAGCAGACCCAATATAGGCGGCGTTATCGACTATCACCAATTTCATATGCAGTCGCTTGGGTTGATATTCGTAAATTTTTACGCCGCGTTTTAACAGATAACCATAGAGCAGGCGGCTTGCGCCTATAGTAGCCGCATTGTCGGTCTTCCCAGGCAGAATGAGGCGATTTTGGCCCCCACGTTTTGACAGCCGAGCAATCCGTCGCAGCAGTCCTTGGCCAGGAGAGAAATAGGCGCTGATTAGATCAAGCCGCTTGCCATGTTCTAGGTCCTTCTTGATCGCTTGAGCCCATCGGCTGAGGCGATTGCTGGGACCGCCAAGCAGCCACCGAATTTTGCCATCACCAGCATCCCACTGACGCACCATTTTCTGTAACAGTCGGATATTGCCGTTATTGTGACCGACCCAATCTGATAACAGGCCATAATAGTCGGCGAGTTTCGCGACTTCGGGCCCATCGATGATGATGCCTAAATCCTCCCAACTTGTTTCGTTGTCATCGCTATCCTCGTCGGCGGAGTGCCGGTCAAAATACTGGTTGGCGATGTTAAACCCGCCGATCATCGCGCGTTGGCCATCGGCGATCACGATTTTCTGATGGTTGCGGACAAAATAGCTTGTTGAAAATCGGGGGCTAAACTTTGCGAAATATCCGCCCGCTTGTTCGAATGGATCAAAAAAGTCCTTTGGCGCGCCGTTGGAACCAAAACTATCGACCATTAATTCTACCGCTACGCCGCGATTGCAGGCTGCGATCAGCATATCAAGAACGGTTTGCCCGATATCGTCGCCCTCGAACATGTAGAAGAACAGTTTTAGCTTATGCTCTGCCTGCTCAATTAAAGTGGCTAGTTCGCGCAAACGATCATCGGGACGATAGACCAGCTTCAATTGGTTGCCGCCGACATTAAACCAGGTGTCATTCCTGGATTTTTCGGTGACCATATCGTCTGGTAAGGAACTCGAAGCGTGGGGGGGCATAATATTGGCCATAGATTATTCGTCCCGAACCGACAATTGCTTAACAGCGCAAAGCACCGTTGAGACTATCCAATTTGTTGACAAAACTGGACGTAAACCTTAGACGCGGTGCTCTTTCATGAATTTTAGAGAATCAGGAGCGCCTTATGGCTCGCGTTACCGTTGAAGATTGCGTTGATAAAGTCACCAATCGGTTTGATTTGGTCCTATTTGCATCGCAGCGTGCACGTGAGATTTCTGGCGGCGCTGAGCTGACCATAGACCGCGACCGTGATAAAAATCCGGTTGTCTCGCTGCGGGAAATTGCAGAAGAGACAATCAAACCGAAAGATCTGGAAGAAAGCCTCGTTCAGTCTCTGCAGAAAGTGCAGATTGACGATGATGATACGCCGGATGAAATTGGTTCGATCAGCCAGTCTGCTGAGGCGTTGCGCCTTACAGCGGCGGCTCCGCCACGCAGCGCGGGCGTATCTGGTGATTATGGCCGCCGTTAAAGCGGGACGCTAATAGGCTAGCTCTTTAGTCTGACTTTAAAACCGGGCGGTGCTCTTTTGTAGAGTTGCCGCCTGTTTTTATTGGGTCATCTTTATTCGTCTTAAACGGCACCAGCAGACTCCAGATCAGATTGGCCGGTTTGCTATCTTGATATTCAGATAGGCCCACCGTCATCCCATCATGCCCTTTTTCGGGCTGGGCGGTATAGGTTCGGAACATCCGATCCCAGATGGTCAGGAAGAAACTGTAATTGCTGTTGGTTTCCCGTTCGATCACGGAATGATGGACCCGGTGCATGTCCGGGGTCACAATTAGCAGCCGCAATAGACGGTCTAGCCTTAGGGGTAATCGCACATTGGCATGGTTGAACATGGAAGCGGCATTCAGCACGACTTCAAACAAGAATACCGCAAAGGCCGCAGGGCCGATGAGGACAATACACACTAGTTTATAGGCCATGGACAAGACGGCCTCGACCGGGTGAAAGCGCGCGCCGCTGGTCACATCGAGATCACGGTCAGCATGGTGAACTTTATGAAAGCGCCAAAGGATCGGGACTTTGTGGAACGCGATATGCTGGGCATAGATGAGCATGTCGAGGAGGATGAAGGCTACGATAATCTCGACCCAGATCGGCAGATTGACGAATGCCAAAAGGCCCCAGCCTTGCTCCGCTGCATAATGGGCCATGCCGACCGCCAATATCGGCATGATCAGCCGCAGAGCCAATGTATTGACAAGGACCAGCGATATATTGGTGAACCAGCGCTGACCCTTCCCAAGGACACGCTGTTTGCGTGGCATTGCGATCTCGAGCATCGCCATAATCAGGAATATACCAGCAAAGCTGCTGAGCCTGATGATGCTCTCATATTGTTCGAGAAAGGACATGCTCTTTTGTCGCAGTTTAGAGGAGCGGGTGCAAGGCCGCCGACGAATATCCGTCCCCCGCGCACTTCACTGGCTTCACATTCAGGAAGCGCCTTTCTGTTTCGCGGCGCGTTTCTTTTCTATAGCGATCAGCAGGGATATTTTGTCTTCATAAAGCCGTGAAAAGCAGTCTTCACTTCCATATTGCGCCGCGCCACCGGGATGGTTTTGAGATGGGCAAGAAATTCCTTGGCGTTAAGCTTCCCTTTGCCTTTGGGTGGCGGGCAGCTGGATGGTGTTTTACCGGCTGCGCGGGCTACCAGAATATCAGAGCGATAGCCTTTGGTGACCTTTTTCATTTCCGCCATGACCGGTTTGCGGTGCTTTGAGAACATCGCGCCCATTCCCGCATTTACAAGCTTGTCGGCCTGGGGCAGAAATTCCGATACCGGCATGGCGGACGCGGGAACGGCGATCGATAGCAGGATAGCGCTGCCGAAAATTGGGACTGACTGCTTCACGAAAAAAGACCTCCTTCATTGTCGAAGAAGACCTTTTGTCTTTATTTATCTGAATATTAGGTGAATTATATACCTAATACAGTGATGGCCTAGGCGCCTTGTGGATTGGGATCACCAAATGGACCTTTCCGCTTCTTACCGGCCTTGGGTATCGACGTACCCACGGTTGGCACAGAAGACGGTTTCACCACGCCGCCATCGGGACGCTCAAATTTGCCATCTTCGACCAGCGAGTTAATTTCATCGCCAGACATGGTTTCATATTCAAGCAACGCATTGGCCAGCAAGTGTAGCTGTTTTTCATGCTTGGTCAGCACGTCTTTGGCACGATCATAGCCTGCATCAACAAGACCACGAATTTCGCTGTCGATCTTCTTGGCAGTTTCATCGGACATATGGGCGCGCTGGGATTGCGAATAGCCGAGGAAGGTTTCACCTTGCTCTTCTTCATATTGCAACGGACCCATTTCATCAGACATGCCCCATTGCGTAACCATATCGCGGGCCAATTTGGTGGCATATTGGATGTCACCAGAGGCACCGGACGAGACTTTATCATAGCCGAAGATAATTTCCTCGGCCACGCGTCCGCCCATGGACACAGCCATATTCGCGTGCATCTTGTCCCGGTGATAGCTGTAGCTATCCCGTTCTGGCAGGCGCATAACCATACCCAGCGCACGGCCGCGCGGAATGATGGTCGCCTTATGGATAGGGTCAGAGGCCGGCTCGTGAACCGCGACAATCGCGTGACCGGCTTCATGATAGGCAGTCATTTTCTTCTCATCTTCGGTCATCACCATGGAACGGCGTTCCGTACCCATCATGACCTTGTCCTTGGCGGTCTCAAATTCGTCCATCGCGACCAGACGTTTGCCACGACGGGCAGCCATCAAAGCCGCTTCATTGACGAGATTAGCGAGATCGGCACCCGAGAAACCCGGGGTTCCCCGTGCAATGATGCGCGCGTCGACATCAGGCGCCAAAGGCACTTTTTTCATATGAACTTGAAGGATCTTCTCGCGACCTTCAATATCGGGATGCGGAACAACAACCTGACGATCAAAGCGGCCCGGACGCAGCAGCGCAGGGTCGAGTACGTCAGGACGGTTGGTCGCGGCGATAATGATAATGCCTTCATTGGCTTCAAAACCATCCATCTCGACGAGAAGTTGGTTCAATGTCTGTTCGCGCTCGTCATTGCCATTACCAAGACCGGCACCACGGTGGCGACCGACAGCGTCAATCTCATCGATAAAGACGATACATGGCGCGCTTTTCTTGGCCTGTTCAAACATGTCGCGGACGCGGCTGGCACCCACGCCGACGAACATTTCAACAAAGTCGGAACCGGAGATTGTGAAAAAGGGAACGCCAGCTTCACCCGCAATTGCGCGCGCCAGCAATGTTTTACCGGTACCGGGAGAGCCCACGAGCAATGCGCCTTTGGGAATTTGCCCACCCAGTTTTGAGAAACGGGTCGGATTTTTCAGAAATTCTACGATTTCTTCCAATTCTTCGCGCGCTTCATCAATACCAGCAACATCTTCAAAGGTTACTTTGCCTTGCTTTTCGGTCAGCATTTTTGCCTTGGATTTGCCAAAGCCCATCGCGCCCGAGCCGCTGCCTTTTTGCATTTGGCGCAGAACAAAAAACGCGATGCCGAGAATGAGCAGGAAGGGAAGTGACTGAATTAACAGATATTGCCAGATGCTAGGGCTTTCTTCGGCCTGGCCGCTATATTCAACGCCCTTTTCATCAAGCAATTTGACAAGGCTTGGGTCGTTACCAACCGGTGTCGTTGAGAATTTATCGCCATTGGTCATTTCGCCGGTGATCTTGTCCGGGGCAATGGCAACCGTCTCAACGCTGCCCTCAGCCACTTTCGCGCGGAAAGAGGAGTAGCTGATCGCATCGCCGGCATCAGCGCCGGCGCCAGCGCCAAACATGGAAACCGTCAACAACAGAGCGACGATGACGCCTGCCCAGATGAGCATGCTTTTCATCCACGGATTTTCCTTTGGATCCTGTTCGTCATTCATGTTGTTTATCGTCCTGTGTTGGTATCGTCGGCCCATATTTTCGCCGAATCTATCTCATTAAAGATAGGGGTTTTGCGCGGGATGACAATATGAGGGTAAATGTTTTTACTGATCAGACTGATCGGCTATCCGGGTTTTCCGACAACATATTGAAATATTTAAATATTATTGCGTCTTGGTGCTGGAGCGAAGCGCCACGTCTTTCCGCCTTTGCACAAGATATTACCGATCGTCTGGGTTTGACCTTGCTTGAGAGCAGCTATTAATGGCTCCAGCTGGCTGCCGCGCGGAGATAGCGCCGGATCGCAGATATGCAGGCATTTCAGCAATAATCGCCGGACAATTTCATGCGGGAAATCATATTTATCCAGCGCGCAGCCATCATCCGTTTGCTTGATATGGACTGCGGTCAATTCATCCACCATCCAATGGATTGCCGTGCGCGCGTCATCCAGCGCCGCTGCACTCTGACTGGCCAAACTCACGTCAAAGCCCGAAAGTTTGGACAGCGCTTCGCGCACCCGGACGCGGTCAAAGCTCAGGTCCCTGTTGGAAGGATCATCCACCGGATTAACGCCTTGGTCCGCGACAAATTGGATCAACATATCCTTTGAAAAGCGCAATAGCGGCCGAATGATAGAACCGCGTTTTGCACGAATTGCTGACATGCCGTCGATACCGCTGCCCCGCAAAACCCGCATGATCAGTGTTTCAAGCTGATCATCGGCATGGTGCGCGGTCGCCAGCCATGTAATATTTTCATGTTCCACCCAGCCATTGAGCAATGAATAGCGAGCCTTGCGGGCTTCCATCTGGATGCTTCCGCGAATGGGAGTGGCGGGTTTCAATATCTGGTGGGGAATTCCCCTTTCGGCGCAGAGCGCGGCTACAAACTCGCATTCGCCGCGGGCTTCCGTGCGTAGTCCATGATCGACACTGGCAGCGGCAATTCGGCCCGGGAAACTAGCATGAGCCAACAGCAACAATGCGATGCTGTCTGGTCCACCGGAAACCGCCAGCCCCAATATATCTTCGCTATTGTCAAAATCCGGGACAAGCGCTGACACCGTTTCGCGGAAGCGGTCCGGGAGCGCGTCGTCCGTCATCGGCTGTGCTGGTTGCTATGCGCCATTAGCTGCAATCTGCCGCTGACTTTCCCCGTGCAACACGGGCGCTCAAGCGGCCGGCCGCTTCGCCGGGATAGACGTCCTGCAATTCGGATAGCACGCGGCAAGCATCCGCTTTCTTTTTAAGTTCAACCAACGCGGTGCTCAGGAAATAGAGGCTGTCGGCGGCGCGTTCCCCGCGCGGCAGCTCCTGATAATTTTCGTATAGCGCAACGGAGGCGAGTGCCGGCTTGCCATCATCAAGATAGGCGCGGCCCAAAAGGTTTTTGGCAAAACTGGCGCGGCGATGCTTGGGGTGATCAGCGGCGGCTTTCTTAAGCTGGGTCTGGGCTTCGGGATAATATTTCGCCTCCCACAGCCGGTAGCCGTAAATATAAGCATCTTCCCCGATATCACCGGTATCGGGCATTACAATCGATGCGACGCCCGTCACCCGTTCCGGATCAGGAGTGCTAGTGGTCCCGGCGCTAACCGCATCCGGGCCGCCAGACGGCGTAGTGGATAACGCGCCAGGATTGGTGCTGACGGGCGGGACCGCTGCCGCCATTTTATCTTCAATTTGTTTTATCCGGAAATCATTCTGTTCAACCTGGCCCGTCAGTGACGCGAGGCTGCGCTCCAGCGTGTCGACCCGCGCTATGAGATCTGATACGGCGGAGGTGGTCGTCGATGGCGTAACCGTCGTGGTCGCATCGGGTTTGATTTCCGGTTCAAAAAAACGCGATGAACCGCCAGGAAATACCTTGCGCTGGACCGCGCGCATTTCTTGTTCCAGCCGATCTACCCGCTTGTCGACATTGCCATTTTGCGCAGCAACGGGCGTTGCAACCAACAGACTGGCAGATAGTGTTGCGAATAACGTCGAGAACAAGACGGGTTTCATAGGGAGCCTCCAAATATAATGGTCGCATTAACCATATATGCCGTAGGAAAGTAAATAGATTTACCGTGATTCATAGCGATATCAAGCGTTTAACCAGTCCGACTATGGCGTGCTATTTTGTCCGCCTGAGGGCTCGGTAGCCGTGTCCGTCGTTGAACCGCCGAGGTCTGTGCGAGCCAGCAACGCCGCAGCGCTGATGCCGACATCTTTGATCGTACGATCCGGAGTGCCGAGTGGCGGGACAACGGCGCCGTCAATTGTTACCGTCAATGCGTCCGGCCGGCCGGTCAGTATCTGCGGCCCATTGGCATCCGCCGGTACGGTATATTGTTCACCAGCGGACATTTCTTTTTCAAATAGACGCTCACCCTCTTCGTCATAGATTTTCAGCCATACGGTCTCGGTTGCGGTCAGCGTTACCGTACCGGTTGCCGAGGGCGCTGGGCCGACCGGTTCTATGGTGCCGCCCAATGTGTCTATACCGGCATCATTCTCAGTAAATTCTGTGTCTGATTCACCATCCATGAAATCGGTTGGTTCCAGATATAGCACCCGCCAAATCAAAAAGCCGACCAGCAAAACAGCACCGATGCCTGCGGCTGTAAAGGCAAGATATTTAGGCGGAACATTGCTGGGATTGGCCGGTGAATAGCCGCTGGTTTCCGGCTCATAGGCGCTGTGTCCCTGATCATCCATTTCTTCGCGCAACTGACTACCAATGGTGACTTCGCTGAGCCCCACAGTGCGCGCATAGGATTTGGCAAAGCCGATCGCATAAGTGCGGCCAGGCAATGCTCCAAAATCACCAGATTCAATGGATGCCAAATGACGCTGCGGAATACGTGTCGTCTTTGCAACATCTTCAATGCCGAGGTTTTTCTGCTCGCGCGCATGACGCAACATATCACCCACGCTGTGCAGGCTCAGCTCGGCATTTTCTTCGCCTGTATCCTCTGCGTCTATTTCTTCGGCCATCAAACTCTCCTTTGGCCGGTTCGCGGTGCGACCCCGATTTTTACTGATCGCATAGAAAAGCCACTAGAGTGGTGAAAAGTCAATGATTATCAGTGCAGAAACCCTAGGCGCATGGACATAATGACCGGACCGCTGCCGCATTTGCGGGAATGCCGATACAAGTTATTACGAATAGGCGCTTAGCCGAGGTCGACCTGATGCTCTTGCGCCCATTTTTCCAGTGCGCTTCTAGGATCATTTGGTGGACCGGATAATATTGCTGACAGCTGTTCCTGCGCCGCGCCGAGATCCAAGGAGCGTACCATCGCCTTGATCGGGCCGATAGATGCTGGCGTAATCGACAGGCGCTTGATGCCCAGGCCGAGTAAAGCCATTGCTTCAAGCGGTCGGCCACCCATTTCGCCGCACACGCTGAGTTCAATGCCCAGATCATCAGCTTGCCTGGAAACCCGGTCGATGAAGCGCAGGATGGCTGGACTGAGCCAATCAAATCGCTCCGCTAATTTTGGATTGCTGCGGTCTGCTGCGAACAGAAACTGAGTGAGATCATTGGTGCCAATCGACAAAAAATCGAGCCGTGTTGCCAGCTGATCTAGACATTCGGCAAGCGCAGGGACTTCGAGCATTGCGCCATAGCGAATGGACAATGGCAACTGTTTCTTGCGGTCTCGCAAATATTGGAGCTGTTTCTCGAACACCGCCTTGGCTTCATCAAATTCCCAAGGCTCGGCGATCATCGGGAACATGACGTTCAGTTTCCGTCCCGCAGCGGCCTCGATAAGCGAGCGTGCCTGTACTTTCATTAGCGCATCGCGTTCCAAACCGATGCGCAGCGCGCGCCAGCCCATCGCGGGATTTTCTTCCTTCACTTCGCTGGCTTGAAAATAAGGCAAGGGCTTGTCGCCGCCAATATCAACAGTCCGGAAAATGACTGGCTTGTCGCCAGCGGCGTCCAACACATCTCGGTAGAAGCGCAACTGCCCGGCCCGGCTCGGCATGGTGGCGGCGACGAGAAACTGGAATTCGGTGCGGAACAAGCCAATGCCATCGGCACCGGTCAAGGTCAGCATTGCCATATCGTCGCGCAAACCCGCATTGATGTTCAGCGTAATCCGCGTCCCGTCTGTGGTGATCGGTTCCTTGGCCTTCAATTCGGCATAGGCCGCACGCTTTTTCTGGGTCAGTTCGATCTGCGTTTCAAACGCATCTTCTATCGATGGGCTGGGACGGACAAACAATGCATTGTCGTCTACATTAAGCAGCAGCAGATCGTTTTCTCGGACAATCTGTCGGACATTTTTAACCTGACCCAGAATCGGTATGTCCATCGCCCGCGCGATGATTGTGACATGGGCGGTTAGCGAACCCTCTTCCAGCACCACACCTTTGAGGCGTCGGCGATCATATTCCAGCAATTCGGCTGGCCCTAAATTCCGCGCGACCAATATCGTGTCCTGGCGCAGACCCATGGTAGCTGCTGTGCCCATTTGGCCAGAGACAATGCGCAGCAAGCGGTTAGCAAGATCCTCCAGATCATGCATCCTTTCGGCAAGCAAAGGATCATCAATCTGGCGCATCCGCATCCGGGTATGTTGTTGCACGCGCTCAATGGCCGCTTCGGCGGTCAGGCCGCTATCAATCGCTTCATTGATCCTGCGGCTCCAGCCTTCGTCATAGGCGAACATCTTGTAGGTTTGCAGTACCTCTTCATGCTCCCCACCCACTCCAAATTCGGCCTGATTGGTCATCTGGTCAATCTGGCTGCGCATCTTGTCGAAAGCCGAATAGACCCGATGGCGCTCAGCCTCTGTATCTTCTGCCACGGTATGTTCGATTTTCACGCGCGGTTGGTGGAAGACGGCGAAACCGCTGGCTTTTCCTTTAACCAGCTGCAGGCCGCTGAGCCGATCCGCGCCACTGTTGCGCGCATTGGGGGCATCCACCGATTCTACATCGACCAACTCCGCGTTGGAAATCAGTTCTGACAGGACCATCGCGGCCGTCTGGAACGATTCAATCTCTTCCTCGGAATATTTGCGCGGGTCTATATGCTGGGCGCATAAAACACCGACGGCTTGCTGATTACGGATGATTGGCACCCCGGCAAAGCTATGGAATTTTTCTTCCCCGGTTTCCGGGCGATATTGGAAATCGGGATGGCTGGCCGCTTCGTCGAGATTCAACGTTTCAACATTTTTTGCAATATATCCGGTTAACCCCTCACCAAAAGCCAATTTGGTAACATGGACTGCTTCCTGGTTGAGGCCGCGCGTCGCATATAGTTCGAGAACGCCTTCGCGCCGCAAATATATGGAACAAACCTCGCTGCTGACCGCCTCGCCAATGGTTTCCACGACATGGTTGAGTTTGGTCTGGGCATTACCGGGAGAGGCCATAATCGACCGCAGCCCGGTCAAAATATTACGGGCGGTTACAAGGCTGGGCGTGTGTTTGGTGGCCATGCCGTTAGCCTAGCAGAAACCTCTGACAGGTGCGATATGCAAATCAGGCTATCGGCCAGAAAATACATATTACCCTGTGGTTTGCGCGCTATATTTGCTTGGAATTTAGTCCGGTTCCGGACCGAACTGAACTGCAAGCTTGCCCAAATTGGCGCCGGTGAAAAGGCGGTCAACAGAAGCGGGAGCATTTTCAATGCCCTGCACTATATCCGTCTCGAATTTCAGGTGACCTTCCATCATCCATCCAGCCATTGCCTGCGCGCCTTCGGGAAAGCGGTCAAAATAATCGAGGATGATGAATCCGCGCAATGTTGTCCGCCGCATCAATAGATTGGCAAAATTTGACGGTCCTGATGATCCATCCAAATCATTATAGGTGGATATCAGTCCGCATAATGGCATGCGTGAAAAATCGTTCAGCCGCGCTATCACGGCATCCATAATTTCTCCACCAACACTTTCAAAGTTGATATCAATCCCGTTCGGGCAATGTTTGTCGAGTGCGGCGCCAACATCTTCCGTCTTGTAGTTTATGGCAGCATCAAACCCGGCTTCTTGGGTGAGCCATTTGCATTTGTCATCAGATCCGGCAATGCCGACAACATGACATCCGTGAATTTTGCCGATTTGCCCGACCATGGAACCGACCGCGCCAGCCGCAGCAGAAACCACCAGCGTATCGCCTTCTTTTGGTTTGCCGATGTCCATCAGCCCGAAGTAAGCGGTCATGCCTGTGGCACCCAATGGCCCCATATAAGCGGTTAAAGGTACGCCGGGGATGGATGGTAATACGCTCGCCATACCGCCCGGGATGTCATTATACATGGCCCAAGTGGAAAGACCGGTGTTGATGAGGGCGCCAACCGGTATAGCATCGAAATTGCTTTCTTCCACGACCCCGATGCCGCCACCGCGCATGGGATCATCGATTGGAACCGGCGGCAAATAGCCGTCGACGTCGCTCATCCATATCCGGTTGGTGGGGTCGAGCGAGAGATAGATGGTTCTTACTCGTATCATGTCGGGGCCGAGTGGGGCCATTTCTTCCGTGACCAGCTCCAGATCCCCTTCCGCAATTTTACCGACAGGGCGTTTGCGTAAATACCAAATCTGGTTTGTGGTCATGGGGACTGTCCTCTTTTTATGAATCGCCCCAAACCTTGGGGAAACGGAAGAGTAAGTCAATGACGTGAATAATTTAGGTGGATTAACCGGAGCGATTCAGACTGGTTTGCGGGTGTCAGGGGCTTATCGAAATGCGGTCTGATGGGTTAGACTGAATCACAAAGAGTTTCAGGCGTCCGCCAATAACTCATCCTTCAATCGCAACTTTTGTTTTTTCAGGTCATGGAGTCGAATTGTATCTGGAACCGGGCGGGCCTCTTCTTCGCTGATCTTGCGGTCGAGAGCTTCGTGCTTTCCGCGCAGGGCTGATACATGATTCTGATCCATAATTTTCTCCTGATTATATAATGTTGCTGGATTGAAAGTGGTTGCGGGTGTCCCTTTCCTTTAGCCGTACGCTTGGCATGAAGCGGCGGCAGATCACATGATATTATTGTCTTGGTTTAGACAAGAACCATGAATAGGAGGAAGAATACAAATTTGTTGCAGGCATGCAAGGGGTGAATGAATCCATTATGGCGATATCCGATCAAGAGTTGCGACAGCGGCTTGAACTGCTGAAGGTTGAACATCGCGATCTGGATGACGCGATCGCGGCCTTGCTGGAATCGGGCAGCCATGATCAACTGCGTGCAGCGCGCCTAAAAAAACGCAAATTACATTTGCGCGACCGCATCATTCAGATCGAAAATCAGCTGATACCCGATATTATTGCATGATTGTGGCGGCTTTTGGCGTCGGTCACCCAAATTAACTTTCTCTGTCCACTAATTAACTCCGTGTGACGCGACGTGTCACATTGAAACATCTTGCAAATTAACCCTGTGGCGTGTGAATTTTAACTGTCCTTGCTCATGTAAAATTTGCTACATAGTTTAAATGGCTGACAGCGAAGCATTGATTACGCCCAAATTACTGGATGCGCTCTATACCGAGTCGATGGTGCTTGCTGATGAGGCGCGATCCTATTTTGAGTCCGGCCGGTTTAACGAGCAGTGCCAGGATGACGCGACGCTGTCGGTATCCTTTTCATGCGAGTCTTTGAAAGTTACGACCCGTTTGATGCATTGCATCGCGTGGTTGTTAAACCAGCGGGCGTTGCACGGCGAAGACATGACCGATGGTGAGGCATGGAACCATGATCGGGAATTGGGTTATGCGGCTGCCAGCGATCGTCCGATGGTAGAGTTATTCCCGGATGAGGCGCGCTATATTATTGATTCCAGCGAAGAGCTTTTTCAGCGTCTGCAGCGTCTTTCTGCACGGCTTGAACAGCAAGAAGCTTCAGAGCCAGCGGTCCATAACATGTTCCGGCGGCTCCAAAGCTCCTTTTGATTCTCTATATCTCGGTTCAGGATATCTAGGTTCAGGCGCTGGCTTTGTCCTGAGTCGCCTTGCTTTGGCCCATCGTCGGATAATCCACATAGCCTTCAGGACCCTGACTATACCATGTTGGCGTAAAGTCGATCGGGTTGAGTTCTGCGCCAGTGCGGAAACGTTCCGGCAGGTCGGGATTGGTCATGAATGTCCGGCCAAAGCTGATCGCATCGCCTTTATCGTCGGCCAGCGCCTCTGTCCCACTATCGTAAAAATAGTCGCTGTTGAGAACTAATGGCTTGCTGAATACCGGACGAATGTCGGGGCTAACCCTGGGTACATCGGTATTACCATAAGTGCCATGGGCTGGCGGTTCACGCAGTTCGAGAAACGCAATGCCGAGACTGTCGAGCAATTTCGCAGCTGCCGTAAAGGTCTCTACCGGTGTTGCATCGTCTGCCCCTTGGGAATCGCCATTGGGAGAAAGGCGGACAGAAACCCGGTCGCCGCCCCAAACGTCAACCAATCGCTGTGTCACTTCACCAAGCAAGCGGATACGGTTCTCGATAGAGCCGCCATATTGATCCGTACGGAAATTGGTGCCGGAGCGGATAAACTGGTCGATCAGATAGCCATTCGCACTATGCAATTGCACGCCATCAAAGCCTGCTTTTTTAGCATTTTCAGCGGCGTTGGTATAATCGTCGAGCAGGCTCGAAATATCATCCAATTCCATCGGGCGTGCTTCGACATAGTCGCGTTTGCCTTGATAGGTGCGCACGCTGCCGGGCGCAGTTGTCGCTGAAGAGGAAACCGGCTTTTCGCCGCCGAGAAAATCGGGATGAACGATGCGGCCCATATGCCATAATTGACAGATGATCCGTCCGCCCGCGGCGTGGACTTGCTCGATAATCGGTTTCCATGCTTCGGTTTGTTCGTCATTCCAGATGCCCGGTGCAAAAGGGGTGCCCAAGCCTTGTTGGCTAATGCCGGTGGCTTCGGAAATAATCAGGCCAGCACCGGCGCGCTGCGAATAATATTCGCCCATGATCGGGGTCGGCACATGTTCCATCGTCGAGCGGCACCGGGTCAGGGGGGCCATAAGCATGCGGTTCGGCGCTTCGATTGCGCCAAGGGTGATGGGATCAAATAATGTGCTCATAGATATGCTCTTTCGCTGTTTTTAATTGCTTGATGAATAGCTAGTCAGGCCAGTAGCGCTTTGCAATGCAATGGTTTGAAAATCTTTTCTTTCAGCCTATATCCCTTTTATTGGCCCCCGCTTACGGGTCGCCCGCGCAAGGAACTTTACGACATGCCTGCAAAACAACCCCAACCGTTACGCGATGATCCGACGCTGGATGAAGTCCGGACCTATCTTGCACCACTTTTGGCGTCGCAGGCGGCTTTTGACGGTTGGAATGAAAAAGCGGTCGAAGCTGCGGCAGAGCAAGCGGGCGTTGATGCCGAGATGGCTGGTCTGGCGTTTAACGAAGGCCCGGTCGATATGATCGATACTTGGTTTCAAGCTGTCGACGCCGCCATGATAGCGAAATTTTCAGAAGACGAACTGGGCGCGATGAAAATTCGCGAGCGGATCACAGCACTGGTGGTTGCGCGGCTCGAAGCATTGGAATCAGATCGCGAAGGCTTGCGCCGGGCGCTGGCAATCCTCGCAGCGCCGCCGAACCTTCCCACCGCGGCAAAACTTGGCTGGCGCGCAGCAGATAAAATGTGGCGGCTGGCTGGCGATACGGCGACCGACTATAATCATTATACCAAGCGGACGTTGCTGTCCGCCGTTTACGGCAGCACGATTAGCGTGTTTCTTGACGATGAAAGCGACAGCTATGCCGAAACCAAGGCTTTTCTGGATCGGCGGATTGAAAATGTCATGCAGTTTGAGAAGGTAAAAGCCAAGATTACCCGGCCCGGCGTTGACCGGTTCAGCATGGCCCGCTTTATTGGGCGGCTGCGCTATCGCGGGATCTGATGATAGATTTCTGCAAGGCTTATCAAGAGAATATGTTGGCAGCGCAAACAAAAGACTCGCCAGAGCCAGTCAATATTGATAATCAGTCGCAACTGAGATCTATTGAGTTTATCTATGAATGCACCAGTTACATTAGCGGTTACGCTGGACCGTCTGTCGATGCGCCAGCGCGCCGAAATCTCGGCGATTGACTGGGATTCCATGTCAGAAAATGAGGGCGCACGGCTTCGCGCGCTGGGTCTGGATGAAGGCGTAGAGGTAGAAAAGCTTCATAAAGGCATGTTTGGTTTTAGCGACCCGATTGCGCTGAAAGTCGGCCGGATGATGATTGCTGTGCGTAAATCGCACGCATCGGCCATATCGGTGGTCATTCCGGCGTAAATCATGAGTGAAGCAGCCCCCCTTATTGTCCTGGCGGGCAACCCCAATGCTGGCAAAAGCGCCTTGTTTAATGCCCTGACTGGCGCACGGCAAAAAATCGCAAACTATCCCGGTGTGACTGTTGAGCGTAAATCCGGCCATTTTCAGATGGCCGATGGCCGTCCTGCCGAATTGGTGGATTTGCCGGGCAGCTATAGTCTTGAGCCGACAAGCCCCGACGAGGCAGTGACCCGCAGCGTGATTATGGGTGAGCAGCAAGGCGAGCGTAAACCGGATGCGATCATCATCGTGCTGGATGCTGCCAATCTCGACAATCATCTGCGTTTTGCGCTGGAAGTCATCGCGCTGGGTCGGCCGGTTGTTATCGCGCTCAACATGATGGATCTAGCCGAGCGCGACGGATTAACGCTCGATCCCGCAAAGTTGGAAGCAGAGTTGGGTGTACCGGTTATCCCAACCGTTGCCGTGCGCCGCCGCGGCCTTGATCATTTATCCGCAGCCGTTGAAGCGCGGTTGACGGAGAAAACCGACCCGCTGGATATCGTGGTCTCCAAGGAGCGCGATCATGGTCTTCGCAAACAGGCCAAGAAAATCGCCAACCTGACGGTGGTTTCTGAAACTGCCGGACGCCGCTGGTCCGAACGTGCCGATGCGATGTTCCTGCATCCGGTTGCAGGGCCAGTGATCCTGCTCGCGATCATGTTCGTCATGTTTCAGGCGGTTTTTGCCTGGTCTGAAGCGCCGATTGGTTGGATCGAAGGCGCGAGCGAATGGGCTGCTGTTGCGGTGGAAGCGACCCTTCCCGAGGGTTTCCTGCGTGACTTTTTGATTGAGGGGGCCATTGGCGGCGTTGGTTCCGTCGTCGTCTTCCTGCCGCAAATTTTGATCCTGTTTCTGTTCATCCTGTTGTTGGAGGCAAGCGGCTATATGACCCGCGCCGCCTTCATCATGGACCGTCTGATGGCGAGTGTGGGATTGTCCGGCCGCAGCTTCATTCCACTCTTGTCCTCTTTCGCCTGCGCTATTCCCGGCATTATGGCGACGCGCAGTATTGCTGATCCGAAAGACCGATTGACCACGATATTGGTCGCGCCGCTCATGACCTGCGCTGCACGGCTGCCGGTTTACGCGATTATCATCGGGGCGTTCATCCCGGCGCGGGATGTCGGACTGGGTGTCGGATTGCAAGGACTGGTGCTGTTTGGACTTTATATATTCGGCATTGTCGGCGCTATGTTGGTCGCCATGGTGCTGCGCAGCACGGTGGCCAAGGGTCCCAATAGTGGCTTCCTTATGGAAATGCCAAAATATCAAATGCCGCGGTTGCGCGATATCTTGCTTGGACTGTGGCAGCGCGCTTGGATATTCCTGCGCCGCGCCGGTACGATCATTTTTGCCGCGACTGTGGTGCTTTGGTTGATGCTGACCTACCCGAAAGTGCCGATCGATAGCCCGATGAGCCAAGTGGATTATTCCGCCGCTGGCCGGATTGCCAATGTTATTGAACCGGTGGTCGCGCCGATTGGGTTTAATCGCGATATCGCTCTCGCTTTGATCCCGGCCATGGCGGCGCGCGAAGTAGCAGTGGCGGCGCTCGCAACCACTTACGCGATTGATGCGCCCGATGAAGAAGCGGAAGCCAAGTCTCTGACCGAACGCTTGCAAAGCAGCTGGTCGCTGCCCACTGCGCTTGCGTTTCTGGCGTGGTTTGTTTTTGCCCCGCAATGTTTATCCACCATCGCGGTGACCAAGCGGGAAACTAATGGCTGGAAATGGCCGATGTTCATGCTCGCCTATCTTTTTGCGCTAGCATACGTTGCTGCGGGCATAACCTATTGGACCGCAATCGCCCTCGGTCTATAGAGCCTTCAGAGACTCGAAAAAATCAAAAATATTCCAAGGGGAAATGCAAATGGCTGGCGGCATCAACAAAGTAATTATCGTAGGAAATCTGGGTGCCGACCCTGAAGTGCGTACATTTAATAATGGCGGTAAAGTCTGCAATCTGCGCATCGCGACATCCGAAAGCTGGAAAGATCGCAATACCGGAGAAAAAAAGGAAAAGACCGAGTGGCATAGCGTCGCGATCTTTTCCGAAGGCCTCGCCGGTGTCGCCGAAAAATATCTGCGCAAGGGCAGCAAGGTTTATATCGAAGGCAAGCTGCAAACCCGCAAATGGCAGGATCAGTCCGGCAACGATCGCTATTCGACCGAGATTGTTTTGCAAGGCTTTGACGGCAAACTAGAAATGCTCGATTCCCGCCAAGGCGGCGGCATGGGCAGCCAAGGTGGCGGTTCCAATGACGGTTGGGGTAGCACCGGTGGCGGATCGTCAGGCGGTTCGGGCGGCGGCGGATCATCCGGCGGTGGTCAGGGCGGCGGCGCATTTGACAGCGACTTGGACGATGACGTACCCTTCTAGAATATAGAAGGCGCTATTGCTGTTGGCGGGAACGGCGCAAGCTTGACAATATCGGTCAAAACAATCGGGGAAGAAGCCGGGTAGTCGCCCTGACATTCAGCGAGGTTTACTGATCCATGATAAACAATTGCGAACAATGTGTTGTCAAAAATAAAGCGATTTGTTCGGCATTGGACCCGGACGAACTGGTTGCGATTAATCGCCTCTCTCGCAAGGTCTCGATAAAGGCCGGGCAAGCCTTGATATGGGAGGGCGACGATAGCCTGATCGTGGCCAATGTCGTCGAAGGCGCGTTCAAGCTGACCTCGTCGTTGGAAGACGGGCGGGAACAGATTATTGGTCTGCTCTATCCGGCCGATTTTGTCGGTCGGCCGTTCGGGGACAGGAATGAATATACGGTCACCGCATTGGCGGACTCCAAAGTCTGCGTATTCTCTCGCTCGGACTTCGACCAGTTTGTCCGGGAACATCCCGACCTGGAGCATAAATTATTGCAGCGTACGCTGACCGAACTGGACCGGGTTCGCCGTTCGATGCTGTTGCTGGGCCGGAAAACCGCTGCCGAACGGGTTGCCTCTTTCCTGCTGGAAATGTCAGATCGGTTGGCAGATGCCAGCTGTAGCGTCGTTGGCGGAAATCTCGAAGAATTTGCCCTGCCTTTCGGGCGCCAGCAGGTGGCCGACATATTGGGTCTGACCATCGAAACGGTCAGTCGTCAGATGACTCAGTTGAAAAAAAATGACGTGATAGCACTGCCGGATCATCGCAACGTTCAGATATTGGACAGCATGCGCCTGCAGAATATTGCCGATGCCGGGGCCGCTTGAGCATCGCTAGCGGATGGCTTTTGCCTCCTCTAACAATAGATTTTCTCGTGTTGATCTAGATCAATGTGATCCGCGATAGGGGCTGCCATGCCCCTGCCTGTTGAAGACGGTTTTTTGAAACGTCCACACAGGGAAGGACATCATGGATACGCTCTTATTGAAGGCTGGCGGCTGGCTGGCGATAGTATTTTTTGCTTTTATCGCAATGGTATTGGCGGCGGACGCCGGCTTTGCCGTACACATGGCGATTATCGCCTTGGCTGCGGGTATCACGCTGTGGGTGACGATCAACAAGGCTGATTATGCGGCCATTGGGCGCGGTATATTAAAGGCCCCTGATCCCGGGGTTTATGATGATGATCCGGTTCGTTGGGGCGTGATCGCGACGATTTTCTGGGGCATTGCGGGAATGGCAGTCGGGCTGATCATTGCCCTGCAGCTCGCCTTTCCTGTGCTCAATCTCAATAATGAATTTACCACTTTCGGCCGTTTGCGGCCGCTTCACACATCTGCCGTTATTTTTGCTTTCGGAGGCAACGCGCTGATCGCGACGAGTTATTATGTCGTGCAGCGTACGTGCAGGGCGAGGTTGGCCTTCCCTGGCCTCGCCCGTTTCGTTTTCTGGGGGTATCAGCTGTTCATCGTGCTGGCGGCCACCGGTTACCTCATGGGTGTTACTCAGTCCAAGGAATATGCGGAACCTGAATGGTATGTCGATCTGTGGTTGACCATCGTCTGGCTGTCTTATGCGGCCGTTTTCATCGGCACAATTGTGCGCCGGTCGGAACCGCATATCTATGTTGCTAACTGGTTTTATCTTGCTTTCATTCTGACCATCGCGATGCTGCATGTTGTCAACGGCCTATCGATGCCGGTCAGCCTGCTTGGTTCCAAAAGCTATTCCGCTTTTGCAGGCGTGCAAGATGCGCTGACCCAGTGGTGGTATGGCCATAATGCGGTTGGATTTTTCCTGACCGCCGGCTTCCTCGCGATGATGTATTATTTCGTACCAAAGCAGGCAGAGCGGCCGGTTTACAGCTATCGTCTGTCGATCATCCACTTCTGGTCGCTGATTTTCTTGTACATCTGGGCGGGTCCGCATCATCTCCATTATACGGCGCTGCCCGACTGGGCACAGACGCTCGGTATGGTCTTCTCAATTGTGCTGTGGATGCCAAGCTGGGGCGGCATGATCAATGGTCTGATGACGCTAAACGGCGCATGGGACAAAATCCGTACCGATCCGATCATCCGGATGATGGTTTTGGCGCTCGCCTTTTACGGGATGAGCACCTTTGAAGGTCCGATGATGTCGATCAAGGCCGTGAACAGCCTGTCGCATTATACCGACTGGACGATCGGCCATGTGCATAGCGGCGCGCTCGGCTGGAATGGCATGATCACCTTTGCGTGTCTTTACTATCTCGTCCCGCGCCTGTGGGGCAAAGAGCGGCTTTATTCGCTGCGGATGGTGAACTGGCATTTCTGGCTCTCGACGCTCGGCATTGTTCTTTACGCGGCATCAATGTGGGTCGCCGGGATCATGCAAGGTTTGATGTGGCGCGAATATGGTGACGATGGCTATCTGGTTTACGCTTTCTCCGAAGTCGTGTCCGCGATGCTGCCCATGTATCTGATCCGTGCGGCGGGCGGTCTGCTCTATCTCGCTGGCGCTATCGTGCTTGTTTACAATGTCTGGATGACGATCGCGGGCAAGCAGCGCGACGAAAAGCCCATGACCGAAACGCCTCATAATGAGGATTTAGACAAGCCGATCGTGGGTAAGCCCGCCATCGCACCAGCTGAATAAGGGAGACAGGAACATGTCCAGTTTAGCTCAAAAGCATAAGAAGCTTGAACGCAATGTCACCCTGTTGGGGCTTGGGGCCTTTATCACCGTCGCCATTGGCGGGATTGTAGAAATCGCGCCGCTGTTCTGGATCGATAGCACGGTTGAGAAAGTCGAAGGCGTGCGGCCTTACACCCCGCTGGAGCTGGCGGGGCGCAACATCTATATTCGTGAAGGCTGTTATAGCTGCCACAGCCAGATGATCCGCCCCTTCCGCGATGAAGTCGAGCGCTATGGACATTACAGCCTGGCCGCGGAAAGCATGTATGATCATCCGTTCCAATGGGGCTCCAAACGAACCGGCCCTGATCTAGCGCGGGTAGGCGGGCGCTATTCGGATGAATGGCATGTCCAGCATCTCATCGATCCGCGCTCGGTCGTACCGGAATCGATCATGCCGCCATATGCGTTTCTCGCCGAGAAAGAACTGAAAGCCGGTGATATGGTCAAGCATCTCAGGGCCCAGCGGCGGGTTGGTGTTCCCTATACCGAGGAAGCGATTGCTGCGGCCAATGAAGACTTGATGGCTCAGGCTGATCCGACAGCGTCGACCAGCGATTTGGAGGAACGCTATCCCAAAGCGCAAGCGCGCGATTTTGATGGCGATCCCGACCGGCTGACCGAGATGGACGCGCTGGTTGCCTATCTGCAGATGATCGGCACCTTAGTCGATTTCGAAGCCGGTGAAGCCCAGGAGCAGCCGCGATGACCTATGAAACATTACGGCATTTGTCCGACAGCTTTGGACTGCTGTTCCTTGCCTTCACTTTCCTGGGTTTTATCGGTTGGACCTTTCGGCCCGGATCGCGCCAGAAACATGAAGAAGCAGCACATATGATCTTTGAAGAGGATCAGGACGATGGTTGATAAACAAAGAGTTGATGAGGCGACGGGCACCAAGACGGTTGGCCATGAATGGGATGGTATCGAGGAACTCGACACGCCGATGCCGCGCTGGTGGCTGTGGACCCTCTATGCGACCATCATCTGGGCCTTGGTCTATGTCGTGCTTTATCCCGCATGGCCGATGCTCAACAGCGCCACCGAAGGCGTATTAGGCTGGTCGAGCCGTGGCGAATATCAAAAAGCGGTCGATGCTCGCGAAGCCGAGCTGGAGCCGATCCGGCAGGCGTTGGTATCAACCGATATACACGATTTGCCGAAAAATTCTGCCTTGCTCAATGAAGCCATTCAAGGCGGTCGTTCGGCGTTCAAGGTTCATTGCGTGCAATGCCATGGCGCAGGTGCTGCTGGCTCGAAAGGCTATCCCAATTTGAATGATGATGAGTGGCTATGGGGCGGAGATATGGAAGCGATTGAATATACGCTGGTCCATGGCATCCGAAATCCCGACCATGACGACACGCGCTTTTCCCAGATGCCGGCCTTTGGCCGCGACGGGATATTACAGCCCAATGAAATTCAGGATCTGGTGTCTCATGTCCGGGTGCTCAGCAATCGCGAAAAGCCAAGCGCATCGGCAACGCGTGGGGCGGCTCTGTTCGAGGTCAATTGTACAATATGCCATGGCAGCGATGCCAAGGGAGACCGGATTCAGGGTGCGCCTAATTTGACCGACGCGATTAATCTTTATGGTCTGGACCGGGCTTCGTTGACCGACACGATCACGAACAGCCGCTATGGTGTAATGCCGCGCTGGGGCCAGCGGCTGGATGCAGCAACGATCAGGATGCTTACCGCTTATGTTCATTCGCTAGGCGGTGGCGAAGCGGCGCCTGTGGAAAAAGATTCTGCCGAGCAGGCTGCCGCGACGAGTGAGGAGGCGACTCCTGCCGATGAGCAATCCTGACGAGATTCTTGATCCAGAGCTAAAGCTCTATGAAAAGCGGAAAGGCGTTTATCCCAAGGCGGTAGACGGCACATTCCGGAAGCTCAAATGGGTGATCATGGCGGTGACGCTGGGCATCTATTACATCACGCCGTGGATCCGGTGGGACCGGGGTCCCTATGCGCCGGATCAGGCGGTGCTGGTAGATTTGGCGAACCGGCGCTTTTTCATGTTCGGTATCGAAATCTGGCCGCACGAATTTTATTATGTTGCGGGAATGCTGGTCATGGCCGGGATCGGCTTGTTTCTGGTCACGTCAGCGGTGGGCCGGGCATGGTGCGGCTATTCCTGTCCGCAAACCGTGTGGACCGATTTGTTCCAGCATATCGAGCGCGCGATTGATGGCGACCGTAACGCCCAATTTCGACTGCAGGACGCCCCATGGGGACCAAAGAAAATCGCCAAGCGCCTGAGCAAATGGACGGTCTGGCTTTTGGTGGCGATGGCAACTGGCGGCGCCTGGATATTCTATTTTGCCGACGCCCCGACATTGGTGCGCGACTTTTTCACCGGCGAAGCTGCCTTTGTCGCTTATGCAACCGTCGGCGTGCTAACCGCGACGACCTTCATCTTTGGCGGCTTCATGCGCGAGCAGGTGTGTATCTACATGTGCCCATGGCCGCGCATTCAGGCGGCGATGATGGACGAAAAGTCGCTGACCGTGACGTATAAGGATTGGCGCGGAGAGCCACGCGGCAGTGTCAAAAAGGCCGAAGCCCAGCCCGGCAGCTTTGGTGATTGTATTGACTGCAATCAATGCGTCGCCGTTTGCCCGACCGGTATTGATATTCGCGAAGGACCGCAAATTGGCTGCATTACCTGTGCCTTATGTATCGATGCATGCGACAAAGTCATGGATCAGGTCGGTCGTCCGCGCGGACTGATCGATTATGTCACGTCGGAAGATGCGGAGCTGGAACAAGCGGGACAGGCTCACACACCCGTTTTGAAAACGCTCTTTCGTCCGCGGATCATCCTTTATTTTTCAGTCTGGGGCGCGATTGGTCTGGCGATGCTCTTTGCGGTGGGCAACCGCACGCGCATAGACATCAGCGCCAATCACGATCGCAATCCGCTTTATGTACAGCTGGCCGATGGCGATGTCCGCAACGCTTACACGGCCAATTTGCGCAATATGGAAAACCGGCCACGGACGATGGAAATTTCCATGTCAGGCCTCGGACAGGCTGTTCTGTGGTCGAGTGAAGGCACGCGAGAAACCGCCGGTCACACTGTTACGGTCAAAGTGCCCGCTGACAGCGTAGGCCGGGTAAGATTATTTGTCGCTGCTCCGGGGGCCGGACCTCAACGGGAAGAATTTTCCCTCACCGTCCGTGCCGAAGATGACCGGACAGCGCAAGATACACATGACGTTTTTTTTGAACGCCCGGAGAGCGCCGAATGACCCGAGAATCTGTAAGGCCGAAGAAATTTACCGGCTATCATGCCGCCGCGATGATCGTGGCTTTTTTCGCGGTGGTCGTGGCGGTCAATATGATGATGGCACGCTTTGCCGTTTCGACCTTCAGCGGCACATTGGTCGATAACAGCTATGTCGCCAGTCAGAGTTATAACAAGTGGCTGGAGGAATCGCGCAAACAGCAGGCCCATGGCTGGACCGCGTCGCAGGTTACACGCCTCGAGGACAAAGTCGCGATGACGGTGCGCATTGCCGATGATAGCGCGCTACAAGATGCTGAGATAACCGCGACTGCAGAGCATCCCGTAGGGCGGGCAGACCCGATCACGCTTCATTTTGTACAAGACCGCACCGGCACCTATATCAGCCGCGATATTCTGCCCGAAGGGCGCTGGAAGTTGCGCATCACGATCATGCATCGCGGCAATAAAATGGCGCTGGCTCAGGACGTATTTTGAACGCTGTCACTGATCTTGATGCCATAAAGGCGGACAACGCGGACAATGTCGTCTCGCGTTTTGCGGTACCCGCTATTCGCTGCGCCGGATGTATATCCAAAATCGAAAGCGGTCTATCCCGTGAGCAAGACATCTTTTCGGCCCGCGTAAACTTCTCAACCAAACAGGTCGCGGTATCCCATGAGCCGGGTCTTCGCGAAGATGCAATCAAGGATAAGATTGAGCAGCTCGGCTTTGATGCGCAGATATTGGCGGATAATCCGCTGGCGGAGGAAAAGGGCGGTACCGACAGATTGATCCGCGCGCTTGCTGTCGCGGGGTTTGGCATGATGAATATCATGCTGCTGTCGGTCAGCGTCTGGTCCGGTGCGATGGGCCCAACCCGTGATCTATTTCACTGGATATCGGCGCTGATCGCTATACCGGTGATCCTCTATTCCGGGCGACCGTTTTTCAGCTCGGCCGCCATGGCATTGCGCTATGGTCGCACCAATATGGACGTGCCGATTACGATTGGCATCATCCTCGCCACCGGCCTTAGTCTTTACGAAACCATGACCAGCGGCGCGCATGCCTATTTTGAAAGCGTCGTCATGCTGATCTTCTTCCTGCTCGCTGGCAGGGTACTTGACGGCATGATGCGGGACCGTGCGCGCGAGGGCATATCGGCACTGCTCAAACAGACTGCGCCCGGCGCGATGGTGCTGAATGATGATGGCACGACCCGTTGGATTGCATCCAAAGAGCTGCGGCCCGATATGCGGATGGTGGTTGCAGCGGGCGATAATCTCGCTGCCGATGGGGTCATTGAAAAAGGCGTGAGCAATTTTGACTTTGCCCTGATGACAGGCGAGAGCGAGCCGCAGCACAAGACGTCTGGTGATCTGGTGCTTGCCGGCACGCTGAACCTGACCGCGCCAGTGACGGTGCGGATTACGGCGGCGGGCGCGGATACCAGCCTGTCCGATATCGCGCGCCTGATGGATGAAGCCGGGCAACAGCGTTCCTTTTATGTGCGGATCGCGGACAAGGCGGCGCGCTATTATGCGCCAGCGGTGCATAGCCTTGCGTTATTGGCGTTCGTTTTCTGGATGTTGGCCGGGGTCGGCTGGCATCAATCTTTGCTTATTGCTGTCGCGGTGCTGATCATCACTTGCCCTTGTGCTTTGGGACTAGCGGTTCCGGCGGCGCAAGTGGTGGCCTCTGGCGCGCTATTACGCAAAGGGGTTATGATCAAAGATGGTAGCGCGCTGGAACGACTTGCCGAGGCAGACCAGGTGTTGTTTGACAAGACCGGGACATTGACTTTGGGGCGTCCGGTGCCGCTGAACCTCCATCATTTTGCGCCGCCCCAGAAACAGATCGCTTTAGCCCTGGCGCAGGCCAGCAATCATCCGGTCAGCAAAGGGATTCGCAATGCTCTGTTGGCTGATGATGTGACGCCTGCAATTCTGGACGCGATTGAAGAAGTGCCTGGCGAAGGCATGTCAGCATCTTGGGACGGCTTACATGTGGCGCTCGGGAAACCGGTTAAACTGGAGGACCATCTTTCCTGCCAATTGTCGGTCGGCGACCGGCATTTTGCAATAGAATTGCAGGATGATATTCGCCCCGATGCTTTCGAAGCCATTGATCGGCTGAACCAGATGGGCTTGCCTGCCACAATCATATCCGGCGATAATGCGCCATCGGTAGCGAAAGTTTCCCGCGCCGTCGGTCTGACCGCGCAGGCAGGCGCTAGCCCGCAAGACAAGTTGCAGTTGATTTCAAAGCTCACTGCCAGTGGGCATAAGGTGTTGATGGTCGGGGACGGGTTGAACGATGGCCCGGCGCTTGCCGCCGCCCATGTCTCAATTGCGCCCGGATCGGCCAGCGATGTCGGCCAGCAGGCGGCGGACGCGGTCTTTACCAGCGATTCATTCCTCCCGGTAGCGCTGGCTGTTCAGACCGCCCGGCGAACGATGCAAATTGTTCGACAGAATTTCGCGCTAGCGATTGGATATAATGTCTTGGCTGTACCGCTGGCTTTGACCGGGATGGTAACGCCTTTGATCGCGGCGATTGCCATGTCGCTATCGTCGCTGATCGTGGTCGGCAATGCGCTGCGGCTGAATGGTGCTGCGAAATGAGCGGGCGAGATAAATGAGCGGGCGAGATAAATGAGTGGTTTGGCGATCCTGATTCCTGTGGCCCTGTTGATGGGGCTGGCCGGTCTGGTCTTTTTCTTCTGGGCCATGCGCAACGGCCAGTTTGACGATCTCGACGGCGCGGCGCAGCGGGTGCTAATTGACGATGAAGCGGCCGACGATGAGAAAGAGTAAACCGTGCGGGGCAACCCAACTATCCGCTCTGGCTATAGCGATGCTGGCAATTGCGCCGCTAGCGCCAGCAAGCGGTATGATGAACCTGTCTGTGTGTGGCGCTGACGGGATAACCAGAACCATCTCGGTTCCTATGGACCCGGAACAGCAAAGCCGCGATGATTGCGTCAAAGCCTGTCACGGCTTTTGTTCGCGCAAGCAATTGCTGGACGATGGAGATGAAAGGGACGATTGACTGGCGAAACGCTAGAATATTGTCGCTTAATGCCCCATGAGCAATGGAATTCTCGCATCATTGAGCAGGTGTTTGGTCACCCCGCCAAATAAAGTTTCGCGCAGACGGCTATGACCATAGGCGCCCATGACCAAGGCAGCGGCATTTTGTTCCACGGCGAAATCTGCAATGATGTCGGACGCTTCGCTGCCTTTGCCTTTTAGCTCGTGCAGGACGGTTGAAACCCCGTGTCTCGCCAAAAATGTGGAGGCAGCGGTGTGCGGAAATTCTCCGTGGTCTTCTCCCACCGTGACCAGATGGACGTTACTTGCCATTTTCAGCATCGGCAGAGCCAATCGTAATGCTTTGGCGGCTTCCGCTGAACCGTTCCATCCGACCACCATTGGGCCCTGACAGTCAAAAGTCATGCGTTCAGTGGGAACGACGAGCACAGCGCAATGGGCATGGACCGCGACGTCACCGGCAATAGGCAGCGGTTCATCGCCGGCATTGCGCTTGCCATAAGATTGGCTGAGGATCACCAGATCTGCCAGACGGGTCCGTTCGGTTAGCAATGTTGCTGGATCGCCCAGACCGGTTTGCCAGTCCCAGGAAACATCCTCCTCTTTCAGCTGATTTTCTATCTTCTCGCGATGCGCGCGTTCCGCCGCATCCATATCTCCAAAATTGATCCCGCTTACGAAATCGCCACCCAGTGGTCCAAATGACATTGGCGCAAACTGGGTTGTCGGCTGTACGCAGGTTAAGTGGCCCTCATTACCGCGAGCAATATCGAGTGCGACCTGCAAGCGCGACTCAAGGCCGCTATCCTCAAACACATGCAATAAAATCGTTTTCAAGGCTTCTCTCCCAGTCATTTCGTTGCAACGCAAAAACTGAGTTATAGCGCTGTCATCGCTTTGTGCATTGATCTGGCGCAAAATTTTTTGGGATTATTCGTCTGCCCGGCAGATGTCCGGTTTAAAATATGTCCATAACATCGCCCGGCGCGAGCTTGGGCAGCAGGTTGTCCATGTTTGAACGGGCTATGGCGACGCAGCCTTCCGTCGGTTTGGCATCATTCCAGATATGAAAGAAAATCGCACTGCCTTGGCCGGGTTTTGGCGGCCTATCATTATGGCCGAGCAGCACGATGATATCATAGAGTGGATCGTCGCGGATCAGCGCTTCTGTGCTAAACGGGTGGGGCAGGCATATTGGTCTATTGTAGCAGGGATCAACGGGATCGTCTGACCAGCCATCCTGCGTCCCAATCCAGCGCCATGGCAGTATTAACTGCGGCGATGGTAAGCTGCGCCCTAGCCGAAATAGCACGGTTCGGATCGGCCAACGCCCTCGCGGCGTATAGCCATCGCCTTCCCGTTTTTGGTCAGCAGAGCAAGCGCCAGAGCGACCGATGGCGCAAGCTATGGTTCTGCAGTCAAAGCTGATCATCCGGGTCGTTGTGTCGACCCGCAATATGCTCAAAGCTTATGCCCTGTGCGGTCCCGTTTGGTGTCGAGATAAAATTCATTGTGCGGATTGGCGGTTATCTTCACCGGTAGGCGCTCGTCCACCGCTATTCCGCACCCTTGCAATCCTTCGACCTTTTCGGGGTTGTTGGTCAGCAATTTGACCGTTGGGATGTTAAGCAATTCCAGCATGCGCGCAGCAATTGAAAAATCCCGCGCATCAATCGCAAAGCCCAGCCGCTGATTGGCATCGACCGTATCAAAGCCCTGATCCTGCAAGGCATAGGCGCGTAACTTATTGATCAGTCCGATCCCGCGGCCCTCTTGGCGCAGATATAAAAGCACGCCCCAATTGGCTTCCCCCATTTGGGCCAGCGCGGTGTGCAGCTGTGGTCCGCAATCGCATTTCAAACTGCCCAGCACATCGCCGGTCAGACACTCGCTGTGGAGGCGCACGACTGGGATGGTGCCATCCCGCTCGCCGACGACCAGCGCGATATGATCGGTGGAATCGGCTTCGCTGCGAAATCCGTAAATATGGGCCTGCGCATTGGCGGCGACCGGTAATTTGGCATGGGCGCTGATAACCAGCGCATTGGAATCAGCATAGGCCGCTGCATCTTCGGTCTGCAGCTGGTCTTCGGCTGGTTCATCGATGATCAAAAAAGCGGGGAGCAGCCCGCCATGTCGTGCCAGTTCCATCGCGGCTTTCGCTGCTTCAGGGTGTTTCAGCTCTGCGCTGCGAAACGGGCCTTTCATTGGGTGCCGCATATCCAGCACGGGATCGACAATCGCGATTATTTCTGCCGCAGTGACGGGCCCTGCCAGGCTGATCTGAACCGGCAAGGCGGGATCTGCAGCCGCGCGCTGGTTCAATAATTTCAGTGTGTCGGCACGGCTAGACGATATTAGCAACGTGATATCAGTCTGTGATGATAGATGGTGATCGAGATCGGTCGTTTCGACCGGGAGCAGGTTAAGCGTTCCATTTTCAGTTTCTACACCTATCGGCCATCCGCGCCGCAGGGCGTCAATGGCTCTTGCTGCGCGCCGTGCGCCTTTGGCATCAAGGACAGCAGGCGCCGTCATTCAAAATTTGAATTCCGTGATGAGCGGCGCGTGATCGGACGGTTTGGTCCAACCCCGGGCGTCTTCATGAACCACATGGCTCGTTGCCTTGTCGGCCAGTTCCGGACTGACCCAGACATGATCCAGCCGCCGGCCTTTGTCTGATTCACGCCAATCACGTGCGCGATAGCTCCACCAGGTAAAAAGCCGTTCAGGATCAGGGACGAACTTGCGTCCAATATCGACCCAGTCATGGGCCGCTTGCAGCTTGGCCATGATGTCAATCTCAATTTGCGTGTGGCTGACCACATTGACGAGCTTTTTGTGGCTCCAGACGTCTGCTTCAAGCGGCGCGATATTAAAGTCACCCAGCAGGATCGTTGGCGTATCGAGCGCAGCCGACCAGTCGGTCATCCGCTGATAAAAATCGAGCTTCTGACCAAATTTTGGATTCTCATCGCGGTTTGGAATCTCGCCGCCCGCGGGGATATAGACATTTTCAATGCGGACGCCATTTTCAAGACGAGCGCCAACATGTCGGGCTTCGCCGTTGGCTTGCCAATCGAACCGTTCATCTTTGTGCAGAGGCACACGGCTAATCATCGCAACACCATGGTGCATCGGCTGTCCGTTTAATACGAGGTGATTATAGCCCAGTTGGCGGAAAGCCCCCTCGGGAAACTGATCATCCCGCACCTTGGTCTCTTGCAGGCAGAGCACATCCGGTGCTTCTTCCTTTAAGAATCGTTCTACAATGTCAATTCGGGCGCGCACGCTGTTAATATTCCAGCTGACGACTTTAAGGGTATCACTCATGACTAAACTCCTAGCCATGATAGCTGCGAAACCCAAGTCAAAAGCCTAACAAAAGTCAGACAAAATATCATATTTTTTGATAGGGAAGAGACGAAAAACCCTCACCTCCGGGGGCATTTAGGAGGTGAGGGCTAACTCGCGTTCGTCACGCATAGGATGATCAGAAGATTATATTGTCAGGTAACAGGGGGAAAACCTGACTGCCTCATCTCATCCTGTAATCCTTATAGAACCGCGTTTCTGTCGCTCAGATGAACGAAACCTGTCAGCGCTTCCGCTTGTCGAGGGCGCGCCTCCGTTCATCGTTTGCCACGCCTTTTTCTTCGTGGATCACTCCATTTGAATGCGTTGTTAGCGACCGGAACACCAAATTTTTGACCGGAAAGCCGAATGGATGTCCGATTATTTTTCGAATCGAGTGATACCCAGCCATCGAGCCGCAAACCGGCGGGCGCGCCCGCGACTTTGGTGAAAACCATAGTAATTATCCCATATTCGGGGCGTTTGGGGTCGCGGACTTCGACGCTCAACACATTGGGATTGCGAGTCGGGATGATTTTCCCATATTTGGATAAATCCCGTTCAGGATTAAGCAGCGCCCCCAAGGGACTGTTCTTGATCGGCCAGCGTTGGACCTGATTCACGTCATAATCGATTAGGGTCAACGCCTTGCCATCCCCGACAATCAACAAATTGGCTTCCTTGCCATATTGAAAGCGTATCCGGCCGGGCTGCTTGAGTGTCAGTTTGCCGGGCAACAGCTGCCCGCCGCGGTCGGTCTGCGTGAAATTGGCGGTCATCGTTGTCATCGCGCGCAGATGCGCGGAAATCGCGTTAATATCATCCGCTGGGCTTTGCTGAGCCGTCGCAGGAAGCGATGCGGTCAACGCTAACGGCGCTGCAACAAGGGCCAGTGCATATTTCAACATATTGAAAACTCCTGAAAAATCTTTCTGATGCTTAGCCAAAAGTGATTGAACATCACCTGAATTGGCCGGGGAATCAGACTATTTCGCCATTCTGATCGCGCAGCACTTCGCGGCGGCCTATATGGTTGGGCGGGCTGATAAACTCGTCTTCTTCCATTCGGTCGATGATCCGTGCGGCCGTATTATAGCCGATTCGAAGCTGCCGCTGGAGCCAACTGGTTGATACTTTCTGGCTTTCGAAGATAATCTGGCAGGCTTGGGCATATTGACGGTCTTCTTTGCTGTCCGACAGGTCCGCCCCGTCCAATGCATAGCTGCCATCTTCCGGTTCTTCGGTTACCGCTTGAATATATTCCGGTGTTCCTTGTGCCCGCCAATGGTCCGCAATCATGCGAACTTCATCGTCGGATACAAAAGGTCCATGAACGCGGGTCAGTTGTTTGCCGCCGGGCATATAAAGCATGTCGCCCTTGCCGAGCAGCTGTTCCGCGCCCTGTTCGCCCAATATGGTGCGGGAATCGATCTTGGACGTCACATGGAAGCTGATTCGCGTGGGCAAGTTGGCCTTGATCACGCCGGTAATGACATCAACCGATGGACGCTGGGTTGCCATGATCAGGTGGATACCGGCTGCGCGGGCTTTCTGGGCGAGGCGCTGGATGAGGAATTCAACCTCTTTACCGGCCGTCATCATCAAATCGGCCAGTTCGTCGACGATGATCACAATCTGCGGCAGCACTTCGTAATCGAGCTGCTCTTCTTCATAGATCGGCCGTGATGTTTCCGGATCATAACCGGTTTGCACCTTGCGACCGAGCGGCTCGCCCTTGGCTTTTGCCGCCTTCACTTTCTCATTATAATTGGCGAGGTTACGCACAGAGATAGACGACATCATCCGGTAGCGTTCTTCCATTTGTTCAACTGCCCATTTAAGAGCCCGCACAGCTTTGGCGGGTTCCGTAACAACCGGAGACAGAAGATGCGGGATATCATCATAGGTGCTGAGTTCCAGCATCTTCGGGTCGATCATGATCATTTTGCATTGGTCTGGCGTCAGTCGGTATAACAGCGAGACAATCATGCAGTTGAGACCAACCGATTTACCCGAACCCGTCGTACCAGCAATCAAAAGATGGGGCATGGGCGCGAGATCGGCGATGACCGGATCGCCCGAGATATTTTTTCCGAGAATGATCGGAAGCTGACCAGTCTGGTCCTGAAAACTGTCGCTGCCTATCATTTCGTGGAGGACGACAGATTCGCGTTGGGCATTGGGCAATTCGATACCCATGACTGTTCGGCCCGGTATTGCGGCGACCCGGGCGGAAAGGGCGGACATGTTGCGGGCAATATCTTCGGCGAGTTGGATCACCCGACTGGCCTTGATGCCCGGAGCTGGCTCCAGCTCATACATGGTAACCACTGGTCCGGGGCGAACCGCGTTGATCGTACCTTTCACATGGAAATCGTCGAGTACGGATTCCAGCAGGCGCGCATTGCGTTCCAATCCCGCTTTGTCGATGACGTTATTGGCCTCTTCCGGACGGGGCGTCAGCAGGTCGATAGATGGCAAGGAATAGGGCCCAAAGAAATCGCCCTGCTTGCCGCTAGATAGGCTTGCTTTTTTCGGTGGCAACGCTCGGTCGCTAATTTCTGGTGGCGGCCGATTGTCCGGTTTGACTTCTTTGCGCGGTACGGGCGCTTTTTTGGTCTTGGCGGTTTTATTGTTTTCTGGTTCGATAACTAGCCCGCTATCTCCTTCGCTCGATTTCAGCCGTGGCAATTTGAGTTGCGGCATGGAGAACAAGGGCTTGTCGAGCCGCAGGCTGAAATAACCAAGCACAAGGCCGCCGGTCACGGTTACGGCCGTCAATATACCCGAAACAATGCCACTCCAGCTTGTCGATATTGCGTTTAAACCTGCGCCAATCCCCTTGGCAGAGACCATGCCGGCCAGTCCGCCCCAACCCGATGGCAAGTCTGCCTGACTGTCAGGGAACCATAAGGATAGGCCAGTGCCGATCAAAAATACCGCGATCAAACACCAGAGAAGTTGCTTCTTCCATTCGGCTTGCGGGATATCGCGCCACAGGCGATTGGCAAATATCAATATCAGCGGCAGGAATAATATCACGGGTACACCCAGCAAAGACAACAGTAGATCGGAGCTGTAAGAACCAAATATCCCCATCCAGTTATGCTCAACACTGCCTGCGGCTGTGTTTAAAGACGGATCGCTGGGCGAATAGCTCACAAATGCGAGGAACAGGAAGGCGACCACAAGGCCAAGTGCGATGGCGCCGATCAGCGCGCCGCTGCGCAGCAAGCTGATCCGCATCACTTCACGCCAATTGGCTTCTTTTGCTTTTCCGGCCATATTCTACTCCCGGGGCCCGTCTGTTTCGGTGCATCGGCCCGTGCCCGCATTAACTATGCCTCCTTTGCGCGAATCGGTGACTCCGCGTCAAGTTTTGCTGATAAGTTTGTTGGTCTTAATGTGCTGGAACATGCTTTCTTTTCGGTCCAGTGAACCCTATCTTATAACCAGCTGACAGGAAGATAGAGGCCCCAACATGACCGATAGCGGAAAACAGAGCGATGTAATCATATTGGGCGCTGGCTTGATCGGTCTGACTCAAGCCTTGACGCTCGCTGCCCATGGACTGCGGGTAAATGTGATTGATCGGGCCGTTCCTGCCGATTTTCAGGACTCAGCACATGATGGCCGGGTGTCGTCGATTAACAGCGCGAGCTGGAACATGTTTGCCGCAATTGGCCTAGCCGAAAAGCTGGAGCCGTATGGTTGCGATATCGATAGAATCCTGATCAACGACAGCCTCAAGCCCGGCAAGCTTGATTTTACGCCTGATACCGATGACGGCCCGCTCGGCGTGATGATCGAAAATCGCGTATTGCAGCACAGATTATTTGAGGCCGCGCAGGCCCATGTCGCGATCGATCTCCAAATGCCAGCACAGGTCCAAGATATCGATCGTGGCGATCATTTAGTTTCCGTTGCGTTAGAAAATGGTGACCAAATCACCGCTCCGTTGCTCATCGCTGCCGATGGCCGCGGCAGTTCGGCTCGGGAAGCGGCTGGAATCGCGATGACGAAATGGCAATATGATCATAGCGCGATCGTTTGCACCGTCACGCATGAGCAGCCGCATGGGAACACAGCCTATGAGATATTCTATCCCTCTGGACCATTTGCGGTTCTACCGATGCGCGATGACGATCAGGGCCGCCATCGCTCCGCGATTGTCTGGACCGTGGCACGCAAAGATGGAGCGGCTCTGGCAAAAATCAACGCTAGGGCTTTTCAAGCTGAATTGACAAAGAAAACCGGCGGCTTTTTGGGACAGATGGAGTTGCAGTCCGACCGTATGACCTATCCGCTCGGCTACCATCACAGCGCCAGCCTGACGGCACAGCGTCTCGCCTTGGTGGGTGATGCTGGCCACGGCATCCACCCGATTGCCGGACAGGGATTGAATCTGGGGTTGCGCGATGTCGCCGCGCTGACGGAGTCTATTGTCGATGGCGCGCGAACTGGTCTTGATCTGGGCGACGCGCAGATATTGGCGCGCTATGACCGTTGGCGCGGTCTTGATAATCTGATGATGTCTGTTGCTACCGACATTCTGACCCGGCTTTTCGGACTACCCGGTGATACATCTTCGGCAATCCGGCGTTTTGGTATCGGCATGGTCCAGCGTATTCCGCCGCTAAAAGACCAGTTTATGGCCGAAGCGCGTGGCGAAAGTGGCGATCTGCCGAAGCTTTTAATGGGCGATCTGGTTTAGAAACTTTATCGCGGCCCCTGACCATCATCGACTTTGATGATGGTTCCCGTCACAGCTTCCGATGCTGGCGATAGAAGGTAGAGCAACGTGCTATCCATCTGGTCCGGCTGGCATATGCGTTTGCGGGGGAAATTTTCATAAAAATTGCCCATTCGGCTGGTCATTCCGTCCGACATCTCGGTGGCAAAAAGCCCCGGTGCGATTGCGTTGACATTGATGAAGAATCGCGACCATTCAACGGCCAGTGCCTCTGTTATTCGGGATATTCCAGCCTTTGTGGTAGAATAGAGTGCTGCGCCATGACCATCATAATGGGTGCCAGCTATCGAAGAAATGTTGACGATCCGTCCCGGTGTCTTCTGTTCGATCAAAGGACGCGCAAACTCACATGATAAGATGTACGCGGCGCGCATGTTGGTATCCAGCACGTCGTCGATCAGCTCCGTGGACATTTTTACGGCGCGAGCGGCGTCTACTATTCCGGCATTATTGATCAATATGTCTGGCTGCCCCAATGTTTCAGAGACGGTCGGGATGATTGCTTTCAATTGCTCCGCATCGCGGACATCCAGATCGAAAGCCTGCGCTGTGCCGCCATTTTGGGTGATTTCGTCGACCAGTTCATCGAGCTTTTCACGACGCCGTGCCGTGCAGGCAACCTTTGCTCCGCAAGCAGCCAAAACACCTGCAAAGCGGCGCCCGAGGCCAGCAGACGCACCGGTCACAATCGCCGTTCGTCCAGTAAGATCAATCGAGAAATTGGGCGTCGTCATATTCGGGCATCCTCATGTTGTTTTGATGAACAGGGATGCCCGAATGATTGTCATGATGGCAAGTCTATAGTGCGTTGGTCCAAAGACCTATTTTACAGATCTTGCTCCCGGATCGGCACAATCTTCAACTCAACCCGGCGATTGGCAGCGCGACCTTCTTCGGTGCTATTGCTCGCAATCGGCTGGCTTTCACCATAGCCGCGGGTTTCTAGGCGGGCTTGTTGAACACCGCTATTGCTGAGAAAATTGGCGACTGACGAAGCGCGCCGTTCAGATAGCGATTGGTTATATTGGTCTGTGCCGGTGCTGTCGGTATGACCGTAGATATCGATATAGCTTTTTTCATATTGCGATAAGGTATTCGCAACACTTCCTAATGTCTGCTGGAATTCGGGCTGAATAGCAGAACTATTAACCGGAAACGTGACATTGGAAGGCATGTTGAGGATCAAGTTATCGCCGTCCCGCGTAACATCAATGCCGGTACCAGCTGTTTGCTCGCGCAGCTTCTTTTCCTGTTCGTCCATATAATAGCCAACGCCCGCACCAGCTAGACCGCCAAGTCCGGCACCGACGATCTTCGCCGTCCGGTCGTTCCGGCCACCGATGATATCGCCTAGCAAATAGCCACCCAGTGCGCCGCCAATGCTACCAATGGCGGCTTTGGACATTACTCGGTTTCCGGTTTCCGGATTGGTTGTACAGCCGCTGGCCAGCGCCAACGCGCTTAACGTCAGTGCCGTAACGAAAATTTGTTTAGTAGGCATTTTGATATTCCCTCAAAAAAAGTCGCGATGCTGTGAAGATATTACCCTTTCCAGCAAGATAGTTCTATTAACCACAGATTAGATGAACCCAAAATTATGAACCGCAACTGACAGCAAATTTGATATTTTGTAAAACATGTGGCTATAGAGATTTTTTCGGGCTTATTCCCTTTCTATTGGACAATATGACAGCTTTTCCTTGGTTTGATGCCGCAATCATCGTTATTCTGATCCTGATCAATGGCGTTTTCGCCATGTCGGAGTTGGCGATTGTTTCTGCGCGCAAGGCATCTTTGCACGCCTCCGCCGATAAAGGTAGTCGCGGTGCGAAGGTCGCGCTTCGGTTGGCCGGTGATCCGGGCAAGTTTCTATCCACTGTGCAGATTGGTATCACGCTTATTGGCATAATCGCAGGGGCCTTTTCCGGAGCCAGTCTGGGCGGTCCGGTGGCAGAGCGGCTTGAAGCGCTGGGGATGGCACCCGATTTGTCGGTTAGCTTTGGTTTCGCGCTGGTCATTGGTCTGACAACTTACGCCACATTGGTGATCGGCGAGTTGGTACCCAAGCAATTTGCGCTGCGCTCAGCTGAAAAAATTGCCGTTGTCATGGCACCGCCTATGGATTTGTTAGCCAGAGTAGCTGCCCCGCTGGTTTGGCTGCTCGATGGTACCAGCGCGCTGATCTTTCGGATGCTGGGTCTGAAGCGAGACCAAGCCAATCATGTAACTGCGGATGAGTTGCAAATGGTCTTTGCCGAAGCAACGCGGTCCGGTGTGATCGAAGAACATGAGCGCGCCGTCATTGCTGGTGTTGTGCGAATGGCAGACCGACCGATCCGCGAAGTGATGACGCCTAGGACCGAAGTGGACTGGCTGGATATCAACGCAACCACCGCGGATATCCACGCGATGCTGATCCAGTCACCGCACAGCCGCCTGCCTGTGGCCGAAGGGTCGGTTGATGAAATCAGAGGCGTCGTTCAGGCGCGCGACATTGCCGCTGTCCAGTTTAGTGGAGAGCCCCTAGATCTGCACGAATTGGTGCGCCCGCTTGAGAAGGTTCCTGATCAACTCGATGCTTTGGACGCGCTCGATATATTGCGCGAGGCCGAGGTGCCGATGGTTCTTGTCCATGACGAATATGGTCACTTTGAAGGTATTGTGACGCCTAATGATTTGCTGAGTTCTATTGCCGGTGAATTTGTCTCTGATCAGGATGAGAAGACCCAGCGCAGCCTGATCGAGCGCGCCGATGGCAGTTTTCTGGTATCTGGCGCAATGTCGATGGATGCGCTGGCAGATCGTCTTGGCATTAAGCTGCCGGATGACCGGGACTATGCCACTGTGGCTGGCCACGCCCTTGGGCAGCTGCGCCATTTGCCGGAAGAAGGCGAGAGTTTTGAAGATCAGGATTGGGTTTTCGAAATTATCGATATGGACGGCCGCAAGATCGATAAGCTCATAATACGGGCATCCGATCCAGATGTTGATTGAGTCGCCGTCAGAATAGCGAAATACCGACTATATCACACCGGGGTCCCATGCTTTTCTTCTTCAAGCGGATCCGAATACACAAGCAATGTCCATTAAATAGCATCCGGTATTTCCGTAAACAGGAAGGATAATCGGATCGGCTAAAGGTATCGGCATATGCTTCACAGAATCAAGGCCAGCCAACTGGCAGTGGGGATGTTCGTCCACTCTCTTGACTGCTCGTGGCTTGAGCACCCTTTCTGGCGATCACGGTTTCTTGTGACGGACGCGGATCAATTGGAAACAATAATCTCGAGCGGCGTATATTGGGTGCAAATCGACGACGTGAAGGGCAAAGGATTGCCCCGGCCGGTGCCGCAAAAACCAAGCGCGCGCACCAAGCCTCTAGCGACGGGCTCTCAATCACCGATGATAGCTATTGATCGGACGATCATCCGTCCAGCCGAAAGCGGCGAGATCAAGCGTTTGACGCCCCGTGAACGCGCCGCTGAAGTTCGCAAAGCATCGACGACGATAAAGCGGTCCCGGACCGAGGTTATGAATCTATTTGCGGATGCGCGTCTCGGCAATTCCGTAAAGTCCCAGAAAATGGCGCCCTTGATTGATCGGATATCGGATTCTGTTCGTATTGACCCGACAATTATACTCAATATGACGCGGCTTAAAACTAAGGATGAATATACCTATCTTCATTCCGTTTCCGTCTGCGCTCTGATGATAAATTTGGCCCGCAAATTGCGACTGCCGGAATCGCAAATTCACGATATTGGCATGGCTGGCTTGCTGCATGATGTTGGCAAAACCTCTATCCCTGACAGTATATTGCAAAAACCCGGAAAGCTTGAAGAGAGTGAATGGACGACTATCCGTAATCACCCGCAACGGGGGCACGCCATATTGTCAGCTTCGGAAGATATTAGTGAAATTGTTTTGGAAGTCTGTCTGAGACATCATGAGAAGATGGACGGGACCGGATATCCCGGAAAAATAGAAGCAGATGATTTGAGTGTTGTTACACGCATGTCATCCATTTGTGATGTTTATGATGCGATAACCTCGCAGCGACCTTATAATAAGCCGCTGTCGGCATCTCAAGCGCTTGCCACGATGCAATCCTGGCCAGGTCATTTTGATAAGCTTATCCTTCGGGAATTTGTCGATAGCCTTGGCATATTGCCAGTTGGGACATTGGTACGGCTTGACCGGAACGAACTGGCCATAGTGGTCGGTGAATCGCCATCGGACTATTCGGCACCTGTTGTCCGCAGCTTCTACTCACTGGACAAGGATTGCACCATTGATACGCAAGATATTGACACAGGCTGCGACAAGGCACGCGCTGTTCTGGCTGTCGTAGATCCCGAAGATCATGGGTTTTCTGACTGGTCTGGCTATTCCACAAACTTGTTGGCTGAATCAACAATTATGTGATGATGTGTAAAGATTAGGCCGCTATGCGTTTGCGAAGCTTAAAGCTTACCGTATTTCTTTTCGAAACCGGCAATATCATCTTTCGCCAGATATTTGGCCTGATCAATCCATGAATCGCGCGTAATCCGGCCGCTGAAACTTTCGAGATATTGGTCGACTTCCTGAATCTCGGCTTCTTTCCATTCCGCTATCTGGTCAAATCTTGTCACACCGAGTTTGTTGAGCAATGTGTTCAATTTTGGCCCAACACCTTTAATAAGACGAAGGTTGTCCGGGTCGCCCTTGGCAGGCGCAATTTTCGGCTTCCCAGGAGGCGGCGGCGGTGCTGTTTCAGCTACAACAGGCCGTTTCCGCGCGCGCGGTTTCGGTTCCGCTTTGGCCGCCGGGATTGCGGCTGCAGCGGCGGCTGCCGGCGCAGCGACGGTTTTTGGCGCTGGTGTGGGAGCGGGCGCTGATGCTGGAGTAGGCGCAGGAGTTGGAGCGACCGGTTCAGGGGCTGGTGCAGGAGCCGGTTCTGGCGCTGGAACGACGGCGTCGCCGGCTTTTTCGAGCAAGCCATCATCGGCGTCAAAATAATCGGATGTGCTTTCTCGGCCGGACACTGCCCAAGCCCAAAATGCTGTTGCGACGCCAATCAGTAAAGCGATCAGAAATAGCAGCCAATTTGCAGAAATCAGCGATATCATTATGTTAAACCCCTATATTCAAAATTATCATGGTTGGCCGCGCTGCGATATTTGCGCTGCAAGCCAGCCCATTTCCAAATTACAATCAAATCTCGTCGCGATCACGACCCCAGATAGCCCAGCCAATGCCGAGCCCAATTGCAAAAGTCGCGAGTAGGAGCAACAGATTTTCGATTAATAGTGGCATCGTTCATTCTCCCTGTTGCGAATTCGCATCATTTGTTTCTTTTTTATTTGCGGACTGCACTTTGAATTCGATCCGGCGATTCTGCGCATCCGCTTCCGGCCCGCTTCCGGTGGCTAGTGGTTGTTCTGCGCCGTAGCCGGTTGCAGTCACTAGGGTTTCCGATATGCCGCGCTCGATCAGCCCGGCACGTACCCGATCGGCCCGTTCTTGCGACAGAATCTTGTTGACCTGTCCATTGCCATTGTTGTCGGTATGGCCGCCAACGGCGACCGCTAGGCCGGAGCAGGGCTTTAGCGCGGCGGCCACATCGTCCAATATTTTGTTCGATGCGGGTGAAACATAGGCGCTGCCGGAACGGAAGCTCAATTTTTTACCTTCAATAGCCATGTCTACGCCGCCTTGGCATTTGGTGACGGCTGCCTGAGCGGCCGGATCTGCATTTGCGCTGCCATCGGCTGATGTTGCATCCGCGCTGTTGCCATCGCCCGCACCGGCTGTGGCGACAAGATCGCTGCCAGCCCAAACGGCGCTGGCGCCCGTGACAGTAGCCACGGCATTCAAAGCCTTTTGTTTGACATCATCGGATACGTCACCGTCAAGAATGGCTTTGCGGGATAGGGGATCACGTCCAAAAGATACCTGGACACCTTCTATTCCCTGTGCCGTCATTTCGGTTTGAGCTTTGGTTTCAAGGCCAGAGATATATCCGTCGCCGGTTATATAGTGCCCAGCCAGTGCCAAAAGCGCTGTTGCTGCTGCACCGGTTAATATTTTACCCCCAACGTCCATTACGGAACCCCTTACTAAGTTCGTGTCATCTTTTGTTTATTCCCTAAAATGGAGGATAATTAAGGATGAGTCCAGTTCAGCTATTTGGGATATGCGCCAAATATCCGACGAGACGGGCTGAATTTGTCCCCATATGAGACAATTACTTAGCAAAGATGGTTAACCGATTGGCCGTTTGCTGGCTAACAGTTGGTCGTCCGAATCAGATTTAGCTTTGGCTTCGCGCTAAATTGTTCAGTTTACGGAATTCTTGACGCCAGAAATCGCCACCACTGCCGGACAATTGCTGGATATTCTGAAAGCCATAGTCGCCGAGATATTTATCTCCGCGCAGTTTCTGACCAAAAGCGGCTACCGCGACGGCAAAGGCCATATCTCCGCGGGGTTCCGACGCATTTTGTAACCCGCCTGCGGCGATTTGGCGTTGGATAAGTCGCGATTTGCTGCCGCCGGGTAATTTATAGCGCAGCTTCACTTGTGCCATCTCACCGTTGAAATCCGGCTGCGATTCAGTAACGCGATTAGCAGGATAACGCCGTTTGGGCAGCCAGCCAGACGAGTTTGCAGGCATGATTTCATAAAGGGCCGTGACTTGGTGACCGGCGCCAATATCCCCTGCATCAATTTTATCATTGGCAAAGTCTTCTTCTGCCAACAGCCGGTTTTCATATCCGATCAGGCGATATTCTTTCACATGTGCCGGGTTAAACTCGATCTGGATTTTTACGTCTTTGGCAATGGTGAACAAGGTGGAGCTCAGTTCTTCGCCGAGCACCTTCTGGGCTTCCATTGCGCTGTCAATATAAGCATAGTTACCATTGCCGACATTGGCGATGCCTTCCATCAGTTCATCCCGGATATTGCCGGTGCCATAACCAAGCATCGTCAGATTGACGCCTGATTCCCGTTCTTTCGCGACGATTTTTTTCAACGCATCGGTGTTGGATGTCCCGACATTAAAGTCGCCATCGGTCGCCATGATAATCCGGTTGATACCGCCTTTTAAAAAATTCTTCCGCGCGGTCGAATAGGCCAGTTTGAGCGCATCACCACCAGCGGTTGAGCCGCTGGCATAGAGGCAATCCACAGCCTCTTTCACATGCTCCTTATTCGAAGTTGGCGACAGCAAGAGTCCGACCGTTCCAGAGTAAACGACGATGGAAACACGGTCATCTCTGCGCAACTCGTCGGCAAGCGAGTTTAGCGTCGACTTGACCAGCGGCAACTTGTCTTTGCTTCCCATGGAACCCGAGACATCGACAAGGAATACCAGATTGGCTCTAGGCCGCTCGCTGCTGTCTATGTCATAGCCGCGTAGGCCGATGCGTAGCAGACGGCTCGCATCGTTCCACGGAGTCCTCGAAAGATCGGTGGACACACTAAAAGGTGCTTCCCGGCTGGTGGGCATGGGATAATCGTAACGAAAATAGTTGATCATCTCCTCCGTCCGAACAGCCGCTTCTGGGGGCATTTTGCCGTCGTTGAGGAAGCGGCGGACATTCGAATAGCTGCCGGTGTCAACGTCAACGGCAAAGGTCGACACGGGTTCGTCGGCGACCCGCTTGATGCTGGCAACCGCTTCGCCAGCATATTGTTCGCGGTCTTGCGACACAGGTGGGAGGGGGCGTGGGTAGGGATATGGTCCGGGGCCGGTGATGCGTTTCGTACTGCGGTTTACGGCGGTGGTCGGGCTACCTCGCTGAGATCTGCTGACAGCCGATGCTGCTGGAGGCGGCGGTGGAGGTGATAAGGAAGCGGGCGCATTTTGGCGATTGCCCGCACGCTTAGTTCGGGAACCGGTGACAGCGAGAATATTGTCACGGTCATTGCGCGCAAAAATGCTGCAATTTACCGGATGGTGTGGTGGAATGCGTACCAGATCGGGGCGTTTGCCTTGCCTGGACTGAGCGTCCAGCGGCGCTGCGCCGGGCGCACCGACCAAGCTGATCGCTGCAAACCCGCATAAGATTTTGGAAATATTTGAAAAACGCCGCATGATCATTTCCTCCCGAAATAGCTAACCCGGGATAGAAGGTGGCCTAGCCAAGCTGACTAGATTATGAACATATGATATGTTGTTACATAATCCAGTCGCGTTAAACTATATCTAGGCCTGAAGCTATCAGGCGCAAAGTGTCAGGCTTATCGCAAGGCTTGCGATAAATAGCGCGTCATTCCTCCCTGTCTAGTGCTCGAATAATAGCGACAGGATAGCAGCTTAGCCAGCCCGCAGATGCTAGCGTAGCGATCCTTTACATAGTGTAAGAACTGTTGCTAACCGGTCTGGAAAGCGTCCTACGCGCCGTGCCGGGATTAAATGGAGACAAAAATGTCGGATATACATGATGACTATAGTGCGGCGGGTTTTGGCGGGGCTCTTGGTTTTGGAACCAAACCGGCGATCATCCTTATCGACGTTGCAAAAGCGTATATAGAACCAGATGCCCCGCTTTATGTGGGGTCAGAGGACGCATTTCAGGCGATGATTTCACTAGCGGATATGGCGCGAAAAAATGATGTTCCGGTTATTTTTACTCGCGTTGAATATATGCCAGGTGGGGCAGATGGCGGTCTGTTTTACAAGAAAGTCAAAGCTTTGTCCGTGTTCCAAACCGGAGAACGACTGGGAGAATTTGACGACCGGCTGCAGCCGCAGCAGGGGGATATTGTGGTCACCAAACAATATCCAAGTGCCTTTTTTGGGACCAGCTTAGCCGCCACCTTGAACGCGTTGCGCGTAGATACGTGTCTGATGGCCGGTTTTTCGACATCCGGTTGTGTGCGCGCCTCGACGCTGGACGCGCTGCAATATGGGTTTCGTCCCATTGTAGCGACAGAGGCCTGCGGCGACCGTGACCCGCAAGTACAGGCGGCGAACCTCTTTGATCTCAGCCAAAAATATGCTGACCTTAAAAGCCACGCGCAAATTGAGAGCTATTTCCAGACATTGCCTGGAATCAGGGCCTAGCTTTATGAAAATAGTCATAGCAGGCGGCGGTATTGGCGGATTAACTGCCGCGCTATGCTTCCATAAGTTTGGTTGGGATGTCACAATATGTGAGCAGGCCGATGAACTGGGCGAAATTGGCGCCGGCATTCAGATCAGTCCGAACGGGATGAAGGTGTTGCGCGCGCTGGGGATAGACAAGCCAGTTGAAGCCGCCGGTTTTCGTCCGCGCGCAACCCAGTTTCGCATGGGGGAGTCCGGCCAGCCGATTTTCACCGCTTCGACAGCGGATTATGAAGAGACATTCGGCGCGCCCTATCTGCATGTCCACAGGGCTGACCTGATTGAGGCATTGCAAGTGGCCGTCGGCGAGCGGATGCCGGGCGCTATCAAGACGGGGGCTGCCGTTAGGGGATATGGACAAAATAAGGAGGAAGCGTGGGCCGCGCTGGCCGATGGATCCAGGATCACAGGCGATGTCTTGGTTGGCGCGGACGGTATCCGGTCGGCCATTCGGGCGCAAATGATCGGTCCGGACAAACCCAGTTTTACCGGCAATGTCGCTTGGCGCGCCGTCGTCCCGATCGAGAAATTGGGTCGCGATGCGCCGCTGCCGGTTTCCAGCGTGTGGTTTGGCGAAGGCAAGCATGCGGTCACCTATCTCCTGCGCGGCGGCAAGTTGGCCAATTTTGTCGGCGTGGTCGAGCGCGATGATTGGACCAATGAAAGCTGGAACGAGCAAGGCAGTTGCGAAGATGTGCTGGCCGATTTTGCTGATTGGCATCCGACAATCACGACCTTGTTGGCGCAAGCTGACGCTCATTATCGCTGGGCGCTATTTGACCGCGCACCTTTGGACCGGTGGTCCGATGGCCGGGTGGCCCTGTTGGGGGATGCGTGCCACCCGATGCTGCCCTTTATGGCGCAGGGCGCCGTGCAGGCGATAGAGGACGGCTATGTGCTTGCGCGCTGTTTGGCAGAACAGGATGATCATCGTTCGGCTCTGATCGATTATTTTGAAACGCGGCATGATCGCACGGCCAGGGTGCAAGCCGCAGCCAGAGCCAATATGGAACTTTTTCATCAGCGTACCGCCAGAGGAAAGCTGAAAACCTATGGTCCAATGTGGCTCGCAAACAAGATCAAGCCTGATCTGGCGACACAAAAACTGGCATGGCTTTATGGCCATGATGTGACGGCGGTCTGAAACGCACGATAGTGGTGGTGGCCGACATGTTTGTTTCTATTGGATTGCCTGCCTATGCGGCTTCCAGAAAGTCATTGAGGCTTTTGGTTATATGCTGAACCCTATCTTTAGTGGTCCATTGAGCGAGTTCGACCTCAGCGTGCCGCGCTTTGATACCCAGTTCGGCTTCGCCGAAAAAGGCGGCTGTACCGGCAAATTTATGGAGATATTCGGCGGCTTCGGATAACTCCGCATCTGTATAGCTTTTGGTATCGATCAGATCGCTCAAATATTGGATCAATTCTTCTCTGCGCGTCAGAAATTTCTGCTGCAATTCCTTGCTCATGGTGTTTTTAAGGGACGGTGATGCTGGTTGCTTGACCCCAGCATTTTCATTGCCAACCCAAAGGTTTAATGCGGATTGGAGCTTGCTGATCATCACCGGTTTCGCGATATGGCCCTGCATCCCGGCTGCCAGACACCGATCGACATCTTCGCCATAAGCATTGGCCGTGATGGCCAGTATCGGTAACTGCTGCGCCGTTATCCCATTCGTACGTATTGCCTTTGTCGCTTCATAGCCATCCATGACAGGCATCTGAATATCCATCAAAACCAGGTCAAAGGGATTGCCCGCGGCGATCGCCGCGTCGACTTTTGCGACTGCATCAGCGCCGTTAACAGCCAATACCGTGCGATAGCCGAGTTTGTCCGTCATTGCGGTGATCAACATTTGATTGACGTCATGATCCTCTACCAAAAGCAAATATCCGTGCGATGGCAACGCGTCATTTGCCTCATCGATATTTGTCGCATGAACCGCTCGCGCGCTGATTTGAACCTGCTCTTCCTTAACAACGTTTGTGACATGGATGTCGGCGGGAAATTGCAGTTCAAATGTTGTGCCCTGACCTTCAACGCTTGTGACCCCGATGCTGCCGTCCATTACCGCAGCCAATTGCTGACTAATGGTCAAACCCAGGCCGCTGCCGCCAAATTCTTGCGCCGTGGTCGCCTCCGCCTGTTCAAACGGATCGAAAATGGCGCTCAATCTGTCTGGCGGAATGCCAACGCCGGTATCTTCTACAGCGACAGCGATGAGCGTCTGCCCATCGTCCGATATTTTTGAAGACATATTGACCGAAATTTGTCCGTGTCGCGTGAATTTCACCGCATTGCCGATCAAATTCAAGGTAATCTGGCGGAGATAATGGCAATCACCAACGACCTGCGAGGGCATTGTGTCGTCAACATGCAGGCTGATCTGGAGGCCTTTTTGCTCTGCACTCGGCACCATCAAATCCACGCAATCCCGCAAGACTTTCCGAAGGTTCATCGGTTCGTTGCTGAGCTGAACCTGTCCGGCCTCCACTTTGGAAATATCAAGAATATTGTTCAACAATCGCATCATGGCGTTGCCGGAATCCAATATTATTTGTGAATTTTTGCGCTGATCACCGGTTAGCTCGCTATCAAGCAGCAACTGGGTAAAGCCCAGCACCCCGTTCATCGGGGTTCTGATTTCGTGACTCATGCTGGCAAGGAACCGCGTTTTTGCGTTAGCCGCTTTTTCAGCATCGCGTCTTGCCGAAACGAGGCTCACTTCCATTTCCTTGCGTTCGCTGATGTCGCGGATATTGCCGATAGAACCAATATAATTGCCGTCATCATCAACCAATCGCGACAAACTCAGCTCTACATCGACCTTTGATCCGTCTTTATGCAGGAATACCCACTCAAAATTATATTGTTCGATTTTACCTGATCGGATCGGATAAAGCTTGTCCAACAGGGCATCGAGATCGTCAGGCAGAATGACATTGGAAATATGCTGGCCGAGGCTTTCTTCAACGGTCAGGCCCGTCAATTTTTCCCAAGCCGGGTTGAGGAACTGCCATTCTCCCCGATCATTGGTGCGGAAAATCACCTCTTTCATATTTTGCAGCATAGAGTTGCTGAGATCTTGATTGTCTCGCAACTCCCGACGGATTTTAGCCTTTTCTGAGAGGGTGGCCGAAACCGGCATGCCTACGGCGAAACAAGACAGCAGGAAAACCTGTACTACAAGCAGTTTGGCGGTGAGAGAAATATCGACCGCGTGAAACGGTCCCAGTTTGAAAGCTACGCAAAAGCTTACAACGATAGAAATCAGCAGAACGGAAACGGCTGTCCCCCATATACCAAGCCGAAATGCACTCAGCAGCACAAGTGGTGGAATAAGGAACAGAATCGGGAAATTGATGAAAGCGAAAATTGCTATTGTAGATAGCAAGATGAACGCTTGGATTACGATCCATTCCCATTTTTTCGACAAGCGTGGTGCCGGACTGTCCTTGGCGGGTGCTTTCATCCGCCTCTGCAAACTGTCGATAACCACCATCACTGCAGGGCAGAGCAGCAACATACCTAGGCCATCGGTGGATGACCATTGCAACCAGAAGCTCAGCATCTCTGACCATGTGTCACTGGCAATAAACAGTGCCGCGAAGAAGCCCGATGCGGTCGGTGCGATGATGCCGCCAACCAAGACAAAAATTATAAGATCGCGCAGGTTGTGCATATCCGGTCGCGGCAGCCCGATTTTTCGCATCGCCAGCCAAATAATCAAAATTTCAAATTGGTTGAGCAGTGCCAGGATAATGGCACGTGTGGCCGCATCACCGATGATCATGTTTACGGCGACATTGGCACAAAAGGCAGCGGGCAAATAGGCATATGCCGCAGATGGCTTGCTCCTTAAAAGAACCGCAACCAAAAGGGCGTTAGGCAGCCAGACGATGGCAATTTGGCCTTCATCTCTGGTCAGTACAATACCGCCCCACGCCAATAGTCCAAAAACCGATGAAACCACTATCACGGCGAGGATCAATAGCGCCGACCGTTCTATTTGGTTTTGCAAAGCCATTGCGATCAATCATCCTTGAACTGCCCTATCGAATCATGAACGGTCCAAGATGGTGATTATTCAGTAGCGCGGCGCAATAAATCTTATCCCTCGCGCGCCACTTCTCGCCAACCGATATCACGCCGGCAAAAGCCGCTTTCAAAATCGATTTGGTCCACAGCGGCATAAGCTTTGGATTGCGCCTCTGTGGTGTTGCTGCCCAAGGCCGTGACGTTGAGTACCCGGCCGCCGCTGGCAACAAGCTTGCCGTCCACCTCAGCAGTTCCCGCGTGGAAGATTTTTGTTCCTTCGCGTTCGGCCCGGGCGAGGTTCTGGATTTTACCGCCCTTTTCCGGGGTGCTGGGATAACCCTTTGCAGCCATCACCACGGTCAGGGCAGATTGCGGGTCAAATTCTGGCGTACTGATCTGGCCGAGCTCGCCTTTGGCGGTGGCCAGCATGATCGCAGCAAGATCGGATTTCAGCCGCATCATCAGCACCTGACATTCTGGGTCACCAAAACGGGCATTATATTCTATTAGCTGCGGACCCGTTTCGGTCAGCATCAGGCCTGCGAACAGCACGCCGCTATAGGGCATGCCTTCGGTGGCGAGCGTATCAACGGTCGGTCTGATGATTTCGTCCATCACCTGCTTTTGTAAAGCAGCGGTCAGGACAGGGGCAGGGCTATAGGCACCCATGCCGCCGGTATTGGGGCCAACATCGCCTTCGCCGACACGTTTATGGTCTTGCGCGGTACCAAAGGGGATCACATTTTTACCATCGGTAATGGCGAAAAAACTGGCTTCCTCGCCCGTCAAAAATTCCTCGATCACCACTTCTGCGCCAGCCTCGCCAAAGCCGCCATCGAACATCATGGCAATGGCGTCCTGAGCCTGTTCAAGGGTTTCGGCGATGATAACGCCTTTGCCAGCGGCGAGGCCGTCGGCTTTGATGACAACGGGTATTGAGAATTTGTCGAGCGCAGCAAGTGCGTCTGGTTGATTGGTGGTCCGGACATAACCAGCGGTCGGAATATCAGCGCGGGCGCAAAGGTCTTTGGTAAAGCCTTTCGATCCTTCCAATTGAGCGGGCCCCGCGTCTGGGCCGAATACCAATATGTCGGCGGTGCGCAGGCTTTCAGCCAGTCCGTCAACCAGCGGTGCTTCCGGTCCAACCACCACCAGATCGATGTGATTGCGCCCACAAAATAATATCACAGCGGCGTGATCCGAAATATCCAGTTTCACGCATTCCGCATGCTGAGCGATGCCGGGATTGCCGGGGCTGGCATAAAATTTCTCTAGCGACGGGGATTGCGCCAGCTTCCATGCCAAGGCATGTTCACGGCCACCGGACCCGAGCAACAGGATATTCATGAACGACTCTTCCTCTTTAGACGCAAAACTCCTAGCCGAGAGTGGCGAAGGCGACAATGCTGCTCCGTTGTCTGTTTCGGAAATTTCCGGATCGCTCAAACGCGTGGTCGAGGATCGCTTTGGCTATGTGCGGATCAGGGGCGAGATTTCCGGCTATAAACGGGCTGCATCGGGCCACGTCTATTTGGCGCTGAAAGACGACAAAGCAGTGCTTGATGGTGTGATGTGGAAGGGCAATGCCGGGCGGCTGCCCTTTCAACCGGAGGACGGTATTGAAGTCGTCGTGTCTGGCAAGCTGACGACTTATCCGGGGCGTTCCAAATATCAGGTCGTGATCGACAAGATGGAATTGGCGGGCGAAGGCGCGTTGATGCAGCTTTTCGAAAAGCTGAAAGCCAAGCTGCAAGGGGAAGGACTGTTTGATCAGGATCGCAAGCGCGCCATTCCTTTTTTACCGAAAACTATCGGCGTGGTAACATCGCCGACCGGATCAGTGATCCGCGATATCTTGCACCGGCTGGCTGATCGCTGCCCCAGCCATGTCGTGGTTTGGCCTGTACTGGTGCAGGGCGATGGGGCCGCCAAACAGATTGCGGGAGCGATTAATGGCTTTTCGAAGATGGAGGAGAGCGATGCTCTCACTCGACCCGATCTGATCATCGTCGCGCGTGGTGGTGGTTCGATCGAAGACCTGTGGGGTTTTAACGAGGAAGAAGTTGTCCGGGCCGTAGCAAATTGCTCGATCCCGATCATTTCTGCGGTTGGTCACGAAACCGATACGACCCTCAGCGATTTTGCTGCTGATTTGCGAGCGCCGACACCAACAGCTGCGGCGGAAATGGCGGTTCCCGTGCGCGCAGAGTGGCTGGCGTCGCTTAGTGAGAGCAAGGCACGTCTGGCGCGCTCGATCCAACGTGGCTTTGCGACGGCGCAGGAACGGCTGGAGGCGCAGCGCCGCCTGATGCCAGCACTCACGGATCTATTACGTCCGCATCAGCAGCGCGTGGACGAACTATCCGACCGTATGAAATATGCGATGGGGCAGAATGTTGCAGGCGCGCGCAGCCGCTTTTCAGCATCGGAAGGGGCCCTGCGGCCCTCAATGTTGCGACAACGGCTGGAAGCGATGAAAAGTCGCCTGGATCGTCTCGATTTGCCTGTGGCGTTGGTGAAACGGCCGCTTGATGATGCGCGGCAGCGGCTCGACGGGCTGTGGCGCCTGGCGCAGCAGGTGTCGCCTGATGGTCCTTTGAAGCGCGGTTATGCGCGGGTATCATCGCTGGATGGCGGACTTGTTGGAAGTCGAGATGAAGCGGCGAGGGCGCGTGCGGTCAATCTGCACTTCCATGATGGAGAAATCGGCGCTCAGATTTCTGATGAATCTGCAGCGAGGCCTAAATCATCGCCAAAAAAAGCGCCGATAAAAAGGAAGTCAAAGGTTGGCAGAGTCAAAAAACCGGCGGATGACAGACAACAGGATTTGTTCTAGGCGCTTTCTTTGTTATGAAAGTGGTAAATATTTTCCGGTAAATAAGTGCTGGTAAATCACAGGTAAATGGCGCGCAAGGTAAGGGTTTTCTGATGTTAATGTCCAATCGCAACAAAGTAGCTAAGCTCTATTACATGCCCAATGGCTTTCGGCCGCTGTCTTCCGGCGATCATGTTTTATGTGCTGTGACCAGCGAACAGATACCGCTCGAAGAGCTACGTTATTGGAGTGTCGAGAAGCAGGAAGCCTATGCAACTGCGCAAATCTCCGCTCAGGCACACCTGCCGGAAGAAGAAAAATAATGGGCCTTAAGAAGAATAGCATTTTCGGTTCATTGACGCTTGCCGCGGTGGTCGCGATTGCGCTGCCACTATCTGCGACATTTGCCGAAACGTCGGAAGCAGAAGAGTCCGCCTTTCGCCAAGCGGTTCAATTCGGTTTTTCTGGGCAAGAGATTCAAGGCGGCGTGATGCTAGGCGATGCGCCTGCTGGCACGCGCAGCCTGTCTTTTAATGGAGACCCAGTGCCAGTGGATGAGGATGGCAAGTTCATCATCGCCTTTAATCGTGATGCCGGTCAGGCAGCAAAAATGGTCGCAACGCTAGAAAATGGCGAGATGGTGAAGAAATTTTTCAGTATCGCGCCGCGCAAGTGGAAAATTGAGCATGTCAATGTTTCGAGACGTAGCGGCGGCCCCAGCGCGGCTTTTATGAAGCGACGCCGCCCGGAACTGGCACAGATTAATGCGGCACGCCAGGTCAGGAGCGATAGCAAGGGGTGGCGCCAGACATTCATCTGGCCAGCCAAAGGACGCATCTCTGGCATGTTCGGATCACAGCGTGTTTATAAAGGTGAGCCTGGCAGTTATCATAGCGGCGTAGATATTGCAGGGGGTGCCGGTACTTATTTCGTAGCACCCGCCGATGGCGTTGTAACATTGGCCGCTAGCAAGCCCTTCTCGCTCGAAGGCAATCTACTGATGATTGATCACGGCATGGGTCTGAATAGCGCTTTTTTGCACGCCTCAGCCATATTGGTCAAAGAAGGCCAGGAAGTGAAGCGCGGTGAACCGATTGGGCGCATCGGTGCAACCGGACGCGCGACCGGCCCGCATCTGCACTGGTCGATGAAATGGAACAAAGCAAGGATCGACCCCATATTGCTAACGGGGCCGATGCGCTGACTTTGGTCGATAGGCCCTAAATATATCGGGGCCAACTTCTGATCAGTTGACGATCCGTTTCACTTTGAACGCACGGCCGTCATTCACTTTCGCGACGAAGCTGCCCAAAGACCCGCGTTTGACGACGATGGAATCACCGACCTTGGGCCTTCGCATATTGGTTTTTGTGTCAGTTTGTTGCCAAACAGCGCCGTCATCCAGTTTTATCAGCAATTTACCGCCCCGCAATGTGCGGACTGATGAAATCTTGGCCTCAATTTCATTAACATTGTCGCCTTTTTCTTCATCGCCATCGAATAGTTTTATCCGCGGAAGCGACAAGCCGAACAAACCGCGGCGTGCCTCGCGTACTTGCTCGCGGTCTGCGATCACAAGCTGATTACTGGCTTGCGCGGATTCGAGCGCGGCAACCTTGGTATCGAAGCAGGCTAGCCGTTGTTGGGCATCAGTAATGTTTTTGCACGCCACCAGTTCAGTATAGATAGCCGGAGGCGCAGAAACCGCATCTCCCTTCTTTGCAGCCACCGCCGGAGCGCCAAATATAAGGGCGGCACAGGCTATAGAAGCGAATGTCGCGTGCGACTTTGTATCTCTATCATTCATATCTTTGCTCCTCGACGTTTCGGACGTCTAAATGTGTGTCTTTGGTGAGGCTTGCGGTACTGAACAATCACTAGCACAACATTGATCACGCGCAATAGCGCGCCCGCATGTGTGGAAAAGGATTGTAAATCAGGGTCTAAAAGCAATGGCTTGGAGCTTCTGATTCGATATCGAGGCATCGATGTGACTGTGACAAAATAGTTACATTCTCTACAAAACTGCCCCAGAAACCTGAACAGCCGCTTTACAGCATTGCCCAATTCCGGCATCTGCCTGCCATTCCGATGGGATCTTGCGCGTGTCCAAAACGCGGATGATTCGATGGGACAACTACAGAAGCGGGCCATTGGGGGCTCTGCTCCTCCAGAATAAGGGACTGGAATAACATGAAAAAATTTACGAAGCTGATGAGCGGAACGGCACCAGTTGTGCTCGGTCTTGCTATGGTTTCAGCACCTGCCTACGCGCAGGACCAAGACGTACAAGAAGCCGATGCAGTTGATGAGGAAGTCATCGTTGTTACCGGTTCTCGTATCACCAACCCTAACCTTGAGCTGTCTAGCCCGGTTGGCGTTGTAACCTCTGAAGAACTGGAACTGCGTCAGACAAACGTTGCTGAGCAATTCCTGCGTGAACTGCCTAGCTCGGTTCCAAGCATCGGTTCTGCAGTTAACAATGGTAACGGTGGTTCTTCCTTCGTTAACCTGCGTAACTTGGGTTCACAGCGTAACCTCGTTCTGCTTGACGGACGTCGTTATGTTCCTGCTGATACAACTGGCCGTGTTGACCTTAACAACATCCCGTTGGCGGTTATCGAACGTACAGATATTCTAACCGGTGGTGCTACAACCACTTATGGTGCGGATGCGATCTCTGGTGTTGTCAACTTCATCACCAAGCAAGATTTTGCTGGCGTTGAACTAAACCTCAGCCAACAGATTACTGAACAGGGCGACGGTAACGTTTTCCGCGGTGACCTGACAATCGGTGCAAACTTCGACGATGGTCGTGGTAACGTTGTATTGAGTGTTGGCTATCAGGATCAGGATGCTGTTTTTCAGGGCGACCGTTCGTTCTCTGAATTCAACATCGGTTCTTTCACTGGTAATGCTGGTGGTTCATCAAACTCTGTTCCTGCTAACCTTCGTGGTCCAGTAAGTGCACAGATTAATGCTGACGGTACCGGTCTTGACCCAGCGTCTTCGAACCTGTTCAACTTTAACCCGTTCAACATTTTCCAGACACCATTTGAGCGTTTCAACCTGTTCACACAGGGCCGTTACGAAGTTAGCGATGCAGTAGAAGTCTATGCGCAGGGTTCATTCTCTAAGCAGACCGTTTCTACGATTATCGCTCCAGGCGGTTCGTTCTTCAACACCTATGCGTTGAACTACGGCAACCCGTTCCTGAACGACGTAATCGGTAACGCAATTTGTGCCGGTGATGATATTGACCCTGCAACTGATGGTGTTCAAGCACGTACGCCTGCTCAGTGTCAGACGCTTTTGGATGATACAACAGGCCCAACCTTGGCTGACGGTTCTCCAAACCCGAACTACGCAACTGTAAACCTCGGCATCCGTCGTCGTTCGGTTGAAGCTGGTACACGTAACTCTGACTTCACCAGCACCGTGTTCAACTTTGTTGTTGGCGCACGTGGCGACATCACCGACAATATCTCTTGGGATATCTCCGGTGGCTATGGTGAAAGTGAGCGTATTCAACGCCAATCTGGTTTTGCTCGTTTTGCTCGTTTGCAACAAGCATTGCTCGCGATTGATGAGAATACTTGTACCGATCCAACCGCTGGCTGTGTGCCGATCAACTTGCTTGGCCCAATTGGTAGCCTGACCCAGGAACAGATCGACTTTACATTTGCTCTGACCCAACAGGTTATCACTTCCACATCATTGGCTCAGGTCAATGCTTTGGTTAGCGGTGATCTTGGCTTTGGTCTAACCGACACACCAATCGGCTTCGCTGTTGGTGCTGAGTATCGCGAATTTGGCGCGCAACGTCGTAGTGACGAAGCGTCCCAGACTCCTGGTGCTGTTGTTGGCGGCGGCGGCGCTGCTCCTGACATTACAGGTAGCTATGATGTATATGATGCATTTGGCGAAGTCGTTATTCCATTGCTCGAAGGCGTTACGCTTGCTGAAAGCTTAACGATTGAGCTTGGTGCACGTTATTCCGATTATTCGACTGCTGGTACCGAGTTTACTTGGAAAGCAGGCGGTTCTTGGGAACCAGTAATTGGTCTGAAAATCCGTGGTAACTATCAGCGTTCTTCACGCGCACCAAATATTGGTGAGCTGTTTACGCCAGTTTCAACGGGCCTCAGCAACTTGGGTCAAGATCCATGTGCTGGCGCAGCTCCTGTTGGAAATGCTAACCTCACGGCAATTTGTCTTGCTCAGGGTGCGCCTCCAGGAAGCATCGGTATCATCAACAACCCAGTTGCTGGTCAGGTTAACGTCACAACGGGTGGTAACTTGAACCTTGGTACGGAAACTGCAAAAACATGGACCTTCGGCTTCTTGGCAGAACCGGAAGCAATTCCTGGTCTGTCTTTGACGGTCGATTATTGGAACATCGAAGTGACCGATGCTATCACCACCCCAGCACCGGGTGATGCAAGCGACGCTTGTTTCGTATTCAATGCATCACCAACCAGCGCTGAGTGTCTTGCGATCCGTCGTAATCCACTGGACGGTAGTCTCTCCGGTTCTGCGGCTGATACTCCTGGTCTTCCTTTGAACCTGACAAACTTGGGTACAATTGAAACCGATGGTATCGATCTCGCGGTCAACTATCGCACAGACCTGACCGACAACATTGGTTTGGCTATGTCCTTCAACGGAACTTGGACGAACAAAAACTTGTTCCAGGCTACGCCAGGCAGCTTGAACCGTGAATGTGTTGGTTTCTACAGTGTAAACTGTCTGTCTATTCAGCCTGAATTCGGATTTAGTCAGCGGACATCGCTTACGTTCAACGATGAATTCCGTTTGTCACTATTGTGGCGCTACATGGATGGCGTTGAATATGAGCCAAACCAGTTTGCTGCCGAATTGGCTGCTGCACAGGCTGATCCTGTTGGTTGCCCTGACCCATTGGGTGCAGATACAGGTGGTTGTTTGGTTGAACCTGAATTCCTCAGCATTGGTGCCGAGCACTATTTTGACCTTACTGGTCAGTGGGAAATCAGTGACAACGTTCAGTTGACTCTGACCATCCGCAACCTGTTCGACAACGCGCCATCAGAAGTTGGTTCGGATGTTGGCTCAACATCGTTCAACAGCGGTAACGTTTACCCGTCATCTTATGATGCCCTGGGTCGTCGTTTCGCAGCTGCGGTGAAATTCAGCTTCTAATCCTTCGGATTAAGAGCTTGAAAAAGAGGGCGGGCCGCAAGGCTCGCCCTTTTTTGTTGTAACAAGCGTTCAACTGCGTATAATTTTATCCAACCTTTGGAGATGATCATGAACATACGTAAATATGTCGTCATAGCGATTGGCGCATCGATGTTAGCGACGCCCTCTGTCTTATCGGCCGAAATGAACGCTGACACGACTGCGGCTGATGAAACTGAAGCGGTAAAGAAGCCAAAGAAGATAACGGATCGCAGGGATCCTAATTTTGTGCGTTGTCGTTCGGAACCAGTGATCGGATCTCGCGTTAAGAAAAAACGCATCTGTCTGACCAATCGCCAATGGAAGCAATTTAACGCCGAAGGCAACAGGCGAGCTAATGAATTGGTGAAAGACCATCAGTCCGGGTCAAGCAGCAACTAGGTGGGTTTGTAACATGCGCTATACGATATCAGTGGTTCTTGTCGTCGGTGTCTCCTTGATTTCAGCGCCGCCGGCATTGGCGACTTCTGAAAACGTACCGGCAGTAGAGAAGCCCAAAAAAATTACCGACAGAAAGCATCCCGACTATGTGCGGTGCCGGTCGGAGCCTGTTATTGGATCACGCGTCAAAAAGAGGCGGGTCTGTATGAGCAACAGCCAATGGAAAGAATATGCGCGCAAGGGCTCTAAAGAATCGAGAGACTTCGTAGAATCTACTGAACCCGGTTTCTTCCAGTGATAGTCCTCATTGCTGATAAAAATTCAAAGCAAGTTTGAACCAATATCCAGTTTGATAGCTTGGCTGTCTGCCACAGCCTTTGTCCATGCCGCCACCATATCAATCTCGGCGCCATGGACCTTAGCGACCTCTCGTTGTTCCTGTTCGCGCGCTTTGGCATCGAATATCTCGCCGCGTTTTACCTGATCGAGCTTGGAATGGCTGGTAAAGGCCGGTCCTTGAACGACTGCGTCAATATCTGACGCGTCCAGCCCCAGTCCATAGAGGTCCGATAGCGCTGCGATCGTCGCGGGCGACTGCGCTAGAAATCTATCGCTATCGAGTGTTTTGACCCGGTCTGCGCCAATGGCGTCGATAATTTTCGCAAATAGTGCATGCTGAGACAGCCAGCCGATCGCGGCAACCTGCAAATCGGTTAACTGCAACAGCTCATCTTGCGAAAACCCGCCAACAGCATAGCCATCTTTTAACGTCCCGATCAGCACATCGCGCACCCATATCCTACCCCACATCTCTTTCTTGGCGATGGATTTGAGGAATCCATCAATCGGCGCATAAAGAAGCAACGCCTTGGCCTCTGGTCGCATACGCAACATTTCAATGGCGAGCGGGTTACAGATGTTCGATGGTTTGATGATGACCGCTCGATCTTCACCAAAGGGTCGCGAAAGCAAGGCTAGGCTCTGTTCCATGACCTGTTGCTGTTTGGCCGGATCGGCCCCCCGCCGACGCCAGCCGATCATGTCGTTTAAGACTACGGGCTCTTTGAGGCCCATTGACACGCCCTCAATATCAAAGGCGCGGGCAAGCATGGTGGAACAGCAATAGGCGGAATGGAATATGAAATGCACCGGTGCGGTTGCCGGTGATGCTCCGGCAAGGTCAGAATTAGAAATAGCCTTAAACTGCTCGATATTGGGCAAATGTTCATCCGTGATGAATGTACATTGCCGATGAACATCACGCGGAACTGACAGGAACCGGAACGCATCATTTGCTTCATCATAGCGATGGGCCAAATAGCTGGCATCGCTCAATATTTCACCCTGTTGCACAGTACTGATCATGGTCTTTATCTGCCGAACATCAACAGCGGGTGCAAGTTCAACCTTCTGGTGCTGTCGCGACCGGCTCCATTTTCAGCGCGCCATCGCCCTCGTCAATCTCCACGGTGCTATTATCCGGCACATTGCCGCGCAATATCATGTCGGCGAGCGGATCCTGGAGATATTTCTGGATCGCGCGTTTTAGAGGTCTTGCGCCGTATACAGGATCATAGCCTACCCGGCCGAGCCAGCGTTTGGCGGCATCGTTTAGTTCGAGGACGATCTTGCGGTCCTTAAGCAGTTTTTGCACACGGGCGACCTGAATTTCGACAATCGGCGCCATATGTTCTTCGGCGAGGCGATGGAACAGGATGATCTCGTCCAGCCGGTTGAGAAATTCGGGCCGGAAATGCGCCCTGACGACTTCCATGACCTGCGGTTCGACATCCTTGACCTTCTCATCATCTTTAAGGTTCGCCATATATTGGCTGCCCAAGTTGGAAGTCAGGATGATCAACGTGTTAGAAAAGTCGACCTTGCGGCCCTGGCCATCGGTAAGATGGCCATCATCAAGTACCTGCAACAGGACGTTGAACACATCGCTATGGGCTTTCTCGACCTCGTCAAACAGGATGACCTGATAGGGGCGTCTGCGCACTGCTTCGGTGAGCACGCCGCCTTCTTCATAGCCGACATAGCCGGGAGGCGCGCCGATCAGGCGAGCGACGCTATGCTTTTCCATAAATTCGGACATGTCGATGCGGACCATCGCCTGATCATCATCAAATAGGAAACCAGCCAGTGCCTTGGTGAGTTCGGTTTTGCCGACGCCGGTGGGGCCGAGGAACAGGAAGCTGCCGAGGGGGCGGTTGGGGTCTTGCAATCCCGCGCGTGACCGGCGAACAGCGGCGGACACCGCCTCAATCGCATCCTTCTGACCAATAACCCGTTTCCCGATCAACTCTTCCATGGCGAGCAGTTTTTCACGTTCGCCTTCGAGCATTTTATCTACCGGGATGCCGGTCCATTTGGAAACAACAGAGGCGATATCTTCACTGACGACTTCCTCGCGCAACATCGCGCCTTCAGTCGCGTCGCCGGCCTCTTCCAGTTTCTTTTCAAGATTGGGAATGGTGCCGTAGCTCAGCTCACCCGCCTTGGCGAGATCACCAGCACGCTCGGCCTGTTCCAGCTCCAGACGCGCGGCATCCAGTTCTTCCTTCACATGGGCTTCGGCGTTGATCTTGTCTTTCTCACCCTGCCAGCGTGTGGTGAGTTCCGTCGATTCCTGTTCGAGCTCGGACAAATCCTTTTCTAAAGTTTCGAGACGACTTTTCGACGCGTCATCGCTTTCCTTGGACAAGGCTTCGCGCTCGATCTTGAGCTGGATGATCCGCCGGTCGAGCGTTTCGATTTCCTCCGGCTTGGATTCTACTTCCATGCGGATCCGCGACGCCGCTTCGTCCATCAAGTCGATGGCTTTGTCCGGCAGGAAGCGGTCGGATATATAGCGGTGCGATAGGGTCGCCGCACTCACCAGCGCACCATCGGTGATACGCACACCATGGTGCAGCTCATATTTTTCCTTCAGGCCGCGCAGGATCGAAATGGTATCTTCGACCGTCGGTTCGCCAATGACAACGGGTTGGAACCGGCGCTGCAAAGCAGGGTCTTTTTCAACATGCTTTTGATATTCGTCCAGCGTGGTGGCACCAATACAATGCAGTTCGCCACGAGCCAGTGCGGGTTTCAGCAAGTTGCTGGCATCCATCGAGCCTTCCGACGCACCAGCGCCGATAAGCGTGTGCATTTCATCAATAAACAATATGATCTCGCCATCCGCACCCCGCACTTCGTCGAGCACGCCTTTGAGCCGTTCTTCAAACTCACCGCGATATTTCGCGCCCGCAATGAGCGCGCCCATGTCGAGCGACATCAGGCGACGGTCTTTCAAACTGTCGGGTACATCGCCATTGGCAATGCGCAGCGCTAGCCCTTCGGCAATGGCCGTTTTACCCACACCGGGTTCACCGATCAAAACCGGGTTATTCTTGGTCCGCCGTGCCAAAATCTGGATGGTTCGCCGGATTTCCTCGTCGCGGCCAATAACCGGATCCATCTTGCCTTCGCGGGCAGCTTCGGTGAGGTCGCGGGCAAATTTCTTCATCGCGTCATAGCGATCTTCGGCCGAAGCCGTGTCAGCAGAACGCCCGCCGCGTAAATCGTTGATCGCGCTGTTTAGAGCATCAGGCGTCACACCCGCGTTGGTCAGCGCCTTGCCGGCCGCCGTGTCCTTGGACAGGGTGAGCGCGAGCAAAAGCCGCTCCACCGTAACATAGCTGTCGCCCGCTTTCTCGGCGACTTGTTCCGCCTGATCCAGCACGCGCACGGCATCGTTATTGAGTCCGGGTGTTTGTTGAGCCCCACTACCTGATACCGCCGGAATTTTGTCCAAGGCCGTGTCGATTTCGAGATGGGCTTGCTTGGCATCACCGCCGGCTTTTGCGATCAAGCCGGAGGCCATGCCCTGATCATCTTCCAGCAACGCCTTGAGTAAATGCGCAGCGGTAATCTGCTGATGGTTCATCCTGATCGCCACGGTCTGTGCTGATTGCAAAAAACCTTTAGCGCGGTCGGTAAATTTCTCGAGATTCATTGTCCCGTTCCCTCATTCCTGGTTCCTACCAGATATGGAGTGATGTTTTTATCACACAAGGGAGCGGGACAAATAATTGTTACAAAAGCCTATTCGGCGGTCCAGTCCCGCGCGAGCCTGTCCAGCAAACGTACGCCAAAGCCAGAGGCTCCTTTGGGCGTCAGCGGCTTTGCGGAATTGTTCCAGTCGACACCGGCAATATCCAAATGTGCCCAAGGCATTGATTCATCGATAAAATAGCCGATAAAATGGGCCCCTGCACTTGCGCCCGGTGCATCTGTGACGCCCGAATTTTTTACGTCGGCAATGTCGGAACGTACGGCTTTGGCATAGGCGGGATGCAGTGGTAGCCGCCATAAATGCTCGCCGCTGTCCTCGGCGGCTTTCAGCAAGCGATTGGCAATTTCGTCCTCCCGCGCAAATAGTCCGCCATATTGATCACCCAGAGCCCGTCCGACCGATCCGGTCAATGTTGCGATATCCACCAGCGCAAATGGCTTGTAGCGATCCGCCACATATTGCACCGCATCGGCGAGCACCAGCCGGCCCTCTGCATCCGTGCTGAGAATTTCGATGGTCTTGCCGCCATAGGTGCGGACCACATCACCGGGACGCTGCGCATTGGCACCGGGCATATTCTCGGCCAGTGCAGCAACCGCCACAATATTGACCGGTGCACGGCTTTTGGCCAGCGACAATGTTGCACCCATCACAGCAGCGGCGCCAGACATGTCGGCCTTCATGGCCCACATACCTTTGTTGGGCTTGATCGAGATGCCGCCTGTATCAAAAGTAATGCCCTTGCCAGCCAGAGCGAGCGGCGCACCGCTTCCGCCTGTGTAGCGGACCACCATCATCCGCGATCCGCGCGGACTGCCTTGGCCGACACCGACAATCGCGCCCATGTTCATTTTGCGCATCTCGGCTTCGTTGAGAATTTCGATGCGGATATTCGGGACGCCTTTAAACGCAGCGCTTACTCGATCAACAAAACTCTGTGGATAGAGCGTATTGGCCGGTTCGCTCTGCAGATCGCGAGTCAGTTTTACACTGTCTGCAAGATGTTTGTGGCGACTGTTCCAGAGCGCTTGAGCCGCAGATGCCTGCGGGCCAGATATTGTTACCTTTTGACTGGCAGGTGCCGTTTCAACATCCGTCTGATAGCGATCAAAACGATACTGACCGAGATCCAGGCCGAGTGCGGCTTCTGCCATGCCGGCGGCATCAGGAGGACCAACTAACGCTAGCTCCGTATCTTGCGTCATCAGCTTTTGCACGGCGCTACCAGCGGCTGATTTCCAGTCTGGTCCTTCGTCATCCGGCCCCGCTTTATCTGGTTGGGACGCACCGGCGAGCATGATGAGCGGTCGGCTGCCAATCCCGCGCAGTTCCAGGTTGCTGCCTGTCTTTCCCTTGAAGTTGGCAGAAGCAATAGCCGCTTCCACGGCGCTGCGTTCGGCGGGAGAAAGCGCTAGAATATCGGGCAGCGCAGCGCTTTGCATTAGAATCACCAGACCGGCAGTGGCAGGCGCTTGTTCGGCAAAGGCAATCGGACGTTCTGTGCTGTTCGAAACCGTGCTGGCCGGAACGCCGGATCCGATAACGGATTGCGCCTTTGTCGGGGCAGCAAATGTGAGCGCGGACAGCGCGGAGAACAGGGCAAGGCGAGAAATTTTCAGTTTCGGCATGAACGATCCTTTGTGACTTTGATGATCGGGAGGCTACCCGGTTGACCAATGTCGTAACTTTGCGCAAGAGCAAACGAAAGGGCAAGGTCAATTGCCATAGAAAAAGGAAATGAAATGAAGGTGATCAAGCGAGTAGGAATAGGATTGATGATCCTGATTTTGCTGGTTGCCATCGGGCTGGCCGTTTGGGAACCGATGAGCATCTCGTCCGTGTCACCGCCGTCCGAAAAAGAATATAAAGCCCGGATAGTGCGCGATAATTTTGGTGTGCCGCATATTTTCGGCAAGACCGATGCCGATGTCGCTTATGGTGTGGCTTATGCCCATGCCGAGGATGATTTTGCGACTCTGCAGGAAGTGACAGCGATGACCCGTGGACGGCTCGCGACGCTCAACGGTGCCGATGGCGCTCCGATTGATTATGTCGCGGCGCTGCTCGATGTCAATGGCACGGTGAAACGCAAATATGACGACTTGCCAGAAGATGTGCGAGCGGTGTTGGATGGCTATGCTTCCGGCCTCAATGCTTATGCTGAGGAAAATCCGGATGAAGTCAGTCTTTCCAAGCTGTTTCCGGTCAATGGTCGTGATATTGCTGCTGGTTTTGCCCTGCGCTCACCGTTTTTCTTTGGGCTCAATGGGCCGATACAGGCGCTGACCCAGAATAAACCGTTGCGCCAAGAAGGTGGTCCCAGCCTGGCCGTGCCCATCGAAAATCGCACCGTGCATCCGTTGAGTGAGGACAAGATTATCACGCCGGTCGGCCCCGATCCTGATGATAACGGCTCTAATGCTTATGCCATTACGCCCGCGCGTTCCAGTGATGACAAAACCCGCCTGATATCCAATTCGCACCAGCCATTGCGCGGGAATGTCGCTTGGTATGAACTGGTTGTCCATAGTGAGGAGGGCTGGGATTTTGCTGGCGCCAATTTCCCCGGCTCACCTTTCCCGTTTCTCGGGCACAACAAAAATCTGGGTTGGACCAATACGGTCAACCGGCCTGATCTCATCGATATCTACAAGCTCACGCTGAACGAAAAGGGCAACGCCTACAAGTTTGATGACGAATGGTTGCCGCTGGAGAAAAAGCGCGTGTGGCTGAAAATTAAATATGGCCCGTTTGTGCTTCCCTATCCGCAGATGATCTACCGGTCTGTCCATGGTCCGGTGATCATGAACGGCAACGGTGCCTATGCACTGCGCTATGCAGGCATGGACCAGCTCGACATGCTGACCCAATATTACCGGATCAACAAGGCGCAGGATTTTGACGAGTGGCAGGCAGCGATGGCAGGGCAGGGCGTTCCTGCGACCAATTTCATCTATGCCGATGCCAAGGGTAATATCGGAATGTTCTATAACGCCATGTTCCCGGACCGTGCACCCGGCTTTGACTGGCGGACCGTATTGCCCGGCGACAATTCCAAAGCCGTGTGGCAGAACACCCTGCCGTTTACGCGGGTTCCGGCGCTTATTAACCCGGCCTCGGGCTATGTGATGAACGCAAACAACACACCCTATGTCGCGGCCGGGCCCGGCGATGAATTGAACCCGGAAACTTTTTCCCCGCTGATGGGGATAGAGGACGACCAGACCAACCGGTCGCGCCGGTCGATTGAGTTGCTGGAAGCCAATGGCAAGATTGGCGAAGAGGAAATCCGCCGGATCAAATATGACACGGCCTATGTCCAGGCCGGTTATGCCAAAGACTGGCTCGACAAGGTTGCCGCGCTGGACCTGAAAGACGATCCGCAACTTGCCAAGGCACAAGCATTGCTCGCCAAATGGGACTGGGATCTTGATGGCAAGGGGCCTGCCGACGCATTGGCACTCAAGATGCTGCGTCCTGCAAACAAGGCGCATTATCAGCGTGGCGAGGTGCCTGACCCGCGTGAGATATTGCAGGAGACCGTTGACCATCTGATGGAATATTTCGGCAAGATTGATCCGCCCATGCTGGACGTACTGCGCCTCCGCCAGGGCGATGTTGATCTCCCCATCGATGGCGGAAACGATACGATTCGTGCGTCCACTTTATGGGATATTGATGATGACGGCCGCCTGTCGGTGCGTCACGGTGATAGCTTCATCATGTTTGTCGAATGGGATAAGGCGGGAGCGGTGAAATCGCGGTCCATCCAGCCTTTTGGCTCGGCGACAACGCGGCCAGGCAGCCCGCATTATACCGATCAGATGCAGTTATTTGTGGACAAGAAACTAAAGCCGGTCTGGTTTGATCCGGCCGAGCTCGAGAAGAATAAGGCGAGTGAAAAACTGGTTGGGTCAACCAAAAAGTAACGCAAAACAGCGCTAGGTCTTTGAAAAAATTGGTCGGGACGAGAGGATTCTCGACGAATAGAAAATAGGTACTATTTTTTCCTTGAGAAGCCTAATGAATTATATAAATCAGATGCTTATAGGAAGTCACCACCAAAAAATTGCTACAGAAAATGCTACAGAATTGATGTGAAGTAGTCTACAGCGCGCATTATGGCTTTGACTAAATACCTTCACCCGCGACCTGGTTCTCCAAACCTGTATGTCAGGCTTTCTGTTCCAACGGACATTCAAGATGCTCTTGGGAAAATTGAAATAACAAAATCCATGGGAACGAGTGATCGAAGGCTTGCCGAACAAAGGGCCATGAAATTCATATCAGCGCAGAAGGAGCGATTTGACAATCTTTCGGCTGGAGATGAAGCAGTCGCTCCTGCGGATATCAATGAGAAAATTGTTGAAACTTACTATGATAAATTTCTAGGGGAACTGCACCAGAGATCAAAGCTATATGCGTCACAAGGTGTCGATCAGCTAGAAGGTTGGTTAGGAAAGCTCAAGTTCCAGCAATCTGAATGGAAACGGCGGTCAATTGCCGAAGATTATGACAGAGCTACCGTTTTGTTAGAAGCATTTATTGACAAGCAGGGTTTTAAATTCGGAGGCGAGATAGCGCACCTGCTTCCTTCTATCATGACGGCAATTATCGAGACATTTAATGTAACCATTAAGAGGCTGGAAGGTGATAACGAGGCTGCGCCGACATCTCAATTTGTTCAGCTTGTTAATCAACACCGTAATAATAGAGCGAAAGAGGGAGAGCGCTTATCCAATTTTAAGGTTAAATATCTCTCGGAGTTAATTCTTGAGGAGAATCGTAAACCAGCCAATGTTGAGCAATATGGCATGATTATAGATTTGTTCATCGAGTGGGTTGGCGATGATTATAAGGTGAGCTCGCTAACAAAAAAACATTCTTCTTCATTCCGAGAGGTTCTAGATGCCTTTCCAGCTTCCAGAATGAAAACAAAAAGACTTGCCAGCGCTTCCGTTGCGGAGTGTATAAAAATTGCTGAAAGGGATAGCTTAAGATTGCTTAGCCAGTCGTCTAAGGGAAAATACGTCTCACAGTTATCCGGTTTTTTTAGATGGTTGGTGAAACGCGGTATATGCGTTTCCAACATTTGGAACGGAATGAATTATAAGCCGGACAAGGCCGCGAAACAGCGCCCTCCATTCACCGTAAGCCAGCTAAATCAAATCTTACGATCACCTTTGTACTCTGGGTTTCTTAAAGATGGCAAAGAACATCTCTTCGGTGACCTACGTGCCAATGATTGGCGTTTTTGGATTCCTTTGCTTTGTATGTTTACTGGCTCTCGTATCACTGAGATTGCACAGCTGCATGTGGATGAAATTGAGGAAAGGGAGGGGTGCCTCGTTGGTTATCTTCGACACGATATAGCTAAAGGGCAAAGTTTGAAGAGTGAAACATCCAAAAGATTTGTAGTGTTTAATTCTAACCTGATAGCGGCTGGTTTTGACGATTATTGGCGCAAACAAGCGCAGAGATCAAAGCGAGATGGGAATGAACGGCTATTTCCAGAACTAACTGCCGGCAAGAGACCTGAGTTAGGTCAAACACCCTCGAGGTTTTGGAGAGAGTATCTCGAAAAGATCGGCGTGAAGAAAAAGGGTGCACGTGATGGGTTTGGATCTCATTCGTTTCGACACCTCTTGGCCGATGAAATGCGGATTGCCGGCTATTTAGATATTGAATTTGGTCAGATTGTAATGGGGCATTCCAACAATTCGATGACGGGGCGTTATGGTATCATACCGCAAGGCACAGTTGAGAGACTTCGGACTATGATTGAAGCAGTACAGTTTAAAGGTGTAGATTTTTCAACTGTCATCAAGAATTAATCTAACTAAGCAAGCATCGATGCAAATTTGGAATTTGAACTATTTATCGAAGTCGTTGAAAGCGATATCCATAAACACAGGGTTTTGGCAATAAGTGAACTCAACAGATAGCATAATTATAACCAGTCGTCGGCATGACACAGAGGGCTCTATCCTAAATAGGATAAGGGATGCGGTGAAGAGAAACTTCTACAGATCACCCGGTAAAGTCTCCAGGGTTTTAAGCGATACAGTACGTATGGAAACGGGGGGACAGGATAAGCTGGTACAAGATAGTGTTTATAAGAGTATTAGGAGTAAGGATGGGTGGGGAGTGTATGGAGGCAAAGAGTTTCCTTTAGACCCCTTTGGTGACGTGAAGCTGATACCGCGTTGGAAAGACTTGACCCCATGGATGAAGGCTCAAGTTGGTTGCATGGCTATGGCTCTCGATCAAACCACGATTGTGCAGCCAAGGTTTATCTCATTCAACCATCACCTCAACGCCAGCCTGCTTAAGCGATTTCAAGATCAACGCGGCGATCAGAGTTTGGGCGAGATGGTAAGCAGAGAGTTTGGTCGTCAGTGCCGCAAGCATTTCGGTCGTCCCATGAGTTTCTACTTTGTCATTGAAGAATGGGATCGCTCCGGCACCATGCAAGTTGAACCACATATTCACGGCTCAATCGAAATCCCAGCGCTTAAAATTCCTGATACTCTCCACGGCAATAGCCGCAATGCGTTGAAGAGGGTTGAATTGAGGAAAGGACTTTATGAAGCTCAGCGGGTCTATGGTCTACGTATCTTAAAAGAAGCATCGCTCCGCGTAATCGGTGCGAAATTCAAACGACCGCCTAAAGGATGGGGTCCGGAGAAAAGACAGTCCAACTTTGTTAGGCCCTTTGGATCAGTACATCATGGCGTGAGTTATGCATTTAAGAACGTACATAAAGAGGGAAAGGAGCTCGGTGATCAGCGACTGTTTAACAATCGAGTGTTCCAGCAGAATGCACGAGAACTATGGGGTCATATCTCTGGTAAGACCGGTTGAATTGTATATTTGAGGTAAGATCAGGTGCAACTCTCAGCAAAACGAGAAAGTACAATTTTCTGGGATAAAATGCTTCGCGTGTTGCGGAAAGTTTACTCTGGGTTGACACTTTTAGGGGTATTTCTGAAAGCATACATCTGGCCCACGTCCTCATTGCGCTTATCCTGTCAGTGTTTCGCATGCTGACATCGAATAAAACAACCACGCACCTCCAGGGCATGCAGTTAGAATTCCTATAACCAGCCGTCTTTGCGAGATAGAGAGATTGGAGCGTTCGAGACCAAGTTGCAGGTGCAATATTGAAGGACCTTAGATATTCCGGCGCCTCACGACCCGGGTGCAGCCTAAGTAAACGATATTTGGAACACCGAACCCATCCAGGTAGCCGATGTAGCAATATCAAAAGCATCCACCGGCATTCAATCCAAATATCTACTGGCTCTCATCTCATCCAAAGAAACAATTTTCCAACCTTCCCCAGAGACATAAATTCCCAAGCCAGCTTTGTCCTGCTCCTTTGCTTTTTGTAACTCAGCCATCGAACCGTTGAAGTTGAACTTCTTCCAATCGTCACCTAACCAGCCGGAGTGATCAAGCTCTTCGGTGGCGAAAAAGGTTAGCAGGATTTGTGCATCGTGCAGGTTCACCGCGAAAATAATATACTCGTCATGATGACGTGAACCGAAGATCGGCACGGAGAAGAAATAATTGTTCATTTTGTATCTCGCTTTCACTGTTTGCGAGATCGATAATTGCACTGAACATTGCATGTGTCGGGTGGCTAATGATGCTGAGGACCATTATTTTTATCCCGGAGCTCAATGCCACAACTACATACGTTCAAAATGCTATGAGGAGCTCACTGGCGATCGAAAGCTTAATGTGATGCCCCGTTGTTCAACTTCTATGGAGGCGTTCTTACAGCGTGAGTTATAGCGGCAATAGAAAACGCTTTCCTACGTAGAACATAAAGTGAACAATATCACCTCCCTGATTCGAAAGGTAGGTTTCTTGTGGTTGTTTTGGACAGCTCAATTCTCATTGCACTCGCGGCGATCTTAGCCAGCATATCTTCATTCATCTGGGCGCTCAGAAGAAAGCCGTGAGTTTTGTGTCTGACGACCGGCTGGTTGCAATGGCACTCGATGCATTAGAACAGATACTCGTCCTTTCTGCTAAGGATTGCGTCAGACGCACAAGAACAATTGCGGTGTTTGGGTTACCCAGTATCTCGGAACGTATCCCACTGCTTCTTGGATCGCAGGAAAAGGCTCTTTGGTTCAATTGCGAAGGCGCTACATGACAGCGCGCCGGTCAATGAATCTTTATCGGATTTTTTCGAAGTTCCAGTTCATAGACTACAAGTTCAGCCAAGTTAGCTAATAGTTCGATGGATTTATCATCAAATTTTCTCGGCACGGTGTCAATTGCGCACAGTGTTCCAATATTGAATCCATCTGGCGACCGAAGCGGAACACCTAAATAACTTCTTATGTTAGGTTTGCCTGTAACGAGCGGATTTTCAATAAAGCGATGGTCTTGCATAGCATCTTCGATGATCAATGGCACAGTGTCTTGAATGGTATAAGTACAAAAAGCTACGTTTCTCGCTGTTCCATCTACATCGAGACCTATCTTGGATTTGAACCATTGCCGTTCAGTATCAACAAGTGAAATTGCTGTTATCGGACAACTGAGTGCCATTTCCACAACTTTGGTTATGCGATCAAATCGTTCTTCGTGCCCTGTATCGAGAATATTGTATCGATTTAGGGCTGAAAGCCTGCCGATCTCGTCGTCCAATTTTGTAACTAGGCTCATTGCTTGACTTCCCATGTTTGCAGCTAAATTTGTGGTTGTTTCCATGTCGTCTCTGATAACATTTAGTATGAAAAATGAAGTTCGCCTGTTTAGCGGTCCAACAAATGTTCGCTGTAGTTTTATTTTTCCATCAGCAAATCGAGTAACTTCATGGCGAACTGATCCAGAGCGTCAGTGACTCATGTTTCCTCCAGAACGCCCCTCTCTAATCAAGGATTCGGCGAGGAAAATAAGGTATTCGGGGTCGAAAGGCTTTGTAATGTATCCATCCGCACCAGCATAGGCCGCCAGACTAACATCCCTCTGGCTGTTACGCCCTGTTAGCATCAATACGGGGGTGTTGTAAAAATCACGACTGAGGCGGATCGCCCTTAGCACCTCAATCCCCGACAACTCGGGGATAGAGCAATCTAGTATCACAAGTTCCGGTAATTTTATACTTATTGCTTGCAATGCAGCTTTACCATTTTCCACTATACCGACGACGTGGCCTGCGCTTCCCAACGTATTGCGAACAATTTCACCCATGATGTCATCATCTTCGGCGTATATTATCCGAGCCATCAGTTGGATTTCGATGTCTGAGCGATTGTCATTAAAGCATTCGCAGATTGTCGAATTTTTTCAGACCGGTCCGAACGTTTCCAATCCCGGATGCCATCCTCAAGCGTCTTCGCCTGCAAGCCGAGTTCCGGTTCGCCGAACATGGCGGCTGTGCCAGCCAGCTTGTGCAAATGGTCAGAAACTTCGTTCAATTCATGATCAAGAAAAGTCCCAACCTGAATAAGATTCAACAGGCTTCGAAACGCTTGATCTCGCCGGTTGGCGTATCGGTCATTTAGAGCGTCAGAGAATTGAAGATCTCTGTCAGTATGCGGTAATTTGCTGGGCTTACGTGCATCGCGCGGTATTCTCTCTTCAAGAACAGTTTGCAATTCTTCCATCATCACGGGCTTTGCGATATGATCCTGCATTCCTGCAGCTAGGCATCTATCAATATCACCTTGATCAGCATTTGCTGTAATGGCGACAATAGGCAAGCAATGTTTCGATAAGCCGCTGGCGCGGATCATGCGCGTCGCCTCCAATCCATCCATAATCGGCATTTGGAGATCCATCAAAACCAGATCAATTCGGCTGTTTTTCGACCTCGCAGAATCAATCCAGGCAACAGCTTCTGCCCCGTCGGTCGCCAGTTCTGTTCGATAACCTAACTGCTCTGTCATCGCTTTGATAAGAATTTGATTGATATCGTGATCCTCAACTAACAACAAATAGCCTTTAGGTGACAATTCCGCAGGATTTTCAGCAACTCCATCCAATGCTTCCTTGGTCGGTTCGATGTACATTTTTTGTTGCTCCCAAAGGTTGGTCCTAAAGCTTCTCGTTTAACCAACTTCTTGCCGAGTGGTCTGTTCTCATTAATTAACGACCGCTTGCGAAATTTCTTAAGTGCTTCATTTTCTGAGATTTAGTGTCACAAAATAGTTGGAGCAAAAAAGCTTGGCAAATCTGCGGTATTTTTCTGATCAACCGTGATTGAAATGGCTTCAGCTTTAAGTCTAGCGCACAATTACCGTAACAATCTCAACAAGTTTTTGTTTCGAAACTTAAATTTCACAGCTGATGTTGGTTTTGCGATCTTCCAGTTACGCGGCCAGAAAAGGAAATATTCGATGGCACAAATACTAATAGCTGACGATGACGCATTAATTGTGGAAGTGGTATTCCACAAACTACAAGAAAGTGGTCACATAGTTGCTGTTGTAGATAGTGGGATGCAAGCCTTGGAAATTATCCGTCTCGAAGAACCGGACATTGTAATCCTAGACAATCTGATGCCCGGGCTAAAGGGAATTGAGATTTTAACCCAGCTAAAGAACCATGCTATCACAGCCTCAATCCATGTGATTATGTTGACTGCGCAGACGGGTCGAAACCACATGGTTAAGGCATACGATGCAGGTGCAACCGATTACATGACCAAGCCATTCCATCCAGAAAGCTTGGTCGCACGTATAACTGCTATGGTTCAAAGTATTGATAGCCATTCGCCGCAAACTGGCCAGTCGATATGAATATCTTACCCCTCAATCTAAACTTTTGGAAACAGCTAAGAGCAGATCATGTAAGTTTTACGATCGGATTGGTTGGGTTGTTCGGTCTTATTCTATTGCTCGCAATCACAACATGGGCATGGAAAATGGCGACTGTTACGACTTACGAGCGCAATTTGGCTGCGTTCGATGCTCTAACTGCAGATAACGGGCATGCGATGAGGAGCCGATTAGACTCTTATCGACAAAGCCTGGATGGTGGGGCAGCATTATTTGAAGCTTCCCAGTCTGTTTCGCTCGCCGAATGGAAAGCCTATGTAAGTGTTCTAAATATTGAGAAAACGCTTCCTGGAATTAACGGTATAGGCTTCATTCAGCCTTTTCAGCGCACAAATATTGAAAGTTATTTGCAATCTGCCCGCGAAAGAGGTGTTGGAAAAATCGAGATTCATCCTGTCACTGAATTCTCCGAGGTTTTGTCAATTACATATATCGAGCCGATAGAAACAAATAGGGAAGCTGTAGGGCTAGATATCGGATTCGAGGCCAATCGCCGAGAAGCAGCCTATCGTGCAAAGGACACTGGAAAAGCGACAATCACAAAACGTATATTTCTCGTGCAAGACGAGACTAGAAGCGCTGGGTTCTTGCTGTTGCGACCGATGTACAAGCAAGGCCACCCTTTGGCGAACCAGCAGCAACGTCGTGAAGCTTTTCGCGGGTGGGTATATGCGCCGTTTATTGCTTCGCGTCTTATGGACGGCTTGACAAACACCCAAGGCACAAGTCTCAACATAGAAGTCTACGACGGAAATACTCCGGGTCCATCCAATTTAATATTCGCGAGCGATGGAGAAGACACAATAGCACAAAAGTCGCTCTATTCGATCACCCGAGACTTTTCTATAATGGGCCAAAATTGGACAGTGGTTTGGAAAAGTACTCCAGAGTTTGAAGCAAGCGTAAGTTCTCGAGAACCTTTTTTAATATTGGTTGGCGGTGCAATGGTATCCAGCGCATTTCTGATTATGATGCTCTTTTATGCACGTCGTGAAACATATGTTCGCAACGAAGTGAGAATCAAAACGGAAGAGTTAGTGCAAAAGGAACGAGAAGTGAGCCATGCGCTAGCTCGCGCTGAGTCAGCCACCCAAGCCAAGTCAAAATTTCTTGCTAATATGAGTCATGAAATTCGTACCCCAATGAACGGTGTTATCGGTTTTACTCAACTGCTCGACAACGGAAAACTAGACGATAAACAGCAACGATATGTGCAAATGATATCTGAATCTGGTTCAGTGATGATGAACTTACTGAACGATATTCTAGATATATCGAAGGTTGATGCTGGATTGATGGAATTAAGCATCGAACCACTAAATCTGCGCCATGTTTTGCAAAACTGCATGAAAATGGTCTCGCCATCCGCAGAAACGAAGGGGCTTGAATTGATCATGGAAGTCGATTCTTTACTTCCGGAAATGATTAAAGGCGATGCTCTGAGGTTGCGTCAGATATTGCTGAACCTGCTAGCAAATGCTGTGAAGTTTACTGATAAAGGACATGTGCGTCTCGCGGTTAGATATATGCCGATTGAAACCCATAGGCTCGCGGAAGTATCGATTTTGATCTCTGACACGGGCATCGGTATCGCGCCTGATCGGCAAGCTGCGGTATTTGAGCCGTTCCAACAAGCGGATGATTCTACAGCGCGAAAATATGGCGGTACCGGGCTTGGTTTGTCGATCAGCAATCAACTGGTTCATCTAATGGGCGGTGAAATGTCGATGGACAGCCAAGTTTTCAAAGGTACCCAGTTTACAGTCAAAATTCCAGTAGACATTTCTATTGGAGATAGTGACGGGAGCTCGGCCAATCAGGATAAACAATCGAATAAAGCGCCGAAATCGTCTGCTGTTCGTAAAAAAAGAGCAAAAATTCTAATGGCAGAAGACCATGATGTGAATCAAATGCTTCTTTCTGATATGTTGACAAACTTGGAATTTGATTTTGTTATCGCTGATAACGGAGTAGATGCAATCGCAATCATAGGACAGGCTAAACAGAATGGTGAGCCATTTGATTTAGTTCTGATGGATATTCAAATGCCATATATCGATGGCCTCAACGCTACTGAAATTATCCGAAACAATGGTATCTCGGCTACGGAATTGCCGATCATTGCATTGACCGCAAATGCATATGCTCAAGATATCAAAGACTGTCTCTCAGTGGGCATGCAAGCTCATCTCGCCAAGCCTTTTTCAATAGAATCTTTAAGAGACCTACTTGCAACTTGGCTTGATGGTGACGCAGACAAAAAAGCCGCATAGCCCAATAGTAGGTTACCGAGATGAACTTACAATATTCTGCATTTTTCTATCTCTATCGATTAGCCAAGAGACACAGGGATTTGAATAATACTAATGTCCGCTTCTCTAATTGGCATCTGTCAAGTTCCCTGGTTTGTTTGTCATTCATCTGGGTCACGCTTCTCTCCGCAGTCTATGATGATAGCTGCATGCATGTATAAGATCGGTTAGGAGAGTGCCTTGCTTTCGGGCGCGCTTTTATTGGTGCATCGGACAAAAACGGCATCATCCCCATACCAACGTCCAGATGAGGACGCTTCTTCCTTTGGTTTGATCAGGTTTTTGTCATGCTATTGCCTCCTGATCATTCCATTGGAACTGGGTTCCGTCGATCCACATCCGGTTCAGGATGATGGCAAGCTCGCGGGCGACAGCAACTGTAGCGCGCCTGCGGCCCTTTGTTTTGATAAAGCGCAGTCCCCATGATTTGAGCGGGGACATGATGCGCGTGCGTGTGAGCAAGGAATGTGCCGCTGAGTAAAGTGCAGACCTGACATCAGCGTCACCGGCTTTAGATATGCGCCCCTGATTATCACTCTCACCTGACTGGAAACGTCTTGGTGTCAGGCCAAAGTGCGCGCCCACAAGCCGCGATGATGTAAACCGCGTCGGATCATCAATCGCCGCCTTGAAGTGTAATGCTGTTACTGCACCAACGCCAGGAGCCGTCATCATCAGCATGCAGACCGGATCGCTTCCAGCAACCAGCTTAACGCACCGGTCGATCTCCTGATAGCCGGCAAGCAGAGCCTGTTGCGCCTCTAGCATCGGCAATAATGCAAAGGCCAATGCTTCATCAGCCTCAATGATTGGCCTCACCATCTCAGCAAAACGATGATGATTTAGAGCAGATGGTAAGCGGATACCAAACACCTTGAGCAGCCCGCGTATCTCATTCTCCAGATCAATGCAATGCTTGACCAATGCCTTGCGGCTCGTCAGAAGCGTACGGATATCGTGGCTTTCTGGGCTCTTCATATGTACCTCTCGAAACCAACCGGAGCGAACAACTTGAGCTATGCCGCGTGCATCGTTCCGGTCCGTTTTGTTACGCATGGCGGACAAAGCAGCACTGACATGCCGGGCCTCCATAAACACCACGCCATAACCTGCTACCGTGAGACCATGGAACAACGTCTGGCTCATCGTGCCTGCTTCAAAGCCGATCTGCTCTATCGGTTTGCCAAAGCTGTGAAGGTAATCCGCAATCTCATCGACTTCACAGGCTAGTGCCCGCTCCAGAACAATCTCTCCATCATATATAACGCACAGCGCAACAGAACGCCGCGCCACATCCAATCCTACATAATATCCCATCTTCTTATCCCTTCAGTCGTTGGTTTAAAACCAACAATCTAACGGGAACTCGACTCGTAATCAGTCTAGCCCAATTATGCATGCTTTCGGGATTTAGCGGTCATTCACTGGCCATGAGTTACTAGCTCTCTGCGCATAATCATTGCTCACACTTATGCCGCCCTCACCACCGATAGATGAGGGGGGTGACGGGCGAGCCACAATTGGAGCTGCTCGACCACAAAATCGATAACTGCCCGAATATGGGGCTGTCGACGGGCCGCGTCGGTTGTGACCATCCAGCCAGGCGTTGTAAGCTCCGCTATCGGGGGCACCAACCTTACGAGGCCGCGCGTGTCATCTCCCATCATGCAGGGTAGAACCGAGGCTCCGATCCCGGATCGTAGACTTGCGATGATGCTCGAAAGCGTGTTGGCGCGATGTGCGATTTCAGCGTCCGGCAAGTGCTCTGCCACCCATCGGTTGACACTCCCTTCGCGATCCACCGACATTACCAGCGGATAACGGGAAACCTCAGCAAGATTTTCTGGCATGCCCAATTTCGCAACCAGTTCCTGGTTGGCATAGAAGCTTTCCTGCATATCGAGAAGATGGCGAACGATCAGTGTTTCCTCTGTCGGCTTCTGTCCAAATCGGATGGCTACATCAGCTTCGCCGCGTGAAAGGTCCAGATTTTTGTCTGACGTCATTAGCTCCACCCGCAGGTCAGGATAACGGGCGCGGAGCAGCCCCAGTGCGGGTATGATCCATGCGTTGGCTGCGGATTCCACAGTCGTCAGTCGTACCGTGCCAGCAAGACGGCGAGCCTCAGCAGCAATGCTGTCAGAAAATGACAGAATAGCTGCCTCCACCGATTGAGCCGCAGGGAGCATGGATTTCCCCCGCGGCGTTAGGCTGTATCCTGATGGCTTGCGGATAAACAGCTTTACTCCGGTCATGTCCTCGAGCGCCGTAACCCTGCGGGATATTGTCGACTGGCTTACCTTGAGTCGTTTTGAAGCAGCAAGTGTGCTGCCCGTTCGAGCGACGGCAAGAAAGTATCGTAAGTCGTTCCAGTTCAGCATGGCGAATTCTCCTGTTGATATCTGGGTTATGCGTTTTTGCATAGCAGGTTTGCAAGACCAGTGTTAGCCCCTCGATACGGATCGGCGTATTTAGAGATCAGGACGAAGGGATGACCCACCGCCCAGAATGAAATCTAAGATTGGAGATACGAAATGACAAGATTCAACCCAACCGCATTAGCAGGTTCTGTTTTGGCCTCACTGACAATTTTGTCCATGGCCCTAGCAATATTCCCATAACGATTCTGGTCGCATGAAAGCGAAGAGGAATCGAGACCCCGTAACCAACGAATAACACTTTCCTCGCCAAAATGCCCCTGCATCCCCTCGCCAATCCCGCTGGCGAGGGGATGCTGCTATTGAACACCGGTCATGAAACTTAATGTCCGCTATGGGCGCAAAAACAGACGCTAGGAAATCATATAACTGGACTGAGCAATTGGCTCGCTAATTATGTTGTTCGTCGAAGAAAAAATGATCTTTATCGAACAACATAACCACAGCGTTTCCGAAGTTCACATGGTGTAACCTCATACTAATTAACGCATTTTGGCTTCGGTTGACCGAAATTAAATTCCACAAGTTCGTTTCGAGAGAACGTATTTCCATTTAAACACAATTGCTGAGAATGAGATAACGATGATATTTCTCCCCATATGATTGCGATCTGCAGCGCGGTTTTCTTGACGATGTTACTTCTTTTGTCTGAGAGCCCGGCACATGCTGCGCAGCCGCTATATGAGCAAAAGCTGCTCGCCCATGATGGGGCGTCGGAAGATTATTTCGGTTTCAGCGTCGCGACTTCGGGCGATATTGCAATAGTTGGATCTTATAGATCTGATGATGAAACCGTGGGATTTGATGCTGGTTCAGCCTATGTTTTTGTACGGTCTGGAACCATCTGGCGACAACAGGCGAAACTCATTGCTGCTGATGGTGAAGCCAATGATACGTTTGGAGGCAATGTAGCACTATCCGAAGAGACGGCTGTAGTCGGCGCAATTGGCCATGACGAGAACGGGAATGGTGCGGGTGCTGCCTATGTGTTCACTCGCACTGGGATCACCTGGAGTCAGCAGGCCAAACTCTTGACCACAGACGGCGCGGAGGGCGATGCGTTCGGTCAGAGTATAGCATTCTCAGGCGACACCATTGTGATAGGTGCTCCGCACGATGA